>CAWBIJ010000001.1:0-296274 GCA_963788975.1 uncultured Solirubrobacterales bacterium
GTCGCGCGTGGTTGAGGTGAATCCTGACGATGTCCGGGACGACACCGAGCACCCGAGCAATATCGCTGTCTGACAACCCCTCGGCGACGAGATCCATGATCGTCCGCTCGTTGACGGTCAGAATTGCCCGAACGTTATTACCGAACGACGCGATTCCATTGGCTTCGTTACCGACCCTCGCCAGGTCTGACCCCGGTTTTTCCAGCCTCACGGACTGCACTAGCGCTTCCGGTTTGGCGCTCATCGATATCATGCCGCAAGCACCGGTCGCCATTGCTGTGGCAAGATCGCCACAGGCGACAGAAGCGGTGAAGAACACCAGTCGGGAAGAAAGGCCTTTGTCGCCCACGACGGCGAGCATGTCGGACGCGGTCACATCCGTGAACCCGTCCTCCAGTAGCACCACATCGGGCGTCAACCTGCGAATGGCTGCAAGGCAACTAGCTCCATCGAGACAGCATGCAACCACCTCGAAATCGGGCTGCGCTCCGAACAGCGATACAAAACCTTGCAAAACAATGGGACGTCGATCTGCTATCACCAGTCTAACGCGATGCATGAACTCTCCTTCTCGGCCCCGTAACGCATGAGACGGATTAAGGTTCCGGCGAATAAACTGCGCTCAACCGACGCGTTCCTAATTTTCATAATGGACCATGTGCAGGCGACTTTTTTAAACAATGGGAGGACGTCCGTTTAGTGACGAAGAGCAGCGGCATTTGTGTCTCTGGCTCTGACTCGACATTGGCCACAGCGAGCCCCGCCAATTCAGCCTGACGCGCGCGTTGAACAGCGCCAGGAGCGGCAACCAGAATGCGGCTCGCGCGCGAAGTGTCCCTCCAGCATCAAGCGCACTTTGGAAACCCGTCGTGACCTCTGGTGTCTCGACAGGTACACCAGCGTTTCGCTGCCCTGAGAAACTGGGAGGATGACCAGGCGTGGGTGTCGGGACCGCAACCAACGGTAGGTCGATCGGCTCGCCGGGATCCGGCCTAGCTCGCCAGAGGACCCCGTCGACGCAAGAAAGCTCAAATAGCTCTACGACTCTTTATACCGAAGAGATTGAGACCGCGTACCGAAGAGATTGAGAGCGCCTTCGCGCGATCTTTTGTTGTGTACATCGCGTTGACTTAACTGGGGCGGGTTAGGTCGGGTGTGCAAGAACGAGCTGACGGGCAATCCGCCAACCAAGCAGAGGTACCACATGGGAGCATCCCACCCAGATTTGATCGCGATCGATGTGCTACTCCTACCTGACCGGGCAACAATCGCTAAATCGATATCGCTGAACGCTCAATTGCGGGCAAACTATCCAGCCGGATATGCGCTGGACGCTACGCGTATCCCCCACTTGACGCTGGTACAGCGCTTTGTGCCAGCGGGTTTTCCTTGGGTTAAACGCACATCCTGAACGGTTCAGCGAGAATGACGTTCCTCGGTACGGCTTTAGCCCAGAAATACAAATCAGAAACCCAACGGCGCATCGATCGTACACCCGCCGCGGCAGTAGCGGAGCGCACCAAATTACTCGCAATCAAGCGTTGGAACGTAACGACTCTGGTCCCGTTCAACTTTGATAATCACCCGAAAGACGGCCCGCCGAAGCGGGCCGTCTTGAGGATTAACGAAGTCCACCGCCGTACAGGGCCCGTTCCTTTCGGACCTCTTCAGCGCCGTAGGGCTTGCTGCCGGCATCGAACGACTTCCACCCCGCCTTTTGCCAGGCCGCGCTTCGGTCACGCAGATTGATAGCAGAACTCATCTAACATCGCTTCGAGACGGGAACGTTCGGCGTCGGCGACCCGCGCTGAAACCAGCGTGCCGCCCCGACGGACGCCCTCGGCGTAGGAGTGGGCATCTGCCTCAGACACGCCTGCCTCTGTGAGCGCGCCGACAATACCGCCGGTGGCTGCGCCCGCTGCCGCGCCAACCGCTGTGGCAGCCAGCCAACCAGCCGCAACAACGGGTCCAAGCCCGGGTATTGCCAACAAGCCAAGTCCGGCAAGAAGGCCAGCTGCGCCACCCACGCCCGCGCCAATGCCAGCGCCCTTCCCAGCGCCCTCGGCGCGATCATCCACGCCATCGCGATCGCGATCCACCTTTTTGTCGGAGTTGAACCAGCCATCCGAGTTATTGGCGACGAGGCTGATGTCCGAATGCGGCACGCCTGCGGCTTCCAGGCGCCTAACAGCTTGCTGGGCGTCGTTGTGAGTATCGTAAAGACGAGAAATGGTAACAGTCATGTTTGGTCTTCCTTACTTGGCAGAATTGACGTTGCCTTGAAAATCGACGCTTACCGCAGTGGCTGAGCCGCTCTTGCTGGCCTTGCCGCGCCAAACACCATTGTCGTCTTTCTTTAGTTCCGTGACATTGGTGTAGCCGGCGTCCTCGATTTTCGACTTCGCTTGGCCTTCGGTGAAGCTGTTGCGACCCGCGACCGGAGCGTTGGAGTTGTTTTGACCGGCACTATTGACCGCGTTGTTGTTCGGTCCTGACTGCGCGGGCGGATTTTGCGCCGACGCCGTCGTAGCTGCCAATAATCCAATACAAAGGTAGAGAAATGAGCGTTTCATAGTTTTCTCCAGAGTTTCAGGAGCGCTCGTAACCTTTCGCTACCGCTATAGTTCCTAAACTAGTGACCTAGGCGCGTACGCGCTTTTGCCAAGGCCCTCCGCCGTTCGAGCAACCCGCCGTACTGCTTTCGGGCGCGTGCCGCAGCTGCTTTCCATCTAGCAGCCGATAATATATCGGGAACAAGTGGCAATACGCACCGTTGGAATACCGTGGGCAATTTATGAGGAGGCGTAAATGCCGGTACTGTTGCTGTGGGCGGTTCCTACTGTGATCGTTGTCGGCGGCGTCGGCTACTATTTTGTCCGCGTCGTGCACTAAATCGCACACAAGTTGGCCGGGAAAAATAAGCAATTCGGCCCAATTATCACTGGAGGAGACACCATGAAAAAGCTGCTGCTTTCAAGCGCCGTCGTCGCGTTTGCGGTCACTTCGGCCTTTGCGCAAACCGCCGTTACCTCGGAATATTATGTGGTGAGAGATGCAACCACCAAGAAATGCACCATTGTCGATAAAAAGCCGACCACCACGACGACGGTAGTCGACAACGGCGTGTTCAAAACCAGGACCGAAGCCGAAACTGGCATGAAAACGATGAAGGTTTGTACGGAAAACTGATCCGCGATCAGTACGAGTTCGCAGTGCTCGATGGACGATCAGGGCCCCACTTTGCGCGTCCATCGCCTGCGTGGCCCTGCCGAGCGGTCCTCGGCAGGGTTTTTCTTTCTAGTTCGACAATTTGCCGGAACGCAGCGTGATTCCGCTCGTTGGCAGCTCAAACGAGGCGCAAAATGAAATACGTTCTATCTGCTATCGCGCTTTCTCTCCTGCTTACTACTGCCGCGAGAGCAGAAGAGACATCGTCGCAGCCCGTCAAGGCTGAGGGCGCGACCGAAGATTGTTCAAAACAAGTATGGCCAAACTTTTCACCGGCGTGCCTCCGCAACACGGATCGAACGACCGTCGTTCGCTTGGTAACAACCAGCCGTCGCTAAAGCGCAGCCTTTCAGCGCGAGAAGGTCGGTTGGGAATATTTGCTTGATTGGCTGTCGTACAAATTTCCGTCCATCCGGCCCATCCTGAAGCCGCCGGCCTTGAAGCTTATTCAAAATGGCCGCCTGTGAAAACAGAACCTGCGCAAAGAGATGTTGTCGGAAGAAAACTGAAGTCGCAACTGCGCGAACTTGAGGTCAATGCAGCGAAGTGAAACTGTGCACGCTCGAAGGGGACGGCCGCTTACGCGTTCTCAAGTGAAGCCAGCCGCTTAGCCTTAGGATGTCGCAAAAAATGCCCCGCGTCTGCGGGGCATTCTTCGTTAAGTAATTTGACTTTACGCAGCTTCGGCCTGCTGATTAATCGCGGTCTTGGCGATTTCGTCAGAGCCTCGTCCGTGGCTTCTTCCTCTTCAAGCGTTTCCTCAAGAAGCGAAACTGCGTCTTCGAGACCGAGCTCTTCCGCCCAGGCAATCAGGTGCCGTAGCGGGAAATCTCGTAGTGCTCGACTGCCTGTGCGGCGGCCAGGAGACCGGCGTCGAGAGCGGGCGAGCCCTTGTATTCTTCCATGATCTCGGCGCCCTCTTCCGTGATACCGACGATGGCCGCGCAGGTTTTTCCCTGCGGCTTCTTTTCGATGACGGCGAAAACCTTTTCCAGACGCTCGATCTGGCCTTCGGTTTCGGTGAGGTGCTTCTCGAACGCAGCCTTCAGCTCTTCGCTCTGGGCAGCCTTGGCCATTTTCGGCAGGGTGGCCAGGATCTTCTTCTCCGCGAAATAGATGTCCTTCAGAGTATCGTGAAACAGATCGTCGAGTGTCTTCGGCTCTTTTGCCATTTACGCTTCTCCAATTTTTGAGATTTCTGCGTCACCGTGGTGAAGCTGGGCAGCTAACGGAACGAAGAGATGACTGGTTCCTACTGCAGGGCTGAGAATTTGGGGCGATGGCTACCAATTCTGCCGCACGAGCGTCCCTCAATGACCACGCCGCCGTTTGTTCCGTGAGGGGAACCGCAATTACCTTTTTCCGGCCCTTAGGTGTCGTAGCGTTATGTCACCGGGGCTGGAATAAATTTCAGACCTAAATCGCTTTTCCCGGGGCCGCTGGTCGATTGCCAGCGGCTTTTTCATGCGCGTATTGGGCAGAAAAAGCCCGCCTTTCGGCGGGCTTTCTCATCAGGATGCGCGTCAGGTTGGGATGACGCCGTAGTACTCATTAACGCCGCGCGTACGGGCCGGGTCTTCCCAACTCCAATCGTTATCGCTCCGGTATTTTGGCGCGCCCTGCAGCTGCTTTTCCGTGATGCCGGTTCGGTATCCGCCGAGGCCGGTATCATATTTAAGCGACTCCCACGGGAGCGGGTAATGATCGTCCCCGATACCGAGGAAACCGCCGAAACTCAGAACCGCGTACGAGACTTTGCCGGACCGCTTGTCGATCATGACGCGCTCGATCGAACCGATCTGGCTTTCATCCGCTCCGTACACCGCAGTGCCTTCGACCTTGTCGCTACCAATCAGAGTGCTTGTCTCTCTTTCTTCGGTTGCCATCAGATCCTCCTTTGAAAACCTGACAGCCCAACCGCAATTTCAGACGAATGTTCCTCCCGGGCGCCTGTGGTCCCTGGCCGCATCGCGGCCGGGTTTATTCCCGCCCCCGAACGAAGTGGCCACCGACATTACCGCGGATGCTGAACAGCTGACCGGAGGCCGCCCGTGTCCTCTCCGGATGAGGGCGTTCCTTTTCTGTCATCCCGGGCTCGTGGGGAAACGGGCGACCCGTCTTTGCAGCAGTAGCGCAAGGCTTTACTAGACTCTGAAGCACAGTAACCGCCAATCGCAACACGGACGTCAAAGCCCAGGCGGTCACACCGGAAAATATCGCGAGCATCAGGTCCGGCCGCCCGGACTCGCGGATCGCATCGCGCAGTTCACGCTTCATCCGATCCCAGAAATCATTCATTCTCGCCTAACTCGCCAGCTGGAAGCCGTCTTGATTCTCACGAGCTCTTCGCCGCGCCAACGGAATCGGCCATATGAGCGCCGCGTGAACCAAGCGGCTTCGGGTGGCCCGTCGTGGTGTCGCGTGCTGTCTGGTGTTCGATTTCGGCGTTGAGCTCCGCGCCCAGCAATATCACGATAGCTGAAATCCATAGCCAGGTCATAAACCGATGACTGCGCCCAGCGAACCGTACGTCGCGTTGAAATTGCCGAAGTTGGCGGCGTAGAAGGAGAACAACGCCGATCCTGCAAGCCACAGCAGCGCTGCCGCGACACTGCCCCATGAAATCCATCGCCAGCTGCGGAGCCGCTCGGCTCGGACCGAAGCGATAGATAAGCGCCAGCGCAAAAGCGAGGCCGAGGGCGAGAGCCGGCCATCTCGCGATGCGCAGCAGGAGATCTGTGAAGTTCGTCAGGCCGATGAATGTGAGCGCCATCGGCAACACGGCGACGGCGGCAATGGCGATAAGAATGAATGCGACCGCTCCCGCGGTAAAGGTGAGCGAGATCGCGTTCAGCTTTATAAAGCCCCGTTTCTCCTGCTCCGCGTAAACAATATTCAGCGTGTCGAAAAGGGACTTCATGGCCGCGTTGGCACTCCACAAGGAGACGGCAAGGCCGATCGCGAAGGTGAATCCGAGCGTCGCCTCTCCTTTAGAGGCGACCCGGGTCAGCTGATCGCGCGCAACATCCAGCGCGCCGGAGGGGATGAACCCGGATACCTCATTGAGGTGTGCGGCGATCGCGCCGGGATCTGCGAACAGACCGTAAATCGCGACAAGCGCTGCAAGCGCGGGAAAGATCGCGAGCAGGCTGTAAAAGGTCATGCCCGCGGCAAGCGCAAGTACCCGGTGATCGGAAATGTTTCCGTAGACGCGATAGCAGAATGTCTTTCCATCCCTTGGCCGGGATTTCGGAGGGATCGCGCGCATCCCTGCCCCGGGCCGCGTCATGTGCCACGGCGGTTGGCGCGTCTCTGCCGGCTGGCTGCGGCTCCAGTCCCCTCGCCCGCCCCGGCTTTTTCGTTTCTCCTTCCGGCAGCAGGTATGCGACCGCGACAGCTGCCGCGAGCGTTGCCATTGCTCCCAGAGCGGAGTCGCCGCTAACTTCGTTTCGTTTGCCGGGTGGCATCGCAGGCCGGTACTTTCTGTGAGATTTTGATGTCAATTCGGTAGGCCGCTTCCCGTTCCTGTTTTCCCTGGTCCGCTTGGCCTCGACGGACGGCACGAACGAGTATCCGCCTCTTGCGGGGGCGTTCTTTTGTTTCGGTTTCCCGCGCAGTCGTCGCCTCATCCCGCTGTGCCGATCGGCGGATTTAACTGCACCTGCACAAATGCGGCAGCGAACTCGCTGCTCTTGAGATATGATTTTGTGGCACGATAACCCTCGCTGCGCGTCGGGTTCTCCTGCCAAAAAAAAACGTTTTCATCCTGCCAGCGTTCCGCCGCTAGTCCACGGGCGCACCAGTTTTGCCGGTAGGGCACTGATCGTTTTTCTCGCTACGCATCGGCCCATTTCACGGGCCTACCATGGAGCCAGTTATGGCCCAGCCCAGGAAAGGCACCGGCGAACAGCTCAGTGAGATGCTGCGCTGCCGGCTTTGGCCCGCCGTTGCGACCGTGAAGCAACAGCACCTTGAATATTCTTGCGTCTAAATCGTAGGTGACTTCCGCAGGGGGAGCGAACTTGTCACAGATCTCGCGCTCGTCGCGGAAACCAAGAAGCCGTCCGGGAGTGAGGAGACTTCCCGCGGTCTTACGCTCGCCGTAACCGACAAGAAGCATTACGGCGCGAGCCTCCTCCATGCGACGGGCTCGGCTGAACATCTGAAACAGCTTGCAGAGCTTGCACATGACAAGGGTCTGGAGCTCAGGCCTGACGGGCTTTATCGCGGCAGGAAACTCATCGCTTCAGCGACGGAGAAAGATATCTACGAAGCCCGGGGTCTTCAATTCATAGAGCGGGAACTGCGCGAAGGCCGGGATGAAATCGCGAGGGCAGCGCGGCACAAGCTGCCAAAGCTTGTAAGCGACAATGACCTTCACGGGATACTCCACTGCCACACGACCGCATCCGATGGCACCCAGACGCTTGAGACTATGGCTAACGCCACGATTACGGCCGCCGGAGTAAGCTTCGAACACGCCCTCCGCATTTCGGTTCTGGCCAAGCACACCCTCCGCCTTGTCGCTGAGCGAAAGGAACCTGTAACGCTTTCGCGCGCTGTCCTCGGATATTCCTCCGTTCGACGAGGCCGGTATGTTCTCGGGCTATATCTTTGATGTTGAAGGCACGCTCGTTGACAGCGTCCCTCAAAACCTGCGCAGCCTTCAAGAAGCACTTGAGGAAGCGGGCATCGATGTGCCGTATGAGGCCTTGCAGCTCTACTCAGGCCTGGATGGCAACCAGACACTGCAGATTATAGCGCCGGACCTGGATGATGCTTTGCGCGCACAGATCCTGCATGGTCAAGCACAAATCTACGAAAGCAAATATCTCCACACCGTCAAAGCTTTTCGCGGTGTTCGGGATGTGTTCGAGACGCTCACCCGGCGCGGCGGCAAGCTTGCGCTTGCGACCGATTGCAAAGGACCGGAGCTCAAACATTACCTGTCGCTGCTGGGCATCGATGAGTTTATCGGAGCAACGGCATGCGGCGATGATGTCGAACATGGGAAGCCGGATCCACGTATCGTGGGTGTCGCGCTCAGGAAGCTCGGCCTGACCGGGCCTGAGGCAGTGATGATCGGAGATACGCCCTATGATGCCGAAGCCGCCTCCGGGGCGGGAACAGCAGCAGCCGGTGTATTAACTGGAGGCTTCTCCGTAGAAGCTCTTCGCGGAGCGGGCTGCTCTGCCGTTGCGAAGGAAGTATCCCAGCTCCTTACCGCTTTGGAAAACACGACGCCGCTTCGGCCAGAAGCGGCCCCAATTGCCATTAGGAACAAATCAGGCCGCGCTTGATTATCCACGCTCCCGCCGACCTTCCCATGACATCAATACATTTGGATTGTCGCCCCGTTCATTGACAATCAACCTTTGTGTCCCGGAGTACCCCCATGCTTTTCGCCTACCCAATGCTCAGCCTCATGATGGACGCACTGAACGTCATCGATATGCGACTTCGCCTGATCGCAGCCGGGAAGAGCACGTCCGAAGAGATGTTTCTGATGTTCAACGAGAAGGTCAATGCGCTGGAAGAAGCGCGCGTCATTCTGATGCGCGGAGGCGATGCCGCCCGCGTTTTGGACCACTACAGAAAAATAGTGTCAGCGAACGCCGCCCGTTTGTCGGCTTAGTTTTTAACACGCTATCGACTTTGGGTCTGCCGATCACGGCAGCGAAGAAAACGACTCCCGATAATGTCGTCAACCTGATGGATGCCTTGCGAGCAAGCATCGGACAGAAGGAAAAACCGGCTCCCACGCCCGCTAGGCGGAAAGCTCCGGCGAAAAAGGTGGCGAGATCCAAAAAGTCCGCCTGAAGTCATAAAAACGCAAGGGCTTTGGCTACTTCCCGCGCGTCTTTTCGCGCTCGCGCGTAACGTCTTCGGCACGTTTATCGGCTCGAAGGCCGAGATAGACGGGATGTCGCATTTCGCCTTTGGTCGTCCATTCGGTGAACTTCACCTCGGCAACGAGCGACGGCTTGACCCAGGTCGTGACGGCTTCGTCCTTGACCTTCGTTGCAAACGGAGACTTCGCGGTCTTGAGCTTGATGAGCTTGCCGTGAAGCTCCTCAAGCGTCTTGTGGCTAAACCCCGTGCCGACGTGACCGATGTAGCGCCAGCCGTTCTTCTCGCGCACTGCGAGGGCAAGCGCTCCAAAGAAAGGACGCGTCCGCCTGGGCGCGGTGAAACCCGCGATGACGACTTCCTGGCGCTTCGAAGTCTTGATCTTCAGCCAGTTGTCGGTGCGGGCGCCTGACAGATACTTGCTGTCGGCGCGCTTGGCCATGATGCCTTCAAGGCCTTTGCGCTCCGCTTCCTCGAAGAACTTCGTGCCCTCGGTTTTGCGGTGACGGCTGAACGCGATGAGTTTGTTGCGCGGCAGGATTTCCTTGAGGCGCTTTTTGCGTTCGAGCAGCGTGAGCCTGCGCAGATCTTCCCCATCATGAAACATCAGGTCGAAGGCGCAATACTGGAGCTTCGCCTCGTGGCGGAGCGCATTCTGCATCAGCTGGAAATGCGATACCCCGTTTTCGTCCAGGGCGACGAGTTCGCCGTCAATCACCGCGTCGCCTTTCACGCCTTCGAGCGCCCTGGCGACTTCGATGTAGCTGTGGCTGATGATCTTGCCGTTGCGGCTGTAGAGAGTGACCTTGCCGCCTTCGATCTTGGCGACCATGCGGAAGCCATCATACTTGTCCTCGAAGATCCAGCCGGCATCGTCGAAAGGCCCGTCGGTCAGGGTGGCAAGCATCGGCTGAAGCCGCTTCGGCAAAGTGGAAGTCCGGCTCATGCCTGCGGCCCTTCGAGCGAGGTCTCTTCGAGAACATTTCTGAATGTAATGGAATAGCGCAGGCTGTCGACGCCGGGGATGCTGTGCTCCCACTCGGATCGTGCAGGCCCGCGCAGAAGATAAACAGAGCGCGGCTCTGCAGTGAGCTTGCGCCGCTGCCAGCGATGGCCCGCTTTCAGGCGCAGCCGGAAGGTGCAGGCGGACAGAAGCGAGATGCCGACGACGTCGCCGAATACCGAGCGGTCCTTGTGCCAGCCGATGGCTGCGCCGGGCGTGTATTCGGTGATAAGAACCTGCTGGAGACTGCCGGGCGCGATTTCCGCGAAGCTTTCCGCCCGCGCGCGTATGCCGGACAGAAAGTCCGGCATGTCTTCCGTCTTTGATCAGGCCGCCGCCGTTGAAATCGTAGCGCCAGCCGAACGAAACGACCCGGCGCTTTCCGGTGAAGCCGTGAAACTCAAATTCACGAAAAGGAAGGGGCACAATATGCTTTAAAAGAGACTGCTCTTCCTCGGGGCTCATGAAATCAGGTTGATATCTGAAACCCTCAGGAAGAGCGTCGTCCCCGAAAAGATCGAGGGTGTGACTAGCGTTTGGCACGCGTCTTTTTCCGCGCCGAAGCTTTCGAGGCGGGCTTCCGGTCGCCACGGTCGCCCTGGCCGGACTTGGCTGCCTTCTTCGCCTTACGGCGGCGATCCTGGGACAGCGAGCGGCTCACATCATCGCTTTCCTTGATCCGGCCCGCAGCGTCGCGCCGGATGTAGCGCTTGTCTCCCCGCGGTGAAATCAGTTCGCGTTTCGCTGCCGGCTTCTTCGCTGCTTTCTTCGTCGTTGCCCGTTTTGCCACTGTCGTCTCCCTGGATGGTCTGGTGATACCCAACACCAGTCGCATACTATGAGTTCCAGTCGGCGCGCCGCCGCTTCCGCGGCGGCCGGGCTCTAGCGTCTTGCGACGCCCGAGTCTTCGCCTCGGCCATCCGGTTACGATCCCTCGCGCAGAAAACAGGACCGGACACGCTCAGCAGAAAAGAGGGCTGCGCCCTTGGCCGTCAAGGGCGGCGCTCGCTCCGCTCGTCGCCAGCTACGCTGCGCCCCTCGACTGCCAGCCGGGTTGCACACGCCTGCAACCCTTTACTTAACAGTTGGAACCAGATCGGCACGACTATGTTAGGGCTGGTTTTCAGGGATAAGGCCATGTCCAAGAGCGATACATTGCGCTACGGCGCGCCCGGGGAGACGGCGGTTCACATCTGCGTCGATATGCAAAGGATGTTTACCGAGGGCACTGAGTGGAAAATGCCTTGGCTTGAGCGCGTCCTTCCCAACATCCTGTCGATCACCTCCACCCATCCTGAAAAGACGATATTCACCCGCTTCATTCCGGCCCAAAAGCCGGGTCAGGGTGTGGGGATGTGGCGTCACTATTATGAGCGTTGGGGATCGATGACGATCGAGCAGCTGGGCCCGGAGATGATCGGCCTGGTCCCGGATCTCGCCGCGTTCGTGCCCCCTGCCCGCATCTTCGACAAGCATGTCTATTCTCCGTGGACCGGGAGCGACCTGCATCAGCAGCTCCGCGGCGCAGGGATCGATACCGTCATCATCACCGGCGGCGAGACCGATGTCTGCGTGATGGCCACCATGCTGGGAGCGATCGACTGGGGCTTCCGCGTCATCCTGGTCACCGATGCCCTGTGCAGCTCCGCTGATGAAACCCACGACGCGATGATGAATGTTTACATGAACCGGTTCGGCGAACAGGTTGAAACCGTCACGACGCAGACGCTGCTGGACAGCTGGCCCGCACGCGGGCGGCAGCGGCGGGCGTCATGAGCGTCCGGTCCCGGGACCCCGGGACGCAAGAAACAGTCGTCCTGTAACGGGCGCAGGAACTCTATTTTCGCTGATTGGTTTGCTCTTTGAGCATTATCCTTTATGCGCTCAAAAGTGTGCACTGCACGGCTGCCTAACTTACGTGAGGAAGCTGGAGAAAGGGCTGCCCGTGCCAGTCGGGCAGCCCTTTTGTTTTGAGAAAGAACATGGATGAACTAGCGATCCTGAGCTACCCAGCCAATGACTACTCCCGGAATAGCAGCGATTAGGAAAACTATTCCCCACACCCAAACGATAAAGATGACGGTCCCCGTCATAACGACCTCTCGCCTGTTGTCGCCGCCACTCGTAGATCAGAACCGTCGCTCATACGTCCATTGAAACGGTAAAACTTGAACAATCAAACGACTGCTTTGGGTCAAACTCAGAAGTCTGAGTGCGCAACTGGGAAGTCCGCTTTGCTCTCATGAACCGACATCGCCAGTTCGAGCCGTCAGGTCCGAAAAGTGCCATTAGGCGACATCGCTGGTGCGAAATGAAAGAGACCGCCAATTGAGGCGGCCTACTTTACGGGCCTTCCGCTCTTGGCAAAAAAGACACCCTGAATGTCGGCGGCGTTCCGGAGAATGCCAGCTTTTTCATTGCCTCGGTCCGCTCATGGCCGGGCGGCATCTCACGAGCTTCATCTAGGGCCGCCGCTGCTTTAGCGTCCAAGTCGTGAGCATCGAGCGATGGTCGGGTTTGTTGTGGCATTGGTTCGGTGCGACTTACTTTGGTGGATTTAGATCGCTGTTGGTCCAGCGCGTTTTGGCGGACTGGAACGGGTCATCAACCAGCACTTTGTGGACGTACTCGCACTTCGGGCACGCAAAGGTCCGCAGATCGGCCCCGGCAGGGGCAGGCTCGATACGGCCCAGCATCATGCGCCCGGCTTGGCATTTCGGACAGCGCGGACGTTCAATCGGGAGAAGCGATGGTTCGGGGCGAACATGAGATTGAGGCATGTGATGCATCCATTGATTGGGCGGGAGCGCTACACTCTCGTCACCGATGGATGCCGATGGCGGTGCGGTGATGACGTGATCCTCCTGCCCCGCCGCAATACCAACTCGGTGATCAATATTGCTCACATTCCAAAAGAATTTAGGGACGGGACCTGGAGAGGGTTTACCCGGGGGCCTAATATAGCCGGAACAGCGTCCGTCCCTCTGGACCGCTCAGTGATGTTGCTGCGATTCTATGCGCGGATACGGGCGCTTAAAAAGCCATGGAGCGGCCGCCGACGTCGCCCCCCTTGATAGCGTCCGGGTCAGCTCCGCGAAGAATTTTGCAGTTTACTGACGCCCAATGTATCATACCCGCTAGATTTGAGCTCGCGAGGCTATTATGGCACAACACGCGAGGACGACATGGTCAAAACGCCCGCCCGGGATTCGTTTGATCCTCAAGAGTTTCTCGCCAAAGTTGGGAGGGAAAAACGATATCGAAGTACCGAAGAGACCAGTCATTTTCTCCCAAGGCGAAGTAGCGGATACGATTTTTTACTTCAAAAGGGCAGGGTCAAGGTCGTCGTCCTCTCCGAACAAGGCAAGGAAGCTGTCGTTGGCATTATGGAAACGGGGCAGTTCTTCGGCGAAGGGTGTATGAATGGCCACGCGTTGCGCATCGCAACGAGCGACGGCGATGGAAGAAAGTTTGATCACATCGATAACCAAGTCCGCGATGATGGCGGCATTGCATGACGAACCGAAATTTTCGGAATTATTTGTAGCCTATCTGTTGACCCGAAACAGCCGCGTAGAAGAAGATCTGATCGACCAACTGTTCAATTCGAGCGAAAAGCGACTCGCACGGCTTCTTCTCTTGCTGGCGAATTTCGGCAAGGAAGGCACGCCGACACCCATCAATCCCAATATCAGTCAGGAGACATTGGCCGAAATGATCGGCACGACCCGATCCCGCGTGAGTTTCTTCATGAACAAATTCCGCAAACTGGGCTTGATCAGTTACAACGGAAAAATAGAAGTCCATCGCTCACTTCTGAACGCGGTTTTGTACGAGAAGCCCCACCTGGAGCGCGAGAACGGACAAAAGTCGTCCCGATAGTCGCGCTACCCTCCTAAACTCTAGAACTCCGGGTCGATAGAACAGGGCTATCTAAATCGTAACGAGCAGACATTTGCCGATATCGCATTTCGAGCACTCGAACGTGCGCATATCGTAACCTTCCTTAAATGGCTCGATGCGGGTCAATGTCCTCGGTGGCTGCTGCGGAACGGACCACAGGCACGCGGAGCGCATTAGCCTGGCCTGCCGGCCCGCTGCGTAGCAAGCACCGAGGCGGCGCCAACCACCCGGCCCCGTTACTTCGGCTCCTATTGAGCGCATCTGAAACGGAAGGAAGCGACGCAATGTCCGCTGCCTTGGCCCGATTACCACTTCGGCTACGAACAACTGAAGTCACTGAAGGCAGCATCTCCTTCGCGAAGGTACTTTTTAAGCGCGAAAGAAGATGCCTCAAGTTTATTGCCCTCCACATCAGCCTGATCGATTGACGTGATCCAAGCTGGGCGATTGCGGCCTCGTGCTCAATGCGTTGGAGTTTCAAGCTCTCAACCCGCTCGCGTAGGAGAGGTCAACCCGCGGGGATCCGACTAAGTCAGATCCGCGACGAACACGGCGTCGCCCGGCGGACGGGCATACTTCGTCATGATCAGGCGCTGAAATCCGCGCTCGCGCCCGCCTGCGCTGGTGATGTCAGGTAGGAGGATTGGCGTTGCGCAGCGGCCTTCTGTCCCTCGGTCACCATCGCCTGGAACGCCGCGTCGAGTTGATCGCGGCTATAGGTGGTGGAGCTGCTTTCGTGCGGCGTCCATTGAGAGTGCGTGATTGCAGTGGGGGCTTTCTCGACTGTCCCGCCGAGCAGTTCTGCGTAGCTATCGGCTCGCCATTGCGCCAAGTCCGGTCCGCTCAGACCCGGAGGATCCCGCAGGTCGCCGATCTTCGCCGCCGCGCCGTTGGTCATGGTTGACGATCCGCCGTTGTACAGCGTGGCGACCACCTTGCCGTTAACCTTCACCTGCGCGTAGGTGTTCTGAGGCGCATCGTCTGAGACGGACGGTTGCGTTGCGCCCGCGCCATGGGTGGTCAGCCAGTTTGTCGCCATCAAGTCGTGCAAGACAGGATCATCCGCCGCCGATATGAACTTGGCCTCTTGCAGCGGCTTGAGTTGCGAAATGTTGATCCGGGGGCCGCTCGTCCCCAAGTCCGTCGTGGCCGAAGCATCCGGCTGGGCGTCCGCCGGTGTCAAAGTCGGATTTGAAGTGAACGTCGATGCAGGACGCAAGTAACTCGACGCAACGCTGGACATACCTGAAATCATGTGACCTTCATTTCCTGCACTCAACTTGATCCCCAGTACTCAACCTAAGGGCAAGTCTTGGACCAGAGGAAAAACGCTTGAAAACACTGGTGTTTCCATAATCAGCGCACGCAATGGATCGGCAAATCCTGCCTCTGAGGGCAGGACTTACCGATCCCCATGGGGAGATCAGCAAATTCTCGCGCTGTAGCGCGAGCCCCTGCAGCTGTTGGACCTGGTGGCCGGGCACATAGGCGAAGAGAGAATACGCGCTGCTCTGAACGAATGTCTGAGTTGCCGGCGTTAGCTCAGGCGTGCAGGACCACCCTGCAATGTCCGGACAAGAAGAAACCCGGGGCGCGCTACCGCGCGTCCCGGGCTTCGCATTCAGCGGTTGAAGACGTCAACGCGCCGGCTTGAGCGTGTTCTCGATCATGTAGGCCGCGACCTTTGGGCCCACGTCCTCGCTGGTGCGGATCGCGAATCTATAGTGAACGCCGCCCCAGACGCGGACATTCTTCTGCTCCTCGGCCATATCGGCCAGGCTGGCGAACTGCCGCGTCCGCTTCGGATCCCGCACATCGGTCGCCGTGAACGGAATGGCCTTCACGGGGCCGAACACCGATTCCAGAACCGCCGACGCGATCGTTGCGTTGATGGTCGCCTGCGACGGGTATTCGGGATGCATCGGCGTCGGGTTGAACGAGGTCCAGCCGGCATCGCGCTCGGTTGCATCGTTGCCGTCCTGGTCGCCATTGCGGATCGCGGTGACGGGCCGCCAGAAATTGTAGGTGTACTTCGCGTCCCAATTGACGATGTAGGCGTTCGCCAGGCTCATGTTGAGCAGCGCGAACAGGCGGGCACATTCGGCGAGCGGCATTTCCTTCTTCATCGCGAGCTCGCGCGCCGCCGCTTGCCACGCGGGGCCGAAATTGACGTTGCCCCAGAACTTCACCGCCTCGGTCTGCTCAGGAGTACGCGCCGTGCTCTTGGTGCCGCCGAGGCTCTTCACCTCGTTGTAGTCGCGGGCCCACTCCGCGCTCGACAGTGCCGGCGGCGGGCCGGGCCGGAACTGGTCGGCGCTCTTGAGCACCCATGGCTTCGCGCGCGCATATTGCTCCCACAGCGGCGGCGTCGTCGGCACGTAGGCCCCAGGGGTCGTGTGCGGCCGGTAGGTGTCGGGGGCGTTGGTGCCGTCGTTTGCGCGGTCGGCCTGGACCGCCTCGGCCACCTCCATACCCAGCTTGATGCCTTCGGTCTTGGCGGGCCCGTCCGGGATCGCCTTGAGCGATGCCGCGTAGGCCTCTTCGATCTTGGCTTTCTGTTCCGGGTAGATCTGGGTGAGGATCTGCCGCGCGGCCGTCGCGGCCGCAGCTTCGGCCGACGCGCCCGGTGCGGCCGGAAGCGTCGCGACCACGCGGGTGTAGCGATTCTGCACCGTGTTGATCGCGTCGGACATCGCGACATGCACCATGGCCAAGGTGCGCAGTCTGGGATTGTTGCCGACGTCGTTGGCCACCAGGGCATTGGCGGTCACGTTCCAATCGGTGACGACATCGGCGCGCGCGGGCGCAACCAATAGCGCGGCAGCGACTATGCCTGGCAGCAAAGTTGCTGCCGGCGACCTCAAAACCGATTTCATGGGATTGCCTCCTTCCGTGTTGCCCAGCGATGGGGGTTTCACGCAGGTGGGAGCAAGGTCAGCATATGCTCCTCTTTCCACTTGCCGCCTGCGAACTCGTCGAGACGGCGCCGTGCGGCTTCGAGCACATGCTCGTGCTCCGTCGCGAGGGCAAGAAAAAAGTGCGCACATTTTCCTCTCCTACGTTGAGGTGCCCCACTTGACCGTCGGATCAAACGTGCGGCGTCGATGTGAACTGGTTCACATCAGCGGATGCAAATTTTTGAGATCGATTGCAAACTCTCGGTACGACCTAAGGAGCTGATGTCCGCCATGAGATCAGCGCGCCGGGTATTTGAGATATCAGACCAAGCTTCACCGCACTGCCGCCGAACGGCGCAAGTAGCCATCCGCGGTCGCGTTGCAGGCTCCGTGCTATTATGAGGGAATTCTAGCTAGCCTTCGTATCTAAACCGACGATAGACGTTTTATATGGACAGATTTGCTGGGTGTCCCATGTCTGCTTGGGGTCAATCGCGTTGTTTTCACCGTCCGCTGATGACTTCCGGTCTAACCGATGAACGGACATCTTCAGTGTCGGTCCACATGTCTCAAACGTGCCAAACGCGGAAATCGTTAGCCTCGCTTGGGAAACAGCTTGTCGCGGATGTAACGAGAGGTCGGTGTTAACTGGATGCCGCGCGGGCGCGGCTTATGCCACGTCGCCTTGTCTATTTCCTGCTTGTAACCGATGGCGAGACGACCGGAGGCTCTATTAGCAATGAATATAGCATCGCTCATCTTCCGTCCTGATCTGCGGTTCTTGGCCTTGACTTCTTTCCAGAGCTTCAACCGCCCCAGTTTGAGCTTGGAAGCTCCTCCCGGATTTCCCTGCGCAGGCAATCTTTTTCCGTTTCCCGCCCACGCCTGCGAACCCCAGGGAACATCCATAACCGGTCGCGCCTTCTCCTCACCAACAAGACGCGCCCGCGCTTTGCCGCAACGAGTTTTGATGACTTTGCCATTACTATTCTGCGCTGCCCTAACATCAAATCGTTTGCCCGATTTCATAAGATCCTCGGCGCAATAATAGCGTTACCCTACCCCATGCTTCAGATTGAAATATACTACGCGACTACGAAGATGCGTACGCCGCTGAGTTAGTCCTCGTAAGCTGAAATCTCGATAAGGCTACCATCCGGGTCGCGACAATAGACCGACTTCAAGGAGCCGATTGCACCTTGCTTGTTCACCGGTCCTTCTTCAATGGTAACGCCACAGCTCTTGAGATGGTCAATCACCTCCTGCGGCGTTGTGTCTGTCAAAAAACAGAGGTCCTCACTGCCTGCTTCTTCGTGGTCGGCTGTGACCCATTCTTCCTTGTCTGCTGAGACTGGACGCAAGTTGACCTTTTGATTGCCGAACAGCAGCAATTCGTTTTTGCTTTCCGTGTCCCGGATCGAGGTCTTTTCTTTCCATGCCCAAGACGCGTTGGTACCACTCTGCGGTGACCTCCACGTCCGTGACGTTCGCTACGAGATCATTAAGGGAATTCACTTTGATGGGCATATATACCGTCAGATGATCAGTTCGTGACAAAGATCTAGCAAGCGCAAGCATGCATCTTTTGAATTTTCGCCAGCTTGCTCCCGCTCGCAGAGATTTTCTGGCCGCCTTTCCTGTTCAGGCACCCAACAATTCCTCTATCGATAGGCCTTCTAGAAATTCAGCCAATGCGGTTTTTCCAGCCACTTCCGCAGCCTCGGGAGAGCGGAAGCCATGCACCCTCACTTTCACTCCCATCGGTGTTTTCCTGTGACGAAGTTCCCAGCAAAAGCAATCCGGGCCACCACCCTCCTGAGTGACAGCAACAAAGTAATCTCTATGTGTCGCGATCGGGATCATCGAGACTCTAACGTATTGTTCCCACGGAGGTTCAAAGTATTTGCCGCTCAAAAAGCGCCACTGTGCCGTCGCAACTGCGCTATCCACGGTAAGGATGACATCGACCTTTAGTTGCCGTACATGTGGCCCGGCTTTCTATGAGAGCGGGATCGATGCATGCGCTAATGAAAGCGATGCCGAACCCAATGCGCAAATTATAAATCCCTTGGGGATCGGAACGCGGTGACGCTACAGCGCGTCGTGGCTGCGGAAATCTGGCGGCGCGGTCAACGTTTGCGATTGTCCTAATTTTCCTCCGGTGTCTTTGCTGCGTTGACGAGGTTTTCGGTGAAGGAGCGGACGTCCTGAGAGAGGCGGCCGAATGAACGTCGGATTTGCTCAAGGTCGTGCGCCCGAAAAACGGGGAGATCTTTCTCCGATTGGTACTTGAGCAAAAGACCTGGATCCATGATCCGCGGCCGCCGGGTATCGCCGGATTGATCCATAACGATTTGGATTGCCATGTTTGCGCTCCAAGAGTTCTCGCCCCTCGCTGATTGCGATCGGCCTCTACGATCGGAATGCTCCACCACATCACACGGCGCCCGCGTCAGCGGCATTTCATTCGGTCGTGAGTTCGGATGCAAAGGCGCAGATGGCCAACACTGCCATCTCTCTACACTTTATGTTCAAAGGCGGAGACGAAAGCGAGAGGCTGCGGCAGGAATGGGACGTGCTATTTAAACGGGTGGGCCAACGGCAACTCCGCAAAATGCGGATCTGGGCGCAAAGGCCACCAAGGTCGCAGCGCAGTAATTTTCAGATAGTGAATTGACAATAACGGCCACAGGGAGAAACCCACTGTGGCCGCTTCCCAATGGAAGCACCCCGCGTGTGAGGGCTTGGGCGCTTAGATCAGAACCCGTAGTAGCTATTGACCGCCCGGGTTCGGGATTCGTTGGCCCAATCCCACGAATTGTCGTTTCCGTACTTCGGAGCCCCTTCCAACTGCTTCAGCGTAATGCCGGTTAGGTAACCTCCGAGCCCCGTATCGTACTTGAGAGATTGCCACGGAAGCGGATAGTGGTCGTCTCCAATTCCCAAGAAACCGCCAAAGCTCAGAACGGCATAAGAAACCTTACCGCTGATTTTGTCGATCATGACGCGCTCAATCGAGCCGATTTTCTCGTTGTTGGCGCCGTATACTGCTGTGCCCTCGACTTTATCGCTGCCGATCAGGTTGCCCTGCTCTCTTGCTTCAATGGTCATTTTTCACTCCCTTGGTTGTGTCGAAGCCCAACCACAGCGGAGATCGAATGTTCCTACTCAATAAAGGCTTGGCTCGCGCCCAAGATAGGTCGGCAGGTCATGGACCTCCGCACCGGCTTAGACTTCACTCGGCGGGCCTTGCGTGAAATGGTTTCGTCGATAAGGGCGACCTCAAGTTAAAATAGGCTGGGGGCCCGCGAGGCGTCGCAATAAGCAGAGCGGGCCGAAGTTGGCCAGGGACGTCCGCGACAAGCTAACCATCGACCGGCTCCAAGCACAGAGCACCCGAATTGGCACCGGGTGCTTTTTGCTTTCAAGGCTAGATTACCGGGCCGTTAAACGGCGTCGTGACCAAGCGGGCGGATAGGTCATTCGCGTCGGTTTGGCCGGACCACGGCGACTTCCGGTCCACCCCGGTTAACGGACATTCTCAGGATAGGCGGGCATGTCTAAAAGGTGCCAACGGGCGACATCGCAGTTTTTGATGTGGCGGAGGCGCCATCTCAATCGATTGAGCACGTTCTGATGAACGACAGCAGGCCGGTCAGTGTCGGGCTTGTCCGTAACGGAACAAGATCAACAGCTTCGGTAAGAGCGCGCCCTCGCCGTTCGCGGCTGACCTAGTCCGGCCCACGCGATCGGTCCGGTAAGGGGCGGAGGCGCGGAAGCGCATCCAGATAATCGTCGCCGTCCAGCACGAGCACATCGAACGCGCAGAGCTGTACCTTTTCATTGTGCTTGCCAGAATGCAGCGTGTTGAAGTCGGAGACGCCGTCGACGCCGATGACACGACCGCCGCTCGTCGGCGCATGGGTGCACACGCCCGCGTAGCTCCACGCGCCGAGCTGCTTGCTGCACGGATAAGAATTGACTTGGAACTGACCGCTCAGGCTTCCTTTCGCGCGGTCTTTATGTCCGACATGGGTCGGTGGTCTCAACCGGTCGCCGCAACACTTTATCTTAGAGGGAAAAGATGGAGTGTGGGATGGAACGGAGATTTCATAGAGGTTTTACTGCGGCAGAGAAGACGGAGTTATGGGATCGCTGGAAGCGTGGGGAGTCGCTGAAGGCGATTGGACGAGCTTTTGGTAAGCAGTCATCGTCGATCTATTTTTTGGTAGCTCCGCATGGTGGGATTCGTCCTGCGGAGCGGCGTCGCTCCAGGCTGGCGTTGACGCTCGCGGAACGCGAGGTGATTTCCAGAGGCGTTACGGCCCATCAATCGGCACGGTCGATCGCCAAACTGCTTGGCCGCTCACCCTCGACGGTGAGCCGGGAAATGAGTCGCAATGGCGGCTATGATCGCTACCGAGCGACACTTGCGGACGAGAATGCCTGGGCGCGATCTCGTCGTCCAAAATGTTGTAAGTTAGCGACCAATCCGCGGCTGCGGCAGGCGGTGGCAGGGAAGCTCAGATTGGATTGGTCACCCGAGCAGATAGCCGGTTGGCTGAAGAGAACGCATCCTGAAGACGAGTGTAATCAGGTGTCACACGAGACCATCTATCGCAGCCTGTTTGTCCAAGCGCGCGGTGTGCTCAAGAAAGAGCTGCTTAGCCATCTTCGATCGAAGCGCTCGATGCGTCGCTCCAGGCCGGTTGACCCGAATGGCGATAAACGGGGGCATATCAAGGATATCGTCTCAATCCGTCAGCGACCGGCGGCGGTTGAAGATCGGGCGGTGCCTGGTCATTGGGAGGGCGATCTCCTGTCCGGGCCGAACAACACCTACATCGCGACCTTGGTCGAGCGTCATACCCGTTACGTGATGTTGGCCAAGGTGACAGGCAAGGACACCCAGACGGTTGTCACCGCGCTCATCAAGCAGGCGAAAAAGCTACCAAAGGAGCTATATAAATCCCTGACCTGGGACCGGGGCAAGGAACTTACGGATCATCGTCGCTTTACGTTGGCGACCAAAATCGACGTCTATTTTTGCGATCCGCAAAGCCCGTGGCAGCGCGGGTCGAACGAGAACACCAATGGCCTGCTGAGACAGTACTTTCCGAAGGGCACCGACTTGTCGGTGCATTCGCAAGCCCATCTGAACAAAGTGGCTCGTCAGCTAAATGAACGACCACGTGAGACCTTGCAATTTGAAACACCAGCAGAGAGATTTAACGCCTGTGTTGCGTCGACCGGTTGAGCCGGCAGTCAAAAACAGATATTACGGCGCGTCCGCGCTAGGTCCGTTCATACCCGGATGGCGGACATCGCTCTGCATGTCGCAGTTTTGCGCCTCCGGCGCATTCGCCATGAGTGCAGTAAATGTGGGCTGAACGACGGGTTCACGACGTGTTCATCCGCAAATCCTTAATAGGCGCTCGGGAGGCGCTTATAGGGAGGTGGACACATGTCGGACGCCCGGGACGGCTTCGATGCGATTGGAGTTGTGGTCGATTGGATCGACGCCTGTAAGCAGCGTCGGCTAGATGATTTGCTAAACCTTTATGATGCCACGGCCACCGTTGAATGCTGCGAAGGCGGAAGCTTTCGAGGTCGATCTGAGATGGAAAGATACTGGCGCCCGCGGTTGGCGAGAGCCGGCCCGGGTGCTTTCGAGATCGACGCGTTGATGCCGGATGAAGACGGCGTGACACTCGATTATCGAGGGTACGACGGCGTGCCTGTGCGGACGCATTTCCGCTTCACAAGCACGGGGAAAATCAGCCTCACCGCCTGCGCGCCTATCAGAGCGGCCGCCTAAAGTGGTTGGGCCGCCGCTGCCGGCGGCCTTACTCTTTGGCCTCGGTCCAACTGCGCTCACCACATTGGCATTCGAACATGCGGACCGTCATTCCCGTCCTAGGGTCCATCATCTTGCGGACGATCCTTGGCTGAGCGCCGCACTTGCACTGAGGCTCTCCCAACGTCTTGGGGTCGGAAAATTCATTGCTGCTAAAAAGTTCATCACTCACTCCTGCCAAGCGAGCTAAGTTACAAAGTGAACAATGGTTCCTGATCTGCGTATCTGATTTGCAGTTTCGTATGGAACAAATTTGTGATCGGGTCACCGAAAGTTGCCGATGACAGTTTTTGCGGGATGCCGATTTCTTTGATCGCTATCGCTGAAAGCTGCGCCGGGTCATGGACACCGGTCTGGGCAATCTCGACTATCTTCTTAGCGATCATTTCGGCGGGACCGTCGAGAACTACGGTATCCCTTCCTTCAAGAAATAAGCTGGGTCGCGAAGAACAAAAGTGGAGAGCCGTCTCCCTCAAACACCATGACCCGTAGCAAGGAAAGGCCGCCGCCCCCTCCCACTACGGACACTAAGCGCGGCCCCTGCCGAGCGACGACCACCCAACCGATGCTGAACACGGCCGCGGCGGAGCCGTTTCGAGCTTCAAGCAGAACTTCGGGAACAAGTGGCAATGTTCCTGAATTATGTCGACGTCTGGAGGATACCGGACACATGCTAAGAAGATGACGGCCTCAGCGCGTCCCCCGTTAGGCGCTGGGGCCGTTTTTGCTTCGGCACGAAAGAAGGTAATGCGATTTGCCCCCCTTCGGGGCTACTCCGCTTGCCAGGCTGCTGAAGCCGCTATTGCTTGAGGCAGCGTTGTCGGCTCTCCAACGCTTTCTCGATGGCAAATTCGGCATCCAACACGGCGTCGGCACGTGTAAGCGCGATGCCAGTCCGCGTTTTGGTTGCATCGAGAAAGACGACCCATTTCCAGCAACATGGATTTGTCGTTTGAATGATTTCAAATTGGAAAGCTTTGTATTCCATGGCCGTTCCTCGAAGCGCCGGCACAGGAAGTCCACGGATTACCTCGCAACGAGTGTCGATTGCACGTTCAGCCGCTCAGCATCAACATTCGCAACCACCGCCGCTGTTGCAGTGACGACCGCAAAGGTTACGATTGCAAAAGCAAGTCCGATGAGTTTCAAGCCGTCAGTGTCCGCCATTTAGTCCACCTCAAGACTGTTATCCAAACACATATCGAACCGACGCTGCGATACCAGCTGCAACGAGACTTGCAATCGCCGCCAACGTCCAATCCGGCCGAGCACTTCGAGTAGCCAGATGGGTCAGAGCCTTTGCCAAGTTTGTCATCGAGCCTCACCAACTCTCAGACCCTAGGCGAGCTAGATAAGAAAGGCCGTAGCATGTCAGTTCGTCTGGATCGCTCTCACCAGCTCGCCATTTCCCACGTAGGTACCTCTCAAGCGAGCAACGACGCGGATCAGCCGCGTCAACATCCTTGTGCGCGGCTAAGTGCACGGTCCAAGCCTGATCAACAGCAACCCTCAGCGGAAATTCCTCATCCATTCTTGAGCTCCAAATATTGCCGCTCCTTCAGTCAATTCGATCGCAACGAAAAAGTTGCCACTTTTTCCCGAAAACATGATTCCATCTGTAGGGAACCTAGATGTTCTGTCTACAGTCCCGCTTTGCCAGGAGCCACCGCCATGGCTCGAGTTTCTCCGGTCAGAGTACCGTCCGCACGGCGGTGGAGCGTCTTCCGGCTGCGGCAGGATCACCTAGGCGCCAGTCATCTGCGGACTTAGGCGCACACAGTTGCGAGGTCCGCTTAAGGCTGATGAGCCGACATCGTCAGGCCACGTCGGTAGGTCCGAAAAGTCCCAATGGGCGACATCGCACGCTTGGTTTGATATGAAAGAGGCCGCCCACTGAGGCGGCCTACAGGGGATAAAATGACAGACGTACCGTTCAAAGTAGGCGACCGAGTAAAGAAGCACTCAGGCTACGAATACCCGGGCTTCATCGTGTCGGTTTTTACAAACCGAGCCGGGGCCGTTCGGTATGTAGTGGAGGCAGACCACCCTGCCTTCTCCGGCATGTTGCACATCTTCAATGGCGATCAACTTGAACATCGCTAAGGCAAACTAGGCCATTGCGAAAATCAGAACAGGCCACTAGGGCCTAAAACAGGCCAGCACCCGAGTTTCAATAGGCACAGTTCGATAACCGAGAACCTTTCCTGAACTCGGCAGATGTCGTCACGACTTACCGCATGTCTCTTGCGGGTCAAGCGTGTCGGTTTGGCCCTCCGTCGATGACTTCCGGTCTTCCCCTGTAAACGGACGTCGTCAGGGCCAGTGAGCATGTCTCAAAAGTGCCATGACCAGACCTGCTGGTCCCGTTGAACAATTGGCGGTTAGAGGAATGTCGGTCTTCCAACGGTCCCCTTTACCTAAAGGACGCAATAACGAGAATGGGCCTCGCCTCCTTGTACCCAAGGTGATGTGGATTGGAAGCCTATGCTTTCGTAAAGACTTGTGCGCAAGACAAAGCTAGTCGTTGCGCGGGTCCACTAACGCGAGGGTAATCCAGTGCGCCTCTAGCGCGGGCTTAATTGCGCCTTCCACTTCAACCACGGTTTCCCAAGCGGATTGCAAGGATACCGCGCGTTCCGTCAGGCCGATTAAACGAAATTTGCCGCGCACGCGTGTTCCGGATTTGACGGGGCTCAGGAAACGCACGCGCTCGAAGCCGTAATTGACGCCCATGCGGGTCCCTTCCACGCCCGGCATGGCGTCGAAAGCGAGGGTCGATAGCAATGACAGTGTCAGGAAGCCGTGCGCAATCGTTCCTCCGAACGGAGTTTCAGCCTTGGCGCGCGTCGGATCGACATGGATGAACTGACGATCTCGAGTGGCGGCAGCAAATGTGTCGATCATGGATTGATCGACGACTAGCCAATTCGACGTCAATTCCCTGCCGTTGAGAAGCTTTCGGTATTCTTCCAGCGCTATCAATTTGCTGCGGATCGCCTCGGCCTCTGCAGCCCGTTCCGTATCTGACACTCTTGCTTCCTCGGACACCCAAGTCTCGCTTTGACCGTTATTCGGCGTCCAACCATGACCCCGCTGTCGCCCTCCTGATCCCAGAGGTAGCATATGGGCAATACGTCAATCACGCTAGGTAGACAACAACGCGGCGATGCCGATGCCTTTTTGATGCGAGGCTCCGCCGCCTCGTCCAGCCGAGAAGGGGTAAAACAAGTGGTCTGATTGCTGCGATCAAATGTCCGCTTCGGGTCAAACTGAGAAGTCCGGGCGTGCGACCGGGAAGTCGGCTTTGCCCTCAACAACAGACATCGTCCGCCAAGCCCGTCAAGTCCGAAAAGTGCCAAGAAGCGACATGCGCAGCGATCGCAGCTAAATTTCCGCACGCGCCAAACCGTTAGGTTTTGTTCCCGAATTTCTGGTGCGTAATTCGCCGGGAAACAGTTGCAACATAAGGTTGGAACCGTGGAAACGCAGAAGCGTCGAGTCACGTCAGGCTTACCAACGCCGTTGAGGGTGAAATGGTCCTGCATTTCAGCCGCGTTGGTCCTGCGGCAGAGAAGTTAGAGATTTGGAGCGCGAGCGAATGCGGCTTTTCGTTCGTAATCAGTAACGAGAGTAGAGATGGGCCTGGACTTCACGGCAAGCCTGGCTTTGTAGCTTCTTGGCGCCCCATCCATATTAACAAGTCTGCGATCAGGGTGGGCGGATCACCCTTCAAGACGTTCGCCGAAGCCGAGGGCGGACCACGCACGACGGTTCCGGACGACACGCCGGGCCTTACCACTCGGGTCGCCCACCAGAATGGCCTATTTTGGCTGGGTGCAATTCTTGGCAGAATTGCACGCCATGCAAAAACCCGCCGGCTTGGCCAGTAGTCACGAGAAATCCTGCCTCAAAGTGGCGGCGATCTGTTCCAGCGCCCAGTCGACCTGATCGCTGGAGATAACAAGCGGTGGGGCGATGCGAATCGTGTGCCCATGTGTGTCCTTGGCGAGGATGCCTCGGGCCTGCAGGGCCTGACAGTAGCGACGTGCACCGCCTGCTTCCGGGTGAAGCTCGACGGCCAGCATCAGCCCGCGTCCGCGCACTTCCCGGATCGTGTTGCTGCGGATGCTGCTCAGGCCATCGAGAAAGCGGGTGCCCTGGGCGGCTGCGTTCTCGATCATCCCTTCCTCGACCAGCACGCGCAGCGCGGCCCGAGCTACCGCACAGGCCAGCGGATTGCCGCCGAAGGTCGAACCGTGCTGGCCAGGTTTCAGGGTGCCGAGCACCGCGTTGTTCGAAAGCACGGCCGACACTGGGTAAAAGCCGCCGGACAACGCCTTGCCAAGCAGCGTGACATCCGCCTCGATGCCCTCGTGCTGTTCCGCGAGCAGCTTGCCGGTGCGGCCGAGCCCGGTCTGGATCTCGTCCAGAATCAGCATCACGTCGTGCGCAGTGCAGAGTTCGCGCACTACTGTAAAGTAACCTGACGGTGGGATGACGACGCCCGCTTCTCCCTGGATCGGTTCGACCAAAAAGGCGACCGTGTTGGGCGTGATTGCCTTCTTCAGCGCCGTGGCATCGCCGAAGGCGATTATCTTGAAGCCCGCCGCGAACGGTCCGAATTGGTCACGTGCCGCCGGGTCGGTGCTGAAGCCGATGATGCCAAGGGTGCGGCCGTGAAAATTATCGGCGCAGACGATGATCTCGGCCTGCCCATCCGGCACCCCCTTCACCTCATAGCCCCATTTGCGCACCGACTTGATCGCGCTCTCCACCGCTTCGGCTCCGCTGTTCATCGGCAGCACCTTGTGGGAGCCGGTTAGCGCCGCGATCTCTTCGTAGAAGAGGGCCAGCTGGTCGTTGTGAAAGGCGCGCGACGTCAGCGTCAGCCGGCCCGCCTGCTCTACCATCGCGGCCAAGATCTTCGGATGGCAGTGGCCCTGATTCACCGCGGAATAGGCGGAGAGGCAATCGAGGTAGCGATGGCCCTGCGTATCCCAAACAAAGACGCCCTCGCCGCGCGACAGGACGACGCCGAGCGGTTCGTAGTTCCGGGCGCCAAAGCGCGCTTCCCTCGCGATGAAATCAGTGACCGATGGATCCATGTTTCGTCAGTCCAGTTGGAGCGAACTGGCAGGCAGTGGGCTATCGCCATTTCCAGCCTGCGAATGCCCGATGATCATCATCAAGTTACCACAGGCATTTTGCTTGCGGACGCATTCGGTGACGCTAAACGGCACTACCTATCGGGCTGGACAGAAACAACCTGGCGATCGGCCTGTTCCGGCTACACGCATCACCGCACACCTCCGACCAGTCTGATCACAGTTGCCCCCGCCGCCGTGCGGTGGAACCCTCAGCGTTCATGCCCGTTGCACCCCGAAATCAAGCCCACGGAGGACCTCCAACATGATGAAGATCGCTCTTGCCGTGTTGGCAGCCGCAGCGGTGCTGACTGCTCCGCTCGTCATTCCGGCCAAGGCCCAAGGCGTCAAGATGACCCAAGTAGATATGCAGACCGGGCGGCACCTCGACGACCGCGACCCCGGCTACTATAGGGAACGTCGGGGATACAATTCCAACACCACTGTTGGCGTCGGTCCAGGTGGCGTCACCATCGGCCCACGACACCGCTGCCGCATGGAGACCATCACGATTGAACGGGACGACGGCCGCAGGATCACGCGCAGGGAGCGCCGCTGCGACTAAACGGCGGCGATGAAGAGGAGTTAGCCGCCCAGCGCGGCGGCCTAAGCCCGGGCGACGTAAGCCATTTGTTCAAGTGGGAAGCGGTATCCAGCTGGCTGATTTTCTTGAGCAGGGCATTCCGCTCGGGACCGTGCGGGACATTGGCGAGCTGTTCTTCAAGGCGGGCCCTTTCGGCTGGGACGGCTCACAAGATTTCTAAGTCGGCCACGGTTTGTAGATGAGAGCCGTCGATCAGGTTAGCATCCATCCTTCAACGTCCGCTTTGCGCCAAAAGCGGTCGCTCCGGGCTGCTACGGCGCGCGGGAACATAAGCTCCGCCACAACTATTTTCTTCTGGCTCAATGATACACTCGCGGGGTCAGCAAATGGTCCGGCCTGATGCCGGTTCTAGAGCACGTGAGCTTTTCAACCGCAGACAAGGGCGACGAATGTTCGAAACGGCCCGTCTGGTTTGTCTGCGTGGCGGAAGCGGTGACGACCGCTTTCTTCTCAGCGCCAAGGCACAGTTCCGCGGCAGGATGCGGGATGCCGCATTTTTGAACATGCGTCGTGTCGTATTTCGATTACAGTTACTCCGGGCTGGAAGAGAAACCCAAACAGTGGAGATTCTTCTAGGACCCGAGCGGCGTAGAGCGCCCTGCTCACCCGCGCCCCTGAGCGGCCCGTTCCCGGCCAGTCAACACGGGCGTGTGATCGCCCGGTCGGAGTCGCGCCCGACGGGAGGTTCGGGGCCGTCGTGGCCGGCGGCGCCCCCGCTGCGCACCCCGCTGGCGCCCGAGGCGCGTACGCCTCCGGCGACAGCGCACCCGACGCCGGCGCACGATCATCGGCGTCATCGTGGGGGTGCTGCTCCTCAACCTCGTCGCCGGTGGCGGCTTCCTGTACGTCAAGTGGCGGTTGAGCCAAATCGAGCGGGTGACATCCCGGGCTTACCGAAGACACGGATACGGTCATGAACGTGCTCCTTGTCGGTCCGACAGCCGTGAACGGCTCACCGGGCGAGGCCGCCGCTCAGGCCGGCAAGGACCAGGTCAGCGGACAGCGCAGCGACACGATCATGGTGCTGCACATCGACTCCCGGCAGAAGCGGGCCGCCATCCTGTCCATCCCCCGCGACCTTACGTCCGATTGCGGGCACCGGCCGCTCCGACCAGGTCAACTCTGCCTTCTCCCCCGGTGGGCCGACCCAGCTCGTGGCCACGATCCAGGAAGGGCTGGGCATCGAGGTCAACCACTTCGCCGAAGTGGACTTCCTCGGGTTCAGCGAGCATCGTCAACACCGTCGGCGGGGTCGACATCTACGTACCCGCCCCGCCCGCGACGCCTTCAGCGGGCTCAGATCGGCACGCCCGGATGCGTGCGCTGGACGGGACGTCGGCACTGGCGTGGGTCCGCAGCCGGCACTACAGTATCTCTCCGACGGCGGGTGGGTCACCGACTCAGCGGCGACCTGGGAGCATCCAGCGCCAGCAGGACTTCATGCGCAGGGTGATGAAGAAGGCGGTGTCGTCCGGGCTCTCAAAACCCCTCAAGCTCAACAAGCCTGATCGGCATCGGCGTGAACAACATCACCCTCGACAAGGCCATGTCGACCCTGACATCACCCGGCTGGCCCGGCGATTCAACTCCCTCGACCCCGACAAGGTCGAAACCTGACCCTGCCCGGGGACCAGGACACCGTCAACGGCGCCTCGGTGATGCTCTGAACAAGGCCGAGGCCCGGCCGTCTGATCGACCGGATCAACGGGAAGAGCCGCCTCGTCCGGCCGGACGGAGCCGCAGGACGAGGCGCCGCCCACCACCGCAGTGAAGCCGGGGAGCGACGTCCGCGTGCTCAACGGCAACGGCATCTCGGGGGCCGCCGCCAAGACGGCGAGCCCAGCTCAAGGCGGCCGGGTACACGGTCACTGGAACGGGAGACGCCCCCGAGGACACATCGAGACGGTCGTCAGGTACGGCGGCCAAGGAGGAGTCGCCCGCACTCCAGGGCCAGCTGGCCGGAACGCCGAGATCGAGGAGGACAGAGCCTCGACGAGCAGCGACCTGGTGCTGATGCTGGGCGAGGACTACAAGGGGCTGCGAGCCGACGCCGACGGTCTCGCTGCGTCGCCAGCACGCCGTGCCCCGACGGGACCGACGACGCCCCGAAGCCCGCGTGTTGAGCGCGGGTGGCGTGACCGGCCGGCGCCGACGTCGCCGCCGCCATGGCCCGCGTGGCCGCCACGCCTGGCCGAGGGGCCCGAGGCCTTGGAGCGGGGTTCAGGGCCGCCGCCCGCCCGAGCGGGGTCGTGCGTCCCGTCCCGGGGTGACCGCGAGATCAACGTCGGCCGGCTGCGCCACCGCGCGGACGTCGACGTGGACCTGCCGTCCGGCTCCGACCGGCCCCTCGTCGGCGGGGCCGTCCGCCTGGCCAAACGGGGGTGCGCCGGGGCCTCCGCTGGTACGTCGCACCCATCGTGGAGCAGCAGTCGCCTTCAACCACGCCACGCTCGACCCCGTCGAGCGGCTGCGCATGCGGCTGGTGCGGTGGCAGCGAGGAATCCGGCAGAGGCACGGGACCCGGGCCCGAGCGGCCCTCCCGGGCCGAGCGGGGCCGCAGGGTCCTCGCCGGGCCCTGGCGGGGCCGCCGGGGCCTCCTGCCGGTGCACCCGGCCCGGCGGGGCCGCAGGGTCCTGCCGGTGCGCCCGGCGCGCCGGGGCCTCCGGGGCCTCCGGGCCCCGCGGGCCGCTCCGCCGTCGTCGCGTCGGGCGGCGAAGCCCGACGTGGTCGTCCGGTACCCGAGGTCCACGTCCGCCTGGCCGCCTACGTGCCGCTCTTCCGAGGCTGCCGCCGGGTGCTCCACGCCGAGTGCGGGCAGGGCGAGCTGCTGCTTGCCCTTGCCGCCGACGGCACGGGCGCCTACGGCGTCACCACCGATGTCGAGGCCGCCGCCGACGCCCTCGGCGGGACGCTCGACATGCAGGCCGCCGACCCGGTCGACCACCTCCGTGTGGCGGCACCGGAATCCGTCGACGGATTGTTCACCAGCCTGCTCACCGCGCCTGGGACTGCGACCGACCTGGTGGCGCTGCTGACCGCCGTGGTCCGGAGCCCTGGCGCCACGGGCGCCGGTGGTGCCATCGAGACCGCCGGCCCCGACGAGCTGCGAGCCGGCGGTCCGGGCGGCCCGCTCCATCCCGGCGCCATCCGGGCCGCGCTCTGAGCGACCGGCTTCGTGGGGGTGCGCGCCGAGCTGGATCGCCCCCACCGCCGTGGTGGTGTACTGCCCCGACCGGAAGCCCCAGAGGCGCTTCTCTCCTCCGAGGCGGAATCTGAATAGCGGCCGGTCGCCAATGGTCACATCGAGTTTGCGACGAACCAAATCTCGCTTGGCACGCGCCTCGATGGTCGCGATGTCCTGATCGTGATGCAGGGGGCGGCGCTTTTTCCCGCCCGTTGACATCTGCTCAATGGCAAGCCAACTCTGCTGGGCCATCTTGCAGGCAAAGTCGAGTGTCTCCTTTGCCTCGTCCCCACTAAGCACGAACTTATATTTCTCTTTCGTGCTCGTATCTACATGCTTGAAGCAGAAGTATGGATGATCCGTAGAACGATCAAAGGGAATCTGCGCAGCCTTGGGAGTACCGGGCTGCTGAGATGCCTTCGCCGCTGCTTTAGCGGCGCGATTGGTCTTAGCCACGGCGGAGTACCTATGCCGAGGCTGGCCCCCATTCCAACTTGTCTACGTCCACCGCATCCTCTGCGGTTTCGAGAGCGCCGTAGTAGACGACCATCGATTCGAGCGCAATTTGATTCGTGGAGCGCTCTGTTGGCGAGAGGCCGATCCGAGCCTCGCGCCACGGGTCCTCGGCGTGGGTCAGGATGCTGAGCTGCTGCCCGCTGAGCTTCCCGTATGAATCGAGAACGCGATCAATGCTTGCTTTCTCCACATCGGTCAGGTTGTTTGAATCGCCCTTGCTCCAAGTTGACACGTTGAACTTTCCTCGGTGCTGCGAGTAGAGGGCCGGGACAACCGGTCCGTTCGCCCAAGCCTCGATCCGATCATGGAACAGAGCCTTTTCGGCCCAGACCAAGTGCCACGCCTGTGAGTAGTAGGCGAGCTTCTGGAGCTTCCAGGTAGAGATGCTGCTCCCCTGGGTATCGAGGATGTAGGAAGCTACGTCATGGACGGAGGCCATCAGGCCCTCCCGTAGGGCGTGGGGACGGTCAGATCAAGGCAAAGAGTAGCGCGCGGAGCAGATCGCAAATACGCCTGAGCGGCTTGCAGGGTGACGGTCACGGACCCTCCCAAAGTCGTTGACGCCGCAAACCTACCCCAGAAAAACGAAAACAGCAGGGTTTGTTTAGAGGGGTTGGGGAAGGCCACGTTTTCGGCTTGCTAAAGCGGTTTTCCGTCCGACCTAAGCCATAGAGTTAGTCGGGCAAGAATCAAGAAAGCGGCCCCCGCGACGGTGGAACGTCCGAGGGCCAGACCATCCGAGGTGTAGCTCGAATGGCGTCACCAAACGTAGCAGGGGGCGCGGCTTCCGCCACGCTTAATCAGCTCCTCGATTCTCCTGAGATCGAGCGGCTGATCGGTGAGTTGGAAGCGACCCGCTGGACGGGTCGCCCCGGCTACCCGATCCGGACGATGGTCGGCCTCTGCTTGGCGAAGTCCCTCTACGCAATCCCGACCTGGACGAAGACGGTTGCCCTGGTCCGCGAGCATTGGGCGCTCCAGCGAGCGCTTGGCTGCGAAGGCAGCCCGCCTTCGGTCTACGCCGCGTATAGATTCGCCGAAAAGTTGCGGGCGCACGGCGACAAGCTGGAGCGCTGCATCGACGGGGTAATCGCGGGGTTGCGCTCGAAGCTGCCGACCTATGGCCGCGACCTTGCCATCGACGCCTCCGACATGCCCGCCTACGCGAATGGACAGCGCGATATTGGGGAGGTCGAGGAGCCGAAGCGCTTCTCGGATAAGGACGCGACCTGGGGACGCCGCTCGGCGATCTCGACTCGCAAGGGCGGCTCCTTCTATGGCTACCGCCTGCACCTTTCGGCGTGTGTGGCGACGGGCTTGCCCGTCTCCTGGCGGGTCGAGCCTGCGAACGCCTACGAAGGCTGGCAGGTTGCCCCGTTGCTCGATGAGGCGCGGCGGCGCGGCGCGGCGGCCGACACGGCGGCGCTCGACAAGGGCTATGACGACGCAGGGGTCCATGCTGTCTGCGCCGAGCGCGACTGCTTGCCCGTCATTCCCCTTCGGAAAACCACGGGGGTCAAACGCGGCGACCACAAGCCGCCCCACTGTGAGCATGGCGAGTGGACCTTCGCCGGATCGGATCGTAAGCGGGGAGCCTCAAAGTGGCGCTGCCCGACCGGTAAATGCAAGCCCGCCTCAACGTGGATCAAGGCCAGCCGCCTGCATCCCCTAATCCCCTACAAGTCGAAGCGCTGGAATTCGATGTACCGCAAGCGAGTGGCGGTCGAGCGCGAGTTCGGACGGCTCAAGCACGAATGGGGGCTGCGACCGCTTCGGGTCCGTGGGCTGGAGCGCGTCCGGCTCCATGCCGACCTGACGATCCTGACGAAGCTGGCCTGCACTCTCGCACGGGCGCGGGCTAAGTCTCACGCTCCGCCGCTTCGAGCCTGAACTGGCCGAGCCGCGTGCCCCCCGGCTCCCAAGAGAGTCCGGTGAGCAGATCGGCTGGCTCGACGCCGAGCGCCCCAGCGAGCTTCACAAGGGTGTCGATGCGGCAGACCCGTTCGGCGCGCTCCAGCTGACCCACGGCGGTGCGGTGCAGCGAAGCGCGCACTGCCGTGTCTTCTTGCGACTGGTTAGCGCGCTTCCGGCAGTCGCGGAGGTTCGCGCCGAAGCGCTGCGCGACGCTCACAAGCCGAGCTGGTCGAAGTGGACCGCCGCAGGTGTCGGCTTCACAGAGATGCCGCCGCAGTCGAGAAGTCCGACGCTCACGAGGTCGCGCACGGCGCGCTCTGTGGCATCGCCCTCGTCTATCTCGCGAGCGACGTCGGGGATCGTTAGGGACTTCGGGTGGGTGGCGAGTACCAGGCTTAGAACAGCGCGCTGAACCGCCACCTCGGACTGGGTACCGTGGTCGTGCATGGGAGCTTTGCCTCCTGTGCCACGGCCCCGGGCAGTTCGCGCTGCGCCGGGGCCAATTTGCTTGGACCCGGCGAACCTGAACTACTCAACGGCGAAGGGCAAGCGTTTCGCTAGCCGTATCGCTAGACCCTCAATTAGACCGGCACTTGTCCGGGCGAGGGATACCCCCACCGCCCGTCTACCACCTGTAGTGCGCGAACGCCTTGTTCGCCTGCGCCATGCGGTAGATGTCGTCCTTCCGCTTCCAGGCGCCGCCCTGCTGCTGCGTGGCGTCGAGGATCTCACTGGCCAGCCGCTCTGACATCGAGTACTCGCGGCGCTGGCGGGCGAAGTCGACTAGCCAGCGGACCGCGAGGGTGCGGGCGCGGCGGGCCGGGACCTCGACCGGAACCTGGTAGGTGGCGCCGCCGACCCGGCGCGAGCGAACCTCGAGCACCGGGGTTAGCTGCTTGATCGCCGCCTCCAGCATCTCCACCGGGTCCTCGCCGCTGCGCTCGCCGACGATCGCCAGAGCGTCGTAGACGAGTCGCTCGGCGAGCGGCTTCTTGCCATCCTGCATCGTCTTGTTGACGACCTGCTGGACGAGGCGGTTGCGGTACCGAGCGTCGGGCTCGACCGGGCGGATCTGCGCTGCGGAGCGGCGGGGCATTCGGTCAGCTGGCCTTGACGCCGTAGCGCGAGCGCGCCTGCTTGCGGTCCGAGACGCCGGCGGCGTCCAGGGTGCCGCGCACGACCTTGTAACGGACGCCTGGCAGATCCTTGACGCGACCACCCCTGACCAGGACCACGGAGTGCTCCTGCAGGTTGTGGCCCTCGCCCGGGATGTAGGTGGTGACCTCCATCCCGTTGGTCAGCCGCACACGGGCGATCTTGCGCAGGGCAGAGTTCGGCTTCTTCGGCGTCACTGTCGCGACGCGGGTGCAGACACCCCGGCGCTGCGGCGCGGCGACGGCCTTCTTCCGGCCCTGCCCCGACTTGAGGCCCGGCGTCGTCGTCTTCTTCTTAGGGCGCTTGCGGCCCTTGCGAATGAGTTGGTTCGTGTTCGGCACGGCCCGGCATAGTAGAGCAGTCCGCCAATGATCAGGCCGATGGCGGCCGCCAGCTCGATGTAGAAGCCGTCCTCGAGCACCGCGGTGGCGCCGGCGAAGCGCGCTTCCTCCGCGCCCGCGTCCTGCCCGGCGGGAAGGTCCCCGAGCAGGATCACCGCCAGGGAGACGAGGCCGAGGACGAAGACGACCCGTCCCAGCCGCCACCGCTTGCGGCGCAGCGCGATGAGGGCGAGGGCGGCGGCAAGCAGCGCCACCGGGATTAGCAGGTAGGAATGGGCCTGGCCGGCGGTTTCTTCGCTGACCGTCGGCGGCGCCGCCGAGGCGGGGAGGCCCGCGTAGCCGGGCTGGCCGATCTCGACGCTGCGGTAATCGACGAACTGCGAGGCAACGAGGGCCAGGGCGGCGACGACGATCGCGGCGCAGATCACCCGCTCGAAGCTGAGGAAGGCCCAGACACGCTTCGCGCCCGCCATCGCGAGCGCGGCGAGACGGCGCAGCCGGCGTTCGATCCAGGAGAAGACGCGCAGCAGCACCACCGCGACGGGACGAAGCCGCCGGCCCAGCCATCGCAGCCAAGGCGTGCATACGGCGCTCACCTTGCGTCCGAAGGCGGCCAGCCGTGGCCAGGTACGCACCAGCAACCGGTTGAGGCGGCGGTCTGCCGCTCGCGTCCAGGCCTCAGTCCGCGGCCCCTTCACCAGCAGCGCGTTCAGGCGCCGGTCGGCGGTCCGGGTGTAGCCTTCGGCCCGTACCCGCGCCACCATTGCCCGGCGCCGCGCCGCTGCTATCATCGCGCGTCGCTCAGGCAGTTTTTTCGCAGTGCGTTTCGCCGGGCCCGCGAGGGCCTTTTTCATGCGCCGATCCCGGTCTTTGCCGGATCGCCTTCGTTTTGTCCGTTTCCGTCCCCAGATCACGAGAGAACCCCTAACTTAAGACCATGCCACGCAGCTTTCCCCTAGAGAAGACGCGCAACATCGGGATCATGGCGCACATCGACGCCGGTAAGACGACGACGACCGAGCGCATCCTCTACTACACCGGCCGCACCCACAAGATGGGCGAGGTCCACGAGGGCGCCGCCGTCATGGACTGGATGGAACAGGAGCAGGAGCGCGGCATCACGATCACCTCGGCCGCCACCGCCTGCGAGTGGAAGGACCACCGGATCAACATCATCGATACGCCCGGCCACGTCGATTTCACGGTCGAGGTGGAGCGCAGCCTGCGCGTCCTCGACGGCGCGATCGCCGTCTTCGACGCCGTCGCCGGCGTCGAGCCCCAGTCGGAGACCGTCTGGCGCCAGGCCGACAAGTACAAAGTTCCGCGTTTTGCCTACATCAACAAGATGGACCGCACCGGCGCCGACTTCTTTAACTCCGTGCAGACGATGAAGGATCGGCTCGGCGCCAACCCGCTGCCGATCCAGCTGCCGATCGGCAACGAGGACAACTTCAAAGGCGTCGTCGACCTGATCGAGATGAAGGGCCTGATCTGGACCGACGAGCTCGGCGCCGAATTCGAGACGGTCGAGGTCCCGGATGACCTCAAGGACCAGGCCGAGGAATACCGCACCCAGCTGATCGAGGCCTGCGCCGACTACGACGACGAGCTGATGGAGGCCTACCTCGCGGAGGAGGAGATCCCGCACGAGCGGATCGCCAAATCCCTGCACCGCGCCTGCCTCGACACCAAGGTGACGCCGGTCCTCTGCGGCACCTCGTTCAAGAACAAGGGGGTGCAGCCCCTGCTCGACGCGATCGTCGAGCTGCTGCCCTCGCCGCTGGAGGTGCCGCCGGTGACCGGCGTCGTGCCCGCCAGCAAGGGCCAGGAGGAGAGCGAGGCCAGGCGGGAGGCTGACGACAACGCCCCCTTCGCCGCTCTCGCCTTCAAGGTGATGACCGACCCCTACGTCGGCAAGCTCACTTACTTCCGTGTCTACTCCGGGAAGCTGGAGAAAGGCGGCCGCGTCCTCAACGTCAAGACCGGTCGCACCGAGCGCATCGGACGGCTGCTGATGATGCATGCCAACAGCCGCGAGGAGATCGACGAGTGCTACGCCGGCGACATCTGCGCCGGCGTCGGCCTCAAAGAAACCGGCACCGGCGACACCCTGGCCGCTCCCGACGCGCCGATCGCGCTGGAGAGCATCGAGTTCCCGGAGACGGTGATCGCGGTGGCGATCGAGCCGAAGACGAAGGTCGATCAGGAGAAGATGGGCAACGCCCTGCAGCGGCTCGGCGAGGAGGACCCGACTTTCAAGATCGAAAGCGATGAGGAAACCGGCCAGACGCTGATCCACGGCATGGGCGAGCTTCATCTCGAGGTGATCGTCGACCGCATGCTGCGCGAGTTCAAAGTCGAGGCCAACGTCGGCAAGCCGCAGGTCGCCTACCGCGAGACGATCCGCAAGCGGGTCGAGAAGGTCGTCGCCCGCTTCGTTCGCCAGACCGGCGGCCGCGGCCAGTTCGGCCACGTCGTGATCAACGTCGAGCCGGCCCCGGGCGAGGGCTTCGACTTCGTCAACAAAATCAAAGGCGGCAAAATCCCGGGTGAGTTCATCGGCCCCGCCGAGCAGGGCATGGAGGAGGCGCTGGAAAACGGCGTCAAGGCCGGCTACCCGATGGTCGACGTCCGCGCCGAACTCGTCGACGGCTCCTACCACGACGTCGACTCCTCGGAGATGGCCTTCAAGATTGCCGGCTCGATGGCGATCCAGGATGCGGCCCGCAAGGCCAACCCGGTCCTGCTCGAGCCGGTGATGGCAGTCGAGGTCGTCACTCCCGAGGACTTCCTCGGCGACGTGATCGGCGACCTCTCGCGCCGCCGCGGCAAGGTGCAGGGTCAGGAGCAGCGAGGCAACGCCCTCGCCGTGCAGGCCTTCGTCCCGCTGGGCGAGATGTTCGGCTACGCCACAGATCTGCGATCCTCGACTCAGGGCCGCGCCACTTACACGATGCAGTTCGAGCGTTACGAGGAGGTGCCGGCCAGCATCGCCGAGGAGATCGTCGAGGGCAGGGCCGGCGAGCCGGTGGGGGCGACCACATGAGCGCCGGGTGCTGGCTATATTTCCCAGGTTCGCCCGCAGGCCGTATTAACCGCGCCGCTGGTGATGCCCAAGAACTTAAGCAGTCAAAGCAGACAGAAACCGACTTCGAAAGGTAGAACGGAGAGCGATGTCTAAGGAGAAGTTCGAGCGCGATAAGCCGCATGTGAACGTCGGCACGATCGGTCACATCGACCACGGCAAGACGACTCTGACGGCCGCGATCACAAAGACCCTCTCCACGAAGGGCGGTGCCGAAGAGAAAAGCTTCGAGGAGATCGACAACGCTCCCGAGGAGAAGGAACGCGGGATCACGATCGCGACCTCACACGTCGAGTACCAGACCGACAACCGCCACTACGCGCACGTCGACTGCCCCGGCCACGCCGACTACGTCAAGAACATGATCACCGGCGCCGCCCAGATGGACGGAGCGATCCTGGTTGTCTCCGCCGCCGACGGCGTAATGCCGCAGACGCGCGAGCACATCCTGCTCGCGCGCCAGGTCAACGTCCCGCACGTGGTCGTCTTCCTCAACAAGATCGACCAGGTCGACGACGACGAGCTGGTCGAGCTAGTCGAGGAGGAGGTCAAGGACCTGCTCAACGAGTACGACTTCCCCGGCGACGACACGCCGATCATCAAGGGCTCGGCGCTGAAGGCGCTGGAGGGTGACGAGGAAGCGCAGAAAGCCGTCTTCGAACTGGCCGACGCGCTCGACTCCTACATTCCCGAGCCCGTGCGCGAGCTCGACAAGCCCTTCCTGATGCCGATCGAGGACATCTTCTCGATCACTGGCCGCGGCACCGTCGCCACCGGCCGTGTCGAGCAGGGCATCGTCAACACCGGCGACGAGGTCGAGATCGTCGGTATCAAGGACACGACGAAAACCGTCGTCACCGGTGTCGAGATGTTCCGCAAGCTGCTCGACGAGGGCCAGGCCGGCGACAACATCGGCGCCCTCCTGCGCGGTACCAAGCGCGAGGAGATCGAGCGCGGGCAGGTGCTCTGCAAGCCGGGCTCGATCACCCCACACACCAAGTTCAAGGCTGAGGTCTACTGCCTGAAGAAGGAGGAGGGTGGCCGTCACACGCCGTTCTTCTCGGGCTACCGCCCGCAGTTCTACTTCCGCACCACCGACGTGACCGGGATCGCCAACCTCCCCGAGGGGACCGAGATGGTGATGCCGGGAGACAACGTCGAGATGACGATCGAGCTGATTCAGCCGATCGCCATGGACCAGGGCCTGCGGTTCGCTATTCGCGAGGGTGGCCGCACCGTCGGCTCCGGGGTCGTCTCGGAGATCATCGAGTAGGCACGCATCAGAGGCGGGCATTCGCCCGCCTCGCCGCTTTCGCGGCAAAGAAAACTGAAAAGACATACGACCAGGGGGCGGCGCCCCACCACCAGGGGGCGGCGCCCTTTCGGCGCGATTAGGGACCGCCCGGGAAAGACAAGAAAAAGAGCAAAGAAGTGGCAGCTATAGCGGCACAAAAGATCAGGATCCGGCTCAAGGCGTACGACCACGACGCCATAGACCGGGCTGCCCGCGAGATCGTCGAGACGGCGGAGCGCACCGGCGCCAGCGTCTCCGGTCCGGTGCCGCTGCCTACCGAGAAGAACGTCTACTGCGTGATTCGCTCGCCGTTCAAGGACAAGGACTCGCGCGAGCACTTCGAGATCCGCACCCACAAGCGGCTGATCGACATCCATCAGCCGTCTCCGAAAACCGTCGACTCGCTGCAGCGCCTCGACTCGCTGCCGGCGGGCGTCGACATCGAGATCCGCCTCTAACCGCGATGGCCGCGATCCTCGGAAAGAAGCTCGGGATGACGCAGGTCTTTGCCGAGGACGGCGTGGTGACACCGGTGACTGTGATCGAGGCCGGCCCCTGCAAGGTGACCGCGGTGCGCGAGCCTGAGCGCGACGGCTACGCCGCCGTGCAGCTCGCCTTCGGCGAGGTCAAGGAGGGCAAGCTCTCGAAGGCTGAGGAGGGTCACCTGAAGAAGGCGGGCGCACCCCCGTCCCGCCACCTGGTCGAGTTCCGCGACGAGGACCTCGGCGCGGAGGAGGGCCCCAAGGTCGGCGACGACGTCACTGTCGACTCCTTCGAGCCGGGCCAGAAGGTCAAGGTCTCGGGCATCTCGGTCGGCAAGGGCTTCCAGGGCGGGATCAAGCGCCACAACTTCAGTCGCGGCCCGGTCACTCACGGCTCGCACAACGTGCGGGCCCCCGGCTCGATCGGCGCCAGCGCCTTCCCGGCTCGCGTCTTCAAGGGGATGCGGATGCCGGGTCAGATGGGCAACAAGCGGATCACCCAGAAGGGCCTCGAAGTGGCCCAGGTCGACACCGAGCGCAACCTGCTGCTGATCAAGGGCTCCGTGCCCGGCCACCGCAACGCGATGGTGGAGGTGCGGACCGATGGCTAAGGCCGCTGTGCTCGGCAAGACCACCAAAGCGGACCTGCCGAAAGAGCTCTTCACCGAGCCCTTCCATCACTCGCTGGTTGACGAGGCCGCCCGCGCCGACCTCGCTGCGCGCCGCCGCGGCACCGCCTCGACCCTGACCCGGGCAGAGGTGGCGATGACCGGAGCAAAGGCCTGGCGCCAGAAGGGCACCGGCCGCGCCCGCGTCGGTGCGCTCAGCGCTCCGAGCCGGTTCGGCGGCGGCGTCGCCTTCGGCCCGAAGCCGCGCCACTACACGGTAAAGGTCAACCGCAAGGCCCGCCGCCGGGCGCTCCGCTCCGCTCTCTCCGTCCACGCTGAGCGCGACAGCGTCGCCGTCCTCGACGCGAGCGCCTACGAGACGCCGTCGACAAAGACGGCGGCCGAGGCGCTGGGGAAGTGGGGGGCGAAGCTCCCGACCCTGGTCGTCGTCGACGCCGATGAGGCTGGCGCCGCCAAGAGCTTTCGCAACATCGACAGAGTCGGCGTCCTCGCCGCGGACGCGGTCGGAGTGGCCGACGTGATCGGCGCTGCCTCGCTGGTCATCTCGGAAGGCGCGCTGGAGAAGCTGCGGGGGAGGCTGGCCTGATGGACCCCCGCAACGTGCTCGTCCGCCCCGTGGTCTCGGAGAAGAGCTACGCGCTGATCGCGGAAGGGAAGTACACCTTCCGCGTTGCCGACCGAGCCCACAAGACCCAGATCGCCCACGCGGTCGAAGAGATCTTCGACGTCAACGTCGACACGGTCCGCACCTCGAAGGTGCGTGCCAAGCCGAAGCGCCGCGGCCTCAGCAAAGGCAAGTCGCGGGCTTGGAAGAAGGCCGTGGTTCAGCTCGCCCCCGGTGAGCGGATCGAGCTGTTCGAGGGCGCGGAGACCGCCTAAGAGGACTAGAGATGCCGAACCGCAAAACAAAACCAACCAGCCCGGGACGCCGCTTCGCGACGTACCCGCTGCGCGAGCCGTTGACCGCTACCGAGCCGGAGCGCAAGCTGACCGAAGGCCTGCACAAGTCCGGTGGACGCAACGTCAACGGGCGGGTGACCGCCCGCCATCGCGGCGGCGGCGCCAAGCGGCGCTACCGGCAGATCGACTTCAAGCGCCTCAAGGACGGTGTGCCGGCGAAGGTGGCGACGATCGAGTACGACCCCAACCGCAGCTGCTACATCGCCCTGCTGCACTACGCCGACGGGGCGAAGAGCTACATCCTCGCCCCGGCGGAGATCTCAGTCGGCGACCAGGTCCAGTCCGGGCCGGGCTCGGACATTAGGCCGGGCAACGCGCTGGCTCTGAGCGACATGCCGACCGGCACGATCGTCCACAACGTCGAGATGACGCCCGGCCAGGGCGGCAAGCTAGGTCGCGCCGCCGGCGCCGCGATTCAGTTGGCCGCGAAGGAGGGCAACATGGTGACGCTGCGCCTGCCTTCCTCGGAGATGCGTCTGGTCCCAGCCGCCTGCCGCGCCACCGTCGGCGTGCTCTCCAACGCCGAGCATCAGAACCTCAAGGTCGGCAAGGCCGGGCGCAACCGCCACAAGGGCAAGCGACCGCAGACGCGCGGCGTGGCGATGAACCCCGTCGACCACCCGCACGGCGGCGGCGAGGCCCACCACACGCCCGGTGGCCACCCGGTCACCCCATGGGGCAAGCCGACGCTCGGCTACCGCACCCGCAAGAAGGGCAAGCAGTCGGATCGCTACATCGTCCGCGGTCGCAGGCGCGGAAAGAAAAAGAGCCGCTGATGGGACGCTCGACGAAAAAGGGACCGTGGGTGGAAGCGGCGCTGATGAAGCGGATCGTGGCGATGAACGAGTCCGGCACGAAGCAGATGGTGAAGACCTGGTCGCGCACTTCGACCGTCTTCCCGGAGATGGTTGGGCACACGATCGCGGTCCACGACGGCCGCAAGCACGTCCCCGTCTTCATCTCGGAGTCGATGGTCGGCCACAAGCTGGGCGAGTTCGCGCCGACGCGCACCTTCCGCGCCCACTCCGGCACCGGTAAGGGTGAGTAACGATGGCCGACGAGAAACAAACCAGCATCAAAAAAACTAAAAAAGCAGCTTTGAAAAAAGCAGCTTCGAAACCGGCTGCGAAAAAAGTCCCTGCCAAGAAAAAAGCCCAGGCAAAAAAAGCAGAGGGAGCCAAAAAGCCGGCTGCGAAAGCAGCCGCCAAAAAGGCAACTGCCAAAAAAGAGCCTGCGAAGCCGCTGGCGCCGATCGTGGTCCGCGCCAGCTCCCGCTATGTGCGAGTGGCGCCGCGCAAGGCCCGCCTCGTCGCCGACCAGGTCCGCGGCCTCCACATCGACCGCGCCCGCGCCCTGCTCCAGTTCTCGCCGCGCGGGGCCGCCGAGGACATCAAGAAGCTGATCGAGTCGGCTGCTTCCAACGCCGAGAACAACCACGACCTGGTTGCGGACGAGATGCGGATCGCCGAGATAACCGTCGACGAGGGGCCGACCTTGAAGCGCTTCCGGCCTCGGGCCCTGGGCCGGGCAACGCCGATCCACAAGCGAACCAGCCACATCGCCGTGGCTCTGAGCCCGGAAGAGGACTGACGACATGGGACAGAAGATCCATCCGATCGGCTTCCGGGTCGGCTACATCCAGGACTGGAAGTCGAGCTGGTTCGAGGAGAAAGACTTCGCCGACGTCCTCGAGGAAGACTTGAAGATCCGCGACCACATCGAGGGTAAGCTCGCCCACGCCGGTCTCTCCAGCATCACGATCGAGCGCCACGGCGAGATCGCGGTCGACATCCACACCGCGCGGCCCGGCATCGTGATCGGCAAGTCGGGAAGCGAAGTCGACGCGCTGCGCAAAGAGCTGCACAAGCTGACCGGCAAACCGGTGAAGGTGAATATCAGAGAGGTGAAGCGCCCCGAGCTCGACGCCAAGCTGGTCGCCCAGTCGATCGCCGAGCAGCTGCAGAACCGGGTCGCCTTCCGTCGCGCGATGAAACGCGCGCTCACCTCGGCGATGCGGTCCGGCGCCAAAGGCGTCAAGGTCCAGGTCTCCGGCCGGCTCGGCGGTGCCGAGATGGCGCGGACCGAGGGCTACTCGGACGGGCGGGTGCCGCTGCACACGCTGCGGGCCAACATCGACTACGGCTTCTTCGAGGCGAAAACGACGACCGGCCGGATCGGCGTCAAGTGCTGGATCAACAAGGGCGAGGTGATGCCCGAGGGCTTCCGCTCCGACCAGATCCAGACCGACGGCGAGCCGCAAGGCGGCCAGCAGCGCGGTGGACGCCCCGGTGGCGATCGCGGCGGACGGCCGGGCGGGGATCGCGGGCGTCCCGGTGGCGATCGCGGCGGGCGTCTCGGCGGCGGTGGACGTCCCGGTGGCGATCGCGGCCGCGGCGGTCCGCGCGGAGGAGGTGGCCGCTGATGCTGATGCCGAAGCGGGTCAAACACCGCAAGCAGATGCGCGGCCGGATGCGCGGCAATACCAAGGGCGGCAGCACTGTGGCCTTCGGCGAGTACGGCCTGAAGTCGCTCGATCGCGGCTGGATCACCAACCGCCAGATCGAGGCGGCCCGCGTGGCGATGACCCGCAAGATCAAACGTGGCGGCAAGGTCTGGATCAACGTCTTCCCCGACAAGCCCTACACGAAGAAGCCCGCCGAGACGCGGATGGGCTCTGGCAAGGGCAACCCCGAGGGCTGGGTCTGCGTGGTCAAGCCCGGCAAGGTGATGTTCGAGCTCGCCGGCGTGCCCGACGACCTGGCGCGCGAGGCGCTGCGCCTGGCCGGCCACAAGCTTCCGGTCAGAACCAAGTTCGTCCGGCGCGAGGGGGTCGAGGGCTGATGAAGGCCGCCGAGGTCCACAACCTCAAAGACGACGAGTTGGTGGCGAAACTGATCGACGCGCGCAAGGAGGCTTTCAACCTGCGCTTCAAGCACGCGACCGGCGAGTTGGAGAACACCGCGCGACTTGGTTCCGCGAAACGGGACGTGGCCAAGCTGCTGACCGTGGCGCGGCAGCGGGGGATCGATGTCGACAGAGAGCTGAAGAGATGACTAGCGACGACGAGCAGAAAAAAGACGAGCAGCAGGACGAGACTCCGCAGGACGAGGCGCCGCAGGACGAGGCCACTCCGGCCGCGGGTCCTGTCGCCGCAGGGGACCCACCTCCTCCTGCGGTAGCTAAAGCTTCCTCGGAGGAGGCCCCCCCTACGGCGCCACCCGCGGCAGAAGAGGATTCGTCTGACGATGCTCCCGCTGCTGAAGAGGCGCCGGAGGAGCCTGCTGCCGAAGCTGAGGAGCCTGCTGCCGCCGAGGAGAAGCCTGCTGTAGAGGAGAAGCCGGCCTCTGAAGAGGACGAGCTTCCCTGGAAGGAGAAGCGGCGGCTCCAGAAGTCACGGAAGGCGCATAAAGCGCGCCCTGCTCGCACCGCTGAGGAGCGAATCGCCGAGCGGGCCGCTGCTCGTCAGCGCAAGGCTACGCTGCGCAGGAAGCAGCGTGAGGCCGCTAAGAAGGAGCGGACGGCCGGCACGGGCACTCCCGTCGCCGAGCGCAGCCCCAACGCCGCCAAGGTGCGGCAGGGGATCGTCGTCTCCGACAAGGGAGAGAAGTCGATCACGGTGCGGATCGACATCGCTCGCCGCCACCCGGTCTACGAGAAGGTCGTGCGCCGCTCGCGGACGCTTCACGCTCATGACGAGCAGAATCAGGCCGGCGAGGGCGATGTGGTTCGGATCGTCGAGACCCGGCCGCTCTCGAAGACCAAGCGCTGGCGCCTGGTCGAGGTTCTGGAGAAGGCAAAGTGATCCAGCAGGAGTCGAGACTCAAAGTCGCAGACAACTCGGGCGCCCGAGAGATCCTCTGCATCCGCGTCAAGGGCGGCTCGCACCGCCGCTACGCGGGGGTCGGCGACGTGATTACGGCCACGGTCAAGCAGGCGAGCCCGCAGGGCGGCGTCCGCAAAGGCGAGGTCGTGCAGGCGGTCGTCGTCCGCACTCGCAAGCAGCTCGGCCGTCCCGACGGCACCTACATCTCCTTCGACGAAAACGCCGCGGTGCTGATCGAGGACGGGGGCAACACCCCGCGCGGCACCCGCATCTTCGGTCCCGTCGCGCGCGAGTTGCGCGACAAAAACTTCATGAAAATCGTCTCGCTCGCCCCGGAGGTCCTCTGATGGCCAAGACGATGCGGATCCGCAAGGACGACGAAGTGATCGTGATCGGCGGCAAGGACGCCGGCAAGGTCGGTCGCGTGACCCGGACCGAACCGAAGAAGAGCCGCGTCTACGTCGAGAACCTCAACATCGTCAAGCGGCACGAACGCCCGCGCTCGGTTAAAGACACGCGCAGCGCCACCGCCGGCGGCATCGTCGAGAAGGAGGGGCCGATCCACGTCTCCAACGTGATGCTGCTCGACCCCAAAGACAACAAGCCGACGCGAGTCGGCGTGCGTCGCGACAAAGGCGGCAAGCGTGAGCGGTTCGCCCGGCGTAGCGGGAAAGCGTTCTAATGGAGGCCACGGCGACAGCCACGCAGCAGGCGGCCCCGCCGCCGCGCTTGCGCGAGCGCTACGAGCAGGAGGTCCTGCCGGCGCTGACCAGCAAGTTCGGCTACTCGACCCCGATGCAGGCACCGCGGCTGCAGAAGATCACGCTCAACATGGGCGTGGGGGAGTCGAAGCAGGACGCGAAGGCGCTGGAAAAGGCGCAGGAACAGCTGGCGACGATCGCCGGCCAGCAGCCCAACACCCGCCGCGCCCGCAAGTCGATCGCCTCCTTCAAGGTGCGCGAGGGGATGCCGGTCGGCCTCTCGGTGACGCTGCGGCGCGCCCGCATGTGGGAGTTCCTCGACCGGCTTTGCTCGATCGCGGTGCCCCGAATCCGTGACTTCCGCGGCCTCAACCCGCGTTCCTTCGACGGCCGTGGCAACTACTCGATGGGCGTCAAGGAGCAACTGATCTTTCCCGAAATTGACTACGACTCGATCGACCAAGTGCGCGGCCTAGACGTGACGATCACGACCTCGGCCGCAACCGACGAGGAGGCCTTCGAGCTGCTTCTCGGCCTGGGCATGCCCTTTGCCAAAGAGGGACGCCCGGGCTCGGCCGACGCCGAGGCTGAAGCCGAAGCCGAGGAGGAGAAGCGCAAGGAGGAGGCGCGGCTGCGCGCCGAGGCCGAGCAGGCCGCATTGGAGCAGCTCAAGGAGGAGAACCCCGACGCCTACGCCAAGCCCGAGGAGCCCGAAGAGGGCGAGGCCGAGGGTGGCGAGGAGTCCGAGGAGGGCGGCGAGGAGCCTGCCGCCCAGGAGGAGAGCAACGATGGCTAAGACTTCGATGAAGGTGAAGCAGGGCCGCAAAGCCAAGTTCAAGACACGCCGGTATAACCGTTGCCGCCGCTGTGGCCGGCCGCGCGCCGTCTACCGCAAGTTCGGCCTCTGCCGGATCTGCCTGCGCGAGGCCGCCCACGAGGGCTACATCCCCGGCATGACCAAGTCGAGCTGGTAGAGCCGCAACCAATAGAGACGACCGAGCGATAACGATGCTTACCGATCCAATAGCCGATTACCTGACCCGAATCCGAAACGCGCTTGGCTCCGGCCACGACGAGGTCGCGATCCCGTGCTCGCGCCTGAAGCTGGAGATGTCGCGGATCCTCAAGGAGCAGGGCTATATCCGCGACTTTGCCAAGGAGCCGGCCAAAGTCGGCGAGGCGATCCGGATCCAGCTCAAGTACACACAGGACCGACGCCCAGTGATCATCGGGCTCGAGCGCGTCTCGCGTCCTGGCCGGCGTCGCTACGTCAATCACAAACAGGTGCCGCGCGTGTTTGGCGGTACCGGCACGGCGATCGTCAGCACCTCGACCGGCGTGATGACCGGGCACGAGGCGAAGGCGAAGGGAGTCGGCGGCGAGGTAGTCGCCTATGTCTGGTGAGCTGACGTGAGCAGGATCGGCAGAAAGCCCATTCCCGTTCCCCAGGCCGTCACGGTTGAGCTCGCTCCTGGGCACGTCGCGGTGAAGGGCCCGAAGGGCGAGCTGGCGCAAAGCCTCTCGCCGGACATGGCGGTCGAGCAGGACGACGGCGCGATCGTCGTCAAGCGCCCGACCGACCGCGGCGATCACCGCGCCCTGCACGGCCTCACCCGCAGCCTGATCGCCAACATGGTCGAGGGCGTCACCGATGGCTTCGAGAAGCGGCTGGAGATCCAGGGAGTCGGCTACCGCGCCCAGCTCAAGGGCAAGAAACTGGAGCTGGCCCTGGGTTACTCGCACCCGGTCCCGGTCGATCCGCCCGAGGGGATCGAGTTCGAGGTTCCGCAGCCGACCGAGATCATCGTGCGCGGGATCGACAAGCAGCTTGTTGGGCAGGTCGCTGCGGACATCCGCAAGCGCCGCCCGCCGGAGCCGTACAAGGGCAAGGGAATCCGCTACCGCGGCGAGCACGTGATGCGGAAGGTGGGCAAGCGCGCATGACCGTGCTCACCAACCGTCAACGTCGCCTGCGTCGACGCCGTCGCGTGCGGGCACGGATCGTTGGCACGGCTGAGCGGCCGCGCCTCTCCGTGTATCGCTCCAACCGCGGCGTCTTCGCCCAGCTGGTCGACGACGGCAAAGGCCACACGGTGGCGGCGGTCAACTGGATCGAGCCCGAGCTGCGCAAGCTGACCGCGAGCGAGCAGGCGAAGCGGGCGGGCGAGCTGCTCGCCGATCGTGCCAAGAAAGCCGGCGTCGAGACCTGCGTCTTCGACCGCGGCGGCTACCAATACCACGGCCGCGTCAAGGCTCTTGCCGAAGGCGCCCGCGAGGGGGGGCTGGCCTTCTAGTACCTTGGGCCGCTTGCGATGAAGGGAATGAGCACAGCAGACATCGAGACGGTCAGCCCGCGCGGGCTCGACCTGCAGGAGCGGGTGATCGAGATCAACCGCGTCGCCAAGGTGGTCAAGGGCGGCCGCCGCTTCTCGTTCACCGCGCTGGTCGCCGTCGGCGACGAGGAGAGCGTGGTCGGGATCGGCTACGGCAAGGCGCGCGAGGTGCCGCTGGCGATCCAGAAGGCGGTCGAGGACGCCCGCAAGAACTTGATCCGCGTGCCCAAATACGGGCAGACGATCACCCACAAGATCATCGGCCGCTTCGGCGCCGGGCACGTCGTTCTGCGCCCGGCCAGCCCCGGTACCGGCGTGATCGCCGGCGGTGGCGTACGCGCCGTGCTCGAGCTCGGCGGCGTCAAGGACGTGCTGACGAAGAGCATCGGAACGCAGAACCCGATCAACCTCGTGAAGGCGACGATGGACGGCTTGATCCGGTTGCGGAGGCCTGAGGAGGTTGCGGAGCTGCGGGGGCTGACGGTTTCTCAGGTACTTGGGGTTCAGAAGACCAATGGCGCGGCAGAGACGATCACTGACGAGGGACCAGGCGCCAAGCCGGCGGGTCCTGTCGCTGCAGGGGACCCACCGCCCCCTGCGGTAGCTAAAGCTTCCTCGGGGGCGGTACCCCCTACAGCGCCACCCGCCGGAGAGGCGTCTGAGCCCGCGGCCCCGGCCGATGCGGCGGATGTCCCCGCTGCTGAGGAGGCCAAAGCTGATGAGGCCCCGGCCGCTGAAGACAAAGCTGATGAGGCTCCGGCTGCTGAGGCGGATGAGCCGGCCGCGGGGGAGCCTAAAGCGGAGGAGTCTTCGTGAGCGGCGTCAAGATCACGCAGACACGCTCCGCCAATGGGGCCAATCCTGCCCAGAAAGCGACTCTTCAGGCGCTTGGGCTTGGCCGCATCGGGAAGGCAGTCGAGCGGAAGGACTCGCCTCAGTTGCAGGGGCAGATCAATGTCGTCTCTCATCTGGTCGAGGTCGATGCCTGATGGCTGAGAAAGCTGCGAAAGAGAAAGCGGCCGCTTCGGAGCGTTCCGACGAGATTGGCCTGCACAATCTGAGGCCGAAGCCGGGATCGCGCCGGCCGCGGAAGCGGTTGGGACGCGGCGAGGGCTCGGGGCTGGGCAAGACCTCCGGTCGCGGGCACAAGGGCGCCGGGTCGCGCTCGGGCTCGAAGCGAAAGGCCGGCCATGAGGGTGGCCAGAACCCGATCCACATGCGGATGCGAAAGCTTCGCGGTCCGAACAAGAAGACGTCCATGCCGTTCGAGAACTTCCGCACCAAGTCGCAACCGGTCAACCTCGCAGACCTCGAGGAGCGCTTCGATGCCGACGCCGAGGTCACGCCTGAGACGCTGAAGGAAAAGGGGCTTGCCAAGCGCTCCGATCCGGTCAAGATCCTCGCCCGCGGCGAGCTCTCGAAGAAGCTGACGGTGCACGCTCACGGCTTCTCTGAGGCCGCCAAGCAGAAGATCGAGGCTGCGGGCGGTTCCTGTCACACTCTGGAGCCCTAATGCTCCGGACTATTGCGAACGCTTTCAGCGTCGCCGACATCCGCAAGAAGCTCCTCTTCACGGCGGCGATGCTGCTGCTCTACCGGCTTGGCGCCTACATCCCCGCGCCGGGCGTCGACATCGACGCGGTCAAGGAAGTCCAGGACAACTTCGGCAGCGACAGCATCCTTGGCTTCCTCAACCTCTTCTCGGGCGGCGGGCTGGAACGGCTCTCGCTCTTCGCGCTGGGGATCATGCCCTACATCACCGCCTCGATCATCCTGCAGCTGCTGACCGTGGTCGTGCCCTCGCTGGAGAAGCTGCAGAAAGAAGGCGAGGTCGGACAGCAGAAGATCACCCAGTACACGCGCTACCTCACCGTCGGCCTCGCCTTCGGCCAGTCCTTCGGCTTCGTCTACCTCTTTCGCTCCTTCGGCCAGCAGGCCGGCAGCAACTTCCTCGGCAGCCTCACCGGCCCAAAGGTGCTGCTGATCGTCATCTCGCTGACGGCGGGCTGCACGCTGCTGATGTGGCTGGGCGAGCTGATCACCCAGCGCGGGATCGGCAACGGCATCTCGCTGATGATCTTTGCCTCGATCGTCACCAGCCTGCCGAGCGGGATCTCGGCTTGGTGGACCAATCCCGACCAGGTCTTCGTCGTGATGATGCCCTTCGTCGCCCTGGCCGTGATCGTCGCGATCGTCTTCGTTCAGGAGGGCCAGCGGCGGATTCCGGTCCAGTACGCGAAGCGAGTGGTCGGCCGAAAGATGACCTCGGGCGGCTCCACCTACCTGCCGCTGCGGGTCAACATGGCCGGCGTCATCCCGGTCATCTTCGCCGCCTCGATCATGGCCTTTCCGCCGACCATCGGCCAGCTGCTCAACACACCCGCCGCGCTCGACTTCGCCGCCTTCTTCGGTCCCAACACCTGGGCCTACGTCGCCGGCGAGGTCTTCTTCATCGTCGTCTTCACCTACTTCTATACGGCCGTCACCTTCAACCCGGTCGACCAGGCGGACAACCTGAAGAAATACGGCGGCTTCATCCCCGGCGTCAGGCCGGGGCGGCCGACCGCCGAGTACCTCGACCGCATCCTCTCGCGGCTGACCTTTCCCGGCGCCCTCTACCTGGGCGCGGTGGCGGCGCTGCCGACGATCCTGATCAGCCAGACCTCGGCCAACTTCTTCTTCGGCGGCACCTCGATCCTGATCGTGGTCGGCGTGGCTCTCGACACGGTCAAGCAGCTCGAGGCGCAGCTGATGATGCGCAACTACGAGGGCTTCCTGAAATAGGGCTCGGCCGATGTCCGAGCTGAATCTCGTCCTTCTGGGCCCGCCCGGGTCGGGCAAGGGCACGCAGGGGGAGCGGCTGCAGGAGGACCTGCGCCTGCCCTACTACGCCACCGGCGACATCCTGCGCGCGGCGGTGCGCGACGAGACCGAGCTGGGCCGCAGCGCCAAGGAGTACATGGACCGCGGCGACCTCGTGCCCGACGACCTGATCGTCGACATGATCGGCGAGCGGATCGGGTCGGCCGAGGCGGCCGACGGCTTCATCCTCGACGGCTTCCCGCGCACGGTGCCGCAGGCGGAGGCGCTTGCGGCGAAGTTGGACGAGCTGGGCCGCGAGCTGACCAGCGTGCTGCTGATCGACGCCGACGACGACGAGGTTATGCGGCGGCTGGGGGGGAGGCGCACCTGCGCCGACGGGGGCCACGTCTTCCACGTCGACTTCAACCCCCCGCAGGAGGAGGGCGTCTGCGACGTCGACGGCAGCGAGCTGATCGTCCGCGACGACGACAAGCCGGAGGTGATTCGCCACCGGCTCGAGCAGTACCACGGCAAGACCGCGCCGCTGATCGACTTCTACGACCACCAGAGCCTGCTGCGGCGGATCGACGGCTCGGCTGCCCCGGAGGACGTCGCCGATGAGGTCCAGCGGACCCTGGCGACGTTGAAGCTGGAAGCCGACGAGGCGATCTAGGGGCGCGGCTAGCGTGTACCAAGGGATGATCGTCACGAAGAGCCCCGAGCAGGTCGACCAGATGGCGGCCGCGGGCGAGATCCTCGTCCGCTGCCTGCGCATGCTGGCGTCGAAGGCCCGCGCCGGTGTCACCACGGCGGATCTCGACGCCGCCGCGGAGAAGTTCATCCGCTCGCAGGGCGCGACCCCGGCCTTCAAGGGCTATCGGGGGTTTCCCGGCTCGATTTGCGCCTCGCCCAACTCGATGGTCGTCCACGGGATCCCCGGCGACTATGAGTGCAAGCGCGGCGACGTGCTCTCGATCGACGTCGGCGTAGTCAAGGACGGCTGGGTCGCCGACGCGGCGATGACCGTGCCGATCGGTGAGGTGAGCGCCGAGGCGCGCAAGCTGCTCGACGTGACCAAAGCGGCCCTCTTCGCCGGGGTCGAGCAGATGCAGCCGGGCAACCACCTCGGCGACGTCTCCGCGGCGATCCAGAAGACCGCCGAGATCGAGGGCCTCTCGATCATCCGCACCCTGGTCGGCCACGGCATCGGCCGCGAGATGCACGAGGAGCCCCAGGTCCCCAACTTCGGCGAGCCCGGCCGCGGCCCCCTCCTGGAGGAGGGCACGGTCCTCGCGATCGAGCCGATGGTCAACGCCGGCGGCCCCCTGGTCCGCAGCGGCGACGACGGCTGGGCCGTCTATTCCGAGGACGGCTCCCTAGCCGCCCACTTCGAGTTCACCGTCGCCGTAACGAGCGACGGTCCCCGCATCCTCACCCCCTGGCACGAAGCCGAGTAGGGCGCTCGTCCTGGGCTCCACTGCCTGAAGCGCGCGGCCGCTCAAGGGCCAGCTTTGCCTGCGCGCTCAAAGGCGCCCTCTTGTCACGAAACGGAGTTGTATTTGACAAGAGAAACTGCAACGTTTATCCTGCGGCCATCGCATAGAAACATGAATTGTCCATTGAGACACATCTCGTTTTCTAGGCGATACAGGGAAAGTCTCAACAGGGACAGAGCAAAAGCGAGCCTCCCAGGGAGGCCTGCGCAGGGAAGCGGCCGGCAGGGGGCTCACGGGACAAGGGAGATTTCGATGTTCTCGACGCTACGCACGCGGTTCGGGATCCCGGGAGTTATCTCGGTGATCGCGCTGGTATTCGCAATGCTGGGCGGTGCCTACGCCGCATCGAACTCCGGCGAGGGCAAGGGCGCCACCGCCTCGGCGAAGAAATCGGCCAAAGGCCCCAGGGGCCCCAGGGGCCCGAAAGGCGCGACCGGGGCGGCGGGCCCAGCTGGCCCTGCCGGACCTGCCGGCGCAAAGGGGGATACCGGCGCGCCCGGAGCGAACGGGGCCGCCGGCGAGAAAGGCGAGAAAGGCGCAGCGGGGACCAACGGGGTCAGCGTAACCAGCGTCCCCGAGGCTCCCGGCCCCAACTGCACCAACGGCGGCGCGAAATTCACCTCTTCAAGCGGCAATAGCTGGGCCTGCAACGGTGCCCCTGGCTCCGAGGGCCCCAAAGGTGATCCCTGGACCCTGGGAGGAACCCTTCCAGAGAACGCGACCGAGACGGGTGCCTGGAACCTCAGCGCTGCCCCAGATGAGGAGTGGGACCTGAACGAACTCGGCTTTGCATTTGTCGTATCGGAGTCGATCTCCTTCTCCGTTCCGCTGGACTCCGGTGCCACTCCTCACTACGTCAAAGCAGGCGACCCGGTGCCCGCCGAGTGCGAGAACACCGCACACGCCGGCACGGCAAGCGTCGGCAACCCGGAGGCCGACTCCGGTCACCTCTGCGTGTACGAAGTAGCCGGTGGGTCCAACAACCTGAACCTCTTCACTCTTACCTCTCCTGCCGAATTCGGTTCCACGACGGGAGTTTCGGGAGCGTTGCTGGTGTTCGAGATTACGGACGCCAAACCGGCGTTCACCTTCGGCACCTGGGCCGTAACCGGTTAGTCGTTCTCCGACCAGCTCATGCGACTGCCCGGACGGTTTCGTGCCGTCCGGGCAGTCGCCAGGCTTCCATCGAGACGACACCACACCAACGCAGATCCGAGGACTGGATAGAGCTCAAGTGACACATTGCGCAAAAGCTCAGATCACAGTACTGCTAGCTGCTCTCACTGGGCTACTTCTCTTCAGTGCCTCCGCATCCGCCTCCAAGGAGGTCGTGGCATTTTTTCCAAGTGACAACGGCGACATCGCCGTCAACTCCTCCGGAGCAGGGCCAGCCGACCAGGGCGACCTGTATGTCGTGGGCCAGAACCGCATCCAGCGCTTTGCCGCTGAGGACAACGGCACCCCGGCAGACCCCTACGACGACACCTACTCCTTCGTCGCCGCCTGGGGCGCCGATGTCGACTCCACTCCATCGGGCGGCAGCGACTATGAGATCTGCACCGTCGAATCCGAGTGCAAGCCCGGGGTCGCCGCCGGTGGCAACGGCACCTCGGCGGGCAACGGCGCGCTCAACAACCCCGAAGGCATCGCCGTCGACGAGGACACCGGCAACGTCTACGTCACCGACCAGAAGAACAACCGCATCAACGTTTACAGCGGCGATGGCGCTTTCCTTCGCTCCTTTGGCTGGGACGTCGTCGAGTCGGGCTCAGGTGACACCGGGACTAGCCATGAGGTCTGTATCGCCGCCAACGGAGATGTGTGCCAGGCGGGAGCTGCCGGCTCCGGAGTTGGTCAGATCGGCGGCGATCACGACGGCGGTCAGGGCCGAGGGATCGCCGTGAGCGCCTCCGATGGCAGTCCCGCGACGGGCACGGTCTTCCTCGCCGATCGCGTCAACGGCCGCGTCAACACCTACGCCCTCCAGGGAAGCACACCATCGAGCTTCGGCTCCACGGTCGAGTTTTCCAGCTCCTCCCCGGGGTGGGTTGCAGTGGATTCTCGCGGGATCGTCTATGCCTCCGATTCCAAAAACGGGCATGAGATCGAGCGCTATGACACGCAGAACGCCAACGGTGGCGGCGTCGGTTTCCTTGCTCCAATCTCAGCGCCTCCGCTGCTGAGCCCCCCGGTCAACGGAACCACCGGGCTCGAGGTAGACCCCGATTCTGACGGCGCGGGCCTGGAAGAGGACGTCCTCTACGTACTGCGCAATTATTCGGACGGTGGTATGACTTCCTCGGCGGTCCAGCAATTCGGCCCCCTCAACGACCCCGGCCTCATGCTTGCCCCCACGAGCTCTGATGACCTCCATGGCTCGGTGGTGCAGTTCACCTTCACCGGCGGCTTCGGACTCGACTCCTCGAGCGGCCGTCCCCTTGTTGCAACTCCGAGCTCCCAAGCTCCTAAATTCGGCGCCAAACAGGCCGGCACCTACATGCTTGACACAGCAGGCGGCACTCCCTCCGCATCGCTCGATTCGGTCTCGAACGTCACCGCTACCAGTGCCACGGTCGACGGCAGCGTCAACCCGAACGGGGGCCCTCCGGTCAGCTACCAGCTCGAGTACTCGCTGAACGGCTCCGACTGGATAGTCGATCCGGGCACCAAAGTGGTTCTCGGCATCCAAACCACCCCCCAGCCGGTCAGCGCCGTCCTCGACCCGCCCGGTACCGGCCTCCTGCCCGGCACCGAATACCACGTCCGCATCTCAGCGGCAAAGGCGTTCAACCCGCCGGTGGTGAGCAGCGCCACGACCTTCACCACCCTGTCATCTTCCCCCCAGGTCGAGACGACGGGAGCACCGGTCCGTGCAGCCACCACCGCTCAGCTCACCGGTCGCGTCAACCCGCGCGGCTCCGCGACCACCTATCGGTTCGAGTACGGCACGCAGGGACCCTGCGATGCCAATCCATGCATCTCCACGACCGATCGTTCAGCTGGCTCCGGCCAGCTGATCCGCCTCGTGTCCGAGGAAATCACGGGTCTGCAGTCCGACACCACCTACCACTATCGCTTGGTTGCCGACAACGGCAATCCCGGCTCTCCGGTCGCAGGAGAGAGCACGACAGTGACCACCCGCGGCTCTGACGCGCCGCTGTCCCATGGCACCTATCCCGGCCCGCCTGGATCGGACCGTGCCTACGAGCAGGTCTCCGCCCGGGACACCAGCGGCAATCCGGTCCACGTCGGGTTCGCCTTCTCCGACGATGGCAACCGCGCTGCCTACAGCGTCCTTGGCGGCACCCCGGACTCCAATCTTGGTGGCCCTGGCAACATGTTCTTCGCCCAACGTCCGATCGGGGACCATCCGGCCGGCGCTTGGCGGGCCAGCTCGATCAATCCGCCGCGCAGCGAGTTTTCCTCCAGTTTCTGGTCCTCGAGGACCGCCAGCGACGACCTCTCGACCTTCGCGGTTCAGAACAATCTGGATGGGCCTGACGCGCCGCTCTTCCAGCTCACGGCCGCGGGAACGTCCACCACGCTCCATCGCGCGGACGCCGCGAGCGTGGGCCACGATACGCCCGCAGAGGCGCAGGCCTTCGCGATGTCAAACGACGGCTCCAGGGTGGTTTGGTACCTGAACGGATCGCACGACCCCGCGCATCCCGCTCCCCCGAAAATCCAGCTCTATGACGTCAGCTCCGGCACGCCCGAGCTGATCAGCCTTCTGCCCGACGGCAGTGTGCCTCCCTGCGGAGTTAACACTCCCGTACAGCAGGGCCCCCCGCTTCGCGCCACTCGGTGGCTCTCCGCCGATGGCTCGCTCGCCTTCTTCGAGAGCAGCTGCGCCGGGGGGCTCCACGTTCGCGACCTCGAAGCCGACGAGACCAAACGGATCGGCGGCGACCTGATCAAGGCGACCGCCGATGCCGCCTTCTACCTGGAGGACGGCAACGTGCACCGTTACGACCTCGGCGACGAAACGAGCCAGTGCGTCACCTGCGTAGTCCCGGCCCTCGACGCCGACGTCTTCGTCCCCAGCGGCGGAGGTGGGGCGACGACTACGAGCATCGCCGTGGCAGAAGACGGCTCGCGCGTGTACTTCAAGTCCCCCAACGTGCTCATGCCCGGCACCGCTCCCGACGCCATCTACAGGATTGACGTCGACAGCGGCGAGCTCGCCTTTGTCGCCAACATCGGCGCATCCAACGTCGGTGACGACGGCGCTCAGTTCGCCCAGGCGATCGCTCCGGACGGCTCAACCATCGTCTTCCGCTCGTCCGATCCTTGGCTGAACCCGCTCGGGGGCTCCGACAACGGCGCCAGCTTCCAGTACTACCGCTACGACGATCGGGACCGCTCCATCACCTGCATCTCCTGCCCCCCCGACGGGAGCGCCCCTTCGGCCCAGGTGTCCTCCTCATTGGTCTTTCCCGTGCAGACTGGACCGAACACGACCGCACTGGCGGCCGACGGGACGGTCGTCGCCTTCGCCACCCCGACGCCGCTCGTCAGCGCAGATCAAAACACCCCCGAGCCCGGCGTGGACCCGAGGGCCGGCACCGATCTCTACGAGTGGCGCGACGGGCGCCTTCTCCTGGTCACCGACGGACTGACCGAGTGGCCGGTTGGTGCAGTGCCGCAGCTTCAGGGCATCAGCCCTTCCGGGCGCGATCTCTTCTTCACCGCTTCAACACAGCTCACGGCCGACGCCCTCGACGGCTTCACTCGCCTCTACGACGCCCGCATCGGCGGCGGCATTGACTTCCCCGATCCACCGCCCCCCTGCGCGCTCGAGGTCTGCCAAGGCACGCCGCAGGGAGCGCCCAAAGATGCCTCGCCCGCTACCTCCGACGTCTCGGGGCCTGGCAATCGCGCCGAGCCGTTGCCTGCGCGCCGGAAGTGCCGCAGAGGTCAGCGACGGGTTCGTCGGGGGGGAGGGTCCGCTGCGTGAAGAGACCCCGCAACCAAGAGCGCCGAGGCGGCTCGAACCGGAGGACCCAACGATGAGACGACACCGATCCTTTCTGATCGTGGCCGTTGCCGGCCTCACGGTGTTTCTCATGGCTCCTCCGGCTTTTGCTACGCCGGTCTTCAATCTCGACATTCACCATCACGAGACGAATTTCATTCCCGGCAGCGACCTGGACCTGAGCGCAACCACGGTGAACGAGGGTGCTCCGCCCTCCAGCGACGAGGTGCAGCAGGTAACCGTCAAGGCGGGGGGTGGGGAGTTTCAACTTACGTTCGGCGGCCAGACGACGGAAGGAATGAACGCGAAGTCCTCTGCCGCCACGGTCCAGGCTGCGCTCAATGGGCTCAGCTCGATAGGTGGAGCCGGCGGCTCGGTAACCGTCAGCGGAGGCCCGGGCGATATCATCGATCCTACCCCGTACCTGATCACCTTCGGCGGCGCGCTCGGTGGCACCGACGTTACCCAAATCGCTGCCGCCGCTGTTTCTGGTCGCCCCCTCGGTGGGTTGCCCGAGTACTGGTTCGATGTCACGAACGTCGGCGACACCGCGACCTCCGGGACGATCACCCTGACGATCAATCTTCCCGGAGGGATCACCCGCGACTCGGTGCGCGTGGATGCCGTGACCAGGCTCCACTGGAGCTGCCCGGGATCGCCGGGCGCCACGATCATCACCTGCACCACCAGCGATTCCCTGCCTCGCCACACCAGTGATCGAGGTCTGATGCTTGCTGTCGACGTACATCCGGGGATCGAACCGGGAAGCGTCCGCTTCTCCTCAGCAAGCGTCTCCGGCGGCGGCGCCGCAACGGCAAGCGCGATCGAGCCGACCGCCATCGATTCCGAGCCCGCCGGTTTCGGCATCGTCGAGGAGAGCTTCCTGCCCGATTTCCTAGCCGCCGATGGGTTGACGCCCGAGCGCGAAGCCGGCGCTCACCCGGATCTGCTGAAGGTTCCCTTCGACTTCAACACAGTCGCCACGCCTCTTCTCTCCGGAGGAGGCGGCCCTCCCGATCCATTCCGGAAGGCCCCCGAACAGAACGTCCGCCACCTCGACGTCGACCTGCCTCCCGGCTTCCTCGGCGACCCGACCGCGGTGGGGGAGTGCACCGCTGTGTTGTTCACGGTGAACGAGTGCCCGGTATCGAGTCAGGTGGGCAGGATAGATCTGGATATCACCCCGATCATCACCGAAAACGGGGGTGGCCTACGGGTAACCACCGGAGTGTTCAACCTCTCGCATCCTCGAGGCGCCGTCAGCGACCTCGGCTTCGTCTTCTCCGGCAATCCGGTCCACATCAAAGCGTCCCTCGACCCGGCCAACGCCTATGCGATCACCACCAAGGTCACCGACATCAACGAGACACTGCCAGCCTTCAATCAACGGCTGACGCTCTGGGGGGTGCCCGCCGATCACAGCCATGACTCCGAGCGCTGTCCCCAATTCTCGAATGCCGGCGGACCCCTCGTCGGAAGAGTGGGGGGAGACACGAGCTCGGAGTGCGCGACCGACCTTGAGCGGAAGGCCTTCCTGACCCTCCCCTCGCGGTGCGACGTCGACCATGCGATGCGTCTGCATCACTACGACTCCTGGCTGAGCCCGGGTGAGTTCGGTCCGGACATCACCCACACGCTGTCCGGCCAGAGCACCGATTGCGACAGGCCGCGCTTCGAACCGCAGGTCCAGGCCCTGCCGACGGGTGGCCAGGCTTCCACTCCGACGGGTTTCGACGTCAAGATCAAAGTGCCTCAGAATGAGAACCCGAACGCGCTGGCGACGCCACCGATCAAGCGCGCTGTAGTCACCCTGCCGGAGGGGATGAGCTTCTCTCCTTCCTTCGCCGACGGCCTGCAGAGCTGCACTCCGGCTCAGATCGGGCTCTTCACCAACGACCCGGTTAAATGCCCCGACGCTTCGCGGATAGGCGAGGTCGAAGCCTCGACGCCTCTGCTTCCCAAAGCGACGCGCGGATCGATGTACCTGGCTGCCCAGGGCGACAATCCGTTCCACTCCACCTTCGCTCTCTACATGGCGCTCGAGGACACCGAAGAACGCGGCGCCTTGGTCAAGATCCCGGGACGAATAGACGTCGATCCGGTGACCGGACAGATCACGACCGTCTTCGACGATCTACCCCAGTTTCCGGTCGATGAATTCGCGCTCAAGTTCAGAAGCGGGCCGCGGGCGCCCTTGATCAGCCCACCGATCTGCGGCGAGCATGAGATCGGCGTGCGCATCGCCTCCTACGCGAGGCCTGCCGAGCCCGTCGACGTATCGAATGCCTACGAGGTCACCGAAGGCCCTGGCGGGACACCTTGTCCCACCGGCTCCGCATCGCGCCCGTTTACGCCAGAGTTCAGCGCGGGCACGCTCAGCTCCGTAGCCGGGCGTTACGCAACCTTCCTCTTCGGCCTTAGTCGGGACGATGCCGAACAGGAGCTCTCCAGGGTGACCACGGTGTTGCCCCCCGGCCTGGTGGCGAAGATAGCCGGCATCCCGTTCTGCTCGGACGTGTCCCTGGCCTCGATCTCCGAAGCAGAGGGTGCGGGTTGGGGTGAGCTCAGCAACCCAGCCTGTCCGCAGGCTTCGCAGGTCGGCACCATCTCGGCCGGCCTTGGGGCCGGTCCCGGGCCCAACTACTTCGGTGGGAAGGTCTATCTCGCCGGCCCCTACAAAGGCGCTCCACTATCGCTGGCGATCGTCACTCCCGGCCTCGCCGGTCCCTTCGACCTTGGCAACGTGGTGGTCAGGGCGGCGATCCAGGTCGATTCCGAGAACGCTCAAGTGCGGGCGGTATCCGATCGCATCCCCACGATCCTGCACGGGGTGATCCTGCGCGTCAGGGACGTCCGACTCCGAGTCGATAGGCCGCAGACCACGATCAACCCGACCAGCTGTGACCCGATGAGCGTGCTGGGGGAGATCTCAGGCGCGGGGGGCAGCCTGGTATCGACGGTTGACGACTCTCTCTTCAGTGCAGCCTCGCCCTTCAAGGTGGGCAGCTGCTCCGACCTTTCCTTTGCCCCCAAGCTCTCCTTCCGCCTCTTCGGCGGCACCAAGCGAGGAGCCCATCCAAAACTGCGCGCGGTGGTTCGCATGCCTGAAGGAGGTGCCAACATCGCCCGCGCCTCGGTCGCTCTTCCAAGGTCCGAGTTCCTCGACCAGAGCCACATCGGCACTGTCTGCACTCGCGTCCAGTTCGCGGCAAAGAGCTGCCCCGCCGACTCCATCTATGGCTTCGTGAAAGCGAAGACCCCGCTGCTGGACGAAACGCTTTCGGGCCCGATCTACCTCAGGTCATCGGACAATCCGCTGCCGGACCTCGTAGCTGCCTTCAGAGGAGGACGCATAGACATCGACCTCGTCGGCCGCATCGACTCGGTCAACCAAGGGATCCGCAACACCTTCGACATCGTCCCGGACGCCCCCGTGAGCTGGGCCGTGTTCACCTTCCGCGGAGGGAAAAAGGGCCTTCTGGTTAACAGCCGCGACCTCTGCAAGAAGACCTACCGGGCAACGGCCAGGTTCACCGCTCACAGCGGCAGGAGACTGACGCTGCGACCGGTGATGCGGAACAGCTGCACGTCCCAAGAGAAAGGCAAGCGGAACAAACGTCCGAGGGCCGCCCGCCGCTGAACTCCCGAACTTGGAAGCAACCACCCATGGCAAACCAGTCAAACAGTCAGCCCAGGTGACAAGGTCGCCTGGCCAAGGGAGGTAGAAGTTGAAACGCATTAGAGGAGTGGGCCTTGTCGCCGTCACGGCGCTGGCCCTGATCGCGACCACAGGCGTTGCCTCGGCTGCGCCGTCCACGCTCGGGACCACCGGGAAATATCCAGCCACGCTCGCAGGAGCAGGCACCGAATCCTTCTCGCACCAGATTCAGACGCAATTCCTCGGGACGCTGAAATGCAATGCCCCGGCGCTGACCGCGACGCTGGGCGCAGCCTCAACGTCGCTGCTCGTGAGCCCGAGCAATGCCTCCTGCGGCATCGCGACTTGGAAAATGAACGAATGCAAACTCACTTATCACTTTGGGCCAGAACTCCCGAACGGCAACTTCATCGGCACCTTTGACATCGGCCCGCCCGGTTGTGCTCCGATGGAAATCATAGTTACCGGATGTACGACCAAAATCGGGGCCCAGAAAGATCTCGCCGCCCTTTATCGAAACGTCGGGTCGGGAGCTTCGGCGGCCATCGAAGCGGAAGCTAACGCGGCCTCCAACCTCCGCTATTCACAGAGCGGCGCTTGCGGCAAAACCGGCGAATTCACTACCGGTGGGTGGCAGGGAGCCTGGCTCATCCAAAATACGGGCGGTGATCTGACCCTGGAGGACAACAACTCGGGATTCGTCGCGGAAGACTACCCAGCGACCATCACGGGAGGACAGAAAGCCGAAGACAAGCACACGTTCAACTTCGACGTCGCCCAGTTCCAGTGCGGTACGGCCACGTTTGCTGGAGGGGAATGGTTGGAAAACCAGTCTGCCGTGACTATGACCCCCACCTACTCAGAATGCACGCATAACGGGACAAAAGGCAGCACAGTTGAAACCAATGGCTGCGCCTTTGTCACCGGTCTATCCACGGTTGACATCACTTGCCCAGGAGGCAAATTCATTAAAATCACCAACCTCTTTGGGAGCATCTGCGAAAGACGGGTGTACGCCCAGACAGGCTTGAAAGGCATACAGCAAAGCCCCTTCACGACTGGCGGTGGGGTATTCGGGATCGCGTTCGACTGGGATGGCGTCACCGGCGTCGCCTACGAAAAAATCGACACGTTTGGTTGCCCCTGGACAGTGAGCGTGGAAAAACGCACCGACGGGTCGTTCGGAGGCACGACCACGCTGGAAGGCACGTCTGCCGGTCAGCCAACCGGCATCTGGTACAGCCCCCCCTCCTGATTCGAGCAGGGGTTCGACCCGTCTGACCGCGGTCGGCCAGAGGGGATCCGAGGACAGCGGGGCCGCGAGGGATCGCGGCCCCGCTTCCTTGTGCTCCTTCCGGCCCTCGGCGAAGAGTCACGGCACCAAGTCGGCGCAGGCAACGACCGCCGGGGAGGGGAGGAGCGCCGGTTGTCCTTGACGCCTTCCGCCAACGGACGCTGGCTCTAGCTGAGTCTCCGCGGCGAGACTGAGTTCCGCAGCCGGACTCCAGCTCGTTCCCTCTGATGTCCCCATGCCCGCGGTTTCCTCTCGTCAAGAAACAAAGTCGTCCTTGACAAAAGAAACGCGACTGTCTACTCTGCCGACATCGCATCGGGAAACGCGGTTGTCCACTTCAGGTGACCAGCCTGGCTCTCGGCGATAGGGACAGAACCACAGGGACCACATAATCGAGCCCCGCGGAAGCGCCGCCCAGGGAGCGGCCCGCACCAGGCTCACGGGAAGAGGAGAGAGATTCGATGTTCTCGACGCTACGCAACCGCTTCGGAATCCCGGGAGTGATCTCCGTGATCGCCCTCGTCTTCGCCATGCTCGGCGGCGCCTACGCCGCGAGCAACGGCGACTCAGGCAAGGGCGCCACCGCCTCCGCGAAGAAAGCTGTCAAAGGCCCCCGTGGCCCGAAAGGCGCCAAGGGAGCCACCGGCGCAGCAGGCCCCGCCGGTCCTGCCGGAGCGCCGGGTGCCAAGGGCGACGCCGGAGCACCGGGCGCCAACGGCGAGAAAGGCGCAACCGGGGCTAACGGGACCAGCGGCGCCGACGGCAAGACGGTCCTCAGTGGCACCGCCACCCCGACCGCCGCGACCGGCACGATCGGCGACTTCTACATCGAGACCGACATCAGCAGGATCTACGGGCCCAAGGCGGCGTCTGGGGTGAACGGCGGCTGGGGCGCCGGCACCAACCTCAAAGGCGAAGAAGGCTCACCATGGACCGAATTCGGCATCCTGCCGTCGGGCCAGACCGAGACCGGGACCTACGTGGTGCGCTCTCAAACAGCACCTGCCCTTGGAGAGGAACAAGAGTTTGAGGCGTCAATTACGTTTGGCATCCCAGTTGAACCACCGCCGACCCCAGTTTTTGTGGGCGCTGGAGAAGACAAATCAGCCGAGGGATGTCCGGGCCTTAGCCCCTCAGGCACTCCCCTCGCTGACAAAGGAGTTCTTTGCGTATACGAGCTAGGGGACATCCTTACTACTTTCATCGGCTTTCCCTTCTCTGCTAAAGGGCCCTCCACTGTTGGTAGCACTGTCCGTTTTAGTTGCATAGGCGTCATAGAAGAACCGCCGCTTGTTCCTTGTCGGAATTTCGGCGTCTGGGCAGTGACCGCCGAATAGAGAGCAACCGGAAGTGCTTGGAGTCAGTCACGCACACCTGGGACGGCGCCAGCTGGCCGTTCCAGGTGTGACCAAGCTGCGAAGCAACGAACGTGAGAGGAACCATGAGTAAAGCTCGCCGCGTCAACCGATTGCGTGTTCTGGGAGCCACCTTGGCAGCCCTCTTCGCGTCCCTGCTTCTCCTCGCGACTTCGGCGTCCGGTCTTGTCACGAGGTCACAGATCGCGGCCTTTGGCGTCGACGGCACCGCCAGCACGTCCTTCACATATGGATCAGAAAAAGGAAGGATTGCATTTAGGCAAGCGACGCAAGAGCTTCTCGTTCTGGACTATGAGTCTGGAACCTTCAAAATTCATAGGTTTGATGCATCTTCTCCACCGTCTTTCCTGCCGCTAGGTGAGCCAATCCAAATTCCGAAGCCATCTGGCGGCAGTTCCGGTCTCGCTGTCGACAACACCGCCCTTTCCTCAGCTGGAAATATCTACTTTGCATCTGATAGGGATAACCTCATCCACGGCTTCGATTCTGCCGGAGGACCTCTGGGTGGCAATTTCCCGATAGACCCAGACGTCACCCCAGGCATCCCAGATGGAATCACTGTAGCTATTTGTGGACTAGCCGTCGATTCTTTGGGCAATATTTGGGCTGCCACTGCCAGCTACACACGCATTTACAAGTACAGCGCTGCAGGTGTCTTTCAATCCATACTCGATGTTTCTAAATATGCTGGTAGTCCTATAGATCCCGCTCTGTCACCCTGTAGCATTTCCTTTGATTCAAATGATAACTTGTATGCCACCCGTGGAGCTGGCGGCAATACTTGGAAGTTTGACGCCGCGAGCAATTACGCCGTAGCCTCAAAAGTTGATTCAGAAGGTCAGGTAAACGCGGTAAACAGCTCCACTGACCACCTCTTTCTCAGCCGTCCGTTTCCTGAGGGAACAGGTAATTTCAAAACCAGTGTCAAGGAGCTCGATTCCTCCGGCACCTTTCTGACCGAGTTTGCCGCTATGACCTCGCCGTCTCGGTTCAATGGAATCGGCGGAATCACAGCGGACACGTCAAATGACCACGTATTCGTCTCCGACGAGGTAAGCCGGCAAATCCGGGCCTTCGGACCACTCGTAACGCTGCCCGACACGACTGTCGCCTCGGCCTCCTCCCTGGCCAACACTTCGGCGATCCTTAACGGGACGATCAACCCGCGAGGCATCGCGCTCACCGACTGTCGCTTCGAGTACGTGACCGAGCTTGCTTTTAGCACCGAAGGCTTTTCCGATCTCTCCTCGGGGGGCTCGGAGCCATGCACTCCCGCCTTTGGCTCGATCCCTGCTGACGAAAACATCCATGCCGTTAGCGCCTCGATCAACGGTCTCACCAGGAACACCTCTTATCGCTTCCGCCTCGTGGGGGCCAATGCGGACGGCTCGAATCCCACTACGGATGCGAGTTTCACGACGCCCGGTCCCCCCGTCGTCGAGACCACCGGCTCTCCGGTGCGCACGGCGACAACCGTGCGGCTCGATTCCCGCGTCAACTCCAGCAACGCGCCCGCCACCTACTACTTCGAATACGGCGACCAGGGTCCCTGCGATGCGAATCCCTGTGCTGCAACCGAACCCCAGCAGATGGAGCCTGGCAACGAAACCAAACTGGTCTCCCAGCAGATCGAAGGTCTCGACCCTGCCACCACCTACCACTACCGCGTGGTCGCCGACAACGGCAACCCCGAATCGCCTTCCTTCGGCGAGGACCAAACCTTCGCCACCTTTGCCTCCGATGAGCCGCTCTCCCACGGCAGCCTGCCTGGCCCGCCCGGCTCCGATCGCGCCTGGGAGCAGGTCAACTCCCCCAACACCGGCGGCAACCCGATCGTGGATGCCCGCTTTATCTCCGACGAGGGTGATCGTGCCGTCTATGAGGTGGCCGGCGGCACCCCCCTCTCCGAGAGCGGCAATCTGCAAACCCCGCTCTTCGCCGAACGCACCCCTTCGGGCTGGCAGACGCAAAGGATCTATCCCCACCGCCAGCAGGCACCAGAGAACCTCTGGCTTCCGCCGGGCGGCCGCGATGACCTCTCAGCCTTCGTTGCGCCGAACTTTCCCTCGACCGCAAAAGAGGTCGGGAGCTTTGGCCTCTGGAAGATGGACCCGGCTGCCCCACCGACGAAGGTCTACGGTGGTAATAACTCGACTTGGGCAGGCAGTTTCTTGACGACCTCCGATGACGCATCACGTGTCGTCCTGACCCTTACCGGCTCGCCTGACCCCGAGCATCCTGCGCCGCTGCCTCCGGCGGGGTACCAACCGCCGCTCTACGACGTCAGCTCCGGCCAGCCCAAACTGATCAGCCTGCTTCCCGACGGGTCGGTGCCGGCCTGCGGAACGACGGGATTCCCCAGCACCTTTCTAATCAAGCGCTCCGCCCATTGGCTCTCGGCCGACGGCTCGCTGGCCTTCTTCCACAGCAACTGCGGCGGCCCCAAGGTCCTCTATGTGCGCGACATCGAGGCCGAGGTGACGAAAGCGATCTCAGGAGGTCCATGTGATGCCCACCTGATCAAGTCCACCCCCGGAGCTGCTTTCTTCTTCACCCGAGGCGCCCTCGTCGCCGAGGACGAGAGCCCGAACGAATGCAGCGACGAAAACGCAGGCGACGTTTATCGCTACGACACCGAAGACGGAGCGCTCGAGTGCGTCACCTGCGTGAATGAGCTCCTATCCACCGCGGTTCCCTACAGCGGCAATGGCGAAGCGATCAGTGAACACATTGGCGTCTCAGAAGATGGCTCACGTGTCTACTTCCGCTCCCGTAACCGCCTCCTTCCTGGCGCCGTCGCCAGCGGGGGCACCTATCGGATTGAAGTATCGACCGGCGATCTCGCCTACGTTGGCTACCTGGGGGAGGGAAATTATTTCGTCGGCAACAACCCATGGAGCACGATCAGCCCCGATGGCGGGGTCGTCGTCTTCCGGTCAGACAGCCCGAGCCTCGACGCCCTAGGCGGACAACGCAACGGCGTCACCGTCCAGCTCTACCGCTATGACGACCGGGATCGCTCGCTGGTCTGCGTCTCCTGCCCCTCTGATGGGTCGTTGCCGAGGGGCGAAGTCCACTTCCCTAGTGGGCGGAATGAAGGCCCGGGCGCGAACACCGGGCCCCTTAGCAAGGACGGTGAGCACGTCGTCTTCGCCACGCCGACTCCGCTTGCCCCGGCCGATCAGAACACCGCCGCCCCCGGCAAGGACCCGCGCTCGGGCATCGACGTCTACGAGTGGCGCGACAGTCGCCTGCTCCTCGTCAGCGACGGCCTCACCAACTGGCCCATAGGCGGTAGCCCCCAGGCCCCCCAGGTCGCCGGCATCACCCCCGACGGCGATGACGTCTTCTTCACCGCCGCCGCCCAATACACCCCTGATGCCCTCGACGCCTACCGGCGCCTCTATGATGCCCGCATTGGCGGCGGCTTCGAGTTCCCGCCGCCGCCCAAGCCCTGCCCGCTTGAGATCTGCCAGGGCACCCCGAAGGGAGCACCAGCGGACTTGCCCCCCGGCACGTTGGCCTTCCAGGGGCCCGCAGGCACCAAAACGCGCTGCCAAAAGCCCAAGGTGCGCCGCAAAGGCCGCTGCGTCGCCAAACGGCAGAGGCGGGCCAAATCCAACCGCCAAACCGCCAGCCCGAACCGGAGGGCCTCTCGATGAACTTGCCACGCCTGGTCTCAGCCGCCCTGGCCCTCTGCTGCCTGGGGCTGCTCGGCGCTGCCAACGCTTCCGCGGCGCCGGTCTGGAACCTCGACCTCCACCACAACCAGACCCACTTTCCCCCAGGAGGCAAAGGCATCTACTGGTTCGATGTCAACAACGTCGGCGATGAGGACACCACCGGCACGATCACGCTAAAAGTCACCCTGCCGCCGGGGATAACCCGCGAGTCGGTGACGCATGGTCCAGACCTCACCATCAACCCTGCCACTGTCTGGAGCTGCCCCGGCAAAGCAGGCGCCAGCTCGGTTACCTGCACCACCTCACACGTCATCCCCCGTCATCACCTCAGCCGCACCCTCGTGCTCAACGTCGACGTCGCCCCCGATGCCGAAGGCAGCTCGCTGGCGATCGCCGAGATCAAAGGCGGCGGCGCGGCGGAGGCACTGACGGTGGTCGAGCCCACCCAGGTGAGCCCGACGCCTGCCAGCTTCGGCGTCCTCGCTGAAAGCTTCATGCCTGACTTCGTCCAGAAAGACGGCCTCACGCCAGAACGAGAAGCGGGCGCCCATCCCGACCTCTTGACCTTCCCCTTCGACTTCAACTCGATCGAATCGTTGCCGGGGCTACCTGTGGAGGCGGAAAGCATCCGCAACCTCCAGGTCGACCTGCCGCCGGGTTTCCTCGGCAACCCGACCGCGGTCGGCGAGTGCACCCAGGCGGAGTTCACAGTCGGCGCCTGTCCGCGCTCGAGCCAGGTCGGCAGGGAGGACCTGACCCTCTTCTCTCTCTCTGGGGGCCTCGGCGAATACTTCACGGCCAGCGCGCCCGTCTTCAACCTCTCCCACCCGCGCGGCACGATTGCCGACCTCGGCTTCCAGTTCGCGGGCAACCCGGTCCACATCAAAGCATCGCTCAACCCCGCCAACCGCTACGCGATCGCCTCGACCGTCGCCGACATCAACGAATCGCTGCCCCCCTACAACCAGAAGCTGACGCTGTGGGGAGTGCCGGCGGACAGCGACCACGACTACGAGCGCTGCGGATTCCTTAGCGACACCAGTGTCAAATGCCCCACCGACGCCGCCGTCCGCCCCTTCCTCTCACTCCCCTCCCAGTGCGACGAAGACAACGCCTTCCGCATGCACCACTACGACTCCTGGCAGAACACCGGCGTCTACGGCCCCGACATCGAATACACGATGCCCGGCCGGATCACCGATTGCGACCTGCCCCGCTTCGATCCCTCGGTCGAGATCGAACCGACCGGCAAGCAGGCCAACACGCCAACCGGGCTAGACGTCCACATCAAAGTCGCCCAGAACGAAAACCCCAATGCGCTCGCCACCCCGCCGGTGAAGCGCACCGTGGTCACGCTGCCGGAGGGAATGAGCTTCTCGCCCTCCTTCGCCGACGGGCTGCAGAGCTGCACTCCCGCCCAGATCGGCCTCTTCACCAACAACCCGGTCAAATGCCCCGACGCCTCCCGCATCGGCGAGGTCGAGCTGCACACCCCGCTCCTGCCCCAGTCGGCGGAAGGATCGATGTACCTGGCGTCCCAGAGGGACAACCCCTTCAACTCCACCTTCGCCCTCTACATGGCGATCGAAGACACCGAAGAACGCGGCGCCCTGGTCAAGATCCCCGGAAGGATCGACGTCCATCCCGTCACCGGGCAGATCACCACGAGCTTCGACGACCTGCCGCAGTTCCCCTTCGACGACTTCACGCTCAAGTTCCGCTCGGGCCCGAGGGCTCCGCTCGTAAGCCCGCCGGCCTGCGGCAGCCACAAAATAGAGGTCGAAGTCGCCTCCTACGCCCAGCCGACCAAAGGGGTCGACGCCTCCAACACCTACCAGGTCTCAGAAGGCCCTGGCGGCACTCCCTGCCCACCCGACTCAGCGGGCAGGCCCTTCTCGCCTGACTTCTCCGGCGGCACCCTCAACCCTGTAGCGGGCTCCTACTCGACCTTCCTCTTCCGCTTGAGCAGGGAGGACACAGAACAGGAGCTCTCCCAGGTCACCACGGTCCTGCCCCAGGGCCTGGTCGCAAAGATCGCCGGCATCCCCTTCTGCCCGGAGGCGGCGATCGCCTCGATCTCAAAAGCGGAGGGAGCGGGCAAGGGCGAGCTCAGCAACCCTGCCTGCCCGGCGGCAAGCCAGATCGGCTCGATCTCCGCCGGCCTCGGCGCGGGACCAGGGCCCAACTACTTCGACGGCAAGGTCTACCTCGCCGGCCCCTACAAGGGCGCTCCCTTGTCACTGGCCGTAGTCGCCCCCGGCCTCGCCGGGCCCTTCGACCTCGGCAACGTCGTCGTGCGAGCGGCGATCCGGGTCAGCCCCGAGACTACCCAGGTAACGGCCGTATCCGACCCCTTCCCGACGATCCTCCACGGGGTGATCCTCAGGGTCCGCGACGTGAGGCTGAAAGTAGACCGTCCCCAGACCACGCTCAACCCGACCGGCTGCGATCCGATGTCCGTCGGCGGCCAGATCTCAGGCGTCGGCGGGAGCCTGCAGAGCACAGCCGACGATTCCCTCTTCAGCACCTCGGTCCCCTTCCAGGTCGGCAGCTGCGAGGCACTGGGCTTCAAGCCGAGGCTCACCTTCCGCCTCTTCGGCGGCACCAAGCGAGGCGGCCACCCGAAGTTCAGGGCGACCCTGCGCATGCCCCAGGGGGGAGCCAACATCTCGAGCGCCTCAGTCGCGCTGCCGCGTTCGGAGTTCCTCGACCAGGGCCACATCGGCACCGTCTGCACCAGGGTCCAGTTCAAAGCCGACGCCTGCCCAGCGGCTTCGGTCTACGGAGCGGCCGAAGCTAAGACCCCGCTGCTGGACGAGCCACTGAAAGGCCTCGTTTACCTGCGCTCCTCCGACAACCCGCTGCCCGACCTGGTCGCCGCATTGCGGGGGACGATCGACTTCAACCTCGTCGGCCGCGTCGACTCGGTCAGGGGCGGGATCCGCAACACCTTCGACTTCGTCCCCGACGCTCCGGTCGAAACCTTCACCCTGACCATGCAGGGCGGCAAGAAGGGGCTGCTGATCAATAGCCGCAACCTCTGTAAACAGGTCTACAGGGCGACGGCGAAGTTCAGCGCCCACAGCGGCGATGCGATCACCTTGCGGCCTCCGATGCAGAACAGCTGCGGGAAGGCGCGCAAAGGGAAGAAGCGCCCTAGCTAGAGCTTAGAAGCAACCACCCAGCAACAGCCAGTCAAACCAGTCATACCCGGCGGCTTAGTCGTCGGGAAGGGAGGTAGAAGTGAAACTCAAGTCCTTTGGGCTCGCCGTCGCGATGGCGCTTGCCCTGACGGCGCTCGTCGGCGCCTCTTCGGCGTCGGCGTCGACCTTCAAGTCGCAAGTCGCGGCCACGATCTGGAACGGGCAGCCGACGAATAACCACACCTTCATCTTTCCTGCGGGTGGCACTAACTTCAAAGAATTCAAAGAATGCAACAACCACTTCCAAAGTGGACTCACTGCGAGCGAAGAAAAAGCGCTCACCGCAAAACATATCGGTGAAAAAGGTGAAAAAACCGAATCAGGGGTTTCACTGCTCCGCTGCAAAGTGCCACTGGGAAATTTCTACGCCTATATGAGCACATGTGAATACCGGTTCAATCCCGGTGGGGAATCCCTCGTCGGAACAATGGATCTGATTGGATGCGGTGCTGAACCGATGCATTTCAGCAACGGAACATGCTCGATCCAAATCGGCAACCAGCAAGGCTTGGATACGGTCAAATACGAAAACGCAGGCTCGGGAAGCACGAGTACAATTGTTGCGACCGCCAGCATGTCTAACATCACCTACACCGCTGTCGGGGCTGGCTGTAGTGCAGTCGGAACGTTCAACAACGGGACCTACTCGGGAACGTGGTCGATTTCTGGCAAAAATCACACGGAAACCTCGCAAGTAGGCGTCTGGGTGGAAAAATCCCCCCCCTCGGTATTCGCTGGAGAAGAAGCGCCGTTGAAAATCAGCGGCAAAGGCACGCCGTGGAGCTACATTCTGGTCGCTAACGGAATTCTGTACTGCAACTCGCATTCACTGAGCGCCGAATCAGGCACCGTGACGACGGGAAGCATAACCCTCACCCCGGCCTACAAAGAATGCTATTGGGAAATCCCCTCGTTTGAAAAAGCCACCGTCAGCATGGGCGGGTGCAGCTACGTGCTCCACGCCTTTGGCCTGTTCGACATCGCGGGCGCTGGCTGTGCAGCCAGTCCGATGACCATCACCACTGCGTCCTGCACCGTCACCATCGGGCCCCAGACCGGCCTCGCCGGGTTGGTCATGACCAATGCGGGCTCAGGGAAATCTCGCAGCGTAGGCCTGAAAGGCGCAGCCAAAAAATTGAAATTCACCCTTGCTGGTAAAGGCTGCTTCAACGAAGGAACCTTCAGCAGCGGCACCTTCTACGGCGCCGTGAGCAGCTTGACGGCTGTGAATTCATTGGGGGCCTCTCAGGGGCTCTGGCTCCAGTAGGTTCGAGCCGAAACTGCTTGCGGGCTTAGTTCCTGCAGGTACTCGATAGCTGTAGCGCGAGGGCCACGAGCGATCGTGGCCCTCGCGCTTTTTGGGCTTGTAGGGCCTGAGGTCGCTCACGCCTGAGCCTTGCTATCTTTCCCGGTCGGCCCATCGGGCCGTTTGGTCGTGCCTGTCCGCCCAACTCCTGGGGCGTGCGGGAGTCCTGTATTCGATACGAGATCCGGAGCTATGAAGGTCCGAGCTTCAGTCAAGCCGATGTGCGAAAAGTGCAAGATCATCCGCCGCAACGGGGCGGTCCTTGTGATCTGCCAGAACCCGCGCCACAAGCAGAGGCAGGGCTAACGAGATGGCACGGATCGCGGGCATCAACATCCCCGTCAACAAGCGGGTCGAGATCGGCCTCACGTACATCTTCGGGATTGGCCAGTCGACTGCGCAGGACATCCTCAAGGAGACGAAAATCGATCCCAACACGCTGGTCAAGGACTTGACCGAGGACGAGGTCGTCCGCCTGCGTGAGGCAGTCGAGCAGCGTGAGGTCGAGGGCGACCTGCGCCGCGACCGCTCCCAGAACGTCAAACGGCTGATGGAGATCGGCGCCTACCGGGGCCTGCGGCACCGCCGCGGCCTGCCGGTGCGGGGCCAGCGGACCAAGACCAACGCGCGTGGCCGCAAGGGCCCGCGCCGTCTCAGCGTTGCGGGCAAGCGCAAAGCGCCCCAACCCAAGTAGGAGATAGAGATGGCAGCAGCCAAAAAACCCGCGAAGGGGCGCGCCCGGCGCCGCGTCAAGAAGAACGTCGCCTACGGGCAGGCGCACATCAAGACTTCCTTCAACAACACGATCGTCACCCTCACCGACACCCAGGGCAACGTGATCGCCTGGGAGTCGGCCGGCTCGGCGGGCTTCAAAGGCTCGCGCAAGTCGACGCCGTTCGCCGCTCAGGTGACCGCCGACGCGGCCGCCAAGAAAGGCATGGAGCACGGCCTGGAAAAGGTCGAGGTCTTCGCCAAGGGCGCCGGCTCCGGTCGCGAGACCGCGATCCGCTCGCTGCAGGCGGCCGGGCTCGAAGTGACGACGGTCAAGGACGTCTCCCCGCAGGCCCATAACGGCTGCCGGCCGAAGAAGCGGAGGCGCGTCTAGTGGCCCGCGACACCGGCCCCCAGTGCAAGCAGTGCCGCCGCGAGGGCCAGAAGCTCTTCCTCAAGGGAGAGCGCTGCTTCACCGACAAGTGCGGGGTCGAGCGTCGCTCCTATCCGCCCGGTGACCATGGTCGCGGCCGCATGCGCCAGTCCGAGTACCGCGTGCAGCTGCGAGAGAAGCAGAAGACGCGCCGCTACTACCAGGTGCTGGAGAAGCAGTTCCGTGCCTACTACGACAAGGCCTCGCGCCAGGACGGCGTCACCGGCGAGAACCTGCTGCGCCTGCTCGAGTCGCGCTTCGACAACGTGCTCGTGCGCCTCGGCTTCGCCGCCTCGCGGCGCCAGGCCCGGCAGCTGATCCGCCACGGCCACTGGCTGATCAACGGCCGCCGCGTCGACATCCCCTCCTACCAAGTCCGTCCCGAGGACGTGATCTCGATCAAATCCGGCTCGGCCGCCAATGACACGATTCGGCGGGCAACCGAACTGGTTTCGACCGTGCCGGCCTGGCTGCAGGCCGACCACGATTCCCTTACCGCCAAGGTCCTGCGCTATCCGGAGCGCTCCGAGATCTCGGCCCCGGTGCAGGAGCAGCTGATCGTCGAGCTGTACTCCAAGTAACCGGCCCCTATTCCGTAACACGCAACGAAGGAATCCATGACCACTGACTTTCAGGTCCCCCGCATCAGCTCAGAGAAGGTGGACGATCGCCGCGGCACCTTCACCATCGAGCCCCTAGACAAGGGGTTCGGGTACACGTTCGGCAACAGCCTCCGCCGCGTCCTGCTCTCCTCGCTCGGCGGAGCTTCCATCACCAGTGTCCGCATCGAGGGTGTCGCGCACGAGTTCTCCACCGTGCCCGGCGTCAAGGAGGATGTCACCGACATCGTCCTCAACCTGAAGGACCTCGTCGTCCGCATGCACACCGACGCCGACGAGGTCGAGGCGCCGCTGGTTGCCACCGGCCCCGGTGAGGTCAAGGCCAAGGACATCGACCTGCCGTCGGGGGTGGAGATCCTCAACCCCGACGCGCCGATCGCGACGCTGGAGAAGAAAACCAAGCTCGAGGTCTACCTGACGATCGGCCGCGGCCGCGGCTACTCGGCGGCCGAAGACAACAAGTCGGACGACCAGCCGATCGGCGTGATTCCGATCGACTCGATCTTCTCGCCGATCCGGCGCGCCTCCTACTCGGTCGACTCCGCCCGCGTCGGCCAGCGCACCGACTTCGACAAACTGACCCTCGACCTCGAGACCGACGGCTCAATCGAGCCGGGGGCGGCGCTGCGCGAAGCCTCCGAGATCCTGATCAAGAGCCTGGCGATCTTCACCGACGCCGACCGGGTCGAGGAACTGACCGCGCGCGATCCTGTTGTCTCCCACACCGCCGATGCGGTGGCCGGGCTCGCCGGCGAAGGGATCGCCGAAAGCAATGGGCTCGATGAGATCCTGATCGAGGAGCTGGAGCTGGGCGTGCGCTCCTACAACTGCCTGAAGCGGGCGGGAGTGCAGACGGTCGGTGACCTGGTGCGGAAGTCCCGCGCCGAGCTGAACGCGATCCCCAACTTCGGCCAGAAGTCGATCGAGGAAGTGATCGAAACCCTCCAGTCCCGCGGGCTCGACCTGCAGCCGGACTAGGGGCGCGAGGGAGCAGGGGGAGGAGAGCAGATGCGTCACCGCAAGAAGCGCAACAAGCTGAGCCGGGATGCGTCGCATCGCGAGTCGTTGCTCTCCAACCTCTGCAAGCAGCTGATCGACCACGAGCGGATCGAAACCAGCCAGGCGAAGGCGAAGGCGGTCAAGCCCGAGGTCGAGCAGCTGATCACCCTCGCCAAGCGCGGCGACCTGCACGCGCGTCGCCAGGCCCTGGCGACGCTGCACAACGACAAGTTCATCGTGCACAAGCTGTTCGAGGAGGTCGCGCCGCGGTATGTCGAGCGGCCGGGTGGGTATACCCGCATCGTGAAGTTGGGTCCGAGGCGTTCGGACTCGACTGAGATGGTTTATCTCGAGCTGGTTTAGGGGAGGGCGGGGTGCCTCCCGCCCTGACAATTGCCGGTCTAATGAGACCGCCAATTTGAGTATCCGCCAGTTCGGGAGGCACCCCGCCTTCCTCGAAACCGCACCAGCGGCACCGCTCAGTAGCTGACGGACTCCAAGTACAAGCCGTGAGGTGGAGCCGTGTCGCCGGCCGCTGACCTAGGTGCGCCGGAGAGGAGCTGGGTAAAGCTCTCTACGGTGCGGCGGGATGAGGCTGCTTCGAGCATGGTGCCTACTAGGGCGCGGACCATGTTGCGCATGAAGGCGTCGGCGGTGATGCGGAAGGTGAGGATGTCGCCTTCGGCGGTCCAGGCGGCGGCGAGGACGTCGCGGTCGAAGCGGACGTGGTCGGTCTGGGTCGGGGTGAAGGCGGTGAAGTCGTGGGTGCCGGCCAGCGCGCTGGCGCAGGCGTCGAGAGCGTCACCGTCGATGCGGTGTGGCCACCAGAGCGCGCGGCCCTGCTCGAAGGGGCTGGGGGCGCTTCGCGCGAGCACTCGGTAGCGATAGGTGCGCGACTTCGCGTCACGCCGCGCGTCGAAGCCATTGGCGACGACTGCGGCCGCCGTCACGGCGACGTCATCCGGCCCGACCCCGTTCAACCGTCGCGCCAGATCCCCGGGCACCTCGCCTGCGGTCTCGAAGCTAGCCACCTGCCCCAGCGCATGCACGCCTGTATCGGTCCTCCCGGCGACGGTCAGCTGCGCGGATGCGCGCAACACCGTCTCCAGCGCCGCCTCCAGCTCCCCCTGCACGGTCCGCAGCCCAGGCTGAGCGGCCCAGCCCCGGAATCCGCCTCCGTCGTACTCCAGCTCCAGTCGCACAGTTGTCACGTGCGCAGTATGCAGCGGTCCGGGGCGCCGGGGCGGGCATCCTCGAACGGGCGGATACTCAAAGTGCAGCGCTAATTAGCGCTGCACTTGTCCGGGCGAGGATGCCCGCCCCGGCGCCTAGAATCGCTTACATGCGAGTCCTGCTGACCAACGACGACGGCATCTCTGCCCCCGGCCTACAGGCCGCCCGTCGCGCCATACGCGAGATCGACGGCGTCGAGGTCGAGGTGATCGCGCCGGACTCCAACCGCAGCGCCACCGCGCGCAGCATCACGACCCGCTCGCCGCTCACGGTCGAGGAGGTCGAGTTCGGCGACGGCGACGTCGGCTACGCGACCGACGGCACCCCGGTCGACTGCGTCCGCTTCGCCGAGCTGGGACTGGTCGGCGGGCGGCCTGACCTGATCGTCTCCGGAATCAACCACGGCGCCAACCTCGGCGACGACATCACCTACTCGGGCACGGTCGCCGCCGCTTTCGAGGGGATCGTGCTCGGGATCCCAGCGGTGGCGGTCTCCCAGCAGTCCTCCGGCGGGGGCATGGGCTACGTCAGCGGCAAGTTCGACTTCGGCGTCGCGGCCCCCTTCGCCGCCCAACTGGTCCGTTGCCTCGCCAAAGAGCCGATGCCCCCTGCGACGCTGATCAACGTCAACTGCCCCGCCGGCGAGCCAACCGGGGTCGAGGTGACGAAACTGGGCAAGCGGATCTACAACGACGAGCTGAAGCTGGTCGGCGAGGAGTCCGACAGCCGCCGCCGCTACGAGATCTACGGCTGGAAACCAGGCTACGAGGAGATTGAGGGAACCGACCTCTTCGCGGTCGCCCAGGGCCGCATTGCGGTCACCCCGATCCACTTCGACCTCACCGACCACGGCGGGCTGGAGCGGCTGCGGGGCTGGGAGTTCGCCGAGATGCTGACGGCCTGCACCCCCTCCTCGGTGTGACCGCGGCCGACCCCAAGGATCGCGCCGCGGAGCTGCGGCGTCTGCTGGAGCACCACAACCGCCTCTACTACGTCCTCGACGACCCGGAGGTCGGCGACGACGAGTACGACGCTCTGCTCGACGAGCTGCGGGCTATAGAGGCCGATCACCCGGAGCTGCGCACGCCGGACTCGCCAACGCAGCGGGTGGGAGCGCCGCCGCTCGATCGCTTCGAGCGGGTCGAGCACGCCGAACCGATGCTCTCGCTCGCCAACGCCCGCAACGAGGAGGAGCTGCGCGCCTGGGAGACGCGGATCCGCAACCACCTGAAACGGCTCGACATCAGCGCCGCCGAGTTCAGCTACACGACTGAGCCGAAGATCGATGGCTTGGCGATCTCGCTCACCTACGAGGACGGGGTGCTGACCCGCGGCGCCACCCGCGGCGACGGCCGGATCGGCGAGGACGTGACCCGCAACCTGCGCACGATCGGGGCGATCCCGCTGCGGATCGGTGAGGCGCCGCCGCTGGTCGAGGTGCGGGGCGAGGTCTACCTGCCGATTGCCGACTTCAAAGCGCTCAACGAGCGCCGCGCCGCAGCCGGCGAGCCGACCTTCGCCAACCCGCGCAACTCGGCCGCCGGCTCGATCCGCCAGCTCGACCCGGCGCTGGCCGCCGAACGGCCGCTCTCGATCTGGTGCTACGGCATCGGCGCCACCCGCGGCCTCGATCCAGAGACGCACAGCGAGGAGCTCGAGTGGCTGCGCGAGCGCGGCTTCAAGGTCAACCCCGACATCGCCCACCACGAGGGGATCGACTCGACGGTGAAACGCTGCCGCTGGTGGGAGGAGCGCCGTGAGGAGCTCGACTACGAGATCGACGGCGTCGTCGTCAAGATCGACGAGCGGGCGTTGTGGCGAGAGCTGGGCGTGGTCGGCCGCGAGCCGCGCTGGGCGATCGCCTGGAAGTTCCCTCCGACCACGGCGACGACGACCCTGCGCGACGTGGTCTGGAACGTCGGTCGCACCGGCCACCTGGTCCCCTTCGCGATGCTGGAGCCGGTCCACGTCGGCGGCGTCACTGTCTCCACGGCCACCCTGCACAACGAGGAGGACTTGGCTCGCAAGGACGTGCGTGTCGGCGACGAGGTGGTCGTGATGCGGGCCGGCGACGTCATTCCCCAGGTGGTCTCGCCGCTGACCCAGCGCCGGCCAAAAGGGGCGCGCCGGGTCAAGCCGCCGAAGAAATGTCCGGCCTGCGGCACTCCCGTCGAGAAGCTCGAGGACGCTGTCTTCTCGATCTGCCCCAACCGGGCCGGCTGCCCGGGCCAGTCTTTCCAGCACGTCAAGCACTTCGTCAGCAAGGGGGCGATGGACATCGACGGCCTGGGGGAGAAGCAGGCGATGCGCTTCCTGCGCGAGGGGCTGATCGCTGACGTCGCCGACATCTACGAGCTGAAGGAGGAGCAGCTGGCGGAGCTGGAGGGGTTCGGCGAGCTCTCGGCCCGCAACCTGATGGCGGCGATCGAGCTCTCCCGCGGCCGGCCTTTCAAAACGGTCCTCTACGCGCTCGGCCTGCCGGGGGTCGGCTACGTCACCGCGGAGGCGCTTGCCGACTACTTCGGCTCGATCGACGAGCTCCACACTGCCGACCCGGAGCAAATCGAGGAGGTCGAGGGCGTCGGCCCGATCATGGCCGTGCAGATCGCCGAGTCGCTGGCGGACGAGCGCACCTGGGAGCTGGTCGGCAAGCTGCGCGAGAAGGGGCTGCGGTTGGAGCAGGACGCCTCCGAACGGCGGGCGACGGGAGGGCCGCTGGAGGGCAAGACGCTAGTCCTCACCGGCACCTTGCCGGAGATGACCCGCGACGAGGCGGCGGCGGCGATCAAGGCAGCCGGCGGCAAGGTCACCAACTCGGTCTCGAAAAAGACCGACTACGTCGTCGCCGGCGAGAGCCCCGGCTCGAAGCTCGCCAAGGCCGAGGAGCTGGGCGTCGAGATTCTCGACGAAGCTACCCTCAGTGCCCTGCTTTAGGGATGACCGACATCCAGCACGAATAAATTTCACTCCTGGCGCATCTGTCGCGCCACGCGTGATTCCTGATTCGCCAGTGTCTGGGAATGGCGCTCGCGCAGATCGGTCCAATCACGTCGGCCGCTGAGTCCATTGCGACCGCAGTTGGGGCCGGTGTCGTCCTTGGGAGCGTCGCCATGGGCGCTTTCGGACTGATCGCGGGTTGGTCGAAACGGGCCATTGGAGACAGGGCTCTCACGGACGGCTATATCGGGGGGTTGGCTGGAGCCTCGATTGCGATCCTCGATGTCCTCCTGCGATATGTTCTCTGAAATGATTTGTCTGCGTACAACTCAGGATCATGGGTAGTCCACGGCATGTGATCATCGCGCTGGCGGCGGGAATGGCGATCATGTTTGCGGGGGCGCTCGTCTTCGATAGCTCCAGCGACTCGGCAATGCAGGCTGTTGGGCTTACTGGATTCTTTGCGGTCTTCGTCGTCTTCCACGCGCTCGACGAGCGAGCGAAACGTCGCGAGAAGAAAAGCGCTCAGTAGCTGGCGATCGCGGCGGCGATGCGGTCCTGTTCCAGGTGGGCGCGGCTGAGGTCGCTGACGCTGCCCATCAGGATCGAAAAGATCATCACTTTGCCGCTGCGGTTGAAGCAGTAGCCGGAGAGGTTGCTGACCCCGGTCAGGGTGCCGGTCTTGACCCGGCAGCGGCCGGCGGCGGCGCTGCCGTCGGTGCGCGAGGCGACGGTGCCCTCGGCGCCGGTCAGGGCTAGCGACTGGATGAAGTCGTCGCCGATTTCCTCGCCCCGCACCGACTGCAGGAAGCGGACGACCGCCGAGGGCGAGGCACTGTTCGAACGGGTCAGGCCGGAGCCATCGACGGCACGGAGGCTGACGCCGTGCTCGCGGGCGAAGCGCTCGACTACCGCCGCGCCAGCGTTGGTGGTCCCGGCACCGCCAAAGTGGGCGCCGACCAGCTTCAGCAGCATCTCCGCGTAGAAGTTGTTGGAAGACACGTTGGTCGCGTCGGCGAGCTGCGAGATGTTGGGGGAGCGGACCACCGCGAGCGTCTGTGCGTCTTCGGGCGCCGTCCGTAGCGCCACCCCAGGCGACAGCTGAATGCCGGCACCGCGCAGCGCGCGGGCGAACTTGCGCACGGCGACCTGGGCCGGGTCGGAGGCGAAGCTGTTGCCACGGGAGCTGCTGTAGCCGGAGTTGAATGACAGCCCCGAAAGCGGGCCAATGTAGGGACTCGTCGCGTAGCCGGAGTCGGCCACCCCGCGCAGACGGTCGAAGACCGAGTCGTCGCCGTAGAGGTGCCCTGTCACAGAGCGCACGCCCGCCCCCCGCAGCTGTGCCTTGAGGGCGAAGAGGTTGGTGCCAAGACCGCCGAGGAAGCGCCCGTAGAAAGCAGGTGCGCCCAGCGCTGGGTCACCGCCTCCCTGCAGGTAGAGGTTGCCGCGCAGGACGCCGTTCAGTTCGAAGAAGCCGTCGCTCACCACTTTGGTAGTGATCCGCGCCTGGGGCCCGAAGCGGGCAAGCGCTGTCGCCGTCGTAAACATCTTCATGTTCGAAGCCAGCGGTCGCCGGGTACTGGCCGCCCTGCGACAGATGACCTCCCCGCTTTCCCCGTTCATGACCACGAGCCCGCTGGCGGACCCGCCGCCACGCACGAGCCGCGACTTCAGCGTGCCGCAGGTGTCGGCCGTGGCCGTCGCCGGCGAAAGCACGAGAACGGCGGCGATGATCGAGAGAACCCCAAGCGCGCGTCCCATCTCCCTGAGATAATCACGTTTTATGGGCAAAGTTGTGGACCTCGAACGAAGTTCTCGCCGTAAACGCGGCCGTGGCCGCAAACGCCCCTCGAAGACCGCCCTCGTCCTTGGCGGCGGTGGCTTCACCGGCGGCGTCTACGAGATCGGCGCCCTGCGCGCCCTCGACCTGCTCGCGGTCAACAGCACCGTCAACAACTTCGACGTCTATGTCGGCACCAGCGCCGGCTCCTTCGTCGCCGGGATGCTGGCCAACGGCATCACGCCCGACGAGATGATGCAGGTGATCAACGAGCAGGTCGACTCCGATCTCGAGGACCTCGACCTCGGCAAGGTGCTTAAGCCCAACTACCTCGGTTTCCTGCAGAAGGCAGCGATGCTGCCGGTCCGCACCGCGGAGCTGGTGGCAAACCTGGTGCGGATGGGGGAGTTCTCGGCGATGGATATCGGGGTCGGCCTCGCCGAGGCGCTGCCGACCGGCTTCTACTCGGGCAACGGGATCGCCGACTACATCGAGCGCTCTCTCTCCGAGGTTGGGGGAGTCAACGACTTCCGGCTACTCGACAAAGAGCTCTACCTGACCGCCACCGACCTCGACACCTGCGAGCGGATCGTTTTCGGCGAGGACGGCTGGAATGACGTGCCGATCTCGAAGGCGGTCCAGTGCTCGACCACGCTGCCGCTCGTCTACAAGCCGGTCGACCTCAAGGGTCGTCAGTTGATCGACGGGGGCGTGCGCTCGACCACCAACGTCGACATCGCGGTCGAGAAGGGCGCCAAATTCATCATCGTCGTCAACCCGCTGGTCCCCTTCGTCAACGACTTCGAGAAAACGATCCCGACCGTCTTCGGCAACCGCGTGCGACGCGTCTCCGACATGGGGCTGCCGGCGATCGCCAACCAAACCTTCCGCTTGATCGCCCACGCCCGCCTGCACCAGGCGGTCGAGCAGTGGGAAGAGCGCTATCCCGGCGTCGACATCATCTTGGTCGAGCCCGATCCCAACGACGAGCTGATGTTCGGCACGCCGATCATGGACTATTCGCGACGTTTGCGGATCGCGCGCCACGGCTTCGAGTCAGTCACCGCCGCTCTGGCCCAGGAATACGACCGCTACAAGGAAATCGCCGAGCGCCACGGCCTAGAGATCTCCGAGCGCCGCGTCCGCCGCGTGGTCGAGCGGGCCGCCGAAGAGGAGCCCGGGCAGACATCCGCGTGGAAGCGCGTGCTGGAGCAGACGACCTCGACCCTGCTCCGCCAGTCGGGCGAGGCCTCCTAGCGCCCACCGGCACAGACAGCCGGCGACTCCTCCCGGGAATTAATGTCGCACGCGCTTCGCGCTTAGCGACGAATTTGGAGCGCGGCTGACGCCGCGCAATCTTCAGATTGCATATCGCGGCCTAGCGGCCACATTCCCAGGAGGAGTCGCCGGCTGTCTGTGCGAGTCGTGCAGCTCGTCGAGCTGGTCTCTACTCAGCTTCGAGCGTAGAGCTGTGGGCTCGAAGGCGACGCGAAGTTGCCCCGCTGAAATGTCGCCGAAGGCGGCGATATGCAATCTGATGGAGGTGCGGCGTTAGCCGCACTCGACCTCCGGCGCTAAGCGCGAAGCGCGTGCGCCATCAATTTCAGCGGGGCAACTTCGCGTCGCCTTGCAGCCGCTCAGCTCGCGTAGAGCTGCTCGATCTCCGGCTCGTGCTTGGAGGCGACGACTGCGCGCTTCACCTTCAGCGTGGGCGTCAGCTCGCCGGCTTCCTGGGAGAGGTCGCGGGGCAGGATCGCGATCTTCTTAACCTGCTCGACCCGGGCGAACTTCTCGTTGATCGTCGCCACATGGTCTTCGACGGCTTTGCGGATCTCGCCGTTGGCAGCGAGCTGCTCGACGTCCTCGGACAGGCCCTGCTCCTTGGCGTAGGCGACGACCTCTTCGGGGTCGAGCGTGACCAGCGCGACTAGGTAGGGCCGGCGGTCGCCGACGACCACGCACTGGGAAACGAGCGGGTGCTGCTTGATCTCGTTCTCGAGGTTGGCGGGCGTGATGTTCTTGCCGCCCGCGGTGATGATGATGTCCTTCTTGCGGCCGGTGATCTTGATGAAGCCTTCCGAGTCCATCTCGCCGATGTCGCCGGTGTGCAGCCAGCCGTCGACGATCGTCTCCCGGGTGGCCTCCTCGTTCTTGTAATAGCCCTGGAAGATGTTCGGTCCCTTGACCAGGATCTCGCCGTCCTCGGCGATCTTGACCTCGCAGCCGGGGAACGGTTTGCCGATCGTGCCGATCTTGAAGTCATCGGGGGAAGATATTGTCGCCGCGGTTGAGGTCTCGGTCATCCCCCAGCCCTCGAGCACGAGGACCCCGGCAGCGTCGAAGAAGCTGAGGATCTCCGGGCTGATCGGGGCCGCGCCGGAGACCGCGAGGCGCAGGTTGCCGCCGAAGAGGCCACGGATCTTGGAGAGCACCTGCTTGTCGGCGAAGGCGTACTGCTTGCGCAGCAGGAAGCCCGGTTGGCGGCCGCTGCGCTCGGCCGCGCGCATCCGCTTACCGACGCCGATCGCCCAGTTGAAGATGACCTTCTTCAGGCCGCCCGCTTTTTCGATTCCGCTGGTCGCGGCGGTGTAGATCTTCTCGAAGATGCGCGGCACCGAGGGAAAGTAGGTCGGTTTCAGCTCGGCCAGGTTGGGCATGATCTTCAGCGGGTCGCGCTCCCAGTAGGCGAGCGTCGCGCCAAGGTCGAAGCTGCCGAGCTGGATCAGCAGGGCGAAGGAGTGGGCGAGGGGCAGGTAGAGGTAGGTGACATCTTCGTCTTCGATGACGCTGCTCTCGTTGACCATGTCGAGCATCGCCCGGTAGTTGCCGTGTGTGATGACGCAGCCCTTCGGCGGGCCGGTCGTGCCCGACGTGTAGATGAAGGTGCAGACGTCGGTGGGGGTAACCGAGCTCCAGCGCACCTCCCACTCAGCCGCGTCGCGACTGGTGCCACGCTTCGCCAGGTCCTCAATCGAGATTGCGTCGTCGCTGGTGCCGGTCATCCGCACGACGTGCTCCAGCAGCGGCAGGCGGTCGCGTACCGCACGCACCTTCTCCATCTGCTCGTCATCCTCGACGACGACGATCTTGGCGTCGGAGTTCTCCAGCACGTACTGGCACTCCTCGGGGGAGTTGGTCTGGTAGATCGGGACGACGACCGCGCCCGCCGCCAGTGCCGCGAAGTCGAAATAGGTCCACTCCGGCCGCGTGTTGGCGAGGATCGAGACCTTGTCGCCCTTCTCGACCCCGAGGTCGATCAGGCCCAGCGAGAGCGAGCGGACCGTCTCCAGAACCTGGTCGAAACTGCGGCTGAGCCAGGCGCCGTCCTCCTTGTAGCGGACGGCCTGTGCGGCGCCGTAGATCTCCGCTGCGCGCGGCAGCAGGTCGGCGAGCGTCTTGGAGTTGGTCCCCCTCCCCATGCGGAGGGGAAGTCTAGTTGCTGACTACGCGGCTTGGGTACGTCGTCGGGGGTTCTTCGGCAGGCTGCGCAGCGAGGACTCGAAGAGGAACCTGTCGATGCGCCCATGGAAGATGGGGACGCCCATCTCCATGCACTTGCCGATCACCTCCTCCCGCTTCATGTGCAGCTCGGCGGCAAGCTCGGAGGGGGTGAAGTGATTGGCCATGCGACCTCCCGGGGGTAGTCGAAATCGGGTAGTCAGATATTTACCCGGATCGGCGGACGTGTCAATCGCCACATCGCATCTTGCGGAGACCGGTGAGCTGGGTCGCGATAATGCCTGCGTGTCCGAGCTAGCCGTCGACGCCGCGCCTCGCCGCGGCCGCATCTGGGTCATCCTCGGCCTCGCCTTGGCCGTCGCTGCGCTTGGCTACGCAATCATCGCCCTCTCCACCCGCGAGGCCGATTCCAGCGTGGTCCGGGTCGCGGGCATCGCCGACGTGCAGGGTCTCTTCGGCGGCGTGCCCCAGGAGGAAGACCGGGTCGGCTCCGATGACGCGCCGGTCTCGATCCAGGTCTTCAACGACGTGCAGTGCTCGAGTTGCCGCGCCGCCTTTCTGGCGGCGATCCCTTCCTTGGTCGAAGGCTATGTGCGGCCAGGCGACGTGCAACTCCTGATGCGCCATTACTCAGCCGCCCGCAACGCGCTCGAGCTCGGCTTCTTCGGCGCCGAAGCGGCGGCGCGCCACGGCTACGGCTGGCAGTACACCTACCTCTTCTTCCGCAACCAGGACGAGGCCGAGCGGCTTGGGATCGACGAAGAGTTCATGGCCTCGCTGGCCGGGTCCGTCGGCGAACTCGAGGTGACGGAGTGGAAGGAGACCCTCGACCGCGAAGGGGGAGCGGGCGGGCCGATTGCCGAGCGGCTTGAAGACTATGCGGAGCTGGGCGACGAGCTCGGGATCCGCGCCGGAGGCGCGATGATCGTCAACGGCCCGGGCGGCACCCGCACGCTCCAAGATGGGCCGAGTCTGGCCCGAATCGAACGCGCGATCGCCGAAGTCGAGTGAGGGCGCGCGATAGCCGCGGCTCTCGTCTGGGATAATCGCGCCCTCTCGGGGCGTGGCGCAGCCTGGTAGCGCGCACCGTTCGGGTCGGTGAGGTCCCCGGTTCAAATCCGGGCGCCCCGATTGCATGCGGCTTGGTGCGCGCTCGCGCGCACCCGCCGCTACTTTGGCGGGCGGGGAGGTTCCTTGAAGGCCATGACGCGAAAGCTCTTGCTCATCTGCGCCGCGCTGATCGCGCTGGCGATGCCGGCCTCGGCCGGGGCGGTCCAGGCGCCGTGGAACTTCATTGGCATCTCGCCGCAGAACGCGGCAGAGGAGGCGGACTACCGTCTGATGGAGCTGGCCGAGATCGACAACGTGCGGCTGCCCCTGGTCTGGGCGCAGATCCAGCCCGGCGTCCCGCTCGTGAACGAGCCCGACTGGTCGGGGTTCGATCGCGCCGTCCGCCTCGCGGCAGAGCACGAGCTACGCGTCTTCCCCTTCCTCTGGGGCTCGCCCGGTTGGGTCGCCGCCCACCTGAGCTCGGAGCCTGTCGAAAGCGCCTGGCAGCGCCAGGCCTGGGCCTCCTTCCTGCGCGAGGCGGTCGGGCGCTACGGGCCTGAAGGCGAATTCTGGGAAGAGAACCCCGAGCTGATTCGCCAGCCGATCCGGCGCTGGGAGATCTGGAACGAGCAGAACATCGTCACCTTTGCGCACCGGCCCAACCCGGAGCGCTTCGCGCGCCTGATCCGGCTCACCGGACGAGTGCTCCACCGAGCGGACCCCGGCGCCAAGGTCATCGTCGGAGGCCTGTTCGGCCGGCCGCTGCAGATTCCGCCGAACGTAGCCTCGGGGGACTACCTCGCGCGCTTCTACCGGGCGCAGCCGCTGAAGCGCTTCTTCGACGGCATCGCCCTGCACCCCTACGTGGCCGACGCCGGCGCGATGCGGTCGCAGATCATCAACCTGCGTCGCATCATGCGTATGTACGGCGATGACGCCACTCCGCTCTACGTGACCGAGATGGGCTGGGGCTCGGACAGCTTCGAGTCGCGCTGGGAGCGCGGGCTCGACGGTCAAGCGCGCGAACTCGACCGCGCTTTCTCGATGCTGGTCAGGCAGCGCAAGCGCTGGCGCATCGGCGGGGTCTGGTGGTTCTCCTGGTCCGACGAGGGCGGTACCTGCCAGTTCTGCGACTCGGCGGGGCTGCTCACCAGCGGGCGGGAGGCGAAGCCGTCCTGGTACCGCTTCAACGCCTGGACCGGGGGCGACCCCGACACGGTTCCGCGCGCCATCATCGCCGAGTGACGGCCAGCGGGCCGACGGCGCTCTAGCGCTAGGCTCCAACTCGATTCGATCAGCCCAGTCCAACCCAGGAGGAGACCCCCGATGGCTTTCTCGGTTCCCGACCTTCCCTATGCATACGACGCGCTCGAGCCCCACATCGACGAGGCGACGATGCGCGTCCACCACGACAAGCACCACCAGACCTACGTCGACAAAGCGAACGAAGCCTTGGAGGGAACCGAGTGGGCCGACCGCGACGTCGAGGACGTGCTGCGCAACCTCTCCAGCCTGCCCGGCGACAAGCAGACCCCGGTCCGCAACAACGCCGGTGGCCACTACAACCACACGCTGTTCTGGCAGATGCTCAGCCCGGACGGCGGCGGCGAGCCCGGCGGTGACCTTGGGGCCGCGATCGGCGAGACCTTCGACTCCTTCGACTCCTTCAAGGACGAGTTCAAGAAAGCCGGCCTGACCCGCTTCGGCTCCGGCTGGGCCTGGCTGATCAAGGACAGCTCCGGACTCGCGGTCATCTCGACCCCGAACCAGGACTCGCCCCTCTCCGACGGCAGCGTGCCGCTGCTCGGCTGCGACGTCTGGGAGCACGCCTACTACCTCAAGTACCAGAACAAGCGCCCCGACTACATCGACGCCTTCTGGAACGTCGTCAACTGGGACTACGTCGCCCAGCGCCTCGCCGAGGCGAGCTGAGCGCTAAGAGGCGACTGGCGTCGCCGGCCGCGCCGCCTCCGGCAGGTGGCGCGGCTCGGCGCCCTCCTTGGGAGGGATCAGGCTCATCGCGTGCTCGGCCTTGGCGGTGATCGTCAGGCTCGGGTTGACGCCGGGGTTGGCCGGTATCGCCGCCCCGTCGCAGACCAGCAGGTTCTCGTAGCCGAAGACGCGGTTGCCGGCGTCGACGACGCCGGTGTCGGGGTTGGCGCCGACCACGGCGCCGCCAAGGATGTGGGCGGTCGAGGGGATGTTGCGAACCGACTCCGTAACCGCGCTCTGGGCAACGCCGCCGGTGCGCTTCTCGAACCAGCGCGCCACCTGCTCGGCGGCTGGAATGTAGGTCGGGTTGGGCCTCCCGGGATCCTGTTCGGTCGTCAGGCGCACGCCGCTGCCGAACAGCTTCCGCTTCGGGCGAAAGTGCATCGCGGCGTCGACCGTCTGCATCACCAGCAGGATCACGGTGCGTTGCGACCAACGGTGCGGGATCAGCATCCGCGCGGTGCGCAGCGGGTGGCGCAAGATCGCCGCCAGCCACTTCATCGGCCGCGTCAGTTTCGTCCCCGGCCCGGTCATCGCGGTGAAGGTGCTGGCCATCGCGTCGCCGCCCTGGCCGTAGGTAACGACCTCGATGTGGGTGTCGGGGTCGGGGTAGATACTGGAGGTAATAGCCACCGAGCGGCTGAAGTCACGCTCGTCGTCGGGAGCGGTGACCGCCTGGATCGACTCCGAGTTGGTGCGGACGAGGTCGCCGAGCCGCCCAGAGACCCGCGGCAGGGCGCCGCTGTGGCGACAGTTGGCGAGCAGGTTGTTGGTGCCGAGGGCGCCGGCGGCGACGATCACGCCCTTCGCGGTCAGCGTTCGCCGCTGCTTGCGCAGCCAGGAACCGGAGCGCTCACTGCTGATCGCGTAGCCACCCGAGCCGTCGGCGGCGCCGAGCGGGCGGATCTCGGTCACCTGGCGCTCGGGCACGATCTCGACCCCGAGCTTCTCGGCGAACCAGAGGTAGTTCTTCATCAGCGTGTTCTTGGCTCCGTGGCGGCAGCCGACCATGCAGCTGCCGCAGCGCATGCAGCCGGTGCGGCTCGGTCCCTCGCCTTCGAAGAAGGGATCGGGCACCTCGACCCCGGGCTGGTCGAAGAAGACGCCGACCTGGGTGTTGGTGAAGGTGTCGCCGACGCCGATCTCCTCGCCGTATTCCTGCAGCAGCTTGTCGGCCGGACCCATGCCCTCGTACTGGACGACACCCAGCATCCGCTCAGCGGTGCTGTAGTGGGGAGCGAGGTCGGTCTCCCAGTTGCCCAGCTCGGACCACTGTGGGTCGCGGAAGAAGGCGGGGCGGGCACGGTAGAGGGTGTTGGCGTAGCCGAGACTGCCGCCGCCGACGCCGCTGCCGGAGACGATGAAGACGTCCTTGAAGAAGGTCATCCGCAGCACTCCCCGCATCCCCAGGCGCGGCATCCAGAAGTAGCGGCGGGGGTGGCGCAGGTTCGACTCGGCGAAGTCCTCGTCGCGGAAGCGGCTGCCGCACTCGAGCACGGCGACCGAGTAGCCCTTTTCGGCGAGCCGCAGCGCCGAGACTGACCCGCCGAAGCCTGACCCGACTACGAGCCAGTCGTAGTCGTGGGTCAAGCCTCTCCCGGCTCGAGCGGCCTGAAGTCGCTGGTCCGGGCGCCGCAGACGGGGCAGAACCAGTCTTTGGGGATGTCCTCGAAGGCCGTTCCGGGCGGGATCCCGCCGTCCGGATCGCCCTCTGCGGGGTCATAGATGAACCCGCAGCTCTCGCAGATCCAGAGTTTCGTTTCGGTGGCGGCGGTCATCTCTGAGAAGACCGCTCAGTCTTTGCTGAAGTTGACCGCCACCGGCTCGCGCTGCGAGGCATCTTCGATCTCGAAGAACTCACGTGCTTTGAAATTCCCCTGGTTGGCGATGATCGACCCCGGGAACTGTTCGATGTCGGTGTTGTAGGCCTGCACGTTGGAGTTGTAGATCCGGCGCGAGGCCTGGATCTCATCCTCGAGCTGGGAGAGTTCGCGGCTGAGCTGCTGGAAGTTCTCGGTGGCGCGCAGCGTCGGGTAGTTCTCGGCGACCGCTTTCACGTCCGCCAGCGCCTGAGTCAGCTTCTGCTCGGCCTTGGCGGTGTCCTCGACACTCGAAGCAGCCATCGCCTCGGCTCGCGCCTGGGTCGTCCGCTCGAACGTCTGACTCTCGTGCTCGGCGTAGCCCTTGACCGTCTCGACCAGGTTGGGGACGAGGTCGTGGCGGCGCTTCAGCTGCACGTCGATCCCGCTCCAGGACTCGTCGACCCGGTTGCGGGCGGCGATGATCGAGTTGCGCTTGGCGATGAAGTAGAGGACCGCGATAACGACGATCGCTACCACCGCGATGATGACCCAGGTCATTGGGGCAATCCTACTTGGCTCGCCGGCCAACTGCATAGGATCGGGCGATGGGGGCCAAGCAGGAAGCGCAGCAGTGGGCCGCGATCGTCAGCGGGTACGGCGAACGCCACGACCTCCGCTACGAGCCGGTCGGTGGGATCAATTCCAAGGACGGCCCGGTGGCTCTTTGCGTGGGCGGGTCCAACCGGCTCACCGGGCAGCTCGCCGAGGGCTTCTGGGGGTCATCCTGCGACGCCGACGAGAAGGAGGCCGGCGGCTTTCTCAACAAGGCGGTGCTGCCGACCGCGATCCTCGCCAAGGCCCACATGCCCGACCTCGCCAGGGTGGCGCCGGCTTTCAACGTCGAGTCGATCGAGGGCCACGAGGTGATCACACAGCGCTTCGCCCGCAAGGTCGAGTTCGAGTCGATCGAGTTCAACCGGCGCTTCATCGCAACGGTCCCGCGCGAGTACGACCCGGTGGCGCTGCGTGAGCTGTTCGGCCCCGGCTTCCTCGAGTGGACGACGACGATGACCGGCGAGATCGACTTCGGTGTCAACGACCGCCAGCTCTGGTTCCTCTGGCGCCTGCGAGAGCGCAGCGAGGCGGAGCTGGAGGAGGCGCTGCGCAACGCCGGCCAGCTGTTCAAGCGGCTGCAGGCGGAGATGGACGAGAGCGGCATCAACACCTACCCGCCCGGCCCCTGGCACGCGGGGCTGGAGGCTTTCCCCGGCAGCTAGACCGGGTAGTCGGGGTCGCCGGGGAGGACGACCCGGTGGTCCTCGCGGGTGCCGATCACCTTGGGCAGGATCGGCTCGACCTCGCGCCCGCGGTAGGCCTCGATCGCCTCCTGCGAGGTGGCGAACGGCGTCAGCTCCTGCAGCTGGCTGATCGTCGGAAAGGCGAGGACCAGCTCGCCGGCTTCCTGCGCCTGCAGCGCCGCTTGGGGCTCGAACCAGCGCGCCTCGGTCGTCTCGACCCCGTCCGGCTTCGGCGGGGTGTGGGCGGGGGCAAGCGCGAGGAAGAACCAGGCGTCGAAGCGCCGCGAGATCACCTCTGGGGTGATCCAGCGCGAGAACAGCACCAGCTCCTCGTCGGCGGGCAGCTCGATGCCGGCCTCCTCGGCCAGCTCGCGCACCGCGCAGGCCCGGTGGCCGGCCTCGTCCTCGCCGTCCTCGGGATCGACCGCGCCGCCGGGGAAGACCCACACACCGGGCATGAACTTCGCCTTCTCGGTCCGCTTCATCAGCAGCACCTCGAGCGCCCGGTCGGCGTGCTTGCCCCCGCGGCGCAGGAGCACCACCGAAGCGGACGGTCGCGGCACGGCCGGTGTTCCCAGATTGGGAGCCTCTGCCGGTCCACGGTGCCGCTCGGTCACGCGAGCCAGCGTATCTCGCGTGGTGGCGCTATCCCGCTTGGCTAAGTGCTCACCTGCGGCCGGCACGGACCCAGGTGCGGTGGGCGAGCCAGGCCAAGAGGGCGAGCAGGGCAAGAGGCGTGAGAGCGGCCAGGCCGATGATCGTGACGCCGGCTGCGATCTCGAGAAGGCGGGTGGCGTCGTTGAGCCCGTCGCCGACTCCCCAGTCGCCGCTGTCGTCCTCGCCGGTCGCGACGGCTCCCGTCTCGATCCGCAGCGAGACGCGGGAGAGGTTGGCGCGGCGGCTGAGGGAGGCGAGGTGGGAGCGGAGGGAAGCCGCCCGCCGCCGCTCTGCTCGAAGCTCCGCTTCGACCGCGCTGCGCTCGCCTTCGGTCGTCGCCTCGCTGAGCTGGGCGAGCAGGCCGTCGATCCTGGCCTGCGAGTCCTCGAGGCGCTCGCGGATGCCGATCGTCGGTGCGGTTATGTCCTGGGTCGACTCCCGCCGCGAGCGGACCTCGGCGATCGCGGAGAAGTCGGCCAGGGCATCGCCGAGCTTGCCGCTGGGGATCAGCAGCTCGAACTCGGCGCCCGATTCGCCGGCGGAGCCGTCGCGGATCGCGGACCGCAGGACGATGCCGTCAACCGCGTGGACGGCATCGAAGACCTTGGCGGCGTCGGCGCGTACCCGGTCGGGGTCGGTGCCGAGGACGATCTGGGCGGAGCGTTCGATGTCCCGCTCGACCGTCGGGACGTCCGAGTACTGGACTCCTGGGGACCCCGGCCCCGCAGAGTCGTTCGAGGTAGCCGATCCGGAAGAGCCCTCATATTGCCGCTGGGACTCCAACCGACCGCTGGGTTGGGTGACTGCCGGGTCGAGGCCTCCGGCGAAGTGGGTCTCCGGCGTCGGCTTGTCTTCGGACGTGGCCACCACGGCCGTGGCGACGACGATCGCGGTCACCGCGAAGGCTCCGGCCGGGGCCAGCAACCGGCGGGGGGGAGTGGCGCGGAGGCGCTCCGCGATGCGGCGGAGCACGGTCGCGGGATGGCCGTCGGCGTGCGGGAAGCCCGCTGTGGCGCGGGCGTCGAGCTCCCGTGTGAACTCGGGTCGCGGCGCCGGGCGCAGCGCTCGCAGCTCGGCGGCGAGGTCGAGGTCGTCCCTATGCGGGTCCATCGCATGCCTCCCTCAACTTGTTGACGACTCGGTGCAGCTTGGTGCCGGCGTTCGACTCGGTGATGCCGACCACCTGGGCGATCTCGGCGTTGGTGAGGCCGGCGAAGAACTTGAGGGCGACCAGCTCGCGCTCCCCCGCCTCGAGCTTCGCCAGGGCGCTCATCAGCGCGAGTCGCAGCTCGCTGCGCTCGGTCGGGTGGGGGTCGGCGAGGCTCGCGGCGTCGACGGGATCGGCGGTCAACTCCGCCTGCTTGCCGCGCCGGCGCAGCTCGTCGAGCGCCGCGTTGCGGGCGATCCCGAAGAGCCAGGCGCGGGGCTCTCCCCGGCTCGGGTCGAAGCGCGATCGCTTGCGGTAGGCGCGCTCGAAGGCGATGGCGGTGACGTCCTCGGCGGCGGCGCGATCGCGCAGCAGGCCAGCGGCGTAGGCGTAGACGTCGTCGCGGCTGGAGCGGTAGAGCTGCTCGAAGGCGAGCTCCCCGGCGGTGGGAGCCTCAGCGGCCGGTGCGGCGAGAGCCTGGCTCATGTCCTTACTACGAGCCAGGCGCGGTTTCGTCACATGCGTCTTGGGTCAGGCGGCCTGGGCAAGATCTCCGCGTCCTCTGCCGGCAGCGGCGCAGGCGGCGCGGATCGAGTCGGCGGCGATCGCGACCAGGCGGCGCAGATCGCGCTCGGAGATCGAGAGCGGGGGCATGAGGACGACGACGTCGCTAAGTGGGCGGATGATCGCGCCGCGCTCGCGCGCCTCCAGCGTCACCCGGTGCCCGAGACGCAGCGCGGGGTCGTGCTCGCCGAGGTCGATCCCGACCATGAAGCCGTAGCCGCGCACCTCCGCAACCTCGGGCATCGCCCCGACCTCGGCCAGCAGTTCCTCTAGTAGCTCGATCTTGGGCTGGAGGCGCTCCAGGGTCCGCTCCCGCTCGAAGGCGTCGAGGCTGGCGATCGCGGCGGCGCAGGCAAGCGGGTTGCCGGTGTAGGTGTGGCCGTGGAAGAAGGTGCGGAACTCCTCGGGATCGCCGAGGAAGCCCTCGTAGATGCGCTCGGTCGCCAGCGTCGCCGCCAGCGGCAGGTAGCCGCCGGTGAGCCCCTTGGCGACGCAGAGCAGGTCGGGGGAGATCCCTTCCTGCTCGCAGGCGAACATCGTTCCGGTGCGGCCGAAACCGGTCGCCACCTCGTCGCAGATCAGGAGCACGCCGAAGCGGTCGCAGAGCTCGCGCACGGCGCGCAGGTAGCCCGGCGGCTGGATCAGCATCCCGGCGGCGCCCTGGACCAGCGGCTCGACGATCACCGCGGCGATCTCCTCCTCGTGGGCGGCGAGCACCCGCTCGAGGTCGGCGGCGTCGCCGGGCTCGGCGGCGTGGTTCTCGAAGAGCAGCGGCCTGTAAGTGGAGTGGAAGAGCTCGATCCCCCCGACGGCGACCGACCCGAGCGTGTCGCCGTGGTAGGAGTCGCGCAGGTGGACGAAGGAGGTGCGGCGGGTGTGCTGGCCGCCGCGCTGCTGCTGGTACTGGAAGGCCATCTTCAGCGCGATCTCGACCGCGGTCGAGCCGGACTCCGAGTAGAAGACGCGCGAGAGCCCCTGCGGCGCGATCTCGACCAGGCGGGCGGCGAGCTCCGTGGCGCCGGGGTGAGCGAGGCCGAGCATGGTCGAGTGGGCGACCCTGGCGAGCTGCTCGCGCACGGCCGCGTCGATGCCGGGGTGGCGGTGGCCGTGGACGTTGCACCAGAGCGAGGAGACGCCGTCGATGTAGCGGCTCCCGTCCGTCGCGATCAGGTCGGTCCCTTCGCCGCGCTCGATCATCAGCGGCTCTTCCTCGCACCAGCCCTGCTGCTGCGTGAACGGGTGCCAGAGATGGTCCTGATCGAGCTGCGCGTGGTCCACCGACATTACCGCCACCGACCCTAGCCCCGGCTTCGGCGGCAACCGCGAGCCACGCGGCTTCACGCTGGGGCCTAGCGGGTAGGAAGCGTGCGGCTTCGCACAAACCTCTACACCGATAGCTGTAATCATTTATCCGATGGCCGAGAGTGGAGCACCCCCGAAGGTCCCGGCGATGCGCCGCCGGGCGCTGCACGCCGTCCGCTCTCTCTTCACGCCGCTGCTCCCGGACGACTACCTCGAACTGATCAACCCGCTCTGGTCGACGCGCGAGCTGCGCGGAAGGATCGAGCGCATCGACCGGGAGACGCCCGACGCGGTCACGGTGCTGATCCGTCCCGGCTTCGAGTGGCCCGGGCACCGGCCGGGGCAGTACCTGCGGATAGGAGTCGTCGTCGACGGGGTACACCACTGGCGTGCCTACTCGCTCACCTCGGAGCCCGGGCGCCCGGACGGGTGCATCAGCATCACCCCGAAGCTGGTCGAGTCCGGCAAGGTCTCGCCCTTTCTGGTCGCCGCTGCCAGGCCGGGCGACGTCGTCCGGCTGGGCGGGGTCGAAGGGACCTTCGTCCTGCCGGAGCCCGCTGCCCCACAAGCTGCTCTTCATCAGCGCCGGCAGCGGGATCACGCCGATCATGAGCATGCTGCGCAGCCTGCACCGCGACGATGCTCTGGGCGACGCGGTCCACCTCCACTCGGCGCGCGGCGCCGACGGCGTGATCTTCTCCGACCTCCTGGGCAAGATCGCCGCGGCCCAGGATGGCTACGAGCTGCACCTGCGCCTTACCGGCGAGCAGGGCAGGCTCGCGCCCGGGGACCTCGACCGGCTCTGCCCCGACTGGCGCGACCGCCACACCTTCCTCTCGGGCCCGGCGGAGATGCTCGACGCGATGAGCGAGCGCTGGGAGCGCGACGGCGATCGGGAGCTGCTCCACATGGAGCGCTTCCAGCCGGTGATCGGCGGCGAGGCCGGCGAGGGAGAGGGAGGCCGCGTGCGGTTCGCTAAAAGCGGCGTCGAGGCCACTTGCGAGGGCGGCACGCCGATCCTTGTCGGCGGCGAGGACGCGGGCGCGACGCTCCCCTTCGGCTGCCGCATGGGGATCTGTCACACCTGCGTCGGCCGGCTCTGCAAGGGCGAGGTGCGCGACCTGCGCACCGGTGAGGTCCACGGCAGCGAGGGGGAGATGGTCCGCACCTGCGTCAACGCCCCCGAGGGCCCGATCGAGATCGCGCTTTGAAACCTAGGAAAGGGAAACGATGAACGCAACGACTGCCGAGGTCGTGAGCCCGCTCGCGCACCTCTCGGCGGAGCAGCTCGACGAGCTGGCCCGTGAGCTCGATGAGATCCGCGACCGGACGTTCGCCGACCTCGGCGAACGCGACCGCCGCTACATCGAGAGCATGATCGCGATGCAGCGCCGCCTGGCGGTGATGGGGCGCGTGCTGCTGCTCGGTGCGCGCTACCGCCCCGCCAAGCTCGCCGGCACCGCTGCGCTCTCGATGGCGAAGATCCTCGAGAACATGGAGATCGGCCACAACGTCCTGCACGGTCAGTGGGACTGGATGAACGACCCCCAGATCAACTCCTCGACCTGGGACTGGGACACCGCCTCGACCGCGGAGGCGTGGAAGCACTCGCACAACTACGTCCACCACACCTTCACCAACATCCTCGGCAAGGACAAGGACCTCGGCTACGAGATCATGCGGATCGACCCGCAGCAGAAATGGCACCCCGTCTATCTCCTCCAGCCGCTCTACAACCTCCTGCTGGCGGCGTTCTTCGAGTGGGGCGTGGCGGTCCACGACCTCGACTTCGAGGCGATCCGCAAGGGCCAGAAGTCGAAAGCGCAGATCAAGCGCGAGCTCGCCGGCATCCGCGAGAAGGCGAAGAGCCAGGTCGTCAAGGACTACATCGCCTGGCCGCTGCTGAGTGGCTTGGCGATGGCAGCCCTGGACGCCGGTCTCGAGGTTCGGAGTGGCGGCAGGCGGCGTCGCGGTGGCCTGGCGGGGGCCCTGAAGGGAGCTCTTCGTGGCGGCGGGCGCTCCTACCGCGCAGCGGCATCGGCGAACGCGACCGCGAACATCGTCCGCAACGTCTGGGCCTACGCGATCATCTTCTGCGGCCACTTCCCCGACCAGACCCACACCTTCAGGCCCGAGGAGGTCGAGGACGAGAGTCGTGGCGGTTGGTACGTGCGCCAGCTGACCGGGGCCGCGAACATCGAGGGCGGCCCGCTGTTCCACGTCGCCAGCGGCAACCTCGGCTACCAGGTCGAGCACCACCTCTTCCCGGACCTGCCGAGCACCCGCTATGCGGAGATCGCCCCCCAGGTCAAGCAGGTCTGCGAGCGCTATGGGTTGCCGTACAACAGCGGCCCGTTCGGCCAGCAGCTGGGGATGGTGCAGCGGACGATCCTGCGCCTCGCCTTCCCGGGAGGAGCGCCGCGGCCGAAGCCGGGCCCGTATCGTGGGGAGGACCACCCGCTTCTGTGATAGTGCTCACATGAGCAACTATTTCGTTTGAGAAATAGTTGCTCTAGTGCAAATATATTTCGCATGCAAGCGAGCGAGATTGCCGCGATCGTCGATGAGGTGGCCACACCCGAAGCGAGCCCCGCTGAGCAGGAGACGGCGGCGCGGCTGAGTGCGCTGCTGCGACACCTCTTCCTCTACGACCGCGGAAACATGCTTCGGGTGATCGAGGAGAGCGGCCTCTCGGCGACCCAGTGCAAGGTCCTGCTGGAGCTTGGCGGGCTCGGCGAGGCGACCGCCCCGCGCCAGGTGAGCGACCTGGCTGAGACCTTCGGCGTCTCGGTCCCCTCGATGAGCAGGGCGATCGACGGCCTGGTCAAGAAGCGGCTGTCGACCAGGGTCGAGGACGCAGAGGACCGGCGCGTGCGTCGCGTCGCGATCACTGCCAGAGGCAAGCAGCTGGTCGACACCATGCTGGTCGTCCGCCAGGCGGGCATGGAGGCTTTCGCCGCGAGCCTGACCGCGGCCCAGCGACGCAAGCTCGACGCCGCGGTCGACGCGCTGATGGACCGGGAGGACATCGCTGAGGCCTACGAGCTGCTCAAGGAGGTGGGGCCGGCTTGACCCGCTACCGCCACCTGATCACCGATGAGAACCGCAAGTGGTGGACGCTCGGGGCGATGTGCTTCGCCCTGTTCATGATCATGCTCGACAACACGGTCGTGAACGTGGCGCTGCCCTCGATCCAGCGCGACCTTGGTGCCTCGCTCTCGGCCCTGGAGTGGACCGTCAACGGCTACACGCTCTCCTTCGCGGTGCTGCTGGCGACCGGTGGGCGGCTGGGGGACATCTTCGGTCGCCGCCGCATGTTCATCTTCGGCGTCGTCATCTTCGCCCTCTCCTCGGCGACCGCGGGCCTAGCTGTCGACACGACCTCGCTCGTGATCAGCCGCGTCGTGCAGGGCGTCGGCGCGGCGCTGATGATGCCGGCGACGCTTTCGATCGTCACCGACGCCTTCCCGCCGAACGAGCGCGGCAAGGCGATGGGCACCTGGGCCGGGGTCTCGGCGCTGGCCCTGGCAGTCGGCCCCGTGATGGGCGGTTTCCTCACCGAGCACGTCAGCTGGCGGGCGATCTTCTACCTCAACATCCCGGTCGCGATCGGAGCCGTGCTTGCGGCGCTGTTCGCGGTGCGCGAGTCGCGCGACACCACGGTCGGCCGCGAGGTCGACTACGCGGGCGTCGCGATCCTGACCGGCGCTCTGACCGCGCTGATCCTCGCCCTGGTCGAGGGCAACGCCTGGGGCTGGGGCTCGCCGGAGATCGTCGCCCTGCTGGTTGGCGCCGCCGCCGGACTCGCCGCCTTCGTCGCGATCGAGCTGCGGGTCAAGGTGCCGATGGTTGAGTTCCACTTCTTCTCCGACCGCAATTTCGTCGGTGCCGTCGTCGTGGCGCTAATCGTCTCCTTCGCGATGCTGGGCGTCTTCTTCTTCCTCGCCCTCTACATGCAGAACATCCTCGGCTACTCCGCGCTCGAGGCCGGGATCAGGTTCCTGCCCTCAACCCTGATGATCGTCGTCATCGCCCCCCTCGCTGGGCGCATGGCGGACCGGATCGGCCCGCGCTGGTTGATCGCCGGCGGGCTGCTCGTCGTCGCCGCTTCGCTGTTCAGCTTCAGCGGCATCGAGGTCGACTCCAGCTACGGCGAGCTGCTGCCCGGCTTCATGCTGCTCGGCATCGGCATCGCGCTGACGATGTCGCCAATGACCAGCGCCGCGATGAACGCGGTGCCGGTCGAAAAGGCCGGGATCGCCTCCGGCGTGCTCTCAATGTTTCGCATGGTTGGCGGCAGCCTTGGCGTTGCCGTCACCGGTGCGATCTTCCAGGGCGCCGTCGGCAATCCGGAGACCGCGACACCGGGCGACTTCGTCGACGCGCTCGGCCACGCGATGACGGTCTCCGCCGCGGTCGCCCTCGCCGGCGCCGCGATCGCCGCGATCGCGATCCGCGCCAAGCGCGAGAAGGTGAGCGTCGAGAGCGCGGAGGCGAACGTCCAGCCCGGCGCCGCGCTAGCTGCGCGGGGGGCCAAGTAGCCCCCACTCGCGGGGCCAGCCGTCCGGGTCGGCGGGATCGATCCAGGGGAGCGTCGCGACGTCGACGTCGCCGAGGGCGGCGATCGTCTCACGGTTGGACAGCTCGATCTCGCCGGGATCCTCTGGCCAGGGCGTGAGGATGACGCTAGTGACCCGCAGCCCCGCGGACCGCGCCGCCTCGATCGTCAGCAGGGTGTGGTTGATCGCGCCCAGGCCGGGCGGCGAGGCGATCGCCACCGGCATCGCCAGGTCGACGATCAGGTCCCTGACCAGGTAGTCGAGGCTGAGCGGCGTCAGCAGCCCCCCTACCCCCTCGCAGATGAAGGTCTCCGCCCCCTCCTGGGCAACCCGGGCCGCCTCGAGCAGGGCCTCTCGCTCGATCTCCTCGCCCACCATCGCCGCGGCGAGGTGCGGCGAGACCGGGGGGCCGTAGCGGAAGGGAGCGATCTCCTCGTCGCTCTGGTCCGAGCGGGCGGCGCGGCGCAGGATCGCGTGATCGGGTTCGTCCGGCTCGTCGAGGCCGGTCAGCGCGGGCTTGAAGACCTTCACCTTCTGACCCTCGGTGGCGAAGCTGTGCGCGACCATCGCGGCGGCGTAGGTCTTACCGACCTCGGTCCCCGTGCCGGTGACGAAGACGCCGCGCATCGCCGCTAGGCGGCGGCGAGCGCCGGCGACTCGGAGGGCCGGGCGGGGGCGATGCCCAGCTCCCGCGCCGCCGCGCCAACCAGCTTCGCCGCCCGTTCCAACTCGCCGCTGCGGTGGGTTGCCATCGCCGTGAAGCGCAGTCGCGAGGAGCCCTCTGGCACCGTTGGCGGGCGAATTCCCTGGGCGAAGACGCCGCGCTCGAGCACCCGTTCGGTCAACTCCATCGTCGGCGCGGCGTCGCCGATCTCCACCGGGACGATCTGGGTCGACGAGCCGCCCACGGCGAGACCCTCGCCGGCGAGCGCGCTGCGCAGTGTCTCCGCATTGGCCTGCAGGCGCTCGACCCGGTGGGGATGGGACTCGAGCAACTCCAGCGCCGCCAGCGCGGCGGCGGCCGCGGGCGGCGGCGGTGCGGTGGAGAAGATGAAGGGACGGGCGGTGTTGACGAGATACTCGACCAGCTCCCCGCTACCGCAGACGTAGGCCCCGTAGGAGCCGAGCGCCTTGCCCAGGGTGCCGACGACGATGTCGACCTCGTTGCCGAGTCCGGCGGCGGCGACCGAGCCGCGCCCGCCTGGGCCGAGCGCCCCGGTGGCATGGGCCTCGTCGACCATCAGCCGGCAGCGGTGGCGGCGGGAGAGCTCGGCCAGCTGCTCCAGCGGGGCGATGTCGCCGTCCATCGAGAAGACGCCGTCGGTGACGATCAGCGAGGCCCGCTCGCCGGCCTCGCGTAGTCCCCAGGCGAGGTGCTCGAGGTCACCGTGGCGGTAGACGAAGGTCTCGGCGCGGGAGAGGCGGCAGCCATCGACGATGCTGGCGTGGTTGAGCTCGTCGGAGAAGACGACCTCGCCGCGCCCGGCGAGCGCCGCGATCGTGCCCGTGTTCGCCAGGTAGCCGGAGCCGAACAGCAACGCGGCCTCATAGCCCTTGAACTCGGCGAGCCGCTCCTCGAGGCTGCGGTGCGGCTGCATGTTGCCGGAGATCAGCCGTGAGGCGCCGGCGCTGGCGCCCCAGCGCATCGCCGCCTCGGCCGCGGCGCCGCGGACCCGCGGGTGGTCGGCCAGGCCCAGGTAGTTGTTCGAGCAGAGCAGCAGCACCGGCCGCCCGTCGAGCAGCACGCGCGGGCCCTGCGGTCCGCTGATGAGTCGCAGCCGCCGGTGGAGCCCCTGGTCGCGGAGCTCCTCCAGCCAGTCCGCTATCTCGGTCATGCCGCTTGCGGATACGGCGGGGGCTTCTTGGTCTTCTTGATCACCCGCAGCTGGGTCGAGGGGTCCCAGAAGTTGGCCTCGTCCTGGCGGTCGATCAGCTCTTCGATCGGGGTCGCCGGCGCCTCGCCCGCGAGCCAGCCGGAACGGTTGTCGGGGCGGGGGTTGGCGCCGTTGTCGGGCTGGCGGGCCACGTTCAGGCCCAGCTCCTCGAACATCGCCCGGTCCTCCTCCGGCTCGGCGCCGAGGGTGGTGAGGAAGTTGCCCATCATCACCCCGTTGAGCCCCGCCTTGACCGCCAGCGGCTGCAGGTCACCGAGATTCTCGACCCGGCCGCCGCAGAGACGGAAGAGCGCGCCGGGGATGACCAGGCGGAAGACCGCCACCCACTTGACTACCTCCCAGGCGTCCATCAAGGGCCGGTCACCGAACTTGGTGCCCTCGCGGGGGTTGAGCAGGTTGATCGGCACCGAGGTCGGGTTCAGCTCGGTGAGCTCGAAGGCCATCTCGACCCGCTGGCGTGGCGACTCGCCAAGGTTGAGAATGCCGCCGACGCAGGTCTCGAGGCCTGCCTCCTTGACCGCATCGATCGTTCGCAGCCTGCCCTCGTAGCGGACCGTGGACGAGACCTCGGGGTAATAGGAGCGGGCCGACTCGACGTTGTGGTGGACGCGCTGGACCCCTGCCTCCTTCAGCTGCTTCGCCCGCTCCGCCGACATGTGGCCGATCGAGGCGCAGCGCTTCAGGTTGGTCTGCTCGGCGACCAGCCTCGTCCCTTCGAGGATCTTCTGGAAGTCCCGTTTGGAGAGCCCCTGGCCCTGGGTGACCATGCAGAAGCGGTGAGCGCCCGCGGCCTCGGCCGCCTTGGCGTGCTCGAGGATCTGCTCGGGCTCCATCATCGCGTGCATCGGCGTGTCCGCCTCGGCATAGCGCGACTGGGCGCAGAAGCCGCAGTCCTCGGCGCAGCCGCCCGACTTGGCGTTGACCAGCGAGCACATGTCGGTCGAGTCGCCGAAGTTCTCTTTGCGCACTTGCCAGGCGCGCTCGACCAGCGTGCCGATCTCCTCGTGGCTGGATAGTTCGCCCAGCGACAGGGCTTCGTCGAACGAGATCAGGGAAGGCATTCGGGCGCAAGGCTAGGAATTGAGCCGGACGTGCCGGCGACTAGCCTCACGGGATGAAGAGACGCAGGCAAATCGCCTTGGTGGCGTGCTGCGCGCTCGCCGCGGGCGCCTTCGCTTTTGGCGTCACGCTGGGCGATGGGGCAGCGCCGCCGCGACCGAGACTTGCCAGTCAGTTGACGCCCGAGCGGCTCGCCGGTCAGCGGATCGTCGTCGGGTTTCCCGGCCTGGAAGCTCCTCGCCGGGTCAAGCGGATGATCCGCCAGGGCCGTGTCGCCGGGGTGATCCTCTTCGACGAGAATCTCGCCGGCCGCACCGCCGACCGCCGGCTCATACGCGGCCTGCAGGCGGTTCCGCGCCCACCCGGCCTGCGTGATCCGCTGTTGGTGATGGTCGACCAGGAGGGAGGACTGGTGAAGAGGGTCGGCGGCGCGCCAGCCGTCTCCGCCCGCGAGATGGGCGCCCGTGGCGCCGCCTTTAGCCGCGAGCAGGGACGGCGCACGGCGCGCAGCCTCAGCGCCCTCGGCATCAACGTCGACCTGGCGCCGGTCCTCGACGTCGCCCGTCCCGGCGGCACGATCGCCGAGACCGAACGCGGCTTCGGCCCCAGCGCCGGGCAGGTGGAGGAGACCGCCGTGCCCTTCGCCGCAGCGCTGCAGGAGGGTGGGGTGGCGGCAACGGCGAAGCACTTTCCCGGGCTCGGCGCGGCCCGCCTCAACACCGACTTCGCGGTCGAACGAGTCGACCTCTCGAGACAGGAGCTGCGACAGGTCGATGAGGTGCCCTACAGGCGATTCATCGCGGGCGGCGGCGAGCTGGTGATGCTGAGCACCGCGATCTACCCTGCTTTCTCACCCAAGCCCGCCGCCTTCGCCCGCCCGATCGCGACGGGTGAGCTGCGACGCCGGCTCGGCTTCGGCGGCGTTTCGATCACCGACGCCCTCGAGAGCGTCGCCGTGCGCGACTTCGGCGGCCCGGCCAAGGCTGGCCTGGCGGCTGCGGGAGCCGGCGTCGACCTCCTCCTCTTCATCGACTACGGGGCCGGAGCCCAGGCCCAGCGCGCTCTGGCGCGCCGAATCCGTGCCGCAGCGCCCGCCCGCGCGGCCGCGGAAACCGCCGTCAACCGTGTCCTGCGACTGCGCCGCACTCTCGGCCGCTAGGGCGCCGCCCCATGCTGTCGCTCCCCTTCTATTGGTACGAACGTGCCTAGTCGATTTACCCCTTAAAGCCAGGCCCTTGTTCGGCAGATCTCCCAAGGAAGTCGAAGTGGCACGCGATGTCTTGGCGCCATAGCTGACGTGGAATAGGCTTCTCCGTCATGGTGACTTCAGCGTCTCATCGAAGCTCGGACTCTCGCATTCAGTTCATTGCAGCGGTTGGGATTGTCACCCTTGTTGCACTGCTTCTTGGCATTGGCGCCTTTCTAATTGGGAAGGACAGCGGCCAAGACCTAAACCAAGCGCGCACGCTTGGTGAAACTGCCGGTACAACCTCGGGCCGCGCGGAGGGGCGGAAGCGAGGCTTCGAGGCTGGTTATCGCGCGGGCCGCGCGGATGGTTTCCTCCTGACGTACGCCCCGGCGTACAAACGCGCCTACCAGGCCCAGTTCGACGAAGTTGGACTTGAAGCCCCGGGGCGGCGGGAGATCAAGGTGACAATGCCATGAACCAGAAGCTGCTCGTCGTTGTTGTCGCCAGTGCTCTCCTGATCGTCGGCAGCGCAGTGACTGGCTATGCCCTGGGGCGCTCCATGGCACCGACTGCCGCTGAATGGCGAGAGGAGCGGCTAGCGAGTCAGGCTAGCGCCCGGAAAGAGGCAGCTGCGAAAGCCTTCGCTGCGGCTAAGCCAAGTGGTCACCATGCGGGCTTTGAGGCGGGGAAGGCTCGAGGCGCTCGTCTAGGGCGCGAGAGAGGCGCCCAGACTGGTGATGAAGCGGCGCAAGCAGAGGTGGCCGCAATCGAAGAAGAAGAACTGGCGGAACTCGAATATGACCCGCAGCTGCCAAATGGCGATCCTGGTTACATCTTGCCCGAGGAGGATCGGTCCGTCGCCTGTATCGGTATCAGTTCCGTGACTGGCGAATGCGTCGGAGATTGAGGAACGCCTGCCTGTCAGATCAATAGGTCTCGCAGGCGTATCCGTCTTCTTCGAGATCTAGGCCGTAGACATCTTCGCCTACGACTTCTACTCCTTCGCCGACTTCATCGCAGTCGACGTCGCCGGCTGAGATTGGGACGCAACCCGTGTAGTTCGCATCACATCCTGAGCCCGATTCGCTCGGGACATACGGTTCCGTTTCTTCGTATTCACAGGCGCTTGGATCCAGGGCCGGTGTTCCTCCACTCGTCTTTTCGACGTCGAAAGCTATCCCTCGAAAGCGGCCACCTTGGAAGGCGAGCGACCATGTTCCACTGAACGTCTGGTGCACCATGGTGTCGCATTCGTCGATATCCGTCGATTCAATTTCGAGTTCAACCACAGCAGAGCCAGCGGAAGCTTGTCGGGCACGAACGCCGTGGGCACGCGTGTTGACGGTGGTTTCGTAGCCGTCACGCCAGGCCGCGAATCCTCCTAGTTCCGCTTGCAGCGTCGGCGAGAGCAATGGCCAAGCTATGGAGAAAACGCCTCGATTGATCTCCTTGTAGTACCGGCGGACCGTCGCCTCGGCCTTCTCGGCTGGTGACCTGGATGTCGGCTTGGTGCTTGGGATCTTCGCGGCTGAGGCGGACTCAGTGACGGTGACGGTTGAAGCTTTCTCGTGACCGCTGTCGCCGCCACAACCGGTAAGCACGATCACGAGAACAAGGCCTGACAGTCCTTCTCGAACCCCCCTCATCGTCATGTACTTCACATATAGAGGCTAGAGCCCGTCCCGTACCGTGGTCAAGCTGATCGTCTAAGGGGAGCCATATCCTTTATCGACATACCCGGACGGTTATGGTTAACAGGGCTCGAGATCTAGGATCAATCGGATGATTGTCGGCAACATGCGGATCTTGGCGATGGCTGCTGTGGGGCTGTTTGTGCTCGGCGCCAGCAGTCCAAGTCGAGCCGGTGTCTTGAAGCCCCAGGTTGTCTGTCTCACTGAATGGGGATATCAGCCAAAAGGGTGGTATCGAACGCGGCCTCATAAGTGCGATCTCCACGAACATGGGAGGTATCCGGTCGCCCACGTCAACACCTTTACTACGAAGCGCCTTCGTTGGCTTCAGTGGAGCTCAAGGAGCGCAGTTGCGAAGGGCAAGCTTGGCATCAGCACCTACGGGCTGGCCCCCATGAAGCTTCGGCTGTTGCGGCCCCGTCAGCTATGCGGCCACATGGTTTTCACTCGTGCGCACCTCGCAGTGCGAGTCCGCTACGACGGCAAGATCCGCCGTTCGAGCTTCTGGATCTGGCTCGACGAGTGTCTTCGGTGAGCTGGGGGGTTCTGTCGAAGGCGACACCAGTCCCGGTCGTCTTGACAGTGTGCGACGCGGCATTCCCGAGCTCTTCGGCGGCAGACGGCAAGTAGTGGATCGCACACCCCGATGGCCGAAGCAAACGTGGCGTGCTCACTCGACCGGCGTCGCCGCCAGCGACTCCCAGAGGTAAAGCGAGGCGAGGCTGCGGTGGGGGCGCCAGGGCTCGCCGATCTCCAGCACCTGGGTCGGGGGCGGCATCTCCTCGAGCCCGTACTCGACCTGCACCGCCTTGCGGATGCCGAGGTCGCCACCGGAGAGCACGTCGGGGCGCTCGAGGTGGAAGAGCAGGAACATCTCGGCCGTCCACTGGCCGAGGCCGCGGACGGCGACGATCTCCTCGATCACCTCCTCGTCGGGCAGCCGGTCCAGCCGGTCGACCTCCAGCTCGCCGGCGATCACATGGGAGGCGAGGTCGCGGACATATTCGACCTTGCGCCCGGAGAGGCCGGCGCCGCGCAGGTCCGACTCGCTCGTTTCGAGCAGCTCCTCCGGGCTCGGCGTGCGGCCGCCGAAGATCTCGATGACGCGGCCGTAGATCGTCCGTGCCGCCTTGGTCGAGAGCTGCTGGCCGACGATCGCCCGCAGCAGCGCCCCGTAGGCGTCGGCGGGTCGCTCCTCGCTGCGCCGTTTAAGCCGCGTCTTCACGTCCAGCTTGCCGATCCGCTCGATTAGGTCCGCCATCACGGGATCCGCGGCGCTCAGCGCTTTGCGCGCGGCCGCGCTCATTTTCCCTTCCATTCCGGCTTGCGTTTCTCGGCGAAGGCGCGGATCCCCTCGCGCAGGTCCTCGGAGGAGAAGCAGGACTCGCGCAGGGCGATCAGGCCGGCCTCCTGCTGTTCGTTGAGCACGGGAGAGGCGTTGAGCAGGTCGATCGCGCTCTTGTTGCCGCGCATCGAGAGCGGTGCGTTGGCCGCGACCTCGGCGGCGAGCTGGACGGAGAGTTCCTCGAGCTGCTCGTCGCTGACGACCCCATGGACCAGGCCGATCTGCTCGGCGCGAGCGGCCTCGAAGTTGCGCCCGGTCAGGAACAGCTCCTTGGTGCGGGCCAGGCCGACCGTGTCGAGGAACTTGCGCAGCCCGGTGTGCCCGTAGACGAGGCCGAGCTTGGCCGGTGGCATCCCCAGCTTTGCCCCGGCAGCACAGATCCGCAGGTCGCAAGTGATCGCCAGCTCCAGCCCACCGCCGAGGCAGTGGCCATTGATCGCGGCCACGGTCGGCCAGGGGTGGGAGGCGAGCGCCTCCAGGGCGCGGTGGAAGGGATGGGCAACGAGCGCCTCGGCGTCGCGCTCGAAGGTCTCGGCCGGGAAGGAGGCGATGTCGTAGCCGGCCGAGAAGATCGGCCCCGCGCCGGTGATCAGCAGGCAGCGGGTCTCGATGCCGCGGTCGAGGCGCGGCAGGGTCTCGGCCAGCGCGTCGAGGATCTCGTGGTCGAGCGCGTTGCGACGCTCGGGGTTGGAGAGGCGGATGCGGACGACCGCCTCGGCCGGGGAGTCGAGCAGGAGCTTGCCGCCGGCGAGCTGCTCGCTCACTCGAGCACTACGAGGACGTCGCCTTCGCTCACCGACTGGCCCTCCTCGCAGCGGATCTCCTTGACGGTCCCGTCGTCCTCGGCCTCGACCGGGATCTCCATCTTCATCGACTCGAGGATGACGACTGTGTCGCCGTCTTCCACTTCGTCGCCGACCGCCACCTCGACTTTCCAGACGTTGCCGGTGATGTGCGCCTCGATGTCCGCCATGGGCGGGGACAATATCCGCCGTGCAGGACTCCCTAGACGTGATCGTCGCCGCCCGCAACGAGGCGGACCGGGTCGGCGCTACGGTCGCGGCGTTGCGCGAGGCCTTCCCCGGCGCGGCGATCTGGGTCGCCGACGACGCCTCTGACGACGGCACCGCGGAGACGGCACTGGCGGCCGGTGCCCAGGTGGTCAGCCGCGGCCGCCCGCACGGCAAGGGCGCGAACGTGACGGCGGCGGCTGAGGCGGCGCTGGGTGCCGATCCCACGCCGCGGCTCATCCTGCTCTGTGACGGCGACCTCGGCGCCTCGGCGGGCGCGCTGGTACCTCTGGTCGAAGGGGTAGAACGGGATGAGTGCGACCTCGCCGTCGCCGCCTTCGCCCGCCGCATCGGTGGCGGCTTCGGCATCGCCCTTGGCTTTGCCCGCTGGGCGATCCGCCATCGCTGTGGCCTGGAGACGACCGCGCCGATCTCCGGCCAGCGGGCGATGCGGGTCGAGGTCCTGCGCGCGACGCTTCCCTTCGCTCGCGGCTACGGGATGGAGGTGGGGATGACGATCGACGCCGTTCGCGCCGGCCACCGGCTGCGCGAGTACGAGCTCGACCTCAGCCACCGTGCCACTGGCCGCTCCGCAGCCGGCTTCCTCCACCGGGGCCGCCAGCTGCGCGATTTCGCCCGGGTGTACTTCGTCAAGGGGGGAGAGCCTCGACGCTCTGGCACTTAGGTGGGCATGAGCCAATCTGTCGCCCCCGCTCCTGCTACCTTTACCTCAACCACACTAGGTAAAGCAATGCCAAAGCTCTCTCGCAAGAACCAGGTGACGATCCCCGTCGAAGTGCTGCGCAAGTCTGGCCTCGAGCCGGGGGACGAGCTGAATGTGCGGGCGGTTGGGCGGGGGCGGCTGGAGCTTGAGCGCCGCCCTGATCTGGTCGATCAGTTCGCCGGCAGCCTGCCCTCCGCATATCCACCCGGCTACCTCGAGGGGCTGCGGTCCGAGTGGGAGCGGTAGTCCTCGACGCCAGCGTCGCGATCGGCTTTCTCGATCCGACCGACGCGCATCACGAACGCGCAGTCGCGAGCCTGCGCGAGACCGACCAGGACGAGCTGCTGATCGCGGCCAGTGCCTACAGCGAGATCCTCGTCTGGCCGCTCGCCAAAGGGCACGGCGACCTGGTCGAGGAGTTCATCGACGGCCTCCGTGTAGAGGTTGTCCCCCTAAGCCGCGAGATCGCGAGAGGCGCCGCCGAGCTGCGGGCCAAGCACCGTGCCCTGCGCCTCGCCGACGCCTTCGTGCTAGCGACGGCCCGGTACCGCGACGCTGCCCTGCTCACCTTCGACGACCGCCTGAGCCGCTTCGCGTAGGCCCTAGGCCGGGTGCTCCCACGGCGCCTGCGGCCAGCCGTCGCCGGCGCGCTCGAGGGCGCCGGCCAGTTCCAGCAGGGTCGCCTCGTCGTTTTCGCGGCCGAGCAGCTGGGCGCCGATCGGCAGGCCCGATGCCGTCAGTCCCGCCGGGACGCTGATTCCGGGCCACCCGGTCACGTTCCAGGCGAAGGCGAACGGGCAGGTGGCGCTGGCGACCGTGCTGGTGCCCCAGTAGCCGCGTCCCTCGAGGGCGCCGATCCGGGGCGGCGGCTTCGCCGTGGTCGGGGTGAGGACGACGTCGAAGCGGCCGAAGACGCGGCCGACTCGGCGGCGCAGGGCAGGCTCGGCGGCGCGGGAGAGCTTCAGGGGGACTCCGCTGAGTGCCTTGCCCATCCTCGCGTGGACGCGAGTGCGCGGCTCCAGGCAGGAGCGATCCTCGACGTTGGCGCTTAGCCAAGCGTCGACCCCGGCCATGCCGCGGGGGATGATTGCCGGGCCGACGAGGCCGTAGTCGGGATCGGCCGGCGTGACGTCGTGGCCGAGCTCGGCGAGCCGGTCAGCCGTCGCTTCGATCGCGCGGCGGTGCTCGTCGTCGACGGCGCCGGAGAGGCCGAAGGGGGTGGCGAAGGAGACCGCGACGCGCAGGCGGCGCGGCTCGCGGGCGGCCGCCTCCAAGAACGGCTCCGCCGGCACTGGCGGGCGGTGGAGGTCGGCCGGCACGTTGCCGTGGATCGCGTCGAGGAGCAGGGCCGCGTCGGCGACGTTGCGGGTCAGCGGTCCGTAACAGCTGAGTCCGTTGAAGGCCTCGGCGTCCGGCCAGGTGGAGACGCGACCGCGCTGTGGCTTGAGGCCGATCAGGCCGGTCCAGGCGGCGGGGATGCGGATCGAGCCCGCTCCGTCCGAGCCGACGGCGCCGGCCACGATCCCGGCAGCGACGGCAGCTGCGGCGCCACCGCTGGAGCCGCCCGGTGTGTGGTCGGTGTTCCAGGGGTTGCGGGTGGCGCCATTGGTCGGGGTCTCGGTGAAGTGCCACTGGCCGACCTCCGGGGCGTGGGTCTTGCCGATCACGATTGCCCCCGCCTCACGCAGGCGCCGCACCATCTCGGCGTCGCGCACCGCGACCTCATGCTCTCCTGCGCACCCGAAGGGGGAGGTGCATCCGGCCAGGTGGACGTCGTCCTTGATCGCCACCGGGACTCCGAGCAGCGGCGCCCCGTTCCCTTCTCCGAGCCGGGCATCTGCCGCGTCGGCCTCTGCCAGGGCTTCCTCTGCGCGCAGCAGGCGGAAGGCGTTGAGGTCTGGTTGCGCTGCCTCCGCCCGCTCCAGTGCCGTCTCGACCAGTTCGCGGGAGGACACCTCGCCCGTGACCAACAGTGCTGCCTGCTCGGCCAGCCCGTGAGCCTCTCTTGCGGTATCCGACGTTTTCGAAATCGTTCTGCTGGACATGGGGCCTCCCTCGCAGGCGCTAGTTCGTTCGAACGAACAATAAGCCAAACGGGTAGTCTGGCGCGGCTTGACTACCGCTACCGCCACCGACACCCGCGACCGCATCCTTCGCACCACGCTCGAGCTGATTGGGCGCGAGGGGATAGCTGCAGTCACCAACCGCAGCGTCGCCGCAGCGGCTGGCGTCTCCCTCGGCTCGCTCACGTACCACTTCAAGAGCCAGGTCGATCTACTTCGCGAGAGCCTGCTGTTGTTCGTCGGCGAGGAGGTTGCTCGGCTGGAGGCGATCGCGGCCGATATGCGCAGCCGCCGTCCCAGCGTCGAGGAAATTGCCGGCGAAGTGGAGCGGATCGTCGAGGAATCGACCAATCGGATGCAGCAGCTGGCCGAGGTCGAGCTTCACCTCCGCGCCGCCCGTGACTCCGAGCTGCGGGATGCTTCGCGCCGCTGCTTCGAGGCTTACGAGGGTGTTGCCGCGACCGCTCTGGAGATGCTCGACGTCCCCAACCCCGAGCATCACGCATCCGCGGTCGTGGCGCTTCTCTATGGGCTGGGATTGCGCCGGCTCGGCACCAAAGACGAAGACGCAGCCGGCACTGCCGAGGCGCTGCTGACGCTCGTGCGGGGGGCGCGTCGGTCGTGATCCTCGCGATCGACCAGGGGACGACCGGCACCACCTGCCTCGTCTTCGATGCTGAGGGGCGGATCGCCGGCCGTGCTTACTCGGAGTTCGAGCAGCACTTCCCGCAGCCAGGCTGGGTCGAGCACGACGCGGGGGAGATCTGGGCGACTACGCGCCGGGTGGCGATCCAGGCGATCACCGATGCGGGGATTCAGGGGGCGGAGCTGGACGCAATCGGGATCACCAACCAGCGCGAGACCGTCGTCGCCTGGGACCCGGCGAGCGGCGAGCCGGTGCACCGGGCGCTGGTCTGGCAGGACCGCCGCACGGCGGCGCGCTGCGACGAGCTGCGTGCGGAGGGCCGTGAGGCGCTGGTGCGGGAGCGAACCGGCCTCACGCTCGATCCCTACTTCTCCGGAACCAAGATTGAGTGGCTGCTGCGCAATGTCGAGGGGACGGGCCGGGCTGTCTTCGGCACGGTCGACTCCTGGCTGCTCTTCAAGCTGACCGGTCGCCACGCGACCGACTACACGAACGCCTCGCGGACGATGCTCTTCGACATTCGCCGGCTCGCCTGGGACGAGGAGCTCTGCGCGATGCTCGGCGTCGACCCGCAGCGTCTGCCCGAACCTCTGCCATCCGCTCACGTCTACGGCATGACTTCCGAGTTCGGCGGCGAGGTGCCGGTGGCCGGGATCGCCGGCGACCAGCAGGCAGCGCTGTTCGGCCAGGCCTGTCACACGGCGGGGAGCGCCAAGAACACCTACGGGACGGGCAGCTTCGTCCTGCTCAACACCGGGCCCGAGGCGCCGGAGCCGGGCGAGGGGCTGCTCGCCACGGTCGCCTGCGCCCCCGGCGAGGAAGCCGCCTACGCACTCGAGGCCTCGATCTTCGTCACCGGTGCCGCGGTCCAGTGGCTGCGCGACGGCCTCGGGATCCTCGCGGAGGCTGGCGAAAGCGAAGCGATGGCCGCTTCGCTCGACGGCAACGACGGCGTCTACTTCGTGCCGGCGCTGACCGGGCTCGGCTCCCCTTACTGGGACCCCTACGCACGCGGGACCGTCATCGGACTCACCCGCGGGACCCGCCGCGAGCACCTGGCGCGCGCTGCGCTCGAGGCGATCGCCTTTCAGGCAGTTGACGCCGTGCGCGCCCAGGAGGCGGCCTCTGGCGAGCGGCTGAAGGAGCTGAAGGCCGATGGCGGCGCGGTTGCCAACCGCTGGCTGATGCAGTTCCAGGCTGACGTCCTCGGCGCCTCCGTCGTCGTGCCCGAGGTCTCCGAGACGACTGCGCTGGGCGCCGCCTATCTGGCTGGGATTGCGACCGGGCGCTGGAGCGGCGAGCAGGTGCGGGAGATGTGGCGGGAGGCGGCTCGCTACGAGCCGGCGATGGGGAAGGCGGAGCGCGAGTCGCTGCTCGGGGAGTGGCGCCGTGCCGTCGACCGAGCGCGGGACTGGGCCCACCCGGAGGACAACGAGTCGCGCGCGTAACCGCGGCCCCGGCAGGGGTACGTACCAGCGACGGCCGGCCCGATCCGGCCCTGCACCGATGCCAGATCTCAAGCCACAGGTATACAAGGACGAACGTCCTGCCGAGTACTTCGACCAGTTCCACGCGCTGGCACGCAAGGGGGTCGGCTGGACCTACCCGCTGGTCCGCGGGATCGTCACGCTGCCGGCGCTGGTGCCCTACCGGACGCGGGCGATCGGGGTTGGCAACGTGCCGAAGTCCGGACCTGTACTTCTGGCCCCCAACCACTTCAGCCAGATGGACCACTTCTTCACGGGGCTCTACCTGCGCCGCCAGGTCCGCTTCATGGCCAAGTCGCAGCTCTTCGGCCCGCGGGTTCTCACATACCTCTACAAGCACGGCGGCGTCTTCCCGGTTCGCCGCGGCCACCACGACGAGGAGGCGTTGAAGACGGCCTTCACGATCCTCGAGCGGGAAGAAATGCTGCTGGTCTACGCCGAGGGAGGCCGCTCGCGGAGCGGCGAGCTGGGGCAGGTCAAGCCAGGTATCGGGCGGATAGCGCTGGAGTCCGGCGTGCCGGTGGTGCCGGTGGCGATCCACGGCTCGGCCACGGTGCGCAGGTGGAAGCGGCTGCGCTTCCCGAAGGTGACCGTGCAGTTCGGTGAGCCACTCTCCTTCCCGGTCGAGGCCGATCCGAGCCGCGAGCGCCAGCTCGAAGCGGCGACTGAGGTCTTCGACAAGGTGCGGGCGATGTACACCCGGCTCGATGAGCAGGGCCGCCGCAACGTGATCCGCGCCTTGCGCGAGGGCCTACCCACGCCCGAGCCTGGCGAGCCCTCGCCGCGCGGCTGACGGCCGCTACTCGTAGCGCGCTTCGAGGCCCGCGTAGAAGTCCGGGTCGTGGCCCGGGGTGACGATTGCGTCGGGGAACTGGCCGCGGAAGAGCTTCAGCTCTTGCAGGGAGCGGCGGTAGTTGTGGGCGTCGAAGGGGCGGGGCGCCAGCGGGGCGCTGCCGTCGAGCTGGCCCTGGGTGTAGGTGGCGTCGCCGCCGATCACGAAGTCGTTCTTCTTGAGATGCGCGATCAGGGACATGTGTCCGGCGCTGTGCCCCGGCGTGTAGGCGAGGCGGAGCGAGCCGTCGCCGAAGAGGTCGAAGGTGCGCCCGAAGCTGGCGTAGGAGGTGATCCCGCCACGGTCGAAGTCGACCGTGCGGTAGTCGAAGGCGTAGTTGAAGTGTGGGCGCCGGTAGCCGTTGAGGGCGGGCTGCCTGCCGCTCGTGGCGGCCTCCCACTCGGTCTCGCTGACGACGAAGGTCGCCTGCGGGAACTCGGAGATCGCCGAAGTGTGGTCGATGTGGAGGTGGGTCATGACGACGATCGGGATCTCGCCGGGGTCGAGGCCGCGCTTGCGCAGCTGCGCCGGCACGTCTTCGCCCGGAGCCAGCGCGGGCTTGCCGATGCGGGTGGCGATGCGGCCGAAATTCTCGTCCCCGTCGGTGACGATCGAGGGGTGCAGGCCGGTGTCGACGAGGATCGCCCCAGCACTCGGGTGGCGGATCAGGAAGGCGGGGACCGGCACGGTCATCGCTGGCTCGCCGGAAAGCAGGGCTCGCAGCAGCTTCAAAGTGAGGAAGCGCCCGCCAGGGCTCTCCATCATCGAGCGCGACCATGTGACGGTGCCGGCGACGATCGGCTCGACCGTCACAGTCGCCCCCGCCGTCCCTCCGGCCAGCGGCTCGTGCAGCGGTTTCGGCTCCACGTGGACGCTCATCGCGAGTCAGGTTATGCCAGGGGACCGTCTATAGGCTTGAGCCCGCATGGCTGAGAGCGATCCCTCGCGCATATTCAGGCCCGGCCTGCTCGAGGGACAGGTCTGCCTGGTCTCCGGCGCCGGCAGCGGCCTGGGACGGGAGACGGCCCTGGAGCTGGCCCGGCTCGGCGCCGCCGTGGTCGGTTGCGGCCGGCGCGAGGAGCCGCTGGCGGAGACGGCGGCGCTTGCCGCGGGCCTGCCCGGTTCCTTCGAGCATGAGGCGGTCGACATCCGCGACGAGGAGGCGGTCGAGCGGTTCTTCGACGGGCTGCTGGAGCGCCACGGCCGTCTCGACACGCTGGTCAACAACGCCGGCGGCCAGTTCCTCGCTCCGGCCGAGTCGATCACGCCGAAGGGCTTCCGCACGGTGATCGAGCTGAACGTGCAGGGGACCTGGCTGATGACCCATGCGGCGGCGACCAAGTTCTTCATCCCCCAGGGAGGGGGCAAGGTGCTCAGCGTCACCCTCTCCCCCCACCACGGGATGCCCGGGATGGTCCACTCCGGCGCCGCCCGCGCCGCGGTCGAGAACATGATGCGGACGCTGGCGATCGAGTGGGCCCGGTTCGGGATCAAGACCTGCGCGCTGGCGGCTGGCCAGTTCGCGACCGAGACGCTGATGACCAAGTATCCGAAAGTCGTGATCGACAACCTCGAGCGCTCAATCCCGATCGGGCGGGCGGGGCGGGCGGAGGAGATGGCCTGGCTCGTCGCCTACCTGGCCTCGCCGGCGGGTGACTTCTTCTCCGGCACGACGATCACGATCGACGGCGCCCGCGACAACTGGGCCGGTCCCTGGCCGCCCGAAGCGATCGTGAGCGAGTCAGGCGAGCCGATCGCCGAGGAGCGCCGCTGACCGGCCGGAGGGGTCGGCAGGCGGCGTCCTCGGTCGCTCGCGTGCAGAGCACGCCACGCTCCCTGCGTCCTGGCCTGCCGACCCCTCCGGCCGGTCAGTTGGGCCGTGGCTCGAGGATGACGAGCGGGATTTTGCGGCCCTTACTGCGCACCTGGTAGTCGGCGTAGCCGTGGTAGGACTTGACCGCCTCGGGCCAGAGGCGCTCGCGCTCCTCCGTGGTGGCGACCCGGGCGTGGACCGGCACGTGGTGCGACCCGACCTGGACCGTCGTGTCGGGGTTGGCCTTGAGGTTGTAGTACCAGGCCGGGTTCTTGGGGAAGCCTCCCTTGGAGGCGACGATGACCATGTCGTCGCCGTCGCGAAAGTAGAGCAGGGGGGCGGTGCGCTTGGTGCCGCTCTTGGCACCGACGTGGTCAAGCAGCAGCATCTTGCCCGGCACGCCGGGGATCGTGTGCCCGAGCCGCCCGCCGCTGATTTTGTAGAGCGCGGTGTGCAGGCCCATGAAGCGACGGAGGGCAGGCCAGATCCTGTCCGCTACGTCGAGGTAGCGGGGTGGGCGCCTGCCCTCTGTCGCCGTGGGGCTCAGGTGTACATCCCCCCGAACATGCCGCCGGTGACGTTCAGTACCTGGCCATGCACGTAGTTGGAGAGTGGCGAGGAGAGGAAGAGCACCGGGGCGGATGCCTCCTCCGGAGTGGCGGGACGGCCGAGCGGGATGATCGCCGAGGCCATCGCCCGCATCTGCTCGGGGATGCCGAGCTCGATCTTCTCGCCGCCGGGGGTGGTCATCTCGCCGCCGGCCTCCTTGGCCGCGGTGAGGCGGGTTTCGACGAAGCCGAAGGCGACTGCGTTGACGTTGATCTTGAACTGGCCCCACTCCTTGGCCAGCGTTTTGGTCATGCCGACGACGGCCATCTTCGCCGCCGAGTAGTTGATCTGGCCCGCGTTGCCCATCATCCCGGAGGTCGAGGAGATGTTGACGATCTTGCGGAAGACCTCTTTGCCTTCGTTGCGCTCGGCCTTGGCTGCCTCGCGCCAATGCGGCGCCAGTGCCCGCGCCACGCGGAAGGGGACGATCGTGTGGATGTCGAGCATCGCCTGGAACTGCTCGTCAGTCATCTTGTGCGCGACGTTGTCCCAGGTGTAGCCGGCGTTGTTGATGACGATGTCGACGGCGCCGAAGGCGTCGACGCCGGCGGCAATCAGCTTGTCGGCCGCGTCGGGCTCGGTCAGGTCGCCGGCGAAGACTGCGGTCTCGCCGTCGATCTCGTTCGAGGCCTGTTCGGCGATGTCGGCGTCGAGGTCATTGATCAGCACCTTGGCGCCCTCACTGACGAACAGTTCGGCGGTCGCCCGGCCGATTCCGCGTGCCGATCCGGTGACGATCGCCGCTTTCCCATCGAGAAGTCCCATCGGTATTTCGCTCTCCTTTTGGCTTGTGAAGACGGCCGGGAAGGCTACAGGGAAGCGTTCCGGCCTGGTTGACTGGCCAGTCGGTTTTCCTGGCCCTCTTAGCAAGACTGCCTGCCCTACCCTGATGCGATGCCGATCGGCAGGGGCGGTCTTCGCGTGCTTCTTCTCGCCGCAGCCGCTATTGCGGCAGCGGCGCTCGTTGGGGCCGGGCCAGCCGTGCCAGCTGAGCGGATCGTCGTCCACGGCGCCGCCTCCGGCTCGCATCTGAAACTGAGCGTCGAGGGCGGAGCGATCGTCGTCGACGGCTTCATGAGTCGCGCCGCTCCTGCTGGGTGTCGCTTCACGCGCGAGCGTCTGGTCGCCGTTTGTCCGCTGCGCGGTGCTTCCGCGATCGCGCTCGAGATGGGCCCGTCCGGCGACATGGTCGAAGTACTCAATCGCCTGCCGATCCCACTGACTATCTACCTCGGCAACGGCTCCGACAAGTTCATCGGCAACGGCGAGCGCGACACCTGCTATCCGGGCGGCGCCCGGCGCAACCGCTGCATCGGCGGGGCGGGCAACGATGTCTGCATCACCGGGCCGCGCAACAGCGACTGCGTCGGCGGCCCGGGCAGCGACTACTGCCAGCACGGCTCCGGCAGTGACGGCTGTTGGGGCGGTCCCGGGCGGGACGTATGCCGCATGGGTTCCGGAGAAGACGGCTGCCATGGCGATGGCGGCCGTGACCGGCTCTTTGGCGGCGCTGATCCCGACCAGCTCTACGGAGGAGGGGGCTTCGACTACTGCGACGGCGGTCGTGGCTGGGGCCGCTCGCATACCTGCGAGGCCGGCCCGCGGCGCTGAGCCGGCGGCTCAGCGAGTCCGGTTGAGGAGCTCGCAGCTGCGGACGCGATCTTTGCGGTCGGTGCGCGCGCGGTCGAAGCCGCTGCCGCAGAGCACCAGCTCGCGCTTCCCGTTGCGCGCATCGACGTAGTCGTTCCCGGGGCCTGCGTCGAAGGCGTTGAGGTCGTGCTTGTCGATGAGAAAGTCCGCGCCGGCGCCGCCGGTCAGCCGGTCGCTTCCGCGCTCTCCATCGAGCCGGTCCTTGCCGGTCCCGCCGATCAGGCAGTCGTGCCCGCCGAAGCCGCGAAGACGGTCGGCGGCGGCAAACCCGACGATGACCTCGGCTTCGTCGCTGCCTTTGAGGAGGTCGGCCGCATTAGTTCCCAGGATCGCCTTGACACAGCCCCCTGCGACCAGGGGCTCGGTCGGGTCGGTATGCCTGCCGCCGCCTCCGCCGGAGCCTTTTCCGCCCCCTCCGCCGCTCCGGCTGCCCGCGCCGAAGATCGGCGGGACGATCACTTCGTTGCCGGTGACGATGACGACGGGGCCTCCATGGAGGGGGAAGTTTTCGTAGCAGCCGATGGTCAGCTCAGGGATGAGGTGGCGCGCTCGGGGGAGCGCTTCTACCGACCATTCCCGCGTTTCCGAGACGGCCTGCTGGCCCGACGTGTTGACGACGCCACCGACATAGATGCGTTCTGCCGTGTCGACGTCGATCATGTAGAGGCCGCCGCCGTACCAGGCCGTGCCCGGCGCAGCGCCCTGGCAGGAGGCGGTCCAGCGGATCGCGACGATCCAGAGGTCAGCGTTCCTGCGTTCGGTGACCTGCGCCGAGACGGTGGCGGTGGTTTTGATGTGGTCCGCCGGGCTGGAGGCCGGCATGGCGAACGCCGCGCACGCCGCGCAGATGAGAAGTGCGCTGAGGCGCTTACGACTCACGCCCTCAACCGTAGCGCCGCCTCACCGATCGTCGCGCGGCGGTGACCGCATCAGCAGCCGGTACCAGTAGATCGTCTCGAAGCCCATCCGCCGGTACACGGGCTCGCCCATCGGCGATGCCTGCAGCGAGGCGGTCTCGGCGCCGAGGTCGAAACCGGCATTGACCGCGGCCGCCGTCACGGCCTCGGCGATGCCTTTGCCGCGCACCTCGGCCAGCGTGCCCACCCAGTAGATGCCGGCCACCCCGTGGCTGACGATCGTCATCGCTATGCCGACCGGCTCGCCCTCGAGATCGGCGAGGAAGGCGACAGCATTGTCTGCGACCAGGCCGGAGTGGTCCTCGTAGTAGCGGAAGATTTCCGGCGGAAAGCCATTGTCGGCGTAGGCGCTGGCCGCAATCTGCCAGAAGTGCTCGGCGTCGGCGGCGGAGGCGAGCCGGCGAAGCTCGACCCCGGGCGGCAGGGGAGGCTCCTTCGCTCGCTGCCGCAGCACCATCTCAGGCATCTCAAAGACAGGCTTGAGCCCGGCAGTCTCGGCGGCGTCGGCGATGTCACGGTCCTCTGGTTTGTCCCCCCGGATCCAGACGCTGAAGCCGCGGCGACGAGCATCGAAGAAGCTCTGGGCCTTGGCCATGAACTCATCCGCACCGACCTCGCCAGTGCGGAAGGCCGCGTTCGAGATTGCCGGGTGCGAGGAGCGGCCGGCACCAAAGAGCCATCCCGGGCCCGACTCGATCTCCGCGCCCGGATCCAGTTCGAACAGCTGGCGCGAGCTGTCGACCAGGTTGAGATGTACGTCCTGCACGCGCTAGAGCTTGCCGATGCCGGTGAGGTACTCGTCGAGCGCCTCAGTTTTCTGCGTGTCCTCGTAGACCTCGTATTCGCGCAGCTTGCCCCAGGCGATTCGCCCCCAGATCACGTAGCGGTTCTCGTAAACCCGTTTGCCCTCGGGCGTGTCGAGGTAGTCGTAGCCGCGAACGCAGATCGTCTGGTTCCAAGGGAAGCCCTTGAGGATCACCTCGTCGGGGTAGATCTGGAGGCCGACGTCGGCGAAGCGCCGCAGCCATTTCTCCAGCTCCTCCTTGCCTTCCAGTTCGGTTGCCCAGGAGCTCTTGCCGGGGAAGCGGAACCTGACGTCCTCGGCGTCCATTTGCAGCGTCGGCCTGATGTCGCCTTCGCGGGCCTTCGCCATGTTGCGGGAGATCATCTTCTGGGCGAGCCAGGACAGCATCGGCGTCTCCTCGGTCTGGGATCGGGCTCGGGGGGACGCTACTACCGGCCGGCGAGCCGCAGGCCGCCGTCCTCGGTGATCGTCCAGTTCGGGTTGTGGGCGATCTCCCAGGGGTGGCCGTCGGGGTCGAGGATCACCGAGCTGTACCCGCCCCAGAAGGTTTCGGCCGGCTCGCGCCCGATCCGGGCGCCAGCGGCGCGGGCCTCCTCGGTGGCGGCGTCGACCTCCTCGCGCGAGGCGAAGTTGAGGGCGAAGGTGACGCCGCCCCAACCACCCTCGTCCTCGACGCAGCTGTCCTCGGCCAGCGGCGCCCGGTCCCAGAGCGCGACGACCATCTCGCCGGCCTGGAAGAAGACGACGTCGTCCTCCGGGCCGGCGCCGGTCGTCCAGCCGAGCGCTTCGTAGAAGCGCCGCGCCCGGCCGAGGTCGGCCACACCGAGGGTGACCAGGTTGAGTCGCTGCTTCATCGACGGGGTGGAATGGGCTCAGCTCATCGAGCGGTTCTCGACGACCTCGAAGATGCCGTCGGCGCCAACCGACTCGACGAACTCGTCGGCCGCCGCGCGCCGCTGGTCGTATTCGCCGCCTTCCTGGCCTGCCCGCAGCTCCTCGAGCGTGCCTTCGAAGAGGCCGAAGGTGATCACCTCGTTCTCGTCATTGACGTTGCGCAACGCGTAGAACTGCTTCCAACCCGCTGGGACGTTCGACATGTCATCGGGCATGAAGGCCTGTTTGAAGTCCTCCATCGAGCCGGGCTTGAGCTTGCGGACGGTGAGTGCACAGAGCATGAGATCTCCTTTGGTCGCCTGCCTCGCCCCGATCGTACGCTTCCAGGTCAGCTTGACGCAATCGCAGCGAGGTCCTTCGGCCGCAGCAGCGCGACCAGAGTGCTGCCGTCGACGATCGCGAGCCCGCCCTTGCGCAGCTTCACCTTGGCGCTGGTGAGGCGAGCGACCTCACCCGAAAAGTCGGGCTCGTGTCCGACCAGGAGAACGTTGCCGCGACCCGCGCCCAGGTCGAGCGAGTCGAAGGGGCCGCCGCGCAGCTCCTCGGCGATCTCCGGCTCGACCCCGAATGCCTGGCAGGCGAGTTTCGCGGTGTCAGCTGCACGCACCCTCGGGCTAGTCAGGCAGACATCGATCTCCGCCTCCATCCGCGCCAGTGCCCGCCCCGCAGCCTTAGCCTGCCGTTCACCCTTCGCTGTCAGCCGCCGCACCGCGTCATCCCCATTCCCGTCCTCGGCGTCCCCGTGGCGGAGGAGGTAGATCACAGCCCCAACTGCTTGCCGAGGATCTCCTTCATGAGTTCCGAGCATGGCACGGGAGGACACGGCAGAGCATCAGAGGGCAAGGAGTCGCTGCAAATGAGCTTGTTCGAGAGCGAGGGAGGTCGCCAGACGTGATCGCAGCGGCGCAGGCGAAGTGTCCGGATTGTGTCCGCTCCTTAGTTGTGATCTGGGTTTTGGACGCATCCATCCGGAAGCCTGGCCTCCCTCTCGGAGGCCATGGACAGCGATTGCTTCGCCGCTGCACGCTCGACTACCCTGCTTGGCGATGAATCGACCCACCAATCTGCTCGAGAAGATCGATTGGGCGACGCTGGATATCGAAGTGTCGCGCCAGCAGCGGAACCGCGAGGTCTACTCGCCTGCGGTCTCCCTCTTTCGGTGGTGGGCACGGCGCCCGCACGCGTTGATCGGCGAGATTCTCGATGCGGCTGGGGGAGACGGCTTGCGGGTCTCCGATCCATTCAGCGGCGGCGGCACGGTCGCTCTTGAGGCTGCCCAACGCGGTCTCGGCGTCTACGCCCAGGATCTCCATCCATGGGCAGCAACCGGGCTGGCGACGGCTCTCGACCGGGTTGATCCCGAGACATTGAAGGAAGGGGGCGAATCCTGGCTCGCCGAGCTCGCCAAGCTTCGTGCTGACCTCTACCACGCCAACTGCGTTGAACACGGCGATGCGGAGATCCTCACGACTTTTTGGGTTCGTCGTGCCGATTGCCCGATGTGTGCGACCGAGGCCTACTTCTATCCATATCCCATGATCACCCGCGCCAGCCGCGCCAAGGAAGAGACCCACGCATGGTTTGGCTGCAATGCCTGCGGCGCGGTTACCTGCTCCTCGCTGGCCACCAACGAACGGCGCTGCACGGCGTGCAGGCGCCGCCTCCCCGACGCCAACGAAGCTCAGCTAGCCGGGGGCGACTTCCGTTGTCGCCGACGCGGCTGCGGTCACGAATTCGCAGCCTTCGGATCGGGCTTCCGCTGGGAGCCTGTTCTTGGTGCAGCGGTTGTGTGGGACAAAGGCCCACTTCGATCGCCTCTCCGAGGCGGACCGCACGGCTGCACTCCTGGAGGTGCCCGACCTCCCACCCTCGCTGGCAGGTGCGATCCCCAACGGTCTTGAGACCCGGCGCCTGAGAAAGGCTGGTATCACTAGCTGGGCCGACCTCTATCCACCGCGTCAGTTGAGGTCGATGCTTGAGGCGGCCACGGTGCTCGAGCGGCTCGGTCTTGAGACTACAGTTGCTAATCGCCTCCGGCTGATCGTTTGTGGAGCGTCAGAGATGGCGGGATTTGCGAGCCGCTGGGATCGTCACTATCCGAAGGCCTTCGAGGCGACCGCCAATCACCGTTTCAGCCTTAACGGACTTGCAGCCGAGACCAATCTCCTTGCCGAGCGCGGGCGCGGAACCCTGCCTAGGCGCCTCGAACACTCGGTACGGGCAGCTCGTTGGGCACAGAAGTTCGACGGGAAGAGCCCGCAGGCGATGAAAAGCAGACGGCGGCGCAGGCTCGCCAAGGCGGAGATGGAGCGGCCCGTGGTCGTGCAGGGTTCGAGCACCTCCCAGCTTCTGCCGGACGACTCAGTCGATCTCGTCCTTACTGACCCCCCTTATTTCGATGATGTTCAGTACGCAGAGCTCGGGGCGCTCTTTCTCGCTTGGGCACAGGCGACGTCGCTGGTCGGGAGGAGCATTCACCTTGACCTGCGCTCCGAGGCTGTGCCGAATTCGGTGCGTGGTACCAGCGCCGCGCGCTACTGCGAGTTGCTCACCGCTGTCTTGCGCGAGACTGTCCGCACCCTTAAGCCTGGCGGGCGGGCGATCCTCATGTTTCACAACACCGCTGGACGGGCTTGGTGGGCGCTAGCTCGCGCTCTCGGCCACGCCGGCCTCTCGGTCTCGGCACTTGCGGTTGCCCACGCCGAGAATGAGTCCGATCATTCAAAGCGCGGCCGGAAGGCATTCAGTCACGATCTCGTCATTGAGTGCCGGCGAGGTCACCTCGCCCCGGACCAGCTCGTCGTCGCTAATGAAGCGACCGATCCTCAATCGCGCCAGCTGATTGCCGCTGGGCGCGCGGTTGCCGACCTAGCTGCCGAGCTCGCTGGAGGTGAGATCGGCCGCACGCGCTCCTATGCGACCTTTGGCGCTGCGTATAGGAACCATCTAGGCGCTGAACCCAGCACCTACATCAGTCTCGGCAGAGGCTCGCGGAGGGAGGCCTAAGCAGTGGCGATGACTGAGGAGGCGCGCGAAAAGCTGATTAAAGAGCGGCTTGAGGCCCACGACCCAGCCAAACATGAATTTCTAAGCCTTCCATGGCGTGATGGCAACGAGCGCTTTCCGGTGATCTCGCTTGAGCTAGACGCCACCATGCTCAGCCCCCACAGTCACCGTATCCGCGCTCAGCTTGAGTCCGATCCGCGGGCCGAGATAGTCCGCACTGACCCGTTTTCCGACGAGGCTCAGGACGTAATTGCCGACATCCTGCGCGAAACCGGCGAAAACTTCGAGGATCTGAAGCAGAACCTAGCCGACGACGGCCAACTTCAATTTGGTGTCGTTACCCGGACCGGCATTCTCGTCAACGCCAATCGGCGCGCGGTTGCTCTTGCCGACATCGGCAAGGACTACATAGAGGTTGCAGTTCTCCCCCCCGACACGACGATGGCCGAGATCAACGATCTCGAGCTCACCTTGCAGATGCAGCGTGACTTCTGGGAGGAATACACCTTTACGAACCGCCTGCTCTTCGTCGATGAGCTGATCAACGTCCAGAACCGCTCCGCTGACGATGTTGCTCGGGCTGTGAATCCGGCGGTTTCGCGTGATGAGAAAACGATGAAGAGGGGTCGCGAACAGGTCGAGCAGGACACGCGTGTCCTGGTCATGCTGCGGGACATTCAGGAGCGCAGTGGAGGCAAGATTCCGCTGACCAGCTTCGACGACCAGGAGGTTGCGCTCGAGGAGCTCGAGCGCAAGGCCCATGAGACCGGCAGGGAGAACCCGTCTGCGGCTGTCGAGCTCCTACAAGTCCGCCTACTCGGAGTTCTCGCTGGTGTGCCCTATCGGCGCTTGCGCTTCCTCGACAGCGAGGTTCTCGAGGACTATGTGATTCCCGGCCTCGCCGCCAACAATCTCTTTGCCGACGTGTTGCCGGCGCTCCTTGCCGAGCAGGACAATGGAGACACGGCCGTTGACGAACCCACCGGCCTCGACGTGCTCGGTGCGGAGGAAGGAGACGCGCCGGAGCCCCCTGAGGCGGCACGCAAGGTCAACGCCTTGGTCGATCTGCTCGCGTCCTCCTATGCCGATGACTACGTCGAACTTCCCACTGCTGACGGCGCACACTCAGAGGAGCGCGATGTCGTTCTCGCCGCGCTTCGCAGTGTCCTCACCGATGTTGCCTCGGAGATCGAAGTCGATCGCCGCCGCGACAGTCGCCTCCTGCGCCCCGCAAATCTGGCTGACGATGCCGAGCGCAAGTTGCGCTCGGCGACCGATGCCTACCTCGCGATCAAGGACGACGGGGATTTCGACGCGGCCGCCCTCACCGAGGTGCTCGAGCGCGTCCGCGAGCGTCTTGAAGCGCTGAGAGCCAAGGTTGACGCCGCCGACTAGATGACGGGGATTCTGGCTTTCGCAGTTCGCGACTCTGGGCGCGCAATTGAGGCTCGGCGTGATGCCGGGGTGCCGAATCCATTCTGGTCGAGGGCGCGCTCGGAGTGGGGCTCGAACGGACGCGAGCCCGCGGTCGCTCTTGAGGTCCGCCTTGAGGACTTTCTCGACAATCTCTCTTGGTTGCGGGACGCCTGCATCCGCCACGACGTTGGGCTCGACTGGGACGACGAAAGCCGTGAGCTCGTCGGTCGCCATCGCGCCGAAGGTGAGGCGCTTCGCGCGACCCTCGTTGGCGGGGGCGAGGCGGTAGACGTCGAGGAACGCCTCAATGAAAGCCGCTTTGGTCGTCGTGAGCTTCGCTCTTTCCAGAGTCGCGATCTCGGCGAGCTCCTGGGTCTTGCCAACGGCGCGAACTTCTCGGTCCCCGGGGCAGGGAAGACGACTGTGCAGATCGCCTGTTATGAGGCGGAGCGCAAGGCCGGGAGGGTGGGGCGGATGCTCGTCGTCGGTCCGCTCGCAGCCTACGAAGTCTGGCAGGAGGAAGTAGGCGAATGTCTCGACCCCGCGCCCGCAATCCACTACCACGACGGCAACCCGATCCCCGCCACTACGGAGATCCTCTTTGTCAACTACCAGAGATTGATCTATTCCTACAGTTCGACGGCTGACTGGGTCGCCGCGGTGCCGACGCTCGTCTGCCTTGATGAGGCCCACCGAATAAAGCGCGGTCGCGGTGGGGAGTGGGGCTCGGCCTGTCTAGACCTTGGCTATCTCGCTTCGCGGCGCGACATTCTCACTGGAACCCCGGCGCCCCAGAGTCCTCGCGACCTGGGCGTCCTGCTCGACTTTCTCTGGCTTGGTCGCGGGCATGAGGTGCTGCCCGCTGGTGTTTGGGCGCGTCGGCCGACGCCCGATATCGGCCCCCAAGTCGGCGAGGCGATTGGGCCGCTCTACGCGCGCACGACCAAGACCGACCTCGATCTTCCTGATGTCGAGATGAACGTAGTTCCGGTCGAGCTCGCGGGATTGCAGCGAGACATCTACACCGCCCTCCGTAGCCGCTATGCGGGCACGCTTCCCCATGACGCTCGCGCCCAAGCAGGATTCGCGCGGATGGGACAAGTGGTGATGTATCTGCTTGAGGCCGCAACGAATCCTGATCTTCTCACCGCTGGTTCGTCGACCGATGACCCGCCTTACTTTCGCCATCCGCCGCTTGAGATCTCCGGCGACATGACGCTCGCCGATCTACTCGCGGCTTATGGTGAGTATGAGACTCCGGCCAAGTTTGTGAAGTTGCTAGAGGTGCTGCAGGAAAACCGCGAGGCTGGCCGCAAGACCGTGGTCTGGTCTAACTTCGTGCGGAATCTTGAGCTCCTGCGTAGTTCACTGGCTGACCCTTACAACCCTGCCATCGTCCACGGGGGTATCCCCTCGTCCTTCAGCAACGCGCACGCCGACCCGAGCCGCGAGGGAGAGCTCGATCGCTTTCGAAACGACTCGGAGTGCTGGGTTCTCCTCGCCAACCCAGCCGCAGTTGGGGAGGGGATCAGCCTCCATCACTCTTGTCACGAGGCGATCTATCTTGAGCGCACCTTCAATGCGGGGCAGTACCTACAGAGCCTCGACCGCATCCACCGACTCGGTCTGCAGCCCGACGATCGCACTCGTGTCACGTTTCTGATCTGCCAGGAAACTGTCGATGAGGTCGTCGATCAGCGAGTGGCAGAAAAGTCAGAACGTTTGGCCAGATGCTACGCGATCCCGACATCGCCACCATGGCGTTGCCCGATGAGGAGGATGTCGGGCCCCCGTTCAACACCGCCGATGTCGCCGATGTCGAGGCGCTCTTCAGTCACTTGCGGGCTGAGGATGGCTGAGCGAGCAATCCCGAGCCGTCACGAACTGCGGAGCGCCCACCAAGTCACCCGCACCCTACATGCGCCGATAACGCCGCTTGCCGATGCCAGAGAGTCGTTTCGCCGCCTGCCAAGTAATGGCGTCCTTGGCACTCCCGACTTCGCATCTGGGCATAGGGTGCTGATCGACTTGGGGCTGATCGAGGTTGACGGTGACTCGCTCACGGTCAGTGAGGAGGCGCTGATGATCGCCTCGCTCGAAGACGGCGCGGCGGTGCGTCTCTTGCTGGAGCTGCTGCTGGTGCGCCGACCACCCGACTGGCTGCGCAACGCAACCGCCACCAAAGCGGTCAGGGAGGCCCTGATCCCCGATCCTGAGCGCAATGCAGTCGAGGACGTGATTACTGATCGGGCCCTGCGCGAGCTGATCCTGCTCCGCGCGGGTCAGCGCGTCAACGCCGAGCGGCTGGCCGAGCTAGGGGCCATCGGCGAGGAGTTCGTCGTCGAGTGCTTTCGCGAGCAGCTCGAGGGTCTGCAAAGGCCTGACTTGGCGGCGGCCGTGGTCCGCGTCAGTCAGATCTCCGATCAGCTCGGCTATGACGTCACCGCCCCCGATCTCCGCGGCAACGATCGTCGCTTCGAGGTCAAGGCGACCAGACGAGCGGGCTGGCAGGCTGAGGTCTATCTGAGCCGCAACGAGTTCGAACAGGGAATCCATGACTCGGGCTGGTCCATGGTCGTCGTTGAGATCGACCACGAGGATAATCCGAGGCTGCTCGGCTGGTGTAGTGCTGAGGCGGTGGCAGCGATGATCCCCGCTGATCGGCATGAGCACGGCAAGTGGGTGAGTGTTCGCCTCCAGCAGATCGCGCTCGTACTACAAGCAGGTCTGCCGCCCGCTTGAGGGGCGAAGCTCTACGCAGGGTGGTCTGGGGGTAAGGAATCCTTGCCGTCTAGCTTGTCAACGAGCTCGCCCAATTCCCCCATCGAAACATCAAGTCCGGCCGCAATCCTCTTCACGGTGTCCCAGGTTGGGTTGCCTTGACCGCGCTCGATGAGGGAGAGGGTGGCGGCGGTGAGATCGGCTGCTTGGGCGACGCTCTCTTGGGTCGCGCCGCGTTTGCGGCGGAGCTGACGGATCGCCTCGCCGAGTGCTGGCTGAGGTCGTTCTGAGCGTCGCATCGAGCCGGACGTTCTCAGAATCGCCGGAGCCGCGCTCCTCCTGAGCAGAGACTGAAAACATGTATTCAGTCTCTGCTACGCTCTGCGGCACATAAGTGGGGCCGCGTGCGTGAACACCGGCCCCGTGGCGACCGGCATAGCTCTCACCAGGCCGGCCGCAGCGGGAACGGTATCGACGTGCCGGCTCCAGAGAGCGGCGACCCGCCGTGGGCTAACACGACGGGCCGCCTGAGACACAAGGAGGCGAAGCTCCTCATGTCCTGCGCCAAGCCTACGGAGGACGGCGATGCCGTCGCCCTCGCGATCCCCGCCGCGCACCGCAAGTTTCTGCGCGATCTCTTTGAGATCGCCCGCAACGGGATTCGAGAAGAGCTGACCCAATATCCCACGCAGCTCAAAGAGCCGCGCCGTTTGCATCGAGAAGAGGCCGTCTACGACAAGTTGCTGGCTGCGCTCGACAACGAATCCATCGTCGCTGACCGCGACGTGCGCGACGTGGTTCGTGATCTCGCCGAGATATACGACCGAGAGAACGAGTACGAGCGCGTCGTCTCAGAGCACGAGGCGCTGCACGGACTGCTCGACCAGCTCGCCGTTCGGAGCGAGAGCGATGTTCGTTGACATTGCTGCCCGCTTTGGCGACAACCTGGCCCGCTGTCGCAGGCTTGCTGACCTCTCCCAGGAGGAGGTCAGCCTTCGGGCCTCGGTCCACCGCACCGAGGTCAGCCAGCTTGAGCGGGGCCTGCGAATCGCACGCATCGACACGCTGGTCAAGCTCAGGGATGCGCTCGAAGTCTCTGCCGACGATCTGCTCGCCGGGATCGTCTGGAACTCCGGTCACTACAAGCCGGGCGGCTTCTCGATGGAGGAAGAGGACGAGAGCTGATGGTTGTGGCGGACCAGTTCGGCGCGAACCTCGCCTACTGCCGCAGGCGGGCCAAGCTCTCCCAGGAAGAGCTGGCAGTGATGGCTTCGCTGCACCGCACGGCAGTGGGGCAACTGGAGCGTGGCGAACGGGTGTGCCGCGTCGACACGCTGATCAAGCTCGCGGGCTCGCTGAGCATCCCGCCCGGCGATCTGCTCGACGGGATGGATTGGGAACTGGGAGGAACACGCCTCGGACAGTTCACGGGCGGCGAGGCCTGATGGCCGACCCAAATGCCAAGCAGCCAAAAGGCCAAGACCAGCCAGGCCATTCATCAGAGAGCCCAAGGCCACCACGAAGAAACGAGCCCCCAGGACGGAAAACCAGGAGGCAGAGGCGCTCTGGATCCTCAGAAACCCTCTCCGCAGCCCCAACCTCAGCAGCACGACACATTACGCACCCAAACGGGTGTTCGTGTCTGGGCCGCGATTCGGGAATGTCCTCCCCGGCGACGGAGCGGCCGATTTTGGCACGGCTTTCGCCGTGCGGCGGCCGCCTGTATGGACGCCGGGCTCGGTCTGCATGCGCTGGCGACCGCCGATGCATTTGGCGCTTTCTCTGGACAGTCAGTGCAGAGGAAATGGCCGACGAGACCCATGACTTCGAACGCCTGTTGTCACCGGAGGACGTTGCTCGCGCTTGCGGGCTGTCGCGGCGGGCGGTCTATCGAGCGATTGCACGGGGCGAGCTGCGAGCGGCGCGGCTCTGCCATCGGCTTCGCATCCACCCCGCGGAGTTCGAGCGCTGGATCGCCGAGGAAACGCGCGGGGCGACCCCGTCGTCTGCGACGCGATCTCGGCGTCACGCGCACGGCGTTCGGGGCGGGCTGCGTGTCCTGCTCGATGAGGGCGCGGAAGGCTAGGGGCGGCTGTCAATGAGCGTTGAACGAGTCGAGCGGAAGGGCGGCGCTGTCTGGAGGGTTCGTTGGCGCGACGAGCAGGGTCGAGCGCGCTCGAAGGTGGTCGGTCGCAAGCGGGACGCAGATGCATTCGAGGCCGAGATCGTGCGGCGCAAGCGGACCGGCGACTTGGACTTGCTCACCGGGGGTCGGCAGACGCTCGCCGACTTCGCACAGGAGTGGTGGAAGCTCTACGCCGCGCCGAATCTCGCCGCCCGCACTCTCCGAAGCTACGCGGGCCTATGGGATCGGCACGTTCTGCCGCGACTCGGCTCGATGCGTCTCAGCGCGATCACGCCCGACGTAATCGGGCGCTTCCGGGCGGAACTGGAAGCAGATGGGGTGGGGCAGCCGACGATCTACCGGGCGCTCGCGCTTCTCCAGGGAATCCTGCGGCGGGCGGTCGAGTGGCGGCGGATCGGCCATAACCCGGTCAAGGCGGTGCAGAAGCCGAAGGTACGCAGGCAGCGCGAGGTTCGGCCGCTGTCGCCATTGACGGTCGAGCAGTTGCGCTCTGCGATGGCCAGGAGACGCAAGCACGGCGCTCGGGACGCTGCGCTGATCGGATTGCTCGCCTACGCCGGGCTACGGCCGCAGGAGGCGCTTGCGCTGCTCTGGAGCGATGTGCGCGAGCGGACGCTGCTGGTCGAGAAGGCGGCTGACGGCCAAGGCGGCGTCAAGCCAACCAAGACCGGCCAGTCGCGGACGGTGCGGTTGCTCATTTCCCTCGCGAGTGACTTGAGGGAGTGGCGACGCTCACTCGATCAGTCAGCCGACGACGCGCTCCTGTTCCCGAATGGCTCCGGCGACGTCTGGAATGACCCGGCCTGGCAGACGTGGCACCGAGACGCCTGGGTGCCCGCCTGCCGTGCGATCGGCTTGGAGGGCGCACGTCCCTACGACCTGCGCCACAGCTTCGTCTCGCTGCTGATCCACGAAGGTCGCAGCGTGGTCGAGGTTGCCCGACAGGCCGGTCACTCGCCGACGATGACGCTCGACGTTTACGCGCATGTCTTCGACGAGTTCGACATCGCCGAGCGCATGTCTGCCGAGGATCAGATCGCTCAGGCGCGACGCGATGTGTCCGGATTGTGTCCGCCTCGCTCAGAAGGAGCGCAAAAACCTAGAGAAACCCCTGGAAACCTTCACAACCCCAGCTGCTTGCCGAGGATCTCCTTCATGATCTCGTCGGTGCCGCCGCCGATTGGGCCTAGGCGGGCGTCGCGGACGGCGCGCTCGATGCCGTACTCGCGCATGTAGCCGTAGCCGCCGTGGATTTGGAGTGACTCGTCGGCTATCTCGAGGACGGTCCGTTGGGTGGCGAGCTTGGCCATCGTCACCTCCTTGATGCAGTCCTGGCCCTCGTGGAAGAGGCGCAGGGCGTTGTAGGTGATCGATTTGGCCGCTTCGGCCTGGGTCGCCATCTCCGCCACCTTGTGGCGGATCGTCTGGAAGTTGCCGATCGGCCGGCCGAAGGCCTTGCGCTCCAGGGCGTACTCGACGGTCCTCTCGATCAGCCGCTGCATCGCGCCGACCGCGCCGATCGCCATCAGCAGCCGCTCCCAGGCGAAGTTGGCCATGATCAGCTTGAAGCCCTCGTTCTCCTCGCCGAGCAGGTTCTCGTCCGGCACCTCGACGTTGGTGAAGGAGAGCTCACCCGTGTCGGAGGAGTGCCAGCCGAGCTTCTCCAGCTTCGCCGCGACTTCGTAGCCGGGCATCTCGCGCTCGAGGACAAGGAAGGAAATGCCGTGGTGACCGCCCTCCTGCGTCGTCTTGCAGGCGCAGACGAGGAAGTCGGCGCGGACGCCGTTGGTGATGAATGTCTTCGAGCCGTTGACGACGTAGCCGCCGTCGACCTTCTCGGCAAAGGTGGTGATGCCGGCCACGTCGGAGCCGGCGCCGGGCTCGGTGATCCCCAGCGCGCCGATCTTCTCGCCGGCGATCCCCGGCACCAGCCAGCGCTGTTTCTGCTCGTCGGTGCCGAAGTTGAAGATCGGCGGCATCGCGATCGAGGTGTGGGCATTGAGCCCGGCGGCGACGCCGCCCGAGCCGCCGCTCCGCGCCAGCTCCTCGACCCAGACTGCGTCGTGCAGGTGGGTGCCGCCCTGGCCGCCGAGCTCCTCGGGGAACTTCAGCCCGAGGAAGCCGAGCTCGGCGCAGCGGCCGTAGAGCTCACGGGGGAATTCCCGCGCCTCCTCCCACTCGTCGACGTTGGGCGCGATCTCCTTGGAGACGAAGCGCCGCACGGTCTCGCGCAGCTCCTCATGCTCTTCGCTGAAGGGAGGAAGGGTGGCGCGCTGCCCCGTGTCCTTGACGACCGTCATGCCTGTGTCGCGTTCTTCGCCGGTGCTTGCCAGTCCTCGAGCATCGTGTGGCCGCGGCCCGCGTGGTCAAAGCCGAGCAGGTCGCCCTGCGGGTTCTTCTTGCCGCCGTGGTGGTAGGCGCGCACCTCGGCGATCTTGCCGTCCTCGATGCGGAACCACTCGGTGCCGCGGTCGAGTCTCTTCTCGCCGGACTCGGGATGGCGCCAGGTCATCGTCCACTCGATCACCGCCTGGTCGCCTTCCTCGATCGCGTTCTCGACGTACCACTTGGCATCGATGCTCTCGACCCCCAGGGCGGCATAGCGGCCGATCGTCTCGGCCCCCTCGTGGGGCCCGAGACGCGTGTAGTAGTGGACCGCGTCGTCGGTGAAGTGAGCCGCGACGGCATCCGCGTCGCCGCTGTTCAGCGCCGCGTAGTAGGAGCGAATGTGCTCGACGTGGGACACGGCCGCACCTCGTCCAGACCGGACGCCTACAGCCCGTAGCTCCGGCCGATGACCTCGAGCATGATCTCGTCGGTGCCGGCGCCGATCCGGTTGAGACGGACGTCGCGGTAGGCGCGCTCGATCTCGTACTCCTTCATGTAGCCGTAGCCGCCGTGGATCTGGATGCACTCGTCGGCGACCTCGCAGGCGATCCGCGAGGTGTAGAGCTTGCACTCGGAGATCTCGCGCACCGGGTACTCGCCGTTGGCGTAGCGCCAGGCGGTGGCGTAGGTGAACTGGCGAGCCGCCTCGATCTTGGTCGCCATCTCGGCGAACTTGTGGCGGATCACCTGGAAGTTGCCGATCGAGCGGCCGAAGGCCTTGCGCTCCTTGGCGTACTCGAGGGTGCGGTCGAACATCCGCTGCGCCCCGGCGACGGCGCCGGCGCAGGCGACCATCCGCTCGCTCTGGAGCTCCCAGGCGATGTGGTAGAAGCCCTTGCCCTCTTCGCCGAGCAGGTTCTCGACCGGGACCCGCACGTCCTCGAAGGCGAGTTCCGCCGTGTCGGAGGAGTGCATGCCCATCTTCTCCAGCTTGCGCGAGACGCTGAAGCCGGGAACGGTCTCGCCGTTCTCGTCGCGCAGGTCGACGACCAGCAGGCTCATCCCGTCGTGCGCTTTCGAGGGGTCGGTCTTGACGACCAGGACGATGAAATCCGCACGGGCGCCGTTGGTGATGAACGTCTTCGAGCCATTGACGACGAATTCGTCGCCGTCGCGGATCGCCGAGGTGCGGATGCCGGCGACGTCGGAGCCGGCCTCCGGCTCGGTGATGCCGAGACAGCCGATCTTCTCGCCGCGGATCGCGGGGGGCAGGTAGCGCTTCTTCAGCTCGTCGGTGCCGAGCATCTCGATCGGCGGCAGCACCATGTCGGTGTGGACGACGAAGCCCATGTTGAGCCCGCCCGAGCCGGTGTAGCTCATGCACTCCGAGCGGACCAGCGAGTAGTAGTAGTCGCCGCCCTGACCGCCGTACTCCTCAGGGAAGGTGAGGCCGAGGAAGCCGAGCTCGCCCGCTCGTTTCATGATCTCCCGCGGCCAGGTGGTCTCCTCCCACTCGTTGCGGTGCGGCCAGAGCTCCTTTTTGACCCAGGACTGCATCGATTCGCGCAGGTCTTCGTGCTCCTGCGTGAAGATCATGTGCTTGCGCTCGGCCTGATGGTCGGGCTTGATGACTTTGGAGCCGTTGGTCGTCGCGGTCGCCACTGTCTCTCTCCTCGTTCGCTGGAATCCGATGGGCGGCGCCCGCCGCCTGAAAAGTCGAGTGGACAGTAGCACTTCCCACTTCCTACAGAGTCGGCTATGGTGCGGCCGGATGGACTACGAGGTCGTCAAGTACGAGGTCGCTGAGGGCGTCGCCACGGTGACGCTGAACAACCCGGAGAAGCGCAACATGCTTTCCGGTCAGATGCTGGTCGAGCTGGTCGACGCGATGAAGACGGCGCGCGACGCCGAGGACGTCCGCACGGTCGTCCTCACCGGTGCCGGCGACAAGGTCTTCTGCGCCGGCGCCGACCTGGGCGGCTTCGCCGCCGACGTTCCGCTCGTCCAGAAACACTTCGCCACCGACCTCTTCCTGGAGTTCTTCAGGCTGATGCCGCGCCTGGGCAAGCCGACGCTCTGCGCCGCCAACGGCCACGTGCTGGCGGGGGGGATGGGCCTCGCCCTCTCCTGCGACCTGTTGATCGCCAAGGAGGGCGCCACCTTCGGCACGCCGGAGATCAACGTCGGCGCCTTCCCCTACATGATCATGGCGATCATCTACCGCAACGTCCCGCGCAAGAAGGTCAACGAGATGATGCTGCTGGGCGAGCGGCTCAGCGCCGAGCAGGCAGTCGAGTACGGGCTCGCCAACAAGGTCGTGCCGGAGGCCGATTTCGACGCCGCGGTCGCCGATTGGGCCGGCAAGCTGGCCTCGAAGAGCCCGGTGCTGATGCGGCTCGGCCACGACGCGATGTACCGCCAGCAGGACATGGCGCTCGACGACGCGCTCGAGTACCTGCGCTCGCAGCTCTCGCTCACCTTCTCGACCGAGGACATCGTCGAGGGCGTCACCGCATTCTTCGAGAAACGCGACCCGCAGTGGAAGGGACGGTAGTGGCCGGCACAGAGCAAGAGACGAAGCACCTGCTGCCGGGGACGGCCCCGCTGGGCGACCTCACCGAGCAGCTGCACGAGCGGCGCGAGAAGGCGAAGCTGGGCGGCGGCGAGGAGAAGATCGCCAAGCAGCACGAGCGCGGCAAGCTGACCGCCCGCGAGCGGATCGACCTGCTGGTCGACGCCGGGACCTTCGTCGAGATGGGCATCCATGGCCGCCCCCACTTCGCCCAGCGGGCGATGGAGGGGGTCGAGGCGCCGGCCGACGGCGTGATCACCGGCTGGGGCGACGTCGACGGCCGCCCTTGCTGTATCGCCGCCTACGACTTCACCGTGATGGCCGGCTCGATGGGGATGACCGGCGAGCTCAAGGTCACCCGCCTGCGCGAGATGGCGCTCTCCAAGCGGATGCCGTTCATCTGGCTGCTCGACTCGGCCGGCGCTCGCATCCAGGAGGCGTCGGGCTCGCTCTTCGCCGGCTCCGGCCACCTCTTCCGCGAGGAGGTGGAAATGTCCGGCGTGATCCCGATGGTCGCGGCGATGATGGGGCCCTGCGCGGCCGGCACCGCCTATATCCCGGCCCTCTCCGACTTCGTGCCGATGGTCTCGGGCCAGGGGGCGATGGCGCTCGCCGGCCCGCACCTGACCAAGGCCGTCACCGGCGAGGACATCTCGATGGAGGAGCTGGGCGGCGCCAAGGTCCACTGCCGCAAGTCCGGCGTCGGCGACCTCGAGGTCAAGGACGACGAGGAGTGCATCGAGGCGGTCAAGAAGTACCTCTCCTACTTTCCGACCAACTGCGAGCACAAGCCGCCGATCGCAGAGACCGCCGACCCCGACGACCGCCAGTCGGAGAAGCTGATGGAGATCGTCCCCGACTCCTCGCGCCAGCCCTACGACATGTACGACGTGATCGGCGAGATCGTCGACGACGGCGAGTGGTTCGACATCAAGCCGAAGTTCGCCAAGACCCTGATCACCTGCTTCGCCCGCTTCGGCGGCCAGCCGGCGGGGATCGTCGCCAACCAGCCCAAGCACCTGGCCGGGATCCTCGACAACGACTCGGCCGACAAGGCGGCGCGCTTCATCAACCTCTGCGACGCCTTCAACATCCCGCTCGTCTTCCTCCAGGACGTGCCCGGCTTCATGGTCGGCTCGAAGGTCGAGCACGCCGGGATCATTCGCCACGGGGCGAAGATGCTCTACGCGGTCAGCCGCGCCACGGTGCCGAAGGTGACCGTGGTCGTGCGCAAGGCCTACGGCGCCGGCTACTACGTGATGTGCGGCAAGGCCTACGAGCCGGACCTGATCGTCGCCTGGCCTGGCGCCGAGATCTCGGTGATGGGAGCTGAGGGCGCGGTCAACATCATCGGTCGCTCGGCGATCGAGGCCTCGGACGACCCGGAGGCAACCAAAGAGGCGATGCTGAACGCGGTCCGCGAGCAGATCGACCCCTACATCGCCGCCGGCAACGCGGTGATCGACGACGTCATCGACCCGCGCGAGACGCGCCCGACGATCGTCAAGGCGCTGCGGATGACGAAAGACAAGCACGTCGAGAAGCCGGCCAAGCGGCACGGGGTCATGCCGGTATGAGCTCGTTCGAGAATCCAGTCGTGATCAGCTGCTCGATCAGCGGCGTGATCGCCAACCGCGACCAGTGCCCGGCGATTCCCTACACGCCGGAGGAGTACGCGGCGGAGGCGCGGCGGGCGGTCGACGAGGGCGCCTCGCAGATCCACATCCACGCCCGCACGCCCGACGGCACGCCCTCCTACGAGGTCGAGGACTTCCGGGCGATCACCGAGGCGATCCTGGCCGAGGTCGGTGACGTGATCATCAACTACTCGACCGGGGCGATCGGGATCCCGATCGAGAAGCGGATCGAGTACCTGCGGGAGCTGCGGCCCGACGTCGCCGCGCTCAACATGAGCTCGATGAACTACGCCAAGTACTCCGCGAAACGCAAGGACTTCGTCTTCAAGGCCGTCTTCGAGAACAGCTTCGACACGATCATCGAGTTCCTCACCGTGATGAAGGAGCTCGAGATCAAGCCCGAGCACGAGTGCTTCGACGCCGGTCACGTCGCCAACCTCGACCCGCTGATCGACATGGGCCTGCTCGACCGGACCCCGCTGCAGATCTCGCTGGTGATGGGGGTCAACGGCGGCATCCGCCCGACCCCGCGCAACGTCGGCTTCATGGCGGACCAGATCCCCGGCGGGGCTGAGGGCGAGAACCAGTGGCAGGTGATCGGCATCTCCCGCGACCAGTGGAAGCTGCTCGGCGCGTCGCTGGTGCTGGGCGGCAACGTCCGCGCCGGGGTCGAGGACAACCTCTACCTGCCGAACGGCGAGATGGCGAAGTCGAACGGCGACCTGATCGCCAAGGCGCGGCAGATGGCCGAGGACGTCGGCCGCCGGGCCGCCACCGTGGCCGAGGCTCGCGAGCTGCTGGGAGTGCCGAAGCGTGAGCGCTCTGCCGCTTAGCGACGTCAAGGTCCTCGACCTGACCCGGCTGCTCCCCGGCGGCTTCTGCTCGCTGCTGCTGGCCGACCTCGGCGCCGAGGTGCTCAAGGTCGAGGACACCGGGATGGGCGATTACGTGCGCTGGGCGCCGCCCTACTACGGCGGCGAGGAGCAGCAGGAGCTGGGGACTCGCTCGGCCCTCTACCTCTCGCTCAACCGCGGCAAGCGCTCGATCCGGCTCGACCTGAAGAACGACGCCGGGCGTGAGGCCCTGCTGCGCCTGGTCAAGGACTACGACGTCGTCCTCGACGGCTTCCGCCCTGGCGTGCTCGACCGGCTCGGGGTCGGCTACGACCGTATGCGGGACGCCAACTCAGCGATTGTCTATTGCGCGATTACGGGTTACGGCCAGGACGGTCCCTACACGCAGCGGGCCGGCCACGACATGAACTACCTCGGCCTGGTCGGGCTGCTCGGGTTGACCGGCGCCAAGGATGGGCCGCCGGTTCAGTCGGCGGGCCAGATCGCCGACCTCGGCGGCGGCGGCCTGATGGCTGCTTTCGGGGTGATGGCGGCACTGCACGAGCGGCGCCGCTCCGGCGAGGGCCAGATGGTCGACGTCTCGATGGCCGACGGTGCACTCTCCTGGCTGGCGATGGTCGCCGGGCGCTATTTCTGCGATGGCGAGGTGCCGCGACGCGGCGAGCAGCAGCTGGCTGGCGGCCTGGTCTGTTACCTGCCCTATGAGGCGAGCAACGGCTGGGTCACCTGCGGCGCGCTCGAGCCGAAGTTCTGGGCCGCCTTCTGCAACGGAGTCGAGCGACCGGATCTGATCGAGAAGCAGTTCGAGGCGCCCGGCTCCGACGCCTGGAGCGAGATTGCCGACGTCTTCCGCTCGCGCAGCCGCGCCGAGTGGAAAGCCTTCAACGACGAGCACGACTGCTGCATCGAGCCGGTCCTCGACCTCGACGAGGCGCTCGACTCAGAGCTGGTGCGGGCACGGCAGATGGTGGTGGAGATGGAGCAGCCTGAGCTCGGGACAGTCCGCCAGCTCGGCTTCCCGGTGAAGATGAGCCGCACCCCCGGCGACCCAACCCGGCCGGCGCCGGCCTTCGGCGAGCACACCGATGAGGTGCTTGGCGAAGCCGGCTACTCGAGTGAGGAGATCGCGGCGATGAAGGAGTCGGGCGCCGCCGCCGGCCCCAGCGCCGACTCCGCCGCGACGTTCCGAGCATGAGCGCACCGGCCAAGGACCTGCTGCGGATGGGGGAGCTGGCGGAGGCGTCCGGCGTTCCGGCGCCAACGATCAAGCACTACCTGCGCGAGGGGCTCCTGCCCGAGCCGGTCAAGACCAGCCGCAACATGGCCTACTACCCGCCCGAGTTCGTCGAGCGGATCAAGCTGATCAAGCAGCTCCAGGAGGAGCGCTTCATGCCGCTGAAGGCGATCAAGTCGGTGCTCGACGAGGACCCGGAGCGGGCTCGTGCCCTGGTCGAGCTGGAGGATCGCATCCTCGACCGCGCCCTGGCGGGGGAGCGCACCCGTACCAGCGCCGCCGAGGCGCGCCAGCGCTACGGCGTCCCCAAGGATGTCCTCGACCGGCTCGAGGAGCTCGAGATCCTCAGCCCAAACAGCCGCGGCTACTCGCCCTCCGACGTGAAGATCATCGAGGCGATCAGCCGCTTCCGCGCCGGTGGCTACGACGAGGAGATCGGCTTCACCGTCTACGACACCCTGCGCTACAAGAGCGCCCTTGAAGAGCTGGTCCGCCAGGAGGTCGACGTAGTGATGAGCCGCCTCGCTGGCGAGGTTTCCCCAGAGCGCGTGGTCGAGATGCTCGAAGCCGGCTCCCAGCCGCTGCAGGACCTAATCGCCGCCCTCCACACCAAGCTGATGGTCGCCGAGCTTGAGCGCCATCGCGCCAGCCGCAGCTAGACGGTCAGCTCAACCAGACCCCGCTCGTGGCTGACGACGGGCTCGTAGCCGAGCTCGGCGCGAGCCTTGGAGATGTCGATCGTGCACTCCTGGGTGAGAAGCCAGGAGCGGAAGGTCGTCATCGGCGGCATGCCGGATAGGGGCAGGACCTTCCAGGCCGTCTCGCAGGCTCGCGCCATCGGCGCCGCGGTCCAGGCAGGCAGGCTGCGATTCGGTGGCTCGACACCCTGGGTTCGCAGCAGCTCGGTGACGAACTCGCGGAAGACGACCGGCTCGCCGTCGGTGACGAAGTAGGCCTCGCCGGAGCGGCCCTTCCGCGCGGCAAGTAGGAGACCCTCGACCACGTTGTCGACGTGGGTCGTCTCGGTGACGTTGCGACCGCCACCGACCCAGGCGAAGCGGCCGCTTTCAACCGTTGCGACCATCTCCGGCAGCAGCGTCGTGTCGCCCTTTCCCCAGACGAAGCGCGGTCGCAGCACGACGGTCTCGAAGCCGTCGCGGGCGGTCTCGCGGACCGCTTGCTCCGCCCTCGCCTTGGTCGCCGGGTAGGGCGCCCTCGAGTCGGGACGCAACGGCGTCGTCTCGTCGACCTGAACCAGCGGCTCACCGGCCATCAGCGCCGCCTCTGTCCCGCAGTGGACGAAGCGCCGCACCCCGGCTTCGGCGCAGGCCGCCAGCGCGTTCCGCGTCCCCTCGACGTTTCCGCGCTCGAAATCCGCCCAATCACCCCACTCGCCGAGATGTGCGGCGAGGTGAAAGGCGACCTCGGCACCCGCCGCTCCGCTGGCAAGCGAGGCGCGGTCGTTGAGGTCGCCGCGCACCGGCTCGGCGCCCAGCTCGGCGACCCGCTCGGCGGCGGCGTCGGAGCGAGCCAGCGCCCGCACGGGGTGGCCTTCGGCGACCAGCCGCCCGACCAGCCTGCCGCCGATGAACCCCGAACCACCGGTTACGAAGGCCGCTGCGGGCATCGGCCGCGATGTTAGCCTGGCGCCGTGAAGTCGGCTCTGATCACGGGTGCCTCGACCGGTATTGGCAGGGCGAGCGCGCTGCGGCTCGACGCCGAAGGCTGGCGTGTCTTCGCCAGCGTCCGCCGCGAGGAGGACGCGGAGTCGCTGGGGCAGGCGGCCTCGGAGCGGCTGGTCCCGTTGATCCTCGACGTCACCGACGCCGGGCAGATCACGGACGCCGCCCGGCGGATCGGGGAGGAGGTGGGGGAGGCGGGGTTGGACGGGCTCGTCAACAATGCCGGCATCGCAGTCCCCGGTCCCCTGGAGGCGCTGCCGATCGACGATTTCCGCCGCCAGGTGGAGGTCAACCTGACTGCGCATGTCGCGGTGACGCAGGCGATGCTGCCTCAGATTCGCGCCGCTCGTGGCCGCATCGTCTTCATCACCTCGATCGGCGGCCTGATGGCCTTTCCGATGTTCGGCGCCTACCACGCGGCCAAGTTCGGCCTGGAGGCGGTCGGCGACGTCTTCCGTCGCGAGCTGAGCCCCTGGGGCATCTCGGTCTCGGTGATCGAGCCAGGATCGATCGCGACGGAGATTTGGGATCGCGGGCAAAGCGAAGCCGACGAGTTCCTGGCGCGCGCCAGTGAGGATCAGGTCGAGCTCTACGGCAAGTCGATAGCGGCCTACCGGGAGGTGGCGAGACAGACCGCGGCGCGTGGCATCCCGCCGGAAAAGGTGGCGAAGGCAATCGCCCACGCGCTCAGCGCGCGCCGGCCCCGCACCCGCTACCTGGTCGGGGCCGACGCGCGCGCTCAGGCGACCTTCAATCGTCTGCTTCCAGATCGAGTCGTCGACCGGCTGATCTCGCGTTTCACGGGCCTCTAGCCGGTAATCGCGATCGGGTCTGGTAACGCCAGCCTGTATAAGGCGTCGAATTTGGTTTCTTCGGGACAGAAGAGGCCGGTCTGTTCGAGCGGTATTTCCTCGGCGCGGATTTCAGCTAAGGATTCTTGGTTCGGTGAACCTAAGGCGTGCAGACCGGTCAACCCGCTATACCCACAGTGAATTTCAATTCCGGGACAGTTCACTAATATTTTTATGCCGTGGGTATCGACAGTCGCTAAGTTTAAGGCCGTTCTTAAGAGTAAGAGTAAGCCTTGATTGGCAGCGTTGACTTCGCAGGGGAATCCTCCGGTCGCTAAGCAATCTTCCGCGAAATCCAGCAGTTCAAGATGGATCGTTAGGGGGTTGCCTAACCCTAAGTTGAATCCTAAGAGCTGCGATTTTTTACAGATGATGTTTGTTTCGCCGGCTAAGAACCGTGGGTTTTCGGCCACTGCTGCGACATGACCGACATATACGTTTGCCGCTTCGCAGGGGTTTTCATGTTTTTCACAGAAAGCGGTGGGGCCTTCTGCCGACGCCGATGCGGGTCCGATCGACGCCAGGACGATCCCCGCCGCAACTGCGACCAGGTACAGCTTGCCGAGTCTCATGAGCTCTCCTTTGCTCAAGGTTCCTTGAGCCATCCAGCTTAAGACGAGCTAGCAGTAAGCGCCGCGCGGCCTTCTTCGATCGCGTTCAGGGTCGACACGGCACCGGTTTCCTTCGCGATCGCCGCCGCTTCGTCAAGCGCCTCGCGGGCGCCATCCGGATCGCCTTCGGTGGCGCGGCTGTGGCTGAGCGCCAGCAGCGCCAACGGCAGCGACCAGCGCAGTTCGCGTGCCCGCGCCACCTCGACAGCCCAGGTGGCGAGCTCGATTGCCTCGCCGGTCCTGCCGACGCCGGTCAGGGCCTCGGCGCGCACCGCCGCACGCCATGCCTCCTGCTCGTCCCCGCTGTACATCGCCTCGCGGTACAGGCCCTCCGCCTCCTCGAACGACCCGAGCGCCCCCTCGTAGTCCTCCGCCGCCAGCTGCGCGACGCCGAGGTTGCCTAGCGCGATGCCGCGCGAGAAGACGTCGCCGAGGCGGTCGGTCAGTTCGCAGTTGCGTCGGCCCACCGCGACGCCGGCCTCTGCTTCGCCGCGCATCGCCAGCACCATCGCCTTGGTGCCGCGATTCCAGCTCGCGGTCTCGAGGTCTCCCTGCTCTTTGGCGAGCTCCAGGCTCTCGTCCAGCAGTCGTTCGCACTCCTCCAGTTCCCCGCGCTCGCGGCGGACGAGCGCCTTCGAGTCGAGCGCCCAGGCAACGGGGCAGCCGATGATGATGCCGGCGCCCACCGCGGGATCGCGGCCGGCGAGCTCCAGCACTTCGTCGGCGGTGCGGTCGAACGCCTCGAAGTCGGCGGCGCATAGATGCGCGTAGCCGCCCGCCGCCCTGATCGCGACCCGTAGGTGCAGGTCGCCGGATTCGTCGGCCAGCCGGTTCGCCTCGTCGACCCCGGCGATCCACTCGGCCGTCGTCTGCTCCAGCCCAGGCCGTCCCGAGAGCAGCATTCGCAGCAGGGCGAGGGAGCGCAGGTCGCCGATCCGGGTCGCGATCTCCTCCGCCTCTGTCTCGAGGCGCGCCATGCGCTCGCGCTCCATCCCCAGTCGCCAGGCGTAGTCGAGCTGCTGCAGGCGCGATCCGACCGCGAGGGCGCTGGCCTCCTCGCTCTCCTCCAACCCGTCAGCCAAGCGCGTCACCGTGGCCCAGAGCCGCAGCGCGTCGCGCGGCTGGCTGTGACCGGCCCAGTGCGCCGCCCGTGCCGCCCAGCGCGCCGCCTCCAGCGGCTCGTCCCCGGACTCCATGTGACTGGCGATCAGCGCCGCCAGCTCCTCATGACGCTCGGGGTTGAGCTCGATCAGCGCTCGTGCCGTGGCCGCGTGCGTCGCCGCTCGCTGCTCGGCGAGCTGGGTGCCGTAGGCGACCTCGCGGGTCAGCGGGTGGCGGAAGGCGAGGACCCGTTCCGGGTAGAGCTCGAGCTCGTAGAGGAAGCCGGCATCGATCAGTTCCTTGAGGGCTGCCTCGCAGGCATCAGGATCGTCGAAGCCGGCGACGAGCGTGAGCGTGCGCTCGCCCACCTCCTTGCCGGCGACCGAGACCGCCTGCAGCAGCCGCTTCGCCCCTGGGCGGAGGCGGTCGACTCGTGCCGCCAGCACCGTCTGCACGGTTGTTGGCACGCTCAGCTCCTCGATCGGCTGCGCCAGGCGGTAAGCGCCGCGCTCTCCTTCCAGGGTGCCGTCCTCGGCCAGCTCACGGACGATCTCCTCGACGAAGAAGGGGTTACCGGCGCTGCGCTCGTGGATCAGCTCGGCCAGGCCCTCCAGCGAGGGGTGCGCGCCGATCAGGTCGCGCAGCAGTTCCTCGGTGTCGGCCGCGTCCAGAGGCTCCAGCGAGATCTGCTCGTAATAGGAGGGCTCGGTCCACCCCGGCTCGTATTCGGGCCGGAAGTTGACCAGGGCCAGTGTCTTGGTCCCCTCGACCGAGCCGAGCAGTTCCCCCAGCAGCACCTCGCTGGGGTCGTCCATCCAGTGCAGGTCCTCGACCATGGTGACGATCGGCTCGCGCCGCTGGGGTGCCCGCACGAGCTTGCAGACGACTCTGCGCAGGGCTCGGTGCCTAGCCTCGGCGCTGAGCTGGGGGAGGGGGCGGTCGGGGTCGGGCACGCCGAGGAAGTCGAAGAGCAGGGGCAGGTCGTCGGCGAAGCTGGGGTCGAGCAGCAGCGTGCGGCCGGCGATCTTCTCGCGCACGATCCGCTCCGGATCGGCGTCGGCGATGCCGAAGTAGGTGCGCAGCATCTGCAGCACCGGCATGAAGGGGATATCGCGGCCGTGCGCCTGTCCCTGGCATTCGAAGACCTCGATGCCGTCGGCGCGGGCGCGTTCGGCGAGCTCCAGGCAGAGGCGGCTCTTGCCGACCCCAGGCTCGGCGACGATTCCGACTGCCGCTCCGTCACCGGCCACCGCCTGTCCCAGCGCCCGCTCCAACGCCGCCATCTCCTCGGTGCGGCCGACGAAGCGGGAGAATCCCCGCTCCCGCGAGAGGTCGAGCCGCGAGCGGGCGGAGCCGACGCCGGCCAACTCGAAGACGCGGACCGGCTTGCTGGCGCCCTTGATCTCGAACTTGCCCAGGTCCTCCAGCTCGAGGTATCCGCGCGCCAACTCGGCTGCAGCTTCGGCGAGGTAGGCCTTGCCGGGCTCGGCCAGGGCCTCCATCCGCTGCGCCAGGCCGACCGTGTGGCCGATAGCGGTGTACTCGCCTGTTCCGGCTTCGCCAATTGCCCCGGCGACGACCTCGCCGGAGTTGATCCCGATCCGGGTCGAGAAGTTGAGGCCGTGTCCGCGCCGTAGCTCGGCCGCGTACTCGCCGACGTCGTCGAGCATCCGCAGCGCCGCGTAACAGGCCCGCCGCGCGTGGTCCTCGTGGGCGACCGGGGCGCCGAAGACGGCCATGATCCCGTCGCCGGTGAACTTGTCGACCGTGCCCTCGAACCGCTCCACGGCCTCGGCGAGGATCGCGAAGAAGCGCTGCATGATCTTGCGCCACTCCTCCGGGTCCTGCTGCTCGGCGAGGTCCATCGAGCCCTTGACGTCGGCGAAGAGCACAGTCACCTGCTTGCGCTCGCCCTCGAAATCGATCGGTCTCGCTTCGCTCACGAGTGATTCCATCGTACGCCTCGACCTATACTGGCTAATCGATTGACTGGTCAATCAACCCGGTTGGTCAGGATGACGAGAGGAGCGCGTTCCTTGCGCGCAGCGGTGGTACAGCTCAACTCGACCGGCGACAAGGCTCGCAATCTCGCTGCGGCCGAGCGCCTGGTGCGCGCCGCCGCGGCCGACGGTGCCGAGCTGGTCGCGCTACCCGAGAAGTGGAACCTGCTGGCCGGGGGCGAGGAGCTGCTGGCGGGCGCCGAGCCGCTCGACGGCCCTTCGCTGAGCGCCGCCCGCGACTGGGCGCGCGAGCTCGGAATACACCTGCTTGCCGGCAGCGTCTCCGAGCGGGGTGAGGAGAAGGCCTTCAACACCTCGGTACTGATCGGGCCCGACGGTGACGACCTCGCCGTCTACCGCAAGATTCACATGTTCGACGTCGAAGTCGGCGGTGTCCCCTATTGCGAGTCCGAGCACGAGCAGGCCGGGGGCGAGATCGTCAGCGGCCAGGTCGGTGACCAGATCCTCGGTCTCAGCGTCTGTTACGACCTGCGTTTCCCTGAGCTGTACCGGATCCTCGCCGTCCGCGGCGCCCGTCTGATTGCGGTGCCCTCGGCCTTCACCCTCGCGACCGGCCGCGACCACTGGCAGGTGCTGCTGCGGGCGCGGGCGATCGAGAACCAGGTCTTCCTCCTCGCCCCCAACCAGGTGGGCGAGGCGCCACCGCACTTCAGCTCCTACGGCCGCTCGGCGATCGTCGACCCCTGGGGTGTGGTGCTTACCACCGCCCCGGATAAGGAGTGCTTCGTCGCCGCTGAGCTCGACCTCGCCGCCCAGGAGCAGGTCCGCGAGTCCCTGCCCTCGCTCGCCAATCGCCGCCCTCAGGCCTACGTTTGGCCCCAGCTCCAGGAGGCACACGCCTGATGGCCAAGGCTCCCGCCCCCGCGGTCGACAAGCGCCGCCAGATCCTCGACGCGGCGGTACGCGTCTTCGCCCGACAGGGCTTCCACGCGACCCGCGTCTCCGACATCGCCGACGAGGCCGGGGTTGCCTACGGGCTCGTCTACCACTACTTCAAGTCGAAGGACGAGGTCCTGAACGAGCTCTTCAGCGAGCGCTGGTCGCTGCTGCTGGCGGCGATCGGGGAGGCGGATGCCGAAGGGGCGGCGCCGCGCGCCAAGCTGGAGGCGGTGGCGGGCTTCATCGTCGACTCCTATCGCCACGACCCGGAGCTGATGAAGGTGATCATCGTCGAGGTAACGCGGGCGGCCAACTCCTTCGGGCGCACCCACCTGCCGGAGATCCGGCGCGCCTACGACTCGATCGCCGAAATCGTCGCCGAGGGGCAGGAGGACGGCACCTTTCGCCGCGACATTGACCCGACCTTCGCCTCGATGTCCTTTTACGGGGCGATCGAGCAGCTGCTCTCGGGCTGGATCTTCGATCTGATCCCGTCCTCGGGCGCTGACTTCGATCGTGCGAAGGAACTGGTGGTGGAGACGATCTGCGACGGGCTCGAGCCACGATAGGTAAGGTCGGGCGCCGATGGACAACGAGATCGTCAAACGACTCGCATGGAGTGGGCTGCTGACCGCGAGCAGCGCCCTCGCCACCATCGCCGCGGCGCGCCTGGCCGCCTTCGTCTGGCGCCGGGTCTTCGACGAGGACCCGCCGGAGTAGCGATGGCAGGTCCAGCCGCCACCCCGCCGTCCCCGGTCCCGCCGCCCGAGCCCAAGGACGGCGACAAGTCGGTCGCCGAGCTCGTCATCGACGTCTCCGAACGAGCCTCGACGCTGGTCCGCGAGGAGATCGAACTGGCGAAGGCTGAGGTCTCCGAGAAGGTCGCCAAGCTGCTGCGCGGCTCGGTCGTCGGCCTCGCCGCCGGCATCTTCGCCTTCCTCGCCCTGATTCTGGCGATGCATGGCTTCGCCTGGCTGATCAACGACCTCTTCTTCGATGGCGAGGCCTGGCCCGGCTTCTTCATCGAGGCGGCGCTCTTCCTGCTGATCGCGGCAGGTGCCGGCCTCTTCGCCTACCGCTCGGTCCAGGCCGGTGCGCCGCCGGTGCCCGAGCTGGCGATCGAGGAGGCGAAGCGGACCAAGGAGATGCTGGGGGGAGTGGGCAAATGAGCACGCAACCCGAGCCCGTGCGGCCTTCGACGGCGGGTGTGCCAGGTCGCTCCCCGGCGCAGATCCGTCAGAACATAGAGCTCCAGCGCCGTGACTTGAGCCGCTCGGTCGAGCAGCTGCGCGGCCGTGTCGCCGAGCTCACTGACTGGCGCCGTCAGGTCCGCGAGCACCGCTCGCAGCTGGTCGTCGGCGCTGCCGTAGTGGGTTTTGCCGTGGGCGTTCTAACCTTTCGCCGCCGGAGATGACGCGACTCATGGGTCGCTAGGCAAGGACGCAGGGAGCCTGAATAGCAGCGCTATTCAGGCGACTGAGGACGCAGCATGGCGGCTCATGAGGCCGTCAGAACGGCGGTCGAGACGGAGCCGATGCCGAGCAGGCCAGGGCCGACGTGGGCGCCGAGCACGGCGCCGATCTCGGAGACGAAGGCCGGCTCGCAGCCGAAGATCTCGCGACCGTCGTCGACCAGGCCCGCCGCGGTCTCGTCGTCCTGGATGTGCTGGACCACCCAGCCGTCGAGTCCGGACTCGTGGCGCTGGCGCGCGTAGTCGCGCAGCCGCTCGATCGAGCGTGCCCGGGTCCGTACCCGCTCGACCGGGGTGATCTCCTCCTCCAGCGTCAGGATCGGCTTGATCTTCAGCGCCGAGCCGATCCAGGCGGCGGCGCCGCCGATCCGCCCGCCGCGGCGCAGGTACTCGAGGGTGTCGACCGCGAACCACATCTTCAGCTCCTTGCGTGCCCGCTGGGCGCGGGCCAGGACCGCCTCGGCGTCGTCGCCGGCAACCGCCGCGGCCGAGGCGGCGAGGGCGCTGAGGCCCATGCCGCCGGCTGCCGAGCGAGAGTCGAAGACGTGGATGCGCTCGCCGCCCTTGTCCTCGGCGATGAGGCGCTCGCGCGCCTGGTTCGCCGCCTCGCAGGTGCCGGAGATGCCTGCCGATATGTGGACCGAGACGACTTCGCGCCCAGCTTCGAGCAGCGGCTCGTAGACCGAGACGAAGTCGCCGATCGAGGGCTGTGACGTCTGCGCTCCTCCCTCGGAGGCGCGCAGGCGCTGGTAGAAGTCGGCGTAGTCGGAGATCTCCGACTCCGGCTCCTGGTGGCCGTCGATCGAGACGTAGAGGCTGATCGTCTCGATGCCGCGCTCGGCGATCAGCTCGCGGGGGAGGTACGCGGTCGTGTCGCAGACGACGGCGGTTGGGGCGTCAGCACTCAAGGCGGGGCGATTCTGGCAGACCTGCCGCTACACTTTGTGAAGTGACGGATTCACCGACAGAGGCGATCGCCCTCACCGCCAAGGCCGCCGAGAAGATCGGCGAGCTGCTCGGCTCCCAGCAGGAGGCCGAGGGCCAGGCGCTTCGCGTCGCCGTCCGCGGCGGCGGCTGCTCCGGCTTCCAGTACGCGCTCGCCTTCGACCGCGCCAAGGATGACGACCACGTCTTCGAGGTCGACGGCGTCGCGGTGATCGTCGACAAGGTCAGCATGCAGTTCGTCTTTGGCTCAGAGGTCGACTACGTCGAAGGACTTCAGGGTGCTGGCTTCCAGGTCAACAACCCGAACGTGGTTGCGGCCTGCGGCTGTGGCTCCTCCTTCCAGGTGAAGGATGACGCCCCCGCTGAGACAGCGGCCGTCTAGCTGCCGTCGATCTGCAGCGGCGGCGACTGCGCCGGCGGTGCAGCTGGCGCGGCGGCGACCTCGGGCTGTTCGACACCGAGCGCCTCGGCGAGCTCGCCCGACTCGAACATCTCCTCGACGATGTCAGCTCCGCCGAGCAACTCGCCGTTGACGTAGAGCTGGGGGAAGGTCTGCCAGTCGGAGATCTCAGCGGTCACCTCGCGCAGCGGCTGCAGCGCCGGCAGTACGTCGATTGCCCCGTACTCGACGTCCATCGTGTCGAGCGCCTGGACGACCCGCATCGAGAAGCCGCAGCGCGGCGCTTCCGGTGTGCCCTTCATGAAGAGCAGCACCGGGTTGGCGGCGATCAGCTCCTCGACCTTCTGCTTCAGCTCGGCGTCGGCCATTGGCACAGAGTAGCTACCCCGGCGCCTGGGTCTTCAGCGAGAGCGCGTGGATCGTCCCGTCGTCGAAGCGCTCCTTGACCGCGGTCTTGACCAGCCGGTGCTGGTCGATCCGGGAGAGCCCGTCGAACTGGGGGGCGGTGACGGTCGCCCGCAGATGATCGCCGGTGCCGGTTTCGTCGACGACCTCGACCTCGGCGCCCGGCAGCGCCATCTCGATCATCGCCTCGATCTCCGCCAAGTCGACCACCGGGCTCAGGGCACTAGACGCGCTCGCCGAGGGCGTCGAGCATCTCCTCGACGCGTACGAACTTGACGCGCGGGCGGCCGTGCGGCTCGCCGCGCCCGACCTCGGCCTGGTTGATCGCCTGCCAGTCCTCGAAGCTGACGAAGCGGACGCCGCGCTCGCCGAGCAGGTCCTCGACCGCGGAGGGCTCGGGGCTCGCCGGGCTGAGCAGGGTCTGCGACTCGACGTCGGCAAGCAGGTGCTGCACCGTCTCCAGGGCATCCTTCTTGTTGGTGCCGATCACGCCCGAAGGGCCGCGCTTGATCCAGCCGGCCGTGTAGTGCCCGACCTTGTGCCCGGCGTCGTGGGAGTCGAGCACGCGGCCGCCCTCGTTGAGGATCAGCCCGCGCTTCTCGTCGAAGGGGACGCCCTCGATCGGGATGCCGGTGTAGCCGACCGAGCGCAGCACCAGGCCGCACTCGAGCTCTTCGCGCTCGCCGCTGTCCTTGGCCCGTAGCGTGCCCCCTTCGTCGACCAGTTCGTTGCGGCCGATCACGACCTTCTCGACCTTGCCGTCGCCCTGGATCTCGACCGGGGAGGCGAGAAAGCGCAGGACGATCCGCTTGTGCTTGCCCTCGGCCGTGCGCTGCGAGAACTCACGCAGGGTCTCGACGTTGACGCGCGTGGTCTTGTCGGCCTCCTCGGACTCGAGATAGGCGGCACTCGCCGGGTCGAGCTCGACCTCAGCCGGATCGACGACGACGTCGGCGTCCTCCATCTCACCCAGCTCCTTGATCTCGGGGTTGGTGAACGCTGCCTGGACCGGGCCGCGGCGGCCGAGCACGACGATCTCGCGGATTTGGCTAGCGTCGAGCATCTCGATCGCGTGGTCGGCGGTGTCGGTCTGGCGCAGCTCGTGGTCGGTCAGCGCCAGCATCCGCGCCACGTCCATCGCCACGTTGCCGTTGCCGATCACGACCGCCCGCTCGCAGGAGAGGTCGAAGACGTCGTCGCAGTAGTCGGGGTGGGCGTTGTACCAGCCGACGAATGCGGTGGCGGCGTGGCTGCCGGGCAGCTCTTCGCCGGGGATGCCGAGCTGGCGGTCGGTCTCGCAGCCGACCGTGAAGACGATCGCGTGGTAGAGGCGCTCGAGGTCGGCGACCTCGATGTCGTGACCGACCTTGACGTTGCCGAAGAAGCGGAAGCCCTCGCGGGCCGCGGTTTTCTCGTAGACGCGGATCACCGACTTAATCTTCGGGTGGTCAGGGGCGACGCCGCCGCGGACTAGGCCGAAAGGGGTGGGGAGGCGGTCGAAGAGGTCGACCTGGGCGTGTGTCGCCTCGTCTTTGAGGATGTGCTCGGCGGCGTAGAAGCCGGAGGGGCCGGCGCCGACGATGGCGACGCGGACGGGAGTGTCTGGGGTTCCGATCTGTGTCATGGGAGGCGGAAGGATAGGGAAGCGCGGCTGCGCGCTCAGCCCAGGGCTGCGCTCTCGGCCGCGACGCTCGCCGTGCCGTCGAGGGCGTCGAGCGCCTTGCGCACTGACATCGCGACGCAGGTGAAGATCGGCGTCTCGCGCTCGGTATAGGCGCTCGACTCGGTCGGGCGCAGCTCCTGGACCAGGTCGAGGAACTCGCCTGGGTCGTCGCCCTCGAAGGCGACGACGAACTCCTGGTCGTCGAGGCCGAAGGAGTAGGAGGTGTTGATCGCGATTTCCGGGTGGCGACGGCCAACCTCGATGTGGCTCTTCATGATTCGCTGTCGCTCCTCAGCCGGCAACCCGTACCAGCGGCGCTGCTTGACCATTGGGTAGAGGAAGAGGTACTTGCGCTCGGAGACGCAGATCTCCGGCCGTGCCGACTCCTCCGAGTAGGGCGAGCGCTTGGTCATCGAGAGGAACGAGTAGGGCGTCTCCGCCCACTTGGCGAGGCCGCTCTGGCCGAGCACGACGTGGAAGGTGTGGAGGTCGTCCAGATTGGGGCTCTGGCTCAGCAGCACCAGATCGGCGTCGCCGCGCGTACCTATGGTTGAGTAGGCGCGCAGCGAGCGGTCGAGGGCGAAGTCCTCGCAGGCGGCGAGGAACTCGCGCTTGTCGTCCGCCCGCAGCTCGGCGTCGCGGCGCCGCCAGGCGGGATCCAGCTTGAAGAACGTGAACTTGGCAAACGTGCGATCGGCCATCGGGCTCACGATAGCGCCGGTTGCGATCGTCGCCGTCTCGATCACCGTCCTCCTGGCGCTGCGGCTCGTCGGCGCCGGCTTCGAGGGGGATCCGCCGGCGGTGCTGCGGGACGCGCCCGAGCGAATCTGGGAAGTGGCCGACCGCCGCGCCCCGGTCCTCGGCGTCACGCTCCTGGCCTGGGCTGGGGTGCTCGGGCTGCTGCTGGCCGCAACCCGGGGGCGCGCCGGGCCGCTGGCAGCTCGTCTCCTCGCCCTCACCCTCGTCTACTTGCCACTGGTGTTGCTCGGCACCGCGGCACTGGAGCCCGGCGTGGGTGCGGAGCGGCTGCTGGTGATGCTCGCTCCACCGGCGCTCGCCGCGCTCACTCTCGGCGTGCTGGGCGGTGGCTACCGGTCGCTGGCGGTCGCCTGCGCCGCGACGGTCCTTGCCCATGCCGCCGATCTGGTCGCGGGCTCGCCCCTGACTCAGCTCTCGCTCGCCGGGCCCAACCCCGCCGCGGGTCATCGCTACTACGGGATCGGCAACGAGCTCGAGGCGATCCTGGTCGTCCTCACGCTTGCCGGGACCGGCGCCGCGCTTTCGGCTTTTCCTGGGCCTGAGGGAGAGAAGAGGCGAACGCGCGGCGCGACGGCCTTCCTGATCGTCGCCGTGGTGCTCTCCTTCGTCTTCGCCTACGGCCGCTATGGCGCGGACGTCGGTGCGGCGATCGCATTGCCGTTGGGGGCTGCCGTCGCCGCGGCGCTTGCCCTGGACCGGCCGAGGCTCGCCCTGCTCGCCCTCGCCGTCCCGTTGCCGGCGCTGGCCATCCTCGCCGCGGTCGACCTGCTCAGTGGTGCCGACGCGCATCTGACCAGCACCGTCCTGCAGGCGGAGAGCGGCGGCGACGTCCTCGCCGTGCTCGGTCGTCGCCTGCGCGAGGCGGGGGAGAGCTTCGGCAGGCCCTTGCTTCTTCCCGGCTTGCCCCTCGTGCTCGCCGGCGCCGTGCTCGCCTGGCTGCAACGGGACCGCATCGCCGCATGGCTGGGCAGCGTCCCAGCGATGCGGGCGGGCTTGAGCGGTGCTCTCGCCGCCACCGTCGCTGGCACGCTCGCCAATGACTCCGGAGCCCTGCTCCTGGAGCTTGGCGCCGCCTACCTGTTTGCCATCCTCGCCTATGCCTGGGCGGAGGGGGCGCACGTGGCACGGCGCGCATCTACGTCCTCGGTCGCTCGCGTGCAGAGCACGCCACGCTCCCTGCGTCCTTGATTCGCTTGGCTACGAGCGCCCCCTGGGGACCGGATTCCACCTCTGGCTGATCGATTACCCTTAGCCCTTCGTGCGCATTGCCCTTGTCTCGCCATATTCCTGGACCTACCAGGGGGGCGTGAACCGGCACGTCGAGGCGCTCGCCGAGGAGTTCATCGGGCGGGGCCATCATGTCCGCGTGCTCGCTCCCTTCGACCCTCCCGGTCGGCTCAGCCGTGCGCTGCACCGCTCTGCGCCCCTCGAGCGAGAGGTCGCCGATTACCTGGTGCCGCTTGGCCGCACTGTGGGGATCGGGGCTAACGGGGCAGTCTCCAATATCGCCGTTACGCCGTCGGCAGGATTTGCCGCTCCGCGCCGCGAGCTCCGCGACGGCGACTACGACGTCGTCCACGTCCACGAGCCAGTCACGCCGCTGGTCGGCTGGAACGCTGTGCTCGGCGCCCGCGCCCCCGTCGTCGGCACTTTTCACGCTTACTCGACCAAGGCGACCCCCAACCACCTTGCCAGCGCGCTTGGCGCCCGGAGGGTCTTCAACCGCCTCTCGGCGCGGATCGCCGTCTCGGAGGCCGCTGCCTGGACCGGGCGCCGCTGGTTCGGCGGCCACTACGAGATCGTCCCCAACGGGGTCGACGCCGACGCCGCCCCGGCCGGTCCCGGTCCTTCTACCGGAGAGCTGCGGGTGCTGTTCGTCGGACGCTCCGAGGAGCGCAAGGGCCTGCCGGTTCTGCTCAGCGCCTTCGGCGCCCTGACCGAGCACGTCCCCTGCCGGCTCACCGTGATCGGCGTCGAGCGGGAGGAGGTGCTGCGGTATCTGGCCGATCCGGAGACGATGCGCTGGATCGACGTGCGCGGCCGCGTCTCCGGCGAGAGTCTCTGGAGCGCCTTGCACGAAGCCGACCTGCTCTGCGCCCCATCGCTGTCGGGGGAGAGCTTCGGGATGGTCCTGACCGAGGCGTTTGCGGCTGGTACTCCCGTGCTCGCCTCGGCAATCGCCGGTTACAGCGACGTAGTCACCGATGGGGTCGACGGCGTGCTCGTGCCGCCGGCCGATCCGCAGCGCCTCGCCGAGGAGCTGCAGCGTGCCCACTACGAGCGCGAGCGGCTTGCGGAGATGGGCGGGGCGGCTCGGCAGAGCGCCCGCCGCTACGCCTGGTCGCGAATAGCCGACCAGGTCACCACGGTCTATGAGCGGGCGATCGAGCTTCCCCGACCCGCCGGCGCCGCCGCGCGGGCGGTGCACTGGGCGGGACTGAGGCCGGCTGACGGCAAGCCGCTGCAGCCACCCCGGAGATTGCCTTCGCTCGACCCCGAGCCGGTCATCGCGGCCCGTGGCGGACGCCGCTTTGCCCGCCGCATCGCGCTCGGCGTCACCGGCGCGCTAGGTCTTGGCCTGACTGCGCTGGCCGCACAGAGGATCGGCGTCGACAACGTCGTCTCGAGCATCGTCCGCTCTGACGTCACCTGGGTCCTCATCGCCTGCGCCCTAATGGCACTCTCACTTTTCGCCCGCGCCGCTTCCTGGTACGCGATAGTGCGCGCCGCCCTGCCGAACCGGCCAGTCCGTCGGCGTGACGTCACTTCGGCGACGATGATCGGCGTGTTGATGTCGGCGACGCTGCCGGCCCGCCTCGGCGAGCCGGCTCGTGCGATGGCGCTCGCCCGCCACACCGGTCGCATGCGCGAGACCTTCCCGGTCCTGCTGGGGACCATCGTCTCGCAGACGATGCTCAACATCCTCGCGCTGGCGATCCTCGGCGTGATCATCGTCTCCAGCACCGATCTCTTCCACTCCAGCACCGAGAAGATCTTCGCCTTCAGCCTCGTGCCGCTGGCTTTGCTCGTCGTCGTGCTGGCGGCGCCGACGTTGATGCGTCGCAACGGCAACGGCCGCCTGGCCCGCGCCGCCTCCTACGTTCACTCGGCACTCGTTCAGGTGCGCGCCGGGCTCGCCGTCTTCCGCGAGCCCCGCCGTGGCGCCGCTGCCACCGCGGGCCAGCTCGGGGCCTGGGCGATACAGCTTGCCGCCTGCTGGGCGCTCTTCGCTGCCCTGGGCCTGAGCGACCAGGCGAGCATCGGCGCCGCCGCTGCGGTTCTCTTCGCCGTCAACGTGACCGCGGTCGTGCCCGCGACCCCTTCGAACATTGGCGTCTTCCAGTTGGCGGTGATCAGCGTCCTGCACACGGGGTTCGGGATCAGCACAGCCGATGCGCTCGCCTATGGCGTCATCCTGCAGGCGGTCGAGATAGCGACCGCTGTCGCGCTTGGCCTTCCCGCCCTGGTGCGTGAGGGGCTCACCTGGAGCGACCTGCGGATGCAGGCACTCTCGGCCTCGCCGGTGCGGCTCAAGCCCCATCCGCAGGCTCGCGAGACCGACACCCGGCACGGCGTCAGCGTCTAGACCACGACTGACAGGGCGATCAGCAACCTGCCCTCAGGGGAAGAGGTCGAAGCACGCCTGCTTCGGTAGTCTGCCGACCGCTGGCGGAATACCAAAGTAGAACTAATCAGTTACAGATAGACCGATGCCAGCTGAAAGCAGACCCCCTGCCGCGCGGGTCCGGGCCGGGGGAATGGTGCTTTCCCTCTGCGCCGGTCCGCTCATCACCCCGATCCTTCGCGCCCACACACATGGGTCCTTGCGCTTCCCCGAGCTGCGGGAACGAATAGGAGGCGCGGCGCAGACCACGTTGCGCAGCCAGGTCGGCAACCTCCGCGAGCTCGGCGCCCTGGCGAAGCGAGAGTGCGGTGGCATGCCGTACACGGTTGAAAACGAGCTGACCGAGGTGGGCCGGGCGGTGCTCTTAGCCGCGGATGCGCTGGAAGCATGGCTGGAGCGGGCGCCGCAGGGCCCTATCTTGCTCGGCAGCGAGCCAGCCAAGGCCGCGATCCGTGCCCTGGTTGGCGGCTGGGGGTCGACGATGCTGCGGGCGCTAGCCGCTCGACCCCTCTCGCTGACCGAGCTCGACGGCCTGATCCCGGGGCTTTCCTATCCCGGGATCGAACGGCGTCTGGCGGCGATGCGCGCCGCGCGTCAGATTGAGCAGATGTCGGGTCAGGGCGGGGGGCGGCCCTACATGGTCACGCCCTGGTTGCGTCAGGCCGTGGCGCCGCTTGCCGTCGCCGGGCGCTGCGAGTGCCGGCACCTGGCCGAAGAGGCCGAGGTGGTGACCCGGATCGACATCGAGGCCGCTTTCCTCCTCGCTGTCCCTCTGGTGAGACTGGCCGAGGGGCCCGCCGGGGCGTGCCTGCTCGCCGTCGACACCAGCGCGGGGGAGTCGGGAGGCGCCGAGCTGGAAGCGTCCCAGGGCCGGCTGGCCGGGGTCCGTGTCGCGGTCAAGAGCGGCCAGGTCACCTCCTGCGTCTCCAGGCTCGAGAGCGACCCCGGAACCTGGGCCCTAGGTACGGTCGAGACCTGGCTAGACGCGCTTATCGACGGCCGCCTCGACGGGCTCCGCATCGGCGGTGAGGATCCTGATTTCGTGCGGTCTCTCGTCGCCGGCCTTCATGCCTCGCTGCACACACGCTGACCCACCAAAGTGTGCGCGCGCAGAAATGTGTTGTAGTGATTTGCAGCCCAAAGCGGGAAAACTCGTACTTGGTATGACAAATTTTACCGATTGTACTCTCTTGACCATGGTCCGGTAGCCCTGTATTCAGGTTGCGGCTGTCAGCTTGACACCCGGCACCAACGCGAACCGGGTTCGAAAAGTCGACCCCCTACCCGTCAGCAAGGGGGGCGAGCAGCGGGCGCCAATGGGGCGGGATCGAGAGGTCCCGCCCCGCCCGCCGCGCTTCCTCAGAGGGGGATCTATAACCGTACGGTTTCAGTATCGAAGATTGCATAACCGTACGGTTTCAAAAATAACCTCCGACATAGCAATCGCGCCGGGACCTCTGAAAGAAGCCCCGGCGCTAACCGTAACTCAGCCCGGTGGTATTACCCACGAGCTGCTTAAGCATAGTGCGATAAGGATTAGGTTTCCAGTCGGTACGTAAAAGTCATCGACTTTACGAAAGCACACCCGTTAAGCAGTGGCTGCCGCGGGCTCCGACTCGGGAGGCAGCTTGCCGCCGCGCTCGGTCCCGGCGATCAGCTCGTCGGGAGCGGGCTCCTCCGGCACGAAGCCGGATTTCATCCCGAAGTAGACGGCCTGAGGGTGGTGCGCGACGATCGCCACCGTCGACTGCTCGGGCATCACCGCGTAGCCGCCTGAGAGAGTCATGCCGATCTGTTCGAGGTCCAGCAGGCGCCAGACCTTCTCATGCTCGGACTGGTCGGGGCAGGCGGGGTATCCCCAGGAGTAGCGGCGGCCCTGGTCCAGCCCGATCTTGAGCTGGCGGCGGGCCTCTGAGTGCAGCCACTCGGCCAGTCCCTCCGCCGCCTGCACCCCGAGCCCGTGCACGAAGAGCTGCTCGGCGAACTCACCTTCGCGCTCCAGCCGCTCGATCAGATTGGTCACCTCAGGGCCGACGGTCACCCCCTGCAACGCGACGACGTCGCGCTCGCCTGAGTCCAGTGGCCGGAAGAAGTCGCTGAGGCAAATGCGGTCGTGCTTGGGCTGGCGGGGGAAGATCAGTCGCTCGAGCTCGCGCTCGCCGTTCTCGGGGTCGAAGACGACCAGCTCGTTGCCGTCGGCGGCGCAGGGAAAGTAGCCGAGCCGCGCCCGTGGGTGGAGGTAGTCCTGCTCTTGCCACATGCGCTCGAGGCGCGGTGCGAAGCCCTCCTCGCCATCGGCGCCGTCGATGAGGTTGCGCCAGGCCTCGCCCTTGACGCCGCGACCGCCCCAGTGCAGCTTGAAGAGGACGTGACGGTCGAGGTACGGGAAGACTTCGCCGAGATCGATCTCGACCTCGCGCACTCCCCAGAAGGGTGGAGAAGGGATCGGCACGTCGGTGCGGGTCTTGGAGCGCACGCTGTCGTCGGTGACCGGAGGGCCGTCGTCGGCCTCGACCGGTTTCTCGCGCAGCTGCCTGGCCTCGCCCTGGATGCGCTCAACCAGCGCCTCGCGCGCCTCAGCGTCGACCAGCGCGTCCATCGTGTCGAGCCCCTGGAAGGCGTCCTTGCAGTAGAAGACGCCGGGCTCGTAGACCTCGTCGGACTCCTTGCCCCTGGGGTAGAGCGTGCGGCGGCCGAAGTCGCGGTTGATCGCCGCGCCGCCAATCAGCACCGGGAACTCGAGCCCGCGCTGATGCAGCTCCTGGATGCAGATCGGCATCTGCTTGGAGGTGGAGACGAGCAGCGCCGAGAGGCCGATCGCGTCCGCCTCGTTCTCCACCGCCGCCTCGATGATCGTGTCGACCGGGACCTGCTTGCCGAGGTCGATCACCGTGTAGCCGTTGTTGGTGAGGATCGTGTTGACGAGCGACTTGCCGATGTCGTGGACGTCGCCGAACACGGTCGCGATCACGACCTTGCCCTTGGTGTGGCCCTCGATCCGATCCAGGTAGTTCTCGAGCTGAGCCACGGCGCGCTTCATCACTTCCGCCGACTGCAGTACGAAGGGCAGGATCAGTTCTCCGGCGCCGAACTTGTCGCCGACCTCCTTCATTGCCGGCAGCAGCACCTCGTTGAGGGTCGGGACGGCGCCGATCTTCTCCACCGAGCGGTCGATCCAGTCCTCAACTCCGTCCTTCTTGCGGCGCAGGACGTGCCAGTGGAGGGCTTCCTCGGGCTCCATGCCCTCGGTCGGGTCGCCCGCCTCCTCGGCCTCCTCCTCACCCTTCGACTCGAAGTGGGCGATGAAGCGCTCGAGCGCATCCTCGCGCCGGTTGAAGACGAGACCATCGGTCAGCTCCCGCTCCTCGGTGGAGATCTCCGAGTAGGGGGTGATGTGATTGGGGTTGACCATCGCCAGGTCGAGACCCGCCTCGACGCAGTGGTGGAGGAAGACCGAGTTGAGGACGGCGCGGGCGGGGGGCGAGACGCCGAAGGAGACGTTGGAGACGCCGAGCGAGGTCTTGACCCCGGGGATCTCGGCCTTGATCCGGCGGATCCCCTCGATCGTCTCGACCGCCGAGGGCTTCCACTCCTCATCGCCAGTGGTCAGGGTGAAGGTGAGCGCGTCGAAGATCAGCGCCTCCGGGTCGAGGCCATGCTCCTCGCAGGCGAGGTCGCGAATGCGTTTAGCGATCTCGACCTTGCGCTCCGCCGTCTTCGCCATCCCGACCTCGTCGATGGTGAGCGCGATCAGCGCCGCGCCGTGTGCCCTGGCCAGCGGTACCACGACGTCGGCCTTGTCGCGGCCCGCCTCGAGGTTGATCGAGTTGACGATCGCCCGGCCGGGTATCTGCTCCAGCGCGGCCTGGATCACCTCCGGCTCGGTCGAATCGACCTGGATCGGCGTCGGCTGCGTCAGCGAGACCCGCTTCGCCACCGTCGCCATCTGCTCGTCCTCGTCCTGGCGCTCGGTCAGCGCCACGCATAGGTCGAGCACATGGGCGCCTCCTTCGACCTGGTCTTCGGCGACCTGTACCAGGCCGTCGTAGTCGTCGGCGAGCAGCAGTTCCTTGGCCTTGCGCGAACCCTGCGAGTTGACCCGCTCGCCGACCAGCGTCGGGCGCGGTTCCTGCACGAGCGGGGTGGAGGTCATCATCGAGGAGACCTCGATCGGGCGGGGGGCGGGGCGCTCTCCCGGAACGCGCCCGGCGACGCGCTCGCCGATCGCGGCGATGTGGGCCGGGGTCGTTCCGCAGCAGCCGCCGACGATGCCGACGCCGTAGCGCTCGACGAACTCGCCCAGGGTCGCGGCCAGCGGCTCCGGCTCTTCGGGGAAGATCGTCTCGCCGTCAGGCCCCTGCAGGGGCAGGCCGGCGTTGGGAATGCAATGGACCGGCAGTGGGCTGGTCTCGCCCAGGTAACGGATCGCGTCGCGCATGTCCTCGGGCCCGGTCGAGCAGTTGAGGCCGATCACGTCGACCTCGAGTGCGCTCAGCGTCGTCAGCACCGCCTGGATATCGGTGCCGAGCAGCATCTTTCCGCCCTGCGGCAGCAGCGAGACGCTGGTCTGGATCGGCAGCGTTCTGCCAGTTTCCTTGAAGGCTTCGCGGGCACCGAATATCGCCGCCTTGACCTCGAGGATGTCCTGTGCCGTCTCGATGATGATCAGGTCGGCGCCCCCTTCGACCAGCCCCTGGGCCTGCTCGGCGAAGACCTCGACCAGCCTGGGGAAGGAGATGTCGCCCAGGGTTGGGTCGGTGGAAGCGGGAAGGAAGCCGGTCGGTCCGATCGAGCCGGCGACGAAGCGTTCCTCGCCCGCCGCCTTGCGGGCGATCTGTGCCGCCTTCAGGTTGATCTCGTGGGTGTGCTCCCCGAGTCCCCACTCTTCGAGCTTGAGGCGCGAGCCCTGGAAGGTGTCGGTCTCGACTACCTCGGCGCCCGCCTCCAGCATCGAGGTATGGACGCCCTCGATCACGTCCGGACGGTTCAGCACCAGGGCCTCGTGGCACTTGCCCTCGAGCCCCCCGTAGTCCTCCTGGGTCAGCTCGAACTGCTCCAGGGTCGCGCCCATGCCGCCGTCGAAGACGACGACGCGCTCGCGGGTCGCTGCTATGAAGTCACGCTCGGCCACTGCCTAAAGGTACCGAGCGGATGTCCGGCTCAGTTAGCGACGCAGGCCGAGGCGGCGCTTCAGGTCGCGAGCGTTGAAGGCCTGCGCCACCCGGGCTACCAATCCGCGGCGGGCCTTGGTGTACGGGTACCAGGTCGGCTCCCGCTTACCGCCGAAGCGGGTGATCACGACCGACTCGGTGCGGCAGTACTTCTTGATCCCGGGCTCGCCGTGGCGATAGCCGATGCCCGACTCCTTCCAGCCGCCCATCGGCACGTCCATCGCGAGGTAGTTGACGAGCACGTCGTTGACGTTGACGGCGCCGCACTCAACCCTGCGGGCGACGGTCTCGGCACGCTCCTTCTCGCCGAAGACGGAGCCAGAGAGGCCATAGCGACTGTCGTTAGCCAGCTGTAGGGCATGCTCGGAATCGCGAACCTTCATCACCCCGACCACCGGGCCGAAGGTCTCGTCGCGCATCACCTTCATCGAGTGGTCGACGTCGACGAGCACGGTCGGCTCGAAATAGTCGCCGGGCCCGGCGACCCGCTTGCCGCCGGTCAGCGCCCGCGCTCCGGAGGCCAGGGCGTCCTCGACGTGATCCTCGACGATCGCGGTCTGGTTGGGCGAGGTCATCGCGCCGACCTCGGTGCCGTGACCCTTGCTGTCGGCTCCCTGGCGCAGCTTGCCGACCTCGGTCGTCAGCTTGGCGACGAACTCGTCGTAGGCGGGCTCCTCGACGTAGATCCGCTCGACCGACATGCAGATTTGGCCCGAGTTCATCATCCCGCCCCAGGCCGCGGCGTTGGCGGCGCGGTCGATGTCGGCATCGGCGAGGACGATCATCGGGTCCTTGCCGCCTAGCTCGAGGCTGACCGGGGTCAGCGTCTCGGCAGCGTGCGCCATCACCTTGCGACCTGTCCTGTCGGAGCCGGTGAACTGGACGAAGTCGACAGCGTCGACGAGGGCGCCGCCGGTCTCGCCTACCCCGTGCACGCACTCGAGCACGTCGGGGCCGCCGATCTCCTCCTGCCAGGCCTTGACTATCTCGGCGAGGCCGAGCGGCGTGAACTCGGAAGGCTTGATCACCACTGCGGCACCCGCCTGCATCGCCGGGATCGCGTCGCCTAGGGCCAGGATCAGGGGGAAGTTCCAGGGGCTGATGATGCCGACGACAGGGTGTGGCCGGTACTGGACCCGGAGCTTCTTTGCGGCGAGTAGCGGAGTATGGGGGCGGACGCTCTCCTCGCCGATGAACTTGGCGGCCTTGGTGCCGTAGAAATTGATCAGGTCTGCGAGATAAGCGGGCTCGTTGGAGGCGTCGGGACGAACCTTGCCGGTCTCCGCGAGCATCGTCTCGAGCACTCGCTCCTGGTTGTCGAGCAGCCAGTCACGCAGCTGACCCAGCCAGCGGTAGCGACCCTCGATCCCCAGTGCCTCCCAGGCAGGCTGGTTGGCGCGCACCCGCGCGACGGTCTCCGCGACGGCTTGAGGCGAGGCGATCGGCACCTTGGCTACCAGGTCGCCCGTCGCCGGATTGTGCACCTCGATCTGGTCGGGCCCGGCGCCGTTCGTCCTAGTGCTCGTCTCACTGCCTTTCTCGACCGTGCCGCTCTCCACTGGACGCTCCCTTCCTCGACCCTTGGCTGGTCAGCCAACCTTACCTCTAGATCTCGGAGATCGCCGCCAGTGCCTCCGCCACCTGCGGATCGAACTGTGTGCCGGAACAGGCTCGGAGCTCCGCCAGTGCCGCTTCGGGCGGCATCGCCTTGCGGTAGGAGCGGGTCGTGGTCATCGCGCTGAAGGCGTCGCAGCAGGTGACGATGCGGGCCTCGATCGGGATCTCCTCGCGGGCAAGTCCGTCCGGGTAGCCACTGCCGTCGTAGTGCTCGTGGGAGGAGCGCACTATGCGCCCGACGTCGGCGAGGACCCCGCCGACCCGTTTCAGCATGGCCTCGCCCTCGATCGTGTGCCGGTGCATGATCTTCCACTCATCCTGATCGAGGGGGCCCGCTTTGTTGACGATCTCCTTGGGCACTGCGATCTTGCCGACGTCGTGCAGGAGCGCGGCGAACTCGACGTTGCGGCGCTGCCGGGAGTTGAGACCAAGCCGTTCGGCAACGGCCAGTGAGAGCTCGACCACGCCGCGGCTGTGGCTGCCGGTGTAGGCGTCGTCGGCCTCGACCACGTCGCCGAGCAACATCGCCGTCCCCTGGTAGGCGTCGCTCAGCTCTACCGCCTGTTCGATCCTCGCCTCCCGCTCCCGGGAGAGAACCGCGAGGATCGAGGCCAGGGGAACGACGAGCAGGCAGATCGCCGGACCGAGTTCGATCGCGGCGAAGGCGGCGAGCAGGCCGATCGGCGCTAGGGCGGCATCGAGGGTGTAGACCGGTGCGATCAGGCGCAGCTCGGAGCGTGGCGAGCTGCCCTCGATCAGTCGCATGCGAACTGCGGTCACGACGAAGTCGAAGGCGAACTGGGCGAATAGCGCCACCACGTAGACCGGCCACTCATCCCAAGAGAAGACCTGGGCGCCGGCGACGATCAGCACCAGCGCCGGACCGACCGCGTGCCAGCAGTCGCCGAAGACATGGAAGGCGCGGTAGAAGCTGGTCCGGCCGCTCGCGTAGTCGACCACCCTGCCCAGCGCCCAGCTGATGCTGACGATCAGCGGCACCGCCGGCGTCGGCAGCAGGAACAGCATCGGCACCAGCACCAACTGAGTGGGGACCGTGTACCCGTCTGCGACGTCGAACTGGGCCTGGCAGGCCAGCACATAGGCGCCGACGAGGATCGCCAGCGTCGGGATGTCGAGGGCGCGCGGGGAGGGGATTAGGAAGGCCATCGCCAGCGCGGTGGCCAAGAAGGCCGTCGCGGTGCTGATCTCAACAGCGCGCTCCCGCCCCCTTGCGGGCAGCACCGTTCGCTCTCGTCCCCGGGCGAAGAGCCGCTCTGCGTCAAGTGTCTCGGTGATCGAAACGAACATGCGTCAGCACCGCTATATCGGCACCAAGCGGTGCCTGGACGAGGCACGAATGCGAAAAATCACCATCGCTCGGCTAATGAGGAGTTGGTAGACGTTCGTTTGAACCTGCTTTACCTGCACTTTGCGGCAGTCGATCCTCCCCGCTCACATAAGTCAGCTGCACAAGGCAAACCCGCCGCGAGGCAGGGACGCAAAGTCAGAGGTCTCGTGTACAGCACGAGATGGCTCAACTGCCAGCTTGGTTTTCACGACCAGGCTTTTTGGTCTGCCGTGAAAGGAGGTTTGCCGATGAAGCTCACTCAAAACACGATCCTGGCTGCGTTGTCGGTGGTGGTCGCGTTCGTCGCACTGGCTGGCACGGCGCAGGCAGCCTGTCCTTACTACGGCGCGGAGCAGGTGTTTCGGCCCTGGGGCGACAGCCACAACTATGTCCTCGCGCCTGATGGAGGATTCGAGGCGGGTGGCGCCGGCTGGTCGCTGCGTGGCGGCGCCCAAGTCGTCGCGGGCAACGAGAGTCATTACGTGAACGATGCGGCCGACTCTCGTTCGCTTTCGCTCCCGGGGGGCAGCTCCGCGTCGAGCCCGCCAATTTGTATGTCCCTCGACACTCCGATAATCCGGATGTTCGCGCGCAACACGGGCGATCCATCCTCGCGTCTTCGGGTCGAGGCCAGCTACAAGTTGCTGGGTCTCGTCCGGACGAAGGCGGTGAGCACGGTGGTGGCGGGCCCGGCCTGGGCGCCGACCCAGCAGATGTCGACCGTCCTCACCCTGTCGACGATCGTCGGCACGTTGATCCCAAGCGCGATCCAGGTCCAGGTCACTCCGCTCGACTCCAGGGGCAGATGGCAGGTCGACGACCTCTACGTTGACCCCTTCGCCCGCCGCTAGCGAGGTACGAGTCGGTAGACCGGTCCTTCGAGTGAGCTGACGTAGATCCGTCCCCGGGTGTCCACGCCGAACGAACTCGGCGTGGACACCCGCAGGCCGAGGCGGCGGTCGCCGCGCGCACGTCGCAGACGGGGGACGAGACTGCGCAGCTGGCCGGCGCAGAGGTCGGCGTAGACATAGCGCCCACGCAGCGAGGGCAGTCGTGGATCGCCGACGACGTAGCCGCCGATGATCGTGCAGCTGCCGCCGTCGCGGCTGCGGCCGTAGACGAAGATCGGCTTCACCGTGCCGCCTGGATCGGGCGTGCCGCTGTTGGCCCCTGCGTAAGGAGCGTTTCCCTCGAAGGCGTCCCAGCCGAAGTTGGCGCCGTTGGCCGCGGCGACAGTTGTGTAGTCGATCTCCTCGAAGCGGTCCTGGCCGACGTCGGCGATGGCGATCCGCGGCTGACGCGGCGCTGTCACCAGGTCGAAGGAGAAGCGAAATGGGTTTCGCAGGCCATAGCTGTAGATCTCACCGCGCCCTCCGGCAGAGCCGGCGAAGGGGTTGCTGGCCGGGATGGAGTAGGACCGCCCTCCACTGGGCCGCGGATCGATCCGCAGCAGCTTGCCCAGCAGACTCGTCCTATCCTGGGCGTTGTTGGGTGGATCACCACCGGAGCCGCCGTCTCCGGTGGCGAGGTAGAGGAGGTCGCCGAGGAACTGCAGCTGCCCGCCGTTGTGGTTCGAGTTGGCGCGGTGGGGGATCTGGATCACAGCCCGGCGTGAGCCCCTTGCCGCCCGGGTGGGGCTGCGGCGGCGGAACTCGTCAACGCGGATGTCGCCCTCGGCGTCCGTGTAATAGACGTAGAAACGGCGGCTGCGAGGGTAGTCGGGCGGGAAGGCGATCGAGAGCAGACCGCGCTCGCCGCCGAAGCCGACCAGCCCGCGGATGTCGAGGAAGGCGCCGGCCCGGCGGCCGTCGCGCATGACGATCACCCTTCCCTGCTGCTCGACGACGAAGAGCAGCTCCGGAAAGCCCGCGGCGCCGGTTACGTAGACGGGTTCGTTGAAGCTGCCGATCCGCTTCAGAGCAACGCCTCCGCGTCGCTCTGCCCTGTCCTCCGCGGTCGGCGGCGGAGAGCTAGCCGAGCCGCAGGATGGCAGCGTCGCCAGCGCCATCACCGCGAGTAGCGAGGCCCGGAAACGCATCAGCCCGGACCTACCCGCCGGGCGAGCGGGTCATTCCTGTTTCGGGTCCTCGATCTCAACGACCTGGCCGTCATCGGTGACTTTGACCTCCTGGGGGACGCTGGAGATCTCCACCGCGAAGGATCCGCCCGGTCGTGTGCCGCCGTCGGTCACGGCTTTGGTCTCGCCTCCGAGGCCGGCGTCGACCGAGTAGAGCAGCGGGAACCGGCCCTCCTTGACCGCGCTCAGCTTCCAGACCGCCTCAACGGTCTCGTCCGGCTCGAGGCGCCCGAAATTGAAGGTCTTCTGATTGGCGCTCTGGGCGCCTCCGGGCTCGGCGGAACCGGCCAGCCTCGGATATGTCGCCGCGAGCACCCAGACCGGGCGATCTGGCTGGGCCAAGCCCGGCTGTGGATCGTGGATCGTGAAGGGGAGGGAGGAGGTGTGGCCTGCACGACCGCCGACCGAAATCGTCATCGTCAGCGCCGGCACCGCTCGCTCGCCGGTGTTGCGCACGCCGAGTCTCAGCAGAACCGTTTCCCCGAGCCGCTGCTCGGTTGGGAACTCCGCCGCGACCACCTTCACCGGAAACTCGCCGGAGGCTTTGTCGCCGCCGGATGACGAATCGCCGCCGCATGCCGCCAGCGAGGCCGTCAGAGCAACCACTGCAACCCCGACACTGAGAGCTCGGAGGCGGAAAAGCGATGCTGTCCGGTTCCCCCCCAAGGCGGTCCGAACATACCACGGGCGCCGATCGCTCGATCCGCCTCGGACGCTTCCGGCGCAGGTGGTTAGCCGTATCTCAACAGTCGGCTAACCGTTGGCCGCCTTTCCATCACATAGACTCGGGCGAGGAGGAAGCAGGGTACGCACAGGGCGGCCCGTCGGCCGGAGGAGAGATGGAAATAGCCGCATCGATAGGCCGCAGGTTCCTGCCGGCGAAGTCCTTCTTCGAACAGGTGGGGGAGATGATGATCCTCACCGCGCGCACCATTGTCTCTGCCGTAAAGCCGCCCTATCCCTATGGCGAGGAGTTCATCGGCCAGTTCCTCTTCGCACTGCAGCTCTGCTGGTTCCCGCTGCTGATCTCCACCGTGGCGATCTGCTTCGGGGCGCCCGGCCTGCAGGCGGCCAACTTCCTCTCGCTCGTCGGCGCTCTGGATCGCCTCGGCGGGTTTTTCGTGCTGGCGGCGATCCGCGAGATCGCCCCCTTCGTCACCGCGGTCGTCGTCGCCGGTGTCGCCGGTACCGCGATCACCGCCGACCTCGGCGCTCGCAAGATCCGCGAGGAGCTCGACGCCCTGCAGGTGCTCGGCGTCGACCCGATCAAGAACCTGGTCGTGCCGCGCTTCCTGGCGCTGATGCTGATCACCGGGCTGCTCGACATCTACGCGCTGGTCTTCGGGATCACCGGCGGCATCCTCGCCGAGCTTCTCTACAACCAACCGCTGGGTGGCTTCTTCGCGACTCTTTTCTCCAATGCCTCAGTGACCGACCTTTGGGGATCCGTGATCAAGTGCACCCTCTTCGGGGCGATCATCGCGATCGTCTGCTCCTACAAGGGGATGACCGCGACGGGGGGAGCCGCCGGGGTCGGCCGCGCCGTCAACCAGGCGGTCGTGATCGCCTTCCTCGGCGTCTTCTCCTTCAACTACGTCTTCACCCAGACCCTGCTCGCCACCAATCCGGAGCTGCAGACGATCCGATGAGGGGACGAGTGCGATGAACGCCTGGTTCGACGTGCCGCGCGGCTGGCTCGACTCGTTCGGCGAGATCGCTCGCTTCGGCTCGCGGATCGCCGGACTCGTCTACAGCGGCCGTGTCCTGCGCTTCTTCGGCGAGAGCCTGCGCCAGGCCGGCATCCTGATCCTCGGCTCCTCGCTGGTGATCTGGGGGTCGGTCTTCATCCTCGGCCTGCAGTGCGGGATCGAGGGCGCGTATCTGCTGCGCGCACAGGGGGCGCCGGCCTACGCCGGGGTCTTCTCTGCCTGGTGCGACCTGCGCGAGATCATGCCCTACGCCTTCGGCTACATGCTCGCTGCCAAGGTCGGGACGGGGATCGTTGCCGAGCTCGGTGCGATGCGGATCTCGGACGAGATCGACGCGCTCGAGGTGATGGGCGTGCCGCCGGTCACCTTCCTCGCCGCCACGCGCCTGCTCGCCGCCTGGATCGCCTTTCCCTTCATGTACCTGGTCGGGATCGGGATCATGTACCTGGCTAGCTATGTCGCCGTGGTCGAACAGATCGGCGACGTCTCCTCGGGCGGCTACCTGCTGATCTTCTGGATGTTCCAGAACCCCCCCGACCTGATCTTCAGCCTGGTCAAGGGCATGGTGATGGCGACCACGATCGTGCTCGTCGGCTGCTACTACGGCTACACCGCGTCGGGTGGGCCAGTGGGAGTAGGCACGGCGACCGCGAAGTCGATGGTGCTAAACATCGTCTTGGTGCACATCATCGGGATGTTGGGCACTTTGATCTTCTGGGGAGCAAACCCGAGAGCGCCGATCGGAGGATGAGCAGATGAGCGAGCCAGAGCAGAGCGCAGCCCCGGCCCCGGGGCAGAGCGGTCCCTATATCTCCGACGACGGCGCCACGATGGGCCGCGATTTCGTCATCCCCGGCGTCGACCCGAGCGAGACCGACCCTTATCGCTTCCACACCGGCCGCAAGCGCGATCACGGTGGCACCGACGCGATCGAGATCATCGACCTGGTCAAGCAGTTCGGCCGCGCGCGCATCCTCAACGGCCTCAATCTCGGCCTGCCCGAAGATCAGATCTCGATCGTGCTCGGCCCCTCGGGCACCGGCAAGAGCGTGCTCGTCAAGCACATCGTCGGGCTGCTCTACCCCGACTCCGGCGACGTCCTCGTGCATGGCGAATCGATTCCCAACATGACCGAGGACGAGCTCTTCGAGGTGCGCAAGAAGTTCGGCCTGCTGTTCCAGGACGGGGCGCTGTTCGGCTCGATGAACATCTACGACAACACCGCCTTCCCGCTACGCCAGCACACCGACAAGAGCGAGGAGGAGATCGGCGAGATCTGCAACCGCCGCCTCAAGGAGGTGGGGCTGACCGAGGCGATCTACAAGATGCCCAATGAGCTCTCCGGCGGGATGCGCAAGCGGGCCGGCTTCGCCCGGTCGCTCGTCCTCGACCCGGCGATCGTGATGTTCGACGAGCCCGACTCCGGGCTCGATCCGGTGCGCACGGCGCTGCTCTGCGAGCTCGTCCGCGAGGTGCACGAGGAGAACGGCGGCTGCTACCTGGTGATCAGCCACGACCTCAACACGGCGCGGCGGATCTCCGACTTCATCGCGGTGCTCTGGAACGGCAGGATCGTCGAGTCGGGGCCCAAGGAGGAGCTGTTCGACTCCGAGAATCAGTTCGTCTCCCAGTTTCTCAGCGCTGACGTCAGCGGCCCGCTCTCGATGGATTGAGCGCGATCGCCGCCTGGGCGGCACGCCACGCGAAGGCCGTCCTCCTCGTCTCCATCCTCGTCGCGCTCGCAGCGGGTGTGGCGGCGACGCGCCTGCCCACTGACGCCGGCGCGGGGACGCTGGTCGACTCCGGCACGGAGAGCTACCGGGCCACCCAGCAGGTGCGGGAGGCATTTGGCGAGGAACCGGTCGTCGTGCTCGCCGAGGGCGATCTGCAGCAGCTGGTCCTGACCTCGAACCTGGGTCGCCTGCTGCGGCTCGAGGGATGCCTCTCGGGCAGGGTTCCGCAGGGGGTCGAGCCGATTCCCGGTCCGTGCACCGAGCTGGCACGCTTCCGCCCCGTCGAGCTCCTCTCCGGCCCCGCCACCTTCCTCAACGAGGCGACGATCCAGGTTCAGCGCCAGCTGAGCCGCTTGGTCGAGCGGGTACCGCCGGACCGGCTCCGCGAGCTCCTGGTCGAAGTCGCCGCGCGCTATGGGATCACCAGCGCGCCGAGTCTCGGCAACCCGGAATTCCTCGCCGCGGTCGTCTTCGACCTGCGGCGCGAGCGCGGCACCCCGAAGGCCCGCCTCGCCTACCTCTTTCCCAACGGCCGCTCGGCCCAGATCGTCCTGCGCCTGCGTTCCAACCTGACCGAGTCCGAGCGCCATCGCGCCCTGGAGTTGATCCGCGCCGCGGTCTTCGACCCGATCCCTCGAGCCGCCTGCAGGTTTCGCGGCAAGCCGGAGCCGTGCTTTGCCCTGCACGGTGGCAGCTACACCGTCTCCGGGGCGCCGGTCGTAGTCGACGGCCTGGCGCCGGCGCTGAAGGACGCGCTGCTGGTCCTCCTCGCGGTGGCGGTCGTGGTGATGGCGTTCGCCCTGCTGGTGGTCTTCCGTTCCCGCTTTCGGTTGCTGCCGCTCGCTCTCGCCCTGGCGGCGGCGGCGCTGACCTTCGGCCTGCTTCGTCTCGTCGGAGGCTCACTGACGATGGCCTCGATTGCCGTGATGCCGGTCCTGATCGGTCTCGCAGTCGACTACGCGATTCAGCTCCAGTCGCGCTTCGACGAGGCCGTTGCCGACGGTCTTAGCGGCGTGGATGTCGCGCGCCAGGCGGCAGCTCGCGGCGGTCCGACTATCGGCTTGGCCTGTCTTGCAACTGCCGCCGGTTTCCTCGCCCTCCAGCTCTCGCCGACGCCGATGGTGCGCGACTTCGGTTTGCTCCTCGTCGTCGGCATTGGGATCGCGTTTCTGCTCGCGATGACCGTGGGATTCGCCGCGCTCAGCCTGCGAGGGAAGGCGGGAGTGTCGGGTACCCCTCCGCGCGCTGGGTTTTCCGCCCGAGAGCCTGTTGTTCTGCAGCGTGTTCTTGAGATGGCCCAGACGCGGCCACGCCATCTGCTCGGAATCGGGGCGGCACTGGCAGTCCTCGGATGGGGGGTCGGGACGCAGATTGAGACGGTTTCCGACATTCGCAAGCTGGCGCCGCAGGACCTGCGCGCGGTACGCGATCTGAACCGACTGCAGGACGTCACCGGGGTATCCGGGCAGATCGACGTCAGCGTCAAGGCACCGGATCTCACCGACCCGGCGACGTTGAGGTGGATGAGTGGCTTCAAGCAGCGGGTGTTGCAGGCGGGTGGCTTCTCAGGCGCGAAACCAAGCTGCCTTGAGGCGGAGCTGTGTCCGGGGCCGGCCCTGTCGGATTTCGTCGTGGCGAGTGGAGGTGAGCTGAGCCGAGGCCAGATTCGCTCAACGTTCGCGGCCTTGCCTGCCTACGACCTACGACACGTAGCCGAGATCGATGCCGAGACCGGGATGCCGACCGGAACCGCGCTGCTCAGCTTCGGCATTCGGGCGCAGTCGCTGGATGACCAGCAGGCGCTGATCGAGCGGGTCCGGGAGGAGATCGGCGAGCCGGGCGAGCCAGGCGGACCGCCGCCGGGAGTCGAAGCACGTCTCGCCGGCCTACCGGTGATCGCCGCCGCTGCCGCCTCCGATCTCTCCAGCAGTCGTTACTGGCTCACTCTCGCTGGCCTGCTCGCGGTAGGCCTGGTGCTGCTCGTCGCCTACCGATCTCCCCGGCGCGCGCTCGTGCCGCTGGTGCCGATCGTGCTTGCCTCGGGGTGGGCTGCACTTGTGATCTGGGCGAGCGGCGTCCCGCTCAACCCGATGTCGGCGGCGCTGGGAGCGTTGACGGTCGCGATCGCCACCGAGTTCAGCGTCATCCTCTCCGCGCGCTTTCATGAGGAGCGCCGCGAGGGGCGGGACGTCGCGGCAGCACTTCGCGGCACTTACGCGCGTACGGGGTCCGCAGTCCTCGCCTCGGGGGTTACGGCAACGGCAGGGTTCGCCGTGCTGGTCATCAGCGACGTGCGGATGCTGCGCGATTTTGGCCTGGTGACCGTGGTCGACCTGACCGTGGCTCTGCTGGGCGTGGCGATCGCATTGCCGGCAGCCCTGGCCTGGGCGGAGGGGAAGCGATGAGGGACCGTTACTCGCTCATCGTCGGGGCTATCTTTGCGGTCCTGATCCTGGTCGCGCTCTTCAGCACCGTTGGCGGCGAGGACTCGGGGACGCTGGGGCTCGACGAGCGACCTCCTCACTGGCCGCTGCCTGAGTTTGCGGTGCCGGTCGCCGCCAGCGACCTCGAAGGCGACGCCAACGTGGCTCAGGACGACTGCGAGACCTCGCAGTTGCCTTGTCCGGTTGACGCGCGTCGCACGCCTGCCTGCCGGGTCGTAGGCACCGAAGTAATCCGTATCTGTGACTACTTCGACCGCCCGCTCGTCCTCTCGTTCTGGTTCGCCCGTGGCGGTGACTACTGCGTCGACCAGCAGGACGTGGTCGACCGCGCTCACGCGCGGTACCGTGGACGCGTGGGCTTCCTTTCCCTGGACGTACGGGACGATCGCGACACCGTTCGCGACTTGGTTAGCGAGCGCGGCTGGAGGATGCCGGTCGGCTACGACCGCGACGGCGCCTTGGCGAGCCTCTACCGGGTGGGTATCTGCCCGACCTTCGCCTACGTCTACCCCGGCGGCACGCTCCAAAGCGCCGGGATCGGCGAGCTGGGATTGGCCGGGCTCAACGCCAGGGTGCAGAAACTACTGCGGGCCACGCGTGCGGCGAAGGCCGGAAGGGCGTCCGATGGACGGGCCTAGGGCGGCGGGCGCGGACGCCGCCCCGGCCCCCTCTCCTGAGCTGGGCTCGGTGGCCCCACACGTCGCCTCGGAGTTCCCCGGTCTCGGCATTGCCTGGATCGAGGTCGAGGGCGGCCAGCGCCGAAGCTCCGATCAGGTCCGGCGGCGCTTGCGGGACGTCTCCGACCGATTCTTCGGCGCGCAGGCGATCCACATGCGCGAACGGCCGATTCCCTGGGCCTACCGGGTCTTCTTCCGCCAGATCGGCCTCGACCCCGACCGCACCCGGACACCGGTCGAGCGCTTGGCACTGGAGCGGCTGCAGGAGGGCGCCTTCCTCAGCCGCGGCATGCCCGCGGACGCGCTGACGATCGCCACGACTGAGACCGGAGTGGCGCTGCGCGCCTTCGACGCCGAGCAGCTGGAGGGGAGGCTCTGCATCCGCGACTCGGCGCCGGGCGAGATGCTCCCGGGCCGTTCGAGGGATCTGGCACAGGGAACGCTGACCGTGGCTGACGAGCGCACCCCGGTGGCCCTGCTCTTCGGTGAGACTGCAGAGAGCTACGAGGTGGGAAAGGGCACGCGTCGCATCGCGGTCGTCGCCGTGCAGGTGAACGGCGTTCCCCAGGTCGCCGCCGATGAGGCGCTCTGGATCGCCGCCACCGCGATCGAAGCTTCTTAACCAACCCTTGCTTCTGGCATCGGTGGGGTGATTTACACTCAAATCGGGTCATGCAGGAACTGCTCGACCGAGACACCTTCGCTGAGGTTCGCGTCAAGGGCGACGAGCGTCTCGCCCGTGCCGAGCTGCGGCGGCAGATCGGCCGCCTCGAGCGCGAGCTGTCCCGGTTGGCGAGCGAGGCATTCCCGCGCCTCACGCTCGACACGGCGGTTGCGGCCACCGCGTCCGAGCCGCGGTTGATCGGCCTCGGCGAGCTGGAGCAGGTTCGCGACGCGCTGGCAATGAGGGTCGCCGCTGCGCGCGACGCGCTTGCTGAGCGAGCGACGCTCGAGACCGCCAACGGGGAGCTGCTCGAGCGGATGCTCGCCGATCCCGCCGAGTTCAAGTGGCTGCGGATCTCCCGCGCCGACCTCGGTGAGCCGGGATGCGGTCACTGGCACTCGCGCCCGCGTTTTGGCCTGCTCGGGATGCTGATGGGCTGGTGGCGGGTCAGGATCTCGTCCGGATGCCCGTTATCCGGGCGGCTTACGGCCGTTGAGCAAGCAACTCCAGGCCGACGAGAGGCCGCCGGCGCCGTGGGGGGCCTTTCCGCTGGCCGAGCTGGTCGTGCTCGCCGGGATCGTCCTCTTGGTGATCGGCGTCGTCGGCGGCAACCTGACGATGCTGGCGGTGGGCATCACGCTCGGTGCGCTGGGTGGTCTCGAGGTGTCCGTTCGTGAGCACTTCGCCGGCTACCGCTCGCACACGACCATGCTGGCCGGCGTCGTCTTCGTCCTCGTCGTCGGCGGCCTCTTCTATCTGACCGGCCTAATCCTGGCAATCTGCCTCGGCGCCGGCGCCCTCGCCTTCCTCTCTGCCCTCCTACTTCTCCGCCGCGTTTTTCAGCGCGCGTCCGGCGGCCTCTCCTTCAAAATCCGCTAACGACGTCAGGCAGTGTCAGGCAAGGACACAGGGAGCGTGGCGTGCTCTGCACGCGAGCGACCGAGGACGCAGCATGGCGCTGCCTGACATCGTTAGACGAGGACGGGGTCGCGGGTCTTCGTCGCCAGCTCAGTCGAAAGCAGCGCCCGCTGCCGGGGGGTGAGCGTGCCGAGGCGCTTGTTCTCGCTCAGGGATAGGCCGAGCAGGAACTTGCGAGCCCGGGTACGGCCCCAGCGGCGTTGGCTGGTCAGCAGCTCGGCCAGGGTCATGCTCTCTGTCTGCCAGGGACAGGTCCTCACCACCTCCGATACCTCTGTCTCACCGCGTGCGATCGAGCGCTTCAGCTCTGCCCTCGCAAGTCGGACACGGTTGGCGCGAGCCAGCGCCTGCATGTGTTGGGGGCCATGAACTGTAGGAGCGGTCGTCGAAGCAGGGGCTATCGGAGCAGCGTTCACCAAGACTCCTCCCTTCGGGGTCGTTTGACTGGGGTATCTCTCATCCGCCGAACCGCGGCGAGCGCTCAACCTCGTACTGGTGAGCCGAACTCTTACCGATGCCTGCCCCGGCATCCGGTCGGCGGAGGCCAAGCTATGCGTTGCCGCGGTGCGACGTCAACCCTGCGGCCACGTCAACCCCGTCGGCGCGTTCGCTAAGAGCAACTTTTTCTCGGGCTTCGCGAGGTGCGCCGAGCTGGACAACGCCGAAACTACCCCGAGCGGGGTAGGTCGGGAAAGCCATCTATGACTTTTCCGATCGTTTCGAGTGCTCGGTCGAGATGGTCGCGCCGGTGCGTCGCCATCAGGCTGGTGCGCAGGAGCGCGCCGCCGGGCGGAACGGCCGGGTGGATCGCGACGTTGGTGTAGACGCCGGCGTCGAAGAGTGCCTTCCACAGCAGGACCGCCTGCCAGTCGTCGCCGACGACGACGGGAACCACCGGAGTGGTGGCGATCGTGCCGTCCGGGAGCGTTCCGGGCTCGATCACCTTCAGGCCGAGATCCCGCAGACCCTCACGCAGGTACTCGGCGTTGCCCAAGAGGGCCTCGAACAGCTGCGGCCCCTCGGCGCGGACCACCCGCAGCGCCGCCAGCGCGGCGCCAACCGCCGCCGGGACCGCGGAGGCGCTGAAGATGAAGGAGCGGGAGGCGATCCGCAGGTACTCGACTACCTCGGCCGAGCCGGCGATGAAGCCGCCGCAGGAGGCCAGGCTCTTGGAGAAGGTCCCCATGCGCAGGTCGACCTCGTCCTCAAGCCCGAAAAGCTCGCTAGCTCCGGCCCCGCGGGCGCCGAGCACGCCGGCTCCGTGGGCCTCGTCGATCATCAACCGGGCGCCATGTGCCCGGCAGAGCTCGACAATCCGCGGCAGGTCGCAGACGTCACCCTCCATCGAGAAGACGCCGTCGACGACGACCAGCACGCCGCCTCCGTCCTCGGCGGCGCGGCCCAACATCCGCTCGAGCTTGTCCATACGGTTATGGCGGAAGGGGCGCAGCTTGGCGCCCGAGAGGCGGCAGCCGTCGAGGATCGAGGCGTGGTCGCCGGAGTCGCAGATCACCGTGTCGCCGGGCTCGAGCAGCGTTCCGATCGCGCCCAGGTTCGACTGGTAGCCGGTCGTGTAGACGATCGCGTCGTCCTCGCCCATCCACTCCGCCAGCTCGCGCTCGAGCTCGACGTGCAGCGGCGTCGTCCCGTTCAGCAAGCGCGACCCCGTGACGCCGGTCCCGTAGGTCTCGAGCGCATCGCGCGCCGCCTGCTTCACCCGCTCGTCGCCGGTCAGGCCCAGGTAGTTGTTGGAGCCGAGCATGATCGTCTCGCGCCCCTCCATCTCGACCACCGGGCCGGCTTGCGAGGTGAGCAGGCGGAAGTAGGGGAGGAGGTCGTGCTCGCGTGCGGCTTCGAGCTGCTCGAGCCGATCGTGCTTGCGGACCTTCTCGAAGACGTCGACCGCGGCCTTCGCTGTCTCGCTCATCATCGGAAGTGTAGGTTCAGGCCCCCATGGCAAGTGTCACGATCCGGCCAGTTCGCACGCGGCGCGAGCTGAAGCGCTTCGTCAAGGTTCCCTTCCAGCTCCACCGCGACAGCCCCCAGTGGGTGGCGCCGCTGATCTTCGAGCGGATGGAGTTCCTCGATCGCGAGAAGAACCCTTACTTCGAGCACGCAGAGGCCGAGTACTTCGTCGCCGAGCGGGACGGCGAGCCGGTCGGCCGCATCACCGCCCAGATCGACCGGCGCTGGGACGAGTTCCAGGGCGGCAACGACGGGATGTTCGGCTTCCTCGAGACGGTCGACGACCGTGAGGTGGTGGCTGCCCTCCTCGGGACCGCAGAGGAATGGCTGCGATCGCGCGGGCGGGAGCGCATCCTCGGCCCGATGGACTTCACCACCAACGACGAGCTCGGCGTCCTGGTCGAAGGCCACGAGCTGCGTCCGATGATCCTGCAGCCGTGGCATCCGCCCTACTACGGGTCACTGATCGACGGCCTCGGCTATGCCAAGGCGATGGACCTGCTGATGTGGTACCTGGAGTTGGGCGAGCTGAAGGAAGGCGACCAGTTCGCCCCCGAGATCCACGCCGCCGCGACCAAGGCGCTGCGCGACGAAGGCGTCGCCATCCGCAACATGCGAAAGCGGGACATGGCCAACGAGGTGCGCCGCTTTATGGCGGTCTACAACGAGGCGTGGGGCGACAACTGGGGCTTCGTTCCGATCACCGACGCCGAGGTCGAGTTCCAGGCAAAGAACCTGAAGCAGATCCTGGACGAGGACTGGGCGTACATGGCCGAGAAGGATGGAGAGGTGGTCGGCGCCGCGCTCACCTTGCCCGACGTCAACCAGGTGATGGCGAGGATGAACGGGCGCCTGCTTCCGTTCGGCTGGTTGCGCTTCCTGCTCGGAAAGCGCAGGATCAACCGGGTCCGGGTCCTCGCGCTCGGCGTCAAACACGACTTCCGCCACAGCGGCGTCGCCGCGGGCCTCTACCTCAAGCATCTCGAGGCTGCCAGTCCAGATGGGGTCCCTGCCGGGGAGACCGGCTGGATCCTCGAGACCAACGGGCCGATGAACCGGGCGATGGAAGGGATGGGCGGCAAGATCGTCAAGCGATATCGCCTCTACGAGAAGGCGCTGAACGGATGATCGTCGGGTCGGCGGGCACGCAAAATGCGGCATCGGCCACCCAGTGTCTTCTTGCCGTAGAGACGCATCGCTACAGTCGGCTGGGTGAGCAATACCGACCTAGAGCCGGTTCGGATTCGCGTCCTTCCCCATGAGAGCCCCGCCCCGCTGGCCGTGCGCAGCGAGGCGAAGACCGCGGCGATCGCCGCCGCCGGGGGGGTTCTCGCGGGAGCAGCGACGGTGGCTGCCGTGCGGGCTGTGGGCGCTGTAGCCAGCCGTAAGCGGTCCCCACGGCGCCTCTCTCGACGGCGCGAGCGAAACAACGTCGTTGCAAGCCGTTCCTTCCTCGTCGACGTCCATCTGCTCGGCCGGTGACCCGGCTCGAAGCAGAGGTCACACCCCCCTTTCCCTACCGCCTGCCGACCTCCGGAAGCGAGGACGGCGCGACACGGGTTGTTGATGGGGTCGTCTCCCGTCTGCTGCACGTCGAGAATTGCCCGGTCGTCATTCGTGCTTGGCACCCCGACTCCGAGCGGGTAATGCTGCAGGCCGAACCGGTCGACCCGGTAGCGGTCGATGCTCCATCTCTGAACTCGGCGTCGCCCCGCCAGCCGGCCGGCGAGGCTCAGCTCGAGACCGCGATCGAGCGGATGCGCTTTGCGCTCGCCGTCGACGACGATCTCTCCGAGTTCCACCGACGCTTCCGCGGCGATCCTCTGCTCGGGCCGCTGCTGCGCCGGCGCCCTCACTGGCGGCCGCGCCGCGCGCCCTGGCCCTGGGAAGCGCTCGCTTGGGCGATCGTCAAGCAGTTGATCGATACGGAAAGAGCGGCGCGGATCCAGCGCCGCATCGTTGGTCGTTGGGGTGCGCGGCTGGGTAGCGAGCGCGGTGCCCTGCGCGATGTGCCGGGCCCGACGGCGATCGCCGGCCGGGCCCCGGCCGAGCTCGAGTCGATGGGGCTGGCGCTGCGGCGGGCGATCGCCCTGCGGGCCGTCGCCGCCGAAATCGCTCGCGGTCGCTGCGACCCCGGGCAGCGCAGCGCCGACCGCCGCCTGCGGGGGGTGCGCGAGGTCGGCCCGTGGACGGTTCAGTGCCTCGGCCTCTTTGGCCGCGGCGACCCCGACTCGCTGCCCGCCGGGGACCTCGCCTACATCAAGCTCGTTGGTCACCTCGCCGGCCTCGGCCGGCGGGCAACGGTGGAGGAGGTCGAAGCCTTCTACGCCCCCTACGCACCGTTTCGCGGGCTGGCGGGGCTGCTCACGGCTCAAGCGCCACGCCTCGCCGTCGATAAAGCCAGTGATGGAGCGTTCTATGCAGGGCGGGAGCTGGCCCGAAAAGAAGGTCGACGAGTTCCTCGATCAGATATCAGCCGGCGGGGAGGGCTACCGGCGACTGGTCGAGCGCCTGCCGGCGATCGTCTACGCAGCTGAGCTCGGGGAGCACGGGCGCTGGCGCTATGTCAGCCCCCAGATAGAGGAGATCCTTGGCTACAGCCAGGAGGAATGGCTTGCTGATCCCGGTCTCTGGGCGAAACTGATCCACCCGGACGATCGTGAGCGGGCGCTCGCCCAAGAGACTCGCAGGACGCTCGGAAATCGCAATCCGCCGCCGGTCGACTACCGCATGGTCACCCGCGCCGACAAGACGATCTGGATCCTCGATGAGGCTGTGCTCGAGCCCGACGAGCAGGGTGTTCCGATCTGGCACGGCGTTCTCTACAACATCACCGAGCGCAAGGACGCCGAGCAGGAGCTGCAGCGCGCAGCCACCCAGCAGGCCGTGGTGGCACGGCTCGGCGGACGGGCGCTCCAGGATGGTGATCCCGACGCACTGATGCGGGAGGCGGTCGCGGAGCTGGTTCAGATCGATGGCGTCGAGGGCGCCGGGGTCTGGGAGGTCGACCGCGACGGACGCCGGCTCAAGCTCCGTGCTGGACTGGAAGACCAGGTCGTCGGGTCGAGCCGCATCTCGGCGGCACGCGACTCCCACGCCGGGGCCGCGCTCGACTCCGGCCTGCACGTGATCGTCGACGACTGGTCGGCCGAGCGCCGTTTCTCGATGCCGCCGGCACTACGGGTGCTGGGCGTGCGCAGCAGCCTCGCTGTCGTGATCGACGGCAAGCAGCAGTCCTTCGGCGTGCTCGACGTCCACTCGACCGAGCCGAACCGCTTCACCCCCCAGGACGTCCACTTCGTCCAGGCCTCGGCCAACGTGCTCGCCGACGCGATCGAGCGTCATATCGCCGACGAGGCGTTGCGCCACCGGGTCCTGCACGACGCTCTCACCGGCCTGCCCAACCGGCTCAGCTTCGTCGACACCGTGAACGAGGCGCTGCGCCGCGCCACCGCCTCCGGGTCGCCCGTCGGGATCCTCTTCATCGACCTCGACCACTTCAAGCTGATCAACGACAGCATGGGCCACCATGCCGGTGACGAGCTGTTGCGCGCCGTCGCACCACGTCTCCGCGCTCACCTACGCCCTGGCGACGTCGTTGCCCGCTTCGGCGGCGACGAGTTCGGCATCCTCGTCGACCGCCTCGCCGACGAGGACGAGGCCGTCGCGATCGCCGAACGGGTCGCCACGACCTTTGCCGAGCCCTACCCGATGGGCGGCTCTGAGCACTTCGTCACCGCCAGCGTCGGGATCGCGGTCGCCCGCCCGGGCGGCACAGAGCCGGTCGACGCGGAGATGCTGATCCGGGACGCCGACGCGGCGATGTACAGGGCCAAGGAGCGGGGCCGGGCGCGTTGTGAGCTGTTCGACGCCGAGATGAGGGCGCGGGCGACACACCGGCTCGAGATCGAGCGGGAGCTGCGTAACGCACTGGAGGCCCAGGAGCTGGTGCTGCACTACCAGCCGATGGTCTCGCTCGGCAGCGGTGAGGTAACCGGCCTCGAGGCGCTGGTGCGCTGGCAGCATCCGGACCGCGGCCTGCTCGACCCGAGGGATTTCGTCTCGATCGCCGAGGACAGCGGCCTGATCGAGCCGATCGGCCGCTGGGTCCAGGAGAGCGCCTGCCGGCAGGCGCTGGAATGGCATGAGCAGCGACCCGACCAGCGGCCGCTCGACATCGCAGTCAACCTCTCCGCGCGCCAGGTCGCCCACCGCGATCTCGCCGCGACGATCGCCGAGGTCCTCGCCCGCACCGGGCTCGACCCCGCCCGTTTAAGGCTGGAGGTCACCGAGAGCGCCCTGGTCGAGGAGTCCGCCTCCGCGGTCGCCACGCTCGAGGCTCTCAGCGAGCTTGGCGTCGGCCTCGTCCTCGACGACTTCGGCACCGGTTACTCCTCGCTCGCCTACCTCAACCGCTTCCCCTTCGACGCGTTGAAGATCGACCGCTCCTTCGTCGACGCGCTCGGCGTCGAACAGGAGCGCACCGCAATCGTCGAGGCGATCATCGGCATGGCCCGTGCCCTCTCGCTGGACGTAATCGCCGAGGGTGTCGAAAACGAGGCGCAGGTCTCGGAGCTGCGCCGGCTCGGCTGCGACTTCGGCCAGGGACACCTCTTTTCACGGGCACTGTCGGCGGAGAAGATCTCGACGCTGCTGGGCAGCGGGGTCCTGCGCTACTCGGGGATAGCGCCTGCCAGGTAGTCGTTGCTGAGCAGGCTCGACGGCGCCGGCAGCGAGTCGATCAAACTGTTGTCCCGCATCCAGGCGACGAAGCGGCGCCAGCGGGCGGGGTCCATGTAGCCGTAGGGACGCTCGCTCGCAGCGGAATCGAGCAGCGGCAGGGTGGCCGCTACCTCGGCCCGGGTCAGTTTCGGCTCCAGGTCCGGATTCGCCTCGAGCAACGCCGCCAGGGCCTCGTTGGGGCGCTCGACGGCGGCAGCCGTGCCGCGCGCCAGCGCCGCGATGAAGAGCCGGATCTCCTCCGGGTCCTCCTCGAGGCGGTCGCGCCGGGCGACCAGCACCAGCTCGTCGTAGCTGGGCACGCCGAGCTGGTCGACCGGGGTGACGACCGGATCGAGACCGCGCAGGCGCAGGTCCACTCCCTCGACGTTGCGGAACCCACCCAGCATCGCCTCGGCACGGCCGCCGGCGAGCGCGGGCAGCAGGCCGAAGCCGACGTTGACAGTGCGGACGTCGGACGGCGAGAGATCGGCGCGGACGAGGATCGTCCGCAGGTAGGCGTCCTGATAGGGAATGCCTGCGGTGGCGATCGTCTTCCCTTGCAGGTCACCGATACCGCCGACCCCGGATTTCCGCAGCCAGATGATCGAGGTCAGGGGTCGGTCGACGAGGGCAGCGACGGCGACGACGTCAAGGTCCTGCTCAGCGGCGAGGACCACCTCCGGCTCGTAGGAGATCGCCAGGTCGGTGCGTCCTGCGGCGAGCAGCTTAATCGGCGCTGCCGGGTCGGAGGGGGTGCGGATGGTGACGTCGAGGCCGGCGTCCTCGAAGTAGCCCAGTTTCTGGGCCATGTAGATCCCGGCGTGGTCGGGGTTGGGGTAGAAGTCGAGCGTCAGGCTGAGCGGCTGCGGCTCACCGCTCACGTCCTCGCTCTTCTCGCCGCAGGCGGCGAGGCCGAGGACGAGTGTGAGCAGGGCAAGGGCAAGCGGGAGGCGGCGCTTCATCTCCTACTTTCTATCGCCAAGTGACGACGCGACGCTCAGCGAGGGCAAATAGGCCGAACAGCGCGATTGCCATCGCCGAAAGCACGGCAACGGTTGCGAAGAGCCGTGCTGTCTCCAGATGGGCGTTGTCTTCGCGGATCAAGACGCCCAGGCCGGAGCTGGCGCCCGCCCACTCGGCGAAGACGGCGCCGATCACAGCGACCGCTACCGCGATCTTGGCACCGCTGAAGGCATAGGGCAGCGCCGTCGGCGCCTCCACACGACGCAGGATCTGCCCGCGCGAGGCATCTAGCGTGCGCATCATCTTGATTGCGTCGGGATCTACTGAGCGCAGGCCGTCGAGGGTGTTGACGGTAATCGGGAAGAAGCAAATCAGGGCGACGATCGCCAGCTTGGGTCCGATTCCCCATCCCAGGAGGACGACGAGGATCGGGGCGATGGCGAGGATCGGCACGGCTTGAGAGGCAACGAGCAGGGGGTACGCGGCCCGGCGCAACGTCTCGGAGAAATGCATCGCCACCGCGAAGCCGAGGCCAGCCGCGAGTGCGCAGCCCATGCCCAGCAGCACCTCCTGCAGCGTCACCCAGGCGTTTTCGGCGAGTAGCGAGCGGTTCTGCCACAGCGCCTCGGCGATTTCGGCGGGGGAGGGCACGAGGAACTCTTCGAGGTTGAGCAGGTCGGCGAGCAGGCCGCTGCTCGCCGCGATCTGCCACGCACCGATCAACGTCACAACCAACAGCATCGGCAGAAGCCAGCGCAACGCTTTTGCGCCCCATGAGGTGTCGAAAGCGTTGCGGCTCACCGAGCCCCCTCGTGCAGCGCCGCCATTGCCCGCTCTCGGACCGCGACGAACTCGGGGTCGGTGACCGCCTCGTCTCGGCTCGCCGCCCGCGGCTCGGGCGCGCTCAGCTCGGCTACGACCCTCGCCGGGCGGCCCGAGAGCACCGCGACCCGGTCGGAGAGGTAGAGGGCCTCCTCGACGTCGTGGCTGACCAGGACCACGGTGCGGGGGTCGGAGCGCAGCGCCGCCGCCAGCCAGTCCTGCATCTCGGCCCGGGTGATCGCGTCGAGCGAGGCGAACGGCTCGTCCAGGGCCAGCACCGGCTTGCCGGCCAAGAGGGTGCGCAGGAAGGCAACTCGCTGGCGCATCCCGCCCGAGAGTTCGGCCGGCCGGCTGCGCTCGAAACCGGCCAGGCCGAAACGCTGGAACAGCACGCCGGCGCGCCGTCTCGCCTCCGCTCGCCCCAGGCCGCGGTTGCGCAGCGCCAGCGCCGCGTTGTCGATCGCCGTCAGCCAGGGCAGGAGAAGGTCGCGCTGCGGCATGTATGCGCAGTGGGTGAGGCGCCCCTGCGCTGTCGAGTCGCCGGCGACGGCGATCTCGCCGCGGCTCGGCTCCTGCAGCCCGGAGAGCAGCTCGAGCAGCGTCGACTTTCCGCAGCCGGATGGGCCAACCAGGCCGAGGACCCCGTGCGGCGGAACCTCCAGGTCGAGCCGTTCGATCGTGTCCAGGTCGCCGTAGGCGTGGTGCAGCCCGCGGATCGAGACCGCAGCCCCCGGTGGATGGACACGAGAAGGCGATGCGTCCGCGGCGCCGAATTGAACGGCTTCCGTAGGCATCTTGGTATCCTGGCGCACTCCGCGCTCCTGACCAAAGTGGTCGGGAAAGTCGATAAGCACCCGCGCGAAACTCAGATGGACCCGGCGATAATCATTTTCGGCTTCGGCATCGGAGCGATGGTCGGCATGACCGGCATGGGCGGCGGCACCCTGATGACGCCTCTGCTGATCTTTCTCTTCGGCGTCAAGCCGGTGACCGCGATCGGCACCGACATCTTCTACGCGGCGGTGACGAAGACGGTGGGCGGCTGGCGCCACCTGCGCATGGGCACCGTCAACATGGGCCTCTCGCTCTGGCTCGCCGCGGGCAGCGTTCCCGCTTCGGTCGCCGGCGTCTGGCTGATCTCCCTGCTCCAGGACAGGATCGGCGAAGAGCGGCTCGACTCGCTCGTCTATGCGCTGCTCGGCGGCACCCTGTTGATGGTCGGGATCATCACCCTGGCGCGGGCGCTGATCCTCAGCAAACTGATCGAAGAGCGCGAGGATTTCGAGCTCAAGCGCCGCCACAAGGTCGCCGCGGTGGTGATCGGGGCTACCACCGGCTTCGTGATCGGGATCACCTCGGCCGGCTCGGGCACGGTGATCGCGATCCTGCTGATCGCCGTCTACCGACTCGTCCCCAAGAAGGTCGTCGGCACCGATGTCTTCCACGCCGCGATCCTGCTCTGGGCGGCGGGGATCGCCCACTGGGTCGGCGGCAACGTCGACTTCGTGCTCGCCGGCAACATCCTGCTCGGCTCGATCCCCGGCGTCGTGGTCGGCGCCCACTTCGCCGCCAGGGCGCCGAGCGGCTTCCTGCGCACCGCCCTCGGCGTTGTCCTCGTCGCCGCCGGGATCGTCACGGTGCAGGAGGGGGATCCGTTGGTCTGGCCGATCGCCGCGGCCGTCGCCGGCATCGGCCTCGGGCTGCTGATCTGGTTCCCGCGCTGGTGGAATGCCCGCAGGGTTGAGCGCGAAGCGGCGGAAGGCAAGGGCCCCGCACACGATCGTTCGGGCGACCTGGCGCCCGAGACGATCGGCTAGCCGACTGATTAACTCCATTCCATGCGTGTTTCCGCAAAGGCCGACTACGCCGTGCGAGCGGCTGCCGAGCTGGCTGCGGCCGGGGAAGGCCCCGTGAAGGGGGAGAGGCTGGCGGAGGCGCAGGAGATTCCGCTGCAGTTCCTGGAGCACATCCTGTTGGAGCTGAAGCACGCCGGAATCGTGCGGGCGCGACGCGGCGCGAAGGGCGGCTACTGGCTGGCACGACCGGCCGACGAGGTGACGATCGCCGACATCGTCCGCGCCGTCGAGGGGCCGATCGCCCACGTGCAGTCCGAGTCGCCCGAGGAGCTCGAGTACCGCGGCAGTGCCCGGCACCTGCAGGAGGTCTGGATCGCCGTCCGCGCCAGCCTCCGCGCCGTGGTCGAGCACGTCACCCTCGCCGACCTGGTCTCCGGTGAGCTCCCCGACGAGGTGCGCCAGCTCGCCGCCCCCAAGGACGCCTGGGCCACCCGCTAGCAGTTCGGCTCAGCGGCAGTTGGGCACTACCCCCCGCTCAACTTTTTCGGTGAAACGGGAGCGGCTGACCGCAAAAGAGGACGGCCGAAAAAGTACAAGCCGCGGGGAGCAGTACCCAACTCCCGCTGATACGCAGCGGCCAGCGTGTAACTGAACGTCCTCGAGAGCTGCTCTCTTGCGAGCTAGGTGGTGACCGCGGACGAGTGAAGGCTCGGAGCGCTTAGGGCCAGGGCGGGCATTCCTCTCAGCGGCTTGTACTTTTTCGGCTGTCTGCTTCGAAGCTGGCCACCATCGTCTCTCCGAAAAAGTTGAGCAGAGAGGGATGCTCGCCCTGGCCCTGTATCACCGCATCAGTCGCCCGCCGGGACGCCGCCGGCGACTACGTTGACGAAGTTCTCTAGGTGGCGTGTGGTCCAGCACTCGAAGGCGCCGTCGCAGTAGCGCTCGTAGGCGGCCATTACCGAGTCGCCGTAGTTCCAGTAGAGCTTCGGCTCGGGGTTGAGCCAGAAGAGGCGGCCGGCGCGCTCTGAGATCTGGGCGAAGACCTCGGCGTGGGGCTCGCGGCCGTTGGTGCGGGCGTCGCCGAGCACGATCACGGTCGAGCGTGGGTCGAGGTCGTCCGAGATCTCGGTCAGGAACTCGAGCCAGACCCGGCCGTAGTCGGTGTAGCCGGAGACGTCGGCGACGCCGCCCTCGCTGGAGATGCGCTGGGCGACCGCGCGGAAGTCGCGCTCGTGCTCGAAGACTTCGGTTACCTCTGAGATCCGCTCGATGAAGACGAAGCTGCGCAGTTTGCGGAAGGAGTCGTGGAGGGCGTGGAGGACGGAGAGGAAGAAGACGCTGGCCGAGGTGACCGAGGTGGAGACGTCGCAGAGTACGTAGATCTCCGGCCGGCGCGGGCGCTTCGGGCGGTAGCGCAAGTAGAGCGGCACCCCCCCTGTCTGCAGCGAGGCCCTCATCGTTCGTCGCACATCGACCGTCCGCGCCTGGCGGCGCCCGCGCTGCTCGTGGCCGAGCGTCGCCAGGCGCCGCTTCATCTGCGAGACCGCGCGGTGCACGGCGGCCAGGTCCTGGGTCGGGTTGGTCGGCAGCGCCCGGTCGAGCTCGGCCAGCGGCCGCGACGGGGGCAGGGTGGAGGTGCGCTCGATCAGATCACGTTCGAGCTCGCGGCGCAGGTGGCGCTCGAATCGGTTGAGCTGGTCGCGGTCGATCGGCGGCAGCTCGGCGGCACCGTCCTCCGCCGTCTGCTGGGCGCCGGCGGAGAGACCCAGCGTGCGGCGGATCCGTTGCACATCGACGCCGACCACGCCCGAGCCCTCCTGACGGCCAAAGGCGGCGATCGCCAGCCGCGCCAGGTCGCGCATCTCGCCGTCGTTGCCCTCGACGATCGCCGCGCGGATCTGCTCGCGCAGCTCGTCGATGTCGAGGCGCTCACCTCCCTCGTGGCGCTGGCCCGCCTCGGCGACCCCCCGCTCGATCGCCTCGACCTCGGCGGCGCGGAAGAACCAGCGCTCGAACAGCAGCTCGAAGAGACGGCGGTCCTCCTGTGACTTGGCGATTGTCGCGGCCAGCGCCTCGCGGAAGTCGTCCTGCGAGGACCAGGGCACCTGCTCAAGCGCCGAGAAGGCGTCGAGGATCTCCGAGGTGCCGACCGCGACCCCCTCCGAGCGCAGCTCCTCGCAGAAGCCGAGCAGCTTGGCGGTCAGGCCGGGTGGGGCGGCCTCAGGCTTGGGGCCGTACGGACTCGGCAAGCTTCATCCCCACTCGCTCGGCGACCAGGTCGATATCGGTGCGGTGCTTGACGATGATCGACATCGACTGCTCGAAGGTCTCGCGGTCGATGTCCTCGGCGCCCATTAGCAGCAGCGTGCGCGCCCAGTCGATCGACTCGGCGATCGAGGGCGGCTTCTTCAGATCGAGGGCGCGGACCATGCCGACCACCTCGACCAGGCGGCGGGTCAGCGTCTCCGGCAGCTCGGGCGCGTGCAGGTGGACGATCTCTATCTCCCGCTCGAGGTCGGGGTAGTCGAGCCATAGGTAGAGACAGCGCCGCTTCAGCGCCTCGGTCAGCTCGCGCGAGTTGTTCGAGGTGAGGACGACGATCGGCATTGTCGTCGCCGACACCTGCCCCAGCTCGGGGATCGTGATCTGGAAGTCCGAGAGCAGCTCGAGCAGCATCGCCTCGAACTCCTGGTCTGTCTTGTCGATCTCGTCGATAAGCAGGACGACGGGCTCGGCACTTGCTATCGCTTGCATCAGCGGCCGCTCGAGCAGGAACTCCTTGTCGAAGATGTCGTCGTGGACCTCCTCCCAGCCGGACTCGCCGCCGGCCTGGATCCGCAGCAGCTGCTTGCGGTAGTTCCACTCGTAGAGCGCCTTCGCCTCGTCGAGCCCCTCGTAGCACTGGAGGCGGATCAGCTCGCGGCCTGTAGCCCGCGAGAGCGCCTTCGCCAGCTCCGTCTTGCCGACCCCGGCCGGTCCCTCGACCAGCACCGGCTTGCCGAGCCGCTGGGCAAGGAAGGAGACCAGCGCAGCGGACTCGTCGGCGAGGTAGCCCGCACCGGCGAGCGCTTCCTTTACCTCGGCGACGGAACCGGCAGCCATGGGGCGATGATAATTGCCAGCGTGCTCGACTTCGCCCTGCCCCTGGCGGCGCTGCTGCCCGACCGCGCCGGTCCCTACATCGCCCTGGTCTTCGCCGGCTTCGCGATCGGCGTCCTCGGTCACTTCAGCCGCTCCCGCTGGCTCGTCGTGATCGGTGTGATTCTGATCGCGCTTGGGGCCTTTCTCTTCCCGCTCGCCCTCGACCTGACGACGGATGAGCCGACCCCGGTGCGTACAACTCGTTAATGGCACCACATTTTCTGCGCGGTCATGTCAGAATCACGGGCCTTCGGGAGGACCGCACGAATGAACCGACTTCGAATCGCCATTCTCTTCGTCTCGCTGCTAGCGCTGGCCACCGCGTTCGCTGCCTGCGGTAGCGAGGACAGCGACAGCCCCGAGGCTGTGCTCGACAACGCCACCTTCAAGGGCGCCGAAAGCGGCGACCTCGACCTCTCGCTCTCGGTCGATGCGAAAGGGCCGGAAGGCGGGAATCTCGACGTCAAACTCTCCGGTCCGTTTCAGGACGGAGGCAAAGGCCAGCCGCCGCGGCTCTCCCTGACCATGGATGCCAAAGGCGATCTTTCCGGCGAGCAGATCGACTTCGAGGGCGGCCTGGTCCTGTTGCCGAGCAAGGCTTATGTGAACTACGAAGGAGTCGACTACGAGGTCGACCCGACCACCTTCAGCTTCGTAAAGTCGGCGATCGAGGAAGCGCAGAAAGAAGGCGGCCAGGCATCGGACGTCGCGGCTTGCCAGGAAGCAGCCAGCGAGCTCGAGGTCGCCGACTTCGTCGAGAACATCAGCGACGACGGCAGTGCCAAAGTCGGCGGCACGAGCACGACGAATATCACTGGGGACCTCGATGTGCCGGGAGCGCTCGACTCGCTGGTGGATCTCTCCAATGAGCCGGCCTGCGAATCGCAGCTGAGTGAAGTCGAGGGACCGTTCGCCCTCACCGACGAAGGGGTCGAAGAGGCTAAGAGCCAGCTCGAAGGCGCAGTGAAGAGCGCTCCCGTCGAAGTCGAGGTCGGCGACGACGACATCGTGCGGAAGGTCTCGACGCAGCTCGACATCGAACCGGAGGAAGGGGGGACCGGGCCGGAGCAGATCACCATCGACTTCGACCTCACCCTGACCGGCGTCAACAAGGAACAGTCAATCGTCGCCCCGTCTAAAGCCAAGCCGCTCAACGACCTTTTCCTCAAGCTCAAAGTGAACCCGATCGAACTGCTCGGTCTGCTCGAAGGTGAGGAAGGGGCTGGCGGCCTGGGCGACGTTCTCGATCAGATTGGTGGCGGGAGCGGCGACTCCAGCTCCGGCGACTCCGGCGACAGCCAGTCCTACACCGAGTGCCTCCAAGGCGCGCGCAGCGCCGCCGACATCCAGAAGTGCGGCTCGAAGCTCGGCTAGCGACGGGACGGTCCGACAGGTGAGCGGCGGCGGGCGATGAGCGTCCTGCTGCTGGCGCTCAGCTTCGCCGTCATCCTCGCGGGAGCGCTGCTCTTCACCAACGCGGTCGAGTGGATCGGTCACCGACTGAAACTGGGGGAAGGGGCGGTCGGCAGCCTGTTGGCCGCCGTCGGCACGGCGATGCCGGAGACGCTGATCGCGATCGTCGCCCTGCTCGGCGCGGCGGAGGGGGGCGACGACGTGGCGATCGGGGCGATCGTCGGCGCGCCCTTCCTGCTGGGAACGCTGGCGATGGGCCTGGTCGGCCTCTTCGCCTACCTGTATCGAGAGCGGCGCGAGCAGGGCCTGAAGCTGGACGCGCACGGGCCTACCCTGGAGCGGGACCTGATCTTCTTCCTGATCTTCTTCAGCGCCGGGCTCGCCCTGGCTTGGGGCGCACCGGCGGCGGTGCGGATCCCCGCCGGGATCGCCGTCATCCTCGCCTACGTCTTCTACGTGCGTCGCACACTGCTCGCCAGCGGGTCGGTGCAGGACCACGCCACGCTCAACCCGCTGATCTTCGAGCGGCGAGAGGAGCGTCGCACCGATCCCAGCCTGCTGCTCTGCATCGTCCAGTTGCTTGTGGGCCTAGGTGCGATGGTCGGCGGCGCCCACCTCTTCGTCGAGGAGCTGCTCCACATCGCCGAGTCGCTTGGGGTCGAGGCCGTCGTCCTGGCGCTGATCCTGGCGCCGCTGGCGACCGAGCTGCCCGAGAAGGTCAACAGCTTCTTCTGGGTTCGCGAGGGCAAGGACAGCCTGGCGCTGGGGAACATCACCGGCGCGATGGTCTTCCAGTCGACGATCCCGGTTGGGATCGGCATGATCTTCACTGACTGGGCGCTGAGCACTAACGCCGCGATCTCGGTCGTGCTCGGACTCGCCGGCGGCTTCCTCGCCTACGAGATGCTGCACCGGCGCGACCGATTCTCGCTACCGGCTGTGATCACCTGGATCACGCTGTATGTCTCCTACATCGTGATCGTGGTCGTCAGCGCCTGAGCGTCCTCGGATCCAGGTCGCGCGGCGACCGTCGCCAATCAGGGACTCAAGAGTTCTTGACTATTCAAGCTTGGTCGTGATATGGCTACCGTCGCTGGCGGGACTGTGGCCCGGCGATTCGAGTGGCCGGTCCTCGGGCGCAGACTGAGCACACTCCGCAGGTCGGAAGGTGCTCGCGACGGTCACGCACAGCAAAAAGGAGACGACGGATGAGACTCATCAAGATGCTCGGCCTCGCTGGAGCTGCAGCCCTGGCCTCATTGGCGTTGATCGGCCCAGGCACCGCGACTGCTGACAGCGCGTGCTTAGTCGATCCCGGGCCGCTGGGTCTATGCCCAGCAGGTGCAGTATGGAACGGTCCGATAATAGGCTTATCAGGAGAAGCCTTATTCAAAATCCACAACACCGTAACCAAATGCAAATCAGAATTTTTAGCCGACTACAATTTCAATGAGGGACCTCATGTTGGGGTCTTATATTTAATCTTAAACTTGACTTTCACTGAATGCGTGGGCCCCTGTCAAAAAGTAATAGCGGAGAACCTGCCTTATTTACTGTTAGTTTCCATGGCGCAAGGACACGCATTGTTGCGTGGAGACGGCAAAGGGCCGCCAGCGTTCTTACTAGAAAACTGCGTCATCTTAGGTCTCCCGATGAACTGCTTATATCGACCGCCAGTTCTGCCTGTATTAGCCAAATACCTGTTAGAGAGCAATGAAATAGGAAACCCATTAGCTGGTGCACTAGCATTCAACCAGCCGCTGGTGTGGGGTGGAGATGACCCAATCTGCCCACAGCAAGCTAATTGGGAAGCGACTTACTTAATCTATGAGGACTTTGGGTTCCTGGAGGGTCCCGAGCTGTTCTTCACAGCCTTACCGTAAGGCCGAATCTGCAGTTTGAGGGCCGCGCCTCAGTAGGCGTGGCCCTCACATGGATCGCTGCGATCAGGCGGCGGCCAGCTCGGACAGCGCCTCGAGCACGACGTCGTCGTGCGTTTTGGGCGAGACCTTGGGGAAGACCCTGGCGATCTTGCCGTCGCCGTCGATCAGGAAGGTCGCGCGCTGCACGCCCATGTACTTCTTGCCGTACATTGACTTCTCGATCCAGGTGCCGTAAGCGTCGGCAACCGCGTGGTCGGCGTCGGCGAGCAGGGTGAAGTCAAGCTCGAACTTGTCGGCGAACTTCTTCACGTCCTCGACCGAGTCGGGGGAGATGCCGAGGACCCGCGCCCCGGCGGCCTCATAGTCGGCGCGCCGGTCGCGCACACCGCAGGCCTGGACTGTGCAGCCGGGGGTATCGGCCCGCGGGTAGAAATAGAGCACGACCGTCTGGCCCCGCAGCTCGGCCAGGGAGACGTCGTTGCCGTCCTGATCGGGCAGGGTGAAGTCGGGTGCGGTCGCGCCGGCCTCGAGCATCGCCGGGGCTCAGTCCTCGCGGCCAGGGTCTTGGCCGTTCTCGTCCTCGTCGAGCTCGTCGTCGCCCTGCTCGAGGGCGGTCTCGGAGACCGAGCCGCTGGAGCCGGGGTGATAGTTGGTCTGGAAGACCTCGAGGGCGCGGTCGCGCCCGTCTTCGTCGATCGGCACATCGTCGGAGATGCGGACCCAGTCCGCACCCTCGTAGGCCTCCATGTTGAAGACCTCCTGGTCGAGCGAGGTCGAGTCGTCGACCACTACCAGGACCTCGGTCTGGGGGTTGAAGTAGGTACCGGGCTGCATCAGCAGCTCCTCGATCTCGTAGAGGTTCTCCTCGGCGGCGCCTTTCATCACTTGCCCAATCCTATGAAATCGGCGCACTGGCGCTCGGTCTCCGCCTCGATGTCGAGCGGCGCCTGGCCACGGCTCATGCGCCGTTCGTTGCGGGCCACCACCAGTTCACGGACCTCGGCCCGAAGCTTCTCGTCGAGGCTGGGCTCGGCCGCCGCTTTTAAGGCGAGCAGGCGCTGCATCTCGGCCTCGACTTCGAGCGGCTCCTCGCCGCGGCGCTGGCGCCGGTAGGACTTGGCCTCCAGCATCTGCCGGGTCTCGGCGGCCTGCTCGGCCTTGTCGATCGGCGGAGCCGGCTGCGAGAGGCGGGGCGGCGGCATCGCTTGGACGATCCCGAAACGACCCTTGCCGATGTTGTTCCAGCCTGCTCCGGAGCAGGCGAAGGCGGTGGCCGCGACCGGGAAGACGAAGAGGGTCAGCGCCGCCAGCACCCAACCGTTCTGGATGTCGATCGCCGCAACCAGTTGCGCCATTGGTCAAGACTAGTGCGGTCTTTGCCCGCTGGATAGGGCTTTCTCCGCTGCGCCGCTATCCGCTACTCTCCTGCTTGGTTGACTGACCAGTCAATCGGTGGTCGCGCCAGGCGGCGAGGCCGCATGAAAAGGCCTGAGTACGGACGAAAAGGAGCCGCGACCCGTGGTTGACTTCACCCTCACCGACGAGCAGAAGGATCTGCGCGAGCTGGCGCACAACTTCGCGGAGAAGGAGATCCGCAAAGTCGCCTGGGAGTACGACAAGGACGGCACCTGGCCGCAGGACATCATCGACAAGGCCTGGGAGGTCGGGTTGATGAACACCCACATCCCCGAGGCCTACGGCGGGCCGGGCCTCGACTACCTCTCCGGCTGCCTGATCGAGGAGGAGATGGGCTGGGGCTGCTCCGGCATCGGCACCTCGCTGATGGCCAACGGCCTCGCCTCTGCCCCGATCACCCTCGGCGGCTCAGAGGAGACGAAGAAGAAGTACCTGGGGATGCTCAGCGAGGAGCCCAAGCTCGCCTCCTTCTGCTTGACCGAGCCGGATGCCGGCTCTGACGTCTCGGGGATGAAGACCCGCGCCGTCAAGAAGGGCGACAAGTACGTGATCACCGGCTCCAAGTGCTTCATCACCAACGGCACCTACGCCGACTACTTCACCGTCTACGCCAAGACCGACCCCGAGGCCGGTCACCGCGGAATCAGCGCCTTCGTCGTCGACGCCGACCTGCCCGGGGTCACGGTCGACAAGAAGGAGGACAAGATGGGCCAGCGGGCCTCCAACACCGCGACCATCTCCTTCGACGAGGTCGAGATCCCCGCTGAGAACCTGCTCGGTGAGGAGAACAAGGGCTTCAAGCTGGCGATGATGACCCTCGACCGGACCCGCCCCGGTGTCTCGGCGATGGCTGTCGGGATCGGCCGCGCGGCCTTCGAGTACGCCGCGGAGTACTCGAAGGAAAGGGTCCAGTTCGGCGTGCCGATCGCGATGCACCAGGCGATCCAGTTCATGATTGCCGACATGGCGACCAAGGTCGACGCCGGCCGGCTGCTGGTCTGGAACTCCGCTGTGCTGCTCGACCAGGGCAAGCGCAACACGCTGGTCTCCTCCGAGGCGAAGCGCTTCGCAGCCGACTCGGCGATGGAGATCACCGTCGACGCGGTCCAGGTCTACGGCGGCTACGGCTTCATCAAGGAGTACCCGGTTGAGAAGCTGATGCGCGACGCGAAGATCATGCAGCTCTACGAGGGCACGAGCCAGATTCAGCGCTTGGTGATCGCCCGCGAGGTGCTGCTGCCGCGCAACATCGACGAGACCACGCCCGAGGCCGCAGCGAAGGCCAAGGAGTCTGAGTCGAGCCAAGCCGAGCAGGCCGCCGCTACCGTCTGAGCATGAACGTCTCCGAGCGCGCCGCCACCGGAAAGGCGGCGCGCTCGCAGGCTTCCCGCTCCGCCCATGCGGAGTGGGAGCCGGCCTCCGACCGGGCAGACCCGGTCGAGATCCTTGAGGAGCAGGCCCGCACGCGCGTGCCTGAGCTGGTCCCGCTCCGCCACGGGCGGATGGCGGTCTCGCCCTTTGCCTTCTACCGGGGCGCCGCGGCGGTAATGGCCGCCGACCTCGCCGGCACGCCGACGTCTGGCTTGCGGGTGCAGGCGTGCGGCGACGCCCACCTGGCCAACTTCGGCGTCTTCGCCGCCCCCGATCGCAGCCTGGTCTTCGATCTCAACGACTTCGACGAGACCCTGCCGGGACCGTGGGAGTGGGACGTCAAGCGTCTAGCGGCGAGCTTCGAGATCGCAGCACGGGGGAACGGCTTCAGGCGCAAGCAGCGGCGCGCGGCGGTGCTGACCGTGGCACGCACCTACCGCGAGGGGATGCGGGAGTTCGCGAAGCTGCGCAACCTCGAGGTTTGGTACGCACGCCTCGACGTCGAGCCGGTGATGCGCGCGCTGCGTGCCCAGGAGGACGGCAAGGCGGTGGCGAAAGCCGAGAAGGGTCTGGCCAAGGCGCGCGCGAAGGACAGCCTACGGGCGCTCGACCGCCTCACCCGGGTGGTCGACGGCGAGCTCCGGATCGTCAGCAGGCCGCCGCTGATCGTCCCGCTCGACGAGCTGCGCGCGGGGCAGGAGAGGGCGAACGCGGAAGCGTCGGTGCGCGAGGTCGTCGAGCGCTATGCCGAGTCGCTCGAGGGCGACCGGCGGCGGCTGCTGGAGACCTACCGCCTCCGCGACCTGGCCCACAAGGTGGTCGGCGTGGGAAGCGTCGGGACCCGGGCCTGGATCGTCCTGCTCACCGGCCGCGACGACGGCGACGCGCTCTTCCTCCAGGCCAAGGAGGCGCAGGCATCGGTGCTCGAGCCCTACGCCGGCAAGAGTCGCTACGAGAATCACGGCCGCCGGGTGGTCGAGGGACAGTGGCTGATGCAGGCTGCCAGTGACAGCTTCCTCGGCTGGTGCCCGGCCCTCGGCATCGACGGGCGCAAACGCGACTACTACGTGCGCCAGCTCTGGGACGGCAAGGGCTCCAGCGACGTCGACCGGATGAACCCACGGACGATGGAGCTGTACGCGCGCTTGTGCGGCTGGACCCTGGCCCGGGCACACGCGCGCTCGGGTGACGCGGTGGCGATCGGCGCCTACCTCGGCTCGGGCGAGACGTTCGATCTGGCGATCGCCGAGTTCGCCTACGCCTACGCCGATCGGAACGAACGCGACCACGCCGCCCTCACCGAGGCGATCGGGTCCGGGCGCCTCGCCGCCGAGGACGCCTAGCTGCGACTCGAGCTCGGGCGAGGCAGCGCCGGATTCTGTCGCGCCGACTTCTGCCGCCTGAGCTTGTCGAGCTCGACCTTGCGCAACCGGATCGACTCCGGCGTCACCTCGACGCACTCGTCGTCGCGCAGGAACTCCAGGGCGCTTTCCAGCGAGAGACGTTTGGGTGGGGCCAGGCGGACCAGCACGTCGGCGCTGGAGGCGCGCATGTTGGTCTGCTGCTTTTCCTTGACCGCGTTGACGTCGAGGTCCTCGGGGCGGGCGTTCTCGCCGACGATCATCCCCTCGTAGACCGCCTCGCCAGAGCCGATGAAGAGCTCGCCGCGGTCCTCGAGGCCGAACAACGAGTAGGCGGCGGTCTTGCCGGCGCGGTCGGCGACGATCGAGCCGGTGCGGCGGATGCGCAGCTCGCCCGCCCAGCGCTCCCAGCGGTCGAAGACGTGGTGCATCAGGCCGGTGCCGCGGGTCTCGGTGAGGAACTCGGTGCGAAGCCCGATCAGCCCCCGGGCGGGGACCAGGTACTCCATTCGCACCCACCCGGTCGAGTGGTTGTGCATTTCCTCGAGCCGCCCCTTGCGCTGTGCCAGCAGCTGGGTGACGGCGCCGACGTGCTCCTCGGGGACGTCGATCGCCAGCCGCTCGACCGGCTCGTGCAGCTTGCCGTCGATCTCGCGGGTCAGCACCCGGGGCTGGCCGGCGGTCAGCTCGAAGCCCTCTCGGCGCATCAGCTCCAGCAGGACCACGAGCTGCAGCTCCCCGCGCCCCTGCACCTCCCAGGCGTCGGGGCGTTCGGTGTCCTCCACCCGGATCGAGACGTTGCCGATCAGCTCGGCGTCGAGCCTGTCGCGGATCTGCCGTGCCGTCAGCTTGCCCCCCTCGGTCCCGGCGAGCGGCGAGGTGTTGATCCCGACCACGATCGAGAGCGCCGGCTCGTCGACCGTGATCACCGGCAGCGGCCTCGGGTCCGCCGGATCGGCGAGGGTCTCGCCGATCGTCACCTCGTCCATGCCGGCGACGGCGATGATCTCCCCCGGACCGGCTTCCTCGGCCTCCACCCGTTCCAGCGCCTCGGTCACGTAGAGGTTGGAGACGGTCGCCCGGGCGACGTTGCCGTCGGCCTTGCACCAGGCGATCTGCTGCCCGGCGCGGACCGTCCCGTGGCGGACCCGGCAGATCGCAAGGCGGCCGACGTAGGGGGAGGCGCCGAGGTTGGTGACGTGGGCCTGGAAGGGGTGCCCGGGGTCGTGCTCGGGGGCCGGGATCTTCTCCAGCATCAGGTCGAGCAGGGGGGAGAGGTCGGTTCCCTCCGTCCCTTCCTCGAGTGCCGCCCAGCCCTCCTTGGCGTTGGTGTAGACGATCGGGAAGTCGATCTGCTCGGAGTCGGCGTCGAGCTCGAGGAAGAGCTCGTAGACCTCGTCGACGACTTCGGCGATGCGGGCGTCGGGCCGGTCGACCTTGTTGACGACGAGGATCACCGGCAGCTTCGCCTCGAGTGCCTTGCGTAGGACGAAGCGGGTCTGGGGGAGGGGGCCCTCGGAGGCGTCGACCAGGAGCAGGACCCCGTCGACCATGGTCAGGCCCCGCTCGACCTCGCCGCCGAAGTCGGCGTGGCCGGGGGTGTCGACGATGTTGAGCTTGACCCCTTCGTGCTGGACCGCGGTGTTCTTGGCGAGGATCGTGATCCCCTTCTCGCGCTCGAGGTCCATCGAGTCCATCACCCGCTCGGCGACGTCCTGGCCCTTGCGAAAGGCGCCGGTCTGCCACAGCATCGCGTCGACCAGGGTCGTCTTGCCGTGGTCGACGTGGGCGATGATCGCGATGTTCCGCAGGTCGTCTCGAGTGGTCATGGCAGGGGCAGGGTAGGGAAAAGAAGAGGCCCGCCTGCGGCGGGCCTCTATACAGCTAAGAGCGGTTTGCGACTACGAGGTCTGCTGAACGCTCGCCGCGGCCGGGCCCTTGGGGCCTTCCTCGGACTCGTAGCTCACCTTGGCGCCCTCTGCAAGGGTCTTGAAGCCCTCGCCGAGGATCGCGCTGTGATGGACGAAGACGTCCTTCGAGCCGTCGTCGGGTGTGATGAACCCGTAACCCTTATCGTCGCTGAACCACTTGACTGTTCCAGTGGGCATGCATTGCCTCCACTTCATGTGCTGCGAACGCGGAGGATGCTGGTAAAGCAACGACGCGAGCGCTACGCACGACTTTGTCGGATCAATCGATCCGACCGAACGCCGGGACCGTAGCAGGCGGCGAGGTCCGGACGCGTCAAGGGGTGGGGAAGGTCTTTCCGGCGCTCGAAAGCACGCCGGTGCGTGTTCAGGGAAGTGCGATCCAAGTCGATACCTTGAGCCAGATGACCAGTAGGGGCAGCCACCGGAAGCCGGCGGTGCGACTTTCCGTTGCCGCCTGGGTGGTCTTGTGCGCAGCGCCCGTCCCCGCCGTGGCCTCTGTCGCCAGTGGACTGACCGGGGCCGAGGCTGCCGGCCGCTACCTGCCGGGTGAGGCGATCGTGAGGTTCGAGCCAGGGGCGTCTGCCGCGGATCGTCGCGACGCCCGCCAGACCGCGGACGTCCAACTCGAGGACTCGCTCGACCTGCCGAGGGCGCAGGTGGTCGAGTTCGAGGGATCGGTGGCGGCGGCTATCCGGCGTCTCGAGCGCCAGCCGGAAGTCGCATATGCCCAGCCGAACTATCGCTACGAGGCAGTCGCCGTGGAACCGCCCGATGACACCTTCTTCGACAAATTGTGGGGCCTTCTCGATCCGCAGCTTCCGGACCCTGGCGTGAGCGTTCTCGAGGCATGGGAGGAGAGCGAAGGCGCCGGTCAGGTAATCGCCGTGCTCGACACGGGCGTCGACCTGACCCATCCAGACATCGAAGGCAATCTCTGGACCAATCCCGACCCTGACCCCGTAGAGGAAGACCTGCGCGGCTTCGACTTCGTCGACGACGACGGCAACCCCGACGACTACCAGTTCCACGGTACGCACGTTGCCGGAACGGCGGCGGCCGCTGCCGACAACGATCTCGGCATCTCTGGCGTCGCACCAGAGGCAGAGATCATGGCGGTACGGGTCCTGAACGGTGACGGCACCGGCTCGACGGATGACATCGCCGACGGCATCGCCTATGCGGCGGAACGCGGCGCTGACGTGATCAACATGAGCCTGAGCGGCCCGGGGGGTGGGGACAAAGCGATGTCGGACGCGGTCACCCTTGCCGCGGCGAAAGACATCGTCGTGGTCGCTGCGGCCGGCAACGAGGGATCCAACAACGACCTCGTCCCAACCACGCCCTGCACGCTGCCGCAGACGAACCTGATCTGCGTGGCAGCGCTCAAAAAAAGCGGCAGCCTGGCCGGATTTTCGAACTACGGCGCCAAATCCGTCGACCTGGCTGCGCCCGGCACCAGCATCCTTAGCGCCAAGGTCGATTACGGGGAGCTGTTCAGTGACGACTTCGAGTCCGGGCTTGGGTCATGGGACACCGCAGTAGACAACGGCGGGGTCCCCTGGGGGCTGCATACCTCGGTGGCGGGCGAATCGGCGACGGACAGTCCCACGGGCGACTACGGGCATCCGGTCGACCCCGAAAAAGATGCCACCTCGGAACTCTTCACCGCGGCCGGCATCGACCTGAGCGGAGAGCGCGGCTGCCGATCGCATTTCAAGACGAAATACGAGACCGAGGAGTCTTTCGACCTGTTCGTGGCCGGTGCCTTTGCGGGCAGCTCCTTCGACCGGCGCCTGTTCGACGGGGTCTCGCCGAGCTACCCGAGCGGGTTCGAAGCCGAGGAGGTCTCGATCTCGGACCTGGACGGCTTGGGCAGCGTTCACCCAGCGTTCGCAATCGTCTCCGACGAAGAAATCGAGCTGGATGGCGCCTACATCGACGACGTGCGGGTGATCTGCCGTGACGAGACCTATGTGGACGACGAAGTGGCGTTCGGTGAATACGACCTGCCCGACGCCGGTAATTACGTTCGCTTCCAAGGCACGTCGATGGCCTCGCCTCATGTCGCCGGGGTTGCGGCCCTGGTCCGGGCGGCCGCTCCGGCAGCCACCGCCACGCAGGTGGTCGACGCGATCCTCATCGGGACTTCGGCGATGCCGAACGACAATCCGGCCAAGCCGACCGTCACGCACGGAATCGCCGATGCCTGTCAAGCGATCGCGGTGGCGACTGGGGCCGATTTCACCGTCGAGTGCCCTGGCAGCAGCGAAAACGTCGTTCCGCCGCCCGTCGTCGAAATCGCGCCCGACAATCCGGACCCCAGCAACCCTCCCGAAGTCGAGGAACGGGTCGCGCCGCGCACCTTCTTTCGCAGCCACCCCTCGAAGTTGATCCGCACTCGCGGCAACAGGAAGAAGGCCGTCTTCGTGCTCGGCTCGAATGAGAGCGACGTCACCTTCGCCTGCCGGGTCGACAGCGGCTTCTTTCGGCCCTGCCGCGCGAGGCTTGTGAGGCGGTTCAAGCCGGGTTGGCACGCGGTGCGCGCGGCGGCTCGCGCCGCCGACGGTCGCGCCGACCAGACACCCGCCGTCTATCGCTTCCGCGTCAAGCAGATCAACTGAGCTCGCTCTGCGGCGGGACTCGCAGGCGGTCCGCCAAGCCGGAATGACGGGCGCCACCATCGTCGCGCCGCACGGCCATCTCGAGCGCGCCTCGATCGCCGACCAGGACGCAGTTGCTGCGCGCGCGGGTGATCGCCGTGTAGAGCAGGGGGCGGGTCAGCATGCGGGCGTGGGAGCGATGGCAGATGGCGACCACGACCGGCACCTCGCACCCCTGCGCCTTGTGTACGGAGATCGCGTAGGCGAGGCGCAGCGTCGCCGTCTCACCGTAGGGAATCGTCAGCCTGCCTCCGTCGTCGGTGTCGACGACGATCGCCTCTTCCTCGGGATCGTCGGAGCGCAGGAAGACGATCGAGCCGTTCATCAGGCCCAGCTCGTGCGAGTTGCGGGTCTGGATCAGGCGGTCGCCGATCCGGAAGCGATCGTTCAGGGCCGGCTTGCCACTCGGATTGAGCTGCCCTTGGAGGCGCTCGTTGAGGGCGTCGATCCCGACCGCGCCCCGGTACATCGGCGCCAGCACCTGCACGTCGCGGATCGGGTCGACCCCGAAGCTCTGCGGCGCCCGCTCGGCGACGATCTCGACCACGGTGTCGAGCGCCCGCTCGGGGGCCGGGCGGTCGACGAAGAAGAAGTCGCGCTCCTGGTCCTCCTCCGGCTCCAGGTGGGGTGGGCGGCCGCTGTTCACCTCGTGCGCGGCGGTGGTGATCATCGAGCGGGCCGCCTGGCGGAAGATCTGGCTGAGCCTGACCACGGGGGCGATCCCGGCCTCGATCAGGTCGTCGAACGGCCGGCCGGCCCCGATCGGCGGCAGCTGGTCGGCGTCGCCGACGAAGACGACGTGGGTCGACTCCGCCAGGCCGTCGAGCAGGATCTCCATCGTGCGCAGGTTCAGCATCGAGGACTCGTCGACCACGACCAGGTCCGCCGGGAGGGGATGGCCGGGCCTGAAAGTCGGCTCGCGGCCCGGCATCCACTCGAGCATCCGGTGGATCGTCTGCGCCTCGTGCCCGGTTGCTTCCTCGAGGCGGCGCGCGGCGCGACCGGTCGGCGCGCAGAGGGCGATCCTCGCGTCGGCGGCGTCGGCCTCGGCGACGATCGCCCGCGTGCAGACGGTCTTGCCGACGCCCGGCCCTCCGGTCAGCACCGAGATGCGCGAGGCGAAGGCTCCCGCGACCGCCGCCCACTGCTCCTCGGTGAGGCCGTGGGCGTGCTCTCCGTCCGCCGGCGGCGACTCGCCGGGGTCGTGTTCGAGATGGGGGGGAGCCGCGGCGCGAGCGGCGAGGGTCGCGGCGACCGCCAGCTCGGAGGCGTGGGTGCGCTCGCGATAGGCGCGGCCTTCGTCGAGCGTCAGGCCCCGGGCGCCGACCAGCACGTCGGGATCGGCCGCCAGGCCGATCAGCTTCGAGGTGCGGCGGGTGAGCTCGTCGACCGGTAGGAATGCGTGGCCTTCCTGCTCCGCCTCGGCGATCGCGTAGACCGCCGCCGCCTCGGCCCGCCGCGGCGACTCCGGCGGCACGTCCCCCGCCAGGGCGATCCGGTCGGCCCGGGCGAAGCCGACCCCCTCGACCTCGGTGAGGCGGTAGGGGTCCTCGTGCAGGACCGCCATCGAGCGCTCCTCGAAGCGGCGGTGGATCGGCGCGGCCAGGTGAGCCAGCCCGTGGGGGGCGAGCTGGACGTGGAGGTCGCGGATCGCCCGCGAGGCGTGCCACGACTCGGCTGCCGCAGCCGCCTGGCCGGGGCTGACGCCGCGCAGCGAGCCGAAGACGCCGGCGGGATCGGCGGCGATCGCCCCGAGCACGCCCTCGCCGTGCTCGTCGACGAGTCGCTCGGCGCGACTGGGGCCGATGTGGCGCAGCGAGGTCAGGTAGGCGACGCGGCCCTCGCGATCGGCGGGATCGAGCGGCAGCGCTCCCTGGGCCTTGAGCTGCCGGCCGTACTTCGCGTGCGTCTGCCAGTCGCCGCTCACTTCGGCTCTGTCGCCGGCGCTCAGGTGGGCGACCGGGCCGACCAGGGCGAACTGCTCGCCCGACTCCATCTCCTCCACCTCCAGCACGGCGTACCCGTCGTCCTCGGCGCTGAAGATCACGCCCAGCACCTCGACCGTGCCGGTGAAGGCGGCCGCGTCGGCGTCGAACAGTGTGGCCATGCCCTCCATCGTTCAAAGCTAGCCGCCGGCGCGGCGCTCACCGTCGGTTTGTTCGCACTTTCCGGGCCGTAGGATGCGAGTCTCCGATGCCCGACCGAGCTGACCGACCTCCCTACGTCGACGAGCACGCGATCGAGGTGGAAGCGGGCGCCGACGCCACCTGGGAGGCGGTGCTCCGCGTCGCCGAGCGCTCGACCGGCGCGGCGAGAGGATCTCGGGCCGCTCGGTTGCTCGGTTGCGCGGACGTCGAGGCCTCTGGGCCGCGGCCGCTCGCCGTCGGCTCGGCCTTTCCGGGCTTTCACGTCGAGACCGCGGAGCGGCCGCGGGAGCTGGCGCTGGCCGGCCGTCACCGCTTCTCCGATTATCTGCTGACCTTCCGCATCGACGATCTCGGCGACGGCCGCAGCCGCCTGCGCGCCGAGACCCGTGCGGAGTTCCCGGGCCCAAAGGGGCGCGTCTACCGGGCGCTGGTGATCGGCACGCGCGGTCACGTGCTGGCTGTGCGCCGCATGCTCGGCACCGCCAAGCGGCGTGCCGAGCGCCCGCCGACGTCGTAGCATCGCAACAGGTATGTCCGAGACCTTCAAGCTCACTTCCTCGGAGTCGCTCGAGGTCCGGTCCTCGACGCCTGAGGCGCTCGAGGTCGAGGCCACCTACGGGCCCGAAGGCTCGCGGCCGCCCAGCCACTTCCATCCTGCTCAGGACGAGCGCTTCGAGGTCCTGGCGGGCGCCCTGACCGTGCGGTCCGGAGGAGAGGAGCGTGTCCTGCGCGTGGGCGAGACGATCGAGATCCCGCGGGGCCGGCCCCACCAGATGTGGAACGCGGGAGCGGAGCCGGCGCGGGTGCTCTGGCGGACCAGCCCGGGGCTGCGCACCGAGCGTTGGTTCAGGGCGATCGACGCCCTGCACCGCGACGGCAAAGTGGGCCGCAACGGGATGCCGGGGCCGCTCGCCTTCGGCGTGATGCTGAGCGAGTACCGCGACGTCTTCCGGCTCGCCGGCCCGGACTGGCTGCTGCGCCCGGCCCTTGCCGCGCTGGGTGCGGTCGGCCGCGCCCGCGGCTACTCGGCGTGAGCGCTCGTCCGTCCCCGCCCGCCGGCGGTCTCTGCGACTCCTGCCGGCACCAGCAGCTCGTGCCGAACACACGCGGCTCGGTCTTCTCGCTCTGCCTGCGCTCGCGGACCGACCCGGCCTATCCCCGCTATCCCCGGGTCCCGGTCCTCAGCTGCCGGGGGCATGAGCCTCGGCCGGCTTCCTCGCCGCCCCGATAGCGCCGCCGATCAGCCCCAGCCCGACCACTACCGCGGCGAGCCAGACGAGCACTCCGAGGATCGGCACGAGGGCTAGGGCCCGCAGGATCGCGAGACCGGCAAGGAAGGCGAGGATCTGCCCGCGCGGCGGCTTGACGATCGTCCGGCCGAGCGCCCAGGCGGAGGTCACGTAGGCGATCGCCGCCAGCGGCAGCAGCGCCAGGCCGATGCCGATCCCCAGCGGCAAGCCGACGAGGGTGATCGCGGCGAGCAGGGCGGCGAGCGGCAGAACGATGAGGATCGCGATCCCGATCGCGATCGTCGGGCCGATCCGCTCGCGTGCCTGCGCGAAGACGGCATCGGCGGCGCGAGGGGCGATCAGCAGGAGGAGGATGCCGAGCACCGCCGCCGAGATGCTCATCGCCAGCCAGAAGACGAAGGCGCCGATGAAGGGGAAGAGGCCGATCGAGTCGGCCCAGTCCTCTTTCTCGACCGAGCCGTCGACGGTCGCCGCCGGCGCCAGCTGCGGCCGCTCGTCGCCATAGACCAGGTCGCCGCCGACGCTGGCGGTCGGCAGCAGGCGCGCCTGCCCGGCGATCGTCACCAGGTTGCCGTCGATGCGGCCGGAGACGAGCGCGTCGCCGGCCGCGAGCACGACGTCGCCGTCGACCCTGCCGGCGATGCGGGCGTCGCCGTTGACGATGAAGACGCCCTCCACCGTCTCGCCGCGCTCGACCGTGACGTCGCCGTTGATGACGACCGTCGCCTCCTCGGCGTCGCCTCCGGACTGAGCGGCGGCGCCAGGGGCGATGGCGGCGAGCAACGCCAGCGACGCTACGAGGAGGACCAGAGCGCGGCGCACCTGGTCAGCCTAGCTCGCCATCGGGTCCGGCTCGCCCAGCTTCGAGTTGTCGGGCGCTACGTATTCCCCACCGGGAACGCCTCCCACGGCGAGGAGTCGGATGCCGTCCGGCCCCGGCCAGACCTTGCGCATGGTGCCGGAGGCGACGCGGGCAATGTGGTCGGGGTCGAGTGGGAAGCGCTCGCCGGCGATCTCGATCTCACCGCCCCCGCGCAGCGCCACGAAGACCTCCTCCTGGCCATCCTGCGCGTGGTCGTGCTCGGGGTAGTTCTCGAAGTTGGGCGGCAGGTCGATGATCGCCATGCCGAACGATTCGACGCCGAGCTCGGCGCGGGCGCGCTTGAAGGCGCCGAGGTAGACGGCCTCCATCTCGTCGATCTTCTTCACGGTGTGCGTGCTCATTGGTTCCTCCCGTTGCGATGTGGACCGTTCGATCATATGTCACTTTGAATATCAAAGTATCGTCGGGCATTGCGATGATGCTGAGCGGAAACGAGCGCGGGAGGGTGTGCATGGAGGTCGGAATCGGATTGCCCAGTGCCGTGACAGGCGCCAATGGCGAGCAACTGGTCGAGTGGGCGCGCCGCGCGGAGGCACGGGGCTTCAGCACTCTGGGCACGATCGATCGTGTTGTCTTCTCGAACTACGAGCCGCTGACGGCGCTTGCTGCCGCCGCCGCGGTCACCGAGAGGATCGGCCTCACCACCGCGGTTCTGCTCGCCCCCTTGCGCGAGAACGCCGCCGCGCTCGCCAAGCAGGCGCTGAGCGTGCACGCCCTCTCCGGCGGCCGCCTCACTCTTGGCGTCGGCCTCGGCGCGCGCGATGACGACTACGAGCTGAGCGGTGTCGATATGCGCGGTCGCGGTCGCCGTCTCGACCAGATGCTGGAGAAGATGGAGGAGATCTGGTCTGGCGATGAGGTCGGACCGACGACAGCGGGAGCGCCTCACCTCGTGGTCGGCGGACACGTCGACGCCTCCTTCGCCCGCGCCGCCCGCTTCGGCGAGGGCTGGATCGCCGGCGGCGCTCCGCCGAGCGAGTACCCCGGCCTGGTCGAGAGGCTGAAGGCCGCCTGGGCGGAGGCCGGTCGCGAGGGCGAGCCGCGCATGATGGGCCTCGCCTACTTCTCGCTGGGCGAGCGGGCCGCGGAGGACGCCAGTGCCTACGCCCACGACTACTACAGCTGGCTCGGCCCGGATGCCGCCGACTACCTCGCCTCCACTGCCGCCCAGGACGCCGAGGCCGTGCGGCGGTGCCTCTCCGACTTCGAGCAGGCCGGTTGCGGCGAGCTGATCCTCTTTCCCTCGTCGAGCGATCCCGATCAGGTCGACCTGCTCGCCGACGCGGTCGGGTTGTGAACGCCGACGTCGTCGTGATCGGCGCCGGCCTGTCCGGCTTGGCGGCGGCGCGGGCGATTGCGGATTCGGGGCGCGAGGTCGTGGTCCTCGAGGCGCGCCGGCGGGTCGGCGGGCGGCTTCTCAACGCGACGCTCGGGGACGGTGTGACGGTCGACGTCGGCGGCCAGTGGGTCGGCGACGACCATGAGCGGGTGCAGCGGCTCGCCGCCGACCTCGGCGTCGAGATCTTTCCCCAGTACGGCGCCGGCAGGAACCTGCTCGACGTCGGCGGAGTGCGACGGCGATACCGGGGGACGATCCCGCGCCTCGGCCCCCGCGCCCTCTGGGACGTCTTCACCGCCCGTCGCCGCTTCGACCGGCTGGCAAGGGCGGTCGCCGCTGAGGCGCCGTGGGCTGCTGAGCAGGCCGCCGAGCTCGACCGTCAGACGCTCGCCGGCTGGATCGAGCAGAACACGAGGACGGAGATCGCCCGCGAGTTGCTCGGGCTCGCCGGTCGCACGATCTGGGGCGCCGGCCCCGAGGAGCTCTCGATGCTCCACGTCCTCTTCTACGTCAACTCGGCCGGCGGCTTCGACAAGCTGATCGACACCGAGGGCGGGGCCCAGCAGGATCGCCTCGACGGCGGCGCCCAGCTGCTGGCGCTCGGCCTCGCCGAATCGCTCGGCGACCGAGTTCGCCTCGGCGCCCCGGTGCGCCGGATCGAGCATGGCGACGGCGCCGTGCGGATTGGCGCCGACGGCCTCGAGGTGGAGGCGGGCCGCGCGATCGTCGCCCTGCCGGCGGCGCTCGCCGCGAGGATCGATTTCGACCCGTCGCTGCCGACGCAGCGCACGGAGCTGGCTCGCCGCTTCCGCCCCGGTCGCTTGAACAAGTGCATGGCGCTCTACGAGGAGCCGTTCTGGCGCTCCGATGGCTTCAGTGGCGAGGCGGTGACCGACGCCGGCCCGGTGACCCTGACCTTCGACAGCTCGCCCCGCGACGGCTCGGCGGGTGTCCTGCTGGGGTTCGTCGGCGGTCCCGACGCCGACGAGATGGCGGGGATGGACGAGGCAGGTCGCCGCGCTGCCGTACTGGCCTGCTTCGTCCGCCTCTACGGCCCGCGTGCCGAGCGCCCGCTCGACTACGTCGAGCAGGAGTGGTCGGCGGAGGAGTGGTCGGGCGGCGGCCCGACCTCCAACTTCGGCCCCGGCGGCTGGAGCGAGTGCGGCCCGGCTCTGCGGGAGCCGGTCGGCCCTATCCACTGGGCGGGGACCGAGACCGCCACCGTCTGGAGCGGCTACATGGAGGGAGCGCTGCAGGCCGGTGAGCGAGCGGCTGCTGAGGCCCTGGCCAGCCCAGCCTCTGTGGGCTAGTGTCGTCGGGGACGGCTGCCCCTAGAGAACGGAGCTTCGATGGCCTACGAGATGCAGATCCGCGGCACGCAGGACGAGGTCAAGATCCGTAACCCGTGGGCGGTGGCCCTGCTGCCGTTCGTCACCCTCGGCATCTACCACCTGGTCTGGTGGTACCGGATCAACCGCGAGCTGCGGGACTACGGGCAGGCGAAGGGCTACGACCTCGGCCAGAACCCGACCAACTCGGTGCTGGCGCTCTTCCCCGGGGGCCTGATCATCATCCCGGCGCTGATCACCTACTGGCGGGGCACCAAGCGGGTGCAGGGCGCATCGCGCATCGGCGGCAACGAGGCGCTCAACGGCTGGATCGCGCTGATCCTCTACTTCCTGCTCGCGCCCGGGCTCTGGGCTTACATCCAGGTCTCGCTCAACGACCTCTGGCGCAAAGAGGCGGACGCGCAGCCGGGCCAGGAGCTGCCGGCGGCACAGGAGACGTTGCCGCCGCGCATGCCGGAGGACCAGCCGGCGAGCCCACCAGAGCAGCAGCCTCCCTCGCCCTAGACTCGGGCGCGTGGATCGCGCTCTCCTCGACAGCACGCTGGCCGATGCCGGCGAGCCCGCCTACCGCGCCTCACAGGTGTGGGAGTGGGTGGCGCGCGGGGCGCGCTCCTACGAGGAGATGACCAACCTGCCGGCGGCCCTGCGTGAGCGGCTCGCCGCCACGGTGCCGCTCTCGACCCTCTCGCTGGAGGCGGAGGCTCGCTCCGACGACGGCACCGTCAAGGCCCTCTTCCACACCGGCGACAGCCGCCCCATCGAGGCGGTGCTGATGCGCTACCGCGACGGGCGGCGCTCCGTCTGCCTCTCCTCGCAGTCCGGCTGCCCGCTGACCTGCAGCTTCTGCGCCACCGGCCAGATGAAGTTCGGCCGCAACCTCAGCGCCGACGAGATCCTCGACCAGGCGCTGCACTTCCGCCGCGCCGAACCGATCGATCACGTCGTCTTCATGGGGATGGGGGAGCCGACGATGAACATCGACGCGGTACTGGCCGCCTGCGAGCGGCTGCCGAACCTCGGGGTGACCCACCGTCGCACCGCGATCTCGACCGTCGGCTGGGTGCCGGGGATCGACCGTCTCGCCGAGTGCGAGATGCCGGTCTCATTGGCCCTCTCCCTGCACGCGCCCAACGATGACCTGCGCTCGCAGCTGATGCCGGTCAACGACCGCTACCCGCTGGCTGAGGTGCTGGCAGCCTGCGAGCGCTACCGCGCCCGCCGCCGCCGCAAGGTCTTCGTCGAGTACGTGATGCTGGACGGCGTCAACGACCTGCCCGAGCACGCTCGTGAGCTGGTCGCGCTGCTCGATCCCCGCGCCTACAAGGTCAACCTGATTCCCTACAACCCGACCGGCGCCTACGACGGCTCCTCTCCCGAGCGGATCGAGCGCTTCCGCGCGGTCCTCGCCGAGCACCGCCTCGCCGCCACCGTCCGCCTCACTCGCGGCCGCGACATCGACGCCGCCTGCGGTCAGCTCGCCGCCTCGTCGGCCTAGGCGGGCGCTTTCTACGGCCATACGCCGAATGAAGCCTCAGCCACAAACTGGCCAGTCAGCCAACTAGGATTGCGCAATGGCCGTCAAGACTTCCGGCGGGCCGGCGTCGCGGGTCCCGCCGCCCGAGCAGCTGAGCGACAACCCGGTTGTCCGGGTCGCCGACGACGTGCGGGCGGAGTTCAGGGTGCGCCGCCGTGGGACCTACCCACCCGGGCCACAGAGTTTCAGTGCCGGCCGGACGCTGCAGGCGGCGCGCGACCCGCTGCCGTTGCTGCTTTCCCTCTATGAGGAGCACGGGCCGATCTTCAGCGCCCGCCTGCTCCACCACCCAGTGATCTTCATGCTTGGCCCCGAGGCGAACCACTTCATCACCGTCGCCCACCCGGAGAACTTCCACTGGCGCGAGTCGAGCTTCGGCGACCTGATCCCGCTGCTGGGCGACGGGCTGCTGACGATCGACGACGCCTACCACGACCGTGCCCGCGCGATCATGATGCCGGCCTTCCACCGCGACCAGGTCCGTGCCTCGGTCGAGGCGATGGTCGCCGAGGCGACCCCGGCGATCGAGCGTCTGCGGCCGGGCCAGGCCGTCGATGTCTACGAGTGGATGCGGGAGCTGGCGATGCGAATCGCGATGCGGGCGCTGCTCGGCCTCGATCCCGACGAAGCCGGCAAGGGCGCCGCGGCGGCCGAGCACTTCGAGCGTGCGCTCGGCTTCTACGGGATCGACTTCCACCTGCGCCTGCTGCGCGGGCCCCGCTCGCCCTGGTCGAAGATGGTCCGCTCGCGCGCGGTGCTGGACGAGATCGTCTACGGCGAGATCGCCCAGCGCCGGGCCAAGCCAGACCCGGAGAAGATGGACATCCTCAGCCTGCTGCTCGGGGTGCGGGACGAGGCGGGGGAGGGGTTCACCGACAAGGAGGTGCGCGACCAGGTGATGACCCTGATGTTCGCCGGGCACGACACCTCTACCTCGACCCTGACCTTCATGATGCACGAGCTGGCGCGCCACCCCGACGTTCTCGCCAAGCTCTGTGAGGAGCAGGATCGGGCGCTCGGCGGCGATTCGCCGGACATCGACCGTCTGGAGAAGGAGATGCCCTACCTCGAGATGGTCCTCGACGAGGTGCTGCGCCTCTACCCGCCGGCCTGGATCGGCCCGCGCCGCGCCGTCCGCGACTTCGAGTTCGGCGGCTATCAGGTCGTCCGCGGCTCCTACGTCAATTACTGCTCGTGGGCCAGCCACCGCATTCCGGAGGTCTTCCCCGAGCCCGAGGCCTTCATCCCTGAGCGCTTCACCCGGGAGCGCAAGGCGGCGCTGCCGCGCGGCGCCTACGTCCCCTTCGGCGGCGGCAGCCGGATCTGCATCGGCAAGCGCTTCGGCCAGACCGAGGTGAAGCTGGTGGCGACGATGCTGCTGCAGAGGCTGCGCCTCGACGCGATGCCGGGCCGGACCATGACCGTGCGCCAGATGCCCACTCTCTCGCCCAAAGGCGGTCTGGAGATGCGGGTACTGTCCCGCGCGTGACGGCGGATCGCCAACGCCGCTCTTGTCGCGCACCCCGTGAACGGCTACGGTCGTAGTCATCCTCTCCATGGATTCCAGGGAGAGTGACTGGGATTTCCGTGACCGCTGGAAGGAGAGACGATGGAGGCCGCTGAGCAGTTCCGCGAAGCGCAGAAAGCGATTTGGTCGGCTGGCGATTGGCCCGGCTTCGCGCCGATCGTCCAGGATGTAGCTGATCTCGTGGTAGAGGAGATCGGCGTCGGCGAGGGTCATGACTACCTGGACGTCGCCACCGGCAGTGGCAACGCGGCGATGGCGGCCGCCGCCAGGGGCGCCAACGTCACCGGGCTCGACTTCGTGCCGGCCTTGGTCGAGGCTGCCCGTGCCCGCGCCAGCGCTGCTGGGGTGAACGCTGAGTTCGTCGAGGGCGATGCCGAAAACCTGCCCTTCGAGGACGACTCCTTCGATCGCGCCACGTCGACCTTCGGTGCGATGTTCGCGCCGCGCCATCAGCGGGCCGCCGACGAGCTGGCGCGGGTGACCCGGCCGGGCGGCGTCTTCGCCGTGACCGCCTGGACGCCGGAGGGCCTCAACGGGCAGATGTTCAAAACGCTTGGCGCCCACATGCCGCCTCCCCCCGAGGGCATCATGCCGCCGACGATGTGGGGGACCGAGGAGCACGTGCGCGATCTCTTCTCCGGGTCGGACCTGGAGGTGAGCTGCGAGAAGCGGATGGCCGAGATCTCCTGGGACTCCCTGGAGAGCTGGATCGACCATTGCGAACGCAATCTCGGCCCGACCGTGATGGCGAAGGCCGCGCTCGAGCCTCAGGGCAAGTGGGAGGCGGCGCGGGCGGACCTAATGGCTCTCGGCGAACGCTTCAATGAGGCCGACGACGGTTCGATGCGCACCCCCGCCGAGTACCTGCTTACCAAGGTCTCGGTCAGCGGCTGAGCAGTACTTCCGGTGTTCCTTATGCGTCCTATAGCCGCATAAGGAACACCGGAAGGCCAGCGCTACTTGATGAAGAGCATCTCCTCGTACTTGGGGAGCGGCCAAAGGTCGTCGGCGACGACCTTCTCCAGCTTGTCGGCCGCCTCGCGCACCTTCTCCATCGCGGCGAGCTGCTTATCGCGAGCGTGGATCGCCATCTCAAGGCCCTCGAGACCGGGGTCGGCGTTCGCCGTCTCCAGCTCGCGCAGTGCGCCGTTCAATTTCCCGGTCAGCTGAGTCGTCTCCTCGCTCTCGGCTGGGGTGAGTCCAGCATCCTTGAGCAGCGCCAGGTGGCGCAGCGCTGCCGGCAGGAGCATCGTCTTGGCGATCGAGAAGGTCGTCTCCGCCTCGATGTTGGCGCGGATCCAGTACTGCTCGACCCAGACCTCGTAGCGTGACTCCAGCTCGCGCTTGGAGAGGACCTTGTAGTTCTCGAAGGCCGCGACGGTCTGGTCGGCGAGCACCTCGGGCAGCGCATCGGGCGTTGTCTTCAAGTTCTTCAGCCCGCGCTGCTCGGCCTCGGCATGCCAGGCCTCGTCGTAGTTGTCGCCGCCGAAGACGACCGGCTTGTTGGCCGAGTAGGATTCCTTGACGACCTCGATCACGGCCTCGGCGGCGTCCATGCCGCTGGAGGTCTTCGCCTCCAGCTTGTCGGCGAGCTCCTCGATCGCCTCGGCGGCGATCGTGTTCAGCACCGTGTTGGGGAAGGCGAGCGATTCGCTCGAGCCGAGCGCACGGAACTCGAACTTGTTGCCGGTGAAGGCGAAGGGCGAGGTGCGGTTGCGGTCGCCGCCGTGCATCGGCAGCGCCGGCAGCACCGTCGCGCCGAGCTCGAGGAAGGAGGCCGGGGTGTGCGGGTCGCCTTCGCCGCTGGCGATCGCGTCGAAGACCTTCTCCAGCTCGGCGCCGAGGAAGATCGAAATGATCGCCGGCGGCGCCTCGTTGGCACCGAGGCGGTGGTCCTGGCCGATGTTGGCGACCGAGGCGCGCAGCAGGCCCTGGTGCTTGTTGACCGCCTGGATCACCGCGGCGCAGAAGAAGAGGAAGTGGACATTGTCGGCCGGCGTGTCGCCCGGGTCGAGCAGGTTGGAGCCGGTATCGGTCCCCATCGACCAGTTGTTGTGCTTGCCCGAGCCGTTGACGCCGGCGAAGGGCTTCTCGTGCAGGAGGCAGACCAGCCCGTAGCGGCGAGCGACACTCTCCAGCACCTGCATCAGCAGCTGCTGGTGGTCTGAGCCGACGTTCGAGTTCTCGAACACCGGGGCGATCTCGTACTGGTTCGGAGCCACCTCGTTGTGGCGGGTCTTGACCGGGATGCCGAGCTTGCGCGCCTCCAGCTCGGCCTCCAGCATGCAGGCGAGGATCCGCTCCGGGATCGAGCCGAAGTAGTGGTCGTCGAGCTCGTGGCCCTTCGGCGGCTTGGCGCCGAAGAGGGTGCGCCCGGTCGCGATCAGGTCAGGGCGCTCGAAGAAGTACTGCTCGTCGATCAGGAAGTACTCCTGCTCCGGCCCGACCGTGGTGAAGACACGCTGGCTCTCCTCGTCTCCGAGCAGGCGCAGCGCCTTGATCGCCGAGCGTGAGAGCGCGTCCATCGAGCGCAGCAGCGGGATCTTGCCGTCGAGCGCCTCGCCGGTCCAGGAGGCGAAGGCGGTCGGGATGCAGAGCAGCGCCCCGTTCGGGTTCTCGAGGATGAAGGCGGGGGAGGTCGGGTCCCAGGCGGTGTAGCCGCGCGCCTCGAAGGTGGCGCGGACGCCGCCGGTGGGGAAGGAGGAGGCGTCGGGCTCGCCCTGGATCAGCTCCTTGCCGGAGAAGCCGGCCAGCGCCGCGCCCTCGTTGCCGGAGGGCTCGAAGAAGGAGTCGTGCTTCTCCGCCGTCGAGCCGGTCAGCGGCTGGAACATGTGGGTGAAGTGGGTGGCGCCGTTCTCCAACGCCCATTCCTTCATCGCCTCGGCGACGGCGTCGGCGAGGCTGAGGTCGAGCGCCTCACCTCCCTCGAGGGTCGCCTGCAGCTTCTCGAAGACGTCGGCGGGCAGCCGTTCGCGCTGCACGGCGACGGAGAAGACGTTGGCGCCGAAGGGGTTGTTCTCAGGCTGGGTCAGGTCGAGCGCGCCGAGGGCCTCTCCGTTGGAGCTCCACTGCGCGGCGGTCACGTTCTGCTGGCGAATACGAGTCATCGCTTGGTCATTCCTCACTCGGCGAAGCGCCCGGCTGGCGGGCGCGGTTGGCGATCCATCCTCTCCCCGCGGAGAGGCACTGCAGAGTAAAGGGAATCGTGCCCGAATGGCTTTGTACCGCCGTACAACGATCGCGCCCGCACCTTGTCCAGGCGTCGCGCTAGGCGTCGAGTGGCGCCGCTCGCAACAGGCCGAGCGGGTGGCGCAGGCGGAAGCCGTCGGTCGAGCGCATCTCCTCGCTCCAGCCGGGGCCGTGGCCGTCGCCCTCGGTGGTCATCGAAGTGTCCCAGCGGAGGCCGGCGATCACGGCGAAGACGTGGCCGTCGTTGGCGTAGATCCGCACCCACTGTCCCGGTCCGCCGCCGCCCCAGCGCATGAAGCCGCGCGAGTCGAGTGGCGAGTCGAGCAGACCGGCTGCGTGCATCACGTAGTTGACCGACCCCGAGCAGTCGTAGCCGCGAGAGCCCCAGCTCCGGTGACCGCCGCCCCAGCGGTAGGGCCGGTTGCGGATCCGGTTCCCCGCTTCGATCATCGCCGTCACAGCGGGTGGCGCGGAGGCCGGCGCGACGGCGCGGCCGCCGGGCAGCAGCGTTGCGTCGGGGGCCTTGGCCAGGGCGCCGGCGGTACTCGCGCCCAGCGCCACGGCAAGGAGGCAGCAGGCGGAGAGAAAGGTGTTCATGCCCCTGCGCATGAAGGACATCTATCGGCAGTGGCGCGGCATCTCTATAGCCTTGCGCCCGTTCCCGACTCTGGAGGAATCGCAAGCCCATGTTCGTCTCGAAGGCCGCCGTCGTCGGCGGCGGCACGATGGGCGGCGAGATCGCGCAGGCGATCGCCGCCGCCGACATCCCAGTCGTAGTCAAGGACATCGACCAGAAGTTCGTCGACGCCGCGGTCGAGAAGGCCCGCGCCGTCACCGAGGGTCAGCTCGCCCGCCTGGTAAAGAAGGAGAAGATCGCCCAGGAGCAGGCCGACGCGCGCCTCGCCGAGGTGATGGGCCTGGTGACCGGGACCACCTCCTACGAGGGCTTCGGCGACGTCGACTTCGTGGTCGAGGCGGTGCCAGAGCGGATGGAGATCAAGCAGGCGGTCTTCCGCGAGCTCGACGCCGCCACGCCGGGCCACGCGATCCTCTCCTCCAACACCTCCTCGCTCTCGATCACCGAGATCGGGGAGGCGACGCTGCGGCCCGACAAGGTCGTCGGCTTCCACTTCTTCTATCCGGCCTCGGTGATGCCGCTGGTCGAGGTGATCGGCGGCGACGAGACCACGATGGAGACGGCGACCGCTGCCTACAACTTCGCCCAGGCGATCCGCAAGCAGCCGATCGTCTGCGCCGAGGTGCCGGGCTTCGTCGTCAACCGGATCCTGATGGCGACGATCGGCGAGATCTGGCGCATCCAGGAGGAGCAGGGCCTCTCGCTGAAGGCGATCGACGAGGCGATCGCCGCGGCACAGGTGGCCCCGATGGGTCCCTTCTTCCTCACCGACCTGCTCGGCCTCGACACCGTCCTGCACGTCGCCGAGCACCTCAGCGAGTCCTACGGCGAGGGCTTCTACGTCCACCAGGGACTGAAGCAGCTCGTCGCCGACGGCAAGCTGGGCGCCAAGTCGGGGGGCGAGGGGTTCTTCAAGGACGGCGAGCAGACCGTGCCCGGCGACGCCGAGCCGGACGCCGAGGAGCTGGTCGCGATGTTCACCGGCCGCGCCCTGATCGAGGCTTGCAAGCTGGTCGAGGAGGGTGTCTGCTCGGTCCGCGACATCGACGTCGGCATGATGGCCGGGGCAGGGCTCGACCCGCGCCGGGGCCTCTTCCCACCCTTCTGGAAGGCGGATCTCGAGGCGCTCGACAGCGTGTTGGAGCGGATCGAGCAGCTCGAGGAGAAGTTCGGCGAGCGCTTCGCGCCGCCGGTGCTGCTGCGCCGCCTCGTCGCCCAGGGCCGCCTCGGCCTGCAGTCGGGCCAGGGCTTCTACCCCTATCCGCAGCCGGACGAGGGCGAACAGGCGGAGACGGTGAAGCTGGAGACCCGCGGCAACATCGCGATCGCCTGGCTCGCCAACGCGCCGATGAACGCGATCTCCCCGGACGTGATCCGCGATCTCGGCACGGTCTGGGAGCGGGTCAAGAAGTCGGGCGAGGTCGAGGCGATGCTGATCGCCTCCGCGATCCCGCTGGTCTTCTCGGCTGGGGCCGACATCAAGGCCTTCACCCAGATGGACGAGGGCAAGGGCGAGGAGCTGATCCACACCGCCCACGCGCTGTTCCGCGACCTCGGGCAGGACCGGGTGGCGACTGTCGCGGCCGTCAACTCGATCGCCTTCGGCGGCGGCTGCGAGTTGGCGATGGCCTGCGACGTGCGGATCGCCGCCGAGGCGGCCGTCTTCGGCCAGCCCGAGATCAAGCTCGGGATCATCCCCGGCTTCGGCGGCACCCAGCGGCTGCCACGCCTGGTCGGATCTAACAAGGCGCTGGAGATGAACCTGGTGGGCGACGCGATCCTCGCCGACGAGGCGCTCGAGTTCGGCCTCGCCAACCGCGTCGTTCCCGACCACGAGCTGTTCGAGACGGGGCTGATGTGGGCCCGCAAGCTTGCGGCGCAAGCACCGGTCGCCCGTGAGCAGATCAAGCGCGTCTCCCACAAAGGGGACCTGGACGAGGGGATCGAGGCTGAGAAGGGAGGCTTCGCCGCCGCCTTCGGCAGCGAGGACGCCAAGGAGGGCATCGCCGCCTTCCTCGGCAAGCGCACCCCGAGATGGAGCGGCAGGTAGGGAGGACGCCATAGAGAGCGAGGGGAGCAGTGACGCCCGCACCGGGCCGTCGCCAAAGTTGACACTGCCCGAGGGGTTCGTGGCTTGGATCGAGTCACATCCCGAGGGCAAACGGGTCACCTCTCGCTGGCTGCGGGAGCAGGCCGGCTGGCGCGTGCTGACGAAAGCACGGCGGCAGCGGTTGCAGCTCGAGCTGCTCTCCCTGGGAATCGATACGTCGCCATGCCTGGAGGACGCCGGGATCGACGACGAAGTCACCCTGGTCACGCTCGATTCGGCAGCTCGCCGCTCGCAGGCGGGTGGGCCTTCAGACGTGCAGCCCTCCAGGCAGAGGGGCTGGCTGATCCGCCTGGGACTTTCGGCCTGGGCGGGGCTCGTCGTCGCCGCCGTGATCGTTGGCGTGGCTGCCGACGCGATCAGCCTTGGCAGCCTCTGGCCGGATGACCCCGTCGTGCCGAAGCTCAGGGGGGATGTGAACGTTGCGGTGTCGCGCTTCGGCGGGGTTGGCACCTCGGGGGCACGGGCGGAGGCGGCGGAGCTGTCCCAGTCGGTGGCGAGCGAGTTGCGCCGCGAGGCTCTCGAGGACGACGCTCCTCTCTCGCCGGCAGTCGAGGTGATCGGCCCCGAGAAGCTCGACGAACTGTCGCTCTTCGGACCCTTGGACCAGCGCGACCTAGAGCGGCTCAACGCGACGATCGGGGTCAGCGGCACCTTGAGGGCCGAACGCCAGGCGACGGTGCTCATCACCGCGTTCCGCATCAACGCAAAGCAGCTTCACCTGGCCCGGCCGATCGAACCCGTGATCGAGCGCCGGATACGAATGGCGGGGGCGATCGACCAGAGCATCGCCACCCGGATCCGCATCCGCAATCAGGTGGTGACGTCGATCGAGCTGATAGATAGCCTGCTGCTCGGCTTGGGCGAGCTCGAGAGTGGACATCCGGACACCGCCGACCAGCTGCTGCGGAACGTCCTCCGGGACTGGCCATCGCCCTCCGGCAAGCAGGTGCTGAACCTGCTTCTCGGCCATGCGCTTGCCGAGCAGCACCACGACGCCGAGGCGCGGCAGAGCTACCGCGAAGCGCTCGAGCTCCGGCCGGGGTACCGGCGCGCTCGTTTCGCCCTGGCGGCGCTCGATTTCCGCGCCGCCGCCGGGGATTGCAGCCGGGCCCAAAGCGACGCGAGGCTGCTCTGGGCCGCGCGTCACAACTTCGACGTGCTTGCCCGCAGCACCGTCTCCACCTTGCGAGTCAAGTCGCTGTTCGCTCGCGCACGCGCCGAAGCGTGCCTCAGTCAGATGGGGGTTGCGAGTCTCTTCGAAAGCGCCCGTTCGACCTTCCACGGAGTCATCGCCTCGTACAGAAGAGGGGTACCGGACGTCCGGGCGGAGGCCGCCGAGGCCTTCGGTTGGTTGGGGCTCATCGCGTTGCCCGAGCGAGGCGGCAGCTCTCGCCGTGAGGCGCGCACCGAGATCCGGCAGGCGGTGCGCTACTACCGCCGCGCGAGATCGCTTGCGATCGATCCGCAACGGCGCCGGTTCTTCGCTGAAGAGGCGGAGCGATGGAGTGAGCGCGTCCGTGCGATCGGGCGGGTGCAGGCTTGAACAGGTGGCTTCTCGGAGTGCGAGCAGTGCTTGCCCTGGCGGTCGTCGGGGTCGTCGCCACCTATGTGGGCCTCCGCCTGCACGAACGGGCCAACATCGTCGACCTCGAAGTGATCCCTGCCGCCGGCGCTGGCGCAGAGCCCACGCCCATCGGTCCACGCGATCTGCCCAGTGGCGAGGTGCAGGAGCACGTCGACTTCTATCCGAGAGGGGGGCCGGGATGTGCGCCGCCGAATCGCGGCGGCGTCGCCATATCCGTCGGGTTCGAAGGCAAAGCGACGATCGGCCTCAGGGAGGAACTCTGCTCCGAAGGCTTCGTCAGCGGCAAGCCGATCTCGGTGCGCATCTCCGGCCACGGTTCCCGCATCACGGGCCGTTGGGTCCCTCCGGCGCCCTGGAGCTGGAACGTGCCGCCGCACACCCTCCCCGGCATCTACCTGGTTCGCGCCGTACAGGGGGATCGGGTCGCAACCACTCGAATGCGAGTCGTGACCTCCCCCCAGCCCTTTGTGCGGGTCAGGCACTTCGCTCCCCGAAGGCCCACGGTCTTCGAGATCGTCGTTGCCGGTACGACCCCCAACCGGCGCGTACCCGTCCACCTCTACCGCGCCACCAGCCCCACCTCCAGGGGGTATGACTATTTCTCCACCCTCGCCGTTCCCGCCGACGCACGCGGCAACGGCTCGGTACTGGTGCGCGGAACCGGTGGATCGACCTACACCTGCTACGGCGTGTTGCCCGGGTTCGAGGGGATTGCGTGGTCGGAAAACCTGTTCTGCTTCGGGAGTCCCGACCTTGACTGAGCCACGGACTGAAGGCGACGGCGCCGACGCCCTCCCCTGGGGCATGGTGCGGCTTGTCATATTCGTCCTGGGCCCGGTTCTCTTCGTGGTGCCGGCGCTGTACCTGGTGGCGATCGTCGCCGCCCGCGACTACCAGGCGGGCCCCGCGCAACCGGGGTCGGAGGAGCTCTTCTGGATCGCTGCGGCCGTGATCCCGCTTGCCCTGCTCGTGGCGACCTGGTTGCTGCCGCGCGGCCTGCCGGAGGCCAGCAGGTCGCTCCAGGTCCGCACCTCGGGACACGTCGCCCCGCTGGCTTTCTACGACGACATCGCTTGGCCTTCGCCTGGGTGGGCTGCGTCCTGATCGCAGCCATGGCCGTCGCCGGAGCGATCGCCAGCGTCGTCGCGTTGGGCGATTGCACCACCTCGCTCGGCACCTGCGGCGGCAGCGCTACCCACCGGCTCGCGACCTACGGGCTCATCGCGGTTGGCGGGGAGCTCGCCGTCCTGGTGGGCATACGCCTGCTCGCCCGCCGGCAGCTGGCCCACCTGAACCCTCCCTACCCTCCTCCTCCTGGATGAGCTCCGAGCTGAGATGATCGCCGCGTGAAGGGCCCGGCGACCAAGCGGCAGGCAACGGCTGTCGAGCGGCTGACGGAGCTGATCGGCGAGTCGAGCTGCACGGTCGCCCTCACCGGGGCGGGCGTCTCGGTGCCCTCGGGGATCCCGGACTTCCGTACTCCCGAGACCGGGATCTGGGAGAACGTCGACCCGATGGAGGTCGCCCACATCGACGTCTTCGAACGCGATCCGGCGCGCTTCTGGTCCTACTACCGGCCGCGCTTCCACTCGCTCGGCGACAAGCGTCCCAATGCCGCCCACGAGGTGCTGGCCGAGCTCGAGCGACGCGGGCAGCTGGCCGGAGTGATCACCCAGAACATCGACCGCCTCCACCGCGCTGCCGGCTCCGAGAACGTGGTCGAGGTCCACGGCTCGATCGAAACCTCGACCTGCCGCAGCTGCGATGCCTCCTTCGGGATCGAGGCCGTGGACTCGCTCTTCAACTCCGACGGGGTCGCCGAGTGCGAGGCCTGCGGCGGCCCGGTCAAGCCCGACGTGGTCCTCTTCGGCGAGCTGCTGCCGGAAGAGGCGATGCAGAGCGCTCAGGAGCTCGCCGCCCGCGCCGACCTGATGCTCTGCGTCGGCACCTCGCTCGTCGTCCACCCTGTGGCCGGGCTGCCCGGCGTGACCTTGGCCTGCGGCGGGCGGCTGGCGATCGTCACCAAGGGCGCCACCCCTTACGACAGCGACGCGGTCCTGAAGCTCGACGGTGAGGTCGACGAGGAGCTGGGTGCGCTCCTGGCGGAGCTCTCGTAGTCGTGGCAAGCGCGAACGGTGGGGCGTCTGTCACTCCCGAGGCGGTGATCTTCGACAACGACGGCCTGCTCCTCGACACCGAGTCGGTCTGGACTCGCGCCGAGCAGGACCTCTTCGCCCGTCGGGAGATCGAGTTCACCGCCGAGCACAAGCGCGAGCTGGTCGGCACATCAGCCGAGGTAGCGGGCAAGACGCTGGAACGCCGCCTGGAGGAGCCCGGCCGCGCCGGCGACTTGATCGAGGAGCTGAATGCGCTGGTCGTCGCCGAGCTAGAGCATGGAGTGGAGGCGATGGTCGGAGCTCGCAAGCTGCTCCACAAGCTGAAGGCACGAGGGATTCCAATCGGGCTGGTCTCCAACTCCCCGCTCGTCTTCGTCCGTCGCTCGCTTGAGATCGCTGGCTTCCAGGACCGCTTCGACGTCGTCCTCAGCGCTCACGAAGTCTCGGCGCCAAAGCCCTCGCCAGAGCCCTATCTGGAGGCTTGCCGTCGTCTCGGAGTAGAGCCCGGACCCGATGTCGTCGCCCTTGAGGACTCACCGACGGGGGTCGCCGCTGCACGTGCTGCCGGCCTCACCGTGATCGGCGTCCCTTCGCTCGAGGGCATAGCCCTGGGGGAAGCGCACCATCTAGCGGAGTCCCTGCTAGACGACGTAGTCGCCCACCGCCTCGCGCTCTGAGAGGAAGGGATACCTCGAACGGGCGGATACTCAAAGTGCCGGTCTAATTAGACCGGCACTTGTCCGGGCGGGGTATCCCTTCCTCTCAGCCGCGCAGCACGCGGCGACGGCGGAGGACTCGCTCTGCAATCTCAGTTAGTTCGCGGACCGAGCGCTCGGCCTCGGGGTTGAGCTCGCCGCGGAGAGCCGCGTTTGCGACCTCGCCGGCCTCCTTGCGCCGCGCCTCCAGCTCGGCCATGTCCTTCTCGTGGCCAGGGTCCACCAATGCCCCGGACAGTTCCGCCAGCAGCGCCTCCAAACCGACGCGGAGCTGAAACGCGGCCTCGCGGGTGCGACCCGCGTCGAGGTCGGCGCGGGCGCGCAGCAGGAGGGTCTCGCAGGCGTCGACCTGCTCGCGGCGGCCCAAGATCGCGGCCATCCGCTCCTGCGGATGGAGCTCCTCGGCTCGCTGCCTTCGTTTCGAGGCGCCGCGTGCCCAGACGTCGACGTCGCGTGCGACCGTGAAGCGCCCGGCGGCGACCTGCTCACCGCTGCCGTAGCCGATTCGCACGCTCACGGCCCGCTCCGCGGTCAGCTCGGCCACGTAGGGGTCGGCGCTGGCGGCGAACTGAGCGTGGAGCGCCCGGTTCAGCAGCGCAACCCCTTCGGCGACCGCGCCGTCGACCGAGTCCTCGTCGCCGGCGACCTGGTCCAGCCAGCGCTCCGCGTCCGCGTCGAAGTCGTAGGGTTCGAAGGCGCGAATCGCGGTCACCCTCGCGAGCGGCAGCGACGGACGGTCGTCGGCGTCCGCCGGTCTCGGCTTGCGCCTGCGGCGGCCGGGCGGGGGAGGGGCGCCGAGCGTTTCCACCACCAGCACCCGCTGGGCGCCGTCGGCGCCGCCGTCGCGCGCCAGGTACCGCCCGTCGGTGACGGCGAGCCGACCGGCGAACTCGAGCTGCACGAATCCGAATAGCTGAGCCAGAGCGGGGATTATCTCCGCGTGCGTCAGTCGCCGGCGGCGCCGCTGCGTCCGTCCGGCTTGACCGGCAGCGCCGACTCGGAGGGCTCGGTCGGCACCTCGGGGTTCTCGATCTCACCGAGGCGACCGATTAGGCGCTGCCACTGGTCGGCTTTCAGCAGCTGCACGAACTTGGCGTCGCCGACTCCGCCCAGCGGGCTGTAGCCGATGTGGACGTGATCGGCGTGGTCGCCCATCGCGAAGCTGGGCCCGCCGAATTCCTGCAGCGAGATCAGCTCGTCGGGGACCAGCGTCCCCTGCAGGCGCAGCACCGCTTTCAGCAGCGCTTCGGTCAGCGTTCCCGGCCCCTGGTTGCCGAGCACCGGCACGCCGTTGATCGCGGCGATGTCAGCCGCGTTGCCGAAGGAGTGGTTGGAGATGTTGCCGCTGGTGGTGATGCTGCCGTAGCGGCCGCAGAGCATCGAGGTGATCGTCAGGCGGAAACCCTGCTCGGAGAGGTAGGCAAGCGCTGCCAGCAGGCGGCGGTCGATCTGCCCGGCGCGGACTTCGATCCGGTCGCATTCGGGCAGCTCGATCTGCCGGTCGGCGAGGACCCGTCGCTGCAGCGCCTCCTTGGAGAGCAGCAGGACGCCGGCGCTGCCGAGCTTCTCGGCAAACGGGCTCTTGCCCTTGGCGCGGTAGATCGCGGTTGCCTCGAGCAGCTTCCAGCCGTCGAGGATCGGCTTAGGGTCGATCCGCGGCGCGCCCTTGCCGGCGGGTCGGATCGAGAAGTTGACGTGAGGATCAATGCCATCGGCACCAGCTCCAATCCGAGCCAGCACCGTCCCAGCTATAACCTTCGACCCGACCTTGAGGGTTCCGTCGGCGCCGGGGGTGGTGACGCTGTCGACCGACTGGGTCGCTTCGCTGTCCTCGCCGACCCGGCCCGGCAGGGCGTGGATGCGGGGGCGGAGGTTCTCGCTGTCGATCGGGACCCGTTTCTCCTTGCCGGTCGGCATCACGATCAGGCGCTCGTCGCGGACCAACTTGCCCAGCTTGGCGTAGGTGAAGCGGTTGCCGTAGGCGTCGCGCAGGACCACGTAACGGCCCAGTCGCTCGGAGTCGCCCGTCTTCACGATCACGCCGTCGTTGACGGCGACGACCGGAGATCCCGCGGCGGCGAAGATGTTGATCCCGCGCCGGGTCGGCGAGGAGGAGATCACCTCGGCTGCGTTGCCGTACTCCTCTCGTTCATCCGGCGTCGCCTGCTCCAGCGCCTCGCGGGTGGCGATGTCGTCGGCGTAGCGGGCGTCGGCGGCGACCGGGAAGTGCGCTCCCTCGGTCAGTCCCGTCAACGAGCCGACCAGGTCGGAGGGCAGCTTGCCGTAGGCGCGCGCGTAGAGCAGCACCTCCTGCACGTACCAGTCGGCGTGGTTGTAGGCGAAGATCGCGTCGTAGAGGTCGTCATGGGCCCCCGCTGCCTTCAGGTAGCTGGCCGCGGCGCAGATCGCGTCGACCGGGTTGTAGGGGTCCTTGCGGCCGTCGCCGTTGGCGTCGACGCCGTACATCTCCCAGCTCGATGGGATGAACTGCATCCATCCCATAGCGCCGGCGCTGGAGACGTTGAGGTTGGTGCCGAAGCCGGTCTCGATCTTGTTGATCGAGGCGAGGATCTCCCAGGGGATCCCGTGCTCGGTCCCGCATGCCTGGTAGATCGGCAGCAGGAAGGGCGGGATCTCGAAGGAGTCGATGACGAAGTTGGGGACTCCGATCGGGGCCGGGCCGAAGGGGGCGAAAGTGGCGGTCGAATTGGCGCTGGTTGGCGAGCCGCCTTCGTTGAAGGCCGCCGAGCCGCCGCTCGGTCCCTCCTCCTGCGGCTGGTCTCCGGCGGTGGCGCTGGGAGCGCTGATTCCGCCTCCCTCGCCGATCGCGCCGCCGATGCCCTCGTTGCGGGTCACTCCTTCATTGCTCGTTCCCGCAGTGCCGTCGATCGTCGTCCCCTCGACCGTCCCTGCCGCGCTGTCGGTGGCGTCTTGCGGCGACGAAGAGCCGGTCTCGCCGGCGGGGGCCGGCACAGCGTCCTCGGCTTCGCCGGAGGCGTCGGGGCAGCCCGGGTCGTCGAGGTCGACCAGCTGGTCGCCGTCGTCGTCGATTCCGTTCGCGCAGGCAAGCGCTTCGCCGGTCGGGGTTGCGGCCTTGAAGGGACCTGTCTGCTGGGCGGCGCCGAGGCTGCTCTGTTGCTCGGCTCCGGCCACGCCGACGCCCAGCGCAGTCACGGCCGCGAAACCGGTCAAGGCCGCAGCCAGCGCAAGCTTCTCTCTCATCCCGCTCTCCCCGCGCACAACCGGCACCACGCTACTTGCTCGCATCAGGGCGCGCAACGCCTGTCAGCGCCCCCAACAAGGGCTTAATCCCGAGCTCGATCCGACGCATGCGGGCGCAGCATCTCAGCCTTGCCGGATGCCCTCGTTAAGCTGCTGTCGATGAGCACGGGCCAGGCGGGCGACTCTGCCTACGACGAGGACCAGGAGAGCCTTCGCGAGCGCAGCGAGCAGGTGATCGGCGAGTTCGCCCAGGCACTGCTCGACAGCCAGGTGCTGGAGGGAGCCCTGGCAGCCGCCTTTGGCGCCCGCGAGAAGGCGGTCGAGGCGCAACACGCCGCGATGGCCGCCCTCAACCTGCCCTCGGCGGGGGACGTGGAGCGTCTCGAGCGTCGCCTGCGCTCCCTCTCCCAGCGTCTCGAAGAGGTCGAGGACCAGGTCGACGACCTGCTCGGTGAGCTGCGCGCCCTCAGGCGGGGGTCTAACCTTAAACCTTAGGCTGAGAGTACGGCTCTCGCGGCGGTTCCGGCGCGCTTCGCCCCCGCTTCGAGCTGCTCGTCATCCGCCTGCTCGCCGGAAGCGCTCTCGGCGACGATAAGAACGGCGGCGATCGCCACCCCGAGGGTCTCGGCGCGGGCGAGAAGCGTCGCGGTCTGCATGTCCGCCACGTCGACACGGTTGGCGTAGCGGGGGGATTCGGCGACCCCGCTCTGGTGCAGGACGTCGAGGCTGGCGACGACCGCGGGGCGCGCCGCATCACCCAGCTCGTTTCGTAGCTGGGCGGTCAGGTCGGTGTCGGGAAGGACCGGCTCGCCGCTGCCGCCGCCGCCCCAGGCATGCGCCTCCAGAACGGTCAGCTGGTCTCCCGGCCCCGAGTCCGGCTCGATCCCGACGCAGGTTCCGACCCGGACCGCGCGGCCCACTCCCAGCTCAGCCAGGTCGTCGAGCACGATCGCCGCGCTCGGGCCGCCCATCCCGGTCGCTTGGATCGTCAGGTCATGTCCGCTCGCTGTCCCCGTGTACCCCCACAGGCCGCGCGCGTGGTTGCTCATCTTCGGCTGCTCCAGCAGCTCCTGCGCCAGCAGCAGGGCTCGGCCGGGGTCGCCGACCAGGATCGCGTCGGGGGCGATCGGCGCCGTTGGTCGAAGTCGCGACGGCATCGTCCGACCCTAGGGCGTGGGCGGCGACGGCGCGGCGCAGCTCGCGCTTGCGCAACCACTCGGCGGCGAAGTAGCTGCCGATCACGAAGCAGAAGGCGAGCAGCTGCGCGACCAGGGTCTCGACCGTGGGGTAGATGCCGAGCCATGTGCCCATCCAGAGCGGGAGGTCGACGTCGATCGGGTGGATCGAGAGCCAGCCGACTCCCTGCATCGTCCGAGCTGTGTTGCCGACGAGGACGACGAGGACGAGGGCGATCAGCATCCCCGTCACCACCAGCATCTTCTTGTAGGGGAGGCGGCGCTCGAGGCTGAAGGTGAGGGCGCCGACGACCGCGGTGATCGCCAGCCCGAGCGAGACGCCGGCGAGGACGACGCCGGTGCCGGAGCTGAGTTGCAGCGCCTGCAGGAAGAGGACGGTCTCGAAGCCCTCCCTGAAGACACTGGTGAAGCCGAGCGTGTAGAGGCCGGCCACAGTTGCTGCGCCCGCTCCCGTGGCCAGCGCCGCCCCGGTCAGCGCTTTGCCGCGCTCGCGGTGGCCCTTGATCCACTCGGTCCAGTAGACCCGGTGGAAGAACCAGTTCATGACCAGCAGCAGCACTCCGATTGCGACCACGCCGACCGCCGCCTCGAGCTTCTCCCCGTACTGCGAGAGCGAGTCGAGCAGCAAAAGGGCGAGGAGAAACATGACGACGCTGGCGGGTAGGGCGAGCAGGGCGCCGCGGTAGACCGGCCGGCGCAGGGGCGCGCGCGGGCCGATCATGCTGGCGGTGATCGCGGCCAGGATCAGGATCGCCTCGAGGCCCTCGCGGAAGACGATCAGCGCCGAGTTGGTGATCGTCGTCATCGCGCTGGCGCCGTCGCCGGTCAGGGCTCTGGCGGTCTCGAGCTTTTCGTCGAGGATGAGGCGGGTGTCGCGGATCTCGGGCAGCGGAGCGCTGTCGGCGACGAGGCTCGCAAGCCCCGCCTCGCCGTTGGCGCCGTACCAGATCAGTCCCTCGATCTCGAGCGCCAGTTGGGGGTCGAAGGCGCGCAGCTTCAGCTCGGGGCCGAACTCGAAGAAGCCGTAGGCGGCAAGCCGCGCCTGCTCGGCCTGCTGGTACTGGCCGGCTCCAGCCGCCGCTTCGAGCTGGTCGAGGGAGATGTCGACGAGTTCGTAGTCGGCTTCGTCGCTGGGTTCCGTCCACTCCTGCGGCGCGATTCGTTCGAAGGCATCGGCGGCGCGATCGCGTGCCTCGTCGAGCTCCTCTTGTGGAGCGACGGAGACGCTTTGCTGGGCGTTGTCGACGTCCTCGCGCAGCTCTGCGTAGGCGGCTTCGATCGTCTCGACCGCGGCCGGGTCGCGCTCGAGCAGGGCCGGCTCGAGGTCGGCGAAGGCGGTTTCGACGCCATCCATGAATGCGACCGCCTCCTGGATCTCGAAGGGGATCGTCACGTGGCCATCGGCGGTGCCCTTGTCGTACTCCTTCGGCACCAGGTCGAGGAAGCGAGTCAGTTGGCTGGCCCGGTTGACCTGCTCGTCAGGGGTCAGGGGAGCCGCCGTGAAGCCCTCGAAGTCGGCTTCGACCGCACGCCGCGCCCGTTCGAAGCCGGCCCGGTCAGATGCGGCGGCGGCCGCTGCGAGCAGGTCGAAGTCGCGCCCGGTGACGCGCCGCTCGGCGCCGTCGCGCTGCTCTTCGTACTCCGGTGCGATCGCCAGCCAGTAGCCGCGGGCGATCGCCGCCGTCTCGGCGAAGCGGCCGTCGAAGCCGCGCTCGGCTGCTTGCGAGGCTTCGTCGAGGTTGGAGGCGAGCCGCGCCTGGAATGCGTCGAGCAGATCCTTTTCGATCTGAATCACGGCCTCGTGCGGGCCGATCTCGCCACTTGCGAGCCGATCCACGGCTTCGGTGGCGTCGACGCCGGGACGTGTGAAGCGGGTGGTCTGGCGGAAGTCGCGGATCTGCAGCCAGCTGCGGGCCTGCGCCGCTTCGCCGCGATCCGCCGCGGCGACCGCGACGGCAAAGGCGCCGCGGCGGAGGGCCGAGACGATCCGCCCTCGTGCTGCTGCCAGCCCCACTTCGTCGAGCTCCGCCAGGGCTTGCTCGGCCGCTCTCAGCGAAGCTTCGATCTCCCGCAGCGTGGCTGGCGCCTCGGCGGCGAGCCCGCGGCGCAGGGGTCCCTGCAGCCGCTTCTCGGCGGCTGCGACCGAGCCCCCGCCGCTTTCGCCGAAGAGCAGCTGGGTCTGTGCCTCGAAGAGATTGGCGCGGATCGAGTCGGCCGCTTGCCAGGCCGGCTCGGCTGCGGCTGACGGCGCTGCGAGGAGCAGCGCCGTCAGCGCGAGCAGGATCGAGCCGGCGCGCCGCACCTAGCCTTCCTGTAGCTCCACTTCGAGCTGCTTCGCAGCCTGCGTCACCTGGCCGGCGATCGCCTCTGCCTGGGCCTGGGCCTGGGCGCCGAGCGCGTCTGCCTGCTTGGCGGTGAACTGCTCCCCGCCGGCCTCGCGGTCGCGCAGATCACTGGCGAACGCGACCAGTTCCTTCAGTTCCTTGCGGGTCTGCTTCGCCTGCTGCGGGTTCTCCGCCGCGATCGCCGCTTCCATCCCGTCATAGGTGACGAGGATGCCGCCGAGGATGTCGGCGATGTCGGAGAGGCGCGAGGTGGCGACGAAGCCGAGTTCCTCGGCGTCCTCACCGGCGATGAAGCGCGAGTTCTTCCAGGCCTCGAAGTACTCGCTCATCGTCGGGGTCATGATCACGATCGAGGTCAGCGCGTCGGAGGGGGTCGGTTCGAACTCCTGCGCGTCCTGGTCGAGGCTCTTCGCCTGCTGCTCGAATTCGTCGAGCGTCGCTTTGTAGACGTCGGCATCCGGCAGGCCCTCGCCGAACTCGACCTTGCCGTCGCCGTCGACGTCGGGCCGGGCACCCTTCGCCTGCAGCTCGGGGTTGGTCCCGTAGAGCGCCGTCTCGGTGAGGAAGAAGAGGTTGCCGGGCTGCTTCAGCTGCTTACCGGCAGGGGTGGTGAGGCTGAACGAGACCGCGTCTTCGGGGGTCGAGGCGTCCGAGCCGGCGTCGATGTCGACGTCGTACTGGGCCAGCCGCGGGACGCCGGCGACGATTCCCTCCATCTCCTCGTAAGCGGGGTTGGCGGTGACGAAGGCGTCCTTCGAGTCGGCGAGGATCTCAGTCACTTCGTCGCCGTGCTCGTCGAGCAGGCGCTGGTAGTCGAAGTCGACCGACTCGGCCAGGGCGTAGTACTCGTCAGCGTTTTCCCCCAAGACTTCGACCTGCTCGACCAGCTCGGCCGAGTGGTCCGTGAGGTATTGCTTGACCGGCTCCAGTTGCGCCGCGCTCGCCTCCGTGGTCGTCTCGTCGCTGTCGTCGTCTCCGCATCCTGCCGCAAACGCTGCGAGCGCGAGCGCCACCAGCGTAAGCCCCAGCTTTGCCCTGGCCTTCATCGAGTCAGTTCCTCCTTGATCGGGTGAGTGTATTAGGCGTCCCTAAGCGGTTCGGGAACCCTAACGGAATCCGAGCGATGAAGTCGGGATTGACACTGGTGAGAAACCCGCCGCCGGGATTTCCTCCAACCGTCTAAACACAGCGATTTCGCCCGTTCATACCTTGGCTGCGATCGCAAACCGCGACCGCCGGGCCATGGCTGCGGCGGGCTAGGAGGACGTTTAGATGAAAACCAAGATGGGCCTCGCCGTGATCCTGGCGGCGCTCGCCTCGCTGGTGCTGCCCGGGATGGCCTCGGCGCAGGGCGTCAGCGAGATAGTCGACGCCAAGGTCGTCGAGCTGGACATGGTCTGGGTCGCGGTTGCGACCGTCCTGGTCTTCCTCATGCAGGCCGGGTTCATGTTCCTCGAGATCGGCTTCTCGAGACAGAAGAACGCGGGTACCGGCGTGGCCAAGGTGCTCGTCAACCTCGCGATCTGCACGATCGCCTGGTGGGCGATCGGCTACGGCATCGCTGAAGGGGGCGGCAACGACTTCTTCGGCACCAGCGGCTTCTTCTTCCACTTCGACCAGGTAGTCGGCCAGGGCGAAGAAGCGTTCAACGTAGCCGGCTCCGACGCGATGCTGATGCTCTTCGGACTCGCCTTCTGTGCCGTCTCACTGGCGATCGTCTGGGGCACGACCCTGGAGCGGATCAAGTTCGGCGCCTACGTGATCTACGCCTTCGTCTTCGGCGCCGTGATCTACCCGCTGATCGCGCATGCGGTCTGGGGCGGTGGCCTGCTCTCCGACATCGGCGGCAAGCCGGTGATGGACTTCGCCGGTTCCTCGGTGGTCCACCTGACCGGCGCCGTCGGCGCCCTGGCGGCGCTGCTGTTGCTCGGCGCACGCAAGGGCAAGTACGACGCCAACGGCAAGCCGCGGGCGATCCCCGGGCACTCGATGCCGCTGGTCGGCCTCGGCGTGATCATCCTCTGGATCGGCTGGTTCGGCTTCAACGGAGGCTCGACCTTCGAAACCGCCGGCTCGTTCTTCGGCGAGGTGATGCTGAACACCCAGCTCGCCGCGGCGGCCGGTGTGATCGGAGCATCGCTGGCGGTTTGGATGAAGAGCCGTACGCTCGACGTCGGCATGGCCGGCAACGGCGCGATCGCCGGTCTGGTCGGGATCACCGCCCCGTCCGGCTTCGTCGAGTTCTGGGCGGCGCCGATCATCGGCTTCATCGCCGGCCTGATCGTCGTCTACGCAGTGCTGGCGATCGAGAAGCTCCTCGACGACCCGGTCGGCGCCCTCTCGGCGCACGGCCTGGCCGGAATCTGGGGCACCCTGGCGGTGGGCATCTTCGCCTCACCGCGGCTGATCGTCGAAGGAGCCGGACCGGGTGTCTGGTACGGGATCTTCGGCGACGCCTCCTTCAGCACGGCCGTTGGGCAGCTGGGGGTCCAGGGGCTGGCGGTCCTCTTCACCTTCGTCGTCGTCTTCGTCATCTCGATCGCGACATTCGCCTTCATCAAGGCGACGATCGGGCTGCGGGTATCCGAGGAGGAGGAGGAAGCCGGGCTGGACATCAGCTCGCACGGCATGTACGGGTATCCGGAGCAGTTCATTCCGCAGCCGGAGTACTCCACGGGCCTGCCCCCGACGATCGGGGCGCCGCCCCCGGTGCCGGCGGCGGCTCCTGCACAGATGACAGCCACCGAGTCGCGATAGGAGGGAGGAACGCATGAAGAAGATAGAGGCGTTCATCCGCCACGAGGCATTCGAGCCGATCAGGGCCGAGCTGCTCGACAAGGGATTTCCCTCCCTGTCGATCAGCGAGGCCAAGGGCTCGGGCCGCCAGAAGGGGATAGTCGAGAAGTACCGCGGCTCCACCCTGACCGTCAACGTCCGGCCGAAGCTGAAGCTGGAGGTCGTGGTCGAGGACAAGGACAAGCCGCTGGTCGTCGAGACGATCCTCAAGCACGCTCGCACGGGCGAGGTCGGCGACGGCAAGATCTTCGTCTTGCCGGTCGAGGAAGCGGTGCGGATCCGAACTGGTGAGGGCGGGGAGACCGTCCTGCAGGCTCACGAGGATTCCGAGATACCGGCATGAGGTAAGGACGAGGCCGGGAGGGGTTTCACTTAACTTTTTCCGAGAGAGGCACTGGCTGTCCGCCAGCCTCACGGCGGAAAAAGTACAAGACGTTTCACCCCTCCCGACCTCGTCCTCAACACGCGCTGCAGCTCGTCGGGCTTGATGTCTAGCCTCGCTCCCTCGATGAGCGAAGAGCGGATTTCACTTCGTGAGGCTTCGCGGCGCGCTGGCGTCTCGGCTGGCACGCTGAAACGCTGGGCGGCGGAGAAAGTTGTGCCGGTGCGGCGGGGGCGCTGGACCGCGGCGGCGGCGGCGCAGGCCCGCGTCGTGGCACGGATGCGCGAGCGCGGCCACTCGCTCGACGACTTGAAGAAAGCGGGCCGCGAGGGAAGGCTCGCCTTCGGTCTCGCCGAGGACCTCCTGCCCGAACAGGAGGCGCAGGCGACGGTAGAGGAGGTAGCGCGCGAGACCGGCCTGGAGCCGGAGCTGATCGAGCGCATACTGGTCATCCTCGGCACCCCCTTCGGCCGCGAGCGGATGCTGGGGCCGGCCGACGTGGCTGCCCTGCGCCACTGCGCCAGGGTGCTCGCCGCCGGCTTCCCGCTCGTCGCTTTCCTCCAGCTGGTGCGCGTCTACGTGCAGTCGCTACGGCGAATCGCCGACGCCGAGGTGCGGCTCTTCCACCTCTATGTGCACGAACCGATGATCCTCGACGGTGTGCCGGAGCTGGAGATGGCGGAGGAGATGGGTGGGCTTGCCGCCGACATCCTCCCCTTGGCGGCGCCGCTGACCGAGTATCTGCACACCCGCTACCTGCGCTTCTTCCTCGAGCAGGACGTGGTCGGACACATGGAGAGCGAGCTCGGAGCCGCCGTTCCCCACCTGGGCCAGGTCCCGGTCACCCTCTGCTTCATCGACCTCACCGGATTCACCCAGTACACCGAGGAGGAGGGCGACCTGGAGGCGCTCGACGTGGTCGAGAACTTCGTCGAGACGGTGGAAGCAACGCTGCCGCCCGACGCGACGATCGTGAAGACGATCGGCGACGAGGTGATGGTCGTCTCGCCCGACCCGGCGTCGCTCAGTGAGTGGGCGGTGCAACTGCTGCAGCGGTTGCCGGAGCGGCCGCGGCCTCGCGTCGGGATCCATTACGCCGAGGCCGTCTATCGCGACGGTGACTACTTCGGCACCCACGTCAACCTGGTCCACCGCGTCGTCGGCCGCGCCCACGCCGGCGAGGTCCTGGTCACCGACCGCGTCGCCGACATGCTCGGCGGCCGGGAGCTGTCCTGCGAGCCGATCGGCGAGGTCAACCTGAAGGGCTTTCCGGAGCCGACCGCGCTCTACATCGTTCGCGCCGCCTGAGCAGTCGAGTCACAATTTCGTGTGCGGTCACGTTTTCGTGACCGCACACGACAAGATGAGCGAGGATCAAAAGATCAGCGAGGCGATGCTGGAGCACGTTCGCGAGGGTGGGCTGCTGCCGGCCGGGTCGTCGCTGGTCGCGCTGCTCTCCGGCGGGCGCGACTCGGTCTGCTTGCTCGACCTCGCGGTGCGTCTACTCGGCCCAGGCTCGGTGACCGCGCTGCACATCAACTACGGCCTTCGCGACGACTCCGACGAGGACGAGGCGCACTGCACGGCGCTCTGCGCTGAGCTCGGGGTCGATCTGGAGGTTGAGAGTCCGCGGCGGCCCGAGGGGCCCGGCAACCTTCAGGCCTGGGCCCGCGATACCCGCTACGCGGCGGCGGCCCGGCTGGCCCTGCCGCACAGCTCCTCGATCGCCACCGGCCACACCGCCGACGACCAGGTCGAGACGATCCTCTACCGGCTCGCCTCATCGCCGAGCCGCCGCGCTCTGCTTGGGATCCGCCCCCGCGACGGCAGCCTGGTCCGCCCGCTGCTCGACTTCACGCGCGAGCAGACCACGCGCTACTGCGAGGAACGGGGACTCGCTTGGCGCGACGATCCGACCAACGCCGAGAACGGCTACGCCCGCAATCGCGTGCGCCACAGGCTGGCGCCCGCCCTGGCCGAGATCCACCCGGCGGCGGCCCGCAACGTGCTGCGCACGGCCGAGCTGTTGCGTGAGGAGGCCGAGGTCCTCGACGCACTCGTTGCTGCCGAGATCGACGGCTCGGGTGGGACGCCCCGGAGCACGATCACGCTCGAACGTTTGGCTGAGTTGCCCCGGGCCCTGCGCCGGCTCGTCGTCCAGCAGCTCGCCGACCGGGCGGCCGGGCGGCCGGTTCCCGGCGCCGCCCGTCATGCCGACAAGGTCGCGGCGCTGCGCCGCACCGGTACGGCGATGCTCGACCTCGGCGGTGGCGTGCGTGCGGTCGCCGAGCGCGGGGTCCTGCATGCCGAGCGTTGATCGCTGTATCTAGACTGCGCCCGTGAGCGAGCACGGGATTGGCGAGACCCTCGTCTCGAGCGAGGACCTGCAGCGGCGCGTGGCCGAGCTCGGTGAGGAGATCAGCCGCGACTACGAGGGGCGCGACCTCTTCATGGTCGGCGTCCTCAAGGGCGCCGTCCTCTTCCTCGCCGACCTGATGCGGGACCTCTCCGTCCCCTGCGAGATCGACTTCATGGCGGTCTCCAGCTACGGGTCGCAGACCGACTCCTCGGGTGTCGTGCGCATCCTCAAGGACCTCGACGCGCCGATCGAAGGCCGCCACGTGCTGATCGTCGAGGACATCATCGATTCCGGCCTCACCCTGCAGTACCTGATGCGCAACCTGAAGGCGCGAAATCCCGCCTCGCTCGAGGTCTGCTCCCTGCTGACCAAGCCGGAGCGCCTGCGCGTCGACCTCTCGCCTCGCTACGTCGGCTTCGAGATCCCCAACCGCTTCGCGATCGGCTATGGCCTCGACCATGCCCAGCGCTACCGCAACCTGGGCTACGTGGCCGCGTTGGACGATCGGTAACCGGCTCGAAGTTGGGCTAGGAGGGCGAAATTGCCCTGGTACGCTGATTTTTCCCTGTGAAGCGTTTCTTCAAAAGCGCGGCCTTCCCGATCCTGCTGGTGGTGATCCTCGCCTTCGTTGCGCAGCGGGTGATCAGCAACGAGCCGGATACCAAAGCGCCTTCCTACAACGAACTGGTTGCGCCCCAGTCGGGTCTCATCGCGGAAAAAAAGATCGATGAGATCACGATCAACACGAAGGACAACACGCTTGACGTCAAGCGCACCAACGGCGAGAGCTTCTCCACCGGTTATCCGTCTAATACCGAGCAGTCGCTGCTCAACCTGATCGACCGCTACGACGTCACCACGGAGGTAAAGGGGACGGGCGGCTCGAGCCTGCTCTCGCTGCTCACCTACATCCTTCCCTTCGTCCTCTTCTTCGGCTTTTGGATCTTCCTGATGAACCAGATGCAGGGAGGCGGCTCGCGGGTGATGAACTTCGGCAAGTCGAAAGCCAAACGGATGTCGGTCGACGCTCCGAAGATCACCTTCCGCGACGTGGCCGGGGTGGACGAGGCGGTGCAGGAGCTGCAGGAGATCAAGGAATTCCTTGAGAACCCGAAGAAGTTCCAGTCGCTCGGCGCCCGCATTCCCAAGGGCGTGCTGCTCTACGGTCCGCCCGGAACCGGCAAGACGCTGCTCGCTCGCGCTGTCGCCGGCGAGGCCGGCGTCCCCTTCTTCTCGATCTCCGGCTCGGACTTCGTCGAGATGTTCGTCGGCGTCGGCGCCAGCCGCGTCCGCGACCTCTTCGAGCAGGCAAAGCAGAACTCCCCCTGCATCATCTTCATGGACGAGATCGACGCCGTCGGCCGCCACCGAGGTGCCGGCATGGGCGGCGGCCACGACGAGCGCGAGCAGACGCTGAACCAGCTGCTGGTCGAGATGGACGGCTTCGAGATGAAAGACAACATCATCTTGATCGCTGCCACCAACCGTCCCGACATCCTCGACCCCGCCCTGCTGCGGCCGGGCCGCTTCGACCGCCAGGTCGTCGTCGACCGTCCCGACCGCAAAGGCCGCAAGCACATCCTCGAGGTGCACACTCGCGGCAAGCCGCTCGGCAAGTCGATCGACCTCGATGCGCTGGCCGGCCAGACGCCAGGCTTCACCGGCGCCGACCTCGCCAACCTCGTCAACGAGGCGGCGCTCCTGACCGCCCGCCAGGGCCGCCGTGAGATCTCGATGCACGAGCTCGAGGAGGGGATTATGCGGGTGATCGCCGGGCCCGAGAAGAAGACCCGGGTGATGAGCGAGAAAGAGCGGCTGATTACCGCCTACCATGAGCTCGGGCACGCGATCGTCGGCCACATGCTCCCCAACTGCGACCCGGTTCACAAGATTTCGATCATCAGCCGCGGCCAAGCGCTCGGCTACACGATCAGCCTGCCGACCGAAGACAAGTTCTTGACCAGCCGCGCCGAGCTGACCGACACGATGGCGATGACGCTGGGCGGCCGCGCCGCCGAGGAGATCGTCTTCGGTGAGATCACCACTGGCGCCTCCAACGACCTCGAGAAGGTGACCGCGACGGCGAAGCAGATGGTGATGCGCTTCGGCATGTCGGAGCGTCTCGGCCCTCGGGTCTTCGGCCACGACCGCAGCCAGCCCTTCCTCGGCCGCGAGTTCTCCGCCGAGCCCGACTACTCCGACGAGATCGCCCGCGAGATCGATGACGAGATCCGCCGCATCGTCGAGTCGGCCCACCAGACCGCCAAGGACCTGCTCACCGACAACCGCAAGGAGCTAGACCGGATCTCGAACATCCTGCTCGAGCGGGAGACGATCGACGCCGACCAGTTCTTGGCGTTGCTCGACGGCAAGCCGGGGGACGAGGTCTTCGCGGAGGAGGACGAGGAGGCCGAGCAGCCGGCTGAGACCGCGCCGGAGCCGGAACGGGCGCAGCGCGAGGGGCCGGTGGCACAACCCCGTCCGCGGCCGGGGTTTGCCGGTGGCGACGCCAGCTGAGGGGCCGTGGGGTGCCTCTCGCCCGGACAAGTGCCGGACTAATTAGCCCGGCACTTTGAGTATCCGCCCGTTCGAGAGGCACCCCACGGCCCTCATGGGCGTGGTCAATGTCACTCCCGACTCTTTCTCGGACGGCGGGCTGTTCCTAGATCCAGAAGCTGCTGTTGCTCACGGTCGCGAACTCTCAGAGCAGGGCGCGGAGATTCTCGACATTGGCGGCGAATCGACACGTCCCGGCGCGGAGGAAGTCACTCAGGACGAGGAGCTGCGGCGGGTCGTGCCCGTGGTCGAAGGACTGGCGGAGACGGCAACTGTCTCTATCGATACGTCGAAGCTGGGAGTTGCCGAGGCCGCGCTGGATGCGGGGGCCTCGATAGTTAACGACGTGACCGCTATGCGACATGCACCCGAGATTGGTGCGCTCTGTGCGGATAGAGGTGCCGAGCTGGTGCTGATGCACATGTTGGGCGACCCGCGGTCTATGCAGGAGAACCCGGTTTACGAGGACGTCGTCGATGAGGTGAAGGCGTTTCTGGCGGAGCGACTGGAAGTTGCTGTCGCCGCCGGGGTCGACGAGGAGCGGATCTGGCTGGATCCTGGAATTGGGTTCGGGAAGACCCTGGAGCACAACCTGGAGCTGCTGCGGCGTCTCGGTGAGCTTCGCGAGCTTGGGCGGCCGATCGTGATCGGAACCTCGCGCAAGAGCTTCATCGGCAAGATCGACGGCTCGGACGCCGGAGACCGGATCGGCGGCACCATCGCCTCCTCCGTGCTAGCCGCCGCCGACGGCGCCGACGTGCTGCGCGTCCACGACGTTGCCGAGGTTCGGCAGGCGATCACGGTCGCCGATGCCGTGCTCGGATAGGTTCACCGCCATGGACCCGAACGGCAACGGGATCGAGTCGCGGGTTGAGGTCGAGCTGCGTGGGCTCTCGATCTACACCCACCACGGGGTCAGCGATGCTGAGCAGGAGATCGGGCAGCGGCTCGAGTTCGACATCTCCTTCGACGTGCCCGACTGTGACGCCGTGCTCACCGACCGGATCGAGGACACGGTCGACTACGCCGAGGTCTGCGACATCGTCGTCCTTGCCGCCACCGAGCGCAGCTACCGGACGCTGGAGCGACTGGCCCAGGTGGTCGGCGAGCGGCTAATGGTGCGTTATGGGTGCGACTCGGTCCGCGTCCGCGCCGCCAAGCCCGAGCCACCGCTCCCGATCGCCGTCCAGGAGGTCGCAGTTGAGGTCGTCCATGAGCGCGATGAGGAAGCTGAAGAGGAAGAAGACGGCGAGGCGTAGGGCCTTGCGTCACGGTTATCTCGGGCTCGGGTCAAACGTAGGCGACCGCGAGGAGAACCTGCGGGCGGCGATCCGGTTGCTGGGTGAGCGCGGGGTGGAGGTCGAGGCGGTCTCCTCGGCCTACGAGACCGAGCCGGTCGGCGAGGTGCTCGACCAGCCCGACTTCCTCAACGCGGCGATCCGCATCCGCACCGAGCTGGAGCCAGAGGCGCTGCTCGACGTCTGCAAGGAGATCGAGGCGGAGCGCGGCCGCGCCCTCGACGCTCCCCGCCACAGTCCACGCCCGCTCGACGTCGACCTGCTCCTGCTCGGCGACCTCGAGCTCTCGACCGACCGTCTCACCCTGCCCCACCCGGAGGTAACCAGCCGCCGCTTCGTCCTCAGCCCCCTGCTAGAGCTCGATCCGGAGCTGGCGCTGCCCGACGGCACGCACCTGGTGCATGCCCTCGACACCCTCGGTCCCGGCCAGCGCACCGAGCGCGCCGGCTCCCTCTAGGCGTGAGTCGACGCCGGCTCACGCGTACGGGAGGCCCGACGGGACCGGCAGGGAAGGATCGACCCAGCGCCGCATCGCGGTGTCGCAGATGGTGTAGCCCCAGTTAATGAGCTGCTCCTGCGTATCCGTGTCGAGCCGCTTCAGGCGGGTCGGCAGGTCGGCCAGCTGTTCCGCGATCTCGGGGGGGAAGTCGAGGCTTGTGTCGAGCCGGTAGTCCTCGATATCGCTGCGTATGCCCCAGTAGGTCCCCTGGCGATACTGGGGACTCTCGGGATCGGCCCGGTAGGCGTCGATCGCCTGCCGCTTGCGCAGGCTGCGCACCTGGTTATCGATCACCCGCAGCACCCTCAGCGACTGCGTACCCCAATCCCGCCAGCGCCACCAGCCGAGCGGTCCGAGCGTCCCCTCGTGGGACGCCAGGGCTCCGCCGCCATCGCTGATCAGGATGGTTTGGCAGCGCTTCCAGGCGGTCTCTAGGCCGAGGTTGTCGTAGACCCCGCCGTCGGCGAGCACCGGCCTCGTCGTGAAAGGAGGTCGCTGCATCCCCCGTCCGGACCCTTTGGCGTACGCCTCGTCCTTGAAGCGAAGGCGAGCGGGCGAAAGAACGGGTGGGAAGGCCGAGGACGCGGCGACGGCGGTTGCCAGCGAGATATCCGGCTTGGCGATCTTCCCCACCTTGTAGTCCCAGGAATATGGCCTCGAGAAGCGCCATAGGACCCCCGACTGGAGGTTGGTGGCGTTGATCACGAACCTTGGCCCCTGCTTGTCGCTGGGCAGGTCCTGGAGTGTTGCCGCGCCGAAGAGGTGTCTCTTGTAAATGCCTGCCAAGCGTCTGTTGATCGACCCGGGCATCAGCACGCCGGTGAGCACGGCAGGCAGGTCGGCGGTCCGGCTGGCCAGCCCCCGCAACGGCTCGGCGACCTCATCTGCGAAGTTCGCCGCTGTTCCGTCCGTTCCGAACACGAGTCGGGTCCAGCTCACTCCCAGCTTGGCGGCCGTGATCGAGCCGCCGGAGACGCTGGAGACACGCGAAAGCTGTGCCAGATGCCCCGTCTCGTTCAGCCTCCACAGAGCTCCGAGGTGAAAAAGCATCGCTCGGTAGCCACCGCCGGAGAGACAGAGCGCGATGCCCGGCTGTGGCGCAAACCAGGGGGGATCCCCCGGGATCGACCTGACCGGAGACGGCTTTTGAGATGCCACCGGTCCGGGTGGCTTTCAGGCCGTAGTTGCAGCGCTTCGCAGCGGCTCGAGCCAGGCGGCGGGGAAAATCGGGGGGGCGTCTCCCGGGTAGGCCGGGATCACGCGCCTCGCGAACTTGCCCGCCGGTCGTGCGTCGATCGCGGGCCGCAGGTCCTGCATGGTCATCGCCAGTCGCAGGGACGGCGCGATCTGGAAGTCGGCGGCGTTGAGCTGCTCTCCATCGAGGACTCCGGCCTCGATCCAGGCGTCGATCCGGTCGAGAAAGCCCGGCAGGAGTTCCAGGTCGCGGCGCACGTTCTCGTCGCTGGCCTCGTTGTAGCGGGCGGTGAGGGCGAGGATTGGGCCCGCGGTTGCGACCGCGAGGCCGATCGGGATCCCCAGCTTCGCCCCCTCCGAGTAGCTGCGCAGCGGCGCCTTGTTCCGCTTCAGCACCCACCAGATGGTCTGGCGGATCGGGTGCTGCAGCTCCTCGTCGCCGAAGCGCTCTGCCTCTTCGACCGCGGCGCGCTTCTCGGCGTCGGCGGGGAAAAGCGGCGGCTCAGGGCGGATCCGGTCGAGCTCGCGGGCGAGCTCGCGTGAGCCCTGCACCTTGCGGCCGTCGATCTTCAGCGCCGGCACGGTTTTTTGGGGAAAGCCGAGGCCGCGAACGACGGCCTTCGACATCACCGGGAAGAGGTCGGTCCGCTTGAACGGGATGCCCTTGGCCTTCAGCATCGCCTGAGCCGCAATGCCCGGATGCGAGCCGGGGATGGTGTAGAGCCGGACCTTCACGCGAGGCATCATAATCGCGCCGTGCTTCTCGCGGTCGACGTTGGCAATACCCAGACTCACCTCGGCGCTTTCGAGGGCGAGCAGCTGGTCGAGCACTGGCGCTTCCAGACCCGCGCCGGGGCGACCGGCGACGAGCTCGCCGAGCGGATCGGCGGCCTGCTCGCCCTCGGCGAGATCGGCCTCGACGAGATCGACGCCGTCTGCGTCTCCTCGGTGGTGCCTCCCCTCGGCACCCAGTACGAGCAGCTCACCGAGCGCTACCTGGAGGCCGAGTGCCTCACCGTCGGCCCGGGGATCAAGACTGGGATGGCGATCCGGATCGACAACCCGACCGAGGTGGGGGCCGATCGCCTGGTCAACTCGATCGCCGCCTACGAGCGCTTCCAGGCCGCCTGCGTCGTCGTCGACTTCGGCACCGGCATCAACGTCGACGTGGTCTCGGCCGAGGGCGAATACCTCGGCGGCGCGATCGGCCCCGGCTTGGAGATCTCGCTCAGCGCGCTGATCGAACGCGCTGCCCGCATCACCCGCATCGACCTCGCTGCACCGGAGACGGCGATCGGCCGCTCGAGCATCGCCGCGATCCAGTCCGGGTTCGTCTTCGGCTTCGCCGGCCTGATCGACGGCCTGGTGCGCAGGATCGAAGCGGAGCTGGGCGAGGCAAGTCTGCTGGCCACCGGCGGGCTTGCCCATGTGGTCGTCCCGTTCACGGAGACGATCGACGAGGTCGATGACATGCTTACCCTCAAGGGTCTGAGGTTGATCCATGAGCGGAACGCGCCCACAGCTGACTGATCCCTTCCGGATCGCCGACGTCGAGATCCCCAACCGCGTCCTGCTGGCGCCGCTGGCGGGAATCGGCAACTGGTTCGTGCGCCTGCAGGCGAAGCGACACGGCGCCGGGCTGGCGGTCTCCGAGATGGTCTCGAGCTTCGGTCTGCACCACCGCAACGAGCGCACCCTGCGGGAGCTGATGCGGATTCATCCCGACGAGCACCCGGTCTCGGTGCAGCTGTTCGGCCATGACGCCGAGGTGATGCGGTCCGGAGCGGCGATCGCCGCCGAGGCCGGCGCCGACCTGATCGACATCAACATGGGCTGCCCGGTGCCGAAGGTGCGCAAGACCGGCGCCGGCGCCGAGCTGCTGGCCGACCCCGAGCTGGCCCTCGCTCTTGCTCGCGGCGCGATCGAGGGCAGCGGCCTGCCGGTCACAGTCAAGCTCCGCTCCGGTTTGCGCAGCGGCGATCGCTCTGGCTTCGAGCTCGCCGTGCGGCTCGCCGAAGAGGCCGGCGTTGCTGCGATCGCCTTTCATCCGCGGGCCGCCGCGGTCGGGCACAAGGGGAGCCCCGATTACGCGCTCACCCACGAGCTGGTCGAGCGCGTCGAGGTGCCGGTGATCGTCTCCGGCGGGTTGAGCGACGCCGAGGCGGCGTGCCGGGCCTATCGCGAGTCGAGCGCCGACGCGGTGATGATCGCCCGCGGCGCCCTCGGCAACCCGTGGGTCTTCGAAGAACTGACCGGTCGCCGCAGCGCCCCGCCTGGGCGGGACGAGGTGGCCGCCGAGCTGCTCTGGACGATCGACCGTGCCGAGGAGCACCTGGGCACGGATCGCGCCACGCGCTACCTGCGCAAGTTCTACCCCTGGTACGTCGAGTCGCTCGCGCTTGCGCCGGCGGTTGTCGAGGAACTGCAGCGCAGCGCGGACCTGGCTCAGGCCCGCGAGCTGATCGCCGCCTCGGTTCCGCTCGAAGATACGCGGAAAACCCTGATTGCCGGCCTGGAACCCTCGCTATAATCCCGCGACTTCCGGCCCTGGCACGGTGGCGACAGCCGTCATGTCCGGGCGTTTTTGGTGTCTGGGAGCCGTTTCCCCCAATCAAGCAAAAGCGAGGTCAGACCAGTGAGTCGCCAGTCCGTTATCACCCCCGAGGGTCTCGAGAAGCTCAAGGAGGAGATCGACAACCTCTCGACCGTACGGCGCCGCGAGGTGGCGGAGCGGATCAAGGAAGCGCGCGAGTTTGGCGACATCTCGGAGAACGCCGAGTACGACGACGCCAAGAACGAACAGGCGCTGCTCGAGCAGCGGATTGCCCAGCTCGAAGAGAGACTGCGCCGCGCCACCGTGATCGATGAGAAAGCCCTCGGCACCGACGAGGTCCAGTTCGGCTCGATCGTCCACGTCAAGGACCAGAAGACCGGTGACTCGCAGAAGTTCCAGATCGTCGGCTCCACCGAGGCCGACCCGCTCGAGCACAAGCTCTCCAACGAGTCGCCGATCGGCAAAGCCCTGATCGGCCACAAGCGCAACGACATCGTCACGGTCGAGGTTCCGCGCGGGCCGAAGAAGAAACTGAAGATCACCAAGATCGAGAGTGCTTAGCGCCGGTAGGCTCGCCGTCGCATGAGCGAGCCCGAGGAGCAGAAGCTCTCAGACGTCCTTCGCGACCGGCGCCAGAAGCTCGAGCGACTGAGGGATGCCGGGATCGAGCCGTTTCCGCACGAGTTCGCCGAGCGTGAGGACATCGCCGAGGTGCGCGCCGCCCACGAGGGTCTCGCGGCCGGGATCGAGACCGACTCGCGGCACCGGGTTGCGGGCCGGATCGTCGCCCGCCGCGGCCACGGCAAGGCTTGTTTCCTCGACCTCCGCGACGGCGGCGGCCAGATCCAGCTGCATGCTCGCGAGGACCTGCTCGGCCCCGAGCCCTACGAGCTGCTGGTCGACCTCGACATCGGCGACATCATCGGCGTCGAGGGGACCGCGCTGGCGACCAATCGCGGCGGCGAGCTCTCGCTCGCGATCGACCGTTGGCGCCTGCTCGCCAAGAGCCTGCGCCCGCCGCCCGACAAGTTCCACGGCCTCGAGGACGTCGAGACTCGCTACCGCCAGCGCGAGCTGGACCTGATCGCCAACGAGGAGAGCCGCCGCATCTTCGGCCTCCGCGCCCGCACTGTCAGCGAGGTGCGCCGCTGGCTCGACGAGCGCGGCTTCGTCGAGGTCGAGACCCCGGTCCTGCAGCCCCTCTACGGCGGCGCCCTGGCCAGGCCCTTCGTCACCCACCACAACGCGCTCGACCGTGACTTCTACCTGCGGATCGCCACCGAGCTTTATCTGAAGCGGTTGGTCGTCGGCGGGATCGAACGCGTCTACGAGCTAGGCAAGGACTTCCGCAACGAGGGCGTCTCCCACAAGCACAACCCCGAGTTCACGATGCTCGAGTGGTACGAGGCCTGCTCGGACTACATGGACACCGCGCACAAGGTCGAGCTGATGGTCGCCGAGGTGGCAGAGCGGGTTCTGGGCACGACGAAGGTGAAACGGGGAGATGTCGAGATCGACTTCGCGCCCCCCTGGAAGCGGCTGACGCTGCGCGAGGCGATCCGGGAGCGCAGCGGCATCGACATCGCCAAGCACCCGACCCGCGAGGCTCTGGTCGCGGCGATGGACACCGAGCCCGATCCGACGGAGGGCTGGGGCAAGCTTGTCGACGGCCTGCTCTCGCGCGACGTCGAGCCGCACCTGGTGCAGCCGACGTTCCTGCTCGATTATCCGACCGAGCTCTCGCCGTTCGCCAAGTCCCACCGCTCCGAGGAGGGCGTGACCGAGCGCTTCGAGGCGTTCGCCGGCGGGATCGAGATCGCCAACGGCTTCAGCGAGCTGAACGACCCCGACGAGCAACGCCGCCGCTTCGAACAGCAGGCGGAGGAGCTGGAGCGCGGCGACGAAGAGGCGCAGCCGTTCGACGCGCTCTTCATCGAGGCGCTCGAGCAGGGGATGCCGCCGACCGGCGGAGTCGGGATCGGGATCGACCGTCTCGTTATGCTGCTTAGTGGCGCGAAGAGCCTGCGCGAGGTCGTCCTGTTCCCCGCGATGCGCTCCTGAACGGCCCAAAAAGCCGCTCTGAGCGGATGTTTGCGCCCCGAGACCGGGTGGTGGCGGTCGGTATCGTTTACGGGGCACATAGGCGCTTCCCGATACCGACAGGGCGCCCCGCCGATACTTACCACGACCGTTGGAGTTGGACTAGGTAGAGAGGCCTTTTGTTCGAGAGATTCACAGAGCGAGCCCGTCAAGTCGTCGTCCTGGCGCAGGAAGAGGCTCGGACGCTCAAGCACAACTACATCGGCACCGAGCACATCCTGCTCGGGCTGCTCCGCGAGGAGGAGGGACTCGCCGCCCGGGTGCTCGAGTCTCTCGACATCACCACCGAGCGGGTCCGCTCCCAGGTGGTGCGGATCGTTGGTTCCGGCGAGGAGGTCACCTCCGGCCAGATCCCCTTTACCCCGCGCGCCAAGAAGGTGCTCGAGCTGGCGCTGCGCGAGGCACTCTCGCTCGGCCACAACTACATCGGCACCGAGCACATCCTGCTCGGCCTCGTCCGTGAGAACGAGGGCGTTGCTGCCCGCATCCTGCTCGACTTCGACGCCGACTCGGACAAGATCCGCAACGAGGTGATCCGGATGCTCTCCGGCCCCGGTGGTCGCCGCCAGGGCGCCGGCGCGGGCGCCGGCGGAGGCGAGGGCGGCAAGAAGTCTTCGAAGCTGCTCGACCAGTTCGGCCGCAACCTCACCCGCCTCGCCGAGGAAGGCAAGCTCGACCCCGTGATCGGGCGCGAAACCGAGATCGAGCGGATCATGCAAATTCTCTCGCGGCGCACCAAGAACAACCCGGTGCTGCTGGGTGAGCCCGGGGTCGGCAAGACCGCCGTGGTCGAGGGTCTCGCTGCCCGGATCGAGAAGGGCGAGGTGCCCGAGCTGCTCAAGAACAAGCAGATCTACACGCTCGACCTGGCGGCGCTGGTCGCTGGCTCGAAGTACAGGGGCGAGTTCGAGGAGCGGCTGAAGAAGGTGATGAAGGAGATCACCCAGCGCGGCGACATCATCCTTTTCATCGACGAGCTGCACAACCTGGTCGGCGCCGGCGCCGCCGAGGGCGCGATCGACGCCGCCTCGATCCTGAAGCCGGCCCTGGCCCGCGGCGAGCTGCAGACGATCGGCGCGACGACGCTCGACGAGTACCGCAAGTACCTCGAGCGCGACTCGGCGCTGGAGCGCCGCTTCGCCCAGATCAGGGTCGACCAGCCCTCGGTCGAGGACACGGTGAAGATCCTCGAGGGGCTGCGCGAGCGCTACGAGCAGCACCACCGCGTCAACATCACCGACGACGCGCTGGGCGCCGCCGCCGAGCTCGCCGACCGCTACATCTCCGACCGCTTCCTGCCTGACAAGGCGATCGATCTGATCGACGAGGCCGCCTCGCGGATGCGGATCAAGTCGATGAGCTCTCCGCCCGTCTATCGCGACCTCGAAGAGGAAATCGAGACGACGCGGCGCGAGAAGGAGGCCGCGATCGAAGCGCAGGAGTTCGAGAAAGCAGCGAACCTGCGCGACACCGAGCGCCAGCTGACGACCCGCAAGCGCCAGCTCGAGGACGAGTGGGCCGAGGGCGAGAGCGGCGACCGGCCCGACGTCGGCGAGGAGGAGATCGCCGACATCGTCTCGATGTGGACTGGGATCCCAGTCTTCAAGCTGACCGAGGCCGAGACCAAAAAGCTGATTCAGATGGAGGGGGAGTTGCACAAGCGTGTGATCGGCCAGGAGGTCGCGATCACCGCAGTCTCCAAGGCGATCCGCCGCTCGCGCGCTGGGATCAAGGACCCGAAGCGGCCGGCCGGCTCGTTCATCTTCCTCGGCCCCTCCGGGGTCGGCAAGACCGAGCTCGCCCGCACCCTCGCCGAGTTCCTCTTCGGCGACGAGGAGGCGCTGATCCGGATCGACATGTCCGAGTACATGGAGAAGCACGCGGTCAGCCGTCTGGTCGGCTCGCCGCCGGGCTACATCGGCTACGACGAGGGCGGCCAGCTGACCGAGGCTGTGCGCCGCAAGCCCTACTCGGTGCTGCTGCTCGACGAGATCGAGAAGGCGCACCCTGACGTCTTCAACATCCTGCTTCAGATCCTCGAGGACGGGCGGCTGACCGATGCCCAGGGCCGCACGGTCGACTTCCGCAACGCGATCGTGATCATGACCTCGAACATCGGCGCTTCTGAGATCGCCAAGAACACCTCGATCGGGTTCACCGTCTCCGATGAGACCGGCATGTCCTACGACGACATGAAGAACCGGATCATGAGCGACCTGAAAAAAGTCTTCCGGCCAGAGTTCCTCAACCGGATCGACGAGGTGATCGTCTTCCACAAGCTGGCCAAGGAGGAGGTCAAGGAGATCATCGACCTGATGATCGCCCGGGTCCGCGTCCAGGTTGCCGAGCACGAGCTGCAGCTGGAGCTGACCGACGAGGCCAAGGACCTGCTGGTCGAGAAAGGCTGGGATCCCTCGATGGGCGCCCGGCCGCTGCGTCGCGCGATCCAGCGCTACATCGAGGACCCGCTCGCAGACGAGGTTCTGCGGCAGGGCGAGATGACTCCGGGTTCGACCGTGATGGTCGAGCGCGACGCCTCCGGCGACGAGGAGGATCGTCCGCTCAGCCTGCGGATCGTCAAGCCGCGCAAACCCCCGAAGGCGAAGCCGAAGCCCGAGCCCGAGAAGGTCGGCGACACCTCGGCTCAGTGAAGAGTCCCGCTCGGCAGGCGCTCGGCGCCTGGAGTGGGGGGCGGTTCCTGCACTTCGGCGAGACGATCGACGAGCAGCGCCTCGAGGCGCTGCTGCGCCCCGGTGAGGGGATCGACACGATTCTCACCGCCGACGCCTACGGCCAGGGTGAGGCAGACAGGTTGGTTGGGCGGGCCCTGTCCGGTTCGTCCCGCGAGTCCTACTGCCTGGTCGGGGCGGTCGGCCACGACTTCTACGAGGGCGAGCGCGACGGCCCCCGCGGCTTTCCCCGCTTCACCGACCCCCGTCTGCGCGGCGAGGCCGAGTACGCCGATTACCTGCGGATGGCGACCGAGAGCAGCCTGGAGCGGATCGGGGTCGAGCGCTTCGACCTCCTCCTGCTCCACAACCCCGACCGGACCGGCTACTCCAGCGAGGCGGTCTGGGACGCGATGGCGGCCCTGCGTGAGGACGGCCTGGCCGGGGCAATCGGCGTCGCGCCGGGACCGGCAAACGGTTTCACCCTCGATCTGATCGCCTGCCTGGAGCGCTTCGGCGACCGGATCGATTGGGCGATGGTCATCCTCAACCCGTTTGAGCCCTGGCCCGGCGAGCTCTGCCTCGACGCGGCCGAGCGGCAGGGGGTGAAGGTGATCACCCGCGTCGTCGACTACGGCGGGCTCTTCTGGGACGACCTCAAGCCGGGCATGGAGCTGCCGAAGGGTGACCACCGGGCCTTTCGTCCCGAAGGTTGGATCGAGGCCGGGCTCGAGAAGCTGGCGCGCCTCGACCCGATTCGCGAGCGCACCGGCCTCAGCGCGATGCACCTCGCCTGCCACTGGAACCTCGCCCACCCTGCGGTCGAGTGCGTCGTGCCGACCCTGATCCAGGAGACGGGTCCCGAAGCGCGCTCGATCGAGGAGAAGCGAACGGAGCTGGCGGCCCTGTCCGGCGAGCGAGTCCTGAGCAGTGCCGAGGTGAAGGAGATCCGCGCGGTCGGAGACAACACCGGCTGCATGGCGCTGAAGGGGGCGAGCCCCGCGCACGAGGGGGAGGAGAGGCCGGACCGCTGGGCCCTCAGTCCCGAGCTAGCCGCGGTCGGCGAGCGCTGGGGCATCGACCCCGTTCGCGACCTCGTCGCCTCGACGGCCTGATCAAAACCGTGTTCGCCACTGCTCTGACTGCGGCATTTACGGCGTTCGGTGACGGGTTTCCTTGACATTAGGCATCCCGACCTGTCCAGTAGGGATTCACCAGACCGCATTCTAATGCGGTTTTTGCCATCCTAGGCGAGATGTCTGCGCTCCCCGGGGATGAGCTTCACGAGCTTTCCGAACGGCAGGACCCCCGGCTACTGAGGGCTCTTGACATCGTCGCGCCGGGCGGCGCCCTGCGCGAGGGGATCGACAACATCGTCCATTCCCGCACCGGTGGCCTGATCGTCGTCGGCGATCCCGAAGATGTCTCCCACCTGCTCTCCGGTGGGCTCAAACTCGATATCGACTACACGCCGGCGATGCTCTACCAAGTGGCGAAGATGGACGGCGCGATCGTCCTCAACGCCGAGGCGACGACGATCGCCTGGGCCAACGTGCAGCTGATGCCGGACCCGACGATCCTCTCCTCTGAGACCGGGACGCGGCATCGCACCGCTGAGCGCGTCTCCAAACAGACCGACGCTCTGGTGATCGCGATCTCGCAGCGTCGTGACGTCGTCTCGCTCTACGCGGGGGGGACCAAGTACATCCTCCAGGACATCCCCGCTGTCCTCGCCAAGGCCAACCAGGGGCTGGCGACGCTCGACAAGTACCGCGCCCGCCTCGACCAGGTCTCGACTCGCCTCACCGTGCTCGAGTTCGAGGGCGGCGGCGTGCTCTACGACGCGCTCGCGGTCCTGCAGCGGGCCGAGCTGGTGACCAGGATGGCGGTCGAGGTCGAGCGCTACATCGTCGAGCTCGGCACCGAGGGCAGGCTGATCGAGATGCAGCTGGAGGAGACGATGGTCGGCGTCGCCGCCGACAAGACGGCGCTGGTCCGCGACTACTCGGTCGATGACACCGAGGAGAACCTGGCCGGGGTGCTGCAGTCGCTCGCTCGAATGCCCCACCAGGAAGTGCTCGACTTCGGTCGCCTCGCCGAGCTGCTCGGCTACGACCGCAAGCTCAACACCCTCGACTTCCCGGTGGCGCCGCGCGGGTACCGGGTGCTGGGCCGCATCCCGCGCATTCCCAAGCTTGTCGTCCAGAAGATCATCCGCGAGCTCGGCGGTCTGGAGGAGGTCCTCGCGGCCTCCGACGCCGACCTCGAGGCCGTCGAGGATGTCGGTCCGACCAGGGCCAAGGACATCCGCGAGGGCCTGCGGAGACTTCAGGAGGTTGACCTGGTCGACCGGTACTTGCAGACCTGACGGTTGATCCCAAGCCGTCGCAATGGAAAGGAGCGGAACGATTTCCGAGTCAGAGGTAGCGATGGAGGCCACAGGCCTCGAGGAGGGCGTCGAATACGTCTGCGATTTCGAGGAGGGGGACAAGGTCGTCTACCCCCACCACGGAGCGGGGCTCGTATTGAAGAAGGAGGCTCGCGAGCTGATGGGGGAGGAGCGCGAGTATCTGACGATAAAAATCCTCCACAACGAACTCACCGTGATGGTTCCGAGCGAGAACGCGGGAATCGCCGGGCTGCGGCGGGTGATCGACGAGGACGAGATCAAGAAAGTCACCGACGTCCTCACCGATGATGTGTCGGAGATGCCGAAGAACTGGAACCGGCGCTTCAAGTACAACCGCGAGAAGATCAAGACAGGCGACGTTTTCGAGCTCGCCGAGGTGGTCCGCAATCTCGCGCTCCGCGAGATGGAGAAGGGTCTCTCGACCGGCGAGAAGCAGATGTACACGCGGGCCAAGAAGATCCTCGCGTCGGAGTTCATGTACGCGCTCGACAAGGACGAGGAGGGCGCGGAGGAGTACCTGGACGGGCTGCTGGAGGGCCGTTTCGCCGCCACGGCGTAACGGCGCTACGGCGTCCGTCACCGCGGTCATCGCCGCCGCCGGCTCCGGGCAGAGGCTCGGAGTCGGCGGCCCGAAGGCCTTCGTGCCGCTGGCGGGGCGGCCGATGGTCGAGTGGTCGATTGCGGCCTTCCGCGACTGTCCCTCGATCCGCTCGATCGTGATCGCCTGTCCGCCGGGGCACGCACATGATCTGGGTGGGGATGATCTCGTCTTGGTCGAGGGCGGCAAAACCCGCGCGATCTCGGTATCCAACGCGTTGGAGAAGGTCGAGACCGAGCTGGTCGCGATCCACGATGCGGCCCGGCCGCTGGTCACGCCGGACCTGATCGAAGGCGTGGTCGTGACCCTGATCGCGGATCCCGAGGCCGTAGGCGCGATCGCGGCGACGCCGGTAACCGACACCGTCAAGCAATCTCGCCGCGCGACGCATTCGACACCCCCTGGTGTGGTGAATGCATCGAGCGGCGTGGAAAAGACGCTGGACAGGAAGGGGCTGTGGGCGGCGCAGACGCCTCAGGTGTTCCGGGCAGAGGCGCTGCGCAACGCCCTTGCGGCCGACCGGGAGCGCGTCGCCGCTGCGACCGATGAGGCGATGTTGGTTGAGGAGGCTGGAGGACGGGTCCTGATCCACCCCGCGCCGCCGGAGAACCTCAAGGTGACGACGCCGCTCGATCTCCGTCTCGCCGAGCTGCTTCTCGCCGATGCTCCCGCCGGCGGCGCCTGAAGAGGAGGCGCTGGACGTAGAGGGTGCCCACCCCGGCCAGCACGATGGCGACTAGGTTGAGGGCCAGCTGCTCCATCGCGCCCCGCCACTCAGCCCAGTTGCCGAGGGCGGCGGAGATGCCGATGTCGGCCGCGGCGAGAATCGTCGTGACCGAGATCAGCACCCCGACCAGCGCCCCTGACTTGGCCGAGGTCAGCGAGAGCACCCCCGCCATCCCGGCGAGGGCGGCGACGATGAAAGAGAAGGTGGTGGGATCGGAGATGAACTGCGTCAGCGGACTGTGGTCGCTGCTGAAGTCGCCGTCGATCAGACCCGTCGCCTCGCAGCCGAGCGTGAACAGAAAGGCGGCTGCGATGCCGATTGGAAAGCCGACGGCAAGTGCGGTGAGCGAGCGCAGGGCGACGTTTCGCCGGCGCTCGACGATTGCCACGCAAAAGCCTGCCAGCGGCCCGAACTCCGGCCCGACCACCATTGCGCCGATGATCAGGATCGCCGAGCCGGTGAAGATCCCGACCGACGCGAGCAGGCAGGCGAGCACCATGAAGAGGAGGAAGGTGCCGCCAAGCTCGGTGCTCTCTGAGGTACGGGCCTCGACCTCCTCCCAGACGACGGCGTCGGAGGCGGCGCCAGGCGCCGCCTTTTCGGCCCGGCGCGCCGCATCAGAGATATGGGAATCGACCTGCTCGAGGGCGATCGAGCCGTCGCGGGGAATGTCGAGCTCCTTCAAATCCTCGATCACCACGCTGGCGTCCTCACGAGCGACGTCGCAGAGGATCACGTCGCCGCTCGGCCGGCGAGCGGCGCTGGCCAGGAAGACGAGGTTGCAGACCGACGGCATCGCTTCGAGCAGGTCGACGACCTTCTCGGTCCGATCCGACGGGACGACGATCCGCAGATGGACCATGCGAGCAAGCGTATCCACGCTCGCCGTCGCCTAGGCTCGGGGTCTGATGCTCACCGACTACCACCTGCACCTGCGCCCCGACGAGGAGAACACCCCCCCGGAGCGCTACTTCACGACCGCGAACGTGGAGCGCTACCTGGCGGTTGCCACGGAGGCCGGGATCGAGGAGATCGGGGTCTCAGAGCACATCCACCGCTTCACCCAGGCGCTCGACCTCTGGCGCCACCCGTTCTGGGAGGAACAGGCGCGCGACGACCTCGACGCCTACTGCGAGTTCGTTCGCACCACGCCGCTGCGACTGGGGGTCGAGTGCGACTTCGTACCCGGCGCTGAGGACCGCACCGCGTCGCTGCTCGAGGCGCGCGAGTTCGACTACGTGGTCGGCTCGGTCCATTTCGTCGGTGAGCGGGGGGTGGACCATGAGGGCTGGGACGTCTGGGAGGGGCGGGGCGATCCCGAGCAGGTCTGGCGGCGCTACTTCGAAGCGCTCGCCGAGTGCGCCCGCAGCGGCCTCTTCGACATCCTCGCCCACCCCGACCTGGTCAAGGTTTGGGGCGGGGCCCGGCCGCTTCCCGAGCGTGACCTCCGCTTCTTCTACGAGCCGGCGGTGGAGGCAATTTTGGAGAGCGGCATCGCGGTCGAGGTCTCGACGGCGGGCCTGCGCAAGCCGGTGGGCGAGATCTACCCTGCGCGCGCCTTCGCCGAGATGTGCGTTGAGGCGGGGGCGGTCTTTGCCCTCTCTTCCGACGCTCACCTGCCAGAGCAGGTCGGGTTCGGCTACGACCACGCGACTGAGTTCCTGGCAGACCTCGGGGTCGAGGAGATTTGCGTCTTCGAGGGTCGCAATCGCCGGCTCGCGCCGATCGGCGCCGCGGTGCGCGAGGATTGAGCCGATGAGATCGGAGCAGCCATGAGCGTCGGGATCGGTTACGACAGCCACCGCTTCGCCGAGGGCCGCAGACTGGTCCTCGGCGGGATAGAGATCGAGCATCCACAGGGGCTCGCCGGCCACTCGGACGCCGACGTGCTTACCCATGCTGTGATCGATGCCCTGCTCGGTGCGGCCGGCATGGGCGACCTCGGCACGCTCTTCCCCGACGACGAGGAGCGCTGGCGCGACGCCGACTCGATCGACTTGCTGCGCACCGTCGTCGGCACGGTCTCCGGCCGGATCGTCAACCTCGACGCCACGGTCGTCTGCGAGGAGCCGCGCCTCGCTCCGCACCGGGCTGAGATGGAGCGGATCCTCGCTGAGGCGACCTCGGCACGAGTCAGTGTCAAGGCCACCACCAACGAGGGAATGGGCTGGATCGGCAGGGGTGAGGGAATTGCCTGCATTGCGGTCGCCTTGGTCGAGGGCGAATAGCGTCTAGGCTTCTCGATCCCGATGGGACGCCTCAGCTCAATTGCGTCAAGCGTGCGCCAGTCTGTCTCAGACTCGGCGTTCGAGCTGAAAGTGCTGCGCGAGGCGGGAGTACTTGGTCTCGAGCGCCCCAGCATCGCCGTCAAAAGGGGCGTCACCTTCGTCCGCTGGGGGGCCTCGCCCGCCACCGGCGCGACCACGGCGGCGATCAGCCACCCGCACGAGACGGCGGTGATCGACGAGCGCGGCTCGCTCACCTTCGACCAGATGCACCGTCGCTCTAACGCGCTCGCCCACGCCTTCGCCAAGCTCGGCATCGGCTACGGCGATGGGGTCGGGATCATGTGCCGCAACCACCGCGGCTTCATCGAAGCGACCCTCGCCGCCGCCAAGCTCGGCGCCAGCGCGCTCTACCTGAACACGATGTTCGCCGGTCCGCAGCTGGTCGAGGTGACGCGGCGCGAGAAGCCCAAGGCGCTCGTCTACGACGAGGAGTTCGCCGGGCTGCTCGACGGTGTCGATGAGAGCGTGGCGCGGGTCGTCGGCTGGGCCGACGGTGAGACCGAGGAGCCGACGATCGACTCCCTAGTCGCCGCAAACGACGACTCCAACCTGAAGCCGCCGCCGGACAAGCCGCGCTTCGTCATCCTCACCTCGGGGACCACGGGCACCCCCAAGGGAGCGCAGCGCTCCAGCCCTGACGGCCTGCTGGCGCTGGCGGCGCTGATCGACAAGATCCCCTTCCGCAGCCGCGAGACGATGATGATCGCCGCGCCGCTCTTTCACTCGTGGGGCTTCTTCCACTTCGTGATGAGTCTGCCGACCGCCTCGACGCTCGTCCTGCGTCGTCGCTTCGACGAGGAGGGCACACTGCAGGCGATCCAGGAGCACCGGGCCGAGGTGCTGGCGGTGGTGCCGGTGATGCTGCAGCGCATTCTGCAGCTGCCCGCGGAGACGCTCTCCTCCTACGACCTCTCCTCACTGCGGATCACCTCGGTCTCCGGCTCGGCGCTGCCAGGCGAGCTGGCGATCGAGTGGATGGATCGTTTCGGCGACACCGTCTACAACCTCTACGGCTCGACCGAGGTCGCCTACGCGACCGTCGCCACCCCAGAGGACCTGCGGGCCGCCCCGGGCACGGCGGGCCGGCCGCCGCGGGGCACGGTCGTGCGCCTCTACGACGAGGAGGGTCGCGAGGTGCCCAGAGGCGAGGTGGGGCGGATCTTCGTCGGTAACGAGATGTCGTTCGAGGGCTATACCGGGGGCGGCGGCAAGGAAGCGATCGACGGGCTGCTCTGCAGCGGCGACGTCGGCCACCTCGATGCCGACGGCCGCCTCTTCATCGACGGGCGCGACGACGAGATGATCGTCTCCGGCGGCGAGAACGTCTTCCCCCGCGAGGTCGAGGACCTGCTCGCCGACCACGAGGCGGTGGTCGAGGTGGCGGTGATCGGCGTCGACGACGAGGAGTTCGGCCAGCGGCTGAAGGCCTTCGTCGCCGTCGCTGCGGGGACGGAGATCACGGAGGACGAGCTGAAGGCGCACGTTAAGGCCAACCTCGCCTCCTACAAGGCTCCGCGCGAGATCGAGTTCCTCGAGGAGCTGCCCCGCAACGCCACCGGCAAGGTCCTCAAGCGCGAGCTGCGCGAGCGCGAGACCTCGCAGTCAAGGTGAGGACCAATCCCGGCAGGAATTCCACTTAACTTTTTCGGAGAGCGGCTGCTGCCGTCCGAGGGTCGGATCGGCCGAAAAAGTACAAGACGTTCCACCCCTACCGGGATTGGTCCCTAGCTCATCGGGGGTCTCCGCTAATTGCGAGAAATCCTGCCGTGCGAGGGGTGGCGAGCCTTCCGGTGCCGGTAGTAGGTTCCCCGCATGGGTGAGCCCGTAGCGCAGCTGAAAGCGGTCGGAGAGGCGACCGGACAGATCCACGAGGTGGCCGAGAAGGCGCTCGAGTGGGTCCGTGTCAGCGAGGAGCGCGCCGCCAAGGCCGAGGCCAGAGCCGAGGCGGTCCGCGATGAGCTGAAGGAGCGGGCGATGGCGACCGTGCGCAAGCTCGGCGAGGAGGGACGCGAGCGACTTGCCGGCGAGCGCCAGAAGCGCCGTGAGGCCGAGGCGCGGGCGACTCGCGCCGAGGCGGCCAGGGATCGGGCTGAGAAGGCTTTCGAGCAGGCGCAGGAGCATGCCCAGGCCGACCGCCAGAGGCTCACCGCTGAGATGAGCAAGCTGAAAGAGGAGTCCGAAGAGGCCCGTGCCGAGGCCGCCCGGCAACTCGAATCGGAGGTTGGAGAGCGGGCGCGGAAGGCGATCGAGGAGGCTCAGCAGGAGGCCGATCAGCGCATCGCCGCGGCGGAGCAGCGCGCGGCCGATGCCGAAGCGGTCGCCCGCGAGGCGCACGAGGTCGCGGTCCGGCTCGAGGCCGAGATCGAGGAGCGAGTGATGCAGGGCACCGAGGACGTCCGCCGCGAGGCTGAGGAGCGGGTGCGCAAGCTGGTCGAGAAGGTCGAGCAGGAGGCGGAGGAGAAAGCCCGCGCCCGCGCCGAGGACCAGCTCAAAGCTGAGTCGGACCGGATTCGTAGGCAGGCGGAACAGCGCGAGGAGCGCGCCCGCCAGGTCGCTGAGGACGAGATCAAGGCGAGCGCGAAAAAGGCGAAGCGGGAAGCGCAGGCGGCGGCAGAGGACACGGCGCCGTCCTGGGCGCGGCGCGAGACCGCCACGAGCGGCAGCGGCTACCGCACCTTCTAGGGAGGGGTTGGGGTTCCGCCAACCCCTCCTCGTCCCGACTAGCATCCGACCTCATGCGGGAGGTGCGGATCAAGGACACGCTCAGCGGTGAGCTGGCAACCCTGGACCCTGGCCGGGAGGTGGGAATCTACGCCTGCGGCCCGACCGTCTACAGCCGCATCCACATCGGCAACGCCCGCCCGTTCGTCGTCTTCTCCTTGCTGGCGCGATTTCTGCGCTCCGAGGACTACGACGCCAAGCTGGTCGTCAACGTCACCGACATCAACGACAAGATCTACGACGCGGCACGCGAGGCAGGGGAGGAGTCGCAGGCCTTCGCCGAGCGGATGACGCGGGCCTATTTCGACGACACGGAGCGGCTGGGGTTGGGCCGGCCCGACGCTGAGCCGCTGGCCACCGAGACGATCGGGAGGATCGTGGCGCTGATCTCCGAGCTGATCGACTCCGGGCACGCCTACGAGTCGGGAGGAGACGTCTACTTCCGCGTGCGCAGCTTCGAGGACTACGGAAAGCTCTCCAATCGGCGCGCCGAGGACATGGACCAGGGCGAGGAGGCGGGCTCGGCGACGCTGAAGGAGGATCCGCTCGACTTCGCGCTCTGGAAGGCGCATAAGAAGGGCGAGGACACCTCCTGGGACTCGCCTTGGGGGCCCGGCCGGCCGGGCTGGCACATCGAGTGCTCAGCCATGGCCGAGGCCGAGCTGGGCGCCTCGTTCGCGATCCACGGTGGCGGCTCGGACCTCGTCTTTCCCCACCACGAGAACGAGATTGCCCAGTCCGAGGCGGCGGGTCGGTCCTTCGCCGCGCTCTGGATGCACAACGGGATGGTCGAGACGGATGCGGAGAAGATGTCGAAGTCTGAGGGCAACATCTTTCAGCTGTCAGAGGCGCTCGATCGTTATGGGCGCGAGGCGGTCGTGGCGTACCTGATCTCAGGGCACTACAGGCAGCCGTTGGCGTTTGGGCCGGAACAAATGGAGCAGGCCGTTGCACGCGTCGAGAGACTTCGGAATTTCTTTAGAGAGCATCCCGTTGGGGAAGAGTCGGGGGAGGACTCGTCGGAGCAACAGCATGGAGGCTCCGCCGAGCCCTCCCCCGACTCTCCGGCGGTAGCGCGCCTGGAGACGTTCCGCGAGGCGCTGGCGGATGACTTCAACACGCCGCGAGCCATGGCTGAGATCTCAGATCTGGTCGCAGAAGCCAATCGCGAAGAGATTCCCGGGGCATCGACGGCCCTCAAGGAGATGCTCGAGCTTCTTGGGCTCGGTTCGCTTACGAGAGAGAAGGTCGAGGCCGCCGCGATCTTGGGGGCCGGGGTTTCGATCCAAGCGGAAGCGGAAGCGGTGCCACGTGTCGAGGTGCTGCTGGCGGAGCGTGAGAAGGCAAGGGCTGCGCACGACTTCGAGCGCGCCGACGCGATTCGCGATGAGCTCGCGGAGATGGGGTGGGAGGTTCGCGACTCGGCTGATGGCCCGCGCCTCGTGCCCAAGGGCTAGATGGCCAACCAGCTGATCTATGGGAAGCAGCCGGTCGCTGAGGCGGAGCGGGGGAGGCGGGGCGTCCATCGAGTCTGGCGGGCGCCGGAGACTTCGGCGGAGGAGTTGGAGCGGCTCTGTGGGTCGCCGGACCATCAGGGCGTTGTCGCTGAGGTCGATGCGTATCCCTACGCCGATCCTGCGCAGTTGCTGGGGGTCGAGAATGCGCTGATTGTCGCCCTCGACCAGGTACAGGACCCGCGCAACCTGGGGGCGGTATGCCGCTCGGCCGAGGTGGCGGGCGCCGCCGGCCTGGTCATCCCGGAACGCCGCTCGGCCGAGGTGACCGCGGTTGCCTGCAAGACGTCGGCCGGCGCGGTCGAGCACCTGCCGGTTGCCCGCGTCCGCAACCTCGCCGACTGGCTCGCCACGGCGAAGGAGGCCGGCTTCTGGATCTGGGGCGCCGATGCGGATGCGGAGCAGCGGCCCTGGGGTGCGGACCTGACGGGCCCGACCGTTCTCGTCCTCGGCGGCGAGGGCAAGGGAATCCGCCCCCGCGTCGGCTCGGCTTGCGACGGCGTTATCGCGCTGCCGCAGCGGGGAAGGGTGGGCTCGCTCAACGTCTCGGCGGCCGCCACGGCGCTGCTCTTTGAGGCGCTCCGCCAGCGCGATCCCGCCTGAAGCAACTGCAACGGCGGTTGCACGAACCTCAGTTGGGGGTTGACAGAACTCTGCGCGGTGCGTAAGACTACCGCGCCATAAAGGGTGAACCTCAGCTTGAGTCTGAGTCTCATCCCTCGTGTAGGGCGCCCCTGGGGAGGAAAGCGGCGCCACGACCCTTCATTCCAAAGGAGAAGGATCAGTGGCTCTATCTTCCCCCACGCAGGAATTCCGACTTCCGAGCGGACGCATCAACGGCTCCCTCAATCCCGCGGCATCCGATACTCAGTCTCAACCTGAGCTTGATGATCATTATCTGGTCGCCCTCGCCAAGGACGGGCGAGCCGATGCCTACGACGCCATCGTCCGCCGCTACCGCGGCTTCGTGCGTCTCAAGGCTTCGTCCTACTTCCTGCTCGGCGGCGAGGCGGACGACCTGATCCAGGAAGGCCTGCTCGGCCTCTACAAGGCGATCCGCGACTACCGCGCCGATCGCGAGTCGAGCTTCCGCAACTTCGCCGAGCTCTGTATCACTCGCCAGATCATCACCGCGGTGAAGACGGCGACCCGCAACAAGCACACGCCGCTGAACCAGTACGTCTCCTTCAGCCAGACGCCGGCGGCGGCCGGAGACTCCGACACGACCCTCGACGAGATTCTGCCTGGTCCCGCGGTCTTCGACCCGGCGAGCCAGGTGATCGCATCCGAAGAGCTCGAGAGCCTGGTCTCCTGTCTCTCCGGTAACTCGGGCGTCCTCTCGGACCTCGAGAGCCGGGTGCTTTCCCTCTACCTCGACGGGCACTCCTACGAGGAGACAGCAGAGCGGCTTGAGTGCGACACCAAGACGGTCGACAACGCCCTGCAGCGGGTCAAGCGCAAGGTCGGCGCACACCTGGCTTCGCGCGAGGTACTGGCTTAGGGAAGGTCGGCAAGTACGTAGTCGAGCAGCGCCCGGCCGTGGTCGGAGGCGACGGCGACGTCGTCGGCGCTGACTCGGGCTCGGTGCAGGGATTGCATGCGCAGGACGTCTCCGTCAGCGCGGTTGTTGGGGAAGATGCCGGAGTAGGAGACGCCCAGGCGCTCTAGGTGGTCGGCGAGGAGCGCTGTCGCCGGATCCTCCAGCGGCAGATCGAGGTAGACCGCGTCCAGCCCGACGCGGTGGAAGAGGTGATGGCGCTCTGCCGCGACGACGGCCTCCAGATCCTTACCAGGCGAAGTAGCAGTGAGCAGCGCCAGGTTGTGGTCGGCGTCAACCTCGACTTGCAACTCGGTTCGCTCCGCCGGCACTGCATCGGCCGGAGGCTCGGCGAGCGTTCCGCGCAGCTCGCACAACTCCAGCGTCTGCTCGACGATTTCGCGGTGGCTCTCCGGCGCGTAGACCGGACGCTCGTGGCCGTCGTTCAGCTTGGCATAAAAGAGCGCTGCCGACTGGCGCTGTGGCCGCTGTTCGTCGGCCGCGTCGTTGGCAACCGAGGCGGGAATCCAGCCGAGCAGGAAGCCGGTCTCGTGCGCGCCCAGCTCGACGTTTGCCCGCTGGCTGTAGGGGTGCGCCGCGGTCGCCTCGCTGAACATGCCGGCCATCCCCTGCTCACGCGCCCAGTCCATCAGGTGGCGCTTGGTCCGCGTGAAGAGATGTTGCCCGCGCGCGGCCGGCATCGTCACCGCTTGGCCTGAGTGCCCCACCGCATCACCGGCCACCGCAAGGCTCATTCCCTCGTGGCAGAGCAGCGCCCCGGCTGGCGACTCGGCCACGCACGAGACATAGGTCCCCGCCGCCAGCCGCGCCGAGACCTCTTCGGAGTCGTAGACCCAGCGCACGTCGTAGGTCTCCCCGTAAGCCACTCGGATCGCCTCGCTCAGAACCTCACCCTCGCCTGGTTCGAGGAAGCGGAACCGCACTTCGGTATCGCTGCTGGACTGGTTCACGCCGTCTATATTCGGCAGCCTGCCCGCCTAGCTCAACTGGTAGAGCACCGCTCTTGTAAAGCGGAGGTTTCCGGTTCGATCCCGGAGGCGGGCTTCTGGGAGAGTCAGCTTGCCTCTTTGCCGTTGCCGAGTACACGGGCCTTCTCGGCGGCAAACTCCTCGTCGCTGAGAGTGCCCTTTTCGTGCAGGGTGCCGAGGCGCTCGAGGCGTTCAAGGCGGGAGTCCTCTGCGAGCTTGCCGTCTCCCGCATCGTCCCCCGGCTCGCCTCCAGCTGTGTCTCCTCCTATGGAGCGAGCTGACTCCCGGGCGGAATCGCGCAGCTTCGCCGCCCGCTCACCCAGGTTTGCGTCCTTGACGGCGCCGACCATGCGGTCGCGGGTGCGGCCGAAGACGTCGCTGAACTCCGCGTCGGGGAATTCCTCGGCAGTCTGTTTGCGCAGCTCGTGGACGCCGAGCGCCATCATCGCGGCGACGATCAGCGTGGTGAGGAAGGAGCGCAGGTTTTGGGTCGGGGCCGAGAGGAAATAGATGCCAATCAGGACTGCCAGGCCGGCGTAGACGTAGGCGACATGATCTCGCAGCACCGGGGCGGCCGTCCTGCGGGTGGCACGGGCGGAGGAGACGGGGGAGCCGAGCCAGCCGGCGAGCACCGCCAGGGCGCCGAAGACGATCACCGTTGTCGCGATGCTGATCATCAGCGAGGTCGAGATCGACCATGCCCGGTCAGCCGCCGGCCTGATGCTCTCGTCGACGACCAGCTGGTCGAGGACGATGCCTCCCGTCGCCTGACGGGCGACGATCACGGCGAAGCCGGCGGCGATCAACCCGACGCCGCAGAAGAGCACCGTCACCCAGCGCCCATCGCGGGAGAGGTAGACGGCGAGGCCGAAGGTGAGCAGTGTGAGGGTCGAGAGAACCAGCGCCAGCCCCTTGATCGCAGCCGTGATGTTCTGCGCTGTATCCAGCTCGTCGGAGCGCAGGATCGTGATCTGCCCGGCGTCAGGCGGCAGCCTTTCGGCGAGGTCGGCTCCGATCCCGACCTGGTCGGCTAGGTTCGTTACCAGGGTGCCGAGCTGCAGCTTCACCGTCCCTTCTTCGGTGGAGACGGCGCCTTTGCGCTCCTCCAGCACGGCAACGAGTTCTTCGTGCGCGGTCCGGTTCGCTTCTTCCCAGAGGCTTTGCGCCGTAGACGTCTTCAGCACCTCGTTGGCGCCGTCGCCGGCGACCTGGCGCAGCCCGCCTGAGATGGGTCCGGCGAGCTCCTTGGTATCGCCTGGCAGCCTCTCGCTGAGTTCTTGCTCGACGTCAACGTTTTCGTAGAGCTGGTCGACCAGGTAGTCGGCGAGGGCGGTGCGGATCGCTTCGTCCTGGATCAGCCGGTCGCTGGTCTCGACCCAGTCGTCGGTGTTGAGCGCCTGCCGCTCGACCCAGATCGCGAAGACGCTGAGGAAGGCGAGCACCGAGCCGAGGGCTACCAGGGCCTTGACCGTGCGACGGCGTCCGCGACTCATTCCAGGAGGATGCTATACGTGACCTAGTGAAGCTCGAGGGAATTCACCACATCACCGCGATCACCGCCGACGCGCAGCGCAACGTCGATTTCTACGCCGGCGTACTCGGCCTGCGCCTCGTCAAGAAGACCGTTAACCAGGACAACCCGACCGTCTACCACCTCTTCTTCGCCGATGAGAAGGGCAGCGCGGGGTCCGACCTCACATTCTTCGAGTTTCCGGGGGTCGCGCCGGGGCGGCCTGGAGCGGGGACGGTGCACCGGATCGTCTGGCGCGTCGGCTCGATCGAGTCGCTCGACTTCTGGGAGGAGCGGCTCGGCAAGCATGGCATCGAGTCAGAGCGGGCCGGGGCCGGCCTGCGCTTCTCCGACCCCGAGGGTCTCGATCACGAGCTCGCGGTCGTGGAGGTTGAGGACGAGCCGTTGATCGCGGAGCACCCCGAGGTCCCGGCCAAGCTCGCCCTCCAAGGCTTCCACGCCGTCTGCGCCTACAGCGCTGCCCCCGACGTCAGCCGCCGCCTGCTGGAAGCGCTCGAGTTCGAGCTCGCCGGCGAGGGCTGGGAAGCCCGCGGGGAGAGTCGCGGTGGCCTCTACGTGATCGAGGAGGCGCCGACCGAGCCGGCGAGCCAGGGCGCGGGCAGCGTCCACCACGTCGCCTGGGCCTCGAAGATGGACGAGCACGAGTCATGGCGCGAGCGCGCGACCGGCGCCGGCGCTCAGCCGACCCCGGTGATCGACCGCTTCTACTTCCGCTCGATCTACTTCCGCGAGCCGAGCGGCGTGCTCTTCGAGATCGCCACGCTCGGGCCCGGCTTCACGGTCGACGAGCCGCTTGAGCACCTGGGGGAGAAGCTCTCCCTGCCGCCCGATTTCGAGCACCTGAGGGCCGAGGTGGAACCGAACCTGCGGCCGGTCGTCAACCCGCGCACCGTCGCCGCGGAGTGAACGGCGGCGACTTCGTCTGGCGCGATGCCGGGCGGACGGTCGTCTTCCGCGACAACGGCGTCGAGCAAGCCCCGCGACTGTTGGCTGAGAACGGCTTCGAGCCGTTCGAGCTGCTGACCACCTCCCGGGCCCTGGCGGGGGCTCCCGCGCTGGCCGGCGCGGCGGCACGGGTGCACGAGCTCGGTCCGGGTGCGGTGCCGGAGGCAGCGGCGGCGCTGCTCGACACGGTGGAGTCGTCGAGCCTGGTCGCGCTCGGCGGCGGCCGCACGATCGACGTCGCGAAGGCGATCGCTGCGGTCGGTGGCGCCCGTGTGGCGGCGATCCCGACGACGATGTCCGGCGCCGAGATGACTGGGATCCACCGCTTGCCCGCCGGCGCCGAGGATCGCGTCGACTCACTCGTGCGCCCGGCGTTGGTGATCGCCGACCCGGCCGTGATGACCAGCCAGCCCGAGCGGCAGCTGCGAGCGAGCTCGATGAACGCTCTAGCCCACGGCGCCGACTCGCTCTACACGCTCTTCGCCAATCCCGTCTCGCAGATGGCCGCCCTGCGCGGGGCGGAGCTGATCGCGACCTCGCTCGACCAGGAGCCGGCCGAACGCGACAGCGCCGGGTTGGCGCTCGGCTCGATCCTCTGCGGCTACGCGATCGACTCGGGCATGTTCGCCGTCCACCACGTCGCCTGCCAGACCTTGGTGCGAGTCTGCGGCAGCGCGCACGCCGAGACCAACGCCGCGATCCTGCCGCGCGCGATGGCCTTCATGGTCCCCCGCGCTCCCGACGGCCTCGAGCCCCTCTGCGCCTCCCTCGGGACAACGCCTGACCGGATCGAGCCACGCGTCCTGGAGCTGGGCGGCAACCCACCGGGCCTTGGCAATGTCGGCGCCGACCGCTCGAAGCTGGACGATGCCCTCGACTCGATGCTCCTTCGGCCGGAGCTCGCCTTTACGCCCGAACCGCCGACGCGAGATGACCTTCAGGAAATGATCGAGCGCGCCTGGTAGCGGGCGTCGGGGTAACTGTCGACCATCGTCCGTGTAGCGCTCTGCATGGATGCAGTGCGACTCCAGCGATACCACGAGTACACGCGCCGCCACGGAGTCAACCGCGCCATGTACTTGCTGGCGCGGATCTTCATGACGCCGTTCTTCCTCGTCTACTTCCGCTATGCCCGGGCCGGGCGGGAGCACGCCCGTCTCGACGGTGGCCTGATCGTCGCCTCCAACCACCGCAGCTTCCTCGACCCCTTCGCGATCGGCGGCGTCCTACCCTGGCGGCGGCCGATGAACTACGTCGCCAAGGTTGAGCTGTTCGAGCGCCGCTGGCAGGCCTGGCTGCTCTCGCGACTGGGGGCCTTCCCGATCCGCCGCGGCGAGTCGGATGAGAACTCGGTCGAGACCGCGCGAGTCGTGGTCGAAAGGGGCGGCGCCGTCTGCATCTTCCCCGAGGGGACGCGGATCCGTCGCGGGTCGCTCGCCGAGCCGAAGCGCGGCGTCGGCCGGCTGGCACTCGAAACCGGGGCTCCAGTGGTCCCCGCGGCCGTGCTCGGGACCGAGCACGTGCGCCGGGGCTGGCGCATTCGCCCGCGCAAGGTGGAGGTGCGCCTCGGCAAGGCAATCACTTTCCCGCGTGCCACCCGTCCCTCGCCGGGGCTGGCGGAAACAGTGACCGCGCGGATCTGGCCCAGCGTCGAGCTGCAGTGGGAGGCGATGGGGGGACTGCCGCCGATGCGGCGTGCCGCCGTGATCGGCGCCGGCAGCTGGGGAACGGCGGTCGCGGTCCTGCTAGCTCGCGGCGGGCTCGAGGTCCAGCTCGGCGCCCGCACCGCCGAGCAGGCGGCCGAGATTGACACCGACGGCGAGAACCGCCGCTACCTGGAGGGAGTGCCATTGCCGGACATGGTGCGGGTGCGGCAGGCTTCGGAAATCGAGCTGGCGGGGCTTGACCTCGTCTGCCTGGCGATCCCCTCCGCCTCGTTGCCGCAGGCCGTGGGTGCCATTGCCGACCGGGTCGGTGCCCGCACCTCGCTGCTGCTGCTGACCAAGGGAATGGTCTCGCCGTTGGGTCAGCTGCCAGCCGAGTACGTGGGGGAGAGGGTCCGCGCTCGGGCGATTGCCTGCCTCGGCGGCCCGGCCCATGCGCGCGAGGCGGTCTCGGGCTCGGCCGCGCTCGTCCTCGGCTCCGCCGATCCGGACCTGCGCGACCAGCTCGGCGAGGTTTTCGACCACGCGGGGCTCGTCTGCGAGCGCTCACGCGACGTGGTCGGGGTCGAGATGGCGGGGGCGGCGAAGAATGCCGCCGCGCTTGCTGCCGCGGCGGCCGAGCCGCACGGGCTCAACGCCGCTGGGATCGCCGCGGCGGAGGTTTGGCGCGAGTGCATCGAGCACTCGATCCGCCGTGGGGCCGAGCTCGAGACCTTCTCCGGCCTGGCCGGGGTCGGGGACCTGACGGCGACGGTGATGGCGCCGGCTGGGCGCAACCGCCGCGCTGGCGAGCTGCTCGGCGGCGGTACCCCCGCGGATGAGATCCCGGGTCTGATCGGACAGGCTTCGGAGGGCCTTGACGCGGCGCCGCTGCTGGCCAATGCCGTGGCCGCCGGGGGCGGCAAGGCCGAGGCCCTGGAAGGTCTCGCGGCACTGATCCGCGGCGAGATCGACGCCGATGCTTGGGTGGCGTGCCTGCGCCGGGTGGAGCAGTCGAGGAGGGCGGCATGAGGGGAATAGGCTTGATCCGTGAGCGAGGACGAGAAGGAGAACGTCGAGCCGGCGAGCCTCGATCCGGAGGCGAAGGCCGAGCTAGACCGGGCTTTCGAGGACCTCTACCGCACCCACCTGCGCGACATCTACTCCTACGCCTACTACCGGGTCGGCAACCAGCACGACGCCGAGGATCTCACCGAGCAGGCTTTTCTTCAGGCGTATCGCCACTTCGACCGCGCCCGGCGCGAGTCGAACGGCCGTCCTCTACGTCCTTGGCTGATCCGGATCGCGCACAACCTCGCCTCCAACTACTACCGGGACCGCTCGCGCCGGCCGCAGACCCCGCTCGAGAGCACCGAGCCGATCGCCGCCCGTCACGGCACCGAGGCGATCGCCGAGGGCCGCGAGGAGCTGCGGCAGGTGATGGAGCACCTCGACAAGCTTCCGGACGACCGGCGCGAGGCGCTGATCATGCGCTTCGCCCTCGGCATGGACAACCGCGAGATCGCTCGTGCCCTGGGCCGCACCGATGGCGCGACCAAGGTTCTGATCCACCGGGCGATCAAGCAACTGCAGGAGGAGATGAGCGATGAGTGAAGTCGAGCGGCTTCTCGCCGACGCCCTGCGCCCGATCGAGCCGCCGGAGCGACTCTCCGGACGGGTGGAGGACACCCTCACCGCCGTCACCGCGGCCGCCGCCGAGGAGCTCTCCGACTGGGCGGAGGAGCTCTCCGAGAGTGAGCTGCACTCTCTACGCGACCCGCGCAACTGGGTGCGTCCGGTGGTCGCGGTCGGCGTCGGCGGCGTAGCCACGGGTGCACTGGTCCTGCTCGAGGCTCGCCGGCGTGGTCGCCAGCAGGCCAGTGGGCGAATCCGGGCCCTCACCGAGCGCATCAGGTAGGAGCGATCGGCGGGATCCGGGCAGTGCTTCGCCGCTCAGCGCGGCTCGACCTCGACCGGGCAGTTGACGGTGTTGGCGATGAAGCAGCGCTCGTGCGCGCGGTGGTGCAGCGACTCGAGCTGGGTCCCGCCGACCTCGCCCTCGAAGGCGACGCGGGGGCGCAGCACGACGCGGGTGAACCGCTCGCCGTCCAGCGTACCCTCGGCCTCGTCCTCATATGAGGTCACCCGCACGCCCTCGCCGCGGGCCAGGGCGAGGAACCAGAGCATGTGGCAGGTCGAGAGCGAGGCGACGAACAGCTCCTCGGGGTCGGCCTTGCTGCCGTCCCCGCCGAACTCGGGTGCGCTGGAGGCGGCGATCCGCTGACCGGCGAGCTCGACCGTGTGGGCGCGAGCGTCGTCGGGGTCGGCGTCCCAGCTGACTTTGGCGTGGTGGAGGCTCGTCTTCATGACCGCACCACATTCTCCAGTGGCCGCCCGTCGAGCAGGCGCTCGACCTGCTCGCCGACGATCTCCCATGAGCGGCGGTAGCGGCGCGGGGTGTCGCCGGCCATGTGGGGCGTCAGCAGCAGGTTGGGCGCCGACCAGAGGCGGTCGCCCGCCTCCAGCACCCTGCGGCTGCGGTAGGGCGGGACCAGGACCTCGACCTTCGGCAGATCGGGATGATCGCCGGGCTGGCGTGGCACCGAGGCCAGCTCGACTCCCTCCGGCAGCACCAGGGCATCGCGCTCCGGCCGCTCGGCGGCCCAGATCAGCACGGCTCCTCCAGCATGCGGATGAAGCGGGCTCTCTCGGTCTGCCGCGTGTAGCCGACGGCGGACCAGAGCGCGATCGCGTCGTCCTCGTCGCTGCGGACGATCGCCGTCAGCCTGCGGGCGCCCAGGTCGCGCAGCCTCTCCTCGCCCGCCCGGACCAGCGCGGTGGCGATGCCCCGGCGCCGCCGGTCCGAGTCCACCACGAGTCGGTAAAAGCTGCCGCGCCACCCGTCCCAGCCGACGATCAGCGAGCCGACCACCACATCACTCGTCACTGCGACGAGCAGCGCATCCCGGTCGCGCCCCAGGAGCGCCTGCAGCGCCTCCTCATCGTCGGTGGTCGAGGCCGGGCCGCCAGCCTGGCGCCACAGCGCCAAGACCGCGGCGATGTTGGCTTCCGAGGCGCTTCGGATCGACCAGTCCTGCGACTCCCGCTGATCGTCTGGGGTCTTCGCGGCGCTCATGGTCCGGAGCGTAGTCTGGGCCGCGTGCCGGAGGCCGAGCAGATCCTGAGGGACGCTTACGCTGCCTTCAATGCGCGCGACCTCGATGCCGCGATCGCCCTGATGCACAAGGACGTCGACTGGCCGAATGCCTGGGAGGGTGGCCGGGTGCGAGGTCACGCCGACGTTCGCGCGTACTGGGAGCGCCAGTTCGCAGCGATCTCGAGCCAGGTCGAGCCGGAGCGCTTTACGGAGGAGTCGGACGGCAGCATCACGGTCGACGTCCACCAGGTCGTCCACGACGCGCAGACAGGCGAACTGCTCACCGACTCCCGCGTCCGCCATCGCTACCGGCTGGAGGGCAACCTGATCATCCGGACGGACGTGGTGTGACCGCATAGCGTTATGGCGGTGGGAGATCAGGTAACGAACGTCTGCGCGGGGCCGTTCGGCACGTTCTATGACTTCTACATCGAGCGGCCGTGGCTGATGCGCCTGATCGGCCGGGCAGTTTGGGGCATCGATGCCTCTGTCCTGTACGAGAGCATGGAGCCGATCGAGCAGGCCGCTCCCGGCGCGACCATCATCGATGTCCCCTGCGGGGGAGGGGTCGCCTTCCGCGCCCTGAGGCCTGAGCAGGACGTGCGCTTCGTGGCCGCGGACCTGTCCCCGAAGATGCTGCGACGAGCCGAACGCCGCGCCCAGAAGCACTCGCTGCCACAGGTCGAGCTCGTCGTCGCAGACATGACCGCTCTGCCCTTCGCCGACGCCGAAGCCGATCTCTTTCTCTCCTACAGCGGCCTGCACATGGTCGACGACCCGGCCCAGGCCCTGGCGGAGATCGCCCGCTGTCTCAAGCCCGGCGGCCGAGTGATCGGAACGACCTTCTTCTCAGACGAGAGCAGGCGAGCGCAAAGGCTCTTCGAGCTAGGCAGCCGTCGCGGGCACGCGATGCCGCCGAACCGCGACGACCTCTCCCGCTGGCTCACCTCTGCCGGCCTGGCTGAGGTGACGATTGGTCCGCAGCTCGGCTTCGCCGCCTTCAGCGCCCGCAAGCCCGCGCCCTGACGGTTCGCCCGCTTTCGCATGGTTACTTGCTGAGCCCAGGGAACTTCGCAGCGGGCGATCAGGATTCCGTCGAATCTCCTCGGCAAGCCCACCCTGTTGACATACCTGCGTCCCGAGGATCCCGACCCGGCAGTCGAGGAGGCGAAGTGTCCCGACCGCGCAGGGCTTGACGGCCAAAATCGGGAGCGCTATTCGTTTGGGGAGGTCGGGCAGTAGCGGACTGCTCCCGATTCCATAGCTACCGCCAAGGTTCGCGTTAGGGTCGGCAGCGATGCGCTGGCTTCTTCTCCTCGCTCTTATCGCCGCTCTTGCGATTGGCGCAACCAGCTGCGGGGACTCTGGTCCAAGCGGCCCCGACGCAAAGGTGGTTGAAGAATTTGAAGACCTTGGACTAGGCCAAGGGGAAGCTGAAGCGGAAGTCGCTGCGGCCAATCGGGCAGCTGCTAGGGAGGTGCAGAAAGAAGAAAAGCAGTTTCAAAGGGACCTTCGAGAAGAGGAAGCGAGCGAAAGGCAGCAAGTTCCGAAGCCGGAATCTGAACCTCAGGCGGAATCGGCCTCAGGCGGTTTCACCGGTGTCCACGCCAGCAACTACGAAGCTGCGAAGGAAATCTGCTCGGCCTTCCTCAAGGAACAGATAGCCCGAGAACTGGGCTTGCCCGCGTCAGCTGATGAGTTTGAAATCGCGGAAGCGTACGCTGATGATGGCTATACGGATCGGTTCCAACAGGCTGGCTTCGAGGGCTGTCTCTGATGGCCTCCTGGGTCCCCAGGCGGAATAGGCAGTCGGCGCCGCCTCAATGTGCGCTCCTGACCCACGCCACCGCCTGAGCGCGACCGACTCGTTGCCCGACAGAATGATGTACCCGTCTCGGTGATCTGGCCAGCCGGTTCTTCCCGCGCTTAGCCTGACCGGGCCAAGCGAGCCTGGGCAAAGGCCAACGAACGCGAGCGCAAAGCGGCGGAGCGGGAAGGGCGTGACCCCGAGCCTCTGCGCCCGCTCACGTTCCACGAATGCCGCCATACGTTCGCGTCGTTGCTGATCGACGCCGGAGTTAACCCGAAGGCGATTCAGGAGTTCATGGGTCACGCGACGATCGAGGAGACCTTCTCGCGCTATGGCCATCTGATGCCTGGCGCTCGCGACCAAGCGCGGAAGCTGGCTGACGCCTACATCGCGTCTACGCTGAATGCGGTCGCAGGGGAATGAGTCGCGACGCCGCTCTCGATTAGCGGCCAGACGATTAGGGAACTTGGTCGTGTATCGTCGGCAAAATCGGTTGGGGGGCGAAATTCTGGGTCGTGACGACGGCGATCGCCGCTTTGGCGGCCGTCGGGATTTGGCTTTTGAGCAGAGATAGCACGCCGTTTCCGCCGACGGTTGTACAGCTCACCCAATGGCTGGATGACACTGACGACTGTGAGTCTGTCAACGCTGAAGAGGCGCCGCTACCGGGGGAATTTGGAGAACTTCCGCTCGAAGGCGCTTACGTCAGGTGCGAAAAGGCCGCGGGGTCCATCGCCTTCTACCGTTTCCCAAATCACCGAGCGCTCCTCGGAGCTGTGAGGCGCCATCCAAAGTTGCAGCGGCACGAATCTATTTGTGTGCGGGGGGACGAATTGCTCATTGATGGACTCCTTGCCGCTGATCCCACGCTGGAATTCTGTAGGCGGCTTGGATTCGCCATCCATCGCGCATCGGAGCCTTTGCTCTGATTGCGATGTGGGCGCTGAGAAACGGTCGTTCTCGGATGAGGCCTGCGCAATCTGCGCATTATGTTGCTGCCTCACCGATCTAAAAAACCTCGATTCGTCCTGACTGGCGCACCGACTGGCGCACAGAGTTGGAAAGCGGAAACCGCGCCGGTCGCTGCTCAAATGTAGAACCGGCGGGTTTCCAGGCAATTCTCAGTGCGGCTGAATGGAGTCGAACCATCACGGGTGTTTCCACCCACAAGGCCCTCAACCTTGCGCGTCTACCAGTTCCGCCACAGCCGCTCGAGGGCGGTCGATTCTAGATGTTCGGCGGTTTGGGGGCGGGTGCTAGGGCCGCGAGGGCTTGTCGGCGTCCGGGGAAGGCGGTAGCCTACGAACACTTGTTCGACGGCTTTCGACGAGCGGTCGGCCTGGTGGCCGGCGGCTGGATTTTGAGGAGCGATCGTGGACCTTGATCTGACCAAGCGGCAGAAGGAGATTTTCGACTTCATCAAACGCTACGCGGCGAAGACCGGTTACCCACCGACTGTGCGGGAGATCGGCAAAGCCGTGGGGTTGCATTCGTCCTCGACTGTGCACGCCCATCTCGCCAACCTCGAGAAGATCGGGCTGCTGAGGCGGGATCCCTCGAAGCCGCGGGCGATCGAGCTGCTCTTCGATCGCGCCAAGCGGACGATCATGCCCGGCGATGGCGGGGGCCTGCCGCTGGTCGGCCAGGTGGCCGCTGGCGAGCCGATCCTGGCCGAGGAGAACGTCGAGGACTACATCGAGGTCCCCGACGTGATCGGCGGCGAGGACGGCGACTACATCCTCCAGGTGCGCGGCGAAAGCATGAAGGAAGCCGGGATCTTCGAGGGCGACTACGTGGTCGTCCGCCCGGCCAACGACGCCGACGACGGGACGATCGTCGTCGCCCTGATCGAGGACGAGGCGACGGTCAAGCGCATCTACCGCGAGTCCGACCACATTCGTCTCCAGCCCGAGAACGAGACGATGGAGCCGATCCGCACCACCGACGCGACGATCCTCGGCCGCGTCGTCGGCGTCTTCCGCAAGGTCTGACGTCGTCAGACAAGGACGCAGGGAGCGAAGCGTGCTTTGCACGTGAGCGACCGAGGACGCCGTATGACGGCGTCAGGGCCACTTACCGGACTCGATCAGCTTCTTGTAGCGCCGCTGTTTGCGCTGCGCGTCCCGCAGTGCCAGAGGAAGCAGGCGCAGGGTGAGGCGGGGGAAGAGGTCGAGAAGGCGCAGCTGCAGGCCGCGCCAGCGAGGCAGGATCAGCAGGGGTCGCGGCCGTTCGGTCAGCTTGCCGACCTCGGTGGCGACCTGCTCGACGGTGAGCAGGCGGCCCGAGAAGGATCCGGCGGCATCGGGGTCATCGAGCTTATCCGCGAGCATCGGGGTCCAGATCCCGTCTGGGCAGACCGCCGAGATCTCGATGTCCGCCATCCCCGATTGACGCAGATCGAAGAGCGTGCCCAGCGTGAAGGCGATCGCCGCGTGCTTGCTCGCCGCGTAGTTGACCTCGCCGGGGGCGGCGACTATCCCGGCCAGCGAGACGACGTTGATCACGTGGCCGCGGCCGGCGGCGATCATCGGCTCCAGGGCGGCGATCGTCCCGTTCATCGTGCCCAGGGCGTTCACGTCCATCATCGTCCTGCGGGTTGCCTCGTCCTGGATCCAGGCGGGACCGGTCCAGAGCACCCCTGCGTTGTTAACCCAGAGGTCGAGCGCGCCCGAGCGCGCCGTCACCATCTCGGCCATCGCGCGGCAGGCCGCTTCGTTGCGCACGTCGAGGCCGGAGGAGCCGGCAGCGCCAATCTCCGCCGCGACCCGGGCGGCGGCGTCGGGATCGACGTCGGTGACCTCGACCTGGAAGCCCCGCCCGGCGAGCTCGCCGGCGATCGCGCGGCCGAGGCCGCTGCCCGCTCCAGTGACCACGGCTGCCGGCATCGTTGCGCAGGCTATTCGATGGATTCGCGCTCGCAGTCGAGCGCTACCATCGAGCTGCGGGCTGGACGGCTGCGAGGGGAGAGACAACCTCTCGAGGAAAGTCCGGACACCATAGGGCGAGGGCGGTGGGTAGCTCCCACCCGGGGAAACCCGCGGGAAAGTGCCACAGAAACACACGGCCGATGGCGCAGCCACACGTGAGCTGCGTACAGGCAAAGGTGAAATGGTGCGGTAAGAGCGCACCGGCGCCGCGGTGACGCGGCGGCCAGGCAAACCCCGCCCGGTGCAAGGCCAAGCAGAGCTGCCGACCCTGCCCGGCGAGGCTCAGGTAGGCCGCAGAGATAGATGGTCGTCCACGACAGGATCCGGCTTACAGGCCCGCTAAAGGAAAGGCCCCCAGCTTGGGGGCCTTTCCCAATCTCTTCACGAATTCATGTCTTAGCGTTTGCTAATCTGCCGCGACTTCCGCTTAGTCCCCGCCTACATATCGCGGGGAGCGGGGGACCCAAAGGTTGGGGCGAATCGCCGGCTTCTGCCGCGTAGCGCAGCTCTTTCAGCGCGAGCCCGTCAGCTAACCCCGTAAGCGTCGCAAAGAGCTATGAAGGCTGGAAACCGCTACAAGCGGCAAGATCATCGACGTGAGGAGCGCGCGGCACGAGGGCGCTCGCAGCGCGGCATGCCCGGCCTGCTGGCCGCCTGCTGCGCAGCGTTTGCGCTCACTCCTGCACCCGCGCAGGCGATGACCGGCGGCGCCTCTCCAGTCGCCACGCCCGGCCCGATTGAAGGCGGCATCGCCTTCGGCACGATGCGCTCGGCCGGCGCTACCTGGTACGGCCCCGGTCTCTACGGCAACAACACCGCCTGTGGCCAGGTCCTGATGCCAGAAACGATCGGCGTCGCCCATCGCAACCTGCCCTGTGGCACTGCGGTCAAGTTCGTCCACAAGGGCCGGCAGCTGGTCACCCGCGTGATCGATCGCGGTCCCTACACCGTCGGCAATGCCTGGGACCTGACCAACGGGGCCCGTCTCGCGCTCGACTTCGAAGGCGTAGGCAAGATCCGCTACGCGCTCGAGCGCGGCGCCGTCGCGAGCAAACGCTGAGCGCGCGGTGCGGTCAAACGGCCATGCGCAGCCGATCCGCCCGCCCTCACGGCTAATCTTTCCCCGCTAAAGCTGCATTTCCGACGAGAGGAGCAAGGGCATGGCGAGGCGGTTGCTGATTGCTGGAACGCTGGCGAGCTGTCTGGCGGTCCTGGTGGCACTGGCAGGAGGAGCTGGGGCAGCCACGACTTCGGCGACCACCGTCGTCCTCGGCAGCACGGCGAGCGTCCCCGATCCGTCCTGCCCGGAGATGCCCTGTCAGGCGATCGGTAGCGTTACCGGCTTCCAGGTCAGCAACAACCAGACCAGTCTCCCCTTCCGGGTCCCCCGCGATGGCAAAGTCAAGTCCTGGACGCTGACGCTGGCCCAGCCCACCGGCAAACAGCGCTCCTTCTTCAACGGGTTCTTCGGCACGCCGCCGCAGGCGCGGCTGGCGATCCTGCGCCGTGTCCCGGGCACCGAACCGCCTCGCTACAACCTGCGCCGCCAGGGCTCGGTCAAGGTGCTCAGTCCCTTCCTCGGGCAGACGGTCAGATTCAGCGCCTCGCTGCCGGTCGAAAAGGACGACATCGTCGGCCTCACGGTGCCGACCTGGGCGCCGGCGTTCGCCGAGGGCCTGCCCTCCAACAACGTTTGGCGGGCCAGCCGCGAAGAAGGCAAATGCGTCAACTCCACTGACGTCCGTCAGGGCGAAGCACACGAGAAAGTCGGCACCCGCGCTACCTACGGCTGCCGCTACGCGACGGCTCGACTGCTCTACACGGTGACGCTGGCTGTCGACTGACCCTCAGCCGCCGCTAGGCGGCTGAGGGCAAAATCCGCGCTGCCGACTGATCTTTGGGCAGCGCCGCAGCGCCGGCGATCAGGCTCTGAAACTCGTTGAGCGCCAGGTGGGCAACCGCCTCGAGCAGCTCCTCGTCGGTCCAGCCGATCTCACGCGCCTCCTCGTGCAGGTGGAGCGGGGGAGGGCCGTCGGCGTCGAGGGCCGCCTGCAGGTACTCCAGCAATGCAGCCTCTTTGGGGTCGGCGGAGCCGAAGCTGCGGGCCCGCGAGACCTCGTCGAGGCCGAGACCGGCGCGCCGGGCCGCCTTTGCGTGCTGGGCGATGCTGTAGCTGTCGTCGCGGTGCTCAGCGACCGCGAGGGCGATCCGCACCCGCGTCGCCTGCGGCAGGACGCCGCTGCGGAGCTCAGAGCGCATCCGCGTGTAGGCGCGCAGCACGGAGGGTGCGCCGGCGAGCACGCCGACGAACTTGGTCACGTCGCCACCGGTTGCCTGGATCGTCTTGATCAACGGCGCGCTCTCATCAGGCGCCGTCAGCTCGTCGTGGATCTGGAACCTGCTCACGTCTGTTTTGACTGTCACGTTGATTCCCGCCTTTGGCCTCGGATGGACGAATTCCGCTTTACGAAGCCTTTACGTGGCCTTTACTTTACTTTAAGCCGATAACTTACCTGAAGTAAGTTATACCTGCTTTCTCCATCGCTCGCAACCCGTGCGGGCGCGCTTCCTATACCCGGATACGCAATTTCGTACCTGATCGGTTCAGCCAGCCTGGGGAGCGCCTTTGGCCTATCGTTGCCGCTCCGAGCGGAAGCGCTAGATCAAGGAGGCCGCCATGCCAGAGCAACCCACCAGTGCCGCTGACGTCGCTCAGATCGTCAAGGAACACGACGTCCGCTTCATCCGGCTCTGGTTCACTGACGTGCTCGGCCAGCTGAAGAGCTTCTCGATCAACTCGGCCGAGCTCGAGGACGCCTTCGAGGGCGGCATGGGCTTCGACGGCTCCTCGATCACCGGCTTCAACCCGATCGAGGAGTCGGACATGATCGCGATGCCCGATCCCTCGACCTTTGCCCTCGTCCCCTGGCGCCCCGAGGAAGAGAACGCGGTCGGCCGCATGTTCTGCGACATCCAGGTCCCCGGCGGCGAGGCCTACGAGGGGGACCCGCGCTGGATCCTCCGCCGCGCGCTGAAACGGGCCGAGGAGCTCGGCTTCGACGCCTACAACGTCGGGCCCGAGCTGGAGTACTTCTACTTCCGCTCGGCCAAACCCGAGGACGGCGTTCCCGAGGTGCTCGACGAGGGCGGCTACTTCGACCTGACCACGCTCGACGCCGGCTCCGATGTGCGCCGCGAGACCGTCCTCGCCCTGGAGAAGATGGGCATCCACGTCGAGTACACCCATCACGAGGTCGGCCCCTCCCAGCACGAGGTCGACATGCGCTACAAGAGCGCGCTGGAGATGGCCGATGACTGCATGACCTACCGCATCGTCGTCAAGGAGTACGCGATGAAGTACGGCTGGCACGCGACCTTCATGCCGAAGCCGCTGTTCGGCGAGAACGGCTCCGGGATGCATGTCCACCAGTCGCTGACCAAGGACGGCAAAAACGCCTTCTTTGACCCCGACGACCAGTTCTTCCTCTCCGCAACCGCAAAGGCCTTCATCGCCGGCCAGCTTAAGCACGCGCGTGAGATCTCGCCCCTCTTCGCCCAGTGGGTCAACTCCTACAAGCGCCTCGTCCCCGGCTACGAGGCGCCGGTCTACCTCGCCTGGTCGCGCCGCAACCGCTCGGCGCTGATCCGGGTGCCGCTCTACCACCCTGGCAAGGAGGGAGCGACGCGGGCCGAGCTGCGCTGCCCCGACCCGGCCTGCAATCCCTACCTCTGCTTCGCCGGCATGCTGCAGGCGGGGCTGGAAGGGATCGAGAAGGGCTACGAGCTGCCCGAGCCGATGGAGCAGAACCTCTACCACCTCTCGACCGAGGAGCGGACCCAGCAGGGGATCGAGCAGCTGCCGGCGACGCTGGGCGAGGCGATCGAGGTCGCCGCCGAGTCGGAGCTGGTGCTGCGCACGCTCGGCGAGCACACCTTCCGCCGCTTCGTCGAGATCAAGCGGCAGGAGTGGGACGAGTACCGCGTCCAGGTGACGCCGTACGAGATCGAGAACTTCCTGCCTGTCCTATAGCGCCTCCGACCCGCGGGTCCTGTCGCGGCAGGGACCCACCACCCCTTCCGGTAGCTAAAGCTTCCTCAGGGGTGGTTCCCCCTACCGCGCCACCCGCGGGAGGAAGCGCTAGCGGCCGACTGGTTCCCGCTCACTAGCGGGGCCGGGAGCGCCGGTCTCGTCCTTGGGCCTTGAGAGGGATGAGGGCCACCAGAACTTGTCGCCCATGGTGAGGGCGATCGAGGGGACGAGGACGCTGCGGACGAGGAAGGTGTCGAGGAGGACGCCGAAGGCGACGACGAAGCCGATCTCGGTGAGGAAGGTGAGGGGGAGGACGGCGAGCACCGAGAAGGTGCCGGCGAGGACGATGCCGGCGCTGGTGATGACGCCGCCGGTCACGGCCAGGGCGCGGAGGATGCCCTGTTCGGAGCCGTGCTTGATCGTTTCCTCGCGGGCGCGGGCGATCAGGAAGATGTTGTAGTCGACCCCTAGCGCGACCAGGAAGACGAAGGCGAAGAGCGGCAGCGACGGGTCCGAGCCGGGGAAGCCGAAGATCACGTCGAAGACGAAGTAGCCGACGCCGAGGGCGGCGAGGAAGCTGAGGATGACGGTCCCGATCAGGACCAGCGGCGCCGCCACCGCGCGCAGCAGGGCGATCAGGATCAGCAGGACGACGAGGAGGATGATCGGCGGGATCACGATCGAGTCCCACCCGGCCGCGTCGCGGACGTCGAATTCGATTGCCGTCGGGCCGCCGACCAGGGCGCTCGGCGCTGCGTCCTGCGCCGCTTCGCGGATCGGTTCGATCGTGTCGAAGGCCTCGGTCGAGTAGGGATCGGGCTCCAGGGTGGCCTGGACGAGCACTCCGGACGCTCCTTCGGCGACCGGCTGCGAGACTGACTCGACGCCGTTCACGCCCGCGACCGCTTTGCGTACCGCCTCCACTTCGCCGGGTTCGTCGACGACGACGTCGGTGAGCGCGGTCGCTCCCGATGGGAAGCTCTTGCTGAGCAGGTTCTGGCCTTCGACCGATTCGACTTCGGTGCGGTAGGCGTCTTCGCTGGTCAGGTCGGTCGAGAAGAAGGCGAAGCCGGCGCAGAGGACCAAGAGGACGGCGACCGAGCCGCCCATGACGCGCTTGGGCGAGAGGGCCACGCGGTCGCCGACCCGTTTCCAGAACCCGTGCGTCGCGTCGACCGCGTGCTCGAGCCGGTGGCGCCGCACCTCGTAGGGCGTGAAGACGGCGCGGTCGAGCGGGCCGACGATCAGCGAGGGTATGCGGCGGCCGCTGAGCCGCCGCAGGACCCAGTTGAGCAGGACCAGCGGCAGCGTGATCAGGACCAGCGCGCAGGCGAGGAAGACCCGGGCGAAGGCGCCGAATCCCGAGCCCTCGACGATCGCACGCTGGGCGCGCTCGGAGACCTGGTCGGCGCTCGGCGCCGTCTCCGGCGTGTGCGGGACGAAGGGCCAGAAGGCACGGCGGCCGAAGATCGTCAGCAGCGCTGGCAGCAGGGTCAGCATCGAGAGCGCCGCGCAGGCGATCCCGATCGCCGCGATCGGCCCCAGCCCGGCGGTGCCGTTGACCTTTGCGATCAGGAGGCAGAGCAGGGCGGCGATCACCGTCGCCGCCGAGGCGAAGATCGCCGGCCCGGCCGAGGCCAGCGCCGTGCGCATTGCCTCGTGCTTGTCGACCGTGTGGTGCAGCTCCTCTCGATAACGGGAGACGAGCAGCAGCGCGTAGTCGGTGCCGGCGCCGAGCACCAGCACCGACATGATCGAGCTCGACTGGCCGTTGATCGTCACCCCGAGCTCCGAGACTCCGTACCCGATCGAGCGTGAGAGGGTCTCGGCGAAGATCACCGCGATCAGCGGGATGAAGAAGAACATCGGCGAGCGGTAGATGACGATCAGCAGGAAGATCACGAGGCTGAGCGCGGCCAGCAGCAGGGTGGCGTCGAGGCTTTCGAAGACTTCGATCGCGTCGGCGGAGAAGCCGGCGCCGCCGGTGATCTTCACCTCGAGGCCGCCGCCCGGGTCCGAGATCGCGTCGCGCCAGTCCTCGACCGGATCGAGGATCCGGTCGCCCTCACCTTCGGCCTTGATGTAGGAGGTGATGATCGCCGCCTTGCCGTCTTTGGAGCAGACCGGGCCGACGAAGGGCGCGTAGTCGGCCGACTGGCCGGGGATCGTCGAGGTCGAGGTGGCACACTCGGCGGTTTGGCCGGTGGGCTGCGCCTGCTGCAGGGCACCGCTGGTGCCGGGCGCTTTGCCGCCCGCGGCCGCGGTGGCGCCGTCGGCGATGACGCCGGGGAAGGGCTTCGCGGTCATCGCTTCGACGTCTTCGACGATCTTGCGGCGGTCGGCAGCGGTCAGGCCGGCCTCGCGCCGGTAGATGATCACCGCCGGGGCGAGTTCCCCGTTCTGCAGGGTTTCGGTCTTGTCGAGGGCATGCGTCGACTCGGCGTCGCCGGGCAGGTAGGAGGTCGCCTCGTTGCTTTCGGCGTCTTCGAACCTGGTCGGCAGTTCGGCGGGTCCGGCCGCGACGAAGATCGCCAGGAACCAGATCGCGAAGACGATCCACTTTGTTCGGCGACCGGCGGGGAAGGTGAAGAGGGAGCCGCGCACTGCCGCGCATCCTTGCAAATGCGGCGCCTCGGTTCAGAGAAGGTCGGCCAGTGCCTCTGGATCCGTCACCGGCCGCCGGCAGGCGAAGTGCTCGCAGACGTAGGCGGTGGGCTTGCCGTCGACCAGGGGACGGTCGCGCAGGAGCGGCGGCGTCGCGCTGCCCTGCGGCCCTCCGGCGAGGACCAGGTGCGGCCGGAGCTCGGCGCGCACCACCACCGCCAGCTCACTCGCGTCGTCGCCGAGCAGGGCGACCCCCTTGGTCGGTGAGAGGTGGAACTCGAGCGCTCGCAGCAGGTGGGCGAAGGCCTCGGGGTGCCGCGCCGCCGAGGCGGCGAAGAGGCGGAAGACGCCCTCGGCCTGCTCCTCGTAGCGCCGCTCGCCGGTGAGCGCCGCAAGGCGCAGCAGGCCCATCGCCGCCGCGCTGTTGCCGGACGGGATCGGGTGGTCACCGACCTCCTTGCGGCGGGCGATCAGCGCCTCGTGATCGTCGGAGGTCGAGAAGAAGCCGCCGTGCTCGGGATCGCCGAAGCGGGCGATCAGCGTCTCGGCCAGCTCCTGCGCCCGCTCGAACCAGTGCTGCTCGAAGCTGGCCTCGTAGAGGGTCAGCAGCGCCTCGAGCAGGAAGGCGTGGTCCTCGAGGTAGGCGTTGAGGTGGGCACGGCCATCCTTGTAGGTGCGCAGCAGTCGTCCCTCGTCGTCGCGCAGCGACCCCAGCAAGAACTCGGCGCACCCGCGGGCCGCGTCGAGGTAGTCCTCGCGCCCGAGGGTCGCGCCCGCCTCGGCCAGGGCGGCGAGCATCAGGGCGTTCCATGAGGTGAGGCGCTTGTCGTCGAGTCCCGGCCAGACGCGCTTCGCCCGCGCCTCGTAGAGGGCGCGCCGTGCTTCGGCCAGGCCCGCGGGCTCGGCCCTGCCAGCGCCGCCGGACAGGTGGAGGATGTTGCGGCCCTCGAAGTTGCCTCGCACCGTGACCCCGTAGAAATCGATAACCGGATCCGCTCCCGCGCCCAGTACCTCGCGGATCTCCTCCGGCGTCCAGACGTAGAAACGCCCCTCCTCGCCCTCGGAGTCGGCGTCGAGGGCGGAGTAGAAGCCTCCCTCTGGGCCGCGCATCTCGCGCAACGCCCAGTCGAGCGTCTCCTCGCAGGCCCGGCGGTAGCGGTCGTGGCCCAGGACTTGCCAGCCGTGCAGGTAGGCACGGGCGAGCAGCGCGTTGTCGTAGAGCATCTTCTCGAAGTGAGGGACGAGCCAGGCCGCGTCCACCGAGTAGCGCGCGAAGCCGCCGCCGAGCTGGTCGTAGAGGCCGCCGGCCAGCATCGCGTCGAGCGTCGTCTCGACTACCTGTTGCTCGTCCCGGGTGAGCAACAGCTCCAGCGCCGAGGCGGGCGGGAACTTTGGCGCCCCGCCGAAGCCGCCGCGCTCGAGGTCGGCGCGGGCCACGAGCGCGGCGACCGCAGCCTCGAGCAGGGCTGGGTCGAGCGGCTCGGCGCCCGGCGCTACCCGTCCCACGGCGCCGAGGTGGGTCCGCATCTGCGGCGCCTTCTCGTGCAGTTCCTCGCGCTTGTCGTGGAAGGCCTGGACCACCGCTTCCATCACCATGCGGAAGCTCGGCATCCCCCTGCCCTCGTCGGGCGGGAAGTAGGTGCCACCGTAGAACGGCACTCCCTCGGGGTCGAGGAAGACCGTCATCGGCCAGCCCCCCTGGCCGCTGATCGTCTGCACCGCCTCCATGTAGAGAGCGTCGACGTCGGGGCGCTCCTCCCGGTCGACCTTGACGTTGACGAAGTGTTCGTTCATGTAGGCGGCGGTCTCGGCGTCCTCAAAGGACTCGCGCTCCATCACGTGGCACCAGTGGCAGGCGGAGTAGCCGACCGAGAGCAGGATCGGCCGGTCCTCGCGATGCGCGCGCTCCAGCGCCTCGGCGCCCCAGGGGTACCAGTCGACCGGGTTGTCGCAGTGCTGCAAGAGGTACGGGCTGGTCTCCTGCGCCAGACGGTTTGTCATTAAGCCCAGGCTACCCGTGTGGCCCAATCGCTCACTAATGAGGAGCGGGGGTCGCCGAATAATGGGGCAACCCGTGCAAAGGGCGCTCCGATGCGGTCTGGAAAGGTTAACTTCAAGCAGAGTGACTTACGAAAAGCTTCTTGCTCAAAGCGATCCGGCGATCGAGGTGGTGCTCGCCAAGCTCGATCCGGAGGACCGGGAGATCGTGCGCAGCGCTCTCGCCAAGGCCGAGAAGACCGAGGCCGAACTGCGCTACATCGCCGACCACGACTCGCTCACCGGCCTGCTCGACCGGCGCCGTTTCCGTGCCGAACTGGACCAGTTCGTCTCCTTCAGCGCCCGCTACGGCGGCCAGGGCGCGGTGATGATCATCGACATCGACGGGCTCAAGGCGGTCAACGACTCGCTCGGCCATCACGCCGGCGACAACCTGATCCGCCGGATCGCCTCGATCCTGCGCGAGCGGGTGCGGACCACCGACATTGTCGCCCGCCTCTCTGGCGACGAGTTCGCGGTGCTGGTGCCGCAGACCGACACCGATGGCGCCCTCCAGCTCGGCGAGGACCTGCGCGCCCAGGTCGCCGAGAGCGCGGCGCCGCTGCCCGATGCCGAGAACGCGACGATCAGCGTCGGGATCACGATGTTCGGCGGCGAGCGGGACGTCGGCGCCGAGGCGGTCCTGGTCGCCGCCGACCAGGCGATGTACCGGGCCAAGGAGGAAGGGCGCAACCAGATCGCGCTCTTCCAGGACCCCGGCGAGCCGCGGCGCGCCCAGGACCGGGTCAAGCAGACCACCGCGGCGAGGATCCGCGAAGCGCTGACCCACGACCGGCTCAGCCTCCACACCCAGCCGATCCGCAGCCTCGCCTCGGGCGGGATCGAGCGCTACGAGTTGCTGCTGCGGATGACCGGCGACAACGGCGAGCTGCTTCCCGCCGCCTCCTTCATCGGCGCCGCCGAGCGCTCGGGGATGGTTCAGGAGCTCGACCGCTGGGTCGTCGCCCGCGCCCTCGAGCTGTTGGCCGAGCGTGAGCGCGCCGGCGAGCCGGTCTCGCTGCACGTCAACCTCTCGGGCGCCTCGCTCACCGACGTCTCGGTGATCGAGTTCATCGAGCGCCGTCTCGACGAAGGCGACGCCGATCCCTCCCGCTGCACCTTCGAGATCACCGAGACAGCACGGGTCGGCGACTACCAGGCGGCGGCCGGGTTCGCCGACCGGCTGACCGAATTCGGCTGCCAGGTGGCGATCGACGACTACGGCGCCGGCTTCGGCTCCTTCCACTACCTCAAATCGATCCCCTTCGATGTGATCAAGATCGACGGCGCCTTCATCCGCGACATGCCGCGCAACGACGCCGACCAGCTCACGGTGCAGGCGATCGTCCAGATCGCCCGCGGCCTCGGCAAGACGACGATCGCCGAGTACGTTCAGGACGACGCCACAACCCAGATGCTGCGCGAGTACGGCGTCGACATGGCCCAGGGCTTCCACCTCGGCAAGCCGGTCGCCATCGACGAGGCGCTGGCCGCGGCTTAGCGGCAGCGACGCGCTTTCAGCTCTGCGCGAGGTCGCGCGCGAAGGCCTCGAAGGCGTCGAGGTAGCGCTGCAGGTCCTCGTCTGAATGGGCGATCGAGAGGGTCCACTCCTCCTCGACGCCCGGGGTCATGAAGATGCCGTGGTTCATGTGGTAGAGCCAGGCCAGGGTCGAGAGCTCTTCGTCGACCTTGCTCAGGTAGTCGCGGTACTCGTACATCCGCTCCGGTGAGAAGACCACGCAGCCCTTGGCCCCGAGGCCGTCGGTGTAGGCGGGGAGCTCGTATGAGTCGATGATCTGCTGGCAACCGTCGAGCAGGCGCCGGTTGGTGGCTTCGAAGCGCTCGTAGACGTCGTCGGTCAGCACCTTAGTCAGGGTCGCCTCGGCGGCCGCCATCACCAGTGGGTTGCCGTTGAAGGTGCCGTACTGCTTGACGGTGCCGTCGGCGACGATCGCCGCCAGCTCCTCGCTCATCCCGATCGCCCCGCCGGGATAGCCGCCGCAGCTCGCCTTGGCCAGGGTGATCATGTCGGGAGTGACGCCGAAGCGCTGGGTGGCGCCACCGGCGGAGATCGTGCACCCGGTCTTCACCTCGTCGAAGATCAGCTTGACGCCGTGCTGTGCGGTGAGCTCGCGGACTCGCTCGAGGTAGCCCTCGCGCGGCGGGATGATGTTGATGTTCATCATCGCCGGCTCCATGATCAGCCCGGCGACCTGCTCGCCGATTTTCTCCAGCACGCTCGCGAGGGCATCGGCGTCGTTGAAGGGAACGGCCCGGGTCAGCTCGGTCAGCGCTCGTGGGGTGCCGGCGCCGTAGGGGACGCTGACCGGGTCGTCTCGCTCGCCGAGCGCCTCCAGTGGCGGGTAGACGGAAACCATTACCGAGTCGTGGTGGCCGTGGTAGGAGCCCTCGATCTTAAGGATCGTGTCGCGGCCGGTGGCGCCGCGGGCGAGGTGGACGGCGTCCATCGTCGCCTCGGTGCCGGAGTTATTGAAGCGCCACTGCGGCAGCCCGAAGCGGCGCGCCAGCTCCTCGGCGACGGCGATCGAGCCGTCGGTTGGGGCGGCGAAGTGGGTGCCTTCGTCGATCCGCGCCTTGACCGCGGCGCCGACGGTGGGGTTGGCGTGGCCGATGCACATCACGCCGAAGCCGTTGTGGAAGTCGACGTACTCGTTTCCGTCGACGTCCCAGACCCGGCTGCCCTTGCCGCGCTCGATGTAGGTCGGCCAGGGGTCGTTCTCCTGGAAGGAAGAGGGGACGCCGTTCGGCATCGTCTTGACGGCGCGCTCGAAGGTCTTCGCCGACTGCCCGGTGCGGTTGCGGAGCTGCTCCTGCTGGGCCTCGGTCAGCGCCGCGACGCGCTTGCGGTCGATCTGCTCCACGACTGCAAGCGTAGATGGTCGCTTTGCTGCTCCGGTGGAGAAGGAGCCTGTCCGCGACATTCGACTGGATATACGACAGGCTCCTTTCGCTGACCGCCGCATGCTCAGCTTCGAAGCTGATGTGCGTTGAGGCATCTCCGCGCTGCGACATCTAGCTCTCCCGCAGCTCGGCGCGCCTGATCTTGCCGCTGTTCGTCTTCGGCAGCTCGGCAGCGAACTCGACGATGCGCGGGTACTTGTAGGGGGCGGTCTGGGCCTTGACGTGCTCCTGCAGCTCGCGGGCGAGCTCGTCGGAGGGCTCTCGGTTCGCATCGAGGACGACTATCGCCCGCACCACGGCGCCGCGCTCGGGGTCGGGGGCGGCGACTGCGGCCGCCTCGGCGACGGCGGGGTGGGAGACCAGCGCCGACTCGACCTCGAAGGGGCCGATCCGGTAGCCGGAGGAGAGGATCAGATCGTCGCCGCGGCCCTCGAACCAGAGGAAGCCGTCCTGGTCCTCGCGCACCCTGTCGCCGGTTGACCACCACTCGCCCTCGAAGCGCTCGCCGTCGAGGTAGTGAGAGAAGAAGGTGGGGGAGGTGGAGGCGCGCAGTTGCAGCTCGCCGTCGACGACACGGGTCTCGATCCCCGGCAGGGGACGGCCCATCGAGCCATCGTGGGTGGGATCGTCCTCGTCCGGGCGCATACCGCAGACGGCCCCGGTCTCGGTCTGGCCGTAGCCGTCGCCGATCGCGAGGCCGAAGCGCTCGCGGAAGCGCTGGATCACCTCGGGCTCGATTGGCTCGCCGGCGGAGACCAGGCGGCGCAGCGAGGGGACCGGGGCCAGCTCGGAGCGGGCGGCGAGCATCCGGTACTCGGTCGGCGCCTGGCAGAGCACGTTGACGCCGAGCTCGGCGCACATCTGCAGCCGGGTGGCCGGGTTGAAGCGGCCGTCGTGGAGGACGGCAACGGCGCCGCCGAGCCAAGGGGCGACGAAAGCGTTGCGGGTCGACTTCGACCAGCCCGGTGCCGCCGTGCACCAGGCGATCTCGTCCTCGCGGGCGCCGAACCAGTGCCTCGCCTGGAGCTCCTGTCCGAGCAGGTAGCGCTGTGGGTAGACCACTCCGCGCGGCTCGCCAGTGGTTCCAGAGGTGAAGACGATCGCCGCCGGATCCTCCGGGTCGAGCTGCTCAACCTCGGCCGGGGTCTCCTGCGGCAGGTCCTCGTCGAAGACCCGCGCCAGCTCCTCCGTGTCCATATAAGGGATGCCGTCGGGCAGCTCGCCCAGGTAGCGGGTCTCGCCGACCGCCAGCTTCGGACTGGCAGCGCCCGCCCGCAGCTCGAGGTCCTTGCGGCGCAGCTGCGGGTTACAGGGGAGTGCCACCGCGCCCATCCGCCAGCAGGCGAGCATCGTTAGCACCCACTCGACCCGGCTGCCGACCAGGGTCATCACCACGTCGCCGCGCTCGACACCGCGCGCGGCGAAGGCGCCGGAGAGCCCGGCCGACCGCGCGAACAGCTCGCCGAAGTGGTGGACCCGGCGCCCGCCCCCGGCGCCGACCTCGATCAGCGCCGGCCGCGCCGCCGGGAAGCGCTCGACCACGTCTTCGATGAAGTTCACGCGCGGCAGTTTGCCTCACGCGAGAGTGATGGGCGAGTCAGTTCGCTGCTTATGGCGGTGAGCGCCACAAACAGCGAACTGGCCGCTGTCAGGCGGTTGACTCGCTCGGGGTGGCCTCGATGGGCTCGGACTCGGAGAAGCCGAGGCGAGCGTAGACGCGGCGCAGCGGTTTCGGCGCCCACCAGTTCCACTCGCCGAAGAGGCGCATCAGGGAGGGGACGAGCAGGGCGCGGACGATCGTCGCGTCGAGCAGCACACCGACAGCCATCCCGATCGCGATCTGCTTGACGAAGAAGACCGAGCTTACGGCGAAGGCGAGGAAGACGACGGCGATCGCCACGGCCGCGGCGGTGATCACGCGCCCGGTGCGACCGATCCCGATCGCCACCGCCTCTTCGTTGTCGTCGCCGAGGTCGCGCCGTTCCTTGATCCGCGCCATCACCAGCACCGCGTAGTCGGTGGCGAGACCGAAGAGGACGGCGAAGAGGAAGACGAGGCTGGTCACCTCGACCGCGGCCGGCCCGGTGTAGTCGAGCGGCGCCTTCAGCCAGCCCTCCTGGAAGGAGAGGACGAGGACGCCGAGCGTCGCGCCCAGGGTCAGCGTGTTCATCAGCAGCGTCTTCAGCGGCAGCAGGACCGAGCCAGTGAGCAGGAAGAGCAGAATCAGAGTGGTGAGGGCGACGATCGCGACGACCAGCGGCGCGTTCTCGATCAGGCTCTGCTTCTGGTCGACGAAGCTGGCGGTGTTGCCGGAGACGAGCACCTCGGTTCCAGGCGGCGGGCTCAGGTCCCTGACCTCTTGCAGGGAGTCCTGGGACTCACCGCTGAGGGCCGGGCCGGAGAAGGCGAAGTTGGTGTAGGCGACGTCACCCGGTGCGCGGGCGAAGGGCGTCCCGCGGACCACGCCGTCCACTGCTTCCACGCGGCGTTGGAAGGCGACTAGCCGAGGCGGGCTGGTGCTGCCGTCGACGGTCACCGTGACCGCCTCGGTCACGTCGCGCGGGTAGTGCGCTTCCAGGTACTTGTACGCGTCATAGGAGGGCTGTCCCGGTGGCACGGCTTCGGCGCTGGGGCCGGTCAGCGTGGTCCACAGCAGCGGCGCCGAAGCGGCCAACAGCAGCGCTGAGCTGGCCAGGGCGACCGCAACTGGGCGCCGCATCACGCCGCGGGCCAGCCGGTACCAGCCGTCGGAGGTGTCTGAGACGGCCGGGCCGCGGCGGATCGAGAGGGCATCGATGCGGGAGCCCAGCAGCGCCAACAGCGAGGGCACGACGAGAATCGCCATCACCGCGGAGAGAAGGGCGACGGAGGCACCGGCGACCGCCATCGAGTAGAGGAAGCGCTGCGGCATCACGATCAGCGCCGCCAGCGCGGCGGCAACGGTGAGGCCGGAGAAGACCGCGGTGCGGCCCGCTGTGGCGACGGTGCGCCGGTGCGCCTCACGGGTCGGCCCTTCGCGTCCGAGTTCCTCGCGGTAGCGCGAGACGAGTAGCAGCGCGTAGTCGACCGCCAGGCCGAGGCTGAGCCCGGTCGCGATGTTGAGCGCGAACAGCGAGGTGTCGACGAAGCCGGACATGATGCGCAGCACGAGCAGGGTGCCGATGATTGAGATCACCCCGAGTAGGAGCGGGATCGCAGCCGCGACCACGCCTCGGAACACGAACAGCAGGAGGAGCGCGAGAATCGGGAAGGCGATCAGCTCGGCCTTGGTCAGGTCCTTGCGGGTCTGGTCGTTGGTCTCGTTGAAGCCGGGCGCGAAGCCCCCCATCGCGACGTCGAGCGAGCTCGAGGCGGCGATCGGGGCGACGTCCTCTGCGGCGTAGCCGCCAGCGTCCTGGATGTCCAGGGTGGAGAGGTATGCGGCGAGGGCGATTGACTCGCCGTCGCGGGCGATCAGGGCGGCGCCGGCGCGGCGGTCGCGCAGCGGGTTGACGACCCGCCCGACGTGCTCGACCTGCGCCGTCTCGCGGCTGAGCCGGTCCACCTCCCGCCGTACGGCGGGATCCCTTGGATTGAGCGGGCCGCCGCCGGGCGAGCGGACCACGAGCACGATCGCCGGATTCGGGTTGTAGCCGAGCGAGTCGCGCATCAGAGCCGTCGCCTGCTCGCTCTCAGAGCTGCTGTCGGTGAAGCCGGCTGCCTTGAGGTGGCTCTCGACGTCGCGGCCGACAGTGGCGGCAATCAAAGCGAAGATCGCGACGGCGGCGAGGACGAGCTTCGGGTGCTTCCAGGTGAGGTCGGCGACTCGACTCATCGAGGTTTCAACGCCGAGGGGTGGGGAACCGTGAGGTGATCACGGGCCGGGACTGTACCAGAATTCAAAGTAGTCGCTTTGAATTACAAATCGAATGCTAAGATCCTTCTGTGTCGCCGCGTAACTACGGTCAGTCATGCAGTCTCGCGGGGGCTCTCGATCGAATCGGCGGGCGCTGGGCGCTCCTGATCGTGCGCGAGCTCTCGCTCGGCCCGCTGCGTTTCTCCGAGCTGGTCCGGGCTGTGGGGGGCGCCCCGACCGACGTGCTGACCAAGCGGTTGCGCCAGCTCGAGCAGGACGGCATCGTCCGTCGCTCCGAGCTCGATCCCCCCGCCGCCGCGACCGCCTACGAGCTGACCGCGGTCGGACGCGAACTCGAAGGGCCGCTGCTCGAGCTCGGTCGCTGGGGGCTGAACTTCTTTCGTGCCGCCGAAGTCGAGGCGATCAGTCCCTCTCACCTGCCCAACTCGCTGCGGGTGATCCTGCGTCCGCCTGCTGACGCCTCGATCTCGCTGCAGCTGCGCAGCGAAGGCCAGTCCTTCCGGTTGCGGATCGCCAACGGCTGGATCGACGCTGAGCGCGGCAAGGCCTCCGATCCCGACCTGACCCTTTACGGACCGCCGCGGGGAGTGATGGCGGCCCTGGTTGGCGCCGCGCCGGCCGGCTCCGAGGTCGAGATCGAGGGCGACCCCGAGGTGTTGGAGGCGCTGCAGGAGATGGTCGTCCTGCCCGAGCGGCTGCGGGCCGAAGCGCTGGCTGCGCTCCAGCCCGCCTCCTCCCAGGCCTAACGCAGCTCTGCCGAGCTCTTACCGAGCAGCTGACGGGCCACGATCAGCAGCTGGATCTGCTGCGTGCCCTCGAAGATGTCGAGGATCTTCGCGTCGCGCGCCCACTTCTCAAGCAGCTCGTTCTCGCCGTAGCCGACGCTGCCGCAGAGCTCGACGCAGCCGAGCGAGACGTCGACGCAGGTGCGCCCCGCCTTGGCCTTCGCCATCGAGGCCTGCAGCGAGTTGGGCTTGCCGTTGTCGGCCATCCAGGCGGCGTGCAGGGTGAGTAGCCGCGCCGCCTCGTAGTCGGCCTCCATCTCGAGGTAGCGGGCGGCGGCGGCGTGCTGTGAGAGCGCCGGCGTCACGTAGTCGATCTCGACACCGGCCTCTTTGAGGCGCTTGCGCGTCTCTTCTAGCGAGGCACGGGCAACCCCGACCGCCATCGCCGCGACCAGCGGCCGCGTGTTGTCGAAGGTCTGCATCGCGCCGCCGAAGCCCTGCTTGGTGTCGACCTTGACCTCGGAGCTGCCGAGCAGCGCCTCCTTCGGCACGCGGCAGTTCTGCAGCGTGAAGTTGGCGGTGTCGGAGGCGCGGATCCCGAGCTTGTGCTCGAGTCGGTCGAGCTTCAAGCCCGGGTTGTCGCGCTCGACGATGAACGACCTGATCGCCGCCCGTCCTACGGACGGGTCTAGGGTCGCCCAAACCACGATCAGGTCGGCGCGATCGCCTGAGGTGACGAAGATCTTCTCGCCGTTGAGCACGTACTCGTCACCATCGAGATCGGCAGTGGTACGGATTGCGGCCGAGTCAGAGCCGGCTTCCGGCTCGGTGATCGCCATCGCCGCCCACTTGCCGCCGTAGCACTCGAGCTGCTCGTCACTCGCCACCGAGGCGATCGCCGAGTTGCCGAGCCCCTGGCGCGGCATCGAGAGCAGCAGGCCGACGTCTCCCCAGCAGAGCTCGATCACGCCGAGCACGGTGGAGAGGTTGGAGCCGTTGCGGTTGCCCCCGTCGCCGTTGTCCTTCGCGTCGCGGCGCACGCCGGCGGCGCCGGCGCCGCTGTCGCCGCCCTCGTTCATCCCGTCGATCAGCGAGGCGAGCATGTCGAGCTCCTTCGGGTACTCGTGCTCGGCTTCGTCGTACTTGCGGGAGATCGGCCGGAAGACCTCGGTCGCGACCTGGTTGGCCTGACTGACCAGCGGCTTGAACTTCTTCGGTATCTCTAGATTGATCATCTTGGGTCCTTTGCTCTAGACGAGCAGGGCGCCCTCCATGACGCCCGCTGCGCGGAGGTCTCGGTACCAGCGCTCGACCGGGTGCTCCTTGACAAAGCCGTGGCCGCCGAGTAGCTGCACGCCGTCAGAGCCGATCTTCATCCCCTTCGCGGCGCTGAGTCGGCGCGCCAGCGCCGCCTCACGGGAGAAGTCCTCGCCCTGGTCGGAGCGGCTGGCCGCCCGGTAGACGGCGAGGCGCATCCCGTCGGTCTCGATCCCGATGTCGGAGACCGCGAAGGCGACCGCCTGGCGGTTGGAGATCGGTTCGCCGAAGGCGGTCCGCTCGTTGACGTAGGGGATGACGTAGTCGAGCACGGCCTGCGAGGCGCCGACCGCGAGCGCGGACCAGGCGATGCGGGCGCGCTCGACGCACTCGACGTAGGCCTCGCGCTTGCCTTCAGCCATCAGCGCCCCTCCGGGGACGCGTGCGCCCTCGAGCACCAGGCTTCCGGTGGCAGCCGCACGCAGTCCCATCGCCGGTTCGTCCTCGACCGAGAGGCCGGAGGCACCAGACTCGATCACGAAGAGAGCCGGGCCGTTGTCCTCGGTCTCGGCGGCAATGACGAAGAGCTCGCACTTCTTGGCGCGGGCGACCAGTGACTTGACCCCGTCGATCACCCAGTCCTCACCATCGCGGCGCGCCTTGGTCTCCAGCTTCAGCGGGTTGAAGAGGGGTCGTGGCTCAAGGATCGCCAGGGCGGCCACAGGCACGTCCTCGCCGGTGAAGGAGGGTAGGTAGGTCGCCTCCTGCTCGGCGCTGCCCCAGTGGCCGATCGCGGTGGCGACCGCGCCCGGCGCAAGCGCCGCGTAGGCGATGCCCATGTCGCCGTGGCCGAGTGCCTCGCCGATCAGCGCCGCGGTGACAGCGGCCTGCTCGTGCATCACTCCGCCCAGCTCCTCGGGTACGCCGAGCATGTTGACGCCGAGCCCGTTGACCTGGGCAAGCAGCGCGGACGGCGTCTCGCGGTCCGCGTCGGCGGCATGGGCGGCTGGCCGCACCTCGTTGGCGGCGAACTCGCGCACCGCCTCCTGGAACATCTGCTGCTCGTCGTCGGGCGTTACGTCGAAGAGGCTGCGCGGCTTGCCGGTCGCCTGGCGCGCCGGTTTGCCCAGCTGCTGGGCCGCCTTGAAGGTCCTCCCGGCGGCTGTCGCCGAACGGAAGCCGCTCTTGGTCGTAGTGAACAGCGCGCGCTCGACCTGCTTGCGGATCCGAATCCTGTCGAGCAGGTCCGAACCGGCAAGCCGGTTGAGCCAGCGCAGGCCGAGCCCCATGCTGCGCTCGGCCATGCTCTTCTCTTGGGTGACGGTCATCTCAGTTGCTCCTCCCGGCTTTGGGACTGGACCCGAGCGGCCGCACCCGGCCGTCGAGGTGGGGGGTTTGACGTTTTGCGTCGCGGACCGCGAACTCGATCGCGTCACCATGTGTGGCGCTCGCGAACTCAACCCGCGCGGGCAGCAGGATTGGCTTACGGAAGCGAACCTCGACACCAAAGGCGTCGGGCAGGTGGCTCTCCAACGCTGCCAGGCAGCGCGCCTTGGTCCACATCCCGTGGGCGATCGCTCGCGGGAAGCCCAGCGGCTTCGCGGTCAGCGCGTGCATGTGGATCGGGTTGCGGTCACCGGAGACGGCGGCGTAGCGGCGGCCGAGGTCGTCGCCGAGCTTCCACTCGGCGTTCGCCTCCAGGCCCAGGCTCTCGTCCTTGCGCTTACCGGCGTCTGTGGGCTCGCCACCGCCGCGGCGTAGCATCGTGCTGACGCTCTTCCAGGCGAGCTCGTCGCCGGCGCGAGCCTCGGTGATGAGGCTGAAGGTTCGTCCGCGTGGGTGTGGCTCTAGCGCGGTCGGCCGCACGCGCAGGCTCAGCTCCTCTCCTTGGCCGATCGGCCGCAACTGCTCGATCCGGTTCTCGACGTGGACCAGTCCGACCGCACCGAAGGGGAAGTTGCCGTCGGCCATCACCGCCATGTGCAGCGGGAAAGCGAGCACGTGCGGGTAGGTAGGGGGAAGGTGGTCGCGCAGGACGAAGCCGCAGACGCGGGAGTAGGCGGCGACCGTGGCGGGCTCGGCGCGAACCCCGGTCAGCTCCAGCTCGATCTCGGGGATCTCCTTGCCACGGCCGGGGACGAAGGGCAGCAGCGAGGCGCCGGGGATCATCGGCGCCGCTGCGCGCGCGTAGAGCGGCAGGATGCGTGGCGGGCTGTCCAGGGTGCGAACCGCCATCAGGCCCCCAGCAGGTTCTGGCCGCAGACCCTGACCACGTTGCCGTTGACCCCGGTCGAGGCCGGGCTGGCGAACCAGGCGATCGTCTCGGCGACGTCGACCGGCAGTCCGCCCTGGGAGAGACTGCTCATCCGCCTGCCCGCTTCGCGCGGGCCGACCGGCATCGCAGCGGTCATCTGCGTCTCGATAAAGCCTGGCGCGACGGCGTTGATCGTCGCGCCCCGCTTCGCTAGCTCCGGGGCCAGCGCCTCGACCATCCCGATCACGCCGGCCTTCGAGGTGGCGTAGTTGGTCTGGCCGTTGTTGCCGGCGATCCCGGCCATCGAGGAGACGCCGACGATGCGGCCGTTGGCGGCGAGCAGGCCGCCGTCGAGCAGGGCGTCGTTGATCCGCTCCTCACTGGAGAGGTTGATCTCCATCAGCTGGCTCCAGCGCTCCTCCGGCATCTTGGCGATCGTGCGGTCGCGGGTGACGCCGGCGTTGTGGACGACGACGTCGACCCCGTCGGCGAAGCGCTCGGCAATCCGTTCTGGGGCGTCGGGCGCGGTGATGTCGAGCTCGATCGCGTCGCCCCCGACCTGGCGCAGGTCCTCGCCGGCCTGGGGCACATCGAGACCGACGACCTTGGCGCCGTCCGTGGCCAGGGTCTCGGCGATCGCGGCGCCGATTCCGCGTGAGGCGCCGGTGACGAGCGCGACCTTGCCCTCTAGGGGCTGCTCCCACTCGATCTCGGGCAGCGGCGCGACTCCCTCGCCGACCTCGACCACCTGGCCGGAAACGTAGGCGGAGCGCGGCGAGAGCAGGAAGCGCAGGGTCGACTCAAGCTGCTTCTCGCCGCCCTTGCGGACGAGGACGAGCTGCGCGGTCGCGCCGCGCCCGCCGACCTCCTTGCCGAGAGAGCGGACGAAGCCCTCGAGGGCGCGTTGGGCGGTGGCCGCGCGGGTCGAGCTGGCCTCCGCCGGCGGCGTGCCGAGGACGACGACGCGGCCGTTGCGGGCGAGCCGGCCGACGCCGGGATAGAAGAAGCGCTGCAGCTCGACCAGCTCAGTCGAGTCCGAGATCCCCGAGGCGTCGAAGACGAGTGCCTTGGCTGGGCCCTCGGCGCCGGCCCTTTCAACGCCGATGTTGTCGAGGACGCGCTTCAACGGGCGATCGAGGCGACCGCCTGGCGCCGCCCCCGAGAGCACCTTGCCGCCAACGACAGACCCGCCGGCGCGGCGACGCTCCAGCGTCGCCGGCCGCGGCAGTCCGAGCTGGCTGGCGACCTGGCCGAGCACCGGGGCGTTGACGAGCTGCGCGTAGCGGTCACTCACGAGGGACCACCGGCGCTCTCGAGAATCGCGACGACGCCTTGGCCGCCGGCGGCGCAGATGCTGATCGCACCGCGGCCGGAGCCGCGCTCGTCGAGGGTCTTGGCGAGGCTGGCGACGATCCGCCCGCCAGTCGCCGCGAAGGGGTGGCCGGCGGCGAGCGAACCGCCGTTGACGTTGAGCTTCTCGCGGTCGATTGAGCCGAGCGCTTTGGCGCGCCCGAGGCGCTCCTTGCAGAACTCGGGGTCCTCCCAGGCGCGCAGCGTGCAGAGCACCTGGGCGGCAAAGGCCTCGTGGATCTCGTAGAGGTCGAAGTCCTGCAGCGTGATTCCGTTGCGGTCGAGCATCGTCGGCATCGCATAGGCGGGAGCCATCAGCAGTCCCTCGCGCTTGTGGACGTGGTCAATCGCCGCCGTCTGGCCGTCGACGAAGTAGGCAAGGATCGGCAGGCCGCGCTCCTTTGCCCACTCCTCACTGGCCAGCAGCACCGCCGAGGCGCCGTCGCTGAGCGGGGTAGAGTTGGCCGCGGTCATCGTTCCCTCCTCGCCGCCGAAGACCGGGCCGAGTTTGGCCAGCTTCTCGGTTGAGGAGTCGGGGCGCAGGTTCTGGTCGCGCTCGAGCCCGATGTAGGGGGTGATCAGGTCCGCCATGAAGCCGCGCTCGTAGGCGGCGGCCAAGTTGTGATGGCTGGCGGCCGCGAGCTCGTCCTGCTCCTCGCGGCCGATCTCCCACTCGGCGGCCATGATCGCGCAGTGCTCGCCCATCGACTTACCGGTGCGGGGCTCCTCGTTGCGGGGAATTGCCGGCACGACGTGCCCAGGTCGCACTCGCGTCAACTGCTTCAGCCGGCCGCCGGTCGACTTCTCGCGGTTGACGTCGAGCAGCACCCGGCGCAGGTCCTCGTTGAGCCCGATCGGTGCGTCCGAGGTGGTGTCGGCACCGCAGGCGATGCCGGCGTCGATCTGTCCTAGGGCGATCTTGTTGGCGACCAGGATCGTTGTCTCGAGGCCGGTGCCGCAAGCCTGCTGGACGTCGTAAGCGGGAGTCTCGGGGGCGAGGCGGGTGCCGAGCACGCTCTCGCGAGTCAGGTCGCGGTCGCGCGAGTGCTTGAGCACGGCACCGCCGGCGACCTCGCCGAGCCGCTCGCCGTCGAGCGAGAAGCGGTCGATCAGCCCGTCGAGGGCAGCGGTGAGCATGTCCTGGTTCGAGGCGCTCGAGTAGACCGAGTTGGAGCGCGCGAAGGGAATCCGGTTCCCACCGACGACGGCGACACGGCGTGGCTTATCGATCAACTGGGATCACCTTTCGTTGGTTGATGAAGCTCAGAGAAGGCGCGCCCTGAGGGCCGCGCATCGCATGTCCCGCGCGCCACAGCGCTGCAGGCATCCGTGTAGAGATTACCCCGACACCGATTGATGTCAAACATCGAGTGACAACCCGCACACAGCTGCCAGGGCGGATTCGTTTCGGAGAGCGCGCTAGGAGAGCTCGGTGCCGTCGTAGAGCTTCTTGACGTGCACGGTGCCCGCCGGGGCGGCTTCGATGCAGAGGCGGCAGAGGACGCACTCGTCGAGGTTCTCCTCGACGATCTCGACTCCCGAGTCGGACCCCTTGAAGATGTCGACCGGGCAGACTTCCTCCAGCTTCTTCGCCAGCTCGGCGTCGCCGGCGACAGAGGCGTCGACCTCGACGTCGATGAAGATCTTGTGCAGCGTCTCGGCCATCAGGCGGGAACCTCGAGCTTCTGCTTGACCGCGTCTGGGATCTCGTCGATCCGCTCGACGACGCGGATGCCGGCGGCTTCGAGGCGGGCGATCTTCTCCGTCGCCGTGTCCTCCTTGCCCTCGACGATCGTGCCGGCGTGGCCGAAGCTCATCCCCTTCATCTCCTCGTCGTCCATGAACTTGCCGGCCATGAAGGCGACGATCGGCAGGCGGCTGTTGTTCTCCTGCACCCACTCGGAGAGCTGCGCCTCCATGCGGCCGCCGGGCTCGGTGTAGATGACGATCGCCTGCGTCTGCTCGTCGGCCTCGAAGTAGGGCATCAGCTCGGCATAGGCGGAGCCGATGATCGCGTCGCCGCCGATCGAGATCGCGGTCGAGACGCCGAGGCCGGCCTGGGTCAGCGAGGAGGAGATCTCCGTCGTCATCCCGCCCGAGCGGCTCATCACCCCGACCGGGCCGGGCGCGTAGGCCTTGGCCGCGTCTTTGGCCGGGCCGCCAATGCCGCCCATCTTGCAAATCTCAGGCACGATCAGGCCGAGGCAGTTGGGGCCGATGATCCGCGCCCCGCGCAGGTTCGCCAGCTCGACCATCTGGGCGACGTCGCGGCGCGGGATGCGCTCGGTGACGATCACGATCAGCTTGATCCCGTTCTCGATCGCCTCGAGCACGGCGTCCTTGGTGAAGGCTGGAGGGACGGTGACGACCGAGCCGTCGATCGGCCCGCCGTGGTTCTCGACCGCCTGGGCGACAGTGTCGAAGACCGGCACCCCGTGTACCTCGCGGCCCTTGCGGCCCGGGGTGACGCCGCCGACCACCTTGGAGCCGTAGTCGAGGCACTCGCGGGTCAGGTTGACCGCCTCGCGGCCGGTGATTCCCTGGACGATGAAGGTGGTCTCTTTTGAGAGTAGGATGCTCATGCTGGCGCTCCTTGGATCTTGGCCACCGCGCGCCCAGCCGCCTCCCACATCGAGACGGAGCGGTCGCAGTACTCGACCCCGTATTTCTCGAGGATCTTGAAGCCCTCCTCCTCCCAGGCGCCGGGGATGCGGAAGATCGCGATCGTCTCGCCGGGGTCCTTGCCCAGCTCCAGGCAGGCCTTGATCACGCCGCGGGCGACGATGTCGACCCGGGTGTTGGAGACGATCGACATCATCACGGCGATCTTCTCGACGCCGTCCTTTTCCAGCACCTCCTTGGCCAGGCCACAGGCCTTCGCCACCGAGGGATTGCCACCGATCTCGGAGTAGTTGGCCGGCTTGCCGCCCTGACTGCGCACCGCGTCGGTAAGCGTCAGCGAGCCGCCGCCGGCACCGATCACCAGGCCGAGGTTACCCTCGAAGCCGTGGTCCTTGCCCTGGATCACGCCGCGGTGGTCGGCGGCGTCGATCGCCGCCACGTTGCGCTCGAAGGCGGAGGGCTCATAGGTCTCGCGAGTGTCCTCCTCGGCGATCTCCAGCTTCTTCCGCAGCAGTCCCTTCTGGCGCCCGGCCGCCTCGTTCTCCATCTCCATGTGGGCATCGAGGGCGACGAAGCTGCCGTCGCTGAGCTCGGCCAGCGGGTTGATCTCGGCCAGGGTCATGTCGTTGTCGCGGAAGAGCCGGGCGAGGCGGGCCAGCACGGGGGTCGCTCGGTTCAACTGCGAGCCGGTCACTCCGGTGGCGGCGACCACCTGCTTGGCCTCGAAGTCGGAGATCGGCAGCAGGTTGGAGACGTGGCCTTTGCCGACGTGGTCGGGATGCTGCTCGGCGACCTCCTCGATGTCGATGCCGCCCATGTCGCTGAACAGCATCAGCGGCTTCTTCTCGGTCCCGTCCCAGACGACGCCGGCGTAGTACTCCTGCTTGACCTCGGCCTTGGGGTCGACGAGGACGCCGCGCGGCATGTTGCCGTTGATTTCCAGCTTCAGGATCGCCTCGGCGTGCTCAGCAGCCTCGTCCGGCGTGTCGGCGAACTTGACCCCGCCCGCCTTCATTCGCCCGCCGCTCAGCACCTGCGACTTGATCACGACCGGGCCGCCGATCTCCTCGGCGGCCTTGCGGGCCTCGTCGGCGGTTGTGCAAAAGCCGTACTGGGTGACGGGGATGCCCGCCAGCTCGACGATCTTGCGTGCCTCGTACTCGTAGAAGCGCATTGCGGCGCGGAACCCTATCCAACCGGACCCTGGATCCAGTTCCGCCGCAGCTCGGCTGCGATCCTCGGGCCGATCTCGCCCCGAGGGCGAAGCTCGGTCTCGTCCAGCGCGCGAACCCGCTCAACCCCGCGCACCGAGCTGGTCAAGAAGACCTCGTCCGCGCCGAGTAAGTCGTCGCGGGTGAGCGTCCCCTCGCGAACCTCGAGGCCGGCTGCGCTCGCCACCTCGATCGCGCGGGCGCGGGCTATGCCGGGGAGGATGCGGCCGTCGGCGGGAGGGGTGACCAGGACGCCGTCGCGCACCGCGAAGACGTTGCCGCGCGAGGCCTCGAGCACGGTGCCGTCCCACTCTACGATCAGCGGCAGGACGTCGCCGGCGAGCTCGGACTGCGCTTGATCGAGCAGGGAGCGGTCGGCCCACTTGTGGGCGCCGAGCCCACCAGCCAAGACGAGGCTGTGGACGGCAACTGAGCGCGGGACGGGGGGGAAGATGAGCTCCGACTCGATCTCCGCGACCTTGATCGTGGCCTCGATCCCGGCCCGGCCGGCCGGGCCGACCCTCACCCGCAAGCTGCCCCGCTCGATGCTTTGCGCGCGGGCTTGGATAGCCCCCTCGAGGTCAGGCGGGGAGCGGTCGGGGAAGAGCGTCGCCAGGCTGGCGGCGAGTCTGGCGAGGTGGGCCTCGAGCTCGACCGCTCCCCCATCGACGACCAGCAGGGTCTCGAGGACTCCATCGTCCCGGTCGGGTCGCTGCTGAGCGGAAGCGGCGGCCAAGCCCTACAGCCGGATCAGATTCGTGGCGGAGATCTCGCGCGTGACGCCGCGGAAGTCGACGACTCGGGCCGCCGTTACGACGACCTGCTCGTAGTCGATGCCAGGGTGCGCGGTGACGATCGCCACCAGGTCGGTGGAGCGAAGCGCTTCGTCGAGGTCCGCGGAGGAGAGGCCGAGCTCCGGCAGGTCGGGCACGAAGGGGTCGTGGTAGGAGATCTCACCGCCCAACTCCCGCAGCATCCCGATGATCTCCAAGGCCGGCGACTCGCGCGTGTCACCGACGCCGGGCTTGTAGCCAACCCCCAGGAGGAGGATCTTCGAGCCCTTGACCGACTTGCCCGCGTCATTGAGGGCGCGGCCGATTCGCTCGACGCAGTAGCCCGGCTGGGCGCGGTTGATCTTGCCCGCCAGCTCGATGAACTCGGGGTAGAAGTCGTGCTCGCGCGCCTTGAATGCGAGGTAGAAGGGATCGACCGGGAGGCAGTGGCCGCCCATACCGGGCCCGGGCTCGAAGCGCATGAAGCCGAAGGGCTTGGTGGAGGCGGCGTCGATCACCTCCCAGACGTCGATACCGAGGCGCTCGCAGAGCTGCGAGAGCTCGTTGACGAGGGCGATGTTGACCGAGCGGAAGATGTTCTCCAGCAGCTTCGACAGCTCTGCTGCCTCCGGCGAGGAGAGGACGACGACCTCGTCGCAGATCAGCGAGTAGAGCTCGCGCGCTCGCTCTGCGCAGGCTGGCGTGATCCCGCCGACCAGCTTCGGCGTCGTGCGCACGGTGTAGTCGGTGCGGCCGGGGTCGATCCGCTCTGGCGAGAAGGCGAGGTGGAAGTCGCGGCCTGCGGCCATCCCCGACTCCTCGAGGATTGGCAACAGCCGTTCGCGGGTCGTACCGGGATAGGTCGTCGACTCCAGCACCACCAGCTGTCCCGGCTGCAGGGACCTGGTCAGCGCCGTCGCCGAGTCGGTCAAATAGGTGAGATCCGGTTCGCGCGAGCCGGTCAGCGGCGTCGGCACGCAGACAATGACCGCTTCGCACGATTCGAGCTGCGCGTGGTCCGAGGTTGCGTGGAGGCGGTCCAACCTGGCCAGGGCGTCGTCTGGGACGTCCTCGACGTGGCTGCGCCCACCGCGGAGGGCTTCGACCTTGCCGGCGTCGGTGTCGAGGCCGACGACCTCGTGTCCTGCTTCGGCGAAGGAAACGGCAAGCGGGAGCCCAACGTAGCCGAGCCCAACGATCCCGATCTTCATCGGGCGGAGTGTAGACCGACCTCCAGCTGAGTTATCCTGCCGCGCGATTCTCAATAGAGGGGGACAGATGAGCATCGGGAGGAGCTCGGCGATCGCCCTGGCGGTTTTCGCTGCCGTCTTCGCAGCCGGTTGCGGGGAGACCGTTATCGATGACGTCAAGGCCGAGGCGACGATCGAGCAGAGCCTGCGGCGCTCCACCGAGCTGAAAGTGACTGCCGTCGACTGCCCGGCTGACGTCGAGGTCGAGAAAGGCGCCACCTTCGAGTGCACAGTGAGCTTGGCCGGCGGCGATGAGGAAACGGCAACGCTCAAGGTCCTCAACGAGGACGCCGATGTCCAACTGGTCAGCCTCGAGCCTGGGAAGGCGCAGTCTTGAGAATGAGGAAGATCTACACAGCCCTGTGCAGCGTTGCCTTGATGGCCATCGCCATCTTCGCCCTTTCGCCCGGGACCGGGTGGGGCGACACGCCGCGCTGTGGCTGGTACGGGCAGCCACCGCGCGCGGCCACCGACCACGAGCTCCGCACCTCGGTCCTCTGCCTGGTCAACCAGATCCGCGAGCGAAACAGGATCCGTCCGCTCGCGTTCAATGATGACCTGCGGCAGTCGGCGAGCGCGCACTCCGCCAGCATGGTTAGGAGCCGTAGCTTCTCCCACTATGCGGGGGGCAGCACAGTCACGTCCCGGGTTGCGCGGTCCGGGTACCTGGCAAGCGCGTCGAGCTTCCGGGTCGCGGAGAACATCGGCGCTGGCGAGGGCCGCAGGTACGGCTCGCCCATCGCCATCGTCCGCACGTGGATGGGGAGCCCGCCCCACAGGTACAACATTCTCGATAGCGGCCTGCGGGACTTCGGCGTCGGCGTGGCTCGCGGCGACCCCCTCGGCGCAGGCTCGAATGCCGCCACCTACACGCTCATCTTCGCCACCCGGTCGCACTAGCGAGTCTCGCTCCAGGCAGGCGAAGCCCGACCTCAGGTTCGATAAGTAAAGTGACGCCGATGAGCCAAACGACGACGGCCAACGCGCCGACCACGCACGCAAAGCTCCTCGACTGGGTCGGGGAGATCGCTGATT
>CAWBIJ010000002.1:0-336916 GCA_963788975.1 uncultured Solirubrobacterales bacterium
AGCTTTTCCCAGTCCCATCGAGAACCAGCCCCATCAAAGATTGGAGCAAGGAGATGAGAAAGCAAAGCAGTACAGCGGGGGTGGTGTGCACGGCGATGCTCGCCGCGGCGCTTGCCACGCTCGCCCTCGCGGGCAGCGCTTCCGCGAAACTGGTAGGCGAATTCACCAAATTCCAGTTCTGTCCCTTTACCAACGCCGAAGTCAACCGCTGCATGCACTCGGTCAACAACGGCGGCACGGTAGTCCTCGGCAACAAGACGGTGACGATCGAAAAATCGGTCACCATCCAAGGCGGCTACAGCAAAGCGGGCGAAGATGAATTCTCGAAATTCTTCGCCGCGACCAACGGCGTCACGCTCTCCAAAGCCGCCCAGAACGTCCCCGGCGGCCTGCTCGGCATCGTGCCGCCCGAAAAATCGCCAACGCTGGTCAAACTGCTTTCGAAATTCTTCTTCGAAAACAGCCTCACCGGCGTCACCTCGACGCTCGAACTGGCAAAACCGGCAACCGACATCAGGCTCTCAGAAAGCCATCTCGCCGAAGGCGAAGGCATCGCGCTGAAACTGCCGGTCAAGGTCCACCTGGAAAACCCGTTCCTGGGCAAAAACTGCTTCGTCGGCTCGAGCAGCTCGCCGATCTCCTGGAACCTGACCTCGGGCGTGACCAGCCCGCCCGAACCGAATAAATCGATCTCGGGTAAACCGGGCGAAGTCTCCTTCCTCGAAGGCGGCCGGATCCTGGTCCTCAGCAACAGCGAACTCGTCGACAATTCCTGGTCGGCGCCGAGCGCGAGCGGCTGCGGGGGGATCCTCTCTTTCCTCGTCAACCCGGTCATCAACTCGCAGGTCGGCCTGCCCTCGGCAGCGGGCAAAAACACGGCGATCCTGAAAAACACGGTCAGCGTCGCCACCGCTGTCGCGCTGAAAAAAGTCGACTCTGAAAACCCATAGGCGAACCCCGATCAAGGAGATGATTGAGAGATGAAGATGAAGGCAACAGCCATCTTCGGACGGGGTGCGCTCGCGGCGCTCGTGATCTGCGCCGTGTTCGCGGGCAGCGCTGGCGCTGCCCCCGTCTGGAAGTTCGAAGGAAAAGAACTAACTGGATCAGAAACGATCCTGGGCGGTGCGGAAGACAGCTTCCTCACCGTGCCGGGCTTGACCACCGATTGTGAGAATTTCCTCTACAAGGTAAGTATCTCCAACAGTGCCGGAACCGGCATCGGGTCAGTCAACGAACTGCCCCTCTATGATTGCGGCACCAACTCAGAAGCATGCACGGTCGAATCGATCGCGGCAGAAACGCTGCCGTGGAAATCGAAACTGACCACGATCAGCACCACCCCCTACATCATCATCGAAGGTGTCAAGGTCGGCATCCTCTATGGCGGTGAAGAATGCGCGCTGAGCGAAGTCCTGGCCAAAGTCACGGGAACGGCCGGCGGCCAGATCAACAACACAACCGAAAGCGCCACCTTCAACGCGACGACCTTCAAAACGACAGCGACCAAACTGTCGGCACTGGGGTCCTCGGTCGAATGGCAGGGCGTCTTCCCGACTGAAGCATTCGAATGGAACAGGGAAAAGGCGCTGACTGTCTCCTAGCGCCCTTGAGGAAGGCCGCGAGCGCCAGGGGAATCCTGGCGCTCGCGGTTGCCCTCGCACTTGCCCTCGCCGGATGCGGGGGCGATGAGGGCTCCGATTCAAGCGGCGAGGTCGCGCAGGCCGGCGCCGAGCGCGCTGCGGCAACCGCCCCCCAGTCCTCGCCGAGTAACTCCTCCGCCGGATCGAAATCCGATCGTAGTGGCGCTGTGACCCAGGGCCAGAGCGCCACTGCCGCGACAGAAGGCGGGGGAGGGGGCAAGCAGGCCACCGCGATCGCACCCCCCAAAGGCCCGCGCGAGCCGGGCATCACCCCTGAGCAAAGAGAGAAAGCAAAGCTCGCCAGCATCGCGCTCGAGAGTCCTGCCGTCCTGCCGGTCGCAAACGGCCCCGCAGAGCTCCCCGCCGCCTATACCTGTGAGGGCAAGGACAGCTGGCCGGCGCTGCGCTGGCAGGGCCTCCCTGAGGGAACCGAGGAGCTCGTCCTCTTTGCGATGGCGCTGGCGCCGGTCGGGGGCAAACTTTTCTTCGACTGGGCACTGGCAGGCATCGATCCCTCGCTCGAAGGCATCGAGGCAGCCCGCCTGCCCAAGGGCGCGGTAACCGGGCAAAACAGCTTCGGCAAGCGCGGCTACTCGGTCTGCCCGCCCCCAGGTCAAGCTGAAACCTACTTCTTCGCCCTCTACGCCATACCCGAGCGCCTAGGGGCCAGCCCTGGCTTTGACCCGCGCGCCCTGCGCCAGCAGGTCCAAGACCTCTCGCGAAACGTGGGCATCCTGGCGGTCGCCTACGCGAGGGGCTAAGCAAAGACTTACACCAGCAGCAAGCCAGTCACTTACAACCAAAACAAAGGAGCAATGCTGACAATGCGAAAGCAACGAATCAAGGTGGGGGTGATGGGCACCGCGCTCCTAGCCGCGCTGCTCACCACGCTCGCTCTCGCTGGTAGTGCCTCGGCGAAACTGGTAGGCGAGTTCGAACGCTTCCAGTTCTGCCCCTTCCAGAACCTGGAAGTGAGGCGCTGCACCCACGCGGTCACCGAAGGCGGCGAAGTCGTACTCGGCTCGAAGAAATCGCCGATCGTCAACCCGGTCACCCTGCAGGGCGGCCTCGGTCCGGTCGACGAAGAAGAATTCCAGCCGTTCTTCGCCGCCACCAACGGCGAAACGCTGGAGAAAGTGCCGCAGCCGGTCCCCGGCGGCCTGCTCGGCCTGGTGCCGCCTGAAAACTCGCCACCGCTGATCGCCGCCCTGGTCAAACTGGCCGCCGAAAACGGCCTCACCGGCGTCAACGCGATCCTCGAACTGGCAAGGCCGGCGAATGAGATCAAAATCTCTGAAAGCCACATCGCCGAAGGGATCGGCCTGGGGCTGAAACTGCCGGTCAAGATCCGCCTTGACAACCCGCTCCTCGGTTCCAACTGCTACATCGGCTCCGAAAAAGCGCCTGTCTGGTGGGAACTGACGAGCGAAGCCCCCACAGGCAAACCCGGCGAAGTCGAATTCCTCGAGGAAGGCCGGATCCTCAAACTGTCCAACAACGTCATCTTCGATGACGCTTGGGCCGCTCCGGCAGCAAAAGGCTGCGGAGGGATTCTCCTCTCTGCCCTGATCGACCCAGTGATCAACGCCGCATCGGGCCTGCCTGACCCCGAAAACACCGCGATCCTCGAAAACACGATCCACAACGCCACCACCCTGGCGCTGCGCAAAGTGGACGCGGAAAACCCGTAGGCAGCATCTAGTCCCGTCAAGCCCCCGCAGGCCGTGAGGCCTGCGGGGGCTTTGTTATTACAGCCCTTCTTCGGCAAGCTAGAAAACATCTGGGCTGAGTGCTTGACAGTCCAGTCATCGCATAGGTAATGCTCGAAACTCGCACCGGCGACTGGCGGCGCCGCCTACCGAGGAGGAACACTCATGAACCACCGAAAGCGAGGGCTCAGGGCTCTTGGGGTCTCGATGCTTGCCGCGCTGGGACTGATGGCGTTTGCCGCCAGCGGGGCGCAGGGGAGCGGGACTCTCTTAGTGTTAAACCCAGAAAAGACAGCGTTATTAACCGGATTCGGCACTTTCCCACTTACAGGAACAGCGCTGAACACCTTAACGAACAAGCTCTTGGTCTTAGGCCTAAACATGGAGATTTTCTGTCACACAGTGACCATTACAGGTTCTCTGTCTGAGACCGGCACGGGTACTCTTACAATTTTATTAGAAAACTGCTTAACACAAGGTGTGAGTGGCGGAGCCTTAACTGGTGCTGTGTGCACAATCCCCCACATCACGCATAAATTTAAAGCCTTAGTCGTCTTACACTCAGGCAATACGGCGTTATCGCAATCCCAGCACGGTACCGGCACGGGCGAACCATACATATTATTCACGCCCGAAGATTTATTAACATTCGCGACGGTGACAAACAACACTGAATGCGCGTTGCCCGAAACCGCAAAAGTCAAAGGCTGCTTTGTGGCAAAGGTTGATAACTTAAACTATGCACCTTTTCATGATACCAAAACCACAGGAATGTTAACCTTATTTGGTTGCAAAATTAATTATGGCGCGAACGAAGCACACCTGGATGCCGAAGTGAGAATTGAAAGTGCAAGTGAAGAGTGGTGGGCAATCCACTAAAGCACCGCATTGCCATAAGCCCAAACAGAGGCAAGCGCCAAGAAGCGACCCCCGACCCGAGACCGTCACGGCGGTTTCGGGTCATGCGGGGCTAGGGACAAGCACACAGGGAAACGAGCAAAGGGGAAGCATCAAGGCGAAGAACAAAGGGAGAGAGCATGAGCGGGGCACTAAAAGAGGAAGCCACAGGTCGCTGGACGGCCGGCGGCTTCCTCATCGCGCCGAGGAGCTTCTCCTGCCTCGCACTTCCCCCGTCATCCTGCAAACCTTCGTTCCCCAAGATTCGTTTGGATAAAACGACCCTGTACGCAGGCCTCGAGACTCCGCCGGACGCCAACCCGGCAGCCGATTGAAGGTTGTGTCCCGCCATCACCTATTTCTTCCGCGCCATCGCCAAAAACCCAGACGCGCGCCAGTCGGGGTCGCGGGCCCCGCAAATCTTCACCACGCTCTTCCTCCCGCCCGGACCCCACCGGCGAAGGCCCGGGCCTCAGCCTCCCGACTGCCGGCCCGCGAGCAGGCGAGCCCGATCGACAAGAACGGCACCAGCCTCTTGGGATTAACGATCGCCAAAATTTAAAACCACACCGAATGTGTTCTGCCGGGAAGCGCAAATCTCAAATACCAATCAATTATGGAGCTAACCAAGGGACATTTTTAGCCGCGATTGGATCTTGCGACTTGGCGGTAGCCACATAGGTTTGAAATGGAGCGCGGAATAGAAGTCTTCGATCTTCGAGAGGCCCGCCGCCATTTCCAAGCTAAAAAACATTTGCGCCGAGCGCTTGACTGCTCGCTGAAGGGCGAGGATGCTGACATCGTGCCGTGTAGCGCTTCGGCGTTGCAGGGAGGCCGTAGGTAGCAAGGGGAGGAAAGCCTTGCTCTAGGTGGCGAATCGCTGCGTTGCATGCTGGCGGGCTTGTCATAGGGCGACGCGACCCACTGCTTGGAAGCCTTCTAAGCACGATTCCAATTAACAAGAGCTAAGGAGCATTAATAATGCGTAGAGGAATGAAGACAGTGGGGGCGGTGATGCTCGCTGCAGCGCTCGTGACACTCGCGTTCACGGGCAGCGCGTCCGCGAAACTTGTGGGTGAGTTCACTAGGTTCCAGTTTTGCCCCTTCAACAATGCGGAAGTCAACAGATGCCTCCATTCGCTTAACACCGGCGGCAGCGTTACGATGGGCAGCAAGAAAGTGCCTATCGTCAACTCGGTGACCCTGCAGGGTGGCTACAGCAAAGCGAACGAAGAAGAATTCTCCAAATTCTTCGCAGCCACCAACGGTGTGACGCTTTCGAAAGCGCCACAGCCCATACCCGGTGGGCTCGCGGGGCTGGTGAACTGTCCGGAAATCTCCAATTTCCTCTTGCGGCTCGCTTGTCAAGCGACCTTCGAAAATGGTGTGACGGGTGTCAACTCCATCCTCGAACTGGCTCGCCCGGCTAGTGAGATCCGAATCAGCGAAAGCCATCTTGCCGAAGGCGAAGGCGTGGCGCTGAAACTGCCAGTCAAGGTGCGGCTCGAAAACCCGTTCCTGGGCAGCAACTGCTACGTTGGCTCCGAAAGCGCGCCGATCTGGTGGAACCTGACATCCGGTGTCACCAGCCCACCGCCACCTAACACATCGATCAGCGGCAAACCAGGTGAAGTGGAATTCCTCGAAGGTGGCCGGATACTGAAGCTCAGCAACAGCGAAATCGTCGACAACGCCTGGGCGGCGCCGAAAACGAATGGTTGCGGCGGGATCTTCTCGTTCCTGCTCGACCCGATCGTGAGCGCCTCCTCCGGACTGCCGTCGGCGGCTGGGAAAAACACCACGATCCTTAAAACCACTAATCATGTCGCGACTGCAATTGCGCTGAAAAAAGTAGACGCGGAAAACCCCTAAGTCGGTTGAGTCGCGAGCGTCAGGTTTCTGACGCTCGCGACTTCTTACCAGGTTACCTTCAGCCACCGCAGCAGCTCGGGAATGCGGCTGCGCAGGTCGGGCTCGGCGCTGGTGAGCTCGGCATGAGCTATCTGGAAAGCGGCGCCCAGCGCCAGCGTGGCGCGCTCGGGCGGGCAGTCCATGCAAAGCACCAGGCGATCGACCGTCTCGTCGTCCTGGCGGAGCATCCAAAGAGCCTCGAGGGCTCGCTCTGGATCCGCTTCGGCAGCGTCTATGGCGGCTTCCAAGGTATTGCGGATCCGCTGGTCATAAGCCCCGTCAGCCGCGGCCTCGAAGGCTCGCTCGACGAGCTGCTCGTCCAGACGGCCGTCGACTAGCAGCGCGACCCCTCTATTCTCTGTCATGTTGGGACCTCCATTCAGGTCTCGGCTGGCCCCGGCGCGTGGCAGCGCTGCCGGGGCCGATTTGTCTCGGTCTTCTGAAGCTAGGAATGCCCCCGGACAAGACGGGGGCGAAAGCACCCCTTTTTTGACCCTGGCTTCACTTCCGTCACACAATCGGCGCTGAAAAGGCACCAAATGTAGACTCAGCCTGGGAACGATACGCGTCTGCCGCTATTTGGTCAAATTTTTATGAGCAACGCGATACCGAAATACGACTCGGCGGCAGTCGAGCAGGGGCGCCAGGCCGCTTGGGCGGAGCGCGATGCATTCGCGACGCCAGATCCGGCCGAGGGACAGCGCCGCTCCTATGTCAAGCCCTCGAGCCCCTTCACGTCGGGCAACCTGCACATGGGGCACGTGCGCGACTACGCCATCGGCGACGCCTACGCCCGCTTCCTGCGCGCTCGCGGCGACGCCGTCCTCTTCGGCTTCGGCTTCGACGCCTTCGGCCTGCCGGCCGAGATCGCGGCGATCGAGCGCAAGGTGCCGCCGGCTGACTGGGTCGAGCGCTGCGGCGAGCGGATGCTCGCTCAGATGAAGCGTCTCGGCTTCTCCTTCGACTACGATCGCGCCTTCTACAGCTCCGACGAGGGGCAGTACCGCTGGTCGCAGTGGCTCTTCCTGACTCTGCTCGACGCAGGGCTGATTTACCGCGCCGAGGCGACCGTCGACTGGTGCGACCACTGCCGTACTACCCTCGCTGCGATTCAGGTCGAGGACGGGCGCTGCTGGCGCTGCCACAACGAGGTCCGCCTGATCCGCCGTCCTACATGGTTCTTGCGGCTAACCCCCTATCTGGAGGAGAACGACCGACGCCTCGCCGACCTGGAGCAGGAGTGGGACGAGATCTCGCTTGCCACGCAGCGCGACATCCTCGGGCGCAGCGATGGGGTCGAGGTGGGGCTGCCGGTAGAGGGTGGGGAGGAGCTGGTCGCCTTCACTCCCCATGTGGATGCGGTCGCAGGGGCGCGTTTCGTCATGCTCTCGGCCCGCCACCCCGACCTCGAGCGCTGGGCGACCAAGCCGGACGTGCGGAAGCAGCTCGAGGAGCTGCGCTCGGGGGGTTGGGAGCGCAGCGCGCGGGACGCAAAGTCGGTGCCACTCGTCGACACCGGCGCCGCTGTTGCTGCGCCGTGGGGCGGGGGGAAGCTCCCCGTACTCGTCTCGCCGCTGGTCGATGCGCGCTTCGGCCCCACTGCTGTGCTGGGCATCCCTGACGTCGACGAGGCAGACGCGACGATCGCCGCGCGGGCGCCGCGGGTGGGGGATGGCGAGGGTTCACCCAGCGGGGAGTCTGGGATCGAGCCTCTGCTCCGTACGACTACCCGCTACCGCGCCGCTGACTTCTCGATCTCCCGCCAGCGCTTCTGGGGCACGCCGATCCCGGTGATCCATTGCCAGGGCTGCGGCGCCGTGCCGGTTCCCGAGGAGGACCTGCCGGTCGTGCTGCCCCGCGACGTCCAGCCGAGCGCCGAGGGCAACCCGCTGGCGGAGAACACCGGCTTCGTCGATGTGCCCTGTCCCCGTTGCGACGCGCCCGCCAAGCGAGAGACCGACACGCTTGACTGCCACTTCGACGCCCTCTGGCTGTGGATCCCGGCGGTGGTTCCGCCGGAGGCCCGCGCAGCGGAGATGTTCACCCATCCGGACTTGCGCCACTGGCTGCCCGCCGAGCGTCTTGTCGCCGGCGCCGACAGCGGCAATTTTGTCTTCGACCAGCGTGTCGTCACCAAGGCGCTGCGCGATATCGGCCCGTTGTCCTTCCTCGAGGAGGGGGAGCCCTTCGCCGGCTGCCTTTTCCACGAGATGGTGATCGCCGACGGCCGCAAGATGAGCAAGCACCTCGGCAACGTGGTGGATCCCGATGAGCTGGTTGCGCGTTACGGCGCCGACACCGTCCGCCTCGCCGTCCTCTATGCCGCAGGCCCCGCCAAGACGCTCAACTGGAACGACGGGGCCCTGCGCTTCGCTAGCCGCTTCCTCAGTAGCGTCTGGGACTACTCCCACGAGCGCTTCGCGAGAGCGGCAGAGGCTTCCCAGGATGAGGAGGCGGCCGCGGACACGGCGTTCATGCGTGAGCGGCTATGCAAGTGGGGCGACAACGGTCTAGCCCGGATCACCACCGATCTCGAGCAGCTGCAGATGCACAAGGCGATCCGCAACGTGACCCGCCTCTTCGAGCGCATCCAAGACTTTGAGAAGCGCGTGATCCAGCGCCGCGGCGAGCTCAGCCGCGCCGACGCCGAGGCGCAGGTTGCTGCGCTGCTGCTGCTAGCGCGGGTCCTCGCCCCCTTCGCGCCTCACATCGCCGAGCAGCTGCTGATCGATTCAGGACAAACAAGTAAGAATGATCTACCCGCTATCTGGCCCGAGAAACTGCACCTCCCTTGGATATCTGTTGATGCTCGCTTTGAGCATCAAAGGGCGAATTAGCAGGCAGAAATCGATTACCTAAAATCTTCTTGATCACTCCATCATCTTGTGTTATATGTAGCTGCAGTCCCGCGTAAGCGGGGTTGCGAAGGGACAACGCCTCCTGTGCAGGGGTAGTCCCGACGCTAGTCGTAATTCAAACCAGTAACCGACTCCGGGCGGCCTTCGGCTGCGCGGGAAAAGGAGATGCTCAAGTGAGACTCATCAAGATGTTCGGCCTCGCCGGACTTACGGTGGTTGCCGCAATGGCGTTCCTAGGTGCTTCGTCGGCATCTGCGAACCAGAGTACGGCGCTATGTAAAGTCCACCAGGAGCCATGTGCGGCAAACAATCTGGCGACATCCGTTCACATGGTTGCAGGCATCACGAGCCTGAAAACGTCCATCGCTACCGTCTTATGCTTATCGTCGTTAGTGCAAGGGACCCCCGAGCCATTAGGTAAACCGCAGGGTGTCACACTGACCCAAGTCCTCTGGAACAACTGTGGTACTAACGCAGCGCACAATAACTGCACTGTGACCACTCTTAAACCCGGATTAATAGACGTATTAAAGACCGCCTTAAACTTAGGTACAGCCGAAGCGTTAAACACTCAAGTATTAGTGTTCTGTGACCTGTTTATCGATCTTCACTGTGTCTATGGCGGAGCAAGCGTCAAAGGATTCTCGGTCGAAGGTGCGTTACACACTGCGGCCGCGGGTCATGGCAGGTTCATTGCTAAAGAACTGGAAGTCCCGAATGTCTCGGGTGCCTTCTGCCCCGAAAAATCCTTCTGGACGGCCTCATACGAAGGGTTAGAACATCAGTACATAGTCTCCTAGGACCCTAGAGGGCTATGCCACCTAGCACGCCTGTCCCGGGATCGGGGCAGGCGTGTCTAGTTAGGGAACGTGCTAGATCCTTGACAAGTACGAAACAGTACCCTAAGCTTCTCTTTGTCAGCGGAACATGCTGGTGCCAGGGAATAGGAGTACGAGTGGGGCTGAGGCGCGTCGGAGTTGACGCGGCTTTTGTTCTGCTAGGGGCGCCGGCACTACATGGGAGGAAAGCCGATGTTCTCGATTCTTAGAAATCGCCTTGGGATCCCGGGCGTCATCTCAGTGATTGCCCTCGTCTTCGCCATGTTCGGCGGCGCGTATGCCGCCTCCGACGGCGATATGGGGCCGGCCGCCTCGGCCGCCAAAGCAAAAAAGGGACCGCGCGGCCCGAGAGGTCCAAAAGGACCCACAGGACCCGCTGGCCCAGCAGGCCCTCAAGGACCCGCTGGCCCAAAGGGAGACACGGGTTCAGCCGGCGCAAACGGCAAAGACGGCGCCGACGGCTCGCCGTGGACCGCGGGTGGAACACTGCCACCCGGTGAGACGGAGACTGGGACCTTCGGTGGGCTCTCCGGAGAAAGCTTCTTCATGGCGCCGGTCTCGTTCTCAATTCCGCTAGCAGCCGAGCTCGACGCTGCCCATGTCAAAGGCATCAAACTGAGTGGAACCCCGCCTGCCGAATGCGAAGACGCTGGCCACCCCGGTGCGGCAAGCGCAGCCAACCCGGAGGCGCAGCCTGGGTATCTCTGTGTGTTCGTCGGCACCGACGAACTGGAACTCGAACAGAACCCCTTGATCTCCAAGGCGACCGGAGGGTTCGGAGCCTCAACCGCGGGTGCCCTGGTCTCCAGTCCAGCGGCCGGAGGAGCTCCCTATGGGGGTACGTTCGCGGTGACCGCCCCTCTGGCTCCATAGCGTCAGAGGCAACCTGAGAGGGAGATGAGCCGCAAGTTCGATCGAAAAGGGGCCCGAACTGCCGCGCAGGCTGTTCGGGCCCTTCCCCGGCATTTTGGCCGAGCCCTGCCGGTCGCGCTTGCGCTCTCGCTGCTCGCCTTCGCATCGCTCGTGCAGGCGGGACCCCCAGTGCATCCTCCCGAGCCCGATCCCATCGGCGGCTTCCCTCTCGACCGCGCCTGTGGCACAGCCGTCGACTCCGAGGGCGACATATACGCATCCAATGCCGGGGAATCGAAAATCGAGGTGTTCGACCCGTCCGGAAGTCACCTCACCTCGATCCCGAACGTAAACGTTCCTTGCGGTCTTGCCGTGGACAGCCACGGCGTCATCTTCGTAGCGGAGAAGGGGACCGGCGACGTAGTCCGCTATGTCCCCAGCGAGTTCCCCTTCGCCGGCACGCCTTCCTATGGTGCGCCAGAAGCGATTGACGCAAGCGGCGAAGCCGAGGGCATCGCGATCGACTCGGCCCTCCTGTTGACCAACTCGGACTTCGTCATCGGCAGGGACAACTCGCTGTACATAGCGAAGGGCGACCACATCGATGCCTACAGGAACGAGACTCAGAGAATCCAGGTCAGCGCCGCAGGCGGTACCTACACCCTCACCTTCGAAGGGCAGACCACCGGGTCGATTCCCTTCGACGCCGATCATGCGGCGGTGCAAGAGGCGCTCGAGTCTCTGCCCGCTATTGGCGAGGGCGGGGTCTCGATCAGCACCGGGAACTTCCAGCCCACGGACCACCTCATCACGTTCACCGGCGCCCTCGGCCTGACCGACGTTCCCCCGATCGAATTCGATGAGAGCGGCCTGGCCGGGGGAACGATCTCCCATAGCGAAACCGATGGCGGTTTCGTCGCAGCCATCGGTTCTGGCGGAGCTCTTACGGACGCTACGGGGGTCGCGGCATACACCTACCGTGTCTCCAGTGAGCAAGCCGATCGCTATGTCTTCGCCGCGGACACCGCCACAGACGAGGTCAAGGTATTCGCCGGCCCCGACATCGCGAGCCTGAAACTGCGCCGGACGATCGACGGGGTAGACCACGATCGCGACCCCGACACGCCTGATCAAGAATTCGGGTTCGGGCCGGTGGGCGCCTATCTTGCCGTCGATCCAGGCAATAGGAGCGATCAGAACAAATGTGCATCCATCGCCGACCAGGCCTGCACGGCCGGCCACCTGCTCGTCTACGACGCTGCGCACGACGCGGTGGACGAGCTCGAGGCGAACGGCGAGTTCCTCGACCAGGTCGTCGAGGAAGGCTTCTCCGACGCCGAACCCACCGGCTTGGCGATAGATCGTTCCGGCGGTGTGAACGACGGTCGGATCTACGTCACCGCCGGCGCTGGACCAGGGGCTGGGCTATTCGCCTTCGAGCCCCTGCCCGCCCCGAGCCGACCCCCGCTCGGCGAGCCTCAGTCCAAGAAAGGGCTCGCCACCGCCAGGGCAGTTGCCACCGATTCACAGGGCAACATCTACGTTGCCGTCGGCCCCGCGGTTCGCATCTTTCGCCCAAACGGCAAAGAGATCCTGGTGGGGCCGGAAGGGAAAGGGATTTCCACTACCGAACCCGCCGCGGATCTCGCCGTCGATTCCTCCGGCAGGGTCTACGTCCTGGTGGAAGGGAATGGTCTCCCGGATCCCTCGCAGTACAAAGTGAAGTACTACACCCCGGCGTCCTTCCCGCCTGGCGACGGCACTCAATACGGCGGCCCGGTTACGGTTGCCACAGGGAACAGCTTCACGCCGCCAGGTACCGAACTCTCCGCGATCGGCCTAAATCTTGCCAACGACCACGTCTTCGTCGCTGAGACAGGCGGACGGCTTCTCGAGCTTGGATCGGCTGCCGAAGGCTCGCCGACCCTGGATCCATGCTTCGCCTGCGGCCTCAGCGTCACGCTGCCGGCCGATGTCGCCGTCCATGGGCCGACTGGCAACGTCTACGTCTCCGAACAGTTCGGGAGGATCCTAGTCATCGATCCCACCGGCACCGAAGTGCTCGCCAGAATCACTGGCGCCGGCAGCCCGCAGGGGCCGTTCAGCGGATCTCCCGGCGTGCTCGCGGTGGACCAGTCCAACGGCCACGTGCTCGCCTTTAAAAGCAACCGCAACACGGCCGAAGAGTACGACGCATCGGGCGCGTTCGTTGCGCAGTTCGGCAGCTTCACCAGCCTGGTGCGCGGCTCCGGCATAGCGATAGACAACTCTGACGGCGTCGCGAGCGGCAACGTATACATCGCCTTCGACGACACCGCTCCCGATTCGTTCGACCTCACCGCGTTTGGACCGCTCTCCTATGGGGAGCCACCGATCGCCACGACCGGTACCGCGGACGGTATCGGCACTGGCGAGGCAACTCTCAACGGGACCGTCGATCCACGCGGATTCGAGGTCGAAGATTGCCATTTCGAGTACCTGACTGAGGCCCAGTACCTCGTGAACGGCAAAATCTTCACCGGCGCAATCTCCGTGCCGTGCATCGAGAGTTCTGGAGAGATCGGCAAAGGCACGAGCCCGGTCTCGGTGCACGCCGAGATCAGCGGGCTCGACCCCGAAGGCAGGTACCGTTTCCGCCTCGTCGCCGCCAACAAATACGGGACAGCCGAGGGCAAAGCATGGCTGTTCGGGCCCCCTTTGCTCTCAACGAGCAAAGCGCTGCCGGTGCTCTACGACGAAGCGATCCTCAACGCTGCGATCGATCCATCCGGCTTGGCGACCGAGTACCGCTTCGTTTATGGCACGAGTGAAGCGTACGGCCAGAGCACGCCCACTTTCGAGATCCCGGCTGGTGATGGTCCCGTTCAGGTGAAAGTTAGTCTGACGGGTCTAGCTGAAGGAACCGAGTACCACTTCCGGATCCTGGTCGAGAACGAAGTAAAAACGGTGGAAGGACCGGACCAGACCTTCGAAACTCTGGAAAGGTCTGAGTCCTCGTCCTGCTCAAACACCCAGTTCCGTATTGGTCTCTCTGCTGGCCTGCCCGACTGCCGGGCCTACGAGCTCGTCACTCCGCCGGAAACCCGAGGGGATGTTCCGGGTGCCGCCGCCCCCGGCAGTGCGGGCCAGGAGTTCAATAACTGGCTCGTAGCGCCGCGCGGAGCAGGAGCAGGCGAAAGCGTTGCCTTCTTCAACAGCACATTGCCGGGCTTCGAAGGTAGCGGCGCGACCGACGGCTATCGCGCCGCTCGCGCCGCGGGGGGGCATCCGCCTGCGGGTTGGACGACTGAGCTGATCAGCCCCACCTACTCCCAGATCGGTGTCGACGGAACCGGACAACAGCACGGTGTCGCCTCCGACCAGCGTTACTGGCTCTATGAGATTGGCGGGGCAAGCGAAGCTCTCCCTGGGACCCTTCCCGCAGGGGAGTACCTTCGGACCCCCAGCGGCGTCGCCCACCCCAAATGCAATCCGGTGCCGCAGCAAGATCGGTTCGAGCTGATCGGCTGCGGCAGCCTCGGCACCGATCCGAACGCGGCGAGCCGCTATGTCAATCCCGGAGGATCACACCTGATCTTCTTTTCCGACGAACGCCTGGAGTCGGCTGCACCCCCGGAAGGCACGATGGCGATCTATGACCGCGCTGCTGGCGAGCCGGTAGCAGAGGTGGTCTCGATAAGGCCCGACGGCACGCCCTTCGCCGCGGGTGAAGACGCCACCTACGTGGCCGCCACCGAAGACGGCGCCGCCGTGGTCTTCAGGGTAGGCGGGTCGCTGTACCTGCGACGGGGCGGTGAGACGACCGAGATCGCCGATGCTCCCAACACTTTCGCTGGCGTGTCCGAGGACGGGACACGCGTCTTCTACGTCGACGCAACCTTCCCGGAGCTGAGCCCCCAGCCCGCCGGCCTCTTCGCCTGCGACGTCGAGGTTGGGCCATGCACGGGGGGAGGCGAACCCCCGGGGGTGACCCAGATTGCTGCGAACTCGATTTTCGTCAATGTTTCCGCTGACGGCTCGGGTGTCCTTTTCACGTCGGAGGACGCGCTTCCAGGCCTGCAGCCGAACGAGAATGGTGAAACGGCCGAAGACGGCGTGTCGAACCTCTACGCCTGGGACGACGGGGAGAGGCGCTTCGTCGCTGTCCTCGATCCCGAGGACTTCGTCAGCTTCGGCGGCAGCGGCTTCGTCAAACTCAACAGCTGGACGACGGCGATCAACCCCGGAGCCGGTATCGGGCGCAACAAGTCGCCAACTCGCAGCACTCCCGATGGCGAGGTCTTCGCGTTTCAGTCGCACGCGCAACTCACCTCATACGACAACGATGGGCACAGCACGATCTATCGCTACGAGCCCGCCGCGGCATCTGGCCAGCAACTCATCTGCGCGTCCTGCGACCCGACCGGGGCCCCGGCCAGCGCCGACGCCGGGCTTCTCGTGGAGCGACCGCCCGGGGTCGCTCGGTCATCGACCCTGGTCCCAAATGTCACCGACGATGGGAATGCGGTCTTCTTCCAGAGCCTCGAATCCCTACTGCCCTCCGACGCTAACGACACCGACGACGTCTACGAGTGGAAGGCGCAAGGGACCGGGTGCGGGCGGTCGGACGGCTGCCTCGCGCTGATCTCATCCGGGCAGGGCGAACAGCCCAGCTATCTCTACGGGATGAGTGCCAACGGCAGGGACGTCTTCTTTGTTACGCCTGAGAAGTTGGTCAACCGGGACATTCCCGGCAGCCACTCGATCTACGACGCGCGGATCGAGGGCGGGATTCCTGACCCCCCTGGGCAGGAAGATTGCCAGGGGGACGCCTGCCAGGGTCAAGGCAGCGTGCCGCCGGCACTCCCCCCACCGGCGAGCACCGGATCGAGCAACGGCAACGTTCTCCCCAGTGGCAAACGGCGCTGTCCCAAAGGGAAGCGCAAGGTTCGGCGCAAAGGCAAGGTCCGCTGCGTCAAGCGCAAAGCCTCGAAACGTCACGGGAGGGCGCGTCGATGAGCTCCCGGTTGGGATTTCTGACCGCCATGGCGCTCGTGCTTGCCTTTGCGGCCCCGGTCGCGACTGCGGGGGCTCAGGAATGCGAACTCACTCCACGGGCTAAATGCTTCGGTATCGAATCGCTCGCCGCCTCGCTCTCCACTACTCAAGCGGGGGGTCATCCCGACTTCTCGTTCACCTTCGACATCAAGAAGGATCCCGAAAGCGAACCCAATGTCTTCGGCCTCAAGGACGCCTATGCGCCAACGCGCAATGTCCGCATCGAACTTCCGCCCGGCTTGATCGGCGATCCCAACGTGCTTGGAGTGCCCCAGCAATGCACGATGCAGGAACTGCTGAGCTTCCAGGAGCCCGGCGGCGGCTGCCCCAATGGAGCCCAGGTCGGCGTAACGGAGATCTTCGGCTACGAACTCGACAGCAGCTTTCTCGAGCCCATCTACATGATGGAGCCGCCAGGCGGCGATCTCGTCGCTCGTCTTGGCTTCATCGCCGGAGTCGTCCCCGTATTCATCAACCTCGAGGTGCGCTCCGAGGGCGACTACGGGTTGACTTCGGAAATCACCGACGCGGCGACGCTGGTGAAGCTGATCAGGGCGGACTCGACGATCTGGGGGGTCCCGGCTCATCCCAGCCACGACACAGAACGCTGCACGCCCGAGGAGGCGTTCGACGGCTGCCAGGTCTCCGAGCCGCGGCCTCCCGGCTCCCGGCCGTTGCCTTTCCTCACCAATCCGACCCGCTGTGGGGTCCCGTTGGAGATGCGGGTCAGCGCCTCCAGCTGGGCCGAACCGCAGCGCTTCGACACGAAGGCGGTGTCGTTCCCGGAAATCACCGGCTGCAATCGCCTTCCCTTCGGCCCCGATCTGACAGTGCAACCCACGAGCCGCCGCGCAGGGGCGCCCACCGGACTCGACGTCACCGTCCGCCTGCCAGCGTCGGAGGGCGTCGATGTCCTCGAACCCTCCCAGATACGCGACATCAGAGTTGACCTTCCGGCCGGCCTCGCGATCAACTCGAGCTCGGCCGACGGCCTGGCGGCATGCAGCGAAGCACAGGTCCGCTTCGGCGAGCGCGTTGCGGCGGAATGCCCAGACGCCGCCAAGGTCGCCGACACCGAATTCGAAATTCCGGCCCTGCCGCGGCGGATGAAAGGCGCCGTCTACCTGCGTGAGCCAGAACCCGGCAACCTGTTCCGGGTCTGGATCGTGGCCGACGACCTGGGCGTCCACGTCAAGCTGCGCGGGCAGCTCATCGTCGACCATTCGAACGGTCAGATCGAATCGATCGTCCTCGACGTCCCGCAGGCTCCGCTGCGCGAAGCGAAGCTCGTCTTCAAGTCGGGCTTTAGGGCGCCCCTCGCCAATCCAGCCACGTGCGGCACCTACGTAACCAACTACGAGTTCGTCCCCTGGTCGGGCGGACCGCCGGTCAAAGCCTCCACGCCGATGACGATCGACGAAGGCTGCGGCGAGGTCGGTCGCTTCGATCCCGAGCTCTCGGCTGGGAGTGCCGACCCATCCGCCGGGAAGCACTCACCCTTCCTCTTCACCTTGGTGCGAGAAGACGGCGAACAGAATCCTGCCTCTCTGGACATCACGCTCCCTCAAGGGCTCGCCGCGACCTTCCGTGGGGTTCCGCTCTGCGAAGGAGCCGCGGCGCAGACGGGCCAGTGCCCCGCGGGCTCGCGAATCGGCAAAGTAGTAACTGCGGTCGGTGCCGGTCCCACGCCTCTATGGGTCCCACAGCCAGGCAAGCGACCTACCGCGGTCTACCTGGGCGGCCCCTACAAGGGCGCTCCCTTCAGCATCGTCGCGGTCGTCCCTGCCCAGGCAGGACCCTTCGACCTTGGCGACGAAGTGGTGCGCTCGGCCGTGTACGTCGATCCGGTCCGCGCGCGTGGCATAGTCAGGTCCGACCCGCTGCCACAGTTCATCGAAGGGATACCGATCCGCTATCGCACGATTCACGTCGAGCTCGATCGCCCCAAATTCGTGCTGAATCCAACCGGGTGCGGGAAAAAGCGGATTGAGGCGACCGTGACTTCTTCGCAGGGCGCCGTGGCCAGCCCCTCCACGGGTTTCCGGGCGGTCAACTGCGCCCAACTGAAATTCAAGCCGAAGCTTTCGTTCCGCCTCATAGGGGGGACCAGCCGCGGCGATCATCCCAAGCTCAGGGCGGTGCTTAAAGCGAGGAAGGGCGACGCCAACATTGGCCGCGTCTCGGTTGCCCTGCCACGCTCGGAGTTCCTCGATCAGAATCACATTAAAACGGTGTGCACCCGCGCGCAGTTTGCCTTGGACCAGTGCCCAGCCGGCTCGATCTACGGGCGCGCGGTGGCGAAGACGCCGCTGCTGGCCCGCCCCCTCAAGGGCCCGGTCTATCTCCGCTCCTCGGACAACCCGCTGCCCGACCTCGTATTCAGTCTCGGTGGGGAAATCGAGATCGAGCTGGCAGGACGGATCGACACGATCGACGGCGGCATCCGCAATACCTTCGATTTCGTCCCTGACGCTCCGGTGAGCAGATTCACCTTGAGCATGCAGGGCGGGGGCAAGGGGCTTCTGATCAACTCGAGGAACCTCTGTGCCGCGCCGTACCGCGCCACCGTCAAATACACGGCCCACAATGGCCGCAAGCGCACCCAGCGTCCGTTGATGAAAGCCTCTTGCCGCAAGGGCAAGAGGCGCGGAAGCCGCTAGCCCAGGGCTTCGACGCAGCCGGTCAGACCGTAGCTTTCCGCGGCTTGGATCGCTTTGGCATAGGGCGTCAGGCGATCGACGGCTTTGAGTGGATCCTCTTCGGCGTAGGCGCGGTCGGCTTCCAGGGCGGTGAGGAAGGCCTGGACCTGCTGCTCGTCCCCGCTGGGCGCGCCTATGGCCTGGACCCGTGAGATCAGCGTGTCCGCGGCCGGCACCACGACAGCTGTCGCGAGTTCTTCGGTTGCCTTCTGTTCGGCGTCCGGGGAGGTGTCGCCGCTTCGTTCACTCGTTATGGAGGCCACGCCGCTCAGGAGTTCGCCCTGGGTTTCTTTGCACATCGAATCGACGCGTTGGATGAATTGCTCTTTGGAGAGCGAGCCGGTCTCTACGGCCGCCGCGCTGGCCGAGCCGTTCTGCACATCGTTGTCGTCGCTGCCGCAGCCGCTCATCAATAGGAGGGCGCTGGACGCGATCGCTAGGAGAAGAAGAGCCCTATTGATCAAGAAAGATCGATGCATTCTGGCGGGGGAGAATAGCAAGCAGCCGAGCCGCAGAGGTCTCTCTTAGGACGAACTGGCCAAAGATCAAATTTTTAGACGGATACTCTTGACTGATCGAAGGTTCTTCTGTTATACCTACCGATGCTGACGACCGAGCCAGCACGGAGAGGAACCCCAGTCAGGGCGACTCGCCTTGCGATAGCAATGGGAGTGCTAGGAATGAGTCGAGAAAGCGGTTCACGGGAGCACGGAGGCGAATGCGCTGTCGGCGCTGCCCCACCTCACGCCCTCAGCGCAACCCGGCCGCTTCTCTCTCTCCGCTGGTGTGGGCAAGTCCCAGCCGAGCAGTCGCCGTCCCAACGGGTCGCGGGGCCCGGTCACGGCCAGTTCGGATGGTCGCAAGCGCAATCGCGCCGGAGGCCCGTTTGAGGTCCCGACGCAAACCGTAGCTCCGGCCGCCGCCGGGGAGGCGCGGTCGATTGGACCCGGTCAGCGGAAGCCGCGTTTCCGTTGATCGGGTCCCTACGGTTTCCTTCGCAGCGCTTTGCCTCTAGACTTGTCGGGGGTTCAACGCGTCCTCAGAATGCGCAGGAAAGCTTGATCGCTACTACCAGATCTGTTATACCGCGACGGACGCCTCGATGAGCCCGTTTGCTGAAGAGACCCGGTCTTGCGCTACGGAGCTCGTCTGCCGGGACTGCGGCCAGCGGCTGCCGCTGCTCGACACGACCTTTAGGTGCCTCGGCTGCGGACAGGGCCTGGACATCGACTACGACTACGAGCTGGCGAAAGCCCGGCTCGCGGAATTCCCCACCTCGGAGCGGGCGATCAACATCTGGCGCTTCGAGGAGCTGCTGCCGATCCTCGACGCGCGCGCGCAGCGGCGGGTCGGCTTCTACAGCGGCCGCACGCCATTGATCCACGCCGACCGCCTCGGTGCCGAGCTGGGGCTGCGCAAGCTCTACCTGAAGGACGACAGCACCCAGCGCCCCAGCCTCTCCTACAAGGACCGCGTCGTCTCGATGGCGGTCGCCCGGCTGCTGGAGCTGGGCAAAGAGGAGATCGGCTGCGTTTCGACCGGCAACGTCGGCACCGCGGTCGCCTCGCTGGCGGCCAAGGCCGGCGTCACCGCCTACGTCTTCTACCCGAGCAACCTGGAGCCCGGCAAGGCGCGCGCCTGCCGTGCTCTCGGCGCCGCCGTGATCCAGCTCGACGGCAACTACGACCAGGCGAACCGCGCCTGCCGCGAGTTGGCCCTCGCCAGCGGCGTCCAGTTCGCCAACATCACTCTGCGGCCGTTCTACGCCGAGGGGGCGAAGACGGTCGCCTATGAGGTCGTCGAGAAACTCGACTGGATCTCGCCCGACCACTTCGTCATCCCCGCTGCCGGCGGAACCCTCTCCTCGCGCGTCCACAAGGGCCTGCAGGAGCTGGAAAAGGTGGGGCTGTCGGAGACCGCCGCCACCAAGATCCACGCCGCCCAGCCCGACGGCTGCGGACCGATCGCCGGGGCGATCCTCGACGGCTCAGGCGAGATCCAGCCGCAGACGCCGCACACCGCCGCCCACTCGCTGGCGATCGGCGCCCCGGGTGACGGACCGCTCGTCGTCGACGCGGTGATGTCGCGCGGCGGCTCGGCGGCGACCGTCACCGACGAGGAGATCTTCGAGGCGATCGACCTGCTCGGCGCCACCGAGGGCATCCTCACCGAGCCCGCCGGCGGCACTACGGTGGCCTCGACGGCAAAGCTCGCCGCCGAAGGCAAGCTCGGCCCCGACGAGACTGTAGTCGCCGTGATCAGCGGCAACGGCTACAAGACCCTCGACGAGCACCCAGAGAAGCCCTGGCCCTCGATGGTCTCCTGCGACGTCGAGTCGATGGGCGAGATGCTCGCCGAGTTCCGCCAGCATGGCGTCGGCGCCACCCTGCACTGAGTGCCGGAGGAGGGACTCGAACCCCCGACACGCGGATTATGATTCCGCTGCTCTAACCAGCTGAGCTACTCCGGCGGGAGGGTGATGGTAGCGAGGGCTGGGACCGCTTAGGCTTGTCTGCGTGAACGAGGGGCTGGACAGGGCGGTGCAGGCGGTCCTGCGGGACTGTCTCGGCGTCTCGCCTGGCGAGGACGTGCTGATCGCCTGTAATCCGGCCACGGAGAGTCTGGCTGACCTGATGCGCATCCATGCCCAGGGGGACGGGGCGGAGGCGACGCTGGTGGTGATCGCTGAGCGGGACTCGCACGCCGCCGAGCCACCGCCGCCGGTGGCGGCTGCGATGCTCGCCGCCGACGTCTTCATCGCGCCCACCATGCAGTCGCTCTCGCACACCGCCGCTCGCAAGGCGGCAAGCGAGGCCGGGGTTCGCGTCGCCTCGCTTCCGGGGGTCACCGAGGACATGCTCGCGCGACTGATGGGCGCCAATATGGCGGCGCTGCGGCGCCGCGGCACGGCGGTTTGCGCGGCAATGGAAGGTGGCGAGGCTCACATCACGTGTCCGAGCGGCAGCGACCTGCGGCTCGGACTCGCGGGACGCACGCCGATCGTCGATGCCGGTCTCCTGAAGGAGCGCGCCGCCTTCGGCAATCTCCCCTGCGGGGAGGGCTTCATCGCGCCGCTTGAAGGCACCGGGCAGGGCACGCTGGTCGTCGACGGCTCGATCGCCGGGGTGGGGCAGGTCTCGGAGCCGGTCACGCTCACGGTGCGCGACGGCCACCTGGTCGATGCGAGCGGCGAGCAAGGTGGAGTATTGATGGAGCTGCTGACTGCGCATGGCCCCGACGGCACCAATGTCGCCGAGCTGGGAATCGGCACTAACGAGGCGGCGACGTTGACCGGCAACGTGCTCGAGGACGAGAAGATCCTCGGCTCGGCGCATATCGCCTTCGGCGCTTCGGCTGCGATTGGGGGCACGGTCCAGGTTCCTGTGCATCTCGACTGCGTGGTGCTCGAGCCGACCGTGGAAGTCGATGGCAAGCTGATCGCACAGGGCGGCGAGCTGCGTGTCTAAGGCGTGGTAGGGCCGCTGCTAGCCGTTCCTAATGTCTCCGAGGGGCGCGATGCCGCTGCGGTCGCCGCCCTGGGGGAGGCGTTTTCGGGCGGCGTCACACTGCTCGATCGTCACTCCGACGCCGATCACAACCGCTCCGTGTTCACCCTCGCCGGGGAGCCGGAGCCGTTGCTGGAGGCACTCGCGCGCGGCGCCGAGCAAGCGGTCGAGACGGTCGACATGATCGCGCATCAGGGCGTTCATCCCGCCGTCGGCGCGCTCGACGTATGCCCGCTGGTCTGGCTCGACTCCGCCGACCGCAGGATCGCCCGCGCGGAGGCGCTCGAGGTGGCCGCGCAGATCGGCGGCCTCGGCATCCCGGTATTCCTGTACGGCGAGCTGGCGAGCCGCCCGGAGCATGCCGAGCGCGCTTACTTCCGCAACGGCGGCTTGGCCGAGCTTTGGCTGCGGATGGAGGGCGGGGGCCTACGCCCGGATTTCGGTCCCGATCGCCCCCACCGCAGCGCCGGCGCAACCCTGGTCACGGCACGTGCTCCGCTTGCCGCCTTCAACGTCGAGCTCGACAGCGGCGATCTCGAGGTGGCGCGCGCCGTCGCCGCCGAGCTGCGCGAGTCCGGGGGTGGACCGCCGGGTGTGAGGGCGATCGGGCTGCCGCTCTCCAGCGGGCGCACCCAGGTTTCGACCAACGTCCACGACCCCTTGACGGTGCCGCTCGCCGAGGTGGTCGCGCGGGTGCGGGTCCTGGCCGAGCCGCTCGGCGCTCGCCCGCTCGAGGCGGAGCTGATCGGTCTCATTCCCGAGGCTGCTCTCGCCGCTTACCCCGAGGACGTACCGATCCGCGGCTTCGACCCAGAGCAGCACGTGATCGAGTGCCGCCTGCGGGATTGACCGCGACGGGGATCAACGCCGCCGTTGCCGCCCCTCATCATTTAGATTCACCGCAATGGCCCAGGCCAAGAAGAAGCGCCGCCGCAAGCACCGCGGCACCCAGGGCGGGCGCGTCGACGCCAATCGCCGTGCCGCCCGTCCCCGCAGCCGCGAGGAGGCGAAGGCGCGCGCACGAGCGCGGGGCAAACGAGCTCCGCGCGCCGACCGTCCGCCGACTTGGGGCAGCGCCATCACCCGAGGCGCGATCGCGGCCGCGATCTTCGTCGTCCTCCTGATCCTGATCTTCGGTCGCCCGCTCGGCTCGGCGCTCGCGCTCGGCGCCTTCATGCTCGTCTTCTACATCCCGGCCGGCTACTACGTCGACACGATGATGTGGCGGCGGCGCGAGCGGGCCCGGATCCGCGCCACTGAGCGCTCGTGAGCGAAGCAGCGCGATGAGCCTCGACGTCCGGCAGCTCACCGTCGGGCCGGTCGCTGAGAACTGCTACCTGGTGCGTCGCGAAGGATCCGACCGGGGGTTGATCGTCGACCCGGGGGAGGAGGCAGAGCGCATCCTCGCCAAGGTCGAAGCCGCGGGCATGAAAATCGAGGCGATCCTGGTCACCCACTGCCACTTCGACCACATCGGCGCCGTCGCGCCGGTGGCGCGGGAGACCGGCGCTCCCGTCTTCTGTCCGGAGATCGAGGTTCCGGTCCTCGCCGACATCATGTCCTTCGTCCCCTGGGAGGGATTCGGCCCATTCGAGAGCTACGAGGCCGACGAGAAGGTGAGCGGCGGCGAGGCCCTCGAGCTGGCCGGTCTCACCCTCGACGTCGTCTTCACACCGGGCCACAGCCCTGGGCACGTCACCTACGCGGTGCGTGACGAGGACGCGCTTTTCTCGGGCGACGTCCTCTTCCAGGGCTCGGTTGGCAGGGTCGACCTGCCGGGGGGCGACGGGCCGACCCTGATGCGCTCGATCCAGGGCCTGGTGGAGTCCTATCCCGACGAGGCTGTCGTCTACCCGGGGCACATGGGCGTTACGACGCTGGGCGCCGAGCGCGCCACCAACCCGTTCCTCACGTCACTAGCCGGCTAAGGGCCGCCCCGCGCCGGTAAGGTCGCCGCCACCATGGCGAAGAGCAAGTACCAGGCGCCCCGCGGGACGTTCGACGTCCTGCCGGAGGCTGCCCAGGCGCGCGCCAGGGTCGAGCGCGCCGCCGCCGCCGTCTTCGCCCGTGCCGGCTACGAGCCGGTGGCTACGCCGATCTTCGAGGACACCGAGTTGTTCGAGCGTGGGGTCGGCCACTCCACCGACATCGTCCGCAAGGAGATGTTCACCTTCGAGGACAAGGGCAGGCGCAGCCTCACCCTGCGACCGGAGGGGACGGCGCCGATCTGCCGCGCCTACGTCGAGCACGGCATGCACAAGCTGGCGCAACCGGTGAAGCTCTCCTACGTCGGGCCGTTCTTTCGCCATGAGCGTCCCCAGGCGGGGCGCTACCGCCAGTTCCACCAGCTCGGGGTCGAGTGCATCGGTGCCGACTCGCCGCTGGCCGACGCGGAGGCGATCGGGTTGCTGGCCGACCTGCTTGCCGAGCTGGGCGTGCCGGGAGTCGAGCTGCGGCTGGGGAGTCTGGGTTCGCTCGAGGCGCGCCAGGCCTACCTGGAGGAGCTGCGAAACCACCTTCGCGTGAACGAAGACGAGCTGTCGAAGGACGTGCGCGAGCGAATCGACGCTAACCCGCTGCGTGCCTTCGATTCCGACGACGAGGGGACGCGTGGGGTGATGGCGAGCGCGCCACGGCTGGTCGACCGGCTAGAGGGGGAGGACGCCGATCACTTCGAAGAGGTGCGGGCGCTCCTGGATGCCGCCGGGATCTCCTATGAGATAGACGCGACCCTCGTGCGCGGCCTCGACTACTACACGCGCACGATTTTCTCCTTCGTCTGCGACCGGCTGGGCGCGCAGTCGGAGATCGGGGGGGGCGGGCGTTACGACGGGCTGGTGGAGCAGCTCGGCGGCCCACCAACGCCGGCGATCGGCTGGGCCGCAGGGATCGAGCGAATTCTGTTGGCGCTGGGCGAGGACGGGGAGGAGGCCGACGAGGGAGTCGACCGCATCGTCTTCGTCTCCTGCGATGAGGGGGCCGAGCTGCGCCCGCGGGCGATCGCGATCCTCGGCGAGCTCCGCCACGCCGGCCTCACGGCTCAGGTGGATCTCGCCGGGCGGGGGCTGAAGGGACAGCTCAAGCACGCCGACCGGATCGGCGCGACGCACGTCGTCATCCTCGAAGCGGGCGGCTCGGCTCAGCTGCGCGACATGCAGAGCGGCGAGCAGCAGCCGATCGACCTCACCAAAATCGTCGCCGAGGTCACCGGAGGCGAGGCATGACCGACGACTTTCCGGCGCTGCGCCCAAACGGCTTCCGCGACGCCTGGTGCGGTCAGGTGCTGGGCGACCGGGTCGACTCGGAGGCACGGGTGGCTGGCTGGGTGCACCGCCGCCGCGACCATGGCGGCCTTGTCTTCATCGACTTGCGCGATCGCACTGGGATTGTCCAGCTCGTCTTCCACCCCGACGAGGCGGGGGAGGCGTTCAAGCTCGGCCACGAGCTGCGGGCGGAGGATGTGCTGAGTGCCTCCGGCAAGGTCGTGCGGCGCTCGCCTGAGACCGTCAACGCCGACCTGCCGACCGGCGAGGTTGAGCTGCGGGTGAGTGACGCGGAGCTGCTCGCCGACGCGGAGACGCCGCCCTTCCAGATTGAGGGTTTCTCCGGCGAGGTCGGAGAGGACGCCCGCCTTCGCCACCGCTACCTCGACCTACGCCGCGAGCAGATGCGCGAGGCGCTGGCCCTCCGCCACCGGGTGACGGCGGCGATGCGCGAGTTCCTCGACGGCGAGGGCTTCCTCGACGTCGAGACTCCGGTGCTGACCCGCTCGACCCCTGAGGGCGCGCGCGACTTCCTCGTCCCCAGCCGTCTCCAGCACGGCTCCTTTTACGCGCTGCCGCAGTCGCCGCAGCTGTTCAAGCAGCTGTTGATGGTCGCCGGCTTCGAGCGCTACTACCAAGTAGCGCGCTGCTTCCGCGACGAGGCGACCCGCGCTGACCGCCAGGCCGAGTTCACGCAGCTCGATGTTGAGATGTCCTTTGTCGGCGTCGACGACGTGATCGAGGTCAACGAACGCCTTCTGGCGCATGTCTTCGAGCGTGCTGGAGGACCGGCGATCGAGCTGCCGATGCAGCGCCTGCCCTACGACGAGGCGATGGACCGCTTCGGCACCGATCGGCCCGATCTGCGCTTCGGCCTCGAGCTGGTCGACCTAGGCGATGCCTTGAGCGAGACCGAGTTCAAGGTCTTCCGCTCGGTGCTCGACGGGGGCGGCGCTGTACGCGGCCTCAACGCGGGGCGACGCGACATGCCTCGCTCCGCCCTTGACGGCCTTATCTCCCGTGCCCAGGAGCTGGGAGCGAAGGGGCTGGTCTGGGCATTCCGCGAGGAAGATGGCTGGCGCTCGCCGACCGCGAAGTTCCTCTCAACGGCGGAGCTGAGCGCGCTGAACGAGCGGCTCGGGGCAGAGGAGGGCGACCTGCTGCTCGTCGTCGCCGACCAGCGCCGGGTCACTGATGCCGTCCTCGGCCAGCTTCGGATCGAGCTCGCCGAGCGCTTCGACTTGATCGACGAGGGGGAGGACCGGCTCGCCTGGATCGTCGACTGGCCTTTGATGGAGTGGGATCCGGAGGAACGGCGCTGGAACCCGTTGCACCATCCCTTCACGGCGCCGGCTGGGGAGTTCGACCCCAAGAGCCCGGGCGAGGCCCGAGCGCTTGCCTACGACGTGGTCTGGAACGGCCAGGAGCTGGGCGGAGGATCGATCCGCATCAACCGCGCCGACGTCCAGCAGGCTGTGTTCGCCGCGCTCGGAATCGATGCCGAGCAGGCCGAGGCCCGCTTCGGCTTCCTGCTCGAGGCGCTGCGCTACGGCGCCCCGCCGCATGGGGGCATCGCCTACGGGGTCGACCGCATCGTCCAGCGCCTCTGCGGCGCAGAGACGATTCGCGACACGATCGCCTTCCCGAAGACGGCTTCGGGCTACGACCTCCTAACCGGCGCACCCGCACCAGTCGAGGAGGCTCAGCTGCGTGAGCTCGGCATCGCCGCGCACCGGCCCGGTCTCGCCGGCCACTAGCGCCCGTCCCCGGCGCGGAGTAGCGGGCGAAGAGTCAATATGTCCTCGATGGGCATGCTCGACCGGATCAGACTCGCATTCGGGCCGCGCCGGCAGGGGCCCGGCCTAACCCCCGTCCACGTCGACGATCCCGTGTTCGACTCCTGGGAGGTGGTGCGGGACTTCGCCGACGTGAAGACGGCCCGGGCCTGGCATCAGGGTCTGGAAGAGGCAGGAATCGAGGCGGTCCTGACCGCCGACTGGCCGCTTGATCGCTACGGCCACGGCGACATCGCGCTGCGGGTGCAGCCGGAAGACTGGAGCGAGGCCGAGCTTCGTCTTTCAAACTTGGACTAGCGGCTGGCCCGGTGGTACGGTTGCCCCGAGGCTCGAGCCCGTGCGAGAGCCGTCTCACCGTTTGACCCAACACAAACGGCGCGGGAGCTGATCTCTCTCGATCCCGTGGGATCGCGAGGAGGCGCCCACCCTTTACTTCAAGGGATCAAAGCCAGAGGCGGTACCGGCGGGCTGGAGCCTCCTTTACCTGGCTCGGTCGGGTGATGCGCGCGCCTGGCGGCGGCGGACCGGCGCTAGGCGGCGTCCTCGGTCGCCTGAATAGCGCTGCTATTCAGGCTCCCTGCGTCCTTGCCTTGCTTGGTCCGGCGCTCGCCAGCCGCACACCTCACCCTCCCTCGACAGGTTCATACTTTGGAAATCGATGAGTAGAGAACTGTTCGAGACCTATTTGCATGATGCGACGCGCCAGGGTGCGCCGCCGCAGGGTGCTTTCACGGGCGCGGCTGGGGGGGCGGCTTGTGGGGATCTCTCTCGAGTCTCGCTTGTGGTCGAGGACGGGGTGGTTTCGCGGGTTACGTTCGATGCTGAGGGTTGTGGGGCTACTCGGGCGGCTACTGCGGCGGTGGCGGAGATGGTTGAGGGCGGGGCTGTTGTTGAGGCGGCGCGGGTTGGGACCGATGAGGTCGATGCAGCCCTTGGCGGGCTGATCCCCGCCAAGCGGCACGCGGCGCAGTTGGCGGCCGATGCGTTGCACCGGGGCTTGGCGCAGGTGGCGGCGTCCTCTGAGCGCTTGGCGGAGTCGAATGGGGATCGCGTCCTTGTGGCGATGTCCGGCGGGGTCGACAGCGCTGTTGCGGCTTTGCTGGAGCGGGAGCGTGGGGCGGAGGTGTTCGGCGTCACGGTCAAGCTCTGGGCCGACCCGGAGACCGATGGGGCAAAGGCCTGCTGCTCGCCGGAGGCGGTGCTCGGCGCCCGTTCGCTCGCCCACTCGCTGGGCGTCCCGCACCTGACCCTCGACCTCGAGGAGGACTTCCGCCGGCGCGTCGTCGCCGGGTTCGTCTCCGGCTACGCGGCGGGGCGCACGCCGAACCCTTGCATCCTCTGCAACGGCGAGGTGCGGATCGCGGCGATGCTCGACCTCGCCGAGCGGCTTGGCGCCACCCACCTGGTCACCGGTCACTACGCCCGCATCGTCGAGGACGACGCCGGGCCGTTGCTTGCCGCTGCGGCCGACAACGCCAAGGACCAGAGCTACATGCTCGCCGCGCTGCCCCCGGCGCTGCTCGGCCACCTGCGTTTCCCGCTCACCGAGCTGAGCAAGCCTGAGGTGCGGGAGATCGCTGCCCGCCACGGACTCGCCGTCGCCCGCAAGCCGGAGAGCCAGGATCTCTGCTTCCTCTCCGGCCAGGGCAAGCGCCGTTTCCTGCGCCGCCATGGTGATCTCCGTGACCGCGACGGCGCTGTGCTCGACCGCTCCGGCAGTGCGATTGGGAGACATCGCGGCCATCACAACTACACCGTGGGTCAACGCCGTGGGATCGGCGTCTCTGCGAAAGAGCCGCTCTATGTGCTTGCCACCGACGCGGAGGCGAACACGATCACCGTCGGCACGCGTGAGGAGCTGGCAACGCGGACCGTACGGGTGCGCGACGCCGTCCTGCACCGTCCAGGCGAGGAGGTAGACGCGGTCAGGCTGCGCTACCGGTCGCGTCCACTCCCGGCCGCTCTGTCAGCGACCGGGACCGGACGTCACGAGGAGCTCGACGTCGAGCTCGGAGAGGCCTTCGCCGGCGCCTCGCCGGGCCAGACGGCGGTGCTCATGGCCGGCGAGGCGATCGTCGGCCATGGCACGATCGCCGTCTAGACCTGACTCTCCTCCTGGTCTTTCCTCAGCTGCGCAGCGGCTTTCACGCATTGGCTGAAGGGAGTGCCTTTCTCGCCTTTGACGTGTTTCTTGCTCAGCCCTTTGCAGGCTTTGCGCGGGTTCAGCGCATCGTCGTTGGCGGCCTTGGCCATCGCTTTCACGCATTGTGAGAACGGAGTGCCTTTCTCGCCTTTGATGTGTTTCTTGCTGAAGCCCTGGCAATAGCGGCCGTAGGCCTTGGCCTGTGCCGGCAGGCCGTCTTTGGGGCCGGGCGTGGGGTCACCCGGGGTGTACGTGGGGCCTTTTCCGTAGGGCGCGCCCTGGCTTTTGCCGTGCGATTCGCCGTGGTTGGCCAGCCCGATTGCCGGGAAAGCCGCCAGGGCGAGGACGCCACTGATGAGGGCGATTGTGGTCTTCAGCTTCATCGTGCCTCCTTCGATGGTTCTGCGCCCCCCGTTGGCGGGGAAGCGCCTTTGTTCACCTCGGGTTTCGATGGCTGAAACGAGTCACTCGCACCTTTGTCAGCTCCAACTTCGGCGCCAGAAGGGGTTTTTGCCGGGGTCGCCTGCGCTTTCGGCTTGTCGCTGGGGCTCTGTGACCTGCCGCCTTTGGCTGAAGCCGGCTGGCCGCCGCCTTTCGAGCTTGCCCCGCCACCCGCGCCTTTTTTTAGTACGCGCGTTGAACGCGCCTCTGTGGCTGTCTGCTGCCCGTGTTCGGATGCGGCGGGGAGGGTGCTGCGGTTTCCGCGCCCGTTGCTTTTGCCGCTCGAGCCGGGTCCTCCAGGCGCTTGGGCGGACTCGTTGCCGCCGGTTTGGCTCTGGTCGCCTTTCCTCCCGCGCTCCTTCGCCTCGTCTGCCTCACCGCTCCCGGCTCCCCGCGTGTCCCGACCGGAATCGGTCGAGTCGGTCGTATCTCGATCCGCCTGCCCATCGGCTCCGGTGGCAGCCTGCGTCCCTGGTTGCGGTCCCGAGGACTTGGCACCGCCGATGCTCGAGGGCAGGGGTGTCTCGATCACACCGCTGCGGTCGGCAGCGGTGACGCCGACGGCAGCGATCGCAACCGTCGCCGCCGCTTTCATCCCAGTCGAGATCGCTGCCGATTTGCCGACTCCGACGGCGGCAGCTCCGGCCAGGGAACTGCCGGCGCCCGCTCCGACGCTGCTCGCACCTCCGCTGAGCAGCCCCTGCAGCAGGCCCGCCGATACTGCCAGTGGCAGCGGCGCGATCGCCGCGAAGTCGTTGCGTCGCTTCGTGACTTCCTCGGCAAAGGCCCGGCATTCCGGACAGCCGCGCAGGTGGGCTTGGATATCGCGTCGCCGCGCGACCCGGCCGTCGGCTTCGGATAGGTCCCACATAACGTTCCTGCACCTCATCTCACGCCCCGCCTCCATCTGCCTGAGGCCCAGCGCGCCTCGTAGACGGTCTGCCGCGCGACGGCGGCGGAGGTGTCGAAAGCCTCGGCGATCTCCTCGAAGCCGAGCCCGGACAGCTCCCGCATCACCAGCGCCGACCGCTGCCGCTCCGGCAGCTCGGCAAGATCGGCGAACAGCCGCCGTAGCCGCTCGCGTGTCGCCGCGGCCTCGCTCGGGTCGCCTCCCGATCCCACGACCTCGGGATCCAGCTCGGCGTTGTCGCGTCGGCGCCGCAGCGTCTCGACGGCCTCGTTGTGGGCGATCCGGTAGAGCCAGGGCTTCAGCTGGATCTGGCGAGTCTCGCCGGGGAGCGCCCGCAGCACCTTGACCATCGCGTTCTGGAGCGCGTCCTGGGCGTCCTGCGGATCGCGCACGATCGCCAGGCAGAAGCGGTAGAGGTCCTGGCGGTAGCGCTGGTAGATGGCGGCGAAGGCCCGCTCGTCCCCTGCCGCCGCGCGCTTTGCGAGGCGTTCGTCCGAGGCAGGGCGGACGGCCCGGAAGCTTCTCGTGGGGTCTGTGTGACTCACGTGCGCGCGATTTCGGCATTCGCGGCCATCCAGTCAAGGGTAGGGGCCAATCCACTTACTTCAACGGGTCAGCGAGGCCGTTGTCAGCGCCTGCTCAGCCTGCGTCGCGGTCACTTAGGCTCCATGGCTGTGAAAGCACAGGAGATTCGCGACACCTACCTCTCCTTCTTCGCCGAGCGCGGGCACAAGATCGTGCCCTCGGCCTCACTGGTGCCGTCCGTCCATGACCCCTCGGTGCTGCTGACGACGGCCGGGATGCAGCCTTTCAAGCCCTACTTCCTCGGTCGTGAAAAGCCGCCCGCACCCCGCCTCGCCGACGTGCAGAAGTGCTTCCGCACGACCGACATCGAGGAGGTCGGCAATACGGCTCGCCATCTCACCTTCTTCGAGATGCTCGGCAACTGGAGCTTCGGCGACTATTTCAAGCCGGAGTCGATCGCCTGGGGCTGGGAGCTGGTGATCGAGGGCTTCGGCATGGACCCGGAGCTGATCTGGGCGACCGTCTTCGGCGGCGACGAGGAGCTCGGCCTAGGGCCTGATGAGGAGGCGATCGAGATCTGGCGCGAGGTCGGGATGCCCGATGAGCGCATCGTCCGTCTCGGTCGTGCCGACAACTTCTGGCAGGCGGGCCCGACCGGGCCCTGCGGTCCTTGCTCAGAGCTCTACCTCGATCGGGGCGAGGCCTTTGGCGGCCGCGACGAGCGACCCGGCGACGACACCGACCGCTTCCTCGAGTTCTGGAACCACGTCTTCATGACCTACGACCTCGCCGCCGATGGCTCGCTCACCGAGCTGCCGATGCGCAACATCGACACCGGCATGGGGCTCGACCGGATGGCGGCGATCCTCCAAGACGTTCCCTCGGTCTTCGAGACCGATCTGATCCGGCCGCTGATCGACCTCGCCGAGGAGTTGTCCGGCCGCTCCTACGAGGAGGGCGGCGCGGTGACGCGGGCGATGCGCATCGTCGCCGATCACTCTCGCGGCGCCGCCTTCCTGATCGCCGACGGGGTCGTTCCCTCCAACGAGGACCGTGGCTACATCCTGCGGCGGGTCATGCGACGGGCGATCCAACAGGGACGGACCCTGGGCCTGGAGGCGCCTTGGCTGGGTCGCTTTGCCGAGCGCACGATCGAGATCACGGGCGAGACCTACCCCGAGCTGGGGGCCGAGCGCGAGACGATCGCCCGCTGGGTCGGCGACGAGGAGGAGAGCTTCGGTCGCACCCTGGAGCGCGGCAGCGAGCTGCTGGAGCAGCTGGTCGCCGAAGCGAAGGAAGCTGGCACCTCATGGATCGACGCCACCGACGCCTTCAAGCTGCACGACACTTTCGGCTTCCCCTATGACCTGACCAAGGAGCTGCTCGCCGAGCAGGGCCTCTCGGTCGACGACTCGGGCTTCGAGGAGCTGATGGAGGAACAGCGCCAGCGCGCCCGCGTCGGCGCCGCCACCGCGCATGGCTCCGAGGACCGCCACGAGAAGGTGATCGCCTTCGCCTCCGCCGCGCCGCCGACCCGCTTTGTCGGCTACGAGACGCTGCGGGCGACGACGGGCGTCGCGGCCGCGGAGTCCGATGATGGCCGGGCGCTGGTCAAGCTGGAGGAGAGCCCCTTCTACGCCGAGGGCGGCGGCCAGGTCGCCGACTCGGGTCTGATCCGGTGGCTGACCGGGGAGGAAGCTGAGGTCATCGACGTCTATCGAATCGGAGAGGACCAAGTGATCGAGGTGAAGCCCCGCCACCCCCGGATGCGGGAAGACGGGCGCGAGATCTCCGGTGGTGATGAGCGCGCCCGTCTGGGAGCGGAGGAGGTGGCGGTTGATGCTGTGGTCGACCACGAGACCCGTCACGCGACGATGCGCAACCACACCGCGACTCACCTGCTGCACGCGGCGCTTCGCGAGCGCCTCGGCACGCACGTGCGCCAGGCTGGCTCGGCGGTCCGCCCGGACAAGCTGCGCTTCGATTTCACCCACGGCCAGGCACTCAGCGTCGATGAGCTGCGTGACGTCGAGGATCGCGTCAACGAGTGGGTAAAGGCGAGCCGGCCGGTGCGCTGGCTCGAGATGGAGCGCGAGGAGGCGGAGAAGCTCGGCGCGATGGCGCTATTCGGCGAGAAGTACGGCGAGTGGGTGCGCGTGGTCGAGGTCGATTCGGTCTCGCGCGAGCTCTGCGGCGGCACCCACGTCGCCAACACAGCAGAGGTGGGCATCTTCAAGCTGGTCGCGGAGGGTTCCAGTGCGGCCAACGTGCGCCGGATCGAGGCGCTCACCGGCCCTGCCGCGATCGACTGGTTCCGCGAGCGCGAGGCTCAGCTGCGCGAGGCAGGCGAGCTGCTCGGCGCTCCCCAGGACCCGCTCGGCGCCGCCCGCCGCGCGGCGGAGCGCCTGCGCGAGGCGGGCGAGGGGGCAAAGCAGGCCGAGAAGCAGCTGCTGGGCGAGGAAGCGGACCGCCTGGTCGCCGCCGCGGCCGATGTCGGCGGCGTGAAGCTGGTGACGGAGAAAGCGCCGATCGCCGATCAGAAGCAGCTGCTTGACCTCGCCAACCGCGTGCAGTCGAAGCTCGGCGACGAGTCGGCCCTCGTCCTCGGCGGGGCCGAGGGCGGCAAGGTCGGCCTCGTCGTGCTGGTCTCCAAGCCCGCCGTGGAGCGCGGCCTCTCGGCGGCGGCGATCGTGCGCGAGTCGGCGCCGGTCGTCGGTGGTGGTGGAGGCGGCCGCGACGAGATGGCCCAGGCTGGCGGCAAGGATGCGACCAAGCTCGACGAGGCCCTGGCGACGGCGAGGGCGGCGATCGAGCGGGAGCTGGCCGGGTAGCCATGCGCGTCCTCGCTCTCGACCACGGCACGGCGCGGATCGGCTGCGCGCTCTCCGACCCGAGCGGCACCTTGGCGACGCCCCTGCCGGTGATCGAACCGCCTGAGCCGCGCTCAGTGGTCGAGCTGGTCGCCAAACACGAGGTGGAGCGGGTGGTCGTCGGCCTGCCACTCCATCTCAGTGGGGAGGAAGGCAGCCAGGCGGCGCTGGCGCGCAGCTTCTGCACCGAACTGGAAGCCGTGCTCGACATTCCCGTCGAGACCTACGACGAGCGACTGACGACGCGCATGGCGGAGGCCAGCAAGCGTGAGGGGGCGGCCGCCCCACCCGACTCGCTCGCCGCTGCGCACCTGCTCCAGGCCTATCTCGCGGGGCAGGCTGCGATCGAGGGCCAGGGCGAAGACGATGAGTGAGGACTGGACCGACGACCCGCTGGTTGACCCGAGCGACCCGGCCGCAGTAGCTCGAGAGCAGCGTCGCCGCGAGCGGGAAGCGCGTCGCCGCGAGCGCGAGCAAAAGAACGGCAGCGAGCAGCAACCGCCGCCAGCTGTTCCGGCCGCTCCGGCGGTCCCGGCCAAGCCGTCCTCACCTCCACCTCCACCTCCACCTCCACCTCCACCTCCACCTCCACCTCCACCTCCACCTCCACCTCCACCTCCACCTCCACCTCCACCTCCCAAGCCCCCGCGCGCAGCGCGATCTCGCCGCCCCTCTCTTCGCGTGGTCGCGGTGCTCGCCGTGATGGCCCTGGCGGCACTCGCCGTGGTCGCCCTCGCGTATCGCTATTTCGACAAAGAGCCGCCCCCGCCGGTCGTCTTCAAAACGACGACGGTGACCATCCCCGAGGGTCTGAGCCGAGCCCAGACCGCCGAGCTTGCCCGCGAACTGGGGCTCAAAGGCGACTACCTGAAAGCAAGCAAGGGGCGCGAGGGCTTTCTCTTTCCCGACACCTTTGAGCTGCGCAAAGGCGCCCCGACCTCTGACCTGGTGCAGCTCCAGCTCGAAGACTTCAAAGGGCGCATCGCGGGTGTCGACCTGGGCTACGCCCGCTCCAAGAACCTGACACTCCGCGACGTGGTCACGATCGCCTCGATGGTCGAGGAGGAGGCGATGCTCGACGGCGAGCGCAGGCTGGTCGCGGCGGTGATCTACAACCGCCTGCGTGAAGGGATCCCGCTGGGGATCGACGCGACGACCCGCTTCGCCACCGGCAACTACACGCAGCCGTTGACCGAAAGCGATCTGGCGACCGACTCGCCCTACAACACCCGCCTCAACGCAGGTCTGCCGCTGGGGCCGATATCCAGTCCAGGTCTCGCCTCGCTAGAAGCCGCCGCCCGCCCGGCCCAGGTGGATTACCTCTACTACGTGGTCGAGCCGGGAACCTGCGGCAAGCACGCCTTCTCCTCTACCAATGCCGAATTCCAGGCGGACGTCGCCCGCTACAACGAAGCGCGCGAAGCGGCCGGGGGCGAATCGCCCGACAGCTGTTGATGCCGCGCCTCGCCGTCCTCGGCTACCCGATCGGCCACTCGCGCTCGCCGGCGATGCAGAACGCGGCGCTGGCGGCTCTGGGGATGGGGGAGAAGTGGACCTACGAGGCGATCGAGGTCGCCCCGGACGCTTTCGAGACCCGGGTGCGGGAGATGCCGGGCGAGGGCTTCGTCGGCGCCAACGTCACCGTGCCCCATAAGGGCGCCGCGCTGGCGCTCGCCGACACTCTCTCGGAGACGGCGCGCGAGATCGGCGCGGCCAACACCCTCGTCTTCGCCGATGGCGAAATTCGCGCCGACAACACCGACGCAGATGGCCTGTTGAGCGCGCTGCCGTCCTCACCAGTTGGGAAGCGGGCCCTGGTGCTCGGCGCCGGCGGTGCCGCCCGTGCGGTGGTCTGGGCGCTGCTGCGTGAGGGCGCCGAGGTCGAGGTCTGGAACCGGACGGAGCGTCGCTCCGCCAGCCTCTGCGAGGAGCTGGGAGGCCGGCTTGTAGCGGCGCCAGACCAGGCTGGGTATGAGGTGCTCGTCAACACCACGGCGGTGGGGTTGCGCGGTGAGGATCCCTTCGAGGAGCTGCCGCTCGATCCCGAGCGCTTCGCCCCGGAGCAGATCGTTGTCGACCTCGTCTATGGCAAGGAGCCGAGCCGTCTACTTGCCGCGGCCGCGGCGGGAGGGGCGACGGTGGTCGACGGGATCGAGGTCCTGGTGCGGCAGGGCGCGCTCTCGCTGCAGATCTGGACCGGGCGCGAGGCGCCGCTCGATGCGATGCGCGCCGTGGCTCGCGGTTGAGCGCCGTTCGTTCACTTTGCCACACCCTGGTGTGGTCAATGCATCGAACGGCGCGCCTATAGCCTTGCGCACGTGAGCAACTTCAGATTCACAACAGCAGGGGAGTCGCACGGCCCGGGGCTGGTCGCGATCGTCGAGGGAGTGCCCGCCGGGTTGGAGCTCGAGCGCGGGGCGCTCGACCGTGACATGGCGCGGCGCCAGCTCGGGCACGGCCGCGGCGGGCGGATGAAAATCGAGACCGACACGGCAGAGATCCGCTCCGGACTGCGCCACGGCCGCACCCTAGGCAGCCCGATCGCGGTGCTGGTCGCCAACCGCGACTACGCCAACTGGGAGGAGCGAATGAGCCCCTGGCCGGTCGAGGGCTTTGAGCCCGACGAGGTCCACCTGCCGCGCCCCGGCCACGCCGATCTGGTTGGTGCTCAGAAGTACAGCCACACTGACATCCGCAACGTGTTGGAGCGGGCCAGTGCCCGCGAGACCGCCGCCCGCGTCGCCGCCGGCTCGATCGCCCGCGGCTTCCTCACAGCGCTCGGGGTGAGCGTCCACAGCCACGTGCTCCAGATCGCCTCGGTGAAGGCGGAGGAGCGTCCGGACCCCACCCCTGCCGACTTCGAAGGGGTCGACGACGATCCGGTGCGCTGCCTCGACCCGAAGGCGAGCACGGCGATGGTCGAGGAGATCAACCGCCTGCGCAAGGCCAACGAGAGCCTTGGCGGCAGCTTCGAGGTGCGCGCCTTCGGCCTCGTCCCCGGCCTCGGCTCCCACATCTCCTGGGAAGACCGCCTCGACGGCCGCCTCGCCGGCGCCGTCGCCTCGATCCAGTCGGTCAAGGGGGTGGCGATCGGCGAAGCCTGGGACGTTGCCGGCCGGCCGGGCTCGGAGGCGCACGACGAGATCTTCTGGTCGGAGGAGCGCGGCTACTACCGCAAGACCAACCACGCCGGCGGCCTCGAGGGGGGCATGACCAACGGGCTGCCACTCAGCGTGCGCGCGGCGATCAAGCCGATTTCGACCCTGACCAAGCCGCTGCGCTCGGTCGACACCGAGACCAAGCAGCCGGCTGAGGCGCTGCGCGAGCGCACCGACTCGACCGTGGTGCCCGCCGCCGCCGTCGTCGCCGAGGCGATGGTCTGCCTGACCCTCGCCCGCTGCTACCGGGAGAAGTTCGGCGGTGATCACATCGACGACGTGCTGGCCGCCATCGAGGCTTACAAGCAGCGCATCGACTTCCGGGGCTGAGCGCGTGAGCCGCCCTGCCCTGGTCTTCATCGGCTTCATGGGGGCCGGTAAGTCGGCGGCGCTCGCCGCCGCCCGCGAGGCCGGCTTTGAGACGACCGAGATAGACGAGCTGATGGAGCGTGAGCTGGGCATGCCGATCGCCGAGGCCTTCGAGCGCGACGGCGAGGAGACCTTCCGTGCCCGAGAGGCCGAGATCGTCGGCGCCCTGCTGGAGCAGGCCGACGGCGGTGCGATCGCGCTCGGTGGCGGCAGCGTGCTCTCCGAGCGGGTGCGCGCTGCGCTCGGCCGCCACGTCGTGGTTTGGCTCCAGGTCGACCCGCGCGAGGCCTGGCGGCGGATCGCCAGCAGCAACCGGCCGCTGGCCAGCAGCGCCGATGACGTCGCCCGCCTGCTTGAGACGCGCCTGCCGCTCTACGAGGAGCTCGCCGACGCGATCCTGCCGCAGGGCGATCGCGGCCTGATCCACCGCGCGCTGCCTCTGGCGATGGGGCTGATCAAGCTGCCGCAGGGGACGAAGATGCTCTGGGCGACCAGCAGCTCCGGCGAGTATCCGGTCTTCGTCGGTCCCGGCCTGCTGGAGGCGGACTGCTGGCCGCAGGAGAGGCGGCGCTTCTGCGTCACCGACGCGACGGTCGGCGCGCTCTACGCCGATCGCGCCGAGCCGCTTGAGGCGCGAATCGAGGTCGAGCCAGGCGAGAGTGCGAAGACGATGTCAGAGGCCGAGCGGGTGCTGCGCGAGCTGGCCCGTGCCGGAATGACACGCGAGGACCAGCTGATCGCCGTGGGGGGCGGTGTCGTCGGCGACCTAGCCGGCCTCTGCGCCCACCTCTACCAGCGCGGGGTGCCGGTCGTCCAGGTCCCGACCACGCTCGTCGCCCAGGTCGACTCCGCCTACGGCGGCAAGACCGGTGTCGACCTGCCCGAGGGCAAGAACTACGCCGGGGCCTACCACTTGCCAGAGGCAGTGCTCGCCGACACGTCGGTCCTGGTGAGCCTGCCGGCGGAAGAGCTGGCGGCCGGCTTCGTCGAGGTGCTGAAGACAGGGCTGCTGGCCGGGGGGACGCTCTGGGAGCGCGTGCGGGCGATCGAGTCGCTCGACCCGGGCTCGCTCGACGACGTCGTCTTCGCCTGCGCTCGCTACAAGTGCGAAGTGGTCGCCGCCGATGAGCGCGACGCCCGCCTGCGCCAGGCGCTCAACCTGGGCCACACGGTCGGCCACGCGATCGAGGCCGCCAGCGGCTACTCCCGCTATCGCCACGGCGAGGCGATCGGCCTCGGCCTATTGGCGGCTCTGCGCCTCTCGGATGCGGCCCAGCTGCGGGACGAGGTCGAGGCGATCCTGCGCGCTCACGAGCTGCCGACCGGCCTTGACCCCGCGATCGCGGTGGATGAGGTGCTGGCGGCACTGGAACGCGACAAGAAGCGGACCGCCGAGGGCGTCGGCTTCGTCCTCCTCTCCGAGCCGGGCGCGCCGCGGGTGGGGCAGCTGGTCGACCCGGATAGGGTCAGGTCCGCCGTGGAGGAGCTGCTCCCATGACGACTGCCCACAACCGCGTCGCGGTCCTGCACGGGGTCAACTTCGACGTGCTCGAGCGGCGCGATCCCGAGATGTACGGGGGATTGTCGCTGGCCCAGCTCGAGCAGAAGGCCAGCGCCTGGGCGCGCGAGCTGGGCCTGGAAGCGATCTTCTTCCAGACCAATTCAGAGGGTGAGTTCGTCGAGTACCTGCACCGGGTCCCCGAGCAGGCAGATGCGGCGCTCGTCAACGCCGGCGCCTGGAGCCACTACAGCCGGGCGATCGCCGACGCGCTCGACGTCGCCGGCCTGCCGGCGGTCGAGGTCCACCTCTCCGATGTCGAGTCACGCGACGAGTGGCGGCGCCTCTCCGTTTTCGACGACCTCGTGTTGGCCAAGATCACAGGCAAGGGGCCGGACGGGTACCGCGAGGCGCTCGAGGTTCTTGCCCGCGAGCTCGGTGTGCAGGGGGGTTGATGCGCGGCCGTGGCGATCGCCTCGCCGCCCTCGTAGCCGAGCGTGAGCTGGAACGGCTGCTCGTCACCGACCTAGTCAACGTCCGTTACCTGACCGGGTTCGGCGGCACCAACGGCGCCTGCGTCTGCGGGCAAAAGGAGAGGTTCTTCCTCACCGACTTCCGCTACACCGAGCGCGCCGAGGCCGAGGTCGAGGGCTGGGAGGTGATCACTGTCAAGGACGACTGGCTCGGGGGCATCGCTGAGCGGCTGAAGGGCAAGACCGGGTTCGAGGACCAGCAGATGACGGTTCGCCTGCGCGAGAAGCTGGGGGAGAAGCTGCCCGACGGGATCGAGCTCGAGGCGGCTGGAGGGATGGTGGAGAGGCTGCGGCGGATCAAGGATGCCGACGAGCTAGCCGCGATCGCCGCCGCCGCCGAGCTCGCCGACGAGGTTTGGGGCTGGAGCCTGGAGCGCGGGCTCACCGGGCGCAGCGAGCGTGACGTCGCCCGCGCCGCGGAAGCGCGGATCCGCGAGCTGGGCGCCGAGCCCTCGTTTCCGTCCATCGTCGCCGCCGGTCCAAACGGCGCCCTTCCGCACGCCGAGCCCGGCGAGCGCGAGATTGGGACCGGCGAGATGGTCGTCTTCGACATGGGGGCCAAGCTCGACGGCTACTGCTCGGACGGCACCCGCACCTATGCCACGGGCGAGCCGGGAGAGCAGGCCCGCCAGGTCTACGCCACGGTTTTGGAGGCGCAGTCGGCGGCGCTCGCCGCCGTCAAGCCCGAGGTCGGCGGCGAAGAGCTCGACGCCGTCGCCCGTGAGGTGATCGATGCGGCGGGCCACGGCGAGCGCTTCGGCCACGGACTTGGCCACGGCGTCGGGCTTGAGGTGCACGAGGGCCCGCGCGTCTCGCCGCGCTCCGACGACGCGCTGGCGAGCGGCGAGGTGGTGACGATCGAGCCCGGGGTCTACCTGCCGGGCGAGCTGGGGGTGCGGATCGAGGATCTGGTCGTCGTCATCGAGGAGGGCCACCGCAACCTCAGCGGCACGTCCAAGCAGCTGCAGCTGGTCGAGTAGCGAGAAGACCGGTTCACTTCTAAGCAGCGTTGACGAGGTGTCGATCTTGCGTCTGTGAGACAAACGACCGAGACGGAGTCGCTGGCGGCGATCCGCGAGGAGGCGCGGCGCGAGCGCTTGCTCGACATGGAGCGGCGTGTGCGGCGCTATCGCACGGCCTGTTTCGCGATCCTCGCCCTGGCGCTGGCTTCCGCTGGGCCCCAGATCGGATGGGGCTGGTTGGCTCCGCTCGCCGTCGGTTTCTGTGGCTTTGCCGTCGCCGACCGCTTCATGCAGACCAGTCCACGCCCCTGGCTCTGGATCGCGGGCGCCTGGGGCGTCCTGCCGCTGCTTTTGGCCGGTGCCGTGATTGCCACCGGCGGCCCCACCAGCCCGGCGCTGATGTGGTTCGCATTGCCCGCGGTCACGCTCGGCGCCCGCTTCGAGCCGTGGGGCATGGCGGTCGGCACCGCCTACCTCGTGACGGTCTTCCTCATCAGCACGATCGCCGTCGACCCAGCCGCTGCCGCCGACCAAAGCCAGACGCTGATCGCCGCCGTTGCGCTGATCCTCAGCACGGTCGTCCTCTCCGGCGCCCTGGTCGAGTCCGACCGCGCCCATCGCCGCAGCTCGACCCTGGACCCGCTGACCGGCCTCTTAAACCGCAACGCGCTGGAGCAACGGCTCGCCGAGCTCGACGGCCAACCCTCCAGAGGAAGAGACGGCCTGTCACACGCCTTGCTGCTCTGCGACCTCGATCACTTTAAGCGGGTCAACGACCAGCTCGGCCATGCCGCGGGCGACGCGGTGCTCCAGGACGTCGCCTACACAATGCGCTCCGTGCTGCGGGCCGGCGACTCGATCTACCGCGTCGGCGGCGAGGAGATCCTCGTCGTCCTGCCCGGGGCCAGTCGTGTCGACGCCGTGGCGGTTGCCGAGCGCCTGCGAAAGGCGGTGCGCGAGCGCCGCCCGGCGGGAGTCGAGGTGACGATTAGCGTCGGTGGCGCCGTGTCCAGGCCGGAGACGGTCGATACGGATGACCTGGTTGCTCGTGCCGACAGCGCTCTCTACGCCGCCAAGGCGGCCGGCCGCGACACCGTCATCTTCGGCGAGGTCTAGGCAGGGCTCTCGGCCGCCGCCTCGCGCCGCAGCCGTTCGCGTCCCTCGCCGTAGCTCCGGGTCTCGTAAGCGATCAGCGCCCAGATCAGGACGTTGACGACCGCCAGCGCGACCAGCGCTGGTACCGCCGTCGCCGCCGGGACGAGGATCAGGAGAACGATCGCGAGGCCGAGACGGCGGCGGCTGAGCGTCTTGATCTGGCGATAGCGGAAGGCGACGTGGCCGAGCAGGTAGGCGGCGACGCCGCCGAGCAGGGCGAAGGCCGGGGTGTCGGCGAGATGGTCGTCGGGATGCGCGATCGACACCTTCATGCCGAAGGCGACGAGGACGATCCCGGCGACCATCGGCAGGTGCAGGAAGGAGTAGGCGTCTCGCGCCATCTCGTTCAGCTCGCGGCCCTCGGGCATTTTCGCCAGCCGTTTGGCGGAGACGAGGGCGACCACGTCGAAGTAGACCCACCACATCGCCGCCGCGAGGGCGACGCCGAGCACGGCGACCGCGACGATCTCCGCGCTGAGGGCACCGGCGGCGCCGATCCCAAGCGCGACGATCGACTCGCCGAGCGCGATGATCACGATCAGGCCGTGTCGCTCGGCGAAGTGGGCGGGGACCAGTTTCCAGCCCTCGGAGCCAAAGAAGTAGGGACCGGCCATGTCGAGAAAGAGGGCGAGAGCCCAGAGCGAGCCTTGGGCGACGCCGTCGAACAGCGACGATGCCGCCAGCAGGCCGACACTGATCGCGGTGCTGGCGGCGAGTGCGATCACCGAGTGGCGCAGCGCGTCGTCGTCGGGGCTGGCCAGCATGAAGAGGCTGATGTGAGCCACCCGGACCGCGCCGTAGGAGAGGGCGAAGGCGAGCGCCAGGTTGTCGAAGGCGCCGGGGATGCTGAGGCCGGCGACAAGCATCGCCGCCATCGCGCCGAAGAAGACCAGCCGGACTGCCCCCTCCTCGGGGTCGATGATGCTGGTCAGCCAGGCGTAGCCGACCCAGGACCACCAGATCACGCCCAGAGCCAGCAGCCCCTGCGCCATTCCCGACCAGGTCGGGTGGTGGGACATCAGCGCCGTGCACTGGGTGATCGCGAGCACGAAAACGAGGTCGAAGAAGAGCTCCAGCGGCCTCACTCGCTCGCCTTCGCGCCGCACCGCGGCGATGCGGGAGACGGAGGCTTCGCCGCCATTGCTCATGTGGGCCATCCTTGCAAGTACCGTTCCGCGGGTGAGCGAGCTCCGCACAGTGGCCCTCGTCACCGGCGCCTCGAGCGGGATAGGCGAGGCGGCCGCGAAGCGGCTCGCGCGCGAGCCGGGAACCGAGCTGGTCCTCGTCGCCCGCCGCGAGGAGCGCCTGCGGGCGCTGGCCGAGTCGCTGCCCTGCCGTGCCACCTGGGTGGCCGCTGACTTGACTGACGCCGATGCGCCGGAGCGGGTCCGCGCCCACCTCGACGCCGAGCACGGCGGCCGCTTGACGCTGCTCGTCAACAACGCCGGCTCCTCCTGGCGCGGCGCCTTCGCCGATGAGGGCTACGCCAACGTCCAGCGCCACATGGAGCTCAACTTCGACGCGGTGGTGCGCCTCACCGAGGCGCTGCTGCCGCTGCTGCGCGAGAGCGCGCCGAGCGCGATCGTCAACGTCGCCAGCACCGCGGGTCGGGTCGCGCGGGCACGCACCGGCTCCTACTCGGCGAGCAAGTTCGCGCTGGTCGGCTGGACCGACGCCCTTTACGCGGAGGAGCGCCCGCACGGCGTCCACGTCGGCATGGTCCTGCCGGGTTCATCGTCACCGAGGGATTCCCGGCGACCGAGCTGCGCGAGCGGGCGCTGACTCGCTGGATCGTCTCCAAGCCCGAGAAGGTCGCCGAGGCGATCGTCGAGACCGGCCCGGGCGGCAAGGCCGAGCGCTACGTCCCGCGTCCCTACGCCCTCGCCGGCGGTCGCCCGCATCCTCGCCCCGCGCCTGGTACGCCGCGTCTTGTCGAGCGGTTCAGCCTCGGCCCTCACCACCAGCACCGGCGCCGAAGCGACCGAGCCTCGCTGACGCAGAGCGCCCAGCTCGCTCAGGTGAAGCGCGAGGGAGTGAGTCGGCAGTAGTCGAAGCCGAAGACGAAACCGACGTTGTTGGCGGCGTTGCTGCTGCGTTCGACCCGGATCCGTTCGTGCACCGCCTTGACCCGGTTTTCTTCCTTCAGGGCCTTGCCGATCTTGCGCAGGTAGGTCTTGACCTTCCCCAGGAATCCGAACCACTTGACCAGGCGGGCGTCGTCGGCAGCAGGCCGTGGCACCGCCTCGATCTCTTTCATCGCGATGCCGAACTCCTCCGAGGCGCGGATGAACTGCTCCCCGGCAGCTCTCAGCTTGCCGTTGTTTACCTTCGTCTGAACGCCTTTGAGGATCCGCTTGTTGGCAAGCGTGTTCTGCTCGCAGATCGGGTCGACCTGGGCGACGTACTCCTCGCGGGTGGGCCCTTCGCCTGTGGCGGGGGCAACCATCGCGGTGACGCCGAGCGTCGCCACGCCGATCACGGCGAGTGTCTTCTTCGCTGCCCCCATCGTTCCCTGGCCCCGCAAGGGTAGGGCACAGGCTTGCTTCTCTAGTCTTCGCCGCCGTGATATCGACCAACGAATTTCGCAACGGCAGCCATATCGAGATCGACGGGACGATCTTCAAGATCCTCGAGTTCCAGCACGTCAAGCCGGGCAAGGGCGGTGCCTTCGTGCGCACGAAGCTGCGCCGGATCGAGGACGGCTCGGTGATGGACAAGACCTTCCGGGCGGGGGAGAAGTTCCGGCCCGTGCGGACCGAGTCGCGCAAGATGCAGTACCTCTACGACTCCGGCGACGCCGCCGTCTTCATGGACACGAGCGACTACGAGCAGCTCGAGATCTCCAAGGACGCCGCCGCCGACGCGCTGCAGTGGTTGCTGCCGAACGGCGAGGTCGACATCCTCTTCGTCGACGAGCGTCCCAGCGACGTGCAGGTAGCCAGCGCGATCGACATGAAGGTGACGCAGACCGAGCCGGGAGTGAAGGGCGACACCGCCTCGGGCGGCGGCACGAAGCCGGCGACGCTCGAGTCCGGCGTCACCGTCCAGGTGCCGCTCTTCATCGAGGAGGGCGAGACCGTCCGCGTCGACACTCGCAACGGCGAGTACGTCTCTCGCGCTTAAGCTCTCCCCATGCGCAGATCCGACCAGCGCCGCGACGCCGTCTTCGCCTGCTACCAGCGCGACGTCACCGGGCGGCCGCTGGGGGAGCTGGTCGCCGACTCGCGTCCCTTCACCCGTGAGCTGGCGGAGGGAGTCGAAGCCCATCGTGATGAGCTCGACGCGGTGATCGCCCGTCACGCGAAGGGCTGGGCGCTGGGGCGGATCGCGCCGCTGGAGCGCAACCTGATGCGGGTTGCCCTGTACGAGATCGAGCACGGCGAGGCGCCGACCGAGGTCGCGATCGACGAGGCGATCGAGATCGCCAAGGAGTACTGCGGCGCCGACGCGCCCGGCTTCGTCAACGGGGTGCTCGGGGCCGCGGCGCGGGAGCGCCAGCCAGCCGCCGACGGGGGCGCGGGATGAGCCGTCTGCGCGAGATCTCCGAGCGACTCACCGCGATCGCGGCCGAGCTGGAGGCGGAGGAGACTCCGGACGAGCGGGCCGGCGAGCTGGCGCGCGAAGCGGCCGAACTTTCCGCCGAGGCGGTCGAGGAGGCGAACCGCCGGATCCGCGAGGCCGAGTGACGTACCCGGAGGACCTGCGCTCGCTCGTTGACGCCGAGCTGGAGCGACTGAGCTTCTCGGCCTCGGCGCGCACCGCGGAGTTGGAGGAGGCGATGCGCTACTCGCTGCTGGGGGGCGGCAAGCGCGTGCGCCCAGTCCTCGCCTTGGCGACCGCCTGCGCCCTCGGCGCCGAGCCTGAGCGCTTCCTGTCGGTCGCCTGCGCGATCGAGCTGATCCACACCTACTCGCTGATCCACGACGACCTGCCGGCGATGGACGACGACGATCTGCGGCGCGGCGCGCCGACTTCGCACGTCAAGTACGGCGAGGACGTGGCGATCCTCGCCGGTGACGGCCTCTTCGCCGAGGCGGTTCGAATCTTTTGCGAGCAGCCCGGCGAGCCGGCTCGTGTCCTCTCCGCGCTGCGTGAGCTGGCTGGTGCTACCGGCGTCGACGGCATGGTCGGCGGCCAGTTCGTCGACGTCGCCGGGGGCGCCGCCGACGCCGAAGGGTTGCGCACTTTGCACGGGCTCAAGACTGGCCGGCTGATCGCCGCCAGCGTTGGCGTCGTGCTGGAGCTCGAAGGAGTGGCCGAACCTGAGACAATCCCCTACCGACAATTCGCCAGTGAGGTGGGCGTGCTGTTCCAGATCGTCGACGACATTCTCGACGTGACCGAGAGCGATGAGCGGTTGGGCAAGCCGCGAGGCAGCGACGAGCGCCACGGCAGGCTCACCTACGTCAGCCTCTTCGGCCTCGAGCGGGCACGCGAGCTCGCCGCCGACTCGCACGCAAAGGCGACCGAGGCTCTGGCTGGGGCGGGTGGCGAGACCGAAGACCTGAAGCGGATAGCCGACTACATCTTCACCAGGAACGAATGAGCGAGAAGCACGAGACGACCGAAAACGGAAGCGTGGAAGAGCCGACCCTGCTCGAGCGGATCGACGGCCCCACCGACCTTCACGAGCTCGACGACGAGCAGCTGCAGCAGGTTGCGCAGGAGATGCGCACCTACATCATCGACACGATCGGCGAGATCGGTGGGCATTTCGGAGCCAACCTCGGTACCTGCGAGCTGGCCGTCGCCCTGCATAGCCTGCTCGACTCCCCCCGCGACAAGGTCCTCTGGGACGTCGGCCACCAGGCTTACCCGCACAAGGTCCTCACCGGCCGGCGCGAGGGGTTGCCGACGATTCGCCAGTACGACGGCCTCGCCCCCTTCTGCTCGATCTTCGAGTCCGAGCACGACATCATGGGCGCCGGCCATGCCTCGACCTCGATCGGTTACGCGGTCGGGCTGAAGGAGGCAATGCGGGGCGGGATCGGCGAGGACGGCAAGGTCGCCGCAGTGATCGGCGACGGCGCTCTCACCGGCGGCGTTGCCTATGAGGCGATGCACGCCGCCGGCGGCCTGCAGACGCCGATCGTGATCGTCCTCAACGACAACGGGATGTCAATCTCCCCCAACGTCGGGGCGCTCTCCCGCTATTTCAACCGGGTGCGGCTCAACCCACGACTCTTCCACGCCCGCGAGGGGGTCGAGGACCGGCTGACCAAGCTGCCGCTCGGGCTCGGCAAGCGGATCGAACGGCTGGGCCCGGAGATCAAGGCCGCGATCAAGGCCTACTGGGCGCCGGGCCTGATCTTCGAGGAGCTCGACCTCGCCTACATGGGGGTGATCGACGGCCACGACGTGCACGCCCTGCGCGAGGCCCTGCACGAGGCCTTCGCTGCCGATCGGCCGGTCGTCGTCCACATCCACACGGTCAAGGGGAAGGGGTTCGCCCCCGCCGAGGAGGGCGGCCTGGAGGGGATGGAGAAGTGGCATGCGGCGAAGCCGAAGAGCATCGTCAACGGGGAGCCCGCGGCCGCCAAGCCGGTGCCGGTGAAGGAATCTGACTCTCCCGACGCGATCGCCCCCGAGCGGCTGGAGAAGCCGCCCGCCGCCGGGGCGCCGCCTCAGTACACCCAGGTCTTCGCCGACGCGATCGTCGCCGAGGCGGAGCGCGACCGGCGCGTGGTCGGGATCACCGCGGCGATGGCGGGGGGGACCGGCCTGCAGAAGCTCGCCGACGAGATCCCCGAGCAGTACTACGACGTCGGCATCGCCGAGCAGAACGCGGTCCTGCTCGCCTCTGGCTTGGCGATCCAGGGGGCGAAGCCGGTCTGCGCGATCTACTCGACCTTTCTCCAGCGCGCCTACGACCAGATCATTCACGACGTCTGCTTGCAGGAGCTAGACGTCACCTTCGCCATGGATCGCGCCGGCCTGGTCGGCGACGACGGGCCGACCCACCACGGCGTCTTCGACGTCTCCTACTTCCGCCCGATCCCCAACGTCGTCGTGATGGCGCCGCGCGACGAGGCGATGCTGGTCCACATGCTGCGCACCGCCGTCGCCCACGACGGCCCGGCGGCGCTGCGTTACCCGCGCGGGGCGGCCGAGGGAGTCGAGCTGCCGGACGAGCCGCGGGAGATCCCGATCGGAACCGGCGAGCTGCTGGCCAGCGGCGAGCGGGTCGCGCTGCTCGGCTTCGGCTATGGGGTTGCGGTGGCGCAGGGCGCGGCCGAGGTTCTCGCCGGTCACGACCTGAAGCCGACCGTCGCCGACGCCCGCTTCGCCAAGCCGCTCGATACCGAGTTGCTGGAGCGGCTTGCGCTCGGCCATGACCTGGTCGTGACGATCGAGGAGAACGTGCTGCCCGGCGGCTTCGGATCGGCGGTGCTCGAGCATTTGGAGGACGCCTTCGCCGATCGCCCCGGGGAGCGCGCCAGAGTCCTGCGGATCGGTTTGCCCGACCGCTACGTCACTCACGGCAAGCCCGCCCTGCTGCGCGAGGAGGTCGGCTTGACCGGCGACTCGGTGGCCGAGCGCGTGCTGGCCGCCCTCGGCGCCCGCGAGCCGGTTGTTTCGTAGAAGCTAGAAAACGAGGGCTTGCATCAATGCGCTCGATCGGCTAGCCTCTCGGCGTCTCTTCTGGGGTTACTAGAGGGAGAAGAGACATCTCTATGTATGTGGATCCACGCGGGAGGGGAACTCGCAGCGGCTCCACAACGTGAGCCGCGACCTCGCCTCCAAGGCAGGACTCGCGGCGCCGCCTAGGAGCCGGCGAGCTCCCGCCAGGGACCCAGGTCCCAGAAGCCGCGGGCGGCGCCGGAGGTCGAGGGGAGGGCCCAGATGGCGGCTCCGCCGATTCGCTCCGGCTGAGGCCCGTAGTCGACCGCCCGAGGACTGCCTGCGCGGCTCGCTTGCCATTGAAGGCCAGGTTCGCCGGTTCCGCCGCCGATACCCGCGATTCGAGCCCCTCGACGTCGAACTCCGTCGTGCCGACATCCGCATCGGAGCCGTGGAGGATCTTGCACACGTCGGTGAGGCCCAGCCCGAACTCCGGCAGTCGCTCGAATTCAGAGGGCTCCAGCTGAAGCGGCGTCAACTCGGTCTCGCGCAGCACCCACCAGAACCGGTTCCCCGGACCCGCGTAGTAGGCCCTGGCGCGGGCAGAGGCCGTGCCGGCCGCGGTGCCGCAGAAGACGACTCGCAGGCCTGGACGCAGGACATCTGGCAGTACTGGCACGCGGAAAAGCTATCGCTGGGCAGGGGTGAGCTAGGGCGCCGTGTAGGCCCAGGTGCCCTCAGCGCGAAGGGTGCCGGGAACGGTGCCCGCGTCGACCATGCGGACCTCGAAGCCGTAGCGGTCGGCGTCGGTGTTGACGCCGGCGGCGGAGAGCTTGAACCCGGTCAATGTCACGTTGCTGCGGGTGCCATTGGGGCCCTCGTTGACGTAGATGCAGACCTTGCCGGCGGGAGCCGTTGGGTTGGCAACGCTGCCGTTGCAGGCCGGGTCGGCGTCGCCCACGGGGCCGGCCGTGCTGGCGCCGAACTGGACGTTCGAGTCGATGAGAGCCACGGGCGCTGGCAGCGGGAAGCTGACGCTGAGCAGGTAGCTGTTCTGCTGCGAGCCTTCGACCGCGGTGATGTAGCGGCCGCCCCAGGCGCCCCTGATCGTCGCTCCGCTGGGTATCGAGCCGCCGTCGAACACCGAGGCGCCGGCGGTTCCCGTCGGCCCCGTCGGGCCGGTAGCGCCTTTGGCCCCTTTGGAACCCGCCGCCCCTTTCGCGCCAGTAGCGCCTTTGGGGCCCACAGGGCCAGTCGGGCCGATGTCTTTGAGCAGGGCTTTCCGGGCGGCGGGGCTGAGATCCCTGAGCTTGATCGTCCCGTTCTTGATCTGGGCGCTGGTGACCATCGATTTGACCGCGACCGCAGTGCCGGTGCAGGCAATCACGAGGGCGACGATCGATACGACCAGGGCAGGGGAGGGGCGATGGCGACGACGTGTCTGCTTCACGGTGCACGGCACCCTACAGGCGCCTTCTGGCAGAAAAAGGACAGCTCGGCAGATGGCCGAGCGAAGAGGATCGAGAAGTCAGGACGTCCGCACGGAAGGATCGCGATCGCGCAGGCGCGTCGTGAGACCGGCGAGCAGGTAGGCAATCGCGGCTGCGAGGAAGGCGAACTTGCAGGCGGCGAAGATCGTCGCCAGGAGCGGGAACGCGGCGCCGGATCCCTCGATAGTGAGCAGCAGGCAGGTGTTCTCAAGCGCGTCGAAGGCGGCACAGAGTGCGCCGAACGAGACGGCGACCCCGCCAATCGCGGCGAGGCGTCGCCAGATCCGCTCTCTGGCCATGTCGCGAACCGCTGCGAGGGCGAGGGTGAGGAAGGCCCCGTAGGCGAGGAGGAAGGCGAAGTCGATCCAGAGCGACTCGCGAGCCGCGTCCTGACCCTCCTCGCCCCATTCGGCGAGGATCTCGTCGGCCCGGTCCTGCCCCCCCGTCATCTCGAAGGGGATAATCCCCGGCCCGCCGGTGTCCTGCATCCGCTCGTCCGCGGGCGCCATCGCCAACAGCAGGAGCACCGTGGCGATCCCCGTTGCGATCAGTCCCCGCCGACGCGTCATGCTCGGAATCATCACGGAAGGTGCGGCGGAGTGCTGCAGGGGAGAATCTGTCGCTCTCTGGTCTTGGCTCAGGGTGGAGAGATTTCCCGCGATGAGGCCCAGGAGACTGCTGGCAATCCTGGAACGCGAGCCACTGGGCTATCGCGTCATTCGTCAATCTGGATCGCATCGTCGGATTGAGGCGCCGGGTCGTCCGCCGCCCACATTTGCCTTTCACGACAAAGTGACGATTCCCGCTCGGGTGGTTCGCAAGATCCTCACCAAGGAAATTGGGCTTGCCGAGGCGGAGGCCCGGAAGCTTCTCTGAGATGGAGGTTCGAATGGACATCGTGCGCGTCATCTATCACCACGAGGCCGACGGCTGGTCATCCAGCTGAGCTGGAGCACTTCGTTCCCGCTGGCAAGCACGCAGCCGCATAAAGTCCAGTTCCGGTTCCAAGCCTCGACTGAATCGGAGCGCCCGGATGGCATACCAACGCAGCCTTCCTCATGTTGACCCTGATGCCCGCCAAAGTGCGCTTCGGCGAGCAGTGCTGCGCTTGATGAGCACGCGCCCGATGGTGGCGGCGGAGGGAGGACGCCTCTTCCAGCTCACTGCCTGGAGGCTCGTGCCGCGCTTGATGCGGCTCACCGGCGGCCGCTTCGCCTGGCTGCTCCCCTTCCCGGCGGTGTGATCGAGACGCGCGACGCGCGCAACGGCAACCCGCACCGCCGCGTGGTCATCTACTTCCACGATGGCGAGCGGGTGACGGTCATCCCCTCTAAGGCTGGCCTGCCCGACAACCCGTTCTGGTACCGGAACGCCCTCGCGGATTCCGCTGTGCTCTTCGAAACGCAGCCGTTCAGGGCCGAGACGATCGAGGACAAGGCGGCTCGGGAGCGGCTCTGGGCGCTCGCCGACAGCTTCTATCCGCCGTCCGTCGCATATCGCGAGCGTGCGGCCCGAACCGGCCGCACGATCCCGATCCTCCAGCTCATCCCGCGCTGACGCGCAGCCGGCCGACGGCGGACCGGATCCGTCAGCCGATCTTCTCAGCCAGCTCGATGATGATCCCCTCAGGGCCGCGGACGTAGCAGAGCCAGTAGCTGTCCTCGTAGCGCACCAGCTCGCCGACGAGCTCGGTGCCGCGGGCTCGTAGGCCGGCGACGACGGCGTCGATGTCTTCGACGAGGAAGGCGAGGTGGCGGAGGCCTGGGGTGTTCGCGGGCGCGTACGGGTCGCCGGTCTGGGTCGGCGGCGAGTGGAACTTCACCAGCTCGATTTCTCCGTGGCCGTCCGGGGTCCGCAGCATCGCGAACTCCACCCTGACCTCGTCGAGCGCCACGATGCGGTCCACCCAGCGGCCCTCGACCTGACCCTCGCCTCGCGGATCGAGTCCGAGCTCCACGAAGAACTCGATTGCGGCTGCGAGGTCGTCAACAACGATGCCGACGTGTTCCATCCGTTGGATTGCCATGTGTTCGATGGTAAGGAATCGCCAGTGCGCCGCATCCGCTTGCTAGAGCCCCCACAACAGAAAACGCCCCTCCGGGAAGGAGGGGCGCTATCTGGGGTTACTACAGGGAGGAGAGTCCAGCGGATGCCCGCATCAGCGAGCGGAAAACCGCATAGCAGAGCGAATCCCGTCCGGCTGAATCCGGTTGTGATCGACTGTTTCGGTGTCTGACTGGCGCACGACTGGCGCACCGCGCCCAGGATCAGGAGCCCGATGGCAGCAGTTCTAGGGCCTCGACATGTCGAGGTCGCATCGTGCCGAAGTGCCGATGATCGAGCGTTGCGAGCTTCGGCTCGCCCAGGCGCTCCGTGATTGCCAGGACGGCGCAGTCAACGAAGCCGACTTCGAGGTCAGCGTAGGTACGCATCAACTCAGCGGCGCGTTCGTAGTCGCTGTCGGTCAAGTCCTCGACATCCAACTCGCCCGCCTTGATCGTGTCGAGCAGCGCGGGGAAGGCATCGCTCCCGAGTTCGCGCCCCAGCATGTAGTCAAGCTCGACCAGGACTGGGGCGGGGAGGACGCGCCGTTCCGGTCCTGCTTGAAGCAGCGGAGCGCAGCGCTCGTAGTCCGCATCGTCGGCGACCATTGCCGCGACAAGGGGGCCGGTATCGAAGATCAGCGGAATGGCCGCGGCTCGAACTCGTCGCGACTCGCCCGCGCGCTTAGGTCGCTGCGCCCGGCGGTGAACGCGCCGATCAACGAAAACGGAGGCTGCGGCTCCTCGCCGCCCAGCTCATGCTCAAGCGCCGTGTTGACGAGCTGCGGCACGGCTACGCCGCGCTCGTCGGCGACCTTGCGGGCGCGCTCAAGCAGCTCGGGGTCTACTTCGACCGTGTTTGCCGACGTTGCAGCCATGCCTGAATTCTACCGCCGCCGTCGACGGTCTCTCCTCATGTCCCGCGGGATGCACCACCGGGCTCGGCCCTGAACCGCGGCGGGCCGCTGCACGTCGTAACGGCGACTCTGATGGATCGCCCGCTCACTGCTGCGTAAGAAAACGCAGGTGGCAGACCCAAAGGGGGAAGCAACCGGCGTGCCGCTTTGCCCCCGGGCCAGCGTCAGTGCTACGCAAGTGGTTCGACTGCCCGAAGCTCGGCGAAGAGATTTCTAAACGGGATGACGTGTTCCTCCCACCAATTTGGCCCCATGAATTTCGAGAGGGCATCCCCGACGGAGAGCAGGGCCTCTTCGACAAACAACAACAGCGCCTCGACTGTCTCTGCGCGCCGTACCCAGGCGCCGCATTCGCCGACGATCATCATTCGTAGACCAGGCGCGACCGCCTCTTCGGTCGATTCCCGGTCATGGTGGGCAGGCGGAGAGAGCTTTCCGTACATCGTCCGACTCAGCTCAGCGCGATTCTCGACGGTCGGCTCGTATCCTGCCTCCTTCATTTTCTCATTGAGGAATTTGTCGAATCGTTCCTCTGCCTTCCGTGCATCGGACGGGGAGACGTGGCCACCGCGCAGCCACTGTCTAAGCAGCGCGTCCTCGCCAGGCATGACGAAAGCGTCAAGGAGTCGGTCTGCCTCGTGAAGCGAGCGAGCGAGATGAACAACCTCGCCGGTGTAGCCGAGCTTTAGAGCATCGACCATCAGGTACGCGATGCCGAGGCATCGTCCGGCCATTTGCCACGCTGCTGCGTATCTCGTGTCCCCAGCAAGATCAAAGTCATAGTGGTCGGCAATCCATTGGTGGGTGTCATGCAGGTGTTCGAGTCCATTGCGATGGACTTCAAGGTGTCTTTCGATGCGTGACTCGAAGATCTCCCTGTTGGCGTTCGCGTTGCGTATCTCCTGCTCGCGGGCTGTAGCGACCTCGGGCGGAACCTCTTTGTTCAGGAGAAATGGTGGCTCTAGATCGCTCTCTGATGATCGGTGTTCATTCATAAGCCCGATCGAGCGTAGCTTCGACATCGGCGTGCTCCATTCGGGTGTCGCGGGCGCTGCGCCTGATTAGGCGCTGACCCTCGGTGCATCCCCGGGGCGTCCGGTCGCTTAGACCATCAGGGCACGGGCTGGAACGAAGACTTCGCGCAACGAATCGAGCGCGCCTGGGACGAGGCTGAAATAGCTGCGGGTGCCGCGCGCCTCGCGCTCGACTAGGCCCGCCTCTACCAAGACTTTCAGGTGATGGCTGACGGTGCCTTGCGAGAGATCAAGGAAGGGCTCGAACTCGCAGACGCAGATCGCCTTGCCTTCCGCCCGCAAAAGCATGTTCACGATCCGCAGCCGGTGACGGTCCGCGAGGGCCTTCATCACGGCCTCCAGCTGGGCGGCCTGATGCTTGCCGAAGGGCGAGCCAGCGAGAGGGACGCAGCCGTTGACTACGGGGAGATCGGCCACCCTTCGACGGTATCACCTTCATTGACGATTTTCGATGATTGCTGTGCCTGAGAGGGGACCAGATTTGGGGGTTCGCGCCTCTGTAGATCAGAAGGCCAATGAATGACCAGCAGACCAACAGAGATTTTTCAGCACGACGGGGCAGCGCCCCCGACCCGCAAATAACCACTTGCGCAAGTGGTTATTTGGGACCACTTCGGCTGCTCGGTGCTCCCTTGTATATGGAGATTAAATTTTCACCGCCGCCGCTTCGCCTCTGGCTTCGAGCATGGCTGCGCCCATCGTTTCCCTCATCGCTTCACGGCTCGACTAGCCCCAAGGGCGACCAAAGCCCATTGCAGCACCGTTTGCGGCGCTGGCGATTTGCCGACATTCCTACTGCACCCCCGGGTCAAAACACCAATGCGGTCTCTGGTCGTCACCCTCTCGATCTTCTCCGCGTCCCTTGCACTCGACGCCTGCGCTAACACCTCCGCGCTGGTTCGGCAACGCTTCTGCATCACCTCGGCGACCGGAATCGCCTCGGTGCCTGCAACACCAGAACCACAGACGATCATCACCGGCTCGGCGCTGGCTTCGCAGCACCTCGCCGTCAATCGGTCGCGGGCTTGGAGGTCGGCGTGAGTTGGAAGGCGGCAGCGAAGCTGCGGCTGCCCGAGGCGACGGCCGTGGTGCTTGCCTCGCTTGGCGAGCATCGCATCCTCTCCGCTGCCCAGGTCCACGCGATCCACTTCCCGGATCGCGGTCTACGCCGCGCTCAGCAGGTCATCGCCTACTTGGTGCGGGCGGGGCTCGTCGCCTACGTCGAAGCACGCCGCGCTCCCCGCCGCCTTTACTTCCTGACCGAACGAGGCGCTGACTTGGTGCTCGACGCCGGCGAAGTCGAGCGCCGGCCGAAGATCCTCACCCCGGAGCAGGCGGCGGGACCGCTGCGCGCCCACACCATCGGCGTCAACGAGGTCGGGATCAGCTTCCTGCGGGAGGCGCGCGAGAGGGGCGAGGAATTCGGCCCACTCTCCTGGCGGCATGAGATTGCCCATCCCCTCAACCGTGGTCGCGGCAGCGCCCGCCGGATGCTGATTGCCGACGCGGTGCTGAGCTACGTGCGCAGCGAGGACAAGCACTTTGTCTTTGAGCAGCGCTTCGTGGAGCTGGACCGCGCCACGCTCTCGGTTGAACGCCTCGTCACCGAGTTGGCCCGCTACGGCCGCCTTTACCGCGCCCGCGACAAAAGAAGCGAACCGCTGTGGCGCAGCCACTACCCGACCTTCCCGCCTGTCCTCTGCGTCCTGGCCGGTGCCTCGCGCAAGACGCTCCTTCGTCGGCGAAGCATCGCGCTCGTGCTACTGGACGACAACCCGGAGCTATCGCGCATCTACGGCGGCGTGACGATCTCCTTTTGCCTCTTGGACGACCTGACGGAGCGTGGGCCCTTCGCCCCAATCTTTCGAGAGGTCGGCGAGCCTGGCCGGTCGGTGGACTGGCTCGGCGAGACGAACGAGGGGGGTCAAGCCGAGGGACGATGAGCAAGAAGCTCGCAGTCTCGATCCCCCGCATTGCCCTCACCCCGCCCGAGGCGGCAGCGGCTATCGGGGTCGGGCTGGATTTCTTTAATGCCAACGTCGCGCCGGAGCTGCGCTTGGTGCGCCGTGGCCGCAAGCGGCTCGTGCCGGTCAGCGAGCTTGAGCGCTGGACGGCGGAGAACGCCGAGCGCGCCCTGGGGGAAGAGTGACCGGCTCGCTGCATCACTCAGGCTTGACCGCCCGTGAGAGGCGGGAGCGTCTAGCCTCCCGGCGATGGCCGACGCCGCCAAGGAGAAAGTACGCCGAGACGTGCGAAGTGCGCAGGCTGATTTCGAGCGCGAACAGGAACGAATCCAGGAGGCGCGCGAGAAGTCCCGCGCAAGGCGGCGGAAGCGCTTCGCGTTGGCCCAGAAGGCGGGTCTCTCGCTGCGCGATATCGGCAAAGAGGTCGGCTTGCACCCGACCAGGGTCAGGGAAATCCTGCGCGAAAAGTAGGACGTGCTGTAGGGGTAAGACCCTACGCCCTGCTACGCTGCGGGGAGCTGATACACAAAGCGGCTCCCGGCGGTGCGCAAACACCAACCGGGAGCCTGACCACAAGGAGGCAGAGCTCCTCATGGCTAACGAGAACCCTACGGGGGACGGCGATGCCGTCGCGCTCACGATCCCCGCCGAGCACCGCAAGTTTCTGCGAGGGCTCTTCGAGATCGCTCGGGCTGGCATTCGAGAAGAGCTGGCCCAGTACCCCAAGCAGCTCAAAGAGCCGCACCGTCTGCACCGTGAAGAGGTCGTCTACGAGAAGTTGCTGGCGGCGCTCGATACCGGCTCCATCGTTCCCGACCGCGACGTGCGAGATGTGCTTCGCGACCTCGCCGGGATATACGACCGGGAGAACGAGTACGAGCGGGTGATAATCGAGCACAAGGCGCTTCACGGCTTGCTCGGCCAGCTCGCAGGAGGCGAGAGCGATGTTCGTTGACATCGCCGCTCGCTTCGGGGACAACCTGATCCGCTGCCGCAAGCTCGCCGATCTCTCCCAGGAGGAGGTGAGCCTTCGGGGCTCGGTTCACCGAACCGAGGTAAGCCAGCTGGAGCGCGGGCTACGCATCGCCCGCATTGACACGCTGATCAAGCTCCGAGATGCACTCGAAGTCTCATCCGACGATCTGCTGGCTGGGATCGTCTGGCGTTCTGGTCAGTACCGGCCGGGCGACTTTTCAATGGAGGGGGAGGACGAGGGCTGATGGTCGTCGCGGACCAACTCGGCGCGAACCTCGCCTACTGCCGCAAGCAGGCCAAGCTCTCCCAGGAAGAGCTGGCGGTGATGGCCTCCCTGCACCGCACGGCTGTCGGCCAGATCGAGCGCGGCGAACGGGTGTGCCGCGTGGACACGCTGGTCAAACTCGCGGGATCGCTGGACATTCCTCCCGGCGATCTGCTCGATGGGATGGGTTGGAATCCCGGCGGAACGCGCATCGGGCAGTACACGGGTGGCGGGAGTGGCTGATGGCGGAAGGCATCCGCAAGCGGCACTCCAAGGGTTGCAGCGCCCGCGTCGGTGGGCGCTGCAACTGCAAGGCCGGGTGGGAGGCGTCGATCTATCTGGCGCGCGAGGGGAAGAAGGTCCGTAAGACCTTTGCGCGAGAAGCGGAGGCAAAGTCGTGGCGGGCCGAAGCGAAGCGGGCGGCGGATCGCGGAGCGCTGTCTGCCAGGCCGCGCGATGGCCGCATGCTCGGCGAGGCTTTGCGGGAGTTCGTCCGTGGCATGGCGACGGGGACTGTGCGCCCCAAAGGCCGTGAGCGCTACAAGCCGAGCACGACGCGCTCCTACGAGATAGCCCTACGAGTCCACATCGAGCCGTCGGCGGTCGCGAGGGTCAAGGTTGCCGATGTACGCCGTCGCGATCTACAGGCACTTGCCGACGAGCTGCTCGGGAGTGGCCTATCGCCGGGGACTGTTAGCAACGTCATCAACCCGATCCAGGCGTTCTACCGCCGAGCAGTCGATCGCGACGAGTTGGCTTACAACCCATCCGAGCGAATCGACCTCCCAAATGGACGCTCCAAGCGCCCAGCGCGGATCGCCTCTCCGGCGGAAGCCGCAGCGCTGCTTGTTGCCCTCGACGCAGAGGACAGGCCGGTTTGGGCAACGGCCTTCTACGCCGGGTTGCGCCGTGGCGAGCTACAGGCCCTGCGCGCCCGCGACCTCGACCTTGAGGCGAACCTGATCGCGGTGGAGCGCGGTTGGGATCAAGTGGAGGGCGTGATCGAGCCGAAGTCGCGGGCGGGGCGGCGAAGCGTGCCGCTGCTGACGATCCTGCATGACTACCTGGACGAACACTTGCGCAAGACGGGTCGCAGTGGCGATGACCTCATTTTTGGCCGTACGACTCGACAGGCGTTCTACGCCTCGACCGTCGATGGCCGGGCGAAGCGCGCTTGGGCGGTGGCAAACAAGCGCGAGTGCGAGGCGGCCGCGGACCAGGACCGCAAGCCCGATCTGCTCAAGTCGATCAGCTTGCATCTTTGCCGCCATACGTTCGCGTCAATGCTGATCGACGCGGGGGCCAACCCGAAGGCGATCCAGGAGTTCATGGGTCACTCGAAGATTCAGACCACCTTCGACGTTTACGGCCACCTACTGCCCGGCAGCCATAACGAGGTGCGGGAACGGATGGATGCCTACTTGAAGCGGGAATACGGAAGCTAGGCTGCTTCACGCGCCTGATTCCTCGCTCTGATCGCCTCGGCGCTGTTGATGTCGAACCCGAAGGCTTCGGCGGCGCGATCGACCTCCGCGAACCACCGCTCGTCGAGAAGCGAAAGCCGAACTTCATCCGAAAGGTTGGGCGTGTCAGAAACGTAGCGCTTGAAATCAAGCTCGGCGTAGGGGCTTCGGATCTTTCCTGAGACCAAATCAACCAGGCCGTGGCCCTGCTCAGTCAATGCGGCGAGTTGCTCCAGCTCCCCTAGATCAAGAAGCGTGAGGCGCTGTACTTTGGGCTGGTTGAAGATGCCAGTGAGTCGGCCTCGGATCTCGTCCCAAAGCATTTCGTTCTGTAGCACGTCCGCGCTGACGACAATTGGCCAGATCCTCTCCACCCGACTTGTATCCACCCCTGGCAGGGTCCACTCGCCATTGAGGAATTCGGTGATGCGGCGGTCAAGTTGCTCGGCCTTATCGAAGATCAGACGACCCAGATCGTTGAGCGCGGCGTCTGGCGACCCTTCGACCACGGTGCGCAGGGTGAATCGGCCAGAGCAGACCTCAAAGAGGACGAGATCGGGACCGCAGTCTACGGCGACATCTGGGCTTCTCTTTCCTTTGCCCCGCCCGTAGGGCTGCTCACCGAAGACTCGAAAAGAGCTGAGCCGCCCGGACTCGGGATGCACATGCCGCAGGGTCCGCAGCACATGCTCCTCGACGAGGGCACCGTAGAAGGCTTGGAAGCGCTCGACTTGCCCACGTCGACGGGCTGCGGCGAGAGTCCGATGATAGAAGCCGTTGCCCAGCCAGCTCTCCAGAGCGCGAGGCGAGACCACTAGGAATCTCCCGTCTGAGAGCTGAAGCAATGGGCGAATCTCAAAGGGGATTCGATCCCAAGCGATGTTGGCGACACTGTCCTCGCGCTGTGCAAACTCGGCGCGGTACCAATCGCGTGGCGCGCTCAACAGCTCCTGACTCTGCGCTACCTCGTGGCCGAGTTTGACCGCCAAGTCGGCTAGGAAGTCCTTGCTGAGGGCGGATCGCTGTCCAATTGGAGTCTCATCGTCGAGAACATGTCCGGTTGCCGCAGCGGCGAATCCAAGGGCAAACTGGTCCGCGATGCTGATGCCAAAGGTCTCGCGGTGCCAGGCGTCGATGTCGCAAAAGTGTGGGTTGGCATGGACCGACTCGCTTTCAGCGACGTCTCTTAGGAGGATCTGCGGGCGGATCATTGAGCTGAGACTGTCTTCAGCACGGTTGTAGGTGCCGTTCTGGATCAGGTAGGTGATCCAGTGACGACGGCCATCGGGGCCGGTCGGCGGATCGCGATCAAGCTCGCCACTTGGCGCCGCTGCCGCAAGCCAAGCCCGGTTGAAGATGGTCTGTTCTCCCTCGCGGATCTCGCCTGGCTCTGTCTCTCTGCCGTGGAGTACGAGCAGCCGCTGCAAAATCGCTGCATGCTGCTCGGGAAAGATCTCTAGGCGGTCAGGCTCTCGACTGGCCAGCCGTGCAATCGAAGCCGAGAGATCGGGGTCGCCGAACACCTTCGGCACCAACTCAAGTTGTGCGTGGGTGTCGCCTCGAATCTGCCAGGCATGGCAGGCGAGTCGAGAAACGGCAAGCATGGCGTTCTCAAAGTCCAGCGCGGAAGCCATCTCGCGCAGTCCCTCGATGGTTGACACAGACCAGCCTACGCCTGCCTCGTCGATGACGATCCGCATTTGCTCTAGCGCGGATGGGGGACTGGCCATGATGAAGAACGCATCGGGGGAAACCGGGGTCCCGTCGCCAAGTTCGTTGCCATCTGGAGAAACTGCGGGCCGCGAAGATTCGACCGGCACTAGCAGGCCACTTGGCCGCTGCGCGAAGCGCGGAAGGGCGATCAGTGAATCGGTCCAACGCATCTATTGAGGGTAGAGCGACGCTCGGCGCTCTTCGGTACGTGCGTGCCGCGCTGTCAAGTGGCTGGCGCACCAACTGGCGCACGAGCGCTCCAGCCGAAACGCAGGAGCGCACTGAACTGCCGGATTTTGGCTCCACAACAGAAAACGCCCCTCCGGGGAGGAGGGGCGCTATCTGGGGTTACTACAGGGAGGAGAGATATGTATCTCTATATATGTGGATCCGTGGGAGGTAGGTGGGCCCTGATGTGCCGCGGGCGCTGCATCGTGGGAAGCGATGAGTGCCAGGTTGCGGTACGGAACCCAACCGAGAAGTCTTTGTCGTTCTGCCCCTTATCGTCCTCTTGCTCGAATCCTTGAACAGCGTACGAACATACGTGCGCTCTGTCTGTGAGTGGGATCACAGAGGCTTGGCGTCTCCAAGCCCTGAGCCGGTCTACCCGGTCAAGCGACCTTAATACCCAATTCTAATGAGGGGCTAAACCTCCTGCAAGGCCTGATTCGGCAGGGGCTGATGGCGAGTGCGCCGGTAGCGTTGGAGTCGTGACGAAGGCTCGGATAGACGCGGTACTGGCCGACCAGGGCCTTTTCTCGTCGCGCACGGCCGCGGCCGGGGCGGTTCGCGCTGGCGAAGTGCGGATCGGCGCCGATGGCCCGGTTGCCCTGCGGCCGAGCCAGCTGGTCGAGCGCGAGGCGCAGCTGGTGGTCGACACAGGACCGCGCTTCGTCTCGCGCGGGGGGGTCAAGCTCGACAACGCGCTCGGGGCGCTCGGGGTCGACGTCGCCGGGCGCGACTGCCTCGACGTCGGCGCCTCGACCGGCGGCTTCACCGACTGCCTGCTCCAGCGCGGCGCCGCCAGGGTCGCGGCCGTCGACGTTGCCTACGGCCAGCTCGACCTGAGACTGCGCGAAGACCCGCGGGTGACGGTGGTCGAGCGGCTCAACGCCCGCGAGCTCGACCGCGACGATCTCCCTTTCGAGGCCTCGCTGGCGACGATCGACGTCTCCTTCATCTCGTTGGCCAAGGTGCTGCCGGCCGTCACCCGCTGCCTGGCGCCCGCCGGCGAGGTGCTGGCGATGGTCAAGCCGCAGTTCGAGCTGGGGCGCGAGCGGGTCGGCCGCGGGGTGGTTCGCGATGCGGCCGACCGTCGTGAGGCCGTCCTCGGCGTGGCGCACGCCGTCCGCGAGCTGGGTCTGCCGGTGAAGGGGTTCGCTCCCTCGGGCCTGCCGGGGCCGAAGGGCAATATCGAGACGTTCGTCTGGGCCGGCGGCGAGGGCGAGGGAGTCGCGGACCTCCAGGCCGCCCTCGAGGAGGTGGATGCCTGATGGCCGAGCGCGTCGCCGCCCTGATCACCCACTCGCACCCGCCGGCCGCGACCGAGGCCGTCGCGGTCGCCACCGCCGCTGCCCGCGAGGCGGGCTGGCGCCTCGTCGCGACCCCCGAGGAGCTGGCCAAGCACGGGGACGCCGCCGCCGGCATCGAGGAGGTGGGGTCGCTCCCGGTCAGCCCGGACCTCTGCCTCGTGCTCGGTGGCGACGGCTCGATCCTCTACGCGCTGCGCAGCTTCGCCCGCACCGGGGTGCCGGTGTTCGGCGTCAACTTCGGCACCGTCGGCTTTCTCGCCGCGGTCGAGCGCGATGAAGCCGAGCAGGGGATCAGGCGCGCCCTGGGGGGAGAGGTCGAGACGATCGACCTGCCCGCGCTCACGGTCGAGGCTGGCGGCGAGGAGCGCGTCGCCTTCAACGACGTCAGCTTCAGCCGCCGCCCCCAGGACCGGGTCGCCGAGCTGAGCTACCGGATCGCCGGCGAAGAGGTCGGACATGTGCGCTGCGACGGGCTCGTCGCCGCCACTCCCGCCGGCTCGACCGGCTACAACCTCGCCAACCAGGGCCCGATCCTCGCCTGGGGGGTGGAGGGGTACGTGGTCTCCTACATCTCGCCGCACTCGTTGACCGCGCGCGCCCTCGTCGTCGCGCCGGGTGACGTGCTCACCGTCGGCAACGCGACGGGCCGCGAGCCGGTCGACGTCGCGGTCGACGGCGTCCAGCTCTGTGAGATGGAGCCGGGCGCGGCGATAGAGGTGCGCTTCTCCAGGGAAGCCGGCCGCCTCGCTCAGCTGCCTGGCACCAGCTTCTACCACCGCATACGCGAGAAGTTCGGGCATTTGGCCGTCTAGCTCTCCGCGCGGCGGGTGGCGCCGTAGGGGGTACCGCCCCTGAGGAAGCTTTAGCTACCGGAGGGGGCGGTGGGTCCCCTGCGGCGACAGGACCCGCCGCCCGGAGTGGTACACAGGGCGCATGCTGCGTGAGCTGCGGATCGAGAACCTGCTCTTGATCGAGAGGGCGGAGCTGCGGCTCGGTCCGGGGCTGAACGCGATCACGGGGGAGACCGGGGCGGGGAAGACAGTGCTGGCTCACTCGCTCGACCTGCTGATGGGCGGCAAGGCCAGGCCGCAGATAGTCCGGCCCGGGGCGGAGGAGGCCTGGGTGGAGGGGGTGTTCGACCTGCCGGAAGGGCTGCTGAGGGAGCCCGATATGGAGGAGCTGGCGGAGCGGTTGCCGGAGGGGGCGGAGGAAGTCGTGCTCGGCCGCCGCGTCTCGGCGAGCGGGCGGACCAGCGCCTTCGTCGCCGGCCGCTCCGCGTCTGCCGGCGACCTGAAGCTGTTGGGCGGGCGGCTGCTCGCCTTCTACGGGCAGCACGAGCATCGCAAGCTGACGCTCGCCTCGACCCAGATGGAGGTGCTGGACGGCTTCGCCGGCCCGGCCCACCTGGAGCTGCGCCGGCTCTATCGCGATGCGCACCGGGAGTGCGCCCGGCTCGAAGCCGAGCTGGCGGAGTTGCGCGAGCAGGACGGCTCGCGCGAGCGCGACCTGGACCTCTATCGCTACGAGCTGTCCGAGATCGAGGCGGCTGCGCCCGATCCGGCCGAGGAGGCGGATCTCTCGGCGGAGCGCGAGCGCCTGCGTCACGCCGAGGGCCTGCGCGAGGCGGCGGGTGGGGCACAGGCGGACATCTCCGGTGCTGAGGAGGACGGCGGCGGCGCTTCGGCTTCGCTCGCCCAGGCCGAGGCTCTGCTCCAGGGTGTCGCCGGGGTCGACGCCGAGCTCGACTCGATCGGCGATCGGCTCGGCGCTCTCACGCTCGAGCTGGGAGACGTCACCGCCGAGCTGCGCGGCTACCTGGAGGGGATCGAGGCGGACCCGGAGCGGCAGGCGGCGGTCGAGGAACGGCTCGACTCGCTGGAGCGGCTGAAGCGCAAGCACGGCGGCAGCATCGAGTCGGTGCTGGCGCACGCGGAGCGCTGCCGGGCGGAGGTCGAGCGAATCGAGGGCGCGGAGTCGAGAGGCGGCGAGGCGGAGACGGCGCTGGCCGAGGCCGAGTCGCAACGGGAGAAGCTCGGAGAGCGCCTCGCCAAGGGCCGTGCCAAGGCCGCCTCCCCACTAGAGACGCGGGTGGCCGAGGAGCTGGAGGGTTTGGCGATGCCGGGCGCCGTCCTCGAGGTTGTCCTCGAGCCCCATCCCGACGGGTTCGGCCCGAGCGGAAGGGAGACGGTCGAGCTGCGGGTCGCGCCGAACCCGGGCATCGAGCCGGCGCCGCTGCGCGACGCGGCGTCGGGCGGCGAGCTCTCGCGGGTGATGCTCGCCCTGACCGGCCTCGGCGAGGCCGGCGGACCGGGCACCCTCGTCTTCGACGAGATCGACGCCGGGGTCGGCGGCACCACCGCGCGCGCCGTCGGCGAGCGGCTGCGGGCGCTGGGCGAGGTCCGCCAAGTGATCTGCATCACCCACCTGCCGCAGGTCGCTTCCCTCGCCGAGACGCACTTCCGCCTCGAGAAGGACCTCGCTGGCGAGCCGGCGCGGGCGACCGTGGAGCGTCTTGACGGCGACGCGGTGGTGGCGGAGATCCGCCGCATGCTCGGCGGCGAGGATGCCGACGAGGCAGCGACCCGCCACGCTCGGGAGTTGCTCGCCGCCGCCTGAGCCCGAAGCCGCCTGCGGCGCTTGCCAGGGCGGTTAACCTGCTTCGGTGGCCACCGCCAGTCGCCGTCGCTTCCCTGCGCTGCTCTCACGGCGCAACGGGGCGTCCGCGGAGGAGTCGACCCGCGGCACGGCGCGGCTCGGGAAGCGCACCAAGCATCTGGTCAAGCGCCTTGGCCCCGGCGATGTCGCCGTCATCGACCACCTGAACATCGATCGCATCGCGGCCGAGGAGCTGATCGCGACTGGCGTCGGCGCGGTGCTGAACGCATCGCCCTCCTCCGACGGCCAGTACCCGAACACCGGGCCGCTGCTGCTCGCCCGCGCCGGCATCCTGCTCGTCGACGTCGAGGACGGCGATCCCTTCGCGCTGCTGCACGACGGCGACGCGGTGACGATCTCCCGTGGCGGCGCCGTCACCGTCGGGAATGGTGAGCTGCTGCGCGGCCGGAGGCTCGAGGTCGCTGAGCTGGAGCGCCAGCTCGACGAGCAGCGCGAGCGGGTCGACGAGGCGCTCGCCGAATTCGCCGAGAACACGGTCGCCCACGTTCGTCAGGAGACCGACCTGCTGACCGGCAGCGTCGAGTTTCCGCCCACCCGCGCTTCCTTCCGCGACCGGCACGTGCTGATCGTCGTCCGCGGCGAGCACCACCGGCGCGACCTGAAGGCGCTTCGCGCCTACATCCGCGACATGCGGCCGGTGGTGGTGGCGGTCGACGGCGGCGCCGACGGGGCGCTGGAAGCGGGCCTGAAGCCGGACCTGATCCTCGGCGACATGGACTCCGCCGGCGACGCGGCGCTCCGCTGCGGAGCCGAGCTGATCGTCCACGCCTACCCCGACGGCCGCGCGCCGGGGCGCCAGAGGCTGCTGGACATGGGGCTCGAGCACACCGTCTTGCCGGCCGCCGGCACGAGCGAGGACGTGGCGATGCTGATGGCCTACGAGCGAGGCGCGGCGCTGATCGTCAGCGTCGGCGCCCACTTCAACCTGATCGAGTTCCTCGACCGCAAGCGCGGCGGGATGTCCTCGACCTTCCTCACTCGGCTGCGGATCGGCGAGCGCCTGGTCGACGCGAAGGGCGTCAGCCGCCTCTACAATCCCGGGACCGGGTACGGCCCGGCCGCACTCTTCCTCGCCGCCTTCGCGATCCTGCTCGCGGTTCTCGTGATCGCCTCACCGGCGCTGAACGAGCTCGTCGACTTGATCTGGCTCAAGATCAAGATCTGGCTCGGGCTTTAGACGTGCCGGCACGTCCGAGGGCGAATAGCCTTCTCGGCCGATGGGATACAGCGCCCGCTACCACGCCACTTCACTAATCGCGATCTTCGTCGCCTTGGCGATCGGGATCGTGATCGGGGCCGCCCTCGGCGGCGACACCCTCGACGACACTCGCAAAGACCTGGAGCGCAGCCTCACCGGCAACCTCGAGGACGCTCGCGAGCGCTCCGAGGAGCTGAGCGGGGAGCTGGGTCGCGCCAACGAGTTCGCCGCGCGGGTCTACCCGACGCTTACCCGCGACCGACTGGGCGGCCGCCGGATCGGCTTGCTCGCGCTCGGAAACCTGCCCGGCGACGTTCCCGACGAGGTCGAGGAGGCGCTGGGCCCGACGGGCGGGAGGCTAGTCGCTGTCGGCGTCGTGCGGGAGCCGATCGACGTTCGTGCCCTCGCCAACGACTTGGAGAGGACCCGTTTTGCCGAGATGGCCGACGACCCCGACGCCCAGACTGCTTTCGGGGCCGGGGTCGGTCGCCAGCTCGTGCTCGGCGGGAAGTTGCTGGAGCGGGTGCGAAGCCGCCTCTTCTCGCGCGCCAGCGGCAACTTCGGCGGGCTCGACGGCGTGATCGTCGTCCGCGACCAGCCCGAAGACATGGGGTCGACGCAGGAGGCCGCCGCGGGACGGGTCGAGTCCGGGCTCGTGAGCGGCATCGCCGCGACCCGAGCGCCGGGGGTCGGGGTCGAGACCTCGACCGACGACTCGTCCTCTATCGCCTTCTTCCAGGCAAGCGACCTCTCCAGCGTCGACGATGTCGACCTCGTCGCCGGGCGGTTGGCGATGGTCCTCTCCTTGCTCGGGGCCGAGGGCAGCTTCGGGGTGAAGGGCACTGCCGACAGCCTGCTGCCCGACCTGCTGACCCCCGAGCGCCAGTGACCTGGATCGGCTTCCCGGTTGCGATCGCCGTCGCCCTGGTGGTGGTGCCGGCGGGAGTGCGGGGGCTGCTTGACGCCGGGCTGGTGCGCGAGAACTACCGCGGCGCCAGGCTCGCCTTCCCACTCGGCGCGATGCTTGCGACGGCGGCGCTGGTGGCGCTGGCGCCGCTCGCCTTTCTCGACGACCGCGCCGACCTCGACCTGCTCGACCCCGAGCTGCGCCGCTGGCTGCCCTACCTGCTCGGCGTCGCTTTCCTCGGCTTCCTAGACGACTCGCTAGGACGTGGCGAGGCGGCGGATGCTCCCCGCGGCTGGCGCGGTCACTGGCGGGCGCTGCGCGAAGGGCGGCTCTCGACCGGTGCGATCAAGGCAATCGGGGCGCTGGCGCTGGCGGCCTACGTCGTCTCCGGCCGTGGGCTCGAGTCCTGGCGCTACCTCGCCGACGTGGCGCTGCTGATCCTCGCCACCAACCTCTTCAACCTGCTCGACCTGCGGCCGGGGCGGGCCGAGAAGGCGCTGGCGCTGCTCGGGATCGGGCTCTGCCTCGGCGCCTGGACGCTGGCGCCGATCGAGCTGGCGGGGATCTTCGCCGGGGCGATCCTGGTCGGCGCCTGGTTCACCTTGCGCGAGCAGGCGATGCTCGGCGACACCGGCTCGAACCTGGTCGGGGCCGTCGCTGGCGTCTGGCTGTTGACGACCCTGGGGGCCGACGAGCGGCTGGTCGCCCTCGCCGCCGTCGTCGCATTGACCATTTACGGAGAGTTGCGTTCGATCTCGAAGGCGGTCGAGTCGCTTCCGCCCCTGCGCTGGCTAGACTCGCTCGGCAGAGCATGAGTCGGCCCTCTCAAGGAGATACGAGGTTCATCTTCGTCACTGGCGGGGTGGTCTCGGCTCTCGGCAAGGGGATCGCCGCCGCCTCGATCGGCCGCCTCCTCGTCTCGCGCGGCTTCCGGGTCCAGCTGCAGAAGTTCGACCCCTACATCAACGTCGACCCGGGGACGATGAGCCCCTTCCAGCACGGCGAGGTGTTCGTCACCGAGGACGGCGCGGAGACAGATCTTGACCTCGGCCACTACGAGCGCTTCACCGACGAGAACACGACGCGCGCCTCCAACGTCACCGCCGGTTCGGTCTACAACACGGTGATCAACCGCGAGCGCCGCGGCGACTACCTGGGCCGCACGGTCCAGGTGATCCCCCACATCACCGACGAGATCAAGAACCGGATCCTGATCGTCGCCGAGTCGCAGTCGGTCGACTTCGTGCTCACCGAGATCGGCGGCACGGTCGGCGACATCGAGTCGCTGCCCTTCCTAGAGTCGATCCGCCAGCTCTACACCGACCTTGGGTCGAAGCGCTCGATGTTCATGCACTTGACGTTGGTCCCTTACGTCGGCCACGCCGGCGAATTGAAGACGAAGCCGACCCAGCACTCGGTCAACGAGCTGCGCCGGATCGGGATCCAGCCGCACGCCTTGGTCTGCCGCTCCGAGGGGCGCCTCGATAAGGAGATCCGCGAGAAGATCGCGCTCTTCGCCAGCCTTCCGGTCGACGCGGTGATCTCCGCCAACGACGTTGACAACATCTACAAGGTGCCGCTGGTCTTTCGCGCCGAGGGGGTCGACGACCTGGTCCTCGACCACTTCGGGATGGAGGCGCCTGCGCCGGACCTGGCCGAGTGGGAGGCGATGGTGCAGCGCGCCGACGCCGCCGAGGGCAAGGTGAAGATCGCCCTGGTCGGCAAGTACGTGCAGCTCGCCGACGCCTACAAGTCGGTAATCGAGGCTCTCGAGCACGGCGGCTTCCACCATGAGGTCGAGGTCGAGGTCGAGCTGGTCGATTCCGAGGACTTCCGGCCGGAGCGGCTCGAGAATGCCGACGGAATCCTGATCCCCGGCGGCTTCGGCGAGCGCGGGATCGAGGGCAAGGTGCAGGCGGCGCGAATCGCCCGCGAGCGCTCGATTCCCTACCTGGGAATCTGCCTGGGGATGCAGATCGCAGTGGTCGAGTTCGCCCGCTCGATGGCTGGGATGGAGGGGGCCAACTCGGCCGAGTTCGACCCCGAGACTCCGTTTCCGGTCGTCGACCTGCTGCCCGAGCAGAAGGAGGTCTCCGAGATGGGGGGGACTATGCGGCTCGGCGCCGACCCGGTGAAGCTGCACGAGGGCACGCGGGCGCGTGAGATCTTCGGCGAGGCGGTCATCTACAAGCGCCACCGCCACCGCTACGAGGTCAACAACCAGCTGCGCCGCCGGCTCGAGGACGAGGGGCTGGTTTGCGGCGGCACCTCCCCGGACGAGCGGCTGGTCGAGATGGTCGAGCTGCCGGACCACCCCTTCTACGTCGCCTCCCAGTTCCACCCCGAGTTCAACTCGCGGCCGAACCGTCCCGAGCCGCTCTTCCGCGAGTTCGTCGGCGCCGCCGCGCGCCACGCCGGCGCCCGTCCCGCCGACGAGGCGGAGATCGAGCAGGAGGATTCCTCCGTAGCTCACTAGCCTGTCCCGTCGTGGAGAGGCTTTACGAGACCTTCGTCCGGCTCTGCGAGATTCGCAGCCCGACGGGGGAGGAGCGCGAGGTCACCGACACGGTGACCGCCGAGCTGCGGGCGTTGGGGCTCGAAGTGAACGAGGACGACGCGGCTGGTCCGGCGAAAGCGGGGGCGGGCAACCTGGTTGCGCGGCTGCCCGGTCGGAGCGAGGGGTGGGTGATGTTCTGCGCTCACCTCGACACGGTTCCCCACGAGGGCCTCATCGAGGTGGTGAACGACGACGGCGTCTTCCGCAGTCGCGGCGAGACGATCCTCGGTGCCGACAACAAGGCAGCGGTTGCCGTCTTCATGGAGCTGGTCGCCCGTCACGCGGGAGAGCCGCCGCCGGTCGGGATTGAGCTGCTGCTGACCGTGGCCGAGGAGCAGGGATTGCGGGGGGCGAAGGCCTTCGACGCGTCGGCGTTGCGATCGAGGTGCGGTTTCGTCCTCGACCACGCCAGCGCGATCGGCGAGGTGATCGTCAGCTCGCCGACCCAACAGCGCCTGCTCGCCGACTTCGAGGGGGTCGAGGCGCACGCCGGGATCCGGCCCGAGGATGGCAACAACGCGATCGCCGCCGCCGCGGCAGCGGTCTCCCGGATGGAGATCGGTCGGCTCGACGAGGAGACGACCGCGAACGTCGGGCTGATCGAGGGTGGCACCTCGGGCAACGTCGTGGCGGGCCATTGCAAGGTGACGGCGGAGACCCGCGCGCTCGACGCAGATCGCGCCGCCGAGGTCGCCGGTGCGATGACCGAGGCCTTCGCCTGGGGCGCCAGCGAGCACGGCTGCGACGTCGACGTGCGGGTCGAAGAGGTGTTTCGCGGCTATGAACTGGCGTCGTCTTCGCCCTCGCTGGCCTGCGCCGAGGCTGGTCTGCGACGGGCCGGGTTCGAGCCGGTGCGGACCGCGACCGGCGGCGGCAGTGACGCCAATGCGCTGATCGCCGCCGGCTTTGACTGCGTCCTGCTCGCCAACGGCACGGAGGCGAACCACACTGCGGAGGAGAGCGTCAGCGCCGCAAATCTTGACGCGATGCTTGCGGTCTGCGAGGCGATTCTGGTCGAGGCCGCCGCGGGCGCGGAGTGAGTGGCCGGCTGAAGCTGCGTCGCGGGGTCGTCGTCGGCGAGGACCCGCTGACGGTGGAGATCGACGGCGAGCGCCGCCGCGCCTGGGCCGATACCGGCCTGCTCGGCGAGATGTACGAGGGCGACGAGGTCGTCGTCAACGTCGAGGCGCTCGACCTTGGACTCGGCTCGGGCGGCTTCGACGTCGTCCACGTCAACCTCAGCCGTGGCCTGGAGAGCGGTGGGAGAGAGGACGAGCACGTGATCAAGCTCAACTACAGCTCGCTCCAACACCCGGTCGAGCCGGTCGAGCGGCCGATGGCGGAGACCCACGGCCCGGCGACGACGCCGGTGCTGGTCCTGCCCCTGCACGGCCACCTGGCGCCGGCGGCCTGGGCGGCTTCCCGGACAGCACCTGAGCTGAAGGTCGGCTACGTGCAGACGGCTGGGGGAGCCCTGCCGGGATCGTTCTCCCTCGACGTCGCCGAGCTGCGCGAGCGCGATCTGCTCTGCGGCCATATCACCGCCGCTCCGACCTATGGTGGCGATCACGAGGCACTTTCCGTCGCCGGCGCGCTCGACGCCGCCGCGCACGGGCTCGGCTGGGACGCGATCCTCGCCGGCCCTGGCCCCGGCATCATCGGCTCCGACACCCACCTCGGCCACGGCGGCATGGCCGCGCTCGACACCGCCCACGCCGCGCTCGCCCTCGGCATGCCGACGCTGCTCTCGCCCCGCCTCTCCGCCGCCGATCCCCGTGAGCGCCATCGCAGCGTCAGCCATCACACCCTCACCGTCTTGCGAATGCTCCTCGGGGCGGTCGAGATCGCCGTGCCTTCCGACAACCCAATTGTCACGGCCAAGCTCGCCGATGCTGCGGCCTGGCGCCACAAGCTCACCGAGGCTCCCGCCGACCTCGAGGGTTATGGGGCGTCCGGCCTGCCTGCGCAGACGATGGGCCGCTCGCTGGAGGAGGACCCGCTCTTCTTCGCCGCCCCGCTCGCCGCGGGCGGCGCCTTGCGCACCAAGGGTTGAGCGCCGCCGGCGAGAACCAGGTCGCATGGCAATCGCCGTCGAGCCGCAGTCCGCGGCCAGCGCCCGTTTCGAGGGTCTCGTTCTCGACTTCCTCTCCTACCTGGAGCTGGAGCGCGGCCTCTCCCGCAACACGCTGGGCGCCTACCGGACCGACCTGCTGCAGTACGGCGAGTTCCTCGCCGGACATGATCTCGACGTGCTCGCCGCGCGCCCGGCCGACATCTCCGACTTCCTCGCCGACCTTGCGACCGGCAACGGGCGGCCGGCCTGCTCGGCGGCGACGATCCACCGCAAGGCCGCCTGCCTGCGCTCCTTCTACAAGCACCTGCGCCGCGACGAGCTGATCGGCGACGACCCGACCGCGGCGCTCGCGGCGCCGCGCCGTGCCAAGAAGCTGCCTCAGGTGCTCAACTACCCCGAGGTGCAGAAGCTGCTCGCCGCGCCGACGGGCAGCGAGCCGACCGCGCTGCGCGACCGCGCCCTGCTGGAGACGATGTACGGGTGCGGGTTGCGGGCCTCGGAGACGATCGGGCTCGAGGTCGCCGACCTCGACCTGCACGAGGGTGTGCTGCGCGCTCGCGGCAAGGGCAGCAAGGAGCGGCTGGTGCCGCTCGGTCGCCAGGCAATCGCGGCGATCGGCGCCTACCTGCGCAGCGGTCGGCCGAAGCTCGTCGGCGAACGCCACGAGCCGAGGCTGTTCGTCAACTTCCGCGGCGGCCCGCTCAGCCGTCAGGGCCTCTACAAGATCGTCCAGCGCAACGCCCGTGCCGCCGGCCTTGGCGGCCGGATGAGCCCGCACACCCTGCGCCACAGCTTCGCCACCCATCTGCTGGCGGGCGGCTGCGACCTGCGCGCGGTGCAGGAGATGCTCGGCCACGCCGACATCTCGACCACCCAGATGTACACGCACCTCTCCGGCGAGCAGCTGAAGGACGTCTACTTCCGCAGCCACCCCCGCGCCACTGGTTGACAGCGCGCGTTCGCTGTTTGTCCCCCTAGAGCGCCACAAACAACGAACGCGGTCAGGTAGAAACCGGGCGATGCCCGAGCTGCCCGAGGTCGAGACCGTCTGCCGCCAGCTCGAGCCTGAGATCGAAGGCCGGCGGATCGAGCGGCTCGAGGTGCTCGACGAGCGCTGGTGCCGGCCGACGCCGCCGCGCGAGCTGGAGGCAGAGGTGGAGGGGACGACGATCGAGGGCCTGGGGCGCCGCGGCAAGTACCTGCTGCTAGCGCTCGACGGCACCCGCACCCTGGTCATGCACCTGCGGATGACCGGCAATCTGGTCCTGGTCGAAGGCGAGGACAGGCTCGACCCCTCCGAGGGGATGAGGCTCTACGAGGGCGAGCGCTCGACCTCCGAGCGTCACCTGCGCGCCCGCTTCGCCCTCGATGACGGGCGCGAGCTCTGGTTCACCGACCCGCGCCGCTTCGGCGAGGCATTCCTGATCGACGACGCCGACCTCGAGGCCCGCTTCGAGCGGCTTGGGGTCGAGCCCTTTTCCGAAGACTTCACGCCAGAGGCGCTGGCCGCGATGAGCGCCGGTCGCACGGCGCCGCTGAAGTCCTTCTTGCTCGATCAGTCGCGAATCGCGGGGGTAGGGAACATCTACGCCGACGAGGCGCTATTCCGCGCGCGACTGCACCCGCTCTCGCCGGCCGGCTCGATGCGGTCCGAGCACCACGAGGCGCTGCGCGACGCGGTGGTCACGGCGCTGGAGGCGGGGATCGACCGCGGCGGCGCCTCGATCGACGACTACCGCGACGGGCGCGGCGAGAAGGGGACGATGCAGGATGAGTTCCTCGTCCACACCCGTGAGGGTGAGCCTTGTCCGAGCTGCGGTGAGCCGATCGTGCGGATCGTCGTCTCCGGTCGCTCGACCTACTACTGCCCGCACTGTCAGGTCCGCCTGCGCAAGCGCCCTCGCCGCCGCCGTCCGGCCCGTCGTTCAACTTAGATTGCGTGGCCGGAAAGACCCTGAAGACGGAGGCGGTGGTCCTGCGCAGCATCCGCTTCGGCGAGGCCGACCGCATCCTCCACCTCTACTCGGCGAACCGAGGCAGGATTGGGGCGATCGCGAAGGGAGCGCGGCGGCCGAAGTCCCGCTTCGGCGGCCGCCTGGAGCCCTTCTTCCGTCTCGACCTCCTCCTGCACGAAGGACGGGGCGAGCTGCTCACAGTGACCAACGTGGCCACGGTCGACGGCTACCCCCGCCTGCGCTCCTCCGGACCGGCGCTGAGCGCCGGCGCCCGTGCCTGCGACGCGGTCCTGCGCCTGCTCGACTCGGCGGAGGCGAACCGTCCCGCCTACAACCTGCTCAGCCGCTATCTGGGCCTGCTCGACGACCCTGCGGCGGAGCGGGCGGCGGCGGTGGAGACGGCACTCTCCTTCCGGCTCAAGCTGGCACTGGTGGCGGGCTTCGCGCCCGAGCTGGCCTCCTGCGCCCGCTGCGGCGAGGCCGAGCACCTGGTCGGCTTCTCCGGCGCCGCGGGGGGAGTGGTCTGCGCCGGCTGCGAGGCGGGCTCATTCCCCCTCTCCGAGGAGGCGCACCGCTTCATGGTCGAGGCGATCGCGAAGCCGCTTTCTGAGGCGCCGGCCGCCGGAGAGCGGGAGCTGCGCCAGGTGGAGCGGGCGGTTGGCGAGACGCTGGAGCACCACGCGCACGTGCAGCTGCGCCCCGCGGCGTAGGATCGGGCCGTGGAGGCCACCGTCGATCTCGAGGGCCGCGTGCGCGCCTGGGAGGCGGAGTTCCTCTCTGAGCACGCGACCCCTTCATACCCCGCGCGGCGCCAGCGGGCGGAGCCCGACAGTCCGCTCCGCACGCCCTTCCAGCGCGACCGCGACCGCATCGTGCACTCGAAGGCGTTCCGGCGGCTCAAGCACAAGACCCAGGTCTTCATCGCCCCCGAGGGCGACCACTACCGCACCCGCCTCACCCACACGCTGGAGGCCTGCGGGATCGCCCGCACCGTCGCCCGCTCGCTGGGCCTCAACGAGGACCTGACCGAGGCGATCGGTCTCGGCCATGACCTCGGCCACCCGCCTTTCGGCCACACCGGCGAGGAGGCGCTCGACGAAGCGACGGGCGAGGCCTGCGGCGGCGGTTTCAAGCACAACATCCATTCGCTGCGGGTGGTCGACGCGCTGGAGCGCGAGGGCCAGGGCCTCAATCTGACCGAGCAGGTTCGCGACGGAATCCTCAACCACACCGGGCCGGACAAGCCGGCGACTCTGGAGGGCCGCGTGGTCAAGCTCGTCGACCGCGTCGCCTACATCAACCACGACATCGACGACGCCCTGCGGGCGGGGATCCTGCGCCAGGAGGACCTACCGGCGGCGGAGATCGAGCTGCTTGGCCCGACCGGCTCGGCGCGGATCGACACCCTGGTGCGGGACATCGTCGCCCACTCGGCTGGGACCGACGACATCGCCCAGGGGCGGGAGGTCGGCGGCGCGATGCTGCGCCTGCGCAAGTTCATGTTCGATCGCGTCTATCTCGGCGAGGAGGCGCGGCGCGAGCATGAGCGGGCGCAGCGCGCCGTGCGCGGCCTCTTCGCCCACTACATGGAGCACCCCGAGGAGGTGCCGGAAGGTGAGTCGGGGGCGGCGGAGTGCCAGCGCGTGGTCGACTACATCGCCGGGATGACCGACCGCTTCTGCATCGCCAGGTTCGCCGAGCTCACGATCCCCGAGGAGGCGCGCTTCTGAGGATGGCCATGACACTGCGCATCTCTGCGTCCTCGGTCGCTCGCGTGCAGAGCACGCCACGCTCCCTGCGTCCTTGATCTGCTTGGTCATGACCATCCTCAATCCGCGAAGCGAGATCATGGACTCATGGCGCTGATCTCTAACGGCAGCCTGGAGCAGGTCAAGCAGGCAGTCGACATCGTCGAGGTGGTCTCGGCACACACCGACCTGCGCCGCCAGGGCGCGCGCTGGGTCGGCCTCTGTCCCTTCCACGAGGAGCGCACGCCCTCGTTCTCGGTCGACGCCCAGGAAAAGCTCTACCACTGCTTCGGCTGCGGGGTTGGCGGCGACACGATCAAGTTCGTCGAAGAAAAGGAGGGGCTCGGCTTCGCCGATGCGGTCGAGCTGCTCGCCGATCGCTACGGGGTCGAGCTGGAGCGGGAGAAGGAGGACCCGCAGGCTGAGGCGCGGCGGGCGCAGCGTCGGCGGCTGGAGGAGCTGCTGGCCCGCGGCGCCAGCTTCTACTCGAGCTACCTGTGGGACTCGGAGGAGGCAGGCAAGGCGCGCGAGTACCTGGCGGGACGGGGGCTGGGCGAGGAGGTGCTGCGGGCGTTCGGTGTCGGCTACGCGCCCAGCGCCTGGGACCAGCTGCTGCTGCGCGGGCAGCGGGCCGGGTTCAAGCTCGAGGAGCTGCGCGGCGTGGGCCTCGTGCAGCGAGGCCGGAGCGGGGGGGAGTACGACCGCTTCCGCGAGCGGATCATGTTCCCGATCCGCGACCGGCGGGGCCGGGTGCTCGGCTTCGGCGGCCGGGCGATGCGCTCCGACCAGGGGGCCAAGTACGTCAACACGGCGGAGACTGACTTCTTCCACAAGAGCCAGATGCTCTACGGGATCGACGTGGCAAAGAACGCGATAGCGAAGGCGGGGCGGGCGGTCGTGGTCGAGGGCTACACCGACGTGCTGGGGCTGCACCAAGCCGGGGTCGAGGAGGCGGTGGGGGTGATGGGCACGTCGATCACCGACGAGCAGGTGGCGGCCCTCTCGGGGATGGTCGAGGAGGTCGTACTTGCACTCGACGCCGACTCGGCCGGGCAGGAGGCGATGCTGCGCGCGCAGCGGGTCGCGGCGGGGCGGAAGATGCGGCTGCTGGTGGCGGCGATGCCGGCGGGTGAGGACCCGGCTGAGATGGTCGCCGCGGAGGGCGGAGCGGAGCGGTTCCGTGCCCTACTGGCCGGGGCCGTCGAGCTGTCCGCCTTCCAGGTCGGGCTGGTGCTGGACGGAACCGACACCGGATCGCCGGCCGCGCGCGACCGGGCCCTCGCCGAGGTCGCCCCGGTGCTGGCCGGGATGGGGGAGAGCGTCAGCCGTGATGACCTGGTGCGGAAGGTGGCGGAGCGGCTCGACCTTGAGCCGGCGATGGTGATGGGGAGGGTCGTGGCGTCGCAGCCGACCGCCGGTGGGCCAAGCCAGGGGACGGCGCCGGGCCCCGCTGCGAGCGCTCCCCCTCGGCGTCGGAGCGCGGGAGAGCTGACCTCGCGCGAGCGTCGTGAGCGCGCCCTGCTGGCGATGTGCATCGCGATGCCGAAAGAGGGGCGAGAGTACCTCGGTCGGCTCAGCGACGACCACCTCTCCGTCAGCGGGGCCCGCCTGCGCGCCTGGCTGCGCGATCACCTCGATGACCCCGCCTCTGACCTGCCCCACGACGATGAGCTGGCCGGCCTCGTCACCGAGCTGGTGATGCTCGCCCGCGACGAGCCCGCCTCGCCGGGGGCGATGGAGCTCAACTTCCTCCTGCTCGAGCAGCGCCGTATCGAGGCCGAGATCGCCGCCGCTGGCGAGCGCGACGACTACGAGCGCCGCGCCACCCTCAGCCGCGAGCGCGCTGCCCTGGTCGAACGCATCGCCCGCACCGAGCGCGTCGGCTAAGCGATCCGCGTCATGCTTAAAGACAGGCCTCGGATCGAAACTTTCTGTCCGAGTCGATTGGCATGGTTTCCGCATGGACAAGCGGTTCCTGGAGGAATGCCTGGATTGGGGGCTATCGCTTGATGCGATCGGTGAGTTGACCGCCAAGCACCCGTCGACGGTGAGCTACTGGCTTAAGAAGCACGGGCTGCGGGCTAGAGGCAGCGGTGTCCACGCGCCCAAGGGACAGATCGACGAGAGCCAGTTGGTGGACTTGATCGCAGAGGGACTCTCTTTGCGGGAGATTGCGGAACGTCTGGGGCGCAGCGTGACGGTGGTCCGCTACTGGATCGATCGCTATGGGATCAAGCGGGAACGCTGTCGCCGAAGGGTTGTTCCAGGCGGCTCGAAGAAGGAGACAATGCGGTGTCGGCGGCATGGAGTGACCGAATTCGTGCTGGAGGGTCGAGGTTCGTATCGCTGCACGAAATGCAGGGCGGAGGCGGTGGGATGCCGTCGTCGTGTCATCAAGCGAACCCTGGTGGAAGAGGCCGGTGGAAGAAGCTCGATCTGCGGTTACTCTCGTTGTCAGCGTGCTCTTCAGTTCCACCATCTCGATCCGGCGACGAAGAAGTTCCATCTGGGGCCACAGGGGGCACTGCCGCTCCCTAGCGAGGTCCAGGGCGGAGGCAGGTAAGTGCGTATTGCTATGCGCAAACTGCCATGCCGAGGTCGAGGCAGGAATTGTCGAGATGCCGCTAAATTCTCTTGCCAACGCCGATCCGGGGTAGCTCAACTGGATTAGCACGATCCGGGGTAGCTCAATGGAAGAGCACGCGGCTGTTAACCGCGGGGTTGTGGGTTCGAGTCCCACCCCCGGAGCTTTCTCAGGCTGGTGCGCGTTCGGCCAGTCGCTCCACCAGCTCGGCGCCGCGGGCGGCGCCGTCGTGCTCGCGGCCCCAGGCAGCCAGCTCGCCGGCCCGCGCGGCGAAGTAGCGGTCGCGGAGGATACGGCGAGCCGCCCAGCGCAGCGGCGCCGGCCGGCAAAGGCGCCAGGGCAGCGAGAGACCGGCCTTTGTCCATGCGACCCTCATCGCGGTCTCGCTCATATCGCCGATCAGCGGGCAGACGAGCACCGGCGTGCCGACGCCAAGAGCCCGGGCAACAGTGCCGTGGCCGCCGTGGGAGATGACCAGCGACGCCGCCGGCATCAGCTGGCTGTAGCTGAGCCACTCGACGAGGACGGCGTTCGGCGGCACCTCGATCGGGCTCTGCGGGACGACCCGGTTGGTCGTCGCCACTACCCGCACCGGCTCGTCTGCCAGCGCCGCCAGCGCCGTCCGCACCAGGTGGTTCTCGGAGTCGTGCGCGGTGCTTGGCGCGACCAGTACCAACGGAGCGTCGCCCGGCGGCAGCTCGATCTCGGGATGGGGCAGCTCGAAGGTCATCGGACCGGTCACCTCGACGCCCGCCGGCCAGTGCCGCGGGTACTCGAGCTGAGGGAAAGTCGCGACCAACGCTAGGTCGGGGCTGATCCCGCCGTGGAAGCGCTCGAGTGGCGGCAGGTCGAGCCGCTCGCGCTGGATGTTGAGGTCACGCCGTCCCTGCGCCAGGCCGATGTCCAACATCCGCTGCCCCGCTTTCCAGACCCTGCGCCCGAGCGGCGTACGCGGCGGCCGCAGGCCGACCGCGAAGAAGGGCAGGCCCGGCTCGACCACCGGATAGATGTGAGGAATCAAGGTCGCCAGGGGGATTCCCGCACGCTCGGCCGCCAGCGACGGGGCGAGCGTGAGGATGTCGCTGACCACTGCGTGCGGCCGCATCTCCTCAAGTAGCGGCAGCAGGGCGCGGGCCGCCTCGGCCGCGTGGGCGCCTTCCGGCGAGTTCGGGTCGGGCGGGGGGAACATCCGGTATTCCTCCGCCGCAGCGAAGCCCAGCCCGACGCCCTCGACCGCCTCCCGGCGCTCCTCCCAGGTCTCGATCGTCACCTCGTGGCCACGGGCCGCCAGCGCCCTTCCCAGGGCTATCGCCGGAAACGCATGACCCGCGTCGCCGAAGGCGGCGACCAGGAGCCTACGGGGTGTCGAGTCCCTCACCCGGGCGCGTGAAGACGATCTCGGGGACGTGACAGTTGCGCGACGTGCTGAGCAGGAAGCGCACCGCCTCGCCGATGTCCTCGGGCCGGATCATCTCCTCGCCCGGGACCTGGCCCTTGGCGAACTCGGTCATCGGCGTGTCGACGAAGCCGGGCGCCAGCGCCGTGCACTGGATCCCGTCGCCGCCCGCCTCGCGGTGCGTGGACTGGGTGAAGTTGATCACCGCTGCCTTGGTCGCGGCGTAGATCGAGAGCCAGGCCTGGCCGCCCTTGCCGGCGATCGAGGCCGTGTTGACGATCAGCGCCTTGCCGTGTTCGGCGCCGGCCTCGCGCAGCAGCGGCAGTCCCTCCCGCGTGCCGAGGATCAGCGCCCGTAGGTTGACCCCCAGCTGCATGTCGAGGTGCTTGGTCTGGATCTCCGCCATCGGCGCGCCGATCCCCACACCGGCATTGTTGACGAGCACGTCGAGCCGGCCGTAGGCCTCGCGGTGCTTGGCGAAGACGCCGACGACGTCCTCCTCGTCGGTCATGTTGGCGGCCACGCTCTGCACCTCGATGCCATCGGCGCGCAGGCTCTCGGCCGCCGTCTCGAGCTTCTCCGGCCGCCGTGCGGCGACGGTCAGGGCGTAGCCTTGCTCACCCAGCACGCGGGCGATCGCCAGCCCGATGCCGCTCGAAGCCCCCGTGATCAACGCCGCTCGGTTCGCCACTTCCGCTCCTTTCGCTCTCCCTACCGACGCGCACCCTACTCGTGGGCCGGTGGGCGGGGCGGAATGAGCCGCCGCGCCGCAATAACATGGCGTCGATGCGCCTCCGCAGAGTTCTTGGGGTACCAGCCTGCCTGCTCGTAACCGCCGCCTTGATCGGCGGTTGCGGCGGCGATTCCGACTCCTCGACCTCGGCCGGGTCGACCTCGGCCGAGAGCCGGCCAGCGCCGCCGAAGAGTGAGTTTCCGAGCGCTGCCGGCAAGTCGCTGGCCGAAGTGCTCGAATCCGAGATGGTCGACGGGCCCGCCGAGCTGGTGGTCTCACCTGCCGCCCAGGCCTTCTACGTCGGCAAGAACCGTTTCCCGTTCGGCGTCTTCCGCCGCGACGGATCGCAGGTATCCGATGCCGAAGTGGCGCTTTACTTCTCCCGAGTGCCCAAAAAACAGGGCGCGGCGGCGACAGCCGGCAAAGAACCCGCGGCTGCGCCCGAATCGGCGACCCGCGAGGCCGCCGCCAAGGCCCGCGACCAGCCCGCGGTGGGTCCGTTTCCGGCCGCGATCGAAAGCCTGCAGACGCAGCCCGCCTTCCGGGCACGGACGACGACCGATGACCCCGACGCAGCCTCAGTTGTCTACGTGACAGATATCGATTTCCCCAGCGACGGCGAGTGGCAGATCGGCGCCCTGATCAAGGATGGGGACGAAGTGACCACGACGCTGCTGCCCAGCGTCGTGGTTGGCAAATTCAAGCGGGTCCCGAGGCCCGGCCAGCAGGCACCGATGATCCACACGCCCACCGCGGAAGATGTCGGCGGCGACCTCTCCCAGATCACGACTCGCCTTCCCCCGGACACCCAGAACCAGGTCGATTACGCCGACGTCCTCGGCAAGGAGCCGGTGATCCTCTTGTTCGCGACCCCGCAGTTCTGCCAGAGTCGGGTCTGCGGACCGGTTGTAGACGTGGCCGAGCAGGTCAAGGAGCTATACGGCGACGAAGCGGAGTTCATCCACATGGAGATCTTCAACGACAACGATCCCGCTGAGGACGTGCGTCCGCAGGTACGCGCTTTCCGCCTGCCGACCGAGCCATGGCTGTTCGCCATCGACCGGCAGGGCACGATCCAGGCAGAGCTCGAGGGCGCCTTCGGCATCGATGCGCTGACCCGCGCGGTAAAGAAGGTGACGGCGGAATGAGCGAGCAGGCAACACCCGACGCCGAGCAGCAGAAGCTGCTCGAGGCCTTTGCCGAGGAGGCGAAACGACGCTGCGACGTGATCGCCGCCGGCCTGGCAACCGAGACCACCGACTTCGAGACGATGCGCGCCGAGGCCCACGCCCTGCGCGGCACCGCCGGCGCCGTCGGCCTGCGCCGCCTCGCCGAGCTGGCCGGCTTGATGGAATCCGACCTCGACGAGGCCAAGAAGACCGGCCTGATCCGGGGCGGCCGCTCCCACCAGATCGCCGACGCCGCCAAAGCCCTCGCCGAAGGCGCCGCCGCAGCGGCGGAAGGCAAGGAAGAGCCCGCCGACGTAGGCCGCTCCCTGGCCCAGCTCTTCAGCCCCTGAGCAGCCGCCAAACCCCGTCCGTCCCGCTACGCTCGACCCCGAGGGGCGGTAGCTCAGCTGGTTAGAGCAGCGGACTCATAATCCGTCGGTCGAAGGTTCGAGTCCTTCCCGCCCCACTAAGAAAAACCAGTTACAGAGCCAAATCAATTTGAGTCGTTTGGCACGAAATGCCGAAATTGGTCCCGAATTGGTCCCGAAATGCGCTAGAATTGAGGGACCGATGCGACAGCCAGCCCCTCGCCCGATCTCTGGTCACGCCTTCAAGCGCAAGGGGAAGCGCGGGGCGGTCTGGTATGCCAAGTACCGCCTGCCGGACGGCCGCCAGGAGAAGAAGCGCCTCGGCCCTGCTTGGACCGAGAAGACCGTGCCGCCCGATGGCTACTTCACCAAAGGCAAGGCAGAGGCGCACCTTGACGAGCTGCTGAGGCAGGCGCGGGATGGCTCGCTTCCTGGCATGGTCAGAGACCGGCAAGACCTTCGCCGACGCCACCGACGAGTGGCTTGCCTACTGCGAGAACGTCCGCGATTGCAAGCCGTCCACGATGCGCGACTACCGCAACATGGCCCGCGTGCTCGTCCGCGAGTTCGGCAGGCGCAAGATCGAGACGATCACGACCGAGGACATCGAGCTTTGGATCAGCGGCTACGGCGGCTCCAACCGGACGCGGCAGAAGTACCTCGTCTGCCTCGGCTCGATCTTCAAGCGGGCGATGAAGGTCTACGGCCTGCCGCGCAACCCGGCCGATCTCGTTGAGCGCCCGCGAGTCCGCCGCGCGGCCAAGATCGACGTGCTGCGCCCAGAGGAGGTCTTGGCGCTCGTCCGGGCTGCGGGGTCCGAGCAGGATGCGGCGATCTTCCACACCGCAGCATTCGCCGGACTGCGAATGGGGGAGCTGTTGGCGCTGCGCTGGCGCGATGTGGATTTCACCCGTCGCACGATCCACGTCCGCGAGAACTGGACCCAGGGCGAGACGACGACGCCGAAGGGCGGCACGGAGCGAGCGGTACCGATGGCCGAGGAGGTCGCCGAACGGCTCGCACGGCTCGGCCAGCGCGAGCACTTCACGGCCGACGACGATCTCGTTTTCTGTACGGCGCGCGGCCAGCATGTCGGCTACAAGTCCTTGAAGGAGCGTTACCGCGCGGCGCTGAGGGCGGCGGGTCTGCGCGAGGATTTCCGGTTCCACAACCTCCGCCATACCTTTGGCAGCACGGTGATCCGCCATGCCGACTCGCGGGAGGTCATGGAGTGGATGGGGCACGCGGACCTGACGACGACCAGGCGCTATCTCGCCTTTGTTGACCGCGAGGACGCCGCCAAACGAGTTTCGGAAGCGTTCAGGTTGGAGGAGCCGCAAGCGCCCTCGGCATCGTCGGCTGCGGCTTGACGCCGACCTAACGGCGGCGTCGCGTCCCATAGGTGTTCTCGGCGATCCAGCCCCCGAGATCGGAGCGGGTGAACCTCAGCCCGCGCTCACCGATCCGAACATGTGGCAGTCCCCGCGAGCGGACCAGCTCGTAGACGGTGCTGCGTGGAACGTGGAGGAGCTGCGCCGCTTCGTCGGCCGTCATCAAGGACTCGGTTCGGGTCGGAGCGTCGGGCATCTGTTTCTAGTCCTGTTGTCCACCAGGGAGGTCGTTTGCATCGGTCATTTGCATCGGATACGTCCGAAAACTCCCGTGAGCGCCCCCAGCAATTTGCACCGCCTCATGGGCGGGCTCAGTGGAGCGCCATCCGGTCAGAGAGCGAGGATTAGCGGATGTCGGCCGCCGAGTTCATTGCCGCAATCGCATGGCCAGCAGTTGTGCTCATCATTGCTCTGCTTTTCAGACGACCTCTCACGGACGCGCTCGCCAGTGCCACGGGCAAGCTCGCTGCCGGACCGTTTAGCTTGGAGTGGAAGCGTCGGGTGACTGATGTGGAGGGTGACCTCGGTTTGCCGCCTTCGATCTCTGAGGGCGAAATTGGGGGAACTGCCGGGAAGCTCGATGAGATCGCTGAGCACAGTCCACCGGCAGCGATTGTCGAGGCTTTTGCGCAGGTCGAGGCTTCGCTGAGGTCTGTGCTTGAAGAAAACGGGGTCGTCGTTGACGACGCTCCGTGGAGCGTCCGACGCCTTGCCGACCTCGCGCGGGAAAAGGGGCTAATCACTCCCGAGACGCATGATGCGGTCGAAGGTTTGAGCGTCCTGCGCAACCTTGCCGTTCACGGCGGCGAGAAGGACATATCTCCCCAGCGAGCGCATGAGTTCGTGTCTCTTGCTCAGGGCGTCACCTACGCCATAACGAGCAACGCGAAACGTCAGAACTCTTAGCGACAGCACGACCTTCGACGCTCGGGTGTGAAGAACAACCACGAACGTACAGCCAGCCAATCCCAGAGTCAGGATCAGCCAGCCAAAGACCACTTGCAAGGCAAGAGCTAACAGCAAGGCAGTCAGGCACTCATGGCAGCTATCAAGCCATGAGAAAGCCACCCAGGACGAAGCCCAACAGCCAACAGCAACCACCCTCACGCCCTATCACTTTGTTAAGAGATCGGTGCATTGAGCGCTCTCCACGGACATACCCCGTGGATGCTCTCAATCGGAAAGCTCGGCAAAGGACAGGAGCGCTACTACCTCGACAAGGTTGCGGAAGGCGCTGAGGACTACTACTCCGGCGAGGGTGAGGTCGCCGGGGAATGGCTCGGCGATGCCGCCGAGGGCCTGGCCCTCTCCGGCGAGGTCGAGGCGGCGCAGCTCGAAGCGATGCTGACCGGCCGCAACCCGGTTGACGGGGAGCCGTTGGTCGGGATGCGCGGCGTCCCTTCCAGCGGCTCGGTCCCCGGCTTCGATCTCACCTTCTCGGCTCCCAAGTCCGTCTCCCTGCTCTGGGGCCTTGGCGGGCCCGTCGCCGCCGTCGAGGTCAAAGCCGCCCACCGCGAAGCGGTCGCCGCCGCCCTCGACTACATGCAGCGCGAGGCGTGCTGGACGCGGCGCGGAGCCGGAGGTTCGGAGTTCGTCAAGGGCAACGGCTACCTGGCGGCGGGCTACCTCCATCGCTCCTCGCGCAACGGCGATCCGCAGCTGCACACCCACGTCCTCGTCGCCAACGCGACCAAGGGGCCGGACGGCCGCTGGACCCGCCTCTACCACCCGGCGATCTACGACCACGCCAAGACCGCCAGCTACATCTACGAGGCCCACCTTCGCCACGAGCTGACCCGCCGCCTCGGCGTCGAGTGGCAGCCGACCCGCAAGGGCATCGCCGAGATCGCGGGGTTCGCCGACGAGCACCTACGGGCGTTCTCCACCCGCCGCGCGGAAATACTCGAGGCGGCGGGCGGGGATGCTTCCGCACGCTCGATGCAGGTCGCGGCGCTCGCCACCCGCAAGCCGAAGGAGCCCGACGTCGGCCACGGCGAGCTGTTGGCGCGCTGGCGATCGAGGGCCAATGAGATCGGCTTGGACCGGGAGGCGATCGCGCGCACCTTCGACGGAGAGGCAGCGCTGCGGATCGACCGGACGGCTCCTCCCGTTGTCTCGGAGATTCAGCTCGGCCGAGCGGTCACGGCGTCGGCGTCCCACTTCGACCGCCGCGAGGCGATCCAGGCCGTCGCCGACGCGCTCTCGCAGGGTGCGCCGGGAGCCCAGGTCGAGCGCCTGGCCGACGCCTTCCTCGCGTCCGACTCCGTGATCCAGATAGCCGAGGGCGCGAAAGGCCCCCGCTACACGACCCGTCGCATTTGGGAGCTTGAGCGCGAGGCGCTGGCCGCTGCCGAGCGAATGCGGGCGCAGGGACCGGACCCCGCAGGCGAGCTGATCGCAGCTCGTGTGATTCACGCTCGCCCGACCTTGAAGGCCGACCAGCGCGAGATGATTCGCCGCCTGCTGACGAGCCCCGAGGGAGTCGCCGTGGTGATCGGCGAGGCGGGCAGCGGCAAGACCTTCGCCATCGTCGCGGCAGCCGAGGGTTGGGCGCAGGCCGGGATCGAGCTGCGCGCCGCTGCGCCAACCTGGCGCGCGGCGAACGTGATGCGAGCCGAGGGCTTGCCAGCTTCGAGCATCGCAAGCTTGCTCTTGCAGCTCGACCGGGCCGAGCATGACGGCGGCGAGGGCTTGTCGCACGGATCGGTCCTCTTGATCGACGAGGCGGGGATGGTGGACTCCGCGGCGCTGGCGCGACTCGTCTCCCATGCCGAGCGAGCGCAAGCGAAGTTCGTCCTCGTCGGCGACCCCGAGCAGCTCGGCGAGATCGAGGCGGGCGGGCTGTTCCGGGCGCTCGCCGAGCGCGGCGAGCCGATCTACCTAGACGAGGTGATCCGCCACCGCCACGATCTCGACCGCGACGCCGCGAAACGCATACGCGAGGGCGAGGGCCGCGAGGCATTGAGCCTCTACCAGTCATCGGAGCGGGTCACGGTCGCCCCGAACGCCGAGGAGCGCCGCGAGGCGATGGTCCGCGACTGGCACGAGGCATTCGAGCGCGGCGAGGACGCCGTGATGGTCGCCAAGCGAAACGCCGACGTGAGAAAGCTGAACGAGCTTGCGCGCGAGGTCCGTCGCCAGGACGGGCAGCTCGGAGCCCAAGAGATCGAAGTGGGAGAGGCCGGCTTCGCCGCCGGCGATCTCGTCATCACCCGCGTCAACGACCCGCGCGCCGAAATCTTCAACCGCGAGCGCTGGCGCATCGCCGAGGTCGACGCCGCCGAGCGGCGCGTCGTCCTCGACGGCATCGACCAGGCCAAGCGGGTCGAGATCGGCGACGACTACCTGGCGCGGACCAACCCGCACTCAGAGGCCCCGGCGCTCGAACACGCCTACGCAGTCACGACCTACTCGGCGCAGGGCACGACCGTTGACCGGGCGTTCGTCGCTGCTGATCCGTCGATGGACAAGCAGGAGCTTTACGTCGCCGCCTCGCGCAGCCGCGAGGAGACGTTCATCTACGCCACGCCGGAGATTCAGACCCACCGCGAGGAGATCGCGCCGGAGTCGCCCCACCTGCGTGAGGGCATCCCGCACATCGGCGAAGCCGCCGAGCGTGACCGCGCCCAGCTCGCAGCGCACGACGAGGCGCTGCGCTCGCAGTTCTCCGGCCTGCTGACCGAGGAGCTGGTCGCCCGACGCGCCGAGCTGCGACCTGCTGCAAGCCATGAGGAGAGCCGGGAGAGCCAGCGCCGCAGCTTGCAGGAGCGGATCGAACGCGCCCGCGATCACATCGACGGCTTCGAGTCCGAGCGCGAGGCAGCGCAAGCGCTACCGCGCCGCGAGCGCCGCGACGAGCTGGCCCGCATCGACTCCTGGGAGGCGAGGTCGCGCAGGCAGACCGCGCAGCTCGAAGCCGAGCTGGCGGATATGCCCGTCGTCGGCGACGCGGCCCGCCGCGAGCTGGCCATAGCCGATCAGGGTCTCGCGCAGCGCCGCGAGCTGGCGATCATCGCCGCGCGGATCTCCCCGCCCGCCTACGTCAAGGCCGAGCTGGGGGAGAGGCCGAGCGATCCGACAAAGCGGAAGGCATGGGATCGCGGTGTGTCGCAGATCGAGCGCTACCGCCAGGAGCACCGCGTCACGGACCCAAACAGAGCCCTTGGACGAGTGGCGAAACGAGGAGCCGAGCGAGCGCGACAGGAGGCGACGTGGCGGCGAATCCGAGAGGCACAGCGAGCCCTTGGCCTTGGGCAGCACGCGGCGCGAGCGCGCCAGCTCGGGCGGGGGCTGAGCATCGGTCGGTGAATCACCCCGACCTACCGGCGATTGAAGCACCGCTCAGGCGGCCGTCAACCCCCTGCGGGGGTCGGGCGCAAGCGCCCTTGACTGCCGCCCTCGCGGTGCTATTTCTGCGGGTAGGTCGGGGGAGGGTCAGGCGGCGGCAAGCGCCTGGCGATCCCTGATCTCGACCTGATAGTCGGCAGGCAGCGGTACAGCCGGAGCGTCGTGCTTGGGCTCGCGGCGGCGGGTCAGTAGGTGCTCGAAGAAGGCGAGCGCGCCGCCACGGGGAGCGGCGACGATCTCCCGACCATCGGGATAGATGATTGCGACGGGGCGATGCTCTCCCACAGCCTCGGCGAGGATCGCACCGAAGCTCTCCTGGTCAGCGGCGATGAAGGTGGTCCCCTCGGGATAGCGATCAGGATCGAGCACAGCTTCGACCAGTCGCTCATTGGCGATTTCGCCTGCTCGGGTGAACTTGCTGCGCTCTAGCTTCTCCATGAGTCCGCGATTGCTTTCCAGTGGTCGATCAGATAGTCGATGGCTTGAGGTGCGATCTCATTGACCGTCCCCTCGGCAAACTGTTCCGCAGGTTGCTTCTCGTCCCCAGTGTAGCGGTGCATATCGTGGTCACCGTGGGCATTGTCGAAGAGGCGAATGGTCTGCCAGCGGCCCTCGATTCGGAGCTGGAGCATGATCGCGTAGCGCTCCAGCGGACGGCCGTCGAACTCGATCAGAATGCGCGCATCGTCGGCGAGCGGACGGATGAACGGATCGGACATTGCCGAAACGTATCCACGCGCTCGGCGAATAGGCTGCGGGAATGACGAAGGACTCCAAGGAGAAAGCCCGCGCCGACGTGAAGCGGGCTCAGTCCAAAGTCGAGCGCGGTCAGGGTCAACTTGAACGAGCCCGTATTGCTCGGCGCGAGAGTTTCGAGCAGGCGCGGGCGGCAGGGCTCTCTCTGGCCGAGATCGGCAAGGCGGCCAACCTTCATCGGAGCCGAGTCGATCAGATCCTCAAAGGAAAGTAGCCCATGAACTGTCTAGTGCCCTAGACAGTTCTGCTACTCTGCGGACGACTCGAAAAAGCGGCTCCCGGCGGCGGGTCAACGCCAACCGAGAGCCTGACCACAAGGAGCGTGTTCCTCCTCATGGCTAAGAAGAACCCTACGGGCGGCGAGCGGGACGTGCCGCTCGACTTCTCCCCCGCCCACATGGCGATCCTCAGAGGCGATCTCGGCGCTTGCCTGGACGGCCTGCTCGGTGACTTGGAGACTCCCGAGAGGCTGCGGAACCCGAAGCGCTCCCGGCAGGAAGCCGACGCCTACGAACGACTACTGGCAGGACTGAGGCAGCGCAAGCTCACCCTGCCCGACAGAGGGGCCCGCAAGGTTCTCAAAGAAGCGGTGGCCGCATCGGATCGGATGGACAACTACACGGAGGTCGTCGCCAATCACGACGCGCTCCACGGCCTGCTGGCGGTCCTCGACGGAGCGCGGCCCTAATGCTGCGAGGCGGCGGTGCCTGGCGTCGCCGCCAGCGGCGCGCTCCCATGCTCACCATCAGGAGTGAGAGCGAAATGCAGCGCGTGGTCCTCGACGTGATCCTGCGCGAACACCCGGTGCTGCTGACGTTTCCGGCGCTGGCGACCGAGCTGTTCGAGAACCCCAACGATCTCGTTGGCGCAATCGCAATGGCTCGGGCTATCCGCGAACTCGTCATGGAGGGGCTGCTGTACAGCAACGGCGTCCTCGTCCTACCGAGTCGCCCCGCGCTTCACATCAAGCGGCTGAGTGGACGAGAGGGATGGAGGGCATGGCAATGACGGCGGTTTCTCGGGGGTCGAAGTTCTCGGGGGGTGCTTGCTTCCCCGGTAGGGGGCAAGCGCAGGCCACAGGGACTCCCTGGGTGGCTTCGCCCCCCGGAAAGCCGCATCGACTGTTTTGCCGTGCTCGCCTGTCAAGCAGTAAGTCAGCGGTTTCTCGGAGGTCGGGGCTCTCGCAGGGAGGGCAGGGGGTGTTGCAAGCCCAGGCACCCTCGCCTTGCCTCGGCCTCCGAGAAACCGCTGAGTACGGGCACGCATTTATTCGCTGGACGCGCTTCATGCGAAGCTTGCCGAGTGTTCCTTGAGCAAGCGGCTCGGCTGTGGAGGAACCGGCGCAGCTGAAGCTAGCTAATCGAAAGCTCGTCAGGAATTAGATCGACGTTCCACCCGAGTGCCGTGGAGAGCGCGTAGCCGAACTTCTCCTCACGTGACTGCTGCCGGTCTTCGACCCCACGTATCCAGTTGACCACAAACGAGACATGGGCAGGGTTCGCTTTTGGCAGCGAGATTGTCCAAGCCCGGTGAAGCCGGTTGACACCGGATTGCTCATGGATTTCGACATCGCTGATATGAAGTCGCGCATCCTCGTTGATGGGAAACCGCTCACAAAACACGAATCGCTGTCCACTGTCGTCTAGCTCGGAAGCTGCTCGGTAGAGATGTTTACCCTCAAGGACTAGAAGCCACCGGCGTCGCCCTTGGTCGGTCCCCCCTTGATCGAGGTTGACTGACTCCACAATGGCCCACAAATCTGACTCCGGAAGCACCGACGCAAGTGACCGACCAATTTGCCCAATTGCTATATCGGCCTGATCAAAATCCTGGATGTCTTCCTGCCGGACCCATTCCTCCGCGATCTCTTTTGCTTTCGCGTGATTCATAAGCCCAACTAGGATGGCAGCGACATGCGACGGAACCGCTGGCGTCGGTTCGTCTCTAAGGGAGCATGTCCATGAGCTAAGGCCCTGCTCGGCGGTTTCTTGGTATCCGACCCAATCGGCATGCTGGGCAGGTGCCGCTTGTCTACAGGAGCATGAGGCTCGATGACAGCGATTTGCAGCCCCCGGCACTCCGTCGGAGAAGGATGCCCTTCGCCTGATCCATCAGCAAAACGGCCCGCGAGGGGCGACAGGGGCTAGCCCCGGCCTACATGGCATATCGGGGCCTCGGATCGGATTCGGACGGCCAGCGGACCGGCGACAAAATTTGTCGCGACAGGGGGCGAAGGCGCGATACCCGGCGAACCGAGGCCGCGAGAAGGTTGCCAGGAGTCCACTGTCGATCAGCGAGGCGGGATCGGCGCGAAACGACGTCGATCTGTCGCTCTTCCCTCAGGAACCTAGATTTTAGCGGCGTATTGCCTGGTTCTCCTACGCGAGTGGGGGGTATGCCAGGTAAAGGGGAAGCTATGGCCGAGGAGAATCGCTAGTTCCGCCGGGCGGACGACAATGCTTAGAGGGATGGGCAGCGAAACCACCACCCTCGAAATAGTCGCCGTCGTCGTAGCCGGATACGCCGCGCTGGTCGGCACGGTGGCCTTTGCATTCCAGGTGCTCTCTTGGCTGCGATCATGGAGTACCCGCGTCGAGGTTACGTGCGGGCATTACAACCTCGTGAGCGCCGGGGCGGAGCCGGAACCCGTTGTCCTCATTCGCATGATCAATCACAGTGGGCATGAAGTGAAGATCACTTCGGTGGGCTGGGGCCCGCAGAAGCGGAAGGGGCCAGCGTCTGTGATCGTGCGTCCGTGGCCGCTGGAGCTTCGGCTTCCGTTTGTGATCGCCCCGCGCGACTCTCAGGATGTCTGGACGAAACCCGACCTCCTCGGCCTGGAACTCGATAGGAAGGTCCGCGCTCAGGTGGCGACCTCAGACGGCAAGCTGTTCAAGTCGAGGCGGGTCCAGGCTCGCTCGCTGGTCGAGGCAACGTAGCCTGTTTCCTGCGTCTTCCGGGGTGAGAGCTGGGCATTTGCCTCCGCGCGGAACTTGGTCCCGAAATTGGTCCCCGACTCCACCGAACTCAGCCAAACTCCTTGGACGTGATTCGCTCCATCGAGCCAGATTCGGCTCTATGGACGGGTTCCGGCGCGACTCATAATCCGTCGGTCGAAGGTTCGAGTCCTTCCCGCCCCACTGGCGACGAATTGAGCGAACAGCTAGTCCGCTACCCCGCGACCGGCGCAGGCCCGGGCGAAGGCGCTGACTCCTCGGCCAAATCGGCCGCCAGCGCCTCGACCACCTGGGGATCGAACTGGGTGCCGGCGCAGCGGCGCAGCTCGGCAAGTGCCTCGCCCGGGGTCAAGGCCTCGCGGTAGGGGCGGTTTGAGGTGAGGGCGGCGTAGGCGACGGCGACGGAGATGATGCGGGAGCCGAGCGGGATCGAGTCGATGGTGAGGCAGTCGGGATAGCCGCTGCCGTCGCAGCGCTCGTAGCTCGATCGCACGAGCTTGGCGACCGGAGCGAGACCTGGAGCGGCAGCGATCATCCGCTCGCCCTCGAGGGGGTGACGGTGGAGCAGCGCGGTCTCCGTTTCGTCCAGCGGCCCCTTTTTCTCCAGCATCGCCTCGGGGACGGCGAGCAGGCCGACGTTCTGGAGCTCAGCGGCAAGGGCGACGTCGTCGATTTCCTCGCGGCTCAGCCCGAGGCAACGCCCCAGCGAGATCGCCCGGTAGGTGACGGTGCGAAGGTGGTCGCGCAGCTCCGGACGGCGGGCGCTGAGCGCCGCGACGAGGACCGCGTGTGCCTGTCTCCTGGCGGAGTGATGTTGCCCTTGCTTGTGCGCGACGAGTCGCTGGCCGGCGATCTGGAAGGCGCTTTCGGCGTCGGTGGCGTCACCGGGGATCGCAACCTCCCCGTAGGTGCGACCGATCGGCATGTCGTGGTCCTCACGCAGGGAGGCGGTGGCGACGAGGACGATCTCGCCCAGCTGCTGCTCGCCGGCCGGTACGAGCACGGCGAACCGACCCTCGTCGAACCGGTAGGCGTTGCCGCCTACCGGCTCGACGGTGGCGACCAGGCAATGCGCGATTCGCTGCAACAGTTCATCAGCGGCCGCGTATCCGTAGCGGTCTCCATAGGTCTGTAGATCTTCGACCTCAAGCAGCACGAGGGCCCTTGCCGCATCCGGTGCTGCGACGGCTACCTCGATGTCCGCGCAGAGGGTAAGACGGTTAGGGAGGCCGGTGACCCGGTCGTTGAACGCTTCAAGATCACGCTCCTCGAGCGCCAGCCGCTGCCGACGGTTCGTTTCCAGCATCCGCGCGAAGACGGTCACGATCAAGCCGAGGGTCAGCCAGAACACCATGGCGGGCATGCGCTGGTTGGTGTGGTCGTAGATCAGGAGGGAAATCGCCACGGCGACGAAGACAAACGGTCCGACAAGGGACCGCCAGCCGCGAGGTCCGAGTAGGCGAATCGCTTCCACACGCAGCCACTCGCTCGCCCGCAAGGGGGAGCCGCTGGCCTCGCCGGGCCACTCGACAGTGCTTGTTTCGGCTCGATCGAGGGCCTGCACGGTTGGTTCATCGGTAGTCCGACTTCGAATTGCAAGGGGGACGGACGGACGATTGATCGAACTCTCTATGTGCAAGCGACCTTGCACATAGGTCATGCTTGTGAGACCGATGGCCCGCCCAGAGCGGATGGACGAGTTCGAGTCCCTGGTCGCCGACGCGATCGACGCGCTGCCCGAGCAGTTCCAGGAGCTGCTCGAGAAAGTCGCTGTCGTCGTCTCCGACCGGGGGGCCGAAGCCCACGCGTACGGGCACTACTTCGGCGACGGCCTGGCGCAGGAACGCTATGAGGACAGGATCGTGATCTACCGGGACACGCTGGAGCGCGACTTCGGCCACGACCGCGAGTTGCTCGCGAAGCAGGTTGAGCGCACCCTCCGCCACGAGCTCGCCCACCACCTCGGTTGGAACGAGCCCGGGGTCGGCGGCCTGGGCCTCTGAGCGGCCGCCGCTCTAGCGAACCCGGCAGTCGCGCGCGATCTCGGTGGTCAGCGTCCTACCATCGGCGAAAGAGAAGGTGGTCCGGGCAAGCGTGAAGAAGCCGATGCGGAAGCCAGGTGGGGCGGCGCAGCTGGCGCTGAGGAAGCTGCGCGGGGCGCCACGGTAACGGTACTCGCGACCGACCGTCAGCTCGATGTCGGTGATGTAGCCGGTGTCCGCTGCGATCTGCGGGATCGCAGCCGAGAACACGGTGCCGAACTGACCCCGCTGCCGCCTGATCTCGAACGGGAGCACGAAGGTGATGCGGATCGGGTTCGAGCTGAAGATGTGCAGGAACGCCGCCGGCCTTCCCCGCGAACGGCCGTTGAAGATGAGCGCCCTCCCCTGAGCGGGATAGGGAGCTGCCCCCGGGAAGGTGACGTTGGCGGCGAAGCGTCCTCGCCCGATCAGCGCCGGCCGGCAGCGATCCAGCGCCGCCTCGGTGTTGGTCTGCTGGAGCTCTGCCGGATTACAGGTCGGCAGGCCGGAGAAAGAAACCAGGCCATGGCGGTTGACCGCGATCGAGATGCGGCGGAGCGGCGGCGGGCTGCTGCCGTCGACTGTGCGGATCGAGGTCTCGAGGTAGGCGGTCACCGGCGCCGGGCGGTCGCGCGGCAGCGCCCGCGGCGCCAGGCGGCCGTCGAAGGAGACGCGCAGGTTGCCCTCCTGGGCCTGCTCGCCCTGAGCGACGGTGACGCCGAGCAGGGTTGCGGCAGCGATAACGATGGAGGCGACGATTCGTTGCATAGCGCTTCAAAAGTCTAGGAGCGGGAAGGTCCCGATTTATTACGGTCGCGGGTAGTCAAAGAATCGGAAAGGAGTTCCGTGAAGTCCCACACCGCCTATATGACCTTCGAGACAGCCGAGCGGCGGCAGTTGATTCGGATTACCGAGGAGGTGCAGGCCGCGGTCGAGGAGGCTGGGATCTCGGAGGGAATGGTCTTGGTCTCCGCGATGCACATCACCGCGGGGGTCTGGGTCAACGACGACGAGCCCGGCCTGCACGAGGACGTGCTCGAATGGCTCGACAAGGTTGCACCACCGAGCTGGAAGCCGGCCGACAACGAAGTGGCGGAAGAATTGCTCTCCGACGAGGGTGACTACCGCCACCACCGCGGCGGTGAGGACAACGGCGACGCCCACCTGAAGAACCTGCTCGTCCACCACCAGGCGATCGTCCCCGTCACCGACGGCCGGCTCGACCTCGGCCCCTGGCAGCAGATCTTCTACTGCGAGTTCGACGGCCGTCGCCCGAAGCGCCTCGTGATCAAGGCGATGGGGGAGTAGGCCTCAGTTGCGTTTCCGCTCGCCGCCGGGGTGCGTGACCCGGTGGCGAACTTCTTCTGCCGCCTCGCGCGTCGCCGCCAGGGCTTCCTGGCTCGCCGCCGCGACCCCCTCGCTCGGCTTGCCGCCGACGATGTCACGGAAGGCTTCCTTGAAGCGCTCGGTGCGCCGCCGCGGGTTGAAGCGGTCCTCTGCCTTGACCAGCTTCCTCGGTTTCCGCTCACCGTAGAGGCGCCTGCCCCAGGGGGACCCGGGCTTGCCGATCCGGGCGGCGCCGTAGATAGCGACAGGGAGAACGAAGAAGCCGACCGTGCCGTGCAGGATGCGCTGCTTGGCGAAGCAGATCGCGACCATGGAAAAGACGATCAGCGCCGCGACCAGGCTCCCCAGAGTCTCCTGAATCGACTTGGTCTCGAAGCTGAACGGGCTGAAGCCAAGTAGGAGCAGGCCCATCATCGCCGCCGCGATCACCGTGGCGTCGATCGAGACCCGGCCCTCCTCGGCCCAGTAGACGTCGTCGAGGTAGACCCAGAGCGCGAACTCGTCGATAGTCAGTCCCGCGCCGACGCCGAACAGCGCGGCGCAGATCTCGGTGTAGGGGCTGTCTCCCAGCGCCACGAACCCCACCGTGCCGGAGACCATCATCGTGACGATGCCGAAGACGAGGTGATGGACGTGGACGCCGCTGTCGCTGACCACGCTGCCGGGCCACCAGGGGACCCGCGGGCTGCGCATCAGCCTCGTGCTCATCCGGATGAAGCCGAAGGAGAGCAGGAACCCGATCAGCACCAGGAAGATCCCCTGCTTGCCGTCGGCGACCAACTGGTCGTCCCAGAACTCGACGAAGATCGAGGCCGCGGTCATCGGGGTGGCTCCGAGTGTAGTTCCGCCCCGCTGCCATCCTTCTCCCGGATCAGGCCGACGGTGATCAGCACGGCGGCGACCGCGTAGAACGGTGTGAAGGCGATGTTGGAGAGGACGTCGGCCAGCCACTCGGAGAGGAACGTCTCGCCGAGCAGGTCGTGGGCGATCTCGGTGGCCAGGCTCGTGATCCCGTCGCCGAGCAGCTCGATCGGTGCCAGCACGGCGAAGACGACCCAGAACTTGCCGCGGATCAGCTGCACGCTGCGGGCGAACGCGTCACGCACACCCCGACCCTCGATCTCGACCACGGGTGCAGCGAGGGCGAACCAGATGAAGGCGGCGATGCCGGGAACGACGAGCAGGACGAGACCGATCGCGACGACGACCCCGTAGACCAGGTCGATAGCGATCAGCCGGCGGTACTTGACCATGGCGGCGATTTCGCGCAGCGACGGCGGCCTGCCGTCGCGAGGATGGGTGAGCGAGATCGCCACGGCACCCGTGTAGAAGACCTCGCCGAGCAGCCCCGTGACGGCAAGCGCGATCACTGCCAGCATCACGCCGAGGATCGTCAGCACCCCGTCGAGGTCGAGTGCGTTGATGTCGGGGTGGATCGCGATCGTGTGGACGAGCCCTACCGGGACGAAGACGATTAGGGCAAGCAGCAACAGTGACGGCGCCCATTTCGCGTAGGTCCGCGCGATCTGGGCGTAGAGGGAGAGTGGCCGCATGCGGTCGGTCACGCCGACATCAAACCGGGTTTCCACCCGAGGCGATTCGTGTCCCGGCGCTCAGCGTTGGCGTCGGCCGGCGGGCCGGCGGCCGCGCGCCTCGAGCCTCGATTGGGAGGACTCCGTGACGGGCATGCGCTTCAGGTCCCTCAACTGGGGGATGAGCAGTTCTTCGCCGCAGCGCCGGTGCCAGTGGTGGTGTTCGGTTCCACCCAGCTTGAAGACGTACTGCACCACGGTGTGCTCGGAGCCGATCTCGATCTCACCGTGGCAACCCGGGCAGCGGTAGAGCTTGCGGGCGATGCCCCGGATCAGCCAAGCCTCGTCGCCCTCTTCGTCGATGCCGCGGAGGCTCCAGCGTTTGTCTGGCAACCCGGAGAAGTCGCCCATTGCGCCTAGCGCCTCGAGAGCCAGGCGAAGCCAGCAGCCATCGCCAGGTTGGCGACTCCGGCCAAGCGAAGCCCGAGCTTCGCGCCGGGACGACTGACGGCGGGAGACTCTGACCAGAGCGCGTCGGTTGCGATCTCGGTCCCGCGCAGCCAGGCAAGCGCCCACCAGTCACGCTGAGCGCCGCGGCGCTCAGCGAACGCGTGGGCAGCCGCGAAGGTGAGCCAGATCGGGCCGCAGCGGCGAAACAGGTGCGCGGCGTCCGGGGAGGGCTCCTCGTGCCCCAGCACCTTCAGCGTCGTCTCTGGCGCAGCGATCGCGGCGCTTCCGAGCACCAGGTCGAAAGCGATCATGTTGCGATTTGTGAGGCGCAGCGCCTGCTCGAGCGTCATTTTCGGGAGTGCTTGGAGTCGCGGGGTGACGTCCACCATCAATCCAACCAGATCGGAGCCAGGCCTGCACCGATGGGTACGTGCCGTTCTGTGCGGAAGGGAAACCGCGCGCCTCGGCGAAATGGACCGCCGTGACCAAGACCGCGATCAAGACACCCCCGCAACTGAAGAGCCTCTCCGATTACATCCAGGAGCGCTTCGACGATTTCTCCCGCTCCCAGAAAGACGTCGCCCGCTACATCGTCGACCATCTCGACGAGGCAGCCTTCCTCACCGCCGAGGAGCTGGCCAGGAGAGCGAGCACCTCGTCATCGACGGTGGTGCGCTTCTCCCAGGCCCTCGGCTTCGAGGGGTACCCCGAGCTCCAGCAGGCGGCGATCGAGGAGTACCGCAACGGGATCGCCACCAGCGCCGGCGCCCAGAAAGAGGGCGGCGGGGCGCTGTTCTCCTTCGACCACAGCGAGCTCGAGGGCTCTCTGGGAGCCGACTACGCCAACCTCGAGGAAACGGCGCGCAACCTGACCCGCGAGCAGGTCGACGGTGCGGTCGTGGCCCTTGCCGAGGCACAGCGCGTCGTCGTCGTCGGCGTCGACCAGATGGCCTTCTTCGCCAGCTACCTTCGCCACACCCTCAGCCTGCTCGACATTCGCGCCGAGATCGTCGCCAGCACCGGCGGCGAGTCGCTGCAGCGCCTGGGCAGGATCGACGACGAAACGCTCGTCATCGTGCTCTCCACTGGCCGCGCTCACCCACTGCTGCTGCGGGCGATGAAACTGGCAGTGCACCGCCGCGCCAAAACCCTTGCAATCTCGGACGCCTCGATGTCCGAGGTCGGCGAGCACGCAGACCTTACCCTCTACTTCTCATCCAACAGCCCGTCGTTCGCACGCTCGAACACGGCCTTGATGGCTCTCGTCCAAGCGCTGGCCCACGGCTTGTACGCTCGGGACGAAGCGGCGCACCGCGACCGCATCCGCGCCTACAAGCTGAAGTAAGCGCGCCGGGCTGGAGCCGTAGTATTCGGCTCGATGACCGAGCGCGCGACTTTCAGGGTCAAGACCGGCCTCGCCGAGATGCTCAAGGGCGGGGTGATCATGGACGTGGTCACGCCTGAGCAGGCGCGGATCGCCGAGGAGGCAGGAGCCTGCGCGGTGATGGCGCTGGAGCGGGTGCCGGCGGACATCCGCAGAGACGGCGGCGTGGCGCGGATGTCGGACCCGACGATGGTCAAGGGGATCCAGGAAGCGGTGAGCGTCCCGGTGATGGCGAAGGCCCGGATCGGGCACTTCGCGGAGGCCCAGGTGCTGCAGGCGCTGGAAGTCGACTACGTCGACGAGTCCGAGGTGCTGACCCCCGCCGACGAGAGCAACCACATCGACAAGCTCGCCTTCGAGGTCCCTTTCGTCTGCGGCGCGACCAACCTCGGCGAGGCCCTGCGCCGGATCGGCGAGGGGGCGGCGATGATCCGCTCCAAGGGCGAGGCCGGGACCGGCAACGTGGTCGAGGCCGTGCGTCACATGCGCGGGATCATCGGCGGCATCAAGCGCCTCGCCCAGCTCGGGCCGGAGGAGCTTGCCGGCGCCGCCAAGGAGCACCAGGCGCCGCTCGAAGTCGTGCGCGAGGTGGCCGAGGCTGGGCGCCTGCCGGTGCCGCTGTTCTGCGCCGGGGGGATCGCGACGCCGGCTGACGCGGCGCTGATGATGCAGCTCGGCGCCGAGGGCAACTTTGTCGGCTCCGGCATCTTCAAGAGCGCCGATCCAGAGCGACGCGCACGGGCGATCGTCGAGGCGACTACGCACTTCAACGACCCCGAGCGGGTTGCGGCGGCATCGGCCGGGCTGGGCGAGGCGATGCCGGGCCTGGAGATCTCCGAGCTGGCGGCGGCCGACGCGCTTCTGCAGGACCGCGGTGCCTGAGGGTCACAAGCTGCGCATCGGCGTCCTGGCGATCCAGGGTGGGTTCGAAGCGCACCTCCAGATGCTTCGCGCGCTGGGGGCGGAGACGTACGAGGTGAGGACTCCGGAGGACCTCGAGGACCTGGACGGGCTAGTGATTCCCGGCGGCGAGAGCACGACGATCTCGATGGGAATCGAGGCCGGCGGGCTGGAGGAGCCGATCCGCGCGCACTGGCGCGATGGCGGGACGGTGTTCGGGACCTGCGCCGGGATGATCGTCTGCGACGACGAGCACCTGGGCCTGATCGATGCGACCGCGAAGCGGAATGCCTTCGGTCGCCAGCTGCAGAGCTTCGAGGCGGATCTGGCGGTGCGAGGGACAGGCGACGAGCCACTGCGCGCCGTCTTCATCCGCGCGCCCTGGGTCGAGCGCCACGGCCCGGGCGTCGAGGTGCTTTCCGCGCACGAAGGCAACCCGGTTGCGATCCGCGAAGGCGGCGTGCTCGCCTGCGCGTTCCACCCGGAGCTGACCGACGATCCGCGGCTGCATGCACTGTTCATGGCGATGACGACCAGCGCCGGTGAGCGCGTAGCGAGCGAGCGAGATTTCCGGTGACCATTAGCGAGAGCGAGCGCAGCGCGAAACATTCGTGGCTGCGCGAGGAGGTTGAGCGATGAGAGATCCCCGGGTGGAGAACCTGGCAAGCATCCTGGTCGGCTACTCGACCGAGGTGAAGGAGGGCGAGACGGTTGCGATCGAAGGCTCGAGCATGGCGGAGCCGCTGCTGCTGGCGGTCTACGAGCAGGTACTGAAGACGGGCGCCAACCCGATCCTCAATGTCGGTCTCGAGGGCCAATCGGTCACCTACTACAAGCACGCCAGCGACAAGCAGCTCGAGTGGATCTCGCCGGTGACCGAGTGGATGGCGGACAACGTCGACGTTCGCATCGCGATCGCCGCCAGCGCCAACACGCGCGAGCTCTCAGCGATCCCGCCCGAACGCCAGACGCGCCGCCAAGCCGCCACCGGTGAGTTGCTGGGGAAAATGATGGAGCGCAGCGCCGCCGGCGACTTCCGCTGGGTCGTCACCCTCTTCCCGACCAACGCCTTCGCCTCGGAGGCCGAGATGAGCCTCGTCGACTACGAAGACTTCTATTACGGCGCCTGCCTCGCCGACGACCCCGATCCCCTGACCGCGTGGAAGCGCACCTCGGCGGAGACCGAGCGGCTGGCTGAGTGGATCGACAGTCACGAGGAGGTGCGAGTCACCGCGCCCGGGACCGACATCAAGCTGGGGGTCGCCGGCCGTACGTTCATTCCTTGCGCCGGCCGCCACAACATGCCCGACGGAGAGTTCTTCACCGGCCCGATCGAGGACTCGGTCGAGGGCGAGGTGACCTTCCACCTGCCGGCGTTGATCGGCGGCCGCGAGGTCTCCGGGGTGCGACTGCGCTTCGAGGCAGGGAAGGTGGTCGAGGCCAGCGCAGAGCGGGGTGAGGAGTTCCTGGTCGAGCTGCTCGACACCGACGAGGGCGCTCGCCGGCTCGGCGAGCTCGGGATCGGCACCAACTACGCGATCGACCGCGGCACCCGCGAGGTCCTGCTCGACGAGAAGCTGGGCGGCACCGTCCACATGGCGGTTGGGCGCAGCTATCCGGAGTCGGGCGGCGTCAACGAGTCGGCCGTGCACACCGACCTGGTCTGCGACCTGCGCGGCGGCGGCAAGATCATCGTCGACGGTGAGGACTTCCAGGTCGACGGCAAGTTCGTCGTCTAGCGCGCGGTCACTGGTTCGGGAGCGGCGATCCGGCCAGGAAGAAGAACCAGAACGTGAGGGCAACGGCGGCGAGCAGGACCGAGCCCATCAGAACCGCCTCGACCACCGTGGTCGTGCCGACGGGCCCCGAGGTGTCGCGCATGCTCTTCATCCAGGTCGGGCGCATCGGCGCCAACCGGTTGGTGCCGGTGACCCGGACGTAGAGCTGGTTGAGGCGGGTCAGCAGCCACGAGGTGAAAAGGATCGAGAGGATGATCCCCACCGCGACCACCATGTAGGGGCCGGTCGCGGGGAACTGCGTCTCGGCGACCTTGGAGCCGATCCAGATCCAGCTCAGCGGGATCGCCGTCCAGAGCGCGAGCGCGGCGAACAGCATTACGACGAAGATGGCCGTGGCGGCGAGCGCCCTGCCCGCTGAGTGGGTGTGGGGGTCGGCTGCCATCTCCCTACTCATAGAATGTAACTCGCATGTCAGGTCACTCTAAGTGGTCTTCCATTAAGCACAAGAAGGGCGCAGCCGACGCCAAACGCGGCAAGCTCTTCACCAAGCTGGCGCGGTCGATCACCGTCGCCGCGCGCGATGGAAGCCCAGATCCGGATGGCAATCCCGCCCTGGCGACCGCGATCCAGAAGGCGCGTGACGCCTCGATGCCGAAGGACAACATCCAGCGGGCGATCGACCGCGGCAGCGGCGTCGGCGCCGACGCCGGGGCGATCGAGCGGATCCTCTTCGAGGGCTACGGGCCTGGCGGGGCGGCGATCCTGGTCGAGGCGCTGACCGACAACCGCAACCGCGCCAGCGCCGATGTCCGCCACGCCTTCTCCAAGCACCACGGCAGCCTCGGCGAGCCTGGGTCGGTTGCCTGGATCTTCGAGAAGCGCGGCGTTCTCGTCGTTGATGCCGATCGCTACGGCGAGGACGACCTGATCGCGGCGATCGACGCAGGCGCCGAGGACGTGCGCGAGGACGGCGACTCACTGCGAGTGATCACCGCCCCGGCCGACCTTGCCGCCGTCCGTGAGGCGCTCGAGGAGTCCGGCGTCGAGATCCAATCAACCGATCTGGCGATGGAGCCGAAAAGCACGGTCGAAGTGAAGGGGACGGAGGCCGAATGGCTGATCCGCCTGGTCGACGCGCTCGAGGAGCACGACGACGTTAACGAGGTCCACGCCAACTTCGACGTGCCCGAGGAGATCCTCGAAAAAGTGGCCGCCTAGTCTCTCGGCAAAGGCATCCGAGGCTCAACCCAGAATCAATTCCCATGCAGGTCGTGATGGGGATCGACCCCGGCGCCGCCAACCTCGGCTTCGGCGTAGTCAGGATCGAGGGCAACCGCATGGTCGCCCTCGACGGTGGCGTGGTCGAGACCTCGCCCGAACTGCCGATCGAGCGCCGCCTCGAGCGCATCCACAGCGAGCTCTCAGAGCTGATCGAGTGGCACACGCCGAAGGCGATGGCGCTCGAGGATCTCTACTTTGGCAAGAACGTGCACTCGGCGATGACCGTGGGTCGTGCCAGCGGCGCCGCGATGCTGGCTGCGGCGCAGCACGGCGTACGCTGCTTCACCTACACGCCGCAGGCGATCAAGAAGGCGGTCTGCGGCTCCGGCGGCGCCGGCAAGGAGCAGGTGCAGAGGATGGTCGGGACGCTTCTCGGCCTGCCCGAGCCGCCGACCCCAGATCACGCCGCCGATGCTCTCGCGGTGGCGATCTGCCACGGCGGCTTTGCTCCGCGCGAAGCGATCGAAGCGGCCGGCACGTCCGTGGTAGGGAGGCTGGCGGGATGATCGCCGCGGTTCGCGGCGAGGTGATGGTGCGACGCCCCGATCACGTCGTGATCGACGCCGGCGGCGTCGGCTACCGACTGACCGTCTCGGCCGAGACGCTGAAGGCGGTCCCCGCAGCGGGCAGCGACGCTTTCCTCCACGCCGAGCTGGTCGCTCGCGAAGACTCGCTCTCGCTCTACGGCTTTGCCTCCGAGGAGGAGCGCGACCTCTTCCGCGAGCTGGTCTCGGTCAGCGGCGTCGGCCCCAAGGTGGCGGTCGCGGCGCTCTCCGGCGGGCCGGCGCGGGAGCTGCTGCGGGCGATCGCGGCCGGCGACGCTAAGCGCTTCCAGGCAGTGCCGGGGATCGGCAAACGGACCGCTGAGCGGATCATCGTCGAGCTGCGCGAGAAGGTAGCGGGCGCGCTCGAGGAAGAGGTCGCGGCGGCGGTGATCGAGTCTGGAGACGCCCGCGCCCTGGCCCGGGACGGCCTCGTCAACCTCGGCTACGCACCGCTCGAGGCTGAGCAGCTACTCGACGGGATCGAGAGTGATGATCCCCAGGAGCTGATCTCGACCGCCCTGCGACAAGCGAGGGCGGGTAAGGCATGAGCGAGAAGAGGATCAGGACCCCGGGGATCGAGGAGCCGCTCGGCGACGAGGTGCGGATTCACGACGCCAGGGCCGACGCTCCCGACGAGGATCTCGACCGCTCGCTTCGGCCCCGCACGCTCGAGGACTTCGTCAACCAGGAGCAGGTCACCGGTCAGCTGGCGATCTTCATCGAGGCCGCCCGCGGCCGCGGCGAGCCGCTCGACCACGTGCTGCTGGCCGGGCCGCCGGGGCTCGGCAAGACCTCTCTCGCGCACATCGTCGCCGCCGAGCTGGAGGTGCCGATGGTGCAGACCGCTGGACCCGCCCTCGAGCGCAAGGCTGACGTGGCCTCGTTCCTCACCGCGCTGGAGCCGGGCAGCGTCTTCTTCGTCGACGAGATCCACCGGCTCGGCCGCGCGGTCGAGGAGACGCTCTACCCGGCGATGGAGGACGGCGAGCTGCCGGTCGTGCTCGGCCAGGGCGCCGGCGCCCGCACCGTAACCCTGCCGCTCCCTCCGTTCACACTGATCGGGGCGACCACACGGGCTGGGCTGCTCACGACCCCGCTGCGCGATCGCTTCGGCGTCTGCCACCGGCTGGAGCACTACGAGCCCCGGCATTTGGCCGAGATCGTCGTCCGCTCCGCCGGCATCCTCGGGGTCGAGATCGACGCCGAGGGGGCGGAGACGATCGCCACCCGCTCGCGTGGCACGCCACGGGTTGCCAACCGGCTGCTGAAGCGGGTTCGCGACTACGCCCAGGTCAAGGACAGCGGCACGATCGACGCCGCCGTCGCCGGCGCAGCACTGGAGATGCTCGAGGTCGACGCCGGCGGGCTCGATCGCAGCGACCGTGCCCTGCTCGACGTCGTCGCGACCAAGTTCTCGGGCGGCCCCGTCGGCCTCTCCACGCTGGCTATCGCGGTCGGCGAGGAGGCCGAAACGATCGAGGACGTGATCGAGCCCTACCTGCTCCAGCAGGGCATGCTGAAGCGGACCCCCCGCGGCCGGGTGTTGACCCCCAGGGCCTACGACCACCTTGGCCTGCCCGCGCCCGAAGGAGCGAAAAGTCTGTTCTAGAGTCCTGTCGGAAGTTCCGCGTGTGCGGCTGGCGAGCGCCGGAACAAGCGGGACAAGGACGCAAGGAGGTCGAATAGTCCTGCACTATTCGACCGACTGAGGACACAGGACCGCGCCGTTGCGCCGCCGCCAGGCGCGCGCGGGGAGCTTTCGGCCGGACTCTCAGTAACCTGGCGGGGGATGCCGTTCTTCATCTGCCCCAACTGCGGCAACAGGGAAGCCAGCACGGACCGGACTGCCGGTTTCAGCACCCGTCCGAAGGGCTGCTCCAAATGCGGCTTTGGCTTCGTCTTCGAGCTGCTCGACGACTACTACCCGGCGCCCAACGCGGCCTTCTTCGTCTGCGACCGCGAGGCCCGGGTGATCGACGCCGGCCGCGGCAGCTTCGAGCTGACCGGCCTCACCGACGAGGACGTGATCGGCCGTCCGGTGCAGGAGGTGCTCGGCCTCGAGTGGCGTGAGAAAGGCAACGGCGACGAGAGCGCGGACACCAATGGCGACGGCCTCACCGATCCGATCGAGACCTCGCTGGAGTGGGGGGTGCGCTCGCTTGGCAAGCGCGTCTCGGTCAACGCGGAAGGGGACATCCCGGCGGAGGCGGTCGCCGACGTCTTTCCGGCCTACGACGAGGACGGCGGCCTGCTGATCGTCCTCACGCCCGACGGGTAGGCGGGAGATGGGGAGGAAGCGCCGACATCTATTCGTCCTGATCTTCGTCCTCGGGCTGATCGTGGCCTCGGCCGCGGTCATCGCGACCACGTCGACCAAGCTCGGCCTCGACCTCAAGGGCGGGGTCGAACTGATCTACCAGGGCACGCCGACCACCCAGGTGGAGGAGGTCAGCAGCGAGGACATCGAGCGCTCGATCGAAATCATTCGCGAGCGGGTCGACGAGCTCGGCGTCTCCGAGCCAGAGGTCTCCCGCCTCGGGCTCGATCAGATCTCGGTCAGCCTGCCCGACGTCACCAACGCGCAGCGGGCGATCGACCAGGTCGGGACGACCGCGCAGCTTTACTTCTACGACTGGGAGCCCAACCTGATCGGCCGCGAGCGAACGATCGGTGGGCGCCCCGGCCAGCAGCCGCCGCCCGAAGCGATCAAAGAAGCGACCGAAGAATGGAAAGACGCTGGGCACAGCATCAGCAAACTCGAGACCCAGCAGCTGATCTTCTCGGGCGCGTTTGCGACGGCCTACAGCGCCGTCCAGCTGGCCTCCGAACAGAAACCGATCGAGAACTGCACAACCTGCTCCACCGACCGTCCGCGCTTCTACCTGTTCACCAAAGGCAAACAGCCTCAGCTGATTGCCGGTCCGGAGTTCGCCAAGGAGGATCTCTACCTCAAGCCGACCGGGGAGAAACGTCCCCGCAAAGGCCAGGTGATCGAAGTCCCAGTGGGGACAATCGTCGCCTCTGAACAGCCGGTCGACTCGGGCGGTCAGGTGATCGAGGACGCCGAACCAGGCTGGTATGCGCTGAAAGACGACCCGGCGCTCTCCGGCACCGACATCACCGACCCCAAGCAGGAAACCGACGAAATCGGCCAGCCGAACGTCAGCTTCAACTTCACCGACGAGGGCCAGGACGCCTTCCAGGAGGTGACGCGCACGATCGCCCAACGCGGCCAGGCGTCGGCGATCGGCCCGTCCAGCGCGGAAGCGGCGGAACAGAACTCCGGTCATTTCGCCGTCGTCCTCGACAACGAAGTCAAGACCCGGCCGATCATCAACTTCGCCGACAACCCAGACGGGATCGACGGGCGGACCGGAGCGCAGATCTCCGGTGGCTTCTCCAGCGTCACGGAGGCCCAGGACCTGGCGACGATCCTGCAGATCGGTGCCCTGCCAATCAACCTAAAGCTGATCAGCCAGACCCAGGTCTCGGCGACGCTCGGCGAGCAGGCGCTCGACCAGGGGCTGAAGGCCGGCCTGATCGGGCTGCTCTTGGTGATCGTCTTCCTGATCGCCTACTACCGCCTCCTCGGGGTAGTGGCGACACTCGGACTGGCCGTCTACGCGGTCTTCTTCTTCGCCCTAATCAAGCTGATCCCGATCACGATGACCCTGCCGGGAATCGCCGGCCTGATCCTGACCATCGGCGTCGCGGCGGACTCGAACATCGTCATCTTCGAGCGGATTAAGGAGGAAGTGCGGGCCGGTCGCAGCCTCTCCTCGGCGATCGCGGTCGGATACCGGCGCGGGATCGGGACGATCATCGACGCCAACGTCATCACCTTCTTCACCGCTTTCATCCTCTTCGTGCTGGCGACGGCGAGCGTCAAGGGCTTCGCCTTCACACTTGGCGTCGGCACGCTCGTCTCGCTCTTCACCGCGGTGGTCTTCACCCAGGCGCTGCTCGCCGTCTTCGGCCGCGGCCGGCTGCTCTCCTCGCCGCGCCTGCTGGGGACTGCGCAGGAATCGGAGTCCAGGTGGCGCTTCAACTTCGTCGGCGCGAGCCGGTGGTTCTTCTCGATCTCGGGCATGATCCTCGTCGTCGGCGCGCTCTCCCTCGCCGTCAGCCAGCTCAACTTCGGCATCGACTTCGAGTCCGGGACGCGAATCAACTTCGCCCCCGAGCAAAGCGCCAGCGTCGAAGACGTGCGCTCAGTGATCGAGGAGGAGGGGCTGGGGGAGGCCGAGATCCAGGAAACGGACGACGAGCAGTTCGGGGACGGCTTCCAGATCCAGTCGGAGGAGCTGCAGCCCGGCGGGGTGGAGAAAGTCGAGGAGGTGCTGGCCGAGGAATTCGGGATCCAGCCCGAAAGCTTCGAGAACACCAGCGTCGGGCCGACCTTCGGCGAGCAGGTGGCTCGCAGCGCGATCCTCGCGATCATCTTCTCGCTGCTGCTGATCTCCGCCTACATGGCCTTCCGCTTCGAAGCGAAGTACGCGGTGCCGGTCCTGATCGCGGTAGCCCACGACATCCTGATCACCGCGGGGGTCTATTCCCTTGCTGGGGAGGAAGTCTCGAGTGCCACCGTGGCCGCCTTCCTCACCATCCTCGGTTACTCGCTGTACGACACCGTGATCGTCTTCGACCGGATTCGCGAGAACGTGCCGCGGATGCCGCGTGCTGCTTTCTCGCAGATCGTCAACCGTTCGATGAGCGAGGTCCTGACCCGCTCGCTGATCACCGGGCTCTCCTCTGTCTTCCTGGTCACCGTGCTGCTGATCTTCGGCGGCGCCACCCTGCAGGCTTTCGCCTTCGCGATGATGGTCGGCATCTTCTCCGGTACCTACTCGTCGATCTTCATCGCCGCGCCCGTGCTGAACGCCTGGAAGGAACGCGAGCCCAGCTTCCAGCAGCGGCGCGAACGGATCACCGCGGCGCACGGCAGCGTGCCCGCATTCGCCGACGAGCTCGAAGTGGCGAGGCTGGACGATGATGAGGAGCCCAGGGGGGCAGAGGTCGAGGCGCCGCCCGCCGCCCAGCTCGAGCCGGAGCCGCGGCCGAGCGCGGTGGCTACGGCCGAGCCTCCAGCTGACGGCGATGGCGCAGAGCCCTCGGCGGACGGCGAATCGCAGTCAGCTGCCGATCCCGCCTCTGTCGAGCGACGCGAACGCAACCAGCAGCGCCGCGAACGGCGCCAGCAGCGCCGCAAACACGGGAGACGCCGCTGATGGCACTGGTCGTCTGGTTCATGATGGGCCTCGCCCTCTGGCACTTCACCGTGTTCCTGCCCGATCGCTTCTGGCAGGGCATCGTCGGCGCCCTGCTCGGCGCAACGACGGGTGCCGTCGTCTTCGGCGCGATCATTGCCATCGCCTCCGGGAAAAGCCTCGGCGACACCGATCTCGCGACCGCGCTCGTCGCGATTCCCGGCACAGTGATCGGCCTCGCCGTCGTCTGGTTCATCGGCGTCCGCACCGAAGAGCAGCGGCAGGCGCAGGCTTAGCCCGCGTTTAGCCTGCAAGCTCGGCATTTCTGAGGGCAGAAATCTGTCCGGCCGTACGGCCAAGTTGCAGGGGTGGCGGAGATCGCTCATACCTACGAGGCCGAGCCCTACGACTACGCCGAGGCGCGGGCACTGGTCGACGAGCTCGGTCTGAGCGAGCCGGTCGCGATTACGCTGGTGCGCCGCGGCCACCGCACGCCTGAGGCGGCTCGCGCCTTCCTGGAGGCAAACGAGTCACACGAGGCTGGCGAGTTCAAATCAATGGGGGCAGTGGTCGAGCGGGTGCGGTCCGCGATCGGCGAGGGCCAACGGATCGCCATCCACGGCGACTTCGACGTAGACGGTGTTTGCGCCACGACGATCTTGGTCAATGCGTTGCGCGAGCTCGGTGCTGAATGCGACTGGCTGATCCCCGATCGCCTCAGTGATGGCTACGGGCTCAGCCCGGCAAACGTCGAGAAGCTCGCCGAGCGCGGCACGAAGCTCTTGATCACAGCCGACTGTGGCATCACTGCGGTGAAGGAGGTGCAGCTCGCTGGTTCGCTGGGGATGGACGTGATCGTCACCGACCACCACCAGCCAGGGGAGGAGCTGCCTGACTGCCCGATCCTTCATCCAGCAATTGACGGCTACCCCTTCGAGAGCCTCTGCGGTACCGCTGTCGCCTGGAAGCTGGCCTGTGCTCTGCGAGAGGCGTCGGGGGAGGGGTCCCCGGGCGCGACTTCGCGCGGAGTTCCCAGGGACCCCTCCCCCGACGCCTCTGACGCTGACCTCGACCTAGTTGCCCTGGCAACGGTGGCTGATCTGGTCCCATTGCAGGGTGAGAACCGGTCGCTTGTGCGGCGTGGACTGGAGGAGCTGCGTCGTGCTCAACGGCCCGGAATTAGGGCACTGATCGAGGCAGCCAAATGTGAGCCGACGCAACTTGACGAGAGCGACCTCGGGTTTCGGCTGGCGCCGCGGATCAATGCCGCCGGTCGCCTCTACCGCGCGGATGCGGGGGTGGAGCTCTTCTTGACCGAGGACGACGCTCGTGCTGCCGAGATTGCCAAGGAGCTCAATCGGGCTAACGGCGAGCGGCGGGCGACCGAGCGGGAGGTGGACGGGGCCGCGGAGACGGCTTGGCGCGAGTTGCCTGAGCGGTTGCAAGGGGCGCGCGGGCTAGTGGTTGCCGGCGAGGGGTGGCACCCGGGCGTGGTGGGAATCGTCGCTTCGCGGATGGTCGAGCGCCATCACCGGCCAACGGTCGTAATCACGCTCGACGAGAAAGGTGAGGGGCGGGGAAGCGGTCGCAGCATCTCCGGGTTCGATCTGCTGGCGGCGCTCGAGGCCTGCTCCGAGCATTTGACCGGCTTCGGCGGTCACCGCGCGGCTGCCGGCCTGCAGCTGCGCGCCGAGGACGTTCCTGCCTTCCAGGAGGCGTTCGCCGCGCATGCCGATTCGGTCCTCGCGCCCGAGGACCTGGGGCGGAAGGAGCGCGTGGATGCGATGGTCGGCGGCCAAGGCATTGGCCTCGAGCTCGCCGAGGAGCTCGGCAGGCTCGGCCCCTTCGGGATGGGCAACCCCGGGGTGCGGCTGCTGGTGCCCTCCGCCCGGGTCCGCGACGTGCGCCCGATGGGGGAGGGGAAGCACGCTCGCTTTAGCCTCCACAGCGGCTCCCACCGGGCGCTCGGGGTCGCCTTTGGCCGCTCACGCCTCGGGGCCGGCGACGATGAGGCGGTCGACGCCACCGTTCGACTCGAGGTCAACCGCTGGAACGGCGCCGTTGAGCCGCGCGTCGTCCTTCGTGAGCTCTACCCGGTGGAGCCGGCCTGCGAGTGTCCGGACCGGGAGTGGTGGAGCCGCTTCGAGCGCGAGTTGCGGCTGCCGCTCGAGCCGCAGTCCGGGAGCGGGACCTCGGAAGAGCCTCGCGAGCTCGTCAGGAGCGGCGGCTCCGCCGCCTCGACGATCGCCGAGCTGGTCTCCAGCGGCAATGAGGTGCTGGCCGTCTGCGCGGACTCCGCGCGCCGGCGCGAGCTCGCCGCCCTCGCCCGCTTCGGCAGCGGCTCTGCCGGGACCCGCTGCGAGCGCTGCGGCGGCACCCTGACGGAGGGATTGCGAACCCCTGCAGTCGCCGACTACTCGGTGCTGGAGCGAACGCCCAGCCTGGCCGCCGAGTACGAGCACGTCGTCCTCCTCGACCCACCCACTTCGGCTAGTCACGAGCGGTTGGTTGCCCGACCCGTGGACGGCTGGAGCGATCGGGCAGGGCATCCCGGCTACATGCACGAGGCCTGGGGGCAGGGAGAGCTGAGTCAGGCGCTCACCGCACTCGAGGAGCAGCTCGCGCGCCGCCCGGCCCTGATCGCCGTGTTCAGGAACCTGCGTGAGGTGGGGGAGGCCAGCGGCGAGTCGCTGCGGGAGGCACTGGCGGGGGCGGGCGCCCGGGAGCGCGGGCCCGAGACCGCGGCGCGTTGCTTCCGCGTCCTCACCGAGCTCGGCCTGGTGGAGGGCGACCCCGACGGTGGGCACGGCGAGGTTGGGGTCGTATCCTCAGGGAGAACAGATCTGGAGCGCTCCGCCGCGTTCCGCGCATACAGCGCCCAATACGAGGAAGGTCGCCGATACCTGGAAAGGCACAAACACCCGTAGAGCACTCGGAGCTCCTCGCCGACCTCTTCGCCGTGGTCGAGGAGTTCGACTCCGCGCCTGCCGGAGATGGCGTCGCCGTGGGGGGCAACGGTGGCACCGCGCTCGCCGTGGCGACGATCGACCGCGCCGCGGTCGCGCATGCCTTCGAGTTCGCCTGCGAGCGCCACGCCGACCAGAGGCGCCGCTCCGGCGACGAGTTCATCACCCACCCCGTGGGGGTCGCGCAGGTCTGCGCCGCGATGCGGCTCGACACCGAGACGCTCTGCGCGGCGCTGCTGCACGACACGGTTGAGGACACCAGCGCCAGCCTCGAGGAGATCCGCGAAGAGTTCGGCGAGGAGATCGCTCAGCTGGTCGACGGGGTCACCAAGCTGACCGGGATCGCCTTTGAGAGCCGCGACGAGCGGCAGGCCGAGAACTACCGCAAGATGATGGTGGCGATGGCCACCGACATCAGGGTGATCCTGATCAAGCTGGCCGATCGCCTCCACAACATGCGCACCCTGGGTGCGCTGCCCAAGCAGAAGCAGCTGACGAAGTCGCGCGAGACGCTCGAGATCTACGCGCCGCTGGCCCACCGGCTCGGCATCCACGCAATCAAGTGGGAGCTGGAGGATCTCGCCTTCGCCACTCTGCACCCGCGCAAGTACAAGGAGATCAAGCAGCTCGTCGCCCAGCAGCGCACCGAGCGCGAGGACTTCGTCGAGGACGCCGGCAGCTTCCTTTCCGGCGAGCTGGACAAGGTCGGCATCGAGGCCGAGATCTCCGGCCGCGCCAAGCACTTCTACTCGATCTACACGAAGATGACCAAGAAGGGGCGCGAGTTCAACGAGATCTTCGACCTCACCGCGATGCGGGTGATCGTCGGCTCGGTCAAGGACTGCTACGGGGCGATCGGCGTGATCCACTCGCTCTGGAAGCCCCTGCCGGGGCGCTTCAAGGACTTCGTCGCGATGCCGAAGGCCAACATGTACCAGGCGCTGCACACGACGGTGATCGGCCCCGAAGGCAAGCCGCTCGAGATCCAGATCCGCACCGAGGAGATGCACAAGCTGGCCGAGTACGGGATCGCCACCCACGTCGTCTATAAGGAGGGCGGCGGCGGCGACCCGCAGCGGGAGAAGATGACCTGGCTGCGGCAGCTGGTCGAGACCGAGGGCGAACAGGACCCGACCGAGTTCCTCGAGTCGCTCAAGGTCGACCTGTTCGAGGACGAGGTCTTCGTCTTCACCCCGAAAGGCGAGGTGAAGAGCCTCTCCGCTGGCTCGACGCCGCTCGACTTCGCCTACGCCGTGCACACCGATGTCGGTCACCGCTGCGTCGGCGCCAAGATCAACGGCAAGATCGTGCCGCTGCACTACCAACTGCGCTCCGGCGACATCGTCGAGGTGCTGACCGCGAAACAGAAGCGGGGCCCTTCGCGCGACTGGCTGAAGCTGGTCCGCACCAGCCGCGCCCGCAACAAGATCCGCGCCTGGTTCAAGGAGGAGGGCCGCGAGGACGCCGAGCGCAACGGCCGCGAGGCGTTGGAGGCGGCGCTGCGAAAGCACGGCCTGCCGATGCAGAAGGTCGCTGGCTCGCCGCTGCTCGCCGACGTAATCCGCGAGATGGGCCACCGCAAGGCGAGCGAGTTCTACATCGCGCTCGGCCAGGGCAAGGTCTCCGCCAGGCTGGTCGCCAGCAAGCTGATGCAGCGGCTGAAGGCCGGCGAGGCGGTCGAGGACACTGAACCGCTGGGCATCTCGGACGCGCGCGAGGACAAGGCACGGCGCACCAAGGACGCCTCTAACTACGGGATCAGCGTCAAGGGCACCGAGAACGTCGTAGTGCGACTGGCCAAGTGTTGCCGCCCGGTGCCGGGCGACGAGATCGCCGGCTACGTCTCGCTCGGGCGCGGCATCACCATCCACCGCACCGACTGCAAGAACATGCGGGCGCTGAAACGCGACCCCGAACGCTTCGTCGAGGTGAGCTGGGACGGCGAGAACGAGGCCTCCTACCGGGTCGAGCTCCAGATCGAGGCCTACGACCGCACCTGCTTGCTGGAGGATCTCTCGCGGACCTTCTCCGAGGCGGGGATCAACATCGTCGGGGCCAGCTGCATGACGCGGCACCCGATGGTGAGGAACCGCTTTGTGGTCGAGGTCGGCGACACCGAGCAGCTCAAACAGTGCATTTCCCGCCTGCGAAACGTCGAGTCGGTCTTCGACGCCTACCGGATCACGCCGTCCGCTTCGGGAATGAATGTTGACTGAAAGTCGTGACCTTTGTGCACACTGATGAGGATCGATGAGCCAGTCAGTCACCATTGGGCTGAGTGAGTTCGCCCTTGTTGCGCTGCGCGGGGAGGAGCACCGAGACGGGGCGCAGGTGTCGACGCGCATGTCTCGCGCCGTGTGGCACTACCTGCGCGACATGGAGACGGACCGGCCGGGCTGGCGCTACCCCCGCTTCCTACGCAAACAGGAGCGGGCCAGGCTGGTTGAGCTGGAGTTCAGCATCGACCCGGACCTCTGGCGCTCGTTCGAGCGGGAGGCCGGGCGGCAGGGGGTCTCGGTCGAGCAGCTGGCCGAGCACGCGGCGCTCTACTTTGCAGCCGCGGTCAACGCCGGCCGTGCCGAAGGCGAGGACCCGGCGGAGCCAGCTCCGCGCAAGGCGAAGCGCTAGGCGGTCGCAGCGACCACGGGCTCGGCACCCAGTGCCACCAGGTTGGCTTGCAGGGTGCGCCGGCCTCGATGGTGAAGACCGTGGACCGAGCTCTCGGTCTTGCCAATGGTGGTCGCGATCTCGATTGGCGTCAGCCCGACGATATGGCGCAGGACCAGCACCTCACGCTGGTCGTCCGGGAGCTGCTCCAAGGCGTGACGCAGGTCATGACCGCGATCGATGCTCATCTGAGCCTGGCCGATGTCGGCCACCCGCACTTCCTCGGCGGGGATCGCCCGCCGGGCGCGCATGTGGTCGAGGGCGGCGTTGCGAGCCACTCGGAGGATCCAGGCGGCGAAGGGAACCTCGCGGCGCTGGTACTTGCCGATCGCCGTCATCAGCTTGGCGAAGACGTTCTGGGTGATGTCTTCGGCCTCGTGGTGGTCGTGGACGACGCTGTTGACGTAGCGCTGCACGTCTGGGGCGAAGCGGACGTAGAGGAAGTGCAGTCCCTCGTGGTCGCCTGCTTGGGCCCGCGCCACCGCCTGCTGGACGAGGCGGCTGTCACGATCGGGTCCGGTTCGCTTCTGGCCCGGCTCTGGTTGGCTACCTGTCATCTGCTCCTCCAACTGGCGTCGATCTCGAATTCTCTGGTGTCTCCCGTAGACGTAAAAACGTCCCAAAAAGCCGACATCGACGGGGGAAGTAAGAACACTCTTTGGTTTGTTCAGTGAAGGATTAGGAATCAATAGTCCATTGTCAATCCCGGATATTCGTCCAAATACCATACTTGTGTTCAAGTCCGGACCAAAATCGGGTAATTGGGGGCTGAACTTAGGAGGATTTCGCCTCGGTAGGTGAAAATCTTGGGTGTCTTCGGGCAGTTCTTGCCCTAGAGAACGATGAAGGTAATGCTCGGACATCTAGCCCGCAGCGGCATCGAAGCCCGGCTGGGAGGGGACGTTGCCGAGAGCGTGCAGGCCGCGCTGCGCCGCTACGCCGAGGACCTCGCGGCGGGCCGCGAGCAGCTCACATATCCGGATTTCCGTCTCTCGCCGTCCCAGCTGTCGCCTGTGGGGGATGTAGAGCTGCCGCTCGATGTCGAGCTCGAAGAAGCGCTGGAAGCCGAGGTGCGGCGACAGGACGTCTCCATGGAGCAGTTGGTGTCGCACGCGGTCCTCCTTTGCCTGGCAGAGATCGACCGGACGAGCTAGCGGCTCAGCGCCTGAGGCTGGGCGAGCGAACGAGCGAAAGCCCGGTCGTCTTCTGACTGGCTCAGACCGTGGCGCGGTGGCCGTTGCGGGTCTGCTGCTGCGCGCGTGCGCCGCTCATCAGCTCCCCGACGGAGCGGACCGGCACCGGCCGGCCACGAGCGTGCAGCGAACTCTCGAGTGCCTCGAGGCCGAGCACGACCTCGAGGCCGAGGCGGGCGCTGGATACCGGCGTCGTCCCCTCGAGGATCGCCGAGGCGAAGTCCTTGAGCTCGAGCCCAAGCGGCTCTGCAGCTTCGATTTGGGGGGCGACCATGTCGCCGGTCCGGTAGGTCAGCCGGTACTCGCCGAAGTTGGCGGGCGGCTGGGAAAAGTCGAGGCCGCGGTCGTAGATGCGGACCGAGTCGTCAGCGGCGGTGTCCTCGTACTGGACCATCCGCTCGCTGCCGACGACGACCATCTGGCGTATCTTGCGCGGCGCCAGCCAGGAGACCTGCACGTTGGCCTGGGTGCCGCCCTCGAAGCGCAGGGTGAGGAAGGCGGTCTCGTGGACGTCGTCCTGGAAGATGCTGCGGCCGTTCGCGCTAGCCTCGACCAGGGGCTTTCCCAGCCAGTGGAGCAAGATCGAGAGGTCGTGCGGCGCGAGGTCGAGGATCACGCCGTCCTGTTGGTATTTGCCGAGGTTCATTCGCGAGGAGGTGATGAAGTAGACGTCGCCCAGCACCCCGTCGTCGACCAGGCTTCTCACCTTGTTGACGGAGGGGCTGTAGAGGAATGTGTGGCCGGGCATTAGGACCCTGTCGAGGCGCTCGGCGAGAGCGATCAGCTCGGCCGCCTCGTCGCCGGTGCGGGCGAGCGGCTTCTCGACCAGGACGTGCTTGCCGGCTTCCAGGGCGCGGCGGACCAGGTCGTAGTGGGTGTGGGGAGGGGTGGCGATCGCCACGGCTTCGATCCGCTCCTCTGCCAGGGCTTCGTCGAGATCGGGCCAGACGTCGAAGCCGGGCGTGCGCTGGCGAAAGTCCTCGGTGCGTTTCTCGTCGCGCTCACAGAGGCCGGCGAGGCGCAGCTCGGGCCGCTCAATTACGTTGCGGACGATGTTCGGTCCCCAGTAGCCGTAGCCGACGACCAGGGTTTCGATCGCGTGGTCGAGGTTCATTGCTAAAGGAACGTGCAGCGAGCGGTGTACTTTGCACCCGGCTGGCGTCCGGGGGGTGGAAAAACGGAGGAGGCCTCAGAGCTCGGCGAGTGGCGCGACAGCTGTCCCGGGCGGGGTGCCGAAGGGGGGGTCGGCGCGGCCTGTCAGGGTGCGGATCGCGGTCCGGGCCGCAGCCCGGCGCGCCTTCGAAGATTCACGGTTGCCCGGCGCGACGGCGCGGATCGCGTGACGGGCGTAGAGCGCAGTGAGGTAGGCCGAGCGAGCCGGCTGGGCGAAGTGCTTGCCGGCGTACTGGCGGCGGGCGTAGGCCTCTTGGGCGATCATCCGCGGCCGGATCCCGCCCTTGCCGGCGTGATGGACGATCGTCATCGAGGGCAGGTGCCGGATCTCCCAGCCCGCCCGCTTGATTCGTAGGCAGAGGTCGGTCTCCTCGGAGTAGATGAAGAAGCGCTCGTCGAGCAGCCCCGAGCTCATCAGCGCTTCGCGCCTGGCGAGCATGAAAGAGCCCGAGGTCCAGTCGCAGGGGTGCTCGCGCTCGTAGGCATCGAGGTCGAGCTCGCGCTCGCCGGCCCAGCGGGCCCGCAGTGGCCAGCGCTCCGAGGCGAGCGCTTCGCCCAGCGCCCGCACTGGGCTCGGGAAGTAGCGGATTGTCGGCCAGAGCGTGCCGTCGCCGGTCAGCTGGCGGACGCCGACCAGGCCCACCTCCGGGCGGGCGTCCATCGCCGCGACCAGCTCGCCGAAGGTGCCTGAGACGATCTCCGTGTCGGGGTTGAGGAAGAGGACGTAGCGGGCCTCGCAGCTCGCCACGCCGCGGTTGTTTGCGTGTGAGAAGCCGTGGTTGCGCGAGTCGACCAGGCGCACCGTGGGGAATTGCGAGCCGACCAGCTCACGCGTGCCGTCGGTCGACTCGTTGTCGACGACGACGACGTCGATCGAGGCGTCGCCGCTGCTGGCCAGGACCGTGCGCAGGCACGGCTCCAGCCACTTCGCCTCGTTGGTCGAGACGATGATGATCGCCAGGTCGTGTGCTGGGGTGCGATCCATCACCGGGCCAAGGCCCCTCAGCGGGTCAGGCCGCGCGCCGCCAGCTCGCTGGTAGCAGCGTCGACGCGGTCGACGGCCTGCTGGTCGCGTAGCCACTCGACCAGGGCGCCCATGCCATCCTCGAAGGTGACCTTCGGCGAGTAGTCGAGCAGCTCTTCGGCTCGGGCGATGTCGGCGTAGCAGTGCCGGATGTCACCGGCCCGGTACTGGCCGCTGAGCTCGGCCGGCGCATCGGCTCCGATTCCCTCCGCCAGGACCTCGGCGACACGCGCCACTGTGGTCGGCCGACCGGTGCCGAGGTTGACCGCGTGCCCGGGCGCCCGTTCTGACTCGAGCGCCGCCAGCAGGCCCTGGACGATGTCGGAGACATGGGTGAAGTCGCGCGACTGTTCGCCGTCCTCGAAGACGACCGGCGAGTGCTCGTTGAGCAGGCGCGAAGCGAAGATCGCCGCGACTCCGGTGTAGGGGTTGGAGAGTGCCTGGCCTTCGCCGTAGACGTTGAAGAAGCGCAGCGCCACGGTCGGGATCCCGTAGGCGGCTCCGGTGACCAGCGACATCTCCTCATGGTCGCGCTTGTTGATCGCGTAGATCGAGGTCGGCAGCAGCGGCTTGGCCTCGCTCGTCGGAACGGGGCGGAGCGGCTGGCGGCAGGTGGGACAGGCAAGCTCCCATTCGCGCGCAAGCAGCTGCTCCTCCGGACGCGGCCCGGGCGACTGGGGGCCGTGGGCGTCGCAGGTGTACTCGCCCTCGCCGTAGATCGACATCGAAGAGGCGACGACGAGCCGGCTCGGCAGCGGTCGCAGTGCGACCAGCCGCTCGAGGAAGCGCGCGGTGGCCATCGTGTTGAGCTCCGTATAACGGGCGATCTCGTACATCGACTGCCCGACCCCGACTGCCGCAGCGAGGTGGACGACCCGATCGGTCCCGGCCAGGGCCCGATCGGCCAGCTCGACGTCGCCGACGTCGCCGACGATCAGCTCGACCGAGTCCGGCAGCGGAGGTGGCGTGCCCCCGTGGACCTGCTCCTCGAGCGAGTCGAGGACGACGACGTCGTCGCCGCGAGCGACCAGCTCGCGGACGAGGTGCGAGCCGATGAATCCGGCGCCTCCAGTGACAAGTGTTCTCATTGGCTTCCTCAGTTAGCGAGTGATCGTTCGCCGGATCAACGCCCGACCGCTACGGCTTCTTTCGTGGGGTTGGCCGGCGCGTGGCGGGGCGCAAGAAGCTCGGCCCGGCGGTCGTTCTTTTTTCCGCCGGGCGAGCACTGGCGCTACGCAGACGTCAATCCCTAGAACTGGAGGACCCCGTTGGAGCTGGTCAAGATCATGCGCGAGCTTTCGCACCGGAGGCTGCTGGTTGCAATCGTGCTCGCTTTCTCCCTCCTGGTCGGCATGATGCTCGCCTTTAAGCCGGAGCTCCCGCCGCAGAGCCGCCAATATCAGGTTTCGCTTGCCTCCTCGGACGTCCTCGTAGACACCCGCGACTCGCAGGTGGTCGCGCTCGGCGGTCGCAGTCCGGACCTGCCGACGCTGGCCAGCCGCACGAACCTGATCGGCAACCTGATGACCAGCGGGCCGCTGAAGAACGCGATCGCGAAGAGTGCCGGCGTCGCCGCCGAAGAGCTCGTCGTCGTCCCACCGGCAAACCCCAATACCCCCGGCGTGCCGCCCGCCCCGGTGACGACCCGCGCCAGCCGTGACGTGCCCGACTCGGAGGCGACGATCCTCAGCCTCTCCTCCGATGAAGCGATCCCGATCCTTCACATCTCGGCTCAGGCGCCCGGCGTGGAGACGGCACGCCGGCTTGCGGACGGGACGATCATCGGACTCAAGCGCTACCTGGGGTCGGTCGCGGCTTCGCAGGACATCCCCGCCGCGCGCCAGCTCGTCGTCAGGCAGTTCGGCGCGCCTCTGGCCGGGGTGACGACGAGAGGCCTGCCCCGGCGCTACGCGCTCGCGGCGACGATCATTCTTGCCCTACTCGGCTGCGGCGCGATAGTCGGCGGCTCCTGGTTCATCCGCAGCTGGCGGCAGATCGATGAGGCCGAGCGACGTGGCCGCCCCGAGGGCGGCGAGCCGGTCGGAGCCAGCGGCTAGCCGGCCCCGCGCCGCTCCCGCACCGCGATGCGGGAGGAGCTTCCGGGACCAATCGCCAACCGCTTCGCCGTCGATGAGCGCGGCCTGACCGCGATCGACCGCTCGAGGCTGTCGAGCGAGCCGTCGCCGTCGCGAACCGTCAGCCGCACGTACTGCGTGCCGGCTCGCTGGAAGCGGACGCTCACCCTGCAGCCACTCTTCGGCGACATCGAGCGCGCCCGGCGGCTGTCGAGGAAGGTCCAGGTGCAGCGCAGCGGCTGGTTGCCGAGCGAGCCCGTGCCGTCGAGCATGACCCGGTCCCCTGTCCGAATGCCGGCTGGGCCGCTCCAGATCGCTTTGGCGGCGATATCGCCCGGCGGCACTGGCGTGGGTCCTGCCGGTGGAGCCGGAGGACTGGGATTGGTCGGAGGGGATGGCTCCGCCGGCGGTTCGGGCTCCGCCGGCGGTTCGGGGTCGGGCTCGGACGAAGGGGTCGAGACGGAGAACGACTTGCGGTTGGAGTCGATGTCGCCATCTGCGTCCTCCACGATCAGCCGCACGTACTTCGCCCCGGTCATCTGGAAGGTGAAGCCGAGACTGCAGCCGGCATGGGTCTCCCAGACGGTTTTTCCGCTCTGGTCCTCAAAGGACCACTGGCAGTCGATCGGCGCGTCACCGACGGAGGAGCTGCCGTTGAGCAGAACCGGGACACCGACTTGAGCGATGGTCGGCGCGGCCCAAACCGCACTGGCCGGCGTGTCGGTGGGCGGCGGGGGTGGAGGAGGCGGCGGGGGTGGAGGAGGCGGCGGGGGTGGAGGGGGAGGCGGCGCTGAGGCCGACACGGTAAAGGACTGGCGGTTGGAGTCTGCGTCGCCGTCTGCGTCGGTGACCGTCAGCCGCACGTACTGCGTGCCCTCCTGCTGGAAGGTGTAGCTGGTCTGACAGCCGCTGAAGGTATCCAGGATGGAGCCAGCCTGGGTCTCGACGGTCCACTGGCAGGCGATCGGCGCATCACCGGTCGAGGCGCTGCCATTCAGCGTCACCGGTACGTTCGTTTCGGCGCTCGCCGGCGCTGTCCAGACTGCATCGGCCAGCGTGTCGGCGGGGGGAGGTGGCGGCGGCGGTGGAGGGGGAGGCGGAGCTGACGTGCCGCATCCCAGTTTGCCCGTTGGGCAGACCGCCTGCGAGCTGTCGTCCCAGACGTTGTTCTGCCAGATGTGGCTGCCCCCTAGGTAATAGTGGGCGGCGAGGCCGAAGTAACCGCCGTTGGGGTAGAGGCCGTTGCTGTCAGCGCCACCGCTGCAGGCGGTGCCGCCTGTGCTCGAGTTGTACACGCCTTTCGAGGTGCAGCGTGCGATGCGGTTGCCAGAGATGTTCATCGACCCCACCGCCGAGCTGCTGTTTCCCTGCGGGTAGACGATGAATCCTCCTCCCGCGAGCAGGCTGTCGGTGATGACTATCTCGTTGCCACTGCCGCAGATCGTGTCGCCGAAGACGACCGCGGTCTGGTGGTGGAGGTTGATCAGGGTGCTGTGGTCGACGTCCACCCTGTCGCCGCAGACGTAGATGTTCTCGTCATGCGATCCCGAGTAGGCGGCGTCGACGATCATGTAGGAGTCGCGGAAGGTGCCGGAGCCCTCCCAGCAGTCGGCACAGCGATTGAAGTTCACCCGAAGCGCGGTCGCACCCGGGTTGTTGTAGTGATTCCATACTGCTGACTCGAGGCCATTACTCTGGCTCGCCGGGCCGAGGACCTCGGTGTCCTTGATCGTGAAGTTGTCTGCTCCGTTGTTGAGAATTACGGCGTAGCTGCCGTTCCCTCCGGAGGTCTTGGTGATGCGGCTGTTCTGGATCGTCACGTTGTCGGCGGACACCGTGACAGTGCCGGTGATGTCGAGCCCGTCGAGGACTGCGCCGTTGGTGGAGACGGTGCGCGAGCCTGAGGCGGTGAGGCTGGTGCCGGCGGGAACACCCGTGGTGGTGGGATCGGGATAGCCACAAGCGCTCGGGTTCGAGAAGCAGCCGGCGGCAGCGGGGGAGACGCTCACGCCCAACGACAGGATCGTGGCAAGGGCGACACACGCGGCAAGGACAGGGACGATCCGGCGGGCCGGTGCACCAAGGCATCCGGTCGCGACTGAGTTCCCGAGCAGGGCGGGCATAACCCCTCCAGTGAGACGAGCCTTCATGGGTGAATCGAGTCTCGCGTCCCTACGATACCCATTGCCGACTTGGGGAAACCTGAGCTTTTGCATGCGCCTTCGTCGGCTTGGGGGACTGCCTGCTGCAGTTACCAAGGGCCCTCTAGACGATCGTATGACGGCGCAGAAAGGCGGCTGTCGCCCGGCGCGAAAGGTCAGCGGACGGCCACGAGGGACTTCGTCATTCCCAAGAACCGCTCGCGCCATACCTCGGAATCGGGGAAGTAGTGATTCAGCTCGAGCTTGGTCAGGAACTCTACGGTGAGAACGTGATTTGCGGCGGATTTCGAGTCCTCGGCGCGCCTGTGGCCGAGCGGCCAGTAACGGCTGACCGCCACTTGGGCGCTGAACGGGAGCATCGGGAAGGCCGGGAAGAGGAAGAACGGATCGACCGGGAAGTACCGGTTCGGGGTCTGGATCCAGTGGTGGTATCCGAGCTCGGTCACCACCTCGGCAAAGCGGCAGCGCATCTCATGACCACCCACGGATCCGATCACCGAGTTCGAAACGACTAGGTCGAATTTCATACTTCTTATCCTTTGCGGCGGATCACAGGCGTCCCCTATTGCCACATGGGAGCCCTCCCACGGAGTTTGCTGGGCAAACAGGTTGAGCAGGGTCAGCGAGGCGGGCTTGAAGGGAGCCGATTCCCAAAACGTGGCGGTGCCCCCGAGGTCGAGGACCGACATCTCGTCCAGCGAGGGGAAGCGGTGCTCGAGCTCCGCCCAGCGGCGCCGGCGCGCCCGAGCGCTGAGGCTCCCGGGCGCGTTCGGGTCGGCGAGCGTCTCGGTGATGCCAGCGGGAGTCATCGTCGTCCTCCGCAGGAGACGCGTGGGCAGACGGGGCGCAGGTTGTCGTCCCAGACGTTCCTCTTCCAGGTGTGGCGCCTGCCGGAGTAATAGTGGGCGGCCACCCCGTAGTAGCCCCCGTAGGGGAAGAGGCCGTTCGAGTCCGAGCCGCCCCTGCACACATGGCCGTCGCCTTGTGGGTCTGGGATGGGTGCGGTCACGCAGCGGGCGAAGCGGTTGTAGGCGACCATCATCGAGCCGACCTCTCCGTCGCTGTTCGCCTGCGGGTAGAGGGCGTAGCCACCGCCCGCAAGGAGGCTGCCGATGACGGTGAAGCGGTTGCCTCCGCAGCCGGCGGTGTCGCCGAACACTGTCGCAGTCTGCTGGTGTGTGTTGACCAGCGTGCTGTGGACGACCTTGACCGGCCCGCCACAGACGTAGACGTTCTCGTCATGCGATCCCGAGTAGGCAGCATCGACCAGCATGTAGGAGTCGCGGAAGGTGCCGGAGCCCTCCCAGCAGTCGGCGCAACGGTGAAAGTTCACCCGGGTAGCGGTCGCACCCGGGTTGTTGTAGTGATTCCACACGGCGGACTCGAGTCCGTGGCTGTCGCTTGCCGGGCCGAAGATCTCGCTGTCTCTGATCTTGAAGCCATCGGCACCCTCCTCGAGGATCACGGCGTAGCTGCCGCTGCCACCAGAGGTCCTGACGATGCGGCTGCTCTGGATCGTCACGTCGTCGGCGGCAACCGTCACCGTGCCCTCGATCCGGAGGCTGTCCAGAGAAGTGCCATCGGCGGTGACCGTGCGCGAGCCGGATGGCGTCAGCCTCGTGCCGGGGGGTACGCCGGTGTTGGTCGCATCGGGGTAGCCGCACCTGCTCGGGCGCGGAAAGCAGTCGCGCTCCGGCGGGCCAGGCTGGCCCAGGGCCATGGTGGAGACGAATGTGAGCAGCAGCCCCAGCCCACGCCATGCTTGTGAGAGGGAAGTGATCAAGCCGAGCCTGCCGGCAGCAGCGGGCGCAGTCGGTCCCTGGTCTCGGTTGCCGCTCGCCGCACCAGCGGCCAGAGGCTCGGAGAGGGGGAGGGCACGGTGGCGGCGTCGATCCTGGCCGCCGGCTCGAGCCGCAGCTCCAGCTGGCCGGGCTCGCAGGGCATGGAGAGGCCGAAGCGAAGCCCGGGAGAGCCGTTCGCCGACCAGCTGGCGAAGCCGGCCGACAGCCCTGGGGGCGGCTCGACGACGAGCGAACGGGCCCCCTCTGGCACCTCTACCCGCAGGCGGTGGGAGTAGGGGCGGACGCGCAGCGCCCCCCTCTCCAGCCTGGTCGCGTGGTTGGTGGCGGCGATCTCGCCAAGTGAGGTCCAGCGAACGTCACCGAGGCGGTTCACCGTGGCGACTGTCTCGGCAAGCGGCTCGAGCCCGGCGGCAAGGTCGTCGTGGTGCCCGTAGAGGATCAGTGGCTGGTCGAGGAACGCCCGCAGGGCGATCTCGACGACGGGGGCTGTAAGGGGGAGGCGGGGGATTACCGCGCAGCCGCCGGAGAACTCGGCGGGCCTCCAGCCCGCCAGCGGCCGCTCGGCAGGGGGATGCTCGGTCCAGGGCAGGGGATGGATCGCGCAGAGCGCATCGAAGCCGAGCGCACCCAGGGCACGGGTGACCTGCTCGCCGCACATCCCGTGCGGCGGCGTCATCACCCGGTCCATGCGCAGCTTGTAGCGGGCTTCGAAGCGCGCTGCGCGCCGCATGGCCTGGGCAGCCAGCGCCACTGCACCGGCGTCACCGCCGGGTCGCATCAGTTCCCGCGAGAGATGGTTGTTGCCGTGGAGGACGAGCGAGAGCCTGTCGGCCCGCTTGCGGAAGAGGCTCACGGTCGAGCGGTGCTGGTGCCGGCCGTCGAGCGGGATCATCGCCATCGCGGCGTGGTACCCGTGCGCGTCGGCGTGCGCGAGCAGCCGGCGGTAGTCGATGAAGCCGTAGGTCCGCCAGCGCAGGTTTGGGTCGTCGAAGAGGATTGCCGCCCGCAGCGCTGGTGGGGTCGAGGCGCCGGCGGCGGTCAGCCGGCGGAGGAACTGGGTCAGCGTGGCCAGCGCTAGGGGCCGCTCAAAGAGCAGGTCGCGCAAGGTTTGGCGGGCGCCGAGCTCCGGCAGCGCGGCGCCGACCGTGTCGATCGCGGCCGGCCCGGGGGCTCGCGTCCAGGCGGGCTGGGGGCCGGCGGCGGCGAGGATCTCACAGGCGCCGCCGGCCGGCTCGATCCGTGGCCCGTCGAGCGAGCCGGGCAGCTCGACCCCGCGCAGGCGGCGGTCGACCGACTCGGTCTCGCCAAAGAAGGCCCCGGTCCCGGAGGCACGCTGCGCGTCGCCGCCGATCGCGAAGGTGGGCGTTCCTCGCCAGGCCAGGCCGCGAGCCCTGGGGAAGGCCTCGGCGTCGCAGACGTCGAGCAGGGCCCCTGTGTCGGCTGCGGGCTCGTTGCCAGCTGGCCTGAAGCAGACGGAGAAGGCCGCTTCGAGAGCCGCGAAGAGGCGCGGCCGGGCGGCCAGCGCCGCACCCGGTCGAACGGCCACGGTCGTCCTTCGATCGCGGTCGAGGTGAGTCAGCATTCCTGCGAAGACAACGCCCGCCCGAGCGGCGTTCTTGCGCAGTTCACGGCCCTGGGGGTGCAAGATAGGTAGTGCCCGGATCGTTGAGTGAGCGGATGCAGCTCGGCATTCACATGCGCGAACTCTGGGGGCAGAAGCTCGGCCTTGCGATCGCCGTGCTGCTGGCGGTCCTGGCTGCGACCAGGGCGCTATACGGCATCGGCCTCTTCCCGCCGAGCCTGGAGCGCCACTCGGTCGGCCTCGCCGGCGCCTCGACCCAGGTTCTGGTCGACACGCCGCGCTCGACCGTGGTCGACCTGCGCGAAGACACCTACAGCATCACCGGGCTGACCAACCGTGCGCTGCTGCTCGGCAACGTGATCGCGAGCTTGCCCGTCCGCCAGCACATCGCCCAGCGCACCGGCGTGCCGGTGACGGAGATCAAAGTCGCGGCGCCGCTGACGGCCGACGAGCCCCGGGCGATCGCCAACAGCGCGCAGCAGCCGGCCACCGCGGACATCCTCAACTCGCCGGACGAGTATCGCCTCAGCGTGCGGGCGAACCCGACCGTCCCGGTCCTCGACGTCTATGCCGAGGCAGGCAAGCCGGGGATCGCTGTGGGCCTCGCGAATGCCGCGGTCGACGGGCTGAGGGACTACCTGCGCGAGCTGGCCCGGGACCACATGACGCCACGCAAGGAACAGGTGAGGTTGATCCAGCTCGGCCGCGCAAAGGGCAGCGCGGTCAACTCCGGGGCAAATCTCCAGCTCGCCGTCCTTACCTTCATCTTCGTTTTCGCGGTCTGCTGTGCGGCTGTTCTCTTCATCGCCCGGGTGCGCCGCGGCTGGCGGGCGTCCGGGGACTCGGTGGGCGACCTCTCGACTACCTGATCGCGATGGAGTCGGTCGGCATCCTTCGTGTGCTCTGGCGGCGGCGGGCCCTCGTCGCGCTGGGCTGCCTGCTGGCGCTGGCCGTTGGCATCCTTGCCCTCTACCGGGTCTCGCTGGCGCCGCCCGGCCTCGAGCGGCGCGCCGTGCCCGCGGGCACGGCCACCCAGCGAGTCCTGGTCGACACGCCGAAGTCGTTGATCGCCGCCGCCCGGCCCGAGGGGGTCACCTCGATCGTCACCAGGGCGGCCGTGCTGGGCAACCTGCTGGCGAGCGACGAAGCGAGGGCGGCGATGGCTCGCGAGACCGGGCTGGCGCCGGAGGAGATCGACGTGACCGGCCCAGGCACCGAGGCCGCGGCGGTGCCGACGCCGCTCGCCGAAGCAGCGATCGAAACCGCCCGCCCGCAACAGCCGTACGCGATCACTGTTAGCCAACCCGACTCCAGCCTGCCGATCCTGACCGTGTACGTCACCGCGCCCAGCCCGGGAGAGGGGCGCGAGCTTGCCGGAGCCGCATCGGCGGCGCTCTCGTCGGCGGTAGGCCGCGGCCCCGTCGGGGGCGAGAACCTCAGGGTCCAGCCCGTGGGCCGGATCCAGGTGGCGAGCAGGATGGTGGGTCCGGGAACCTCCAAGGCCGCGATCGCCGCGATCCTCCTCTTCGTCCTCTGGTGTGTCCTCGTCTTGCTGCTCGACGCGATTCAGGCGCGCCCTGTGGAGCCCGGCCGGCGCCGGGTTGCTTCCGGCGCTCTCTCCGGGGGGTTGCGGTGAGTCGCGTCCTCGTCGGCCTGCACCAGCTCGAGCTAGGCGGCAGCCAGCTCAACGCCCTGGACCTGGCGACGGGGCTGCGCGACCGCGGCCACGTCGTAGAGGTCTTCGCCGCCCACACCGGCGAGTACGGCCCGATGGCCGAGATCGTGCGCGAGCGCGGCCTGCCCCTGGCGGTGGTTGAGCACCCGCTTGACCGGCCGGGCCGCTATCCCTGCCGGCGCGGCGTCGCGGCGGCGATGACCGCCCACGCGCGGCAGATGGAAGCCGACTTTCTGCACGTGTACGAGTACCCGCTGATCCTCGACGCCTTCTACGGCCCGGCCCGCTCGCTGGGGACGCCGCTGGTCGGGACCGTCTTGGCGATGGCGGTGCCGACCTGGCTGCCGCGCTCGGCGACGCTGGTTGCCGGCACCGAGAAGCTGGTCGAGGGAGGGCGGGCGGTTGGGCAGGAGATCAGCTTGATCGAGCCGCCGGTGAACCCCGCCTGGGACGACCCTGAGGGCGTCGACGGCGCCGGCTTCCGCCGCCGCCACGGAATTGGCGACGACGAGCTCTTGATCGGCATCGTTTGTCGCCTCAACCCCGACATGAAGGAGGAGGGGGTGGGGCGGGCGATGCGGGCGATCGAGCAGCTCGACCCGGACGGGGAGCGGCACCTGCGCCTGGCTGTCACCGGCGACGGTCCTTCTCACGGGAGGCTGGCGTCCCTTGCCTCTGCGGTCAACGAGCGCCTTGGCCGCGAGGCTGTCGTGCTGACCGGCGCCCTGCCCGACTCGCGCCCCGCCTACGCGGCGGCGGACATCGCCCTGGGAATGGGCGGCTCTGCCCTGCGGGCGATGGCCTACGGCAAGCCGCTGGTCGTGCTCGGAATCGAGGGCTTCTCGCGGCCGTTCGACGAGGAGACCGCCGGCTATTTCCTCGAGGAGGGGTTCTACGGAATCGGCAGCGGCGAGCCCGAGCCGCTGGCGGTGCAGATCGCCCCCCTGCTCGACGAAGGAAGGCGGCGCCAGCTCGGCGAGTGGTCGCGCGCGGTCGTGCTCGACCGCTTCGGCCTCAACACCGCTCTCGACACACTGGAAGAGGTCTTCGAGCGGGCTCGCGAGCGCAGCGAGCCGTGGCTCCCCTCGGCGCTGCACACGACGATCCAGCGTACGGCGAGCGAGCTCGCGGGCGAACGCGTCCGCCAGCGGGTCAAGCCGGCGGTGCACTGGGCCCTGGCGCGGGGGGCAACGGCGTGAGCGAGCCGTCCACAAGACCGGAGTCGCTCTCGGAACGGGCGGCGCGGGCGCTCGGCGTCAACATGCTGAACACGCTCGCGTTCAGGCTGGGGACGCTGGTGATCGGCATCGCCCTCGCTCGTATCCTCGGCCCCGAGCAGTTCGGCGTCTTCGCCGTCGCCCAGGTGGCGCTGATGGGGGCGCTCAGCTTCTACGAACTCGGGGTCAGCCTGGCGATCGTGCGCTGGCCCGACCCCCCAGAGGAGATCGCCCCGACGGTGGCGACGATCTCGGTCATCTCCAGTCTCGCGATCTTTGCCGCCGCCTTCGTCGCCGCGCCCTGGTTCTCGGCCGCGATGGGGGCGCCCGAGGCGACCGACGTCGTCCGCCTGCTCTCGGTCAACGTCGTCATCGCCGGGGTCGTCGCCACCCCGATGGCGCTGATGCAGCGCGAGTTCCAGGCCGGGAGGCGGATGGTCATCGACCAGCTCAACAGCTGGCTGGGGGCGCTGATCTCGATCGCCACGGCGTTGGCGGGAATGGGGGCGATGAGTCTCGCTGTCGGCCGCCTCGCTGGCGCCGGCGCCGGGGCGCTGCTCTTCGTCTACTACATGCCCTTCCGCTTCGGCTTCGACCGCGAGGTCGCCCGCCGGCTGCTCGATTTCGGCGTCCCCCTGGCCGGCGCCAGCATCGTCGTCTTCGGCGTCACCTATGTGGACCAGCTGATAGTCGGCGCCTTGCTCGGGCCGGTGGCGCTGGGCTTCTACGTCCTCGCCTTCAACCTCTCCAGCTGGCCGGTCAACGTCCTCTCGCAGCCGGTCCGGCAGGTGTTGCCGGCGGCGTTCGCCCGCCTGCAGCGCGACCCGGCTTCGCTGCGCAGCGCCTTCGTCTCGTCGACTGGCCTGTTGGCGGCGGCGACGCTGCCGATCTGCCTGGTCCTGACCGGGGCGGCGGAGCCGATCGTCAATGTCGTCTACGGGACCGAGTGGGGGCCTGCCGCATCGGTGCTCTGGTGCCTAGGGCTGGTGGCGGCACTGCGCATCTTCTTCGAGCTGGTCTACGACTACTTCGTCGTCATCGGCGACACGCGGGTGATCTTCTCGGTGCAGGTCGCCTGGCTCGCCGCCCTCGTACCGGCGCTCTACGTCGGCGCCTCGAGCGCCGGGATCGAGGGGGCCGGGGTGGCGCAGGTACTGGTCGCCGCGCTCGTTGTCCTGCCGATCTACCTCACCCGCCTGCACTCCCACGGCATTGCCTGGCGCTCCCTCGCTGCCTGCGTCGCGGCCCCGGTCGCCTTCGGCGCGGGGGTGGTGGGTGTCGCGCTGGCGGCCGCCGAGCTGATCCCCCTCGACATGGTCGCGCTTGCAGTCGCCGTCGCGGGGCTGCTCGTCGCGTTGGCGCTCGAGGCGCGCTCGATGCGCACTACCTTCCAGCGCCTCCGCGTCGTCCTCGACAGCGGCGCCGCGTAGGTCGCGCCGCGCTCAGCCGGGCGGGGGGAACCCATCGGGGAGCGGCGCGCTCCCCGCATCTCGTGCCGGGACGCCGTGCCAGAGGCGCTCGGGAGGGACGTCGCGGGTGACGATCGCGCCCATCCCGACCAGCGACCAGGGACCGATCGAGGTGCCCTCGCGCAGGCAGGCGCCGGCGCCGACGTAGGCGCCTTCGCCCAGCCGGCAGGCGCCGCCGACCCTGACCCCCGAGGCCAGTGTGGCGAAGTCCCCGACCGTCGCGTCGTGCGGCAGGACGACCTGGGGCATGACGGCGACGTGGCGGCCGACCGTCGCTTCGGCGGTGAGGTCGACGTGGGCGAGCAGGACCGACCCTGGGCCGACCTCGCAGCTCTCGCCCAGCGTCGCCGTCGGGTGGAGCACGGTCGCGTAGCGCTCATCCTCGAGTCCAAGTCGCTCGGCGATCAGTCTGCGGCTGACGTAGTTGCCGGGCCGACCGGTAGCGATCACCACGGCGGCGCCGGTGCGGTCGTGCGCCAGCTCAATCGGGCCCAGGATCGGAGCGCCGCAGGCCGTGCTGCCGTGCAGGCTCTCGTCGTCATCGAGGAAGCCGAGCAGCGACCAGCTGGGGCGGACAGCGTTCATCGCTCGTACCGCCTCGGCGGTCTCACGGGCGAAGCCGCCCGAGCCGACGATCAGCAACTCGCGCTGCGCGGAGGCCCCCGTCATGAGATCGGAACCGGGCCGGGGTGGAGGGCGGCGAGGTCGAGGAGGCGGGCGAACTCGGCCCCGCGCGACTCCCATGAGTGGCGGGCGGCGAAGGCCTTGCGCGCGTTCGTCTCGGACTCTGGCCGCGGCGTGCGCAGCAGCGCCTGCACGGCGGCGGCAAACTCCTCCGGCGTCTGCGCGATCGTCACGTGCTCGGTGTCGAGCCAGCGGTGCGCGGGCAGGTCGCTGGCCACCGCCGGCCGGCCGGCGGCGAGGTACTCGAGGGTCTTCAACGGGAAGCTGGAGTGGTTGAAGTCGGAGCACACGTAGGGCGTCAGGCCGACGTCGATGGCACCCATGTAGGAGGGCATCTGGTCGAACGGCTTGGGGCCGACCCACTGCACGTTGGGCAGTGCGAGCAGGCGGTCGAGGCGGGAGATCTCAAAGCTCGGCTGGCGTGGCCCCACCAGCAGCAGGGAGACGCCCGTGGCCGCCACCGCTTCAAGCATGGCAAGGTCGATGCGCTCTGACATGTGCCCGGCGAAGCCGGCGATCGGACTGGGCAGCTCGACGTCCGCCGGGGTCCTCGCCAAATCCGCCCCGGCAAAGCGGACCGCGTCGCATCCGTTAGGGATCACCTCGATGTCGGGCCTGCTTTGCAGCCATTTTTCCCTCAACGCCGGCGAGCTGACGACTACGAGATCGGCATCGGCGAGCTGGCGCCGCGTGCCCCGTTGCAGCCAGCTCGAGCCGGTTCCCGTCAGGCCGGCACCGGCGACGAAGTCGTCGGTGCCGTAGAGCACGCGCCGTGGTGCGGGAACGACGTCGAGCATGTCGGCGGGCGAGGCGACGATCGTGCAGTGGACCGGGGACCCGAGCTCGGCGACTGCCCTGCGCACGGCGCGGCGCGTCTGGCGAGCGGCGATCTCGCGCAGGAGCGGGCGGCTCACGCCGGGGACCGTTACGGGACTGAGCCGGGTCACGTTGGGGGCGACCTCTCGCAGTCGCTCCTCGCGCAGCGTCTGGCGCGCGGTCGGGTCGCGCAGTGGGCTGAGGTAGGAGATGGGCGGGTCGACCCAGAGCACGGGCAGGCGACGCGCCAGCTGCAGGGTGATGTGGCGCTCCGGCATCCAGATGCCGTCCCAGGAGGTGCCGGCGATGACGACGGCCAGCTCTCTGCTGTCGCTGTTCGCGTACATCTGGCTAGACCGGGGTGGGCAGGCGGTGCCGCTCTGCCGGCACCGCCGCCGGGTCGGGAAGGTGGGCTGGCTCCGGCCGGACCTGCTGGGCTGGCCGCACACGGTCCCCTTGCAGGATCGCGGCGAGGAAGCCGGCGAGGACGAGGAACAGGTACGGCGCGTGGGGGAATGACATCAGGTCGAAGAGCACCGAGAGCATGAGGAAGCCGCCCGCGGCGGCGGCCACCGCAAGTGCCGGCGGTGCCCAGGCCGGGTCGCGCCCACGGATGATCGGGGCAGCGATGGCGATGATCAACCCGATCATCAAGGCGAAGGCGACGAGCCCAACCAGGCCGGTCTCGACCAAGCGCACGAGCAGGTCGTTGTCGAGGATGCGGTAGCTGGAGTGGTCGTAGGAGCCAAAGCCTCGCCCGAAGGCGAGATGGCTGAGCAGGTCGGGCCTGATCGCGTCGTAGTCGGAGACGCGGTCGCTGACCGTAGAGACGCCAAGCTGGTTGGGCCTGAACTGGTCGACGATCGAGCCCAGCGCATTCGGCGCCAGGGCTGGGATCGCAAGCAGGATGACGACTCCTAGCGGGGCCAGCCGCAGGAGCTCGCGGCGGCGGAAGTAGGCGAGAATCAGGCAGACCGTGAGCGGCGCCAGCAGGGCGCTCTTGCGATAGGTGGCGATCATCGCCCCGAGCAGGATGCAGATCGCCAGGCCGCAGAGGAGCCGCTCGCGGGAGCGCGGCGAGTGCATTACGCGGACGAAGGCGATCGGCAGCGCCATCGTCAGCATCGCCACGGCCTCGAGCCCGAGGTCGGCGGGCCCGATCACCTGGCGGCGGCCGATCTCGTCGTATCCGGTCGTATCGACGGGGGCCACGTCGAAGAAGCTTGGCAGCAGCTTGTCCGACCAGGCGTAGAAGAGGTTGGCGCCGAAGCGATACTCCCAGAGCACGCCGAGGGCGCAGATAACCGCGCAGGCGAGCATCAAGGTCATCAGCGGGCGGACCTCAGTCGGCCGCACGGCGCTGGCGACGACGAGGAAGACGGAGAAGAAGGCGGCGAGCAGGGTCAGCTTCTTGATCGCCAGCTCCAGCTCGAGCGTCTGGTTGAGATAGGCGGCGTTGAGGACGACGCTGAGGAAGGCGACGACGACGAAGAGCGCGATCGCTGCGTGGACGGTGGTGAAGCGCCAGCGCGGCGCTCCCGGCCCGCCCGCGGCGAGTGCGAGCAGCCAGGTGAAGACAAGGACTGGCAGCGCCAGCCGGTCGAGTTTGAGGTCGATCGGCAGCGAGGCCTGGATCGAGATCGCGTTGATCGGGACCAGCCAGAGCATCACCAGGAAGGCGGCGAGCATCCAGGGCAGGGCCCGGGTCGTGTGGGGCCAGCTGTCGCGGCTGGGCTGCGGCGGCGCCAGCGGCTCGGCCTCGAGCCTGCCGCCCGCGCCGAGCCGCTCCGCCCGCAGCCAGCCGCGCCGGACCTGGGCGAGCAGGAAGAGCAGGCCAAACGTGATCCCGAAGACGACGGCGAAGGTCAGCCCGGCGACTTTGAGTGGAGCGGATGGGTCGAGCGGGCCACCACGGGCGGCGCCGAGCTGCTCGAGGCTGACAGGAGAGGGCCGCTCGCGTTCGCGGCGCAGCGCCAGCTCCTCGACGTAGGCGTTGGTGGCCGGCACCGCCGCGTCGGCGAGACGGCGCGCCTTCTCGGGGGACGGTGCCTGGGCGTAGACATCGAGCAGGGGCGCCGTGGGGCGCGTTTGCACGTCGAGCCTGTAAGGGGCGTGCGAGGCGAGGATCTGGCTGGCGCGGCGCTCGCCGTCGGGTTCCTTGAAGGCGACCGGCACGTTCTCGCTGACCTCGGTCGTGGCTGCGATCAGGTCCGGGTCGACGCCGATCGCGCGGCCGACCCGCTCGAGCACGGGCGGGCTCGCCATCGCGTTGCCGATCAGGTTGGTGCGCTTGGTCTGCGATTCGAACCCGGTCTGGCTGAGCGGGCGCTGGCCGTGGGGGAGCTGGATCGTCGCGTGGGCAACCGCGGCGCCCTGCTGCAGCTGCTTCAGCTCGAGCTTGGGCGGCAGCAGGCTCACCCGGCAAAGGCTTGCGGCGGCGGCGATCGTCGCGACGACGGCGCTGGCGATCGCGAAGGCGATCAGCCTGCGCCTGCGTGCGAGTGCTGTGCTCGGGCCTTGCATGGGCAGTCGAAGCCGGCCGGATTCATGCCAGCCTCGCAAGATCAACGCATGCGGAGGCTTGGCCCTTCCTCGGCGCATTTGGCGCCGCCGGCCGAAAGCGCCCACCCCGCTGGAACGTTGCTTTGGTGATGGCACGAGACCGCGACAGGCTGTTGGTGATCAGCCCGGTCTTCAACGAGGCGGCGAATTTGGAGCGCACGGCGCGCTCGGTCGCCGCCCAGTCGCGCCCACCCGACCGCTGGCTGGTCGTCGACGATGGCTCCAGTGACGAGACGGTCGAGCTGGCACGACGCTGGGAGTGCGAGCTCGACTTCATGACCGTGATCGAGGCGCCCACGGGCGCCTCGCCCGGTATCGACAACCTGGCGCTCGCCCGCGAGGCCCACGCCTTCAACTTCGGCCTGGAGCAGGCCGGCTGGCGCCAGTTCGAGTTCGTCGGCAAGCTCGACGGCGACGTCGAGATCCCCAGCGAGTGGTTCGCGACGCTCCTCGAGCGCTTCGAGCAGGACGCCAGCCTCGGCCTGGCCGGGGGGCGCCTCGCTGAGGCGGATCGCAGTGGTTGGAAGACGATCCCGATCCCACCAACCCACGTGCACGGTGCGGTGAAGCTGTTCCGGCGCGACTGCCTGGAGGCGATCGGCGGCATCCCCGAGCGTCTCGCCTGGGACACGATCGACGAGACCTACGCGCGAATGCGCGGCTTCGAGACGCGTTCCTACGCCGACCTCATCGCCCTTCACCACCGGCCCTGGGGGTCAGCCGACGGCCGTCTGCGCGGCCGCGCCCGGCATGGCGAGTGCGCCTGGATCCTGCACTACGGCTTCGCCTGGGTGCTGCTGCGCTCGCTGAAGGTCGCGGGGGTGCCGCCGGTCGGCCTCTCCGGCGCCGCCTTCCTCTTCGGCTACCTCAGGGCTGCCGCGAGGCGTGTGCCCAGGGTGGAGGACCGTGACTTCCGCAGCTTCGTCCGTGGTGAGCTGCGAGCCCGGATGCTGCGACCGCTGCGAGGCCCGACCCGGGGGCGGGGCGAGTCCGCGAACGGCACGAACGGCGTCGCGGCGAAGAACGCGTCCGACTTGGCACACGTGGGGACGACTGAGTCGCAGCCGCTCACCGAAGCCGCGATTCGCCTCCTCGACGTCGCCGGCGCGGGCGGCCTGCTGATCCTCCTCGCGCCGCTGTTGCTGATCGTCGCCGCAATCGTCAAGCTCGACTCGCGCGGACCGGCGATCTTCAGGCAGGAGCGTCTCGGCAAGCGCCTCCAACCCTTCTCGGTGGCCAAGTTCCGCACGATGCGCGAAGGGGCCGGGGCTGACCCCCATCGCGCTCACGTCGAGCAGATGATCGCCGAGGCGGGCCGCTCGGATCGCCCGATGACGAAGCTGAAAGAGGACGACCGGGTCACCCGGGTCGGCTCCTTCCTGCGGCGGACCAGCATCGATGAGCTGCCCCAGCTCTGGAACGTGCTGCGCGGGGAGATGTCGCTTGTCGGCCCGCGTCCCTCGATCCAGTACGAGGCCGACCGCTACCCGGCCGAGGCCTTCCGCCGCTTCGCCGTGCGGCCGGGGCTGACCGGGCTCTGGCAGGTGCGGGGGCGCAGCCTGCTCACCTTCAAGCAGATGATCGAGCTCGATCGCGAGTACGTCGAGCATCGCTCGCTGCCGCTGAACCTGAAGATCCTGTTGCTGACGGTGCCGACCGTTCTCCACGGCAAGGGCGCAGCGTGACGCCGGCCCCCCGCCGGCGCCTGCTGCTGATCAGCGAGAACGCGCCAGTCCCCGCCGACCGCCGGGTCTGGAACGAGGCCCGCACGCTGGCCGCCGCCGGCTGGGAAGTGGTGGTCGCCTGCGCCGCGGACGAGGGCGGCGACCAGCCGGCGATCGAGTCGATCGACGGGATCGAGATCTACCGCTACCGCCTGCGCCCCGCGGCCAGGGCGCTGGGCTACCCGCGCGAGTACGTCCAGGCGATCTGGCGCATACGCAAGCTGGTGCGGCGCCTGCAGCGCCAGCGGCCGTTCGACGTCGTCCACGTCGCGAACCCACCCGATTTCCTCCTCCTGGCGGCGCGCAGCGCGAGGGCGAAGGGGGCACGCCTCGTCTTCGACCACCACGACCTCTCGCCGGAGCTGTTTCGCTCCCGCTTCGGCCGCGCCGGCCTTCCGCACCGGGCGCTGCTCGCGATCGAGCGTCACGCGATGCGCTCCGCCGACGTGGTGATCTCGACCAACGAGTCCTACCGCGGGATCGCGATCGGGCGCGGGGGGGTGGACCCCGACGATGTCTTCGTCGTCCGCAACGGGCCCGACCTTGAGCGCTTTCAGCCGGTCGAGCCGGATCCGGCCCTGCGTCGCGGGCGGAAGCACCTGCTCGCCTACCTCGGGGTGATGGGTCGCCAGGACGGGATCGACCATGCACTGCGCGCCCTGGCTGCACTCCGCGGTCTGCGCGAGGACGACTGGCAGGCGGTCTTCGTCGGCGAGGGCGAGGTGCGTGGTGAGATGGAAGCGCTGGCGGTTCAGCTCGGCCTCGCCGAGCTGATCGAGTTCGCCGGTTGGCGCGGTGACGACGACATCCGCCGCATCCTCTCGACCGCCGACGTCTGCCTGGCGCCGGACCCTCCGAGCCCGCTCAACGACCTCTCGACGATGATCAAGGTGCCCGAGTACATGGCGATGGGGTGCGCGATCGCCTCCTACGGCCTGCCCGAGACTCGCGTCTCGGCCGGCCCTGCCGCTGCCTACGCCGAGCAGCCGACCCCGGAGGGCTTGGGGCGCTGCGTCGATGAGCTGCTCGACGATCCGGTCCGGCGGCGGGAGATAGCACGCCTCGGCCAGGAGTTGGTCATTGGCCTTTCCTGGCAGCGCTCTGCCGAGAGCTTGCTCGCCGCCTACGAGCGGGCGACCGCGGCGTAGTCGCGATCGGCCAGCGCCAGCTCTAGCGCTGTGGCGACGCGCTCCTGGCCGGCATCGTCGAGGCCGTCGTGCAGGGGCAGGACCAGCGAGCGGTCCGCCAGCTTCTCGGTGACCGGGAGCGGGTCGTGTGGGTGGCCCTCGTAGGCAGGCTCGAGGTGGGCGGCCATGATCCCGCGCCGTCCCGAGATCCCGGCCGCCAGCAGTCGTTCGAGGACCTCGACCACCGTCGCCGGGCACTCGTCGGGGAGAAGCGCCCAGTAGGACTGGTAGTTGGTGGTGCCATATGACGGGTCGGCGATCGTCTGCAGGCCGCCGATGCCGGCGAGCAGCTCGCGGTAGCGCTCCGCCTTTTGCCGGCGTCGCTCGACAATGCCCTCGAGCCGGCCGAGCTGGACGATGCCGACGGCGGCCTGGATGTCCGTCATCCGGTAGTTGAAGCCGACCTCGGCGTAGGACTCGACGATCACGCGCCCCGCGGCGGCGCGCTGGGCGGCGTCGACGCTCATCCCGTGTTCGCGCAGGCGGCGGCCCCGCACCGCGTCGTCCGGGTCCTGGACGGCGACCATGCCGCCCTCGCCCGTGGTCAGCAGCTTGCGGGGGTGGAAGGAGAAGGTGACCTGGGGCGAACCGGCGCCTATCGGCGCGCCGCGGTGGGTTGCGCCGGCGGCACAGGCGGCGTCCTCGACGACGGCGACCCCGAGCGGGTCGAGGAGGCCGTGGATCGCATCCAGGTCGGCTGGGACGCCGGCCTGGTGGACGACGACGACGGCCCTGGTGCGCGGGGTGAGCCGCGCACCGATCGTTTCCGCGGTGAGGTTCTGGGTCTCGAGCTCGACGTCGGCGAAAACCGGGTTGGCACCGGCGTGCCGGACCGCGTTGGCGGTGGCGATGAAGGAGAGCGAGGGGACGACGACATCGTCGTCCGGCCCGACGCCGGCGAGAAGCAGCGCTAGGTGGAGCGCGGCGGTGCCGCTGGAGACGGCGACCGCGTCGGCAGCACCGACCTGCTCGGCGAACCTCTGCTCGAACTCGCGTACCCGCGGCCCCTGGGCGACCCAGCCTGAGGCGATCGCCGCCGCCGCCGCCGCGGCCTCCTCCTCGCCGATCGTCGGCCGCATGACGGGGATCTGGGCCATCAGGCTCGCGCGGCTGGGGCAGCGGCGGTCAACTCGACCGCGCCTTCCCTGCCCGGACCTTCCAGCTCCTCGCCGCGGCCGGCGGCGATGTAGCCGAGCCCCAGCCCCGCGATCGTCCCGGGCTCCCAGAAGCGCCGCCCGTCGACCACGACCCGTAGGCCATTCGCGCTCATGGTGGCGAGGTCGAGGTCCTCGAAGGCTCTGTGACCGGTGATGAGGACGAGCGCCTCGGGCTTCCACTCGGGAGAGTCGGGCGCCCAGGTGGCGAAGCCGTGCTCGCGCAGCTCGGCCTCGGTGAAGAGCGGGTCGTGGACGCGGACGTCGGCGCTGCGCGCGCGCAGCGCGGCGTCGACCTGGAAGGTGGGCGAGCAGATGTGCTCCTTGACGTCGGGCCGGAACCCGAGCCCAAGGACACCGACCCGGATCCCGTCCAGGGGACCCAGACGGCCCTCGAGGCGCGCCGTCATCCGCTCCGGCTGCGCGTCGTTGACGCGGCGCGCGGTGTCGACGATCGAGGTGTCGATGCCGCGGCGAGCCGAGTCGTTGATTAGGAAGTGGGGGTAGACCGGGGTGCAGTGCCCACCGACGCCGATCCCAGGGGAGAGGAGGGCACACTCGCCGTCGGTGTTGGCTGCCTCGAAGAGGGTGGGCGTGTCGAGGCCAGTGCCCTCGGCATAGGCGGCGAGCTGGTTCGCCAGCGCGATGTTGACGTCTCGGTAGATCATCCCCGCCAGCTTCACGAACTCCGCCGCCTCCAAGGTGTCGACGTCGATCACCGGCGCACCCAGGTACTCGCGGTAGAAGTCGGCGGCGCGGGATGCGGCAAGCCGGTTGAGGCCGCCGACGATCTTCGGCGTCTCGTCGAGGTGGCGCATCACGAAGCGGCTCTTGACCCGCTCCGGCGAGTAGGCGACGAGGAGCTCGTCGCCGGCGTCGAGGCCGCTGGTTTCGAGGATCGGCAGCAGGCGCTGCCGGGTCGTCCCGACCGGTACGGTGGTCTCGTAGACGACGATGCTGCCGGCCCGCAGGCCGCGGGCGATGTCGCGTGAGGCGTCTTCGAGGTTCGAGAGGTCGGCGTCGTGGGCGTCGGTCAGCACCGCGGGCGTGATCACGATGATCACGTCGCTCTCCGAGGCGGCCTGGGTCGTGTCGGTCGTCGCTCGCAGGCGGCCCGCCCGCAGCACCTCCGCCAGCAGCTCGCGTACCCCCGGCTCGTCGATGTCGGGGTTGCCCGTTTCGATGGCCTCGACGACGCTGGGATTCTTGTCGCAGGCGTAGACATTGGCGCCCCGCGAGGCGAGCCAGACCGCGATCGGCAGCCCCATCTTGCCGACGCCGACGACGCTGACGTTCACGATGCCACCTTCTCGGCGAGGCTTGAACTGGTCCAGGCGAGGGTGCGCTCGAGCCCGGTGGCAAGCGAGACTGAGGGCTCGAAGCCGAGCAGGCGGCGGGCCTTCTCGATCACCGGGGTGCGGTAGGCGACCTCCGCCCGGGAGACGTTCCCTGGCTCGACCCGGGCGGAGGGCGCCAGCTTGGCAACCAGCGCCGCCAGCTCATTCGTGTCGACGGAGGCGTCCGGGTTGCCGATGTTGAAGACCTGGCCCGCCGCCGCCTCGGAGTCGAGCGCCAGCAGGGCGGCGTCGACGAAGTCGTCGACGTAGCACCAGGCGCGCACGGCCGAGCCGTCGCCGTAGACGACCAACGGCTCGCCTTCGATCGCCGCCAGGCAGAAGTTGCGGATCGCGCCCTCGCCGGTCTGGCGCGGGCCGTAGACGTTGAACGGCCGCAGCACGGTGGCCTCGAAGCCATTCGATTCGCCGCCGCGCAGAACCAGGTGCTCACCTGCCAGCTTGCTGGTCGCGTAGACCCAACGGCGCTCAGAGGAGGGGCCGATCGCGCAGGGCGACTCCTCGTCGACGTCGTGGGCGTTCGGGCCGTGCACCTCGCTGGTGGAGAGGTAGACGAGACGGGGGGCACCGGTGGCGACGACGGCGTCGACGACTCCGGCGGTGCCGTCGATGTTGACTCGCAGCGTCGTCTCCGGTTCCTCGTAATAGCTGGAGACGCCGGCGATCGCGGCGAGATGGAAGACGGCATCGGCCCCGTCGACGACCTCGAGGACGGCGTCGCGGTCGCGGATGTCGCCTTCGACCAGCTCGATCGCCGGGCTCTCGGCGAGGCCGGTGCCGGCGAGGGAGTTACGGCGCAGGTTGTCGAAGAGGACGACGCGACCGCGCTCGGCAAGTCGCTCGGCAAGGTGCGAGCCGATGAACCCAGCGCCGCCCGTGATCACGTAGCGCGGAAGATCGCTCATTGCTGTCTGTTCGGCCGGGGAGTTCATGCCTCGACCAGATAACGGGCAGCGACGCGGGCCGCTTGCACGGAAATTCGCCCTCTGTCAAGGCGTTCGTTTTCCGTGAGCGAGACCTTCGAGCGCGTGGAGCCGGTCCATGTACCAGGTTGAAGCCTCCCGGGCGCTGCTGAAGCCGCGATCGTGGGCACCCTCGAGCGCACGGCTCCCGGTCTCCCGCAACGTGCTCCTACTCGGGTCGGTGAGCCTGCTCACCGACATCTCCGCCGAGATGGTGGCGACGATCCTGCCGCTCTACCTGGTCTTCTCGCTCGGTGCTTCACCGCTCGTCCTCGGCGCGATCGACGGCCTCTACCGGGGCGCTGCGGCGATCGTGCAGCTGGGCGGTGGCTTTCTCTCGGACCGACTGCAGCGCCACAAGGAGATCGCAGGCGTCGGCTACGGGCTCTCCGCCCTGACCAAGGTCGGGCTCGTCGTCGCCGGTAGCTCGGTCGGGGCGATCGGCGCGCTGGTCGCTCTCGACCGGGTCGGCAAGGGGATTCGCACCGCGCCCCGCGACGCCCTGATCTCGCTCTCCAGCACGAAGGCCGGGCTGGCGACCGCTTTCGGCGTGCACCGCGCAATGGACAGCGCCGGGGCGATGCTCGGCCCGCTGATCGCTTTTGGCGTCCTGCTCGCGGCGCCGGCCCGCTTCGACGCCGTCTTCGTAGTCAGCACCCTGTTCGCCCTCCTCGGCCTCGCCGTGCTGGTGCTCGCCGTACAGGGCCGGCCGGCGCGGGCGGCCCAGGCCGCGCGCGAGCTGCCCTCGACCCGGGAGGCGCTCGGCGTCCTTCGCGACCGGCGCTTCCGCCTGTTGCTGCTTGCCACGGGAGGCCTCGCGCTGGCCAGCGTCTCGGACGCGCTTATCTACGTCGGCCTGCAGGAGCGCAGCGGGTTCGAGCCGACTGTCTTCCCGCTGCTCTTTGTCGCCGCCGCACTCGTCTTCATGGCGCTGGCGATCCCTGTCGGTCGGCTCGCCGACAGGGTCGGGCGGGTGCCAGTGCTGCTCGGCGGGTACGCGATGTTGCTTCCGGTCTACGCCCTTCTGCTCGCGCCGGTTGGCACGGCCGGCCTCTGCTTTGCGCTCTTTGCCCTCGGCGCCTATTTCGCGGCGACCGAAGGGGTGACTGCCGCCCTTGCGGGCGCCATACTTCCGCCCGAGTCCCAAGGCACCGGGATGGGCATGCTGGTGACAGTGATGAGCATCGGGAAATTTGGATCCTCACTCGCCTTCGGCGGGCTCTGGTTCGCGCTTGGGTTGCAGGGGGCTGTTCTCGCCTTCGGCGTCGCGCTGGTCGTGGTGCTGGCGATCGCGACGCCTCTCCTGCTTGGCACCCAGCGGGAGCCGCTGGGTGAGTAGGGCACGGGCGCGAGCCCTGGCCGCGATCGTCGCGCTCTGCGTAACCGGCGGCATCGTTTACCTGGTGCTCGCTGCGCTCAGCCCAAGCGAGGTGACCACCGATGCCAGCCCCAGCGTCGGCAGCGGCGGGGCCGCGTTGGCCGGATCGCAGCTGATGGTGCGCGCCGTCGACCGCGAGGACCCACTTCTCAACGGCCGCGTCTTCGTCGTCAAGGATGGTCACCCGCGGCAGCTCGAAGGATCGGAGCTCGCTTGCGCGCGGGTCTACTTCGCGGCAGAGCGCGGGCTCTGCCTTTTGACCGCCGAATCCGGTGTCAGCTACGAGACGACGATCTTCGACTCCTCGCTGCGGCCGCTCGAGGAGCTGCCGCTTGCCGGCCTGCCCTCGCGCGCGCAGGTTTCTTCGGATGGCCGTTATGGGGCGACGACCGCATTCGTCAACGGGCACGCTTATCTCAGTTCGGGGGGCTTCTCGACCGCGACCACGATCATCGACATGCGAAATGGCAGGGAGCTCGGCAACCTCGAGGACTTCGAGGTGAGCAAGGATGGTGAGCGGCTCGAGGCGGCCGACTTCAACTTTTGGGGCGTCACATTCGCCTCCGATCCCAACCGCTTCTACGCGACCCTGCGGACCGGCGAGCACTATTACCTGGTGGGGGGAGATGTGCGCCGCCGCACGGTGCGGGTCTTGCGCGACGGCGTCGAGTGCCCATCGCTCTCACCCGACGGGACTCGGATCGCCTACAAGAGCAGGATTGGCGACGAGAACCGTTGGCGGCTGATGGTGCTCGACCTGGAGACCCTGGCGGCTCATTCGGTCGGCGAGCGGCGACCGATCGATGACCAGGTCGAGTGGCTCGACGACGCCACCCTGATCTACTCCGACGGCCTCGATGTCTACACGGTCGCGGCAAGCGGTGAGGGCACTCCGCGGCTGGTCCTTCGCAACGCCACCTCGCCGGTCTCATTGGCCAACTGATCGTGGCCTTTCTAACCCTCTAGTCAAGGGTTAGAGTTTGACCCGCGGACCCGGTGGCGGGAAATCGTGGGTGCCAAGCATGGCCCATGCGCAAAAAATCGTCGTTCGGCGCGGCGTTGCTTCCCATAGGTCGTGCTTTCGAAGACACGTGCAGCCCTGGTTGTGCTCATCCTCGCCCTGCTCGGGGCGGTGGCGTTTGGCGCTGGGAGCGCCCTGGCGGGCCCCTGCGACGCACCGACCAACGCGGTCACCTGCGAGAACTCGAAAGCGGGCAACCCGTCCTCCGAATGGGACATAGCGGGTGACGGCGACGACAGCATCCAGGGCTTCTCGACCGAGGTCAGCGTCAATCAGGGCGAAACGGCCCGCTTCAAGGTCAGCACGGCCTCGAGCAAATACCGGCTCGACATCTACCGGATGGGCTACTACGGCGGAATGGGGGCGCGCAAGGTCGCGACCATCAAACCCTCGGTCAGCCTGCCGCAGTTCCAGCCGAGCTGCAAAACCGAATCATCGACCGGTCTGATCGACTGCGGCAACTGGGCCCAGTCCGCCACCTGGGCCGTGCCGACCGACGCCGTCTCAGGGATCTACTTCGCCCACTTGGTGCGCGAAGACAAAACCTCGGAAGGCAGCCACATCGTCTTCGTCGTCCGCGACGACGACGGCAAATCCGACCTCCTGTTTCAGACCTCCGACACGACCTGGCAGGCCTACAACGACTACGGCGGCAACAGCCTCTACGAGGGCGGGCCGGGCACCGGTCCGAGCAGGGCCTACAAGGTCAGCTACAACCGCCCCGTCACGACCCGGGAGGGGGCCCCCGAAGACTCGCCGTTCAACGCCGAGTACCCGATGGTGCGCTGGCTCGAGCGCAACGGCTATGACGTCAGCTACTTCACCGGCGTCGACGCCGACCGCTTCGGCTCGGAGATGCTCGAGCACCAGGTCTACCTCTCGGTCGGCCATGACGAGTACTGGTCGGGGACGCAGCGCGCCAACGTCGAAGCCGCGCGCAACGCCGGTGTCGACCTCGCCTTCTTCAGCGGCAACGAGGTCTTCTGGAAGACGCGCTGGGAGAAAAGCATCGACGGTTCCGGCACCGAACGGCGCACGCTCGTCTGTTACAAGGAGACCCACGCCAACGCGAAGATCGACCCCTTCTCCTCGAAAGTCTGGACGGGGACCTGGCGCGATCCACGGTTCAGCCCGCCGGCGGACGGGGGTCGGCCCGAGAACCAGCTCACCGGCACGATCTTCACCGTCAATTCTGGGACGACCGCGATCAAAGTCCCGGCCGCGGACGGGAAGATGCGCTTCTGGCGCGACACGGACATCGCCTCGCTGGCGGCCGGCAAAACCGCGACGCTGCCCGAAGGCACGCTCGGCTACGAGTGGGACGAGGACCTCGACAACGGTTTCCGACCACCCGGTCTGGCTCGTCTCTCCTCGACCACCGCCTCAGTCCCCCAGCGCATCCTCGACTACGGCTCCAACTACGGGCCGGGCACCGCCACCCACCACCTCACGCTCTACCGGGCGCCAAGCGGAGCGCTGGTCTTCGGGGCGGGGACCGTGCAGTGGTCGTGGGGCCTGGACGGGAACCACGATCGCGACAGCTCGACACCCGACTCGCGCATGCAGCAGGCGACGGTGAACCTGTTCGCCGACATGGGGCCGCAGCCGCGGACCCTGCAGGCGGGGCTGACGAAAGCCACGGCAACGACCGATGTCGATCCTCCGTCGGCGACGATCGCCACCCCCTTCGAGGGCACGGAAGTGGAAATCGGCCACCCGGTCACGGTGAGCGGCAGCGCCAGCGACACGGAAGGCGAGACCAAAGCCGGGGGGGAGGTGGCGAGCGTCGAGGTCTCCATGGACGGCGGCAGCACCTGGCACCCGGCCGAAGGTCGCGAGGAATGGTCCTACTCCTGGACTCCCAAAACGATCGGCGAGACGACGATCGTGGCGCGGGCGGTGGACGACAGCGGCAATCTCCAGGCGCCGGGGGACCAGGCCGCCGTCGAGGTGGTCCCGCAGACCTGCCCCTGCACGATCTGGAGCGAATCGATGACCGGCCCCCAGGACCCCGACACGAACTCGGTCGAAGTGGGGGTCAAGTTCCGTTCCGAGCTCGACGGCCTCGTCACCGGCCTCCGCTACTACAGGACCGCCGGTAACACCGGCACGCACGTCGGGCGTCTTTGGACCGCGTCCGGCACCAGCCTCGCCTCCGTCACGTTTAGCGGTGAGTCATCCACGGGCTGGCAGGAAGCCACCTTCAAAAGCCCGGTGGCGATCACCGCCGACACCAACTACGTCGCCGCCTATCACTCCCCCAACGGCCGCTACGCGTCGATTGCCAGCTTCTTCTCAGTGGTCGGCTACGACAACCCGCCGCTGTATGCCCTGGCCGACGGGGAGGACGGCGCGAACGGCATCTACAACTACGGCTCCGCCGGGGTGCTCTTCTCGAACGGGGGCCCCAACTCATTCCAGTCCGAGAACTACCTGGTCGACGTCGTCTTCGAAGGAAAAGAAGAAAAAGACACGACGCCGCCGAAAGCGGTCTCCACTAGCCCGGTCGCCGGAGCGACGGGGGTGAGCACGGAAACCACGGTCAGTGCTGCCTTCAGCGAGCCGCTCGATCCGGCAACGGTCAAATCCGCGACGGTCCAGCTGCGCGACGGCTCCGAAGCGCTGGTGCCGGCGACGATCAGCTACAACGCCGGGCAGCGCAGGGCGATCATCGACCCGGTCGATCCCCTGAGCCACTCCAGCGGCTACACGGCCACGATCAAAGGGGTGACGGACACCTCCGGCAACGCGCTGGTCGGGACCGTGAGCTGGTCGTTCTCGACCGCGGGCCCGCCACCACCGCCACCGGACCAGGGGCCGGGCGGCCCGATCCTGGTGATCGTCAACGGCGCCAACCCGTTCAGCCAGTTCTACGCGGAGATCCTCAGGGCCGAAGGCCTGAACGAGTTCGCCGCAGTCGACATGTCGACTGTCACACCAGCCATGCTGGACGCGCATGACGTCGCGATTCTCGGTGAGGGCTCGGTGAGCCCCGGCCAGGCGACGATGCTGCAGACCTGGGTCGAAGGCGGGGGGAACCTGATCGCGATGCGTCCCGACAGCGATCTGCTCGGCCTGCTTGGCCTCGGCTCGCCGAGCGGGAGCCTCGGCAACGCCTACTTGAAAGTGGACACCAGTAAATCGCCGGGGGCGGGCATCGTCGGCCAGACGATCCAGTTCCACGGAGTCGCTGATCGCTATACGGCGAGCGGCGGTGCGCAGACGGTGGCGACCCTCTTCTCCAACGCCTCGACCGCCACCGCCAATCCGGCGGTCACCCTGCGCGCGGTCGGCTCCAAAGGCGGCAGCGCGGCCGCATTCACCTACGACCTGGCGAAATCGGTCGTCTACACACGGCAGGGCAACCCGGCCTGGGCAGGGCAGGACCGCGACGGGATCTCTCCGGTGCGCTCGAACGACATGTTCTTCGGTCCGATGGCCGGCGACGTCCAACCGAACTGGATTGACTTCAACAAGGTTCAGATCCCCCAGGCCGACGAGCAGCAGCGGCTGCTGACGAACCTGATCGGGGAGATGAACTCCGACCGCAAGCCGCTGCCGCGATTCTGGTTCCTTCCGCGCGATGAGAAGGCCGCGGTCGTGATGACCGGTGACGACCACGCGAACGGCGGCACCCTAGGTCGCTTTGCCCAGTACAAAGAAATGAGCTCGCCGGGATGCGAGGTCGAAGTGTGGGAGTGCGTCCGCGGCACCTCCTACATCTATCCCAACACCACGTTCACCGATGCGCAGGTCGCCGAATACGTAAAAGATGGCTTCGAGTTCGGCCTACACCTGTTTACCGGCTGCTCAGACTGGGCTGACCAGGCGGACCTCGAAACACTCTTCTCGAATCAGCTGACGAGCCTGGAAGCCAACTTCCCCAGCATGCCGCCCACCAGCACCCACCGGACGCACTGCATCGTCTGGTCTGACTGGGCGACAGAGGCGAAGGTCGAGTTGCTCAATGGCATCCGCCTCGACACCAACTACTACTACTGGCCCGAATCCTGGATCCAGAACCGGCCGGGGCTGTTCACCGGCTCCGGCATGCCGATGCGCTTCGCGGACGTCGACGGCAGCCTGATCGACGTCTACCAGGCGGCGACACAGATGAACGACGAGGCGAACCAGTCGTACCCGGCGACCGCCGATGTACTGCTCGACAACGCGCTCGGTTCGCAGGGCTACTACGGCGTGTTCACGGCCAACATGCATACCGACGATGTCAAATCGTCGGGCTCGGACGCGATCGTCGCCTCGGCGCTAGCACGGGATGTGCCGGTTGTCAGCTCTCACCAGATGCTGGCCTGGCTCGACGGTCGCAACCAGTCCTCGTTCGGGTCGATCGAGTGGAGCGGCAGCAAGCTCACGTTCTCGATCAGTCCGGGCAGCGGGGCCACTGGCTTGAGGGCGATGGTGCCGACCTCGTCTCTGGTTGGGGGTCTCCAAACGATCAAACGGGGTGAAACCGTCGTCACGCCGACGCTGCGGACGATCAAGGGGGTCGAATACGCCTTCTTTGATGCCATCGCCGGCAAATACACGGTTGCCTACCTCGACAAAACCGGTCCCGTCATCTCCAACGTCAAAGCCGTTGCGGGGGCGGATGGCACTGCCACCGTCACCTGGACCACCGACGAGCCCTCTGACTCCCGCGTCGAATACGGCCTCAAACCGGAAGCGCTCACGTCCAGCAAAAGCGACTCCGCCCAGGTCACCTCTCATAGCGTGCAGCTGTCGGGGCTCAACCCGGAGGTCACCTACCACTTCCGTGTGCAGTCCTTCGACGAGTCGGCAAACTCCTCCACGAGCCCGGCATTGCCTGGGGCGCCGCAGACCTTCCTGACGGCGCCCGCCACGCCGGTTCTCAGCACAACGTCTCCTCCGTCGCCGGCCAATAACAACACGCCCAAAGTCCTGGGCTCGGCGGGTGCGGGCACGACAGTCAATCTCTTTTCCGGCGCCGACTGCTCGGGGTCCCCGATCGCGACGGTGACCCCCGCGGCCCTGGCGGCAGGCGTAAGTGTCTCGGTCGCCAACGACTCGACCACCAGCTTCCGTGCCACTGCGACCTCGAGCGCGAAACTCACCTCTGGCTGCTCGACGCCCCTCGTCTACGTCGAGGACTCGATCGCGCCCGATACCGCAATCGAATCTGGCCCCCCATCGCTCTCCGTGTCCAATCAGGCGACTTTCAGCTTCAAAGGAACAGACACAGGCTCCGGCGTCACCTCCTTCCAGTGCCGTCTCGACTCCGAAGCGGGCGCCTGGATCGCCTGTTCCTCGCCACAGAAATACGAATCGCTGGCGGACAGTAACCACAAATTCGAAGTTCGTGCCCTCGATAAAGCGGGCAACCCCGATGCCTCGCCGGCGATCTACTCATGGCTGGTCGATACCAAAGCGCCTGAGACGGAACTGACTGCCCAACCCGCCGCGATCTCGCCATCGGCCAGCGCAAGCTTCAGCTTCAAAAGCACGGACACTGGCTCGGGCATCGCCTCCTTCCAGTGCCGTCTCGACTCCGAAGCCGGCGCCTGGAACGCCTGCTCCTCGCCCCAGCCCTATAGCTCCCTTTCAGACGGCAACCACAAATTCGAAGTCCGCGGCATTGACAAAGCCGGCAATGCCGACGCTTCTCCGGCTGTCTTCAGCTGGCTGGTAGACACCAAAGCCCCGGATACCGAACTGACCGCCCAGCCGGCAGCGATCTCCCCGAGCGCCAGTGCAAGCTTCAGCTTCAAAGGCACCGACACCGGCTCAGGTGTCGTCTCCTTCGAGTGTCGCCTCGATTCAGAAGGTGCCTGGAATGCCTGCAGTTCGCCCCAGCCCTATAGCTCCCTCACCGAGGGCAGCCACAAATTCGAAGTCCGCACCCTCGACAAAGCGGGAAACGCTGACGCATCACCGGCGATCTACTCGTGGCTGGTAGACACCAAAGCCCCGGACACTGAACTCACCGCTCAGCCGTCAGCGATCTCACCAAGCGCCGCCGCAAGCTTCAGTTTCAAAGGCACCGACTCAGGCTCCGGAATCGCCTCCTTCGAGTGTCGCCTCGACTCCGAAGGCGCCTGGAATGCCTGCACCTCACCCCAGCCCTACACCTCCCTCGCCGAGGGCACCCACAAATTCGAAGTCCGAGCGCTGGACAAAGCGGGCAACGCCGACGCTTCCCCGGCGATCTACTCATGGCTGGTCGACACGAAAGCCCCCGACACCGAACTGACCGCCCAACCTGCTGCGATCTCTCCGAGCGCCAGCGCCTCCGTCAGCTTCAAAGGAACAGACACCGGCTCCGGCATCGCTTCCTTCGAGTGCCGCCTCGATTCAGAAGGCGCTTGGAACACTTGCACCTCACCCCAGCCCTATAGCTCCCTTTCAGACGGCAGCCACAAATTCGAAGTGCGGGCGCTGGACAAAGCGGGCAACCCAGATACCTCTCCGGCCGTCTTCACCTGGCAGGTCGACACCAAAGCCCCCGAGACGGAACTCACAGCTCAACCGTCACCGATCTCGCCAAGCGCCACAGCGAGCTTCAGCTTCAAAGGCACGGATTCTGGTTCCGGAGTCGCCTCCTTCGAGTGCCGCCTCGACGAAGGCGCCTGGATCGCCTGCACCTCGCCGCAGAAATACGAAGGACTAGGGGAGGGTAGCCACAAATTCGAAGTCCGAGCCCTGGATAAAGCCGGCAACGCCGACGCTTCGCCCGCCGTCTTCGCCTGGCTCGTCGACACCAAAGCCCCCGACACTGAAATCACGGCCCAGCCGAGCGTGATCTCACCAAGCGCCACGGCGAGCTTCAACTTCCAAGGCACCGACGCAGGCTCCGGAGTCGCCTCCTTCGAGTGCCGCTTGGACGAGGGCGCCTGGGCCGCTTGTTCGTCGCCCCAGCCTTATAGCTCCCTCACCGAGGGCAGCCACAAATTCGAAGTCCGCGCCCTGGATAAAGCCGGAAACGCAGATAGCTCCCCAGCGATCTACTCCTGGCTGGTCGACACCAAAGCCCCGGATACCGAACTGACCGCCCAGCCGGCAGCGATCTCCCCGAGCGCCAGTGCAAGCTTCAGCTTCAAAGGCACCGACTCAGGCTCGGGCGTCGCATCCTTCGAATGCCGCTTGGACGAAGGCGCCTGGACCGCCTGCACCTCGCCGCAGAAATACGAAGGACTAGGGGAGGGTAGCCACAAATTCGAAGTCCGAGCGCTGGACAAAGCCGGCAACGCCGACGCTTCGCCAGCCGTCTTCGCCTGGCTCGTCGACACAAAAGCTCCCGACACCGAACTGACTGCCCAGCCGAGCGCGATCTCACCAAGTGCCACGGCGAGCTTCAGCTTCAAAGGAACCGATACCGGCTCCGGAGTCGCCTCCTTCGAGTGCCGCTTGGACGAGGGCGCCTGGGCCGCTTGTTCGTCGCCCCAGCCTTATAGCTCCCTCACAGAGGGCAACCACAAATTCGAAGTGCGAGCCATCGACAAAGCCGGAAACCCCGACGCCTCCTCAGCGATCTTCAGCTGGCTGGTCGACACCAAAGTCCCCGATACGGAACTGACCGCCCAGCCGTCAGCGATCTCACCATCGGCCAGCGCCTCCTTCAGCTTCAAAGGCACGGATACAGGTGGCTCCGGCATCGCATCCTTCGAGTGTCGCCTCGACTCAGAAGCCGGCGCCTGGACCGCCTGCAGCTCACCGCAGCCCTATGCCTCCCTCTCAGAGGGCACGCACAAATTCGAAGTCCGCACCCTCGACAAAGCGGGCAATGCGGATGGTTCCCCGGTGACCTACTCGTGGCTGGTCGACACCAAAGCCCCGGATACGGAACTGACCGCACAGCCGGCAGCCATCTCACCAAGCGCTGCCGCAAGTTTCTCCTTCAAAGGAACCGACTCAGGCTCCGGAATCGCCTCCCTCGAGTGCCGCCTCGACTCCAGTGCTCCAGAGGACTGGAAAGTCTGCACCTCGCCGCAGCTCTATAGCTCTCTCGCCGAGGGCGCCCACAAATTCGAAGTCCGCGCGCTGGATAAAGCGGGCAATGCGGATAGCTCCCCGGCGGCCTTCAGTTGGCTGGTCGACACCAAAGCGCCTGACACAGAACTGACCGCCCAGCCCGCTGCAATCTCGCCATCGGCGGCTGCCTCCTTCAACTTCAAAGGAACAGACGCAGGCTCGGGCATCGCCTCCTTCGAATGCCGCTTGGACGAAGGCGCCTGGATCGCCTGCACCTCGCCGCAGCCCTATAGCTCCCTCACCGAGGGCAACCACAAATTCGAAGTCCGCGCCTTGGATAAAGCGGGCAACGCGGACGGCTCTCCAGCCGTCTACTCGTGGCTGGTCGACACCAAAGCGCCTGACACCGAACTGACTGCCCAGCCCACAGCGATCTCATCGAGCTCCAGCGCAAGCTTCTCGTTCAAAGGAACCGACTCAGGCTCCGGCATCGCCTCCTTCGAGTGTCGCCTCGATTCAGAAGGCGCTTGGAGCGCCTGCAGCTCACCGCAGCCCTATGCCTCCCTCTCAGAGGGCACGCACAAATTCGAAGTCCGCGCCTTGGACAAAGCCGGCAATGCCGACACCTCTCCCGTCGTATTCACCTGGCTGGTCGACACCAAAGCCCCTGACACAGAACTGACCGCCCAGCCGAGCGCGATCTCACCGAGCGCCAGCGCTTCCTTCGGCTTCAAAGGCACCGACACCGGCTCTGGCGTCGCATCCTTCGAGTGCCGCTTGGACGAAGGCGCCTGGGCCGCTTGTTCGTTGCCCCAGCCTTATAGCTCCCTCGCCGAGGGCACGCACAAATTTGAAGTCCGGGCTCTGGACAAAGCCGGAAACCCAGATGTCTCCCCAGCCACCTTCGCATGGCTGGTCGACACCAAAGCCCCGGATACGGAACTGACCGCACAGCCGGCAGCCATCTCACCAAGCGCTGCCGCAAGTTTCTCCTTCAAAGGAACCGACTCAGGCTCCGGAATCGCCTCCCTCGAGTGCCGCCTCGACTCCAGTGCTCCAGAGGACTGGAAAGTCTGCACCTCGCCGCAGCTCTATAGCTCTCTCGCCGAGGGCGCCCACAAATTCGAAGTCCGCGCGCTGGATAAAGCGGGCAATGCGGATAGCTCCCCGGCGGCCTTCAGTTGGCTGGTCGACACCAAAGCGCCTGACACAGAACTGACCGCCCAGCCCGCTGCAATCTCGCCATCGGCGGCTGCCTCCTTCAACTTCAAAGGAACAGACGCAGGCTCGGGCATCGCCTCCTTCGAGTGTCGCTTGGACGAAGGCGCCTGGACCGCCTGCACCTCGCCGCAGAAATACGAAGGACTAGGGGAGGGTAGCCACAAATTCGAAGTCCGAGCGCTGGACAAAGCCGGCAACGCCGACACCTCTCCCGTCGTATTCACCTGGCTCGTCGACACCAAAGCCCCCGACACTGAAATCACGGCCCAGCCGAGCGTGATCTCACCATCGGCCAGCGCCTCCTTCAGCTTCAAAGGAACCGATACCGGCTCCGGAATCGCCTCCTTCGAGTGCCGCCTAGACGAAGGCGCCTGGACTGCCTGCACCTCACCTCAGCCCTATAGCTCCCTCACCGAGGGCAACCACAAATTCGAAGTGCGAGCCATCGACAAAGCCGGAAACCCCGACGCCTCCTCAGCGATCTTCAGCTGGCTGGTCGACACGAAAGCCCCCGACACCGAACTGATTGCCCAGCCGAGCGCGATCTCCCCGAGCGCCAGCGCTTCCTTCGGCTTCAAAGGCACCGACACCGGCTCTGGCGTCGCATCCTTCGAATGCCGCCTCGACGAAGGCGCCTGGACCGCCTGCACCTCGCCCCAGCCCTACAGCTCCCTCACCGAGGGCAACCACAAATTCGAAGTCCGCGCCCTGGACAAAGCCGGAAACCCCGACGCCTCCCCAGCGACCTTCGCCTGGCTGGTCGACACCAAAGCCCCTGACACAGAACTGACCGCCCAGCCCACAGCGATCTCATCGAGCTCCAGCGCAAGCTTCTCGTTCAAAGGAACCGACTCAGGCTCGGGCATCGCCTCCTTCGAGTGCCGCCTCGATTCCGAAGTCGGCGCCTGGACTGCTTGCAGCTCGCCGCAGCCCTATAGCTCACTCTCAGAGGGCAACCATAAATTCGAAGTCCGCGCCTTGGACAAAGCGGGTAATGCCGACGCTTCCCCAGCGACCTTCGCCTGGCAAGTCGACACCAAAGCTCCGGACACCGAACTGACCGCCCAACCCGCCGCGATCTCACCGAGCGCTGCCGCCAGCTTCAGCTTCAAAGGAACCGACTCAGGCTCCGGAATCGCCTCCTTCGAGTGCCGCTTGGACGAAGGCGCTTGGAGCGGCTGCACATCGCCCCAACCCTATGCCTCCCTCTCAGAGGGCACGCACAAATTCGAAGTCCGGGCTCTGGACAAAGCCGGCAACGCTGACGCCTCTCCGGCCACCTTCGGCTGGCTTATTGACACGAAAACTCCCGACACGGAGCTCACAGCTCAGCCGTCAGCGATCTCACCATCGGCCAGCGCCTCCTTCAGCTTCAAAGGAACCGACACCGGCTCCGGAGTCGCCTCCTTCGAGTGTCGCCTCGACGAAGGCACTTGGGCCGCTTGTTCGTCGCCCCAGCCTTATAGCTCCCTCGCCGAGGGCACCCACAAATTCGAAGTCCGGGCTCTGGACAAAGCCGGAAACCCAGATGTCTCCCCAGCCACCTTCGCATGGCTAGTCGACACCAAAGCCCCTGACACAGAACTGACCGCCCAGCCCGCTGCAATCTCGCCATCGGCGGCTGCCTCCTTCAGCTTCAAAGGAACCGACTCAGGCTCGGGGATCGCCTCCCTCGAGTGCCGCCTGAATGAAGGTGCCTGGACTACCTGCGGCTCCCCGCAGAAATACGAAAGCCTCACAGAGGGCAACCACAAATTCGAAGTGCGAGCCATCGACAAAGCGGGTAACCCTGACACTTCCCCAGCGACCTTCGCCTGGCTGGTCGACACCAAAGCCCCTGACACAGAACTGACCGCCCAGCCCACAGCGATCTCATCGAGCTCCAGCGCAAGCTTCTCGTTCAAAGGAACCGACTCAGGCTCGGGCATCGCCTCCTTCGAGTGCCGCCTCGATTCCGAAGTCGGCGCCTGGACTGCTTGCAGCTCGCCGCAGCCCTATAGCTCACTCTCAGAGGGCAACCATAAATTCGAAGTCCGCGCCTTGGACAAAGCGGGTAATGCCGACGCTTCCCCAGCGACCTTCGCCTGGCAAGTCGACACCAAAGCTCCGGACACCGAACTGACCGCCCAACCCGCCGCGATCTCACCGAGCGCTGCCGCCAGCTTCAGCTTCAAAGGAACCGACTCAGGCTCCGGAATCGCCTCCTTCGAGTGCCGCTTGGACGAAGGCGCTTGGAGCGGCTGCACATCGCCCCAACCCTATGCCTCCCTCTCAGAGGGCACGCACAAATTCGAAGTCCGGGCTCTGGACAAAGCCGGCAACGCTGACGCCTCTCCGGCCACCTTCGGCTGGCTTATTGACACGAAAACTCCCGACACGGAGCTCACAGCTCAGCCGTCAGCGATCTCACCATCGGCCAGCGCCTCCTTCAGCTTCAAAGGAACCGACACCGGCTCCGGAGTCGCCTCCTTCGAGTGCCGCCTCGACGAAGGCGCCTGGGCCGCTTGTTCGTCGCCCCAGCCTTATAGCTCCCTCGCCGAGGGCACCCACAAATTCGAAGTCCGGGCTCTGGACAAAGCCGGAAACCCCGACGCCTCCTCAGCGATCTTCAGCTGGCTGGTCGACACCAAAGCGCCCGACACCGAACTGACTGCCCAGCCGAGCGCGATCTCCCCGAGCGCCAGCGCTTCCTTCGGCTTCAAAGGCACCGACACCGGCTCTGGCGTCGCATCCTTCGAATGCCGCCTCGACGAAGGCGCCTGGACCGCCTGCACCTCGCCCCAGCCCTACAGCTCCCTCACCGAGGGCAACCACAAATTCGAAGTCCGCGCCCTGGACAAAGCCGGAAACCCCGACGCCTCCCCAGCGACCTTCGCCTGGCTGGTCGACACCAAAGCCCCCGATACCGAACTGACTGCCCAGCCCGCAGCGATCTCACCATCGGCCAGCGCCTCCTTGAGCTTCAAAGGAACCGACTCAGGCTCCGGAGTCGCCTCCTTCGAGTGCCGCCTCGACGAAGGCGCCTGGGCCGCTTGTTCGTCGCCCCAGCCTTATAGCTCCCTCGCCGAGGGCACCCACAAATTCGAAGTCCGGGCTCTGGACAAAGCCGGAAACCCCGACGCCTCCTCAGCGATCTTCAGCTGGCTGGTCGACACCAAAGCGCCCGACACCGAACTGACTGCCCAGCCGAGCGCGATCTCCCCGAGCGCCAGCGCTTCCTTCGGCTTCAAAGGCACCGACACCGGCTCTGGCGTCGCATCCTTCGAATGCCGCCTCGACGAAGGCGCCTGGACCGCCTGCACCTCACCGCAGCCCTACAGCTCCCTCACCGAGGGCAACCACAAATTCGAAGTCCGCACCCTCGACAAAGCCGGCAACGCCGATGCTTCTCCGGCGACCTTTAGCTGGGAAGTCGATACGAAAGCCACAGATACAGAATTGGTTTCCGCGCCAGCCGCAATCTCGGCGACGAGTGAAGCTAGCTTCTCGTTTAAAGGCACCGACGCAGGCTCGGGCGTCGCATCTTTCGAGTGTCGTCTCGACTCAGAAGGCACCTGGAATAGCTGTGCCGCGCCGCAGAAATACGAATTGCTGGCGGACGGCACTCACAAATTCGAAGTCCGGGCGCTAGATAAAGCGGGCAACCCTGACACTTCCCCAGCGACCTTCGCCTGGCTGGTCGACACCAAAGCGCCCGACACCGAACTGACTGCCCAGCCCACAGCGATCTCATCGAGCTCCAGCGCAAGCTTCTCGTTCAAAGGAACCGACTCAGGCTCGGGCATCGCCTCGTTCGAGTGCCGCCTCGATTCCGAAGTCGGCGCCTGGACTGCCTGCACCTCGCCCCAGCCCTATAGCTCCCTCACCGACGGCAGCCACAAATTCGAAGCAAGGGCGATCGACAAAGCGGGCAACGCCGACGCTTCGCCAGCCACCTTCGCATGGCTAGTCGACACCAAAGCCCCTGACACAGAACTGACCGCCCAGCCCGCTGCAATCTCGCCATCGGCGGCTGCCTCCTTCAGCTTCAAAGGCACCGACTCAGGCTCCGGAGTCGCCTCCTTCGAGTGTCGCCTCGACGAAGGCGCCTGGACTGCCTGCACCTCACCGCAGAAATACGAAGGGCTAGGGGAGGGCAACCACAAATTCGAAGTGCGAGCCATCGACAAAGCCGGAAACCCCGACGCCTCCTCAGCGATCTTCAGCTGGCAGGTCGACACCAAAGCCCCGGACACCGAACTGACCGCTCAGCCCACCACGATCTCACCTAGCGCCACAGCGAGCTTCGGCTTCAAAGGAACAGACACCGGCTCCGGAGTCGCCTCCTTCGAGTGTCGCCTCGACTCAGAAGCCGGCGCCTGGACCGCCTGCTCCTCACCGCAGAAATACGAAGGACTAGGGGACGGCAGCCACAAATTCGAAGTCCGAGCGCTGGACAAAGCCGGCAATGCCGACACCTCTCCCGTCGTATTCACCTGGCTCGTCGACACCAAAGCCCCCGACACAGAACTGACTGCCCAACCCGCCGCGATCTCACCGAGCGCTGCCGCCCTCTTCAGCTTCAAAGGCACCGACACCGGCTCCGGAGTCGCCTCCTTCGAGTGCCGCCTCGATTCCGAAGTCGGTGCCTGGACCGCCTGTACCTCACCCCAGCCCTACAGCTCCCTCACCGACGGCAGCCACAAATTCGAAGTCCGCGCCCTGGATAAAGCCGGAAACCCCGACGCCTCCTCAGCGATCTTCAGCTGGCTGGTCGACACCAAAGCCCCCGATACCGAACTGACTGCCCAGCCCGCAGCCATCTCACCGAGCGCTGCCGCAAGCCTCTCGTTTAAAGGCACAGACTCAGGCTCCGGCATCGCCTCCTTCGAGTGCCGTTTGGACTCTGAAGGCGCTTGGAACGCCTGCACATCGCCCCAACCCTATGCCTCCCTCTCAGAGGGCACGCACAAATTCGAAGTCCGGGCTCTGGACAAAGCCGGAAACGCTGACGCCTCTCCGGCCACCTTCGGCTGGCTTATTGACACGAAAACTCCCGACACGGAGCTCACAGCTCAGCCGTCAGCGATCTCACCATCGGCCAGCGCCTCCTTCAGCTTCAAAGGAACCGACACCGGCTCCGGAGTCGCCTCCTTCGAGTGTCGCCTCGACGAAGGCACTTGGAACGCCTGCTCCTCACCTCAGCCCTACAGCTCCCTTACAGAGGGCAACCACAAATTCGAAGTCCGCACCCTTGACAAAGCCGGCAACGCCGACGCTTCCCCGGCGATCTTCAACTGGCTGGTCGACACGAAAGCCCCCGACACCGAACTGATTGCCCAGCCGAGCGCGATCTCCCCGAGCGCCAGCGCTTCCTTCAACTTCAAAGGCACCGATACCGGCTCCGGAGTTGCCTCCTTCGAGTGCCGCCTGAATGAAGGTGCCTGGACTACCTGCGGCTCCCTGCAGAAATACGAAAGCCTCACAGAGGGCAACCACAAATTCGAAGTCCGCACCCTGGATAAAGCAGGGAACGCTGACGCTTCTCCTGTTGTTTTCAACTGGCAAGTCGACACCAAAGCCCCCGAGACGGAACTCACCGCCCAGCCCACAGCGATTTCACCCAGTGCCAGCGCGTCCTTCAGCTTTAAAGGAACCGACTCAGGCTCGGGCGTCGCCTCCTTTGAGTGCCGCCTTGATTCCGAAGGGGCATGGAATAGCTGCTCCTCGCCACAGAAATTCGAAGGCCTCACCGAGGGCAACCACAAATTCGAAGTGCGAGCCATCGACAAAGCCGGAAACCCCGACGCCTCCTCAGCGATCTTCAGCTGGCAGGTCGACACCAAAGCCCCGGATACAGAACTCACCGCCCAGCCCACGGCGATCTCGCCGAGCGCCAGCGCAAGCTTCGCCTTCAAAGGAGCAGACACCGGCTCCGGCATCGCCTCCTTCGAGTGTCGTCTCGACGAAAGCGCCTGGGGTGCTTGCGCGTCCCCGCAGAAATACGAATTGCTGGCGGATGGCACTCACAAATTCGAAGTTTGGGCGATCGACAAAGCCGGCAACCCCGACGCTTCCCCGGCGATCTACGCCTGGCAGGTCGACACGAAAGCTCCCGACACCGAACTGACTGCCCAGCCGAGCGCGATCTCCCCGAGCGCCAGCGCTTCCTTCAACTTCAAAGGCACCGACACCGGTTCCGGCGTCGCCTCCTTCGAATGCCGCTTGGACGAAGGCGCCTGGAACGGCTGCACCTCACCCCAGCCCCACAGCTCCCTTACAGAGGGCAACCACAAATTCGAAGTCCGCACCCTTGACAAAGCCGGCAACGCCGACGCTTCCCCGGCGATCTTCAACTGGCTGGTCGACACGAAAGCCCCCGACACCGAACTGACTGCTCAACCAGCTGCGATCTCACCGAGCGCCGCTGCCTCCTTCAGCTTCAAAGGCACCGACACCGGCTCTGGCGTCGCATCCTTCGAGTGCCGTTTGGATGAGGGCGCATGGAGCGGTTGCAGCTCACCGCAGAAATACGAATCGCTGGCTGATGGTCCTCACGAATTCGAGGTCCGCGCGATCGACAAAGCAGGCAACGTCGATTCCACCCTCGCGCGCTTTGAGTGGACGAGCGACACCGTTGCGCCGAACACGCAGATCACCATCCATCCGGCGAATCCATCGTCTTCTGGGTCGACATCGTTCGCCTTTGGTGGCATCGATTCAGGCGGCTCAGGCATCGCCTCCCTCGAGTGCCGCCTAAATGAAGGCGCCTGGAGCGCTTGCGCATCCCCGCAGAAATACGAAGGCTTGACCGACGGCCCCCACGATTTCGAAGTGCGAGCCTTCGACAAAGCGGGCAACGCTGATCCCAGTCCCGCGGACTTCGGCTGGACGATCGACTCCACGGCTCCGGGGGTTGGCATCGACTCCGGTCCGACCGGACCCACAAACGACGCAACCCCGAGCTTCTCCTTCCACACCGATCCGGGTGTCAGCGTGGTCTGTTCGATCGACACAGGTGCCCCAGACTTCGGTCCTTGCACCGCGCTGGATTCCCATACGTCCGCGACGCCACTCGAGGAGGGTCCTCATACCTTCCGGGTGCGTGCGATCGACACTGCTGAAAATCAGGCGACCGCAACACGTGACTTCCTCGTAGACGTGACCGGGCCAGTCACCCAAATCGATTCGGGTCCGTCGCCAGTCTCCACGCTGCCCGATGCCAGTTTCGCCGCCAAAGGAAGCGACAGCGGCTCCGGGGTTGCTTCACTGGAATGCCGGATCGATTCTGCATTCGCCGATGCCTGGACCCCCTGTCCCTCGCCGCAGAAATACACGCTCTTGACCGACGGGCTTCATAAATTCGAAGTACGAGCATTCGACAATGCCGGCAATGTCGACCAGAGTCCGGCGGCATACGACTGGAGGGTTGACACCAAAACCCCCAGCACGGCGATCGTCACTCAGCCGCCAGCGATTTCGAGCAGTGCAGAAGCCACGTTCGACCTCGAGGGCACAGACGAAGGCTCCGGCATCGCCTCCTTCGAGTGCCGCCTCGACGAAGGCGCCTGGAGCGCCTGCGCGTCACCGCAGAAATACGAGTCGCTTGCCAACGGCAGCCACAAATTCGAAGCGAGGGCGATCGACAAAGCCGGCCATGCAGACAGCTCACCCGCCATCGTCAACTGGCAGATCGACACCTTGGGCCCTGAGACTGAGCTGATGGATCAGCCGCCAGCGATCACTTCGAGTGCCACTGCCTCTTTCAGCTTCCAAGGAACCGACTCAGATACTGGCATCGCCTCCTTCGAGTGTCGTCTCGACGAAGGCGCTTGGACCGCCTGCGCCTCGCCGCAGCCCTACAGCTCCCTCGCGGACGGCAACCACAAATTCGAAGCAAAGGCGATCGACAAAGCGGGCAACCCCGACGCCTCCCCGGTCGCCTTTAGCTGGGAGGTCGACACCACGGGCCCCGACACGACGATCGTCGACCAGCCGCCCACGATCTCACCCAGCACCACCGCGAGCTTCTCCTTCGCGGCCACCGATACGGGTGGCTCTGGTGTGGTGTCCTTCGAGTGCCGCCTCGACTCCAGTGCTCCAGGCGCCTGGAACGGCTGCACCTCGCCCCAGCCCTACAGCTCTCTCACAGAGGGCAACCACAAATTCGAAGTCCGCGCACTAGATAAAGCCGGCAACGCCGACGCTTCTCCGGCGACATTCGCCTGGCAGGTCGACATCACAGGCCCCAATACCGAGATCGACTCCGGCCCCGAGACGCTGACGTCGAGGACCAGCGCCGAATTCGAGTTCAGCGGCTCGGATGGGGCGGGCACTGGCATCGCCTCCTTCGAGTGCCGTCTCGATTCCTCCGAGCCGGGTGATTGGGAGCCTTGCGATTCGTCGGCGCTCTATACCTCGCTCGCCGACGGACCGCACGCTTTCGAGGTTCGCGCCATCGACCAGGCTGGCAACCCCGACCAGGATCCGCCCAGCTTCGCTTGGACGATCGATTCGATCCCGCCTGAGGTCGTGATCGAATCGGGGCCGAGCGGTTCGACCAACGATTCGACTCCGACCTTCACCTTCACCTCTGAGCCCGGTGCTGCCTTTGAGTGCTCGGTCGACACCGGCGCCCCGGACTTCGAGTCCTGCTCGGCCGCCGGCTCCCACACGCCCTCGACGCCGCTCGCTGGCGGCTCCTACACATTCCGAGTGCGCGCCACCGATTCTGCCCAGAACCAGGCGGTGGCGACGCGTGGGTTTACGGTCGACACCACCATCCCCGCGCCCCCGGTGCTCAACGCGACCGTGCCGGCTTCGCCAGCCAACCACAACACGCCGATGGTGGTGGGCTCGGCCGCGCCGTCGTCGATCGTGCGCCTCTACAGCGGTGCCAACTGCTCCGGCTCGCCGATCACCACAGTCACTACTGTAGAGCTCGAATCCGGCATCGCTGTCTCTGTGCCGGACGATTCGACCACCGACTTCCGCGCGACCGCCACCTCGACGGTCGGTAATACCTCCGCGTGCTCCATGCCGCGAACCTACGTCGAGGACTCGAGCGCTCCTACGAGCCAGATCGACTCGGCCCCAGAGACGCTCGGCGGCTCGGCCGAAGCCACATTCACCTTCTCCGGATCCGACGGAGCGGGCTCCGGAATCGCCTCCTTCGAGTGCCGCCTCGACACGACCGGAGTCGGCGGCTGGGCGCCTTGCACATCACCCAAGGCCTACGCCTCGCTCTCCGTTGGCACCCACAAGTTCGAAGTTCGCGCCCTCGACAAAGCAGGCAACGCCGACGTCTCTCCGGCGACCCACGAGTGGGTGATCAAAGGCCCCGGCGGAGGCGAGAAAGAGCCCGAAGGAAAAGAAAAAGAACCCGAAGGGAAACAACGGGGCATCGCCCGTTTCGTGCGGAGCATTCGCAACATACGAACCGGCACCGCGCTGCTCATCTTCGAGGTTCCCGGTCCCGGCCTGCTCACGGCGCGCTCCCCGGAGGTCTCAGTGGCCAGCCCGCGGAAAAACCGCACCGCCGCTGCCAGACGCCTCCTCGAGCTCAAACTTCGACAGAGGCGCATCCTGCCGGCCAAGGTCGTGGCAAGCGAGCCTGGAGAGCTGGCGATCCAGGTCAAGCTCACGGCAGCCGGCAAGGAGCTGCTGCAGAAGGTTCACCGCCTGAAGGTGCGGGTCCAGGTCAGCTTCGAGCCGACAAGTGGAGAGCCCCAGGCCTGGAAAGTGCTGGTCCCCCTGGAACAGCGCGCCGTGCCGCGCCCACAGGTCAAGAAAGCGGGTCCCTAGGCCCCGGGCCCCGAGGGGCCCTTCCGTGCAGCGAGCCGTTCTCCCGCAGTGCAGGTTTCGGCCAGAAAGCGCACAAGCTTCTGGGCCCCCGTGTCGTTCTTTGCATATGACAGCGGTGGCCAAGCAGCCGGCCAACGAGGCTGCAGGAGGCGACGGGCTCTCATCCGTCGTCGTTATCGCGGCCGGAGCCGAGGAGCGGCGCCGTATCGGCGCTGCTCTTGCCGAGCAGGACCTCGCCCCAGCGGCCGAGGCGACCTCGCCCGAGGACCTCGCTGGGCTCGACGTCGACTCGGCGACCGTCGTCGTCTTCGCCTGCAACGTCGACGCACCCCGCGAGATGGCGAGCCTGAGAAGGCTCGAGCGCGACACTCGCCAGCCGGCGATCGTCGTGATCTCGCCCCGCGCCACCGGGACCGGCGTCCGCCGCGCCCTCGATGCGGGCGCTGACGGGCTCGTCTTCGAGTCCGATCTCGAGTCCGCCCTCGCCTCCGCCGTGCGCGCCGTCGCCGCCGGCCAGTCCGTCGTGCCACGCAAGCTTCGCGCCAGCGTCGAAAAGCCGATTCTCTCGTACCGGGAGCGTCAAGTGTTGACGCTGGTTCGTCGCGGCCTCACCAACGCACAGATCGCCGAGCGTCTCTACCTGGCCGAGAGCACGGTCAAGAGCCACCTCTCTTCTGCCTTTACCAAGTTCGGCGTCCGCTCACGCAAGGAGGCGGCAGCAGTCTTTGTCGACATCGATCCAACGCTTGGCCCGGCCGCCGTCAGCGGCGAAGACTCGACCGAGCAGGCGCCGGCATGAGCGTCGCGACAAATCCCGGCTCGGCGGCTGGGGTCGCCGGCGACGAGGCCGCCCGAGTGCCGTTCACCCGCCTGGACAACGGGGACCCGGCTCTGCTCGCAGAGCTGCTCGGGGTCGTCGAGCGCGTTAGCGAGAACGCCTCCTTCACTCTGGGCGCCGAGGTCGAGGGGTTCGAGCGGGAGTTCGGTTCCTGGTGCGAGGCCGACCACGCGGTTGGCGTCTCCTCTGGCACGGCGGCGCTCGAACTGGCCCTGCGCGGCCTCGACATCGGTTCCGGCGACGAGGTGATCGTCCCCACCAACAGCTTTATCGCGACGGCCGAGGCGGTCAGCGCCGCCGGTGCGACTCCGCTCCTCGTAGACGTCGACGAGGAGACCGCGCTGCTCACGGCGGAGATCGTCGAGCGCGCGATGACCCCCCGCACGCGCTGCGTGATCCCGGTCCACCTCTACGGCCGCACCGTCGAGATGGGGCCGCTGCTGGATCTCTGTCGCGAGCGAGGCTTGCTCGTGGTCGAGGACGCCTGCCAGGCGCACGGAACGCGGTACCGCGGCCGGCCCGCCGGCTCGCTTGGCGACGCCGGCTGTTTCAGCTTCTACCCGACCAAGAACCTCGGAGCCTGGGGTGACGGCGGCGCCGTCGTCACAGATAACCCCGACCTCGCCGCGAAGCTGCGCCTGCTGCGTTCGCACGGCGAGGGGACTCGCCACCACCACGAGATGCCGGCGCGCACGGACCGCCTCGATGCGCTCCAAGCCGCGATCCTCCGCGTCAAGCTCGAGCGCCTCGACGAGGCCAACGAGCGCCGCCGCGCGGCCGGCGCGGCGCTGCGCGAGGCGCTGGCCGGCACTCCGGTCACGCCTCCCGCCCCGGTCTCGGTCACCGGCGATCACGTCTTCCACCTCTTCGTCGTGCGCTCCCCGGAGCGCGACGCGCTGCGCGAGCACCTCGAGGCCGCCGGCGTCTCCAACGCGATCCACTACCCGACGCCGATCCACCTCCAGCCCGCCTACGCTGACTTGGGCCTGGGCGTCGGGAGCCTCCCAGTCGCCGAGCGACTTGCCGTTGAGAGCTGTTCGCTGCCGATCTTCCCCACCATCGCGGCGGCGGAGATCGAGCGGATAGCCGCTGCCATCACCAGCTTCGGTTGAAAAGGCGATGCCCGACCCCGCCAACGATGCGCCGCATCGCCTGCTCGACGAGGTTAGCTTCGGCGAGGGCGTGATTGTCCGCTCCTTCACAAACCTCTACGGCTGCCGGATCGGGGATCGCAGCCAGATCGGCACCTTCGTCGAGATCCAACGCGGAGCGGAGGTAGGCACTGCCTGCAAGATCCAGAGCCACAGCTTCATCTGCTCCGGCGTGCGGATCGGAGACGAGGTGTTCGTCGGCCACGGCGTCACCTTCGTCAACGACAAGTTCCCCCGCGCGACGGCCGGGGACGGCGCGCTGCAGGCCGAGGCGGACTGGGAGATGCTGGAGACGGTCGTCGAGCGCGGGGCCTCGATCGGCTCCGGGGCGACGATCCTGGGCGGCGTCCGGATCGGGGCCGGGGCCACGATCGGTGCCGGCTCGGTGGTGACTAAGGACGTCGAGGCGGGGGAGACGGTGGCCGGAAGCCCGGCTAGGCGACTACGGTGAGCGCACCGGGGACGACGCCCAGCTTGATCTCGGTCTCTTCGCCGATGAAGTCGCCGTCGACCTGGACCGGGAAGGGGCGGAGGGAGCCGTCGGCGGCAGTGGAGATCGAGGAGACCGTGGCCTCGCCGACGTTTTCGAAGTGGGCGATCTGCCGGTGGCGTGCCGTCGGCGGGCCGACGCTGAGCACACGGGGGATGAGAGTCGGCATGTCGCGCTGGGCGGCCCGCTTCAGAACTCCGAGAGAGAGCGTGCCATCATCGATCTCGACTCCCTCGCAGACTCTGATCGGGCGTTTCGCGAAATAGGTGAAGGGCTCGGAGTTCTGAGCCAGGGCGGTGACGCCCTCAACCGGCTCGCCGTCTCCGATCGCCGCCTGCAGCCTCACTGGGTTGTGGAGGTAGCGGCGGTAGAAGGCCGAGATCGCCGACCAGGTGTAGTAGTAGGGGCCGGCGCTGCTCTTCAGCTTGGGGTGGGCGTCGACCCGCTCGACGACCGTGGCGTCGATGCCGACTCCGCAGGAGAAGACGAAGTGGCGATCGTCGACCATGCCGAGGTCGATGCGCCGCGGCCTCCACTCGTCCGCCATCGCCAGCAGGTGCTCGGTCGCGTCGACCACGTCGTTGGGGATGCCCAGTGTGCGGCAGACCACGTTGGTCGATCCGCCTGGCAGGACCGAAAGCGGCACGTCGGTGCCGGCCAGGCCGTTGGCGACCTCGTTCAGCGTCCCGTCGCCGCCGAATGCGACGACCACGTCGTAGCCGCCGTCGCGGGCCTCGCGGCCGATCTCGGTGGCGTGATTCTGCGCCTCCGTCGACACTGCCTCGACCTCGTAGCGGCCCTGGAGCGCGTAGACCACGAGGTTCTTCAGCCGGTCGGAGACCGTCGTCGCGTAGGGGTTGACGATCACCAGCATCCGCCGCTTGGCCGCACGCGGGGGCAGGCCCGCCGACTTGCGGCGGAGCGCAGCGTCGCGAGATCGCGACACGGTTGCAACCGGCGGGGGAGCCACTACTGATTCCTAAACCTAGCCGCCGCCAACGTTACTCGCGTTGTGCTGGGTCGCCTCGTAGCGAGTCGTCTCGCCGTCGTCGACTTCGGCCACGCGTCCTTCGTCGACCAGCAGGTCGGCGTGGCCGATCACCTCGGAGAGGGTGAGGAAGGCCTGGGTGACGGCGACGTTCCCCCAAAGCGCCTGGGCCAGCCCGTAGCCGCTGCGCGGCCGCTCGGCGATCAGCTTGAAGATCTTCTCCTTGCGCCGGTCGTGCTGGGCGAAGCGGTCGTCGATCAGGGCGACGTGGTCGACGATCGGCTCGCCGTGGCCCGAGAGGACGATCTCGGCTGGCATCTCGCGCGTTCTCCGCATCGATTCCAAATACGTGACCAGCGCTTTCGGCCGTCCCGCTGACCCGTCGAGCGGGCGGGCGAGCAGCGGATTGGAGGAGATGTGGGCGATTAGGTGGTCGGCGGCGATCAGAATCCGTCGCTCCTCGTCCCAGAAGACGGTGTCGGAAGGGCTGTGTCCGGGCCGGTGGAGAGTCTGGAGAGTGCGATTCCGGAAGGCGATCTCCTCACCGTCGGCCAGTGGCCTGGTCACCGTTACGTGGGAGCCCCAGCCGCGAAAGCTGCGTGAGACGCTACGCAGTGCCACCGTCACCTCCTCGGGAATGCCGTTGCGGAGCATCAGCTCCACGGCGAAGCGGTCCTCGGCCTCAGCGTCCTCGTCGAAGTTGGCCAGCCGCTCCGCCGCGACGCCGAGTGCCGCCACCTCGGCGCCGGAGTGCTCGACGATGATCTCGACCAGGCCCAGGTGGTCGATGTGCTGGTGGGTGACGACGACCAGCTCGAGGTCGTCGATCGAGTGCCCCCGCTCGGCCAGCTGCGACTGCAGCTCGTCGAGGGCCTTGCCCGAGTTGGGGCCGGTGTCGACCAGAGTTAGCGGCTCGTCCTCGATCAGGTAGCAGTTGACCCGACCGACGGCAAAGGGCGTCGGGACGCGGAGTTGGTGGATACCGGCGTCGGCGGCCTTGACGAGCGCCTGCTCGGGCGTCAGGGTCACGCCCGGATCAGCCCAAGGACCTCGTCGCGCTTGGCCTCCATGTCCTCGCGTGAGACCAGCGACTCGAGGTTGAGCCGCAGCAGCGGCTCGGTGTTGGAAGGCCGCACGTTGAAGTGCCACTCCGGGTAGTCGACCGAGACGCCATCGAGGCGACCCTGCTCGCCGTCGGCGTAGCGGGCCGCGATCTCCTCGACCTTCGCCGCCGGGTCAGCGACCTCGGAGTTGATCTCGCCGGAGATGAAGTAACGCGAGCGGAACTCGGCCATCAGCTCGGCCAGCGAGCGCCCGTCGACGGAGAGCAGCTCGAGCATCAGCAGCGCCGGGATCGTCCCCGAGTCGGCGCACCAGAAGTCGCGGAAGTAATAGTGGCCGGAGACCTCGCCCCCGAAGACGGCGTTCTCCTCCCGCATGCGCGCCTTGAAGAAGGCGTGACCGACGCGGGAGAGGTCGGAGCGCCCACCCTCGGCTGCGACCAGGTCAGGGACGGCACGACTCGAGCGCGGGTCGTAGAGGATCGTCGCCCCGGGGTTTTTGGCCAGCGCCGCACGAGCGAGCAGGGCGCAGACGAAGTCGCCGTCGCAGAACTCGCCGCTGGCGTCGATGAAGAAGCAGCGGTCGGCGTCGCCGTCCCAGGCGATCCCGAGGTCGGCGCCACTCGCCGTCACCCGCTCCATGATCAGCCGCCGGTTCTCCTCCAGCAGGGGGTTCGGCTCGTGATCGGGGAACTCGCCGTCCGGCGTGAAATACATCTCCTCGAGTTGCAGCGGCAGTCGCTCCAGGATCGGTCCGGCCATCGGTCCGGCCATGCCGTTGCCGCCATCGACTACGACCTTCATCGGCTTCACCTTGGCCGGGTCGATGAAGGAGAGCGCGTGGGCCCGGAACTCGTCCCAGATATCGACCTCCTCGAAGGAACCGCCGCCGGGCGCGTGCCCGAGCCCGGCCTCGATCTCCGCCTGGATGTCGCCGATGCCAGCGTCGCCGGAGAGCGGCAGCGCCCCCTCGCGGACGAGCTTGACCCCGGTGTAGGCCTTTGGGTTGTGCGAAGCGGTGACCATCGCGCCGCCGTCGAGCTCGCGCGAGCCGACCAGGTGGTAGAGCATCTCGGTCGCGACCATGCCGGCGTCGAGCACGGTGGCGCCCTCGAAGATCAGCCCGTCGCGCAGCTCTGCCGCCATCGCCGGCGCGGTCAGTCGCATGTCGCGGCCGAGGCCCACCCGCAACTCGTCCGTTCGCTTGCTCCGCAACCGGGCCAGCACGCGGGCGAAGGCACGGCCGATCGCGTGCGCGGTGGTCTCGTCCATCTCCGTCCCATGGAGGCCGCGAATGTCGTAGGCCTTGAAGATCCCGAATGGCGCCAGGACCGGCTGCTCGGTCACGAGAACGCTCCCTTCAGTGCCGCGAAGCTTTCCTCCAGCGTCTGCGGCATCACCTTGGTGTCGGCGATCACCGGCATGAAGTTGGTGTCGCCGCCCCAGCGCGGCACGACGTGGAGGTGGATGTGGTGCTCGACCCCGGCGCCGGCGACCCGGCCCTGGTTGAAGCCGACGTTGTAGCCCTGCGGGTCATAGACCCGCTCGAGGCCGTCCATCGCCCGCTGTGCCAGAGCCATCATCTCGGTGACCGTTTCTCCTGGCAGGTCCTGCAGCCGGCCCAGGTGCTCGAAGGGGGCCACCATCAGGTGCCCATTGGTGTACGGGTAGAGGTTGAGGATCACGAAGCAGCGCTCGCCGCGGTGGACGATCAGGCTCGCCTCGTCGTCTCCCGCCGCCGGCTTGGCGCAGAAGACGCACTCCTCCTCGATGTCCTTCGACGCGTCCTTCACGTAGGCGAGGCGCCAGGGCGCCCAGATCCGATGGTTTGCCACGGGCGGCGGAGGCTACAGCCAGCCGCGATTGCGGAAGTAGCCGACCATCGCCACCAGCATCGCCAGCATCGCGCCGAGCAGGATCCAGAAAGCGGTGGTGTCGCCCTCGCCCGGGACGTGCACGTTGGCGCCCCAGATGCTGGCGATCAAGGTCAGCGGCAGGACGATTACGCTGATCGAGGTGAGCACGCGGAGGATGTCGTTGACTCGGTGGGAGATCACCGACTCGTTGGTCTCGGCCAGCGCCTCGATCACCTCCTTGTAATTCTCCAGCATGTCCCAGATCCGCTCGTGGGCATCGACGATGTCGTCGAAGTAGATCTCGAGGTCGAGGTCGGTGGCGAGGTAGCGCTGCTTCACTTTCTCCAGGTCGCGCAGGACCGGCCGCTGCGGGCGGATCACCTTGCGGAAGTTGATGATCTCCTGCTTGGCGTTGGAGATGTCGCGTACAACCTCCTCCGAGCGTCCCTCGAAGATGTCGTCCTCGAGCGCGTCGAGCTTGTTACCGATCTTGCGCAGCATCGGGAAGCAGTAGTCGAAGCTGTCGTCGACGAGGCGGTAGAGCAGGTACCCGGAGCCGCGCGAGAAGAGCTGCTCGCGCAGCTCCTCCTTGGCGCGGCAGCGCTCGAACAGGTACTCGACTGGCTGCAAAGGCTGGTTGGGGATAGTCACCACGTAGTCGGGCCCGACGAAAAGGTCGAGCTCGCCGGCGCCGAGACGGCCGGCCGCCGGGTCGAAGACCGGGAAGTGGAGGACGATGAAGAGGTACTCGTCGTAGACGTCGATCTTCGGCCGCTGATTGCGCGAGAGGACGTCCTCGAGGTCGAGGGGGTGGAAGTCGAAGTGCTCCTCGAGCCAGCTGCGCTCCAGCGCTCCCGGGCGCTCGATGTTGACCCAGCGCAGGCCGGCGGCGTCGATCTGCTCGACGCGGGGCGCCTGCGGCTCAGCCTGCGTGTCCGCGGGAGCCAGCTCGCCGCGCCGCGCGGGCCGTCGCAACCTGGGCTTCGGAAGGTTCGGCATCGCTCTGGCTCATTTTCTCGTCGCGCGGGTCCATGGCTGTGCACAGGAGGTTAAACGCCGAGTCCAGTCGCGGAGCATGATTGCTCTCAGGCGCCAGACCCGTTGCTATAGTCGTACGCACATAAGCGCCACATCTAGAGGGGTGGAGGGACTGGCCCATAGAAGCCCCGGCAACCATCTCGGATCTCGGTCCGAGGCAGGTGCCAACTCCAGCAGGTCTGCGTAACAGGCCTGGAAGATGTGGGGAAGAGTCCGACCGGACCTCTGCCCCACAAAAGGCGGAGGTTTTTTCGTTGGTGACGGAAAGCGAGGTCGGATGTCGATAGAAAGCCTTAAATGTAAGGAGTGCGGGTCGAGCTACGACCTCGGCGCCCACTTCGCCTGTGAGAACTGCTTCGGTCCGCTCGAAGTCGCCTATGACCACTCGGGGCTCGATCCGGCCGAGATCAAGCGCAAGATCCAGGCCGGATCGCAGGGAATCTGGCGCTACGCCGATTTCCTCCCCTTCGTCGGTCGCCCCGGCGACCCGCTGGAGCCGGGCCTTACCCCGCTGCTGCGGGCCGACCGGCTCGCCGAGCGCCTCGGCCTCGACGCCGAGATCTGGGTCAAGAACGACGCCGCCAACCCCACCCACTCCTTCAAGGACCGGGTCGTCGCCGTCGCCGTGGCAAAGGCGCGCGAGCTGGGCTTCGAGACCGTCGCCTGCGCCTCGACCGGCAACCTCGCCAACGCGGTCGCCGCCCACGCCGCCGCCGCCGGCCTACAGTCATACGTCTTCGTCCCCGCCAACCTCGAGGAGCAGAAGCTGCTCGCGACCGGCATCTATGGCACCAACCTGGTCGGCGTGCGCGGCAACTACGACGACGTCAACCGCCTCTGCACGCAGCTGGCCGAAACCCGTCCCTGGGCCTTCGTCAACGTCAACCTTCGCCCCTACTACGCTGAGGGCTCGAAGACGCTCGCCTACGAGACGGTCGAGCAGCTCGGCTGGGAGCTGCCCGATCGCGTCGTTTGCCCGATCGCTTCGGGCTCGCTCTTCACCAAGGTTGGCCGCGGCTTCCAAGAGTGGCTCGACCTCGGGCTGGTCGAGGGGGGGCAGCCGGTCTTCAATGGCGCCCAGGCGCAGGGGTGCAACCCCGTTGCCACTGCCTTCGCTGAAGGCTGGGACGTCTGCAAGCCGCAGCGGCCGGAGACGATTGCTAAGAGCCTGGCGATCGGCGACCCCGCGGACGGGCCGTACGCGGTCGAGCATGCGCGCCGCACCAGGGGCGCGATCGACACGGTCACCGATGACGAGATTCGCGATGGGATTCGTCTGCTGGCGGAGACGACAGGGATCTTCACCGAGACTGCCGGCGGCGTCACGATCGGGGTCCTGGCGAAGCTGGCCGCGCGGGGCGACATCGGCAAGGGCGAGCGCGTCGTCGTCTACATCACCGGCGAGGGGCTGAAGACGCTCGACGCGACCCGCGATAGGTTCCAGATGCACGAGATCGACCCCGATCTCGCCAGTTTCGAGTCCGAGTTCGAGCACCAGGGGGTAACCGTCTGATGGCAGTCATCGTGAAGATCCCGACCCAGCTCCGCGCCGCAACCGATGGCGAGGCCGAGATCGAGGTTTCCGGTTCGACCGTGGGCGAGGTGCTCGACGCGGTCTTCGAGGCACACGGCGACCTGCGTGAGCGGATCACCCAGGACGGCGACCTGCGCCGCTTCGTCAACGTCTACGTCAGCGGCGAGGACATCCGCTTCCAGCAGGGCCTCGAGACTGCGATCGGCGAGGGCGCGGAGGTAACGATCCTCCCTGCCGTAGCCGGAGGTTGAAGCCGCCTGTAGTCATCCTCTGCGGCGGGCGCGGGACGCGCCTGCGCGAGCGCACGGAGACCGTGCCGAAGGCCTTGGTCGAGATCGGCGGCCAGCCGATCCTCTGGCACGTGATCGGGATCTACGCGGCGCAGGGCTTCGACCGCTTCCTGCTCGCGACCGGGTACCTGGGCGAGATGGTCGACGAGTTCGTTGCTAGCGCTGAGTGGCCCGCGGGGGTGACGGTCGAGTGCGTCGACACCGGCCTCGACACTCCGACGGGGGGCAGGATCGCCCGCCTGGCGGGGCAGCTCGGGGACGGGACCTGCTGCGTCACCTACGCCGACGGTGTCGCCGACGTGGATCTGGATGCGCTGCTCGGCTTCCACCACGATCACGGCGCCCTGGCGACGGTGATGGTGGTGCGCCCGCACTTGCAGTGGGGAGTGGCCGAGCTCGGCGAGGGAGACCGGGTCGAGGGCTTCGTCGAGAAGCCGCGCAGCGAGCGTTGGATCAACGGCGGCTTTCTCTGCGTCGAGCCGGGAGCGCTCGACTACCTCGACGAGGAGAGCGTGCTTGAGCGCGAGCCGCTGGAGCGCCTTGCCGCCGACGGAGAGCTGCGCGCCTACCGCCACGAAGGGTTCTGGGACTGCATGGACACCTACAAGGACGCGGTGGTGCTGAACGACCTCTGGGCTGGCGGCGAGCCCCCCTGGACGGTCTGGGCCGAGGCCGGGGCGGAGGTCCGGTGAGCAGGGTCCTGGTTACCGGCGCCCACGGCTTCGTCGGCTCTCACCTCGCCCGGGCATTGCTCGAGCACGGCGAGAGCGTTCGCATCCTCGACCGGCCGGACCCACGCGAGGCGGATGTGGGCGGACCGCGACTCTCCGGCCTCGACCTGCTCGGGATCCGCGCCGAGGTCGAGCTCGCCGAGGCCGACCTGCGCGACGCTGAGGGGGTCGACGCCGCGGTCTCCAGTTGCGACTCGGTCTTCCACCTGGCGGCGCAGACGATCGTCGGCGTCGCCCGCGAATCGCCGCTGGAGACGCTCGAGGTCAACGTCCAGGGTGCCTGGAACGTCTTCGAGGCCTGTCGCGCCCACGAGGTGACCAGGGTCGTCTTCGCCTCCTCCGACAAGGCCTACGGCTCCAGTCCGGAGCTGCCCTATCGCGAGGACTTCCCGCTACGGGCCGCCTACCCGTATGACGCGAGCAAGGCGGCGGCGGACGTCATCGCCCGCAGTTACGCGCACGCCTACGGCCTGCCGATCGCCGTCACCCGCTTCGCCAACGTCTACGGCGGCGGGGATCTCAACTTCTCCCGCCTGATCCCTGAGACGGTGGTGGCGGTGCTCGATGGAAGGCCCCCCGCGATCCGCTCTGACGGCAGCCCCGAGCGCGACTTCCTCCACGTCGACGACGCCGTCGCCGCCTACCAGGCGATCGCTTCGGCCCTCGACTCCGGCGGAGCGGTGGGGGAGGCCTTCAACGCGGGCGGCGAGCGGCCGCACTCCGTGCGCGAGGTCGTCGAGCTGATCGCCGCCGCAGCGAGTGCAGGCATCGAGCCTGACTTCCAGGGCGCCGGCAATCCCGACGGCGAGATCGACCGTCAGTTCGTCGACTCGGGCAAGCTGCGCGAGCTGACCGGCTGGCACCCTCGGGTCGAGTTGGGAGAAGGCCTCCAGCGCACGCTGGAGTGGTACCGGGCGCACCCGGAGGCTCGTCCTGCAAGGCTGGCCGTCTGATGTGCGGGCGCTTCACGGTCACGGCCAAAGACGCGAAAAAAATCGCCGATCGCTTCCAGGTTGAGCTGGAAAGGTCCCTCGAGCGCAACTCCTCCGGGGAGGCGCCGCCGCCGAAGGCGGAGCGGGCAAAGAAAGCTGCGAAAGGGCTGGAGCGCTTCAACGTGGCGCCCACCCAAGAGGTGCTGACGATCCGCTCCTCGCCGGATCCGGAGGAGGCGGCGGCGGGCGAGCGCGAGGCGCGGCTGATGCGCTGGGGCCTGGTGCCGCGCTGGGCAAAGGACCTCAAAGTCGGCTACCGGATGATCAACGCCAAGGCCGAGAACCTGACCTCGAGTCGCGCCTACGGGCCGCTGGTCGGCAAGTTCCGGCACCGCTGCCTGATCGTCGCCGACGGCTTCTACGAGTGGATGAAGGCCGAGGACCCGAAGCAGCCGCGCCAGCCCTGGCGCTTCACGGTCGACGGAGGCGAGCCCTTCGCCTTCGCCGGGATCTGCACCCGCAAGGAGTGGGAGGACGAGGAGGATCGCGGCTTCGACGACGGCTGGCTCTACAGCTGCACGATCGTCACCACGACGCCGAACGAGGTCGTCGCCAAGGTGCACGACCGGATGCCGGCGATCCTGCCCAGCCCCGAGGCCGAGGCCGCCTGGCTGCGTCCTGACCTCGAGGTCGAGGACGCGGTTGCGATGTGCGCGCCTCTGCCGGCAAGCCGGATGGAGGGCGCCCCCGCCAACCCGAAACTGAACAAGGTCGGCAAAGGGATCGAGGGCCCCGAGCTGCTGGTCGCGCCCAGCTAGTTGAGGGATCCGGCAGTGCGCGCGGTTGCCGAGCCCGCGCCTGTCGTGATCGTGCAGGCGATTTTGGCGCCCGGCGTTGCGGTCGTGCGCCAGATCGAGGCGAAGGGAAGCGCCAGCGGATCCGCTGGGCGGCCCGGGGGGAAGCCCCACTGCCACACCTGCTGCCCGACTTTGTAGGGCGCCCACTCGACGACGATGCCTTTCTCCTCCGTATAGCGTTCGCCGATCGCGTCGCTCATTTCGAGCACGGCGAGGTCGGTGCTGCGCGAGTTGAACTCGACCAGCGCCTTTTCGGACGCCTCCTGCTCGGCCAGCTCTTCGCTCGACCGCGGGTAAGAGGCGCGGCTATTCGGCGTCTTGGCGACGATCGTCCGCGGCGGCACGCGAATCCCGCAGCGCAGGCGGCCCTGGCCGATGGCCGAACCGGCGTCGATGGTCAGCATCGCGGCGACGCGGTAGAGGCGGTATTCGCTGGCGTTGGCTTCGGTGACGCGGATCCCGGCATCCGCGAGACGCATCTCGCCGCCACCAGGGATCGCCACCGGCTTGGTGTCGGGGAGGGGCGCCTTGCTCTCCCATTCCAGCTCTACCGCTCCCAGCGGCTTATCGGTGCTGAGCAGCGCTGCGAAGACGGTGGCCAGGAGCCCGACCGCGATCACGGCCAGCGCCCCCCGCGGCGGTCGGATCTCAGGTGAGGGGTCCATGAGGGCACGTATTAGACACGACGGCCGGGCTGTTGCGCCGCCGAGGAGCTTCGATGAAGTCGGCTCAAAGTTGGCACGGCGGCGTCTCTGTTTCCTTGCAGGTGGCCTGGAACGGTCAGGCGATGACATCGATCAAGAAATTCAGCGGCCAGATGCTCTCAACTGACACTCCGACCTGGGAACCTCTGGTCGACCTGGTTGGCGAGAAGGTCGACGAGTTCATGTGGATGTTCGAAGTAGAGCTGGAAGATAGATGCCGCCTTCATGCCTATAAGCACTGGTGGACCAGGCGCTATATCCACCTCACGCTCAATGGCAAGGCGTTTGTTTACGAATGCTCAACTGGATCCAGCAGCGGCCGTCTGAGCTGGTATCGCGAGACAGACCCGAAAGCCCACCTCGAGCTGGTGCTCCCATGCGGCCAACAGCTCCTCGACTATCAGCGGTTCCTGAAACGCGCCCGACAGGATTCGAACCTGTGACCTTTCGCTCCGGAGGCGAACGCTCTATCCAGCTGAGCTACGGGCGCCTGACCAGCAGCTTAGTCGGTTGTCGCTTGGACCCAGACATACGAACATGTGTTCCGTCTGACTGCAGACATATCATTTCATCATGTGAAGTCCCACCCGAGGCAATGAGGCAGAGGCAATGGTCCTAAGTGCCTTCATTGAGCGTAATTTCAATGTGCTGGTTCCGTTTGGCAGTGGTCATCCCTATGACCTCGTTCTCCAAGTTAGTGGCGCGAATTTCTTGCGAATCCAGTGCAAGACCGCATGGCCAATGGGCGGGTGCATGATCTTCAAAAGCCAGACAACCGACCACGGGCGTGGGTCGCAGTCATATCTAGGGTCCGCTGACCTCTTTGGCGTGTACTTCCCACCAAACGAAACTGTCTATTGGTTCCGATCAGCGCTATCACTAGCACCGAGGGAAGGTTGCGCTTGGTGCCAGCCCGCAACAATCAGAGGCGCGGGATTCGACTCGCCGCTGATTACGAGATCGACCGCTGGACACCTGAGGGGCTTCGCGATCTCATCGGGTCAAAGGAGTCGTCTTCTTCGGAGATCCTTGTCGCGTAGTCTCGCGACCACATGGATCTTTCTGTTGCATTCCTCGGCACCGGCGGCTCGGTGCCCTCGGCGCGGCGTTCGACCGCCAGCGTGCTGATCGCGCGTGGGGGGGAGCGGCTGATGTTCGATTGCGGCGAAGGGACGCAGCGCCAGCTGCAGCGCTCGGTCGGGCTGACGCAGGTCGACGCCATCTACCTCAGTCACTTCCACGCGGACCACGTCCTCGGATTGCCGGGGCTGCTCAAGACCTATGACCTGACCGACCGCGAGGCGCCGTTGACGATCTATGGCCCGCTTGGCCTGGTCGACCTGTTCAAGACGCTGAACCGGATCATCGGCAAGACCGGGTTCAAGCTCGAGCTGGTCGAGCTCCAGCCCGGCGACGCCGTCGCCCACGAGGACTACGAGATCCGTGCCTTCGCCGCCGAGCACAGCGTACGGGCGAATGGGTACGTGCTGGCCGAGGAGGATCGGCCAGGGCGCTTCGACCCAGAGGCCGCGGCTCGCCTCGGGGTGCCGGAAGGCCCGGCTTTCGCCGCGCTCCAGCGCGGCGAGTACGTCGAGGGCTCCTCTGGGCCGGTGCGGCCGGAGGAAGTGATGGGGGAGGCCCGCGCCGGCCGCACCGTCGCGATCACCGGCGACACCGCCCCCTGCAGGGCAACCGCCGAGGCGGCTCGCGGCGCGGAGCTGCTGGTGCACGAGGCGAGCTTCTCCGAGGAGGAGGCGCAGCGCGCCGCCGACACCGGCCACTCGACCGCCGGCCAGGCCGCTGCCGTCGCCCGCGAGGCCGGCGTCAAGCTGCTCTCCCTCGTCCACATCTCCTCCCGCTACCACGTCGGCACCGTCCTCGACGAGGCCCGCGAGGTCTTCCAGCCGACGATCGCCCCCCGCGACTTCGACCTGATCGAGATCCCCTTCCCCGAGCGTGGTGAGCCGAAGCTGGCGCCGAACGGAGCGAGGGACCGCCGTGACTCGGACGAGGGAGCAGGCGAGCCGGGAGTCGTCTCTCCGGATGCCTAACACCCGCCTTCGGCGGGTGTAATTGAGAGCCGCCCTGCGGGCGGCAAGAATCACTCTGCGGTGCCGTGGGGAGGCACCGGCGAGACGACTCCCGGCTCGCCTCGACCACCGGCGTTTCTGTGACTGTCCCATATGGGTACGTCTTGATACCTCAGGTCGTGATTCTTCATATGCTCTTGCCGCAAAGTGTCTTGAACGGTGGGAGGGGTTGTGGCAAAGCGCGCTGTATTCGTTGTCGGGGTCGTTGCCTTGCTCTTGCTGGTCGGTGCCGGTTGTGGCTCGGATGACAGCTCTGAAGCCCAGGAAGCCACAGAAGTCCAGCGGGAACTGAAAGAAGCTAAGCGCCAGGCGGCCATCCGACGGGCTCGGGCGCAGGCACGCCGCGAGGCAAGTCGTCGGCGGATTCGCCTGGAAGTCAGACGGGAACACCAAGCCAGGCGGAGGGAAGCACGAGAAGCGCGGGTTGCCGAAGAAGCCGAAGCAGAAGAACGCACTGAAAGCGAAAGCTCCTCGAGCTGCGACCCCAACTACACCGGAGCTTGCCTTGATCCGACTGCATCTGACTACGACTGCGAAGGCGGTAGTGGCGACGGGCCGTATTACACGGGAATAGTTACCGTCACTGGCGAAGACCGCCACGGGCTGGACTCAGACAGCGACGGCGTTGGTTGCGAGTAGATTCGCTCAAACGTCACTAGCCGCTGCTACGCTGGCGGCGTCCTTTAACTCGGGTCCCGAGAGACCCAGAAGGAGAACAGAGCGAAGTGAGCGAGAAGGTCGTGCTTGCGCGCGACGATCTAAGGCGAACGCTGCGGCGGATCGCCCACGAGATCGCCGAGAAGAACCCGGCGCCGGAGGGCTTGGCGATCATCGGCATCCACACGCGCGGCGCCCTGCTCGCCGGTCGCCTGCAGCCGCTACTGAGCGAGTTGACCGGGGCTGAGACGCCGCTCGGTGAGATCGACATCTCCTTCTACCGCGACGACCTCGGCGGCAAGTCGCCGGCCGACCAGCCCGTCGTTCACGCCTCCAAGATCGACTTCGACCTCGCCGGTCGCACCGTCGTCCTCGTCGACGACGTCCTCTTCACCGGCCGCACGGTTCGCGCCGCGATCGAGGCCCTCTTCGACTACGGCCGCCCCCAGCGCGTCCAGCTCGCGGTGCTCTGCGACCGCGGTCATCGCGAGCTGCCGATCCGGCCCGACTACGTCGGCAAGAACCTGCCGACGGCTCGCGAGGAGCGGGTCAACGTGCGGCTCGAAGAGGTAGACGACGATGACGAGGTAACGATTTCCGACCCCCAACCGGTCGAGGTGGCTAGATGAGGCACCTGCTCTCGATCGAGCAGCTCTCGCGAGAGGAGATCGACGCGATCCTGGCGCGAGCGGAGAGCTTCGCCGAGGTCGGCCGGCGCGACATCAAGAAGGTGCCGACCCTGCGCGGCCGCACCGTCGTCAGCCTCTTCTACGAGTCGAGCACCCGCACCAGCTCCTCCTTCGAGCTGGCGGCGAAGCGTCTCTCGGCCGACCTCGTCTCGGTTAGGGCGGCCGGTTCCGCGGTCGACAAGGGCGAGTCGCTGAAGGACACCGTGGCGACCCTCTCCGCCTACGACCCGGCGGCGATCGTGATTCGCCATCCGTATGCAGGCGCTGCCCAGATGGTCGCCGAGTGGGCCGATGCCTCCGTTGTCAACGCCGGCGACGGCAAGCACGAGCACCCCAGCCAGGCCCTGCTCGACGTCTTCACCCTGCAGCGGCGGCTTGACTCCCTGGAGGGAAAGCGGATCTGGATCGTCGGCGACGTCCTGCACAGTCGCGTCGCCCGTTCCAACCTGATCGCCTTCCGGGCGATGGGGGCGGAGGTGACGCTCTGCGGGCCTCCGACTCTGATCCCGCGCGGGATCGAGCAGCTGGGCTGCGAGGTCTCCCACTCGCTCGACGGACTCGAGGAAGCCGATGTCGTCTACGCGCTGCGGATGCAGAACGAGCGCATGCACGAGAGCTTCGTTCCCTCGCTGCGCGAGTACGCGACCCGCTTCCAGATCGACTCGCGGCGGCTCGGGCCACGGCAGCTGTTGATGCACCCCGGGCCAGTTAACCGCGGGGTCGAGCTCTCCGGCGAGGTGATCGACTCGCCGCAGTCGCTGATCACCGAGCAGGTGGCGTCCGGCCTCGTGGTGCGGATGGCGATTCTCTATGAGCTGTTGGCCGCACGCGGCGAGCGGCCGGCCCCGGCCGCGGATGACGTCACCGGGTCACCCACGCCGATCGGGCAGCCGGCGTGAACGACGCACTGGTGATGCGGGCCGGTGACCCGGCAGACCTCGTCCTGCGCGGAGCTTCCGTGCTCGACGCCGCGGCTGGGATCGAGGGGACCCACGACATCGTGATCCGCGCCGGGCGGATCGCCGAGCTGGCGACGCCGGGGGCGGCCTCGGACGATGGCGCCGAGTCGGTCGACGCCGCCGGCCTGCACGCGTTCCCGGCCTTCTTCGATCCCCACGTGCACCTGCGCGTCCCCGGTCACGAGCACAAGGAGGACATCGAAACCGGGACCCGCGCCGCCGCCGCCGGCGGCTACTGCGGCGTGCTGGCGATGGCCAACACCGAACCGCCGGTCTCGACCCCTGCGGACGTCGAGGCGCTGCGCGGCGCTGCGAGCGAGGGGGCTTCGGTGCCGGTCGGGTTTCTCGCCACCGTGACTCGCGGCATGGCCGGGGAGGAGCTGACCGAGATGGCCGAGCTGCGCGAGGCGGGGGCGGTTGGCTTCAGCGACGACGGCCTACCGATCGCCAACGCGCGCGTGATGCGCCGCGCCCTCCAGTACCAGCGCCTCTGCGGCGGCACGATCGCCCTGCATGAGGAGGACCCGGAGCTCTCTGGCGACGGCGTCATGCACGAGGGCCCTGTCTCAGCTGCGCTCGGCCTGACCGGTATCCCCGCCGTCTCGGAGTCGACGATGATCGCCCGCGACGCCGCCCTCGCCGCCTACGAGGGAGGGAGGGTCCACGTCCAGCACCTCTCGGCCACCGAGTCTGTCGAAGCGGTGTGCGCTGCCAAGGCGGCGGGCGTCGAGATCAGCTGCGAGGCAAGCCCCCACCACCTCTGCCTGACCGACGAGGAGGTGCGAAGCCTCGACCCAGCCCGCTTCAAGATGAACCCGCCGCTGCGCTCTGAGGCAGATCGCCAGGCCCTGATCGAGGGCCTGCGCGATGGCACGATCGAGTGCGTCGCCACCGACCACGCCCCGCACGCAACGGAGGAAAAGGAGGTGCCCTTCGAGCAGGCGGCGATGGGAGTCACCGGCCTGGAGACCGCGTTCGCCGCTCTCCACACCGACCTCGTCCTGCCTGGCGTGCTCGACCTCGGCCTGGTCGTCGAGCGAATGGGAGGGGGGGCCGAGCCCTTCGGCTTGGAGCGCCCGAGCCTGGCGCTCGGCAGCGTCGCCAACGTCGTCCTCTGCGACCTCGGCGCGGAGTGGACGGTGGGCGAGGAGGGCTACGAGAGCCGCTCGCACAACTCCTGGTGCGCCGGCCGCACCCTCACAGGGCGTGTATTGATGACGGTCGCCGCAGGCCAGGTCGCCTATCGCCTGCGCAGCTTCTCCCTGGGAGTCGCGGGGTGAGCGCCGGTTACGTGCTGCTCGAGGACGGGACTCGCTTCGACGGCGAGCTCTGCGGGCATGCGGAGGCGACCACCGGAGAGATCGTCTTCAACACGGCGATGACCGGCTATCAGGAGTCGGTTACCGACCCTTCCTACGCGGGGCAGATCATCACCTTCACCTACCCCCTGATCGGCAACTACGGCGTCTCAACCGAAGCGATGGAGTCCGATCGGGTCCACGCCCGCGCCGTGATCATGCGCGACGCGAAGAACGGCGAGGACGTCGCCACCGCGGAGGGGGGCTGGCTCGACTGGCTCGTCGACTGCGGCGTGGCCGCGATCACCGGCGTCGACACCCGCGCCCTGGTTCGCCACATCCGCGACCAAGGAGCGATGCGCGGCGGCATCTTCCCGGCTGAGCTGGCCGAGTCAGAGGCGCGCGAGCGGGTTGCGGCCGAGCCCGCGATGGACGGCGCCGACCTCGCTCGCACAGTTTCGCCTGCCGATCCCGTGCGCTTCGACGGCAACGGTCCGCATGTGGTCGGGATCGACACCGGGATCAAGCTCAGCATCGTCCGCCAGTTGCGTGAGCGCGACTGCCGGCTCACCCTGCTGCCCTGCACTTCCTCGGCGGACGAGGTCCTCGCCGAGGACCCCGATCTCGTCTTCCTCGCTAACGGCCCCGGCGACCCTGCCGCCCTCAACTACGTCGTCGACACGGTTCGCGAGATCGTCGGAAAGCGGCCCGTCTTCGGCATTTGCCTCGGTCACCAGCTGCTCTGCCGCGCCGTCGGCCTCGAGACCTTCAAGCTGCCCTTTGGCCATCGCGGCGCCAACCACCCGGTCAAGGAGCTGGCGAGCGGCAGGATCGACATCACCTCGCAGAACCATGGCTTCGCCGTCCAGGGACCCGGGGGCGAGCTCCGGATAGAGAATGAGGAGCCGGTGCGCTGGGAGACCGACTTCGGGGCCGCCGAGCTCTCCCACCTCAACCTCTACGACCGCACGGTCGAGGGGTTGGTGTTGCGGGACGTGCGCGGGGCGACGGTCCAGTACCACCCGGAGGCCGGCCCGGGCCCGCACGACGCCCGCCACCTCTTCGACTCCTTCCTCGAGCTCGCGCATGCCTAAGCGCACTGACATCGAGAAGATCCTCCTAATCGGCTCGGGGCCGATCGTGATCGGGCAGGCGGCCGAGTTCGACTACTCGGGTGTGCAGGCCTGCAAGGTCCTGCAGGAGGAGGGCTACGAGGTCGTTCTCGTCAACTCCAACCCCGCGACGATCATGACCGACCCGGAATTCGCCGACGCGACCTACATCGAGCCGCTGCTGCCCGGTTCGGTGACGAAGATCATCGAGAAGGAGCGCCCCGACGCGCTGCTGCCTACTCTGGGCGGGCAGACGGCGCTGAATTTGGCGATGGCGTTGCACGAGGACGGCACGCTGGAGCGCTTTGGGGTCGAGCTGATCGGCGCCGACGCGGCCGCGATCCGCCGCGCCGAGGACCGCGAGGAGTTCCGGCGGACGATGACCGAGGCCGGCCTGCGCATCCCCTGGTCGATGACGGTGGGAAGCGTCGGCGAGGTCGAGACGGCGCTCGCCGACGGCAGGATCACGCTGCCGGCGATCGTGCGCCCGGCCTTCACCCTGGGCGGACAGGGCGGCGGCGTGGGGGAGACCGAGACCGAGCTGCGCCAGATCGTCTCCGAGGGCCTTGCCGCCAGCCCGATCAACCAGGTGCTGGTCGAGGAGTCGGTGCTCGGCTGGGGCGAGTTCGAGCTCGAGGTGATGCGCGACCGCAACGACAACGTCGTGATCATCTGCTCGATCGAGAACGTCGACCCGATGGGGGTCCACACCGGCGACTCGGTCACGGTGGCGCCCGCCCAGACGCTCACCGACCCGCTTTACCAGGAGCTGCGCGACCAGGCGATCCGGGTAATCCGCGCGGTTGGCGTCGAGACCGGCGGCTCCAACGTCCAGTTCGGCGTCGATCCGCGAGACGGGGAGATCGTCGTAATCGAGATGAACCCAAGGGTTTCACGCTCCTCGGCGCTGGCTTCGAAGGCGACTGGCTTCCCGATCGCCAAGATGGCCGCCAAGCTCGCCGTCGGCTACGCGCTCGAGGAGATCCCCAACGACATCACCCGCGCCACCCCGGCCTCCTTCGAGCCGACGATCGACTACGTGGTGACGAAGGTGCCGCGCTTCGCCTTCGAGAAGTTCCCCGGCGCCTCGGGTCGGCTCTCGACCCACATGCAGAGCGTCGGCGAGGCGATGGCTATCGGCCGCACCTTCCGTGAGTCTTTCGCTAAGGCGCTGCGCTCGCGTGAGCTCGATACCGAGCCGAGCTTCCCCAGCGAGGACGAGGAGCTGCTGAGCAGGTTGGAGATCCCGTGCCCGGAGCGCTTCGACCTCGTGCTCGAGGCGCTGCGACGCGGGCTCGGGATCGAGGCGGTGCATGAGCGCTGCCTGGTCGACCGCTGGTTCCTGCGCGAGCTGGAGGCGCTGGCGCGAGAGGGAGACGGCACCGACGGGCTCGAGCGCACCTACAAGGCGGTCGATACCTGCGCCGCCGAGTTCGAGGCGGCGACGCCCTACTACTACTCGGCCCACGAGCGTCCCCGACCGGACGGCCCGGCCGCCTCGGAGGTGCGCCGGGGCGAGCGACCCTCTGTCGTCATCCTCGGCGCCGGTCCGAACCGAATAGGTCAGGGGATCGAGTTCGACTACTGCTGCGTCCACGCCGCGATGACGGCGCGGGATATGGGCCGCGACGCGGTGATGATCAACTGCAACCCGGAGACGGTCTCGACCGACTACGACACCTCAGACCGCCTCTACTTCGAGCCGCTCACCATCGAGGACGTGCTCGCGGTCTGCGAGCAGGAGCGGCCCGAGGGCGTGATCGTCCAGTTCGGCGGCCAGACGCCGCTGAAGCTGGCCCGCGCGCTGGAGGAGGCGGGGGTACCGCTGCTCGGTACACCGGTCGACGCGATCGACCTGGCCGAGGACAGGGGCCGCTTCGGCGCCCTCCTGCGCCGGCTCGGGATCGAGCACCCGCCATACGGGACCGCGCTCTCCGCCGAGCGAGCGGTGGCGATCGGCGAGGAGGTCGGCTTTCCCCTGCTCGTTCGTCCCTCCTACGTGCTCGGCGGCCGCGCGATGGCGATCTGTTACTCGACGGAGGACCTCAACGCCTACCTCGAAGCCCATGTCAAAGCCGACCAGGAGCACCCGCTGCTGCTCGATCGCTTCCTCGAGAACGCGATCGAGGTCGACGTCGACGCCCTCGCTGACGGCGAGGACGCCTGGGTGGCGGGGGTGATGCAGCACGTCGAGGAGGCCGGCGTCCACTCCGGCGACTCGGCTTGCGTGATCCCGCCGATGAGCCTCGGCGAGGAGATGATCGAGGAGATCCGCGCGACGACGAAGCGGATCGCGCTCGAGCTCGGCGTCGTCGGCCTGATCAACATCCAGTACGGGGTCGCCGGCGGCAGGCTGCACGTGATCGAGGCCAACCCGCGTGCCTCGCGCACCGTCCCCTTCGTCTCCAAGGCGATCGGGACGCCGCTGGCGAAGCTCGCCGCGCGGCTGATGTTGGGGGAGCGGCTGGCGGACCAGGAGCTGCCGGAGTCGCCGGGCAAGCACGTCAGCGTCAAGGAGGCGGTGCTGCCCTTCGCTCGCTTCGCCGGCGCCGACTCGGTGCTCGGGCCGGAGATGAAGAGCACCGGCGAGGTGATGGGGATCGCCGCTGACTTCCCGACCGCCTTCGGCAAGGCGCAGGCCGCCGCCGGGGTCTCGCTGCCCTCGGAGGGCTCGGTGTTCGTCTCCGTCACCGACACCGACAAGCCGGCAGCGACGCAGATCGCCGCCCGCTTCCACGACCTGGGTTTCGAGCTGGTCGCGACCGGGGGCACCGCGCAGGCGATCTCGGCGATGGGCATCCCCGTCACCCGCATCAACAAGCTCGGCGAGGGCTCTCCGCACGTCGTCGACCTGATCCGTGAGCACCGCTGCGACTTGATCGTCAACACCCCTACCGGATCGGGAGCGCGCGCCGATGGCCTCGAGATCCGCACCGCCGCGGTTCGCCACGACATCCCCTGTGTGACGACGATGACGGGGGCCTCGGCTGCAGTGCGGGCGATCGCCGCGCAGAAGGAAAGTGAGGCCGAGGTCATGTCGCTACAGGAGATCCACGGCCTCCGGAGGGCGCCGCTGACCCGGTGACAACCTCAACCTCGACTCGAGGTCGAGGTGAATTTTTCCGCAAATGCGTCAGATGACCTTGCAGGCCCTCGACCCGCGGCTATACTCGCCGCCCACATGACTGCCCCGGTCAAGACCTCCACCTCGGCCCCTGAGAGGTCCCTCGATCAGCGGATGGACGCGCTCAAACGCGCCAACGACATCCGCACTGCCCGCGCCAAGCTGAAGAAGGACCTGAAAGCGGGCAAGGCGAACATTCACGCGCTGCTCCTCGATCCCCCCGACTACGTGATGACGGCAAAGGTCTTCGACATGCTGCTCGCGGTCCCCAAGTACGGCCGGGTGAAGGCCAATCGCATCCTCAACCAGTGCCGCATCTCGCCCTCGAAGACCATCGGCGGTCTTTCGGAACGGCAGCGTGCGGAGCTCGTTTCTCAACTGCGCCGGTAATCGACCCGGCCGCTGCAAACCGGCGCATATCGCCGTCCTCGGGTCGCACGCATGCAGAGCACGCCACGCTCCCTGCGTCCGGGCGATCTGCTTGGTTTTCGCGGCCGCAATGTCAAAGGTCTTCGTCATAACTGGCCCGTCGGGGGTGGGGAAGGGGACGCTGATCTCCGAGCTGCTGAAGCGGGTTCCCGGCCTGGAGCTCTCGATCTCGGCGACCACTCGCGAGCCCCGCGAGGGCGAGGTCGACGGCCGCGACTACCACTTCCTCTCGCCTGACGAATTCGCCCGCAAGGTCGAGGCGGAAGATTTCCTTGAGTTCGCCACCTACAGCGGCAACCGCTACGGCACGCTCCGCTCCGAGGTCGAGCGGCGACTTGCCGAGGGCCACTCGGTGGTGCTCGAGATCGAGGTCCAGGGTGCCCGCCAAGTGCGGGCGGCGATGCGGGAGTCGGTTCAGGTCTTCATCGCACCGCCGCAGCCCGAGATCCTGCGCGAGCGGCTGGAGCGGCGCGGCGCCGACAGCAGCGAGGCGATCGATGCCCGCCTCGAGGTGGCCGAGCAAGAGCTGGCGGCCCAAGACGAGTTCGCCCACCTGGTCGTCAACGACGATCTCGGGCGCGCCGCGGACGATCTGGAGGGAATCGTGCGCGCCGAGCTCGGTCTATCACTAGACTCCCGGGCCGAATGATCCATCCACGCGTCGACAAGCTCCTCGATCACGCAGATTCCCACTACGCCGCAGTGATCGTCGCGGCCAAGCGGGCTCGGCAGATCAACAGCTACTACCACAACCTCGGCGAGGGTGGCTTCGGCGAGTACCCGCCCCCGATGGTCGACATCGGCAACGATCGGAACTACCTCTCGATCGCGCTCGAAGAGGTCGCCGCGGGCAAGCTCAAATACGAGTACCGCTCCTAGCCCGGGAGGAAAAGCCATGGCCCGAATCCTGCTCGGCGTAAGCGGCGGGATCGCCGCCTACAAGTCGTTGGAGCTAGCCCGTCTCGCCACCGTGGCAGGCCACGGCGTGCGGGTGCTGATGACCGAGGGGGCGACCCGCTTCGTCGGCGCCGCCTCCTTCGAGGGCATCGTCGGCGCCTCCGTCCTCGTCTCCGAGTTCGAGCGGGATCCTCTGCGCGGCAGCTTTCCCGGAGACCCTCGCCCTGAGCACGACCCGATCGGGCACCTCGAGCTGGCCGCCAACTGCGACGCCTACCTGGTCGCTCCCGCCACCGCCAACACCATGTCCAAGCTCGCCGCTGGGGTCGCGGACTCGATGCTGACAACCTCCTTCCTGGCCTGTGCCGCCCCGCGGCTGGTCGCGCCGGCGATGAACGACCGCATGTACGCCGACGCGGCGACGCAGGCGAACCTGGCGACCCTGCGCGAGCGCGGGGTGGAGGTAATCGAGCCGGAGGAGGGCGCCCTGGCGTCGCGCGGTGAGCACGGCCGCGGCCGCCTTCCCGACCCGGCACGGCTGCTGGCCCGCATCGAAGCGAAGCTTCCCGCGGGTCAGCGCCCCTGGGACGGCCTGCGCGTTCTTGGTCACCGCCGGCGGCACCCACGAGCCGATCGACCCGGTTCGCTTTATCGGCAACCGCTCCAGCGGTCGCATGGGCATCGCGCTGGCGGCGGCGGCGGCCCGCCGTGGAGCCGATGTCACCCTGATCGCCGCCAACGTCTCGCTGCCGGAGCCGGCCGGCGTGCGCCGCATCGACGTCCAGACGACCGCCGAGCTAGCCGAGGCCGCCCGCACCGAGTTCACCGACGCCCAGATCCTCCTGATGGCAGCGGCCCCAGCCGACTTCCGCACCGCCGATCCCGCCACGGGCAAGCTGAAGCGCCAGGCCGCCCTAGACCTCCACCTGGAGCCCACCGAGGACATACTCGCCAATCTTGGGGCGGGCAGGGGAGAGGGGCAGACGATCATCGCCTTCGCCGCCGAACACGGCAACGACGTCGATCGCGCTCGCGAGAAGCTGACCCGCAAGAACGCCGACCTGATCGTCCTGAACGACGTCTCCGACCCCAGCATCGGCTTCGAGAGCGACCAAAACGCAGTCACCCTGATCGACGCCACGACCGAGACGCCAGTAGCAAAGGCCTCGAAGGACACAATCGCCGACGCAATCCTGGATCGGGTGAGTTCGCTCCGTGAGGAGGGGCGGCAATCCCCTCGAACGGGCGGATACTCAAAGCGCTGAGCTAATTAGCTCAGCGCTTGTCCGGGCGAGGGGATTGCCGCCCCTCCACTGACGCCGCGGGCTATACTCGCTACAAGCTTTTTCGATACCGATGTGTACGAGAAGTGGGCCTTGCCCACTTTTTTTTCGGCCCAAACCCCGCACGAGACCCGCATGGCAGACCTCAAAGACAGCATCCAGCAACAGCTCGTCGAGCTCGATTCTGAACTCGACCTGGTCGCCCTTGAGCAGCCGGGCAACGAGACGCTGCGCCTCTTCATCGACCATCCGGGCGGTGTCGACCTGGCGCTCTGCGAGCGGGTGACGAAGCATCTCAATCACCTGCGGGTGGACTACGCGCTGGAGGTTTCCTCTCCGGGCCCGAAGTATCGCCGTCCCGAGCCCCCCGCCACCGAAAAGGAGCAGCCGTGAGCAAGGAGATAGTCGAGGCGGTCAAGGCCCTCGAGCAAGAGAAGGGCATCTCCGCCGACAAGCTGATGGACGCGCTCGCGGACGCCCTGCTCTCTGCCTACAAGAAGACGCCCGGCGCCGCCAAGTACGCCCGCGTTGACCTCGACCACGAAACCGGCGATTTCCGGGTCTTCGAACTGATCCTGCCCCCGGAGCTGGAGGAGAAGCTGCTCGCCGAGGCGGCGGAGGCGCAGGAGGGGGAAGAGCGCGAGATCGATCCCGAGACCGGCGAGCTGCGCGAGCCCGAGGAGCCCGAGCTCGATCCGGAGATGATCGCCCCTTACGAGGACCAGATCACGACCAAAGACGTCACCCCCGAAGACTTCGGCCGGATCGCTGCCCAGACCGCCAAGCAGGTGATCCTGCAGCGGATCCGCGAGGCCGAACGGATGATGATGTTCGAGGAGTACAAAGACCGCGTCGGCGAGCTGGTCACCGGAATCATCCAGCAGTCCGACAAGCGCTACACGCTGGTCCAGCTGCGCGAGCGGGTCGAGGCGCTGCTGCCCAAGTCCGAGCAGGTCTACAACGAGCGCTACGACCACGGGATGCGGGTCAAGACCGTGATCACCGACGTCTCCGACTCGACCAAAGGGCCGGCGATCGTCGTCTCGCGACGCAGCCCGGAGCTGATCAAGAGCCTGTTCGAGATGGAGGTCCCCGAGATCGCCGACAGGCTGGTCGAGATCGTCGGCGTCGCCCGCGAGCCTGGCTACCGCTCGAAGATCGCGGTGATCTCGCACGCAGACGGCGTCGACCCCGTTGGCGCCTGCGTCGGCCCGCGCGGCTCGCGGGTGCGGATGGTCGTCTCCGAGCTGCGCGGCGAGAAGATCGACATCATCCCCCACAACGACGAGCCCGCCCGCTTCGTCGCCAAGGCGCTCTCGCCGGCGCGGGTGCGCGAGGTGATCGTCGACGACGAGGAGCGCCAGGCAACGGTCGTGGTCCCTGACGACCAGCTCTCGCTGGCGATCGGCCGCGACGGCCAGAACGCCCGTTTGGCGGCGCGCCTGACCGGCTGGCGGGTCGACATCAAGTCTGAGTCCGAGTTCTCCCAGGAAGAAGCCGATATCGAGTACGAGGGCGAGGAGCAGTTCGACGGGCGCTGCATGGCGGTGCTCTCCAACGGCCGTCGCTGCCCGAACGCCGCGATCGACGGCTCCACCTACTGCGGGTTGCCCACCCACCAGGCGCTGAGCCGCTTCGAGACCAGCCAGATGGCCGTGCTGGCGCCGCTCTCGGAGACTGAGGTGGCGATCCTGGCTGACCCCGGGGCCGACGACGGGCAGGTGAGCGAGCTGGTAGCCAAGGCTGAGGCTGAGTTCGTCGAGGTGGAGCCGGAGGCTGAGGAGGAACCAGCTGTTGAAGAGGACTCTGCCACCGCGGGAGAGCCGCCCATGGTCGATGGGGAGGAAGCTGGAGACGCTGCTGCCGCGGGTGGCGCCGTAGGGGGGCCCACCCCCGAGGAAGCTTCAGCTACCGCAGGGGGTGGGGGGTCCCCTGCGGCGACAGGACCCGCGGCCGAGAGCTCTGAGGAGGCTCCCCCCGGGGAGTCCGAGGCTGTCGCCGAGGAGGCAGAGCAGGCCTAGTGGCTAAGAAGCGGGTTCACGAGATTGCGAAAGCTCAGGGGCTGAGTAGCAAAGAGCTGCTGGCGGCGCTGAAGGCGGCTGGGATCGAGGCTAAGGCCGCCGCCTCGAGTGTCGATGAGGACGCGGCGCTGAAGGCGATCGCGGCCAAGGGAGACGGTGGCGCCCCGGCGGCGACGAAGCAGAAAGCGTCCCCAGCTGCGGCGAAACCATCCGCGCCGGCTAAACCTGTCGCCAAGCAGGAGGCCAAAGCGCCGCCTGCCGCGGCGCAGGCCAAAGCACCCGTTCGCCCCGCCGACAAACCCGCTGGCGCTAGTGCGGCCGGTGGGGGATCGAAAAAACGCCGCCGTGTGGTGATCGATTCACAGGCCGCGCGTCGCGATCAGATGGGCGGGCCCCCGCCGCAGCGCCCGCCGCGCCGTCGAGGCGGGCGACGCCGCCGGCCGATGCTGGAGGAGCCGCCGCCCAAAGTCGAGGCCGCCGCCCCCGAGGCGACCAAGGTCCCGGCCGGGGCCACCGTGCGCGAGGTCGCCGAGCTGCTCGGCCTGGGCAGCGCCGAGGTGATCAAGAAGCTGATGACGATGGGGGAGATGGCGACGCTCACCCAGACCCTGACCGACGACTCAATCAAGGCGATCGCCGACGAGTACGACCGCGAGATCGAGATCGTCACCGCAGCCGAGGAGGAGTCGGAGGCGCCCGACTTTGAGGATGCCGAGGAGAGCCTCGTCGATCGTCCTCCGGTGGTGACGATCATGGGGCACGTCGACCACGGCAAGACCTCGTTGCTCGACGCGATCCGCGAGACCGAGGTGGCGGCGGGCGAGGCCGGCGGGATCACCCAGCATATCGGCGCCTACCAGGTGCACCACGAGGCGAGGACGATCACCTTCCTCGACACGCCCGGCCACGCCGCCTTCACGGCGATGCGAGCCCGCGGCGCGAAGGTGACCGACATCGCCGTAGTCGTCGTCGCCGCAGATGACGGCGTGATGCCGCAGACCAAGGAGGCGATCGACCACGCTCGCGCCGCCGACGTGCCGATCCTGATCGCGGTCAACAAGATCGACAAGGAGGGGGCGCAGCCCGACCGCGTCCGCAACGAGCTCGCCGCCGACGGCCTCACGCCCGAGGACTGGGGAGGGGACACCGTTTACTGCGACGTCTCGGCGAAGACGAAGGACGGGCTCGACAACCTGCTCGACATGATCCTCCTGGTCTCCGAGCTCGAGGAGCTTGGAGCGAATCCCGAGGCGGCCGCCTCGGGCACCGTGATCGAGTCCCAGCTGGACCCCGGCCGCGGCCCGGTCGTCAGCATCCTGGTTCAGCGCGGCACGCTGCAGGTTGGCGATGCCCTCGTCGCCGGTCCCCAGTGGGGAAGGGTGCGGGCGATGCACGACTTCACCGGCGATCGCGTCGAGAGCGCCGATCCGGGGATGCCGGTCGAGGTGCTCGGTTTCGACGGCGTCTGCGAGGCAGGCGAGTTCGTGCAGGCGGTCGAGAACGATCGCCGTGCCCGTCAGCTCGCCCAGGAGCGCGCCAACCGGCTCAAGACCGAGGCCCTCGCCCGTCGTCAGGCGCGCAAGGTCAGCCTCGAGGAGGTCTTCTCCAGGGTCCAGGAGGGGGAGATCAAGGAACTCAACATCGTGCTCAAGGCCGACGTGGCCGGTTCGCTAGAGGCGCTCCAGGACGAGATTGCCAAGGTCCCCCAGGAGCAGGTCGGTATCAACATCATCCACTCCCAGACCGGTGGCATCAACGAGTCCGACGTGATGCTCGCCGCAGCATCCGACGCGATCATCATTGGCTTCAACGTGCGCCCGCTTGCCGACGCCCGCCGCGCGGCGGAGCGCGAGGGCATCGACATCCGCACCTACTCGGTGATCTACAAAATCACCGAAGACCTGCGCAACGCGATGGAGGGACTGCTGGAGGCGGTCGAGGTCGAGGAGACACTCGGCGAGGCTGAGATCAAGCAGACTTTCAAGGCCTCCAAGGTCGGCCGGATTGCCGGCTGCATCGTCACCGAGGGCAAGGTCGCCCGCGACGCCAGCGTCCGCCTGATCCGCGACGGCACCGTGATCTGGGAGGGCAAGCTCGGCTCTCTGCGACGCTTTAAAGACAACGTCCAGGAGGTCGAGGAGGGCCAGGAGTGCGGGATCGTCCTCGATGGCTATGCCGACGTCAAGGAGGGCGACGTACTCGAGTTCTTCAAGACCAAGCAGGTCGAGCAGACGCTGGAGTAGACGCCGCAGCGAGATTCCTGATCGATGCGTCTATAGTCGCCCCGCGTGGCCACTGCGCGAATGCGCCGCATCAACGAGGTGCTGCGGGAGGTGATCGGCGCTGCGATCGGCGAGCTCAGCGACCCCCGCATTGGCTTCGTAACCGTGACTTCTGTCGAGACAAGCCCTGATCTTCGCGCCGCCAAGGTGTACGTCAGCGTGTTGGGCAGCGACGAGGAGCGAGAGGCGACCCTGGCTGGCCTGCGCTCTTCGCACGGGGTGCTGCAGGCGGCGATCGCCGCCGAGACGCGGATGAAGCGCACGCCGACGCTGAGCTTCCACTACGACCCGACGATCGAGCAGGGAATGCGGATCTCCCAGTTGCTCGACGAGGCCGAGGAGCGATGAGCGGGGCGGCCACCACGTCCGGGATCGAGCAGGTCGCGGCCGAGCTGCGCTCGCGCCAGCGCTTCCTGCTCACCGCTCACGAGGGGCCCGACGGCGACGCGCTCGGCTCCCTGCTCGGCCTCCACCATCTGCTCACCCAGCTCGGCAAGGACTCGGTGATGTTCATGGCGGCGAAGGAGTTCCCGCTGCCGATCGAGTACCGCTTCCTGCCGTTGGAGGAGGTCTTCCACGAGCCACCGGCGGACATGTCGGACCGCACCGTGGTCTTCCTCGACTGCGGCAACATCGACCGCATGCCGGTCGACTTCCTCGCCAATGACGGAAGTCTCGTGATCAACATCGATCACCACCACGACAACACCCTCTTCGGCGACGTCAACCTGGTCGACGTCGACGCCTCCTGCACGGCCGAGATCGTCTACGAGCTGGCGGTCGCGCTCGGCGCCGAGATCACCCCGGAAATCGCCTCGGCCCTCTACGTCGGCATGGTCACCGACACTGGCAAGTTCATGTACGAGAACACGAAGGCGCGCACGCACCGGATCGCTGCGGAGCTGATCGACACCGGGGTGGAAGTCGACGAGACCTACCGCCGCCTCTACGAGCACGTGCCGATCGAGAAGCTGCGGCTCATCTCGCGCGCCCTCGACGGCATCCAGTTCCACTGCGACAACCTGCTCGTCCTCGCCTACGTCACCGCTGCCGACTACGAGGCGACGGGAGCCGGCGAGGAGATGACCGAGGGCCTGATCGACTTCCTGCGCTCGGTCGAGGGCGGTAAGGTCGCCGCCTTGGTTCGCGACCTAGGCGACCGGGGTCGGTCGGCGCGCAAGGTCAGCCTGCGCTCCAGCGACGGCGAGGTCGACGTCTCGGCGATCGCCCGCAAGCACGGTGGCGGGGGGCACAAGCGGGCCGCCGGCTTCTCCACCGATCTCGAGCTGGAGCAGCTGGTCCCCTTTCTTTGCAGCGAGGTCACGGCCCAGCTCGGGAGCTAGGTGTGGCCGGCGCCGAAGGGGCCGTACTGCTCTGCGACAAGCCGGCCGGGATAACCTCGCACGACATGGTTGCCGCTGTACGGCGAGAGCGCGGCTGCAAGACCGGACATGCGGGCACCCTGGACCCGTTCGCGACCGGGCTGCTCCTGGTCCTGCTCGACGGCGCGACCCGCCTGCAGCGCTTCCTCGTCGAGCTGCCGAAGACCTATGTCGCCAAGGCGAGGCTCGGCTGGCGCTCGAGCACGGGCGACCCGGACGGAGAGCTGACCGAGACCGGCCGGAAGCCGCACTCGCTCGAGCTGCCGACCGGCAGGGTGCGGCAGCGGGTGCCGATGACCTCGGCGGTGCGGGTGGGGGGAGAGAGGCTCTACCGCAAGGCCCACCGCGGGGAGACGATCGAGACGCCGGAGAGGGAGATCGAGGTCTACCGCGCAGATCTGCTTAGCGGCGACGCGGAAACCGCGACCTACGAGATCGAGTGCTCGACGGGGACCTACGTCAGGACCCTGATCGAGACGCTCGGCGACGCCTACTGCGCGGAGCTGCGCCGGACGGCGGTCGGCCCGTTCGAGGTCGGGCAAGCGGGAGCGGAGCTGGGAATGGACCAGGTTGCCGAGCTGGTGCCGGCGGTGGCAGAGGGGATGCGTTGAGGATGAACATCGAGGTGACCTCGCTGCCGGATGCCGAGAAACGGCCGCGCCACGTAGCGATCGGGACCTTCGACGGCGTCCATCGTGGTCACCAGGAGGTGATCGACGCCGCCGACACCGTGCTCACCTTCGACCCCCACCCGCTCGAGATCCTGCACCCGACGGCGCTGCCGAAGCTGATCATGCCCTTCAGCGTCAAGCGCGACGTGATCGAGGGCCTGGGGGTCGACGAGCTGGTCGTGATCCCCTTCGACCGCGAGTTCGCCGCGCGGAGCGCCGAGGACTTCGTCGAGCGGGTCCTGGTTGAGCGGCTCGGTGCCGAGCGCGTCTCGGTGGGCGAGAACTTCCGCTTCGGAGCCAAAGCCCAGGGCGATCCGAAGATGCTCGCCAGTCACTCCGAGTTCGAGACCCGGGTCGTGCCCCTGGTCGAGGTCGACGGCGAGGCGGTCTCCTCGACTCGGATCCGGGCGCTCGTGGCGGCGGGGGAGATGGAGGCGGCGCGGCGCTGTCTCGGCGCGCCCTTCATGGTCGAGGGCACGGTCGTCGAGGGAGACCAGCGCGGGCGCACGCTTGGCTTCCCGACTGCCAACATCGTCCCCGACGACCGTCTCGCGATCCCCGGGCACGGCGTCTACGCGGCCTTCGCCAACGGCGTCCCGGCAGCCGTCAACGTCGGCGTGCGGCCGACCTTCGAGAGTGGCAGGGGGGTGCTGATCGAGACCTATCTGATCGACCGCGAGGAAGACCTCTACGGGACCGAGATGAGGGTTGCCTTCGTCTCCCGCCTGCGCGGCGAGAAGCGCTTCGCCGGGGTCGAGGAGCTGATCGCCCAGATGAAGATCGACGTCCAGGACGCGCGCCGCGTTTGCGGGACCTTCCAACAGCCCTGAACCGATGCGTCCGAGCTGGGGCAGCCGATGTCCACCTCGCTCGCAACTCGTCGTCGAGGCGGTCAAGTGCTGTCGCCCCGAGCGTCGTTCTCCTCCCGCGCAAAACGCTCGGCGGACACCAGCTACCCCAGCTCGGTCTCACCGGCCGCAGGGAAGGGATGGGACACCCCCGCGAACGTTTTGCGCGGGAGGAGGGCCGACCTTGCGGCGTCAGCGGCAGCGTCTCCATCGACGAGTTGCGAGCGAGCGGCATACCGGCCCCTCCGGCCTCCTGATCGGGGGCGAGGTCCTGTGCTAGCGTCAGGCCGCGAATGACGCTGACCACGGAGAAAAAGTCAGAGCTGATCGGCAAGTACGGCCGCGCCGACGGCGACACCGGCTCGGCCGAGGTCCAGATTGCCCTGCTCACCGAGCGGATCAACGACCTGACCGAGCACCTGCGCACGCACGCCAAGGACCACCACTCGCGGCGTGGCCTGCTGATGCTGGTCGGCAAGCGCCGCCGCATGCTGCGCTACCTCGAGCGCAAGAACCTCGAGCGTTACCGTTCGCTGGTCGCCGAGCTGGGCCTGCGCAGATAGCGCCCTGTAGTCTCCCTGGCGAAAGAGAACGAGAGTTCTGAATGCGAATGCCGCCATCCGGGCGGTTGGAGGTAACAACTAAATGAGCATGTTTGACGTAAGCCGCGTTTCGGCGGATGTCGGCGACAGCCAGATTTCCTTCGAGACGGGCAAGCTCGCGAAGCAGGCGGGTGGCGCGGTCGTAGTCCAGGCCGGCGACACGATGGTGCTGTGCACCGCGACCGTCGGAAACCTTCGCGACGTGGACTTTCTTCCCCTCACCGTCGACGTCGAGGAGCGGATGTACGCCGCGGGCAAGATCCCAGGCTCGTTCTTCCGTCGCGAGGGCCGTTCGGGCGAGAAGGCGACGCTGACCGCGCGCATGATCGACCGCCCGATCCGACCGCTCTTCCCCAAGGGCTGGCACTACGAGACCCAGCTCGTTGCGATCCCGATGTCGGTGGACCAGGTCCACCCCTACGACATCCTCGCGATGAACGGCGCCTCGGCGGCGCTGGCGATTTCCCCGGTCCCCGTCGCCGCCCACGTCGGCGCGGTGCGGATCGGCAAGCTCGACGGCGACTTCGTCGTCAATCCCTCCGAGGAGGACCTGGCCGAGCTCGAGCTCGACCTGATCGTCGCCGGCACCGACGAGGCGATCCTGATGGTCGAGGCCGGCGCCAACGGCGTCACCGAGCAGGAGATCCTCGACGCGCTCGACATCGCCCACTCGGAGATCAAGAAGCTGACCGCGGCGATGGAAGAGCTGCAGAAGAAGGCCGGCAAGGAGAAGATCGAGGTCGAGGCCCCCAAGATCGACGAGAGCCTGATCAGCGATATCCGCTCCTCTCACGGCCAGGCTCTAATTGATGCGATCGCCACTGAGGGCAAGCTCGAGCGCTACGAGGCAATCGACAAAGTCAAGGACGAGGTGGTCGGCAAGTACGCCCTCGCGGACGATGACGGAGAGGTCGACGACGTGCGAGTTGCTGAGGTCAAGGCCGCCTTCGGCTCGATCGAGAAGGACACCATCCGCAAGGCGATCGCCGTCGACAAGAAGCGCCCCGACGGCCGCGCCCAGGACGAGATTCGGCCGATCGAGTGCGAGGTCGACATCTCCCCGCGCGTGCACGGCTCGGCGCTCTTCACTCGCGGCGAGACACAGATCCTCTCCAACGCCGCGCTGGGCACCACGCGCATGGACATGCGCATCGACACGCTCGGCCTGGAGACCTCGAAGAAGTTCTGGCACCACTACAACTTCCCGCCCTTCTCGGTTGGGGAGGCCGGCTTCATGCGCGGCCCGAAGCGCCGCGACATTGGCCACGGTGCGCTGGCCGAGCGGGCGCTGGTGGCGACGATTCCCAACGAGGAGGACTTCCCCTACGTGATCCGGGTTGTCTCCGAGACACTGGAGTCGAACGGGTCGAGCTCGATGGGCTCGGTCTGCGCCTCCTCGATGGCGCTGCAGGCAGCCGGCGTCCCCGTCTCGGCTCCGGTCGCCGGCGTGGCGATGGGCCTGATCAAGGAGGGCGACGACTACATCGTCCTCACCGACATCGCCGGCGTCGAGGATCACCTCGGCGACATGGACTTCAAGGTCGCCGGCACCGCGGAGGGCATCACCGCCCTGCAGATGGACATCAAGATCACCGGTGTCACCTTCGAGATCCTCACCGATGCGCTGGAGCAGGCCAACAAAGGCCGCCAGTTCATCCTCGGCAAGATGGCCGAGGCGATCGACGGGCCGCGCGAGCAGCTCTCCAAGCACGCGCCACGGATCGAATCGATCAAGATCGATCAGGAGAAGATCGGCGCCGTCATCGGCAAGGGCGGGGAAACAATCCGCGCTCTCTGCGAGGAGTTCGAAGCTGAAATCGACGTCGAGGACGACGGCACGATCCGGATCTACGCACCGACCGGCGAACTGGTCGAAGCCTGTGTAGCGCGGATCCAGTCGATGACCAAGGAGGCCGAAGTCGGCGATCGATACGAGGCCGCCAAGGTCGTCAAGACGACCACCTTCGGCGCTTTCGTTGAGCTGGTCAAGGGCACCGACGGCTTGCTCCACATCTCCAACGTCAAGCCGGGCGAGCGGGTCGACTCCGTCGACGACGTGCTGACCTCCGGAGAGGAGATCGACGTCACCGTGGTCGAGGTCGATCGCGAGCGTGGGCGGATCGGCCTGCGCCTCAGCGACGACCCTTCGATCGCGGGCAAGAGCCCGGAGGAGCTGGCCGCGGTCGGCTCCGGCGGCGACGGTGGACGTCGCAACGGCGGCGATCGTGGCGGTCGCGACGGGCGGCGGCGCCGCGAGGGCGGCGACCGCGAGCGACGCTGACGTTGGTAGAGCCGCGAACAACCGAGCTCGGCTCGGGCGTCCGGGTCGTCACCGAGGAGGTTCCCTCGGTGCGCTCGGTTGCCCTCGGGCTCTGGGTTCGAACCGGATCGCGTGACGAGACCCCGGCGCTGGCCGGGGTCTCGCACTTCCTCGAGCACCTGCTGTTCAAGGGCACGCCACGCTTCTCGGCGATCGAGATCTCCGAGCGCTTCGACGGCCTCGGCGCCTCGGTCAACGCCGCCACTGGCAAGGAGACCACCCACCTGCACGCTCGTTTCCTCGATGAGCACACCGAGGAGGTCTTCGACTTGCTGGCGGAGATGCTGCTGGCGCCCACCTACCCGGAGGTCGACTCCGAGCGCGAGGTGGTACTGGAGGAGATCGCGATGTACGAGGACGAGCCGCAGGACCGCGTCCACGACATCCTCGCCGGCGCCGTCTTCGGTGAGCATCCGCTCGGCCGGCGGGTGCTGGGAGAGGCCGAGGTGATTGCCTCGATCCCGGTTCCGGAGATCGAGGCCTACCACGGCGACCGCTACACCGGCGCCAACATCGTCGTCGGTGCCGCCGGCCACGTCGATCACGAGCGAATCGCCGGGCTGGCGGAGCGACTGGTCTCGCCCGCACCGGGGGGGACCGTCAACGGTAATTCGGAGGGCGCCGAGGACTCTGCGCGCTTGCACTTCTATGGCAAGGACACCGAGCAGTACCACATCTGCTTCGGCGCTCCCGGCCTGACCCGGGACGACGAGCGGCGCTACGCGCTCGCGGTGCTCGACTCGATCCTTGGCGGCACCAGTTCGTCGCGGCTCTTCCGCGAGGTCCGTGAGAAGCGCGGCCTCGCCTACGCGGTGGGCTCCTACAACGAGCAGTACACCGACGCAGGGATGGTCGCCGCCTATGTCGGCACCCGCGAGGAGAACGTCGAGCAGGTCTGCTCGATCATCGGCACAGAGCTGAAGCGGTTGCGCGGCGAGCCGGTCTCGGCCGAGGAGCTAGGCCGGGCCAAGGAGAGCGTCAAGGGGCGTCTCGTGCTCTCCTCGGAGTCGACCGCGGCGCGGATGACGCGGATCTCCCGCGCGACGCTGTTCGGCCTGCCGATCGACAGCCTCGACGAGATGCTGGCCAAGGTTGACGCGGTGACGGTTGAGGACCTGACCGCGCTCGCCACCGAGCTGTACGGCCCCGAGCGACTCTCCGCCGCCTGCATCGGACGCGACGAGGATCGTTTCCGTGACGCGCTGGGGCCTGTTAACGAGGAGCTGCTCGCGGCGTGATCCGGGTCGCTGTATCCGGCGCCGCCGGGCGGATGGGCCAGGCTGTCTGCGAGGCCGTGGAGGGCGCCTCCGACACCGAGCTTGCGGCGAAGGCCGACCCGGCGCTTGGCGTAGAGCTGGGCGAGGTGCTCGGCGACGCCGACGTCGTCGTCGACTTCACCACCCCGGACACCGCGCTGGCCAACGCCACCACCTGCCTCGAGGCGGGAGTGCACGTCGTGGTTGGGACCACTGGCTTCGACCTGGAGGCGTTGCGCGGGGTGGCCGAGGGCGCCCCGGGTGAGGCCAACTGCTTCGTCGCTCCAAACTTCGCGATTGGGGCCGTGCTGCTGATGGAGGTCTCGCAGGCGATCGCCCGTCACATGCCGGAGTGCGAGATCATCGAGCTGCACCACGACCGCAAGCTCGACGCGCCCTCTGGGACGGCGAAGCGCACCGCCGAGCTGATTCGCGATGCCGGCGGCAACGTCCACGAGCCGATCCACTCGGTGCGCCTGCCCGGCCTCGTTGCCCACCAGGAAGTCGTCTTCGGCGGCGAGGGCCAGACGCTCTCGCTGCGTCACGATTCGATCGACCGTCGCTCCTTCATGCCCGGCGTGCTGCTCGCCGTGCGCAAGGTTGGCGAGTTGTCCGACCGTTTCACGGTCGGACTAGAGAAGCTGCTCTGAGTTCGCCGCGATACCCTGGCCCGATGCAGCAGATTCGAGGCGTAATAACGGCGATGGTGACGCCCTTCGACGAGAGCGGCGCGGTCGACTTCGTGGCGGCGCGCAAGCTCGCCGCGCACCTAGTCGCGAACGGGTCGCACGGGCTCGTCCTCTGCGGCTCCACCGGCGAGTCGGCCACCGTCACTGACCCGGAGGGGTTCAAGCTGCTCGAGGCGGTGCGCGAGGAGGTCGGCGACGAGGTGCTGCTCGCCTTCGGAACCGGCACAAACGACACCCGGCACTCGGTCGAACTGACCAAGACCGCGGCCGAGATGGGCGCCGACGCGGCGCTCGTCGTCACTCCCTACTACAACAAGCCGAACCCGGCGGGGATCGTCGCTCACTTCGAAACGGTCGCCGCGGCCGCTCCGCGGATACCGGTGATCGCCTACAACATCCCCTCACGGGTGGTTGTCAACGTGCCGCCTTCGCTGCTCGCCGAGCTGGCCGAGATCGACAACTTGGTCGCGGTCAAGCAGGCCAACAACGACGATCTGCAGCAGATCGAGGGCCTGGGGCTGCTGGCCGGCAACGACGACGTCTTCCTGAGAACGCTCGAGCTCGGTGGCGCCGGCGGCATCCTCGTCGCCTCCCACCTGATCGGGCCGCAGATGCGGGAAATGTGGGACGCCGCCGAGGCGGGTGACCTGGAGCGGGCACGCGAGATCGACAGCGGCTTGCGGCAGGTCTACGACGCGATGGGCGTGACGACCAACCCGATCCCGGTCAAGGCGGCGTTGGAGATGATCGGCCTGATCCCCTCCGGCGGCCTGCGGCTACCACTCGTCCGCGCCGATGAGGAGCAGCGCGACGCCGTACGGGCGGCGCTGGAGAGCGTCGGCCAGACCCCGGTGAATCAGTAGTGGCTGGATCCAAGCTGCGAGTCCTGCCGCTCGGCGGCCTGGGCGAGATCGGCAAGAATATGACCGTGGTCGAGTACGACGGCCGCATCATCGTCGTCGACACCGGGCTGATGTTCCCGACCGCAGAGATGCTCGGCATCGACCTCGTATTGCCTGATTTCTCTTACCTGCGCGACCGCGCCGACGACATCGAGGCGATCGTCCTCACCCATGGGCACGAGGACCACGTCGGCGCCCTGCCCTACGTGCTGCGCGAGATCGGTTTACCGCCGGTGATCTACGGGGGCCTGCTGACGATCGGCATGGTCCGCTCGAAGCTGGACGAGCACAAGCTCAAGGACGCGCCGCTGGAGGAGCTGCCGGCTGGCGAGAAAGTCAAGCTGGGTCCGTTCGAGCTGGAGTTGGTCCACCTCTCGCACTCGATCCCCGACGCGCGTGGGGTGCTGTTGACGACTGAGCTGGGCACGATGTTGATGACCGGCGACTACAAGTTCGACCAGACCCCCGTCGACGGACGGCCCGCCGACATCACCCGGCTCGCTGAGCTTGGGCGCGACGGCCTGTTGCTGCTTTGTGGCGACTCGACCAACGCCGATCGCCCCGGGATCGCGCCTTCGGAGTCGAGCGTCGGCCCGGCTCTGCTCGAGACCTTCGCGGGCTGCAAGGGACGGATCATCGTCACCTCCTTCGCCTCCAACATCCACCGCGTCCAGCAGGTGATCGACGCGGCGATCAAGCTGGACCGTCGGGTGGCGCTGGTCGGTCGCTCAATGCGCAAGAACTTCAACATCGCCTCCAACCTGGGGATCGCGGAGGCGCCTTCCGGCCTCTTCATCCAGCCGCGCGAGATCGAGAGCTTTCCCGATGACAAGATCGTCGTGATCTCGACCGGCAGCCAGGGCGAGCCGCTCTCGGCGCTGCGCCGGATGGCCAACAACGACCATCGCGACGTCGAGCTGCACTCGGGCGACACCGTGGTCTTCTCGGCGACGCCGGTGCCCGGCAACGAGCGCGCCGTCAACGAGACGATCGACCGTATCTACGAGATCGGCGCCTCTGTGGTGACGGCAAAGGACGCGCCGATCCACGCTTCGGGGCACGGTTGGCAGGAGGAGCTGAAGCTGATGCTCAACCTGACCAAACCTCGCTACGTGATGCCGATCCACGGCGACCACCAGCGGCTGCGACTGCACGCCGAGCTCGCCCACTCGGTCGGCATCGACCCGGAGTGCGTCTTCCAGGGCCGCAACGGCCTGCCCTTGGAGCTCGACGCGAACGGGGCCCGCTTCGGCGAGGACGTGCACGCGGGAGTGATCTTCGTCGACGGGGTCAACGTCGGCGAGCCGGACGACGTGGCCCTGCGCGACCGCCGCGAAATCTCCGCCGACGGCATCTTCATCGTCGTCGCGACGATCTCCTCCGACGACGGCAGCGTCGTCGCCGACCCCGAGGTCATCTTCCGCGGGGTCAGCTTTGCGGCCGAGGCCGATGCCTTGGTCGGCGAGCTGGGCGACGTGGTAGAGGACTCGCTCGAGGAGGCGGCCGAGGCGGGCAGGCGCGAGCTGCACCTGATCCAGGAAGACCTCCACGATGCGATCGCCGGGCTCGTCTACGAGAAGCTGCGCCGCCGACCGATGATCCTGCCGGTCGTGGTCGAGGTTTGAGCCCGCTCGGGATCTAAAAAGGCCCGCCGGGACTATTGGGGAGATCCCGGCGGGCCATGTGTCTCGTCCGCGGGGGAACGTACCTCGGGTCGCTAAAGCGTCCCTAAAAGCCTCCGGCAGGCGGGGCCTGTCTCCGGGGGAGAGGCCTGCGGGCGAGGTCTTCGTTCTCGGCCTCTCCCCCGGAGCCACCCGCCCGAGCGGAGTGCGCTAGGGGGACGCGGATGCGGAACAAAGCTCCCTCGGCGGGAGACTCGGTGGCTTCGGCGGAGCCGCCGTGGGATGTGGCTACGGCGCGGACTATGGCTAGTCCTAGACCGGTGCCGGTGTTGCTGGCGGTGTCGGCTGTGCCGTCGCCGCGGGCGAAGCGGTCGAAGATGTGGGCGCGTAGGTCCTCAGAAATGCCGGGGCCGTCGTCGGAGACCTCTAGTACTGCCTCCTGGTCCTTGGCGTGAAGTCGGAGCTGGATGATGGAGGTGGCGGGGGTATGGCGGGCGGCGTTGTCGAGGAGGTTGAGCACCATCCTGTGGAGTTCATCCTCGTTGCCGTCGACGTAAAGCGATCCGTCGGCTTCGATCTCGAGACCGCGATCGCCGAGGAAGGGAGCGACCTCGGCTGCCGCGTTACGGCAGATTTCGGCCAGATTGCAGCGATGCCTTGCGCTGGGGCGGCCGGCGTCGGCGCGGGCGAGCAGCAGCAGGTCGGCCACGAGGCGGCTCATACGGCGGGAGGAACGCAGCGCCGACGCGACCATCGTGGCGTCTTCGCCATGCTGCGGCGAGCGCAGCGAGGCCTCCAGCAGCTCGAGGTTGGCAAGAACGCTGGTCAGCGGGGTGCGCAGCTCGTGCGAGGCGTCGGCGACGAACTCACGCTGCTTTTGCAGCGCCGCCTCGCGCTCGCTGCGTGCCGCATCGAGGGAACGCAGCATCTGCTCCAGGGTCCGGGTCAGCTCGCCGACCTCATCGTCGGCACGGGGCTTGGGCATGTGGCTCGACGGGTCTCCCGTGGTGGCGATCTGGCGAGCGCTCGCCGTCAACGCGGCGATCGGGCGCATCGCGCGGGAGGCGACCACGAAGCCGGCGAGGCTGGCGAGCATGGCCCCGCCGAGCACACCGGCCGCGATGAAGAGCCAGAGCCGCTCGACTGTCGAGTCGACGTGCGCGAGACTGCGCCCGTACTGCACGTAGCCGGTCAGCGTGCCGCTGCCGCTGTTGATTCCCGCAGTCGTCACCCGCATCCCGTCGCGCTCGACCGTGCCCGGTAGCGGCGATCCGAGGTTGCCGGCGCCTTCGCTTGCTGTGAGCAGAGTGCCACCTGCATCGAAGACGCGCACCGACGCGTCGTTGGGAAGGACGAAGTCGTCGAGGCCGGGACCTTCGAGCAGCAGGGAGCCAGTCGGCGTATCGACGATGCGCAGCTCGGCGGCCAGTGTCTGCACGGCGCTGTTCATCTCGCCGTTGAAGTCGTCGCGAATACGCTGCGTCGCGACGCTGCCGATCACCGCGGCAAAGACGAGCAGGATCACCAGGGTCAGCCCGGCGGAGGCGGCGGCGATGCGCCAGCGCACCGGCCAGTTGCCGGGCCTCGCCAGCCTCGAGCGTTTACGCCCTGAGGACATAGCCGGCGCCGCGCTTCGTGTGGAGGAGCCGCGACTCGCCGCCTTCCTCCAGCTTGCGCCGCAAGTTCGAGACGAAGACGTCGATCGTGTTGGTGGCGGCCATCGGGTCGTACCCCCAGACCTCGTCGAGCAGGCGCTGGCGGGAGACGACGAGGCGCTCGTTGCGCATCAGGTACTCGAGCAGCTCGAACTCGCGGTTGGTCAGCTCGATCTCCCGCTCGCCGCGGCGCGCCTCGCGCGAGTCCGGGTTGAGCAGCAGGTCGCCCACCTGCAGCACGGCGGCGCCGCGCGGCGGGCGCCGTCTCAGCAGGGCGCGGATCCGCGCCAGCAGCTCCTGGCGCTCGAAGGGCTTGACCAGGTAGTCGTCGGCGCCGCTGTCGAGGCCGCTGACACGATCCTCCGTCTCGGCCCGCGCCGTCAGCATCAGAACCGGGACGTCGTTCTGGGCGCGCAGCCGCCTGCACACCTCGATCCCGTCGAGGCGGGGGAGACCCAGGTCGAGCACGACCAGGTCCGGGACGAACGCCTCGGCTGCGTCGAGGGCGTCGATCCCGTCGCCGGAGAGCCGCACCTCATAGCCCTCCTTGCGCAGCGAGCGGCGCAGCACCTCGGCGATCTCGGCGTCATCCTCGACGACGAGGACGCGGCCCCCGCCGGCTTCGCTGTCGGTCGTCAGCATCGCCACGATGTTAGAGAGGCGCCTGCGTCGCTCAGCGGATATTTAGCGTGAATTTAGGCCCAGCCGCCAGGCGCGTTCGCTGTTAGTGGTGCTGTGCCCCATAAACAGCGAACGCGCAGGGGTAGGCGCCTCTGCGTCGAAGCGTGGCTCATGTTCGTGCGCAAGAAGCGCGGTAAAGCGCCGCGGCGTAAAGGCAAGGCGAAGGCTGCCAAGGTGCGGCGACCGAAGCTTCGCCTTCCCGAAGGGCTGGGGCAACGGCACCTGGACTTGATCGGGTTGCTCCTGATCGCCTCGGGCGTCTACCTGTGTTTCGTGCTCTTCTTCGGCTGGGACGGGGGGAAGGTCGGGTACGGGGTGGAGACCGGGCTCGAGTACCTGTTCGGCGCGGTGGGAGCGCGAATCGCGACCGTCCTGATGCTGGTTGCCGGCGCCCTGATCGTCACCGGGACGTCGATCTCGTCCCTCTTCCGCGGGATCGGCCGCGGATTGCGACGGATCTTCGTTGGCGGCCACGGCGTCGCCCAGACGGTTGCCAGAAGCCGCCAGGATCGGCGGGAGGAAAAGACCTACGCCTTCGAGACGCAGGCGGGGCCGACCGACGTGATGAGCGCCTACCCCGAGGAAGACGACGCCTTCGAGCCGACGATCGCAATGGCCGAGAACGGGGATGAGCCGGCCGAGACCGTCACCCAGGACTTCGCGGAGCTGGATGAAGTGGAGGACGAAGAGGACGAGGTCGTCGCCGATTCCGAACCTCTGGATGCGGCTGCCGAGGCAGAGGCGCCCGCCCTCACCCCGATGGGGGCAAAGCGCGGTGTCACCACCTCAGAGGAGATCGATTACCGGCCACCGCCCGCCAAGGTGCTGGAGAAGGGTCGCGCGGACAAAGGTCCCGACCCGCGCGATCACGAGGCGATTAGCCGCAAGCTGGTCGAGACGCTGGGCCACTTTGGGGTCGAGGCGAAGATGGTCGGGATCGTCAGCGGCCCGCACGTCTCCCGCTACGAGCTGCGTCTGGCCCCTGGCACCAAGGTGAAGAAGGTGACCGAGCTGGCCAACGACCTTGCCTACGCCCTCGCCTCGACCGACATCCGCATCCTGGCGCCGATCCCGGGTAAGCAGGCCGTCGGTGTCGAGGTGCCGAACACGCGTCGCCGTATCGTCCGGCTCGGCGACATCTACGCCGGGCGGCCAGAGAAGACCTCACCGCTGGTTGCCTGGCTCGGCCGCGGGATCGACGGCAACGCGGTCTGGACCGACCTGGCGAAGATGCCACACGTCCTCGTCGCCGGTACCACCGGCTCAGGCAAGTCGGGGTGCGTCAACGCGATCCTCTCCTCGATCCTGATGCAGGCTTCCCCCAACGAGGCCCGCCTCGTCCTGGTCGATCCCAAGCAGGTCGAGCTCAACCACTACGAGAACGTCCCTCACCTGCTGACTCCGGTCGTCACCTCACCGCGTCTCGCCGCCAACGTGCTCGCCAACTTGATCGGCGAGATGGAGAGCCGCTACGGGATCATGGGCGAAGCGCGCTGCCGCAATCTGGCTGAGCTGAATCGCGCCCGCGCCAAGGCGGGCGAAGCGCCGCTGCCGCACATCCTCTGCGTGATCGACGAGCTCGCGGACCTGATGATGGTGGCGCCGGCCGAGGTCGAGGACTCGATCATCCGCCTGGCGCAGAAGTCGCGCGCTACCGGGATTCACCTGGTGCTGGCGACCCAGCGCCCCTCGACCGACATCATCACCGGCACGATCAAGGTCAACATCCCGGCCCGGATCGCCTTCGCCGTCTCCTCGCAGACCGACTCACGGGTGATTCTCGACCAAGGCGGCGCTGAGGCGCTGCTCGGCCAGGGCGACATGCTCTTCCGCGGCGCGGGCAGTTCGAAGCTGGCCCGGATCCAGGGCGCCTTCGTTACCGAGGAGGAGATCGCCCGGATCACCAAGCACTGGGCCAAACAGGGAGAACCGGAGTTCGAGGCCGAGCTGCTCGAGGTGCACGAGGAGAAGGGCCTGGGGGAGGGCAATGGGGATTTCGACCCCGACAGCGACGATCTGCTCGACGACGCGATCAGGCTCGTGGTCGAGACCGAGACCGCATCCGTCTCGATGATCCAGCGCCGCCTCCGTGTGGGATACACCCGCGCCGGGCGCCTGATCGACATGCTCGAGCGGCGTGGGGTGATCTCTGGCTACGAGGGATCGAAGCCGCGTCAGGTGCTGATCACCCAGGCGGACTTGTCACGGGTGATCGGTGGAGGCGAGAGCCCTGCGAGCAAGGACTCAGAGGCAGATCGTCCCGCGGTTGTGCCCGAGTAGCACAATGTCCGTGTGGACATAGGGATTGGAGCGACCCTTCGCGAGGCGAGAAATCGCCGCAAAGTCGATCTTTCCGAGGTCGAAGTTGCGACCCGGATTCGGATTCGCTACCTGCGAGCGATCGAGAGTGAGGATTGGGACGTACTGCCGGGCGACGTGTACGTGCGCAGCTTCATTCGCACCTACGCCTCCTACCTGGGGCTTGATGGCGAGCGGCTCGCCGACGACTACCGGCGCAGCGTTGCGGCGGCGCCAACGAGCGCCGATGCCGGAGCGGCGATCCGTCGTTCCACCGCTCCGCGGTCGCAGGCAAGCGGCCGCGTAGTCGCGGCGGCCGTGGTGTTGGGGCTCATTGGGCTGATCATCGGCATCGGCCTCTTCACCGGTGACGAGGATCCAGCGATGACAGTTGACCGTGAGCCCAGCGGGGTCGGCAAGGCCGAGGAACCGGTTGAGGTCCCGCCACCGGCCCAGGCTCCGCAACCGGGACTCTCGCTCGAGCTGGCCGCCACCGCGGAAGTCTGGGTCTGCGTGCTCGACGGCCAGGGGGAACCGCTGGTCGACGGTCAGATCCTCACCGAAGGAGCGGAGGAGGGTCCCTTCCGCTCCGGTAGCTTCACCGTCTCCTTTGGCAATGGTGAGGTCTCGATGAGGATCGACGGCAAGGAAGCGGAAATCCCAGTGACGTCAAGTCCGATCGGCTACGCGATCGGCGAGGGCGGCGAGCTCGAACCGCTCGATGACAGTGAAAGGCCGACCTGCCTGTGAGGCCGGACTCCGCCTCCTCTGCTCCGCAAATGCCTGAAGCATCAGATATGGACAGGGATTTGCGTCCGCGTCCGGGGGCGGCTCAGGTGAGGGCGGGGGCGGTGGTTACCGGGACCGAGGTCTTGACCGGCCGGATCGCGGACCGTAACGGTCCCTGGATCTCCGAGCGACTGGCCGAGCTGGGCATCGAGGTGGCTCACATCCTCGTCGTCGGCGACCGGCCGGACGATCTGGCGGCAGCGCTCCGCTTCATGGCGGCCGAGGGGATGGACCTGATCGTCACCTCGGGCGGACTGGGGCCGACCGCGGACGACCTGACCGCGGAGGTCGTCGCGCGCTTCGCCGGGCGCGAGCTTGTCCTCGACGAGGGGATGGAGGAGAAGATCGCCGCCATCCTGAGCGTCTTCGCGAAACGAGTCAAAGTTGACGCGGAGGCGCTGCGCGTGGCGAATCGCAAGCAGGCGATGGTGCCGGAGGGCTCGATCGCGCTCGACCCGGTCGGAACCGCGCCGGGCCTGGTGGTGCCCGCCGACGGTCGCGTGGTCATCGTCCTGCCCGGCCCGCCGCGCGAGCTTCAGCCGATGTGGCCGACGGCGATGGCCACGGAGCCGGTGCAGGCTGTCCTCGCGCGGGCCACGCCATTGCACGGCTACACGCTGCGGATGTTCGGCATCCCCGAGTCGGAGATCGCCAAAAGCCTGCGTGAGATCGAGGCCGAGGGGACCGAGGTTTCCGCGGTAGAGGTCACCACCTGCCTTCGCCGCGGTGAGATCGAGGTCGATGTCCGCTACCGCTCCGAGACCGAGGCGGTAGCAGAGGCGCTGCGCGCCGGCTTGCGCGAGCGTCACGAGCGCCACCTGTTCAGCCTCGATGGGGAGACGATCGACGCCCAGGTCGCCGGCCTGCTCGAGGGGCGCCGGCTTGGCCTGGCCGAGTCGTGCAGCGGCGGCCTGCTGGCGGCGCGGATCACCAACCTCCCCGGTGCCTCGGCCTATATGGCCGGCGGCGTCGTCGCCTACTCGAACGACGCGAAGGAGGGGCTACTCGGCGTCGATGCCGGCCTGATCGAGACCCACGGGGCGGTCTCGCCCGAGGTCGCCGAGGCGATGGCGGTCGGGGCCCTGGAGCGTTTCGGCGCCGACGTCGCGGTTTCGATCACCGGGATCGCCGGGCCAGACGGGGGTACGGAGGACAAGCCGGTCGGCTACGTCTGCTTCAACGCCCGTCTCGCCGAGGGGGGCAGCATCGCCCGCGATCCGGTCATCCCCGGGGGTCGCGCCGACATTCGCGAGCGCTCGGCCCTGGTCGGCATGCACTTGCTGCGGCTGCTGCTAGGCGGCGGCGAGGCGCCTCTCTAGCGCTGTTCGGCACACACTTTTCACACCGATGCGTTGTCTTGCGCGTCCGCTCGCCGTAGCGTGGCGGGCCGATGGCTAAGAAGAGGCTGAAGAGTCCGCGGGCGCGTTTGTTCATCGCTCTCGACCTACCCGATTCGGTCAGGACGGGGATCGAGGCTTGGGGACATGAGGAGCTGAGCGACCCGGCCCTGCGTCCCGTGCGGCGCGACGCGCTTCACGTCACGCTGGCCTTTCTCGGCTATCGGGCAGAGAAGGAGATCCCCCGGCTGGCCGAGATCGTTGAAGGGAGTGGGGGCCCTTCGCCTCGAATCGAGCTGGGAGACCCGGTCGGCAAGCCCTCGCTGAGCCGTGCCCGCCTTTTCGCCCTGCCGGCGGATTCGCCGGCGGCGGTCACGCTGCAGGCCGAGCTCGAGGGGAAGCTGGCGTCGGAGCGACTCTACGAGTCCGAGAAGCGCCCTTTCTGGCCTCACGTCACCGTTGCGAGGGTGCGACCGCAGGGGCGGGGTTCGAGGCGGCCAGCCCGCCTGTCCAAGCCTCCCGGCCAGCTCCCGCAGAAGCTGTTGCAGCCGTTCAGTGGCGTCCGGATGACGCTCTACCGTTCCGAACTCCAGCCACTGGGTGCGCAATACACCCCGTTGGCCCAAGTCAAGCTGAGGTGAGAGAGATGGCAGACAAGAAAACGACTTTGAAGGACGCCTCGGCGAAGGAGGCAAAAGCCAAGGATGCTGCGCTAGAGAACGCGGTCACCGGCATCAAAAGGGAGTTCGGCGAGGGCATCCTGATGCGCCTCGGCACCGACAACGCGCTGCCAGTCGAGGCGATCCCAACCGGCTCGCTGGCGCTCGATCTGGCGCTCGGCATCGGCGGCGTGCCACGGGGGCGGATGGTTGAGATCTACGGCCCCGAGTCCTCGGGCAAGACGACGCTGATCTACCACATCATCGCCCAGGCCCAGGCGCTCGGTGGAGTCTGTGTCTTCATTGACACCGAGCACGCGATGGACCCGATCTACGCCAGGGCAATTGGCGTCGATACCGACGAGCTGCTCGTTTCCCAGCCTGACTTCGGCGAGCAGGCGCTGCAGATCGCCGATCGCCTGATCGCCTCGACCGCGATCGACGTCGTCGCGATCGATTCCGTCGCGGCGCTGACGCCAAAAGCAGAGCTGGAAGGGCAGATCGGCGACCAGACTGTCGGCCTCCAGGCCCGCCTGATGTCGCAGGCGATGCGCAAGCTGGCCGGCAACCTCAACCGCACCAACACCGTCTGCCTCTTCACCAACCAGATCCGCGAAAAGGTCGGCGTCCAGTTCGGCTCGCCGGAGACGCAGCCGGGAGGGCGGGCGCTGAAGTTCGCCGCCTCGCAGCGCCTCGACATCCGCCGCATCGAAACCCTCAAGGAAGGAACCGAGGCGGTTGGCAACCGGGCGCGGGTCAAGGTCGTCAAGAACAAGGTGGCGGCACCGTTTCGCCAGGCCGAGTTCGACATCGAGTACGGGACCGGCATCTCTCGCGAGGGCGAGCTGCTCGACTTCGGCATCGAGCACGACCTGGTCCGTAAGTCGGGCGCTTTCTTCTCCTACGGCGATATCCGGCTCGGCCAGGGACGCAACAATGCCAAGCAGTTCCTCGCTGAGAACAAAGACCTCGCCAGTGAGATCGAAGCCAAGGTCCGTGCTGCGCTGGGGATCGGCGCCGAAGGGGCGACGGTGGAGGCGGCACCTGCGGCCGAGCCAGAGGTGCCGGTGGCAGAGGTCAAAGCTGCGTAAGCCTACGCACGGCGTTAGGATGCCGCGCGCATGAGCAACGGCGACCTCTTCTACATCTTCGGGATCGTGCTCGCGGTCTCGGCCGTGGCGGTCACATTTCTCGGCCTGCGCGTGAAGGGCTTCCCGGGGCGTTTGGGGCCGGTCGTCGTCCTCTGGTTCGTCGTCTTCGTCGTCGGCTCAGCGACCTTCTCGGTCCTGCATTCCCAGGATGAGGAAGAGCACCATGAGCAGGAGGTCGGCCTGCCGCACGCGACTGAGGAAGCCGAAGAAGAGGCCGCCGACGTCGAGGCGGCCGAGTAGCAAGCAGTGCTTGGGCCTGGCGGTTCGCCGCTTCCCCTCTAAAGTTTGGGCGCGATGCCCAGCTTTCACGTAACGACGTTCGGTTGTCAGATGAACGTGCATGACTCTGAGCGCATGCGCGGGATGCTCGAGTCGCTGGGGTACGCGGAGGCTCCCAGCCGTGATGAAGCCGACCTGATCCTCTTCAATACCTGCTCGATTCGGGAGTCGGCGGACAGCCGCTTCGTCGCCCACCTGGGCGAGGCGAAGCGGCTCAAGTCCGAAGACCCGGATCGACTGGTCGGGGTCGGCGGCTGCTGGGCCCAATCGGTCAAGGACGAGGTCTTCCAGCGCTTCCCCTTCGTCGACGTCGCCTTCGGTCCCGGCCAGATCCACAAGCTCGCCGAGTTCCTCAACTCGGACTCGTTGACGGCGCAGGGCTACTTCGAGTTCGAGGACCTCTCCGGCCACCTGCCGACCCGGCGCGAACGCGAGTTCCAAGGCTGGCTGCAGATCTCGCAGGGCTGCAACTGCAAGTGCGCATACTGCATCGTCCCCTCGACCAGGGGGCGCGAGGTGAGCCGCGACCCCGACGAGTTGCTGATCGAGGCGGAGGGGCTGGCCGCGGACGGGGTCCTCGAGATCACCCTGCTGGGCCAGAACGTCAATAGCTACGGCCGCGACCTGCCGAAGGAGGCACGGATCTCCTTCTCGGAGCTGCTGACGAGGATCGACGCGGTGGAGGGGGTGGACCGCATCCGCTACACCAGCCCGCACCCGAAGGACATGCGCGAGGACGTGATCCGCGCCCACGCCGAGCTGCCCTCTCTCTGCGAGCACATCCACCTGCCGCTCCAGGCGGGCTCCAGCGCCGTGCTCAAGCGCATGCGCCGCACCTACGACCGTCAGCGCTACATGGACCGCGTCGCGCTGATTCGCGAGCACGTCCCGGATTGCGCCATCACCACCGACATCATCGTCGGCTTTCCCGGCGAGACCGAGGCTGACTTCGAGCAGACGATGGAAGTGGTCGACGAGGTCGGCTACGACGGCGCCTTCACCTTCGTCTTCTCGCCGCGGCGCGAAACCGAGGCGGCGGAGATGGGTGAGCAGGTTTCGCACCCGGTCAAGCGAGCGCGGATGGAGCGCCTAGTCGAGCTGGTGCAGCGGCGGGCTACGGAGCGAGCTGAGCGGTTCGTCGGCCGTGAGCTTGAGGTGCTGGTCGAAGGGCCCAGTCGGACCGACCCGTCGCGGCTACGGGGGAAAACGCGGCACAACAAGACGGCTCACTTCGAAGGGCTCGCCAGCCCCGGAGAACTCGTCGACGTGAAGATCGAAGCTGCCACCTCAACATCGTTGAGTGGGGTGGCGGCGCAGCCCCTATCGCAGCTGGTGTAGGGGAGGTGTCGGCACCACCCTGCACTCAACTTTTTCGGTGGGGTGGGAGCGGCAGAGCTCCAGCCGGACGCCGAAAAAGTACAAGCTGTTTCGGGTAGTGCCGGCACCTCCCTTAACCGAGCGCCGATGCACGTAATCGCCATATTCGGCCCCACTGGCGTTGGCAAGACTGGCGTGGCTATCGAGCTGGCGGAGCTGCTTCGTGCTCGTGGCGAGGATCCGGTCGCGATCTCCTGCGATGCGATGCAGGTGTACGAGGGGCTGGGCACGCTCACCGGCGTCGCGACGACTGAGGAGCGGGTGCGGTTGGAGCATCGGCTGGTCGGGTTCGTGCCGGTCTCGCAGCCGTTCTCGGTTGGGGACTACATGCCGTTGGCGCATGCTGAGATCGATGCGGCGCTCGAGGCGGGCAGGCGTCCGATCGTGGTGGGAGGGACGGGTCTCTATCTGAGGGCGGCTCTGGCGGAGCTTTCGCTGGTCAAGGCGCCGCCGGAAAGTGAGGGCTCGGAGCTTTGGTCGCCGGAGACGCGGCACCCGACCACGATCTTCGGTCTGAACATGGACCGGGCAGCGCTCTACGAGCGAATCGATGCTCGCACCGAGGCGATCGTCGGTGCGGGCGCCCGCGATGAGGTGGTCGCGGCGGAAGCGAAGGGACCTTCACGGACCGCCCGCGTCGCCCTCGGCTTCGACGAGCTGCTCGCCGGCGACGTCGAGCTGATGAAGAAACGCTCCCGCAACTACGCCCGCCGCCAGCTCACCTGGATGCGCAAGATCCCCAACCTGCGCTGGATCGACCGCGGTGACCGCGACGATGTTGCTATCGCCGCCGAGATGGTCGCCTCGCTCTCCGAATAGGCTGCGCCGCGAATGCGATTCGAGAAGTGGCAGGCGCTGGGCAACGACTACCTGATCGTCGAGGCAGATGAGCTCCCGTGGGAGCTCACCGCGGCGCGGGTGCAGCGGATTTGCGACCCACATTTCGGTCTCGGCACGGACGGCGTCCTGCTGCTCTCGCGGAGCGACAACCCGGCGTTCGTCGCCGAGCTGCGCATCTTCAACCCCGACGGCTCCGAGGCCGAGCTCTCGGGGAACGGGGCGCGCGAGGCGATTCTCTACCTGCGTCGGCACGGCTGGACCAGCGAGGACACCTTCTCGATTCTCACCGCCGCAGGGCCGGTCACACCGACGATCACCTCCGAGCGCACCTGCTCGGTCGAGATGGGTCGGGCGGCAACCACCTCCAAGGACTTCCCCTCGGGAGGGCCTGACGGCAAGGGGACGCTGACCGCGGCCGGCCGCGAGTGGACCTTCCAGCACGTCTCGATCGGTAACCCCCAGTGCGCGATCGAGCTCGGCGATGAGCTGGAGCAGCTCGACCTGACCGCGATCGGACCGGGGATCGAAGGCCACGAGCTGTTCCCCAACCGGACCAACGTCTCCTTCCTGCGGATCGAAGGAAGCAGGGTACGAGCGCGGATCTTCGAGCGCGGCGTGGGGGAGACGCTTTCCTCCGGCACAGGAGCCAGCGGGGCCGCGATCACCGCCTTCCTCGGCGGGGAGTCGAGCCCGATCACGGTCGAGCTTGACGGCGGCGAGCTCGAGGTTGAGATCTCAGGCGACCTCGACGTGCGCCTCAGTGGCTGGGCGGAGCCGGTCTGCTCCGGCGAGCTCTCCCCGGAGCTGCTCCAGGTGCTCGCTGACCTCTAGGGTGCCCGCCATGACGAATGCAGAGACAAAGCCCGGCATCGCTGCGCCCTCGAAGCGCCTCGAGGCGATGCCTCCCTACATGTTCCAGGAGCTTGAGCGGCGGATTGCCGACAAGCGCGCCGCCGGCATCGACGTGATCAGTCTCGGCATTGGCGACCCCGACCAGCCGACCTACCCGCACGTGGTGAAGGCGATGCAGGAGGCGGTCGCCGGGGGCGCTAACCAGAAGTACCCGACTAATCGCGGCCGGGCCGAGTTCCGCGAGGCCTTCGCCAGGTTCTACGGCGAGCGCTTCGGGGTTGAGATCGATCCCGAGAACGAGGTGATCCCGGCGATCGGCGCCAAGGAGTGCATCTACAACCTCTGCTTCGCCTTCCTCGATCCGGGTGGCGTCGCGCTCGCCTCCGATCCCGGCTACCCGGTCTACACCGGAGGGCCGATCCTCGCCGGGGCGACGCCGGAGTTGCTGCCCCTGGTCCCAGATCTCGGCTTTGCCCCAGATCTCAGCGCCGTACCCGCCGACGTCGCTGCGAAGGCACGGCTGATGTTCATCAACTACCCCAACAACCCCACCGGCGCGGTCGTCCCGGACGGCTTCTTCGAGCTAGTCGTCTCCTTCGCCCGTGAGCACGAGATCCTCGTTGTCCACGACAACGCCTACTCGGAGACGACCTACGACGGCTACGTCGCGCCGAGCTTCCTAGCGACGCCCGGTGCCAAGGAGGTCGGAGTCGAGGTCTTCTCGCTCTCCAAGGGCTACAACATGACTGGCTGGCGCTGCGCCGCAATCCTCGGCAACGCCGAGGCGATCCAGACCTACTGGCGGCTGAAGACCAACGTCGACTCAGGTCTCTTCGAGGCGACCCAGCTCGCCGGTGCCGCGGCGCTGCGTGGGCCCAGCGGACCGCTGGAGCGGATGAACGAGACCTACGTCCGCCGTCGCGATCTGGTTGTCAATGCCCTGCGCGAGATCGGCGTTGAGGTGACAGCGCCGAAGGGCACGATCTACGTCTGGGCGCCGGTCCCCGAGGGACACACCTCGACCTCGTTCTCCGAGCTGGTGCTCGAAGAGGCGGCCGTCGTCGTATCGCCGGGCTCGATGTACGGGCCGAGCGGCGAGGGCTTCTTCCGCATCTCCCTCACCACCCCGGACGAGCGCATCACCGAGGCAGTTGAGCGGATGCGCGAGCACCTGGCCTGAGGACGCTCGCAGTGCGGAAAGCCCGCTACTCCACCTCGACTTCGTCGACCTGCCCCTTGAGGGCATGGGGTTCGCTGCCTTGGCGGTCGCCGACGAAGCAGTAGAGGACGTAGCGGCCGGGTTTGAGGTCGAGCGTAATCAACTGGCTTTCGCCGCCTTCGATCACCGCGGTCGATTGGACGTTTTCTTCGTCCAGCGGCGCTTTGGCTTTCCCGTCTTCTTTGAAAAAGCTCTCGGCCTCCGCCGCCGTGCTGTCGCCGAGGAGCGGAGCGATGAGCAGCTGATGCGGCTCCTCCCCTGCATTCACATAGGCGACCTCGGTGCGCCCGGGGGACAGACCCTCCGCCTCGAAGCCATACTCGATCGCCGTGATCGTGGCGTCAGCCTCGAGCTTCGCGTCTGATCTCTCGCCTTTCACCACGAACTTGGGTTTGACGGTCCCGGCCTGGGCATTGAAGGGGTAGTAGGTACCGGGCTGGAGCACCTGCTTGACGGTGCGCAGGTCACCTGGCGGGGCCGAGCCTACGCCTCCGGCAGCGAAGAACCAATCGGGAAAGGCTTTGCCTTCGATCGCTTCTTTGAGGGCGTTGGCTATTTCCTGATCCGAGTGTTTGCCGTCGGCGCGTACCAGCTGAACCTGTCCCTCATTTTTGCTCCCGTTCACCAGGGCGATCTCCGCCGGCCCGGTGTCGGCGCCTTTGGGCCCTGTGAAGCGAGATCCTTTCCCTTCGCCCTGGAGCGTGAACGTCAATTTCTGAGAGCTCTCATCGCTCTCCTCGCTGTCGCCACCGCAGGCAGCGAGGGACGAAACCGCGATGAGAGCGAGCACGCAGACGACGCGGATGGACGACCGAACAGGGCTTCGACTCACGCTGCTTCCCCCTTGCCAGAAATCGACTATTCGTAACTTGCTGAGCAACCTTAACGCTTGCGCCAGTAGCGGTCCAGGCCGCGCCACTGGTACTCCGGCGGGACGCACTGGATCAGCTCGGCGGCGGTCTCCGGGTCGGCGCTGGCGGTGACGCGCTGGCGGTGACGCTGCTCGTACTCAGCTTCGGAGAGCTCCCTCGCCAGGTCCGCCTCCTCGCGGAGCCGCTCGCGCACCTGCGCGAGATGCGCCGCGGGTTCGTCGACCTGGCCGAAGTGTGTCAGCGCCAAGCGCTCTGGCGCCCAGTCTTCGACGATGCTGATCGAGTCTTGCCAGGTCTCGATCTCGATGTCGGGCGGCGGAGTGGGGGGCACGATCAGTCCTGAGGGCGGGATGCGGACCGCGGCGACGTCGCCGACGAAGGCGGTGCCGCTCTCCTCGTGCAGGTAGCAGACGTGATGGGAAGCGTGGCCCGGGGTGTAGGCGACCTGCATGCCGAGCACGTGCTCGCCGCCGCTGAGCGGCTTCACGTTCTCTTCCGGAACGGGGACGATATCTCCCCAGAGGCGCTCCATCGCGTCGCCGTAGAGGCGCTCGGCGCTGGCCAGCAGCCTCGAAGGGTCGATCAGGTGGGGGGCGCCACGCTCGTGCACGTACACCTCGAGCTCTGGAAAGCGGCGGACCAGAGCACCGGTCGCCGCCGCATGGTCGAGGTGGATGTGGGTGAGCAGCAGGGCACGCGGCTGCTCACCTTCGATCGCGTCGAGCACCCTCTGCAACGACGACTCCGGCCCGGGGTCGACGAGGGCTCCGTCGACCTGCCAGCACCCGATCACGTGCGGCCGCTCCAGGTGCATGACATCGATTACGCGCATCGGATCAGCCTATGGGAGCCGGGGGAGGCCTCGACGGAGCCTCCATGCTGTTGCTCCGGCGAGTCCTCTCCCGGCTCTCTCAGGCGGGCGCGGGAGTGGGGAAGCGGTCGTCCTGCTCGAGCGTTTCGCGCAGCCCCTGCTCCATCCCGCGCGGCTCGTAGCCGAGCTCGCGACTCGCCTTCTCGTGGCTGGCCCAAAAGGTGACGCCGTCGGCGGAGGAGATCAGCTCGCGCAGGTTGGGGGGCTGGCCCATCATCTTGCCGACGAGCGGCCCGATCGGGGTCAGCATCTTCATCAGCGGTGTCGGCAACGCGTGCTTCGGCGCCTTGCGGCCGCTGATTCCGGCGACGACGTCGACGGCCTCGCGCATCGTCGTCACCGGCCCGCTCAGCACGTAGTCCTCGCCCTCCTTGCCCTTGTCAAGAGCGAGCAGGATCCCGGCGGCGATGTCGTCGACGTGGCTCATGCAGATCCCCAGCTCGGGAAAGGGGAGCAGCGGCAGCTTGCCGGCGAGGAATTCTCCGAGAAGGTCAGCTACCTGTGAGGTGTCACCGGGGCCATAGACGCCGCCGGGCTGGACGATCACGCAGGGCAGGTCCTCGCTGGCGATCATCTCTTCAGCGACCCGGTGCGCTTCCCACTTCGTCTGCTCGTAATAGGAGGTGAACTCCCTGCCCGGGTGCTTATAGGTCTCGTCGACGACTTTTTTGTCGGTGTTGCCAAAGGCGCCGACGGTCGAGACGTAGACGACCTTGGGGACTTTTGCCTCCAGCGCGCTGCGCAGAACCAGTTTGGTCCCCTCGACGTTGGCGGCGTACATCACGGCGCGCTGTGACTTCGGAATGCCAACCTCGTACATCGCGGCGACGTGAATCACGCCGTCGCAGCCCTCCATACCGCGGCGGATTGCGGCGCCGTCGCCGAGGTCGCCGCTGACCAGCTCACAGCCCTCCGCCTTGAGCTTCTCGCCCTTGGCCGGGTCGCGGACCAGGCAGATCACGTCGTCGCCGCGCTCGCGCAGCTGGCGCACGACTTTCCCGCCGATAAACCCAGTGCCGCCGGTGACAAAGACCTTCATCGGCGCACAGACTATCCGGCTGGCTGTCCAGCCGACTTCGACGCCTACAATTTGCCTGAGTGCAAGGTTCGAGAAATGGTCGCCAAGCCCAGACGCGCTACAGCGCGAACGGCGCCGGCGTCTCGAACCGGAGGGCTCGCCAGCGGGCGCTAGCGATCGGCATCGTCGATGGAGCGGGAAGCAAGGACCCGCTGGCCGAGCTGAAGGAGCTGCTGCGCACCGCCGGCGTGGCGACGGCAGGCGAGATGCTTCAGCAGCGCTCCGCGCCCGACCCTGACCGCTACTTCGGGCACGGCAAGCTGGCCGAGCTGAAGCGGGAGATCGCCGCCTGCGACGCCAACCTGGTTGCCTGCGACGACGAGCTGGCGCCCCGCCAGGAGCGCAACCTGGAGGCGGCGCTGGGCGTGCCGGTGATCGACCGCACCGCGGTGATCCTCGACATTTTTGCCGATCACGCGCACTCGGCCGAGGGCAAGCTCCAGGTCGAGCTGGCCCAGCTCGAGTACAACATGGCCCGCATGCGGGGGCTGTGGACGCACCTCGAGCGCCTCGGCGCCGGGCGCATGGACGGCGGCATCGGCACCAGGGGGCCGGGCGAGAGCCAGATCGAGACCGACCGCCGGCTCGCCCGCAACCGCATCGCGGCGTTGCGGCGCCGCCTCAAGCGACTGGAGGGCACGCGCGGCACGATGCGGGCCCGTCGCGAGCACTCCTCACTACCGCGCGTGGCCCTCGCCGGCTACACCAACGCCGGCAAGTCGACCCTGCTCAACGCCTTGACGGGGGCAGAGGTCGGGGTGGGGGACAGGCTCTTTCACACACTCGACCCGACCACACGCAGCTTCGAGCTCTCCGGCCGCGACTACCTATTGACCGACACCGTCGGCTTTATCGAGAAGCTGCCCCACCAATTGGTCGAGGCCTTCAAGGCGACCCTGGAGGAGACGGTGCTGGCGGATCTGATCCTTCACGTCGTCGACGCAGCTGCTCCAGAAGAGCGCCGTCTTGCCGACATGCAAGCGGTCGACGCCGTGCTCGAGGAGATCGGGACGGGAGATAAGCCACGACTGCTCGTACTCAACAAGGCGGACCTGCTCGACGAGGACGGTCGCGATGAAGTGACGATGCAGCATGGCGACGCCACACTGGTCTCCGCCTTGACGGGTGAGGGCCTGGCGGAGCTGCGGGCCCAGATCGAAGTGGCCTTCGAAGACACGCTGGCCGAGGTCGAGCTGCTCGTGCCGTATGCCGAAGGGGCTCGGTTGCATGAGTTGCATGAGGTGGCTGGGGATCTCGAGCGGGAGGAGAGGGCTGATGGGGTGCTCGTTCACGCCAAGGTGCCGGTGGTGGAGATGCACCGGTTTGAGGACCTGAGGACTGCTGCGGCATAGGAAGGCGGTTGTAGGGTCCTCGGAGTGGAGCTGCCGGTAGCGAGAGTCGAGGACGGTGCGCGACTGCCCAGTCGTGCGCATGACGGCGATGCCGGCTTGGACCTCTACGCGAATGAGGCTGCTCATCTAGGCCCCGGTGAGCGCTGGAGCGTTGGTACCGGTGTGGCTGTTGAGATCCCTGCGGGGCATGCCGGGTTGGTGCTGCCGCGGTCGGGGCTGGCTAAGAAGCATGGGATCGCGCTGGTCAACTCGCCAGGGCTGATCGATGCCGGATATCGCGGTGAAGTGCGGGTGCTGCTGCTGAATACGGATCCGGCTGAGACCTTTCGGGTTGAGCCTGGGGATCGGATTGCGCAGTTGGTAATTGCGCCGATTGCCCTTGCCGAGCCAGTCGAGGTCGAGTCGCTGAGCAATTCCGCTCGTGGCGACGGCGGCTTCGGCTCCAGCGGTCGCTAGCGGCGCTGGACTCGAAGAGTGAAGGCGGCCGGCGAGCGATCGCGATTGCCGGCAGCGTCTATCGCGAAGACGCGGAAGGTGTGGGGGCCTGGATTCAGCCAGTAGGGACGTGGCGAGCGGCATGGTTGTAGGGGGCGGCGATCGAGCGCGCAGCGGAAAGAGGCGCCTGGCTCGCTGGCGCCGAAGGCAAAGGTGACGCGGCGGAACCGCTTGGCGGTGAAGAGGTGCTTGGGCGGCCGGTGGGCGATGCGCGTCCGCGGCGGTGTCCGGTCACTCACCGGGGGCGGTTGGGGCGGTAGCGGAGGCGCGGCGCCGGTCGGTGGCTCGGGGGTGGGGTCTGGTGGGGTATCGGGCGGGCGGAAACTGTTCGGATCGCGCTCGTAGACCGCCTCGCAGGCGACCGGCGTGGCGTCGGGACCGTTCTCGGGGTGATCGATCTGGGCGGTGTCAAAGCCCTCGCCGCAATCGATCGTCGGATCGGGGTCATCGTTGGGCGTGCCCGAGTTGGCGAGGATCGAGTCATCGCCCGCCGCTGCGAAGTAGGAGTCAGGGCCGGGCCGGCCGAGGAGCTGGTTGGGGCCCGCGTCGCCGACCATCACGTCGCCGAGGCTGGTCCCCTCGGTGTCCTCGATCGCTTCGAGGGTCGTGAGCAGGGGACTGCTTGCGCACTGCGGTTGTCCGCCCGAGCCGACGAGCCCCGCCCGCTGAGCCGACATCTCGATCGCTACGGCGGCGTTGAAGTTCGCCCAGTTGGCGTTGTCCCGGTCGGGGCCGCCATCGAGCCGGTCGCCGTCGCAAACCGCATTAGAGACAAAGAGGTCCTCTCCGGCGCCGGCGTGGAGCTGATCGCCCCCCTCGTTGTTGGGCACCGCGTCGTCCCTGCCGCCGGCATCGGCCGTGTCCGCGCCGGCGCCGTCGACGAGCGCGTCTTCGGTGAGGCCGCTGCTCAGCTCGTCGTTGCCGCCGTTGCCGAGCAGGATCACCGCGGTCGCTTCCGTCGCCCCCGAGCCGAAGCCGGAGACAGCAAGCGTGTCGTTCCCGTCCAGCCCGGCGAGGACGACCGAGTCGGGCGAGGCAGCAGAGCAGACGACTTTGCCGCCGGCTGGCGCGCTGCACCCGCCGGCCGCTGAGGGGCTGGTGTCGAAGCCGCCCTGCGAGCTCGGTCCGAGGGAGAAGGTGACGATGCCGGCGGCGTAGCTGGCGGTCACCTCGTCGTTTTCGTCGCTGCCGGTCAGGTAGAGAGCCGGGTTCCCTCCGGACTGTGGCGCCATCAGGCCGACCGCGATCGCGCCCGGGTCGCGCTGCTCGACTTCCTCATCGTCGGTCTCGCACTCGAACGTCATCGCGGCGTCGCAGCTGTCGCCGTCCGCTCCGCCGTAGGCGATGTCCAAGCCTCCTTCGCCGAGAATTACGTCGGCCCCGCCGCCGCCGTAGATCGTCTCCGCGTCGGTGGTGCCGATGATGAAGTCCGGGAAGGCGGTGCCAATCACCACCTCGAAGCTCGCCCCTTCGAGCCCTTCGTCGACCCCTCCGCCCGACGGAGCCAGGCCGTTGTCGCCGATACCGCTCTGCAGGTTCACGTAGGCCCCGCGTCCCTCCCGATCCGGGGGGAGCCCGTCGAAATCCGAAACGCCCGGCCGGCCATCGAAGAAGCCCGGCGTTGCCCCGGTCGCGTAGCTGAGCGTGTCGGTGCCGCCGCCGGTATCGCCGATCGCGTCGATCGTGGCGTCGCCGCGCACGAAGTCGTTGCCGCCTTCGCCGTCGAGCGAGTCCGCGCCGAAGCCGCCCGAGAGAAAGTCGTCGCCGGGGCCGCCGCGGGGACGGTCGTCGCCGATCCCGCCGTAGAGGCGGTCGTTGCCTTCGCCACCATTGATCTGGTCGTTGCCACGCTGGCCGTAGATGACGTCGTCGCCGCCTTCGCCGTTGACGGTGGTGACGCCACGGGGCGCGCGAACCGTGTCCGCGCAGGGCGTGCCGGTGATCGTGTCGCCGATGGTCTGAGGGCCTTCGGCGCAGCTTGGGGCCGCGCTCGCAGTCGGGGTCCCGAGCGCGAGCATGGCGGTGAGCGCGACCAGCGCAAAGCAGGCCAGCGAAGGCTTCCCCCTCAAGCACATGCTCACCGACTACCCGGCCGGACGGACGGCCACTCAATTACGCAGGGCAACCTCGCGGGCGCAGCCCTGCGCCGCCAGCTCCAGCTCGTCATCGAGCGATTCCAGCTCGAGACGTGGCCCGTAGCGCCGCTCCAGGGCCATAACGATCAGGAGATCGGCGAGCCAGGCGTTCTTGGGTAGCAGGGGACCGTGCAGGTAGGTGCCGATCAGGTTACCGCGCCGCACTCCCTCGAAGCCGTCTTTGCCGTTGTTGCCGAAGCCCTTGACGACTCGACCCAGCGGCTTCGCATCGGAGCCGAGATAGGTGCGACCGCCATGGTTCTCGAAACCGGCGACGACCCGCGGCTCGCCGTCGAGGTCCGCCTCGATCGCGACGTTGCCGATCAGCCGCGGCCCCGGCTCGCGCACGGTCTCGAGGTCGGCAAGCCCCAGCCCGGGCAGTGTCTCTCCTTTGAGCTGGTAGCTGTGGCCGAGCAGCTGGTAGCCGCCGCAAACCGCGAGCACGACGGCGTCGTCGGCGATCGCCGCAGCGAGCGCGTCGCGCTTCGTCGCGACCATGTCGGCCGCCACTGCCCGCTGGTCGCGATCCTGGCCTCCGCCGATATAGAGGAGATCGTGGGCAGCGGGATCGATCGCCTCCCCGGGGCCGGCCGCGGCGTAGGAGAACCCGATCCCGCGCCACTCGCAGCGGCGACGCAGAAGCAGGATGTTCCCCCGGTCTGCGTAGATGTTCATCTGCTCTGGGTAGAGAGCGAGCAGGCGCAGCTCCATCAGACCTCCTTCCCCAGCAGGACGACGGTCGAACCGACGTGATCGTCGGTGGCGTCTATCGCGTGCTGTCCCGCCGGCCGCAGCCCGGCCGTCCGTGCCTCCGCCTCCAGGTCTTCGGCCGAGAGCAGGAGTAGGCGAACCTCATCGACGTCCTCGCTCAGCTCCCCCGTCGGCGAGACAGTCTGCCGTAGGCGGCTCACTGCGATCGCCCCGGCGTCGCGCCTAGCGCCGAGCGGCAGGCTGGAGTAGACCCAGCCATTGACCTCCCGTGTGTCGGGGAGGGGGTAGGCATCCTCGACGACCTCGGGCATGGACTCGACGATCGCAAAAGCCGCCCGCCCGTCAGTGGCCAGGTGCGCCGCGACGCATCGCAGGCAGGCCACTCGCTCATCGGCGCCATCGAACAGCTGCAGGAGCTGCATGGGAGCAAGCATCAAGCCGAAATCACCCTCCAGATCGAAGTCCCGCGCGTCCCCGGCGACCGCATGCGCGGAACCGGATGCACGTTCGTTGAAAGCGGCGACCAGCTCTGCGTCAAGGTCGAGGCCGGTGACCGAGTGCCCGCGCTTCGCCAGGTGCAGCGCGACGCGTCCCGTGCCACAGCCGAGATCGAGGATCCCGCCAGCGGCCTCGCTCGCCAGTTCTTCCCACAGCGGCAGGTCGGCCGTGTAGGCGCCGCACTCGACGTCGTGCCAGACGACCGCGCTCACCGCCAGAACTCCTCGGCGAGGCCGCGCGAGGCCAGCAGCTTGCGCAGCTCCAGCAGCGCCGTGTAGGTCGGCAGGGCGAAGAGACGCTGCGGCGCCCCCGCAACGGCCCGGTCCAGCGCTCGCTCGATCCCGGGCTCGACCTCGATCGTCTCCGTCGGCCAGCCCGCGTACTTGAGCCTCAGCGCCATCTCCGGCGCCCGCGTGCCGGCGCAGACGACGCGGCGCACGGCGCCCTCGAGCAACTCGAAGTCGGCGTCCCAGATCCAGGAGACGTCGCGCCCGTCGGCGATGCCGTCGTTGAGGGCGATCCAGAGGTCGATGTTCTCGCCACCGGCCTCGAGCCGCAGCGTGCGCAGGACCTCGTTCGCGCCGGCGGGGTTCTTGATCAGCAGGATCGAGACCGGCTTGCCCGCGACCTCGATCGTCTCGACCCGGCCGAAGGCGGCGCGCATCTCGCCCAGCGCGGCCGCGATCGCCGCCGGCTCCACGCCCAGCTCGAGGCAGGCCGTGACCGCGCCCAGCGCGTTGTAGACGTTGTAGAGGCCGGGCAAGGGCAGCTCCAGCTGCAGCGGTCCCTGTGGGGTGCGCAGCTCGACCAGTGAGCCTGCCATCCCGCGCAGCTCGACTCGCGTCGCAGCGACCTCGGGCGCCGGGCGCCGGGCGCCGCAACTCTCGCAGGCGTAGTGGCCGAGATGGCCGACGAAGGCACGCTCGTAGGCGTAGGGATGGCCGCAGCGGCGGCAGTGCTTGGCGTCGAAGGCGTGCTGGAGCTCGGGCAGCGCCTGCGAGGAATCCTCGAGGCCGAAGTAGACGACGCCGGAGCGCGGGCTCCCGTCGGCGTCGCGACCGAGGTCGGCGATCAGCGGGTCGTCGGCGTTGAGCGCGAAGCGGGCACTGCCGGCCTGCTCGGCGACGGTCGCGGCCCAGCCGTCGGCTATTGCCTCGATCTCACCGTAGCGGTCGAGCTGATCGCGGAAGAGGTTGCCGAGGACGAACAGCGAGGGATCGAGCTGCTCGGCCACCCGCGGCAGCCAGGCCTCGTCGACCTCGAAGAGGCCCTCGTGGCCGCGCTGCTCGAGCAGCGCCGTGGCCACGCCCCAGGTCATGTTCGACCCGGCCCGGTTGTGCACCGGGGCTCGCCCTGCTGCGCCGAGAACGGCGGCGATCATCGCGGCGGTGGTCGTCTTGCCATTGGTGGCGCTGACGATCGTCGCGCCGCGGTCGAGGCTTGCGCCGAGCCGGGCGATCGCGTCAGGAGCGAGGCGCAACAGCACACGGCCGGGGAGGGTGGTGCCACCGCCGCGACCGCTGACCCGGCTGGCGGCGCCGAGAGCGCGCGCCAGCGAAACCTTCGCCCCGAAGGCGCTCAAGGCGCCGGGACGAGTAGGTCCAGGGCGCGCGGCAGCACGCGCAGCGAGACGGGCGAGTCGGTGAGGTGCTCGCCGTCCGCGTAGACCGGCAGCGGCCGGCTCGCGCTCAGCTCCAGGCGGGACGCGCGGAAGACGCGGACCTCGTCCTCCTCGACGTGCGTCCCCTTGAACACCTTCGGCAGGTTACTCACGAAGCGCAGCTTGGAGACCGCGCCGACGGCGACGATGTCGAACTTGCCGTCGTCGAGCTCGGCGTCCGGGGCGATGAACATGCCGCCACCGAAGGCCCTGCTGTTGGCGACCGAGATCGAGTACCCAGTGAGGCGCACTCGTTCCTCTCCAATCCGCAGGGTGAAGCGCACCGGCTTCCAGCCGATCAGGGTGCGCAGCGCCGCGTAGGCGTAGACCAGGTTGCCACGCAGGACGTTGGTCTCGTTGGCGAGTTTGTTGGCTTCTGAGTCGAAGCCGACGCTGACGATGCCGAGGAAGCGCTTGCCGTTGGCCTCGCCGACGTCGATCCGGCGCGTGTGGCCGGCGGTGAGGACCTCGACCGCACCCTCCGGGTCGTCCGGGATGCCGAGCACGCGGGCTAGGTCGTTGCCGCGGCCGCCGGGGACGATGCCGAGCGGAGTCTCTCCACCGGCCAGCGCGCCACCGACGGCGCCGACCAGCCCGTCGCCGCTCATCACCACCGGCACCTCGCCCAGGTCGGCGGCTGCCAGCGCCCGCTCGACCCCGTCCTCGAGGCCGCGGGTCAGCTCGACGCGGAAGGCGATCCGTCGAGCGTCCAGCGCCTGCTCCACCCGTGGCAGCAGCTTCCGCGTGCGGCCGTGCGCAGAGGCAGGATTGACCAGCAGCGCCAGCGGCATTCCCTCGATTCCCATCGGGCCGGGAAGCCTAGATGGCGCGACCCGCTCAGTCGCCCGCGGTGAGGCAGCCGACATAAAAAGTCCCAGCGCCCGCCTCGCCGATATCGACCGACTCGATCCCGTGCTGGAGGAACTTCCAGCGCAGCAGGGCGGGCCGTGTGTAGAAGGGTGTCTGGTCGCCCCAGCTGGAGGCGACCACGACGTGCCCGCCCGGACGCAGGACCCTGGCGATCTCGGCGAAGAAGGGCGGCATGTTGAGCTGGGCGACGAGGTCGAACGACTCGTCCGGGAAGGGAAGGTCGGCGGCGTCGCCCTGCTTGAAGGTGATCCGGCCCTCGGGGTCGAGTCCGACCTTGGCGATGGCGGCGCGAATCATCTCCTCGGAGAGGTCGACGCCGCGCACCCGTGCCTGGGGGAACTCGCGGGCTAGGAACAGAGCGTCCTCACCCGTCCCGCAGCCGATGTCGAGGATGCGTTCGGGAGCGCGATCGACGTGGAGGACGGCGGCCGCCAGGGGCGCCAGGTGCTCGGCTCCACCGGCGCCGGTGCGCTCGTCCCAGCCTCTCGCCCGCTCCGAGAAGAAGCGGCGAGTCGGGCTCCTCAGCAGGGGCCATAGCCAGGGGGCGCGAGCGATCAGGCCGTTGATCGCACGCCCGGCGGCGCGATTGAGCGAAGAGGTCGAAGGGGGGAGGGCCACGCGCCGATGATTGCAACCGGGGCCCGGTCGTCTAGGCTTTCGCCGCGATGGAGGAGACGCCGGACCGCCGCTGGGTCATTCTTGCCGCCTTCGTGCTGGTCGCGGCCGGGGTCGTCGCGGCGATCCTGATCGGGCGAAGCGGCGGCGACGATGACGAGTCGCCGACGACCGCGAGCGCCGATGGCTGCGAGCAGGTCGAAGCGCCGCAGCCGAAGCAGGTCAGCTTCAAAGCGCCCAAACAGGTCCTCACGCAGGGCGAGCAAGCGACCGTCCTGGTCGAGACCAGCTGCGGCAGCTTCGAGATCGTCCTCGACACCGAGCGCGCCCCAAAGACCGCCAACTCCTTCGCCTTCCTCGCCGAGGAAGGCTTCTACGACGATCTCACCTTCCACCGCGTCGCGCCGGGCTTCGTGATCCAGGGTGGTGACCCGGAAGGGACCGGCACCGGCGGGCCCGGCTACACGGTCGACGAGAAACCGCCGGCGAATCTCGCCTACACCAAAGGCGTCGTCGCGATGGCGAAGAGCTCGGCCGATCCACCGGGGCGCTCGGGGAGCCAGTTCTATGTCGTCACCGGCGCCGATGCAGGCCTGCCGCCCGAATACGCGCTGGTCGGCAAGGTCAGCGAGGGCTTCGAGACCGTCGCCCGCATCGACGGTCTTGGCGTTCAGGACGGCCCACCGAAACAGACGGTCCTGATCGAGAAAGTCACGGTCGAGCAGGGCTAGCCTGCTCTAGCCTGGCCCAGTGGCCAAGATCGACGTAGGAGACGCCGCGCCCGAGTTCGAGCTGCCGGGCACGGGGGGCAGGACGTACAGCCTCGCCGAGCACCGCGGCAGCAACCTCGTGCTCGCCTTCTATCCCGGCGACGCGACCACGGTCTGCACCAAGCAGTTCTGCTCCTACCGCGACCAGGGCGACCGGCTCGACCGACTCGACGCGAAGGTGCTGGGCGTCTCACCGCAATCGGTCGACTCCCACGAGCACTGGGCGCGGGAGCAGGAGCTGAACGTCCCCTTGCTCGCGGACGAGGATCTGGCCGTAAGCAAGAGCTACGGCGTGACCGGTTGGGTCGGCCCATTTGCCAAGCTCGCGGGGTTGAAGGACGCGCCTGGCGGTCGCTACGTGCAGCGCGCGATCTTCGTCGTCGACGGTGAGGGGGTCGTCCGCTACCGCCACGTCTCGCGCACCGGCAGCACCTTCCAGACGGTGGGCGATCTCGAGCGGGCGGTCGCCGGACTCGGATGACGCCAGCCGAACCGGTCTCGTTCACGACCGGCGACGGTCTCGCGATCAAGGGCGAGACGGCCGGGGAGGGGCCGCCGATCGTCCTTTGCCACGGCCTGACGGCGACCCGCGATTCTGTCGTGCACGGGTCGCGGGCGCTGCAGCGCGCTGGCTACAGGCTGATCTCCTACGACGCCCGCGGTCACGGCGAGTCCGATCCCGCTCCCGCCGGTGAGGGTTATGGATACCCGGAGCTGGTCAGCGACCTGGAGTCGGTCGTGGCCGCTGAGGTGGGGGAGGAGCCGTTCATCCTCGTCGGCAGCTCGATGGGCGCCCATGCCGCCGTCGCCTTTGCTCTGCGCAGCCCGGGGCGACTCGCTGGCCTGGTCCTGATCGGGCCGGTCTATCGCGGTGCAATCGACGGAGCGGAGCTGGCGTATTGGGACGGTCTCGCGACAGCGCTGGAGAGCGGCGGGGTGGACGGCTTCGTCGAGTACATCGACCGGCGTCAGGTGGCGGACCCGGCTTGGCGCGAGTCGATCCTGCGCTTCACCCGCGAGCGGATGCTGCGGCACCGCCATCTCGATGCGGTGGCCGGGGCATTGCGCCAGGTCCCGCGCTCGCAGCCATTCGGGGAGCTGGCGGAGCTGGAGTCGGTGCAGGCGCCGGCGCTGGTGGTCGCCAGCCACGACGCCGCCGATCCTGGCCACCCGCGCGCCGTCGCCGAGGCTTACGCAGAGCGCCTGCCGCTGGCGCGGCTGGTTGGCGAGAGCGAGGGGGAGTCACCGCTTGCCTGGCAGGGCGGCAAGCTCTCACGCGAGATAGCGGCGTTCAGCGCTCCGCTGACGAGGCGCAGCGAGCGCTAGCCTTTCCGGGCGATGACCGATATCGGCCCTGGTGTCCACTACTCGGCGGTGCAGCCCGGCACGCCCGTCTACGGCGCCGACGAGGTGGAGGTCGGCGTCGTCGAGGCGATCCTCGACAACTACGAGGAGCACATCTTCGACGGGGTGGTCTTCAAGGACCTCGACGGTGTGCAGCGCTTTGCCGACGCTCCCGAGGTCGCCCGGACGGCCGAGCGCGGCGTGGTCCTTGCGGTCAGCGCCGAGGAGGCGAAGCGCCTCGGGCCGCCCGAGGAGGGCCACGCCAAGTTCAAGCCTAACCGCCGCGCCGGTCGTCTCAGCCGCTTCTTTGGCACCGGCTGGAAACGACACTGAGCAAGCTTTAGCCAGGCCACAGGCGGACCCCGTAGTCTCCCGCCGCATGTCTCTGGCAGAGGGAAGGCTCCGGGCGATCGCTGTCTTCGTCGCGACGCTCGGCATCGCGGTCGCCACCTACATCGCGGTCGCCGAGGCCGACGGCGGTGCGCCTGCCTGCTTCGCTGGGGGTGGCGGCTGCGAGACGGTGGCTGAAAGCTCCCACTCGGAGCTGGTCGGGATCAATGTCGCGGCGCTCGGCATCTTCGGCTACGTACTGTTGCTCGGCGCGGCGCTGCTACGGGGGGACGGTCCGCGCCTCGCCGGCTTCGCCCTGGCGCTGGTCGGCTTTGGCTACAGCGTCTACCTGACCTACCTGGAGCTGTTCGTGATCGACGCGATCTGCCAGTGGTGCGTCGCCAGCGCGATCCTGATGACGATGCTCTTCGCCGTCAACGCAGTCCGCATGCTTCGCTACGTGGGGACACCTCGATGAGCGCGGAGCGCAGCCGGGCCGAGGAGGAGCGCCGCGGCCGTGTCGTACAGCTGGGCAGCGCTGCCGCTTTCCTGGCGATCGTCGTCGTCGCGGTTCTGATCGTGATCGGCCAAAGCCAGACTGACGGCGGCGACACCAGCCTCGAGAGTGCCGACGTGGTTCGCCAGGAGCTCGCCGGAATTCCACAGAACGAGCTGGTACTCGGCGACCCGAGCGCTCCGGTGACGCTGGTCGAGTTCGGCGACCTCCAGTGTCCGGTCTGCAAGGGCTACGCCGAAGAAGTCATCCCCGACGTGATCGACTCCAAGGTGCGCGGCGGCGAGGTCAGGATCGAGTTCCGCAACTTCACGATCATCAGCGAGGAATCGGTTCCCGCCGCCGCCGCGGCGATCGCCGCCGGCAAACAGGGCCGCGGCTGGAACTTCATCGAGCTCTTCTACCGAAACCAGGGGATCGAGCGCTCTGGCTACGTGACCGACGAGTTCCTCACCGAGATCGCCCGCGGCGCGGGCGTCCCCGACATCGCCAAGTGGGACACCGACCGCGAAAGCCGGCGCGTCCTGTCCGAAGTCTCAGCCGACACCGCCGAAGCCGAACAGCTCGGCCTCGGCGGCACGCCGTCGTTCGCGGTGGAAGGGCCGGCCACGAGAGGGCTCGAGCCCCAGGGCACCCTGGGCTCGGCCGACGAAATCGAAGCGGCGATCGAAGCCGCTCTCGGCTGAGTTCACATAACCACCATTATCGTGCGTTAAGTCGAGATTTCGGTCCTGATCCACCCGTAGCCTCCCCGCCGCTGTGCGGAGGCCGACCGAGATCGAGAGAGGTGCCGTCGAAGCTTTCGGCGTGGTTGCGATTGCCGCACTGCCCGGGACTTACGCTGCGACGACTGTTCCCGCTCCTTCGCAAGAACTCCTTGAAGGAATCGCCACTATCGGTGTCGGCCTCTTCATCGCATTCGTTGTCGAGATGGCTTGGCTGGCAACCCGTGTCAAAAACGAGAAGGACCATGAGAGACGGCTAGGGGCATTTGTCGGCATGGGTTTTGCTGGCCTTGTCGGAATCGTGGTCGCACTGCTGCTCTCCGCTCATCGGGCCGCCGGGCACTCGAATCTGCTTGACGACGTCGGCTTTTCGTGGGTGGTGGTCTCGCTGGCGGTACTTGGCAGCGTCGTAGCGATGCAGCCCCTGTTGGTGCATGAATGGAGCGAGAGCCAAGAGTCCGACTGACTCAGGTGGACATAACGGCGCTACCCCGCACCAGCGGCCTGACCAGCGGTGGTGCTTTGGGTAGCTCTCCCTGCTCAACCTGCTCCACACTCAGCGGTGAAGCGTCGATCGTCGCCACTGTGTCGCGGTTGCAGTGGCAGCCGTCGGCGAGGAAGCGCCAGGGCTTCTCAAGGCGGTCCTGCCAGCGAGCCAGGCCGGCGTCCTCCGAGCGGACGTGCTCGAGGAAGAGCAGCCTGCCGCCGGGGCGAAGCACCCGTGCAGCCTCCGCAAGTGCCACGGCGGGGTTGGGAACTGTGCAGAGAACGAGGGTGAAGGCGACGGTGTCGAAGCTGGAATCCTCGAAGGGCAGGCTTTCGGCGGGCGCCACCACCACCTCAGCCTTCGCGGTGGCCCCGGGTAGCTTCGCCCTGAGCCGCTTGACCATATGCGGGTCCGGCTCGGCCATGACCAGCTCGGTCACCTGCGGTGAGAACAGCTCCAAGTTGGCGCCGGTGCCGGCTCCGACGTCGATCGTGCGCCCGCCCGCCCTGCTCAGGGCCTGGCGCCGCATCTCCCGCAGGCCTGCCTCTTCGGTGGCCTGGAAGGCGCGGTCGTAGAGGGCGGCGAACCCCCTTCCCCACGTCGCGTCGTAGATCCGACTCATGCGTGCGTTCGGCTTTAGCCGGGCTCTGGCCTGGGAAAAGGCGAAAGCGCTTAGGCGGCCTTCTGCTTTGTGGGCTCCGCCTCCGACTCGAGTCCCGGCTCGCTATGCGCGGCGCGGTCCTCGTAGGCGCGGCGGGCGCCGTGATCGACTTCGGTCATCAGCTTGTCGATCTTCATCAGCCGCCCGATCCCCTCGCGGACACCGCGCGGTAGCAGCGCGACGAACTTGAAGAGGACGCCGTTGGCGCGCGGCACCCAGACGTCGAAGCGCGGCACTTCGAGCGCGTCGACGATCTCGTTGGCGACGTCCTCGGCCTCGACCGGTTTGACCAGGCGCTGGCCGACCCCGGCGGTCAGTTCGGTGTTGACCACGGTCGGCATCACGCAGGCGACCTCGACGCCGCTGCCGCGCAGCTCGGCGCGAACCGCCTCGCTCAGGCCGACTACGGCGTGCTTGGTCGCCGAGTAGGTGGCGATGCCGGGAACGCCGCCCTTGCCCGCCTGGGAGGCGATGTTGACGATGTGCCCGCGACCGCGCGCCTGCATCCGCTCGATCGCCAGCTGGGTGCCGGTGATCACTCCGTGCAGGTTGATGTCGACCTGGCGGCGGACCGAGTCCTCGCCCTCCTCGACGAACGGAGTCACCGGCATGATCCCGGCGTTGTTGATCACGACGTCGAGCGGGCCAAGCTGACGCTCGGCCTCATCGAGGAAGGCGAGGAAGGAGGAACGGTCGGTGACGTCTAGCTCGAGCGCGACGGTGCCGCCCCCGAGCTGCTCGGCCGTTTGCTCGGCTAGCGCCATGTCGAGGTCGCCGATCGCCACCCGGCAGCCCTTGCGCACCAGTGCCATCGCGGTGGCCTTGCCGATCCCGCGCGCGCCGCCCGTGATCGCCACCACCTTGCCGCTCAGTGCGTGTCGCTCCTTCGCCATCGTGCCCTCCTCCTGCGGTCGTCGCTCAGGCGGCGGCCGGCTTGTAGACGGTGACCACGGCGGCGCCGCCGAGGCCGATGTTGTGCTGCAGGGCGGTCTTCGCGCCCTCGACTTGCCGCTTGTCGGCTTCGCCGCGCAGCTGCCAGGTCAGCTCCGAGCACTGCGCGAGGCCGGTCGCGCCCAGCGGATGGCCCTTGGAGATCAACCCCCCCGAGGGGTTGACGACGACCTTGCCGCCGTAAGTGGTCGCCTCTTCCTCGACCAGCTTGTGGCCCTCGCCCTCAGCCGCGAAGCCAAGCGCTTCGTAGGTGATGAGCTCGTTGGCGCTGAAGCAGTCGTGGAGCTCGCAGACGTCGACTTCCTCGGCTGCGACGCCGGCTTCCTCGTAGGCCTCCTCAGCCGCCTGCTTCGACATGTCGGAGCCGACGATCTTCATGCAGTCGGTGTCGTCGGCGAAGGTCGAGGAGAGGTCGGTGACCATCGACTGGCCGGCGATCTCGACCGCCTGGCCCCAGAGGCCGTGCTCCTCGACGTAGCGCTCCGAGGCGACGATCGCGCAGGCCGAGCCGTCGGAGGTCGGCGAGCACTGCAGCTTGGTCAGCGGGTCGTGGATCATCTTCGCCGCCTTGATGTCCTCGATCGTGTACTCGTCCTGGAACTGGGCGTAGGGGTTGTTGACCGAGTGCTTGTGGTTCTTCCACCCGATCCAGGCGTAGTGGTCTGGGTTCGACCCGTACTTCTCCATGTGGTCGCGGCCGGCGTTGCCGAACATCTGCGGCGCCGGCGGCGACTGCTCCGGGTCGCGGATCTCGAACATCCGCATCGCGTGCTTGTCGAGCGCGTTGGTGCGGTCTGTGTACTTGACGCCGAGTGAGCCCGGCTCCATCTTCTCGAAGCCGACCGCGAGCGCGCACTCCGCGATGCCGCCTTTGACCGCCTGGCGGGCCAGGAACAGCGCCGAGGAGCCGGTCGAACAATTGTTGTTGACGTTGACCACCGGAATCCCGGTCAGGCCAAGCTGGTAGAGCGCCCGCTGGCCGTAGGTCGAGTCGCCGTAGCAATAGCCAGCGTAGGCCTGCTCGACGTCCTCGTACGGGATGCCGGCGTCGGAGAGCGCCTTCTCCCCCGCCTCCTTGGCCCAGTCCGGGTAGTCGCCCTCCTTGGTGCCGGGCTTCTCGAATTTGGTCATCCCGACCCCGATCACGAACGTGCGATTGCTCAAAGCTCTGCTCCTGTGGTCTCGCCCGTGCGCGGGCGGTTTGGCTGGCTAGCCAGGAATGTACCGGTTGCGACTCTCCCCCGCCCGAGGGCGCCGCAGTAATCGCGCAAAGTACCCTGGGAGGGCCTTGTTCCTCGCCGAGATCAGCACCGACCCAGCCGCCGGGGTGGGGATCTTCGCCGCGCTGGCGGCGGGCGTCGTCTCCTTCCTCTCCCCCTGCGTTCTGCCGCTCGTGCCGGGCTACCTGTCCGCGGTCAGCGGTGTCTCCGCCGGTGAGCTGGAGAGCGCCGGCTGGCGCCGCGTGCTCGGTCCCAGCCTGCTCTTCGTCGCCAGTTTCTCGACGATCTTCATCTTGCTCGGGCTGACCGCGACCGGCCTCGGCTCAACCCTCAACGAGCACGAGGAGCTCTTGAGCAAGGTCGCCGCGACTTTGATCATCGCGATGGGCGTCTTCTTCGTCGCCTCGCTGTTCATCGTGCGGCTAAACCGCGAGTGGCACGTCGAAGCCCTGCTTGACCGCGCCGGCAAGGGCGGTCCGGTCGTCGCCGGTGCCGCCTTCGCGATCGCCTGGACCCCATGCATCGGGCCCACCTTGGGTGCGATCCTGACCGCGGCCTCGCTGACCGACTCCGCCGCTCGCGGCGCCTTCCTGCTTGCCGTCTACTCGGCGGGCCTAGCAATCCCCTTCCTGCTCACCGCTGTCGCTTTCTCCCGCATGACCACCGCCTTCGCCGTGGTGAAGCGCCACTACCAGCTGATCGTCGCCACCGGCGGCCTGATCTTGATCGCAATGGGCGTCCTGATCTGGACCGACCAGCTGACCCAGCTCAACAGCGAAGCCCAAAGCTGGCTAAGTGGCCTCGGTCTCGACTTCTGGAGCGACGTCTGAGCCACGCGTCTGCTCTCACCCCGCTATACGACGGGTAAATGCAGACGCATCAGTTAGTTGCTGGCCGGCGTGACGGTCTGCAGCTCCTGGCCCACGGCCTCGACCTCCTCGAGGCCGTCCCCTTCCACGTCGCGCGAGCAGACGATGCGGAAGCGACCCGTCCCGATCTCGGCGTCGGGCACGACCGGCAGGCCGCGGATCTCGTTCCAGCCCAGCCGCTCGACCTCGAACGGGTTCATCCGCACTTCGGCCGCCGGAAACGGGCAGCTCGAGTTGTGCTGATCGATCGCCTTCGAGATCGCCTCGAGATTCTTCGCCTCGGGGGAAGCCACGACTGAAGTCTAAGAGCGAGGAGCCGAGAGGGCTACAGGGTGCCGCCGGTGTCATACGCCTCACCGGAGGTTGCGCCTAGGGCGAGGAGTCGGAGGCCGTCGGGGCCGGGGGTGATCTTGCGGACTACGTCAGGGGCGACGCGGGCGATGTGGTCCTGGTCAAGCGGGTAGGTCTCGCCGCCGGCTTCGAGGATGCCAGAGCCGCGCAGGGCGATGTAGACCTCTTCCTGGCCGAGCTGCTCTGGGCGTTTGGCGAACATCTGGCCGCCGATGCCGTCGGGCGAGTGATCGTGTTCGGGGTACCCGGTGGCGCCGGGGTCCATCTCGACGATCGAGATGCCAAAGGCGGTGATGCCTAGTCCGGACGCGACCTGGTGCATCTTGATTCCCTCGAGGAAGCCTTCCAGGGCCTTGATCTCGTCGATCCGCGTGTGCGCGACGTCGCCCATGCCGCTGACCCTACCCCGACTGGGCAGGCTCGAATCCCTCCCGCTCGTCCCGTCCCTCCCCCCTCCTACCATCGACTCAATGGCCTTCGAACGGACGATCGCGCATCTCGATATGGACGCTTTCTACGCGTCGGTCGAGCTGCGCAAGCGGCCGGAGCTGAAGGGAAAGCCGGTGGTCGTCTGCGGGTCAGGGCCACGGGCGGTAGTGACGACGGCGAGCTATGAGGCGCGGAAGCTGGCCGGGATCCACTCGGCGATGCCGGCGGCGGTGGCGCGGCGCAGGCTGCCCGACGCCGTCTATCTCCAGCCCGACTTCAACGCCTACCGCGAGGCGTCCCGAGACGTGATGGCGATCCTGCGGCGCAACGCCGAGACGGTCGAGGTGGTCGGCCTCGACGAGGCCTACATCGACCTCACCGGGCTCTTCTCGCCGAAGGCGACGATGCGCCGGATAGCCGCCGAGATCCACGAGGACACCGGCCTCACCTGCTCGGTGGGCATCTCCGAGAGCCGCCTGCTGGCCAAGATCACCAGCGAGCTGGGCAAGCCAGCCGGGCTGGTCGTCCTCTCCCGCGAGGAAGCCCTAGAGCGCTTCGCTGCCGAGTCACCCGGCCTGATCCCCGGCATCGGCCCGAAGAGCGTCGTCAAGCTGGAGCGGATGGGGATCCGCACCCTGGCCGAGCTACGCGCCCACGACGCGCCCGTGCTGGTGGAGGCATTCGGACCGCGCACCGGCCGCTGGCTTTACGCCCGCGCCCGCTTCGAAGACGAGACGCCGATCGTCACCGTCCACGAGACCAAGTCGCAGTCGGCGGAGACGACCTTCGACAATGACGTCGCCGATCACGGCGAGCTGGCGGCCTCGCTGCGCTCGCTCTCCGAGGCGCTCTGCCGCCGCCTGCGGGCCCGCGATCTCGAGGGGCGCACGATCGGGATCAAGGTTCGCCTCGACGACTGGACCAACGTCACCCGCTCGCACACGGTCGAGGCGCCGACCAACGACCCGGCGGTGGTCGGGCCGGTCGCGCTCGACCTCCTGCGCGCCTACGCGCCGCCGCGCCCCGTCCGCCTGCTCGGCGTCCGTGTTGCCGGCTTTGACAACGAGACCCCTCCTGAGCCGGAAACGCCAGCCCAGATGCAGTTGGGCCTCGCGGGTTGAGGACGATCCCAGTAGGGGTGGAACGTCTTGTACTTTTTCGGCTGGTCCGATCTCGGACGGCCGCGGCGATTCTCCGAAAAAGTTAAGTGAACCCCTATTGGGATCGTCCTCCATGCGAAGATGGCGCGGATGAACGGCGATCGGCTCACTGGACTCGATTCCTCCTTCCTCCACATGGAGCGAGCTGGCGCGCACATGCACGTCGCTTCGGCGATCCTCTTCGAGGGGCCGCCGCCGAGCCACGAGGAATTCCGCGACCACATCGAGTCGCGCCTGCACCTGGTGCCACGCTTTCGCCAGAAGCTGCGCTTCGTCCCCTTCGCTCAGGGCCGCCCGGTCTGGGTCGATGACCCGCACCTGAACCTCGACTACCACGTGCGGCAGACCGCGCTCCCGGCTCCCGGCTCCGAGGAGCAGCTGCGCAACCTGGCGGCGCGGATCTTCTCCCAGCAGCTCGACCGCAGCAAGCCGCTCTGGGAGCTGTGGCTGGTCGAGGGCCTCTCGGGCGACCGCTTCGCGATCGTCGGCAAGAGCCACCACGCGCTCGTCGACGGCGTCTCAGGGGTCGACATCACAACCGTCCTCTTCGACGTCGAGCAGGAGCCGGCCTCGCCCCCGGTACGGCCGCCGAAGTGGGCACCGCGGCCCGAGCCGACCGACTTGCAGATACTGGCTGACGCCCTGCGCGAGCGCGCCACCAATCCGCGCGAGATCGTCCGTGGCGTCCGCGCCACGCTGCGCGGCCCACGCCAGGTGTTGGAGGGGATCGGCGCGACGAGCAAGATGATCGGCGCCGGGATGGCGGCTCCGTCCACCCCCTTCAACGTCGAGATCGGCCCCCACCGGCGCATCGCCTTCGTTCGCGCTGACCTGGCCGACCTCAAGCAGGTCAAGAACGAGCACGGCGGAACCGTCAACGACGTCGTCCTCTCGGTTGTCACCGGGGCGATCGGCAACTACCTGCGTGCCCGCAGTCACGACACCGAGGATCTGGAGATGAAGGCCCTGGTGCCGGTCAGCGTCCGCACCGAGGAGGAGCGCGGCGCGCTCGGCAACCGGATCGCGGCGATGATGGCGCCGCTGCCAGTTTGGTGCGAAGACCCAGTCGAGCGGCTGCGCCTAATCACCGAGACGATGGGCGACCTGAAGGGCTCGGGCCAAGCGGTCGGCGCCGAAATTTTGACCAGGATCACTGACTTCGCTCCACCGACGATTGCTTCCCAGGCGGCCCGGCTGCAGCCAGCGCAGCGCTTCTTCAACCTCGTGGTCACCAACGTGCCGGGGCCGCAGTTCCCGCTCTACGTTTTGGGGCGGAAGATGGAAGCGATCTTCCCGCTGGTCCCGCTCGCCCGCCGCCAGGCGCTCTGCGTCGGGATCATGTCCTATGACGGCCAGGTCAACTTCGGCCTCGTCGGCGACTACGACGCGATGTCTGATCTCGAGAGCCTCGGCCTCGACCTTGAACAGGCGCTGACCGAAGCCGTCGCTGCAGGCGGCGGTCGAGGCGATGGCGACGGCCGCACCGCTCAGCGCGCCAAGCGTGCGCTGACCGTGAACGGCGCCGCGTCCCGCAGGTAGCTCCAGTCGAGCAGGCTAGCGCTGTAGCCGACAGCGCTAGCGTCGGCGTTGACCAGCACCGCGGTGATCCGCTCGAAGCGCCCCGGCCGCCGCATCCGCACGGACATTGCGCCGCCGTTCGCCTTGAAGCGAAGCTTCGAGATCACCCAGCCGCGGCGCTCGCTACCGATTCGCCCGACCAGCGCAAGGCCGGCTTCGGTTCCGACCGGCGCCGTGGCGCTGACCATCACGGCTTTGCCGCCACGGGCGTGGACCCGCAGCAGCTGCGCGGTCGTGTGGTTCAGCGCCCGGTCGAGCGGGCGCCCGGTCGTCGGCAGGCTTCCCTGGCGGAAGACGTCGCGGTAGCGCCGTGCCTCGGGGAAGACCTTGCCGGTGCGCCACTCGGCCACATCGCGTGAGAAGCGGGCGAAGTCACGGCCGAAGCCGGGGCCGCGCGCTGCGCGGATCGCCGCGCCGTAGGCGGAGATCGAGAAGCCACCGGGCTTGGTGTGCAGGGCGCGAGCCCACGCCTTGCGGACAACCTCGCGGCCGTAGCGGTGGGCGAGCCACTGGTTCCAGACCGCAGAGCCGTACTCCTTGATCGAGTTCGCGGTCAGCGGCGTGTCGTAGCGACGCACCCAGCGGCGCACGTAGCGCAGGTAGTCGTTGCGGCCGTCATAGACCTGATCCTCCATCCAGACCGCGCTCGACTCGGCGAACCAGGCGTCCTGATAGGCGTCGTAGCCGAACTGGAGGATGTGGTTGTACTCGTGGGCGAAAGTCACCTCGAGGTTGGCGAGCTGGGTCGTCCCCGGGAACTCGCGCGGATCGTAGTCGTTGTCGAGCACGAGATAACCGTGCAGTCGGCGAGGCAGGCGGTGCGTCCTGGTCGCCTGGCCCCGGTCGGGGGCGGCATAGCCGAAGAGCGCCCCGCCGATCTGGGCCAGGTAGACGTCGGTCTTGCCCCTGCCTCCCCCCTTGCGACCGTCCGACTTCGGCTCGCGCCAGCCGAGCTTGCCGTTCTCGATCGAGTGGACGTGCTCGGCTATCTCCTGCACGCGCTCGATGAAGTCGGGGACGCCGTCGCCGTCGCGGTTCCCGTCGGCATCGACCAGTTTCGGCGCGTCGATCCCCTCGGACACCCAGTGAACACAGAAGTGACGCGTGCATGCGGGCGAGCGGGGCGCCTCAGGAACGGTGTAGGCGTTGCGATTGGGGTCGGGCTGATCCGTCGGCCGGGCAAGGGGCGCGCGGAAGACCCACTGGTCGCCGGCCAAGACAGGCGCCGGGGCCACTGCGAACAACGCCAGCGAGGCGAGCGAAGTTCCGATCAGCCTCCGATTCGCCCGCACTCGCCGCAATCTACACACAGCGTGGGCCCCACCTGCCGCCCTCGGCGGCGATACTTCAGCCGTGATCGGCCTGCTGCTCCGGAGCCTGCCTTGCGCGTAGCGCTTGCTCAGATCGATCCCACGGTGGGCGACGTCGCGGGCAACGCGGCGAAGGTCGCCGAGTGGATCGAGAGAGCCGCCGACGCCGGCGCCGAGCTGGCGATCTTTCCCGAGCTCTGCATCCCCGGCTATCCCGCCGAGGACCTGTACCTGAAGCGCCACTTCGTCGAGGCCAACCGTCGCGCGGTCGAGGAGCTGGCAGGAGGGGTCGGCCCCGGCCTCACCGCGCTGGTCGGGTTCGCCGAGCCCGCCGCCGAGGGTGGCGACTTCCGCCACGCCTACAACTCGCTGGCAGTGCTCTCCGACGGGGCGCTGCAGGGCGTCTACCGCAAGAACCGCCTGCCCAACTACGCCGTCTTCGACGAGCAGCGCTACTTCATCCCCCGCGACGAGCCGATGACGATCGAGGTCGCCGGCACGCGGGTCGGCCTGACGATCTGCGAGGACTGCTGGGTAGAGGGGCCGCCAGCCTCCGTCGAGGCGGCGCAGGGGGCGGAGCTGATCGCGAACCCGTCGGGCTCGCCCTACCACCGCGGCAAGGGCCGCGAGCGGGAGGCGATGTTCGCCGAGCGGGCCCGCGCCTACGACACCCACTTCGCCTTCTGCAACCTGGTCGGCGGCCAGGATGAGCTGGTCTTCGACGGCCATAGCTTCGTGCTCGACCCGAACGGCGAGCCGATCGCCCGCGCCACCCAGTTCGAGGAGGAGCTGCTGGTCTGCGAGGTCCCCTCCCCCGCTCCCGGTCCGCTGACCGAGCCGCTCGACGATCTGGCCGAGGTCTACGCCGCGCTCGTTCTCGGCCTGCGCGACTACGTCACCAAGAACGGCTTCCAGCACGTCGGGGTTGCCCTCTCGGGAGGGATCGACTCCGCCTTGGTTGCCCTGCTCGCCGTCGATGCGCTCGGTCCCCAGCGTGTCAGCTGCGTGATCATGCCGTCCCCCCATTCCAGCTCGGAAACACAGCAGGACGCGCGGACTATCGCTGGCAACCTCGGCTGCGATGCAATCGAGATCCCGATCGCCGACGCGATGGCCGAGTACGAGAAGGCCCTGACTGGCCAGTCAGCCCGACCTTCCCAGCCCGACCTCGCCGCCGAGAACATCCAGGCTCGGATCAGGGGGAACCTGATGATGGCGCTCTCCAACCGGCATGGCTGGCTCGTCCTGACGACGGGTAATAAGAGCGAGATGTCGGTCGGCTACGCCACCCTCTACGGCGACATGGCGGGTGGCTTCGCGGTGATCAAGGATGTGCCGAAGACGCTCGTCTACGACCTGGTCCGCCACCGCAACGAGATGGCGGCGCGCGAGCTGGTCCCCGCTTCGGTGCTGGAGCGTGCACCTTCGGCCGAGCTGCGCCCTGACCAGCGCGACAGCGACTCACTGCCGCCCTACGAGCTGCTCGACCGCATCCTGGAGGCCTATGTCGAGCGCGACCAGGGCCGCGAGGAGATGGTCGCCGCGGGATTGCCTGCCGACGTCGTCGACGAGGTGGTGAGACTGGTTGACCGCTCGGAGTACAAGCGGCGCCAGGCGGCGCCGGGGATTCGGATCACGCCGAAGGCCTTCGGCCGCGACCGGCGACTGCCGATTACGAATCGCTTCGGCGGTTAAGTCGTTCCTGGCTGTTTAGCGCTGCCTTGCCTTTGCCCTTCGCCTTGCGCCTTCGACCCAAACACCGTAGACGTCGTCTTTCCCTGGCCCGCGGGGACCCGGGACCGCAAGGTGCGGCCCCGGGTCGCGGGTGTGCCTTATGGCTTGTGCCGTTACTTCAGCCTGCTGCTTGATACTCGCCGCTGTGGGGTCATTCAGCTCCCCATTCCAGGCCGTTATGGCTGCCGGCAAGCGATACGAGTGCGTCAACATCGAGGTGCGATTCGTTGGAACCATACATCAGTTTGCAACCGAATAAACTTAACATTCCTTTGGTTGAGAGTAAGTGCTCAACCCGATCTCCAGTGGTAACGATGCGCGCAACCCCGCAGCCTTTGACTTTCACTTGTTCCGGCAGCGCGCATTCGGTTTGGTTGACGACGGTCACGAAGGTTCCCGACACCCCACCTTCCGGTGTGATTAAGAGATAGGGGTCGCCCGTGCCAGTACCATGCTGTTCCGTGGTTAACGCTGTATTGCCTGAGTGTAAGATGACTAAAGCTTCGCCTTTAACCACCATATTTTCAAGTCCACATGCTTGACCAGATAATGCGCCACCGCTCACCGCCTGAGCTAAGCATTTTTCGAGCGTGATTGTTCCTTTGCCTGCCCCGGCGCTCGAAAGCGTGGCGCTTACGCTGGCGGCGTGACAGAAGATCTCATAGTTCAGGTTTAAGATCAAGAGCCTGCCTTCTAAGGCATTATGTTGCACTCCGGTTATTTCCACGGTAAAGGGCGGTGATAAGCCTTTGACTAAGACGGTGCCCGATGCCTGCGCTCCGCTGGCCGTCAATGCCATCAGGCTGAGGACAGCAAGAAGCGACAGGCCGAAGGCCTTATGGGCCTGCTTCCGATAGTTCATGTATTCCTCCTAGTGTTCTTGTAGCTACGTTGATCCGTAACGCCGATTCGCGTACGCAGTAACCAGCATTCCTCTGATCATGCGAGCCGTCAAGCTCCTTGTCACAATGTTTTCCAGCTCTGCGCAAATTTCAACGAAAACTAAGTAAATTCTTGCCACTCATGTCCTGCCCTTTAGGTAGGTTCAAAGTGTGGTGGGCATGTTGTCATACATACTATTTGTCATAACAAACTGCTTTCGGGTAGCGAAGCTGACGCGGGGTGCCAAAAACCCCATGCACGAATCGCTGAGGAGGCTAGGCCTTTGGCAGCGGCCTGACAGCGATGGTCATCTGGGCGAGGGCACACAGTCTGCCCTCCGCGTCTTTGACTTCCGCGTCCCAGACCCAGGTGGTGCGGCCGCGGTGGCGGGCTTTGGCGTGGATTTCGGCGTGGCCCTCGGTGATCGGGCGCAGGAAGTTGACGCTGATCGACTGGCCCATTGCGGCCATCCCATCATCGAGCACCTCGAGGGCGGTGGCGCGAGAGCAGGCGCTCTCGATCAGCGAGGACATCACCCCGCCGTGCAGGAGGCCGACCGGCTGACGCAGCTCATCGCGCATCTCGACCCGGACCCGGGCATGCTCGGGGTTGTCGTCGAGCCACTCGGTTCCGAGCAGGGCATCGAAGTGGGAGACAAGGCCGCGCGGGTCGTCCGCCATGCACTCAGACCCTACTCGGGCGGCCGCTCGCGTAGGCTTCGAGCACGGTGGGGATGAGCGACGACCAGAGGGCACTGCTGCGGCTGCTTGCGCAGCGCGAAGAGGGCTATGAGGACATCGCGGCGCTGATGGGACTCAGCGTCGACGAGGTGCGGGCGCGGGTCAAGAGTGCGCTTGCGGAGTTGAACGAAGGGTCTCCGGCGGCGAGGGACCAGGGCGCTCCGGCCGCGGGTCCTGTCGCTGCAGGGGACCCACCGTCCCCCGCGGTAGCTGAAGCTTCCTCGGGGGCGGTTCCCCCTATAGCGCCACCCGCGGAGGAGAGCACGGCTCCAGCGCCGTCTCCTAGTGCTCCCGCGTCTCCCGCTCCCGCCCGGCCGCTGAGATCACCATCGACCGCCGGCAAGCCGCGGATGGCGATGCCCAAAGACCGGCGGCGGCTTGTGGAGCTGATCGGGGGGGCGATGGTTGTGGTCTTGGCGCTGCTCTTTGCCACCGGGGCTATTGACATTGGTGGTGGGGATGACTCGGATTCGAAGTCGGACTCGACCAGCACCGCGAGCGATGTGGCGAAAAGCTCGACGAAACTGACCCAGGCGATTCTCCAGCAGGTCGATGGCGGTGACGCCAAAGGTCTCGCCGTGTTCGCCCGTTCGAAAGGCTCGGTCCTACTGCTGCTTCAGGCCGAAAGCCTAGAGCCCGCCGGCAAAGGCCAGGCTTACGCGGTCTCGCTCTCTCGCTCGCCGACCGAGAGGATCCCGATCGCCATTACCAGGGTCCCGCAGTCCGGAACAATCGAAGCGCAGTACCCGATCCCCTCCGAAGCGCTTGGCCTGTTGGCCAATGGCTTCGACCAGATGGAAGTCTCGCTGGTCTCCAACGCGGAGCTGAAAGCGGCGCTGGCCGAAGCCGGCAAAGAGCAGAAAGCCCCAACCTACGCCGGTGAGGACGTCCTGCGCGGCGAGGTCACCGGACCGATCGTCAACGTCGCCGCGAAAAACGGCGATTAGACGCGTACTCGCCTGACCTGGCCAAGCAGGCCAAGGACGCAGGGAGCGTGGCGTGCTCTGCACGCGAGCGACCGAGGACGCCGGGATGCGCACAGGCCAGGTCAGGCGAGGAGCTTGCCGGGGTTCATGATCCCCGCTGGATCGAGCTCGTCCTTGACCGCGCGCAGGACGTCGAGCCCGGTCCTCCCCACCTCCGCCTCCATGTAGGGGGCGTGGTCGCGGCCGACGGCATGGTGGTGGGTGATCGTACCGCCGCCGCCGACGATCGCATCCGAGGCGGCCTGCTTAACGGCGCGCCACTGCTCGACCTCCGCCCCCTTGTGCGAGCGGGCGATGAAGGTGAAGTAGAGCGAGGCGCCGTCGGCGTAGGCGTGGGAGAGGTGGCAGAAGACCAGGCCGGGCGTCCCCTGGGCCGCAAGCGAGTCGGAGATCGCGCCGCCCACCGAGCGTCGCAGGTCGTTCAGCTTCGACCAGGTGTGCGAGGTCTCGAGGGTCTCGACCATCGTGCCCATGTCGATCAGCGTGTCGCGCAGGTAAGGACCTTGGAAGCGTCCGTGCTCCCAGGATTCCCCCGCCGACCGACCTAGGTAGGCGGCGCCACCGGCGCGCAGGGCGCGCGAGGCGAGGGCGCGGCGGCGAGCAACCGACTCCTCATCGCCCTCGACCCCGGCCACGATCAGGCAGCCGCCGCGCTTGCCGCGCAGTCCCAGGTAGCCGTCGAAGAGCTTGCCGGTGACTCCGCGCGGACCCGAGAGAGCGAGAGAGAGGCTGGTCTCCTCCTCATCGGAGAGGCGGATCACGTCCGGCAGCCCCGGACCCTGCGCCATCGTCCGCACGATCTCCGCCCCGGCCTCGAAGCTCTCGGCGATCCAGGCCTCGTAGCGTCGTACGGCGGGAAGCGGGCGCACCCTGACCGTAACGTCGGGGATCACCCCGAGGACGCCCTCCGAGCCGATGATCAGCTCGCGCAGGGCCGGCCCGGCGGCTGTGTGCGGGGTGTCCAGCGTGCGCAGGTCGCCGGCCGGCGCCACGAGGCGAACCGAGCTGACCACGGAGTCGAAGCGGCCATAGCCACTCGAGGCCTGGCCAGCAGAGCGGGTCGCGGCGAAGCCGCCGATCGTCGCGTACTCGTAGGACTGGGGAAAGTGCCCGAGCGTCACCCCCTGCCCCGCCAGCGCGGCTTCCGCTTCGGGGCCACGCAGGCCAGCGCCGAGGCGCGCGGTCAGCGAGCGCCGGTCCACCTCGACTGCCCGCAGGTCGGCCAGGTCGAGGCTGACCAGCCGCTCGTGCGAACCTCGCAGCGGCTCGACCCCGCCGACGACGCTCGTGCCGCCGCCGTAAGGGACAACCGCGATGCCTTCGGCTGCGCAGACCTCGAGGACGCGCTTTACAGCCTCGGCGTCGACGGGCAGCAGCACGGCGTCGGGTGCCGCCTCCAGCCCACCGCTACGCAGGCGGGTGAGGTCCACGTAGCCGCACCCGGTCGCGTGGCGGACGCGATCCTCTGTCGATCCGAAGACGCGATCCTCGCCCACCGCCTCGGTCAGGGCCGCCGGCAGCGGTGCGGGCTCGAGCAGCTCAAAGCTCTCCAGCTCCGCCGCTCGCGGCGAGGGGGTCAGCTCGCCGATACGCTCGCGCAGCGTCGCCAGCGCCTCGCCGTCGAGCTCCGGCGAGACCGAGGGGTCTCCCCACCCCCACCACTTCGAATCACGGCGGGGGAGTCGAGTCGCGTTATGCGTCATATCGACGCAAAAGTCGACTATCGATCATCTGTCTCTCCGCCAAGTGCCCGCTCGATCCCGTCCAGAGCCTCCTCGAGCGTCGACGCCTGTCCGCGCCGCATCATCGGCGAGCCGAGTCGCGAGAGCCCACGCAGGGACTGGCTGGAGCGGAGCTCGACCGCAGTGCCGTTTCCCTCTGGACGCAGCGCGATCTGCACGCTGGAGCCGCGCAGATGCCGGGCGAACGGCGTTCCCTCGACCTGCTGCTCCCAGCGGTAGCGCAGCCCCTCGACCGCCTCATCGCAGCGGAAATCGGCGCGCACGCCGCGTCCCTCAGCGGTTCCCAGCACGTTGGTCCACTGGGCACCAGCGCCACTCCCGTCGACGCTCTCGACTCGCACCGTCCGCGGCCACCAGCGCGGCAGGTTGTAGGGGTCGGAGACCAGCGCCCAGACCTCCTCTGGTGAGGCGGCGATCACCCTGTTACGAGTCGCGCGTGGCACCAGGACGCTCAGTCGCCGGCAAGTTGGCGCAGGTCCCGCACCAAGAGCAGATGCTTCAAGTGACTGACCGTGGCGGCCAGGCTCTCTAGGCTCTCCAGCGCCTCTTTGCGCCGGTCCGGGTTGCGCGAGCGCAGCGCCGGCCCGAGCATCGCTTCCAGCAGGTTGGCCTCACGGTCGGCCGAGGAGCGGAAGATGCGCAGGTTGCGGGCACCGACCCCGAAGCGGGAGAGCTCGTTGGCGGCGCGGACGATTTCCCGGTCCGTCTCGTCGTAGACGGTCTTGCCATCGCGTTTCTCCGGTTGCACGATGCCAAAGTTCTCGAGCTCGTCGATCAGCTCCTCGCGGGCGCCAGTCTCCTCGATCACCTCGTCAAGGGTGAGGTAGGCGCGCGAGGTGTTGACGAGGATCGCCCGCCGCACCGAGGCTCCGGAGGGGCGTCGCTCAGAGCTGCCGCCGGGGACGATGTCGCCGCCCGACGCCAACTCCTGGCGGATCACCCGCAGGGGCAGGAACTCGTCGCGCTGGAGGTGGAGGATCGTGCGCAGCCTTTCGACGTCGGACTGGCTATAGAGCCGGTAGCCACCCGCGGTGCGGCGCGGGGTGAGCAGCTTCTGGTCCTCGAGGTAGCGGATCTTCGAGATCGAGACGTCGTCGAACTCGCTCTGCAGGATCTTGCAGACGGCGCCGATCGTCAGCGCCTTGCGCGGGCGCGAGTCGCGCTGGCGGGCCTGTTGCTCGGAGACTGCCATCGCGCGCCCCTATTTCTCCAGGTAGCTGAGCTTGTACTTGCCGACCTGGATCTCGTCGCCGTCGGCGAGCAGGTGGGACTCGATCCGGCGGCGGTTGACGTAGGTGCCGTTGAGCGAGCCGAGGTCGTCGATGTAGAGGCCGTCGCGACGTCGCACCAGCAAAGCGTGGTTGCGGGAGACGGTGACGTCGTCGAGGAAGACGCCGGCGTCGGGGCTGCGGCCGATGCTGACCCGGTCCTCGGTGATAGTGAAGCTCTCCCCCGCGCGGCCACCGCCGGAGCGGATCACGAGGGCGGCACCGCTGCGGGCCACCGCCTCGTCGATGTCGATCGGCTGCATCTCGCCGGTGTCGTCGACGGTGTAGGTCATCGTCGTCGGCTCGTCGCTCTCGCCCTCGGCGGGGCCACCCAGATAGGCGCCGCACTTCTGGCAGTAGTTGGCGCCCTCGGGGTTGACGAAGCCGCATTCGGGACAGTGGACGGCCATCGGCTCGATCCTTCCGTTAGTCGGCGGGCTTGTCCTCAGGGGCGCCGGCTGCTTTGCCGGCGAGGATCTCGGTCAGGCGGCTGACGTCGTCGCCGGAGATCAGCGCTTCTCCGCCCTCGCGTTTATGGCGCAAGCGGTTGACCAGCTCGGCGCGCAGGATGTCGATCTTGCCGTGCAGGACACGCCGCTTGTAGGAGATCTCGTTCTCCTCCTCGGTGAGCTTGTCGATCAGGTCCTTCAGTTCCTCGTCGCTGAGCGAACCGAGATCGGGAAAAGTGTCCTCCATGGCGCTCCTTACTCGGGGGGTCCACCGGACGGTGGGTCGCCGCCGATTATAGGTCGCCTGGGGCCAAAGGTTCAACTGTAGGTTGAAGGTTTACGTGCAGCTCGCACTTCGCTCAGGCCGGTGCGGGCATAGAGCGCGGTCGCGATCAGGGCTAGGACGAGGCCGAAGATCAACAGCGCCGCCGGGACCCAGCCGGCGAAGACCATCGCGAAGAAGATCCCACCCATGATCGGGAAGACCGAGGTCCGCCCTGGCCAGTTGACCGCCAGCTCGACCCCGTGTCGCAGGCCGTACTGGGCCAGAACCAGCATCGCCAGCTCGCGCGCGGCGAGCAGCGCCAGGGCCCAGCGGGGCAGTAGCTCGAAGTGCCAGCACACGATCGCGCCGGCGAGGATCGTGAGGCGGTCGACGAAGGGGTCGAGGATCGCCCCAAGGCGGCTGTACTGACCGGTGACGCGGGCGAGGAAGCCGTCGAGGTAGTCGCCGGCGGCAATCAACCAGAAGAGCGCCGCGGCGGCGGCATCGCGCCCGTCGCCGGATTCGAGGCCGAGGTAGAGGAAGACAGGGATCGCGGCGAGGCGTATGAAGCCGACCAGGTTGGGGAGGGTCCACGGATTGAGCGGCTCGCCCGTACGCGTCTGGCGTGGCGGTGGGCCGCTGCGGTCGAGGCCGAAGAGGCGACGCAGCCGACCGCGGCCGAATGGTGCGCTCTCAGCCATCGGTATCGCAGAGGAGCGATAGCGCGCGCTCGGCGGCCTCCTCCACGGGCAGCTCATGCTCGGCGCCGGAGGCACGCTCTCCCGCCTCGACGACCCCCTTTGCGAGGCCGCGGCGCCCGACCACCAACCGCAGCGGGCAGCCGAGCAGCTCGGCGTCGGTCAGCTTCTCGCCAGGCCCGGCGTCGCGGTCGTCGTAGAGGACCTCCGCCCCGGCCTCGCGCAGCTCCTCGTAGAGGCGATCGGCCGCGCCGCGCTCCTCCTCGCCTGCCTTGGCCAGGGAGACGAGCTGCACCTCCCAGGGGGCGATCGAGGAGGGCCAGACGATCCCGCGCTCGTCGGCACGCTGCTCGATCGAGGCGGCGACGATCCGGGCCGGACCGATCCCGTAGCTGCCCATCACGATTGCCTGCTCCTTGCCCTCCTCGTCGAGGTAGGTGGCGCCGAGCGGCTCGGAGTAGCGGGTTCCCAACTTGAAGATGTTGCCGATCTCAATTGCCGGCTCGATCTCGATCGTGCCGCCGCCGGGAGCGGTGTCGCCGGCCTCGACCGAGCGCACGTCGAGCTCTTCGAACTCGAAGTCACGACCCGGCTGGATGCCACGCAAATGCATGTCCGGGCGGTTGGCGCCGCTTACGTAGGAGTCGCCGTCGATCGCGGTGTCCTTGACGATCGGCAGGTCGACCCCGACGGGACCGATGTACCCGACCGGGCCCAGCTCGGCCTCGATCTCCTCCGGCCGGGCCTGGCGGAAGTCGGTACCGAGCGCGTTGCGGAGCTTGATCTCGTTGAGGCGGTGGTCACCGCGGACCAGGACCAGGACCATCCCCCGCCCCTCGACGATGACCGGCAGCGCCTTGATCATCGCTCCTGCAGGCAGTCCCAGTGCCCCGCCGACCTGCTCGATCGTTGTCAGCCCCGGAGTAGATACCTCCTCGGGCGCGTCGAGCGCCGGCGGCAGCTCGACCGGCTGCGCCTTGGCCGAGGCAACCTCGACGTTGGCGGCGTAGCCGGGCGCCAGCGCCACCTCGTTCTCGCCTGCCGGGCAGGGCGCCATGAACTCGTGGGCGCCGGAGCCGCCCATCATCCCAACGTCCGACTCGACCCGGTACCAGCGCAGCCCGCAACGGTCGAAAATGCGCTCGTAGGCATCGCTCTGGAGCTGGTAGGCGCGTTCCAGCCCCTCCTCGTCGCGGTCGAATGAGTAGGCGTCCTTCATCGTGAACTCGCGCGTGCGGAGCACGCCGGCCCGCGGCCGCGGCTCGTCGCGCTCCTTGGTCTGCAGGTGGTAGAGCATCAGCGGCAGGTCCCGGTAGGAACGCACCTCCCGCGCCACGTGGTAGGTGAGGCACTCCTCGTGCGTCATCGCCAGCACCATCGGAGCGCCCTTGCGATCCTCGAGCTTGAACAGCTCGTCGATTCCGTAGCGCCCGGTCTTCTCCCAGGGCTCGGCCGGCTGCAGCACCGGCATCAGCATCTCCTGGCAGCCGATTCCCTCCATCTCCTCGCGCAGCACCGCTTCCACCTTGCGATGCGCCCGCCACCCGGCGGGCAGATAAGTCCACAGCCCGGCACCAAGCTGGCGGATAAGCCCCGCTCGAACCATCAGCTTGTGCGACACGGCCTCAGCGTCAGCCGGGGCGTCCTTCAATGTGGGCAGGAACGTCTGGCTGAGCCGAGTCACGCGGGAAACCTATCTCGCGGGGGGTGGCGCCGTAGGGGGTACCGCCCCCGAGGAAGCTTTAGCTACCGGAGGGGGCGGTGGGTCCCCTACGGCGACAGGACCCGCCGCGTCGTTAGGCCCTGGTGAATCTCCGTCCGGCCGTGGGCGATGTGTCCTCGTCCAGCAAGACCTTGTCGGACTCGCCCTTTTGGGCAGCCTCGTGCTCTAGCTTGGCGATCTTCTCCGGCGTCAGGTCGCCGGCGCTCGCCTCCTCGATCTTGGCCACCCACTCGGCGCCCTCGCGCGATTCGGCCTCGTCGAACTCGACCTCGCCGCCGCGGTCGAGCGACTTGTCGATCTCGTCGAACAGGGTGTCCACCAGCTTCGCCTGCGGGACCTTCCGCAGCGGTTTGCCTCCGGCGAAGATCAGCCCCTCGTTCTTGGCCCCCGCGATCCCGAAGTCGGCGTGGCTCGCCTCGCCGATCCCGTTCACCGCGCAGCCCAGCACCGCGACCTCGATCGGCTCGGCATAGCCTTCCAGCCGTTGCTCGATCTCGGCGACGACGGAGTCCATGTCGAACTGGAGGCGGCCGCAGGTCGGGCAGGCGATCAGGACCGGGCCGCGCTCACGCAGCTGCAGCGCCTTGAGGATCTCCCAGGCGACCTTGACCTCCTCCTCGGCGTGGAAGGTGGAGAGGCTGATCCGGATCGTGTCGCCGATCCCGTCGGCGAGCAGCGTGCCCAACCCGACCGAAGACTTCAGCGAGCCCGACCACTTGGTCCCGGCCTCGGTGATGCCGAGGTGCAGCGGGTAGGGGATCTTCTCTGCCAGCAGCCGGTTGGCGGCGATCGTGTTGGGCACGTTCGTCGACTTGATCGAGACCTTGAAGTCTTCGAACTCGAGGCTCTCCATCAGCTCGACGAACTCGACTGCGGCGGCGACCAGCGCCTCGACCGGGCTCTCGCGCTCGAGCTCGTGCAGGTGCTTGGGCAGCGAGCCGGAGTTGACCCCGATCCGCATCGGCACCCCCGCGGCCGTCGCCCTCGCTGCCACCTCGGCGACCTTCTCTCGCCCGCCGATGTTGCCCGGGTTGAGGCGGATGCAGTGGGCCCCGGCGTCGATCGCCTTCAGCGCCAGCGTGTGATTGAAGTGGATGTCGGCGATCACCGGGATCGGCGATTCCTTGACGATCGTCTTCAGCGCCTCGACGTCGTCGTCGCGCGGCACGGCGACCCGGACCAGGTCCGCCCCGGCGTCGGCGACCTTGCGGATCTGCTCCATCGTCGCCGCCAGGTTGGCGGTCTCGGTCTTGGTCATCGTCTGCACGACGACAGGCGCGCCGCCGCCGATCGGCACGCCACCAACGAAGATCTGCCGCTTCGAAGCCATGTGCGAAGGGTATCCGGGTGACGCCGCCGTTAGCGGACGTCGAACCCTTCACCGGTAAGGCGGCCGATGTCGTTGCTGAGGCCGATGAAGAAGAGCATGATCACGAGCACGAAGCCGAGCGCACCGGCTCGCTCCATCACCCGGAATGAGACCGGCCGGCCGCGCACCTTCTCGACCAGGCTCCAGAAGATGTGGCCGCCGTCGAGCGGCAGGAACGGGAAGAGGTTGATCAGGCCAAGCGAGAGGCTGACCACGGCCAGCAGTGTCAGCGCCTCGCGGGTACCGACGTCGATTACCTGGTTGGCGACGTCGCTGGTGCCGACGATGCCAGAGACCTGTTTGCGCTGTTCCTCTTCGAAGATCCTGGCGAAGACCGTCACCGTCTTGCTGGAGACTTCCCAGACGACCGCGGCGGCGCGGTCGGCGGCCCCGCCGATGCCGAGGTCGGCGGGTTCGAGGCCATAGGAGAAGCCGACCCGCGTCCGTCCTGCCGCTTTGTCGTACTCCGGCCGGACCGAGATGGTCTTCACCTGGCCGTCGCGTTCGACCCGCAGCACCACCGGCGTGGCGGCTCGGCAGCCGTCGGTCTGCCGGCCGGCGCATTTGTGGGCGCCCACATCTTCGAAGAAGCGTTCGAGGCGGGACGTTTTGTCGATGCCGGGGTAGCTCTTGCCGTCGATGGCGAGGACGCGGTCGCCCGGTTTCAGCACCGCCGCGGCGGGTGAGCCGGGCACGACTTCGTCGACCGTTTGGCTCGGGTCGCTGGCCCCTAGCGCGAGAGCGAAGAGGATCGCGAAGGCGAGCACGATGTTGACCGCAGGCCCCGCCCCGATTACGACGATCCGCTTCCAGACCGGCTGTTTGTAGTAGCCCCGGGCTGCCACCTCCGGTGGCAGCTCCTCGTCGGGATTCATGCCGGTGATTTTCACGAAGCCGCCCGCCGGGATCGCGCCGATCCCGTACTCGGTCTCCCCCCGTTTGACCGAGACCAGCTTCGGCGGGAAAAAGAGGAAGAAGCGCTCGACCCGCATCCCGGTCGCCTTGGCGGCGACGAAGTGGCCGAGCTCGTGGAGGACGATCAGCAGCGAGAAGCCGAGGAAGATCAGGACCCAGTTCATACCCTCGCCAACCCCCCGACCTGCTCTTCGGTGCGGCGGCGCGCCTCCGCGTCGACGGCGAAGAGGTCCTCGAAGTGGGTGGGTTGCTGCGCCGGCATCTCGGCCAGGACACGCTCGATCGCGGCCGCGATCGCGGTGAACTCGATCCGCCCTGCGAGGAAGGCAGCGACCGCGACCTCGTCGGCGGCGTTGAGGACGCAGGGGGCCGTCCCCCCCGCCTCGCCGGCCTCACGAGCCAGCCGCAGGCAAGGGAAGGCTTCGGGGTCGGGACGCTCGAAGCTGAGCTCGCCGAGCGCTGCGAGGTCGAGGCGCTCGACGTCGACGTCGGCGCGCTCCGGGAAGTTCAGCGCGTAGGAGATCGGCACTCGCATGTCCGGGTTGCCGAGATGGGCCAGCGAGGCGCCGTCGTTGAGATCGATCAATGAGTGGACGATCGACTGCGGGTGGACGACGACCTCGATCCGCTCATAGGGAACGCCGAAGAGGTGGTGAGCCTCGATCATCTCGAAGCCCTTGTTGGCCAGGGTTGCCGAGTCGATCGTGATCCGCCCGCCCATGCGCCAGGTCGGGTGCGCGAGCGCCTCCTCGACCGTCACGCCCGAGAGGTCGGTGCGACCCCGGAAGGGGCCGCCCGACGCGGTGAGGACGAGCCGCTCGACGGTCCCGGGGGGCTCGGAGCGGATCAGCTGGAAGAGCGCCGAGTGCTCGGAGTCGACCGGCAGCAGCCTCGCCCCCGTCGCATCGGCGAGGGCGATGGTCAGCTCGCCGCCGATCACCAGGCTCTCCTTGTTGGCTAGGGCGACGTCGATACCCGCGCCCAGCGCGACCACCGTCGGGCCCAGGCCGGCAGCGCCGACGATCCCGTTGAGGACGAGGTCGGCGTCGGAGGAGCCGGTCAGCTCGCGGATCCCCTCCTCGCCGGCGAGGACCCTGCCGTCCCAGGCAGAGCGCGCCTGCTCGGCGGCACCGGGATCGGCAAGGGCGACGGTCGGGACGCCGTGCTGGCGCGCCTGCTCGACCGCCCGCTCCCAGTTCGACCCGGCCGCCAGGCCGACGACCTGCAGCTCGTCGGAGGCGGCGACGATCTGCAGCGCCTGCGTCCCGATCGAGCCGGTGCTGCCGAGGATGACCAGCTTCTTCATCTGAGCCAGTTTAGGTAGCTCAGTAGACCAGCTGGAGGGAGAGGTAGTAGCCGACGACGACGGTGAAGAAGACGGCGTCGAGGCGGTCGAGGAGGCCGCCATGCGGGCCGAAGATGCGGCCGGTGTCCTTCTTGCCCAGATCGCGCTTGATCATCGAGGCGAAGAGGTCGCCGACGGGAGCGATCGCGGCAACCGCGGCGCCGAGGATCAGCGCGTCGACCCCGGAGAGCCAGTCTTGGTAGAGGCCGGCGAACCAGAGACCCATCATGCCGATCAGGAAGCCGCCGACCAGGCCCTCGAGCGTCTTGTTGGGCGACAGGCTGGGAGCGATTTTGTGCGAGCCGAACATGCGCCCGGTGGCGTAAGCGCCGGTGTCGGCGGCAAAGGTGCCGACCAGGACGTCGACCATCAGGGCGGCCCCGTGATCGGGCAACTCGCGCAGGAGGACGGCGTGGACGAGCGGCACGCCGATCCAGATGATGCCGAGCAGCGTCACTCCCATCGACATCGTGATCCCGTCGCGGTGCTTGCGGTCGGCGCCGAAGGCGAAGAGCAGCGGGAAGGAGGCGGCTAGGACGAGGAGGACGTTGAAGGCGGTGCCGAAGTAGGCGGCGGCGATCAGGGCCGCGACCGAGAGGTAGGCGGCGAGCTGGATTGGGCGCAGGGCCTCGGTCATCGAGAAGTACTCGCGCAGGCAGATCGCGCCGATAGCGAGCATCGCAATTGCGAAGGCGGGCCCACCGGCGACGATGATCGCGATCGCGAAGACGATCCAGGGGAGCGCGAAGAGGACCCGCTTCGCGGTCTCCCCCCGCAGCCGGCTGCGCCGCCGCGGCGGCGGTTTCGGCGGCGCCTCCTGCTCGAGTGGCTCGTCGAAGCCGCCGAAGAGGTCCTCGACCTCGTCGTACTGGCGCCTGCGACCGGCTCCGGCCGCGCTCTCCTCTGGCGTCTCGTTCATCAGACTCTCGCCCCGAAGCGCCGCTGCCGCGCCGCGAACTCCTCCAGGCACTCCTCCAGCGCCTCGCGGCCGAAGTCGGGCCAGAGCTCGTCGCGGAAGACCAGCTCCGAGTAAGCGCACTGCCAGAGCAGGTAGTTGGAGATGCGCCGCTCGCCGCTGGTTCGTATCAAGAGGTCGGGATCGTGCATCTCGGGTGCGTAGAGACGGCGGCGGAACTCCTCCTCGGAGCTCCCCTCGAAGCCTCGAGCCGCGTCGACGACCTCCGCCCTGCCGCCGTAGTTGAAGGCGACGTAGAGGACGATGCGGTCATTGGCTGCGGTCTTCTCCTCGGCCCAGGTCATCTTCTCGACCAGCTCCGGCGCGACGCCCTCGCGGCGGCCGACGAAACGCATCCGCACCCCCTCCGCGTCCAGCTCCGGGGTCTCGGCATCGATTCGCTCGCCGAACATCGCCATCAGGCCCTCGACCTCCTCCGCCGGCCGCGACCAGTTCTCGGTCGAGAAGGAGAAGACGGTCAGCTCCTCGACCCCCAGCTCGGCCGCGTCGCGCAGCCGCGCCTTCACCGTGTCCGCTCCGGCCCGGTGGCCCTCGATGACGGGCAGGCCCCGCTGCTGTGCCCAGCGCCCGTTGCCGTCGGTGATGATCGCTACGTACCGCGCGGAGGTGCTCACACCTCCATGATCTCCTCTTCCTTGCCCTTGAGCAGCCCGTCGATCTCGCCGATCGCCTCGTCGGTCTGCTTCTGCAGGGCGGCCTCGGCGCGGCGCTCGTCGTCCTCGCCGGCTTCGCCCTCCTTCTTCAGCTCGCGCAGGTCGTGCATCACGTCGCGGCGCACGTTGCGGATCGCGACCCGGCCCTCCTCGGCGACACCGTGGACGACTTTGACCATCTCGCGGCGACGCTCCTCGGTCAGCTCGGGGATCTGGAGGCGAATCACGTTGCCGTCGTTGCTCGGCGTCAGGCCGACGTCCGACTCCTGGATCGCCTTCTCGATTCCCCCCAGCGAGGACTTGTCGAACGGGGTGACCGTGAGCAGGCGCGCGTCGGAGGCGGCCACGTTGGCGAGTTGCTTGAGTGGGGTCGAGGTGCCGTAGTAGTCGACCGAGATACGGTCGAGCAGGTGCGGCGAGGCGCGCCCGGTGCGCACGGTGGCGAGCTCGTTGCGACTCGACTCGACCGACTTCTGCATCCGCCCTTTCGCGTCTTCGAGCAGTTCGTCGATCAACTCCACAGTCGCCCCCGTTCCGGTCAGCTCGCGGGATCGCTGGAGACCAGCGTGCCCACCTTCTCGCCGCTGACGATCCTATCTATGTTGTCCTCACCGGCCATGTTGAAGACGTAGATCGGCAGGTCGTTGTCCATGCAGAGGGAGAGGGCGGTCGAGTCCATCACCTTGAGGCTGCGCTCGATCGCCTCGCGGTGGCCGATCGCCGGGATGAATTTCGCATCGGGCTTGATTGCCGGGTCGGCGTCGTAGACGCCCTCGACCCCGTTCTTGGCCATCAGGATCGCCTGCGCGTGGATCTCCAGCGCGCGCAGCGCCGCCGCCGTGTCGGTGGTGAAGAACGGGTTTCCGGTGCCGGCGGCGAAGATCACCACCCGCTGCTTCTCCAGGTGGCGCATCGCGCGGCGGCGGATGTAGGGCTCCGCCACCTCCTTGACGTCGATCGCAGAGAGAACCCGGGTGTGGGCGCCGAGCTTCTCCAGCGCATCCTGGAGGGTGAGGGCGTTGAGGACGGTCGCCATCATCCCCATGTAGTCGCCGGTGGCGCGGTCCATCCCTTTTGCGGCGGCCTCGAGGCCGCGGTAGATGTTGCCGGCGCCGACCACGATCGCCACCTCCACCCCGCGCTCGCGAATCGCCGCCACCTGGCGTGCGATCCGCTCCACCGCCACGGCGTCGGTCCCATAGTCGAGATCGCCCATCAGCGCCTCCCCCGACAGCTTCAGGAGGATGCGGTCGAACTTGGGCTGCGGGGTGGCCATCTACGGCCGCGAGCCTACATCGCGGCCCTGGGTCATTCTCCGACGCGGAAATAGGAGAAGCGGGCGATGCGGATGTTCTCGCCCGTCTTCGCGGCCAGCGCCTGGCGCAACTCCTCGATCGATTTCGAGTCATGCTTATCGGCGTTGACGTGCGCCTGGTCGAGCAGGGCCACTTCGCTGGCCCACTTGGAGAGCTGGCCCTCGACGATCTTCTCGACCACGTTGTCGGGCTTACCGTCCTCGCGCGCCTTCTCCTCGAAGACCCGCTTCTCCGCCTCGCGCTCCTCGGCCGGGATTTCCTCAGCGGAGACGTACTGCGGCGAGGTGGCGGCAACATGCAGCGCGACCTCGTAGGCAAACACCTTGAAGTCCTCGTTGCGAGCAACAAAGTCGGTCTCACACTGGACTTCGACCATCGCCCCAACCCTGTCGTTGGCGTGGATGTAGGCGGCGACAACACCCTCGTCGGTCCCACGCCCTTCGCGCTTGGCAGCAGACGCCTGGCCCTTGACCCGAAGGATCTCGATCGCCCGATCCACATCTCCCTCGGACTCCGTCAGGGCGGCCTTGCAATCCATCATCGCCGCCCCGGTCCGGTCCCGCAGCGCCTTCACATCAGCAGCCGTAATGCTCATTTACCCTCCCCCTCGGCAGCAGCCGCCGGCTGGGCAGCCTTCTCCTCGACAGCCGGGGCCTCCGGAGCTTTCTCCTCAGCGGCCGGGGCCTCCGAGCTTTTCGCCGGTGCTTTCTCAGCCGCCGGGGCTGTCTCTTCTGCGGCCGGAGCCTGCGCGGCTTTGACCGGAGCCGTTCCGCCCGCGGGTGGCGCTGTAGGGGGAACCGCCCCCGAGGAAGCTTTAGCTACCGCAGGGGGCGGTGGGTCCCCTGCAGCGACAGGACCCGCGGCCGGAACGCTCTGTCCCGCGGACTGTCCCGCAGCCGGACCAGCCTGCGCTGCCTTTGCGTGCGCCGCCGCTTTCTCCGCAGCAGCTTTCGCTTCAGCAGCTTTTTTCGCCGCTTCGGCAGCCGCCAAGCGCTCTTTCTCTTCTTCCTCCCGCTTCTTCCGCTCTTCTTCCTCCTTCTTGCGGCGCTCCATCTCCTCGGCGAGGCGGCGCTCCTCCTTCACTCGCCAGGAGCCGGCGCCCTCCTCGATCGCGGAGCCGACGGTGCCGATCACCAGTTCGCAGGAGCGGATCGCGTCGTCGTTGCCGGGGATCACGTAGTCGACCGGCTTCGGGTCGCAGTTTGTGTCGACCAGGCCGATGATCGGGATCCGCAGGCGGGCGGCCTCGCGGACGGCGATCTCCTCGGTTTTGAGGTCGGTGACGAAGACGGCGTCGGGGAGGCGCTCCATGTCCCGCACCCCGCCGAGGTTGAATTCGAGCTTGGCCAGCTCGGCCTGCATCCCCATCCGCTCCTTGGTCGGCAGCAGCTCGAGCTTGCCCTCCTCCTTCCAGCCGCTGATCTCGTGCAGGCGGGCGATCCGCGCCGACATCGTGTTGAAGTTGGTCAGCAGGCCGCCCAGCCAGCGCTGGCTGACGTAGGGCATCTTGCAGCGGGCAGCCCACTCCTCCACCGGCCCGCGAGCCTGCTTCTTGGTGCCGACGAAAAGCACGGTGCCGCCACCGCTTGCTAGCTCGCCGGCGAAGCGCCGTGCTTTCTCCAACAGCTCCTCGGTCTGGATCAGGTCGATGATGTGGATCCCGTCCAGCTCGCCGAAGATGTAGCGGCGCATGTTCGGGTTCCAGCGGCGCGTCTGGTGGCCGAAGTGAACTCCGGCCTCCAGCAGTTCCCTGAGGCCTGCCTCTGCCATTGCGATGATCTCCTTGGTTGTAAAGGGGTGAAATCCCGTCGCCCTAGCCGGAACCCGGCGGTGTGCCGGGCAGGATCCGAGTCGCGCGGACGGGGGTAGATTGAAGGTCCGTCGATTGTAGAGCGCGAAGCTCGATCAGGCGGCTCGCGCGGCGGCCAGCGCCGCGGCCAGGTCGGCGGGCAGCTCGGAGGCGAACGAGAGCCGCTCGCCGCTCTCGGGATGCGCGAAGGAGAGGCGGTGAGCGTGCAGGAACTGGCGCGCTAGGCCGTACTTGGGCTCGACGCCGTAGGTGGCGTCGCCGGCCAGCGGGTGGCCGATCGCGGCGAAGTGGGCGCGAATCTGGTGGGTGCGTCCGGTCTCCAGGCGCGCCTCGAGGTATGTCTCGTGCGCCAGCGCCTCCAGCACCTCGAAGTGCGTGCGGGCCTGGCGCGAGGCGGCGCCGGAGACGGCCATGCGATGGCGCTGGCGCGAGGCGCGGCCGATCGGCGCGTCGATCGTGCCGGTGCGGGACGCGAGCTGACCGCGGGCGAGGGCGAGGTAGGCCCGCTCGACCTCGCGCCGACGCACCTGAGCCTGCAGGGCGGCGTGGACGGCGTCGCTGCGGGCGACGACCATCAGGCCGCTCGTCCCCTTGTCGAGGCGGTGGACGATCCCGGGTCTCTCCGGATCCTCCCCGCCGCCGAGAATCTCGGCCAGCTCGGAGACCAGGGTCGGCCCGTGATGCGAAGGAGCCGGGTGGACGACCAGCCCGGCCGGCTTGTCAACGACCGCGAGCGCCTCGTCGAGGTGGACGATCCGCAGCTCGCCCTCAGCCACCGGATGCTCCCTGCGGCTGGGCCAGGTAGAGGAGTGAGAGCAGGAGAACGCCGGCGACGATCGCGACGTCGGCGAGGTTGAAGGGCGGCCAGGCGAGAAAGTCGATGTAGTCGGTGACCGCGCCCTCGAGCACGCGATCGATGAGGTTGCCGAGCGCGCCACCGCTCAGCAACCCGACCGCCACCCACATCCCCGGGCGAGCGGGGGCGCGGGCAAAGAGGTAGCCGACGGCGCCGAGCGCCGCGACGCTGAACAGGATCAGCACCCCGCCCCCGCCGCTGGCCAGCCCGAAGGCGACGCCGCTGTTGTGGGAGAGCGTCAGCTCGAGCGGGCCGAGCACGTCGACTCGCTCCCCGGTGACCAGGCTGGCCTCGACCAGCGCCTTGGCGAGCTGGTCGAGAGCGACCACGGCGACGGCGAGGGCTCCAGCCAGGAGCCAGGCGCGCTTCGCCCGGGGGCTCACCCTTGGATCAGGCCGACGACCAGGCCCTGCAGGACGAACAGCACGATGACGCCGATGATCGGGCTGAGGTCGAGGGCGAAGCCGCCACCCCCGATCGGAGGCAGGATGCGACGAAAGAGGTTGAGGTAGGGGTTGGTCGTCTCGGTGACGAAGTCGAGCGCCGCGCGCAACCAGCGGTTGTAGGGCATCCGTGGCACCCAGGAGATCAGCACGTTGATGAAGATCAGGACGATGTAGACGAGGAAGAGCGCACTGACGTAGTCGGCGACGTCGTAGCGGGTCAGGGCGAGGGCGATCACCCCCGCATCCTCTCAAGCGAGGCCCGGACGGCAGCCTCGAACGCTTCGCGCGCCCCTTCCCGGTCCAGGGCGTCCAGCCCGGCCTCGGTGCTGCCACCCGGAGAAGCCACCGCCTCGCGCACGTGAGCCGGGTGCTTGATCCGCAGCAGCTCCGCCGTCCCAGCGGTCGCCTCGACCACCAGCTCTTTCGCCAGCTCCTCGTCCAGCCCCGCGTCGGCCCCGGCATCGGCCAGCGCCTCGACGGCCAGCGCCAGGTAGGCCGGCGCACATCCCATCACGGCGGTGGCGGCGTCGAACTGCTCGTCGGGCAGCTCCACCACGTGCCCGAGCAGATCGAGCAGTGCCCGCACCTCCGGCGAGGCAGTACCGGCGAGGCACAGCACTCCCTTGCGCACCTCGACCGCCACATTGGGCATCACCCGACTTGCGTCCGCGGCTGGGAACGCGGCTTCGACTATCTCCAGCGAGGTGGCGCCGAGCAGCGAGAGCACCGCTTTCGCCCCCTGGAGCTCATCCGCGACTTCCCCCAGCCTCGCGGGCTTGACCGCGAGGACGAGTAGGTCCGCCCTCTCGGCCAGCTCCGTATTCGAGTCAAGCGCCTCTCCGTCGACCTCGTCGGCTAGCCCTGCGGCCCGCCCAGAGCCGGAATCGGTGAACAGCAGCTCGGCCTCGCCGGCCCACCCGCGAGCCATCGCCGCAGCCATATTCCCAGACCCGCAGAAGCCGACAATCACAATCCGCAGCCTAGTCGTGGGTCGTGAGGAAGGGTCGGGTGCTCCTCCACGCGGCTTGTACTTTTTTGCCAGCAGCCAATCGCGGTCAGTGGCTAACGCCGACCGAAAAAGTTGAGCGAGGAGGTGCACTCGACCCTCCCCAACACGCTACGACTGGTTGAAGAACCCCTTGTCGATCAGCCGTGCCTTCTCCTCGGCCGAGACCTCGACGTTGCGCGGGGAGAGCAGGAAGATCTTCTCGGCGATTCGCTGCATGCCGCCGTCGAGGGCGTAGGTCAGGCCAGAGCAAAAGTCGATCATCCGCTTCGAGAGCTCGTGATCGGTCGTCTGCAGGTTGAGGATCACCGGCACCGACCGTTTGAACTGGTCGGCGACCTGCTGAGCATCGTTGAAGTTGCGCGGGATGACCAGGTGGACCTGGACCTCGGAGTCGCCGTTGCCTACCGGGCGCAGGGTGCGCGTGCGGGTGGCCGAGATCGGCTCGTCGTCGGCGAAGATGTCGTCGATCTCATCGCGCCGGGAGCGCCGCGATGAGGGCAGCCGACGCACGTGCGCCGATTCGCGCCTGGCTTCGATCTCCTCGTCGCCGAGGTCGAAGTCTTCCTCGTACTCGGGACCGTGGTCGTGATCCTCGGCCAAGCCGAAGTAGACCAGCGCTCTATGCCATGTGTCGCGGATAGCCATGGGTTTCCGCCTCTTTCGGCTCCAGCCGATCGAATCCTCTACGGATTATGGCTCAATCGTCACATGTAGAGGGCGGTGCCGAGCCTCACGATCGTCGCTCCCTCCTCGACCGCCACCCGCCAGTCCTGCGAGGTGCCCATCGAGAGCCGCTCCAGCCCGTGCTCGGCAGCGAGCCCGGCGAGGCGGGCGAAATGCGGTCGCGAGTCCTCGGGGGCCTGGCTGAAGGGCGGCATCGTCATCAGGCCGGAGACGCGTACTGGGCAGCGCTCGAGGAAAGCGCCGAGCTCACTCGGCACCACTCCGCCCTTGCCCTCCTCGCCGGCGACGTTGACCTCGACCAGAACCTCGGTCTCGGTGTCGCCGTGGCGGCGCAGCTGCTCCAGCACCGACTCGGTGGCGACCGAGTGGATCAGGCGGCAGGCCGGGAGCAGTTGCTTCACCTTGCGGCTCTGCAGGTTGCCGATGAAGTCCCACTCGAAGTCCGCGCCCCAGCGCTCCTGCTTGACGGCCAGGTCCTGCTGGCGGTTCTCCCCCACCAGTCGTACGCCGGCCTCGGCGAGGGCGCCCATCTCCTCCGATGGCACGTACTTGCTGGCGGCGAGAATCTCGACTCCATCGCCCGCCGCGAAGCGCACCTGCTCCAGGTTGGTGGCGATCTTCGCCGGATCGAGGCCGTGGATCAGTCCCGGCACGTCAAGGCCTCTCCCCGGTGAGCCAAACGAGGCCCCCCTGACGGCCAGGATCGCCGTCGCGCCTGTGCGAGAAGAAGAGCTCCTCCTCGCAACGCGTGCAGAGGCCGGCGATCTCGACCTCTTCCACGCCCGCCTGCCGCAACTGCTGCCGGGCCACCTCAGGGAGGTCGAGCATTCGCCCCGAGGAGATCCCATCGCCGAGGCCGGGGAATGCCGCGAGCACCTCGTCGCCGACCTCATAGCAGCACGGACCGATCCCGGGGCCGACCGCCGCCGCCGTGGCGTCGACCGCCTCGACGCCGCAGGCGACGATTCCCGCCGCCAGGCCACGCCAGCCGCAGTGGAGGATCGCCGCTCCCCCCGGCCCGGCGACGGCGAGGGGCAGGCAGTCGGCCGTGTAGACCAGACCGGCCATGCCCGGTGACCGGATCACGTGCCCGTCGACCTCGGCAGGGCCCGTGGCTGCATCGCTGCCTTCATGAAAGGCCAGTTCAGTGCCGTGAACCTGCCGACCGTGGAAGACGTGCGCGGAGGCGATGCCGATGGCGGCGACGGCACGTTCGTGGCTTTCCTTCAGCGATCCGGCTGTCCGGGTCGTGAAGGCCGCTGTCGCGCCCGTTAGACGCGCCTCCAACCAGCGCACCCCGTTCGCCTCACGCCACTCCATCGTCCCCCCGCGCGGCGGCGAGGGCGACCTCCAGCTCGCGCTGGCGCCCCTCGATCTCGCCGTCCAGCTTGCGACGCAGCGCCCAGTCGAGGCCGCGCCCGACGGCGGGTCCCTGCGGGATCCCGGCGGCGATTAGGTCCTCCCCATCGATCTCGAGCGACACCGTGCTCCATTCGAGCAGGTACTCGTCGAGCCATTCGGCCCCCAGCGCCCTAGCCAGCACCAGCTCGACAGGGTCGTGGCGGCGGGCCTGCTCGACGCCTTCCGAGCGTCGCTCCGGACGCGCAGCGGCGAGCTCCTCCTCGCCCCCCCGCGGTCCCAGCGCCGCCCTCAGCACCGTAATGGCGCGGGGAGCAGCCTCGCGCCAGGGCGGTGCCGAGAGCAGGTCCGCCACCCGCCCGGCGAGCTCGATCCCGCCCGGCCGCACCTCCACCAATTCCCACTCGGTGAGCAGACGGAACCCACGTGCCGGCTCGGACTCGGCGGCCAGGCGCAGCAGGTCCGCCTGCTGGCGGTCGGCTGAGACCGTGCCGAGATCCGCCGCCCGCAGCAGCGCTAGGGTTTCCGGCTCGACCTCGAAGCCGAAGCGAGCCGCGTAACGGGCGGCGCGCAGCGCTCGCGTCGGGTCGTCCTCGAAGGAGCGGTGATGGAGGATGCGCAGCAGGCCGGCGTCGAGGTCGGCCCGGCCGCCGTGGGGGTCGACCAGCTCGCGGTCCCCCTGCAATGGGATCGCCATCGCGTTGATCGTGAAGTCGCGTCGGGAGAGGTCGGCCTCGAGATCGGCGGCGGACTCCACCACGGGGAGAGCGCCGGGCTGTGGGTAGGTCTCGGCGCGGGCGGAGGCGATGTCGATCTCGTGACCGTCGAGCTTGACCTTGGCGGTGGCGAAGCGCTCGTGCTCGACCACGTCGGCGCCGAGTCTGGTGGCGAGGGCGGCGGCGTCGCCGACGACGACGAGGTCGATGTCCCCACGTGCGCAACCAAGCAGCAGGTCGCGCACGGCTCCGCCGACCAGGTACACGGGCCGCTCGCCGGCCGCGCCGGCGACCTCCTCCAGCTCCGGGTAGGCGCTTCGCAGCGCCGCGAGCAGATCGTCAATCACGTTCGCACCGGAATGCCGGCCGCGGCGAGGTGCTCCTTCGCCTCCTGCACTCGGTACTCGCCGTAGTGGAATATCGAAGCGCAGAGGACGGCGTCGGCGTGGCCCTCGACAATCGCCTCGCTGAGGTGATCGAGGTTGCCCGCTCCGCCCGAGGCGATCACCGGCACCGAGACGGCATCGGCGACCGCCCGGGTCAACTCGAGGTCGTAACCGTCGTTGGTGCCGTCGCGGTCCATGCTGGTGAGCAGCACCTCCCCCACCCCGCGCTCGACCGCCTCCCCCGCCCAGGCCACCGCGTCGCGCCCCTCGACCTGCTTGCGGCCCCCGTTGACGTAAACACCCCAGCGGCCGTCCTCACGTTTGGCGTCGATCGCGATCACCACGCACTGGGCGCCGAACTGATCGGCGAGCTCGCTTAGCAACTCGGGTCGGGCGAGCGCGGCCGAGTTGACCGAGACCTTGTCGGCGCCGGCGTCGAGCACCGACTGGGCGTCCTCCACCGAGCGGATGCCGCCGCCGATCGTGAAGGGGATGAAGACGTTGTCGGCGGTGCGCCGGGCAAGTTGGACGATCGTCTCGCGCTCCTCGTGGGAGGCGGTGATGTCGAGGAAGATGAGCTCGTCCGCCCCCTCGGCGTCATAGCGCTCGGCCAGCTCGACCGGGTCACCGGCGTCGCGCAAGCCGACGAAGTTGGTGCCCTTGACGACGCGCCCGGCGTCGACGTCGAGGCATGGGATGACGCGCTTCAGGACCATGGACACAGCGTAGAAGGGATCAGGCAAGCGCCACGATCGCTTCGGCGACATCGAACTTTCGCTCGTAGAGAGCGCGACCGACGATTGCGCCTTCGACGTTTGGCTGCGCTTCGCTGGCCAGCGCTTCGAGGTGTGGGAGCGTGCCGACCCCCCCGGAGGCGATCACGTGCGCCTTGGTCGCCGCGGCGATCCGGTTCAGCTCGCCGATGGCCGGTCCCTCCATCGTCCCGTCGACCTCGATTGCAGTGCAGAGGAAGCGGGTGGCGCCGCGCTCGCTCAACTGGGCCACGGCGTCAGCGACGTCGACGTCGCTGACTTCGGTCCAGCCGGCCAGCGAGACCTTGCCGTCGCGGGCGTCGACAGAAACGACGACGCGCTCCCCGTGCTCCTCCAGGGCTACGGCAAGGAACTCAGGATCTCGCAACGCCGCCGTGCCGATCACGACTCGCTCCGCCCCCGCTTCTAGCGCTGATGCGGCCGACTGGGGATCGCGCAGGCCGCCACCGACCTGGATTGGACACTCGACCGCGGTAGCGATCCGCCTGATCGCGTCAAGGTTCTGAGGGGAGCCGGCCTTCGCCCCGTCGAGGTCGACGACGTGGAGGAACTCGGCTCCTTCGCTGGCCCAGCGGACCGCGGCGTCGACAGGGTCGGCGTCGTAGGCCGTCTCGCGCTCGTAATCGCCCTGGGTCAGGCGCACGGCCTGGCCGCCGCGAATGTCGATCGCCGGGTAGAGGATCACGGCCGTCTGGTCCCCCATGGTGTGCGTCCGAGGGCGCTCCAGGCCAAGCCTGGCAAGGACGCAGGGTGCAGCGCTTGCTGACTGCAAGCGCAAACCCGAGGACACCGCCAGGCGCCGGTCTGGGGCGTCATTCGGGCGTGCAGCATGGGGATCAGCCGGCCGAGGCCGGCACTGAGACGCAGATGCCGGCGAAGTTGGCCAGCAGCCGCAGGCCGGCCGCGCTCGACTTCTCAGGGTGGAACTGGACGCCGAAGACGTTGCCGCGCTCGGCGGCGCAGGCGAAGCGGGCGCCGTAGGCGGCGCTGCCCAGCACATCGCTCGCCTCAGGCCGCGGCCCGAAAGAGTGGACGAGGTAGAAAGGCGTCTCGCTCTCGATCCCCTCGGTCAGACGCGACTCCTTCTCCCAGCGCACGGGAGACCACCCGATGTGAGGGATCTTGAGGCCGGGAGCGTCCAGCTCGGCAACCTCACCGTGGAGCAGGCCGAGGCCGGTGCCGCCCCCCAGCTCGGTGGTCGAGTCGAAGAGCAACTGCAGGCCGAGGCAGATGCCGAGGATCGGCACGCCGGCCTCCTCGCGCTCGGCGATCAAGTCGTCCAGTCCACGCTCGCGGATCCGCTCCATCGCCTTCGGGAAGGCGCCAACCCCCGGCAGGATCACCCCGTCCGCGGCCCGCACCTCGACCGGGTCGGCGCTGATCGTCGCGGTCGCGCCGACGTGCTCCAGCGCCTTCTCGACCGAGCGCAGGTTGCCGACGCCGTAATCGAGGATGGCTATCCGAGCGCTCACTCGCTCAGCGTACCCTTGGTCGAGGGCACCCCGCTCTCCTCGGGGTCGATCGAGACCGCGACCCGGAGCGCCCGCGCGAAGGCCTTGAAGCAGGCCTCGATCATGTGGTGTGCGTTGCTGCCGTAGCGCACCGAGACGTGCAGGGTCAGCTTGGCGCTGTTGGCGACGGCGCGGAAGAACTCCTCGGCCAGCTCGGTGTCGAAGCCGGCGATCGAGGTTGTGGGCAGCTCGGCGTCGAAGACGCAGAGAGGGCGGCCGGAGATGTCGATCGCACACTCGGCCAGCGACTCGTCCATCGGCACCACGGCAGCGCCGTATCGCCTGATCCCGGCCCGGTCGCCAAGCGCCTCGTCGAGCGCCTGGCCGAGCACGATGCCTACGTCCTCGACCGTGTGGTGGGCGCCGGTCTCGAGGTCACCACTGGCCTCGACCCTCAGACCGAGCTTGCCGTGACGGGCGAGCAGGTCCAGCATGTGATCTAGGAAGCCGACCCCGGTCGCGGCACTCGCCTCTCCCCCATCGAGGTCGAGCGAGAGCCGGATCTGCGTCTCGGCGGTGCTGCGCTCCTTTTCAGCTGTGCGGCTCATGATCTAGCTCTAATCATCGCCGACTCGCCGTGGACGGGGAATCCCTCCGCCCGCGCGATCGTGTCGACGTGCGGTGCAAGCTTCGCCGCCGCCTCGGCCGAAACCTCCACGGTCGAGATCTTGCGACGAAAGACATGTGGACCGAGTGGGCCGGAGAAACGCCCAGCCCCGCCTGTCGGCAGAACGTGATTCGAGCCGGCGGCGTAGTCGCCGAAGGCGGTGGCGCTGTAGCGACCGACGAAGACGCATCCCGCCGTCGTCACCTGGTTGGCGAGCAGCGCCGCATCCTCCTCCATCAGCTCGAGGTGCTCGGGCGCGAAGGCATTGGCGAGATCGATCGCATCGCTCAGGTCTGAGACGAGGACCGAGGCAAGCGGAGCGTCGCCGATGTCAGGACGTTCGGTCGCCAGTCGTTCGGTCGCGTCGATCACGCCTGTCAGCACCGCCTCCTCGACCGCGACGACAAGCAGCGGCCCGTCAGCGCCGTGCTCAGCCTGGGCGCAGAGATCGAGCGCCGCCCACTCGGGATCGGTGTCATGTCCGGCAACCAGCATCAGCTCAGAGGGCCCGGCGAGCGAGTCGATTCCCACCTGGCCGTAGACGGCGCGCTTCGCTTCGCGCACCCAGGCGTTCCCCGGGCCGGCAACGACGTCGACCGGTGCCACCGACTCGGTTCCGTAGGCAAGGGCGAAGATCGCCTGCGCCCCGCCCATCGCGTAGATCTCGGTGACCCCACAGAGGGCGGCAGCAGCCAGGACGAGCGGGGCGATCTCGCCATCTGGCCCCGGCGGGGTGGCGAGCACGAGTCGCTCGACACCCGCGACCCGGGCGGGAATTGCACACATCAGCACGCTCGACGGGTAGGCGGCGCGACCGCCCGGCGCATAGACGCCGGCGGCATGGACGGGAGACTCGCGCACTGCGACGCTCTGCCCCTGCGGCAGCTCGGCGCGTCGCGGTGTGCGATCGAGCTGGGCCTCCGCGACGGCTCCTACATTGGCCACAGCAACCTCGAGCGACTCGCGCAGGCCGGTGTCGACGCCGGCCAGCGCCTCCTCGGCGGCGGTCGGCTCTACTTGCAGAGCCAGCGACTCCGCGGGACGCTCGGTCGCATCGAAGCGTGCAGTGAGGCGCAGCAACGCCTCGTCGCCGCCCTCGCGAACCTCTCGTTCGATCGAGCTCACGTCGGGCTCGGCGGCGGCTTCGACCGCCCAGCCACGAATCGCCGCTCCCGTTGGGTCCGCTCCGACCCACTCGAAGCGTCGCGTCCTCATCGCGCCGTCGCCTCTCTCAGCTTCCTTGCCAGCTCGTCGACCTCTTCCCCGCGCAGCTTGTGCGCGACCCGGTTGGCGACGAAGCGGGCAGTGCAGACGAGGATCTCCTCGCGCACCTCGAGGTCGTTCTCTTCCAGGGTGCGCCCGGTGGCGACCAGGTCGACGATGCCGTCGGCGAGGCCGATCAGGGGCGCCAGCTCGACCGAGCCCTTGACCTCAATTACCTCGGCCTGGTGTCCGGTGCTCTCGAAGTGGCGCTGGGCAATCCGCGGGTACTTGGTCGCAATCCGCATCATGCCGAGGCGGCGCTCGGACTCGCCGAGGCGCTCGTCGTCCTTGCGGCCGGCGAGGACCATGCGGCAACGTCCGTAGCCGAGGTCGAGCATCTCGTAGACGACCCGGTCGGACTGCTCGAGCAGCACGTCCTTGCCGGTGATGCCGACGTCAGCGGCGCCAGCCTCGACGTAGGTGGGCACGTCAGAGGGGCGCATCGTCACCAAGGTCACTTCGGAACCGGGGAAGATCAGCGCCCGCGACTCGCCGCGCGCCGCCGTCGTATCGATCCCGACCGCGTCCAGCGCGTCCAGCGTCCCCTCTAAGAGGGAGCCGCGGGGAACCGCGATCTTGAGCGGCCCGTCGGCCTTGGCCCGGGCCGTGCCGGCGACCTCGACGCTCACGGTGCTCCCCCTCCGGGCTCCTCCTCGGCCTGCGCGATGTGCAAGCGCTCGACATAGAGGGCGAAGCCGGCCGCGGGCAGGTCGAGGCCGAAGCGCTTCAGTAGCCGGTCGTAGCGCCCGCCGCCGCCGAGGATGTGCCCCAGCGCGGGGTCGTAGACCTCGAGGATGGCGCCGCTGTAGTAGCCGAGATCACGCAGGAGGCCGAGGTCGATCTGCACGCGGCCAGCCGCGTCGCGATCCGCAAGCGCTTCATAGGTCTCGCCGATCCGAGCCGTAGCGCGCTCGACCGCAGCACCGCCGATCGCGCGGGCCTCGTCGAGCACCTCGCTGCCCCCGCGCAGCTGCGAGAGGGCGATGCAGGTCGCGACCTGCTCGTCGCCGATCCCCTCCAGCTCGGAGAGCTCCGCCTCGAGGCCGACGAGGTCGTGCATCGCCAGCCGCTCGAGGACTGAGTCGCGCGCCTCCCCTTCGACCCGGAACTCGGAGAGCAATTGGCGGTAGAGGTCGGCATCCCCGAGCCCGATTACGGCGCGCTGGAGGCCGGCCGCATCGAGTGCCGCCTCCAGCACCTCGACCACCTCGGCGGTTCCGTCCGGGGCTGGAGCCCCGATCAGCTCAACGCCTGCTTGGGCGAACTCGCGCATCTGGCCGCGCTGCGGGCGCACGGCGCGGTAGGCGCTGGCGAGGTAGCAAAAGCGCATGGGTGGCTCGGCGCCTGCGTAACGAGTTGCCGCCAGGCGCGCGATCGGCACGGTCATGTCGGAGCGCAGCGCCAGTAGGTCGCCGCTCTCGTCGAAGAAGCGGTAGGCGCTGCCCGCGGTGCGACCGTCGCCGCGCCCCAGCACCTCGTCGTACTCGATCGCCGGCGTGGCCACCTCGCCGTAGCCGCGCGACTCGAAAACCTCGATCAAGGCGAGGTGTAGGCGGCGCAGCTCCCGCATCTCATCGGGGAGCACGTCCCTGGTGCCTGGCGGAATCGGGTGAATCATCCGCCGGACCTTACGAGAGAAGGAACGGAAGTCCTACTAAGCCGGGATCTCCGCAGAGACCCGTTCAATCTGCGCGCCGAGACCACGCAGCCGCTCATCGATCTGCTCGTAGCCGCGGTCGATCTGGCGGATGTTGCCGATCTCCGAGACGCCGTCGGCGGCGAGGGCGGCGATGAGCATCGCCATCCCAGCGCGGATATCGGGGCTCTCGACGCGCTCGCCGTGAAGACGGCACGGACCGCTGACGATCGCCCTGTGGGGATCGCAAAGCGTGATCCGAGCGCCCATGGCAACGAGCTTGTCGACGAAGAAGAGGCGGTTCTCGAACATCTTCTCGAAGATCAGGATCTCGCCGTCCGCCTGGGTGGCGAGGGCGAGGGCGATCGAGGTTAGGTCGGCGGGAAAGGCCGGCCAGGGGCCGTCCTCGATCTTCGGGATCGCGTCGCCGAGGTCGCTCTTGACCTGCAGCTGCTGACCCGCCGGCACCAGAACGTCCTCGCCATCGATCGTCGAGGAGAGGCCGAGGCGCTGGAATTGACGGCGGATCATCACCAGGTCGCCCGGCTCGATCTCGCGGATGCGCAGCTCGCCACCGGTCGCAGCCGCCAGCGCCATGAAGCTGCCGACCTCGATGTGGTCGGGTGAAATCGTGTGCTCGGCGCCGCCGAGACGGTCGCGACCGTGCACGGTCATCACGTTGGAACCAATGCCGTCGACGGTGGCCCCCATCCGGGTCAGCAGGCGCGCCAGGTCCTGCACGTGCGGCTCGCAGGCCGCGTTTGAGATCGTCGTCGGGCCCGGCGTCAGCGCCGCTGCCATTAGCGCGTTCTCGGTACCCATCACCGACGGCTCGTCCATGAAGATCGCGCAAGCCCGCAGCCCCCCGGCCGGCGCCTCCAGCTCGATCCAGCGGTCGCCGTCGACCCGGGCGCCGAGATCCACGAAGGCGTCGAGATGGGCGTCGAGACGGCGGCGGCCGATGAAGTCGCCTCCCGGCGGTGGCATCTTCGCCTCGCCAAAGCGCGCCAGCAGCGGCCCGGCAAGCAGGAAGGAGGCCCGGATCTGCTGCGATAGCTCCTCGTCGACGGCAACGTCGCGAGCGTTCGCGGCGCAGACACGGAGGCTGTTGTCGGCCACCCAGGACACCTCGACCCCAAGCCGCTCGAGCAGCGCCACCTGCGCCTCCGTGTCGCGGATCCGCGGCACCCGGTGCAGCAGCAGCTCCTCCTCGGTCAGCAGGCAGGCAGCGAGGATGGGCAGGGCCGCGTTCTTGTTGCCGGCGACGCTGAGCTCTCCCGAGAGGGGCGCGCCGCCCTGGATGACGAATTTCTCCATCGGTTCCGGCTAGGGTAACGGCCGCAATGCGCAGAGGCTGGAAGATCCTGATCGGCGTCATCGCAGCGGTCCTCGTGCTGCTGGTGCTGAACGCCGTGGTCACCGGCAAGGAAACGAAGTCTGCCGAGGTAACCGTGGCCGGTGGCGAGATCGTCAAGCTGCCCGGCGGCGATCTGCAGGTGGTCGATTCAGGCCCGCGCGACCCGCGCGCCGCGGGCGGCACGTTCGTTCTCGTCCACTGCTTCACCTGCGCGATCGACTGGTGGGACGGAATGCGACCGCTGCTCGAACGCGAGCACCGTGTCGTCGCCGTCGACCTGCTCGGCCACGGTGGCTCGGAGAAGCCCGAGTCCGGCTATGAGATCTCTAACCAGGCGGATCTGGTCGCCCAGACCCTTGGCCGGCTTGGGGTGCGCGACGCGACCGTGGTCGGCCACTCGCTCGGCGGCACTGTCTCCACCGCGCTCGCTCAGCAGTCGCCGCAACTGGTCGATCGGGTCGTCATCGTCGACACCGGGCCAACCCATGAAGAGGGCGACCTGGGGCTGATCGCCCGCCTCGGCTTTGCCCCGGTGGTCGGCGAGGCGTTCTGGCGGACCAAGCCCGACTTCGCGGTTCGCGAGGGACTCGGCGTCGCCTTCGCCCCTGGTTTCGACGTGCCCGATGCCTTCGTCGAGGACGTCGACCGGATGACCTTCAGCGCCTATGACAAGTCGCCCACGGCCTCCGAGGACTACGGCTATGAAGAGTCGCTAGACCAGCGGATGAGGGAGACCGGCAAGCCGCTGCTTGTGATCATGGGCGCCGAGGAGCAGATCATCGACGACCCTGCCGCCCGCCTAGCCGAATACCGCGAGACGGTCCCGGGGGCGCAGACCAGGCTGATCCCGAACGTCGGCCACTCGCCAAACGTCGAGGCTCCGGCCCTGACCGCCAACCTGGTCATCGACTTTGCCGCCCAGGCCCAGCGTGTAAAAGCGCAGAAACAAGCCAAATCCCAGGGTCGGATGCATAAAGAACTGCAAAAAAGGGAAGCTGTCCGGAGGCGACCCTAGAGTCGAACCCATGTTCGATACGAAGACAACACCGAGAGAGCGTCTCGCAGACGCGGCCGACCTGGTCATCGACTTCGCCACGCTTGGCGAGTACGGCCTCGAGCCGGTCCTTCCGTCCTCCCGACCCTGCGAAGCACGGCAGCGCAGCGCAGCCCGGCGCAGCACAGGGGCGTGGAAGTCGGCGATCGACCGCTTCGCCACGCATCCCTAAACGACCGCGCTTCTAAACGACAAAGGGCCGCCCAAGGGGCGGCCCAGAGTCAAAGGAAGAAGAACCGGCGGCGACCTACTCTCCCAGGAGGTTGCCCTCCAAGTACCATCGGCGCTGAGGGGCTTAACTGCTCTGTTCGGAATGGGAAGAGGTGTCTCCCCCTCGCTATGCGCCACCGGAATTTTGCGAGACCGGGCCCTCGGTGGAGCTTGAAAACCGCACAAGGCCGCAAAGAGTAAGTAATTAAAATATCCGTCAAGCCCTCGACCCATTAGTACCGGTCGGCTGAGCGCATCACTGCGCTTGCACCGCCGGCCTATCAACCTGGTGGTCTACCAGGGGTCTTACTCCCTCAAGGGGATGGGAGAGCTCATCTTGAGGACGGCTTCCCGCTTAGATGCTTTCAGCGGTTATCCGTTCCGTGCGTAGCTAACCTGCGGTGCCCTTGGCAGGACAACAGATACACCAGCGGCACGTTCATCCCGGTCCTCTCGTACTAGGGATGACTCCTCTCAACTCTCCAACGCCCACAGAAGATAGGGACCGAACTGTCTCACGACGTTCTGAACCCAGCTCGCGTACCGCTTTAATGGGCGAACAGCCCAACCCTTGGGACCTACTCCAGCCCCAGGATGCGACGAGCCGACATCGAGGTGCCAAACCGGTTCGTCGATGTGGACTCTTGGAACCGATAAGCCTGTTATCCCCGGAGTACCTTTTATCCGTTGAGCGACGGCGCTTCCACTTGCAACCGCCGGATCACTAAGCCCAACTTTCGTTCCTGCTCGACCCGTCGGTCTCGCAGTCAAGCTCCCTTGCTGCCTTTACACTCTACGCACGATTTCCAACCGTGCTGAGGGAACCTTTGGGCGCCTCCGTTACTCTTTAGGAGGCGACCGCCCCAGTCAAACTGCCCACCTGACACTGTTCACCACCCGGATCACGGCATGGTGTTAGAAGCCCAGAACATCAAGGGTGGTATCTCAAGGGTGACTCCCCGGCAGCCAAAGCCGCCGGTTCACTGTCTCCCACCTATCCTGAGCGAGATATCCCAGACTCCAATATCAAGTTGCAGTAAAGGTTCACGGGGTCTTTCCGTCTTTCTGCGGGTACTCGGCATCTTCACCGAGACTTTAATTTCACCGAGCCTCTCGTTGAGACAGCGTCCAACTCGTTACGCCATTCGTGCAGGTCGGAACTTACCCGACAAGGAATTTCGCTACCTTAGGACCGTTATAGTTACGGCCGCCGTTTACCGGGGCTTAGCTTCACTGCTTCGCGCCGAAGCGCTAACAGGTCCGCGTAACCTTCCGGCACCGGGCAGGCGTCAGCCCCTATACGTCGTCTTGCGACTTAGCAGAGGCCTGTGTTTTTGGTAAACAGTCGGTTGGACCAATTCACTGCGGCCCCCTCGGGCTCCCTCCGTATGGAGTTCACCCTACCGGGGCGTCCCTTCTCCCGAAGTTACGGGACGATTTTGCCGAGTTCCTTAACGAGAGTTAGCTCGCTCACCTTAGTATGTTCTACTTGTCCACCTGTGTCGGTTATCGGTACGGGCACGCGAGTCCTGCCTAGAGGATTTTCTTGGAGGCATGGGATAGAGGACTGGCCGGCGATCAAGCCAGCTGGCATCGCACCTCGCGTCAAAACGCCGCTGCGGATTTCCCTACAGCGACTGGCTACGTGCTTGCCCCAGGACGACCATCGCCTGGGTTCCCTTACCCTTCCCCGTCCCCCCATCGGTCATAACGGATTCGACGTGGTACAGGAATATCAACCTGTTGGCCATCGGCTACGCCTTTCGGCCTCGCCTTAGGTCCCGACTAACCCTGAGCAGACGAACTTTACTCAGGAAACCTTGGACAAACGGTGGAGGGGAGTCTCACCCCTCTTTCGTTACTCATGCCGGCATTCTCACTTCCAGCCGCTCCACGGGGGCTTACGCACCCGCTTCTCGCAACTGGAACGCTCTCCTACCGCGTACAGAGCCCGCAGGCCTGCACACCCATAGCTTCGGAGACTAGCTTGAGCCCCGTTGAATTCTCCGCGCCCGAACACTTGACCAGTGAGCTGTTACGCACTCTTTCAAGGGTGGCTGCTTCTAAGCCAACCTCTTGGTTGTCTCTGCATTCGGACATCGTTCACCACTTAGCTAGTACTTAGGGTCCTTAGCTGATGGTCTGGGTTGTTCCCCTTTTGCGTACGAAGTTTATCCCCCGCACACTGACTCCCGAGCTAACCGTAACGGTCTTCGGAGTTTGCCTGAAGTCGGTAACCTGGTAGGGCCCCTAGTCCAAGCAGTGCTCTACGGCCGCAACGCAAACGCTCGAGGCTATACCTAAATATATTTCGGAGAGAACCAGATATCTCTGGGCTTGATTAGCCTTTCACTCCGATCCACAGGTCATCCGCCCAGTTTTCAACCTAGGTCGGTTCGGCCCTCCACGAGGTCTTACCCCCGCTTCAGCCTGCCCATGGATAGCTCGCCCAGTTTCGGGTCTACCGCCAATGACTGTGTCGCCCTGTTCAGACTCGCTTTCGCTGCGGCTCCGCTCATCGCTTAACCTTGCCACTGACGAGTAACTCGCCGGCTCGTGATGCAAAAAGCACGCCGTCACACCCGAAGGTGCTCCGACCACTTGTAGGCTTACAGTTTCAGGTACTATTTCACTCCCCTTCAGGGGTGCTTTTCACCTTTCCCTCACGGTACTAGTTCACTATCGGTCACCAGGTAGTACTTAGCCTTGGAGGGTGGTCCCCCCAGGTTCAGACCGCGTTTCACGGGTGCGGTCCTACTCAGGAACATCATTCGACAGGTCAGTGCGTTTTCACCTACGGGACGATTGCCCTCTGTGGTGCGAGGTTCCACTCGCTTCGGCTAACACCTGACTTTGTAACTGCCGCCGAGCCGGACACGGCTCGGGCATGACGTCCTACGACCCCCGACAGGCAACGCGTGCCCGCTTACACCTGTCAGGTTTAGGCTGATCCCCTTTCGCTCGCCACTACTAAGGGAGTCTCGGTTGATTTCTATTCCTCGGGGTACTTAGATGTTTCAGTTCCCCCGGTTGCCTTCCGGTGACTATGTATTCACCACCGGATGACGCCGCATTACCGGCGCCGGGTTTTCCCATTCGGAAATCCGCGGGTCAATGGCTGTTCAGCGCCTTACCGCGGCTTATCGCAGCCGTCCACGTCCTTCATCGACTCCTGGTGCCAAGGCATCCACCGTAAGCCCTTACTATCTTGACGGTGAGCAGCTTCCACACAGAGTGTGGAAGCTGTTAATTAAATACCCTCAGAATCCACAAACGCGGATTCTGATTTTTTTGGCCTTGTGCAGTTTTCAAGGTCCACCGAGGCACACACGGCGGGGGTTCCGCCGGCGGTCTCTCAAAACTGAGCAGCGCTCCAATAACACATTGTCACCAGTGAGCCCGGTCGACGTTCTAGAGAAATCTCCCTAGAAAGGAGGTGATCCAGCCGCAGCTTCCGCTACGGCTACCTTGTTACGACTTCACCCCAATCACAAGCCCCACCTTCGACGGCTCCCTCCAAAAGGTTAGGCCACCGGCTTCGGGTGTTGCCTGCTTTCGTGGTGTGACGGGCGGTGTGTACAAGGCCCGGGAACGTATTCACCGCGGCATTGCTGATCCGCGATTACTAGCAACTCCACCTTCATGGAGGCGAGTTTCAGCCTCCAATCCGAACCGAGACGCACTTTATGGGATTCGCTCCACCTCACGGTATTGCTGCCCTTTGTATGCGCCAATGTAGCACGTGTGTAGCCCTGGACATAAGGGGCATGATGACTTGACGTCATCCCCACCTTCCTCCGGTTTGTCACCGGCAGTCTCCCATGAGTCCCCAACCTAATGCTGGCAACATGGAACGGGGGTTGCGCTCGTTGCGGGACTTAACCCAACATCTCACGACACGAGCTGACGACAGCCATGCACCACCTGTGAAGGTGTCCCGAAGGAAAACCGTGTTTCCACGGCGGTCACCTACATGTCAAGCCCAGGTAAGGTTCTTCGCGTTGCGTCGAATTAAACCACATGCTCCGCTGCTTGTGCGGGCCCCCGTCAATTCCTTTGAGTTTTAGCCTTGCGGCCGTACTCCCCAGGCGGGGCACTTACTGCGTTAGCGACGGCACGGGAGGAGTCGACACCTCCCACACCTAGTGCCCATCGTTTACGGCGTGGACTACCAGGGTATCTAATCCTGTTCGCTCCCCACGCTTTCGCACCTTAGCGTCAGTACCGTCCCAGCGAGCTGCCTTCGCTATTGGTGTTCCTCCTGATATCTGCGCATTCCACCGCTACACCAGGAATTCCACTCGCCTCTTCCGGACTCTAGCTCCACAGTATCCATCGGCTTTCAAAGGTTGAGCCTTTGACTTTCACAACGGACTTACGGAGCCGCCTACGTGCGCTTTACGCCCAATGATTCCGGACAACGCTTGCTCCCTACGTATTACCGCGGCTGCTGGCACGTAGTTAGCCGGAGCTTCTTCTGGAGGTACCGTCAATCCGCACGGCTATTCACCGGCGAACCTTCGTCCCTCCTGAAAGGGGTTTACAACCCGAAGGCCGTCTTCCCCCACGCGGCGTTGCTGCGTCACGCTTTCGCGCATTGCGCAAGATTCCCCACTGCTGCCTCCCGTAGGAGTCTGGGCCGTGTCTCAGTCCCAGTGTGGCTGATCGTCCTCTCAGACCAGCTACCCATCGTTGCCTTGGTAGGCCGTTACCCCACCAACAAGCTAATGGGCCGCGAGCCCCTCCCAATGCGGAGGCCGAAGCTTCCTTTAGCGAACAGGCTTACACCTGTGCGCCACATCCGGTATTAGCCCGAGTTTCCTCGGGTTGTCCCGGTCATCGGGGCAGGTTACTCACGTGTTACTCACCCGTTCGCGGCTTAGCCCCAGGGCAAGCCCTGGTTCGTCGCACCACTTGCATGTGTTAAGCACGCCGCCAGCGTTCGTCCTGAGCCAGGATCAAACTCTCCGTGAAGGTACTTCTACAGAGAGCTGTCATGCCTGGCAGGCCGCCGGGTACACAAACTCGACGGCCGGCATGACGGGTAAATCGGACCGCCGGGCCATGCTCATCGGCCAAGCGGTTCGGGCTCAAACAATCCACAGGTCATTGCTGACCCGCGGAGTGCACGCTGCTCAGTTTTCAAAGACCGCTGCGCCTTTGCGACGGGATTCGCCGCCCTTCACGCATGAGACAGGCACGGGCCTGCCCCAGAGGGACCGAGAAGTATAGCGCTAGGAGGGCGTCCTGCCTAGCCCAGCGCGGAGACGGCGGAAGCGCCGCTTGCCGACCTGGAGCACCCGCCCGTCGAGGACCTCCGGCGCCAGGTCGAGACTATCGGCTGGAATCGGCTCCCCGTCAAGCTTCACGCCCCCTTGCTTGATCAGTCGCCGGGCCTCGCTCGAGCTGATCTCGAAGGCGCCCGCCAGCAGCTGCGGCACGTGAACCATCCCCCCGCCGTCGCCCAGGTATGGGCCCAGCTCGACCTCCTCGACCTCGTCGGGCGCCTCGTGGCGGACGAAGAGACGATCGAAGTGCTCCTCCGCCGCGGTCGCCGCGGCGGCGTCGTGGAAGCGCTCGACGATCCGCCGCCCGAGCTCGCGCTTGGCCTCGTTCGGCGGTCGCTCGGCATTCAGGTCCTCGCCGAGCAGGAGCCGGTAGTACTCGGGCATCGCCTCGTCGGGAATCCTCATCAGCCGCCCGAACATCTCCTCCGGCGGATCGGTGACGCCTACGTAGTTGTCGAGCGACTTGCTCATCTTCCGCTCGCCGTCGGTTCCGACCAGGATCGGCATCGTCATGATCGACTGCGGTTTCTGGCCGTAGGCGGCCTGGATGTCGCGGCCGAAGAGCAGGTTGAACTTCTGGTCGGTCCCCCCCAGCTCAACGTCGGCCTCAACCGCGACCGAGTCGTAGCCCTGCAGCAGCGGGTAGAGCAGCTCGAGGGCGGCGATCGGCGTGCCCGCCGCCATCCGCTTCTGGAAGTCGTCTCGCTCAAGCAGTCGCGCCACCGTCGTCTGCGCCAACAGGCCGAGCAGCGCCTCGGGCTCCATGCGCAACCACTCGCTGTTGAAGCGGACCTCGGTGCGCTCGCGGTCGAGCACCTTGAAGGCCTGCTCCTGGTAGGTGGCGGCGTTGGCGGCGATCTCCTCGGGCGAGGGCAGCGGCCGCTGGGTCGAGCGGCCGCTGGGATCGCCGATCCTGGCGGTGAAGTCGCCGACGATCAGGACGACGTGGTGGCCGGCCTGCTGGAACTCGCGCAGCTTCTCGAGCACGACCGTGTGGCCGAGGTGGATGTCGGAGGTGGTCGGGTCGATTCCCAGCTTGACCCGCAGCGGCCGCTCCGCCCCCACCTGGTCGTCGAGCATGCCCGCGGGCAGCACGTCGACGGCGTTTTTCTTCAGATCCAACACGGCCGCAATGCTAGACTGCCGCCTCCTCTTGGCGGGCAAGCGCACCAAGCCGCGCCTCAAGAAGCTGCGCATCCTCTTCGTTCTGCTGGGGCTGAGCGCGCTGGGGCTGTTCTCGATGGTCTTCGGGATGATTATGGCTGTCTCCCAGGACCTGCCGGCGATCTACGACTTCGCCCAGTACAAGGCCTCGCAAAACAGCGAGGTCCTCGATGCCAGCGGCGAGCCGATCGGCACCCTGACCAGCAACCAGAACAAGATCCTGCTCGACTCCGGGCAGATCTCCCCCAACGTCAAGAACGCCGTGGTCTCGATCGAGGACTCGCGCTACTACGAGCACAACGGAGTCGACTTTCAGGGCATTGGACGAGCGCTGGTGCAGGACATCCTCTCGCTCAGCGCCAGCCAGGGCGCCTCGACCATCACCCAGCAGTTCGTCAAGAACGCGCTGGCCGCCCAGGAAAGCCGCACGGTCTTCCAGAAGTTCCGCGAGGCCGCCCTGGCCTACCGACTCGAGCGGCGCTGGAGCAAGGACAAGATTCTCACCGAGTACCTCAACACGATCTACTTCGGCGAGGGCGCCTACGGGATCGAGGCTGCGGCCCGCACCTTCTTCGGTGCCGCCCACCCCGGCTGCGGCACCGAGACCGAGCCCTGCGCCTCCGTGCTGGCCCCCTGGGAGGCCGCGATGCTGGCCGGGATCATCGCCTCGCCCTCCGCCTACGACCCCAAGTTCTTCCCTGAAAACGCCCTACACCGGCGCAACCTGGTGCTGGAAAGGATGTACGAACAGGGCTACATTACGCAGGAGCAGTACGCGGAAGGCACGAAGCAGGCGCTGCCCTCGCCCGACGACATCGAGCCGCCCCAGCTCGACTCCGAGGCGCCCTACTTCACCTCCTGGCTGCGCCAGCAGCTAGTCGAACGCTATGGCGCCGCAAAGACCTTCTTCGGCGGGCTCAAAGTCAAGTCGACGCTCGACCTGCGGCTGCAGGAAGCGGCAGAGGAAGTCGTCACCTCTTACCTCGGCGAACTCGGCCCGACCTCCGCCCTGGTTGTGATCGACAACCGCAACGCCGGCATCAAGGCAATGGTCGCCGGGCCCGACTTCGAGGAGAAACCGTTCAACCTGGCAACGCTCGGCCACCGCCAGCCGGGGTCCTCGATCAAGCCGATCATCCTGGCCACCGCCCTGCAACAAGGGATCTCGCCGGAAACGGTCTACGAATCGGCCCCCCAGGTCTTCTACTTCGGCAAGAAAGACAAGGAACCGTTCGAGGTTAAGAACTACGAGGACAGCTACTTGGGATCGGCCTCGCTGGCGACCGCGACGACCTACTCCGACAACGCCGTCTACGCCCAGGTCGGACTGGAAAGCATCGAAGGTGGGACCAGGGCGATCGCACGCACCGCCCACCGACTCGGCGTCCAGACCCATCTGTCGACCAATCCCGCGATGGTCCTCGGCGGGATCGAGGAAGGCGTCACCCCGTTGGAGTGGAGCTACGCCTTCTCCACCCTGGCCAACGACGGCGACCGGGTCAGCGGCACGCTGGCGCCGATCCCCGGCGACAGCCCCGTCGCCTACACCGAAGTCACGGACAGCGACGGGGACCTGATCCGCGAAGGCGACAACGACTCGCTCCACAAGCAAGTGCTCCCCGCCGGGGTCGCCGAAGAAGCCAAGTCGATCCTCGCCTCGGTCGTCAGCAGCGGCACCGGGGTGCGAGCCGACATCGGCGATGAATCGCAGTGGGGCAAGACCGGGACGACCGACGACAACGGCGACGCCTGGTTTTGCGGCGCCACCGACGAGGTCACCTCCTGCGTCTGGGTCGGCTACGCCGACACGCTGACGCCGATGACGACCGAGTTCTCGGGCGGACCGGTGGACGGCGGCACCTTCCCGGCGCTGATCTGGGCCGGAGTCATCTCCGCCTGGCAGGACATCCAGGCCGAGCGCGCGACGGAACGCGGCGAAGACAGGGAGGGCTCGGACGGCTCGGACTATGTCCCCTCCACCCCCTCCTACGAAGCGCCCGAATCAAGCGTCCCCGAAGCGGAAGCGGCTCCCAGCTCACCTGAAACGAGCCCCGAATCCGCCGAACCCGCTCCCGAAGCGACCCCGGAAGCCGCTCCCGAAGGCGGGGTTAGCGGCGGCACGGGCGGCGCCGCCGCGCCGGGCTGATCAGGCCGGCCGCGGCCGCGAGACGTACGGGCTTCCCGCCAGTGAGAAGCGCCAGGGGAGGTCGACTGCCTTGGTGATGCCCACGCGGGGGCCAGTGATGATCTCACCGTGCCAAGTGCTCTCGCGCGGTGCCAGCAGGAACGGCTCCTCGCCGAGGTCAGTGCCGTTGGCGTCGAGGCCGATGCCGAGCGCCTCGGTCAGCTTGCCGGGGCCAGAGCAGAGATCGAGATCGGGTCGGTCGCCGCGCCGGGCTCGCATCTGGCCCAGCCCCGTGGTTGGTTGTAGCGCTCTGATCAGGACCGCCGCTGCCACGCCCTCGGGTTCCGCCACCGCATTGAGCAGGCTGTGGATTCCGTAGGAGAGGTAAACGTAGGCCCGTCCGGGCGGGCCAAACAACACATCGGTGCGGGCGGTGAGGCCGACGTAGGCGTGGCAAGCGGGGTCGTCCCGCTCGTAGCTCTCGGTCTCGACGATGAAGCCGCCGCAACCACCGTAGAGGAGCCTGCAGCCGATCAGCTCGCGCGCGACCGTATGGACGGAGCGGTCGAAGAACTCGACCCCGAGCCGCTCTGTCGCGGTGGCGCTCACTCCCTCTCTTCGCGCACCCTGGCCTGGACCGCGGCGAGGGTCTCGCGCGCCTGCTCGATCTGCCTGGCGAGGGCCTCGGAGCCGGTTCCTCCCTCGATCCGCTTCGACTCCAGCCAGTTCGCCTGCTTCAGCACCTCGTAGTAGGAGTCGTCGAGCAGCTCGGAGCGCTCACGCAGCTCCTCGGGGGTCAGCTCAGAAAGCGTCTTGCCGCGCTCGATCGCGTCGCTGACCAGGCCGCCGACGATCCCGTGCGCCTCACGGAACGGCACTCCTTTGCGGACGAGCAGGTCGGCGACCTCCGTCGCCGCCAGCATCTCGTCGCCGGAGGCCTGCTCGAGGCGCTCGCGGTCGAACTCGATTCCGGCCAGCATCCCCTCGGTCGCGTCGAGGCAAAGCTCGACCGTGTCGATCGCGTCGAAGAGCGGCTCCTTGTCCTCCTGCATGTCCTTGCCGTAGGTCAGGGGCAGCGCGTGCATGACGCCGATCAGGGCCGCGTAGTTCGCGGCCACCCGGGGGCTCTTGGCGCGCAGCAGCTCGGCCGAGTCGGGGTTCTTCTTCTGCGGCATGATGCTCGACCCCGAGGAGAAGGACTCGTCGAGCTCGCAGAAGCCGAACTCGCTGCTCGACCAGATCACCACCTCCGAACCGAGTCGCGAGAGGTGCATCGCACAGGCCGAGGCCGCGGCCAGGTAGTCGAGGACGAAGTCGCGGTTGGAGGCGCCGTCGATCGAGTTGTGGGTGATGTGTTCGAAGCCGAGGTCCTCGGCGACGGCGCGCCGGTCGATCTCCCAGTTCACCCCGGCCAGGGCGCCGGAGCCGAGCGGCATCACCGAAGCGCTGTCGAGGGCGAACTGGAAGCGCAGCACATCCCGCGCCAGCATCCAGAAGTAGGCGAGCAGGTGATGGCCTAGGTAGACGGGCTGACCGCGCTGCAGGTGGGTGTAGCCGGGCATCGGCCAGTCGCGGTGGCGCTCGGCCAGCTCGAGCAGGCGCTCCATCGTCGCGCCGGCCAGCTCGATCGCGCGCAGCGAGTGAGCCTGGACGACCATCGCCACGTCAGTGGCGACCTGGTCGTTGCGGGAGCGGCCGGTGTGGAGCTTGCCGGCCAGCGGGCCGATCTCCTCGCCGAGCAGTCGCTCGATCGCCATGTGGATGTCCTCGTCCGCCCCCTCGAACTCGAAGCCGTGCTGCGCCATGCGATCGCCGGCCCGCTCGAGGCCGGCGTCGATCTCTCCCAGCTCCTCCTCGCTGATGACGCCGATCTGGCAAAGACCGCGGGCGTGCGCGCGCGACTGGTCGATGTCATACGGCGCCAACCGCCAGTCGAAGGAGATCGAGCGGTTGAGCCGCCAGAAGCGGGGGTCCGGGTCTTTGCGGAAGCGGGACATCAGCGCAGGGAGTCGGCGAGAGCCTCGCACACCCTTTCGACCTGTTGCTCGCTCATCGAGGGGAAGAAGGGCAGGGCAAGTGAGCGGGCCGAGGCCTCTTCTGCCACCGGGAACTGGCCCTCGACATAGCCGAGCTCGCGCAGGTGGGGAAAGAGGTGGATGCAGGGGAGGTAGGCCTTGGCCGCGACGCCGCGCTCGGCGAGCCGGGCAACCGTCGCGTCGCGATCGATTTCCGCGGGCAGGCGGACGGGATAGACGAACCAGCTGCGTCGCTCGGCGCCGCGTCCAGTCATCGGCGCTCCCAGGCCCTCGATCCCGAGCATCGCCAGCGATCCCTCATAGAGCGCCGCGACCCGATCGCGCCCCGCCAGCAGCTCGTCGAGCTTCTCGACCTGGGCGACGCCGATCGCCGCGGCAACGTCGGAGAGCCGGTAGTTGAAGCCGAGCCTGTCGTGGTCGAGCCAGCCCATGTTGACGGCCCGCCCTTGGTTGCGCTCGCTGCGCAGGCGCTGCGCCAACTCGGCGTCGGTCGGCACGATCACTCCCCCCTCCCCCGTCGTCAGCTGCTTGTTGGCGTAGAAGGCGAAGGTGGCGAGGTTGCCGCGGGCGCCCACCCGCTTGCCCTCTGAGTCGACGGCGCCAAGCGCCTCGCAGCCGTCCTCGAGAATCGTGAGGTCGCGTCGCGTCGCCAGCGCCTCCAGCTCGGGCATCGCCGCGGGAAAGCCGAAGATGTGGATCGGGAGGATCCCGACAGTCCGCTCGCCAGCCGCCGCCTCGGCGGCAGAAGGGTCGATGTTGAGCGTCTCCGGATCGACGTCGCAGAAGACCGGCTTCGCCCCCTCGTAGAGGAGGCAGTTGGCGGAGGCGACGAAGCTGAAGGGGCTGGTAAGGACCTCGTCGCCGGGGCTCCAGCCCAGCGCCCGCACGCCGAGGTGGAGGGCAGCGGTGCCGCTCGAGACGGCGACCGCGTCCTCAACTCCGAGCCAAGCGGCCAGCTCACGCTCGAAGCGCTCGCCCATCGGGCCCAGCGAGAGCCGGCCCGAGCGCAGGACTTCAAGCACCAGCTCCTCCTCGCGCTCTCCGAGCTCTGGGCGCGCGAGCGGGATCTCGGCGGTCATGCCCGCGACCCTAACCGGACCCGTCGCCACGCGGTTGGAAGGCGTACTCGAGCGAGTCGACCAACGCCTCCCAAGAGGCCTCGATGATGTTCTCCGAGACGCCGATCGTCTCCCACTCGTGCCTGTGGTCGGAGGATTCGAGCAGGACCCGGGTGATCGCGTCCGTGCCGTGGGTCTCGTCCAGGATCCGCACCTTGTAGTTGGTCAGCTCGATCTCGGCCAGGTCCGGGTGACGGCCAGCGATTGCAGCACGTAGGGCGCGATCGAGAGCGTTGACTGGGCCGTTGCCCTCGGCTACCTCGACGTGGCGCTCGCCGCCGATCTTGACCTTGATCGTCGCCTCAGTTTCGACCTCGCCGTCGGCGCGCTTCTCGGTGGTGACGCGGAAGCTCTCCAGCTCGAAGAGCGGTTCATAGGCCCCGGCCTCGCGGCGCAGCAGTAGCTCGAAGGAGGCCGGTGCGGCCTCATAGTGGTAGCCACGGTGCTCGCGCTCCTTTAGCCGCTGGACCGCACGCGTGGCGGCCTCATCGTCAAGCTCCAGTCCGGCGCCCTCGGCCTGACTGCGGATCGTCGCCTTGCCCGAGAGCTCGGAGACGAGGATGTCGCGGTCGTTGCCGACTTGGACTGGGTCGAGGTGCTCGAAGGTGCGGGCGTCGGCGGCGACGCCGGCCGCATGCATGCCGGCCTTGTGGGCGAAGGCGTTGCGCCCGACGTAGGCCTGGTCGGGGTCCGGCGTCACGTTGCAGAGCTCGTCCAAGTAGTGGGCGGTCGGGGTGAGGCCAGCGAGCTGCTCGGCGGAGACGACGTCGAAGCCCATCTTCAGTTGCAGCGCCGGCAGGATCGAGGCGAGGTTGGCGTTGCCGCAGCGCTCGCCGTAGCCGTTTACCGTGCCCTGCACGAGCCGCGCCCCAGCCCCGACCGCGGCGAGCGAGTTGGCGACCGCGCACTCGGCGTCGTTGTGGGTGTGGATCCCGACCTCCGTCTTTCTGCCCAAGTCGGCGACCACGGCGGCGGTCGCCTCGGCGACGAAGTTGGGCAGGCTGCCGCCGTTGGTATCGCAGAGCGTGACGTTCTCCGCTCCCGCTTCGGCGGCGGCGCGGACGCACTCGAGCGCGAAGCCCGAGTCATCGCGGTAGCCGTCGAAAAAGTGCTCGGCGTCAAAGACCACCCGCTTACCGGCGCCCAGGCAAAAGGCGACCGAGTCGCGGATCATCGCCAGGTTCTCCTCCTCGGGGACCCGGATCACCTTCTCCACGTGCAGCCGCCAGCTCTTGCCGACGAGGCAAACCACGGGGGCGAACGAGTCGACCAGGGTCGCGAGCGCCGGGTCTTCGGCGGCGGCGAGCCCGCCCCGCCTCGTCATCCCGAAGGCGGCGATCATCGAGTTCTCGAGCTCCAGCTCGGAGAGGCGCTCGAAGAGCTCGGCTTCCTTCGGGTTGGAGCTCGGGAACCCCGCCTCGATGAAGTGGACGCCGAGCGCGTCGAGCGCCTGCACGACCTTGAGCTTCTCCCCCGCCGAGAGCGACATGCCGTGACCGCCCATGCCGTCCCGCAAGGTGGTGTCGTAAAGCCTTACCAGTTCCATCTGATGCCTTTCGATTCGAGGAGTCGGGGGAGGGCCTTCCGGCCCGTGCGCACGGCAGCGCCGCACCAGCCGCTAGGCGGCTGCGGTAATTCGCCCGATCGACTCGAAGCAATGCATCAGGAACTGACCTTACTCGGCTCGTCAACCTGCGACGGTGCCTCGACGAAGTCGAGCCACTCCAGGTACTCCTCGGCGCGGCCGCAGAGGGCGTCCTCGAACTTCGCCTGCAGGTGGCGGGTGATCTCACCCGGCTCGCCCAGTGGGTGGTCGTCGATCTCACGCACCGGTACCAGCTCGGCCGCGGTGCCGGTGAGGAAGACCTCCTCCGCCAGGTAGAGCTCGGAACGGGCGACGTCGCGCTCGACCACGGTGTAGCCGAGGTCGCGGGCGATCTGGATCACCGACTTGCGATTGATCCCGTCGAGGATCGAGGCAACGTGCGGCGGGGTGACGATCTCGCCGTCGCGGACCAGGAAGATGTTCTCGCCCGAGCCCTCGCAGACGAAGCCGCGCTCGTCGAGCAGGATCGCCTCCTCGTAGCCGGCCTTGGTCGACTCGGTCTTGGCGAGGATCGAGTTGAGGTACTGGCCCGAGGCCTTGGCGTGCGGGACCAGCCCGCCGGGACCGATCCGGCGCCAGCTCGAGACCTTGGCGCGAATGCCGTGCTTCTTGCCCTCCTCACCTAGGTAGACGCCCCAGGGGAAAGCGGCAATGATCACCTCAACGGGCGCGTCGGTCGCGTAGAGGCCGAGGTTGCCGTAGCCACGGAAGGCGAGCGGCCGGATGTAGCAGGAGGCAAGGCCGTTGCGGCCGATCAGCTCCCGCGTCGCCGCCGCGATCTCCTCGGTCGAGTAGGGCAGCTCGAGGTAGTAGAGCTCGGCCGACTTGGCGAGCCGGTCGAGGTGGTCCTGGTGGCGGAAGACCGCCGGCCCGCGCTCGGTCTCGTAGCAGCGAATCCCCTCGAAGACGCCGGTGCCGTAGTGCAGGGCGTGGCTGAGGACGTGTGTCTTCGCGTCCTCCCAGCGCACGAACTCGCCGTTTTGCCAGATCAGCTCCGCCTGCTCCATGCCCAGGAAAGTATGCCCTAAGAAGGGAGCTCGGCCAAAACCGCTTCGGTCACCTGGTCTGTTCCGACCGTGGCCTCCCCCGCCGTTGCCAGGTCGGGGGTGCGCAGCCCGCGCTCGAGCACGGCGTCGACCGCCGCCTCAACCCTGTCCGCGTCGTCCGGCCGGCTGAGGCCGTGGCGCAGCATCATCGCCGCGGAAAGAAAGGTAGCGAGCGGGTTGGCGACTCCTTGGCCGGCGATGTCGGGGGCGGAGCCGTGGACGGGCTCGAAGAGGCCGGGCTCGCCATCGGCGCCGAGGCTGGCCGAGGGCAGCATTCCCAGGGAGCCGGTCAGCATCGCCGACTCGTCGCTGAGAATGTCGCCGAAGAGGTTCTCGGTGACGATCGTGTCGAAGTCCGCCGGGCGGGAGACCAGCTGCATTGCCGCGTTGTCGACCAGCAGATTGTCGAGCTCGACGTCCGGGTAATCCGGTGCGACGTTGCCGACCGTCTCGCGCCAGAGCCGCGAGGTCTCGAGCACGTTGGCCTTGTCGACCGAGGTGACGCGCGGTCTGCGGTCTGTCCCCTCCGCCCGGCGCCGGGCCGCCTTGAAGGCGACGCGCGCGATCCGCTCAATTTCGGCGGCCGAGTACTCGCAGGTGTCGTGGGCGACGTCGCCATCGCGACCGCTCTTGCCGAAGTAGATGCCGCCGGTCAGCTCGCGGACGACGAGCAGGTCGGTGCCGGCGATCCGCTCCTCGCGCAGCGGGCTGGCCCCGACCAGCGCTGGGCTGGGGCGCACCGGACGCAGGTTCGCGTACAGGCCCATCCCCTTGCGCAGGCCCAGCAGCCCCTGCTCGGGGCGGGGCGCGTCGGGGTCGGTCGTGTCCCACTTGGGGCCGCCAACGGCGCCGAGCAGGACCGCGTCGGCGGCGCGGCACGTCTCCAGCACCTCGTCAGTGAGTGCCGTGCCGTGAGCATCGATCGAGCAGCCGCCCATCAGGCGCTCGTCGAACTCGAACTCACCCAGCGCCTCGAGCAGGCGCCGTGCGGCGCCGACGATCTCGGGCCCGATCCCGTCGCCGGGTAGGAGGACTATGCGCGGGGTGCTCATCGAGCCGGCACTCTAGCCTCGAGGTTGAGGCGCACGTAGTCGAGGGTGAGTGGTCTAGGCGACGCTTCGAGGACGGATTCGGCGAAGGGCAGGCGCAGCTCCTCGGGCAGGCTCGCAAGCTGGGGGACCATCGTCGCCGTCATCGTGAACCTGAGCGGGTCCTCGGGGGTGACCGGCTTAGGCTCGAGCCAGCAATGGGCCTCGGCGAAGCCGGCGTCGCGAAGGCGCGCTTCGGTCTCCTCTGGGCCGGCGAAGTTCCACATCGCGGCCACCCCACCGAAGTGGCGAGCGAACTCCGGCCGCGAAGCCACCGCCTCGATCGCTTCGGCATGCTGAGCCACGTTTCCCTCCCCGCCGCACTGTGCGACCAGCCGGCCGCCGGGCCGAAGTGCTGCATGCAGTCGCTCGAAGAGGCGCTCATGATCGAGAACCCAGTGGAAGGTCGCAGTCGAGAAGACGAGATCGACCCGCTCCTCGACCTCCAGCTCGGTGAGGTCGAGGACGAGGTAGGAGGCGCGGCTGCCGAGGCGCTCGCGCGCCTTCTCGATCATCGCCTCGGAGCCATCGACCGCCAGCATCTGGCCGCTGGGAAGGCGCTCAAGCAGTCGCTCGGTTACCCGGCCCGAGCCGCAGCCCGCATCGAGTGCGTGCTCGTCGCCGCGCAGCTCGAGCCGTTCGAGAACCTCCATTCCCCAACCGAACTGCGGGTCCGAGACGGCGTCATAGGCCTCTGCGTCCCACTCGCGCGGGCCGCTGTACATGGGCTCGTGCACGGCGACCAGACTCAGAGAGCCGTAGTGACGGGCCCGCGATCGCCGGCGCCCTCTTGCTCGAAGGCGTCGATCGCCCCCGCGTTCTCCAGCGTGATGCCGATGTCGTCGAGCCCGTTGAGCAGACGGTGCTTGACGTCGGGCTCGATCTCGAACTCGAAGACACCGCCGGCGCAGGTCACGGTCTGGTCGTCGACGTCGATCCTCGCCTCACCCGCCTCGGCGACGATGCGGCAGTGCTCCTCGTCGAGCACCACCGGCAGCAGCCCGACCTTGGTGCAGTTGGAGTAGAAGATGTCGGCGAAGGAGGGCGCGACGATCGCCTCGAAGCCGAAGTCTTCGAGCGCCCAGGGGGCGTGCTCGCGCGAGGAGCCGCAGCCGAAGTTGGCGCCGGCGAGGAGGATCGGGTTCGACTCCAGCTCGATCTCGCCGTCGCGGATCCAGTCGTAGAAGAGGAACTCGCCGAAGCCGGTCCGCTCGACCCGCTTGAGGAACTGCTTGGGGATGATCTGGTCGGTGTCGACGTCGGCGCGGTCGATCACCGAGACCTTGCCCTCGATCACGTCTATCGGCCTCATCTCAGCTCCACTCCCGGATGTCGACGAAGTGGCCCTCGATCGCCGCCGCCGCGGCCATCTTCGGGCTGACCAGGTGGGTGCGGCCGCCCTTGCCCTGGCGCCCCTCGAAGTTGCGGTTCGAGGTCGAGGCGCAGCGCTCGCCCTCCATCAGGATGTCGGGGTTCATGCCGAGGCACATCGAGCAACCCGCCTCGCGCCATTCGAAGCCGGCGGAGCGGAAGACGTCGTGCAGGCCCTCCTCTTCGGCGCTGGTCTTGACCTGCTGTGAGCCCGGCACCACCATCGCCCGCACCGAGCCGGCGACCTTGCGCCCGTCGACCACCGCGGCCGCCTCGCGCAGGTCCTCGATTCGCGAGTTGGTGCAGGAGCCGATGAAGACCCTTTCCGGCGCAACCTCGGTCATCGGCGTGCCCGGCTCGAGCGCCATGTAGGCGAGCGCCCGCTCGGCCGATTCGCGGTCGGCGGGCGAGTCCATCGCCGCCGGGTCGGGGACCGTGTCCGTGACCTCGACGACCATCCCCGGGGTCGTCCCCCAGGTCACCATCGGCGAGATGCCCGAGGCGTCGATCTCGATCTCGGTGTCGAAGCTGGCGCCGGAGTCGGTCGGCAGCTGGCGCCAGCGCTCGACCGCAGCGTCGAAGTCGGCGGGTGCCGCCGGACGGCCGCGGACCCACTCGAAGGTCTTCTCGTCGGGGGCGATCATGCCCGCACGGCCACCGGCCTCGATCGTCATGTTGCAGATCGTCATCCGTCCCGGCATCTGCAGGGCCTCGATCGCCGGACCCGCGTACTCGACCGCGTGGCCGACCATGCCGCCGGTGCCGAGCCGGCCGATCGTCGCCAGGATCAGGTCCTTCGGGGTGACGCCGAAGCCCAGCTCGCCGCCGTAGGAGATCCGCATCGTCTTCGGCCGCTTCTGGACCAGGCACTGGGTCGCCAGCACGTGCTCGACCTCGGAGGTGCCGATGCCGAAGGCGAGCGCGCCGAAGGCGCCGTGGGTGGAGGTGTGGCTGTCGCCGCAGACGATCGTCATCCCGGGCTGGCTCACCCCCAGCTCGGGGCCGATCACGTGGACGATGCCCTGGCGCTCGGAGCCGAGCGAGTAGATCGGGATGCCGAACTCCTCGCAGTTCCGCTCCAGCGTTTCGACCTGGACTCGCGAGAGCTGATCGGCGATCAGCCGCGCCGCCATCGTGCCGTCGGTGGGGACGTTGTGGTCGGCCGTGGCCAGGGTCTTGTCGGGCCGGCGCACCTCGCGACCGGCCATGCGCAAGCCGTCGAATGCCTGCGGCGACGTCACCTCGTGGACCAGGTGCAGGTCGATGTAGATCAATCCGTCGGAGACCGAGTGCGCCTCCCAGATCTTGTCGAACATCGTTTGCGGCATCGTCAGCTCCTCCTCAGCCCGGCGGCGATCACGGCCAAGAAGCGCGTCGGCTCCTCGCCATCGTTCTCGAAATGATGAGGCAGATCCGCGTCGAAGGTGACGCTGTCGCCTTCGGCAAGCTCGTGACGCGTCCCCTCGACGAAGAGAACCAGGTCGCCCGCGAGGATCACGGCGGTCTCGCGGCTGCCCGGCTCGTGCATCGGCGGGTCGTCAGGGCCGCTCGTCGTCGCACCCGGCTCCAGCGTGTGTACCGAGACGTCGGCGCGCTGTCCCGGAAGGGGCGGGGTCAGCTCCTCGAAGCGGTGGCCACCTCGCTCATAACGGCGTCGGCCGCCGGCCCGGCTGACCGTCACGTGCTCACCCTCGTCGAGCCGCAGCAGCTGGGAGAGCATTAGCTCCAGCCCTGAGGCAATCTTCTCGGCGACCACCAGGGTCGGGCTGGTCCCCCCCCGCTCTACCTGCGAGAGCATCGGGGCGCTAACCCCGCTGCGCTCGGCCAAATCCCGCAGCGACAACCCCATCGCCTCGCGCAGGGCCTTGACGCGGGGGCCGACCGCAGCGGCGAGATCAGTGGACGTTGCATCCCTGGGTCGAGACGCGCGGATAGCAGTAGCGGAGCTGGTCGTCATCGGTTTGTACGTTATCACGGACGATTGTATTTGCGCTGGGGTTATGGGAAGGCGGATTACGCCTTATGGCTGGGAAGAAGGGCTTGCAGCGAGCAAGGCTCTGAGGTCTGCCCCTATGTCCTCGGGCATCTCATGCAACTGGGCCCAGGTGACGCGCATGACGCGATATCCGGCGACTGCCAGGCGGCGATCGCGTTCGCGGTCGCCCTCAAAAGCAGCACGGGTGCCGTGTGTCGCGTAGCCATCGAGCTCGACGATGACTTTCTGGGCAGACCAGAGGCAGTCGGCCCGATAGCGGCGGATCTTCAGATCGATCCAAGCGTTGAGGCGAGGCCGCGGAAGCTCGCTGCGATCGAGGAAAGCGACGAAGCGAGCCTCGAGCTCCTCGCGGGTCATGCCGGCCGGGATGTCGCGCTGCCGTCGCAGGCACTCACGGATGGCGCGGGAACCGTGACGGCGTGGATAGCGAGCAAGGAGGTCATCAAGCGAAAGGGCGTCGTGGAGGCGCAGCCGTTCGGACTGCCGCAGCGCATGCTCGACCTGGCCGATCGGGACGACAGCGGCCAGGTCGAAGACCGTCCGGGGAACCGTTGTCACCGGAATGTCGCTACAGGTCGTCACCTCATCCTCGGGCAGGACAGCGAAATGCCGGTGTATGTCTCCCTGCGAACGACTCTTGGAGCGGGTCGTGACCTCGATTGCGCGACTCGAGTGACCACGAATGCCCCAGAGCGCCGCCGCCGATCGGTGGCTCAGGACATCTTCAGACCCACAGGCCAACACCGCCGCCATCCACCTCCCTTCCCGCGACATGACTCGGTGGCCAACGGCATAGACACCGGGATGCAGGCGATGGAGACGCCCGCTCCGGAGACGTCGGGCGATAGCGCTCCGGTCCATCAGCTTCAGCAGCTGCGAGCGAGCAACCACCCCATGTTGTCGGTTCGCGATCGCGGCGATAAACGAATCGACTTCACGCGTCTGCAAAAGGCGTCGCATAGCGAGCCTAATTGCAGACGCGTGCGAAATTCGCCCCTTTGTGGGGCGCGAAAGTCGAGGCTAGGGGCCGGGGGTGCGTTCGGTGACGGCCTCGGCGGTTGCCGCCTCGGCCTCGCGGATCGCGGCGCCCTCCAGGGCGTTGGAGAGCGCACGGACGTAGGCGCGGGCCGAAGCCTCGAGGATGTCGGTGGCTACGCCCTGGCCGGTGGCGAGGCGGTCGGCGACGCGCAGCATCACCGTCACCTGGCCGAGCGCGTCCTCCCCCCCGGTCACAGCCTCGACCGTGTACTGGCGCAGATCGCACTCGGTCTCGGTCGCCTGCTGGATCGCGTGGAAGATCGCGTCCACCGGACCGTCGCCGCTCGCCTCGCCCACCGCCTCCTCGCCGGAGGGCATCTTCACCGCAACCCTAGCCAGCGGCTCACGCCGCGAGCCCGCCTCGACCTCGAACCAGGCCAGCTCGTGGGCGTCGGCCTTCTCGCGCATCTCATCGGAGACGATCGCCTCCAGGTCGAGCGCGGTGACCTGCTTCTTGCGGTCGGCGACCTCCTTGAAGCGTTTGAACGCGGCGTTCAGCGCGTTGCCCTCGACCTTGAAGCCGAGCTGCTCCAGCGCGTCGCGGAGGGCGTGGCGGCCGGAATGCTTGCCGAGCACGATCGAGTTCGACTCGAGGCCGACTTCGGTTGCGTCCATGATCTCGTAGGTGGTGCGCTCCTTCAACACCCCGTCCTGGTGAATGCCCGACTCGTGGGCGAAGGCGTTGCGGCCAACCACCGCCTTGTTGGGCTGCACCTGGTAGCCGGTCAGGCGCGAGACCATGCGGCTGGTGCGCGCCAGCTCACGGGTGTTGACCCCGGTACTGAGAGCGTGTGTGTCCTCGCGGGTACGGATCAGCATCACGATCTCCTCCAGCGAGCAGTTGCCGGCGCGCTCGCCAATCCCGTTGACCGCGCACTCGACCTGACGGGCACCGGCCAGCAGACCGGCGTAGGAGTTGGCGACAGCCAGCCCCAGGTCGTCGTGGCAGTGGACCGAGAGCTCGACCTCACGCAGGCCGGGCGCCAACTCGTATAGCCGCCGGAAGTACTCGGCGTACTCCTCCGGCGTGGTGTAGCCGACCGTGTCGGGGATGTTGACCACGTTTGCACCCTCTTCGACCGCGATCGCGCAGACTTCCGCGGTGAACTCGACGTCGGCGCGGGTCGCATCCATCGGAGAGAACTCGACGTCCTCGCAGTAGGACTTGGCCAGCGCGACTGCGGCGCGAGCCTGGCCCTTGACGTCCTCGCGGTCCGTCTGCAGCTGGTGCTCGATGTGGATGTCCGAGGTGGAGATGAAGGTGTGGATGCGCGGCCGCTGCGAGTCCTTGATCGCTCCCCAGGCCGCGTCGATGTCGGCCTTGTGGGTGCGGGCCAGGCCGCAGATGGCCGGCCCCTCGACGTTGCGGGCGATCGCCTCGACCGCCTCGAAGTCTCCGGGCGAGGTGATCGGAAAGCCGGCCTCGATCACGTCCACCCCCAGACGGGCGAGCTGCTGGGCGATCTCCACCTTCTCGGCGGTGTTTAGTGAGATGCCGGGTGACTGCTCGCCGTCGCGGAGCGTCGTGTCGAATATGTGGACGCGATTTGCGTCGTCTGCGGATGCCACCGTTCCTCCTCCTTCTCTACTCCGTTCGAATGACCTTGTGTCTCGCGGCTCTCGCGCCGCCCAGCGCTATTCCCCCCGAGGGGGGAGGAGAAGGAGAAGCGCAAGGCTGTCGAGCCGGTGCGTCATTCGCCACCGGAGCTTAGCGTAGGGTGCGCCCATCTCAAAGCAGAACGAACAGACCAGCTGGCTCGCTCTGTTCGCGATGGGACTCGCGGTCGTCGTCATCGCCAATGACTTCTCGGCGATCAACGTTGCCCTGCCGACGATGGAGGGTGATTTCGACACCAACATCAACACGATCCAATGGGTGGTCAATGCCTACGCCCTCACCTTCGGGGTAATGATCGTCACCGGCGGACGATTGGCCGACATGTTCGGTCGCCGTAACGCCTTCTTTCTCGGCACCGCGATCTTCGCCGCGATGTCGGCACTGGGCGGTGCCGCGCAGACTGAGAGCTGGCTGATCGCCTCACGGGTGCTGATGGGGATCGGGGGAGCGCTGATGTGGCCGGCGATCCTCGGCATGACCTACGAGCTCTTGCCTCAAGAGAAGGCCGGCCTCGCCGGCGGAATCATCATCGGCGCAGCCGGTCTCGGCAACGCGATCGGCCCCCTGATAGGCGGCGTTCTCACCGACGCTCTCAGTTGGCGCTGGATCTTCTTCCTCAACGTGCCGATCTCGATCTTCGCGGTCCTCGTCACCTACTACCTGGTCAAAGTCAAAGAGCCCGAGCCCGGGGAGCGGCGGATCGACTACGCCGGGATCGCGACGCTCTCGGTCGGCCTCGTCTCCCTGCTCGTCGCGCTCGACCAGGTCGACCAGTGGGGCTTCGGCGACCCGCGCGTGATCGGCCTGCTGACCCTCGCCGCCGTCCTGATCGTCGCCTTCGTGCCGATCGAGCGCCGGGCCGGGATGGGTGCCCTCGTCCCGCGGGCGGTGATGCGAAACGAGAGCTTCACGGCCTCGTGCATCGCGATCCTCTTCATGTCGGCGACCTTCTTCGCTGCCCTGCTCTACCTGCCTCAGTTCATGCAGAAGCAGCTCGGCTACTCGCCCCTGGAGGCAGGGGTCGGCATCCTCCCCTTCCTCGCCACCTTCGCCCTCGTCTCCTTCGTTGCTGGTCCGCTCTACAACCGGCTCGGGGCGAAGCCCCTGGCGGCGTTCGGAGCGGGCTGCATCACCGTCGCTCCGTTTCTCATCTCGCAGGTGGACCCCAGCTCCGGCTACGACTCTCTGATCGTCGGCATGGTCGTGCTCGGATTCGGGATCGGCGCCTTCTACCCCACGGCGACGACCGCCGGGGTGACCTCGGTCGACGAGTCGCAGACCAGCCTCGCCGGTGGCATCGTCTACATGTTCCAGATCGCCGGCGGATCGATCGGCCTCGGCCTGACGACCGCCGTCTTCTCGGCAAACATCCCGCCCTTCGCCGACGGTATTCAGGTCGCCTTCCGGCTCGATGCCGCGCTCTCGCTGGTCGGCTTCCTGGTCGCCCTGCTCTTCGTCGGTGGTCGGTTGCTGGGCCGACGGCGCGCCGCCACCGAGCCTGCCGGATAACGGGACGCGCTACGGCGCAAGCGGCGAACGTGGTCATCGCCGCTGCCGGTGTGGACGACGTCCTTGCCGGTGGGCCCGGTGAGGATGACGTCGTCGCCGGAGCCGCCCGAGTGAAGGTCATCGCCAGGACCGCCCCCGACGTAGTCGTCACCGCTGCCGCCGAACAGGTCATCGTCCCCCGTCCAGCCGACGAGCAGGTCATCGCCGAAGCCACCGACGAGGCGATCGTTGCCGGCCCCCCCAAGGAGCTTGTCGGGGCCGGAGCCGCCGGTCAGCATGTCGTTGCCCCCGCCGCCGCGCATCGTGACCGGGATCATCACGGCCTTGGCAACCGTGACCTGATCGTCACCGCCGTCTGCGTTGACTTCGAAGCCAGCGATCGACGGGGCCTCGCAGAGCAGCTCGTTGGGGTTCCCTTCGGGATTGGAGCAGACGGTGCCTCCGACTTCGAGCGGGACGACGGAGTCGATCACGTAGGTGCGGCCGTCCGGCGTCAGCCAGATCTTGATCACGTTCGAGGCGGAGCCGCCGGCGAGCAGCACGTTGAACCGCTCTTCGGCATGCGCAGCGGACGGCACCAGTGCCGCCAGCACCGCAAGCGTGATCGTGAGTGTCTTCCTCATCGCCGGTCAGTCCCCGCTGCGCCCCGAGTCGAAGCGTCCTAACTTGGAAACAGCACGACCTTGCCGACGTTGCGGCGTTCGGCGATGAACCGATGCGCCTCGCCCGCCTGCTCGAAGGAAAAGGTCTCGGCGACGACGGGGTCGAGGCGCCCCGCCTCGAGCTCGGCCGTCAGCGGTTCGACCACGCGGTCGAGGCTGCCCTCCTTTTCCCACCACTTGAGCATGTTGAGGCCGAAGACCCCCTTGTTCTCGTTCATCACCAGCAGGCTCTTCCACCAGGGCATCGTCGCGGTCGGCATCGCCGCCAGGCTCTTCAGCGTCAGCGGGATGCTGCGCTTGCCCCCCTTCGAGTTCTCCGAGAGTCCGTACATGACCAGCCGCCCGCCCGCCCGCAGCAGGCGGTAGTCCTTGCGGAACGAGGTCGGGCCGAGGGCGTCGATGACGAGGTCGACTCCCTCACCGTCGGTGATTCGCATCACCTCGGCCTCGAAGTCCTGGTTGCGGTAGTCGATCGCGTGGGCGACGCCCTGCGCCCGGATCGCGTCGTGCTTGGAAGCCGATGCGGTACCGAAGATCTCCGCCCCCTCGTTGCGAGCGATCTGCGTGGCGGAAATCCCGACCCCGCCGCCGGCAGCGTGGATCAGGACGCGGTCGCCTTTGCGCAGGCTGCCCATGATGATCAGAGCTGCATAGGCGGTGCCGTAGTTGACCGGGAAGGCCGCTCCCTGCTCGAAGCTCAGTTTCTCCGACAGCGGCAACGCCTGTTCGGCGGGGACGGTGACGAGCTCAGCCTGACCGCCAAAGCGGGTGCCGGCGACGACACGGTCGCCGATCTTGTGCTCGGTCACTCCCTCCCCAAGGGACTCGATCTCACCCGCCACCTCGTAGCCGAGCACGCAGGGCGTCTTCGGCGCGTCGGGGTAGAGGCCAACGCGGGCCATCGTGTCGGCAAAGTTGATCCCGGCCGCCTTGACCGCGATCCGCACCTCGCCCGGGCCCACTGGAGGGTCGGGCATCTCCCGTACCTGCAGCACGTCATAACCGCCCGTCCCTGTCAACACCACCGCCTTTATTGCGCAAAGACTATGCGCTAAGGCTGTCTGGCCAAGCAGAGCAAGGACGCAGGGAGCGTGGCGTGCTCCGCACGCGAGCGACCGAGGACGCAGCTATGCGCCGGCCAGACAGCCTTAGAGGTCCACGGAGCGGCCGACGGAGAACCCGTCGACTTGGAGGATCTTGGCGATCGTCTCGTCGAGGACGGGGGCGTCGGTGGTGAGCGCCATCACCGCGCGCTCGCCGTCCTCCTCGGCGCCGACCGCGGCGGAGACGATGTTCACGCCCTCCTCGCCGAACATCGTGCCGACCCTGCCGATCATTCCGGGGCGGTCGGCGTAGCGGAAGACCGCGATGTGCTCGGCGAAGGGCAGGTAGAAGCTCTCACCCCAGACCGAGACCAGGTAGGGCTCGTTGCGGGGGCCGACGCCGGTGCCCGCGACCTCGACCTCCTCCTCCCCGGAGTGGAGGCGGATCGTGACCAGCTCGGTGAAGTCCTCGGCGGCGGAGTCCTTGGTCTCGACCAGCTCGATGCCGCGTTCCTCCGCCATCTGCGGGGCATTGACGAGGTTGACCGGCTCCTCGGTATGGCCGGAAAGAATCCCGACCAGCACGGCGATGCCAAGCAGCCGCGTGTCGTGGGCGGCGAGCCTGCCGCGGAATTCGGCGCTGACGCGGTCGACCGAGCCCTCCACCAGCCCCTCGGCGAGCCGACCGAGCTTTTCGCAGAGCGGCACGAACGGCGCCAGCGCCTCCATCTCCTCGGGGCGCACGGCGGCGATGTTGACCGCGTTGGTGACGACGCCGCCGTTCAGCGCCGCGGTCACCTGTTCGGCGGTGACGATGCCGGCGCGATCCTGCGCCTCGGCCGTCGAGGCGCCCAGGTGTGGGGTGACGACAACATCGGGACGGGAGAGGATCGGATGGTCGGTGAAGGGCTCGGCCGGGAAGACGTCGAGCGCCGCGCCGCCGACCTTGCCGGACTCGAGGCCGGCGAGGAGGGCATCGAGGTCGACCAGCTCCCCCCGCGCGCAGTTGACGATCCGGGCGCCGTCCTTCATCGCGGCGATCGCTTCGGCGTCGATCAGGTCGACCGTCTCCGGCGTCTTCGGCACGTGAAGGGTGATCACGTCGGCGCGCCCGTAGAGCTCCTTGAGATCGTCGAGCCCCTCGACGCCGAGCTCGCGGAAGCGCTCGGCGGTGACGAACTTGTCGAAGGCGACGACCTCCATCTCGAATCCTTGTGCGCGCCTGGCGACCAGCTGGCCAATCCGGCCGAAGCCGATCACCCCGAGCGTCTTGCCGTAGAGCTCGGCGCCCTTGAAGCTGGCGCGATCCCAGCGCCCCTCAGCGAGGCTGGCGTCGGCGCGCGGCACGTTACGGAACAGCGCCAGGGCGAGGGCAAGGGTGTGCTCGGCGGCGGCGATCGAGTTCGATTCCGGCGCGTTGGCGACGACGATGCCGCGGCGCGTGGCGGCGGCGATGTCGACGTTGTCGACCCCGGTGCCGGCGCGACCGATCACCTTCAGGTTGTCGGCTCTCTCGATCAACTCGGCGGTCAGCTGTGTCGCCGAGCGAATCAGGATCGCGTCGTAGCCGGCGATCGCCTCGCGCAGTTCCTCATCGCTCATCTCGAGGCCGAGGTCGACGTCAAAGCTCTGGCGCAGCAGATCTACGCCAGCGTCGGCGATCTTCTCCTTGACCAGAACCTTCACGAGACACCCCTGATTTCGCCCGCCGATCGCCACGGACTCGAACAACCGGAGATCACCGTGGCGATCGGCGCGCTCATCTGACCTCGTCCACGTTCTCGACGATCCAGTCGACGCAGGCAGTGAGCGCTTCGACGTCGGCGGGCTTGACCGCCGGGAACATCCCGATCCGCAACTGGTTGCGGCCCAGCTTGCGGTAGGGCTCGACGTCGACGATGCCGTTGGCGCGCAGCGTCGCGGCAACCGCGGCGGCGTCGACCGAGTCGTCGAAGTCGATCGTGCCGACGACCAGCGACCGCTTCGCAGGGTCGGCGACGAAGGGGGTGGCGAAGTCGGAGCTCTCGGCCCAGCCGTAGAGGTGCGAGGAGGAGGCGGTGGTGCGCTGCACGCACCACTCGAGCCCGCCCCCGGCGAGCATCCACTCAATTTGCTCGGCGAGCAGGATCAGGGTGGCCAGCGCCGGGGTGTTGTAAGTCTGCTCCTTGCGCGAGTTGTCCAGGGCCGTCTGCAGCGAGAGGAAGGCCGGCTGCCAGCGGTCGGTGGCGCCGTCGAGCTCCTCGATCCGGGCGATCGCCGCTGGGCTGAGCAGTGCCAGCCAGATCCCGCCATCGGCGCCGAAGGCCTTCTGCGGGGCGAAGTAGTAGGCGTCGGCCTGGGCGAGGTCGACGGGCAGGCCGCCGGCACCCGAGGTGGCGTCGACCAGGACCAGCGCCTCACCGGCGTCGCCCGGGCGCTGCACCTCGACCATCACCCCGGTCGAGGTCTCGTTGTGGGCCCAGGCGATCACATCGGTGCCGGGACCGGCGGACGGGGCCGGGGCATCGCCGGGCTCGGCCTCGATCAGGATCGGGTCGCCGAGGAAGGGCGCTGCGGCGGTCGCCTTGGCGAACTTCTGCGAGAACTCGCCGTAGGTGAGGTGAAGGGCACGCTCGCGGACCAGCCAGCCCGCCGCCGCCTCCCAGAAGGCCGTGGTGCCACCGTTGCCAAGCGCGACCTCGTAGCCCTCGGGGAGCTGGAAGAGGTCGCCGAGGCCACCGCGAATCCGTCCGACCAGGTCGCGGACCGGCTTCTGCCGGTGCGAGGTGCCCATCAGCTCCGACTGCCCGGCGAGCTTCTCCAGCGCCTCGGGGCGGACCTTGGAGGGGCCGCAGCCGAAACGGCCGTCGGCCGGCTTGAGATCGGTGGGGATCTGAGCTGTGGTCGTGGTCACGGTCATCGGTGTCTACCAGACGCTAGACGGGGCGCGACAGGTTAGTGAGAGGCGCGGGTGGACTGACGCCGAGGGCGGGGATAGGCTGGCCCCGCCGTCAACCAGGCAGGGCTACGAGGAGGGAACGATGTACCCAGTCGCCTACGAAGCTGATTTCAACCCGGAACCGAATCGGCTCACGACGTTCTTCCGGCTGATCCTCGCGATCCCGTGGATGATCGTCGCAACCTTCTGGGGGATCCTCTTCATCTTCACGCACCTCTTCGCCTGGATCGCGGTGACAATCCTCGGCCGCTACCCCCAGTGGCTCTACGAGTTCAACGCCGGCATCGTTCGCTTCTCGGTCAGGGTCTCGGCCTGGCTCTACCTGCAGACCGACGCCTGGCCCCCGTTCAGCCTCTCCGAGGACGACGCCTACCCGATCCGGGTCAAGATCGCCCCACCCGCGGCCCGGCAGAGCAGACTCAAGGCGTTCTTCCGGATAGTGCTGGTGCTGCCGGCGGCCCTGATCCTCTCTTACGGCACTTCCTACGTCCAGCTGCTCGCCGGGGTAATCGCCTGGCTGACGATCGTCTTCCGCGGCTACCTGCCGGAGGGGATCAACTCGATGATGACCTTCGTCAACGGCTTCCACGCCCGGGTCTTTGGGTACCTCGCGATCCTCACCGACGCCTACCCGCCGGTCGGACTGGAGCGGTCGAAGCCGATGGAGGCCCAGGCACCTCCACCTCCCCCCGAGGCGCCGACGCCACCGCCGCCGGTGGCGGCATAGACTGAGCACGATGAGCGAGACCGCCGCAGAGAACGTGACCAAGGGCGAGGGCTACGCCGTCGCCCATCTCGACGATCTCGGCGAGGGGCCAGGCTTCCGCAAGATCCGCAAGAGCCTCGGAGTGACCGCGTTCGGAGCGAACGCGATCGTGCTGCCACCCACCTACGAGACCGGCCGCCACTACCACGACGAGCAGGAGGAGCTCTACTTCCTCCACAGCGGCCGGATCGTGATCGAGTTCGGTGACGACTCCAGCCACGAGCTGGGTCCGGGCGGCCTCGCCTGGGTCGACGCCGCAACAGTGCGCTCGATCCGCAACCTCAGCGACTCCGAGGACGCGGTCTACGTAGTCGTCGGCGGCAAGGACGGCTACATCGGCCGCGACGGCCGCCAGCCGGAGGGCGAGACGCGCCGCTGACCTAGGCCAGCTTCGTCACCTGCGCGACTTGAAGCAGGGTGACTCGGATGGTGAGTCGAGGGAACGTGTGGGTGAGGAGCCCGGTCGGTCCGTGGGTGAATGTGGCCGTCAGGCCGCGATATGCAATCTGGTTTCTGCGCGGCGCCAGCCGCGCACTCGATTCCGGAGCCCGCCGTAGGCGGGCGAACGCAATTCACCCGCGGACCGACCGGGCTCCTTGCTCACCCTGCCCTCAGGCTCAGAATTTCTGGTCGATCCAGGGCATCATGTCGCGGAGGTCTTTGCCTACCTCCTCGACTTCGTGGCCCGCAGCCTCGTCGCGCATGCGGTCGAAGCTCTCGCCGCCGGCGCGGTTCTCGGCGATCCACTCCTTGGCGAACTCGCCCGACTGGATCTCGCTGAGGATCTGCTTCATCGCCGCCCGCGACTCCTCGCCGACGACGCGCTTGCCGCGGGTCATGTCGCCGTACTCGGCGGTGTTGGAGATCGAGTAGCGCATCCCCTGGATCCCCTTCTCGTACATCAAGTCGGCGATCAGCTTCAGCTCGTGCAGGCACTCGAAGTAGGCGAGGCGCGGGTCGTAGCCGGCCTCGACCAGGGTCTCGTAGCCGGCCCGGACCAGTTCGGAGGCGCCACCGCAGAGGACCGCCTGCTCGCCGAAGAGATCGGTCTCGCACTCGTCCTTGAAGCTGGTCTCTATCACCGCGGCGCGGCCGCCCCCGATCCCGGATGCGTAGGCGAGAACGAGGTCGTGGGCGTCGCCGCTGGCGTCCTGGTGGACGGCCATCAGGCAGGGCACGCCGTTGCCTTCCTCGTACTGACGACGGACGAGGTGGCCGGGGCCCTTGGGCGCGATCATGCCGACATCGACGCCCGGTGGAGGCTGGATCTGATCGAAGTGGATCGCGAAGCCGTGGGCGAAGAGCAGCAGATTGCCAGGCGCGATCCCGTCGGCGATCTCGGCCTCCCAGACCTCGGCCTGCTTCTCGTCGGGCAGCAGGACCATCACCACGTCGCCGCGGCTGGCCGCTTCAGCGACGTCGAGAACCTCGAGTCCGGCCGCTTCGGCTTTGGCGCGACTGGAGGAGTCGGCGCGCAGGCCGACGACGACGTCGACGCCGGAGTCCTTCAGGTTGAGGGCGTGGGCATGGCCCTGGGAGCCGTAGCCGAGAATGGCGACGGTCTTGCCCTCCAGCTTCGAGAGGTCGGCGTCCTTGTCGTAGAAGATGTCGTCGGTTCGCATGGCCGCGGAGGCTATCGGAGGGCTCTGCGCATCAGCTTGCCCGAGGGAGTGCGTGGCAGCGCCGCCGCCAGCTCGACCCGCTTCGGCACCTTGAAGCCGGCGAGGGCCTCGGCGCAGTGCCGGCGCAGCTCGTCCGGCGTCACCGCCGAGCCGTCCTCGAGCACGACGATCGCGGTCACCGCCTGCTGCCACTCGGGGTCCTCGCGCCCCACCACCGCCGCGTCGGCGACCTCGGGATGCCGTAACAGCACCTTCTCCACTTCCGCCGGGACGATGTTCTCGCCGCCGCTGACGATCATGTCGTCGATTCGGTCATCGACGTAGAGGAAGCCGTCCTCGTCGATTCGGCCGAGGTCGCCGGTGTGCAGCCAGCCGTCGGCGTCGGCGTAACCCGGAGCCACAGTTGGCCCCTGGACCAGTATCTCGCCGTCCTGAATGCGCAGGTGGGTGGTCAGCAGCGGTCGCCCCGCCGAACCGAGCTTGCGGCGTGCCTCCCCCGGCGCCAGAGTCGTCACCTGCGAGCAGGCCTCGGTGAGGCCGTAGGTCTGGACCACGGTGGCGCCGCGGCCGATCGCCTCCTCCAGCGGCTCCTCGGGAACCGGGCCTCCGCCGACGAGGATCGCGCGCGGGCCTGAGAGGTCAGCGCCCGTCTCGAGCAACCGGGCCAGCATCGTCGTCACCAGCGAGACCACGCTGATCCGGTCTTCGGCCAGCGCCGCAACAACCCGGTCGACGTCGAAGCCATCGTGGAGGATGGCCGTGGTGCCGTAGATGACAGACCGCATCACGATCCCCAGCCCGGAGACGTGGCTGAGCGGAGTGCAGCAAAGCCAGCGGTCCTCCGGCTGCACCCCGATGTTGAAGCCGGAGCCGACCGCGCTCCAGAGGAAGTTGCCGTAGGTGAGCCCAACCGGGTGAGGCCGTCCGCTGCTGCCGCTGGTCAGCAGGCGGCAGACGAGGTCGTCCATGTCGTGCTCGCCGAGCAGCGGCAGGTCGGCCTCGGTCTGGGTGAGCTCGCCCGGGTCGGCAAGGTCGAGGGCGGGCTCCTCCGCGGCGACGACAGCGGCGCGCTCCTCCGTGCTCATCCTCGGACTGAGCGGCAGCAGGACCGCACCCAGCTTCATCAGAGCGTGGACGAGGACCACCTGCTCGCGACCCGCGTGCATGGTTAGCGCCACCGTCGAGTCGCGTCGCACGCCCTGCGCGGCGAGGCGGCGGGCGACCCAGGTCGACTCCGCCTCCAACTCGGCGTAGGTGACCTCGGCGCCGTCGGCGCTCAGGGCAACGCGGTCGGGGCAGCTCTGTGATCGCTGCGCGAGCCAGTTATCGAGTTTCATTGGGATCGAGACTTTGGCCGGGTGTGGCTGGCTATGGTGCCCATCATGCCGCAACGCCCCAAGGACGCCCCGCCCGAGCAAGATCTCTACGCGCCGATCGCGTGGGAGGCCGTCGCCGAGTACGGCGACATCCGCTACGAGAAGGCCGACGGAATCGCCAAGATCACGATCGACCGGCCGGAGGTTCGCAACGCCTTCCGCCCGCAGACGCTGGTCGAGGTCTCCGCGGCGCTCGAGTCGGCTCGCGAGGACACGGCGGTTGGGGTGATCATCCTCACCGGAGAGGGAAAGGACGCTTTCTGCGCTGGAGGGGATCAGAAGGTCCGCGGCGACACCGGCTACCTCGCCGAGGGCGCTTCCCTCGGCCGCTTCCACGTCACCGACCTGCAGGTGCAGATGCGTCGCCTGCCGAAGCCGGTCGTCGCGATGGTCGCCGGCTATGCGGTCGGCGGGGGTCACGTCCTCCATGTCTGCTGCGACCTGACCATCGCCGCCGACAACGCGCGCTTCGGGCAGACCGGACCGAGGGTCGGCTCGTGGGACGGCGGCTTCGGCGCCTCCCTCCTGCGCGATCTCGTCGGGACCAAGAAGGCCAAGGAGTTCTGGCTGCTGTGCCGCCAGTACGACGCTAAGGAGGCACTCGAGATGGGGCTGGTCAACGCGGTGGTGCCGCTCGAGAACCTCGAGCGGGAGACGGTCGCCTGGTGCCGTGAGATGCTCGCCCTCTCGCCCTTCGCCCTGCGCCTGGTCAAGGCCAGCTTCAACGCCCACGAGGACGGCTACGCGGGGATCCAGCAGCTCGCACACGACACCAACCTGCTCTTCTACGGCAACGAGGAGGCCCGCGAGGGCCGCGAGGCCTTCAAGGAGAAGCGCCAACCCGACTTCTCTCAGTTCCCGCGCCGGCCATGAGTGCTTCCGAGGTCGGGGGCGACGGATGAGGATCTGGCTGATGGCGGCGCGGGTGCGGACACTGCCCGCCGCGATCGCGCCTGTGCTGGTCGGCACCGCCGCCGCCGTCTACTGGGCTGGCGAGTTGCCGCGAGTCGGGGCATTCGTCGCCGCCCTGGTCGGCTCGATCTTCATCCAGATCGGCACCAACCTGGCCAACGATTACTCCGATGCCCGGCGGGGCGCGGACACGGCGGACCGGCTGGGGCCGGTGAGGGTGACCTCGGCCGGCCTGGTGACGCCGCAGCGGGTCCTCAACGCGACCTGGATCGCCTTCGCGATCGCCGTCGCCTGCGGGATCTACCTGGCCGCCGTCGCCGGGATCGTGATCCTCCTCGTCGGCGCGGTGTCGATAGCCGCCGGCGTTCTCTACACCGGCGGCCCGCGCCCCTATGGCTACGCCGGGCTTGGCGAGATCTTCGTCTTCCTCTTCTTCGGCCTGGTCGCCGTCAACGGCTCCTACTACGTGCAGGTGGAGGAGCTCGACGCGCTGCCGCTGGGGCTCTCGATCGCAGTCGGCTTCCTCTCCACCGCGATCCTCGTCGTCAACAACGTCCGCGACATCGAAACCGACCGCCGCGCGGGCAAGATGACGCTGGCTGTGCGGATGGGCCGACGCAACGCGGTCGGGCTTTTCCGAGGTCTCGTGCTCGGCGCTTACCTGGTGCTGCCGATCTCGCTGGTCGCCGGCGAGGCGAGTGCCTGGCCGCTGATCGCCTTCGCCTCGCTGCCATTGGCGGTCGGACCGATGCGAACGATGTCGAATCGCACCGACGGCCCGGCGCTGAATGCGGCCCTCGCCGCCACCGGCCTGCTGCTGGCCGTCTTCAGCCTGCTCGTCTCGGTCGGCCTCTTGATTGCGGCATAGCCACCCGTCTGCATTTAGGCCCGCTATACGAGGCTAAATGCAGACGGGTGGATGCGATGCTGTGGAGGTGAAGATCGCGTCGGTCGAGGTCGTTCCCTATGCGCTGCCGTTCCGCGAGCCCTACGTGACCGCGCGCGGTCGCCTGGAGCAGCGCGAGATGGTGCTACTGCGGCTGCGGGATGAAGACGGGCTCGTCGGGCTCGGCGAAGCGGTTCCGCTCTCGCTGCGCGGCGGAGCGGGGCTGGCGCAGGTCGTGCGAGAGCTGGAGCGCCTCGGCGAGCGCGAGCAGCTCGACGAGGCGTCCTTGACAGGAGGCGCCACCTCCCTGTCCCCGCCGGCTCGCTGCGCGGCCCTCACCACCCTGCTGGACCTGCGGGGACGGCGAGCCGCCGCAGAGACTCGGACCGCCGCGGTAGATGCGCCGCCTGTCGCCTGCAACGCGACGCTCGTGGCGGGAGAGCCTGCAGCCGTCGCCGAGGACGCACTGCGCTGGGCAACCGACGGCTTCTCCACCTTCAAGCTGAAGCTCGGCGCCGGCGACAACGTCGGCCAGGTCCGCGCGGTCCGTGAGGCGGTCGGACCCGAGGCGCGGATTCGGATCGACGCCAACGCCTCCTGGGGGGTCGAAGAGGCGAGGCGGAACCTGGCGGCCCTGGAGCCCTTCGACGTTGAGCTCGCCGAGCAGCCCGTCGCATCGCTGGAGGAATCCGCCGCGTTGACCGGCTCCACGACGATCCCGATCGCCGGCGACGAGAGCATCGAGACCCGCGCCGACGCCGAGCGTGCGCTTGCGATCGGCGCCTGCGCCCTGGTCGGGCTGAAGCTGTCCAAGGTCGGTGGCCCCGAGGCGGCGATCGAGATCGCCGAGGTCCTCCCCTCCTATCTCTCCAGCGCACTCGACGGGCCGGTCGGGATCGCCGCGGCGGCCCAGGTCGCGCAGACACTTGGCGAGACGGCCGGAGAGGGAGGAGCAAGCCTCGCCCACGGCCTCGCAACCCAGCGCCTCTTCGCCTCGACGATCGCCGCGGTGGAGTGCGAGCTGCGCGACGGAATGCTCCACCTGCCCACCGGGCCCGGTCTTGGCGTCGAGATCGACGAGGCCTCGCTAGAAGCTCATCGGCTCTAGGTTCTCCCCGTGGATCCGACCAACGCCAACACCGCCCTCGCCTCGGCCTTCGTCGAGGAGCTGGCCCGGAGTGGGCTGCGGCACGCAGTCCTCTCCCCCGGCTCCCGCTCGACCCCGCTGGCGCTCGCCCTCTGGCGCCAAGCCGAGATCGACGTCACGGTGATCGTCGACGAGCGCGCCGCCGGCTTCTTTGCCCTTGGAGCCGCGCAGGCGAGCGGCGCTCCGGCGGCGATGCTCTGCACGTCGGGCACCGCGGCGGCCAACTTCCACCCGGCTATTTGCGAGGCGGACGAGTCAGGAATCCCGCTGATCGCCCTCACAGCCGATCGCCCGCCCGAGCTGCGCGGCATCGGCGCCGGGCAGACGATCGACCAGCTGAAGCTCTACGGCTCCTCGGTGCGCTGGTTCTGCGAAGTCGGCACCCACGACGCCGATGACGACGGTCTGCTCCATTACCGCTCCACCGCCTGTCGGGCACTGGCCTCAGCGCGCGGCGAGCCGCGGCCGGGCCCGGTCCACCTCAACCTCCCCTGGCGGGAGCCGCTGGCGCCGATCCCCGTCGAGGGCGCAGTCACGGCCACCGACCCGCTGGCGCTCGAAGGCCGCGACACCCGACCGTTGACGGCAGTTACCAGGATCGACCTCGAGCCCTCGGCGTTCCTGCTCGAGGAGGTCGCCGGCCACATCGGCGACGCGATCGCCGGCGTCATCGTCGCCGGCCGCCAGCTCGACCCCGAGCTGCGCGAGCCGCTCGCCCATCTCGCCCGTGTCGCCGGCATGCCGATCCTGGCCGAGCCGACCTCACAGCTGCGCTGCGGGCCCCATGACCGCTCTCACGTCGTGACCGCCTACGACCTGCTGCTGCGCGACGAGCACTTCGCCAACTCGGTGGTGCCGGACCTGGTCATCCGCTTCAGCGCGATGCCGACAAGCAAGCCGCTGCGGGCCTGGCTGGCGAGCTCGGGGGCGGACCAGATCGTCGTCGATCCCTACGGCGACTGGAGCGAGCCGACCCGGCAGGCAGCGGCGATCCTCCGCGCCGACCCGACCGAGCTGGCAGCCGGCTGGGCAGCGCGGCTGGAGAAGGGAGAGGCGCGGGCAGCGCCGGAGCGCTGGATCAAGGCGGAGAAGAACGCCCGCGTCGCGCTCGACGCGGAGTTGGCCGGCCAGGCGGAGCCGAGTGAGCCCGGACTCCACCAAGCGCTCGGACTCGCGCACCAGGACGGCGACCTCGTCTATACGGCCTCCAGCATGCCGATCCGCGACCAGGAGGCCTTCCTGCCGAACGGAGACAGAGACGTGCTCTTCCTCTCCAACCGCGGCGCCAACGGAATCGACGGCCTCATCTCTTCCGGCATCGGCGCCGCCCACGCCAGCGGCCGCCCGACCACGATCGTCACCGGTGACCTCGGGCTGTTGCACGATCTCGGCGGCCTCGCCGTGCTGCGTGATGTCGATACGCCGGTGCGCATAGTCGTGATCGACAACGACGGCGGCGGCATCTTCAGCTTCCTCCCCCAAGCCAACTTGCTGGAGAGCGATGAGTTCGAATCCCTGTTCGGCACCCCCCGAGGCGTCAGCGCCGCCAAGGCCGCTGCCCTGTTCGACCTCCCTCACCGCCGGCTGGAGTCCCTGGACGACCTCCCCGACGCCCTCGCCGCCGGCACCGGCCTGATCGAGGTGAAGACGGTCCGCGAGGCAAATGTCAAGCTGCACCGCCGCCTCGCCGAGGCCGTCAGCGAGGCGATCAGCAGCTGATCCGGCCAGCCTCCCGACCGGGGCCCGGCTGCCAGGCAGCGGCTAGGTAGGAAGCCTCGGGCTCGAAGATAAGCCGACGACGGCAGGTCCCATCCGCATTGATCTCCACGACGGAGCTCCCGAACCCGAAAGCAGCCGCGAGGGTCAATTTGGCAGGGAACCGGACGTAGAGCAGGCGTTCTCCCGACGGATCCCAGCTCGGCTTGCCCTTCAAGGCGGTCTGGTCAAACGTCAGTTGCCTCCACGCCGTGCCATCGGCTCGAAGCACGAACAGATCGCTCCCGAAGAGAGTGCGTCGTCGACGCCGGACATCGCGCCGTGGCCGGATCTGCAGCGCGGCAAGCTGGGTGCCGTCGGGCGAGAACACCGCTTCCTGCAGCCCTTTTGCGATCAGGTAGGTCGAGTGATCAGCAAGGCGCATACCCATGACCGCTTGCCTGCCGCCCTTGAGATCACGACGGGACAACGCCAGGATCGTGCCATCGGGAGAAAAAGACGATGGCACCATTACCCGACCATGGCGCCAGGAGGTCACGCGCCGGGGCTGACCGCCATCGGCATCGACGAACCAAACCGAGCTGCCTAGAAAGCGAACTTTCCCGCCTTTGCCCAGCACGACGCGTACCCGGGCAAAGGCGAGCGTTTCACCATCCGGCGAGAGCACAGGCTGGATCCCCTCCTTGGTCCCTGCGACGAACCTTGGTCGACCTCCTGCCGGCGAGACCATGTAGATGCCTTCCCTGCGTTCCTTGTCACCAAGAAGGGCTCCGTATCCGAAAGCGAGCTTGGAGCCATCCCCCGAAAAGGTGAGTCCGCCCAGGATCGACAGGCGCTTGCCGGACGTCTTGAACAGCCTCGCGAGGGACTCCCCACGCAGGCCGATGGTTGCCACTTCCAGCTTCAAGATGTTCGCGCCATGTCGGATGAACGCCAGACGCGGCCCGTCCGGTGATTGCGCGACGGCGGCGGTCGGGGCGCCAGTGAACGCCAGTACCGCTGCCACCATCCCCAGCCAGTGTCGAATTACGCAGCGCATCTCACAGGCCGATCAGCAGCCGATCCGGCCGGCCTCACGGCCGACCCCGGGTTGCCAGGCGCTGCCATGGACGGTCATCTCGGGGTCGGTGAAGACCCGGGTCAGACAGGTGCCGTCGGCGTTGATCGCCATCACCTTGTTGCCAGGCTCAGGTTCCAGGCCGCCGGTCGCTTCGGCGGGCGGGTTGCGCGTGAAGGTCAACCGGCTGCCCGACGGGTCCCAGCCCAGCGACGAGATATAGCCATTCCGGCGCAGCAGGCGCCTGGCGCCACTGCCGTCCGCGCGAGCGACCAGCAGTTCGCTGACCGGCCGAGACGGCAGCAATTCGGGGCTGCGGCCGTACCTCACTCGCACGAAGGCCAGTCTGCTCCCGGCGGGGGAATAGGTTGGTTGGTAGTCATCGCGGGCCAGCGAAGCAAGGTGGTGGGTGCGAAGGCTGCGGAGATCGATCGCGACCAGGCGGGGTCCCGGGCCATCGAAGATTTCGGCGACAAGGGCGGCGCCGTCCGCCGAGTAGGAGATCGGAAAGAGGAAATCCTTAAGCCGCCACCGTGTCAGCCGCCCCACAGAGCCGTCTTCGACGTCGAGCAGCCAGATCGAGCTCTTGTACGAAGGACCATCGCTGCCGGGCGGGGCCTCAATGCGCTTCATTCGATGGAAGACGACCGAACGACCGTCCGGAGCCATGACCGGCTCGCCGGCGTTGAGGAAGGCACCTGGGAACACACGGTGCGGAGCGCCGTCGACCCCAGTCACGCCGACCACCGGCCATCCGGTTCCGAATGGCCCCGAAGCGGTGCTCTCGACTCCTCCGGCCTGAAATGCGAGCCGAATGCCGTCGGCTGACCACGACAGGGCGTTGCCGATCAACACCTCCCGAACGCGGAGTAGCGTTCCTGGGTTTTCGCCAGATTGGCCGGTCGTGATCACCGCCCAACTCTCGTCCTCTGCACCTGGCCCGTCTGTAGATATGGAGATCGCCAGCCGCGGCCCTTCCGGCGCCTGTGCGATGCCACTCGCCGTCGCGACCGCGAGCAGCAGCAGTGTCACCCCCACTAGCCCCAGCACACGACGGATCACGTGGCGCATCAGCAGGCGCTCAGCAACTGATCGGGCCGGCCTCGCGGCCGCTTCCCGGCTGCCAGGCACTACCGAAGAGGGTCAGGTCGGGGTCGGAGAAAACCTTCGTCAGGCAGGTTCCGTCGGGGTTGATCGCCAGCACTCTGTTCCCCTCGTGAGGCGAGCGGTCGCCAATCTCATAGGCCGGTGAATGGGTGAATGACAAGCGGCTCCCGGACGGATCCCAACTGGGCCAAGAGAAGAAACCGCGCTTGCGCAGCAGCAGCTTCGATCCGGTAACGGAACCCACACGGCCAACCCGCAGCTCATCGACCGCCGGCATCCTCTCGTCGATCCCGTTGAGTCGCCAGTTCAAGTAGCGGACGAAGGCGAACCGCGAGCCGTCGGGCGAGTAGGTCGGTTCCAAGGCTTCCCGCGCCAGCAGGGAGAAATCGCCACTGTGGAGATCGATCGCAACTGCTTTGAAACCCTGCCAGGTGAACAAGGTGGCGGCGAGCTTCGAGCCGTCGGGCGAGAAGGAGCTCGGCGAGAGATACGTACCGAGGCGCCATCGGGTCAGTCGCCGCAGCGAGCCGTCTTCGAGGTCGAGCAACCAGACCGCGCTCTTGAAGAGGTAGTTCTCCCTGCCGGGCAGCACCTTTACGAGCTTCGCCCGGGAGAAGGCGACGGAGCGACCGTCAGGAGCCATGACAGGGTCACTGGCTTCGAGGGGCGCGCGTGGGTAGGGCCGCAAGCCACTGCCGTCCGCTTTGACCGCCGAGAGCACCGATCCTCTATCTCCGAATCTCGAGACACGAAGCGCCAGCAAGCTGCCATCCGCTGACCAGGAGGGGCGGTCACCCGAGGCCAGAGTCCCCGACCGCGCGCCACCGATCAGGCTTTGAGGCGCTTCGCCGGCGGGGCCGATCGTGATCAGCTCCGAGCCGTACCGCGCATTGTGGGCTACGACCGCGAGCCTAGGGCCCCCGGGAACGACAGCTTGCCCCGGCGTGGCGAAAAACGCCAGAACGACAAGTACCAGAGCGGCTACGCGGCGTGTCACAGGGCGCGAGCCTACTCGGCCAGCAGCGGCAGCAACGCGCCCAGCTTGACCTCGGTCTCGGCCAGCTCGGCCGCCGGGTCGGAGCCGGCGACGAGGCCGACGCCGGCGTAGAGGTGGGCCTCGCGGTCGCGGAGGAGGGCGCTGCGCAGGGCGACGCAGAATTCACCGTCCTCGGTGGCGTCCATCCAGCCCACCGGGCCGGCGTACCAGCCGCGGTCCATCCGCTCCAGCTCGCCGATCGCGCGCGCGGCGACCGGCCAGGGCTCGCCGCCTACCGCCGGCGTCGGGTGCAGCAGGCCGGCCAGCTCGACGGCCGAGCGGGGCTCGGCGAGCTGGGCGACGATCGCCGTCGCCAGATGCTGGATGTTGGCGACCTTGACGATCTCGGGCTCGGGCGCCTGCTCGACCCAGACCGCGTGCGGGCGCAGGGTGCGAACGATCCGCTCGGCGACGGTCCGCTGCTCGCGCCGGTCCTTGTCGCTGCGCAGCAGCTGCTCGCCGAGGTGATCGTCGACGGCGGGATCGGAGCTGCGCCGCGTCGAGCCGGCGAGAGCGACGGTTGAGACGCTGGCGCCGGAGCGGCGCACCAGCAGCTCTGGGCTGGCGCCGATGAAGGCCGCCTCCGAGGTGCCGCAGCAAAAGCAGAAGCAGGAGGGGAACTGCTCCCGCATCGCGCCGAAGACCGCGGCGGGATCATGGGCCGCGCCGGCGGTGACGAGCACCTCGCGGGCGAGCACGACCTTGCTCAGGTCGCCGCCGCGGATCCGCTCGGTCGCGCCTGCCACCGAGCGCTCGAAGTCTCCGGGCGGGAGGACGCTGCGGATCTCCGTTCGCGAGGTCGGGTGCGGGTCGATCAGCGGCAGGGTCTCGTCGCGCAGGCCGCCGAGGCGAGCCGAAAGCCCGGCCATCGCCTCCTCCGGGTCCTCACCGGGACGCACGATCGTGTTGACGGTGAGATAGATCTCCCCATCGCTGCGACAGAGCGAGAGCTCGGGTAACACCATCGCTGCCGGGGCCAGTGATGACCAGGCCGAGGATTCGCCTCCATCGGGATCGAAGGCAAAGCCGCCGACCCAGACAGCGCCGGCACCGGCGGGCAGGCCCGTCGGCTCGTCAACGATCGCGTCCCCCCCGCTGCCCAGGCACTCACGGGCGACGTCCTCGAAGCGGCCCGACCCACGCGAGGTCGCCTCGCGGACGACACCGAGCGCCGCCAGCCCGAAGCCGCGGTCCGGCTGCTCCCAGCAGAACCAGCGATCGGTGGCAAGTCGCGAGGCGAACACCGTCGCGCAGGGATCGATTCCCGCAGCGGGAACGGTGACGCTGACTAGCGTTCTCCGCCCTCGGCCGGCGGCCTGCTCGACCCCCTCGCGCAGCTTGGCGCGCAGCGAGCTAGTCGCTGCCTCGAGCAATCGCGATCTCGCCGGTGCGGACCATTTCGATCAGGCCGTGGGGGCGGATCATCCGCTCGAAGGCCTCGATCTTGTCGGCGGAGCCGGTCACCTCGATCGTCATCGTGCGGCGGGAGACATCGACGATCTTGGCGCGGAAGATCTCAGCGAACTGGATGATCTCGGCCCGGTTCTCGACCGCCGAGGAGACCTTGAACATCGCCATCTCGCGTGCCACCGTCTCCTCCGGCTCCATGTCGCGGATCTTCAGAGACGTTGATCAGCTTGTGGAGCTGCTTGGTCACCTGGTCGATCGGGTGGACGGCGCCGTCGAGAGTGAGGGTGATCCGCGAGACGTCCGGGTCGTCGGTCGGGCCGACCGCGAGCGTGTCGATATTGAAGCCGCGCCGGGCGAAGAGGCCGGCAATCCGCGCCAGCACACCCGGACGGTTCTCGACCAAGATCGAGAGCACGTGCTTACGTCCACTCAGCTGCCCGGGCACGCGCAGCTCCTCGAGTTTGACCAGTTGTGGAGTCCCGGCCTCCATCAGCCCACCATGTCCCTCGCGGCGGCGCCGGCCGGGATCATCGGGAAGCAGTTCTCCTCCTTGGAGACGCGCACGTCGAGCAGCACCGGGCCGTCGGTCTCCAGCGCCTTGCCCATCGTCTCCTCGAGGTCGGCGGCGTCCTCGCAGCGCAACCCGGTGGCGCCGAAGGCCTCGGCCAGCTTCACCCAGTCGGGGCTCGGGCCCATCTCGACCGAGCTGTAGCGACGGTCCCAGAACAGCTCCTGCCACTGACGGACCATGCCCATATAGCCGTTGTTCATCAGGAAGACCTTGACCGGGATCTGCTCCGCGACGCAGGTGGCGAGCTCCTGGCAGTTCATGATCAGGCTGCCGTCACCAGCCAGGCAGACGACGTTGTCGTCGGGACAGGCGACCTTGGCGCCAACCGCGGCGGGGAGGCCGAAACCCATCGTCCCCAGCCCGCCTGAGTTGATCCAGCGGCGCGGCTTGTCGAAGCCGTAGTACTGCGCCGCCCACATCTGGTGTTGGCCGACGTCGGAAGTGACGATCGCGTCGCCCTGCGTCGCCCGGTGCATCGCCTCGACCATGAACTGCGGCTTGATCTCGCCGCCCTCGCCCTCGTCGTAGCGCAGCGGGTACTCCTCCTCCCAGGCGCGCAGCTGCTTCCACCAGGAGTCCAGGCGGCCGGGATCGGTCTGCAGCGCCCGGTACTCGCGGGTCAGCTTCGGCAGTACCTGCTTGGCGTCGCCGACGATCGGGATGTGGGCGGGGACGTTCTTGGAGATCTCCGCCGGGTCGATGTCGATGTGGATGAACTTGGCGCGTGGGGCGAACTCGGAGAGCTTGCCGGTGATGCGGTCGTCAAAGCGAGAGCCGATCGCGACGATCAGGTCCGCCTCGTCCATCGCGTAGTTGGCGGCGCGGGTGCCGTGCATGCCGAGCATCCCCAGCCATTGCTCGCTGGAGGCGGGGAAAGCACCCAGGCCCATCAGGGTCGAGGTGACCGGGAAGCGGTCCGATGCGGCGAACTCGCGCAGCTCCTCGGAGGCGTTGGCGTTGACGACGCCGCCGCCCGTGTAGAGGATCGGCCGGTTCGCGTTGGCGATCGCCTTGGCGGCGATCCTGATCTGCTTGATGTTGCCGTCGGTCGAGGGCTTGTATCCCGCCAGGTCGACCGGCTCGGTGCGGGGCAGGTAGTCGATGTCGGCGCGGGAGAGATCCTGCGGGATGTCGAGCAGGACCGGGCCCGGCCGCCCCGTCGAGGCGACGTGGAAGGCCTCGTGGACGTACTCGGGGATCTGGCGCGGGTCGGTGACCGCGAAGGAGTGCTTGACGAAGGGCAGCGTGGCGCCAAGGATGTCCGCCTCCTGGAAGCCGTCGGTGCCGATCAGCTCGGTCCGCACCTGGCCGGTGACGAAGACGGTCGGGACCGAGTCCATCATCGCGTCGGCGATCGCCGTCACCAGGTTGGTGGCGCCGGGGCCCGAGGTAGCGAAGGCGACACCGACCCGGCCCGAGGCCTTGGCGTAGCCCTCCGCCGCGTGCCCCCCGCCCTGCTCGTGACGCACCTGGATGTGGCGGAAGTCGGCGTCGACGAGCGCGTCGTAGGTGGGCAAGTTGGCCCCGCCGGGGATGCCGAAGATGTGTTCGACGCCCTCGGCCTTGAGGCTTTCCATCAGTGTGTCCGCGGCTCTCATCGGGAGGGCGATGGTACCAGCGGCCTGACGGCCACCTTGCAGGCGATTTGGCGACTGCTCAGAGCTGGACCGGGGCGCCGGGGCGCCACCGGGTCGTCGGGTCGATCGAGCTCTCGATCACCCGCTCCTTGTGGCGCTCGATCGCGTGCAGCATCGACTCGACCAGCTCCTCGCCGAGCAGCGTCGGCTCGAGGCCGAGGTCGAGCAGCTTGGTGTGGATCGCGTTGTAGTAGTGCTCTTCCTTCTCGACCCGCGGGTTCTCGCAGTGCTGGACCTCGACGGTGTAGCCGAGGTGCTCGCCGGCCTGCTTGACCAGATGGGCCAGGTCGAGGACGGAGAACTGCTCGGTGAACTGGTTGAAGACGCGGAAGTCGCCGCGCTCGGCCGGGTTCGCCATCGCCAGCTCGACGCACTGCAGGGTGTCGCGGATGTTGAGGAAGCCGCGGGTCTGGCCGCCCGAGCCGTAGACGGTGAGCGGGTGGCCGATCACCGCCTGCACGCAGAAGCGGTTGAGCACGGTGCCGAACAGCTCGTCGTAATCGAAGCGGGTGACGAGGCGCTCATCGCCGGCGGTCTCGTCGGTCGCTACTCCGTAGACGACGCCCTGGTTGAGATCGGTGGCGCGCAGGCCCCAGGTACGGCAGGCGAAGTGGATATTGGTCGAGTCGTGGACCTTGGAGCAGTGGTACAGCGAGGCCGGCAGCTTGGGGAAAGGCAGCGTGTCCTTGCGCCCCCTGTGCTCGATCTCGATGTAGCCCTCCTCGATATCGATGTTGGGCTGGCCGTACTCTCCCATCGTGCCGAGCTTGACCAGGTGGCAGTCGGGGACATGGTCGCGGATCGCGAAGAGCAGGTTGAGGTTGCCGATTACGTTCGCCTGCTGGGTCTCGACCGCCTTCTCGCGCGAGGCCATCGAGTAAGGCGCCGAGGGCTGCTGGCCGTAGTGGATGACTGCCTCCGGGCGGGTTTCAGCGACGATGCCATCGAGGAAGTCACCGTCCTCAACCGAGCCGACGAAGCTGCGGATCCGGTCGCCGGAGACCTCGGCCCAAGCGTCGATTCGCCGCTCGAGGTCGAGGATCGGCGTCAGCGAGTCGCTGCCGGCGCCTTCGACCCAGCGGCGGCGGGCGAAATTGTCGACGACCGTCACCTCGTGGCCGCGGGCGGAGAACCTCAGGGCCGTCGGCCAGCCCAGGTAGCCGTCGCCCCCAAGGATGAGAACGCGCATAGGTCGCGGCAGCGTAGCGGACGGGGTCGCCGTTTTCTCAGTAGTGAGAATTTTCGGCACAGGCATACGATCCGCCGATGGCGACTGGTCTGGCGGCGCGCAACGGAGGGCCGGTCGGCCTCGCGATCCTGGTCGCGATCCTGCTGCTGGGCCTCGGGCTGCGCCTCGACTACGCCTGGGAGGGCCGGGAGCCGGTCTTCGACGCCGCCGCCTACGCGGAGATCGCCGCCAACCTGGAGCGTGGCGAGGGCTTCACGCTCGGCCCCGACGCGACCCAGCCTGCCGGCAACTACTCCCCGGGACTGCCACTGTTGATCGTCGGCCTCTATGAGTTCACCGGCGGCGTCCACGAGCGCACGGCGCGCATCGTCCTCGCCCTGATCGGCGCGCTGTCGGTCCTCTTCACCTACCTGATCGGCCGCCGCCTCTCCGGGCCAACCGCGGGACTGGTCGGGGCCGGCGCGGTCGCGATCTACCCGGCCCTGCTCGAGTACCAGGGGATGCTGATGGGCGAGCCGCTGGCGGCGACCCTGCTCGCCGGTGCCGTGCTCTCGATCCTCTCGGCAAACGCAAAACAAGGGCATCCGGCGCGCGGGTGGGTACTGCCAGGCTTGTTGCTCGGGGCATTGGCGCTGGTGCGACCGGAGTACCTCGGCGTCGCTGTTCTCATCAGCTTGGTGGTGCTCGCCAAGGATCTCCGGGACGACAAGCGAGGATCGCTGCTCAGGGCCGCCGTCATGCTCGCGGGGGTCGCGCTGGTCGTCGCGCCATGGACCGTCCGTAACGCGATCGTGCTCGACCGGTTCGTGCCGGTCTCGACCGGCGGTGGCCAGGTGCTCTTCGCCGGCACGTATCTGCCCTCTGACGGCGATCCCGAAAAGGTTGGAGCCGAGGTCGTCGCTCGCCATCCCGGCCTGTTTGAGCCGGGAGACGTTAGGCGCCTGCGGCTCGAGCAGATCCTCGCCAGGCTCGCCGCGCAGCGCTACCCCGGCGTCGAAGCCGACAAGGCCCTGGCGCGGATGGGGCGTGAGCAGCTCTGGGACGACCTCACCGAGGAGCCGGTCGAGTACGCCGGCTTCGTTGCGGCCAAGGTCTGGCGGATCTGGTCACAGGGACCGCGCGAGGTCATGGACAAGCCGGCATGGAAGGCGCTGCACTGGGCCCTGGTCGGATTTGGCCTGCTCGGCCTGATCGTGCTGGCGCGACAGCGGCGCTGGGAGGCATTGCTGATGGCGACGATCTTCGTCTCGATCACCGCGGTCAGCGCGCTGCTCGTCGCCTCACCGCGGCGGGTGCTGGTGATGCTGCCGCTGGTCGCGGCGCTGGCCGGCGTCGGGGCCGTTGCCTGTCGGGATAGCCTCGCGCGATGGAATCGCTGAGCCGCTGGGTGCGCACGCTGCCCGAGCGCCACGGACGGACCACCCTGATCCTGCTCGTGGCGATCCTAGCGGTGGGCTTCGGCCTGCGCGCCTATCGGGTGGTCGAGCCCCTGGCCGCTCCCGGGGACGACTCTCGCGCCTACTACGCGCTCTCCAAGGCCCTCTACGAGGAAGGCAGCTACGGCGGGGCGAGCTTCCGCGACTCGAGCGACTGGTCGCCGGGGGCACCGCTGCTCTATGCCGCCGCCTACTACGCGACCGGAGGGGCGCGGGAAGGGACGGCGCGGATCGTCGAGCTGCTGCTCGGGATGGGCGCGATCGTCGTTGTCTACCTGCTCGGCAGGCGCATCAACTGCCCCCCGGCGGGCCTGGTCGGGGCTTTCGGCGTCGCCGTCTACCCGCCGTTCATCCACTCGATCGGCGCTCTGTTCAGCGAGCCGGCGGCGATCTTTACCCTGCCGGCAGCAGTGCTCGCGTTCCTCTGGGCGGGCGACCGAGAACGCCTCTCCTCCTGGCTCCTGCCCGGCCTGCTCTTCGGCCTGACGGCGCTGGTCCGCCCCGAGTACGCGGTGGTCGGCGTCGCCTTCGCCGCGCTCGCCGCAATCAGGGTCGGCCAGGCAAGGGGATGGCAGCCGGGCCTCGCCGCCACCGCTCTCCTCCTGGTCGGCTTCCTCTTGCCGATCGTTCCCTGGACGGTGCGCAACACGATCGCCCTCGACCGCACGGTGCCGATCTCGACGGGGGGTGGCAAGGCGCTCTACGTCGGCACCTTCCTGCCCGCCGACGGCGAGTACCAGCGGGTCAAGGCGCGTCTCGCCGAACGCTACCTCGGCCGCGACCTCGAGCCCGGCTCGGAGGCGCTCGACCGGGTCAACCCCACCCCGCTCTTCAACCGGGTCGCGGATCGCTACCGAGAGCTGCCCCGCGACGAGGCGCTGGGCAAGATCGGCAGGGAGAACCTCTCCAAGTTCTTCGGCGAAGACCCGTGGGGATACGCGGCGATGACCGTCCACAAGGTCTGGCGGATGTGGAGCAGCGGCATCGGCGAAGCGATGAGCAGCACTGCGGGGCGGGTCGTGCAGGTGCTGCTCGTCCTGCTCGGCCTGGCCGGGCTGGGGCTGCTCGGGGCCCGCCGGCGCTGGTGGGAGCTGATCGCGATGGCGACGCCGCTCGTGATCGTCACCGCGGTCGGTGCGGCCTCGCTGGCGGCGCCGCGGCGTAACGAGGTGTTGATGGCACTTGTCTTCCCACTTGCTGGCGCGGCCCTGGCTGCGGCGAACTCAGCCCTATCCTCCAGGCGCTCATGGCAGAAGCAGCCCTCTTCCCATCCGAGCTGACGGCGCTCCGCAGCGCCGGCCTGATCCTGGCCGCGACGCTCGTCGCCTACGCGCTGATCCGGCGCCGGACGCTACGCAACGTCGACGTCCTAATCCTGCTCGCGTCCGGCCTCGGGCTGGCGATCGTCTCCGGCACCGAACTGACCGACGCGCTGCTCTCCACCTTCTCCTTCGAGAAAGGCAACGGCGGGCGCATCCTCGGCCTCGCCGTCTTCGCGATCTTCATCCTCTTCCTGCTGGCGCTGCGGGCGCTCTCGCAGTCGGCGCGCAACTCGCGCCAGCTCTCCGCCGTACTGGAGGGCCTCGCCTGGGAGGAGTTCCGCCAGGCGAAGCTGCCGGAGCGCTTCCACGGCAAGGTCGCTGTGCTCGTCCCCGCCTACAACGAGGCCGAGAACGTCGGCCACGTGCTCGACCTAATCCCGGCCGAGGTCTGCGGCAGACCGACCGCGGTGCTGGTCGTCGACGACGGCTCGCGCGACGGTACCGGCGACGTCGCCGCCGAGCATGGCGCCGTTGTCGCTCGCCACGTGATCAACCGCGGCGGCGGCGCCGCGCTGCGCACCGGCTACCGGCTGATGGTCGACTCGGGCGCCGAGATCGTGGTCACCCTCGATGCCGACGGCCAGCACCTACCAGCCGAGATGGAGCGCCTAGTGCAACCCGTCCTCGACGGCGAGGTCGACCTCGCCCACGGCAGCCGCGTACTCGGCCACGCCGACCGCAACCACTTCGCCCGCGAGCTCGGCATCGTCTTCTTCAACCGCCTCGTCTCCCTGATCACCCGAACCAAGGTCAGCGACTGCTCCAACGGCTACCGCGCCGTCCGCACGACGGTGCTGCCGCAGCTCGTTCTGCGGCAGGAGCAGTTCCACACCTCCGAGTTCATGATCGAGGCGATCAAGAGAGGGATCCCGGCGAAGGAGGTACCGGTCACGGTTGAGCGCCGCCTCCACGGCCACTCGAAGAAGCCCGCCGTCGTCCGCTACGGCCTCGGCTTCGCCAACGCGATCGTCAGGACCTGGCTCAGGTAGAGCGTCCCTGCTCGACGCCGGGGTGCCGCACCGCGGCCGGGTCGGGCAGATAGAGGTCGGTGCCGCAGCGCGGGCAGACCTGGACGTAGAGCTTCAGCGGCTTGTGGCAGTTGGGGCACTGCCGTTCCGGTTCGGTCTTCTCGGAGCGATAGAGGATCACAGCGATCAGGCCGAGCGGCGGCAGCATCGTGCCGATCAGCAGCCAGAGCCAGAACGAGCTGCCCTTGCCCTTGCCGATGATCGCCGTGGCTAGGCCGAAGAAGAAGGCGATGATGAGGTACTCGAAGCCCACGGCTCCATTGTCGCGTCAAGCCGCTTCGGGTGCCCGATCGAACCGACCTCGGAGAGATCGCGGCGAAAGGGCAGGCTGGCGGTCCAGTCGATCACGGCGCGGGCCTTGCGAGCGACACCCGGAATCTGGCTCATGTGGTAAGTCCGCGCCAGCCACCAGGCCGGGAAGCCGCGGAAGGTGCGGCTGCCAATCCGGCCTACCGCCTTGTAGCGACCGAGGTTGACGAAGGCGGCTTTGCCGCGGTACTCGAAGCGCCGCGGCGTGCCGACGCCGAACTCGGCGGCAATGTTGCAGGCCGCCACAGGGCCCTGCCGAACGGCGTGCTGCGCCGTCGGCGGCGCGGTTCCCCCGTCGGGATCGGGCACAGCGGCGCAGTCGCCGATCGCCCAGACCGAGTCCATCCCCTTCACCCGCAAGTGATCGTCGACCGGCACGCGCCCGCGCTCGTCGAGCGGCACCGCGAGGTCGCGCAGCCTCGGGTTGGGCGCGACGCCGGCGGTCCAAACCACGGTGCGGCTCGGCAGCGTCTCGCCGGTAGAGAGCGTGGCGCTGTCGACGCTCACCTGCTCGAGCGTCGTTCCCAGGCGGATGTCGATCCCGCGCCCACGCAACTCGCGCAGCGCGTACTCGGCCAGCTGCGAGTCGATCTCCGGCAGGACCCGGTCACTGGCCTCGACCAGGACCCAGCGCATGCCGTGCAGACGGGCGCGCGGGTAGCTCTCCATCGCGTCGGCGGCGAAGTCCTGTAGCTCGGCCAGCGCCTCGAGGCCGGCGTAGCCGCCGCCGACGAAGACGTAGGTGAGCAGCTCGTCGCGGCGAGCGGGGTCCTCGGTGGCGTTGGCTGCCTCTAGGGTCTCGACCACGTGGTTGCGCAGCCAGATCGCGTCGGCGAGCCCCTTGAAGCCGATCGCGTGCTCGGCCAGCCCCGGCACCGGCAGCACTCGTGAGACGGAGCCAAGCGCGAGCAACAGCTGGTCGTAGGGAAGCGTCTCCGCCTCGCCGTCGCGCGTGCGCAGTTGCACCGTCTTAGCTGCTGGGTCGTGGCCCTCGATCTCGCCGAGGCGCAGGTAGGTGCGTTGGAGGATCTCGCGCAGCGGCGTCACCACATGCCGCGGCTCCAGCGTGCCGGCAGCCGCCTCGGGCAGGAACGGCGTGTAGAGCAGGAAGTTGACGTCATTGACGAGCGTCAGCCGCGCCGACTGCCGCGGCATGACTCGCTCCAGCTCCCGCGCCGCCATCGCCCCACCAAATCCACCTCCGGCTATGACGACGTTCCAGGCCATGCCTCCAAACTTAGCACTTTGTAACAACGTGTTACAAAGTGCTAACCCGCACATTCCCCGGCCCCAAAGATGGGCTAATATTTAACTCGAAAAAGAAGCTAAATTTAGAGGGAGAAATATGCCTATTGATTTGCAGCCAGGAGAGGAGATCCGTCGCGTCGACCTTCACCAGACCTACGGCGGGCGCCGTCAGGGCGGGATCAGCCCATCCAAGCAGTCACCCAACGTCTTCCTCTTCACCGATCAGGCTCGTGGCATTCTGCATGGCTACATCTACGACGGTCAGCGAGATGACGGTTTCTTTCACTACACCGGCGAGGGCCAGTTTGGTGATCAAAGGATGGTGCAGGGGAACCGAGCGATCCGCGATCACAAAGAGGAAGGCCGAGAGCTGCACCTCTTCGACTCAAGCGCAGGAACAGCTACGTATGTGGGCAGGTTCGAGTACATCGACCACTACACCGCCGACGCGCCCGAGACTGGCGAAGGAAAGATCCGCTCGGTCATCGTCTTTCGGCTAAGCGCTCTCAGCGGATCCCCGCGACCAACTACGTCGCCCATCGATGAACTTGGCTCAGCGTTGAAGAAGGAGGTGCCGGTCGAGCAGCACCTCACCGAGCGAAGCTTGATCGAGCCCACCCGGGAGCCATATGAGGCCGAGCGCCGCGAGCAGCAGCTCGTCAGGGCTTTTATGGCCTCCCTGGTTGCCGAAGGCCATGAGGTGTGCCGACTCCAACTACTTCCCAAAGGCGAGCCGGCGCATCTCTTCTGCGACCTATTCGATCGCACTACCAACACCCTGGTTGAGGCCAAGGGCAGCATCTCTCGCCCCGCATTCCGCATGGCAATCGGCCAGCTCGCCGACTATGCGCGAATGGTTGATCCGCCCCCGCGGAGAGTCATTCTCGTCCCCCAAGAGCCGCGCGCCGACCTGCTTGAGCTCGCTAAGAGTCAGGAGATCGCTGTGATCTGGCCCGATGCAGAGGGCAAATTCAGAGGCCCAGCTGCTCCCGAATCAGGCGATTGACCTCGCCGCCGTCGGCGCGGCCCTTGGTCTCCTTCATCACGGCGCCGACGATCGCGCCAATCGCCTTCTGATTGCCTCCGCGAACCTGCTCGGCGGTCTCGGGGTTGGCCTCGACCGCGGCGGCGACGATCGCCTCTAGCTCGCCGCTGTCGGAGATCTGGGCGAGGCCCTCGCGCTCGACGATCGCAGTCGGGTCGCCGCCCTCGGCGACCAGCGCTGTCAGCACAGTCTTGCCACTGCCGTGGGAGATCTTCTTCTCCGCCACCAGCACCGCCAGCGCCGCCAGGGCGCCCGGCTCGACCTTCGACTCGGCCACGGTCACCTCGGCGCCGTCCTGGCGCAGCGCCGCTGCCAGCTCGCCTGTCACCCAGTTGGCGACGACTCGCGGCTCCACCCCCTCCGCGGCGCCAGCTGCGCTCTCGAAGAAAGCGGCAGTCTCGGGGTCAGCCGCGAGCAGGGCCGCGACGTCCTCGGCCAGGCCAAGCTCCTTGCCGTAGCGCTCGATCCGCGCCGCCGGTAGCTCCGGCAGCGCCTCTCGCGCCTCGCGCAACATCTCCTCGGTCGGCGCCAGCGGCACCAGGTCGGGCTCCGGGAAGTAGCGGTAGTCGTGCGCCTCCTCCTTCGAGCGCAGCGGAGTGAGAGTGCCGTCGGTGGGATCGAAGTGGAGGGTCTCCTGGACCACCGTCCCCCCCATCCCGATCAGCTCGCGCTGGCGGGCCAGCTCGGCCTCGATGCCGCGCTCGAGGAAGCGGAAGCTGTTCATGTTCTTCAGCTCGGTCTTCGTCCCCAGCTCCTCGCTGCCCACCGGGCGGACCGAGACGTTGGCGTCGCAGCGCAGGCTGCCCTCCTCCATGTTGACATCGGAGACGCCGAGCTGGCGCACCGTCTCACGCAGCAGGCGCGCCCACTGGGCCGCCTCGGCGGCGGAGCGCAGGTCGGGCTCGGTGACGATCTCGACCAGCGGCGTGCCGCCGCGGTTGAAGTCGACCAGCGAAGCGCCGGAGCCGTGGATCCGGCCCGAGCCGCCGAGGTGGATCATCTTCGCCGCGTCCTCCTCGAGATGAGCGCGGTGGATGCGCACGTCGCCGAGCCGGCCGCTGCTGGCAAGCGGAATGTCGTACTGGCTGATCTGGTACGCCTTGGGACTGTCGGGATAGAAGTAGTTCTTGCGGTGGAAGATCGAGCGGGGAGCGACCTCGCACTCCAGCGCCGCGGCGATCTGCAGGGCATAGAGGATCGCCTGCTCGTTCGGCACGGGCAGCACGCCGGGGTGGGCGAGGCAGACCGGGCAGGTGTGGACGTTGGGCTCATCGCCGAAGGAGAGCTCACAGCCGCAGAACATCTTCGTCCTGGTCGAGAGCTGGACGTGGATCTCCAGCCCGATCACCGCCTCCAGCTCAGCCATCGGCGCTCCCTCCGGGGTGGGCCTCGAACCCGATCGCCTGCTCCAGGGCGTGCGCCGCCTCGAGCAACGGCTGCTCGGCGAAAGCCGGCGCCGCGATCTGGAAGCCGACCGGCAGCTCCGGCCCGCCTCCCTCCGGCTCGGCGAGCCCGGCCGGGATCGAGATCGCGGGGATGCCGGCGAGGCTCATCGGCACCGTGAAGAAGTCGTTCAGGTACATCGCCAGCGGGTCGTCGGTCTTCTCGCCGAGGCCGAAGGCGACCGAGGGCGAGGTCGGGGTGACGACGAAGTCGAACTCGGCGAAGGCGGCGTCGAAGTCGGCGGCGATCTTGGTCCGGACCCGCTGCGCCCGTCCGTAGTAGGCGTCGTAGTAGCCGGAGGAGAGCGCGTAGGTACCGAGCATGATCCGCCGCTTCACCTCGGCGCCGAATCCTGCGGCGCGGGTCGACTCATACATCTCGATCAGGTCGCGGGCTCCCTCCTCGCGCAAGCCGTAGCGAACGCCGTCATAGCGGGCCAGGTTGGAGGAGGCCTCGGCGGGGGCGATCACGTAGTAGGCGGAGATACCGTGCTCGGCGTGGGGCAATGGCGCCTCGGCGATCTCGCCGCCGAGCTCCTCGATCCGCGCCAGCGTCGCCTCGAAGACCTCCCTCACCCCGGCGTCGATCTCATCGCGGGCCAGCTCGCTCGGGACCGCGAAGCGCAGGCCCTGCAGGTCCTCGCGGCTTGGCGCCTCCACCCCGCCCTCGATCCCGACCGAGGTCGAGTCGCAGGGGTCGCGCCCCTGCAGCGCCCCGAGCAGCAGCGCCGCGTCGGTGACGTCGCGGGTCAGCGGCCCGCACTGGTCGAGCGAGGAGGCGAAGGCGATCATCCCGTAGCGCGAGATCGCTCCGTAGGTGGGCTTGAGGCCGACGATCCCGCAGAGCGCTGCCGGCTGGCGGATCGAGCCGCCGGTGTCGGTGCCGATCGCGCAGGGGGCCAACCTGCCCGCCACCGCGGCCGCCGAGCCGCCGGAGGAGCCGCCGGGCACTCGTTCGCGGTCCCAGGGGTTGAGCACTGGCCCGTAGGCCGAGTTCTCGTTGGAGGACCCCATCGCGAACTCGTCCATGTTGGTCTTGCCGAGGACGCGCGCCCCCGCCTCGGCCAGCCGCCGCACGGCGGTGGAGGTGTAGGGCGGCGTGTAGCCCTCGAGGATGCGCGACCCGGCTGTGGTCGGCACACCCTCGGTGCAGAAGATGTCCTTGACCGCGACCGGAACGCCCGCCAGCGGCCCCTCGGTGCCCCCCGCTCCATTCTCGGCCCGCCACAGGTAGGCGTTCAGCTCGTCGCCGGCGGCGGCCTCGCGCCAGGCCTCGAAGTACTCCTCTGCGGAGACCTCTCCGGCCGCGACCTTCGCCGCCGCCTCGGCGACGCTGAGCTCCAAGAGACCCGCCATCAGGCTTCAGCCTGCGGCGAGGGGACCCGGAAGGCCCCCTCGTCTGGATCCGGAGCCTGCTCCAGAACGACGTCCTTGGGCCAGCTGGGCCGTGGCTCATCGGCCCTGAGCACGTTCTCGAGCTCGACCACGTGCGAGGTCGGCGGCACACCGTCGAGGTCAAGCGCGGCGATCCGGTCGACGTGGTCGAGGATCCCCGAAAGCTCCCCGGCCATCGTCTCGACCTCGGCCTCATCGAGCCGTAGCCGGGCCAGCTTGGCGACATGGAGAACCTGCTCCCGCTCGATCACCGGCCGGATTCTAGGCGGGACTCACATTTGGCTGCCTAGCCAGTTATTGTCCCGGCGGCAATGCAGGGAGCAGCGGCAGAGCGCTTCGTCGTCCTCAGCCTGCGGCTCCTCGCCGCAAGCTTCGCGCTGGTCGGCCTCCTCTTCATCGTGATGCCCGACGGCGTCCTCGGGGCGATCTCGGATCTCGGCGACTCGATCGGCAGCTTCACCGAGGCGCCCGAGACCACCGAGCAGCTGTGGCTGGCGCTCGGCTTCGCCTACATGGTGGTGATAACCGGCATCTGCCTGGTCGTGCAGGCCGACGTCGCCCGCTACCGCCCGCTGCTGCTGGTGCTCGCCGCCGGCAAGGCGGCCTCCTCGCTCACCTCGCTTGGCTTTTACCTCTTCGACGAAGACGTCTTCGCCTACCTGCTCAACTTCCTCGTCGACGGCTTCCTGACGCTGACCGCGCTCTGGCTCTGGTCGCTGGCCGGCCGGGCCGGCAGCCCAGCCGCTCCTGGCTGAAGGAGCGCGCCGGGGCTCTCAGCCGCCGAGCAACGCACCCTGAGCGCGATCTGCGAGGCGATGGCGCCTGGCCACGACGGGCTGCCGGCGGCCGAGCGGGAGGTTGACGTATCCGGACCGGTCGCCGAGCTCCTCAAATCCGTCTCGCCCCGCGTCCTCACCCGCCTCAAGCTGGCACTGCGCCTCTTCAACCTGCTGCCGTTCCCCTGGCGCTTCAGCCGCCTCGACCTCGGCGCCCGCGAAGACTTCCTGCGCCGCATGGAGCGCTCGCGCTTCAGCCTCTACCACGAGCTGCTGGTGATGGCAAAGCTCTTCTCCACCCTCGGCTACACAGTGCTGCCGGAGGTCGAGGAGCGGATCGGCGTCGAGACCAGCTGCCGCCTCGCTGACGGCTCGCTGCCGACGCCAACCGGCTCGCTCGGAGACACGACCCCACCGGAGGGCGGCGAGGAATGCGACGTGGTGATCATCGGCTCCGGTGCCGGCGGCGCCGCGGCCGCGACGACGCTGGCCGAGGCGGGCCTCGACGTGATCGTGCTCGAGGCGGGCGGCAGCTACAACCGCGACAGCTACCCGAGCGATCCGCTCGAGGCGATCGCCACGCTCTACCGCGACGCGGGGCTGACGATCGCCGAAGGCCGCCCGCCGATCCCGGTGCCGGTGGCGCGCACCGTCGGTGGCACGACGGTGATCAACTCCGGCACCTGCTTCCGCGCTCCCGAGCCGGTGCTGGAGGAATGGCAGCAGCGCTTCGGCGTCGCGTGGGCATCCGACCTCGCTCCCGACTTCGCCGAGGCGGAGGAGTTCCTGCGGGTCACCCCGCTCGACCCCGAGCGGATGGGCCGCAACGGCCAGCTGGCGATGGAGGGAGCGGCGGCGCTGGGCGTCTCGAGCGGGCCGATCTCCCGTAACGCCGGCGACTGCGTCCAGTGCAGCTCCTGCCCCTACGGCTGCAAGATCGACGCCAAGCGGGGGATGAACGTCAGCTACCTGCCGCGGGCCGTCGCCGCGGGCGCCCGGATCCGGGCCGGGATCGAAGCGCGCCGGGTCCTAGTCGAGGACGGACGTGCGGTCGGGGTGAGCTGCATGGTCAGCGGCCCCGCAGAGAGCAACGGCAATCGTGCCCCTTACACCGTGCGTGCTCGCCGCGCCACGATCGTCGCCGGCGGCGCGCTGGGAACGCCGGAGCTGCTGCTGCGCTCCGCCCTTGGCGGCGACCAGGTCGGGCGCAACCTCCACATCCACCCCGCCTGCTGGGTCGGGGCGCGCTACGAGGAGGAGGTGCGCGGCTGGGAGGGCGTGATGCAGAGCTACTACGTCGACGAGTGGGAGTCTGAGCGGGTCTTGCTCGAGGCGACCTTCACCCCGTTGCCCTTCGGCGGTGCCTGGCTGCAGGGCACCGGGCGGGAGCACCAGGAGGCGATGCTCGGCTTCGGCCAGGTCGGCTCGATCGGGGTCCAGCTTCAGGACCTCTCCACAGGTCAGGTCGGCGTCGCCCGCGACGGTTCGCTCCGGGCGTCCTACAAGCTCAGGACTGAGGACGCCAAGGCGCTCACCTTCGGCATCGCCCGCGCAGCTGAAGTCCACTTCGCCGCCGGCGCCACCGAGGTCTACCCCAACATCGCCCGCGCCGGGATTCTGAAACCCAACCAGCTAGCCGAGTTCGAGGCGACGGACTTCAAGCCGCCCGAGCTGCGCCTCGAGGCCTTTCACCCGCTGGGAACCGCGCGGATCGCGGCCGATCCGCGCGAAGGAGTCTGCGCCGCTGACGGCTCAGTCAACGGGGTCACCGACCTCTACGTCGCCGACGCCTCGCTCTTCCCAAGCGCAGTCGGGGTCAACCCGATGATGACCATCATTGCCTTCGCCAAGCGGGTTGCTGCGGGGATTGCGGATGGGGAGGTCATGGGCGGGGGTTCCGCTTAACTTTTTCGGAGATCGAAGGCGGCTGTCCGCCAGTCGCTCAGCCGAAAAAGTAAAGACGCTTCATCCCCACACGACCTCCCATGACAGTCGGCGGCTACCCCTCCTAGTGCCAAGGCTTCTGTCAGCTGCTTGGTGGGGGCGGAGGCGGTGGGGGTTGTTGTGAGGAAGTTGGGGGCGGAGGCTGTTGTGAGGGGGGTGGCGGTGGAGGCGGGGGTGGGCCGCCGCTTGGCCCGCTGTCGCCGGGACCGGCTCCACCGCCCCCGCCGCCTAGGCGATCGGCGGCGTCGCCGAAGGTGGCGCCTTCCTCCTGCATCGTCCTGTAGCCGCCGTAGGCGATCCCGCCGGCCGCGAGCAGGCTGAGGAAGATCCCGAGCTTCCGCGTGACGTCGACCTCGATGCCCGGGAACTCGCCGATGCTGGGCGGGTCGATGATGCGGTAGAGGACGAGCAGGGCGGAGATCGCACCGAGGACAGTGACCACGATGCTGATCGGAATCGCCGGCTCGAATGTCGAGTCGGTGAGCCGAAGCGCCGTCATCGCCAGGGTGGTGATGATCGCGATGATCAGGATGATCGGGATCAGGTCGAGGGCATCCCAGGCGTTGCCGCCTTCGCCAACGCTGCCCGAGAACCCAGCCACACCCGAGACCTCGACCCCGAACCAGTCGAAGAACATGAATATGAAGAGCAGGATCGCCGAGACGCCGGCGATCTTCTCCCCCGTGCTCAACCTGTCAAGTGCGTCCATCTGGGCTTCCCTCCTCGGCGACTGCGGGTCGTGCCGACCCTACACCCGCGGTAAGGCGGAAAACGCAAGAAGCTTCTCGCGGGGATTTAGCTGCGCGCCCGCCCGTGGCGGGCGCCTTTGCCTTTGTTGTGTTTCTTCTTCTTGCCCTTGCAGTCGTTTCGCAGAGCCGGGCGGAAGTCGTGGAACTTGCCGTTATGGGCGTCCATCGCCACGTTGGCGCGGTAGGTGCGGGCGCAGAGGTTGCGGCTGTTGATCAGCAGGCCCTTGCGCCCGCCCTGCATGTTGACCACGACTTCTGTGATCGGCGCATCGGGGACGGTGTCGATGTTGATCCGCACGCCCCGGCCGCTGACCGAGTCGATCCGGGCGACCCCCTCGACCTCGATCGGGCGCGAGGGCGGTCCTCTCAGCACTGCCACCGCATCGGGCAGTTCGTTATCAGAGGAGCGCAGGTAGACCGGGCCTGTAAGCGGCTCATCGAGCAGCGGCGTGGTTGCCTTGACTTCACCGTAGATCGAGCCCGCCGGGCACTGATCGGCGGCGAACTGCACCCGCGTGCAGACGGTGCGGATGTGGGCCTGGTCAACGAACTGAGAGCGCGGCAGGGAGATCGTGGCGCGGGCGATGTTGGCATCGCCCGCTCGGGGCCGGAGGATCGCGCGAAAGCGCGGGTGGGCGCCGCGTTTGGTGCCGCCCAGCATGCGCAGCTTAAGGCGCGGCTTAAAGCCGAGCGCCCCGCAGCCGCCCAGCTGGAAGCGATCGGTGGGTGAGGCAACCTGACCGAAGACCGAGGTCACCCTGGCCCCCACCGAGAGCTCATCGCAGTTGGTCGGGTTGAGCGTGAACTGCGCTCGGTTGACGATCACCGTCGCCTGCCGCAGGTCGAGCGGGATGCCCTCGCGGATCGTGGGCAGCGGGTCGGAGACGGCGCGCACCTGGGCGGTCTTTGGATCAAGGTAGAAGGCGACCCTGACCACGACCGCGCCGAGGTCAAAGGGGCCGGCAACCGCGGGGGTGATGATCACGGCGCTGAGCGGCGCGCCCTTGTAGGGGCCGGCTAGGTAGACGCGGCCCTGGACCTCGAAGGGCAGCGGGCCGGCGCCGGCGGCGACGTTGGCGACGCCGAGCTGGGTGGCGGGCGGGCAGCTCGGGCTGGCGAGCTCTGCCGCGCCCTGCTCAACCACTTCACGAGCCTTGGCGGCCGCGATCGCCGCCTCGGGGCAGTTGGGGACGCCGGCCAGCCTGGCCGCGAGGCCCGGCGGCAGGGTCGTCTCCACCCCACCTATTTCCTGGGAGCCATCCTCGCGCGAGAGCCGCAGCACGAAGGAGGTGTAGGCGCCGGCTTGGGGGATGAGCGAGCCGGCAGAGAGGGCGGGGTTGTGGGGAGCCGCCTGGGGGCTGGCCGCGCAGGGCCCGCCGCCCGGCGCCGCGCTCAGCGTGAAGGAGTCGGTGGCGAGGGCCTCGGGGCCTTCGGGGAAGCTCCAGGGCAAGAATTCACCAAAGGTGGTGTGAGGGCCGGCGGGGTCGGTGGCGGCGCAGCTCAGCGGCGTGCGAAGCGGCGCCCGCGGACCTTTGAAGAACTCGATCTCGACGTCCTCCAGCGGCAGCTGGGGGTTTTCTTCGAAGTAGGAGGTGAGCTGGCCGCTCACCGGGTCGGCTTGCACTTCGCCGGCCAGCTTTGCCACCGTGTCGGTGTTCGGGTCATCGATCACGATGTAGATGGCGATTAGGGAGTTGAAGGGGTTCTCGAAGGGCTCGGCGAGGTAGACCGCTCCGAGGCCGCCGTCGCCGGGGACGGGGTCCTCGAGCAGTGGCGTTGACACCGTGACCTTGCCGAGCTTGGCCGCGTCGGGGCAGCTCACCGACTCCTTGTTAAAGCGGATCGGGAACTCTTCGACCTCGGTGCTCAGTCCGACCTGATCGGGGCTGCAGGCCGCAAGGCCGCCAGCCTGGGAGGGGTTGGCCGACATTCCCTTGGGCAGGGCGACGAGGGCGTCGCGCAGTGCCGCGCTGGAGAGGCCTTCGAGCGAGAGTTCCTGGGGCTGGTGCAGATCGAAGTTAAGCCCCGAGGGCGAGTCGGTCAGGTTGGTGGTTGGCTGGGCTTTTATCGTCGGCTCGAAGTCGAGCTGGTTGCAGCCGCTGAGCGTCACCGGGTTGCCCTCGAGGCTCGAGAGCTCATAGCTCGCTTCCTCTTCTATCTCCGGCGTCTCCCAGCTGTTGGCCCGCACTTCCATCAGCGGCGGTTCGCCGGAGCACTCGCTCGGCATCGTCAGGAAGGCGAGCCCGGTTTGTTCGGAGAGATCGACCGCGCAGTTGCCGAGCGCTTTTTCGGGGCACTTGCGGATCTCGTCGTGGATCGGGCTGGAGGGATCGCCCCAGATCTGGGTCTGGGTGCCCAGCACCGGGTAGCGGCCGACCGCGAGGACGTCCTCGACCGTGCCCGTCAACCCGTAGTCGCCGTCGCTTCTGACGCTGCCGATCAGGTGGGTGTAGAGGCCGACGCCGATCGCGTCGAAGGCCAGCATCGCCGGCACGCCGGGCGGCGGCACCATGTTGTAGAGGGGGTTTAGGACGGGGACCGGGCCTTCGAGCTGGGTCATCACCGTGATCACCCCGACCTGGGAGGCGGCCGGGCAGCTTTCGCTGGTCAGCTCGGCCTCGGTGCAGCGTTTAGCGGTGGCGAGCGGGTTGGCGATCAGCCCGCGGGGCAGATCGGCGGTGATCGTCCGCGGGTGCTCGGTCGAGGTCAGCACCAGGTTGCTCACTTTTTCCACCGGGAAGCCGAGGTCGACGGTGAGCCGGGTCGGGTGGGAGCCGGCCTGGGTGGCGGGCGAGCCGTCCTCCATCGTCAGCGGCGCTTTGAAGTCGAGGATCTGGAAGGGGGCGGGTTCGGTGTCGATCGGGGTCGGCGTTTCGGTCGTCACTTCACCGGCGCCGCCGCCGAGGACGCTCGCTTTCAGCACCGGCACTCCGGTGGCCGCGGGCGAGACCGCGACCCTGGCCTGGACCCCGAGCCAGTGGCCGGGGTTGAGCGGCGCTTCGACTTCGCAGGTGAAGGTCTGGGCTCCAAGCAGGCAGGGTTTCACCGGGTAGCCGGGTTCGCTGGAGACGAGCCCGGCCGAGGCCGGGGTGATCTCGGTGGGCAGGGTGATCGTGATCGTGATCGGGCCCGCGGTGGGGGCGGCGCCGACGTTGGTGGCGACCGGGAAGTAGATCGGCCCCGAGTTGCTGCCTTCGCCGGTGGTAGCCGGGGCGAAGTTGGTCGGCAGGCTGACCGCACTGAGCTTCCAGGCGGGCGCGGGGACGGCCAGTGCCTTGGCCGGTGCGAGCAGGGCCAAGGTCAGGCCGAGGAGCAGCAGGGTGATCCTCTTAGCGCTCTTCATCGGCCTGCCCTCCCGCTCGTCTCTGGCTGCTCGCTGGGGGCGGCCCTGTTTGCCTTTGCCTTTGGCCGCGCGCCGCCCTTTGCGAACGCAGCGCGCTTTGCCTTTCACTTTCGCTTTGCGCTTGCCTTTGGGGCAGCCTTTGCGGTTGGGCACCGGGTCGGGGGGTCCGACGATGCGGGGGGTGGTGGGCGACTCGGTAGCCAGGGGCGGCGGTGGGGCCGGTTTGCAGCTTTCCTGCTCGCAGAAGACCGGTGGCGGTTCGTTTTGCGCTTTGAGTCCGCCTCCCAGGCGCGCGTCATAGACGTCAAAGAGCGCATCTTGGTCCTGGAAGGCCAACCCCGGCTGGGCAGTGACTAGGAAGACGTCGCTACCGCTGAGGCTGGCGTCGCCGAAGAAGGAGGGTTTGGGATCGGTGCCGGTCGAGAGCAGGTAGAGGCAGCCGCCGTTTTGGGTTTCGCTCTCACAAGAGCCGGTGCCGGGCGCCTCCCACATGTAGAGGTCTTGGCAGGAGGGGAAGAGGTTGGAGCCGGCTTTGAAGTTGGGGCAGCCTCCGATGCCGTTGACGTCCCCTGCGACCAGGGCTTCGGTGGTCTCAAAGAAGAAGCGATCTCCGTCGGCGGAGAGGTTTCTGGCCAGCACTGAGGCCGGTGGGCCGGCGCTGGAGAGGAAGGCGTTGATCGAGCCCAGCGTCGGTGCGTCTCCTGAGACGGCGCCGGAGGGGTTGCAGGTCAGGCAGGAGAGCTCGTCCGTCGTGGCGTCATAGCGGTAGAAGTGCGGGACGCCTTCGTTGTCGAAGGGGGTTAGCTGTTGTGTGGAGCGGAAGAGGAGGACGTTGCCGTCGGCGCTTAGGCGGGAGGTCTTGTGGGTGGCGGTGGTAGTTGCACCTGAGGTGGTCGGCGCCCAGTTGAGGGCGTCGTTTGCGGCAACCCCGCCGCTGGCATCGAGAGGCGCGATGAACTCATAGCCAGGGGTGCCCTCTTCCCAGAGGTAGAGGTTGCAGGAGCCCGATCCCTCCAGGTCCGGGCCTTTGCAGTCGCCTTTGGTTGCCGGGCCTATGCCGTCGAGGTCGCCGTTGGCGACGAAGTAGGCGCGGGTGGCGTTCTCTGAGACGCCGAGGGCGGCTATCACTTCGGCCCCGTTGGGTGCCGGGCCGTCGCCGACCAGGTCGATCAGTGTTTCTGCGGTGGTGTCGTAGCGGTAGAGGTCGTTGCCGGGGTTGGCCGGCACTTCCTGGTTGGCGGTCCAGTAGACGTGGGTGGCGTCGGCGGCTAGGCCGATCGGAGAGCCGGCGCCTTCGATGAATTTTTCGTCTACTTCGGTGAAGTCGAGTTTCGCCCGCCCGATGCTGTCGTCGCTCGGGTCTGCCCAGAAGACGTGGGTAGCGTCGACGGCTAGGCCGCGGGCTGGGGTTTCGCCGATGAAGAGGGTTTCCTGCTCAGAACCGTCGAGGTTTCCCCTGACGACAACCGTGAAGTTGAGGAGATTGGACATCCAGTAGATCTGCGTGGTCCCCAGAACCAACCCCTTAGGAACCTGGTTAATGCCTGCCGGTTTGATCGCTTCCTGGTCGGCTTCCGTGCAGTCCAGTGTCGCCCGCCCGATCGCGCCATTGTTGAATTCAGCAATGGCCAGCGAGTTCGCCCAATACACATGGGTCGCATTGACGTCGATCCCGATCGGGTTGCTGGCGCCTTTCACGCATTCCGCTTTGAGGTCATCGCCGTCGGTCTCCACCCGCCCGACCGTTCCCGTGCCCTTTTTGCCGTCAGTGGCGTTGGTCCAGTAGATGTGAGTGGCGTTGACCGCGAGGTCCTGAGGATTAGGCGCTACTGGAGTCAGGACGCCCGGTTCTTTGATGGGCTCTTTTTCAATTTCGATTTCCGGCAGGGAGATGAAGGCGGGTTCGATGCTTTCCGAGTCGCAGCCGAGCTCGGCCCTGCCGATCGTGGCAGCCTCGGTGTCGGTCCAGTAGACGAATTCGCCCTCAATGTCCACCCAGTCGGCCGAGGTCGGCAGGCATTTGATCTCAATCGGGGAGCCGTCCACCTCCCCCCTGGCAATCGCCGGGATCGCTGTCACTTCCGGCCCCGTCGTCGCATCGTCGGTCAGCTTCTCGGAGCTGGTGAAGAAGGCATGGGAGCCGTCGGGGGTGGCGGCCTGGAAGGCGGCGGGCCTTGCGCCCAGGGGGTCGGGCGGGGTTCGCTGCGATTTGGAGACGTGCTGGGTGGAGGCGCCAGGATCGGTTGCGTTCTCGCGCAAGTAGAGCTGCCCGGTGTCGCCAGCGGTGAAGAAGGCGCGCTCTCCGTCTTCTGAGAACGCGTAGTTGTCCTGGGTGTAGTAGGCGCGCTGGGAGCCGCCGCTGGCGCGGGCGGCTTTGTCGGTTCCCCTGACCCAGTCATAGGGGCCGGCGAGGGAGCCGCCGGGGGGCGTCGAGCCGTCGGGCAGCACGCCGGCCAGGGCGAGCTCTTCGGTGTCGCGCTCCCAGGCATAGAGATTGTTGCGATTAGCGGCTGCCTCTGGGCTCAACTCTGTCTGGTTGGAGCCGGTCGCTTCGAAGTAAGCGGTGGAGCCGTCGCTGGCGGCGCCGGCGAAGAAGAAGGTGCCGGGGGTGAATTTGTCGACTTTGCCCAGATCGGTGTAGTCGACGATGGTTTGCAGGGTGCCGTCTTTGCTTGAGCGCGCCAGGTAGGTCTTTTCTTTGGTTTTCGAGATCTCCGCCCAGGAGTAGGAGAAGGAGAGGTCCCTAGACCAGCCGGTGACCTTGGCGGCGTCGCCGGCGCTGCCGTGGGGCAGGATGCCCTGCGTCGACCAGTCCCCCGCTCCGCGGGTGGCCTGGTAGTAGGGAAAGTTCTGGGCGCCTTCGCCGCCGGGGATGCCCGAGGAGGATTCGAAGACGATCGCGTCGCCTGAGACCGAAGCGCGGAGCGGCGGCTGTTCGCCCAAGAGGCTGGTGCCGTTCTTGTCGACCGGGCTTGACTGCTCATAGGCGCGGCAGTCGGGGAGGCGAAGGCCGGGGCCTTTGCCTGTGGGCCCGGCGCGCAGGGCGTCGTTGGGACAGGGGCCGAAGGGAGATGGGAGGAAGAGGGTGGTGAAGGTCTTGTCAGGGCCCGTGACCCCGGCTGGGGCGTCTGCGTTTTTGGCAACGACGCGAAAGAAGTAGGTGGTGGCGGGCGTAAGGCCTTCGATCACCTGCGTTTTTTCGACCGGGTCGGTGCCGGTTGGGATCGTTCCTTTCGGGGCCTGCGTGCAGGGGTTAGGGACTTCAGAGCAGGGGGCTGTGCCGTACTCGAAGAAGAAGCTGGTCGCTTTGCCTTCGGGGTCGATCACGGTGCGCAGGGTGGCCGCTTCGCTGGAGGCGGAGGAGGCGGAGGTCTGCAAGATCACGGGGGCTGCAGCGAGTGCGCTCGAAGCGAGGGCGAGGCTGAGGAAGCTTGCGACCACCGCGATGAGGCCGCGTGGCTTCCCTACGCTTACTAGCCCTCCCCTATTGATGCCCCTGCTCATGCTCTCTCCCTTCGTTCTTTTCCACCTTGGCTTCCCCTGTGCCTCTTGTGCTGTTTCCCCGTGCTTGTCCCTTGTCCCCGCATTGACCCGGGACCGCTGAGCGCGGTCCCGGGTCGCAGGTGTGCTTCTTGGTGCTACTTACGACTTACGGTGTCGAATTTCTAGTGGACCGCCCATAACTCATCTGTTACAAGCTGAACCAACGCATCTACATCCAGGTGTGCTTCGTTTGCGCCGTAGGTCAACGTCGAGCCGAATAACGTTAACATGTTTTTGGTAGAAATTAAGTGCGTTAATTCGTAATTTAAGTTATCAATCGATGCTACAACTGACCCTTTGACGTTCGCAATTTCCGGCAGCGCGCATTCGGTATGGTTTAACACCTGCGCGAATGTTAATAAGTCAAGCGGTGTGAATAAGAGGTAGGGGGCACCTTTGAGTTGGTTGTGTTCACTCGTAGTTAATTTGACGTTACCTTCATGTAAGATAACTAAAACTTTTGTTTTGGCGACAATGTTGGGGATTTCACATACCGCGCCGCTTAAGGCGCCACCGCTGACACCTTGTGCTAAGCATTTAGTGAATTCGATTGTGGCAGTGCCCGTGCCGGTGTCCGAAATCGACCCTGATGCAGAGGCCGCGTGACAGAAAATCTCCATGTTGAGATTTAAAATCAGGAGCTTGCTTGTTAAGGTGTTCTCTCCTGCTGCTGTGAAAGACGCGGTAAAAGGCGGCGTTAATAACGCTGTTTTTTCTTTGTTTAATACTAAGACTGTCCCGCTAGCCTGCGCACCGCTGGCAGCGAATGCCATCAGACCAAGTACGGCAAGGAACGAGAGACCAAGGGCCTTGAGCCCTTGCTTCCGATAGTTCATGAGTCCTCCCATTGATCGGTTTATGTACGCGTGGGGCACAATCAGAGACCCCAGCGCACAGGCCAGCATGCCGTCCGCTATCTCGATCGTCAAGGATTTGGCCCAAATGTTTTTTAGTCTGCTGGAAATAAAGAGATACTGAACGGTGTGGTTACGTTAAAGCCCCCGCAGGCCTCTCGGCCTCCGGGGGCTTGTGATGACAACTACCGCTTAGGGGTTTTCAGAGTCGATTTTGCGCAGCGCCAGGGTGGTGGCGTTGTGGATCGTGTTTTCGAGGATCGCGGTGTTTTCGGGGTCAGGCAGGCCCGATGCGGCGTTGATCACTGGGTCGATCAGGGCAGAGAGGAGAATCCCTCCGCAGCCTTTTGCTGCCGGAGCGGCCCAAGCGTCATCGAAGATGACGTTGTTGGACAGTTTGAGGATCCGGCCTTCCTCGAGGAATTCGACTTCGCCGGGTTTGCCTGTGGGGGCTTCGCTCGTCAGTTCCCACCAGACAGGCGCTTTTTCGGAGCCGATGTAGCAGTTGGAACCGAGGAGCGGGTTGTCAAGGCGGATCTTGACCGGCAGTTTCAGCCCCAGGCCGATCCCTTCGGCGATGTGGCTTTCAGAGATTTTGATCTCATTCGCCGGCCTTGCCAGTTCGAGGATCGCGTTGACGCCGGTGAGGCCGTTTTCGGCGGCCAGTTTGACCAGGGCGGCGATCAGCGGTGGCGAGTTTTCAGGCGGCACCAGGCCGAGCAGGCCGCCGGGGACCGGCTGCGGCACTTTCTCCAGCGTTTCGCCGTTGGTGGCGGCGAAGAACGGCTGGAATTCTTCTTCGTCGACCGGACCGAGGCCGCCCTGCAGGGTGACCGGGTTGACGATCGGCGATTTCTTCGAGCCGAGTACGACTTCGCCGCCTTCGGTGACCGCGTGGGTGCAGCGCCTCACTTCCAGGTTCTGGAAGGGGCAGAACTGGAAGCGTTCGAACTCGCCTACCAGTTTCGCCGAGGCACTACCAGCGAGAGCGAGCGTGGTGAGCAGCGCGGCTAGGAGCGCGGTGCCCATCACCCCCACCTTGATTCGTTGCTTTCGCATTGTCAGCATTGCTCCTTTGTTTTGGTTGTAAGTGACTGGCTTGCTGCTGGTGTAAGTCTTTGCTTAGCCCCTCGCGTAGGCGACCGCCAGGATGCCCACGTTTCGCGAGAGGTCTTGGACCTGCTGGCGCAGGGCGCGCGGGTCAAAGCCAGGGCTGGCCCCTAGGCGCTCGGGTATGGCGTAGAGGGCGAAGAAGTAGGTTTCAGCTTGACCTGGGGGCGGGCAGACCGAGTAGCCGCGCTTGCCGAAGCTGTTTTGCCCGGTTACCGCGCCCTTGGGCAGGCGGGCTGCCTCGATGCCTTCGAGCGAGGGATCGATGCCTGCCAGTGCCCAGTCGAAGAAAAGTTTGCCCCCGACCGGCGCCAGCGCCATCGCAAAGAGGACGAGCTCCTCGGTTCCCTCAGGGAGGCCCTGCCAGCGCAGCGCCGGCCAGCTGTCCTTGCCCTCACAGGTATAGGCGGCGGGGAGCTCTGCGGGGCCGTTTGCGACCGGCAGGACGGCAGGACTCTCGAGCGCGATGCTGGCGAGCTTTGCTTTCTCTCTTTGCTCAGGGGTGATGCCCGGCTCGCGCGGGCCTTTGGGGGGTGCGATCGCGGTGGCCTGCTTGCCCCCTCCCCCGCCTTCTGTCGCGGCAGTGGCGCTCTGGCCCTGGGTCACAGCGCCACTACGATCGGATTTCGATCCGGCGGAGGAGTTACTCGGCGAGGACTGGGGGGCGGTTGCCGCAGCGCGCTCGGCGCCGGCCTGCGCGACCTCGCCGCTTGAATCGGAGCCCTCATCGCCCCCGCATCCGGCGAGGGCAAGTGCGAGGGCAACCGCGAGCGCCAGGATTCCCCTGGCGCTCGCGGCCTTCCTCAAGGGCGCTAGGAGACAGTCAGCGCCTTTTCCCTGTTCCATTCGAATGCTTCAGTCGGGAAGACGCCCTGCCATTCGACCGAGGACCCCAGTGCCGACAGTTTGGTCGCTGTCGTTTTGAAGGTCGTCGCGTTGAAGGTGGCGCTTTCGGTTGTGTTGTTGATCTGGCCGCCGGCCGTTCCCGTGACTTTGGCCAGGACTTCGCTCAGCGCGCATTCTTCACCGCCATAGAGGATGCCGACCTTGACACCTTCGATGATGATGTAGGGGGTGGTGCTGATCGTGGTCAGTTTCGATTTCCACGGCAGCGTTTCTGCCGCGATCGATTCGACCGTGCATGCTTCTGAGTTGGTGCCGCAATCATAGAGGGGCAGTTCGTTGACTGACCCGATGCCGGTTCCGGCACTGTTGGAGATACTTACCTTGTAGAGGAAATTCTCACAATCGGTGGTCAAGCCCGGCACGGTGAGGAAGCTGTCTTCCGCACCGCCCAGGATCGTTTCTGATCCAGTTAGTTCTTTTCCTTCGAACTTCCAGACGGGGGCAGCGCCAGCGCTGCCCGCGAACACGGCGCAGATCACGAGCGCCGCGAGCGCACCCCGTCCGAAGATGGCTGTTGCCTTCATCTTCATCTCTCAATCATCTCCTTGATCGGGGTTCGCCTATGGGTTTTCAGAGTCGACTTTTTTCAGCGCGACAGCGGTGGCGACGCTGACCGTGTTTTTCAGGATCGCCGTGTTTTTGCCCGCTGCCGAGGGCAGGCCGACCTGCGAGTTGATGACCGGGTTGACGAGGAAAGAGAGGATCCCCCCGCAGCCGCTCGCGCTCGGCGCCGACCAGGAATTGTCGACGAGTTCGCTGTTGCTGAGGACCAGGATCCGGCCGCCTTCGAGGAAGGAGACTTCGCCCGGTTTACCCGAGATCGATTTATTCGGTTCGGGCGGGCTGGTCACGCCCGAGGTCAGGTTCCAGGAGATCGGCGAGCTGCTCGAGCCGACGAAGCAGTTTTTGCCCAGGAACGGGTTTTCCAGGTGGACCTTGACCGGCAGTTTCAGCGCGATGCCTTCGCCTTCGGCGAGATGGCTTTCTGAGAGCCTGATGTCGGTTGCCGGTTTTGCCAGTTCGAGCGTCGAGGTGACGCCGGTGAGGCTGTTTTCGAAGAAGAATTTCGAAAGCAGTTTGACCAGCGTTGGCGATTTTTCGGGCGGCACGATGCCGAGCAGGCCGCCGGGGACGTTCTGGGCGGCTTTGGAGAGCGTGACGCCGTTGGTCGCGGCGAAGAATTTCGAGAATTCATCTTCGCCCGCTTTGCTGTAGCCGCCTTGGATGGTGACCGATTTTTCGATCGTCACCGTCTTGTTGCCGAGGACTACCGTGCCGCCGTTGTTGACCGAGTGCATGCAGCGGTTGACTTCGGCGTTGGTAAAGGGACAGAACTGGAATTTGGTGAATTCGCCTACCAGTTTCGCGGAAGCGCTGCCCGCGAGGGCGAGCGTGGCAAGCGCCGCGGCGAGCATCGCCGTGCACACCACCCCCGCTGTACTGCTTTGCTTTCTCATCTCCTTGCTCCAATCTTTGATGGGGCTGGTTCTCGATCGGACTGGG
>CAWBIJ010000003.1:0-221232 GCA_963788975.1 uncultured Solirubrobacterales bacterium
GAGCGGCGGCTGTTCGCCGAGCAGGCTGGTGCCGTTCTTGTCGAGCGGGCTCGCCTGCTCGTAGGCACGGCAGTCGGGGAGGCCTAGGCCCGGACCTTTGCCGGTGGGACCGGCGCGCAGGGCGTCGTTGGGGCAAGGACCGAAGGGAGACGGGAGGAAGAGGGTGGTGAAGGTCCTGTCGGGACCCGTGACCCCGGCTGGCGCGTCTGCGTTTTTGGCGATGACGCGGAAGAAGTAGGTGGTGGCGGGGCTGAGGCCTTCGATCGCCTGCGTTTTTTCAACCGGGCTGGTGCCGAGGGGGATCGTTCCTTTCGGAGCCTGCGTGCAGGGGTTGGGGACTTCAGAGCAGGGAGCTGTGCCGTACTCGAAGAAGAAGCTGGTCGCTTTGCCTTCGGGGTTGATGGCGGTGCGCAGGGTGGCCGATTCCGTGGAGACCGAAAGGGCACTGGTCTGCAGGATGACGGGGGGAGCGGCGAGGGCGCTGGGGGCGAAGGCGAGACAGAAAAAGCTTGTCAGCGTGATGAGGAGGCCGCGAGCCGTCCAGCCACTTGCCGCATCCTCCCTGTTAGTGCCCCTGCTCATGCTCTCTCCCTTCGTTCTTTCCACCTTGGTGCTTCACCCTGTGCTGGTCCCTGTGTTTGCTTCTCGTGCTGTGTCCCTGGCCCCGCGTGACCCGGGACCGCCTGAGGCGATCCCGGGTCGCGGGTGTGCTTCTTGGTGCTCAGTTGCTGCTTACGGCTTCATAGTGTTGTGGTGTTTAGTGGACCGCCCATAACTCGCCGCTTACACTTTCAACTTTCGCTTCGGCATCCAGGTGTGCTTCATTGGCTCCATAAAGGAGTTTGCAGCCGAATAAAGTTAACGTTCCTATGCTGCTGATGTTATGGAAAGCTGCATAGTTTAAGTTATCAACCGATGCCACGAGACAACCTTTAACTTTTGCGGTTTCCGGCAGCGCGCATTCGGTGTTGTTTGTTATCGTCGCGAATGTCGCTAAATCTTCGGGTGTGAATAATATATACGGTGCGCCCGTGCCAGTACCGTGCTGCGCTTCTGTTAATGCCGTATTGCCTGAATGTAAGATGATTAAGGCTTTGGTTTTAGCCGTGATGTTGGGGATTGTGCATACAGCACCAGTTAAGGCACCGCCGCTTACGCCCTGTGCTAAACAGACTTTGAATTCAATTGTTGCTTTGCCTGTACCAGTTTCCGTTATCGAAGCTGTAGCTACTTTCGCTTCGTGACAGAAAATCTCCATGTTCAGGGTTAAGATCAGGAGCTTGTTTGTTAAAAGGTTCAGCCCTACTCCGCTAAGTGCAAAATTGCCAAAGCCGGTTAATAAGGCTGTCTTTTCTGGATTTAATACTAAAACCTGCCCACTGGCCTGCGCCCCGCTGGCGGCAAACGCCATCAGCCCAAGCGCGGCAAGCATCGAGACGCCAAGGGCCCTGAGCCCGTGCTTTCGATAGTTCATGAATCCTCCATTGATCGTTACGGTTTCGCGCGTAGAGCGTAAGGCGCCTACGCAACAGTCAGAATGGCGCTCCCCGGTCTGGCCGTCAAGGACTTGGCCCAAATGTTTTTTAGCTTTGGAGCTGGCGGGCTACCTCATTCAGCAGACGCCATGCTGCTTAAAACGCGGCACTCATGTCCTGCCCATCGCGGTAGGTCTTAGCGCGCGTGAGGCCTTCGATGAGAGGCGCTTCACCGAATCAGTGCCCGTGGGCTCATCTACCGGATGGCAACGGCGGTGTAGGGGTTTGCGGAGCAGGGAGGGAGGTCGTATTCAAAGCCGCAGCTGACTGTTTATCGCCGTGGACACTGAGCTTGCCACTGCCACCGCGGAATCACTCGAGGGCCACAGCGACCATGGAAGCTGATTCTCGGCGGGCAAACTCCTCGATTCATTCAGTCTCTGACTCCGGTCCTCCGCGAATACTCGAGCGGGAAGGTAGTGGCTTTCATTCTCTTGGCTCTTTACCTCTCAGCTTTGCCGCGGCACTTTTTGCCTTTGCGAGCCTGCTTGTCACGTTCAGCGTCTTTTCGGCGGGTGATGGAACGAAGCCTGTAAAGGCCGCCACCGAAGATGAACAAGCCAAGGGTTGGCCTGATTTGTTGGTACCACTCTGCATAGCCAGTGGTTAGAAAGCCTAACCCAATAGTCGTCAGGATCCCGATGGCGACGATGCACATAGAGAAATAGCGCTCCACTCGCGTCATCTGCGTGTCGATTTCCAGGTTTTTCATTTCAGCGGCAGTGCGCCGAGCGTTCTCATCTATTTCCGCATTGGTCTTATTTTCGCGATCTCGAATATCAGCGTCGGTGCCTTGCGCTTTGCGTTTTATTTCACTGACTGAGCGTTCCGCGTCTCTTTCAATCTCAGCTTCGACTTGCTTATTCGCGCGGGTTGTCGCTGCTTGTATCTCGTTCGTTTCGACTTCGTAGCGCCTCAGTTCCGCTTCCAAGCGGCCAGGAATAGACTCCTCGGGGTCTCCCGCCCCTGTCCAAGGTGGCCTTGGAGGCTTAGGTGGCGCTTTAGCTCCAGATGCCTGCTCAGCTGGGGGCTTATCCGGCTGCCCAGATGTGCTCATAGCACTGTGTCTTTCGAAAGCGCCCCCAGCCAAAAGCAGGCTGTCGTCAGCCAAGCGGAATGAACATTCCTTATAAGGACTTCATGGGTGCTAGGTCTAGCGGCCATCTGGCTTCCTCCTACTCGCCAGCGCGGGGGCTGAATCCCTGCGTAAACAGGCGACGCGGTAGAAGCAGACCTAGTACGGAAATTCTGCTTACATCATACGGTCAAACACTACAGCTGCCTGTTCAAGCAGGAAAATATTTGATGCCGGAGGTCCGGCTACAGAGTTACTATTTCGCTCGTTACTCTCTCCTCACTCGCATAATGCCGCGAGCGTCGCTTTCTTTGCACAGAAGCCCTTGTTGAGTCCGCACTGGAGAACTGCCATATAAGGATCAGGTCACGCAGGGACGCTGATGGCCCCATCTGAATAGGGCCATAAACTGGGCAAATCTTCCCCAAGGACCGCTTAACACTTACACATCATCGCGTTTGCGATGAAAAGACCCTCCCATTGTTTCGAAGAGCGGTGGCCAGTTCTCTCCTGGCTTTAGCCAGCATACGGGACCGTATAGAGCCTGTCAAGACACCCCCAGATATCTTCAGACGTTATGATCGGTGTTAGGCAAAAAGTTAACTAAAACATTGAGCGCCCGGCTCGACCTGAGAGTCGCATAACCCAAAGCAGCACTAACATTAACTAACGGCACAAGACGTAAGCAGCAAGTAGGCATCACGAAGCACCTTCGCCACCACCTACTTCTTCCGCGTCGTCGCCAAAACGCCGAAGGCGAAGCCAAAGGCCCCGACAGGTACTTCACCACCCTCTTCCTCCCGCTCCCCTTCGGCTTCTGCCCCAACGACGCTCTGCGCGCCGGCCCCACCGGCGAAGGCCCCGGCCTTCTCCTCCCCGACTGCCGCGCCTATGAGCAGGCCACCCCGGTCGACAAGGACGGCACCAGCCTCTTGGGCGAACAGCCGCCACTCAGAGCCTCAATCGCAGGCGATGCGATTCTTCGAATCCTCTTCCGGCATCCCCGGCGGCGAAGGCATCCTGGCCCCACGGCAGCGCCGGCGATTCGGCCAAGGTCACCGGCTGGTAAAGGGACCTCTCCTTCTCTTACTCCTGGGGCGGAGATCTCGAGCACGAAAGAGCTGGCCACCTGGCGCGCTCGAGCAAAGACGGCTCCCTGCAGACCATCGTCGACTACACCAAACTGAGGCCAGGCAACCTCTTCTTCGCCGGCGCCGCCACTGATGGCTCGACCGTCTACTTCGAAACTACGGGTCCCAACCAGGCAGAGCTGAGCCCAGACGCCGCCCCCAACCGCAACAACCTCTACGCCTGGAACCGCGACACAGAGGAGTTAGAGCTAGCGGGCGTCCTGCCCGACGGCTCCACTCCTCCCGACGGCTCCCTCGCCGGCCCCTGTGACTGAGTCGGGGAGACCGACAAAGGCACGCTCGCCAGCGGCGGCTCCCAGCGCGCCTACTACACCCAGGATACCTACGCGGTCTCCGAAGACGGCAAACAAGCCTTCTTCACCGCCGGCGACACCCGGCATCTCTATCTGCGCGAGGACGCCACGGACCCAAGCGCCTCCACCCAGCACGTCTCCGAGTCAAAGCACACCCCGCCCGATCCCCTCGGCACCCGCCCCGCTGCCTTCGGGCCGCCACTCCCGACGGCTTCCACGCCTTCTTCACTAGTTTCCGAGAAGCTGACCGATGACGCGACGACTGGGCCGGAAGTGACAGCGATACCGGCAATCGCCCGGACCGAGAAGGACAAAGACCCGATCGAGATCAAATGCCTGCCGACCGCAGTCGATTGGGTCGACGTCCACGGGGCATTCGTCTACTGGACCGACTCCGAGGTAGGCACGATCGGCAGGGCCGATCTCGGCTGCGAACCCCGCCAGCATCGACCCCGACTTCATCGTCCTGCCCAACATCGAAGTCGAACCGAACCGGGGGTCTTCGTCCCAACAGCCCCCAACCCCCGGGACCTCGCGGTCACGGCACCCACATCCATTGGACCAACGCGACGAACGAAGCCAAAGGCACGGGCACGATCGGGCGACGGAGTTTGCCGTCAGGGGCCCCCTCATTGCCTTCGTTGTCAGCACACTGGAATGTCCTCCTTTGATCTCAGTTTGCTTCTTTGACTTCCGTGCCGCTAGTTTCTTCACACGCTTCCTAGTCCCAATAGGAAGCTGCGGAAATCGTCTTGAAAACGCATCGTCCCTTGGGGATGTGATGTGCCCACTGCGACGGCAATGCCCAGGCCGTCGCAGCAACGCATCACGCTGATGCGCTGTGCGGAAAGATGCCCGCTGGAGCGACTCACCACTACCACCGGTACCAGCTGCTCAGCCATAAGTCAGCGTATCGTTACTATTCACGGGGACTCAGGGATCTTGCAGTCATGGGGGACTGAATTCAAAAGTCAGAACGTTCTTATCAACAGGCGCAGGTGTTGCGTACTGCCGTTCTTGATTTCCCTCAGATAGAAAACTCATGCGCCGCGCGCTTGACCTTGGTCCGAGCGAAAGCGATGCTCGCTCCTTTCTACCGGTGCGAACCGCACAATAAAGGAGGAGAAATGAACTACGGAAAGCAAGGCATCAAGGCCCTCGGCCTCTCAATCATCGCCGCGCTCGGGGTGATGGCTCTCATGGCCACAGCGGCAAATGCGTCTGGGGCATTCACTTTTGAAGAACCGACCAAAGGCTCAATCATTGGTAAAGCCGAGAACACTTTAGAAGGCCGACTTTTGATCTTAAGTCTAAATATGGAGATCTTTTGTCACGAAGCAACCGCCACCGGATCAATCGACGAAACCGGATCCGGTACTGTGACAGTCGAAATCACTAAATGCTTAGCGCAGGAAGCAAAAAGTGGAGCATTATCTGGAGCAGTATGCGAAATTCCTAATATCACTGCCAAAGCAACAGCGTTAGTAATCTTACATGAAGGAAGCGTAAAATTAGAAGTGCATGACAGCGGAAAAGGGTTACCTTTTCTCTTACTTACCCCTGAAGACGGTTTAACCTTTGCGAAAGTATCAAATAACTCTGAATGCGCATTGCCAGAAGTAGCCAATGTCAAAGGCACGCTAATAGCGAGTATTTCGAATCCTCATGGAACAGACGTACAAAAGTTAATTTCCACAAAAAACATGTCCTCTTTATTCGGAATACTACTTAAATATGGTTCCAACTCAGCACACTTGGATGCAGATATGCAGATGGAACTGAGTGGTACCTACACTGGTTGGAAGTGGGGTGCCGTTTGAACGGCTAAAGGAAGCTCGTATCCCGGATTCAATGAGCAATCGTCGACCCCGAGGGGATCGCTCCCAGCAAAACAAACAGCCCGGCCGATGTGATCGGCCGGGCTGTTTCGATAGAGGCCCTTAGAATCCCCTTACTGCCCAAGAACCGGCAACAATACCGGTGCTTGCCAATGTGAATCTAACCATTGCACCATATCTATTGGTCCCAAATACACCTTGGTCCATGGTGAGAATTCCTTCAAAGCCCGGGTTAGTCGGGAGAGAGGGGGACCCTTGGAAGACACACAGATGACCTTCTGGTGCTGCTGGGTTATTCAAACCCCCAGAGCAACCAATCGTTCCCGGTCCAGCTCCGTCGAAGTCAGCAAAGTTTGCGTCGGTCGAGTAGTGGACTTCTTCTTCACCGATACCACCAGAGAGTTTGATGGGAAAGGAGATTGGCGCGATTACCTGCTGGCCTGTTTCCCCAGCTGTACCCCAGCTACCTTGCATGAGCACACCAGCTTCGAGCGGTTCTCCATCAAAGGTAGCGTCTACGCCATCGGCCCCCGGAGAGCCTTCCTCGCCGTTGCAGACTTCTTTCGCTGAGGCAGGGTTTTCTTTCTCTTCGACTTCGATACCGCCGAGTTCGGCGCAACCAGGTTCATCCACAGGAATGTCGGTCACGACGACACCTTTTCCAGGGATCCCCTGGGTCCCTGGGGTCCCTGGGGTCCCGGGAGCGCCGGTAGCACCTTTGGCACCAGGAGCTCCAGCCGCACCCTGTGGACCGGCTGCGCCCTGGCCCGCTGGGCCTTGCGGGCCCGCCGGACCGGTCGGACCGCGTTTGCCGCGGGGCCCTGGCTTACCGCGTTTGGCTGAGGCCGTCGCACCATCGCCGCTGTTAGAGGCAGCATAGGCTCCGCCGAGCATGGCGAAGATGAGGGCGCAGACCGCGATCACCCCCGGAATGCCGAACCGCTGATTGAAAAACTTCATTGTCTACCCCTTTTTTTTGAGTTTTTAGATTTAGATTGGTGTGTTTGACATAGGGGCCTCATGAAGTCCCCTGCCGATCCGTCGATCTCTGGGTGGAAGTCTCAGTGGGAGCCTTTGCGGCGCGGCGGATCGCATCCACCGCGGCCGAAGCGCCAATCGCCGGCGCAAGGGCCATGTAAGAGAGCGTCGGCGCGACGCTGGGCAGCTGCTGCGCTTGGCCAATCACGACGTAGTGGTGGATCACACCCCACACCGCCGCCACGGAGGCCTCGGCGTCGAGCCCTCCCGGCCGGTGCTCAAGCGGAGCGCTGTCGCGGAACAGCTCGCCCACCCGCGCCGTCAGCCGCTCGCGGGCATGTACTCCCCCCGGCCCCAGCGAGAAGATCTCGACGAACCCCAGCGTCGCTAGCACCGGGTCGGAAGCGATGTATTCGCAGAGGACGGTGACTCCACGGTGAACGCCCTCCGCCCAGCTGCCGGCATCGGCGTACGCGGACGTCGCCAGGGAGATCGCGTGCACGGCGTGCATCTCGAGTGCGGCGACGAAGCAGTCCTCGACGCTGTCGAAGCTGGCGTCGAAACTGCGACGGGAGACACCGGCGACGGCGCGGATGCGCGGGATCGTCAGCTCCGGGTAACCCTCGGCAGCAGCAAGCTTCGCGACGGCGGAGAGAATCAGGGCGCGCTCATCGCCGGGTGCCTGGCCGTTTGCATCCGCCGGCGACACAGTGCTTCCGAAGACGGAGAGTGCCGGACTTATCCGAAGGTCGGGCTCTGCGAGCGCCCCGGCGGCCTCAGACTGGTAGCAGAACGCCCAGTCCAACAGCCCGTCGATGAGCCCAGACAGCTCGGTCTCGCGGCTGTTGAGCAGGCGGGTACGTGCGATGCCGACGAGCCCGGCAACAATGCCCTCGATGACGAGCGAGGGCGCCTCACTCTCGGTGGCGACTTCGAAGCCCTCGTCGATGAGACTCCCCAAGGCATGTTCGGCATTCCTCAGCTTCCGCAGCGCAGCCGGTCCCGCTGCGAGCGCCTCGAGCAGGACGACACGGCCAAGTTGCGGGTTGCGTTCGAGCTCAGCAATCAACGAGAGAAGGAGGGCTCGAAGCTGCTCTCGTCCTTGCTCCCCGTCCTGGACAGCCCGGTTCGCGGCGCACTGGACTACGTTGTCCAAAGCAGCAAGGAGACAGGCCTCCTTGCTGTCGAAGTGCTCGTAAAAAGTGCGGGTGGAGACGCCGGCCAGCGTGGCGAGGCCACGCACCGTGACGGCGTCGTACCCGTGCTCGGCGACGATTTGGACCATGGAGCCGCGAAGCCGAGCTTTCTGGTGGAGCGCCACCTCCCCCGCGGGCTTCCCCGGGCCCGGTCGCAGCTTCGAGTACAGCGCTTCCGGCGGTGCGGCATCCGGCGCGGACAGCGCCGTCGCCTCACGCGTCGCGGCCATCCACGCACCCCGCTCCCACAGGCTCGTGCAGCAAGTCCTCTCTCCTCCCCGGCATCGGAACCCCGTTTGTTCCGGATAACGACTCCGATGGTTTACCAGAGCCCAGGCCGGTCTGCAACCTGTGCCCGCGGCTATTAGGCCGCAGGGCATCTTGCTAATCAGTCATCCTAAAATGCTAGGTATCTTCTAGCACTAAAGTTTCTTTTGCGCAAGATGCCCACGTCTCCGCTTCGCGCGTGACCTGACGTCGCGACCACCCCCGCTCTTCCCCGAGCACCTCGGTGACCCGGCGAACCGAGGCGGCAGTACGCAGCTGCGGTGTGGCCAGCAACCCCAGCCGGGTCCGGCGAAGCAACACGTCGGCGACGCTGCGCGCCTGCTCGCGCCGGGCGGCGATCGCGACCTCGGCGAGCAGGTCGGGGCGACCGGGAACAATCGGTTTCCCCAGCTTCGGATCCTTCCAGGCGAGATCGAGCACCACGCGTGCTGCGTGCCCGTAGCGAAAGGCGAGCTGGGAGACCGACTCCTCCGAGACGCCATCGGGGGCTTGCAGGTCGTCGGGGCGGGCCTGCATCCCGAGCGGAATCTCGGCGGTGCGGCAGGGTGCCTCGCGGCCCTCGCGCTCAACCAGACGGTCGACGGTCTGCTTCGCCATCCTTCGCCAAGTGGTCAGCTTGCCGCCGGTGATCGTCAGCATCCCCGATGAGGTCTCATAGAGCTCCGCCTTGCGCGAGATGTCGACCGACTTCTTTGGGTCCCCCGTGGAGATCAGCGGGCGAACCCCAGCGTAGGCGCCGACCAGATCGGAGTCGCTCAGCGATACGCCGAAGAAGGCGTTGACCGCATCAAGCAGGTATTGGACGTCGTAGCCACCGGGCAGGGGATGGTCGATGTCCCCGTCGAAATCGTTGTCGGTCGTCCCGACCAAAGTTCGCCCGTACCAGGGCAGGGCGAAGATCGCCCGCCCTTCGCCGGCGGGCACAATGCAGGCGGCCCTCCCAGTGGAGAGGTCGGCGCGATCAAGCAGCACATGCGTGCCGCGGCTCGGGGAGATCCGCGGAACGTCCTCCTCCTCGACGACCTCCCGCGGCCGAATCCGATCGGCCCAGACACCGGTCGCGTTGACGACGTTGTCGGCCCCGACCTCGATCCGCTCCCCCGACTCGGCCTCGACAAAGGCGACGCCGTGGGCGCGTCCACCCTCGTGCAGCACCTCGATTACCTCGGCCCCATTCAGCATCGCCGCGCCGAAACGCTCCGCCTCGCCGAGCACGGTGAGGACGAGGCGGACGTCGTCGGTCTGGCAGTCGTAGAAGAGATAGGCGTCGCGTGGGTCGCGGGGGGCGAGCGAGGGGACCATCTCCAGGACCTCGTCGCGGGGAATCGTGCGGTGGCGGTCGGGCGACCAGTAGTAGTCCTCGTCCTCCTCCTTGGAGGAGCGCATCTCACGGCGGCTGCGGCCGACCCGCGTCGTCGCCATCACGTCGTACATGTTGAGCCCGACGCCGATCCGCCGGTCACGGCGCTCCTCGGCGAAGGAGGGGACCAGGAAGGGCGTGGGGTAAACCAGGTGCGGGGCCAGTTGCACCATCAGCTGGCGCTCGAGGAGCGCCTCGCGGACCAGGCCGAGGTCGAGATTCTGCAGGTAGCGGAGACCGCCGTGGACCATCTTCGAAGAGCGGCTGGAGGTACCTTCGGCATAGTCGCCCCGCTCCAGCAGCGCCACCGAGTAGCCGCGCGAGGCGGCGTCGAGCGCGACCCCGGCGCCGGTGATCCCGCCGCCGATGACGACGACCTCAAAGTGCTGGCCGGCAATTGCCTCGATTGCTGCCGCGCGAGAGAGCATCCGCAGCAACATAGCCCTCCGCGAGGAGCGGGAGTGCATGCAGCTTCGCTCCAGAGGTCCAGCGCCTCCAATAACCTGAGCGCATGACCAAGACTGAGCTGGAGTCCAAGCACCTCGCCGAGCTGCACGCACTCGCCGCAGAGGCCGGCGTGCCGCGCTACCGGATGCTGCGCCGCGAGGAGCTGATCGAGAAGCTGGCCGGCGGAGCATCCGCCGAGAAGCCGAGCGAGCGTCGGGAATCGCGACCGCGGCGTGAGCGCAAGCCACGCGAGCAGAGTGAGGGATCGCGACGCCGCGAGCGGCCAGAGAGACGCGAGCGCTCCGAGCGAACGGGGCGGCGGGAGCAAGGCGAGCGGCCGAAGACAGAGGAGCCACCAGCCGAGGCGCCCGAGCCGACATACGAGAAGAGCCCGGAAGCCCCCGCCGCGGCGGAGCATCGCCCGCGCAGGCGCCGTCGCCGCTTTGGCCGCAAGCGCAAGGAGTTGCGTCTCAACGACCTCGTTAGGTCGGGCACGCCTCGCCAGACGATTGTCTACGGGGAGACGCGGGATGCGTGCACGAAGCTGCTGCGCGAGCTCGCAACTGAACTGGCGGCCGAGTCGAACGGATCCGATCCAGTGGCGCTGTTGGTTGACCCCGGCCCCGAGGAGCTGGCCGAGTGGAGACGCGTAGCGCCGCAGGCCGAGATCGTCGCGGCCGCGCAGGCTCGCCACGCCGAGGACGCGATCGCCCAGGCCACCCGTCGCGCCGAGAGCGGCGAGAGCGTGATCGTCCTGATCGATTCCCTAACCCGCTTGGCAGAGCTCGGCGACCCCGACGACACCACCCGCCTGCTCGACACCGCCCGCGCCGTAACCGTCGTCGCTGCGCTAGAGCATCGCTGACAGGTCTCGAAGTCCTATTTGATCTTCAGCAAGTCGACGATGTAAAAAAGCGGCTCTCCAGCGGCCAAATATCCTGGAATGTGAAGTTCGCGCCGGCCGCCTTCCTTCATGCCTTCCAGGCCTTTCTCCCAGCCGATGAAGTAAGCCCCTCCATTGAGCGTGAAGGTCAGAGGAGCGTGCCGTTTGGTCCAGCTGGAATAGAGTTCTTTGCCCTCCTTATCGACCCCTACGTACTGAACGGTCAGCGTGTCTTCGGTTTTGGCCCCTGGGCCGGTGCCCTCCTCAAGGTCGATGATGACCAGCTTTCTGGGAGGTGGGCCGGGCGGGGGTTTGACCTCGGGCTTGGTGAGCTTCTCGGTCTCAGGTTGCCCTGAGGAGCTGCCCTCTCCGCAGGAGATGAACGCCAGGCTCACGCAAAGAACGGCGATTAGTCCAAAGATCTTCACGCAAGAAAGATACGCGCTCCTCGGGTAGAGCTAACCGCGGTACGCGATACGGCGCCAGGAGGGCTCCTTGGAGAGCTCGATCAGCTCCGGGCTGCGATCTGGTTGGACGTAGCCGAAGGTCTGGGTGCGCTCGTCGAAGACCACGTCGAGCTCCCCCTCCTTGACCCGCTGGTCCAGCCAGGCGCCGCGGAAGACGAGACGGCGGAGCCAGTGGACCAGGCTGCGGTTGGCGGGGCCGACCAGCTCCTCCCAGTTCTCGTTGATGTGCTCGCCCAGGCCCGAGGCGGGCTCGGCGATCTCGCCGCTGACCGCGAGGTCGAGCAGGTCGTCGAGCTCCTCTTGGCTAAGCCCCTGGTTGACGAAGCCGAGCTTGACCGCGGCCTGCTCCACGCGCTGGCCAAAGTCCTCCTCGTTGAAGGCGAAGCGGAGCTCGCCGTACTCGAGCACGTAGTCGGAGCCCGACTCGTAGTTGCCTCTTCGCGTCGTCTTCTTTTCCATCGAGTTGAAGCCCATCCTGTCCCGCAGCCCAGCGGAGCAGAGTCGGGATCATGCCGGTCATCGTAGCCCGGTGCCGGCGGGCTACCGGCCCTGAACGAGGGTTTGCACCCCTTGGGCTTACTCGAAGGCAGCGGCCTCGGCGCTGGGGACCTTGCCGCCGCTGCAGGGCCCCGGCCCATGCCCGGGCCGAGGCAGGATCTGGAAGTTGGTGACGGCGTGGAAGGGCGTGGTCGAGCCGTCGTTCTGGGCGAGGTTGATGACGAGGCGGTAGAAGCCGGGGCGCAGGTCCCGGTAGTAGATCTGCGGCAGCGTCGCCGGCGAGTAGCTGCCATCGGAGCCGATCCGCTCAGCCAGCACGCCGTTGGGACCGGAGTACTCCGGGAAGTCGAACGAGGCGCCGACCAGGCGGCCGCGCCCGAGCGGGCTCTCGATCGCGCGCTTGAGCTTGGCCGGGTCGACGCAGTCCGGCACGCGGTTGAGGCCGAAGCGGATGTGGCCCTCCCCCAGCTGGGGTTCGCCGCCGAAGTGTCGCGGCGAGAGCTGGAAGTTGTGGACATTCACCTTGACCACGACCGCGTGGCTGCGCTGGCGGGCCCCGTTGCGTGGCGAGACGATCTCGATACTGGGCTCTCCGGGAGCGGGCTCGGCCTTTGCCGGCGGGGAGTCGCCCCCGTCGAGGACGAGGAAGAGGACCAGGGCGATCGCCACACCAGCGAGAGCGACGATGACTGCGACTCCGCTTCGCATCCGCGCGAACACTACGTCAGGGAAGGAAGATGGCCGCCTGCTCGAGCGGGGGCCGGATGGGAGGCTCCTTCTCTTGCCGCCTCGGACCCAGGTGGAGGAGGGCAACGAAGCGCTCGTCGCCAGGCAGGCCGACCGCCTCCCTGCCCGCCTCGCCGCGCAACAACTCCGGGGTGCGCCAGTAGCCGGCGAGGCCGCGGGCATGCGCGGCGAGCAGGACGATGTAGGAGGCGACGGCGGTCGCGTGCAGGTCCTCCTCGTCCTGGACCGGATCGCCGTCGAGCCGGCAGGAGACGACGACCAGGGTCGGGGCTCGGTCGAGCTTCGCTGCGCCCTCGGGCCCTGCGGCCTGCTTCAGTCGCTCGAGCGCTTCCGAGCCTACGATCCGGAAGCGCCAAGGGGCGGTCAGGTGGTGGTTGGGAGCCCAACGGGCCAGGTCGAGCAACTCGAGTAGCTCCTCGCGCCCGAGCGGCTCCGGGCCGAAGGCCTTGTGGGTGCGGCGGGTGCGGATCGCGGTCTCGACGTCCATCGCTGGCGTCCGGTCGTGGCTCACCAGCCGTTGCGGCGACCGAGCCACCAGGGGACCCCGATGGCGAGGCCAGCGGTTGCGAGGCCGATGCCGACCGGAGGCAGCGGCGAGGGTCCCTTGTCGTCCTCACTCGCAGTCTGCTCGGGGACGGGCGTGGTCGGGAGCGCGCCCGGACCCTCGAGCTCCGGACTCCCGGCAGAGGGAGGCACGGCGGGCACGCTGGGCGTCGCAGGAGCGGAAGGTGTGGAGCTGCTGGGAGGAGCCGCGCCTACTCCGCCACTGCCGGTGGCCGGAGGCGCAGTGGGCGACGCGGCCGAAGGAGAGGCAGGCGGCGTGACCGTCCCTGGCACAGGGCTGCCGCCACCGACTCCGGTCAACGGTTTGGGAGCTCGCGGAGGAGCGGGGATCGGGAACGACTTGCCGGCGATAGCGGCGAGTACCTGGCCGGTCACCCAGACCGGCGTCTGGTCGCTGGAGGACGAGTAGCGGTAGTGGCCGTCGGCGGCCTGCCGCGCCGTTAGGTAGTCGAGGGCGATGCCGGGATCGGCGCCGACGGCGAGCATCCCCTGCACCGCCCACGCAGTCGACTGCGAGTTGACCGCCCCCGAGGAGCCGGTGACGAAGCCGCCGTTGGTGCGCTGGTGTTTGCGCAGGTAGCCGAGGCCGTGTTTGGAAATCTCAGCACCCGGCATCGCCTGCATCACCGCTCCGGTCCCGTCGGCCGTACTGAACGAGTTCGGCACGTCGCCCCAGCCGCCGTCCCCGTTCTGCACTTTTCCGAGCCAGGAGAGCGCGCGGTCGACCCCCCCGCTTGCACCGGCAGTGCGCAGGGCGATCACCGCGAATGCGGTGGAGCCCGGCCAGCCGACCCAAGAACCCGTTATCGGCCTGTTTGCCGCGGAGCGTGGCGACGAGGTCGACGCCGCCAAAGGAGCTGGGGTCAATGCCCGAGGCCTCGAGGGCGAGGATCGTCCGTGCGTAGTCGCCGGCGCTGCCCAGTTCGTCGACGTTGGCGCGCAGAAAGTCGATTGGGGTGCGCCCGAGGCGGGCGACGTCGAGTGGGTTGCGGTCGGCCGCGGCAAGGCCAAGCGCCACCCAAGCCGTGGTCGAGACACTGGATTCGTCTTCGAGCGAGGGGCCGAAGCCGCCGTCGGCGTTCTGCACCGAGGTCAGCCATTTGACGGCGCTGCCGGTGTCGGCGCTGGCCGGCGCGGGAGCAATCGCAGCCAGGGCAAGGACAGCGATAACCACCGTGGCGACGCCGCCACGGAGGCGCGGTCCCCATCCGCTGGAGCGACCGGTCTCCCCGCTCCCCCTCCCCCACTCGAAGCGCTCGCGGAAGCGAACCAGCATCCGGATCATCGCCGGCCCCGCGATCAGGGCGAAGGCGACATTGCCGATCGCGTGGGCGGCATCGAAGGGCACCGCGCGGGACTGGAACGCGAGGAAGCGCTCCAGCGAGAGATCGCCACCGTAGGTCGCCATCAGAGAGAAGTTCAGCAGAGCGCCGTAAGCGATGCCGGCTGCACCACAGACGGCGGCCAGCGTGAGGCGCCCGATGTTGCGACCGCCCACCGCCGCGAGGCCGGCCCCCAACACCCCGCAAAGCCCCCAGCCGGCCATCTGCCACGGGGTCCAGGGGCCCTGGCCGAACCAGAAGTTGGAAACCAGCGCCGCAAGCGCGCCGACGGCGAAGCCGGGCGCGGCGCCAAGGGCAAAACCGGCGAAGATGACGATGTCGGTGGTTGGCTTGACGTTCGGGAAGGCCGCAAAGGCGATGCGCCCGGCGATCGCCAGCGCCGCCAGCGCCGCGACCAGAGCCACGACCTGGGATGGCGGGCGCGAGCGCTCGTACCAGGCGAAGCCGCCGAGCAGGACGGCGCCGAGGATGAGGAAGCTCGCAGCCTCCCAGGACATCAGCCCTGCTCCTCCTCTCCGAGCAGGACGGCGGCACCCTGCTCGGGGCTGATCACGCCTGGAAGGTCGAGGACGCGCGCGACCTCGGTGGCGAAGTACCAGCCGCCGGAGAGGACTTCGCGCGCCGACCCGTCAGCGATCACGACGCCGTCACCAAGCAGAACGACGCGCTCGGCGAAGACTGCGGCGAACTCGATGTCGTGGGTGGCGACGACCACGCAGGCCCCCTGGCTCGCAAGCCCATTGACCATCTCAGCCAGTCGGGTCTTATGCGCCCGGTCCATGCCGCGAGTTGGCTCGTCCAAGGCGACGAGACCAGGCAGCTCGCCCCCTTTCATACGACCCGCCAGTGTGATTGCCAGCGCCAGCCTCTGACGCTCGCCGCCTGACAAGTCCCGCGGGTCCGAGTCGACAGCATGCTCCAGTCCGACCATCCGCAGGGCCGCCATGCCTTCAGTGCCTGCCAGCTCATCCCCCACCCGCTCTCGGACCAGGTAGTCGCCGGGGTTCTGCGTCAGCAACGCAATCCCGCAAGGTACCTCGACCTTGCCCCTCACCGGCCCTATAAGGCCTGCAATCACTCGCAGCAAGGTGCTCTTCCCGGCACCGTTGCGTCCCATCAGGGCGACGCGCTCTCCGCGCTCGACTCGGAGATCGATTCCCTTCAGCACATCGCGCACCTCGCCGCCAGTAGCTAGCTCTACCCAGAGATCTCGAATCTCGACCGCTGTCGAAGGGGAGCCGGACTTCCCCGGAACAGCTTGTACTTTTTCGGCCGCGGCCCCGACGGCAGTCTCTCCCGCCCCATCGAAAAAGTTGAGTGCAGGGGTAGTCCGGCTCCCCTCCCCCACCTGCTGCCTGGAATTGAGAATCTGACGCCCATCGCGGACACCGATTGGGAGTGGATCGATGCCGGCTAGGGAGAAAAGGCGGGCAGCGGGGGTCTCGAGCGCTGAATCGGCATCTTGGGCCCAGGCGAGGAAGTCGCGCGGTGAACCGTCGAAGGAGATAGTCCCCGTGTCCATTGCGATCACTCGGTCGGCGGCCGCTAGACAGCGCTCCAAGCGATGCTCAGCAAGAAGAATCGTTACCCCCCACTCCTCGTTGAGGCGACGGAGGAGCCAGATGAGCTCGTCGCCGGCGACCGGGTCGAGTTGGGATGTGGGCTCGTCTAGAAGGACTAGCTGCGGCCTGGTCACTAGAGCGGCAGCCAGCGCCACTCGTTGAAGCTCCCCGCCGGAGAGGGTGTCAACAGTGCGAGTCAGGAGATGCGGGATGGCGAGGGCGAGGGCGACCTCCTCTACTGCCCGCGCACGGGAGGCGGGTGGGTCGCCACGCATCTCCAGTGGAAGCTCGATCTCAGCGGCGACAGTGGTCGAGACGACCTGGGTCTCGGGGTCCTGGGCCACGTAGCCGACCACGGCGGCGAGCTTGCCGGGGCCTGCCTCGAGCGCATCGATGCCGGCGACCTCGATGCGACCCGATATCTCGCCCCCGTGGAAGTGCGGGACCAAGCCACAGGCGGCGCGTAGGAGGCTCGACTTGCCGCTGGCCGAACGGCCGGCGAGGAGGGCGAACTGGCCCGGCTCCAGCTGCAGGGAGACGTCGCTCAGCGCCGCGCGTTCGGCGTGGGGGTAGGAGTAGGTGAGCCTCTCGATCGAGAGCGCGGGGGTGATCCGGGCGGGGGTCGCGAGTTCAGGCATGCGTCCGCTCCAGCGGTCGGGCGACAGTCGAGCTTGGCGACTTTCCCGTCATATATCGGGGGTAAGTCGCCAAGCGAGAAGCGAGTGGCGCTAGTCCCGCGAGGAGCACGGCGAAGGCGACGGCGAGAGTCGCCGGGCCGATGCCGACCTCGATTGCCGGATAGAAGTCGACGGCGTCGGCACCGGCGAGCTTGCCGGCAATGCCGGCGACGAGGACCAGCACCCCGATCGCGTAGAAGCGGCCGTCGTGGCGCGAACGCGCCCGGGCGCTCGACGTCCTCGCCCTCGACTCCTTCGACGCGTCGAGGGAGTAGCCACGGAGCTCCAGGGTGGCGGCGACGTCGACTGCCCTGTCCAGCGAACCAGCCAGCAGACGCCGGGCCAGAGGGGCGCGGCCAACCGGGGCCGCGGCGGGGCCACGGAGGCGAGCGGCATCGCGGAGGCGAGCGCCATCTGCCGCCGCCAGCGGGACGAGGCGGGAGACCAGGGTCGCGGTGAGCGCCGAACGGCCGGCGAGCGGGCGCAGTGAGCGGAGCACGCGGTCGGGGTCGACGCAGGCCGAGTAGACGGCGAAGACGACTAGGACCACAGCGGCGCGCAGGCCGAGCACGGCGCCGGCTGCGACCGCCTCGACGGTGACTACGACCTGGCCGAGCAGCGGCCATTCGCCGAGCCTGGCAAGCACCGTCTCGCCGCGGTCGACGACCAGCGCGTTGACGACAACGATCAAGAGCGCCAGCGTCAGACCCATCCAGAGCGCCGCCCGCACGGCGCGCCGAGCCCCCGCGAGCAGGCCGGCGAGAATCGCGGCAACGCCGGCCGCGCCGAGCACGAGCGGGTTGGAGTAGAGAAAGGCGACGACGACCAGCGAGCCGAGGTAGGCGACGGCCGCCCCCGGAGACGCCGCCTGAAGCGGCCCCGGCCGGGACGTGTAGGCGAACGGCGATCTCATCGGAGCGGAAGGGAAATCTTTTCGCCGCCGTCGATGGCGACCGCGTAATGGTCGCGCAGGTCGTTCTCGTTCAGCAACGTCGCTGCCGCCCGAACGCCGGCCGCGCTGGTCCCGGTCACAACCCACACCGGTGGCGCTTCGTAGTGACGGATGGCTGCGACCAATCCGGCCCCCTGGCCGAAGTCGCGCGCCGGCGCTCCCTCTTCGTCGAGCCCGCGCAGCTCGAACTCGTCGCCAGCCTGGTCAAACTCTGCGAAGACCCCGCTCGCCTGCAAGCCACCCTCGATCTGCGCCGCGGCCGAATCCCGGCGCACCTCCTTCCAGGGGCCGACCAGCACCCGGATCGCGCCCTCGGAGTCGCCGGGGGCCACGGCGACTCCAGCCTGCTCCAACCGGGTGCGAACCTCGCTGCAGGCGCTCCCACCGGCCAGGCACTCGACCGCAACGGGGCGGCGCCCGCCCTCATAGCCGTCGATGAAGGGATGGGGCCAGGAGCCGACCACGGCGGGTACCTGCTGCGCCGCAGTCCAGTCGCGGTAGTCCCACCAGATCGCCTCTCCCCCGTCCAACTCGTAGTCGGCGGCGCCGACACCCGCCTCGACGCCGTTGACGTAGTAGAGCCAGTCCCAGAAGCGGCCATCGTCGCGGGTCGCTTCGAGGCCGTCGATCGACTGCACGAAGCCGCCGCCGTAGCGGGTTGAGATCTCGGCGCTACGTTCGAGCACCCGCATCACCGTGTCGGATTCGGTGGTGTCGTCGACCCATCGGCTGAAGAGCTGCTCAGCGCCGTAGTCGCGAGTCACCGTGACCTCAACGCGGTCGAGCTCACTGCCCGATCCGAGGCCGCAACCGGCGGCCGCGAGCGCCAGAGCCAGCGCGATCGCGACCGCCGCACAGCGACGTGTGGCCTCTAGTTGCGTGGGCACTTACCCCCGACGCAGACCGCCTCGCGGCCCGACGGGATGTCTTTGCCATGAGTGGCACTCAGGTTGGCTGGCTTGCTCAGAACCACGGTGGTGCGGCCGTCGCCGCCGGTCGGTCCTGTCGCACCAGTCACTTTCGCTCCCGCGACTGGTGACTTCTTGCCTTTGTCGTCATAGGAGAAGACGCGGACCGTGAAGGGCTCACCGGCCTGCGCCTCGTCCGGCGCGCTCAGCACCAGCTCATCCGGATAGGGGAACGGTGCCAGGGCCCACAGCACCTCGTCGCCGGCCTTGACTTTCACCATTTCGCCGCCGAGTTCCGGATTCTCGTGATTGACCTTCAGGTACCAAGAGGCTTTCGAGCTTGAGATGGAACCGCCCACCCCGCAGATGCCAAGCCCGAAGTCGAAGGCATCGGTGATCAGTAGCGGCTTCAGGGCCGCGGTGAACCGGGCCGCAGCGATCAGCATGCCCAGCGCGGTCGGCCCTTTGATCGTCACCTCTTTGCCGCTGCCGCCGGTCCCCGGTCCGAAGCAGGTTGCTTTCGGGCTGGTCTTGACTGTCTGAGTGAAGGCACCGAAAGCGTCTTCGGTGAGCACCTTGCCGCCCTTGCCGACCACGCGCAGCTCGGCGACGGGGCCCTTGGCGACCGCGCCAGTAGCGAACGCGAACGAGAGGACGAGAACGAGAGCTAGCGCGCACGCGGCGGCCAGCCGGAATGGAACGAGTCTTGGCATTAAAGCCACCCTTTCCTCGAGGGTTGTCATGGCTGGCCGGGGAACAGGTCTCCTGGCTTCCGGGATGAGTCTGCTGCGCCTTCCCAGAGAGGCGACGCCTCTCCAGTGGCCGGCGCACGTGGCGCCCGCAGCTTCCTTCGCCCGGTCACAGTGGCGGGACCGCGCCGGCTTCTCACCGGACTTCCCTTGAACCACCGACCGTATTTACGCGAGCGAGTCTATCCGTCAGCGCGGCCGTGGGCTCGTTTGGGCTGCTCAGGCGACGAGGGGAATAACGCAGCGGAATTTGCGGGTGTCGGTGCTTGGAGCAGAACCGATCACGCCAGCCGTCGAAATAGTCGCGGCACTGTAAATACCTGGGGCGGTGTAACTCGACATCTCCCCCGTCCACTCATCCCCCGCCGCCAGCGTCACACCAGGCTGCTGGGAGAAGGCGGCCAGCTGCAGCGCCTCGGGCAGGGTGCCGCCCTGGGCTGCGCAGGAGGCCGCGGCGGCGGGCGCGGTCAGCGCCACGTCGGCGGCCGAGCTCTGCCAGCAGGCGCCGGCGAAGAGCTGGGTGCCGGGCAGGCAGCCCGCCGAGTGGCCGTTGACGGTGGAGGCGTTGACGGCGTGGATCGCGTTCTGCGCCGTCTCTGCTTCGACCGCGCTCTGGGCTTTGCCCGCGGTTTCGGCGTGCGCCGCCTCCGGCACCTGGCCAAGGGTGAGCTCGTTGATTTCGGCGCCGGTGATCTGGGCCGTCGAGCCGGAGAGGGCGGGGAGCGCGCCCGGCTTGAGGCGGTTGGCCGGCACCGAGTGGAGCTTCAGCCGGTTGCCCGGCAGCGACTTCACCTTGATCGCCTTGCCGCTGATCTTCCCGGCCGCGTACACGGTCCCGCCCAGCGCGACAAACAGCGCAATGGTCGCCAGCACCAGCGCCGGCGAAGGCCAGCGGATCCCCTGCCTCATTCGTTTCCTCCTCACCTTTCGACTGCGAGCGGCGGCGAGGGTAAACCGAGGGCGCCGGGCCGACCAAGACCGTTGGACGAACATACATACGCCGGTTCACCATTGAGCGCCGCGGTAGCTGGCTATGCTCAACTCGATGCGGCTGTGCTCGCACAGTGCCCGATCGCACCTGGCGAGCTCATTCGCGGCGCTCGCCTGCCTCGTCGCGCTCGGAGTCGCCGCTCCCGACGACGCGGGAGCAGCCGCTCGCCTCCATCCCCCCTCGAGCGGGGCCTCGGCGAGTCAGGTGCAAGCGGAGGCCGCCCGGGTGGCCCGCTACTGGACCCCGGCCCGGATGCGCAGCACCCGGCCCCTCGGCGCCGGCGCCGCGCACGAGGACAGCGCCAGCGCCAGCTTCGCCACCGTGCTCGACGCGACCCTCCCCCCCTACTCGGTCAACGGCCGCATCTTCCTCCGCCAGGGCAACGCACGCGGCTACTGCTCGGGGACCGCGATCAACAGCCCCACCCGGCAGCTGGTGCTGACCGCGGCGCACTGCCTCAACTCGGGGCCGCTGGAAAGCTCGCCGCGCACGATCTGGTCGCGCTTCGTCCAGTTCGTGCCGGCCTACAACAACGGCATCGCCCCCTTCGGCGCCTTCATCGCTTACCGCAGCAAGGTCTTCGCCCCCAAACCCTTCGTGATGGCGGGCAACCCCGACTACGACGTCGGCGCCTTCCTCACCCTCCCCAACGCCGCCGGGCAGAACGTCGCCGACGCGGTCGGCGGCGGCGTGGCAATCGCCCTCGACCGCCCCCGCGGGCAGCAGTTCCAGACCTTCGGCTACCCGGCGACGCAGCGGGCGCTGCAGCAGTGCGACTCCCCCTACGTCGGCGACGACGTCCTCACCTACAGGTTCGCCGGGCCGCCGACGATCGCGATCCGGTGTCGCTGGACCCCGGGCGCCAGCGGCGGCGGCTGGCTGGTCGACGGAGGGACGGCGATCAACGGCGTGACCAGCTACGGGCATCGCGGCGACCGCCGCCACACCTTCAGCCCCTACTTCGGCAGCGGCAACGTCGGCGCCCTCATCGCCGGCCTCTAGGGCCCGGCGCTACGCGCTCAGCAGGTCGCGGTAGAAGCGGTAGTCGCTCCGATCCGGGCGCAGGTTTGAGGCGAGCGCCAGGTGGTGGCGCGCCCGCTCGGTCTGGCCCGTCTTGGCGAGCGCGCGGCCGAGGCAGAAGTGGGCGAAGTCGTTGACCTGGTGCGTCTCGACCACCGCCTTGAACTCCGTCGCCGCGGCGGCGAAGCGACCGCAGCGGAAGTAGGCCCGGCCCAGCGCCTCGCGCACCGAGGACTGCTCCGGCGCCCGCCGGGCGGCCGCCTCGAGCGGCACCGCCGCCTGCTCGAAGTCGTCGTCGGCGAGCAGCTCGATTCCACGCCGGTAGAGCGTCAGGGTCGACTCGCGATCATGCTCGGAAGGCATCGCTCAAGTGTAGGCGGGCGGCACGGCGGACCTGGAGGCCCGCCATGCCGCCCAGCCAAGCTGCTGCCGTTCCGCCTCTAGCCCCGCTTGCCGCAGGCACCCACCTTGAGCGGCAACGTGCGGTCATTGAGGCGCTTGCCGTTTTGCGCCTTCAACTTCATCACCGAGAACAGCGGACCGGTGCAGAGGTTCGTCGAGTTGATCAGGAGGCCGCGGTCGCCCCCCTTCATCGTCAGGACGAATCTCTTCACCTGCACGTCGGGCGAGTTGAACACCGTCTTGATCCCGCCCCGCTCGGAGCTGATCACTCCGTAGAGCTGCACGTTCACCTGGCCGCGCAGGTCGGCGACGAGGTCGGGCAGTTCGTGTTTCGAGGAAACCATGTAGACAGGCCCCTTCAGCGGCTTGTCCAGCAATGGCGTCTTTGCCTTGGCGTGACCGTAGATCGCGGCCTTCGGGCATTCCCGCGCCGCCAGCTGCGGTTTCGTGCAGACGGTCCTGATGTGGCCCTGGTCGAGGAACAGCGCGTGTGGCAGCGCGACGGCGGTGCGCTTGATGTTGGCGTCGCGCCCGCGAGCCTCGAGGACCGCCCTCAGCTTCGGGTGCTTGCCGCGGGTGGTGACATCCGGCCCACCGAGCAGCCTCGTGGAGAGCCGCGGTTTGAACGGCAGCCGCTTGCAGCCGGTCGCCTGGTAGGGCGCGGTCTGCTGGTTCTGGCTGAACGTCGCCGGGTTGGTCGGGTCGGCGCCGCCGCCCTTGAACAACGCGACGACCTTCTTTTTCCCGCACCCGGTCGGGTTGCGCATGAACCCTTTGCGCTCGACGTTGACGTCGATCGAGCGGATGTCGAGCTTGACCCCGCCGTACACGTCTGGGATCACGTCGGATACGGCGCGGACCTGGGCCGACCTGGGCTTGATGAACAGCGCGACCCGGACGACCACGTTGCCGAGGTCGAACGGACCGGCAACCGCCGGGGTGATTACGACCATCGACACCGGTGCACCCTTGTAGGGGCCGGCGAGATAGGCGTTACCGGCGATCTGGAGCGGGTTGGATCCCGTGCCGGCCCTGGTGGTGGCCAGGCCCAGCCAACTCTTGTCCGGGCAGCTGACGCTGCTGCGCTCTGCTGCGCCGGCCTTGGCAGCCGCCGCATCGATCGCCGCCTCCGGGCAGTACTGGAGGCCCCTGAGCTTGCCGATCAGCCCATTGGGAAGCGTCACGTTGACGCCCTTCAGCTCCTGCTGGCCGTCGGGCCGGTTGATGTGGACGCGGAAGGGGCTCTTGGCTCCCCCCTTCGTTTTCTGCGATTTGGCTTTGAAGTTGGGCGCGAACGGCCGCTCCGCCATCGTCGTCGGGCAAGGACCGCCGCCGGGAATGCTCGACAGTGTGAAGCTGCCCGACGGTGTGGCCGCGGTTCCCGGCCGCGCCCAAGGCTCCAGCGCGGTCGTAGTGGTGTGCGTGCCACAGATCGGAGGACTGGTGAGGACCTGACGCTCGAGCGTCAGGGTCACCGTCTCGAAGGGCACCTGCGGAGTTTCGAAGAATGCCGCTTTCAAGTTGCCCGTCTGCGGATCGGCGAAGATGTGGCCGACCAGCCGCGCCGTAACTCCCTCTTGCTTCGATTGGGCCTCGACGAAGACGCGGAACTCCTGGCCGGAAGCCGGGTCGCGGCTCAGCTGCTCGCCGATGTACACGTTGCCTTTCAGCGGTACGTGAAGCGGCGGGCTGTCGACTTCGGCGGTGCCGATCTTCGAAGCCGCCGGGCAGCTGTTGTCCTCGACCCGCACGCCCTTGCCGAACTGCGCGTCGGTGCATGACTGCAGCCCATCGGCAGCCGACGGGTTGAGCCCCATGCCGGGAGGCATCGCGATCTGCGCGTTACGCATGTGCGACTGTTCCCGGCCTTCGGGGTCGGGTTTGTAAGGCAGGGCGACGACTACTTTCGGCGCGGCTGGAGAGTCGACCGCAGCCGTGCCCGCGTTCACGTCGATGCTCGGTTCGAAGGGAACTTTGTCGCAGCCTTCCAGCATGACCCCCTCGGGCAGCTTCGAGCCGATTTTGGTCGAGCCGTTGGGGAAGTTCGGGTTGGGTTGGCCCCAGGACTCGGCGCGGAAGAACGTCGTGTAGGTGTTTTCGTGCTCCGGGGAATCCGGATCGAAGCAGGTGGTCGGGTTGGTGATGTAAGTGCCGTTGCCCGTGCGGCCTTTGCTGACCAGACGGCTTTTCAGGGTCGAGAACGGTTTCGAGGGTTTGGGTGTTTTGATCTGGAAGCTCTCGTGATAGTCGCTCTCCCAGGCGACCTCGGTTTCCAGGAAGACCTTGCGTTTGAAGGCGATGACAAAGCCGATTTTCGCCGGTTCGCCGAATTCCGGCTCGAGGTTGTAGAGCGGCACCCTGGTGCCCTGGGCCTCGTTGGGCTGGATCACGAAGCCGACGGGCAGGAAGGTTCCCGCCGGGGCAGGCGGCGGTGCGGGCACCGCGTTTTCCGTGTTGACGACGAGAGTCGTTTCGTTGCGCCCGACGATCGTGCTCGGGTCGCATTTCGGGATGACGAGTTTTTCGAAGACGCCTGGTTTCACTTCGACTTCTTCTTCGTTTTCGAAGTCCGCCACCGGGCACCGTCCTCCGGTCGCCTCGGGGTTGACCGTCAGGCCCGCGGGCAGGTCGGTGCGCAGCGTCTTGATCGACCTGTTCTCGATCGGCGGGTCGATCGGCATCAGCGTCCCGAACGGCGTCGGGCCTATTTCGCTGTGCTGGATGATGTACTGCGTGTAGCCGATCGGCGGGTGGCCCCCGGCGAGTTTGTAGAAGCGATCAGCCGTTTTCGCCGTACAGAAGATGGCCGGCGGGACGTCTTCTATGCAAGTGCCCGACTGAAAGCCGCTTTTGTCCTCGTTCGGCGGGCCCATCTGCGGTTCGATGATGTCCTGCGTGTCCGCCAGCGCTACCGGTGCCGCAAGCACGCCGAAGCCCATTGCCACCATCGCTACCAAGACCAAGCGCCTAGCCATCTACTCCTCCTCGTTCACGCATTGACGTTGCTACGCCGCCCCTGCGTGGCGCTCGACCCTCCCAGGTCGATCAACCGCAACCCGACCAGCAACATCTACCGATTGGTCGAGGTCGCCACGCGGCTGGCAGATACCCGCTGCCGCCTTCATAGAAACCCGCTGGACAGGCGTAGGATGCGGTGCGCGCCTGGCAGCGGATGGACCGGCGACTGCATTGCGTCGCCGACTGGCCAATGCTAAGGTACCCGAAATTTAATAAGGAAATCTTCTCCTAAAACGGGGGATCTTTCCCCCCAGTGCCCCCAGCAAGCACCAGTACCTTAATCGGTTAAAGGGCCGGCCTTAAAAGCCGGAGATCCGGGTTCGAGCCCCGGCTGGTGCATCGCCAAAGAAGACGATCGGCGCAGCTATGGGGACCAATCTCTTCGACTACTTCGACGAAGTGGCCACGCGGGGACGGGACGCGAGCCGCTCTGGGCGCCGCGCGCCCCCTACCGGCCGCACGAGCGCTTCGACCTGATGCTGGTGCCGCGGGTCCAGGGCTGGCAGGAGGACGCGGCTGCGCTCGCCGGCGCTGGAGCAGATCGAGAGCGAGCCCTGGGTCGAGACGGTCGCGCCGCGAGGGCAAGCAGGTCTGGCTGCGCCTTCAGCGACGGCTGGGTCGAGGAGGCGGCGGCGCTGACCTCGAGGCGGAAGCTGCCGACGCGCAGGCGAACGCCGACATCGCCGAGGGCCAGCGTCTTCGCGCTCAACTTCTGGGACGCCAACTCGACCAAGGCGCTGCACATCGGCCACCTGCGCAACCTCGCCCTCGGCAACGCGCTCGGCGCCGCCCTGACCGAGGCCGGCGGCAAGGTCGAGCGGCGCAGCATCATCTGCGACGTCGGCCGCAGCATGGGCGAGGCGATGGCCGGCGTAGTCGCGCAGCGGCCGCCACCTCAGTCCTCGCCCGAGCAACGGCGAGAAGAGCGACCACTTCGTCGGCTACTGCTACGCCGACTACGTCAAGAGCGGGCCGCGTCGCATCGACCGGGCTCGCCCACGACCACCCCGCCGACTCGCTGACCCGCGAGGTCGACGTCCACAACGACAGCGCCGACGAGCTGCTGCAGCGCGTGCTCGACGGCGACCAGACGGCGCTCGAGCTGTGGTCGCAGACGCGCGCCTGGGTGATCTCGGGCCAGCGCAAGACCCTGGCCCGGCTCGGCATCTCCTTCGACCGCGTCTTCTTCGAGTCCGACTTCCTGCCCGAGGTCGCCGAACTGACCGAGCTCGGCCTCGAGGAGGGGACGCTGGAGCGCGCGTCCCGACGGCGCCGTCATCTACCTGACCGACCGCGAGGAGCTGGAGGAAATGCCGCTGGTGCGCTCCGACGGCGTGCCGACCCAGCACATGCGTGCGCTCGCCTACTGGATGGCGGCGCCCGGCCTCGACGGCACGACCTCGATCCAGGTCTGCGGCCTGGAGTGGGTCGCCCACGTCACCTGCCGCCGCCAGCTGATGGCCGAGCTGGTGCCACACCGAGAGCCGGCAACGGCTTCCACCCCTACCACGACATCTTCCACGGCATGGTCGCCAAGCGAGAGCGAGGCGGTCGCCTCGAGCAAGAAGAACGCGCTGCTGATCGACCACCTGGCCGAGTGGATCGACGAGCAGATCGACGGCCGATGCGGAGCGAGCCGGCGGTGCGCGCGCGGGCACCCCGTCGCCGGAACGCGATCGCGCCGCAGGTCGCGCTCGGCTACTTCCTCCTGCACACCAGCGACCAAGCCGGTCGACTTCGAGCCGGAGAAGCTGCTGCGCGAGGAGCAAGAGCCTCGGCTGGGACCTGGCGCGGGCCCGGGCCGCACAACGGCAACGGCGCCGGCGCCGCGCCGCCGAGCTCGCCGAGGACCCCGACTACCGCTTCGCCGTCGTCCAGTCGGAGATGTACCGGCGCCACCTGGGCCGCGCGCGCGAGCGGCTCGACGTCGAGCCCGCTGGCCCGCTACGCCTCCCACCTCTCGCGCTGGTACCTCGAGGAGGAGCGCGCGCCGCACGTCGCAGCGAGGCGATCCAGGCGACGCTCGACGCAGGGCGCCCGCGGGCTCGGCCTGGAGGCGAGCGCGATGAGGACGCTGCTGGTCGACAACCACGACTCCTACACCTACAACGTCTTCCACCTGCTGGCCGGCGTCTCCGGCGAGGAGCCGATCGTCGTCGACAACGACGCCGTCTCCTGGCGGGCGCTCTCGCGCTGGGACTTCGACGCGATCGTCCTCTCGCCCGGGCCCGGGACGCCGAGACGCTGGCACGACTTCTGCGTCTGCAACGACATCCTCCGCTACAGCGAGATCCCGGTGCTGGGCATCTGCCTCGGCCACCAGGGGCTCGGCCACCTGCTCGACGGCAAGGTCTCGCAGCGCGCCCGAGGCGATGCACGGCCGACTCAGCCAGATCTACCACGAAGGCGACGGCCTCTTCGACGGCATCCCGCAGGGCTTCCCGGTCGTCCGCTACCACTCGCTGGCGATCACCGACATGGGGCCGGACGGCCAGGTCACCGCCTGGGCCGACGACGGCGTCGTGATGGGGATCGAACACCGCACGGCGGCCGCTCTGGGGCGTGCAGTTCCATCCCGAGTCGATCGCCACCGAGCACGGCGCCCGGCTGGTCGAGAACTTCTACGACCTCGCGCGCAAGCGCAAACAGCCGCGCTGGGCGGGCGCCAAAGCGCGCCCGACGGGCGCCGTCCGCGCACCACTCACGTGGCCACGACGTGCAGCCGACAGCGGCGTCGAGCTGCGCGTGCGCTCGATCCCCGGCGAGCCCTCGACCGAGGCGCTCTTCGAACGGCTCTTCGCCGCACGCCGAGCACGCCTTCTGGCTCGACAGCGCCGACGCGCCGACCCGGCTCGCGCAGCGCTCCTACCTCGGCACCAGCGCCGGCGCCGAGCGCTGCGTGCTCGAGTACGACGTCGAGGACGGCGCCGTGCTCCGCGCACCGCGCCGGCGGCACGACGACCGAGCGCGGCTCGATCTTCGACTTGCTCGACCGCGAACTGGCCGAGCGACGCGATCGAGACCCCCGGCCGGCATGCCGCCCGGACCTGCTCGGCGGCTTCGTCGGCTATCTCGGCTACGAGCTGCAAGGCCGACTGCGGCGCTCGACCAACGCGCACGGCTCCGACGTGCCCGACGCGGTGATGATGCTCGCCAACCGGCTCGTCGCCGTCGACCACGTCCGAGGAGCGCACTCACCTGCTGGCGCGTCTGCCACGAGCGACGAGGACGGACGCCGAGGACTGGCTCGACGAGGCGGAGGCGGCCGTGCGCGAGACGCTCGCCGACCCGACCCCGCCGTTGCCCCGCCTGCCGACCGGCGGAGACCAGCGACCCCCACGTCACGCTTCCGCTGCGGCCGCGGCCGCGAGCAGTACCTCGCCGACATCGCCCGCTCGCCAGGCCGAACTGGCCGCCGGCGAGTCCTACGAGGTCTGCCTCACCGACCAGATCTCGACCGACGCCAGCACCCGAGCCGTTCGACCTCTACCGCAACCTGCGGCGCAGCAACCCGGCGCCGTTCGCCGCCTACCTGAAGCTCGGCGAGGTCGCGGTCGTCAGCTCCTCGCCGGAGCGCTTCCTCTCGGTCGACCGCGAGCGCCGGGTCGAGGCGCGGCCGATCAAGGGGACGACCTCGCGCTCAGCCGACCCGGCCGAGGACGCGGCGCTGAAAGCCGAGCTGACCAGCGACGAAAAGACCTACGCCGAGCACCTGATGATCGTCGACCTGCTGCGCAACGACCTCGGGCGGCGTCTGCGAGGTCGGCAGCGTCGAGCGTGCCCGAGCTGATGATCGTCGAGGACTACGCGACCGTCCACCAGCTGATCTCGACCGTCGAGGGCACGCTGCCGGCGCAGACCGCAGCGCGGTCGAATGCGCCCGCGCCTGCTTCCCCGGCGGCTCGATGACCGGGGCGCCGAAGGAGCGCACGATGGAGATCATCGACGACCTCGAGGACGAGGCGCGCGGCGTCTACTCGGGCGCGATCGGCTACTTCGGGCTCGACGGCGGCGATGGATCTCAGCATCGTCATCCGCACGATCGTCCTGCGGCCGGGCCGGACGACGATCGGCGCCGGCGGCGCGATCGTCATGCAGTCGGACCCCGTGGACGAGTTCGACGAGATCCTGCTCAAGGCGCGGGCGCCGATGGCGGCGATCGCCCGGACCGTCACCGGCAGCGACTCGCGCGACTCCTGGAGCGTCGAGCTGGAGCCTGCGACCGCGGAGGCGGAGGCAGCGGCGTGAGTCCGCCGGAGGTCGAGCCGGAAGCGCCGGCACGGCCGGCGCCGGAGGATCAGGGCTGCGCGTGTCCGTCCGGTGTCCAGCAGCGACGTGCCCGCGGTCGCGAGGGCGACTCGACCAGCTCCTGGTCGAGCTGGGCGGCGAGCGACCGAGCGTCGAGGAGCTGGAAGTCGAGGCTCAGGCACTCGTCGACGACCCCGGCGCCGGGCCACTGCTGGTGGCGGAGGCCGGGGGCGAGATCGTCGGCGTGCTGGCGGCGAGCTGGCAGCACGCGATCCACGTCCCGGGGCGCTACGGGACGATCCAGGACCTCTGGGTCGACCCGGACTGGCGCAGCCGCGCGGTCGGCCACGGGCTGGTCGAGGCGCTGGCCGAGACTGGCGCGGGAGCAGGGGATCGGCCGGCTCGAGGTCGGCCTGCCGCGGGAGAGCTTCGCGGCGATCGCGGCCACCGAGCGCTTCTACCGCGGCAACGGCTTCGCCCTGCTCGGCCCGCGGATGCGGAGGCTGCTGTGAGCGAGCTGCTGATGGTCGAGCAGCGCCCCGCCAACGGGAACGATGACGGCGACGCGGCGCTCTGGATCCTCGAAGGCGGACAGCATGCTGCCGGGGATGGACGACGGCCGTCGCATGGCGGAGCTTCGCAGCGGCCTCCGGCGCCATGCTCGGCGTGCGTTCGGCAACCGCCGACGCCGACAGCGAGGAGGTCGAGCAGACGCTGGGCGCTCTGCACGAGCACGCACTACCTGGAAGCGCTGGCGACCGCCTCCGACGAGCCGGTGGTGATGCCGGAGCTGACGCCACCCGGACTGCCCCCCGACATTCCCGTCAGCGCCGGCCTCGTCAGCGCCGCCCGCGAGGGGGTGCGAACCGCGATCGCGGCGGCGGAGCGGCTGCTCGACGGCGCCCACTTCACCTACGCGCTCTGCCGCCCGCCCGGGCACCACGCCGGGCCCGCATGGTTCGCCGGCTACTGCTACCTCAACACCGCGGCGGCGGCGGCGCAGACGCTGCGCGAGGGCGGCATGACCCCGGTCGGGATCCTCGACATCGACCTGCACTACCCGAACGGGACCGCGGCGATCGTCGCTTCGATGGCCGACACCAGCCTGCACTCGCTGCACGCCTGGCCGGTGACCAACGTGGCCGGCAAGCACGGTGGCGCCCGCGCAGCGAGCGCGAACGCGTCGTCGAGTTCCCCGGCAGCCCCGATGCCGATTCCTACCTCGACGCCCTCGCCACCTCGATCGAGATGCTCGCCGATTCCTCGAAGGCGCTCGTCGTCTCGCTCGGCTACGACATCGTCGCCGGCGACCCACACGGCTCCTGGGCCTTCTCGCCGCCGATCTTCGACCAGATCGGCCGACTGCTGGCCGCCACCGGGCTGCCCGTCTGCACGATCCAGGAGGGCGGCTACGCGCTCGGCAGCCTCGCCGAGTGCAGCCATGCCTTCGCCAGCGGCCTGCTCGACGGAGCCGGAGCATGAGCGGGCTGGAGAAGTTCCGCCGCCGGCTCGACCCGCTCGATGAGGAGATCGCCCGCCTGCTCGGCGAGCGCTTCGAGATCTGCCGCGAAGTCGCCCGCTACAAGGCCGCGGAGGGAATCCCGATGATGCAGCCGGAGCGGGTTGCCGAGGTGCGGGCGCGCTATCTCGCCCGCGGCGCCGAGGCCGGACTCCCCGCCGAGTTCACCGCCGAGCTCTTCGAGCTCCTGATCGGCGCCACCTGCAAGCTGGAGGACGAGCTGATGGAGGGAAGCGAGGCGTGAGCGCCCTGCCCCCCGGCCCCTCCCTGCCCAGCCACCGCCAGACGGCTCGCTGGACCGAGCGAGCCCCTGCCCTTCCTCGAGGAGTGCCACGAGCTCTTCGGCGACACCTTCACCCTGCAGCTACTCCACCTCGGCACCTGGGTCGTCCTCGCCGACCCCGAGGACGTGAAACGGGTCTTCACCGCGGACAAGAGCCAGCTCGGGGTGGGGCTGCCGAACCTGATGCTCGCCCCCCTGCTGGGCTGGCGCTCGGTGATGCTGATCGAGGAGCCCGAGCACATGACCCGACGCAAGATGATGCTGCCGCCCTTCCACGGCGAGCGGATGAAGGCCGACGCCGAGATGATGGCCGAGATCGCGCGGCGCGAGGTGCGCTCCTGGCCGGTCGGAAGAGCCCTTCGAGCTCTGGCCCCGGATGCAGGCGGTCACCCAGGAGGTGATCATGCGCGCCGTCTTCGGCCCGGATGAGGGGCGCCTCGACCGGCTGCGGGAGCTGCTCACCCGGCTCACCGAGACGGTCAACGACGCGGACCAGCTGGCCATGCTCGCCGCCCACGGTCCGGACTGGCTGGAGAGCAGCGACAAGTACCGACAGGCGATGGAGCCGGTGGAGGAAGCGGTGCTGGAGGAGGCACGGAGGCGGCGGGAGGAAGGAAAGAACGGACGCAAGGACGTGGTCTCGATGCTGGTCGACGCGCGCTACGAGGACGGCGCGCCAGATGAGCGAGAAAGAGCTGCGCGACGAACTGCTGACCCTGCTCACCGACGGTCCTACCTCCACCTCCCTTGCCTGGGCCTTCGAGCGCCTGCTGCGCCACCCCGAGAAGCTCGAGCGCCTGCAGGAGGAAGTCCTTGCCGGCGAGGGAGATGCCTACCTGGACGCGGTGATCAAGGAGACACTGCGGATCCGTCCGCCGGTGCCGGTGGTCGTGCGGCGGCTACTCGAGCCGATGGAGCTGGGCGGATACGAGATCCCTGCGGGCACGATCGTCGCCCCCTGCGTCTATCTGATCCACCAGCGCGACGACGTCTACCCGAACCCCGGTGAGTTCGAGCCCGAGCGCTTCCTCGAGCAGCGACCCGGCACCTACACCTGGATCCCGTTCGGCGGCGGCGCCCGCCGCTGTCTTGCCGCCAGCTACGCCGAACAGGAGATGAAGCGGGTGATGCGGACTGTCCTGAGCGAGGTGAAGCTGCGCCCGGTCGAGTCCCGCGCCGAGCAGGTGGCGAGGAGCGCGATCGCCTTCAGCCCGGGGCAGCACGGCCTCGTCGTCTCCAGCCCCCTGACCCCTGCGTACGCATGAGCACCGAGACCGACCTGCTCGTCGTCGGCGCCGGGGCGAAGGCGGCCGGGATCGCAACCAAGGTCCACTCCCTCAACCGCCTCGGCCTCGCCTCGCTCTCGATGAAGGTAATCGAGGGGACAGAGGTCGCCGCCTCCTGGCTCGGCCTCAACGGCGCCACCTCGGGCGATGAGCCGCTGGCCGTCACCCCAATCAAGGACGTCGGCTTCCCCTACCAGAGCTTCCGTGAGTTCGGCGAGGCGGGCGAGGAAATCGACGACGCCACGATGCACTTCTCCTGGCAGCGCTACATGGTCGGCCTGCGGCGTTACGCGCGCTGGATCGACGCCGGCTCGCCGTCGGTGCGCCACCGCGACTACGGCGAGTACCTGCAGTGGGTGCTCTCGCGGGCGACGGACGGGGTCAGCCACCTGCGCGGACGGGTGACCCAGATCTCACTCGACGAGGCGGGCGAGCGCTGGGTGGTCGAGGTCGAGGAGCCCGCGGGAACGTCCCGGTACAGCAGCCGTGCCCTCGTCCTAACCGGCCCGGGAGTCCACCGCGCCTTCCCGCACGAGCCGACGGTTGCCTCAAGGGTCTTCCACTGCGACAGCAAGCGCAGCGAGTTCGACCAGCTGCCCAGCGAGGAGAGCTGCGACATCGCCGTGGTCGGCGGCGGCGAGAGCGCGCTCAGCTGCGTGATGTTCCTGCGCGGCTTCCGACCGCGCTGCAGGTTCACCATCTACACGCCGATGCTGCCGCTGAGTCGCGGTGAGAGCTTCCTCGAGAATCGCGTCTTCTCCAATCCCGACGTGATCGAATGGGAGTCGCTCACCCTGGAAGCGCGACGGGACTTCGTCAAGCACAGCGACCGCGGTGTCTTCGATCCGCCTAGCCTGGAAGCGATCGGCTACGACAATCGCTGTGAATTCGTCACCGGGCGGGTCACCGACGTCGCCGCGGCCGACGGCGGCGAGCGCGTGCGCGTCGACTACGAGGCGCCGAGCGGCATCACCGGCGCCGAGCACGACTACGTCGTCAACTGCACCGGCTTCGACCTGCTGGCGCAGCTGCGAACCCTCTTCCCGACCGAGATGCGGGCCGAGATCGAGCGACAGACGGGCGGGCTCTGGGAAAGACCGGCCGGACAGGAGGTGCCGATCGGTCGCTTTCTCGAACTGAAGGGCATGAGCCCCCGCATCCAGGTCCCCGGCCTGGCGGGGCTGAGCCAGGGTCCCGGCTTCGCGAACCTCGGTGCCCTCGGCCTGCTCTCCAATCGCGTTTTGCAGCCCTTTTTCATTGAGAAGGAGCAAGCGCTGGAGAAGTCCTCATTGCTTGACATTCCTGTAGTGATCGAATAGGTTCGCCGCTGCTGACGCCGATCTGATGTCACCCGCGGAATCACCCGAAGAGCAGGGAGTTCTCGACAGCCTGAAGAGGGTGCCGACGGCAGGCTGGATCGCCGGCGCCGTTCTGGTCGTAGCCCTGGTTGTCGTGGTCGGAGTTCTCCTCGCCTCGGGCAGCTCCTCCGGCGACGAAGACGTCAGCTTCACCGGCTCGGCTTATCCCAACGTCGACCTCGCGAACACCCGCGAGGCCGACGGCTCGATCGAAGCCGCCACGGTTGCCAATCTCGACGTCGGCTGGACGCTGCCGCTAGAAGCGGAAAGCTCGTTCGGCAGCTACGCCGCATCGCCGGTGATCGCCAACGGCGTTGTCTACTCGCAGGACCTGGTCTCCAACGTGCAGGCGATCGAGCTCGCGAGCGGTGAGGTCCTGTGGAAAAAAGCCTACGAATCGGCCACCCTCGGGCCCAACGGCGTCACGGTCGGCGACGGGCGCGTCTACGGGGCGACCGCCACCGATGCCTTCGCCCTCGACCAGGAGACCGGCGAAGAGCTCTGGTCGGTCCCCCTGACCCGAGTCAACACCGAGAGCATCGACATCGCCCCCGGCTACCACGACGGCCTCGCCTACTTCTCTACCGTCCCGACCAACTCAAGCGCCACCTACGAAGCCGGCGGCGTCGGCGTGGTCTGGGCGCTCGACGGCAAAACCGGGAAAAAAGTGTGGAGCTTTGAAACGGTCCCGAAAGACCTCTGGGGTAACCCCAAAGTGAACTCCGGCGGCGGTGCCTGGTACACGCCAGCCTTCGATGAGAAGGGCGACATGTACTTCGGCGTCGGCAACCCCGCGCCCTTCCCCGGCACGCCGCAGTTCCCCTCGGCGACGAGCCGTCCCGGTCCCAACCTCTATACCAACTCGATCGTGAAGATGGACGCGAAGACGGGGAAAATGAACTGGTACTACCAGCAGACGCCCCACGACCTCTATGACTGGGATTTCCAGGGGCCGCCAATGCTGGTCAAAGCTGGCGGACGTGACATTGTCGTCGCCTCCGGCAAGTCCGGGATCGCCGTCGGGCTCGACCGCGAAACCGGCAAACTGATCTGGAAACGGCCGATCGGGATTCACAACGGGCACGACGACGACGGCCTGCTGGCAATGCGGGGCGAAGCCTCACAGATCAAAGCGGGCACGGGGTATCCCGGAGTGCTGGGCGGCGTGATCGCGCCCCCCTCGACCGACGGCTCGACGGCCTTCTTCCCCGTCGTCAACCAGTCCATGAACATCGTCTCCGGCTCTGAAGTCGGCGGCGGCGGCGCGGCTGGCGGCGAGCTGGTCGCCCTCGACGTCAAAACCGGTGCCCTCAAGTGGAAACACAAATTCCCGGGCACGACACCGTTCGGCGCCACCAGCGTGGTCAACGATCTCGTGTTCGCGACCACCTCCGACGGGGTCCTCTACGCCTTCGACAAGGACGACGGGAACGACGTCTGGGAAACGGCCCTACCCGCCGGCATCAATGCCGGCCTGGCGATCAGCGGCGACACCCTGCTCGCGCCGGCCGGCGTCCCGGCCGGCGCAGGTCAGACGCCCCAGATCGTCGCCTACCGGCTGCCCTGAGCCTTTCCGCCGACGCGGCGCGTCGGCGCGGGTCAGGCCTTGCGGCCCTCGGCGAAGATCTCGAACTGATTGTCGCGCGGCTTGCGCGGCTTGCCACTGCCTCGGTAGACATTGGCGAGGGACATCCCCACCGACTCGTAGATCTCGGCCAATTCGTCGGTCGTGTAGAGGCGCTGGCGGAACGGGATCGGCTCGTACTTCTCGAACACCTCACCGAACCGGATCGGCACGGTGGAACCTTCCAAGTAACGAGTCTGGGGATTCCAGTGGTGATCGCTCAGTTCCAGAGTCGCCTCTCCCGCAATCCAGCTTTTCTTCGGCAAGTTCTTTTCCGCGTGCAAGACGTTGGGGAGCTGCACCAAGTGGCCGCCACCCGAGCGGAGGACCTTCGAGACGATCTCGAAGGTCCGGTAGTTCTCCTCATCGGTCTCGAAGTAGCCGACGGCGCCATCGTTAAGGCTGAGCACGATGTCGAACTCGTCCTCCATCTCGAGCTCTCGCAGGTCAGCCTCGACATAGGTGATGTCGAGGTCCTGTTCGCTGGCGTCGCGTTTGGCCAGCTCGATCAGCTCACCCGAGATGTCGACGCCGACCACCTCGAAGCCGCGGCGCCGCAGCTCCGTCGAGTGACGGCCGATCCCGCAGGCGAGGTCGAGCACCCGCTCGCCGCCCTCCGGCCGCAGCATCATCATCGCGCGGTCGACTTCGGCGATGGTCCTGTCGGCCCACGGCATCTGCCTAGTCTCGAGCGGAAAGCCGCGCGTGTACCAATCCTGAGGTACCTCAACCTCGGTCATTGCTCTAAAAGCTTATAAGCAATCGGCCCGCGGAGCTACCTGGCAGCGGCGAGCCAGGCGCGCTCCTTCGAGCGCATCACGGGGGTGGCGAGAAGGCCGCCGAGGCGGCGCTGCAGGTTGCGAAGGTGCGAGTCGTGTCCGGCCGGCAGCAGCTTGGCCAGCTGGCGGTACTCACGGGAGACCTGGCTTGTGCGGAAGACGGTAGCGATCGTTCCCAGCAGCTCCGAAGGCTCGGCCACCGTGGTCCTCGCCAGCTCCTCCCCCTCGGCGGTGATCACCAGCTCGGCCGGGTAGCTGCGGGCGGGCGGTGGCTGCATCGGCGTCGCCAGCGCCTCGCGGATCGCCTCGGCCAGCTCGGCGCGGACCGTGTCGACGTCGCGCGAGCGCGCGGTGGCCCGCCCCTGTCCCTCCTTGGCCGTCACCAGCCGGGCGCTGCCGAGCTCGCCCTCTTTGAGCTCCTCGAGCATCCAACGGTCGCCGGCGGCAGCCAGGACCGGGATCCCCTCGGCGGCGAGGCCCTGCGCGTAGACCCGGGTCTCGCTCAGCGACTCGCCGTCCAGCAGCACCTCCATTTCCCAGACGAAGGTGTGAGAGCAGAATGCGCGCGGGTTCGGGGTGCTGGCGTGGTGGCCGATCATCACGACCGCGTCGAGCGGCCCGCCGTTGGCCTTGGTGAACGAAGGGTCGACCTCGACCAGGGCGAGGTCTGCGATCGGCCGCACCTCGACCCCGTCCGGCATCCGCTCGCGCAGGATGTTGGTCCCGACCATGTGCCAATCCCCAACCGAGATCCGCTCGACCCCGCCCCTGCGCAGCGCATCGACCGCGACCAGCACCTCTTCGGTCATCAACCTGCGCCCCCGCGCATAAGCGGCCGGATGCGACGGCAGGCAATCGCCATAGTCGTCGATCCCCGCAATCCCCTCCATATCTGCCGCGATTAGGACGCTGTTGAGCTCGGTCGGCACCGCCGCAGCCTATGCCCTTTCGCAGCCGAGCGATAGTCCTTTCTGGCGTCCTCAGAGAGGGCGATCCTTGGAAGGTGACTTCCGTATCCGAACGAAGTTATGAGGCACCTATCCGGGCTCTGGATCTATCAGGAGTCCCACACCCAGCATCAGACGAGCTCCGAGGCAGGGATGCGCCAGACCCGCGGATCGCCCAGCAAATTCTTGGTGACTGAAAGGTCGGTGGGCTTGCCAGGTCTTTGACCATCCCATGTGGGCCTTGACTCCTGCCAGCGGGATTCACAACCTCGACAAGCTCCATGTCGACCTCAAAAATCACCACAGCCATGTAGTCGAACTTAAGGGTTCGGAGCGCCGAGAGGGCTCGGCGAGTGGATTTCGTACGCGCATGGCCGTGACCTGGATTCACTTACCGTCCTTGGTCTTACGTCGTAAGACTTTGGTTAGGGGGCTCCGATTCAACACCGAAGTAGTCAGCGACCACTGTCTCCGCCATGTCGACGATCGGATTGTTCCCTGAGCGCACTATGCCCCGTTTAGCAGCTCGGCCCCCTCCCGTCCCCCGGCTCACCCGCCGAGCGGCTGACCCTTGCGGCCTTCAACGTGAAGACCCGGCTGAGCCGAGCCCTGCGCCGCTGAGCCACATGAGAAAGCCCCGCGCCGGGCGGGAGCTGAAATCAGTACCGCTACTAGAGCGGTTTTCGCCTCTTCGTCTCCCACGCCGTTACCGCCTTCTTCCGGTGTGTTATTGCCCCCACCCTGCCCCCTGTGAAAGCTGCTCCGGGCGTACTCCGGGTAGCTGTCGCAGAACCTCCATAGTCATGGCGGGCTTGGCCATCACGACCTTCCCGCGAGAGTCCTCGGCGAATCCCTGCGGCAGATACCCCGGCTCGACTCTGACGGCGGAAACACCAATACGAACCTCGATCGAGGCGCCAGGCTCGACCCGGACCGGGAACTCAGGCCCCTTCGTGTTGCCGTACGCGGACCCCGCCAGGCGGCGTTGCCGCGGCCAATGACCATGCTCCACGAACGTCATGGCAAAGCCGGCGTCAACCAGAGCCAAGGGCTGTCTACCCTCGTTCACTACGAGCAGGACGATGATCGCCTCTTCCCAAGCGTTCCCCGTCGGTTTCACTTCGAAGGTCTGCCTCGCCGAAATCCTGGGCCGGTCCCGAAGCAGGGCGAAGGTGCCCCCCGCCGTCGCCGCCGTGCCGGTCGCAGCGCCCCAGATCGCAAGTCCCAGCGTGAGATCCAAGTGCGTGACACTACTCGGGTCGACCAGCCAGCGGCGAGTCCATACATGGACTCCTTCTAGGTGATCGCCATGCCTCCGGCATGGCCAGAGGCCGGGGACTCGTCAGCCCAACATCGCCCCCTCGATCGACGCTGACGGCTCCACTTCCCGCAACCGCATCATCCGGAAGGAATTGAAAAGCCCGATCAGGCCGGCGATGATCGGAACCAACAGAGCCACCTGCAGGGAGCGGTTCGTCGCATCCGTGTTGATGCTGAGGACTTCATCCTGAACCGCCTCTGGCTCTTCGGCGAGCAGCTGTTCGAGTTTCGCGCTGCTCGTCACTTCCGCGTCTTCGTCGAGCTTCTCCGCGATCTGTTGCTGCTGGTCCGCTGGGATCACGGTGCTTGCTTCGGTCATGTGGGTGAAACTGAGCGAGAGGACTGCCAAAAGCACGCCCCCGGCCATCGCCAGTCCGAACGAGAGCCCGAAGGACCCCGCCGCCGAATTCACCCCAGCCGCCTCGCTGATCCGCTCCTCATCGATCGGGGCGAGCGTGTAGTTGTTGAGCTGGGAAACCAGCAGCCCGAGCCCGGCTCCGGCCAGCACCAGTGGGGTGACCAGATACCAGCCGGAGTCCGCCTCAGGCACGATCGGGACGAGCAATGCCATGCCAAGGGTGCTGAGTGCAAAGCCCACGCGGATGATCGCGGCGGGGCGGCGGTCCCCGGCCTTCCGCCCCGCGAGAATCGCTGCCCCAAACATCGTCAGAGAGAGCGGAGCGAGGGTCAGGCCGGTCTCCAGCGCGTTGTATTCGAGAGCAATCTGGAGAAAGATCGGCAGCGCGATCATCGCCCCGCCCAGGGTGATGTTCTGGAGCGCCTGCTGGGAGATTCCGATCCTGAAGTTGGGATGCCGGAATAGGTCTGGGTCGAGCAGGGTCGCCGCCCCTTCGTGGCGACGGCGCACCAGCCAGCGGGCCAACGCCCAGAGCGCGAGCGCGCCGATCGCGATGGTCAGCCCGACGAACTCGCCTCCCTCCTGCCAGATCAAAATCCCCAGGACCACGCCGCCCATGCCGATGACCGAGAGGACGGCCCCCGTTCCGTCGATTTGGCGGGGGCCGGTGTAGGGGACGTCGCGGACGAGCTTGATGTTGAGCAGGACGACCCCGATCACGACCAGCTCGAGGAAGAAGCCGACCCGCCATGAGAGGAAGGTCGTCACGAAGCCGCCGAGCAGCGGTCCAACCGCCGCCGCGACGGCGGCCGACGCGCCGACCAAGGCATACGCCTTCTTCTGTGCCGCGCCCTCGAAGTTACCGCGAATCAGTGACTGCATTGCGGGCAGCAGCAAGGAAGCGCCCAGACCGCCGATGATCGCCCAGAAGACGACGATCACGCCGAGGCCTTGAGCCAGCGTCATTGCCAAGGCGCCGGTCGCATAGCCCAGCAGGCCCAGCACAAATGCGCGCTTTCGCCCGATCAGGTCGCCGATCTTGCTGCTGATCAAGATGAACGCCGCAGAGACCAGGGCCTCCAGCGCGATCGCCGACTGGACACTGCTGACGGTCGTATCGAGATCCCCGACCACGGCCGAGATCGAGACGTTCATCAACGAGGTGTCGACGACGAGCACGAACATCGCCATCGCGAGAACGAACGCCAACCGCGTGTTGCCGATTCCCTGCGAGCTGGCAGGATCGGGCCCTGGAGTCACAGGTACTCAGGCAAGCAACTTCGACTTTGCCTGGTCGAACTCCTCGGCCGAAAGGGCGCCCTTTTCCTTCAGCTCGTTGAGCTTGTGCAGTTCGTCAGCGGGCGTGGCGTGGGCCTGTTCGCGGACGTATGAATCGAAATGCTGTTTGGCCTCGGTCTGGGCCTTGATCGTGCGGTCGCGCATCCCATCGCCGCGAACGATCAGATAGAGCAGCACCCCGAGGAACGGCAGGAAGACCAAGAAGAACACCCAGACGGCCTTCGCCACCCCTGACAACTCGTGGTCGCGAAAGAGGTCCCCGATGATCGAAATCAGAATCCAGATCCAGGCGAAGAGCAAAAAGAACTCAAAGATGAAGAGCAGTCCTTCGCCAAAGCTGATGTCTGCGAGCAGCACGGTCATACCTCCCGCTCAGTCCAGTTGACGGTCAACTGGTAGATGATCACGACGTCGAGGACGATCATCAGGAACGCCCACAGCGGCGCTGCCGGGAACCAGACGACTTGCAGAACTGCGTTGATCGCCAAGAGGAAGATGCCCAGGACGCGAGCCACCTCATTGCCGACGAGCAGACCGAGGCCCGTAAGCCCGATGACGACGCCAAGGATCAGCTGAAACCAGCCCCAGGTGGTGATGTCGAAGATCAGGGCGCCGTGGCCGCCGACTACGACGACTTCATCGTTGAGGATCGCCGCCAGCCCCCAGATCGCATCGAGGGAGCCGAGGATCACCATCATCACTCCTGCAAATGCGATCCAGGTAGAACGCTCGCCTCCGGCGGGTGGCCTTGAACTCTGACCAGCCTCCATCTTGAACCTCCTTTTGAAGGCGGTGCGGCTCCGTTCCAATCTGAACCGGCAGCCTCGGAGCTGCTCGCCAAGAAAGACCCTAGTCGGCTCCAAGGGACAAGTAAAGAATCTTCATCCGAATCATTGAGAGCCGGCCGGCCCGGGCTCGGCTTGCTCTGCCGACGAGCGGGAGGCGGTGAGCTCGGCAGAGATCCTTACCGCTGCGGAGACGAGGGGAGCGGCGAGGATGAGGCCGATGGTGCCGAAGAGACAGCCACCGGCGATGGTGACGATCAGAACCGCCAGGGGGTGGAGGTCGAGGGCAGCGCCGTAGGCGATCGGCTGCAGCAGCTGCTGGAGCACGCCGTTGGCGAGGAGGACGATGACCGCGATCGCCACCGCCGCCTCGGGCCCCTGGCCGCCCAGGGCGATCAGAACCGCGAACACCCCCGCCGCCCAGGCGCCGAGATAAGGGACGTAGCCACCGACGAAGGTGACGACGGCGATCGTCCCCGACAGCGGCACCCCGAGCAACAGCGCCCCGGCGCCGACCAGCAACGCGCTCCAGGCAGCCACGATAGTGACCCCGACGAAGTAGCCGCGCAGGGAGCGAGACACCTGCGCCAGCACAGTATGCGCGAGCGTCACCGGCATGCCGAGATGGCGCTCGACAAACCTGCCGATCGTCGGCGCGTCCTTGAGCATGAAGAAGAGGCTGAGGGCGGCGAAGGAGAGGAAGACGGCCAGCGAGGCCAGCCTGTCGACCCCGCCGAGGAGGCCGTCGGTCAATGCCCTGAAGCCGGCGCTGATCGAGGCGCTCGCGTCCTGGTTCGCGTCCGCGGCGATGGACGAAGCCACGCCCAGGTCCCGGACCCACGACTCGATCTCGTCCGCCCCGGCGTGGAGTCTCTCGCTGAGGCTGTCAGCCTGGCTGGCGATGCCGCTCATGACGATGACGCCCACGCCGACGCCGATCAGGACGATCCCGAGGAAAACGAGCACCGCACCGGCTCCCCTCGGCACCCCGCGCCGCTTCACCCAGTCGACCAGGGGCACGGTCACCGAGGCGACGATCGCCGCCGTCACCACCGGCATCACAATCGTCTGCGTCTGCGCCAGCAGAAAGATCGCCCCGACCAGTGCCGCGCCCACCCCGACCAACAGCCAGGCGGTGAAGCCGAGGTCCCGCAGCCAGGCCGGAGCAGAGAACATCCCACTCAGCTCGGCCGGATCGATCTCGATCACTTCTTCTTGGGCAGCCGCACTCTCGCGACCGGGCCGTCGCAGCCGCCCTCGGATCACGTGCCTTGGACTCATCGGGACCGCGGACGATACGTGGCACCCCCGACACGGCCACGAGCGAGTCGCAGGATGACCGCGGGGGCTCGGGTCACCTACGTCGGCCACGCGACCGTCCTGGTCGAGATGGACGGCGTCCGCCTGCTCACCGATCCGGTGCTGCGGCACCGGATCGGCCCGCTGCGCCGCCAGGGGGCCCCTCCAGACCCAGAGCTGGCGGAGAACATCGACGCGCTGCTGATCTCCCACCTGCACCACGACCATGCCGACGGTCCCTCGCTGCGCCGGCTGAGCCGGGCCGTACCGGTCCTCGCCGCGCCGGGGGCCGGGGACTTCCTCGAGCAGCTTGGCTTCGGCGACGTCCGCGAGCTCGCCCCCGGCGACGCCGCCAATGTCGGCGGCGTTCGCGTGACCGCCACCGAGGCAAACCACCCACCCAGCGGGCGGCGCTTCGAGCGCGCCTCGCAAGCGGTCGGCTTCGAGCTGAGCGGACAGCAGCGCATCTACTTCGCCGGCGACACCGACCTCTTCGACGGCATGGAGGCGATCGGCGCCGGCGATCTCGACCTCGCCCTACTGCCGATCTGGGGCTGGGGCACGAACATCGGCGCCGGCCACCTCGACCCCGAGCGGGCGGCGCGGGCCGCGGCCCTGCTCTCGCCACGGGCAGTGGTGCCGATCCACTGGGGAACGCTCTATCCGCTCGGTCTGGCGCGGCTGCGTCCCGGGCCACTGCATTCGCCCCCGCGCGAGCTCGCCGCCTGGATGCGCGAGCTGGCGCCTCAGTCGGAGCTGCGGGTGCTGGCTCCCGGCGAGGCGACCTCGCTGGCGTAACCATCGTGCCCGAGGCCGGCGAGCCAGCCCCGGAAGACCCGGTGCACCCGTTCGGCGCCGACGACGTCCTCCTCCGGCCAGGCGAGCTCGGCGGGGTGCAGCACGAAGGGGTGCGCCTGGGTCCCGCCCATGCCGCCGTGCGAGCCGACCAGCTCCTCGAAGGCGGCGACCTCGCCGAACTCCGGCCAGTAGGTGCTGTTGACCATCAGGTCGGCGCAGTGCGGGAAAGCGTCGGTGCGCCGCAGGTGGTCGGCGGCGTGGGGGCCGAATGGCTCGAGCGGATCCTCACCCTCCACCCGCCGCTCGCTGAGGAAGTGGGTGCCTTGCGCCCCGATCGCGATCGCCCCACGGCGCTCCGAGCGGACCAGGATGAAGCCGATCCCGGGGTGGTCGCGGAGAACCGGGACCAGCAGCGGGTAGATCGCCTCGAGCCGCTCCAAGCACACCCGGCCTGGCTCGCGGGGGAAGCTGATCAAGCCGAGGCAACCCGAGGCCATCACGGAGAGCTCCGGCGCCTCGCCCCCGTGCGCCCGATCCACCTCCTCGCGGACGTCGCCGTCCAGCGTCACCACCCCGTCGTCACGGCGGCCGCGAGTCGCCGTGCGAACCGTGCGCGCCGCGATCGTGTCATCACGGGCGACCTCGGTGAGGCCGGCGCTGAGGTAGGCGAGCGCGTCGTCCTCGCCCTCCTCGACAGCAATCGTGCTCTCCGGGTCGCAGGCCGAGCGCACCAGGTCCTCGAGGGTCTCGCCGTAGCGGTCGCGGAAGGTTTCCCCCTGCGACTGGCCGTGATCGGAGAGCACGACCAGACGGTAAGGGCGCGGCGCGTCATCGCAGGCGAGGGCGATCCTGACGATCTGGCGGTCGAGGTCGCGCAGCACGGTGAGGGAATCGTCGCGTTCGATCCCCGAGTGGTGGGCGACCTCGTCGTAGGCGAGGAAGGTCGTGTAGACGAGCGGGCGGCCGGCGAGGACGTCGCCGACGACGCTGGCGACCTGGAGGTCGCGCTGGACCACGGTGGCCCAGGCGCGCACTGCGGCGTAGGAGCGCGAGCGGGCTATCCGCGGACGGACGTCGTCGCGAGCCTGCCGGCGCGCCGCCCGGCGCTCCCGGAGGATGTCCGTAATCGCCAGCACCAGCGTGCGGGCGACCGCGTAGGGCCGGGCGAAGTAGGCCGCGTAGTCGACCCCGATCGGTCGGCGGCGATGCAGCACCGTGCTCATCGTCAGCATCGAGTGCGGCGCGTCGCCGGAGAGGATGTTGGCGCGGCTGGCGCCGCCGGCATGCAGCAGCCCGCGCCCGTCGGAGCGCCGCCGCTCCAGCTCTTCGGCGTCGCGCGGGTGGTTGGTGACGATCGCCGCGTCGCGATCCTTCTCCCACCAGCGGAAGGCGGGCATGTCCTCATTGGAGCCGTGCAGCAGGCCGGCCTGGCAGGCGCCGGTCTGCGAGGACCAGTCGGTCTCCCACCTGCTGAGCCGGTGAGAGCCCCGGCGCAGCCAGGCAGCGAGGTTGGGAGCGTCGCCGGCGGCCAGTGCCCGGTGCAGGACGTCGTGGGCGAGCCCGTCTATCTCAAGGAAGAGGACGCCTGGTACCTCGCTCTCCACGCGCTGCCCCCGCCGCCGCATCTGCCGGCCGACGACGTTGCGGTACCAGGAGTCGTCTTCATCGATCGCCAGCAGCGAGTAGAAGCCCGCGGTCAGCGCCGCCATCGCGATCGTGACAACGATGCCCTCGAGCACGCCGTCGAGATGGGCGCCCGGCAAGAGGTCGACGGCGAAGGTGACAAGAACGCCGTTGAGGAGCAGCGCCGCGCCGCCCAGGGTGAGGACCGTGAGCGGCAGCGCGATGCGCGCCAGGACAGGCCAGATCAGCGCGTTGAGGAGGCCGATGACCGCCGCCGCCCCAAGTGCGGCTAGGGCACCGTCCAGAACAAAGCCGGCGAGCAGCTCGGAGAGCAGCAGCAGGGAGAAGGCGTCCAACAGCAGGACGAGCAGGCCGCGCCAGACGATTCGAATGTTCATCGTTGTCCCCTGGGAGGAACGACGCTTCGCGGATTCTTGGAAGGCATAGTCGGCTCAATCTAGCTTCATTTGAGGCACTTTCTTCCAAAGTGGCCAGCTAATCTCGTGGGTGAGGACACGGGGTCTCGCGACCTGAAGCAGATGCAACCCGCAATGCCGTCGAACCGGCCTTCAGCGTTCCAGGCACTTCTCGCCAGAAGTGCCTGGAGCCCCGCGTATCCGTACACGGCGAGGGTCGCACTACCTCCGCAAACATGCTGGTAATCCACGGATGCACTTGGCTCCACAGAGCCATACCGCTACGGGGATTCGAACCCCGGTTTCCGGACTGAGAATCCGGCGTCCTAGTCCCCTAGACGATAGCGGCGCGGGGGACGCCATTCTAGCGAGCGCGGACGGCGGCTTGTCTCGTCGCCAGGGCCCGGGCGGGGGGCGCCAGGCGGTAGATTGCCTGCTTCCGGCGGCTGTGGCGGAACTGGTAGACGCGCACGGTTCAGGTCCGTGTGGAGGCAACTCCGTGGAGGTTCGACTCCTCTCAGCCGCATAGGCGCCGCGCGCTCCAGCGCGCGTTAGGCGGGCTGCTTCGCTGCCGCGTGCCAGCCGGCACGGGCAGCGGTATCGGCGATCTCGTCGACGAAGATCGGCCAGAGCGCTTCGGGGAAGTCGTGGCCCATGCCCTCGACCATGCGTAGGCGGGCGCCGGGGATGGCGCGGGCTGTGGCGCGACCGCCGCTGGGCCGGATCAGCGGGTCGCGGGTGCCGTGGATCACGGTCACCGGCAGGGTCAGGTCGCCGAGGGCCCGCGTGCGACTACCGGAGGACGAAATCGCGTGAATCTGGCGCATGATGCCGGCGGGATTGTGGGAACGCTCGTACATCCTGCCCGCGATCTCCCGCAGCCGCTCCTCGTCCATCGCGAAGGCGGGCGAGCCGATCAGCTCGAAGGTCTTGACGACGCGCTCGACGTAGGCGTGCCTGTCGCGAGGGAAGTGGGAGAGCAGCAGGGCGTAGGCCTTCGGGGTCGGCGTGCCGACCAGGCGGTTGCCGGTCGTCGACATGATCGAGACCAGCGAGCGAACCCGCTCAGGCTGCTCGATCGCCAGCGTCTGGCCGATCATCCCGCCCATCGAGGCGCCGACCACGTGGGCCGAGTCGATCCCGAGGTGGTCCATCAGCCCGGCCGCGTCGGCCGCCATGTCCGAGAGTCGGTAAGCCGCGGTCGAGCGGCGGCCGACGAAGATGTCGACGCGCTTCGGGATGCCCGCCGAGTCGATCATCGTCGAGCGGCCGATGTCGCGGTTGTCGAAACGCACGACCCGGAACCCACGCTCGGCCAGCATTGCGCAGAAAGCCTCGTCCCAGGCAAGCATCTGGGTGCCCAGGCCCATGATCAGGAAGAGCGGCTCACCGTCCGGGTCGCCGATCTCCTGGTAGGCGATCTCGATTCCGTTGGCGGGCGCGAGGCGCTCCTCGCTGAGGCTGTGCATGCGAGAAGTCTAGCCGGGGACTGGCTGACCAGCCAGGAAGTAAGTTGAGCGTGTGCGCACGGCGATCGTCTCCGACCTCCACCTCGGCAGCGCCTTCGGCGAGGACCTGCTGCGCGACGCCGAGATTCGCCAGGTCCTGCTCGGCGAGATCGCGGGTGCCGACCGGCTCGTTCTGCTTGGCGACGCGCTCGAGCTGCGCGAACGACCGCTGGCGCCGATGCTGGAGGTGGCGCGGCCCTTCTTCGAGGACCTCGGAGAAGCGATGCGGGGACGAGAGGTCCTGCTCGTGCCTGGCAATCACGACCACCGCCTCGCCGAGCCGCTGCTGGAGGAGCTGGCGCTCGCCGGCGTGCCGCTCGGGCTCGAGCACCGTGGCGAGCTGCATACGGGACCGTTGGCGCGGATCGACGGTTGGCTCGGGGAGGCTCGGCTCGCCGTCTCCTACCCCGGCGCCTGGCTGCGCGAGGACTTCTACGCGACCCACGGCCACTACATGGACTGCCACATGAGTCTGCCGCGAATGGAGTGCCTCGCGGCGGCGGCGATGATGCGCGGCTTCGGCTCACCACCCCAGGCCGCGACCCCCGAGGACTACGAGCGGGTCCTACGCCCCATCTACGGCCTCTCGTTCGGGTTCGCCCAGTCGGGTCTGGCGCGCAAGGCGGCAAGGCCCTCGGAACGAGCCTGGCGAAGGATCTCGACGCCGGATGGAGGTAATGGCCGCATCCGCCGCCATGCCACGCGCACCGCGCTTGCCGCCGGCATCCCCGCCGTCGTCTGGACTCTCAACCGCCTGCTCGACGCCGAGTTCTCCGCCAACCTCTCCGGAGGAGCGATCTCGCGCAGCGGGATCGACGCCGCGACCGAGCTGGCACGCCGGTTTCAGCTGGGCGCCACCCACATGATCACCGGTCACACACACAGGGCCGGCCCCCGAGCGGACGAGGCCGAATGGGCGCTGCCGGGTGGGGGCAGCCTGCACAACTCGGGCAGTTGGATCTTCGCCTCGGCCTTCCACCACCCCGGCCGCCCGCCGGGCCCCTACTGGCCGGGCACGGTGACCTGGCTCGAGGGCGACGATGCGCCGCGGCGGGTAAACCTGCTCGCAGGGCGCTGCGGCGACGAGCTGAACGCGATCGCCATCAAGCTGGCACAGGAAAGTCCCGCGCCGACGCTCGCCCCCGCCGGCTAGCCGCCGTCGCGGAGCCAGTCGGCGATCGTGCGGCCGATCTCCGGCCCGGCGTCCTCCTGGAGGAAGTGGCCGGCGTCGGCAACCTTGCGTGGCGCCCGGTAATTGAGTCGCTCGGCCACCCGTTCGCCGACCGAGAAGGGAAGCACCGGGTCGGAGTCGGCCCAGAGAACCAGCGCCGGCCGCTCGTCCGTGCGCAGCGCGTCGGCGACCCGCTGGCCCTCCTCCGCGCCGGGCGAATCCGGCTCGGTCGGCAGGATCAGCGGGAAGGCGCGGGTGCCTGCCTTCGACGCAGGCGTCGGGTAAGGAGCCTCGTAGGCGGCGATCACCTCGTCCCCTGGGTCGTTCTTGCAACCGCCTCGGACCAGGAAGCCGACCGGGACGTCTTCGTTGCCGCGGACGAACTCGCGGAACTGGAGCCAGGTCTCGCTCATCTGCTGGTGACCGGTGAACGGGCCCGTGTCCATGATCACCAAGCGGGAGAAGCGATCCGGATGCTCCACCGCTAGTCGCAGCCCGATCGGCCCACCCCAGTCGTGAACGACCGCTGTCGCGTCGCGGATATCGAGCTCCTCCAGCAGCTTCGCCATCAGCTCGACGTGGCGGTCGTAGGTGTACCAGCCGAGGTCGGTGGGCTTGTCGGAGCGGCCGAAGCCGGCGTAGTCGGGGGCGATGCAGCGATAGCCGGCGTCGCGCACCGGCGGGATCACCTTGCGCCAGAGGAACGACCAGGTCGGCTCGCCGTGGAAGAAGACGACCGGCTGCCCCTCCCCCTCATCTAGATAGGCGAGCCGCAGTCCGTCCACCTCGTGGTAGCTCGACCCGAAGGGAAAGTCGGGCAGGCCCTCGAGGCTCTCTTCCGGCGTTCTCACGACGTCGACGCTCATTGCCGGCGCAGTCTATTCCGCGCTGCCAGCTCAATCCCCACTTTTCCGATCAGCTTTGTGCTACTCTGCCCGCCTTCTTTAGTACTAAGTCAGTCAAGAAACTAAGTCAGTCAGAAAAGAAAGGAACTTCTCTCCATGGGGAACGCTCGCAAGGACACCCGGCGTCGCAGCGTGAGCATCGGCCTCCTGGCCGCCCTCTTCGCGCTTGCAATTGCAGTCGCCGCAGCAGGATGCGGCGGCAGCGACGACAGTGCCTCCGGCTCGTCCAGTGGCGGGAAGCTCGACATCGTCGGCTACTCCACCCCGGAGGCCGTCTACGAGGAAAGCCTCGAGCCTGGCTTCCAGGGCACCTCGGCGGGCGCCGACGTCAGCTTCAGCAACTCATTTGGAGCCTCCGGCGACCAGAGTCGTGCGGTCGAGGCGGGCCAGCCCGCGTCCGTCGTCCACTTCGCGCAGGGCGGCGACATGATCCGCCTGGTCGAATCCGGTCAGGTCGCCCCCGACTGGAATCAAAATAAATACAAGGGAATCGCCCAGGACTCGGTCGTCGTCATGACCGTTCGCAAGGGCAACCCCGAGGGCCTGGAGTCGCTCGACGACCTGCTCACCAAGGACGTCGAGATCATCACCCCCAACCCGTTCAGCTCCGGTGCCGCCCGCTGGAACATCATGGCGATCTACGGCTCGCAGCTGCACCAGGGCAAAACGCCCCAGGAGGCGCTCGCGGCGGTGAAGACCGTGCTGGAGAAGACGGTGGTGCAGCCGGGCAGTGCCCGCGACGCGCTCGCCGCTTTCACCCAGGGTGAGGGCGACGTTCTGCTCGGCTACGAGAACGAGGCGATCAAGGCCCAGGAGGAGGGCGAAGACGTCGACTACGTGATCCCGCCCAGCACGATCCTGATCGAGACCCCGATCGCGGTCACCAAGGACGCACCCGAGGCGGCCCAGAAGTTCCTCGACTACATCTGGTCGGACGCCGGCCAGGAACTGTGGGCCGAGAACGGCTACCGCCCGGCCAACAAGAGCCTGGTCGACCCGAAACAGTTCCCGACCCCCGAGGACCTGTTCACGATTGCCGAGTTCGGCGGCTGGGAAAAAGTCAACGACGAGTTCTTCGACGATGAAACCGGCTCCGTGGCCGAGATCGAGAAAGAACTCGGAGTCTCGACGAGCGGCTGATGGACGCGCACCCGGCAAGCATCCCCCCAGTACAGGCAGCACCCCGGGCAAGCATCCGCCTGCCCGGGGTCGGCACCGGCCTCGGCCGCGGCATGGTCGTCCTCTACCTGTCCCTGATGGTTCTGCTGCCGCTAGCGGCGGTAGTCGACGAGTCGCTCTCGAGAGGACTTGACGCCTTCTGGAGCTCGGTCACCGGCGACCAGGCGATGGCGGCGCTGAAGCTGACCGTCGTCTGCTCGCTGATCGTGGTCGCGATCAACGCCGTCTTCGGCACGATCATCGCCTGGGTCCTGGTCCGCGACGACTTCCCCGGCAAGGCCGCCGTCAACGCCCTGATCGACCTCCCCTTCGCGCTGCCGACGATCGTCGCCGGCCTCACGCTGCTCACCCTCTATGGCGCAAAAAGCCCGATCGGCCTCGACGTCGCCGGGACGAGGGTGGCCATTGTGGTGGCGCTCTGCTTCATCACCCTGCCCTTCGTGGTCCGTTCGGTGCAGCCGCTGCTGATGGAGATGGACCGTGAGATGGAGGAGGCGGCGACCTCGCTCGGGTCGGGTGGCTTCACCACCTTCCGCCGCATCATCTTCCCCAACCTGCTGCCGGGCGTCGTCGCCGGAGTGATGCTCGCCTTCGCCCGGGCGCTGGGCGAGTACGGCTCGCTGATCCTGATCACGGGAAACATCCCCTTCGATACCGAGGTCTCCTCGGTCTTCATCCGCAGCCAGATCGAGTCGGGGAACACCGCCGGCGCTTCCGCTGTCTCGGTGGTGCTGCTGGCGCTCTCAGTCCTGATGCTGATCGCGGTCAGCCTCTTCGCCCACTCCGGAGCGCACGGTGAGAAGCGCGGCATCCTGGTTCGCGCGGTCAACCGCGTGATCAGCCGCTCCCAGCTGGGAGGAGGGAGCTGATGACCCCCACCGCTCCCGCCAAGTGGGGCCTGCGCGGCCTGGCGTTCGGCTACCTCGGCCTGCTGCTGCTCGCCCCAGTCGGAATGATCTTCTACAAGACCTTCGAGCACGGCCTTGGGCCGCCGGTCGAAGCGATGACCTCACCGGAGGCCCTGCACGCGATCCAGCTGACCCTGCTGATGGTCGCGGTCGCAGTGCCGCTGAACACCATCTTCGGCGTCGGCTGCGCGCTGCTGCTCGTCCGCCACAAATGGAAGGGCAACGCGGTGGTCGACGGGATCATCAACCTCCCCTTCGCGGTCTCACCGATCGTCGTCGGCCTTTCGCTCTACCTCCTCTACGGCAACACCGGCTGGTTCGGTCCGACGATGGCCGAATGGGGCATCGAGGTGCTCTTCTCCTGGCCGGGCATGGTCCTGGCCAGCATCTTCGTCTCGCTGCCCTTCGTGGTCAGGGAGACGGTTCCGGTGCTGCAGGAGATCGGCACCGAGCAGGAGCAGGCGGCATCGACCCTCGGGGCAAACGGGTGGCAGACCTTCTGGCGGATCACCCTGCCGGCAATCCGCTGGGGCGTCGCCTACGGCGTCGTGCTGACCACCGCCCGCGTGCTCGGTGAGTTCGGCGCGGTGACGATCGTCTCGGGTTCGATCTCAGGCGAGACGGAAACTATGCCGCTGTTCGTCGCCAAGGCCTTCGAGCAGTTCCAGGAGGAAGCGGCCTACGCCGGCGCGATCGTCCTCGCCCTGCTCGCCCTGACCACGCTGCTGCTGATGAGTGTCGGCGGCCGCAAGGCGAAGGCGAGCGGCGGCGGTTCGCTGCCCGCGGCTGAGCTGGCGGTAACCACCTCTAACACGAAGGAGGGTTCCTGATGGGAATCGCAGTCGAGGGAGCGCACAAGCGCTTCGGTGACTTTCAGGCTCTTGACGACGTCTCTATCGACGTGCCCGACGGCTCGCTCACCGCGCTGCTCGGGCCGAGCGGCAGCGGCAAGTCGACGCTGCTGCGAGCGATCGCCGGGCTCGAGGATCTCGATGCGGGCCAGGTCGTGATCAACGGCCAGGACGCGACGACGACGCCGGCTCAGAAGCGCGAGGTCGGCTTCGTCTTCCAGCACTACGCCGCCTTCAAGCACATGACCGTGTTCGGCAACGTCGGCTTCGGGCTGAAGATCCGCAAATGGAAGAAGCCCGAGATCAGCGATCGGGTGCACGAGCTGCTGCGCCTGGTCCAGCTCGACGGGCTCGCTGAGCGCTATCCCGATCAGCTCTCAGGCGGCCAGCGCCAGCGCATGGCGCTGGCGCGGGCGCTGGCGGTCGAGCCGCAGGTGCTGCTGCTCGACGAGCCCTTCGGCGCGCTCGACGCCAAGGTACGCAAGGACCTGCGCACCTGGCTGCGCCGCCTCCACGACGAGATGCACGTGACGACGATCTTCGTCACCCACGATCAGGAGGAGGCGATGGACGTCGCCGAGCAACTGGTCGTGATGAACGAGGGACGCGTCGAGCAGTCCGGCACCGCGGGCGATCTCTACGAGCATCCCGCCAACGAGTTCGTGATGAGCTTCGTCGGCGAGGTCAACCGGCTCGGCGATCACTTCGTGCGGCCACACGACATGGACGTCGTGCTCGATCCCGACGAGCGGACGGAGGAGGCGATGGTGCAGCGCATCGTCGCGCTCGGCTTCGAGATCCGGGTCGAGTTCACGCTCGGCGACGGCACCGAGGTCTGGGCCCAGCTGACCCGCCCCGAACTCCAGAAGCTGGAGCTGCGCGAGGGACAGATCGTCTACCTCCGGCCCGGCCAGACCAAGAGCTTCAGCGGTGCGCCATCGTCCGACGGCAACGGGGCTTCGACTCCCCGCGACCCGCAGGGCGGCGGCGACGCAGAGGTTTCTGCAGCCGCCTGAAGGGGCGACGGGGCGGGGCGCATCTTGCCGGGTGGTGCCCCGCCCCAACTCGCCATCAGGTCAATCGTCGCTCAAAAGTCTTCTCCAGCGACTTCTCGTCCTCCTCGCCGGCGACCGTCTTGTCGAGCCGCACGATCGCCTCGCGGCCGTCGAGCCGCACCGTTCCCACCTGATTGTCGAAGTACGGCCCCTCGAGCAGGCGCCACCGAATGCCGGGGTCGGGCGCGCCCGAGAGGCGGGCCAGGGCGCGAGCGAACCGGCTGAAGGGACGACTGAAACCGAGCCGGATCGCCCTGCGCTCATTCTCGTCCAGTGGATTTCGATAGGGCGAGCAGACCGCCTGCACCACTCTGCTCTCGACCTCGGCCTCGCGCCTGAAGGCGACGTCGCAGAGGTAGGCATGATGGACGTCGCCGGAGAGGATCACGATCGAGGCCGGCGGCTTGCCGCGCTTGCCTGAGCCGACCTCTTCGAGCAGCTCGCGCAGGCGCTGGAAGGAGAACTGGAAGGCGGCCCAGTGATCGAAGTCGGCGGCACGGCGCAGCTTCTCGCTTCCGCTCGCGACCAGGCCACCCCAGGCGCCGTCGCAGAGACGCTCGTTCCAGGCCTCGAGGTCGTGGAAAGCAGGAGAGAGCAGGTAGGGCACCGTCGTGCAGACCAGCAGGTGGTCGAAGTCACCGCTGGCATGGTCGACGATCCACTCCCAGACCCGGTCGTCGAACATCGAGCGGCGCTCGTCGGTCAGAGACCCGTGCCGCGCGCGAGTCGATGAAGATCGTCCGTACGCCGTCGAGGTCGCGGCAGAAGCTCCACCTCGTCCCCGATGCGGTGGAGTCGATCTCCTTCGCCCACTCGCGCAGGACATTGGTCGCGTCGGGATTGCCCCGCACCTGGGCGTACACCTCGTTGTCGTCGAGCTCGCGGGGCGAGAGGTTGCCGAGGTGCTGGTAGATCCAGTAGCTCATGATGCCGCCGACGGCCCGCTCGTGCCACCAGTCCTTGCGGTCCATCTCCTCGTGCCAGGAGCGCGAGATGTTCCAGTCGTCGCTCATGTCGTGGTCGTCCCAGGCCATCGAGATCGAGACGGTCGAGAAGAGCCAGCGAATCAGGGGGTCCTCCCAGCTCTCGTGGTAGAGCCAGGTGTACTCCTCGAAGTCCTTGATTTCCTCGCCGGGAGGCTGGTCGAGGTCGCGGCGGGCGCGGATCTGCGCGCGGGCTCGAGGGGAGCCCTCGTCGACGTAGACCTGGTCGCCGAGCATGAAGAGCAGCTCCGGCCAGTTGTCGCGGTTGTCGCGGACCATCTGCCGGGCGAGGACGTAGAGCGCATCGAGCTCATGGCCGTCTTCGTGCTCGTCTTTCGAGAGCGTGTACGGCTCCTCGTGCGGCAGCGCCACACGGCAGGAGCCAAAGCAGATGTCGAGTGGCTTGCCCGGCTCGAGGGTGCGGATCGCGCTCGCCGGCAGGTCACCGCCTGGAGGTGGCCAGCGCTGCTCGCCGTCGAGGGTGACCTCGTACTCGTAAAAGCCCCCGGGTTCTAGACCCTCGATCCGAACGAGCGCGTAATGGTGTCCCTCGACGCCGAAGGTCTTCTCGCGATGCCCCAGCACCTCGACCTCGCAGGGGGCGCTGGTCTCGACCCAGACCGTGGCCTCGGCTTGCGAGACATAACGCAGCAGCGGGCCGAGCACCAGATCGGTCACGTGTCCTCCCTTCGATCGGTCACGCGTCCTCCCCTTCCCAGGTTGACCGTTTGCTATTCTTGATTTAGATAGTCAACAAACTACGAAAGGAAGACGATGAGTGCACCGCCCCCAACCACCAAGTTCGTCTCGCATGGCAGGCTGAACGGCGTCCTGCGCCAGCCCTCTGGCGGAAGGCCGGCCGAGGGCAGCAACACCCAGCCCGGCCGCGAGCAAGCCGGCACCGGGGAGCTCGACACCCAGGCCTACGAGGCCGTCTACTACCGGGCCCGGCTCGTCCTCGGCGACTCCCTACCCCGTCCTCCCCGCTTCCAGCTTCGCGGCCACTAGTTGTAGTCACCAACCGCAACGTCCTCTCCAGCCATACATGGACAACGCGTTACGGTCGCCACCCGCTCTTTGTCCAGCCCGGTAGATCTCGCTCAAACATAGGAAATCCGCTGCATTCCTCGAATAGGCTGGCCGTAAGTTCCTTGCCTATAGGCGGACGAAAGGGTTACTAATGAACAACGACGAGGGTTTGATCAGCGGCTGGTGGGTCTTTGCCGGCGTCCTACTTCTGGTCGCGGGTGTGTTGAACATCGTCTACGGGATCGCCGCTATCGGCGACTCGAAGTTCTTCGCCGAAAACGTCGAGTTCATCCTCAGCAGCCTCAACACCTGGGGTTGGATCATCATGATCATCGGGGTGCTCGAGCTGATCGCGGCCTTCTCGCTCTTCTCGGGCGGCGAGTTCGGTCGCTGGTTCGGCATCTTCGTCGCCTCGCTCAACGCGATCGGGGCGCTGCTCTCGATCCCGGCCTACCCGTTCTGGTCGCTGGCGGTCTTCGCCCTCGCGATCATCATCATCTACAAGCTGTCCGAGGGTCCCACCGGCCCGAGGGCCGTCTAGCAAGAAGCAGCCGCCCAGGCCGGGCGGTCAAGCAACCTGCTGTGTACGAAGGCCCCGGCCCCCTGGGGCCTTCGTCGTTCCGGTGGGCGTCGCGGCCTCCTCCCTGCCGGCCAGAGTCGACCATGGCGCCGGGGTCGGCGTGCGCTCGACGTAGAGGACGTCGGCGCGGCTGAGGCGGTCCTGCCAGTCGCGCCGCCGCTGGTCGAAGACGATGCCGAGGAAGCCGATCCCGAAGGTGATCACGGAGAGCCAAAGCCCGAGCAGTCGTTTCAGCGAGCGCCCCAGCGAGAGACCACGACCATCGACGTCAAGCCTGATGCCGATGAAGCGCATGCCGGGCGTCTGCCCCGCCAGCGACCAGAAGCCGACCAGGTAGACGGCGCCGAGGACGAGCCAGAGGCTGCCGCCAAGGGCCAGGGCGATCCCGGACGCACCACCGTCGCTCGTGCCGGAGAAGACCGAGGCGACCAGCGCGGCGATCGCCGCCAGGCCGGAGAAGGAGAGGTTGACGATCAGCGCGTCCAAGCCGAGGGCGAGCCCCCGAGTGATGGCGCCCGCGCGCTCGCTGGGCTCCTCGCGGCGACGGCGGAAGAAGATCCGCCGCACGAGCCGCTCGAAGCCACTGTCAAGACGGCGAGCGCCGTCACCGATCGTGTGGCCGACGTCCTCGATCAGGCCGACGCTCTGGGCGCTGATCGCAGCCCGCAGCTCCGGCGCCTCGGCGATCCGCTCGACCAGCCGCTGCGCCTCGTCGCTGGCCAGCAGTCGCCGCCAGACCTCGTCGACCAGCTCACTGTCGAGCGCCTCGACCAGGGCGCGCTTGACCGCCTCGCTGTCGAGCGCCGACTGCACTGTCTCTTCGACCACCGGCCCTTTCAGGACCCGGGAGAGCGCCCGTTCAACCGCCTCGCTCTCGATCGCGGCGACCATCGCCTCCTCGGCTGCGGTCTCCAACGCGCGATCGATGCCGGCGGCTTTGGTGACGCTGCGAGCGCTGCGCACCCCGGCCCCGAGCAAGCGCACCGAGAGCGGCAGCGGTCTTCCCGAAGGCCCCTCGCCCGAGGACGAGTGCGATTTGGGACCATCAGCCATGTCGGCGAGTATAGGTCGGCGGCTAGCTTCCGAGGCGCTCTAGCAACCGGTCGATAAAGGCAGCCTGGGCCGGATTGATCTTCTGCTTGGCGGTCTCGGGGTCGAGCCACTCGGCGCGGTCGACCTCCGGGAACTCGCGCTGGAGGCCGGAGCGCGGTGGCCACTCCATCTCAAAGGAGATGCTCTCGAGCGCCGCGGGGTCGAACTCCGCTTCCGCCGCCCAACCGTGAACGAGCTTGCCGCCCTTCTGGCGGACCGTGCCCAGCTCGACCAGCGCCTCCGGCTCAAGCGCCGGCACGGTCGGTCCCAGCTCCTCGCTCAGCTCCCGCAGGGCCGCCTCCGGCGGCTGCTCCCCCTCCTCGCATTCTCCCTTGGGGATCGACCACGCTCCCTCGTCTTTCTTCGTCCAGTACGGCCCGCCGGGGTGAACGAGCAGCACTTGCGGCGCACCCTCGACGAAACGGAAGAGCAGGATTCCGGCACTGGTCAAGCACCGCATGCTACGTATGCATAATCAGTCCAAGAACCCCGCCCAAACTGGAGACCCCGCGCCTGCTCTTGCGGGGCTGGAGGGGACGCGACCTGGCCGCCCACGCGGAGATGTCCGCCGACCCGGAGGTGATGAGGTACCTCGGCAGCGGCAAAACGGTCAGCCAGGCAGAGGTCTGGGCGGAGATCGCCGCTCATCTTGCCCACTGGGCACTGCGCGGCTACGGCCAGTGGGCGCTGGAGCGCGAGGAGGACGGTGCCTCAATCGGCCGGGCAGGACTCTGGAACCCGCCGGGCTGGCCCGGCGTCGAGGTCGGCTGGAAGCTCACCAGGGACGCCTGGGGCCAGGGCTACGCGACCGAGGCCGGCGAAGCGGCGATCGATTGGACCTGGCGCACCCTCGACGTCCCCGAGCTGATCTCGATCATCCGCCGCGAGAACACCCGCTCGATCAACGTCGCGGAGCGGCTGGGAATGAGTCGGCTGCGTGAGACGACCTTCAAGGGCAAGGACGTCTTCATCTTCGGAATCGGCAAACCCTGAAATCGGGGCGCCCGGATTCGAACCGGGGACCTCGGCCACCCAAAGGCCGCGCGCTACCAGGCTGCGCCACGCCCCGCTGGGGCCAGTGTAGAGCGGGGTCGCGACCCTGGCTGAGCCGCCCGAGGGCCAACCGCTAGGTTTCGCGGCCATGGCCGACGTTCGCGCTTTCAACGCCCTCCACTACGACCTGGCGAAGGTTGGGTCCCTGCAGCAGGTGATCGCGCCGCCTTATGACGTAATCGACCTCGCCATGCGTAAGGAGCTGCTCGAGCGCTCCCCCTACAACGCCGTCGCGATCGACCTGCCGAAACCGTATGGCGAGACCGGGCCACAAGCCGCCGGCGCTGGCGACCCCTATGAGGAAGCCGCCGCTGCGATCGCGAGCTGGAAGGCGGACGGGGCGCTCGTCGACGACACCGAGCCAGCGATCTGGGCGATCGAGCAGGACTACACAGGGCCGGACGGCGAGGCGCGCACCCGCCACGGCATCCTCGCCCGCGTCGGGGTCGAGGATTTCGATGCCGGCCAGATCCTGCCCCACGAGCGCACGCTGCCCGGCCCGAAGAAGGACCGGCTCGACCTGACCCGTGCCACCCGCCACAACCTCTCGCCGATCTTCTCGCTGAGCACGCTCGACCCCTGGCCGCTTGTCGCGCCGCAAGTCGAAGCGGAAGCGCCGTTCGGCGAGGCGACGACGGACGCGCTCGGCACCGTCACCCGGCTCTGGCGAGTCGGCGACCCGGAGACCTGCGAGAAGGTCACCGCGCTGCTCGCCAACGCCCAGCTGCTGATCGCCGACGGCCACCACCGCTACGAGACCGCGCTTGCCTACCGCGACGAGGTCGGCGGCGAGGGTCCTCACAACTACACGCTGATGGCGCTGACCGGGCTCGACGATCCTGGCCTCACCGTCTTCCCTACCCACCGCCTCCTCTCCGGCTTCGCCGGCGACCCCGAGCGCCAAAAGCGCTTCGGCGAGGGCCTGCGCGAGCTGTTCGACGTCGAGGAGGTCGGCGTCGAGGGCCTCGATCCGCTCGGCGAGGAGGGCGCCGGTGTATTCGGCTACATCGACTCCCATCACAAGCAAGGCTTCCGCCTGCGCCTGAAGGACAAGGCGATCGTCGAGCTGGACCAGCTGCTGGCCGGCAAGCCGGAGGCCTACCGCCGCCTCGATGCCGCGATCCTCGAGACGTTGGTGCTGAAGGGGGTCGCCGAGCTGAGCGAGGACGACATCCTCGCTAAGCGCGGGGTCGGCTACGCGAAGAGCGTCGAGGATTCATTGGCGCTGCTCGATGAGGGCACATACGACGTCGCCTTCGTCCTCCGCCCTATCCCGGTCGACCAGGTGAAGGCGATCTGTGAAAGCGACGAGAACATGCCGCCGAAGTCGACTTATTTCTTCCCCAAGGTGCCGACCGGCCTCGCCTTCAACCCGGTCGGCTGAACCACACCGCCCTTAGGATGGGCGCGTGGTGAAGATCTACACGAAGAAGGGCGACGACGGCACGACATCGCTCTGGTACGGGGGCCGGGTGCCCAAGCACCACGGCCGCACCGAGGCCTACGGCGCGCTCGACGAGGCGTGCTCGGAGCTGGGCGTGGCACGCGCGCTCTGCGGCGCAAGCGAGGGGGAGCTAGCAGCTGACATACTCCGCCTCCAGGACGACCTCTTCGTCGCCGGGGCCGAGCTGGCAACCGCGCCTGAGGCCGCCGAGCGCCTCGAGGACGGGATCAGCCGCACCACCACGGAGATGGTCGCCGAGCTCGAGCAGCGGATCGACCGCTACATGGCCGAGGTCGAGCTGCCGCCGCAGTTCGTGATCCCCGGCGGCAACCAACTCTCCGCCCAGCTCGACGTCGCCCGCACCACGATCCGCCGTGCCGAGCGTCACATCAGCGCCCTCAACGAGGCCGGCGAGCTGGCCTCCGAGACGGTGATCCACTTCGTCAATCGCGCCTCCGACCTCGCCTACGCGATGGCCCGCTTCGCCGACGTCGACGACCCGGCCCTGTTCGAGGGCCGGCGCAAGAGCTAGCGCGTGGACCTCGGGCTGAGCGGGCGTGCCTGCGTCGTCACCGGCGCCAGCCGCGGGATCGGGCGGGAGACGACACGGCTGCTCTGTGCCGAGGGCGCCAGCGTCCTGCTGGTCGCCCGCAGCGAGGAGCTCCTGACCGAGGCGACCGAGGAGGCCGCGGCTGCCGGCTCCGATGCGGGCGGCCGAGCTGCGCACCTCGTCCTCGACGTCACCGTCGAGGACGCCGGCGAGCTGATTGTCGCTGCCGCGAACGAGCACTTCGGCTCCCTCGACGTGCTCGTCAACAACGCCGGTACCGCCCAGTGGCGCGACCTCGACGAGGTGCCCGACGAGGACTGGCGCGCTCAGTACGAGCTCAACGTGATGGCGCCGCTGCGGGCGATGCGAGCCGCGATCCCGGCGATGGCCGAGCGCAGCTGGGGCCGAGTCGTCAATGTCTGCTCGACCGCGGGCAAGCGGCCCTCCGCGGCGATGCCGGAGTACTCGGTCGCCAAGGCCGCCGAGCTCTCGCTCTCCCGCCTCTTCGCCGACCGCCACGCGAAGGACGGTGTGCTCGTCAACGCGATCTGCCCCGGCCCGGTCGAGGCCGAGCTGTGGATGGAGAAGGGCGGGTTGCTCGATCAGTCGGCGGAGATGTCCGGGGCCGAGAGCCGCAAGGAGGCGCTCGAGACCGCCGGCGCGAAGCGCCCGATCGGCCGGCTCGCCTCAGTGGACGAGATCGCCGCCGCGATCGTCTTCCTCTGCTCCGAGCGCGCCTCCTACGTCAGCGGCGCCGCCTGGTCGGTGGACGGCGGCACCGTCCAGGTGATCATCTGAGACGGCTGCAAACCGGCGCCTGGCGTCGTCCTCGGTCGCTCGCGTGCAGAGCACGCCACGCTCCCTGCGTCCTAGCCAGGCTTGATTTTCGCCGTCTCAGTCGAGATGAAATCCAGCGTTGACGCTGCAGTCCTGCTGCCGCTCTACGGCTGGCCGGACGACGAACCCGGCCTCGTCTTCACCGAGCGGCGCGCCGACCTGCGGCGCCACGCCGGCGAGATCTCCTTCCCTGGCGGCCGCAAGGACGAAGCCGACGCCGACCTCACGGCGACCGCGCTGCGTGAGGCCCAGGAGGAGATCGGCCTCGACCCGGCGGCGGTCGAGCTGGGCGACGCCCTGCCACCTACCAACACTTTCGTCACCGGCTACCGCGTTCACCCTTTCGTCGGCCACATCCCCCACCCCGCCGAGCTGAACCTGGAGCCCAACCCGGCCGAGGTGGAGACCGTCCTTACCTTCTCGCTAGCCCTGCTGCGCGATAGCTACGAGATCCGCCGCCTGGTCCGTCGTGGCATCCCGATCCACACCCCGACCTACGAGGTCGAAGGCCACCTCATATGGGGGGCGACTGCCCGCATCCTCGGCGATCTGCTCAGCCGCCTGCAAACCGGCGCCTGACGTCGTCCCTCAGGCCTGCCCGGCCTTCTCCGGCTGAGGCACGATGCGGATGTAGGGGCGTGGCTCTTCCCAGCCGTCCGGGTAGATCTCTTTCGCTTCGTCGTTGGAGACCGAGCCGGCGATGATCACGTCGTCGCCGTGGTTCCACTGCGCCGGAGTGGCGACTTTGTGCTTGGCGGTGAGCTGCAGCGAGTCGATCACGCGCAGCACCTCGTCGAAGTTGCGTCCGGTCGTCATCGGATAGACCAGGATGAGTTTGACCTTCTTGTCGGGACCGATGACGAAGACGTTGCGCACGGTCTGGTTGTCGACGGGGGTGCGGTCCCCGGCGTCGCCGGAGACGTCCGCCGGCAGCATCCCGTAGAGCTTCGAGACCTGGAAGTCGGCGTCGCTGATGATCGGGTAGTTGGGCGCGGCGCCCTGGGTCTCCTCGATGTCCTTGGCCCATTCCTCGTGTTTGTCGAGCGGGTCGACCGAGAGGCCGATGATCTTCACGCCGCGCTTCGCGAACTCGGGCTCGATGCTGGCCATGTAGCCCAGCTCCGTCGTGCAAACCGGAGTGAAGTCCTTCGGGTGCGAGAACAGCACTGCCCACGAATCGCCGATCCAGTCGTGGAACTTGATCCGACCCTCGGTCGTCTCAGCCTCGAAATCGGGGGCTACGTCGCCAAGTTGCAGCGCCATCAGATTGCTCCTCTCGGTGCTCGATTAGACATTCACCTGAATCCTTATCCGAGTCTAGACATATCGACTCGCGCGCCCGCCAGGCCCCCGCGCTGCCGCTAGAAGGCAGAAGGGTCGTTGCGAAGGCGCTCGAGCTCCTCGACGGCGACTTCGTCGCGCAGCTCCTGCTCGCTGCGCTCGGGGAGACCGCGGCGACGCCGCATCTCGTTCTGCGCATCGAGCATCTGCTGGATATCGGCGATCTCGTTCTCGGCTTCGGCCTGGGGTGAGCGGGTCGGCTTCCAGTCGACCAGATCGGCGCTGCTGCTCGGGTAGAAGTGGCCGACCACGACCAGCACGCCGATCAGCAGCGCAAGCATTGCGATCGTTACCAAGACGAAGCCCACGGTCCAAGGATACGACGGCGGTCATGTTTAATCCGCGCCGTGGCAGAGGCTTACGTAGTCGACGCGATTCGAACCCCGATGGGCTCCTACCGGGGCGCTCTCTCCGGCGTGCGCCCGGACGATCTCGCCGCCCACACGATCGCCGCCGTGGTCGAGCGCACCGGCGTCGACCCCGAGCGGATCGTCGACGTCTACTTCGGCGCCGCCAACCAGTCCGGTGAGGACAACCGCGACGTGGCGCGGATGGCCGCCCTGCTGGCGGGTCTGCCGCAGAGCGTGCCGGGCGCCACCGTCAACCGGCTCTGCGCCTCCGGCCTGGAGGCGGTCAACGCCGCCGCCCGTGCGGTCAAGCTCGGCGAGGGCGAGTACTACCTGGCCGGCGGGGTCGAGTCGATGAGCCGGGCGCCCTGGGTCGTCGGCAAGCCCGAGCGGGGCCTGCCGCGCGGACCGCAGACGATGCACGACACGACTCTGGGCTGGCGCTTCGTCAATCCGCGCATGGCCGAGCTCGGCCACTCGACCGAGTCGATGGGCGAGACCGGCGAGAACGTCGCCGAGCGCTACGGCATCAGTCGCGAGGACCAGGACGCCTTCGGCTTGCGCAGCCACCAGCGCGCGGTCGCGGCCACCGAGGCGGGGATCTTCGCCGAGGAGATCGTCCCGGTCGAGGCGCCGCAGGGGCGCGAGACCGTCACCGTCGAAGCCGACGAGGGCCCGCGCGCCGACGCCTCGCTGGAGAAGATGGCGAAGCTCCGCCCCGCCTTCCGCGAGGGCGGCACCGTCACCGCCGGCAACGCCTCGACCCTCAACGACGGCGCCGCCTGCACGCTGATCGCCTCCGAGCAGGGCGCGGCGGAGCTCGGCGCCGAGCCGCTCGCCCGCGTCGTCAGCTTCGGCGTCGCCGGAGTCGACCCCGCCTACATGGGGATCGGGCCCGCACTCGCCATCCCGCGCGCCCTCGAGGCCGGCAGCCTCTCCCTCGACCAAATCGACCTGATCGAGCTCAACGAGGCCTTCGCTTCGCAGGTGCTCGCCTGCGCCCGCGAGCTCGGCATCGACGAAGAGCGGCTCAACGTCAACGGCGGCGCGATCGCCCTCGGCCACCCGCTCGGCTGCACCGGCGCCCGCCTCACCACAACCCTGGTCCGCGAGCTGCGCCGCCGCGGCGGCAAGTACGGCATCGCGACGATGTGCGTCGGCGTCGGCCAAGGCCTGGCGACGGTCTTCGAAGCGGTCTAGGTCCGGTGGACCGCACCCTCTTCGTCATCGTTGGCGCCGGAGCCTCTTACGACGCCGCCGAGGACTGGCCGACGGGAACAGTGCGGCCGCCACTGGTGCGGGAATTGTTTTCTCGGCGTCATAGGGACATCCTCGCCGACTACCCAATGGCTCAGAACGCGGCGCCCGAGACCCGAGATGCGCTCGCCGACGGCCGCGATGGTCAGGCGATCACCCTTGAGACACATTTGCGCGAGATGTACCGGGACTCCGATGATCCATACGACAAACGTCGCTTCTTCTCGATCGCGCTCTACCTGCAGGATCTGCTTTGGCGGGCAAGCAAGGCCGAGGGTGTTCACTTCGCCAACACGGACCGGCTCGTGGCGACCTTGGTCCGACACTTCGACCATGTTTGCTTCGTAACTCTCAACTACGACACGATCCTCGACCAAGCCTTGGGAAAGCTCGACAGGCTGTCGTCGATCAAGGATTACATCGGGTATGGCCGCTGGTCGTTGATCAAGCTGCATGGCTCCGTCGACTGGGGCTACGGGCCATTTGACGACGTCTCCGTCGACGACCCTCCCGCCGACCTCACTGCTCACCTCAACACGATCGACATCCTCAAGACACACGAGAGCTCGTACAGCCCGCTGCTCGACGAACCTCCGCGATACCTCTCTCCAGGCGGCACGCAGATCAAGGGGTTCCCTGCACTAACAGTCCCGGTAGGCGAAGAGGACGAGGTCGTCTGCCCCGACGAGCATCAGCGGCACCTCGACGAGCGCCTCCGAGCGCAGGGCGAGCTTGATCTCTTGATCGTCGGATACAGCGCCTACGACAAAACCGTGCTCGAACGGCTGGTCCGCTCAGAGCGGCGGATCCGAACACTGACAGTCGTCAACGATGGCCTGGACGCGGCCGATCAGGTGGTCGCTCGACTCAAGGACCAAATACCGCAGTCGCTCAATGGCACCGAGATCGAAGCCTCGACCCGGACGTTCGGCGACTGGTGCCGTCAGTCGCTGACGGTCTTCGCGTCGCATCATCCGGCACTGGCCTGAAGGGCTCCTCCGGGGTCAAGGATGTGCCCCCAAACCGGTAGCCTCGCCGCTTCGATGACGAGCGACTTCAGAGAGCTGGCCAGCGTCGACGGGAAGATCTCTCCGACCGCCGAGGCGGTGGTGCCGCTGAAGGACGACGGGCTCTACCGCGGCGACGGCGCCTTCGAGGTGATCCGCCTCTACCAGGGCAAGCCGTTCGCGCTCGGCGACCACCTCGACCGGCTCGAGCGCTCGGCGGCGGCGATCGAGCTCGAGTTCGACCGCGCCGCGCTGGAGCGCGAGGTCGAGGCGCTGCTCGCCGAGCACGGCGACGGCGACGGCCAGCTGCGACTGATCGTCACCCGCGGCGGCCGCCGGCTGGCGATGACCGAGCCGCTTCCGCCCCACGGCGAGACGCTGCGCATCGCCACCGTCACCTACCAGCCGACCGTGATCCTCAACGGCGTCAAGTCGCTCTCCTACGCCGCCAACATGCAGGCGACGCGATTCGCCAAGGCCAAGGGCGCCGACGAGGCGGTGCTGGTGCAGCCCGACGGGACCGTGCTCGAGCCGCCGACCTCCGCGATCTTCTGGGTCTCGCCGCAGGGCCAGCTGCGCACGCCCGCGCTCGACAACGGCGTGCTCGAGTCGATCACCCGCGACCGCCTGGTCAAGGCGCTCGAGGTCGAGGAGGGCGCCTGGCCGGTCGCCGACCTGCGCGCCGCCGAGGAGGCCTTCCTCGCCTCGACCACGCGTGAGATCCAGGCCGTCGCCGCGATCGACGGCACCGAGCTGGCCGCCGCGCCGGGCCCCCGCACCCGCGAGGCGCAGGAGGCGTTCGCCGCAACCCTGGGCCAAGAGCTGCCATGACAGCAGAGACCGACCCGAGAAAGCAGGGGTGAGATGGACTTCCAGTTGAGCGACGAGCAGAAGCTGATCTCCGAAACCGCGCGCGAATTCGCCGACAAGGAGATCATCCCGCGGGTCCGCGACAACGACCGCGCCGCGCGCTTCGATCGCGAGCTGGCGAGCAAGCTGGGCGAGGTCGGCTACCTCGGCGCCCCCGTCTCCGAGAAGTACGGCGGCCGCGGCCTCGACTACCTCGGCTACGGGCTGATCGTCGAGCAGGTCGGCCGCGCCGACTCCTCCGCCCGCACCGTCGTCTCGGTGCAGACCTCGCTCGTCGCCGGCTCGATCGAGAAGTGGGGCACCGAGGAGCAGAAGCAGAAGTGGCTGCCGCGGCTCTGCTCGGGCGAGGCGCTCGGCTGCTTCGGCCTGACCGAGCCCGACACCGGCTCCGACGCCGCCAACCTGCGCACCCGCGCGACCAAGACCGACTCCGGCTGGTCGATCAGCGGCCAGAAGATGTGGATCTCGCTCGGCAACTTCTCCGAGGTGGCGCTGATCTTCGCCCAGACCGACCCCGAGAAGAAGCACCGCGGCCTCGCCTGCTTCCTCGTCCCCACGGCAAGCGAGGGCTTCACCACGCAGGAGATCCACGGCAAGCTCGGCCTGCGCTCCTCCGACACGGCGGAGCTCTCGCTCGATAGCGTCGAGGTCGGCGAGGACGCGATGCTCGGCGAGATCGGCGACGGCTTCAAGGTCGCGATGAGCGCCCTCGACAACGGCCGCTACAGCGTCGCCGCCGGCTGCGTCGGCATCTGCGACGGCTGCGTCGACGCCTCGGTCGCAGTACGCCAAGGAGCGCAAGCAGTTCGGCGTTCCGCTGGCCCGCTTCCAGCTGGTCCAGGAGATGATCGCCGACATGATCCTCAAGCGCGACGCCTCGCGGATGCTGGTCTACCGCGCCGGCGCGCTCAAGGACGAAGGCAAGCCGAACACGCTGGAGACCTCGGTGGCGAAGCTCTACGCGACCGAGTCGGCGGTCGAGTGCGCCAACCTGGCGATCCAGGTCCACGGCGGTGCCGGCTACGTCGACGACTACCCGGTCGAGCGCTACCTGCGCGACGCCCGCGTGACGACTCTCTACGAGGGCACCTCGCAGATCCAGAAGCTGATCATCGGCCGCGCGGCGACGGGGATCAACGCGATGACGCCAATGGTGGCCGAGTAGGGCGTGGCCGAGCTGGTCGAGACCTCGCTCGACGGCCACGTCGCCCTGCTGCGACTGAACCGGCCGGAGGCACGCAACGCCCTCTCGCCGGAGATGATGGAGCAGCTCGCGAGCGAGCTGGAGCGGCTCGACCCCGATCCCGAGGTGCGCTGCATCGTCATCGCCGGCTCCGACGAGGTCTTCGCCGCCGGCGCCGACATCAAGGCGATGAGCGAACGCAGCTTCGAGGAGGCGCTGCGCCACCCAGCCGCCTCCTTCTGGCGCCGCGTCGCCGCGATCAAGACGCCGCTGGTCGCGGCGGTCTCGGGCTTCGCGCTCGGCGGCGGCTGCGAGCTGGCGCTGATCTGCGACATGATCGTCGCCTCCGACACCGCCCGCTTCGGCCAGCCGGAGATCACCCTGGGGATCATCCCCGGCGGCGGCGGCAGCCAGCGCCTGGCACGGGTGCTGGGCAAGCAGCGGGCGATGGAGTACGTGCTGACCGGCCGCCGCTTCGACGCCGAGATGGCGGAGGAGATGGGTCTGGTCAACAAGGTGGTGAAGAAGGGACGCTGGCTGGAGGAGGCGATGGAGCTGGCCCGTACCGTCGCCGAGCGCCCGCCGATCGCGACCCGCCTCGCCAAGCAGGCGGTGATCGCCGCGGATGAGACGGCGCTCTCCCCCGGACTCGAGCAACGAGCGTCGCCTCTACGAGCTGGCGATGGCGACCGAGGACCGGGTCGAGGGAATGCAGGCCTTCCTCGAGAAGCGAGAGCCGGAGTTCAAGGGACGGTGAGCGTCGAGCGGATCGGAGTCGTCGGCGCCGGCACGATGGGCGCCGGCATCGCCCAGATCGCGGCGCTCGGCGGCTACGAGACCCGCCTGCACGATCCAGCGCCCAGCCGCGCTCCAGTCCGGGGTCGAGCGGCTGCGCGCGGCGCTGGTAAAGGGCGCGCGAAAGGAGTTCTGGAGCGAAGAGGACGCCGAGAGGGCAGGCGACCGAGTCGGGGCCGCCGCCAGCCTCGCCGACCTCGAGCGAATGCGAACTGGTGGTGGAGGCGGCGCCGGAGAGACCTCGAGCTGAAGCGCCGGCTCTTCGCCGATCTCGCCAGGATCTGCGGGCCGAAGGCGATCCTCGCCAGCAACACCTCCTCGCTGCCGATCGCCGCAATCGCAGTCGACACACCCCGCCCCGAGCGAGTCGTCGGCATGCACTTCTTCAACCCGCCGGCGCTGATGAGGCTGGTCGAGGTCGTCGCCACCGAACGAGTCCAGCGAGGACGCCCTGATGGCGACCACCGAGGTCGGCGCCCGCATGGGCCGCACCCCGATCCGTGCCAAGGACAGCCCCGGCTTCATCGCCAACCGTCTTGCCCGCCCTTACACGCTGGAGTCGCTGCGAATGCTCGCCGACGGGGTCGCCGACGCGGCGACGATCGACCGCGTCTGCCGCCTCGGCGGCGGCTTCCGCATGGGCCCGTTCGAGCTGATCGACCTGATCGGGCTCGACGTCAACCTCAGCGTCGCCCGCTCCTTCTACGCGCAGGGGGGCGAGCCGGAGCGCTGGCGGCCAAGCCCGATCCAGGAACAGCTGGTCGGAGGAAGGCCGACTTGGCCGCAAGAGCGGGCGGGGCTTCTACGAGTACGGCGATGGGCCCCACCGCGAGCCGGATCCGGACCTCGGCATCGCCGCACCGACGCTCGACCCTGTCGTGCTGGCGAGCATCGACCCTGCCGCGTTGCAGATCCTCCCCCGCCTCCTCGCCCAGATCGCCAACGAGGCGGCCTTCGCACTCGAAGAGGAGGTCGGCGCCCCCACAGACATGGACACCGCGATGCGACTCGGCTTCAACTGGCCGCAGGGCCCGCTCGAGCTGACCGACCTGATCGGTCGCGGGCACGCGGCGTCGCTGCTCGAACAGCTGCGTGCCGAGCACGGCGACGCCTACCTGCCGGCACCGGGGCTCGGCGCGGGCAGGTAAGCACCGTGAGCGGAAGGCGAAAGCCAGCAACCCAGCAGACAGCGGCGCGCAATCGTGCCGCAAGTGGCTCTTTGCCGTCGGAGGACCCAGATCAGGACGAAGCGCGGCGCGGCCTGGTCGCCGAGCTCGATCCGCCGGTGATCGCCGGCAAGGGCGACCAGCCCGCCTGGGAGCTCGAGTCCTACGACTTCCTCGAGGGAGAAGCGCCGGACACCGCTCACCCCAGCCTCTGGCGGCTGGGCAAGCTGAACCGGATCGCCGGGCTCTTCGAGCTTGCGCCCGGCTTCTACCAATTGCGCGGCTTCGACCTCTCGAACATGCACGTGGTCGAGGGTGAGGAGGGGATCGTCGTGATCGACCCGCTGGTCTCCGCCGAGACGGCAGCGGCGGCCCTGGCCCTATACCGAGAGCACCGCGGCGAGCGGCCGGTCACCGGCCTGGTCTACACCCACAGTCACGTCGATCACTTCGGCGGCGCCAGGGGCATCCTCTCCGAGGAGGAGGTCAGGGAACGCCGGATTCCCGTCATCGCTCCGGCTGGCTTCCTCCACCACGCGGTCAGCGAGAACGTCTTCGCCGGGACAGCGATGGGCCGCCGGGCCGGCTACATGTACGGAGCGCTGCTAGAGCGCGGCGCCGACGGGCAGCTCGGCTCAGGGCTGGGGCAGACCACCTCGCTCGGCACGATCACGCTGATCCCTCCCACTCTCGACATCGCCGAGACCGGCCAAGAAGAGGTCGTCGACGGGGTGCGGATGGCCTTCCAGCTGACGCCAGGCACCGAGGCGCCAGCGGAGATGAACATCCACTTCCCGGACGCCCGCGTCCTCTGCATCGCCGACAACGCCGCCCGCGCCATGCACAACATCCTCACCCCGCGTGGTGCTCTGGTGCGCGACCCGCGGGTCTGGGCGCACTACCTGGACCAGGCGATCGAGCTCTTCGGCGCGGAGGCCGACGTCCTCTTCTCCGGCCACCACTGGCCCTGCTGGGGTCGCGAGCGGATCGTCGACTACCTGGAGAAGCAGCGCGATCTCTACTCCTACCTGCACGACCAGACTCTGCGCCTGCTCAACCAGGGCCTGACCGGGCCCGAGATCGCCGAGGCGATCGAGCTGCCACCAAGCCTCGCGGGCGAGTGGCACTGTCGCGAGTACTACGGCTCAGTCAGCCACAACGTGAAGGCGATCTACCAGCGCTACATGGGCTGGTTCGACGGCAACCCCGCCCACCTCTGGGAGCACCCGCCAGCCGAGCAGGCGCGGTGCTACGTCGAGGCGATGGGAGGCGCCGAGGCAGTGCTGGAGCGAGCGCAGGAGTCCTTCGAGGTGGGCGACTACCGCTGGGTCGCCGAGCTTGTCAACCACCTCGTCTTCGCCGAGCCCGGCAACGAGGCGGCCCGGGAGCTGCAGGCCGACGCGCTCGAGCAGCTCGGCTACGGAGCCGAGAACGCGACCTGGCGCAACTTCTTCCTGATGGGCGCGAAGGAGCTGCGCGAGGGGATCTCGGGGACTCCGACAGCCGCGGCGCCGCCCGACATCGTCGCCAACCTCTCGGTCCCCCAGCTGCTCGACGCGATGGCGATCCGACTCGACGGGCCGCGCGCCTGGGAGCACCATTTGCGCATCGACTGGGTGATCACTGATCCCGACGAGGGGCACGCGATCACGATCCGCAACGGGGTCCTCAGCCACCGCTTCGGCAGGCACGAGCAGTCAGCCGACGCCGCCCTCGTCGTCGACCGCGCGGCGCTGAACGAACTGCTGCTCAAAGTCGCCGACATCGGCGAGCTGGCCGAGAGCGGACGCCTCCGGGTCGAGGGCGACGGGGCGAAGATCGGCGAGCTGCTCGGCCTGCTCGATGAGCCCGACCCGGGCTTCGCCATCGTCACGCCGGACTAGAGTGCCGCGGCAGCGCCCGATCAGCCGTGCTCGAGGCGGAACATCGTCTCGTCTACGTAGCACCAGCTCCAGTCCTCGCCTGGCTCGGCAGAGCGAATGATCGGATGTGCCGTGGCTTGGTAATGGGCCGTCGCGTGCTTCCCCGGCGAGTTGTCGCAGCAGCCGACGTGTCCACAGCTCTGGCACATCCGCAGGTGCACCCACTGCATCCCCTGCGCCAAGCACTCCTCGCAACCGGCGACCTCCGCAGGGGCGTCGATGACCTGGATCGAGTCGAGATGGGTGCAGTCAGTGGCCGTCGCTCCACCTTAGCGAGGCACGAGCACAGGGCAGCCGGGCCACAGCATCTGCCAAGGTTCGGCGCATGGAAGGAAGCGAGGCGACCGGGGAGCCGATCACCGAAGAGGGGATTGTCGCCCTGAAGGAAGAAATCGAGCAGCTCGAGGGACCGGGCCGAACCACGATGGCGGCGCGGATCAAGACGGCCCGTGAGGAAGGCGACCTCAAGGAGAACGCCGAGTATCACATCGCCAAGGAGGACCAGGCGCACCTCGAGACCAAGATCAAGCGGCTGCGCGAGCGGCTGCGTACGGCGGTCGTAGTCGAGGTCGATGGCAATGCGGACACCTTCGCCTTCGGCCGCACCGCCGAGGTCCTCGACGAAGCGAAAGGCGAGGTCAACACCTGGACCCTGGTCGGCTCGACCGAAGCCGACCTCGCCGAGGGCCGCCTCTCGGCCGAGTCGCCGATCGGTCGCGCCCTGCGCGACGGCAAGGTCGGCAAGGCAATCGAGATCGAGACCCCGCGCGGCGCCCGCACCTTCGTGATCCAGAAGCTGGTCGGCTAAGCGCCCGGAGTCGGGGCGATCTCGGCGGGCTCGCCGCCGGGCATCCAGTGCGCCTCGGGTGAGGGTGGGGTGTCGCGCAGATACCACTCGGCGTCGAGGGCGCCCATGCAGCCCGTGCCGGCCGCGGTGACCGCCTGGCGGTAGGTGTGGTCGACGAGGTCGCCGACGGCGAAGACGCCGGCCAGGTTCGTCCTGGTCGAGCCCGGCTGGGTGACGACGTAGCCGTCCTCGTCGGTGTCGACCTGGCCGGTGACGACCTCCGACTTGGGAATGTGGCCGATCGCGATGAAGGCGCCCTCGGTTACGACATCCTCCTGCTCGCCGGTCTCGGAATTGCGCAGCCTGACCAGGCCGAGCTTTCCGTCCTCGCCGGCGATGAACTCCTCGACGATGAAGGGGGTCTTGAACTCGATGTTGGGCTGCTCCTTGGCGCGGTCGAACATGATGTTCGAGGCTCGGAACTCGTCGCGCCGGTTGACCACGGTCAGGTCGCTGGCGAACTTGGAGATGAAGATCGAGTCCTCCATCGCCGAGTCGCCGCCGCCGACCACGATCACCTTCTGGCCTTTGAAGAAGGCGCCGTCGCAGACGCCGCAGGTGGAGACGCCGCGGCCGCCCAGCTCCATCTCCCCGGGGACGCCGAGCCGGCGCGGCTCCGCCCCCATCGCCAGGACCACAGCCTTTGCCAGGTGCTCCTCGTCGCCAAGGTAGACCTTCTGGACGCCGCCGTCGGAGAGCTCGACCCGGTCGACGTCGTCGGTGACGAAGCGTGTACCGAAGCGCTCCGCCTGGGCCCGGAACTGGGTCATCATCTCCGGCCCCATGATCCCCTCCGGATAGCCGGGGTAGTTCTCGACATCGGTTGTGTTCTGTAGCTGTCCGCCCCACTGGAAGCCCTCGAAGACAAGCGGCTCGAGGTTGGCACGCGCCGCGTAGAGCGCCGCGGTGTAGCCGGCGGGGCCGCCGCCGACCACGATCAGGTTCTCGACTCTCTTCTCGTCTGCCATCTGTTGCCTAAGTCTTTCGTATCCGGATGTCGACCCAATACTTTACTTTGTATAGTACCGCCTTCGAGCGGTAGTGGGTCAATTTGAGCGAGCCGCAGGATTCATCTAGCTTCGCCTTCCCAGATTGACCAAAGCGCCCCCCGCGCAGCGCTAACTGCCGGGGGGCCGGCACAGGAAGGCAGGCTTCCCATGCAGGCGAATCCTAGGCCGCGCAGCACTTGCGCGGATGCGGTCGTCCAGCGCGCAGTCATGGCGATGGCACTGGCCGTGTACCCGATGTGGCGCACGATCCCTGAACTTGGCCGCAAGATCGACTGCGGAGACGCCGCAGAGCGTGCCGTGCGCGATCTCGTCGGCATCGGCTTGCTGGAGTGCCGGGGTGTCTCCATCAGGCCGACTCTCGCTGCCATCCACTTCGACCGCCTCGGCCTATGAACGTCGCGACCTGCTTCGGCAGGAACCTCGCCCGTTGCCGCAAGCAGGTCGGGATCTCGCAGGAAGAGGCGGCGGTGCGAGCCTCGCTTCATCGCACCGCAGTTGGGCAGCTTGAGCGCGGGGAACGGACGGCTCGCGTGGATACCCTCGTCAAGTTGGCCGGGGCACTGGGCGTCGAGCCTGGCGAGCTGCTGGACGGCCTCGAATGGGAGCCGGGAGGAACGCGCCTCGGCCGCTTCGAGCTACCCGATGCGGACGCTACGCTCTGAGCATGACCAAGCAGTCCAAGAAGCCTGCCGACCTGAATCGCCTCGCTGCTGCCATTGTCGACGATGCGACTAACGAAACACCGCAGGAGCCAGAAAACCGGCACGCACAAGCTGGACGGAAGGGCGGCGTCAAGGGGGGCAAAGCGCGCGCTGAGCGCCTGACGCCCGAGCGGCGGTCAGAGATCGCTCAAGCCGCTGCCAGGGCACGCTGGAACCGTCCCTAGCGACGAGCAGCAAGGTTCCCGGTGGTACGCAAGACGTGGTTGAGGCGCTTGCGGCCAGCCGTGACCTGATCCATCTTTCCCTCACAGCACAAGATCGCACGGGCGAACTGGTGGGACGGCACTGACCTCAGCTCCTTCCGGACAAGGATCACCCCGATTTGGTGCCGGTTCAAAACGTCGATGATTTCTCGATCCTTCTTGCCCCGATCATGGGTCACTAGCACCGCCCCCTTTTCCGAGCACCAGGTGCAGTTGTCCTCATCGGAGCTGCCGGCAGGGGGTGCTTCAGGCTCACCCACGACGTGCGCTTCAAGGCCAAGGGTTCTCAGGGCCGTCCCAATCGCGGCACCGCCTGGAAGCCCCTGATCAAATAGCAGCCGCTGCAAGTCGGCCCTGCTCCTCCCTCGTAAAAGCTCAGTTGTGAAGTGCTGAAAGGCGCCGCTCGAAAGTCAAAGCCGCATTGGCCTGCTTGCCGCTGATTCCAAACTGACTGGCGATCTCGTCCACGCTCGCGTGTCTGGTCATCTCACGGATCGATTCCGTTGGGATGCGAGTGCCCTCTATAACCGGCTCGCCGAACTGGACGCGAGGGTCAACAACGATGTACTTCATGGGCATCCAGGCAGAGGCGCTGCCCTCGTCGTAGCGCACATGAGTGAGCCGCTCCTTCACTGCCTCGCGCATCACCTGCTGTCCGTGACGCTCTGCCGACTCGATCTGACCGCCAGCAACCAGCTCGTCGTCTACGAAGACGCCGCAGCCATCGGTCTTGATGTCTTCGCTTACGAAGGGCCGGTCGGTCTTCCACTTCCTGCGCAGATATGCCTCGGCCTCCCGGATGTGGCGGCGCTGAACCCCCCTGCGCTTCAGCTCCCGCACCACAAACAGACTGATTAGGTCGCCGAAGCTGTAGTCGGGCCGCCAGCGAGTATGGCCAACCGGGTTCAGCACCTCAGTAAGCCAGTCAAGGACGTACTCGCCGTCTTTTTGCTCCCCACTGAAGGAAACGTAGGCACGCAGACTCGCGAGGCTGTACAGCCCCTGGCCAAGCTCAGTTCCGCGCTCAAGCCCTTTGATCGCCAATCCGTTTCCTTTCCGATGAGAAGTGCGTGCTGCGTTCGACGGGGTTTGCTAAGACCCTTCGATACCAAAACCTATACCGGGAGGTTTCCACTCAGCCAAGACGCAACTTTTCCGTCCGATAGCTCAAGCAAAATGGTCAATATGAATCGGCTCTCGACTGAGAAGCGCGCGCAGATCATCGGCGCGCTCGTAGAGGGCAACAGCATCCGCGCCACGGTGCGAATGACCGGAGCGGCCAAGAACACGATCACCAAGCTCCTAGGCGATCTCGGGGAAGCCTGCACCGTCTACCAGGACCAGACGCTGCGCGATCTCCCCTGCAAAGTGATCGAGGCCGACGAGATCTGGGCCTACTGCTACGCGAAGAAAAAGAACGTGCCGGAGGAGTTCAAAGGGACTCCCGGCTACGGCGATGTCTGGACCTATACGGCCCTCTGCGCCGACACCAAGCTCGTTCCTAGCTGGCTCGTCGGGGAGCAAAGCACCGACGACGCCTACGTCTTCATGTGCGACCTGGCGAGCCGGATGGCGAATCGCATCCAGCTAACGACCGATGGGAACAGCATCTACGAACAGGCCGTGGGGCCAGCCTTCCGCCAGAAGGTCGATTGGGCGCAGATCCACAAGACCTACAGCTCGCCTGGTCCCACTGCCGAGTACAAATACAGCCCGCCGGTCTGCACTGGCGCGAAGGTCCGGGCCCTGAAGGGCGATCCCGACCGGGACCGGATCTCGACCAGCTACGTCGAGCGGCAGAACCTCTCAATGCGAATGGGTATGCGGCGCTTCACGCGGCTGACAAACGGCTTCAGTCGCAGGGTCGAGAACTTGGCCCACGCGGTCAGCCTCCACTTCCTTCATTACAACTTCGCCCGCTCGCACCAGACGCTCCAGATGACGCCGGCGATGGCGGCCGGAGTTGCGGATCACCGCTGGAGCCTCGAAGAGATCGCGGCACTATTGGACTGAGCGTCCGATGGCGCTGGTATTCGTAGCTCCGCAGTTACCTCTAAGGGAACTGCTGGTAGTTCATCCCGCGAACCCCTCGGCAGGCATCGTCTCCACGTCTAAGCCCTGTCGAGGGGTTACGACTTTCGACGCCTAGCTTGAGATCTCCTTTGGCTGGGGTCTTGCTCAAAGGCTTCGCCAATCATGCTGTTCTGTCCGGACAGAATGACCCAGACTGGATCAGTCTGACCCGAAATCGCTCAAACTGACCCACTACCCTTCGAGCCTCAGCTGGAAGCGGGCTCCAGCGCCTTCGGACCCGCGTCTCGCTCGATCGGCAGCCCCTCGCTCTCCCATTCTTGGGCGGTGTGGCGAAGCTGGAGGAAGGCGACGATCCCCAGAGGGAGCGGCATCCAGAAGGCAATCAGCCGGTAGACCAGGATCGCCGGGAAGACGGTCTCCTCGGGGATGCCGAAGAGGACGAAGGCGCCGATCATCCCGGCATCCACCGCCCCGACACCCGCCGGCGCCAGCGGGAAGAGGTTGGCGACCATGCCGAGGAAGAAGCCCTGGACCACGACCGCGAGCGGGACGTGCACGCCGAAGGCCTTGAAGGAAGCCCAGAGGATGCCGATGTTGGCCGCCCAGAAGCCGGCGGCGCCGATCACCGCCAGCCCACCCCGCGACGGGTTGGCGAAGAGCCCGGCCGTGAACCTCAGCCCCTCACCGGCGATCGCCGGCACCTTGGCGATGTTGGCGACGATCGCTTTGCTCCGCTCACTGCGGGCGAACCCTTCGACCCGCTTTCCCAGGTCGGGCGGGATCAGAGCCACCAGCACACCGAGGATTAGCAGCAGGCCCGCGACCCCGGCCGGAATGATCGTCAGCTCGACCGAGCTCTTGCCCGGCACGACCCCGGTTCGCAGCAGGATCCCGCAGACGATCAGCGCCAGCGGGTAGAAGAAGTACTGGAGCGCGAGGAAGGCGACCATCCGCCTCCCCACGTCGTGCCGCGGCATCCCGGCCTTGCGCAGCGCCCAGAACGTGAGGGCGATGCCGCCCGCGCCGCCGGCCGAGAAGAGCCGCGTCGCGGCAACCCCGGCCATGTTGATCTCGTAGGTCTCCTTCCAGCTGAGCGGCAGCGCGTCCCCGCCGACCACGGCCTTGAACAACGCGATGTAGGTGGCGATCGCGACGACGTTGAAGCAAACCGCGACGGCGACCCAGAGGAGGTCGGCTTCGCTCAGCTTGCCGAGCGCGTCGCCGAGGCCGACCAGGCGCGGGAAGAGGAAGTAGATCGCGACCAGGAGGATGAGGACGAGCAGGGCGGTCTGGACGACCCGCCGTCGCGTGAACAGCGGCAGTTCGACGGCGCCGTTACCGTTCGCCGAGTCCTGCGGAGACACCCCAGGGAAGCTACCCGCTCGCGAGGCGCTCTAGACGCCGCAACCCGCGATTCACCCTCAGCACCGCCGGTTCGGCGAGCGGCTCGCCGCGTCGCACGGCAGCGACCAGACCCGCTCCGGCGAGCAGATCGGTGACGTAGTGCTCGCCCAGGTAGACGAGCGCGAAGCCCAACGTCAGCGCGTAGCTCCAGCCAGCCGCCCCCTCGGCGCGTCCCGCTTCGGAAAGCACGATTGCCGCGATCACCGAGGTCGCGAAGTGCAGCGAGGGCATCGCCGCCCAAGGATTACCTCCGAGCGCCCCGTACATCGCCGGCCACGCCTTTCCCCATGTCGGTTCACCGACCTCGACCATGATCCGCCGCACCTCTTCCCCGGTCAGGCCCTGCTCGGATGCCCACCACGGTGGCGCCGTCGGCACGGCGAAGTAGCCGACGCAACCGAGGTCGAAGACGGCAGCGAGCTGGCGAGCCGCGCGGGGAAAGCGCTCGGGGTGGCGGAGGAGGATCCAGACGAGAGCGGCATAGGGCTCGAGGAACCAAAGCCAGTGCACCCAGGTGAGGAGGCGGTCGACGCCGTTGACCCGGCCGAGTCGGGCGAGGGCGCGCTGCAGACGGGCGTTGGGCAGCCGCCCGAGGCCGATCGCACGGTCGATTGCGATCGGGTAGCGGCTGCGCAGGCGCCGGCGCAGGCGCTCCGGATCGTCGTAGGGAAGCTCGTGCACCATCGTGAAGGCCCACATCTGCATCGCGTAGAGGACGACGTCGCGCTTGTGGGAGCGCGGGCGCAGAACGGCGACCGCCAACGGCCCGCTCGCGCAGGCTGCAACCGTGACCGGAGCGGGAATGCGCAGGCGACGCCTCAGCAGCGGCACGGCCACCGCGGCGACCAGCGCGCCCGCCGCCCCGGCGCGCACCACCGTGCGTAGCGCCGGAGATGGCCGGGAGCGCCTGCGCATAAGGTCGGCGAGTATAGGTCCGCGGCAGCGGGCGGGCGGGAGCGGGGCGCCGCCCCTCCTGATTAGAATGGCCGCGCTTTGGAGCCGAGGACTCATCACGAAATCCCCGCGTGTGCGGCTGGCGAGCGCCGGACCAAGCGGGGCAAGGACGCAGGGAGGCCCAATAGCAGCGCTATTTGGCCGACCGAGGACGCCGCACCGCGCCGGTCCGCCGCCGCCAGACGTGCGCGAGGGGTTTCGTGATGAGTCCCAGCTCCCCTGGCACCGACCAGATCCAGACCCTGTTCGGCATCGGCTTCGTCGCTTTTGCGATCGTCGCCGTCGTCGTCAATGGCGCGCTGATCTACGCGCTGCGTCGCCGCCGCGCCGGTCGCGGCGCCCAGGCCGCCGATCCCGAGCCCCGATCGGGGCGTCACCCCCAGCTCCGTGTCGGCGCTGCGCTCGGTGTCTTCGCGACGGCGATCCTCGTGCTCAGCCTGGTCTTCACCGAGAAGGCGCGCGAGGCTCCCGCGACCGGACCCGCCGGTCTCCAGGCCAAAGGTTCGGAGCCGCTGAGGATCACGGCGACCGGTCAGCAGTGGCTGTGGCGCTACGAGTACCCCAACGGAGCCTTCTCCTATTACAAGCTGGTGGTGCCGGTCGACACCGCGATCAAGCTCGAGCTCGGCTCCACCGACGTGATCCACACCTGGAACGTGCCCAGCCTTGCCGGCAAGCGTGACGCCGTGCCGGGCAGGGTCCACGAGGTCTCCTTCCTAGCCGACGAGGAGGGCAGCTACACGGGCCGGGCCGCGACCCTCTCCGGCGCCGCCTTTGCGGCGATGGGCACCGAAGTCGAGGCCGTCTCTCCCGAGGAGTACGAGAGCTACGTGAAACAGCTCGACGCCGACATCCAGGCCGCCCAGGACGAGGTCGTCAGCCAAATCGAAAGCGGGGAGACGCCATGAGCGCGAGCGCAAAGCGCCCGGAGATCATCGTCGACGGATTCCCGCGCAGCCGCTCGCGCTGGGCTGAGCTGGCGACCAGTGGTGATCACAAGGACATCGGCCGGATCCTGATCGGCGGCGCGCTCGGGTTCCTCTTCATCGCCCTGATCGAGCTGCTGCTGATGCGGCTGCAGCTGGCGATTCCGGGGAACACATTCCTCTCTCCGGAGACCTTCAACCGGATGCTCTCGCTCTACGGCACGACCGCGATCTTCCTCTTCGCGCTCCCGCTCGTCTTCGGCCTCTTCTACTACCTGGCGCCGCTGCAGATTGGCGCCCGCGGGACCGCCCTCCCCCGCCTCGGTCAGCTCGGCCTCTGGCTCTGGGTCGCCGGAGCCACCGTCCTCTACGCGGGCTTCCTCTTCACCCCCTCCGAGGCGGGCATCAACCCCCTGGCGCCGCTCTCCGAGCTGGCCTTCCTCTCCAACAACGGGGTCGACGCGTGGGCGGCCGCCACCGGCCTGGCGACGCTCGGCTTCGTCCTGCTGGCGATCGACCTGACCACGACGCTGCGCAGGATGCGGGCGCCGGGCATGGCCTGGAGGCGACTGCCGGTCTTCGCCTGGGCCACGGCGATCGGCTCCTGGCTGATGCTCGTGATCGGCCCGGTGCTGCTGGCTGCGATCACGATGCTGCTGATCGATCGCAACTTCGACGGAATCTTCTTCGCCGACGGCTCCGGAGGGGCGCCACTGCTCTGGCAGCACCTGAGCTGGATCTTCTTCACCGGCACCTACATGCTGGTCATGATCGCCGCCTTCGGCGCGATCTGCGAGATCGTCCCGTCGCTCGTCGGCCGGCCGCTCGAGGGCCGCTCCACGGTGATCGGCTCGCTCGTCACGATCGCCGTGATCGGCACTCTGGCCTGGATCCAGAACATGTTCACGGCGCCGATCGGGATCGCCTGGATGTACTTCGCGATGACGATGGCCCTGGCCCTGATCGTCCCCTTCGGGCTGATCGTCTACAACCTGATCGCGACGATCGCTGGCGGCACCGTTCGCATGCGAGCGCCGCTGCTCTTCGCTGCCGGCGCGGTCTCGGCGATCTCGGTCGGCCTCGCGGCGGAGATCTCACACTCAATGGTCGGCCTCGCCTGGAAACTGAAGAACACGACCGATGCCACCGGGGCGACGCATTTCGCCCTGATCGGCGGCGCCGTCTTCGGCGGTTTCGCCGCCCTCCACTACTGGTTCCCGAAGATGACCGGCCGCACGATGGGCGAGAGCCTGGCGCGGATCTCCTTCTGGACGATGATCCTCGGTGCCATCCTCGCCTTCGTCCCACTCCTCTTCTCCGGTACCTACGAGGGGCAGGTGATCGACGCCTACAAGTTCTTCGGCGACGAAAGCATCAGCGGCTACAACCTGGTCGCCTCGATCGGCGCCCTCATGCTCGCCGCCGGCATCGTGATGACGCTCGTCAACGCGATCCTCAGCCGTGAGGGCGGGCCCGAGGCCGGGCACGACCCCTGGGGCGGAGACTCGCTCGAGTGGTTTGCGCTCTCGCCCCCTGAGCCCCACAATTTCGACGTGCTTCCCGACGTGCGCAGCGAGCACCCGATGCGGGACATCCGCACGGCGATCGCCCACCGCACCGCGCGCAAGCCCGAGCGGCCAGCGCCCGAGTCACAGCCGGTAGCCTGATCTCTGATGAGCGGCGCCGAGACCGTCGTAGTCGCCGCGCAGCGACCAGCAGCACTGACCGTCCTGCGGGACTACGTCACGCTGACCAAGCCGAAGGTGCAGTCGCTACTGCTGCTGACCACGATCACGACGATGTACGTGGCCGGCGATCCCTCGCTCGGCCTCGTCCTCCTCACCTGCCTCGGCGGCGCCCTCTCAGCGGGCGGCGCCGGTGCGATCAACCACGCGGTCGACCGTGACATCGACCGCACGATGGCGCGCACGGCAGATCGGCCGGTAGCCAGCGGCCGAGTCTCGCCGGGAGCGGCGATCGCCTTCGGCGCTGCGCTCGGCTTGGCGTCGTTCACGCTGCTCTCGCTGACCGTCAACCCCCTCGCCGCATCGCTCTCGCTGTCCGGGCTGTTCGGCTACGTCTTCGTCTACACGCTGTGGCTGAAGCGCCGCACTCCGCAGAACATCGTGATCGGCGGCGCCGCCGGCGCGGTGCCTCCGCTGGTCGCCTGGGCAGCGGTGACCGGAGGGCTCAGCGGCACCGCCTTCTACCTCTTCGCGATCGTCTTCTTCTGGACGCCGCCCCACTTCTGGGCGCTCTCACTGCTGATGAAGGACGAGTACGCGAAGGCCGGCGTGCCGATGCTGCCAGTCGTCCGCGGCGAGGACGAGACGCGCCGCCAGATCCTCCTCTACACCGTGCTGCTCTACGCGGTGACCCAGCTGCCCTTCTGCGCCGGCGCCTTCGGGGTCGAGTACCTGGTCGCCTCGATGAGCCTCGGGGCCGCCTTCATCTACTTTGCGGTGCGGCTGCTGCGCAGCGGCGAGCGGAGCTGGGCCCTGCGCACCTACCTCTTCTCGCTCGCCTACCTGGCGCTGCTCTTCCTGGCGATGCCGCTCGACCGGGTGCTCTAGTAGAAATCCGGCCATGGATCGCCAGACGGCAAAAAAGAACATGACCTCGGCCCTGGTCGCCGGGGGCATCGCCGCCGCGATCTTCGCCCTCTGCTTCGTGGCCGCGACCCTCTACATCGCCTCATGAGCGCAGAGCGGAGCGTTCCCGAGCCCGGCGAGCTGGTCTACCGGCCGCAGTCCTCCTGGCTGCCGGCCATCCTCGCCTTCGCCCTGGCGCTTGCCGTCTGCGGGATCTTCGCCCCGTTCATGGTGCCTGGGTGGATCTACTCGGCGATCGGCATCGTGACCGCCCTGGTGGTCCTCCGCAGGATGACTCGCGGCGCAATCCGCGAGTACTTCCGCCTCCCCCGCAATCAGCGCGTGCGCGGCGCAGTGCTGCCAGTCGAAACGATCTCCCCGCCACATAAGGGCTGAGGCCAGCCTCAGCCCTCTATTCCGGCGTCATCCCGGATGTCGCGCCCTCAGATGTCCAGACTTTGACGATGTCGCGCATCGAGAGCACGCCGACCAGCTCTGCGTCGTCGTAGACGACGAGGTGGCGGATGCCGCGGCGCGCCATCTCGGCCGCGGCGCGCTCCAGGCTCCAGTCGGGCGAGGCCGCGATCACGCTGTCGCTCATGTGGTCGGCGACCCGCTCGGCGTCGGGGTCATCACCGGCGCCGACCGAGAGCAGGATGTCGCGCTCGGTGACGATGCAGGGCACCGGTGTCTCGTCGTCGCTGACCAGCGCCGCGCCGATCCCTTTGTCCGCCATCATCGCCGCCGCCTCTCGCAGCGTGTGCGAAGGGCCGACGGTGAGCACCACCTCTGACATCCCGTCCCGTACCCGCATCTGCGCTCCTTCCCCGCGTCACCGCGAGATCGTGTGAATCGCCTCAAGCCTACCCATCCATCCCAGTCCTCGCCAGGCATCTTTTCGCGAGTCCTGGGCATATAGACTCCGGCGCGCCCAGCGCCGTGTATGCCTAACTCAATTCGCCCAACCCGCCTGCTGCTCGCCCTCGCCGTCGTGGTCGCCGTCGCGCTGACCGCCTCCGGCTGCGGCACGAGCAGCGCGGACGAGGAGCGCGGCCGAGTGCTCTTCAAACAGAAATGCGGCACCTGCCACATCATGGCCCAGGCGGGCACGAGCGGCACGATCGGGCCCGACCTCGACGACGCCTTCGGCCCAGCGCGCGCCGCCGGCGAGACAGGCAGCACGATCGAAGGCGTGGTCAAGGCCCAGGTCGAGAACCCGCGGCCCATAACCGACAACCCGGCGGTCTCGATGCCGGCCGACATCGTCGAGGGACAGGATCTCGAAGACGTCGCCGCCTACATCGGCGAGTACGCGGGCGTGCCCGGCGCGGCGCCCCCGACCGTACCCGGCGGCCCCGGCGCCCAAGTCTTCGCAAACAACGGCTGCGGTGGCTGCCACACGCTCGCCGCGGCCAAATCGGGTGGCGTAACCGGCCCCAACCTCGACGATGTCCTACCCGGACAGAGCGCCGCGATGATCCACAAATCGATCGTCGACCCAAACTCGGTCCTCGCCAAAGGCTATCCGGCAAACGTGATGCCGCCGACCTACGAAACCGCGCTCAGCCCGAAAGAACTGGAAGACCTCGTCGCCTACCTGGTCAAATCGACCAGCGGCAAATCCAAAGCCGGCTGAGCCCGCCCGCGGCGGCGACCCGACTGTCGCTGGCATCATCCGTCGACTACCGATGCGTGAGCGCCTAGAGATCACGCCGCAGCTCTACGCCAAGGTGACGATCGTCGCCTTGGCAGCCCTCTCTCTGATCGTGCTTACCGGCGCTGGGGTGCGGCTGACCGGCTCCGGCCTTGGCTGCCCCGACTGGCCGAAGTGCTACGGGAAAACAGTGCCACCGCTCGACACCCACGCAGTGATCGAGTACGGCAATCGCCTCCTCACCGGCTTCGTCGGCCTCGCCGTGATCGCCGCCAGCGCCCTCGCCTGGCTGCGGCGGCCGTTCCGCTGGCACCTCGCCTTCTTCGGCGCGCTGCTGCCCATGGGGGTGATCGGACAGGCTGTCCTTGGGGCCCTGGTCGTCAAGCACCACCTCGCCCCGGAGCTGGTGATGTGCCACTTCCTGCTCTCGATGCTGCTGCTCGACGCCGCTTTCGCGCTTGCCTGGTGCGCCCGCTACGAGTTCTGGGAGCGACGACGCTCCTCGGACCGGCTCGGCGTCTGGGCAGTCCGCGCCCTGGTCCCGCTCGGGCAACTGACGATCCTCGCCGGGACGGTCGCGACCGCCTCGGGCCCTCACGCCGGCGACCACGAAGGTGAGCTGGTCAGGCGGTTCGACTTCGAGGGCGCCGGCACCTTGGAGTGGGTGGTGCAGCGCCATAGCGCGATCGCCACGGTCTTCGGCTTCGCGGCGATCGGGGTCTGGCTCCTGCTGAGGCGGCAGGGAGGCGACAGGCGCGCCGTCAGACCCCTCACCGTCGTGATCTGCCTGCTCGGGGTCCAGGGAGCCGTAGGGGGCCTCCAGTGGGCCCTGGAGCTGCCGGCGGAACTGGTCTGGCTGCACATCGTCCTCGCCACGACCACCTGGCTGGCGATGCTGTGGACGGTTGCCACTGCCGGCCGGCTGGAGCCACGAGGGGCCGTCGTGGCTCCCAGCGCTGAGACCATGCCGGAGCCGGCCCTGAGCGCCCCCGGCAGGGCCCCCTAGACGCGCCCCACGCTGATGCTGCCCTTCGCCGTCTCGATCGCGACGCTCAGCCTCGCGCAGGCGACGCTGGTCGCCCTGCCTCGTCCCGCTGCCTCCCCCGCCCTCGCGCGGCTCGGCGGTCGTTGGTGGGCGCTCGTCCCGCCCGGGTCGATCGCGCTCGTGGTCGCAGCGATCGCGCTCGAGTCCGACTCGGCGCAGGTGCTGACCTACGTCGCCCTACTCGCCGTGCCTCCCCTGGCCGCCCTCGCGCTCGGCGGAGTCATGCGCGGGGCCCGCATCGGGCTGGCGGCGCTCGTCGCTCCGCTCTTCGCGCTCGCCTGGGCCTCCCAGGAGTCCCTTGCGGGCGAGGGTGCGGCACTGGCGCTCACCGGCCTCGCCTGCGTCAGCCTCGGCTGGCTGCTGGCCTGCGTGGTCCCGCCGCGTTGGCTGAAGCTGGGGATCTACGCGATGGCGGCAATCGACGCTTGGCTGGTCTCCGCCGAGCTCCTGCAAGAGCCGAACGCGGTTCTCAACGCCGCCTCGCCGGGCAGCCTGCCGCAACTGCAGTACGCCTCCTTCGGCTCAGCCGTGACCGGGTTCGGCGACCTCTTCCTCGCTGCCACCCTGGGCGCGCTGCTCGCCGCCGACCGGCGGCTTCAGCTGACCGGTGCCGTCCTGCTCGCAATTCTCGCCCTCAGCTTCGACCTGCTCTTCCTCGCCGCCGACTCGCTGCCGGCAACGGTCCCGGTCGCGCTCACTCTCGCCGTCCTCGATCTCGGCGGCCGGCGCTGGCCTAAGCCGGCTAGAGCAGCGCCAGGAGCAGCGCGGTCTGGGCGCTGATCAGCCCGACGAAGGCGGCGAACGCCACCGCGAACAGCTGAATCATGGTCCGTTGCATCAGCTCAAAGCGAGCATCGACTCGGGCTTCAAACGCGTCGAAGCGGGATTCCAGCGATCCGAAGCGAGCATCCACGCGACGCCCCTGCTCGACGACCTGTTCCTTCAGGTCGTCCATCCGCTCGTCGGTCCAGCTCTCTCGCACAGCCTCCATATTGGCAGACTAGAAGACAGAAAGTTACGTGTGGGCACCTCGATGTGACGATTTCGCAACGACTACATCAGGAAGCCGTGCGCTCGGCGGAGAGATCCACCACGACATGGGTGATCGGCAGGTTGATCTGCTCACGGGCCTGTTCGACCACCCCGTGCTCCAGCCAGCGCGAGCGCTCCGGCGGATGGGTCGAGATCACGATCTCGTCAGCGGGAAAGGTGCGCAGCGCATCCTCGATCGCAACGTTGGGGTCTGAGTCGCCGATCTCTCCCCTCCCCTTCAGCCCGAGCTCGTCGATCGCGATCAGCGAGAGCTCCATGCGCTGGCGCGCCAGCTCGATCGCTTCGTCGATCGCAGAGGCCCAGTGCGCCGCCCGCGAGCCGGCCAGCGCCGGCGTGATCACGAGAATCTCGCAGTCCCGACCGTGGCATCGATTGCCGATCTCCTCCAGCAGCTCGCCACCGCCGACCGTCTCGTTGGCGACGACCAGCACCCGGTGCTTGCCGTCGCCGCCGCGGGTGACCTCGACCGTGCGTGGCAATGATCCCCGCGAGCTGCGGTAGGCGATCCCCGCTCCGAACCCGATCAACGCCGCCGCGAGGACGACTCCAAAGACCGGCCGCGTCAGCAGCGTCAGCACGATCACCGCCACGGCCCCCGCGCCGATCACGACCACCCACCGAAAAGCGTCAGCCTCCGACCTAAGAGGGTTGTGCATAACCCCAGTGTTACCCCTGGGGCGGCGAAATCAAGCCTGGCTAGGACGCAGGGAGCGTGGCGTGCTCTGCACGCGAGCGACCGAGGACGACGCCAGGCGCAGGTTGCGCCGTCTCAGAGGATGTAAACCGAGACGTAGACGATGATCCACATCACGTCGACGAAGTGCCAGTAGATGCCTGGCACCTCAACTCCGAGGTGATCCTCCGCGGCAGGCCCGAAATGACCACGGAAAGCGCGGATCGTGGCGAAACTGAGGAGGGCGAGGCCGACGAAGACGTGGGCGCCATGCAGGCCGGTGAGGCCGTAGAAGATCGAGCCGAAGGCGAGATCGCGGGCGGCGAAGCCGATGTGCGCGTACTCGTTGATCTGAATAAAGAGGAAGGTGGCGCCGAGAAGAAGGGTGAGAACCAGGCCCAGCTTCAGCCCAGTGCGGTTCCCCTTGCGCACCGACTCAAGCGCGTAGTGGATGGTGAAGCTCGAAGAGACGAGGATCGCGGTGTTGATTCCAGCCACTGCGACCGGTAGCTCGTAAGGCTCGGGCGGCCAGCTCGGCGGGTCGACAACCACGCGGAGGAAGAAGTAGGCGGCGAAGAAGGCGCCGAACAGCATCACCTCGGAGACGATGAAGAGCAGGATCCCCAGGGTCTGGCGATCGATCCGCGAGCTCTGGTGGGCCTCGGGCGGGCCGTGGTGCTCGTCGTGGGAGTGGCCCAGGGCGACGGTGGCGCTCTCCATCAGTGCCGCCTCCCGTGGGTACGGCCCGGCTCTGACGAGTGGCTGGGCGTGACTGGCAAGTCCGGTGAACGAAGGCGATGCAGCGCATCGACGAGTTCGCTGGACGCCGCCAGGCACGTCCAGATGCCGTCAGAACGGGGTGTACTCGCGTGAGTCGGCACTAAGCCGTCTCCTCTCCCTCGGCAACGGCGGCGGCCACAGCGGCCGCCGGCCTGCCGACCTCGAGGTGCTCGACGGTCTTGTCGGTGATCTCGCGAACCCGGCCGATCAGGTCCTCCTCGAGCCAGCGCGAGGTCTCGCCGGCAAATGTCGAGATCAGCACCTCGTCAATTCGGTAGTGCTCGATCGCGTTTCTCACAGCATGGAAGGGATCGGGGCTCATCGGTTGCCCGGTGGCGTCGATGTCGGCGCGGTAGAGCTCGGCAAGGGTCGAGGCGAGGTCGCGCACCACCTCCGACTCCGAGACGTCGTCGGAGCGGGGGCAGATGACCGTGAAGCGGTGCGGATGGCCCGCGGCTCGTTCCTTCAGCCGGGTGACCAGGTCCGGGGCCGCAACCGTCTGGGTGGCGACGACCAAAGTGTGGTTGACCTCCCAGCTGACCGCGTCGTCTTCGATCCGCACCGGGATGTGGGTGACGGCGATGTCCGGCTCGAAGCGAGCCCGCGCCCACTCCACCAGGTCCTTGCGAGTCAGCCCGAAACGAGTCTCGGAGAGGCAGGAGAGCAGCACCTCGCCGGGGTCATGGGCGCGCACGGCGTCATCCAGGGCGAGCGCTGGATCGGGATCCATCACCTCACCGATCGAGTCGATTCCGTACTCGGAGAGGACCGACATCGTCACCTCGACCCGCGCCCGCGCAGCGTCGCGCAGTTCACCGGGCTCGACGACCTGACCGACGGCCGGCTGGTTCTGCGGTGCCGCGACGGCGACGAAGGGAACCTGCTCGGCCCGCTCCTGAACCGCCTGCAGCAACTTGCGGCCGCCCGCGACCTCGTTGAGGAAGACGAGCAGGGGTCGGGCGTCGGACGTGGGGCTCATGTCGAGGTACCCACCGTGGTCGGCTCCGGTTTGGCGACCTCTGCGCCTTCGCCGCCCATGATCGCGTGGCGGGCGCCGGGCACGCCGAACTCGTAGGGACCGCCAACCACGCGCGGGATCTCGTCGAAGTTGAAGATCGGCGGCGGCGAGGAGACCTGCCACTCGATCGTCTTCGCGCGCCAGGGGTTGGCCTCGGCCCGCGGGCCGTACTTCCAGCTGACGATCATGTTGTAGAGGAAGACGAGCTGCACGGCACCGAGCAGGAAGGCGCCGCAGCTGATCAGCAAGTTCCACTCGCCGAACTGCGTGGCGTAGTCGGCGACGCGTCGCGGCATCCCGTCCATGCCTACCCAGTGCATCGGGATGAAGGTGAGCCAGGTGCCGATGACGGTGCCCCAGAAGTGGACTCGGCCGAGCCGCTCGTCGTACATCCGCCCGGTCATCTTCGGGAACCAGTGGTAGACGCCCGCGAAGATCGTGAAGACCGAGCCGCCGAAGAGCACGAAGTGGATGTGAGCGACGATGAAGTAGGTGTCCGAGACGTGAATGTCGATCGGCACCATGCCCAGCATCACGCCGCTGATCCCGCCGATCGTGAAGGTGACGATGAAGGCGAGCGCGAACAGCATCGCGGTCGAGTACGTATGGATCTTTCCGAAGTAGAGCGTGCCCAGCCAGGAGAAGATCTTGATCCCGGTCGGCACCGCGATCAGCAGCGTGGTGATCATCATCGGCACCCGCAGCCAGCTGAACATGCCGGCGACGAACATGTGGTGCGCCCAGACCGAGTAGCTGAGGACGACGATCCCGATCAGCGCCAGAGCCATCAACCGGTAGCCGAAGATCGGCTTGCGGGCGTGGGTCGAGATGACCTCGCTGATGATCCCGAAGCCGGGCAGCATCATGATGTAGACGGCTGGGTGCGAGTAGAACCAGAAGATGTGCTGGTAGCTGACCACGTCGCCCCCGGCCGCAAACTCGAAGAAGTTGGTGTGAAGGACCCGATCGAAGAGCACCATGAACTGGGCGCCGGCGATGAACGGGGTTGCGGCGACGACCAGCAGCGAGGTCGAGAGATTGGCCCAAACCAGCAGCGGCATGCGCCAGAAGGTCATTCCGGGCGCACGCATGGTGATGATCGTGACCAAGAAGTTGAGCGCGGTCGCGATCGAGGAGGCGCCGGCGAACTGCACTCCTATGTTGAAGAACGATTGGCCGAGCGGTGCCCCCGTGGAGAGCGGCGCGTAGCCGGTCCAACCGGTGTCGAAAGCGCCCCCCGGAGCGAGGTAGCTACCGATGAAGAGCAGGCCGGCCAGCGGCAGCATCCAGAAGCTGAGCGCGTTGAGCCGCGGGAAGGCCATGTCCGGCGCGCCGATCATCAGCGGCAGGACGTAGTTGGCGAGCCCGGCGAAGACTGGGATCACGAAGACGAAGATCATCAGCACCGCGTGGGTTGAGAAGAGGCCGTTGTAGGTGCTCGGATCGACGATCTGCGAGCCCGGCTGGGCCAGCTCGGCGCGGATCAGCATCGCCAGCAGCCCACCGATAAAGAAGAAGAAAAAGGTGGTGACGACGTACTGGATGCCGATCACCTTGTGATCGGTGTTGAAGCGGAAGTAGTCGCGCCAGCTGGTCGCCCCGTGCTGAGAGTGGTCCTCGGGAGCGGTCGGCATCCCCGCCGCCCAGCGCAGCCAGTAGTCAAAGCAGCCGAAGCCGAGCAGGAAACCGAGCGGGCCAGTGACCAGCGGCACGACTACATGCGGGTAGCCCGTCTGCTCGGTCTGGAAGACGTCGAGCCCGGAGACCGCCCGCAGCATTACGACCAGGCCGAAGCCGAACGCGGCGCCCAGCACCATGCCGAGCGCGCCCCGAATCCACCCTGGCTGCTTGATCGCGGTCACCATCTAGTCGGTCTCCTCATTATGCCCAGGCGGCACTACGCTCCTCCGGCTCCGACGGGGACGGGGTCGGCCTCGGTGTCCTGGACGACCGACTCTTTGAACGGAGCCGGCACTTTCTGGTCCAGTTCGCCGACCCATTTGCGGAACTCGGCCGCCGGCTCGGCCACCACGGTGGCGCGCATCGTGGTGTGGCCGAAGCCGCAGAGCTCGGTACAGATCAACTGATAGGTCCCCGGCTCGTCGGGCGTGACGATCGCCGTCGTCGTGATCCCAGGGACGGCGTCCTTCTTGATCCGCCACTCCTGCACCCAAAAGGAGTGGATCACGTCCTGGGCGTGCAGCTTGAACTGGACCTGGCGGTCGAGCGGCACGTGCAGCTCGCCCTCCGACCAGACTTCGTCCTTTCCTGGATAGCCGAAGCTCCAGGCGAACTGCTGCGCGAAGACCTGGACCGTGAGCGGGTTCTCGGCCGGCTCCTCGATGTCGTCCAGCACCGCCCAGCTGTAAGCGGCGCCGAAGAGGACGATGATCGTCGGGATCACGGTCCAGGCGATCTCAAGCCGCGTGTTGCCGTGGATCGGCTCGCCGTCGGACTCGTCGCCCGGCTTGGCTTTGAACTTCCACAGCGCGTAGAAGAGCATCACCATCACCAACGCGAAGACGAAGGCCGAGAGGACGATCATCACGTCGAGCAGCGTGTCGATCTTCGGCGCGGCAGTGGAGGCGCCCTGGCCGTTCCAGTTGATCGGCAGCATCACTGCCGAGATCACCACGGTCAGCGCAATCGTGGCAGCGAGCATCTTCGCTATCGGGAGGCGTCCGATCATCGGCGGGGCATTCTATGCAAGCGGCAGACGGTCAAGCTCGCCTCGCGAGGCGGCGATCACGGCGCGCGCAACGCCCTCCCAGCTCCAGAGCCGCCGAGCCGTCTCCGCAAGCTGCCGGCTAGCTCCCTCTCGCTCCGCCTCGGGCAAGCGAAGCCACCCGTTCAGGCGCGCGGATATCGCTTCCACCGCCCCGATCTCAACCGGGAACGAGGTCAGCGAACCGACCTCGGATGGCAGCGCCGCCGCCAGTTGCCGCGAGACCTCGAGCATCCCCGAGTGCCCCGCGGAGACCGGCAGGACCCCGCAGGCCGCCGCCTCCGCGGCGACCATTCCGAACGCCTCCGGAAACGTGCTCGGCATCACCAGGGCCTCGGCGCCTGGCAGCAGCTCTGCCACCTCGTCGTGCTCCAAGCGGCCGAGCCACTCGACCGAGCCCGCCATCCCGCGGGCGGCGTCGAGATAGCCATCTGGCAGATCCGCCAGAAAGGCCGAGAGGATCGGCAACGGCTCCCCTTCCCCGCCCTCGAGCCCTCGTCCCAGCCTGGCGACCTCACGGGCATCGTCGAGGTCGCCGCGATCCAGCGCACTCAGCAGCCGTCGCAAGCCGTCCTCGTACTCCCCAAACCCCGCAATCTGCAGTCGCGCGTCGGGGTGCCGCGCCCTGACCAGCGGCCACGCGGCCAGCAGTAGGTCGACTCCCTTCGACACGATCAGCTTCCCCACGAAGACGATCCGCGTGAGCCCGGTCGCCGATCCCGTCGCTGGACGGAACGCCTCCGGGTCAAGCCCCGGAGGCCCTAGTCGCGTCTTCTCTCTTAGGCCGGGGACATCCGGCAGCGCCGCCCAGAGTGACTCGGCCGTATGCCGAGAGCCGACGAGAACGCCGTTCGCGACATTCATGCCTCCTTCTGCGTACGGCAGGAACCGAGGGTGCGGCTTGACCGTGTACTCGAGGGCCGAGCCGTGGATCTTGGCCGCGAAGGGGCCGATACCGGCGCGGGCGAGGATCGCCGGGCCCATTACGAGGTGGTTGGCGAGCGCGGCGTCGATGGCCCCCGCTCGCTCGGCCACGTCGCGGACGGCGGCGACGTTGGCGTCGATGTAACGACCCAGCTCCTCCTCGGTCAGTTCCGGAAACGCCTTGACCTCAAACCCCTCATAAGGGTCCTTGACGTAGACCGGCAGCAGGCCGTGGATGTCGGGGTTGTGGATCTCGACACCCTCGATCTTCGTCTCGCGGTCCTGGCAGAGCAGATGGACCTCGTGGCCCAGCCGGGCGAGGGCGGCGGCGAGGTTGGCGTTGTAGATGTTGCTGCCGGTGCCGCGCAGCATGTAGCCGTGGAAGAGGAGGACGCGCATCGCTGCCGCGCAAGCTATTAGTCTTCGCCGTCGTGAACTCGAAGCAGCTCTACCGGATGCGCGCCAAGGCCTCAGGCCGCGAGGCGCTCGCCTACGCCGAGCCCGACGAGGTCTACCTCGATCGCGAGACCGGCGAGGAGATGGAGCCGGTGGCGATGGTTCTGCCGCTCGCCCCCTCCCCCTCCGCCCTGCCGCGCACCCCGGACAACCTGCGCGCCTGCCGCCGCTGCGACCAATTGATCGGCCTAGACGTCAGCGACTGCCCGTATTGCGGGCTACGCCAAGAACCGCTTTAGGGATGTCCAGCGCGCCGCTCATGAGGCGGCGCGGGGCTGAAGACGACCACTACGCCGATCGCCCATAGGCACAGAGCGGCGACATCAGCCACCTCCGTTCCAACGCGCGTAAGCAGATTGACCAGCACGGCGATTGTCAGCAGCGCGAAGATCCGAGCCATACCAGAGACGACAAGAACGTTTCATAGGGCTGATCCTATCTGAACCACCAGCGCGATCAGATAGATCGCGGTTCCGAGCAAGAGCCCAGCGACTCCTGCCCTGTTGATCGCTTGATCTCGCTCAACCTTTGACGCCCTTACCTTGACGACGCCAGCAACGATGGCGAAGGCGGCAGCCAAACTCACCGGAAGCTCCAATCCGATCGTGTCCGGCCATGGATTCGCGACCCGCGGGACGAGCGAGTCGGCAAGCAGCTCAAGGGCCAGAGAGAGCATGCCCCGACGCTGACGGAGCACAGCGCACGCGTGGCGCTACGAATGTGAATTTACGCCGACGTCTTCAGCTCTGAGCTTTCCGTGACGGAGCGGATGCACTGGATGAGGATCGGGTATCCCTCTTCACGTTTTGCGCGGGAGGAGGGGAGCGCCTCCATGGCGCCAGCCACTTCCTCTGCTTCGACGAGTTGCGAGTGAGGAGGGGTAACCGATCCTCATCCTCTGCGCCCGACCGGCGTCAGGGTTGCTTGACCAGAGTCGCGGTGTAGAGCAACCGCGCGTTGGAGTAGTAGCAGCCGTAGGTCTTGGCCTTGCCGACGCCCTGCTGGGGGCGGCCTTCCTGGATGTCGGCCTTGGACGAGCACTGTTTCGGCAGGCGGCTGCCGCGCCAGGTGTCTTCGTCGGAGACGTTGAAGGCGAACATCGGCGCCCAGGTCGGGATCGTCAGGGCTACCACCTGGCCGCGCAGCACGGAGAGGGGATGCTCTAGGACGAAGATCGGGGTGCTACCGAAGTAGGGGTTGAGCAACTCCAGCGGACTCTGCCGGACCAGGGTGTATTTGGGCGGCTTGGAGTCCTCCACCGGTCGCAGGACGCCGATCCGCGCCTGCGAGGGCTGGCCGAGGAATTCGTTGAAGAAGCCGACCTCGTTGGTCGTCGTTTTGCCATCCACCCGCGAGGGCTTCGCCAGCGTGATCGACCAGGCGACGATCTTTCCGTCAAAGGGCGCCTCGTAGGGCCGAGCCTCTCCGCCGGCGATCGCCTGGAAACCGGTGACGTGGCCCTCGACCCGGCAGGGCAGGATCTCGACGTTGTTGACGACTTTGCCCGGGCAGGACGGCGGTGGGGTTTCGGCGGTCTGCCCAAGCACGATCACCCGTGGAGGAGCAGAGCCGGCCGCGCCCGGCCACGCCGCCACGACCAGTGCCGCCAGGGCGCAGGCCAGCGCCAGCGCGCACAGCGCGCGGGTCCTGTCTAGTCGGTTATCGGCTGCCGGAAGCGACATCTCACCTGCAACCCGGCGGTTTTGCCAGGGTTGCGGCCTCGATTCTGCCGCCAGCGCGAAGCGAACGCGGTCTCCTGGCGCGTTCTGCACGATCGCAGCCACGCGGGCCAGTGACACCGTCTCTGTAGGGTTGCCAGCCGGATATGGAGGCCAGCGAGCGCGCAGAGGAGTTCATCCCGGCCGGGCTCGCCTCGCTCGGGATCGAGGCCGACGAGGTGGAGCTGGCGGTGATGAACGCCGCCCACGGAATGTTCTGGCCGGCGATCCTCGACCTGCTCTCGCTCGACACGAGCAAGGTCGAGCCGGAGCGCCAGCCCGACCTCTCCAAGGCGCCGCAGTGAGCGCGCTCGACCTCTCCCTCCGCGAGCAGGCGGCGGCGATTGCCCGCGGCGACACGGACCCGGCCGAGTTGCTCGACGCGACGCTGGCTCGGATCGAGCAGCGCAACCCGGCGGTCAACGCCGTGGTCGAGACCTTTCCCGAGCGCTCGCGCGAGATGCTCGCCGCTGCCCCAAAAGGGCCGTTGCACGGGGTACCGCTAGTGGTCAAGGACGAGTGGCCGCTGCCCTGGCGAGCGCAGCGCTTCGGCGCCGCCGAGCTGCTCGCCCCGACTGCGCCGGCCGAGTCGGGCCCCTACCGCGCCCTGCGCGACGCCGGCGCGACGATCGTCGGCGTCGGCAACATGCACGAGCTCGGTGCCGGCAGCACCGGCAACGTCTCGGTCTACGGTCCCGCCCGCAATCCCTGGGACACCGGGCGCTGCCCCGGCGGTTCCTCGAGCGGGCCGGCGGCGGCGGTCGCCGCTCGTCTCGTCGCCGGCGCGGTTGGTGCCGATGGCCTCGGCTCGGTCCGCTTTCCCGCCGCCTATTGCGGCCTGACAGGCCTCAAGCCGACCTTCGGCCGCTCGGCGATGGCCGGGCATCACATGGCGGCGATCACGTCGCTGATCGTCTCCGGGCCGCTCTGTGTCGACGCCGCCGACTGCCGGCTGCTCGGCTCGGTGCTGTTCGGCGAGAGCCTCGCCACCGGCGACGCCGCCAACTTGCGGATCGGCATCATCCGCGACCCCGTCTCCGAGGACGTCGACCCAGAGGTACGGAAGGGGTGTGAGGCCGCGATCGAGGGCCTACGCGCCGAGACGGGGGCGAGGTCCGCGAGGTCTCGCTGCCGGACCTGCCGATGGCGACGCTGGCGGCGATCCTCCTGATCAACGCCGAGAGCCTCAACGGCGCCACGCCGGAGCGGCTGAACCGCCTGCACCCGGAGATCAGCCCGATCGCCCGCGGCTTCATCAAGTACCGGGCGCTGCTCCCGGCGGCCGCGATCGTGCAGTCGGCGCGCATCCGAACGATGATGCGCCGCCGCCTCGCCGCCCTCTTCGCCGACGTCGACGTGCTCGCCTGGCCCACGGTGCCCGCCGTCGCCCCGCCGCTGGAGTCGCCGATAGTGGAGCTGCCCTCCGGCACCCACACCGCGGACCAGGCAAACGTGCGCGGTGCTGCGCTCGCCAACCTGACCGGAATTCCCTCGATCAGCGTTCCGGTCGGTCTCAGCTCGGAGCAGTTGCCGATCGGCCTGCAACTGGGCGCCGCCTGGGGCCGAGACGAGCTGCTGCTTGACGCGGCGGAGGCGCTGGAGCGCGCCAACGGCCGCCGCTGGGTGGAGGCGCTCTCGCCGCTGGCCCAGGCGGAGACAGAGACAGCGGGGGCCTGACGGTGGCGGCGATCGTCGTCGAGGGGCTGGAGCGAACCTTCGATGACGTGCTCGCTGTGCAGGGCGTCGACCTCGTCGTCGACGCAGGCGAGATCTACGGCTTCCTCGGCCCCAACGGCGCCGGCAAAACGACGACGGTGCGGATGCTGACGACGCTGCTGCTGCCGACCGGCGGCCGGGCCAGCGTCGCCGGTCACGACGTGGAGCGCGAAGCGCGCCAGGTTCGCGCCTCCATCGGCGTCGCCCTGCAGGAGGCGGCGCTCGATCCGCTGATGACAGGCCGCGAGCTGATCCGCCTGCAGGCGACCCTGCAGGGACTTCCCAGCGCCGAGGGCAAGCGCCGGGCCGACGGCCTGCTCGATCGGGTGGGGCTGACCGACGCCGCCGACAGGCGGGTCGGCGGCTACTCGGGCGGCATGCAGCGCCGCCTCGATCTCGCCGCCGCGCTGGTCCACGAGCCGCGTGTCCTCTTCCTCGACGAGCCCACCACGGGCCTCGACCCGGTCAGCCGCAAAACGATCTGGGAGGAGGTGCGGGCGCTCAACGACGAGGGGACGACCGTCTTCCTCACCACCCAGTACCTCGAGGAGGCGGATCAGCTCGCCGACAACGTCGGCATCATCGACAACGGCAGGATCGTCGCCGAGGGGACGCCGGAGTCGCTGAAGGCGGAGATGGGCAACCCCCATATCCAGCTGACGCTGGAGCAGGGCTCAATCGCCGAGGCGGAGGCGGCTTGTGCGAAGGTCGGCAAGCTGCTGCCGCCGATCGACGGCAAGACGATCCTGGTCGAGGTCGAGAACGGCGCCGCCGACATCCCGCGCGTGGTGCGCGCGCTGGACGACGCCGGCGTAGGCGTGGGGTCGCTGGAGCTGGTCCAACCCACCCTCGACGACGTCTTCGTCGCGAAAACCGGCTACCACCTGGCCCAGGAGGAGGAGAAGGCAGCCGAGGAGGCGATCGAGGCTTGAGTTCCCGACCACAAGGCCTTCACGCTCGCTCCCGGCGCGAAGAATCAGATATGCACGCTTGGTCGCTCGGTTCGGCAGCAGCGAACCTGCGGGTCGTGCAGGCGCTGGGGATGCGCTCGGTCCGGCAGACCTTCCGCCGCCCGCAGCTGATGGCGCCGATCGTCATCTTCCCCACCCTGCTGCTGGCGATCCAGACCGGCGGCGCCGGCGGCGCCGTCGACCTCCCCGGCTTCCCGCCGGTACAGAGCTTTCTCCAGTTCATGCTGGCCGGGGCGATGATGCAGTCGTTGATGCTGGCCGGCAACAGCGGCGGCATCGCGCTCGCGGTCGACATCGAGATGGGCTTCACCGACCGCCTCTTCGCCGCGCCGATCTCCCGCTTCACGATCGTGCTCGGGCGGCTGGTCGGGACGGGGGCGCTGGGTCTGCTCTCCGCCCTCTGGTTCCTGGCGATCGGACTGATCTTCGGCGCCGAGATACACAGCGGCGTCACCGGCGCCCTGATCGCGATCGCCCTGGTCACGGCGACGGCGATGGCGGTCGGCGGGATCGGCGCCGCGATCGCCCTGCGGACGGGCAATGCCAGCGTCGTCCAGGGCCTCTTCCCGCTGGTCCTCGTCCTGCTCTTCCTCTCCACCGCCTTCTTCCCCCAGGAACTGATGATCGAGCCGGCCCAAACGATCGCCGCCTACAACCCGTTGAGCTTCGTGGTCGAAGGGATCCGCGACCCGATCATTTCGGAGATCGACGCTTCCGAGCTGCTCAGCGCGGTGGCGGCGATCGCCGGCATCGTGGTCCTCGGGCTGGTGCTGAGCGCCCGCGCCCTACGCCACCGACTGACGACGGGCTGATGGACACAGCTCTGACACTTCCCACCTGGCGGGCCAACCTGGCGATGATCGGCGCGCTGATGGCGCGCTCTCGCAACGAGCTGCTGCGGGTGCCGGGGGCCGCGATCCCTGGGGTGCTGGCGCCGACGATCTTCTTCCTCGGCCTGAACGGGGTCTTTGGCGCGCTCACCCAGCTGAACGGCTTCACCACCGGCACCTACGAGAGCTTCATCGTGCCGATCAGCATGCTCCAGGGGGCCGGGTTCACCGGCGCGGCGGCCGGCGTCAACCTCGCCCGCGACTTCGAGCACGGCTGGGTCGACCGCCTGCTCGTCTCCCCCGCCCCACGCTGGGTGCTGCTTGCCGGCACCGTCCTCGCCGCCAGCACGCGGGCGCTAATCCCGGCCACCTTCGTGCTCGCGGTGGCACTGCCGCTCGGCGCCGGCTGGCCAGGGATCGACGGGCTGGTGGTCACTTACCTGATGGTTGTCGCGATGGCGGCCATCGCCGCCTGCTGGGGATCGATGCTGGCGCTGCGCTTCAAGAGCCAGTCGGCGGCACCCCTGATGCAGGCCGGGATGATGGCGCTGATCCTGACCACGACCGCCTACGCGCCGCTCGCCCTGCTTCAGCCCTGGCTGCGAAGCGTCGCGGAGGTCAACCCGATCACCGAGGTCGTCGAAGCGGCGCGGCAAGGGTTCATCAGCGGAGTCACATGGGCCGAGACCTGGCCCGGGATCGTGGCGCTGGCCGGGATGCTGGCCCTGCTCGGCGCACTGGCGCTGCGCGAAATGCGCCGCACGGCAGTGTGAACGAGAGCGCGACCGAAATCGCCGAGCGCGTCCTGCGCCAGAACTGGCTGGAGGGCGAGCGCGACGGCGTCCCCTACGCCTACACCCGCCCCAGCCCGACCCGCTACCCGTGGCAGTGGTACTGGGACTCCTGCTTCGCGGCGATCGTCTGGCGGCGCTTCGACCCGGGCCGGGCACGGACCGAGCTGGAGAGCCTGCTCGCCGCCCAGCGCGAGGATGGCTTCATCGGCCACACGATCTTCTGGGACCGACCCGTCTCCCTCGTCCGCCTGCCCTTCTACAACGTCTCCTCGCGCCAGGCCCTGCAGACCGGGACGATCCAGCCACCGCTGCTTGCCTGGGCCTGGTCGATCGCCGTCGGCGACCCGACTGGCGAGCCACGCATCGCCGCTCAAGCGGAGTGGCTGGCCGCGAACCGCGACCTCGAGGGCGACGGGCTGCTTTGGATCGTCCAGCCCGACGAGTCCGGCCTCGACGCCTCGCCCAAGTTCGACCCGGTCTGGGGGCGGCGAGCCAACGGGCGAATCGGCTTCCCCTGCCTGGTGCGGCGCAATCGTCGCTTCGGCTTCGACGCGCGGCGGATCGACGCGCACGGCGGCCCGCTGCTCTGCGAGACCCTGGTCAACACGTTCTGGTCGCTCTCGCTGCAGGCGCTCGGCCTGCCCTCGGCGACCCCGGCTCTGGTCGAGCGGCTCTGGGACGACGGGCGCGGCCTCTTCCTCGATGAGGTCCGCCCGGGCGGCGCCCGCCCCGGCGTCGTCACCTGGGCGGCCCTCGCCCCCCTCGCCCTGCCGGATCTGCCCAAAGAAATCAGCCATCGCCTGATCGAGGAGCACCTGCTGAGTCGGGAGGAGTTCCTCACCCCGGTCGCCCCGCCTTCCGTCGCTGCCTCGGAGCCGAACTACGAGCCGGACGGAGGCCGCGGCCCGATCCGCCGCTACTGGCGCGGCCCGACCTGGGTCAACTCCGCCTGGATGGTCTGGCTCGGCCTGCGCCGCTTCGGCTACGAGCAGGAGGCGAACCGCCTCGCCGCGGGACTGATCGGTGCGGTCGAGCGCGAAGGCCTGCGCGAGTACTACGACCCACGGACCGGCAAGGGCCTAGGCGCCAAAGACTTCGCCTGGTCGGCGCTCGTTGCAGAGTGGGCCCAAACCAAGCCTGGCTAGGACGCAGGGAGCGTGGCGTGCTCCGCACGCGAGCGACCGAGGACAACGCCAGGCGCCGGTTTGGGCTATTTGTACCTGTAGGTGATCCGACCTCTGTCTAGGTCGTACGGGGAAAGCTCGATCTTCACCCGGTCGCCGGGCAGGATGCGGATGTAGTGGCGGCGCATCTTGCCGGAGATGTGTCCGAGGACCTCGTGGTCGTTGTCCAGTTTGACCCGGAACATCGTGTTGGGGAGGGCCTCGGTGATCTCGCCCTCCATCTCGATCTTCTCCTCTGCCATAGGCAGGGAGCGTATCCGATGGGCGCTCAGCCCCGGATCCGGCGCGCCTGCTCCACGGCCTCGGCCCTGGTGGCGATCTCGCCTGCATACTGCGCCGCCTCCAGCTCGGCGAGCAGCTCGCCGAGCTCGGGACCCTCCTCCATGCCCAGCTCGGCAGCCAGCTCGTCGCCGGGAAGCAGCGGCGCCGGAGGTCCGTCGCGACGCCAGTCGAGCGCCGCCACGATCATCTCTCGGGCCAGCTCCAGGTGCGCTGCGATCGCATCGTCTGTGGCAAATGGGCCGCCGCCGCGGGCGGAGAGGCGGTCGGCCACGGTCAGCAGGGTCACATCGACGGAGACCGGCTCGGTCGCACGCAGGTACTCATGGACGCGCCGCGGTGGCAAGGGCATCTCGTGGACGAGGAAGCCGAGCCGCAGGTGGTGGAGGGTCAATGCCCGAAGGTGACCGGTGAGGACGCGACTCGCTCGCAGCCGCCGGCAGAGTCCGGCGACGATCTCGGCGCCGTCGCTGTCATGGCCGATGAAGGTCACGTAGCCGTTCCGCTCCCCCCGCGTCGCCGGCTTGCCGACGTCGTGCAGCAGGGCACCGAAGCGGAGCGCGGTGCCGCGGGTCATCTCGTCGGCCAGCGGCTCGGCGAGCAGCGCCCGCACGTCGGCGGCGCGCTCGCCGGCGAAGCGCTGGAGATCGCCCTCCAGCTCGAGTGTCTGCTCGAGCACGGCGAGCGTGTGGCCGTACACGTCGAGGTGGTGGTTGGGGCCCTGCTCCACTCCACGCAGCGCCTCCAGCTCGGGCAGCGCTACCGCCGTTAGCCCGAGCTCGCCGAGCAGCTCCAGTCCGGGCAGCGGCCGTGGGCCGCCGACCAGCAGGCGCAGCTCGACCAGTTGGCGCTCGCCCGCGACCCCGGCGAGGCGCGCGGCTTCCGCGCGGGCGAGCGCGGCCGTGTTCGAGTCGACGTCCAGGTCCAGCTCAGCGGCAAGTCTGGCGGCGCGCAGCAACCGCAGCGGATCAGCTGCGAAGCTGCCCTCGCCGACCGCTCGCAGCACGCCGCGGTCGAGGTCAGCGAGGCCGCCGTGGGGGTCGAGCAGCTCGCCCCCGGAGAGTGGCGCCGCGACGGCGCCGACGGTGAAGTCACGCGCCGCCAGGTCTGCCTCGATCGTCTCGCCGCGCAGCGCCGTCACGTCGATCTGCCAGGAGCCGTCGGCAGCCGCGGCGCGCCAGGTCGCAAACTCTGCAGAGAGCTGAAAGGAGTGGCCGCCGCCCTCACGGGCTACCGCCTTGGCGAGGGGCGCGGGATCGCCGGCGGAGGCGAGGTCGAGGTCGGTCACCTCGCGGCCCAAGGCGGCGTCGCGGATCGCGCCGCCGGCGATCCAGACTCCCTCGCCGCTGCCCAAAGCCCGGCGCGCCAGCGCCACCAGCGGCGAGGCCGCGAGGCGCTCGGCCACAGCGCTCATGTCGCTCTGGGCACGCGGGCGGAGATCCCGCAGGTGACCTCGTAGTTGATCGTGCCGAGCCGGGCCGCCACCTCCTCGGCGAGGATCGTCTCCCCATTCTGAGTGCCGATCAGCACCGCCTCGTCGCCGGGCTCGACGTCGGTTTCGGGACCGAGGTCAATCGTCACGTTGTCCATCGAGACGGTGCCGACCAGCGGGCGCCGCCGGCCACGGACCAGGACCTCGGCGTTGTTGGAGAGACCGCGTCGCACCCCGTCGCCGTAGCCGAGCGGCAGCACGCCGACGCGGGTCTCCTCCTGTGCTCGCCACGTGCGTCCGTAGCCGGCGCTGTCACCTGCGGCGAAGCGCTTCACGTCGGCGACGTAGGAGCGCAGCGACATGGCGGGGGCGAGATCGCGCGCGGCGGGGTCGCCCTGGAACGGGTCGAGTCCGTAGACGGCGACGCCGCAGCGAGCCATGTCGAAGTGGGAACGCGCCTCGCGGAAGACCGCGGCGCTGTTCGCCGCGTGCGCGATCGCCTCGGGGAACTCGCTCTTGACCGCCTCGGCGACAGCCGCGAAGCGCTCGAGCTGCTGGTCGAAGAAACCATCGTCCGAATCCGGTTCGTCGGCGGTGGCGAAGTGGGTCCAGATACCGGCGAGCTCCAGGTCGGGATCCTCCGCGCAAGCGCGGGCCAGAGCCAGAACGGCTTCGGAGTCTCGGTTGCCGAGACGGCCCATGCCGGTGTCGTACTTGACGTGGACACCGATCGCCCGGCCGTGAGCGCGGGCGCGGTCGGCGACGATGCGCCGGAAGTCCTCGTGCCAAACCGCCACCTCCGAGCCGGCCGACAGTGCCGCGTCGAGGTCGTCCGGGGTAAGTGCCCCCATCGCCAGCAGCGGAACGTGCGGGAAGCGGCGTCCAATCTGCGCCGCCTCCACCCCAGTAGCCACTGCCAACCTCGTAGCTCCGCCGCTAAGTGCGGCGGAGACGCAGGCGTCGGCACCGTGACCGTAGCCATCCGCCTTCACCACCGCGCACAGCTCCGCGCCCTCGCGCAGCGTCGCCTTCAGTCGCACGCAGTTGCGCTCGACAGCGGCGAGGTCGATCCGGGCGACTGCCCGTTCCATTAGCGCTCCCCGTCGTCGCTACCGATGGTGGTCGCGGCGGTGAGCACTAGTCGGCGATCAGCGCGGCCAGCGCGTCGGCCCGCGTGACCAGTCCGGCGAGACGACCGTCGGCGTCGACCACGGGCAGGTGATTGTGGTGCTTCTCGGCGATCGTCCTCGCCACCCACTCGGCGGAGTTGTCGACGTTGGCGACAACCGGGTCGCGGGTCATCAGCTCGGAGACTTTCGTCGCGAAGGCCTTCTCGAGGCGCTCCTCGAAGCCCTTCATCGAGCCGATGAAGACCACGCCTCCCATGATGTTGAGGAAGTGCGGCAGATGGAGGTCGGCTTCCTCCTCGCTGAGGACCAGATCGGACTCGCTGACTATCCCGACCACGCGCCGGTCCCCGTCGACAACGGGGATCGCGCTCTTGTCGGTCTTGGCGAGCAGCTCGACCGCAGCGCGGGCATCGGCCTCGGGTGAGACGGCCGGCACGTCGGCGTCCATGATCTCGGCGGCGGTCTTCATCGGTCGGGAAGCGTATCCGGAAGCAACGCCGACGGGATCGAGTCGATCACGTCGGTGGCGATGACCGACTCGACGGAGCCGATTTTGTCTGCGGCATCACGGCCCGCGCGGGCGTGGGCGAGCACCGCCGCACAGGCAGCAGCAAGGGGGTCGAGACCGCGAGCAAGCAGGGCCGCAATCATCCCGGAGAGGACGTCGCCGCTGCCAGCGGTGGCGAGCGCCGGAGCGGACAGCGCGTTGACCGCGACTTGCTCGCCGTCGCTGACGATCGTGTCGTCGCCCTTGAGCACGACGACGGCGCCGGCGGCACGGGCCGCCTCACGAACCGAGGCGAGACGGCGGGCCGACACCTGCTCGGAGCTGCTCCCGAGCAACCTGCCCAGCTCGCCGGCGTGCGGGGTGAGGACGGTCGGCGCGTCCCGCGCGGCGATCGGGCTGAGATCGCCGGCGAAAGCGTTGAGCCCGTCAGCATCGAGTACCAGCGGCGCCTCGATCGCGTCGAGGACTTCGCGCGCCAACTCGATCGAGCCGGGGTCGCGGCCGAGCCCCGGCCCGAGCACGCCGGCGGCGGCGGGCTCGAAAGCGCGCAGCGCAGCCTTCGCCGAGGCGGGAACGAGACGCCCGTCGCCACCCGGGCAGCCGACCGACATCACCTCCGGCTGGGCGGCCTCGAAGATCGGCTCCAGGTCAGCGGGCACGGCCACTGTCGCGTAGCCCGCCCCGGCGCGGATCGCCGCCAGGGAGGCCATCCTCACCGCGCCGGTGAGACCTCGTGAGCCGCCGGCAACCGTCACCTGGCCCGAGCTGAACTTGGTCGAGCGGGGGCCACGGCGCGGCGCCAGGCTCAGCACGGAGGATGAGATGGCACCGGCGGCGGGCTCGGCCGGCGCGCCATCGGGGATCCCAATCGGCGCAACCTGCAGTTCGCCCGTATGCCACTTGCCCGGCGCGATCCTGTGGCCGATCTTCGGCGCGTGAAAGCTGACGGTGACCGCGGCTTCGACCGCTATGCCCTCGACCTCGCCGCTCGAAGCGTCGACGCCGGAGGCGACGTCGCAAGCGACGACCGGCGCCCCGCAGCGGTTGATCGCCTCGATCGCCGCGGCGGCGGGCTCGCGCGGCGCCCCTGAGAACCCGGTGCCGAAGATCGCGTCGACGACAGCGCCCGAGCCGGCCAGCCGCTCGTCGAGGTCGTCACTCGCCAGCTCGGCCCCGAAGCGCTCCAGGTTGGCGGCGGCATCCGCGCTCAGCTCCTCCGCAGGCCCGAGCAGCAACGCCTCGACCTCGTAGCCCATGCCGGCCAGGTGTCGCGCCGCGACCAGCCCGTCGCCGCCGTTGTTGCCCTTGCCGCAGACCACGCACACCGGCTCCTGCGGCGCCAGCTCCGCCACCGCCTCCGCCACCGCTCGCCCGGCGGCCTCCATCAGCTCCAGCGAAGGCACCCCCCGCTCCTCGATCGCCCAAGCGTCGACCGCCCGCATCCCCTCGGCGTCGTAAAGAGGATTGAGCCAGGGCTTCATCTCAGGGATTCTCGGCGATCGCGACCGCAGCGGCGAAATCCTGGGAGTGAGTGAGGGAGATCCTCACCTCGCGCCCGCTCCCCGCCGCGGCGGCGCTGCCCGAGAGGCGCACAGAGGGGGGCTCGCCAGCGACCACCTCTACCTCGCGCAGGCCGAAGCCGCCCGTAAGACCCAGTGCCTTGACCACGGCCTCCTTGGCGGCAAAGCGCACCGCAAGGTGGCGAGCCGGGCGGGCGCGAGCCGCAGCGTAGTCCCGCTCGGCCGCGGTAAAGACACGCTCGGCCAGTCGGGGGTGGCGCTCCAGAGCGCGCTCCAGCCGCTCGATCTCGAGCAGGTCGATGCCGACGCCGGTCGCCATCGCGCCCAGGCTCACCCCTTTAGGCCGGCGATCAGCTTCAGGGTCGCCGGGTCGTTCTCGAGGCCGGAGCCCAGAGCGAGGAAGCGAATGCTCCGCAGGAACCGCTTCGCCTGCTCGAAGTCGGCGTCCGAGGCGGGGATGAGCGCATCGGCGAGGCGCAGCGACGCCGGGCCGTCGGCGAAGCCGATCACCGGCGTGCCGCCAAGCGAGGTGACCGCGTCGTCATAGGCAGGGTTGTCGGAGAGCGCGCTCCCTTCACCGCTCGCGAGGGCCATTCGTGTCGCGGGCAAGCCGTACCCGATCGCTATCCGGTCGCCTCGTGTCGCGATGACCAGCGGCTTGGGGCCGAGGTCCTCCGGTTCCCTCACCGAGAACCCTTCCAACGGACCGCCCAGCGCAGTCACCCCTGGCACGTCAGCCCCGCGCAGCAGCAAGCCGAGGCTGGAGATCGCATCGGTCGCCTGCGACCCCTCCGTGCTCAGCACCAGCGCTCCCCCAAGGCGGGCCTCGGTCTCACCGACGGCGAAGATCCCGGCGTCGCGGATCGAGCCGGCGATCGCGTCGAGGTCGATCCCCACTTCCTCCAAGCTGTTCTTCAGCTGGCCCGGCGGGACGCTTTCCGAGATGCCTTCGCGGTCCAGTTCGTCGATCGCCCTTTGCAGCTGCCCGCCGAAGCCGGAGAAAGCGAGGGCCGCAAACGAGCGTCCGGGAAGGGCGCCGAGCAGCTTCGGCGCGCTTCCTGCCTGTGCTTCGGTCTCGCTGAAATCGCTGCGAATGTCGATCTCCACCTGGTCCGCGCCCGGCGTCAGGCTGACCAGTGCCGCGGCGCCATCGAGCTGGACGCCAGCTGCCTCCAAGCCCCTTTCGACCTGCTCGTCGACGTCGACCTCGCCCTGGCGCAGCAGGCCGCCGACGTCCACGTAAGCGTCGGCGAAGCTGCCCTCCGATGCGAGGGAGATGGTCTCCTCGAAGATCTCTTCGCCCGCGAGCGAGTCGCCCTCCGAGGCGGTGGCGACGGCGTCGAGCGTCTGCCTGTCGTCGGCGATGACGAGAGCGTCGTCGACGACGGCGACCTCGTTCTCGTTGGAGTCGCCGACGCGATCGATCAGCCTCTGCGTCACGGCGGTGTCAGTGGACTGGATCAGGATGATCGGCTCAGAGAGCTCCCCATCCTCGAGACGCTGAAAAGCGACCGCGCCGCTGTCTCCCAGCCAAGGTTCTACGTCCTGCTCGAAATCGAAAGACTCACCCTCGTCCCTGGCGGAGCCCTCCAGCTCAGAGATGACGAGATCGCCCAGGCTGTCGAAGCCGGAGATTTGGCGGGTCACGGAGTCGACGTTGGACCTCAGCGCGCCTTTGGGCCTCAGCGTCCCTTCGACGAAGACAACGGTCTTCGGCGGCACCAGGCCAGCAAGAGCGGAGCCCGGCGAGTCGCCGTCATCGCCGCACCCGGCAACGAAGGCAAAAAGGGAGATTTTCAGGACAGTTGAGAGGAGGCGGGTCTTCATGCGCGGCAGCCTAGCCGCCGCCTCACTCGACGGTTACGGTCTTGGCCAGATTGCGAGGCTGATCGACGTTGAGGCCGCGCGCCCGCGCGATGTCATAGGCGACCAGCTGCAGCGGCAGGATCGAGACGATCGGCTGCAGGATCCAGTCCGTGCGAGCGACCTCGACCGTTTCGTCGGCAACCTCGCCGACGCGCTCACAGCCTTCGGTGGCGACGGCGATCGTCTCGGCGCCGCGCGCCCGCACCTCCTCGACATTGGAGAGGACCTTGTCCAGGACCGGGCTCTCGGTGGCCACGCACACAACCGGCGTCGACTCGTCGAGCAGGGCGATCGGGCCGTGCTTCATCTCGCCGGCGGCGTAGGCGTCAGTCGGGATGTAGGAGATCTCCTTCAGCTTCAGTGCGCCCTCGAGGCAGACCGGTAGGCCGATATGGCGACCGAGGTAGAGGAAGAAGCCCTGGTCGCTGTGACGGGAGGAGACCTCGCGCACCCACTCCTCGCAACCCGCCAGGGTCGTGTCGATCTTCGAGGGCAGCGCCTTCATCTCGGCCACCAGCTCGGCGAGGCGCTCGGGTGCGAGCGTGCCGCGCACCTCCGCCAAGCGCAGCCCGATCAGGTACATCACCGCGGCTTGGGCGACGAATGTCTTCGTCGCCGCCACGCTGACCTCCATACCGGCGCGGGTGTAGAGAACAGCATCGGCGTCGCGGGTCGCCTGGCTGTCCATGACGTTGGTGATCGCCAGCACTTTGGCCCCTTTTTCGCGGGCGAGCCGCATTGCTGCCAGCGTGTCCGCCGTCTCCCCCGACTGGGTGATCCCGATCACCAGATCGTCGGGACCTACCACCGGGTTGCGGTAGCGGTACTCGGATGCAATGTCCATCTCGACCGGCACCCGCGCCCATTCCTCGATCGCATAGCGACCGACCAGCCCGGCGTGGTAGGAGGTGCCGCAGGCGACGATCACGATCCTTCGCAGACCACGGAGGAAGGCGTCGTCGAGCTCCACATCGGAGAGGTCGACGCCCTCGTCGCCGGGAAGCCGGTCGGAGATCGTTTCCGCCACCGCGTCCGCCTGTTCGTGGATCTCCTTCAGCATGAAGGTCTCGTAGCCGCCCTTCTCGGCCGCTTCCTCGTCCCACTCGACCTGCTTGGCCTCACGCTCAACCGGGTTGCCGTCGCTGTCGGTGATCTGAACTCCCGAGGCGTCGATCGTGACGATCTCGTCGTTTTCGATCGCGACCGCCTCGCGCGTCTCCGCGAGGAAGGCGGGGATCGCCGAAGCGAGGAAGCTCTCACCGTCCCCGACGCCGGCGACCAGCGGGCACTCCTTGCGCGCGCCGACGAGCAGGCCGGGTTGGTCGGCGTGCATGGTGACGAAGGCGTAGTGGCCGCGAAGCTCGGCGAAGGCGGCCCGGACGGCAGCGGGAAGATCGCCGCCGTAGTGGCTGGCGATCAGGTGGGCGACCACCTCGGCGTCGGTTTCCGAGCTGAACTCCTCGCCACCGGCCTCGAGGCGCCGGCGCAGCTTGGCGTGGTTCTCAACGATCCCGTTGAGGACGATGTGGACCCGGTCGGAGCTGTCGCTGTGTGGGTGGGCGTTCTCCTCGGTAACGCGGCCATGCGTCGCCCAGCGCGTGTGGGCGACCCCGGTGGTGGCCGCAGGAGCGGCGACGGCAACGACGCCCCCCTCCTCGTCCCGGTCCTCGACCGCGGCGCGCAGGTTGGAGAGGTTGCCGACAGCGCGCACGCTCTCAATATGGCCGTCCTCGATCACCGAGACTCCGGCCGAGTCATAGCCCCGGTACTCGAGCTTCTCGAGTCCGGCGACCAGCAGGGGACGGCACGGGCGCGCCCCGACGTATCCGACGATTCCACACATAGGGAGGCGATTAAGAGTAGAGGCCTGCTGCCAGGCGTGCGCGGGTTTCGCTAGGCCAGCTCTTGGCGGACCACGCTGACAAGGCGCTCGCAGACCTCGTCGGCCTCGTCGGCGGTCGGCGCCTCGGCCATCACGCGGACGAGGGGCTCGGTTCCCGACGGGCGCAGCAGCACCCGGCCGCGGCCCTCGAGCGCCTCTTCCTCGCGCTCGACCGCCTCCCAGACCGCGGTGGCCCCGGCTACCGCCTCACGCTCTGCGACCTCGACGTTGACCAGAGTCTGAGGCAACTTCTCCATCGGAGCGGCCTCGGCGAGGTCGCGACCGCCGAGCTCCCGCATCGTCATCAGGGCGGCGGCGATCCCATCGCCGGTGGCGACGAAGCGGGTATCGATGATGTGCCCGGACTGCTCGCCGCCGAGCGCCCATCCGCGGCTGTGTAGTTCGTCGAGGACGTAGCGATCGCCAACCTTGGTCACGGCCACGTCGATTCCGGCCTTCTCCATCGCCTGGTGGAAGCCGTAGTTGCTCATCACGGTCACCGCGACTCCGCCGCCGAGCTCTTCCCGCGCCGACATGCCGCGGGCGGTGAGCGCGATCAGCTCGTCGCCGTCGTGGGGACGGCCGGCGCCGTCGACGGCGAGGACACGGTCGCCGTCGCCGTCGAAGGCGAACCCAATCGTCGCCTCGGATGCGGCGACCCGGGCGGCCAGGTTGTCGAGGTGGGTGGAGCCGCAGCCGTCGTTGATGTTGCGCCCGTCGGGCTCGGCGGCGATCGCCTCGACCGTGGCGCCGAGCCGCTCGAAGATCGCCGGACCGGCGCGAAACGTGGCGCCATTCGCGCAGTCGAGCAGAACCCGGTGGCCCGTGAGGTCGAGTGGGAAGGCCGCCTCCAGCGCCCGCAGGTAGTCCTCCAAGCCGCCGTTCAGCTCGCGCACGCGACCCGGCTCGGCGGGCGCGGCCTCCGCCTCGATCAGCGACTCGATCAGTGACTCGGCCTCGTCGTCGAGCTTCGTACCCGCCCCCGAGAAGAACTTGATCCCGTTGTCGCGGTACGGGTTATGGGAGGCGGAGACGACGACCGCGAGGTCGAGCCCGAAGCGCTTCGCGAGGATCGCCGCGGCTGGGGTCGGCAGCACGTCACCCAGCAGCGCGTCCCCGCCGGCGGCGGCGATTCCGGCGGCGAGGGCAGCCTCCAGCATCGGCCCCGACTCGCGGGTGTCGCGGACGATCAGGATCTGCGGTCTCTCCGCCGCCAGCGAAGCGGTGGCGGCCCGCCCCAAGGCAGTGGCCAGCTCGGCGGTGAGGAAGGTCCCCGCCTCCCCTCGGACCCCATCGGTTCCGAAGAGCTTGCGCCCCTTCGCCACCAGCATGGCTCCTAGCGCTTGCTGAACTGCGGGCGCTTGCGAGCCTTCTTGAGGCCGGCCTTGCGGCGCTCCTTTACCCGCGCGTCGCGAGTCAGGAAGCCGCGGCGCTTCAGCTCGACCCGCAGCGCGGGATCGATCTCGGTGAGGGCGCGGGATATGCCGTGGCGAACAGCGCCGGCCTGGCCGCTGACGCCGCCGCCGTGGACGCGGACGCGGACGTCGACGCTGCCCTCGTAGCCGGTGATCGTGAGCGGCTGGCGAGCCATCGTCTGGTGCAGGGGCCGCGGGAAGAACTCCTCGAGGGCGCGTTGGTTGACCTCGATCTTGCCGCTGCCGGGCAGCAGGGTGACGCGGGCGACCGAGCGCTTGCGCTTGCCGGTGGCCAGGTAACGCGCGCCGCTCTCCATTTTCGCCGGCGCGCGACTCGCGGCGCTCGGCTCCTCCTCAGACGTCTCGCCGACCAGCTCGGCCTCGCGGGCCGCCCGCTCTTCCTCCTCGGCCTCGAGCCGCGCCTTCTCCTCCGCGCTCAGCTCCCGGGTCGCCTCCTCAACCGCGATCGGCTCCAGGTCGGCCCCGGGGATGACGTCCTTTTTCTTCTCCTCGGCCTTGGGCTTCTCAGCCTTCTCAGCGGCCGGGGCTTCCTCCTCAGCGACAGGAGCCTCAGCTTGCTCGTCCTCAGCGGCCGGAGCTTCCTCTTCAGCGGCCGGGACTTCCGCAGCCGGAGCGCCCTCGTCAACAGCCTCCGAAGCCTCGTCCTGCGGCTCTTCTGAAGTCTCAGGCGTCTCTTTGCTCGGCTCGTCCATCATGTGGCGATCTCCATCTGTTTCGGCTGCTGCGCCGCGTGCGGATGCTCCGGCCCCGCGTACACCTTCAGCTTGGTCAACTGTTTCCGTGCCAGCCGGTTGCGTGGCAGCATCCCCTTCACCGCCTTGCGGATGACCTCCTCGGGACGACGGTCGAGCATCTCGGCCAGAGTGCGCGACTTGATGCCCCCGGGGTAGCCGCTATGGCGCCAGTAGGTCTTCTGCTCCATCTTGTTGCCGGTGACCCGGATCTTCTCGGCGTTGACGACGACGACGAAGTCGCCTGTGTCGACGTGGGGCGTGTACTCGGGCTTGCGCTTGCCGCGCAGCGCGTCGGCGATCCTGGTCGCGAGGCGCCCCAGGGTCTGCCCCTCAGCGTCGACGACGTACCAGTCACGCTGGCGGTCGGCGGGTGTCGCTACGTAGGTCTTCACGGCTGGCGCATGATAGGGAACTCCGTTGCAGGCCAAGGTTCCGGAGGCGAACGGGCCGAAGTAGCCCGTGTTGGCGCGAACCTCGATCACACTCGTGACAGCGGCGTTGCTGGCCGCGACGCTCGCCGCTTCCGCATCCGCGACGACCGGTGGGGCGCCGACGGCTACCGCCGGCACACCGTCCCCCGTCGGCAGCCCAACCGGCGCCCCAGCAGGCGACGGGCCGAGCGCCGGCGCCCTGCGCCTGCTCTCGGCCGAGGCGGCGCCACGAAGGTCCTTCTACTACGGCTTGCACTACCCGAGGATCAACTTCACGCTCGCCAGCACCCAACCGCAGAACGACCTCCGGATCGACGTGGTCGACGCGGCGGGCGCAGTCGTCCGCACTTTCTTCCGCAACGACGTCGCACCAGACGCGGAGACTCGGATCCGCTGGGATGGGATCGCCGACGACGGCCGTTCCGCGCGGAGCGGTCGCTACAGCTTCCGGGTTTCCTCGCAGGCGGGGGCGCCGGTGGCCGAGCCGAGCACGTCGGAGGCGCCGAGCCTCGGCTTCGCCCTCTATGGCTACGCCTTTCCCATCCTCGCCGACCACGACTACGGCGATGCCGGGTCGGTCTTCGGCGCCGGTCGCTCCGGTCACACCCACCAAGGCCATGACTTGATGGCCGAGTGCGGCGTGCTCATCGTCGCCGCGCGCGGGGGCATCGTCCAGTACTCGGGCTACCAGGATGCCGCCGGCAACTATCTCGTCATCGACGGCAAGGGCACCGGCTTCGACATGACCTACATGCACCTCGCCGAACCCTCGCCGCTGCAGGCGGGCGAACTCGTCCGCACCGGCCAGCCGATCGGTGTCGTCGGCGATACCGGCTCGGCCACCGCCTGCCACCTTCACTTCGAGATGTGGACCAATCCCGGCTGGTACGAGGGTGGCGGCCCGATTGACCCGCTTCCCTACCTCCTGCGCTGGGATCGCTACAGCTGATTTTCCTTAGAATGAGAATGAGTCTCATTCTCTGATACCGTTCCCCAGCGTGAACTGGGCCGAGCATGCGATGAGCCGCCTCGACAAGGCGGGATACAAGAGCGGCGCCGCCCGCCGACAGGTGGTCGAGCTGCTCGGCGGCGAGCACTGCGCGGTGACCGCGCTCGAGGTCGACCGCAGGCTGGCTGCGGTTGGGCGCGCGAGCGTCTACCGGACGCTCGAACAGCTCGAGCAGCTGCGCCTGGTCCAGCGGGTCGACATCGGCGGCGACGCCGCCGGCTACGAGCGGCTCGACCCCGAAGAGCACCACCACCACTTCGTCTGCGAGGACTGCGGCAGGCTTGCCCCCTTCTCCAGCGAGCAGCTGGAGAAGGCGATCGAGGCGATCGGCCGCCAGTCCGACTTCACCGTCGCGGCCCATGACGTGGTGCTGCGCGGCACCTGCGCACCGTGCTCGGAGCGCCGTGCCTGAGGTTGCGATACCGCTGGCCGGCGCTGTCGCGCTGGCGATCCTGATCGGCGGCCGGATCGCGCTCCGGCTCGCCCACACGCTGCCGACGGTGATCGCGCTCAGCGGCGGCATCGTCGTCGCCGTCGCCCTGCTCGAGGTGCTGCCGGAGGCGATCGAGAACATCGGCGATGCCCACGACGCCGTGCCCCTGGTGGCCATCGGCTTCCTCACCTTCTTCCTGCTCGAGCGGGTGCTGGTCCTGCACCACCGCGACGAGCCCGAGGAGGCGCGCTCGCACGGCCAGGTCGGGGTGCTCGGCGCTCTCGGCCTCTCGCTCCACACCTTCACCGACGGGGTCGGCATCGGGCTCGCCTTCAGCGTCAACGTCGAGACCGGCCTGCTCGTCTTCCTCGCCGTGGTCAGCCATGGCTTCGCCGACGGCCTCAACACCGTCAGCTTCGTGCTCAGCCAGTCAGGCGACAAGCACCAGGCGCTGCGCTGGCTGCGCATCGACGCGATCGCGCCGCTGGCCGGCGCGGTCCTCGGCTCGCTGATCTCGGTCTCAGACCAGACGCTTGGGTACTTCCTCGCCGTCTACGCCGGGTTCTTCCTCTACATGGGCGCCACCGACCTGCTGCCCGAGGCTCACGCCCACGAGCACGACGGCAAAGGGTCCTGGAGCCGCGTGGCGCTGACGATCGCCGGCTTTGCGGCGATCTACGCGATCACGCTGGTCGCCCACCCGCACTAAAGAAAACCGACGGGGCACGTTTAGTCAGTTTTTCTTGACTCTCAAGCGAGCCTGTGTTACGGAGCCTTTTGACCCCAGTCGAATTGCTCCGGCCACAGTCGCCGGAAAGGAGGAGAGAAACATGAGACTCACCAAGGCTCTCGGCCTTGCCGTCGTCGCCGTCGTCGCGGCGGTGGCAATCATCAATCCTGGCTCGGCTTCGCCTCAAGGAGGGGGCGATCCCGAAGTGGTCATATGCAACAAATCTGAAGTGTTATGCGCCAAAGGGGAGTACCGCATAAGAAAGGGAATAACCTGGAAAGCCAAAGAAGCTCTTTTCTTAGGCGTTCTCGAGGTGCAGTCATGCAGCGATGCCGAACTCACGGGCAGGTTCGTGGGGATGGGCAATCCTCTCTTATTGGAAATCTTCACGCTCAGGTTCTACGGGACATGCTCACCGTGCACAACCGTCACTGTCGAAAATCTTTCGCATGGCCAAGTCAAAGTAGCGGCCAACGACGTATACACGCTGTTAATGAGCTTCAAAGTCAAAATGTCCTGCCCCTTCGGACAGACATGCAAATTCGAAGTTCCAGACGCCGTGCTCGCCATCCACAACACTGCAGCTGGCGCGCCGGAATTCTTAGCCGTCGAAGAGGAAATCAAAGTCGAAGAAAAAGAATTCCTCTGCGGGACGATTGGCGGATGGGACACCAAATTTCTCAACACGTTTGCTCCCTTAAAATACTGGTTCGCTTTATATAAATTAACCCAGCACGAATCAGAATTAAAAACGGAACAGGAACACAAAGAAATATTAGAAGCTCATACAGAAGACTTAGAAAAAAAATAGGAGAAGCAGGCCCCTGATGGTGAAAGGCCGCGCCCCGCGTGGCCTTTCTCATGCCGCTGCGCGAACCGCTACTCCCACTCGATCGTCGCCGGCGGCTTCGAGGAGATGTCGAGGGCGACGCGGTTGACGCCGCGGATCTCGTTGATGACTCGGTTGGAGACGCGCTCGAGCAGGTCATAGGGCAGGCGGGCCCAGTCGGCCGTCATCGCGTCGTCGGAGGTGACGGCGCGGATCACGATCGGGTAGGCGTAAGTGCGACCGTCCCCCTGCACCCCGACCGAGCGGACGACCGGCAACACGCAGAAGGACTGCCAGAGTTGGCGGTAGAGCTCGGCGGCGCGGATCTCCTCCTGGAGGATCGCGTCGGCGGCGCGGAGGATGTCGAGTCGCTCTCTGGTCACCTCGCCGCCGACGATGCGGATCGCCAGCCCCGGCCCCGGGAACGGCTGGCGCCAAACCATCCGCTCGGGCAGGCCAAGCTCGGCGCCGACCGCGCGCACCTCGTCCTTGAACAGCATCCGCAGCGGCTCGACCAGCTCGAACTCGAGGTCCTCGGGCAGGCCGCCGACGTTGTGGTGCGACTTGATCGTCGCCGCGTGGTCGCTGCCACCGGACTCGATCACGTCCGAGTAGAGCGTGCCCTGGACCAGGTAGGCAGCGTCCTGGAGCTTCGCCGCCTCCTCCTCGAAGACGCGGATGAACTCCTCGCCGATGATTTTGCGCTTGCGCTCTGGCTCGTCGACTCCGGCGAGCCTGGCGAGGAAGCGCTCCTCGGCGTCGACGTGGACGAGGGGTATGCCGAACTGCTCGAAAGCGGCGACGACCTGCTCGGCCTCGTTCAGCCGCATCAGGCCGTGGTCGACGAAGACGCAGGTCAGCCGCTCCCCCACCGCGCGGTGGACGAGCAGCGCCGCGACCGAGGAGTCGACGCCGCCGGAGAGGCCGCAGATCACGCGCCCCTCGCCAACCTGGGCCTGCACCTTGGCCACCTGTTCGGCGATCACCGACTGCGGCGACCACTCCTGCTCGCAGCCAGCGACGTCGCGGAGGAAGCGGGTGAGGATCTCGGTCCCGTAGGGGGTATGGACCACCTCGGGGTGAAATTGGATGCCGTAGAGCCCGCGCTCCGGGTTCTCGCAGGCAGCGACTGGCGAGCCAGGGCTGGAGGCGAGCGCCGCAAACCCCGCCGGCGGCTCGAAGACTGCGTCGCGGTGGCTCATCCAGCAGTGCTGCTCCTCCGGAAGCCCACCGAGCAGCTTGCCGCCCCCGTCCCTCAGGGTCAGATCCGTCCGCCCGAACTCCCCCGCCTCCGCTGCCTCGACCCGTCCACCAAGTGCCTGGACCATCACCTGCATCCCGTAACAGATGCCCAGCATCGGAATCTCAAGATCGAGCAGCTCGGCCGGAAAGGCCGGAGCGCCCTCCTCGTAGACCGAAGCTGGCCCTCCGGAGAGGACCAGCCCTTTCGGCTTGCGCTCGCGAATCGACTCGACCGAAGCGGTCGCTGGCAACATCTCCGCGAACACGCCGCACTCGCGGATCCGTCTGGCGATCAGCTGGGAATACTGGCCACCGAAATCAAGGACCAGAACCTCCTCGACCGCGTTCGTGCCGGCGGGTGGCGCTGTAGGGGGTACCGCCCCCGAGGAAGCTTTAGCTACCGCAGGGGGCGGTGGGTCCCCTGCAGCGACAGGACCCGCCGGCCCGACCGCGCTGGGACCCTCAGTCATCCGATACCGCGACCCCCGTAGCCACAGCCGCCCGCCCGTTGGATCCCATGCCGACAGCCTGCTCGTTCTGCAGCTTCTTCCCCTCGCTCATCAGCGCCGGAGCGACCATCACCTCGGCCCGCTGGAAGGAGCGGATGTCCTCGTAGCCGCAGGTGGCCATCGAGGTCTTCAGCGCCCCCATCAGGTTGAAGGTGCCATCGTTCTCCTGCGCCGGACCGAGCAGGATCTCCTCCATCGTCCCGTCCTGCCTGGTGGTAACGCGGGTGCCGCGCGGCAGCGACGGGTGGAAGGTCGCCATCCCCCAGTGAAAGCCGCGCCCGGGCGCCTCCTTGGCGCGGGCCAGGGGTGAGCCGACCATCACCGAGTCGGCCCCGGTGGCGATCGCCTTGGAGACATCTCCCCCGGTCCGCATGCCGCCGTCGGCGATTACGTTCACGTACTCGCCGGTCTCCAGCATGTGCTGGGCGCGGGCGGCCGCGACGTCGGCGATCGCGGTCGCCTGCGGGACGCCGATCCCGAGCACGCCGCGGGTGGTGCAAGCGGCGCCGGGGCCGACCCCGACCAGGACGCCGACCGCGCCGGTCCGCATCAGGTGCAATCCGGTCGAGTAGGAGGCGCAGCCGCCGACCACGGTCGGCACCGGAACTTCGGCGATGAACTCCTTCAGGTTGAGCGGCTCGACCGTGGTCGAGACGTGTTCGGCCGAGATCACCGTGCCTTGGATGACGAGGATGTCGATCCCCGCCTCGACCGCGATCTCGTAGTGCTCACGCACCTTCTGCGGGGTGAGCGAGCCGCAGGCCACCGCGCCGCGCTGCTTGATCTCGGCGATCCGTTGCCCGACCAGCTCCGGCTTGACCGGCTCGGTGTAGATCTCCTGCATGATCCGGGTCGCCTCGTGCTTGGGCGCCGCCGCGACCCTCTCCAGCTGCTCTTCGGCGTTCTCGAACCGCGTCCAGATCCCCTCCAGGTTGAGCACGCCGAGCCCGCCCAGCTCATTGACGAGCACCGCGGTGTCAGGGCTGACCACCCCATCCATCGCAGAAGCGACGAGCGGCAGCTCGAAGCGGTAGGGGCCGAGGGTCCAGCTGATGTCTATGTCGTCGGGATCGCGGGTGCGGCGCGACGGGACGATCGCGATGTCGTCGAATCCGTAGGCGCGCCGCCCCTTCTTGCCGCGACCAATATCGATCTCCAATTGGTCCTCCAAGGGGGTGGCTGCGTTGAAAAGCCAGCCTACACTTCGGCGGGGATCTCCAAGTCGTGGACCTCGATCTCGTCGAGCAGGCGCTCGACTCGGTTGCGGTCGACCTTGCCGGCGCCGAAGTGCTGGGTCGACTCGGCGCCGCAGGCGACGCCGTAGGCGAGGCAGTCGGCCGGCGGGCGGCCGTCGTAGCGTGCCGCAACGTAGCCGGCCAGGAAGGCATCGCCTGAACCGACGCTCGAGACTGGCTCCAAGGACTTGGTCTGGACCTCGACGAAGCGGCGCTCCACCCCATCGCCGGTCACAGCGACGCAGCCATCAGGGCGAGTGATCGCTGCCTCGCCGGCTCCGAGCCTGACCAACTCAGAGAGGCCGTGGACCAGGTCACCGCGATCGGCGAACTCCTGGCCGACCAGCTCCTCCGCCTCGCGCTCGTTGGGGGTGACGATCGAGGCGCCGGCACGCAGCCCAGCCAGCATCGCCTCACCCTCGGCATCGAGAACGACGGTGACGTCGCGGGCGCGCAGGTCGTTGACGAGGCGAGCGTAGAGATCCGGCCCGGCACCCGGCGGAAGTGTCCCGGCGAGCACGCAGAGCTCGGCGCCCTTGGCGAGATAATCGAGCCGCTTGGCGAACGTCTCGATCTCCTCAGGGCTGACCGCCGGGCCCCGCTCGTTGATCTCGGTCTGCTCACCCGAGGTCGGGTCGACCACGGAGAGATTGATCCGCGTTTCGCCGGCGATCCGGGTGAAGTCGGTCAGCACCGCCTCCTCTCCCAGCTGCTCCACCACCCGCGTTCCGGTCGGCCCGCCGGCGAAGCCGGTGGCGATCACCGGCCTGCCGAGCAGGCTCAGCGCGCGCGCTACGTTGACTCCCTTGCCGCCGGCGACGGTGCGGCTCTCCACCGCACGGTGGCGATGCCCGAGTCGGAAGTTAGGCACCGCGATCGTTCGGTCGATCGCCGCGTTAAGGGTGACCGTGAGGATCATCTCGAGAAGCGCCTCAGGAAGATCACTCCCATCAGTATCACGAATCCCGCCAGTCCAATCGCGATCGCGTTGTCGCTGACGAAGCTGCGGGCGCGGTCGATCGCACTTGCCTTCGGCACGGCTCGCCCGGCCCTGAGCGTCGCCACGGCGGCGCGGCGGCCATCGATAAAGACGGCGGCCCGTCCAAGCGCCGCACCACGGCGGATCGGCCCCTCGACCTCGGCCGGAGCGCGCACGGCGACCATCAGGCGCTGATCTCGGCGAACGCCGATCTCGATCGTGCGCGCCGCTCGCAGCGGCAGCTCACCGCCGGAGTAGCGGATCGATGCCTCGGACAGCTCCTGGCCTCGGCGGATCGGCGTTCGCGGCCGGTAGCGGGAAAAGCCGTACTCGAGCAGGCGGGTGGTCTCCAGGTCGCGCGCGGACTCGGTCCAGGTGCCAAGCACGGCGGAGATCAGCTCCACCCCCTTGCGCTCGCCGGAACCAACCAGGACGTAGTCGGCGCCGAAGGTGTGGCCGGTCTTTACCCCGGTCGCCCAGGGCTCGGCGAGGAGGAAGTCGTTGAGCGTCTCGATCCGGCGCGGCGGCTGCAGGCTGCGCAGCTCAGCGCTGCGCGCGTCGGCGATCTTGGCGAAGACTGGGATGTCGAGCAGGCGACGACCCAGTGTGGCGAGGTCGAAGGCGCTCGAGTAGTTGCCCGCCTCGTCGAGTCCGATCGGGTTCGCGTAGTGAGTGTCGGAGAGGCCGAGGGCTGCCGCCCTCTGGTTCATCTGTCGCACGAAGCGCGCTTCGGAGCCCGCGGCGGCGAGGGCTAGATCAGCGGCGGCGTCGTTGCCGCTGCGCAGGATTAGCCCGTAGAGCAGGTCACGCACGCTGACCTGCTGCCCGGGTCGCAGTTCCAACAGCGACTCGCCGAAGATCGCCGGGTACGGGGCGGCTCGCACAATCCGCCTCAGCGGCAACTCCTGCATCGCCACATACGCGGTCATCATCTTCGTCGTGCTGGCGATCGGCAGCCGCTGGCCTCCCGCGTGCGATGCCAGCACATCGCCGGTACGGGCATCGATCAGCGCCCATGCACGCGCTTCTAGTTGTGGCGCCACCGCCTCTTCCGCGGGTGGCGCCGTAGGGGGTACCGCCCCTGAGGAAGCTTTAGCTACCGGAAGGGGCGGTGGGTCCCCTGCGGCGACAGGCCCCGCGGACGAGACGGTCGCGAGCAGGACCAAGCCGAGCAGCACAGCGAGCCGATGGCCGCTCACCGCAGCTTGAGCTTTTCGCCGGAGACGAGGATCTGGGGATCGACACCGGGGTTGAGTTCCTCGATCTGTCGTAGGGGTACCCCCGTCTTACGGGCGATCGAGGTGAGGGTGTCGCCGTTCTGGACGACGTAGGCGCTGACCACCTTGCGCTGGCCATCGCCCGCCTTCCGCGTCACCTGACCCGCCGGCCTGCGGCCGTCCGAGTCGTCGGAGTCGCCGTCGAGCGAGCCGCTGACGACTGCGATGAGGACGACGAAGCTGGCGACCAGGGCGATGGTCGCGAGGATGCGGGCAGTGGCTGAGGACTTGGCCATGGGGGGGCGAGATTATGCGGTTGAGACGTCCCAGACCGTGGCGCGCAGGCGCTCGGCTGCTGCCGCCGGGTCGGGCTCGCCGGCGATGCCGCGGGAGACCGGGACCAGGGCCGCCGCCGGGTGCGGAGCGAAGGCCGGCCCCAACAGCTCAGGCTGCCCGCCCTGGGCGCCGACGCCTGGGATCAGGAAAACCGCGCGTGGCATCAGCTCCCGCAGGCGGGCGATGTGCTGAGGCGCGGTGGCACCGACGACGGCGCCCATCCCGCTCAAGCCACTCTCCCCCAGCAGCCGCTCCGAGAGGCTGTCGACCATGACGGCGAGGATCTCGTGCAGCGGCTGCTGGGGGGCCGGCAGGTCCTGGATCCCAGCGGCCCCCGGATTGCTGGTTCGGACCAGGGCGAAGACGCCAGCGCCGGCCTCCGCCGCCGCTGCGACGAACGGCTCGAGCGCGTCCTCGCCGAGCAGCGGGTTGGCGGTGAAGGCATCGACCCCCAGGCCCGGAACCGGTCCGAGGGGCGTCGGCGTCTCCCCGACCAGAGCCTGGGCATAGGCCGCCGCAGTGACTGGAACGTCGCCGCGCTTGCCGTCGGCGATCGTCAGCAGGCCGGCCTCGCTGGCGCTCGCGCAGACGCTGGCCAGTGCCGCCCATCCCGGCGCCCCTAGGCGCTCGAAGCAGGCGAGCTGCGGCTTGATCGCGACACAGGCAGGACCGGCGCGCTCGATCAGCGAGCGGCAGTGCGTCGCGACAGCGTCGGCGACCCGCTCGGCAACCGGAGTGTCCCCACTGGCCTCAACGGCGGCGAGCTGCGCCGGGTCAGGGTCGAGGCCAAGGCAGATCTGGCTGCGGCGCTCCTCGACGAGCGCCGCAAGCCGATCTGCAAAGAAGCTCGAACTCAGCCTTTGACCTTGGCCTTGAGCGCGGAGCCAGCCGAGAAGCGCGGCACTTTGCCGCCCGGAATCGTGATCCGCTCGCCGGTGCGCGGGTTAACGCCCTGGCGGGGGCCACGCTCGGCGACGTGGAACTTGCCGAAGCCGGTGAAGCTGACCTCGCCGCCACTGCTCAGCGTGTCGGTGATCGCGTCGAGGACCGCATCAACCGCGTCGCCGGCGGCTTTCTTGCTGCCCACTCGGGCGTCTCCTGCCAGTTGGTCCAGAAACTCAGCCTTAGTCACGTCGAAGCTCCTCCGTCATCCATCGGTGGTCAGGTCGGCGGCAATCTAACAGCGCAAACGGCGGCTGGAGGGCCCAGTGAAACCCATGTCTGTGGCTGGCGAGCGCCGGACCAAGCGGGGCAAGGACGCAGGGAGGCCGAATAGCACCGCTATTTGGCCGACCGAGGACGCCGCACCGCGCTGCGTCCGCCGCCGCCAGGCGCGGGCAGGGGTTTCACTGGGCCCTCCTAGGAGCCGCTAACCGACATCTCGCCGATCAGCAGGGGTGGGGTGCTGACCGAACCGCCGAACGGCACCCAGCGTGCTTCGGCGCCAACAGCGCGGATCGCCTTCAGCATCGAGACCAGATCGCCGGCGATCGTGAACTCCCGGATCGGCTCGGCGAGCGCCCCTTCCCGGATCGTCCGCCCCGCGGCCCCCACCGAGAAGATGCCCGACACCGGGTTGACGCCGGAGTGGAGACCGGCCACATCGGTGACGTAGACCCCGTCGCCGGCCGCGGCCAGCATCTGGTCGAACTCGAGCGAGCCGGTCGCGACGACCAGGTTGGATGGCGAGACCGAGGGCTGGGAGCGGTAGCTGCTGCGCCCAGCGTTCGCCGTGGAAGAGACCTCGCCGCGCCGGGCGGTGTAGGTGTCGTAGAGGAAGGTGAGTAGCCGCCCCGACTCGACCAGGGGGGTGCGGCGCCGCGGCGTGCCCTCGGCGTCAAAGGGCGCGGACCCGAAACCTTCCGGGTCGAGCCCGTCGTCGTGCACCGAGAGCGCCTCGGCCCCGATCTCCTCGCCGACGCGGTCGGCGAACGGCGAGCGGCCGCGCTGTACGGCGGTTGCGCCGAGCGCCCCGCCCAGAAACGAGACGAAGCTGGCGGCGACGGTCGCGTCGAGAACGACGGGGCAGGAGCGGGACTGCGGCTTGGCGGCACCGACCATCGAGGCGGCCCGCTCTCCTCCCTCGCGGCCGATCGCGGCCGGATCGAGTCCGGCCGGGCCGCGCGCCAGCCCAAATCCGAGGCCGGTCTCCTTGCCGCCCTCGCCCTCCGCCAGCGCCTGCAGGTAGGCATGGCAGCTCGATGACTCGTACTCGCCGGCGACGCCGCGGGAAGAAGCGATCGCGACCTGTTCGGCGCTGTCAGCGTAGACCGCCTGTTCGACCGCAACGACGCGAGGATCGGCATCCAACCCGCCGCGCTCGACCGCTAGCGCCAGCTCGACCAGGCGCGCTGCCGGCCACTCCGCGACCGAGCGGTCGCTGAGCTCCAGGGTGGCCGCCGGCTCGCCACCACTCGGCGGCCCGGCAAACTCGTCCTCGTCGGCAACTTGCGCCATTGCGACAGCACGGTCGGCGAGCGCCGAGACGCCGTCGTCGGAGAGATCGGTCCCGTAGGCATAGCCGCCCCGCTGGCCGATCCAGGCGCGAACGCCGACGCCGCGCTGCGTGGCGGCGGTCAAGCTCTCGACGGCACCGTCGTGCACGCGCACCTCGCGTCCCGTGTCTGAGGCGGCGTAGGCCTCCGCGTCGGTGGCGCCGGCGGCAAGCGTCGCCTCGACGGCACGCTCGGCGAACTCGATCATGAGTCACCTTCGCGCTTCGCTCGCGGCGCGAATAACCAGACATGCACGCTTGCTCGCTCCGCGCTCACGCCGTCCCCCCGACTGTCATCGCGGCGATCCGGACGTGCCCCTGGCCGGTTCCGACCGGGACGCGCTGCCCACCCTTGCCGCAGATCCCCGTCTTCATCTCGAAGTCGCTGCCGAGCGCGTCGATCGCCGCCAGGGCATCGAGGCAGTTGCCAACCAGGGTCGCGCCTCGGCACGGCCGGGTCAGGCGCCCGTCCTCGATCAGGTATCCCTCGGAGACGCCGAAGACGAAGTCCCCGGTCGCCGGCTCAACCTGCCCGCCGGCGAACGAGGCGGCGTAGAAGCCCCGCTTCACCTCGGCGATCATCGCCTCCGGCTCAGCTTCTCCCGGCGCGATGTAGGTGTTGGTCATGCGCGGGATCGGCAAGTGGCGGAAGCTCTCGCGACGGCCGTTGCCGGTGGAGGCGACGTCATCGCGGCCGGCGCAAAGGCGGTCGTAGAGGAAGGAGGTGAGCCGGCCTTCCTCGATCACCAGCGTCTTCTGGGTCGGGGCGCCCTCGTCGTCGATCGAGTCGCTGCCCCACTCGTTCGGCATGCGACCGTCGTCATAGGCGTTGAGCAGGGGTTGCGCCACCTGCTCGCCGAGCTTGCCGGTATAGACGCTCGCGTCCTTCTGGATGTGGTCCGCCTCCAGCCCGTGCCCGGTCATCTCATGGAAGAGGACGCCGCCAAACCCACCCGCGACTACGACCGGCATCGAGCCCGAGGGGGCGGGCGAAGCGTCGAGCAAGTTCAGCGCCTTACCGGCAGCCTGCTCGGCAATCGCCCCGGGATCGCCGTCGAAGAGCTCAAATCCGCGATGACCACCCAGCGTCTCGGCGCCGGTCTCGACCGTGTCGCCGCGTCGAGCCACTGTCTGGACTCCGATCCGGACCCTGGTGCGATCGTCAGTCGCGAGGAGGCCCTCGGAGTTGGCAACCGCGATCTCGCGGCGTGCCTCGGCGTAGGACGCCGTCAACTGCGCGATCTCGCTGCCGGCGGCGCGGCCGCGCTCGTCGAGCTCCCGCAGTAGGGCGGCCTTGTGATCGGCGGGAACCTCCTCGGGACGGCGCTCGACCGGCTGCGGCGTCGTGGCGACCGCCGTTAGGGGGCGAGGCTCACGCCGCTCTCCGCGCAGTGCCGAGGCGGCTTCGGTGGCGGCTCGCTCCAGGTCGGCGGGGTCGAGGCCGTCGACGTGGGCGAAGTAGGCGGTACCGCCGCTGATTACTCGTACTCCCGCCCCCTCCTCGTCGCCCGCCTGAACCGACTCGATCCGCGACTCGTCGATCGACATCGTCTGGCCGCCGCGCCGTTCGGCGAAGATCTCGGCGAACTCGCCGCCCGCGGCAAGGGCGCGGGCGAGAACGCGCTCGGCTACCTCGGGCTCGAGCAGCTCACTGGAGGTGCTCACGGCCGCGACCGCTTTCCGGCGACCTCGATCAGGCGGCCCGCCGCGACGAAGAGCTCACCGCCAGCGACAGAGTCAGCGGCGTGGTCGCTGCCACGGCCACCGGAGTAGTAGAGGCGGGCAAAGGGCCGGCGGGCGACGCGACGTCGCCGCATGTAGGCCGCGGCCTCGTCGGCGTAGCCAGAGACGCGGTCGAGCAAACGCGGTGGGGCTTCGGCGGGCTCACGACGCGGCGGCCTCCCCGGCGCGTCCGTCCCCACCGCGCGCCAGGTCGCGCAGCACCGAGCGCATGTCGAAGAAGAGCAACGAGGCGAGAGCGAAGCGGTCGGTAACGGCGATCGCGGTAAGGCCGTCGTGGCGCAGGGCGAAGACCTCGCCCTGCTCGGTCGCGACGTGGATCTGCTGGACCGGCTCATCGCCAGCCCGGTCGGCCACCTCGAGCAGCGCCCGGGCGTCCTCGCTCCAGCGATCCGCATGGTCGCTCGCCGCCAGCGCCAACCCGGTCGAGTCGAGGATCGCGCCGCCGCGCAGGTCGGGGGACATCTCGGTCAGGTAAGCGAGCGCGCCCTTGGCAGCGCCGCCTGAGACCGCGTCGGTGGTCGCGTCGGGCATCTCGGCCAAAATACCGACCGTGTCCCTGGCTCGAGCTTCCTGGATGGTCGTCGTCGCCGTCTGCGCGATCGCAGTCGTCCTTTTCGCGATCAGTGGCTACACCGGCTACTCGATCACCGTCGGCGCCGTCGGCCTCGCCGCCGCGGTGAACCTTCTGCCTAGCCCTTAGTCCCGTCGCGGGGCCTCCAGCCCGGCTGTACAAAGTGGACAAGAAAGAAAACTCCTGTCTGCCATTCACGCTTCAAGATGTTTATGCAATCCGTCGATGCGCCCCGACTGGCGGGCCAGATCCCGCTTTCTCGCAATTTGACAAGGGGGATCGAAGATGAGTTGGACGACAGGGAAGCGCATGCTTGTGGCGCTCGGCTGCGTAGCCGCGCTGACGGCCGCGGGCGCAGCCATCGCCTATTTCACGTCGAGCGGATCGGGCACCGGAACTGCCGCGGTTGGCTCGAGCTCGGCCGTGACGCTTCACGCCACGATCTCCTCCGACCTCTACCCCGGCTCCTCCTCGCCGGTATCGCTCACCGTCGACAACCCGTCCTCGGGCTCGCAGCGCGTGGGAACGGTCACCTTGGCGAGCATCTCCGTCGATGTCGGGCATTCGGCCTGCAGCACCACGATCTCGGGTGGGAACCCAGACTTCACCATGCCCGCGGTCAACGTGAACAAAGTCTTCCCATCTGGGAACGGCCAGAGCGTGACGCCGAGCGGCACCCTGACGATGAACGAAACCGGCGTCAACCAGGACGCCTGCCAGGGCGCGACCCTGACGCTGAACCTGACCAACAACTGATCCGCTCCCGTGAAGGGTGGTACCCGTAGAGAGAGGCGGCCGCGCTGGAAGCAGCGCGATCCCCGGAGCGCTGATAGCGACGCTCGGTGTGGCCGCCTGCCTCGGCGTCGTCGCCTACGCGGCTGCGTCGCACGGAGCCGCCGGGACCCGTACCGAGCGCCGGCCAGCCTCCCTGCGGCTCCCGACGCCGACGATCACCAATCACCCCAACAAGCTGGCCACATCGACTCGCGCCAGGTTCGGTTTCGCCGTGCGCGGGCGCAACCCGCGCTTCCAGTGCCGCCTCGACCGGCGCGGGTGGCGAGCCTGTCGGGCGCCGATCGTCTTCGCGGGGCTCGCGCCCGGCAATCACGTGTTCTCCGTGCGAGCGCTAGACCGGCGGCACCGCCGTCGGCACGGGAGGGCAGCTCGTTTCCGCTGGAGCCTGCTCGCGCCGAAGGACTTCTCGATCGTGCCGCAGCTGGCCGGCCTCGGCTCGCTCTACCCCGGAGCGCCGCCGGTGGCGCTGCCGCTGACGATCTCCAACCCCAACCCGGTGCCGATCTACGTCACCAGCCTCAGGGTCGCGGCGACCACCAATCCCCCGGGATGCGCGAGCGCCGCGAATCTCGATCTGACCCACTCCAGCGTGTCGAGCGCGGCGCCGCTCAGAGTGCCCGCCGGGGGATCGGTGGGATTGCCGGCAGAGGGCGCCTCGGCACCCGCGATCCAGCTGCGTGACCTGCCCGTCAACCAGGACGCCTGCCAGCGTGCCCAGTTCCCCCTCGCCTTCTTCGGGGAGGCAAGGGGATGAAGTCGGTGCGGACCGGAATCGCCGGGACCGCCCTGGTCCTGATCATGGTCGGGACTCTTTCCAGCGCGGCCTTCGCCTACTTCTCGACCAAAGGCGCGGGCAACGCAACCGCGGGCGTCTCGAAACTGTCCACGCTGACGACCGTCACCGCGACACCCGCTGTCGGCGGCACGGTGGCGTTGAGCTGGAGCGCGGTGGTCCCCCCCGGGCCGGGCACCGTCACCTACGCCGTCTCGCGCAACGGGGGGGCGCCCAGCGGCGCCTGTCCGAGCGCCTCTGCCCGGACTCCGGTCACCAGCTGCACCGACAGCGGTCTCGACGTCGGCACCTACGACTACGTCGTCACGGCGTACTGGCGCTCCTGGAGCGCCGGCAGCTCCACCGCCACGGCGAAAGTCACGGTCGGGCAGGCGACGCACCTGGACCTCAAAGCCGCGTCCACGACCCCGACGGCGGGAGCCACGAACAACCTGACGATCACCGCCCAGGACGCGAACGACAACACCGTCACCACCTACACCGGCTCTCGCAGCCTCACCTTCTCGGGCGCCTCGGCCAGCCCCAACGGAACGAACCCCACCGTGAGCAACAGCTCCGGAACGGCGATCGCCTTCGGTTCGGCGACCACGATCAGCTTCAGCTTGGGGGTCGCCGAAGTCTCCTCCAAAAACGGGGTGATGAGGCTCTACAAGAGCGGGGCGACGAGCGTCAAAGTCACCGACGGCTCGATCTCCAGCTCGCCGGATCTCGCCCTCACCGTCGCGCTCGAGGCGTCCTCGAAAATCTCGCTCGCCGCTGCCTCGGCGACGCCCACGGCGGGGGTCGCGAACGACCTGACCATCACGGTTTCCGACACCTACGGCAACCCGCTGCCGACGTATACGGGACCGCGCAACCTGACCTTTACCGGCGCCTCGCCCAGCGCTTGGGGCAATACACCTACTGTCAGCGACAGCTCCGGGGTCGACGTCCCGCTCGGCTCGACAACCGCGATCGACTTCGACGCCGGGGTGGCAAAAGTCGCCGGCGCCGCCAACGGCGTGTTGAAACTCTACAAAAGCGAGAGCACCAGCATCAAAGTGAGCGACGGCTCGCTCAGCGCCTCGACCTCCGTGACCGTCGCTGCGGCGGCAGCGACGAGCCTCTCGCTCGCCGCTGCCTCGACGACGCCCACCGCGGGAGCCTCCAACAACCTGACCACCACCGCGTTCGACCCCTACGGGAACACCGCGACCTCCTACACCGGCTCCCGCAACCTCACCTTCTCGGGCTCCTCGGCGAGCCCCAACGGAACCCTGCCGACCGTGACCAGCAGCGGCGGCACCGCCATCGCCTTCGGTGCGGTAACTGCGATCAACTTCAACTCAGGCGTCGCCAAAGTCTCTTCGTCGAACAACGGGGTGATGAAACTCAATCGCGCCGGTGCGGCGAGTGTCGTAGTCAGCGACGGCACCATCTCCTCGGCCCCTCTGTCCGTCACCGTCAGCCCGGGGCCCCCGTCAAGGCTGGCCTTCTCCGGCGTCGGAATCAGCGGCGGCGTTCTCAGCTCGATCTGCTCCTTCACCTGCTCGGTGACTGGGCTGGGCAACAGCGGCACGATCACTGCGAAAGTCAGCGTCACCGACAGCCTCGCCAATACCGTCAACGCGGTGGGCACAGGCCAGAGCGTCAAAGTCACCTCGACCGGCGGCGCCATCGTCGGCAGCCCCCTCACGATTAACAGCTCCGGCCCTGCCGAATCCGCGACCCAGTTCACCTTCACCGCCAAATCGAAAGGCAGCTACACCGAGACGATCACCGCCGCGACCTCAGCCGGCACCACCTACACCAGCGCGACGCTGACAGCGAGCCGGTAGCGCGCGCAGGGGCACTCCGACGGTCGGGACGCCCGTCAGCTGGAACCGACCACTCCAGCGACACCACCGGCCCGTCCTAGCTGTGAGAGCGGTTCGTCGTCCCCCGGGTTGTGCGGCGGCACCCAGCTTGGACAGGTATGCCGCGGGGGGAAGGCCGGGGCTTCGTCGCAGAGGACGAAGGTGCCGGTCGTGATCCATTCGTCGACGCAGTACGCCTCTTCGGTTTGGCCCTGAGTCGGGTAATAGCATTCGTGGTAGTAGTTCGCCCCACTCGACTTTTCGCAGTGGAAGTACTGCCGCAGGCCAGCGCACTCGGCCGAGCTCGGCAGATGGCGTTCGGTGACGAGCATGTAGTCGGTCACCTTCACCGTGTACAGGGGTCCCATGAAGTCGTTCAGGTACACCTTGGCCGAGCAGTGGTCCAGCGAGCCGAAGGGGCGCTGCGTCGCTTCCCCGGCCCAGTAAGCGCCGCCCTCGGTCTTGACGGTAGTTCCGACCATCTCGGGTCCGGACACGCCGTCGAACGGGACGCCGTACCCGCTCATTGTCGTCTTCCACCGGAAGTCGGTTCCCTCGGCTTCGAATTTGCCATATTTGAGGACGCTGGAGCGATTGCGTATGTGAAAGCGGCATTCGGAGCTGTTCGGTGGGTTGCCGATGCTGGGATCGATGAAGAGGCTGACGCCGCGAAAGCGCCGGGGCGGCGGAAGGCGCGGCGCCAGGCCGTCAGCGAGCCAGCTCCCGCCCTGTTTGAGCCGGCGGGCGTCGAGGCGCAAGACCGAGCCGTCGAGGCGCGGGTTGCTCAGCTCGAGAGCGACCGAGGCGCCACGGCCTGAGCGCGCAAGCACGTCGAGGGCGCCGTTGGGCGAAGAGTCGGAGAACAGGCTGCGCCACCAACGTCCGAAGAAGGACGGCGAGCCGACGTTGTAGCTGAGGTCGACCGGGTGATCGGAGAAGGCGACCACGTGGTCGCGAACCCCCCTCAAGGTCAGCTCGTACCCGCCTTTCCTGCCCCGATCGAGGCGACCCGACTCCGCTCCGGTGACGAAGAGGAGGTCCACCCCGACCCGCTTGCGCGGAGCGGATTCGGGTCGCCCACCGCCGCGGGGGCGGGTATCGAAGAAGAGACTGGCCGATCCGAAGCGACGCGGCGGAGTTCGATCGACGCGGTGGGCGTAGTGATCGAGATCGCTGCTGTGAGTGGCCGGGACCCGAGCGGCCAGCCGCAGAGTCCCGCCTTTCAGGCGAGGGTGGCTGACGGTGAGGACCAGGGCATCCCGGCGGTTGTCGGAGTCGCGTAGGTCGAGCGCCACCGACGGAGGCATCGGGTTCGCTCGCCGCCAGAACGCCCCAAAGAAGCGACGGGTCGCCATGCTGAACGCGTCGCGGCGCGGCCGGTCCGAGAAGCCGACGACCCGATGCGGCAGCCCGGACAGGGTGAGCGAGTAACGGCCCTCCCCCTTCGGCACCAACCTGCCTCCCTCGGCCTGAACCGCGAAGAGCACGTCCGCGCTGGACGAAGCGCGTCCGCCGTCAGCCGCAGCGGGGGGGCCCGCAGCTAGAAAGCCCACCGTAAGCAAGACCATTACAGCCAGAGACAGGGGGGCGACGACGGCCCGCCACCAGCGCGAATTGCCAACCGAGACCTCGATGGCCGCGCAGGCTATCCACAGGATTGGACGCTCTTGGCCCGCGGTCTCATCAACGCCGGTAACCCACGGCCATCAGCCCACCGTTACTGGAGAGCTGGCCGACTTCTCTGCGCAACGCGTTAGGGTCGAAGCCGCTCCGCACCTCGAGGCGCCTGGGCAGGGCGTAGAGGGTGAAGACGTAGGTCTCGCTCAAGCCTTGCGGCGGGCAGACCGTGTAGCCGACCTTGCCGAAGCTGTTGCGGCCCATGACGGCGCCCTTGGGGAGCCGACCTGCCGGTATGCCTGTCAGGTCCGGGTCGATGCCCGCAACGGCCCAGCTGTAGGACAGTTCGCCTTCGACCGGCCTCAAGCTCATCGCGAAGAGCGCCAGTTCGGCGGTGTCGGGGGGAATTCCCTGCCAGGCGAGCTCGGGCCAGATGTCCTCACCGTCGCAGGTGTTGGCGGCGGCGAGCATGGGCGGGCCGCCGGTGGACGCGGGCTGAAGCGTCGGGCTTTCGAGGCGCATGCTCTGCGTCGTAGCTTCGGCGCGCTGCCTGGGGGTGATCCCCTTCTCCCGTTCGCCGGAGGGAACCACGACTTCCGGACTGGGCTCGCCCTGAGTCTCCGGTCCCTGCCTGCCCTGGCTCGAAGCGGCCTTTGACCCCGGGCCCGGGACTGGGTTCGGGCCCGGGGTCGCAGGCTCGTTCGCAGGGCTTTCCGTCTCTGCCTGTTCGCCCTGCGAAGTCGGCGCGCTCGCCGTCTGGTCGTCGGAGGAGCCGTCTCCACAGCCGGACAGGGCGAGCGTCGCCGCGGCGGCGAGTGCCAGGATCACCCTGGCACTCGCCTGCCGGATCTTGGGGCTCAGGACACGCTCAGCGCGGCTTCTCGGTTCCATCCAAACCCTTCGGAGGGGAAGAACCCGTTCCATTCGACCGGTTCACCGAACGCTTCCAGGGTCGTGCCCGTCGCTTTGAAGCTCGACGGGCTGAACGTCGCGCTTTCGGTCGCGTTGCTGAGCAGGCCGCCGGCGGAGCCGGTGACGTTGACCCACCATCCCCACACCGGGCAGAACCAGCCGCCGTAGAGGATCCAGACGTCAACGCCTTTGACCGTCAGGTAGTTGCTGCTGCTGACCGTGGACAGTTTGGCGGGCCAGGGGAACGATTCGGCTTCGATCGCTTCCACCGTGCAGGTCGTGTTCGTGTAGCAGTTGAACAGGGGCAGGTCGGTGACGTTTCCTTCGCCCGTCCCCCCGGTGTTCCAGATCGATACCTGGTAGAGGAAGTTGTCGCAGGTGGTCGTCATCCCCCACATGCTGAGGCCGCTTTTTTCGGCCCCACCGAGGAGCGTTTCCGTGCCTTTCAGTTCTGCTCCGCCGAACCTCCAGGCAGGAGCCGCGCTCGCGCCGGCCGCTAAGACGCCGCAGAGCGCCAAGGCCGCGAGCAGGCCCGCCAGGAGGGCTCTTGCTCTCTTCGTATTCATGATCTCTCTCCTTGCAGTGCTTGTTAGCAACGCAGACTGGGTAGGGCGCTCTGCGCTTCTCTCCCTTGCCGTCCCTCGCTCAGTCGACCGCAGCCGATCAGTTGAGCACGGTTCGCTCATTAGGAACGCCCGCCAATCTTCTACCGCACCGGTCAGACAAGAGCAAGTAATCGCGGTCTATGTCGTCTAACTAGCCAGTCAGAGCTTGAGGAGAAGGCGGACAACCGGATTCGAGCCGGCGACCCCGGATGCGTCTGGTGTTCAGGTAGCCCCCCGGGCGGTGAGCGCGGGCGTGTCGGGGATGACGTCTTTCGGCTCGCGCGAGAGCTTTCCGAGGCCCCGGAGAACCCGCACGAGGGTCAACAGACCCTTCGGCGATCTCAGGTTGATGGCACCGAGGAGCTGTCGCAGGAACGAAAGCTGATCGAAGTAGACCCGCTCACAGACGAGCTCCTCGTTCTCGTCGAAGACGAAGAAGGCAGTCATCCGAACCTTGAAGGAACCGCCCGTCGGCGGCACTGGGCCGAGCGGTCCCAGGTGGGTGCCAAGCAGATAGAACTCGACGACCACCGCGTCTTCGCAGTGCCGGAGCGCGATCATCTCGTGCCGCTGATCGGGAAATGCCACACGCGTTTCGTGGTAGTACCCGCGCACCGCCGAATTGCCGTCGTGCACAGTCTGCGTGGGCACGATCTCATAGCGTGGATGCGGGAAAGTCGAGAGGACCGCGTCCCAGTCCTGCTCTACCTCATCATGGAAATGGTCCAGCACGACCTTCTCGCGCCGTGCTCGGACCTCGTCGGTAAGCACTTTGCTCCTCCCTCGGTCAAGGCTTCAGGCTTTCGCCCGGCGACCCTCGGCCACCGGACTCGATCATCTTGCCGCAGCCGATACCCGCCGTGCACGAAGGTCCAGCGAGCCGGCCAGTGACACAGCGCACGAAAAAAGCCGCCGGCCCGATTCCGTGATCGAGCCGGCGGCCTCGTAGGTCCTAGCTGTGGCCAGGCCCTAGCTGACGATCATTTGGTCACCAGGCTGACAGTGACCGTGCCGTTGCCGTCCCAGTCCCCCGTCACCGGGTCGTACTGCGAGCCGCCGAACTGGAAGGAGATGTCGCTGCCGTTGGTGCCGTTGTTGGCGTTGCGCAGGATCCAACTGCCGGCGTTTTTTTCATATAGCCCGATCGTGGTGCCGCCTTTGCCGTCCCAGTCGCCGGTGAGCGGCGTGAACTGCGAGCCGCCGAACTGGAAGGAGATGTCGACAGGGCCGCTGCTGTTGCTGTTGCGCAAAGCCCAGGTACCGGCGTTTTTTTCGAAGAGCCCGATCGTCGTCGTGCCGTTGCCATTCCAGTCGCCGGTTATCGGCGTGAACTGCGAGCCGCCGAACTGGAAGGAGATGTCTTTGCCGTTGTTGCCGTCGTTTGCGTTGCGCAGGATCCAAGTGCCGGCGTTTTTTTCATACAGCCCGATCGTCGTCGTGCCGTTGCCGTCCCAGTCGCCGGTTATCGGCGTGAACTGCGCGCCGCCGAACTGGAAGGAGATGTCGACAGGGCCGCTGCTGTTGCTGTTGCGCAGCTTCCAGGTGCCGGTTGCCGGGTAGTAGACACCCGGCGTCTCGGTGCCGTTGCCATCCCAGTCTCCCACCACAGCCGTTTCCCCGGGCCAACCGAACCAGAAGTTGAGATCGGGCGATCCCCCCGAGTTCGAGTTGCGGGAAAGCCAGTTGCGTTCCACGGGCGAGTTCGGATCGGCGAGGCCTATCGAGGTGCCGCCTTTGCCGTCCCAGTCGCCGGTGAGCGGCGTGAACTGCGAGCCGCCGAACTGGAAGGAGATGTCTTTGCCGTTGTTGCCGTCGTTTGCGTTGCGCAGGATCCAGCTGCCGGCGTTTTTTTCATAGAGCCCGATCGTCGTCGTGCCGTTGCCGTCCCAGTCGCCGGTGAGCGGCATGAACTGCGAGCCGCCGAACTGGAAGGAGATGTCTTTGCCGTTGTTGCCGTCGTTTGCGTTGCGCAGGATCCAAGTGCCGGCATTTTCTTCAAATAGGCCGATCGTCGTCGTGCCGTCGCCGTCCCAGTCGCCGGTGAGCGGTTTGAACTGCGCGCCGCCGAACTGGAAGGAGATGTCTTTGCCGTTGTTGCCGTCGTTTGCGTTGCGCAGGATCCAGGTGCCGGCGGTCGGTTCATAGAGCCCGATCGTCGTCGTGCCGTTGCCGTCCCAGTCGCCGGTTATCGGCTTGAACTGCGAGCCGCCGAACTGGAAGGTGATATTGGCCGAACCCGTGCTGTTGCTGTTGCGCAGCTTCCAGACGCCGGTCGCCGGATCGTAGGCTCCTGGCGTCTCGGTGCCATTGCCATCCCAGTCGCCCACCACGGTGGTTTGGCCCGGCAAGCCGAACCAGAAGCCGGCATCGGGAGCCCCTCCCGAGTTGGAGTTGCGGATATGCCATTTCACACCGGTCGTGAAGCTCCGATCCCCGCCATAGGTGGTCCCGGCCGGGCTCGTCCCTACCACCCGGTAGTGGTAGTGGGTATTCGGCTGGAGGTTCGTGATCGTGACGCTTTTGGGAATCGGAACCGAATCCGATCCGACTACCGCATTGGGCACCGGCATTGAGGTGCCGTAAGCCGTCGACGTCCCATATTCGAATCTGTATGACGTCTGCCAAGAGTTGGGATTGATGGTCCCATGGAGCGTCGCTTGGGTTTCCTGGATCGACGTCGCATCCCCGGTCACCACGCTCGGAAGGGGCCAAGGCGCAGCCCCCGTCTGTTCCTGGAATGCTCTCCAGGAAGGCCTATAAGCACCCCCGCGATCCCGCAAACCACAGTTTTCAGCCCAGTTATTCGGGTGCAGCGCGCCGTCCTGGATGTTGTACCAGAAGGCCGCCTGGATATTGAGCGCACCAGCGGCGCCTTTGACCCAGTTGTAGGCTTCGGTCAGGAGTGTGGCCTGCTGTGCCTCGGTGACGGTCGGTGCATCGCCAGCCACCGGCCAGCCCATCTCGGTGATCCACAGCGACCGGCTTGATCCCCAAGGCAAGGTGTTCAGCTTTTCGCGTACGAATCCGATCTCGGTCGTGAACTCGACCATTTTGCCGTTGAAGGCATAGGGGTGGATCGAGAGGCCGTGGTAGGAGCTGTAGAGGCCGGGCACTTCGTAGGCTTTTTCGAGGAACCACGGGTAGTTGGCAGTGCCCGTCATGTAGAGGCCGGCGAAGAGGACCTGGGTGCCGCCGCCGCTCTGTTCCTGCGAGCCCGCCTGGATCGCCGCCGCGGTGTAGATCAGGAAGCTGGCGTACTCATGGGGCAGGATTTTTTCTTCCCCGCCGACCAGAGGATTGTTGTGGTAGAGGTTCGGCTCGTTCCAGACCTCCCAGGTTGCCACGGGCCTCGGGTTCGCCTTTCCGGCCCAGAATTCGCCGTTGTAGCCGTAGCGCCTGATCACGGCCTTGGTCCACGTGTACCAGCTTCCCCATCCCGGGTCCGAGGAGAGCAGGAAGCGAGTTCCCTGTGCGTTGCTGCGCACCAGGTAGGGGGAGATCGTGATGCCGCGTTCCCAGGCGGCCTGGAAGATCGGGTCGTAGTGGGCCACCCAGTTCGGCGCCGCTTGGTCGATCGGCAGCCGGTAGTGAGTGGCACCCGAGCGCTTGACGGTCTCCAGTTCGTTGGGGCTGTAGTTCATCCACCCCAGGCCGATCGAGAGGGCCGAGGCGCTGGAGGCGCCGGCCAGGAGCAAGGTGAGGCTGGCGAGGCTCGATACGAGGAAAAGCCTCAGGCCCCGTGGCAATCTACTGTCATTTTCCCTGGCGATCATCATCTTTTCTCCCTCTGTTATTGCAACCGAGATCTCGCTCATGACTAACCCTGCTCGACGCCGACGATGTCGGCCTTGCCGTCACCGTCGATGTCACCTGTGTTGAGGAAGTAAGGACCTCCCATCCCCGTGAGCACCGCGCTCCAACTCGAAACTCCGGAGCCGCTGCTGATTCCGAACATGTAGCGGTATTTGCCACCGCCTTCCGCCTCGACGCTGACGATGTCGGCCTTGCCGTCTTTGTTGACATCGCCGAGATCCATCATCTCCGAGTAGCTCATTCCCGTCAGGACAGAGCCCCAGCTCGAGATGCCGGAACCACTGCTCACCCCCCGCATGTAGCGGTATTTGCCGCCTTCGGACTCGACGCTGACGATGTCGGCCTTGCCGTCGCCAGTGAAGTCGCCGAGGGCCATCTTGTGTGGATAGCCCATGCCTCCCAGCACCTGACTCCAACTGGAAATCCCGGTGCCGCTTCCGATTCCGAACATGTAGCGATAGGACCCTCCGCCGGCTGGCTCGACGGCGACGATGTCGGCCTTGCCGTCGGCATTTACGTCTGCAACCCCGAATCTGGTCGGCTCGCTCATCCCGCTCAACACGCTGGTCCAGCTCGACACCCCGGAGCCACTGCTGATTCCGAACATGTAGCGGTATTTGCCACCGCCTTCGGGCTCAACGCTGACGATGTCAGCTTTGCCGTCTTTGTTGACGTCGGCGACCGCCATCGCAGTCGGAAGACCCATTCCGCTCAGAACGGTCTTCCAGCTCGCGACCCCGCCGGATCCCCCACTGGCTCCGAGGACATAGCGGTACTGGGCCCCTTCGGACTCGACGCTGACGATGTCGGCCTTGCCGTCGCCGGTGAAGTCGCCCATGTCCGTCCGCTGCGGAGTCTTCATCCAGCTCTGAACCGTGTCCCAGCTGGAGACCGCTCCACCCGTGCTGAATCCGACCTTATGGCGGTAGGAACCGCCCGGCTCGGCCTCCGTGCTGACGATGTCCGATTTCCCGTCGGCGTTGAAATCGGCCACGTCCATCTGCTCGGCATAACTCATCCCAGTGAGAACAGAACCCCAGCTCGACACTCCGCCTCCAGAGCTTTTGCCCAACATGAAGCGGTATTTGCCGTTGCCTTCGGACTCGACACTGACGATGTCGGCCTTGCCGTCACCGGTGAAGTCGCCGAGGGCCAGCTGGCCGGGGGCGCTCATCCCGGAGAGGACCGAGCCCCAGCTCGAGACCCCAGATCCACTGCTGATCCCAAGCATGTAGCGGTATTTGCCGTTGCCTTCGGACTCGACACTGACGATGTCGGCCTTGCCGTCACCGGTGAAGTCGCCGAGGGCCAGCTGGCCGGGGGCGCTCATCCCGGAGAGGACCGAGCCCCAGCTCGAGACCCCAGATCCACTGCTGATCCCAAGCATGTAGCGGTATTTGCCGTTGCCTTCGGACTCGACGCTGACGATGTCGGCTTTGCCGTCACCGGTGAAGTCGCCGAGGGCCAGCTGGCCGGGGGCGCTCATCCCGGAGAGGACCGAGCCCCAGCTCGAGACCCCAGATCCACTGCTGATCCCAAGCATGTAGCGGTATTTGCCGTTGCCTTCGGACTCGACGCTGACGATGTCGGCTTTGCCGTCACCGGTGAAGTCGCCGAGATCGAAGTTGGCGGGAAGGCCCATCCCGCTCAGCACGGAACTCCAAGCCGAGACACTACTTCCCGAGCCGGTACCCAACCGATAGCGGTACGAGTTCCCTCCTTCGTATTCGACGCTGACGATGTCGGCTTTGCCGTCGCCGGTGAAGTCGCCGACCTCGGTGGGACCGAAGGCCATACCGAGCGACGTATTCCAGCTCGAGATCCCTGCGCCGCTGCTCAAGCCACGCATATAGCGGTACCCGGTCGTCGTGAAGCTTCCATTCGCACCGTAGCTGGTGCCGCCAGCGTGCGTCGCGACCAGGCGGTAGTGGTATGTGGTGCCGGGCAACAACCCAGATACGACTGAGCTGACGTTGACGATGCTTAGTCCAGAGCCAGCATTCGCACTGGGAATCGGTACCGATCTGCCGTACTCGGTCGTAGTTCCGTATTCGAAATGGTAGGCCGTCGAATATCCGCCGGGATTGATTGCGCCGTTGAGGGTCGCCTGCTGTTGCTGCACTGCCGTAGCCGGGCCGGTAGTCGTGGGTGGGCCTGGCCAGGGCGCGGCGCCAGTCTGTTTCTGGAACGCCCACCAAGCCGATCGGTAGCCACCGCCGCCGTCCCGCAAACCGCAGTATGTAGCCCATTTGCCCGGTTTCCCGCCGTCCTGGATGTTGTACCAGAAGGCCGCCTGGATGTTGAGCGCACCAGCGGCGCCTTTGACCCAGTTGTAGGCTTCGGTCAGGAGTTCGGCCTGCTGTGCCTCGGTGACGGTCGGTGCATCGCCGGCCAGCGGCCAGCCCATCTCGGTGATCCACAGCGACCGGCTTGGCCCCCAAGGCAAGGTGTTCAGCTTTTCGCGTACGAATCCGATCTCGGTCGTGAACTCGACCATTTTGCCGTTGAAGGCATAGGGGTGGATCGAGAGGCCGTGGTAGGAGCTATAGAGGCCGGGCACTTCGTAGGCTTTTTCGAGGAACCACGGGTAGTTGGCAGTGCCCGACATGTAGAGGCCGGCGAAGAGGACCTGGGTGCCGCCGCCGCTCTGTTCCTGCGAGCCCGCCTGGATCGCCGCCGCGGTGTAGATCAGGAAGCTGGCGTACTCATGGGGCAGGATTTTTTCTTGCCCGCCGACCATGGGGTTGTTGGGGTAGAGGTTCGGCTCGTTCCAGACCTCCCAGGTCGCCACGGGCCTCGGGTTTGCCTTTCCGGCCCAGAATTCGCCGTTGTAGCCGTAGCGCCTGATCACGGCCTTGGTCCACGTGTACCAGCTGCCCCAGCCCGGGTCCGAAGAGAGCAGGAAGCGCGTCCCTTCTCCGTTGCTGCGGACCAAGTAGGGAGAGATCGTGATGCCGCGTTCCCAGGCGGCCTGGAAGATCGGGTCGTAGTGGGCCACCCAGTTCGGCGCCGCTTGGTCGATCGGCAGCCGGTAGTGAGTGGCACCCGAGCGCTTGACGATCTCCAGTTCGGCGGGGCTGTAGTTCATCCACCCCAGGCCGATCGAGAGTGCCGAGGCGCTGGAGGCGCCGGCCAGAAGGAGGGTGAGGCTGGCGAGGAATGCTGCGACTAGCGTGGAGCTTCTTCCTGGAATCGCGCGAGATCTCCGAATCGCTTCCAATGGTTGGTGCGAATCTTCCCCTGCAATGAAATCGTTACCCACTGTCGCCCCCTCTTGCCCCTACGGGCAGCCGTTGAATTTGTCGCTTGCGTCTAGGACGCAGCTGTCCGTTCCTGGACCGCCGCCGCCCACCTCGGCTATTTCGTCTTTTGCTTCGAGGCGATCGTTGCCTTCACGCCCCCAGAGCTCGTCTTTGCCAAGGCGGCCGAGCATGTTGTTGTCTTTCGCGTCGCCGTAAAGCAGATCGTTGCCGCTCGTCCCCTCGAGGTCGTCGATGTTGGCGAGCGTTCCTAGGGTGCCGGAGCTGCATGCCGGCCCCCCCGCATAGACGTTGCCTGCGGTGCCGGTCGCCAGGTCGGCCACGACCGCCCCAGCGGGGAGCTTCGCCCAAGAGGAACTGTTGACCGCGCTGCCGTCGCTCAAGCCGCTCTGGGCGCCCTGCAGCATGTCTCCGTCGCAATTGCTGGCCGAGAGGAGCAGGTCGTTGCCGTTGCCGCCTTGCAGGTTGTCTTTGCCCTCGTTGTTGATCAGGGCATCGTCGTAGCCGTACGCGTAGAGGACGTCTTCGCCCACACCGGGGCCGTCCACGACCATGTCCTCGGTGTAGCCGCTGGCGAGCAGTTCGTCATTTCCCTCCCCGCCCAGCAGCACCGGAGACGTGGTCTCCCAGAACTGTTCGGTGACCGTCAGCGCCAACTTGTCGTTGCCGCCGATCCCCGCCAGCGTGATCGCATCCGCCGGCTTGGGAAGCGTGCAGTCCACTTTGGTCGCTTCGTAGACGCAACCAGGGGTTTTCGCACCGCTGGCAAGATCGAACTGAGCCGACCCGGCCTGCGCCGTGTAGACGACGTGTCCTATCCCGGATACGAGGCTGAGGCTGACGGTGACGTCGTCTTTGCCGGTGCTGCCGGCGAGATAGAGCTGCACCCAACCCAGGGTTGCGGGCGCGCTCGTCACCATGAAGCCCGCGCTGATCTTGCTGCGGTCGCGCTGCGTCACGCTTTCCGCCGTGCCGCTGCATTCGTTCGCCGTCTCCACATCGCAGTTGTTCGTGCCCGCCTGGCCATAGGCGGTGTCAGCGCCGGCTTCGCCTTTGATGTAGTCGCCGTCTGCACCGCCGTAGATGACGTCATCGCCTTCCTTGCCGTAGATGACGTCGGTACCGCCACCGCCATCGATCCTGTTGGCCACGCTCGATCCGACGATCACGTCTGCGAATGGCGAACCGATCAAGTTCTCGAATCCACCGTTGACGTCGTCGCTGCCACCGCCATAGCGCGCGTCGTTGTTGCAAGCCTCCAGCGGCCCTTCGGGTCCGGCGCAGGCTTCGGCACCGTCAAGGCGCACGTAGACGCCGCGGTCTTCGCTGTCGGCATCTGCGGGAAAGCCCGCGATCGACACGCTGCCGTGGAAGCCCGGGGTGACCGCCGTGGCGAAGCTCAACGTATCGGTGCCGCTTTCGCCCGTGTCTTCGAGCGAGTCGATCGTCCCGTCGCCGCGGATCAGGTCGCTTTCCTGGTTGCCGTTGAGCTTGTCGGTGCCGAGGCCCCCGGAGAGTAGGTCGTTGCCCGTACCGCCCGCGATGCCGGCGCTGCCGTCAGCCGGAAACTCGTCTCCCACCCCGCCGAAGAGCTGGTCGTTCCCCCCATTGCCCTTGAGCACGTCGTTGCCGCGCTGGCCGAAGATCCTGTCGTTACCGCCGCTGCCTACGAGTTCTTGGCTGCCATCGCCGCCGTAGCAAGATTTACCGGCTTCGCATTTGACTTCGCTGAGACTCGCGGTTGCCAGTGCGTCGCTCGCATTTGCTCGACGCAATGCGCGTCCAACCGGACCCGGCATCCGACTGATCGCAGCTTGCTCGGCTTCGGGAGGCTCGCCGTAGATGACGTCATCGCCTTCTCCGCCGTCGACATCCTCCACGTTGGGCGTGGCGAAGATCACATCGTTGCCGTCACCGCCCAGCACTTGGCGCACGCGCGGAGAGGTCACGACGATGACGTCGGCGCATGCACTTCCCCGCACCGTCGCTCCGTCTGCGCTCGTGGTGGGCGCCCCCAAACACGGCGACGCTGCCGTTGCTTCCCCCACAGCGCCGATGCCGAGCGTGTAGGCGAAAGCCAGCAACACGCACAGACAGGGCACTCCCGTCCGGCAAATAATCAGCCCCATCTTGACTCCCCCCTCGTCGCACTACAGGCGCCGACCCTATAAACGGAAGAGTTTGTGATGCACTAAGTGAGTGTTAAGGGCGTCGGGCGGGGTCGTAGTGTTTAACTCACCTTCACTGCTCGATATTCCTTCACTTATAAGTCAATTTCGAGATATATGACACTTCTCCACCATCACACAATTGCGCTTCTCTCTTGGCTCCCGAAACAGCGGCAGCCTCCGCTCTGATCGGAATGCCGCTCGGATAGGCGTAGCGGAAGCTGTGCCTTGGCGAGCGCGGACTCAGTCGCCGTTTAGAGATGCTTCGCGAAAGCGAGTGCCGATTTGCTGCGGGCTTCTACGAGGGGTGGACGACCGGATTCGAACCGGCGACCGCCTGGACCACAACCAGGAGCTCTACCAGCTGAGCTACGTCCACCGCGCTCCTCCAATCTAGCGGTAGCGTTGCCAGGGATGCGGCGGAAGAACGGGATCGCGGTCGTGGTCGCGTCATTGGGCGCGTTCGTGCTCCTCCTGCCCACGGGCGCGAGCGCCCTCGGTCCCTACCCCGCCCTCGGCACCTGCCCGGTCTTCCCCGACCCGCCCGCCTCGCCCTCCCCCACCGCGGCCTCGCTTCCGAGCCAAGCAGCCTGGAACCAGGACATCTCCCGCGCCCCGGTCGCCCGCAACTCTGCCGCCGTCATCGCCTACATCAACGCCAATGGCAGCGACCACCTCCACCCCGACTTCGGCTCGCCGCGCGCCTACGGCTTCCCCTACGCCGTGGTCGGCGCCAAGCAGCGCAAGCTCCCCGTCCGCTACACCGCCTACGGCAGCGAGAGCGACCGCGGGCCGTTCCCGGTCCCGACCGGCGCCCCGGTCGAGGGTGGCCAGGACAGCGACGGCGACCGCCACGTCCTCGTCGTCGACCGCACCCGCTGCGTCCTCTACGAGCTCTACCGCGCCTTCTTCTCCCGCAGCGGCGGCGCCCACTGGAACGCCGACTCCGGGGTCAGCTGGGACCTCCGCTCGACCGAGCTGCGGCCCGACTCCTGGACCTCGGCCGACGCGGCCGGGCTGCCGATCTTCCCCGGCCTGGTCCGCTACGACGAGGTCGCGGCCGGACGCATCGAGCACGCGATCCGGGTCACCTTCGAGAGCACCCGGGATGCCTGGGTCCACCCCGCCTCCCACTGTGCCGGCGACACCGCCAGCGCGAGCGCGCCGGCGATGGGGACGCGCCTGCGGCTCAAGGCCGGCTACGGCCTCGGCGGCTTCAGCGGCGGCGCCAAGGTGGTCGCCGAAGCGCTGAAGCGCCACGGGATGATCGTCGCCGACAACGGCTCCAACTGGTTCTTCAGCGGCAGCAGCGACCGACGCTGGGACGACGAGAACCTGAACCAGCTGAAGCGGATTCCCGGCAGCGCCTTCGAGGTCGTACGCAGCGCCGCCCGCCCGCACGTCTGCTGAGTCAGCCCTCGTCGACCACGACGCGGCTGAACCTGGCCTGGAGGCGGGACTCGAGCTCGGCGCTCGCCGCCTCCGCCGCCTCAGCCTCCTCCGGCCCGGCCAGCACCAGGATCACGTCGGTCGCCGGGAAGCTCTGCAGTTGGTCCTCGACCGCCTGCACGACATCCTCATCGCCGACCCGCGCCTCCGCCGCGACGCCGACCTTGGCCAGTGCCGCGACCGTGGTCACCAGGCGCTGCTGGGCGTGGTGGCGGGCGGGCTCGACGTCGGAGGCCCAGCGATCGAGGAAGCCGATCTGGGTCGGAGCGAGGACGAGCAGCTCCGTCCCCTCCCCGCCATGCACGCCGTCGCCCCGCGCCGTCCGAGAGATTTCGGCGATCGCCGCTGGATCCTCCACCGCGCAGGTGGCGACCACGAGGACGTGACGCTCGAGGTCATCGGCCGGCGCTGGGCGGATCGGGCCGCGCGGCTTCTGCCTCGCTGCCACGACCAGGATCGCCAGCGCGGCAAGCGCCCCAACCGCCGCGCCGACAGCGGCGCCGCCGAGCATGAACCCAGCGACGATCGGGACCGCGATCCCGGCGACGATCAGTGGCAGCTTCCAAGCGTCCATCGCCCTAGGCTGCCACGACCGTCCCGGGCCGTCCAGGCACGACCGCGCTCGCGTCTTAGACGCGTCTCGTCCCCGCGCCTCCTCCGAGGCGAGGGATGAGCAATAGCGCTAGGCCGATCAGGATCACGATGATCCCAAGTGCGTAATGCACCAGGATCGCCAGGACAATGCCGATGATTATGAGCAGTATCGCTAGTGACATGGCAGCGGTCTTACCCGTGCCCACCGGCGCGCAAACCCGCGGTTAGTTAGATAGTCAGGAGCCCGTCCGTGAGATGCCGCTCGAGCATCTCGGCCGCTTCCTCGGCGGACCTGTCGCCCACCTCGAGGACGTTGGCCTCGAGGGTGCCAAGCCCAGAGAAGCTCCGCCAGAGCTGCTCGATCGCCTCGAGTTCGATCGGCGGCGCGCCTTCGCGGTCCTGCACGCGCGTCACGCAGGTGGACAGCGGCGCACGGAGCACGGCGTAGGCGACCTGGCACCGCGCCTCGGCGAGCGCGCCGCGCAGGGGCTCGAGGAACCAGTCGGGGAGGACGATCCCGTCGACGATCGTCAGGTAGCCGGCCGCTGCGTAACCCGCCGCCGCCTTGGCGACGATCTCCATCACCATCCGGTTCTGGTCGTGCGACTCGGGTCGCCACGGCTCGACGTAGTCGGTGCGGATGAACCTGAAGAACTCATCCGCCTCCAGGTGCACGGCGCGGCGCGATCGCTCAGCGACGATTCTGGCTGTCGCCGTCTTGCCGACACCGGGAGGGCCGGTGACGATCAGGACGGGGGTGTCGGGCGACGCAGGCACGCGGTGACGTTAACGCGACCGCCGCGGCTCACTCCTCCTCCGCTTCCTCCGCCAGCGCCAGCCGCACAGCCTCGTCGAACGATTCCGGGGAGATCCCGAACGGCACGGCACCGGAGGGATCGGTGACGACGGTCGGCGTCGTCAGGCCCTCGACGAGAGGCCGCGCGACGCTCGTGTCGACGGGTGTGATGAGGCCAAGCCAGAGCGACGAGAGCCAGGGGTTGAGCAGCGGCACCCGCAGCTTGGGGCGCGGGCGCTTGCCCATCGCCAGCGCCATCCGGTCGAGCATCTCCTCGTAGGAGAGGACGTCCGGGCCGCCGATCTGCACCTCCCGGCCCTCGGACGCGGTGACCTCGGGAGCGCGGCGCAGGTAATCGGTCGCGTCGTCGATGCCGATCGGTTGGGTCGGGGTGCGCAGCCAAGCCGGTGCGACCATCGCCGGCAGGCGGCCGACCAGGTGTCGCAGCGTCCGGTAGGACTCGCTGCCGGCGCCGACCACCATCGCCGCGCGGAAGTAAGTGAGCGGCGGCCCTTGTGCGGCCAGCGTCAGCGCCGTCTGGTGGCGGCTGCGCAGGTGCGTGGACGTCGCCGGGTCGCCCAGCCCACCGAGGTAGACGACGCGGCCGACGCCCTCCTCCCTCGCCATGCGGGCAAAGTTGAACGCGCCCTGCCGCTCACGCTGCGAGTACCCGGAGCCGCCGCCCATCGCGTGCACCAGGTAATAGGCAACGTCCACGTCCCGTCCCGCTCCGACCAGGGTTCGGGGGTCGGTGACGTCACCCTCGTGCAGCTCCAGGCCCTGGGCCTCCAGACCGGCGGCGCGACCACGGTCGCGGACCAGACACCTGACCTGCGCATCCGACTCGGCCAGCGATGCGGCGAGGCGGGCGCCGACGAACCCGGTTGCTCCGGCGATGAGTGCGCTGAACGCGATCCGCCAAGGCTAGCCGCACGGCGCATCTGCCCAGGAAGCGGACGCCAGCTCAGCCCCGCGTGCCGCCGCCGCGCCCGTCCGACGACCAACCCGGCCCGCGGAAGACGTAACCAAAGCGCTCTCGCCAGCCGCTCGCGTCGCGCACGTCGCGGATCAGCGCCGAGAACTCGTGGAAGGCGACACGAGTCGGGCGGAAGGTGCGGATGTTCTGGGTGAGGCCGTAGCGAGGCCGCTCGGTCTCACCCTGGAAGCTGCCGAAGATCCGGTCCCAGACGATCAGGATGCCGCCGTAGTTGCGGTCGAGGTAGACCTCGTTGGCGCCGTGGTGGACGCGGTGGTGCGAGGGCGTGTTGAGCACGTACTCGAGCGGCGCTGGCAGCTTCTTCACCCGCTCGGTGTGGATCCAGAACTGGTAGATCAGGCTGACCGCCTGCGCCGTGAGGATCATCCAGGGCGCGAAGCCGAGCAGCGCCAGTGGCGCCCAAAACGGCAGCGCCGTCATCGGCGTCCAGGTCTGGCGCAGCGCGGTCGAGAGGTTGTAGTGCTGGGAGGAGTGGTGGACGACGTGGCTGGCCCAGAAGACGCGCACCTCGTGGTGGATGCGATGGAACCAGTAGTAGGCGAGGTCGTCGGCGAGGAAGAGCAGGACGTAGGTCCACCACTGATCGGCCGGCATCCGCAACGGGGTCAGCTCGTAAAGGCCGGCGTAGATGAAGACGACGCCGAGCTTCCAAACCGCGTTGATCGCGACGTTGCCGCCGCCCATCGCCAGGCTGGTGCGCGTGTCGCGCGACTCGTAGCCGACCAGCTCCTCGTCCCGCGCGTACTTGAACGAGAGCATCTCGACCACGAGGAGCAGGACGAAGGCCGGGATCGCGTAGATGATCAGGTCGATCACAAGGCGGGAATGTAGCTCCTATGCTTTCGGTCGGTGCAGGCTTCGCGACCCGCAACGACAGGCATCAGGGGGATGGCGGCGACGCTTCTCCTTGCCGGGGCATTCGCCCTCGCCGGGGATGACTCGAGCTCGGCCGCCTACTGGCGCGAGTGCGGCAGCCAGCCGAATCCCGGGGCCGGCTGGTACGACGTCAAGGCGCACGGCATCCGCTGTGGGAAAGCCCGCCGCGTCGCTCGCCTCTACACCGCCGAGATCTTCGCCGGGTACCAGGACCCCAGCCCCGACGGGTTCACCTGTCAGCGAAACCGGGTGGGCTACGAGCTGGCCCGGGTCGCCTGCCGGCGAGTCGAGGACGGCAGGACGCAGAAGGTCCGCTTCAGCTACGGGGCCTGAACCCCGCGGCTACGCTGAAGGCATCGGCAAGGTCCTCTACACGGCAGAAGCGCATGTCACCGGCGGCAGGATCGCCGGGCACGGTCGCACCAGCGACGGCCTGCTGGAGGTCGATCTCCGCACGCCGCCCGAGCTGGGCGGCGACGGTGACGGGACCAATCCCGAGCAGCTCTTCGCCGTCGGCTACGCAGCCTGCTTCGAGAGCGCCCTGGCCGCGGTCGCCCGCAGGCAGAAGCTCGAGGTCGAGGACGTCGAGGTCGAGTCCAAGGTGATGCTGACCACCGGCGAGGAACGCAGCTTCACCATCGCCGTCGAGCTCGCGGTGACCCTGCCCTCCCTGGAGAAAGCGGCCGCGGCCGAGCTGGTCACAGCAGCCCACAAGGTCTGCCCCTACTCGAACGCGACCCGGGGCAACATCGACATCACCCTGACCGCCAACGGCGCCCCCGTCGACGCCTGAGGCGGACCGGCTCTGTCGAATCTGGCATATGGGAAGCTGGACCGATGAGCGGGGCCTGAGTCAACGGTGCGACCTAATTTCCTCCACCGGTGCTGAGTATTTGGCGCTAGCGTTTGCATTTGATGGCGGGGGAGGTCAAACCTGATTCGCGATCTCGCGACGCGGCAGCGAGCGCCATCCAAGCCGCGTTCAAGCGTCGCGCCGACCGGCTCGAGAAGCGCGCCGGCCGCATCGCGCGGCGCAGTGCCTCCGGCCTCGAAATTGGGTCCCAGCGATACCACGACCCGGACATATGGGGGCCCCACCACGAACTCCGCAGTGCACCGACCGGTTCCGTCGACGAGGCGTACCGACACACCGCTCGCCTCCTCGCTGAGCTGGATTCGCACCTAAACGAACACGACATCTCCGTGGAGCAGGTCATCTGCCTGACCGAGGCCCTGCAACGCCCGTCCCTGTACGTGCAGCGATGCGTCGAGCACGTCGCCTTCCCCACTCAGGGCGGGCAACGCTGGACCAGGGACCTCCAGATTCGGATCCCGGACACGGCGATTCCCGCTGCGACCTCGCGGCGCATCGCGCTGCTCGGCCAGTACGTCCGTCGTCACCTGCCCGACTTCGCCGCGTTCGATTGCGAGGACCGCAGGCTCAGCCTGTTGACGCGAGACCAGCATGCCCTGGCCCTTGCCAAGGCAGTGCTTGACCGGCAGATGGACAGCCTCCCGGAGGGCACCGCCGCTCGGCTGAGTGACGTAGATGCGCAGGCCGCATACGAACTGCTTCGATCTCGCTTGCTGGACTTCATGACGGCGGTGGGCGATTTCCCCGATCCGGCGCGGGCGGCAATGGCAGTGGTCGTGCCCTACGCGCATCTCCTGGACATGTTCGGATTGCCGCGCGAGCAGGCGGCGCCGCGGATCGCTGACCTAGCAGGCAAGCTCGCAGAGCTGCTCGACAGCATGCCGTATCTGGCCTGGATTCAGGCGGGCGCGGGCGAGATCATCAACCTGCGGGTGACGTACTCGACTCGGGACCCCAAGCACAACCCGGCCTATGACGGATCAATGCCACCCGCCCGCCTGGCGCCCGAAGACTCCTACTCATCCCTACGCGCAGATATCTATCGGGATCTCGGGCTCGGCCCGATCAAACACGAATTCGACGCGCCCGGCCCGAGACACGTCGGCAGCTACTCGTTCATGATCGAGCCGCCCGAGAGGACGTCGCTCATGTATCTCGACTGGGAGACCGGCAACAGCCTCGATCGCGACGAACTGGCCACCTGCTCCCTCGACAGCGTGTACCTGCCCGACGACGACCACAGCGGCGGCATCGCGTCACCATCGTCTGGAGCGCGCGTCCGCGCCTTCCTGCGAGTGTCACCACACCAGCGCGTGCAGATCCTCGCCGCGGCGGTGCTCAACCTGGTTGTCGTCTGGCTGATGAGGGACGGCCGCGTCCCCGGTCACTTCGGCGATCCGGTCCAGGGCTTCATCCTCGCCGCCCCCTCAGGCTTGATTGCCTATCTGGTGAGCCAGCAGCGCCACTACTACGCCTACCCGATGCGCCGGCAGCGAGGCATCCTCTGGGGCTATCTGGCGGTCAGCATCCTGTTCCTGATCACGGTGGCGCTTAGCGAGCAGGACGGGCCGATCGAATATCACGAGCTGAACTCAGTGGCCACGGTCGCGGCTTGGACCCTCTTCGTCAGCAGCGTGGCAGTGTTCTTCTGGTACCTGCCATTGGGCTTCGGTTTCAACTGGATTGTCGCGTTCTTCACCAGACGTCAATGGGCGAAGAGCGAGAAGTACGCCCAGAAGTGGGAAGCGTACGTCGTGGTCTATCAACGATACGGTCGCGTGGTCTTCTACCTAGTCGCAGTGGCCACCCTGGCAGCAATCGGGTTCCTCCTAAGCACATGGGATGACAGTCCGTCGGATCCGCAGACGCCGCCCAAGGCGCCCTCGGTTCTGGTGCGTGGCCAGCGCCAATAGCCTTGCACCTGACTACGGATCAGCGCCCCCGGCTGGATTCGAACCAGCGACCATCGGCTTAGAAGGCCGGTGCTCTGTCCACTGAGCTACGGGGGCGGGCAAGAGCAAGATTAGGCCCTGCTTTGTATGACTGCGTTCGCTGGCTCTGAGCGCCACAAACAGCGAACTGAGGCGTAGGATCGCGGGCGATGCCAACGGTCGATGCAGGCGGAACCGAGCTGCACTACCTCCGCGCCGGCGAGGGTGAGCCGCTGCTGCTGATCCAGGGGATGAGCGCGACCCACATGGCCTGGGGTCGTCCCTTCCTCGACGAGCTCGAGCGCAGCTTCGACTGCATCGTCTTCGACAACCGCGGCATGGGTCTCTCCGGCCAGGCCGAGCTGCCCTTCACCACCGCCGACATGGCCGGCGACACGGCAGCACTGCTCGACGCGCTGGAGATCGAGACCGCCCACGTGGTCGGCATCTCGATGGGCGGGATGATCGCCCAGGAGCTGGCCCTCGCCCACCCTGAGCGGATCCGCACGCTGACGATCGGCGCCAGCTACTGCGGCGGGCCGCAGGGGACGCTGATGACGCCCGAGGACCTGCAGCTGCTCGGCACCGCCTACGCCTCCGGCGAGCCCGAGCAGGTCTTCCGCGCGATGTGGGAGATCAACCTCTCCCCCGGCTTCCGCGAAGACGACTCGCGCTTCGCCGCCTTCGTCGAGATGGGCTCGGCGTTGCCCGCCCCGCAGCCGGTTGTCCTGCAGCAGATGCGCGCCTGCGCCGAACACGACACGCACGAGCGCCTCGACCAGATCTCCCTCCCCACCATGGTCATCCACGGCGACGTCGACCGCCTGCTCGGCTACGACAACGGCCGCGAGATCGCAGCCCTGATCCCGTCGGCGCGCCTGGAGACGCTCGAGGGCGTCGGCCACATGTTCTGGTGGGAGCAGCCCCAGCGCTCGGCGGAGCTGATCCGCGAGCACGCGCTCGCCCCGGTCTGAGCGGCGCTCAGCCTTCGTCGAGCTCGGCGCAGCCGGCCGGGTCGAGCTCGCCGTTGACCTTGAAGACGTAGTCGGGCTGCGGCGTGATGTCGGGCTCGGCGATAATCTGCTCCACCGCCGGGTCGATCCTGCAGCCAGTAGTAGATCCGGTACCAGTAGGGAGAGTCGAAGGCGTCGACGGTGAAGCGGCTGACGATCAGGAAGTCGTAGTCGCCCTCGTTGACCTGGCGGCGGAACTGCTCGCAGCTGGTTGGCAGTCGGTAGGTCCCATCCGGCCCCTCGACGCCGATGTACTGGACGTAGTTGTCGAGGTTGCGGCCGTAGAAGCCGTACTGGCCGAAGAAGATCTCGCCCGAGCCGGCGATCCCGATCCGCTTGTCGTGCTGGTTGTGGGCGAAGGTATAGGCCTTCTGCGGCCCGCCGTCCTGCAGGAAGGGCGTCGTTTTCTCGTAGTGGTGCTTGTAGTACTGGACCTCCTGGGCGCGGCCGAGGACGACCGCGAAGAGGAGGATCCGCCGCCGCCGTCCCGGCGACCAGCCCGCGGCTGACCTGTCGCCGCCCGCGCAGCATCGTCAGCGCCGCCGGCGCCCAGACCAGGGCCAGGGTGAGGAAGATCGTGCCGACGATGTAGCCCGGGTACCAGCGCGGCGTGGTCAGGACCATGATCGCGAAGACGCCGGTGAGGAAGAGCAGGGTCTGCCAGGCGCGGCTGTCGGGCGCTCGCAGCGGCCGCGCGATCGGCAGCAGCGCCAGGGCGAGCAGAAGTCCCGGCATCAGGTAGCGGGTGTTGGTGAAGAAGCCGGTCGGCGAGCCTTCCTGGCCCGCCGCGGTCAGCGGCGTGAAGATGTAGACGGCCGCAGTGAGCAAGGCGGCGCCGGCAAGCACGCGCAGGATCTGGTTGCGGGAGCGCACCGCGATGTAGACGGCCGCGGCGACGGCACAGATCAGGATCAGCGGCCAGAGCGGCCCGAGCGCGTTCTCGAGCTGGGGGAAGAACCACTTGCGGTAGATCGTCGGCTCGGTCAGGTAGTCGGCGACGGCGAAGCGCGGCCGCGGGTCGAGCGGCATCTGGTCGGGCCGCGGCAGGTTCAGCGGCCCCCAGCCGATCTGCGGGATCGGGTTGCCGCCGGTGTGGATCGCCGCCCGCACGTACCAGTAGCCGCCGACGACGAAGGCAGGGATGCCGATCGCCGCGGCCGTCATCAGCCGCCGCCCGGCGCCGCTGACGAGGACCATGCCGACCGCGATCGCACCGACCGGGGCCAGCAGCGGCAGCTTCACCGAGACGGCGAGCCCAGCCGCGATCCCGGCCATGATCAGCGGACCCTTGTCGAGCAGCGGCGCGTCGCGCTCCGGCGTGTCCTGCACCGCGCCGGCGTCAGGCGCGCGGCGCTGGTGGCCGTTGATCAGGAAGGCGGCGAAGGCGAGCAGGAAGGCGAGGCCCATGATGTCGTTGCGCCCCTCGCCGGGCTGGGTCTCGATCATCACCCCAGCCGAGAAGACCAGCGCCGAGGCGACCAGCGTCGCCGGGCCGACCTTGTAGGGGCGGCCGACGCACCAGGCGGCGAGCAGGCCGATCGCCAGCCAGACGAGGTTGATCAGCGGCGAGAGCCAGTCGCTGTCGAAGAGGACGATGCCGGCGGCGTGGACCAGCTCCGAGCTGCCGGGGTAGAACCAGGCGGCGAGCCGCAGCGGGTCGGTGAAGTGCAGCGGCAGGATCGTGCCCTCCTGCGCGATCCGGCCCGAGAACGGCATGTGGTACCAGGTCGTGTCGCCGCCGAACATGCCGTAGTCGAGCGCCTGCTGCGCCGGGAAGGTCCACTCGGCGACCACCCAGGAGGCGACCCCGAGCGCCAGCACCAGGGCGGCCGTCTGCGCCCGCGGCGCCTCGATTTCACGGCCGTCGCGCGGCGCCTGGCGCCAGCCGATCCAGGCGGCGAGCAAGCCGACGGCGATGCAGCCGACGATGGTCCAGCCCAGCGTCAGGATGCCCAGCGTGCCGAGCAGCTGCAGGGCGATGATCAGCAGCGCGGTAGCGATCGTCAGGTCGGCGAGGCGGGCCAGCGCGCCGGAGAACTCGGGCACGATCCAGCGCCGCAGCCAGTAGGCACCGAGGCCGAGCGCGGAGAGGATGCCGATAACGGCGAGGCAGCCGCCGATGTAGGAGGCAAAGGACGGGGTCACCGGCGCGAGATGCTATTCGCAGCGCCGGGCGGGCGGGTCCGCCTGCACCACGGGCTAGGAGGCGGCGGTGGGAATGCGGCAGGAGACGCCGGTGCCGGCCAAGCCGCAGTAGCCGTTCGGCACCTTGTGCAGGTACTGCTGGTGGTAGTCCTCGGCGTAGTAGAAGGGACCGGCAGGCTCGATCTCGGTCGTGACCGGCTCGTGGCCGGCGGCGCGCAGCGCCTCGTCGTAGGCGCGCCGCGCCATCTCCGCCGTCTCCTTCTGAGCGTCGCTCTTGAAGTAGATGCCGGAGCGGTACTGGGTGCCGACGTCGTTGCCCTGGCGCATGCCCTGGGTCGGGTCGTGCTCCTCGAAGAAGACCTTGAGCAGGTCGACGTAGGAGATCTTGGCCGGGTCGAAGGCGACGAGCACCGCCTCGGCGTGGCCGGTTCTGGCCGCTGCAGACCTCCTCGTAGGTCGGGTTCGGCGTGGTCCCGTTCATGTAGCCGACCGCGGTCGTGTAGACGCCGTCGAGGCCCCAGAAGAGTCGCTCGGCTCCCCAGAAGCAGCCGAGCGCGAAGTAGGCGTTCTCGATCCCCTCCGGGAAGGGTGGCTGCAGCGGCGTTCCAAGCACCGCGTGGCGCTCGGGCACCTCGAAGGCGGGCTCGCTGCGCCCCGGCAGGTTCATCGTCCCCTGACGTTACAGTGCGCCTATCGGCTGCCTAGCGATCCTCCTCGCCCTGATTTCGCCGCGCCTGGCGCTGTTCGTCATCTTCCTGTTCAGCGACCTGCTCAGCCGCACCTTCGACAGCTGGTTTGTCCCCTTCCTCGGCTTCTTCCTGCTGCCCTGGACGACTCTCGCCTACGCGCTGATGTGGAGCTCCTCGGACGGCGTCGTCGGTTTCGAGTGGTTCATCGTCGTCCTCGCCTTCCTCTTCGACCTCGGCGCCTATGCCGGCAGCGGGCGGCGGCGCTACGAGCGCTGAGCTACTCGGCTGGCAACGGGTAGGCGATACGGACGTGAGCCTTGCCCAGCGTCAGGAAGGGATAGTGCTTGGCCTCACCGCCCGCCAGGGGAGTGACCTCCACGTTGACGAGCGGAACGAAGCTCAGGTCCTCCCGGTTGAGCAGGTCGGAGAACCGACTTTGGTAGCCCTCGGGCGGCAGCTGCACCTCACCGACGATGTGCAACGCGTCTGTCTCGAAGACCACACGCTCGATTCGGTGCTCAACCCCGGTGGTCCCCTCCACAAGGGACAACTATAAGGCGGTCCAGCGGATGCTCACGCAGCGGTGAGGAATCCAGTTTGTACATAGATATGGCGTTACGTAACTGCCGTTACGTTATTGCCCATGGCCCGGCCCCTTGACCCCCGTGTCGACGAGGCAATCACGGATGCGACCCTGGCCCTTCTCAACGAGCGGGGCTTCGCCGCGATGACGATGGAGGAGGTCGCACGTAGAGCCAAGGTCGGCAAGCCGACGATCTACCGGCGCTTCCCCAGCAAGGCATCGCTGGTGGCGGCCGTGATCGAGCGGCAGCTGCCCGACATCGAGATGCCCGACCTCGGCGACACCCGCGCCGAGCTCCGCACCCTGATCGAAACCGGGTTCCCCAAAGACGGCCCGGCCTACGTCCGCCTGACCGGTGGGCTGATCGCCGAGCAGGAGCGCCACCCGGAGCTGATCGAGGCCTATCGCACTAGCATCCTGCAGCCGCGTCGCGGGATCACCTGCGCGCTGATCGAACGCGGCAAGGACCGTGGCGACATCCGTCCCGACGTCGTGCCGGAGGATGCAGTCGACCTGCTCGTCGGGGCATTCTTGGCCCGCGTCTTCGCCGGCAAAGACACCGGCCCGGAATGGAACAAGAGGACGTTCGAGACCTGGTGGGACATCATCCGGGCGAAGGAGAAACCGTCCTAGCTCAGCCTCGTCTCATCGGGGCGACTGGATTTGAACCAGCGACCGCTCGGCCCCCAGCCGAGTGCGCTACCAGACTGCGCCACGCCCCGTGGTTCCGCGTATTCTGACGGATCTGCGCGGCGGTAGCTCAATGGTAGAGCCTCAGCCTTCCAAGCTGATGACGCGGGTTCGACTCCCGTCCGCCGCTTCAGTTCCGTGCCCGAATGCCGATTCGGTAGGCACGAATGAGGATCTGGATCGGGAAAGGAAGTGCCTTCGCCTGCGTCGCGACGCTCGTCGCCTGCGTCGCGCTCGCGGGCTGCGGCGACGAGACAAGGGAGCAAGGTGGAGCCTCCGCCGGCGAAGCCGGCCTCGTCGACTGGCCGCTGTTCGGCCGCGTCCATGAGCGGACTCACTACCTGCCGGCGAGGCGCGCCGCGCTCGACCCGCCGCTGCGTGAAGTCTGGTCGATCAGCACCCACGCGCTGATCGAGTTCCCGCCCGCGATCGCCGGGGGCATCGCCTACGTCGTCAACAAGTACGGCAACGCGAAAGCGATTCGCCTGAGTGACCACAAGGTGCTTTGGGAACGCGTCACTCACCCCGACCAGAAAGGCTCGCCGACCGACGTCACCGGCCCGACCTACCACCGCGGCCTCGTCTTCTTCGCCTTCATGGACGGCAACCTAGTCGCGATCGACGCCGACACCGGCAAGCGCGTCTGGGTGCGCGACCTCCACACCGAGCTCGAATCCTCGCCGCTGGCGGTCGGCGGCACCCTCTACGTCGGCTCAAACAAGACCAACCTGATCGCCCTGCGCCCTTCCGACGGCAAGGTCCGCTGGCAGTTCAACGCGCCAGGTGCGATCAAAGCCAGCCCCGCCTTCCACGACGGCCGCATCTATGTCGCCGACTACCGGAGCGCAGTGTTCTGCCTCGACGCGGAGACCGGGAGGCCGATCTGGCGCACCAACACGTCGAAGGCGCCGCCGTTCGGCGAGGGCGGCTTCTACTCCTCCCCCGCGGTCGCCTTCGGGCGCGTCTACGCCGGACGCGACGATGGCACCGTCTTCGCCTTCGACGCGAAGACCGGCAAGGTCGAGTGGTCCTTCCCTACCAACGACTACGTCTACGCCTCACCGGCCGTCGCCAAGGTCTCCGGCACGCCGCCGACCGTCTACATCGGCTCCTACGACGAGCACTTCTACGCGCTCAACGCGCTGACCGGTAAGCAGCGGTGGAAGTTCGACGTCGGCGGGCCGGTGCCGGGAACGGCGACCGTGATCGGGCACACCGTCTACACCTCGAGCTTCAAGACCCGCGACGCGATCGGCATCGACGTCCACACCCATCGCAAGACGTTCCAGCTGCGCCAGGCCGGCTATACCCCGGTCATCTCTGACGGCCGCCGCCTCTACCTGATCGGCTACTACGAGGTGATCGGGCTCGAGCCGAAGCAGCGCTGAGTCAGCGCCGCGACTCGGTTTCGACGCCCGAGGCCCGCGCGTCCCAGCCGATCCTCGTCGATCTGCATTTGGTGCCGAAAGCGCTCGCGCCGGTGCGGAACAGCGTGCCCGACGCACGCGCTCCCTTGATCCTGCCAGCCATCTTGATCGAACCTCCGGCCTCGAGTGCCCTGCGAAAGGAGAAGCGTCCCCTGCGAACCCTCTCGCCGCGGAAGGTGATCGCGTTGGTGTGGATCTTCCCGTCGGCGCAGCGGGCGCGCCAGCGGAAGAAGACGGACTGGATCCTGGTTTTCCCCACGAAGACGAGTATGGGCAGCCCCTGGCTCGTCGTCCCCGTGTAGAGGCCGGTCCTGAAAGCCGGGGGCTTCGGGGCCGTAATCCTTCCAGTTTGCCGCGCGCTGGCCGCCCTTCCACCGCGCGCTGTGATCTTCGCCTCGACCCTGACTCTCAGCGACCCAGCCTCGCTCAGGGTCTTGGCTCCGTTGCGGGAGAGCCGCACCAGGACTTTCGTTCTCCCTCCCGCTGGGAGGGAGAACCTGCCCTTACCCAGAACCGCCGGCCCTCGACGGCTACCAGCGAGGTTCACGCGGGCGCGCACCGGGCAGGGGGAGGCGCCGATTGGGCAGCGCACGGTCAGGCCGGTGTCGACCACGGACGACCGTCCCAGTGACATCAGCTTGGGCCGTCCTGTCGCGAACGCTTTCGCCCGACCCGGAACCCGGCGCGGAGCCGGGCAAAGAGCCGGGTCGGTCGCAACCTGGCCGACCTCGTCGGCGGTCAAGACGCCGTCGTAGACCAGGATGCAGGCAACGGCTCCGGCGGACTCCTCGCCGCCTGCCGGACCGCTGGTGTTGTCCTGGAAGAAACGCAGGATGCCGGAGGCGAGATCGAAGCCCTGGGACCCCGTGCCGGCGGCGACCTCGGATCCGTTCACGTACGCGACGAGCCTACGCTCGCCTCCGGAGACAGCCGAGTTCGTGACGGCGATCTGCACGTAGGAGTCGTCGAACACAACGGCTTCGCTGGCGGCAGAAGTGCCGTAGAGCACAGCTCTTCCGAAGAGGTCGTAGAAGCCGTTGTCGGAGGTGCCGCCGGAGAAGTCGAGGATGCGCCGGTAGCGCGCGACTTCCGCCAAGCGGAACGTCACCGCCACGGAGAGGTTCGCAGGGTCCACCAAGCCCCTGGTGTCCAGGGCGAGGCCACCACCCTTCGGGAAGCGCAGGACCTGGCGGTTGACTCCGTCGACCTCCTCGAAGGCGAAGCGGTTGCGGGCGCCGAGATTCGTGAGTTCGGGCGCGCCGGCAATCGCAGAAGCCAAGCTACCCTGCAGCTGGTAGTTGGCCTTCAGCGTGGCAGCGCCCGCGCTCTCACTCGCACCGAGCACGATCGCCGCTGCGACCAGCACTCCGGCGATTCCCCTGGCCCCCAGCACGAACCGATCCTATAGCTCCCTGTGAGCGGCAATGGCGATGCACTGAGCGCGTCAACCCAACCTCGCGACAGTCAAGCCCGTAACCGGAGAGGATGGGTAGATGCCCCAGCCCCGCCGCCTGAAAAAGCAGGCCGAATCCGTCGACTATGGCTGGGTGATCTCGTTCGGCTGCAAATCCGCGGGCGAGCTCCGGCGCCTCAAGGTCGACACCGACCCGGCCAGCGACACGCGACCGATCGAAGTCCCCTGCACCTGCGGTGAGGTCCACCGCGTGATCGTCTCCCCGTACCGGCGTCGGCGCTCCGCGGAGGAGCCGTTTGACCTCGAGGTCTCCTCGCTCGACGAGCTGCGTTCTTAGCGAAGGGCCTAGGGGGTAGTTGCACTGACCGCGCCGGGATAGGCTCGGGGCACCCACGAACCTGGAGGTACTGATGAACGCGAACAAGGAACTTTGGGAGAAGGGCGATTTCACCCGTATCGCCGAGAGCATGCGGGAGAGCGGAGAAGCGCTCGTTGCCGAGCTAGGTGTCACCGACGGCCTCAAAGTGCTGGACCTGGGTTGCGGCGACGGGACCACAGCCGTGCCGGCGGCTCAGCTCGGGGCTGATGTCCTGGGCGTCGACATCGCCGCCAACCTCGTCGCGGCAGGCAATGCGCGCGCCCAAGCCCTCGGCCTGACGAATTGCAGGTTCCAAGAGGGCGACGCATCGGACCTGGGTGAGCTCGACGACGAGAGCTTCGACCTGGTGGTCAGCATCTTCGGCGCGATGTTCGCTCCCAAGCCATTCGACGTGGCCAAGGAGATGGTTCGGGTGACCAAGCCCGGTGGCCGGATCGTGATGGGGAACTGGATTCCCAACGACCCGACCCTGGTCGCGCAGATCCTGAAGATCAGCGCCTCCTACTCGCCCCCGCCTCCGGAGGGCTTCGTCAGCCCGATGACCTGGGGCGTGGAGGACGAGGTGATCGCGCGCTTCACGGCCACCGGGGTGCCGGAGGATCAGGTCTCCTTCCAGAGGAGCACCTACACCTTCGACTACCCGGGTTCGCCGTCGGAGCTGGTTGCCGAGTTCAAGAGCTACTACGGGCCGACCATGAACGCGTTCGCTGCGGCAGGGGCGGACGGCCGCGAGGCCGATCTCCAGGCGGAGCTGGGGGAGCTGTTCAATGCGCAGAACACGAGCGAGGACGGGGCCACTTCGATCCCGGCGACTTTCCTGCGGGTGACGGTCCAGCGATAGCGACTCAAAGAAAGCGGGGCAGCCAGGACTCGAACCTGGAATCGCCGGTTTTGGAGACCGGTGCCTTAGCCAGTTGGGCCACTGCCCCGAGAAAAGCCATGCTAGCCGGGCAGAAAGTCGGCCGTAGCTCGACTTCGCCGGGTGCGAATCGCTATGCGGGCGGAGGGATTTGAACCCCCACGGGCCGAAGCCCACCAGGACCTAAACCTGGCGCGTATGCCAATTCCGCCACGCCCGCGCAACTGGCCCATCGGGCCTTAACGCGCGACCAATGCCGCTTCGTCGCCCATAGATTCTATGATCGATCCGTGGCGGTAGGAGAGGTGAGACCGGGGTACGAGCTCTGGCACCCCAACAGGGAAAAAGCAGAGGTGATCACGACGCGGGTCGTGATCGTCCTGCTGATGGTGGCTACGGCCGCGATCGCGGCGCTGGTCACGATCACGGGCTTCTCGCTGCTCAGCGGCGGCGGCGGGATGGCGATCGTCTGCTTCATCTACGTGGCCCTGTACGCCATGTTCGCTTTGCTCGTCCTCCGCTGGAGCCGCGGCGTGCTGCCGATCTCCGCCGCCTTCTCGATGATCCTGGCGATCTTCTGCGCGGTCGGCATCGATAGCTGGTTCGCCCGCGACAAGTCGGGCTTCGAGGACGCGCTGATCCCGGCCTCGCTGATCGGGCTGCTCGTCCTCGTCCTCGTCCTGCTGCAGATCGTGCTAATCGCGCTCACCCTCTACGGCTTCAACCAGGACTGGCACGTCGAGGAGGAACGGCCGATCGGCTCCGGCGAGGACTACGGCGCCTCTCCCAGCGCCGGCGCTACGCAGCCCGCCTGAACCCCGCAGTGGGCCACGCGTCTGCAGTTACCCCCGTATAGCAAGGGCCACAGCAGACGCGCGATGCCGGAGGTGGGACTCGAACCCACAAGCCCGTTAGGGCAATCGATTTTGAGCCGATCGCGTATGCCAATTCCGCCACTCCGGCGAGGAATGAACGATAGAACTAGACTGCGGCCCGCGCCATGCGCATCCATCACCTCAACTGCGGCTCGCTCTGCCCCCACGGAGCGCGCCTGATCGCCGGGGAAGGCGGACTGCTGGCGCGGACCCAGATCGTCTGCCACTGCCTAGCGATCGAGACCAGCGACGGAATCGTTCTCATCGACACCGGTTTTGGCGTCGATGACGCGCGCAACCCCGGCCAGCTGGGTGCTCCCTTCCGGCTGTTGATGCAGCCGCGCCCGAAGGTCGAGACGACGGCGCTGGCCCAGCTCGAAGGGCTCGGGTTTACCGCCGGCGACGTCCGTCACATTGTCACCACGCATCTCGACCTCGATCACGCCGGCGGCCTTCCCGACTTCCCCGAGGCCGAGGTCCACGTCTTCGCACCCGAGCTGAAAGCCGCGCTGAACCCGACCTTGCGCGAACGGACCCGCTACATCGGCGGCGCCCACTGGAAGCACAACCCGCGCTGGGTCGAGCATGACGCCGGCGGCGATGAGTGGCTCGGCTTCGAGAGCGTGCGCATCCTGCCGGGCAGCGACGCCGAGGTGCTACTGGTGCCGATGGTCGGCCACTCGCGCGGCCACACTGCGGTCGCGGTCAAGAACGACGAGGGCTGGCTGCTGCACTGCGGCGACGCCTACTTCCACCGCGGCCAGATCGCAACGCCACCCTCCTGCCCGCCGATCCTGCGCGGCTTCCAGACGCTGATGGCCTCTGACAACAAGGCCCGCGTCGGCAACGTGGAACGGCTGCGCGAGCTGGGTGCCGCCCACGGCGGCGAGGTCAGCATCTTCTGCGCCCACGACCCGCATGAGCTGGAGCGGGCGCAGGCGGCGAGCGCCGCCACCGCCGCGGCGTGAGCCCATCCCAGGCCGAGAAGCTCTGGGATCCGCCCGCTGATCTGGTCGAGAACGCCCGCCTCACCGAGTACATGCGCTGGCTCGAGGGCGAGCGCGGGCTGCGCTTCGGGGACTACGACGAGCTCTGGCGCTGGTCGGTCGACGACCTCGAGGGCTTCTGGTCCTCGATCTGGGACTTCTTCGCGGTGCAGGCCGATGGCGATCCCGCGCCGGTACTAGCCAGCCGCGAGATGCCGGGTGCGCGCTGGTTCCCGAACACCAGCCTCAACTACGCCGAGCACGTCTTCGCCGGTAAGGACGACGCGGAGACGGCGATCCTGCACGCCTCCGAGCTGCGTGAGCTGTCCGAGCTGAGCTGGGGCGAGCTGCGCGCCCAGGTCGCCGCCGTGGCCGCCGGCCTGCGGGAGTTCGGGGTCGAGCGCGGCGACCGGGTCGTCGCCTACCTCCCCAACATCCCCGAGGCGATCGTCGCCTTTCTCGCCAGCGCCAGCATCGGCGCAGTCTGGTCGAGCTGCTCGCCCGACTTCGGCCCGGCCAGCGTCGTCGACCGCTTCGCCCAGATCGAGCCCAAGGTGCTGTTCGCGGTCGACGGCTACCGCTACGGCGGCAAGGACTTCGACCGCCGCGAGACGCTCGCCCGGCTGCAGGCCGAGATGCCGAGCCTCGAACGCACCGTCGTCCTCCCCTGCCTCGACCCCGATCCCGACCTCTCCCTCCTGCGCAACGCGATCCGCTGGGAGGAGCTGCTCGCCTCCGGCGAGGGCGCCGAGCTGAGCTTCGAGCGCGTCCCCTTCGACCATCCGCTCTGGGTCCTCTACTCCTCCGGCACGACCGGTCTGCCGAAGGCGATCGTCCAGGGCCAGGGCGGCATCCTGCTCGAGCACCTGAAGAAGCTCCACCTCCACGTCGACGCCCACCCCGGCGACCGCCTCTTCTGGTTCACGACGACCGGCTGGATGATGTGGAACTTCCTCGTCTCCGGGCTGCTGACCCGGGCCGCGATCGTCCTCTACGACGGCAGCCCCGGCCACCCCGACATGGGCGTGCTCTGGGACCTCGCCGAGCGCGCCGGGGTCACGATGTTCGGCACCAGCGCCTCCTACATAGCCGCCTGCATGAAGGACGGCGTCGAGCCGGGCGCCGGGCGCGACCTCAGCCGTCTGAAGGCGGTCGGCTCGACCGGCTCCCCCCTCTCGCCCGAGGGCTTCGACTGGGTCTACGAGCACGTCGGGGACGAGACCTGGCTCTTCTCGACCAGCGGCGGCACCGACCTCTGCACCGCCTTCGTCGGCGGCGTCTCGCTGCTCCCCGTCTACCGCGGCGAGCTGCAGGGCCGCGCCCTCGGCGCCGCGGTCGAGGCCTGGGACGAAGAGGGCAACCCGGTCGTCGACGAGGTCGGCGAGCTGGTCGTCACCGAGCCGATGCCCTCGATGCCGGTCTTCTTCTGGGGCGACCCCGACGGCAGCCGCTACCGGGCCAGCTACTTCGAGCACTACCCCGGCGCCTGGCGCCACGGCGACTGGATCGAGATCACCTCGCGCGGCACCGCTGTCATCTACGGCCGCTCCGACTCGACCATCAACCGCTCCGGCATCCGCATGGGGACCAGCGAGATCTACCGCGCCGTGCTCGACCTCGACGCGGTGCTCGACGCGCTCGTCGTCGACGTCCCCCGCCCCGGCACCGAGGGCTGGATGCCGCTCTTCGTCGTCCTGCGCGAGGGCGCAGAGCTCGACGACGGGCTGCGCAAGGAGATCGCCCGCCGCGTGCGCGAGCGCTGCTCCCCGCGCCACGTCCCCGACGAGGTCTTCCAGATCGCCGAGGTGCCGCGCACGCTCAGCGGCAAGGTGCTGGAGGTGCCGGTGAAGCGGATCCTGATGGGCACCCCGCCGGAGAAGGCGGCCAGCCGCGACTCGCTCGCCAACCCGGAAGCCCTGGACTACTTCGTCGCCCTGGCCGCCTCCCTCAACGCTTGAGGGGACGTGCCGGGAGTTAGCCGCCCATATGGGCGGCTAACTCCCGGCACGTCTAGGCCGGCGTGATCGGGTTGCGGCGCTCGGCGAAGGAGCGGTCCTTGCTCGCCGCCAGGGCGAAGCGACGGATCAGCTCGGCGCGCAGGTCCTCGGGCTGGACGACCGCGTCGACCACCAGCTCCGAGGCGAGGTGGAGGAGGTCGATGTCCTCGGCGTACTCCTCGCGCTTGGCGGCGACGAAGGCCTCGCGCTCGGCCTCGTCCTCGATCGCCTGGATCTGGTTGTAGAAGACGGCGTTGATCGCCGCCTGCGGGCCCATCACCGCGATCGAGGCGCTGGGCAGGGCGATGCAGCAGTCCGGCTCGAAGGCCGGCCCCGCCATCGCGTAGAGGCCAGCGCCGTAGGCCTTGCGCACGACCACCGAGAGCTTCGGCACCGTCGCTTCGGAGACGGCGCTGATCATCTTCGCGCCGTGACGGATGATCCCCTGGCGCTCGACCGCGGTGCCGATCATGAAGCCGGGCACGTCGGCGAGGAAGAGCAGCGGCACGTTGAAGGCGTTGCAGGTCTGGATGAAGCGGGCCGCCTTGTCGGCCGAGTCGACGAAGAGCACGCCGCCCTTCTGCCGCGGCTGGTTGGCGACGACGCCGACGACGCGGCCTTCGAGGCGGCCGTAGCCGACGATCAGCTCCTTCGCCCAGCGCTTGTGCACTTCGAGGAAGGAGTCGGCATCGAGCAGGACGTCGAGCACCTCGCCCATGTCGAAGGGCTGGTTCTCGTCGGCGGGGACGATCTCGGCGATCGCCGCGGACGAGCTCGGCTCCGCCGGGGGAGCGACGGGCGGCTCCTCGCGCCAGTTGCCCGGCATGAAGGAGAGGTAGCGCTTGGCGAGGTCAATCGCCTCCTCGTCGCTCTTGACCAGGAAGTGGCCACAGCCGGAGACGCCGGTGTGCATCTTCGCCCCGCCCATCTCCTCCAGCGTCACCTTCTCGCCGATCACCATCTCCGCCATCCGCGGCGAGCCCAGGTACATCGAGGAGTTGCCCTCACGCATGATCACCACGTCGCAGAAGGCCGGGATGTAGGCGCCACCGGCCGCGCTCGGCCCGAACAGCAGGCAGACCTGCGGCACCTGGCCGGAGAGCCGCACCTCGTTGTGGAAGATCCGCCCGGCGCCGCGCCGGCCGGGGAACATCTGCACCTGGTCGGTGATCCGTGCTCCGGCCGAGTCGACCAGGTAGACCATCGGCACCTGCAGGCTCAGCGCCCGTTCCTGGACGCGGAGGATCTTCTCCACCGTCTTCGGGCCCCAGGACCCCGCCTTCACGGTCGGGTCGTTGGCCATCAAGGCGACGGCGCGGCCGTCGATCCTGGCCAGTCCGGTGAGCACGCCGTCGGCGCCGAGCCCCTCCTGCTCCCAGTTGGCCAGCAGCCCCTCCTCGGCGAAGGAGCCGGCGTCGACCAGCCGTTCAACCCGCTCGCGCACCGGCAGCTTGCCCTGCTCGGCAGTCTTCTCGTGGTGGCGCTGCGGGCCGCCAGAGAGGGCGGCCTCGAGGGCGGGTCGGATATCGGTCACAGCGACGGTGAGCCTAGACGGCTCTAGCCTGCGGCGGCTTCGAGCCGACGGCCCATCTCTTCGCCGAGCGCGGTGAGGCCGCTGAGCGGGCGAATCATCACCATCATCTCGGCGATCTTCCCGTCCTCGCCGAAGCGCAGCACGTCGACCCCGTTGAGCTGCTTCTCGCCGACCCGCGCCTCGAAGACGAGGACGGCGGTGTCGCCGGTCTCGACCTGGTCGACATAGCGGAAGTCTTCGAAGACCTCCGACACCGCCCCCAGGATCACCCCCAGGGCCTCGAGTCCGGAGTAGGGCTTGAACACGGCCGGGCTGCGGAAGACGACGTCCGGCGAGAACAGCTCCTCACCCTGCGAGAAGTCCTTGGCTTCGGCGGCTTGCCTGAAGGCGTCGCTCTTCATCGCACCCGAGACTACTCCGCCGCCCCGCCCCACTCCACCGGTCCGGCGCGCAGCACGTGGGCGCCGAGCGGACGACCGAGCACGTCCTGGGCGGCGCGCGAGGCCTCGATCAGCGCAGGCAGGTCGATCCCGGTCTCGACCCCCATCTCGTGCAGCATCGAGACCACGTCCTCGGTCGAGACGTTGCCGGTCGAGCCCGGCGGCACCGGGCAGCCGCCCAACTCGCCGAAGCTCGCCTCGAAGGACTCGATCTCCTGCTCCAGCGCCGCCAGCACGTTGGCCAGCCCCTGCCCGCGCGTGTTGTGGAAGTGCGCGGTCAGCTCGACCCCGCCGAGCCGCTCGCGGGCAGTGGCGAAGAACTCGCCGACCTGGCGCGGGTTCGCCATCCCGGTGGTGTCGCCGAAGCCGACCTCCTCGCAGCCAGCGGCGGCGAGCCGCTCGGCGATCTCGAAGACCCGCTCGGGCGGCACCTCGCCCTCGTAGGGGCAACCGAAGGAGACTGAGATCACGCCCTCGCGGCGCAGTCCCGCCTCGCCGGCGCCGGCGAGGGTGCGCTCCAGTCCGGCCAGCGACTCCTCGATCGAACGGTTGACGTTCTTGCGGTTGTGGGTCTCTGAGGCGGAGAGGAAGACGCTGACCTCGTCGAAGCGGTCACGGACCGTCAGCGCCCGCTCCAGCCCCCGCTCGTTGGGGATCAGGACCGAGAAAGCAACCCCGTCGCGCCGCTGCACACCGGCCAGCACCTCCTTGGCGTCGGAGAGCTGTGGGATTACGTCGGCGCGCACGAACGAGGTCACCTCGATCCGCTTCAGCCCGCTGCCCGAGAGCAAGTCGATCAGCCGCACCTTGTCGGCGGTCGCGATCGTCTCCGGCTCATTCTGGAACCCGTCCCGCGGCCCGACCTCGCGGACCCGCACGCTCTTGGGCAGCTCGACCATGAGCGGAAGCTTAGGCGTCCCGCTTACGCCTTCAGACGCAGCACGACCGCGAGCAGAGTGGCTCGCACGTAGTTGGGCTCGTAACGCACCTGCGCATGAGTGAAGCGCAGCGGCGTCAGACCAGCGGCGAGATGCGCCTGGTCACGAAGGCGATCTCTTGCTTGCTGCGCCGGCGTACGGTGGTAGCGCAGCCCATCGGTCTCGACGACCAGGCCAGGCTCGGGCCGTAGAAGTCGACCTTGAACCCGTTGAGGCTCTGCTGGGTCTGGGGCAGCGGAAGACTCACTCTTTCCATCAGCCGCAGGAAGCGACGCTCCAGCTCCGAGTCGGTAAGGCGGAAGGCCCGCTTATCGAGCAGGAGGCGGAGCGGCTTGACGCCGGGCTCACAGCGATGCGATTCGAGCTCTCTACGAAGAGTCGGCGGCTCGATCAGGTCGAGCCGATCGGCCTCGTTGACGAGCCGCTCGACCGCACGCGGTGTCAGCGCCGCTGCAAGATCGATCACGGTTTGCACGAGTCCCGTTACTGGAATCCCCTCCCGACTCGTGACATCGCATTCCGCCAGGGTTGGACGCCGATAAACGCACAGGCCCGACCGCCGGCGCGGCGACGCCACTCGTACCGAGATCTCGATTCCTCGATGCTCTCGACCGATCCCCCAGAGCGCGGCGGCGCTGCCATGACTCAGCATTGCGCTGGGTCCGCACGAGAGGACTGCTGCCATCCATTGCCCATGCCGCGTCACCTCCGATCGCCCAACGGCGTAGACGCCATTCGCAATGAGATGCAGCCGACCACGTGCCAACCGGTGCTCAATGGCGCGACGACTCAGCCCAAGGTCGAGAAGCTGCTGGCGGGAAACCACGCCGTGCTGATCGCGGACCAAGGCCCAAACGCCGTCCCCCTCCGCCGCTCGATCGATCGAACACACTCTGGTGTGGTCAATGCATCGAGCGGCGCGAACTCTCCCCCTGCTGGGGCTCGGTGCGCGGAGGCTACGCCGTCGGCGGACCGGCTTGACCGACCACTCGCCGCTCGTGCGTGCCGACGCCGATCGTCCGCTCCCCTTCGGTCACTTCGACGTCGAAGCGGAGCTTGCGTCCATCGACGACCTCGCGCAGGCTCGCCCGCGTGCGGCAGGTCGCGCCCTCGGCAGCCGCCGCCACGTGCTTGATGCAGACTTCGAAGCCAACAGTCGCCTGGCCCTCCGGCAGATGCCCGAAGGCGAGCATCGAGGCGGTGCCCTCCATCATCCCGATCATCCCCGGGGTCGAGAGGACGCCGGTGCCGATCGTGCCGCCGACGTCTGTCACCAGCGGCGGCGCGACCGTGAACTCGTCGCGGCGCTCGATGCCCGGCTCGAGGCCCATCAGACCATCCCGAGGCCGCCGCTGACGCCGATCGTCTCCCCGGTGACGTAGGCGGCGTCGTCGGAGGCGAGGAAGGCGACCGCGGCCGCGACCTCCTCGGGCTGTCCCAAGCGCTTCATTTGCGTTGCCGCCTTCATCGTCTCGATCACTTTCTCGCCGATCTCGCCGAACTCCTTGGCCCCCATCAGCAGCGGCGTCTCGATCGGGCCCGGCGCGATCGCATTGGCGGTAATCCCGTAGCGGGCGTTCTCACGCGCGATCGCCTTCATAAAGGAGACGACGGCGCCCTTGGTCGCCGAGTAGACGGCCGAGCCCTTCGAGCCGACCCGCCCCGCCTCTGAGGAGATGGTGACGATCCGGCCGTAGCCGGCCTCCTGCATGCCGGGAAGCGCGGCGTGGGTGCAGTTGAAGACACCTTCCAAGTTGATCGCCAGCAGGCGCCGCCACTGCTCGGGCTTGGTGTAGGTGAAGAAGCCGAACTCGTCGGTGCCGGCGTTGTTGACGAGGACGTCGAAGGCGCCGGCGGCCTCGACGGCGGCTCTGGCCGACTCGATATCGGTGACGTCTAGCTCGATCGCGTGGCCGGCAACCTCGCTCGCGACCCGCTCGGCCCCGGGGACGGCGATGTCGCCGACCCAAACCTCCGCCCCCTCGGCGGCAAGCCGGGCGGCGATCGCGGCGCCGATGCCGCTGGCACCGCCGGTGACCAGCGCTTTCCGTCCCTCCAGCCTCATCGAGGCCGTGAGCATAGACTGGCCGGCCTTGGCGGAGCACGAACCGATCCCGATTATCGGTGGCACCGGTGCCCTCGGCGCCGGCCTGGCGCTGCGCTGGGCGAAGGCGGGGCATCCGATTGCGATCGGCTCCCGTTCGCCGGAGCGGGCCGAGGAAGCGGCCGTCAAGCTGCGCAACGCGGTCCCCGGCGCCGAGGTCGAGGGGCTGTCGAACGAGGAGGCGGCGACGCGCGCCGAGATCGTCTTCCTCACCGTTCCCTTCCGCGCCCAATCGGAGAACCTCAACAACCTGCGTGAGGCGCTGCGGCCGGGTCAGATCCTGGTCGACTGCACGGTGCCGCTTGCAGCCGCGGTGAGCGGCAGGGCGACCCGCTCGCTCGGCGTTTGGCAGGGATCGGCCGCGCAGCAGGCGCAGGAGATGGTCCCCGACGGGGTCACGGTGGTCGCCGCCCTGCACACGATCGCCGCCCCCACCCTCGCCAACCTGACAGCGAAGCTGGACGAGGACGTCCTCGTCTGCGGCGACCGCAAGGCCGACAAGGCGCGGGTGGCGCAGCTGGTCGAGCTAATCGGAGGCCTGCGCGCCGTCAACGCCGGGCCGCTGGAGATGGCGCGGATCGTCGAGCAGCTGACGCCGCTGCTGATCTCGATCAACTCTCGCTACAAGGCCCACGCCGGGATCAAGCTCACCGGGCTGCCCGACGCCGACCACTGGGCATAGCCGTGCGGGTCGCCCTGCTCGCCGGGGGAACCGGGGGCGCCAAGCTCGCCGCCGGCATGCAGGAGGAGATCGGCGCCGACCTCGCGGTGATCGCCAACACCGGCGACGACGTCGAGGTCCTCGGCGTCCACGTCTCCCCCGATCCCGACCTCTGCACCTACTGGCTCAGCGGGGAGATCGACGAGGAGCGAGGATGGGGACTCCGCGACGACTCCTTCACCGTCTTCGAGCGCCTGGGGAGGCTCGGCGCGCCGAGCTGGTTCGGCCTCTCCGACCGCGACCTCGCCGCCTGCCTCTACCGGCGCGAGTTCCTCGAGGAGGGCGGCCGCCTCACCGACGCGCAGGGCCAGATCGCCCGTGCCCTCGGGGTCGAGGCGCGGGTGCTGCCGATGTGCGAGGCAAAGGTTCGCACCCAGGTGCACACGGCCGCCGGCGCACGCGGCCTGCAGGAGTACCTGATCGTCGACCGCGGCGAGCCGCAGGTGACGGGCGTCGAGCTGGAGGGGATCGCGGAGGCCGAGCCGACACCGGAGGCGCTCGAGGCGCTGCGCCTGGCCGAGGCGATCGTGATCGGCCCCTCCAACCCGATCATCAGCATCGGCCCGATCCTCGCCGTGCCGGGAATGCGGGCGGCGATCGCAGAAGCCGAGGCCCCAGTCGTCGCGGTCAGCCCCTTCGTCGCCGGCGAGGTGGTCAAGGGACCGACCGAGCGTTTCATGCAGGCGATCGGCCGCCCTGCGACCGCGGCGGGCGTGGCGTCGCTCTACACGGGACTGATCGACGCGATGGTCGTCGACGAGGACGATCCCGACCCACCCCCCGGCGAGATCCCAACCCTCGCCGCGCCGACTCTGATGGAGGGCGCCGCCGGCAGGGTCAGGGTGGCGCGCATCGTGCTCGACTACGCCGCTAGCCTCGCCGAAGGTTGAAAGCGACCGCCATCCTCCCGGTCAAGCGCTTCGCGACGGCGAAGCGGCGCCTCGCGACGGGAATCGACGAGGCGCGGCGGAAGGCGCTGGTCGCAGCGATGCTGGAGGACGTGCTCGAGGCGGTCGGTGCGGCGCGCACGATCGAGCGCACGATCGTCGTCAGCGACGAGCCACGCGCAGCCGAGCTGGCTCGGAGCGTTGGGGCCGAGGTCGCTCCTGACCCTCCCAAGCATGGTCACTCCGAGGCGGCGCTGGCGGGAATCGCCCGCGCCGAAACGCTCGGAGCCGAGCGCGTGATGCTGCTCCCGGGAGACTGCCCGCTGCTCGAGCCGCGCGAGCTCGACCGGGTGCTGACCGGCGTCCCGGAGCGCTACGTGGCGATCGTGCCCGACCGCCACGGCACCGGCACCAACGCCCTGGTCCTCTCGCCCCCGGATGCGATCCGGCCCGCCTTCGGCGAGGGCAGCTGCGCGCGCCACGTCGCTGCCGCCCGCGAGGCGGGCATCCCCTTCGCAGTCGAGGAGCTGCCCTCGCTCGCCCTCGACCTCGACACCCCGGCCGACCTGGTCGCCCTGACGCGGGAGCTGGCGGCGAGGCGAGGCCGGGCAAAGCGAACGGCGAAGGCGCTGGGGATATGAGCGACGCTGGAGAGCTGAGGGTCCTGCCCGTGGCGGGCCTGCCGGAGTTCGCCGAGGGCATGCGGGTCGGCGAGGAGATCGCGCGATCAACGGAGCTGCGCGACGGGGACGTGGTCGTCGTCGCGCAGAAGATCGTCTCCAAGGCCGAGGGACGCGTTCGCCGCCTTTCCTCGGTGGAGGTCGGTGTGGAGGCGCGTCGCCTCGCCGCGGCACTGGGCAAGGAACCGGCGCTGATCGAGCTGATCCTCGCGGAGAGTCGTGAGGTGCTGCGCGCCGAGCGCGGCGTCCTGATCGTCGAGACCCACCATGGCTTCGTCTGTGCCAACGCCGGCGTCGACACCTCCAACCTCCCCGAGCCGGGAACAGCGTGCCTTCTCCCCGAGGACCCCGACGCCTCTGCCCGCAAGCTCAGAGCCGAAATCACCGCTGCCACTGCTGGGGGGCCGGGAGCGGGACTCGCCGGACACTCTCCGTCCGCCGAGGCCCGCTCCCGGCCCTCGTCCACCGTCGCAGTGGTGATCGCCGACAGCTTTGGCCGCGCCTGGCGCCTGGGCCAGGTGGAGGTGGCGATCGGCTGCGCCGGGATCGCCCCGCTCGACGATTGGCGCGGCCGTCGTGACACAGGCGGCCTCGAGCTAAGGGCAACCATGATTGCGGTCGCCGACCAGGTCGCGGCAGCCGCCGACCTAGTCCGCGAAAAGACCAACCGGGCTCCCGTCGCGATCGTCCGCGGCTTCGACCGCTTCGTCACCCGCGATGACGGCCCCGGCGCCGCCGCCCTGCGCCGCCGCCGCGACGAGGATCTATTCCGTTAGGGCTGGACGGACTCCAGCGTCGGGCCGAGCTTGGCTGCGTCGATGCGAATCTCGGAGGTTCCCGGAACCTGCTCGCCACTGCGGTGGAGGCCGACCTCGATCTGCGCGTAGCCGCTGCCGGGAACGATGATGCTGACCGCGTCGCGAGCGTCGACCAGCTCACCGTCGAGATACACCGAGTAGAAGCCGGCGTCCTGGCTGGATCCCCTGAAGTGGACGATCACGTCATGCCACGTCCACCACGTGACCGGCGCCAGGAAGCGGTCTCCCCCGACTGCCTCGCCACTCGACCAGAGCCCGCGCTCGATGCCTTGCCCACCGACCACCGAATCCCATAGCTGCAGGCCGAAGGCCGGGCTCTCGCTCGCGTCGCTCTTGAGTCGCAGGATCGCGTTGTCGACGCCGGTCTCGCCGTAGGCCATCGTCTGGATGTAGAAGGAGAAGGCGAAGGCGTATTCGTCGCCCTCGTGGATCTGGATCACACCTTCCTCGCTTGGCCCCCCGTCACCGCCCAGGACCAGCTGCGAGCGAGACCGCGTGCCGGTCAGCCGAACCAAGCTGGACTTTTCGCCGTCGCGCACGATCCCGCCCACCAGCCTCGGCGTCACCTCGCTGGTCGCAGTGCTCCATCCGCTCATGCCGTTCTCGAAGTCGGCAACCAGATGCGGGCCCAGAGGCGCCGCCGGAGGTGCGGGCGTGGGCGGCACTGGCTCAGACAGCGGCGCGACCGGCGCGGTGGGCGGAGCCTGAGACTCAGGCGAGGGCGGCGCTGGGTGCGAGACGGGCCCGGCGACACTCACTGGACGGCCCCGTGAGATGGCTACGCCTGACACGAGCGTCGGCTCCTTGATTACCACCGGCTCGACCTCGGGAACCGATTTCCCGGCCGCACGAGGGGTCGAGCGAGCGCTCACGACAGCGGGCGAGACAGCCGATCGCCCAGGCGCCAAAGCGATCGCATCGTCCAGTCCTGCCTCTACCCCCGGCAAGGCCTGCAGCTGAGGGCCGACCGAGTCGGACTCCCACGGCCGCAGCGTGTCCAGCACCGCTGCGACGAGCAGCAGCGCCAAGGCAAGCAGCGAAAACACCGCGAGCCCCGATCTCTCCTCCCATATCGGTGAACGCAAAGTTATGCGCGCACCATAGCGCTAGAACAATCGTCCAGCTAGTAGGTCTCGACGATTTCGTACAAGGTGGTGCGCTGAGCCGGGACGCGCCCACCGGCGCGGGCAGCCGCGATCAGCTGCTCCGGCTCTAGTCGCACGCCGTGCTGAGAGCCCGCCATCCGCGAGATGTTCTCCTCCATCAACGTGCCGCCGAGGTCGTTGACCCCCCAGCGCAACGCCTCGGTGGCGGCGTCGAGGCCCATCTTCACCCAACTCGCCTGCAGGTTGGGGATCGTCTTGCCCAGCGCCAAGCGGAAGGCGGCGGTGTGCTTGAGGTTCTCGTCTGCCGAGATCTCCTCGATTCCGTGGGTGCGGCCGAGCATCGTGTTGAAGGGGATAAAGCTGAGCGGGACGAACTCGGTGATCCCGCCGGTCCGCTCCTGCAGGGCGCGGACGACGCGCATATGCCGAGCCAGCTCGCGCGGCTCCTCGATGTGGCCGAACATCACCGTCGAGGTCGAACGCAGGCCGGCCCGATGCGAGGCCTCGATGATCTCGACCCAGCGATCGACCGGCAGCTTGTTCGGCGAGATGCGCTGGCGGACGCCGTCGTCGAGCACCTCAGCGGCGGTGCCGGGGGTCGAGCCGAGTCCGCACTCGATCAGGTACTCGAACACCTCCTCCGGCCCCTTGCCCGAGCGCTCGCACATGTAGTGGACCTCCATCGGCGAGTAGGCGTGCAGATGCAGCTGTGGGGCCACATCCTTGGCCAGCCGCAGCCACTTGCCGTACTCCTCCAGGGTCAGGTCGGGGTGGATGCCGCCCTGCATACAGATCTCGGTGGCGCCGAACTCGACCGCTTCCCGAATCCGTTCGGCGAAGTCCTCCTCGCTGACCTCGTAGGCGTCGGGCGAGCGTCGCCCCTGACCGAAGCCGCAGAAGGCGCAGCCGACCACGCAGATGTTGGTGAAGTTGATGTTGCGGTTGACGACGAAGGTGACCCGGTCGCCGGCCAGCTCCTGGCGAAGCTCATCAGCAGCAACCCGCATCTCCTCGATGACCTCAGGTCGTGCCTCGGCAAAAAGCGCTGTCAACTCGTCCTCGCTCAGCTCCTCCCCCTCGCGACCCTTGGCGATCGCTTCGGGTGCGAGCGCACCGTTGATCGACTCTTCCGAGCGCCGCCCCGACCCGCGCCGCGGAATGAAGCTCCAGTACTTCAGCTTCACCACATCGAGGACCCCCTGCTCCATCCACTCGGGGTCCATGTATTGCGGGTAGACGCACAGTCGCTCTGTGAGCGCGAATCCCCGCGGCGCCAGCCCCTTCCTGACCTCATGGGGGCTTGGGAAAGCGTGCTCAGGAGAGATGTGGTCTCCGTTGGCAGATAGACCTCCCAGGTCGGTAGCCCCAGCTTCTACGAGCTCCGCCCACCAGTCGGACAGATTCGGCGGCACCTGGATGCCGACGTCCGGCATCAGCCGTTTGCACTCGGAGATCAGCCGCTTGATGTCCTCGATGCTGATGGGACTCGCCCAGGCTGGAAGGGGCAATGGGGACCCCTCCGAACGAGCCTCCCCAGCTGTTGCTCGGGCGGAGGGGTCCCCATTGCCCCCCCACCTTTGGCGTGCCGCATCATCAGCGATCTCAGCCACCTCTTGGCCGTAGTAGCGAGGGTGCGGGACGAAGTTCTGCAGGATGACCTCTTGCAGGTGGCCGTAGCGCTCGTGGAGACGCGCCAGCGCTTCGAGCGATTCGACCCGCTCCTGCTCCGTCTCGCCGATGCCGATCAGGATCCCGCTGGTGAAGGGGATTTTCAGCTCGCCCGCCGCCTCGATCGTGGCCAGCCTTTTGGTTGGGTGCTTGGTCGGGGAGCCCGCGTGGACGGTGTCCATCAGGTGCTCGGCGGTGGACTCCAGCATCAGGCCCTGGGAGGCGGTCACCTCGCGCAGGCGGGAGAGGTCGTCGCGGTCGAGGATGCCGATGTTGGTGTGGGGCAGGATGCCTCGCTCCAGCGCCCGCTCGCAGGCCCAGACGACGTAGGAGGTGAAGTCGTCGTGGCCCCACTCGGCCAGCCGGGCCGCGACCTCGGCATTCACCTCCGGCCGCTCGCCGGTGAGGACGAGCAGCTCCTTAGCGTTGCGCCGCTCGGCCTCGTCGAGGCGACGTTCGACTGCCTCAGGCGAGTGAATGTGGGCGCGATGCGTGGCGAACGCGCAGTACTTGCAGTGGCACTGGCAGGTGCGCGAGAGGGAGAGCGTGTAGTTCCGCGAGAAGGTGATCCGGCGCACGACAGTCACTCTAGTGCGGGGCTAGAAACAGGCGAGCCGCCGGGGCGTGCAGTCCCGGCGGCTCGCGAAGCTGCGGAAGCTCAGGAAGCGGCGCCGGGGCTTCTGCCGGTACCAGCGGTCGGCGAGGCCGTGGGCTTGACCCGCTCTGGCGGCTCCGTCGGCGCCGGTCCACCCGGCTCGAGCACGAACTTGAAGACGCCGACGGCAGCAAGGGCGCCGACGATCGGGCCGACGATGTAGGGCCAGACCCCGCCCCACTCGTTGCCGACCAGCGCCGGGCCGAACCAGCGCGCCGGGTTGAAGGAGCCGCCGTCGAGCGGCCCGCCGACCATGACGATGAAGCCCAGCGTGATGCCGATAGCGAGCGGCGCCCAGTCCTTGACGCTCTTTTTCGAGAAGACCGCGGCGAGAATCACCAGGACGAGACAGAAGGTGCCGATCGCCTCGATGATCATCCCCTGAAAGTCGCCGCCGAGCAGGCCGCTGACCTGCGCCGCGCCGTAGTTGGTGGCGCGCCCCTCGTCGAGCAGCAGGCCCTTGCAGAGCAGTGCGCCGAGCACGCCGCCGGAGAGCTGGGCGAGCATGTAGATCAGTGCGTCCATTGACGAGATCCGCCTGATCGCGAGCACCGCGAGCGTCACTGCGGGGTTGAAGTGGCCGCCGCTGGCGATGCCGAACATCACGATCAACCCGAACAGCAGGAAAGCGTGAACGAGGCCAATGACGGCGAAGTCCGATCCGAACTGTGCCTGTTCGCCGGTCGAGACGAACAGCACGACGACGCTGGTGATGAAGAACACCAGCAGGAAGGTGCCGATCAGCTCGGCAAGGTAAGCCGGAAGTCCTCTTTGCTGCACGCTTTCCTCCTAGTTCCCAGGTTGCGGTTTCGCGCGCGGCAGTCTACTCACATCGACCGAGCCAATAAGGTCTCCCCCGCATGAAATGGGGTACCGCGCTGCTGGCGGTCGCCCTGCTGCTGGCCGGCGCAAGCGGCTGCGGCGGGAGCGACGCAGAACCGGGCGCGCCTAGCGGCGCGACGCTGGTGCTCGATTTCACCCCCAACGCGGTTCACTCGGGGATCTACGCAGCGCGGGAGCGGGGCTTCTACGCCGACGCGAGGATTGACCTGAACGTACGCCAGCCGGGCGAATCGACCGACGCGCCGAAGCTACTCGAGGCGGGGCGAGCCGAGCTCGCGATCCTCGACATCCACGACCTCGGGATCGCCCGCGAGCGCGGCCTGGACCTGGTCGGCGTGATGCCCTTGGTGCAACGCCCGCTGGCTGCGGTGCTCGCTCGCGGCGATGGCCCGGTGCGCCGCCCGCGTGACCTCGAGGGCGGCACTGTCGGCGTGACCGGACTGCCCTCCGACGAAGCCGTGGTCGACTCCGAGGTGAGCGCCGACGGCGGCGACCCGGGCCGCGTGCGCCGGGTCACGATCGGATTCAGCGCAGTCGCCTCTCTCGCAGCCGGCCGAGTGGACGCCGCCACGGGATTCTGGAACGCGGAGGGGGTGGCGCTGCGACGCCAGGGCATCCCGACCCGGGTCTTCAGGGTCGACCGCTACGGCGCCCCGCCCTACCCCGAGCTGGTACTAGCCACCTCGCGCCATACCCTGGAGCGCGACCCCGAGCTGATTGAGTCAATAGTCAATGCGACCGCACGTGGCTACACCTTCGCGGTCCAAGAGCCTCAGCAGGCTCTCGACGGCCTGCTAGCCGCGGCTCCGACCCTCGATCGAGCCGAACAGGCGGCTCAGCTCCGTGTCCTCAGGCCTCTCTTGCACCCCGCACCTTTCAACTCCGCGGTGCTGCGCAAGTGGGCAGCGTGGGACCTCCAGCACGGGATCCTCGAGCGTCCGCTCGATATCGAAGCGGCCTTCCAACTGGGCTGATGGGAGGGACTGATGTCTCTCTGATGGAGACTTAGCCGAAGGGCCTCCAGCAGAGGGACATCAGTCCCTCTCCCCCACCAGCCGTTCGACCAGCTGCGGCAGTTCACGCGCCATCCGAGATCGCGGCACGACCAGATCGACCCCCGCCGCCTCAGCGGCCTCGCGGGTCTCGACCTGCACGTGCGAGTAGTAACCGAGCACCGGAACTCCGAGCCCCACCAACGCCTCCGGGCTCTCGGCATCCAGGTCAGCGACGACGAGCTCGACACCATCGAGCGGGGGCCCCTGAATCGAGGGTGAGAGCGTCACCTCGTGGCCAGCGGCCCTCAGCGTCTCCTCAACCTTGCTGCCCAGCAGCAGGTCCGAAGCTACGGCGACGACGCGCGCCACTAAATCGAGCGGCGCTGGCGGAACTCTTCGCGGACGCTCTCCGGCCGGCCCCACATCTGCACGACCTCGGCGCGGCCCTCGCGCACCTCGCGCACCTGCATCTCGCCGGCGACGCCTTCACCGTCGAGCTTCGACAGCACGCCCTTCACCGTCTCCGCCGCCGCCGCATGCCCAAAGCTGTGGGCGACGAGCAGTCGCCAGTGCCAGTCCGCCTCCGAGTAAGGCTGGGCGTTGACCTGGCTCAGCGCGACCGCCGCGTCGACGTAGCGGCTCTCGTCTTCGATCCGCAGGTCGACCTCCAGGTCGGTCCAATCCGGCGGCAGCGAGTCGAGCACCTGCTGGAAGTCGTCGGTCAGAGCCACGAGGGCAGCCTAGCCGCTGGGCGGACGCAGGTCGGGACCCGGGATCGGGGTGCCATGGGGGTCGTGACTGGGTTCGCCGAGCTTGGCGGCGATCAGCAGCTCCAGCTCCTCGGATATGTAGTGCTCGAGCACCTCGGCCTCGGCGTGGACGCGGTCGTCAGGCATACCCAGCGCCTCGGAGAGGTAGGCCTCGATCAAGCGGTGGTGGCGGATCACCTCGAGCGCAACCTTCTCCCCCGCGGGGGTCAGGATGACGCCCTTGTAGGGAAGGTAGTCGGCAAGCCCCAGGTCGTCGAGCCGCTTCAGCATCGAGGTCGCTGTCGCAGGCGTCACCCCGAGCCGCTCAGCCAACTCGCCGTTCGTCACCGGCCCGTCCCGCTCCAACCCGACGGCATAGATCGCCTTCGCGTAGTCCTCGATCGCCTCCGTCCCTGCAGCCCCTCGAACGTTCTCGCTCCGCCCGCCCATCAGACGCTCACCAGCAGGCCGGTCAGGTAGAGGGCGAGGATGCCGATGAGGATGCCGGCGACCGATACCGGGTGCAGGTAGCGACCCTCGTCGTCGCGCATTGCCGGTGCGATCTGCACCACCACCCTGGCGATCGCGCCGACCCCGATGCCGAAGAGCAGGGCCGCGAGGCTGGGATTGAAGGCCGCCGCGCCGATCCAGGCGCCGAGGACCGCCGGAGCGCCCGCGATCAGTCCCAGGACCGCGAGACGGCGAAGTCCAGGACGAGCGCTGGGGCCGTCCTCGCCCTCGCGCAGCGGCGCCACGATCGCCAGGCCCTCGGTGGTGTTGTGGATCGCGAAGCCGACCACCAGGAAGGCCCCCAGGGCGAGCGCCCCCGTGGCGTAGGCCGAGCCGATCGCCAGGCCCTCGCCGAGGTTGTGCAGCCCGATCCCGATAGCGACCAGCAGCGCCAGGTAGAGACCGGCGGCGGCGGCGCCGGCCGCCTCGCGACGACGCGCCAGGTAGGCATCGACCCCGGCCAGCGCCAGGTAGGCGGCAATGCCACCTGCGAAGACGAGCTCGCTGCCGCCGAAGGCGCCAGGCGCTTCGCCCGCGATCTCCAGCCCCTCGAGGCCCGCGTCGATCCCGAGGAAGGCGAGCAGCCCGACGGTGAAGGCGATCAATGCTCCGATCCAGCGCTCGCCGATGCGGCGCACGAAGGGGAGCCAGAGCATGCCGAGGCTGACCGGGATCACCCCCACGTAGATCCCCAGCAGCGCCATCAGGCCGTAGAAGCTCAGGTCCGCCTCGGGGGTTTCGGCGGCGACGTCAATCGCCGCGTCGATCGTCCCCCCGGTGGAGGTGAGGATGAAGATCTCGTAGGCCTCGCCTTCAATCCAGGGGTATTCGATCCGCAGCGTGGTCGAGCCGAGCCGGGCGATCTCACGCCCCTCGCTAGTCGCAAACGGGGCAAAGGCGTCGTTGACTGCGACCTGGGCCACCTCGACCGGGTCGGGCCCGTCGTTGCGCAGGGTCAGCTCGATCTCGCCGGGACGCAGCACGGTGCGCTCGACCGAGACCTCCTCCACCGGAGGGCCGGTCCGCTCGCCAAGCCCCGGCCCGCCGAGCAGCGCGAAGGCGCCGATCGCGACCGCGATCAGGGCGAGCGGGATCAGGCCCAGGGCCCAGGCCGGCAGGCGGCTGCCGCGCCACTGCTCGGCTTGCGTTCCCGCCTCCATCATCAGGCGGGCGTCCCGCCGCCCCAGGGCAGCTTGCAGTAGGCGGCAGCCGCAGCCGCCGGAGTGAGCAGCGACGGGTTGCCGACGCGGAAGAACCCGGTCCAGCCCAGCTCGGCGAACTCGCTGACGTGGGCGTGGAACATGTAGTCGCCGTCGAAGGGGAACTTCAGCTCGAGGATCGACCTCTGGCCCTGGCCCTGGACGATCGTGTCGGTGAATTCGGCCGGCTCCAGCGAGGTGCCGGTGGGGTAGTGCTGGAAGAAGTTGGCGTGGACGTGGAACGAGTTCAGCGGGTCGTACTCGAGCACGTTGACCAGGTAGATCCGGACCAGCTCGTCGCGCGCCACCTGGATCGGGTCGTTGATGTAGTGGAAGCCGACCGTGTTAACGGCGTAGACCTCGTTGGCGAGGTCGAAATTGGTGTCGAAGCCGTTCATCACCATCACCATCTCGTCGGCTTCCGGGCGCCCCTTCTTCGGGTCGATGATGAAGGCGCCGTAGAGCCCGCGGGCGATGTGGGCGGCCAGCGGCGCTACGTGGCAGTGGTAGAGGTGGAGGCCGAACGGCTCAGCCTCGAATTCGTAGGAGAACGCTTCCCCGGGCTCGATCTGGCCGCCTCCCTGGCGCTCGCCGATCCCCGGCATGCCGTCCATCAGCGCCGGGTGGATGCCGTGGAAGTGCATCGTGTGTGGGTGGGGGGAGCCGTTGACGAAGCGGATCCGCAGCTTCTCCCCCTCACGGGCACGCAGGGTCGGCCCCGGGACGCGGCCGTTGTAGGTCCAGGCTTCGTACTTGACCCCCGGTGCGACTTCGATCTCCTTGTCGTGGGCGACGATCTCCCACTCGCGCAAGACGCGACCGCTGGCGAGGCGCCGTGTTTTGCCGTAGTCGAAGTCGCGCAGCAGCTGGCTTGGGTTGAAGCCGTTGGCCCGGTGGTCGACGCTTCGCCCCGGGGCGAAGGTCGCGTGGGGGAAGCTCTGGTGGCCCATGTGAGAGGCCTTCCCGTCGGCGGCAGCGCCATGGGGCCCCTGAGCCAGGGAACTGCCACCACCGCGCTCGACCAGGGCGTTGAGGCCGGCGACCGCGGGAACAGTAGCCGCCGCTCCGAGCAGGCTACGCCGGCTGAGGCGTCGATCCTTCATCGCTGAGATTTTGACACATCTAAAAGACGTTTTAGGCAAATCTAAATCTGCGGGGCTTATTTACTTGACAAACCCAGCCTCTGAAAAGCGCTGGACATAGACGCTTTTCCTGATTTCAAGGGAAAAGTCCGGTCTGTAGAAACGGGCGAATTTCGGCCCGAAATCCATCCCGCCAGCGGGCTACGGTCGCCGCCTATTGCATAAAGCGCCCCCCGCGCAGCGCGAACTGCCGGGGGGCTGGCACCGAAAGGACTAGCTTCCGATGCAGACCAACCCTAGCCCGCGCTGTGAGCGCGAGGACGCGGCCGTTCAGCGCGCCGTTCTAAGCCTCGTCCTCGCTGCGCATCCGAAGTCTCTAACGATCCCCGGCCTGTCCCTTGAGTTCGACTGCGGCGATGCCGTAGAGCGCGCCGTAGTCGCTCTCGTCGGCGTCGGCCTCCTCGACTGCGGTGGAATCTCAATTCGGCCAAGTGCCGCCGCGCTCCACTTCGACCGGCTCGGCCTATGACCGTCGCGGAGCAGTTCGGCACGAACCTCCGCGACTGCCGAAAACGGGTCGGCCTGTCTCAGGAAGAGACGGCCGTTCGCGCCTCACTCCATCGGACGGCTGTGGGGCAGATCGAGCGATCCGAACGGGTCTGCCGCGTTGACACTCTCGTCAAGCTGGCCGGGGCGCTTGGAGTTCCGCCAGCCGAGCTGCTGGACGGCCTCGAATGGGAGCCGGGCGGGACGCGGCTGGGTCGATTTGAGTTGGGGGAAGAGGGCTAAACGCCCGGGCGGGACTTCTTGGGCGACTTCTTCTTGGGCGACTTCTTCTCGCCCGGCGCTACCTCCAGGGCCGCCTTCACTGCGTCCTCGAAGGGAAGGGGTATTCGGAGCTTGTCGCCGTTGCGCCCGTGGGGGTTCCTGGGAGGCACCCTCCAAGGGTAGCTGGCGGTGGCAACGAAAAGGCCGAAGCGAGGCGCTGAGCCCACGCTTCGGCCGAATCCCGTGCTACCGAGATCCCCATAATAGTACCCGGAATCCAGGCGGCAAAACATGAAGAAACGCGGCGTTTTGTTGCGCTTTGAGGGCGTGAAACGTCGTGAAACGCTTGATGTGGCTGCCCACCCTAAGGCGCGAAGGTGGGGAAGACGATTGTGGTCGTCCACACTGTCGTATACTCTGCCAGTGGAAGCATGAGGGAATCGTCAATCCCCGTGCTTTTGAGTTTCATCGAATCCGTGCTACAGCAGTTTGGAGGGTTACGAGATGGAGACTTCAGCTACCGAGACTAGGCCCCCCTGGGGCGGGTTTCAGACCTTTTGGAACCTCCTTCAGCAGATGCATGAGCACCGCCCGGTTCCGCAGGTCCTGGACCGGGCGGTGATGGGCAACAGGGGCGGCAGTGCCCGAACCGAGCTTTACGTCGCGCTTCGGTTCTTCGGCCTCATGGACGCCGAGAAGAAGCCGACGCCGGTCCTTCTCGAGCTAGTCGAGGCCCCGACCCCGGAGAACTTCCGGGGCTTGGTCGAGAGCCGGTACAAGCAGGTGATCGACCTTGACCTCACCACCGCGACGCCGAGCCAGGTCGGCGAGTGCCTCGCCCAGATCGGATCTACCCCCAGCACCGTCGGCAGGGCGCGGACCTTCTTCCTGAAAGCCGCCGAACTCGTCGGGATCCAGGTGGGCAAAACCCTGCTCACCACTCCCAGCCCGCCTCGGAAACGGACGGCAAGGAAAGCCCGCAAAAACAATACGCAGGACCCGTCGCCCCCGCCTCCGCCGACGCGAACGTTGCCGACCATCATCGAGGGCTTGGTCGAGCGCCTGCCGGCGAATGGGGAGACCTGGAACCACGAGGACGCCGAAGAGTGGCTGGCCCTTGCCCGCCCTGCTCTCGCCTTCTCCTACGGCTTCAACTACGAGAAGCGGAACGAGTGATGCAGATAGACGCGTAGTCGACCCGCCCTTTAGCGGCGGCCCAAAAGGGCCATGTTCGGGCGCGGCGGGCGACGTTAAAACACCCGCTCCGGCCTGGAAGCTTTGCGAGGCACCTGGCCGGAGCGGGCCGACACTACTCAGCAAATTCTACCGGCAAAGCACCAGGGGGCTTAGAAGATGCCTCCCTTGCAAGGACGGCATGCCCGGCTCGACCCAGCCCCAATCAACAGGCTCGCGTAGGACCATCCATGTAGAGGGCGGAAGGTCTCTAGGCAAGCGGAAGACCCGAATCACGGTTGATCGCTGGCCCGGTCATGGATCGCGTGGCTTTCGAGTCTCGACGACCGAACGCGCTGACCACGGACGCCAGTTGGTCGCCATCGGCTATGCCAACTTCAAGCAGGATGAACAGCTCGGGGAAGCCGTTCTGCACATACCGAGCAGACGCGAGCCTTCTTTGCTGATCACGGACCTTCATATGTCGCAGGACGCTGTTTCAGAGGATCAGCGCGATGCGGCGCTCGGTTTGATCGCCTGCGCCCTCGATGTGGCCGCGGAGCTGAAATCGAAGCTCAAGGTTGGAGACGGATGTTTGGAGTGGCGCGTGTCCAGCGCGAAGGCCAAAGCCGCCGAAGAGCTAGCAAAGGGCTTCAAGCCCATTGATCCCACGAGCAAGCGAGCCAAGCGCCTTCGCGGCCAGACCCAACTGCGACGCTGCTAGAAGCTGGAAGGCAAGTTTCGCTCGGACTTGGGAAGTCGATCCCAAGCGGCAAGGGAACCCTGAACGAACTCTTGGCTTCTAGAGCTCATATGCGGAAGTCCCTCAAGAAGCTGGCTTTGGCGCGCAGCACTATTCCGCTCGCGTTCCGAGCGGTCTGTGGGTCGAATTGAGATAAGACTCGTCAGCCAACGAATCATGTTGCTTCTCCTTGCCTCGGTGCTCAGGCTACCCGTTTTTCCAGATATGTCTAGGTCTGACGCGGGAAAAGACTTGCACTTACTGGCTGCTTGGCATGGCTAGGTTACGCCCGTTCTTGCCGACCGCGAGGAGATGTTGCGCGATAGGTCAGACGCTTGCCCTCCGCCATCTGGAGGGCCGCGATCGTTCGGGCTGAGTCTGTGAGGCCGCGGCGGTTGTAGCGGAAGTCAAACTCGCCCAGGTAGCGGTCCAGGTGGGCGCGGGATACGTGGTGGTAGACCCCGTTGATGCCGCGCTTGAGAATCGAGAAGTAGCCCTCGACGGTATTGACGTGGACGTCGCCCACGGCGTATTCGCCTTGGCTACGCGCTGCGAGCGCACACGGCCGCCGCGTTCCACGAGGGATAGGACAGGGGCCTTGGTCTTCAGGCCGTCCTTCTGAGGCGGGCGTCCTCGCGTCTCTTTGCCGTGCATGTTTTTGCGCTTGCCGCCGATGTAGGTCTCGTCAGCCTCCACGACCCCTGAGAGCTTCTCCGCGAAGGCTGGCTCTTTCATCGCCTCACGAATGCGGTGGAACATGAACCAGGCGGTCTTGTAGGTGACGTCGAGCATCCGGTGCAGCTGGTGGGCGCTCATGCCCTTCTTGGAGGAGCAGAGCAGATAGAAGGCCGCGAGCCACTTGTTCAGGGGAACGTGGCTGGACTCGAAGATCGTCCCGACCATCACCGAGAACTGTTTGCGGCAAGCTCGGCACTTCCAGACCCGGCGCTGCTTGAGGCTCTTGCCTTTCAGCAGGTAGGGCTCCCGCTCGGCCTCGCCGCACTTGGGGCAGACGACGCCGGATGGCCAGCGAACCGACTCCAGGTATTCGGCAGCCGCCACCGGATCGATGAAGCGGGGGTCGATGAGGGAGAGATCGTTGGCCATGCAATGAACCTACCTGGCCAAAGTGGGTTTGTCAAATATATAATTCCCAAATCTGCAGCCATCGTCACCTTCTTAGAATCCGTGGGGATGACCGAGGTGGCGACGGTGGAGATCGATGCCCAGTACCGGCAGCTGCGCGAGGAGTGCGGGCTGCTTGATCGCTCGGCGCGGGGCATGCTGCTGGTCACCGGTCCCGAGGCGGCCGAGTACCTGCAGGGGCAACTGACCAGCGACGTCGAGGCGCTGGCGCCGGGTGAGGGCAGCTATGCGGCCCTGCTCGACCGCAAGGGCCACATGCAGGCCGACATGCGAGTGCTGCGTCTCTCGCCGGAGGAGATCTGGATCGACACCGAGCCGGAGGCGCTCGAGACCGCGCGGCGGCATCTCGAGATGTACAAGATCGGCCGCGAGGTCGAGGTCACCGACGCAGGCGCCGAGCGGGCGCTTCTCTCCCTGATCGGACCGCGTAGCGCCGAGATCGCCACCACTCCCCCGCTTCCCCCTTACCGCTGCGAGCGGCTGACGGCGCACGGCATCGAGTGTCTCGCGGTCGGCACCGGCGAGGGGATCGACCTGATCGCCGCCGCGGACGATGCCGAGCGCCTGCGAGAGGCGCTGGTCGCGGCCGGCGCCCCCGAAGTCGTTCCCGAGGTGGCGGAGATCCTGCGGATCGAGGAGGGCAGGCCGCGCTTCGGCGCCGAGATGGGTCCGCAGACGATGCCGGCCGAGGCCGGCATCGTCGAGGCCGCAGTGAGCTTCACCAAGGGCTGCTACATCGGCCAGGAGCCGGTCGCTCGCCTCCACTACAAGGGCCGCCCGAACCGGCGCCTGCGCGGGCTGAGGCTGAGCGCTCCGGCGGCGCCCGGAACGCCCCTGCGACTCGGCGAGAAGGAGGTCGGCCAGGTCGGCAGTTCCTGCCTCTCCCCCGCGCTTGGTCAGCTCGGGCTGGCGATCGTCCGCCGCGAGGCGGAGCCCGGCGATGAGCTCGCCGTAGGTGAAGATGGCGTTACGGCGCGCGTGGTCGACTTGCCCTTCGGTTAGATTCTCGCCGCGATGGGTCGTCGGAGAGGGAGCGTTGCGGCGCTGGCATGCGTACTGGGTGCGCTGGCACTGATCGTCGCCGGGTGCGGCGCCGAGGAGCGGGTCAACAATCCACGGCCGCAGCCACCCACCCATGTCAGCGTCTCGGTCACCGAGGGCGAGGTCACGGTGCAGCCCGAGCGGATTGCGGTGGGGCCCGAACCGACCCAGCAGATCCCCCAGAACGAGGACGTCGAGCAGCCGACGGTGCGCAGCAACGCGCCACTCAACGTGCTGATCGTCGCCGCCAACCTCACCGACGTCCGCTCGCGGCTGGTCCTGCGCGGACCAAAAGACACTAGCTCCGGCACCCTCGTTCCCAACGGCAACGGCACCCTCCTCACCGACCTCCCTACTGGGAACTACGAGATCGTCGCGGTCGGTCTCCCCGACGCCAAACCCGCCCGCCTCGTCGTCGGTCCCTACCGGACCTCCTCCGAGAACGACATCCTGCTGCCGTAGAAGCCGCTGCAAGCGGCTTTTCAGGACGCCGGTCCCGTCTGGACGGCTTGTCAGCATCGATGGCGATGACCGTCGTGCTCGCAATCGCCGTCCTTCTGCTCGCAGCGGGGTTGGTCTACGCGCTGTCAACCCGGCGCCAGCCCACACAGCCGGACCTCGGCCCGGCGATCCAGGAGGCGACCTCGAAAGCGGTCGCCGACCTGCAGCGGATGAACGAGGAGTCGCGCAAGGTCGACGTCCAGGCGGCGGAGGCGGCCCTGGACAAACGACAGGCGGAGATCAAAGCCCTGGCCGAGAGAATCGCGAGGGGGCAGGAGAGAATCGAGAAGGAGGTCCAACGACGCGGCGAGACCGACCTTCAGACGCGGGCCCTGATCGAGCAGGTGGGCCAGACGGTCGGCAACCTGGGAGCAGAGACCGCAGGTCTGAAGAAGGCACTGCGCCAACCCCAGACCCGTGGCCAGTGGGGCGAGCTGCAGCTGCGACGCTGCATCGAGATCGCGGGCATGACCGAGCACGTCGACTTCGAGCTGCAGCAGACGCTGCGCACCGAAGATGGACGGCTGCGGCCCGACGCCCGCTTCCTGCTGCCGGAGGGACGCAGCTTTGTCGCCGACTCAAAGGTCCCGCTAGACGCCTTCCTCGACGCCCAGGAGTCGGAGGTCGACTCCGACCGCAAGACCCATCTCGAGCGCCACGCCCGGCAGGCGCGCGAGCACGTGCGGAGCCTCAGCTCCAAGGACTACCAGGGCCAGTTCAGGGCCGGTGAGATGCCGGACCTGGTGGTCTGCTTCATCCCCAACGAGCCGGCCCTGCACGCAGCCTTCGCCGCCGATCCCGAGCTCTTCGACTACGCCCTGGAGCGCAACGTCCTGCTCGTCAGCCCGACCTCGCTGATCGGCCTGCTACGGACGATGGAGCTCGGCTGGCGTCAGGAGCGAATGGTCGCCGAGGCGGCAGAGATCGCCGAGGCGGCGGGGACGCTGCACGGGCGCTTCGCCAAGTTCCTCGGCGAGCTCGAGAAAGTCGGAAAAGGCTTGAAAACAGCGGCAACCGGTTACGACTCCGCCATTGCCTCGATGGAGAGCCGGCTGTTGCCCCAGCTGCGCAAAGTGGAGGACCTTGGCATCGCTCCGGGCAAGGAGATCGAGCCGCCCGAACCGGTCGAAATCACGGTCCGCGAGATCACCGCCCCGGAGTTGCACGACTCCAAGGCCGCCTGACCAAGCAGGCCCAGGACGCACCAAGCGCAGCGTGCTCTGCACGTAAGGGAGGGAGGACGCAGGCATGCGCCGTGTCAGGCGGCCTTGGAGCTAGGATTCGCCGCCCGTCACCGAACGACCCCGCGGAGGATCCTCTTGGCCGTAGACACCAGCGCAGTCGCGAAATTGGACGTCGAGCCCGGCACGCTGCCGGAGACGATGGCGGCCTGGGTGATCCGTCAGGAGCGCGAGGGCGAGCCGACCGACGCCTTCCAGCTCGAGCAGATCGAGGTTCCCGAGCCCGGCGCCTTCGAGGTGATCGTGCGAGTGATGGCGGCCGGGGTCAACTTCAACAACGTCTGGGCGGCGCTGGGCAAGCCGGTCTCGGTCTTCGGCTACGGCGACCACCCCGAGTACGGCCACCACATCGGCGGCTCCGACGCCTCGGGCATCGTCTGGAAGGTCGGCGAGGGCGTCACCCGCTGGAAGCCGGGCGACGAGGTCGTGGTCCACTGCAACCAGGCCTCCTACGAGGACGTCGAGGTGCACGGACTCGACCCGCTCGCCGCGCCGAGCCAGAAGATCTGGGGCTACGAGACGACCTGGGGCTCCTTCGCCCAGTTCACCAAGGTGCAGGCGCAGCAGCTCCTCCCCCGACCCCAGAACCTCTCCTGGGCCGACTCCTCCGCCTACGGCCTCACCTACTTCACCGCCTACCGGATGCTGATCGACCAGTGCAAGCTGCAGCCCGGCCACAACGTCCTGATCTGGGGCGCCGCCGGCGGCCTCGGCGTCTTCGCCGTGCAGCTCTGCAAGGCGGCCGGCGCCAACGCGGTCGGCGTCGTCTCCTCCGACGAGAAGGGCGAGCTGGTCAAGCAGCTGGGCGCGGTCGACTACATCAACCGCAGCGAGTTCGGCGAGATGATGCGGACCACGGAGAACCTCGCCGACCCGGCCGCCGACAAGGAGCGCTTCAAGGCCTCGCGCGGCTTCGCCAAGCGGGTCAAGGAGATCCTCGGCGACGCCCCCGACATCGTCTTCGAGCACGTCGGCCAGGCGACCTTCCCGACCTCGGTCTTCGTCGTCAAGCCGTTCGGCAAAGTCGTGATCTGCGGCGCCACCTCGGGCTTCCAGCTCGACTTCGACGTGCGCTACCTGTGGATGCGCCAGAAGCAGATCATCGGCTCGCACTTCGCCAACGCCTACGAGTGCATGCGGGCCAACCAGCTGATGGCGGAGGGCAAGGTCCGGCCGGTGATCTGGCAGACGATGGGCTTCGACGGAGTCGCCGAGGCGCACCAGCTGCTGCACGAAAACAAGCACCTCGGCAAGATCTCGATCCTGGTCGGGGCCGAGTCCGAGGACGAGGGCAAGAACGAGGACGGCCCGGGCGCGATCCGGGCGGAGGTGGGAGCGTAGATATGGCTGAGGTCTGCACGATCGACTGGCACGTCGCCCCCTTCCGGGCGGACCGCTGGCTCGACGTCTGGGAGCCGGCGGCGGCGCGGATGCCCGCCTTCGGCGCCAAGAGCTGGTCGCTGATCCGCTCGATCGACGACCCGCTGCACTTCCAGCAGTCCTCGGTCTGGGAGAGCCGCGCCGACTTCGAACGCTACTGGTTCTCGGAGGAGATCGAGGCCGCCCGCGCCGAGGTCATCGACCTCCACGACCTGCCGATGCTTCCCGCCTGGCACACCCTCGCTCGTCGCCGAGTAGCAGCCGTGCGCGGCTAGGCGCGCTCAAGCGGAGCCATCGTCAAGTCGGCCGCCTGCAGCTGCTCCCAGTAGTGCTCGGCCGGCTCGCGGGGGCCGGTCCAAACGATCGCCTGCCCGCTGTGGTGAATGCTGTCGGCGAAGCGGTGGCCCTGCTCGAGGCTGACCCCCGGCAGGACCCGAGCCAGCGTCTGAGCGACGTGATCGAAGGTGTTGTGGTTGTCGTTGCAGACGATCACGCGCCACTCGCCCCCCAAGCCGGAGCCGGGACCTGCCCCGCGGGGCCTCTCCACCGTCGTCGTCGACATCGCGCTCATTATGCGAGAAGGGCGCAAATCGGATGGGCTGGGCCGGATTCTTTAGTCAAAGCTGATTTAAATACTCAGATTAGTTATGGTGCAAAACGGCCAAGCGACCCGGAGGTTTGAGCAGTGACGCAAGAGAACGGCATACCGGACGGCGACCAGCGCCTACTGAGGGCGCTCGCCCATCCCCTCAGGGCGAAGGCCCTGCCGCTCTTCGCCGAGGGCGCGACCAGTCCGATCCAGGTCGCCAAGCAGCTCGATGTGGATGTCAGCCACCTCGCCTACCACATCAGGGTGCTGCGCAAGCTTGGCCTCATCGAGCTGGTCGAGACGCGACAGCGTCGCGGCGCGCTCGAGCACTTCTACCGCGCAGCCGACCCGTCTGCGAACGAAAGCGCCGGCGGCTAGAAGGGACTGGGAATCCGGACGACGACGTCGTCGACGCTGGCAATCGCCCCTTTGGCCTTGACTTCAGCGCCAACCGAGACTCCGGACGCCCGACCGCTGAGGTCCCCCGCTCCGTCGTCGACGGCCTCGGCGACGAGTGTGCCGCCGACGTAGGCACTCAGGCGGCAGAGGCCGCGATCCGGGCCGCTGGTCACGTTGATCGCGCTGAGCCGAAGTTGGTTGGCCTGACCGACCCCTTTAACCTTGGGCACCGATTTGGCGACATCGAGATATCTGGTTGTCCCGTCGCTGAGCACCTTGCGCAGCTGGACCTTACGCTGGCCCGGGAAGACCGCGAGCTGGTAGTAGGCCCCGTCGCCGGCCCGCAGCTGAAGCCCCAAGAACACCTTCCGCTTCAGCTCTTTCGGCGTCCCGCCGAGCAGCCGCTCGGTTGCTGCGATCTCGAGGTCGCGTCCGAGAACCGGCGTTCGGTAGGAGCACTCGCGTGTTTCCTCGCCGATCGTGATCCGCAGGGCGCCGTCGAGGTCGCCGCGACCGCAGCTCTGGCCGGAGAGCTTGACGATCTGACCGCGCAGCGCCGTCGTCTCCATGCTGTTGCGGTAGACGCCGATCAGCGCCGCCGCGGCGCTCGCGGCGAGCAAGAGCGATGCGGCGATCGCCGCCAGGACGAGGGTTGTGAGTCGCACCTTCATCGTTCGCAGCCTAAACACAGGTCCTGGGAAAAGATGCGCGCTGTGACCGATGAACGCTGTCTTTCTTCCTGCGGCAAATATCATTGGTGACGATGGCCGAGCACCGCCTTCCCGAGCGCGACCGCCCCTGGGTGATGCGCACCTACGCGGGCCATTCCGACGCCCGCCGCTCCAACGAGCTCTACCGGGGCAACCTGGCCAAGGGCCAGACCGGCCTTTCGGTCGCCTTCGACCTGCCGACCCAGACCGGATACGACCCCGACCACGTCCTCGCCCGCGGCGAGGTCGGCAAGGTCGGCGTCTCGATCGCCCACAAGGGCGACATGCACCAGCTTCTCGACGGGATCCCACTCGACGAGATGAACACCTCGATGACGATCAACGCGACCGCCGCCTGGCTGCTGGCGCTCTACGTCACGGTCGCCGAGGAGAACGGGGTCGAGCGCAAGGAGCTGAAGGGGACCACTCAGAACGACATCATCAAGGAGTACCTCTCGCGCGGCACCTACGCCTTTCCGCCCGAGCCCTCGATGCGGCTGATTGCCGACATGGTCGCCTTCACCGTCAACGAGGTGCCGAGCTGGAACCCGACCAACATCTGCAGCTACCACCTGCAGGAGGCCGGCGCCACCCCGGTTCAGGAGATCGCCTACGCGCTCTCGACCGGGATCGCCGTGCTCGACGAGGTCAAAGCGCGCGGCCAGGTCACCGAGGAGGACTTCCCCAAGGTATTCGGCCGCATCTCCTTCTTCGTCAACGCCGGCATCAGGCTGATCGAGGAGATCGCCAAGCTGCGGGCGATGGGCCGCATCTGGAATGAGATCGGGCGCGAGCGCTACGGCGTCACCGACGAGAAGATGCTGCGCTTTCGCTACGGCGTCCAGGTCAACAGCCTCGGCCTGACCGAGGCCCAGCCGGAGAACAACATCCAGCGGATCGTGCTGGAGGCGCTGGCAGTGACGCTGAGCCGTGACGCCCGCGCCCGCGCACTCCAGCTCCCCGCCTGGAACGAGGCGATGGGCCTGCCTCGCCCCTGGGACCAGCAATGGAGCCTGCGGATCCAGCAGGTGCTGGCAAACGAGACCGACCTGCTCGAGTACCCCGACATCTTCGAGGGCTCGAAGGTGATGGACGGGCTGGTCGAGGAGCTGGTCGAGGGCGCCGGGGCCGAGATGGCAGTAGTCGAGGAGCACGGCGGCGCGGTCGCCGCCGTCCCCTACATGAAGGCCCGCCTGGTCGAGTCCCACCGCGAGCGAGTGGCGCGGATCGAGAGCGGCGAGCAGAAGGTGATCGGCCAGAACAGCTTCACTGAGACGGAGGACTCGCCGCTGACCGAAGGCGCCGACGGCGGCATCCTCACCCCCGACCCGGAGGTCGAGCGCGAACGGGTCGAGGCGCTCGAGGCCTGGAAGGCAGAGCACGACGAGGCAGCGGTGCGTACGGCGCTCGACGAGCTGGCCCGCGTGGCCGCCGCCGAGGACGAGAACGTGATGCCGGCGACGATCGCCGCCGCCAAAGCCGGCGCGACCACGGGTGAGTGGGCCGAAGTGCTGCGCGAGTCCTTCGGCGCCTACCGAGCGCCCACTGGCGTCGATGGCGCTGGCGCCCCCGCCGAGCGCGAGCAGCTGGCCGAGATCCGCCGCCGCGTCGACGAGGTCTCCGAGCGGATCGGGCACCGGGTCAAGATCCTCGTCGGCAAGCCGGGCCTCGACGGGCACTCCAACGGCTCCGAGCAGATCGCCCTGCGCGCCCGCGATGCCGGCATGGAGGTGATCTACCAGGGGATCCGCCTGACCCCGGCCGAGATCGCCGAGTCGGCGCTACAGGAGGACGTCGACGTGGTTGGCCTCTCGATCCTCTCCGGCTCCCACCTGGAGCTGATCCCCGAAGTGGTGCGAATGCTGCGTGACGAGGGGGTCGCCGTCCCTGTCGTGGTCGGCGGCATCATTCCCGCAGCCGACGCCAAGCGCCTGCGCGAGGCGGGCGTCGCGGGCGTCTACACGCCCAAGGACTTCGACATCAACCGGATCATGGGCGAGATCGTCGAGCTTGTAGGAGAGCGCACACCCGCCACAATGGGGTGATGAGCGAGTTGAACGGGGATCGCTCGGCCTGGCAGCGCTGCTACCGCTGTTGGTCCCGCAACCTCGAGATTCAGATCCACTACGACGCGATCCGCCGCATCGATCCCGACACCGGCATCTTGGTCGAGGGGATCGACGAAGTGCAGGAGTCGGTCGTGCAGTGCATGGACTGCATGCACGACCAGCCCCACCTGGGCTTCCAGGACGACCGCGTGGTGCCGGTCGAGGACCGCTGGGAGCGGATGGTCGCCGGCACGCCCTGGGTCGCCTCCTGCACGGTCACGGTCGACCAGGATCGGGTCGAGACCTGCTCCGGCCCGGAAGCGATCGAGTTCCTCACCTACGGCGCCTTCGGCGACGCCGGCGTGCGCGAGTTCTTTACCCACGTCCGCTTCCACAAGCACGACGAGGAGCGGATCGTCGTCCACATGCTGGTCGAGCTCTACGCACGCTCGGCCGAGGAGGCGACGGAGGTGCTCGAAGAGGCCGCCCATGGCCCGCTCGAGATCACCTCGCTGGCGGAGGAGTCCCGCCCACCTGCTCACGCCTCAGACGAGGCGCACTGAACTCACGATCAACGCTAGTTGTCATGCATTTCGGTTAAAAAAATTCGCCAGGAATTTCGCTGAGGAATTGCTACGCTGGCTGTTCATTCGGCTGCAAAGTTCGTAATAACGCCGTATACCCGTCCAGCAGGCACGGAGAACGCCCCCTGATACACCCCCCTTGTGCCGTCGGTCTGGATGTCTCGTGCTAAATCCTAGTGCGAGCTTTGGCGATATCGACTTGGAGTCGTCCCCAAGCTCCAAATCATGAATAGGTTCATCGCAAGCATTCGCACCCCCGGGCTGCTCTGGGTCGCCGTGGCGCTCGTCTCGGTGCTCATCCCCCTCAGCGCGAGCTGGCACGTCGTGCTGGCGATCGCCGGGGCGCTTTGCGTCGCGACCCTTCCCCAGACGCCAAGCGTGCGCGCGGCATCGGCGCTCGCGATGCTCCCGATCGCGTTCGTCGATGCGCCAATTTGGAGCTTCGTGGTGGCCGGCGGGTTGCTCGCCGCCGCGCTGGCCCACCCGGCGATCCCGGCAGTGCCGTCCCGACTGGAGCGCCTCCAGCGGCACCTCGAGTGGTGTCGCCGCCGCAACGAAACTTCTCACCTGCTGTGGGTGCACGCTCCGCAGGCCGACCGGGAGACGGCGACCGCGGCGCTGGATGCCTTCCGCGTCACCGACGACGTCGTGCTCCTGCACGAGGGCGAAGGGCACGAGGAGATCGTCGCGATGGTGGACAATTCAAGCTTCGAGCGAGGAGGCCTCGAACGCAGGCTCAGGGCACACGTCGGCGACGACGCCGGATTCGGTTGGGCGAGCTTCCCGGAGGACGGCGTGACGCTGGATGCGCTCTTCCACCACGCCCGGGCGGCGGCGGTCGCCTCGACCGTCCTGCAGCCCGCTAAGCCCAGCGCTCAACTTCATGCGCCTTTTAGACGATTGGGTAGTAGCTCCCCCGCCGGGGTGCCGGCCCGTTCGTCCAATCAAGGATAAGGATCATGAAAAACAACCTATATGCAGCGCCGGGGCCGCAGGCCTCGTCGGAGCGCGTCCTTGTCACCGGTTGCGCCGGATTCCTCGGCAGCCAGCTCGCACAGCGATTGCTCGACGCTGGCGCCGAAGTGATCGGGGTCGACTGCTTCACCGACTTCTACCCCCGGCCGATCAAGGAGAGAAACGTCGCCCCCCTGCGCGAGTACCCGAGTTTCGAGCTGCGGGAACTCGACCTTGCCTCGAGCCCCCTCGACGAGATTCTCGAGCAGGCCGAAAGCGTCTACCACCTTGCCGCGCAGGCAGGGGTGCGTGGAAGCTTCGGAGACGGCTTCGATACATACCTGCAGGACAACGTACGCGGGACCCAGCGCCTGCTCGAGGCGATGGTGCGTCATCCCGTCGACTCGTTCGTCTACGCCTCCTCCTCCTCCGTCTACGGCAACGCCGCTTCCTTTCCCACCGCGGAGACCGCTGAGCGCACACCCGTCTCGCCCTATGGAATGACCAAGTGCGCGACCGAGGATCTCGCCGGCGTCTACCGGCGAATCCACGGCATCCCTGCCGTCGGCTTGCGCTATTTCACGGTCTTCGGGCCCAGGCAGCGACCCGACATGGCGTTCTCCCGCTTCATCACCGCGGGTCTTGCCGGCGACCCGATCACGGTTCTCGGCGACGGTATGCAGGTCCGCGACTTCACCTACGTCGACGACGTGCTCGACGCCACGCTGGCCGCGTCTCGCCGGGGCAGGCACGGGGCCGTCTACAACATTGGCGGGGGAACCCCGGTGACGCTGCTCGCCACGATCCACGTGCTCGAGGAGCTGATCGGGCGCTCGATCGCGATCGAGCATCGCGACTCCGCCCGCGGCGACGCTCGCCAGACCAGCGCCGACACGTCGCTCGCCCAAAAGGACCTCGACTTCTCTCCATCGGTTTCTCTCGAGGAGGGCCTGGCACGCCAGGTCGAGTGGGTGTCGGAGGCGCGCTCCACCGGCTTGAAGGTCGCCTGAGCCAGCCGCAAACGCGAATACCATCCGGCCCCTTGCGAGTCGCGATGGTCATCCAAAGCTTCCTGCCGGTGCTCGGCGGCGCCCAGCGGCAAGTCGACTTGCTCGCCCCCCTGCTCGAGCGCCGGGGGGTCGAGCTGACCGCGATCACGCGTCGCCCTCCGGGAACGTCGCGCCACGAGCATCGCGACGGGCTCGAGGTGAGGCGCATGCCGGGTCCCGCCCGAGGCGCCGCCGGGTCGATTTCCTACACGGCGGGTGGAGCGCTCGCTCTGGCGCGCCTGCGCCCCGACGTCGTCCATGTGCACGACCTGCTCTCTCCTTCGACGATCGCCCTCGTCAGCCAGCCGCTGGTGCGTGCCCCCGTGATCGCCAAGGTCCTCTCAACGGGGCCCGGCGGAGACCTCGATCGCCTGCTGACCAAGCCGTTCGGGCAAACGCGCCTGCGGATGATGGCCAAGTCTTTCTCAGCCTTCCTCTGCCTCAGCGACGATGTTGCCGATGAGCTTTCCGCGCACGGAGTCGAGCGCGGCCGCCTGCGCAGGGTTCCCAACGGCGTCGACACCGATCGCTTCCAGCCTGTCGCCGAGGGCGAGCGGAGAGCCGAGCGAGCACGCCTGGGCCTCGCCGGTGAGGACACCCTCGCTCTGTTCTGCGGGCGCTTCGATCCGGTCAAGCGTCTCGACCTGCTGATCGATGCGGTCGCGCGCACTCCAAGTCTTCACCTGGTCATGGTGGGCGAGGGCCAGGAAGAGGAGCGCCTGCGCGCCGCTGTCGCGAACGGCGGACTCGCGGAGCGGGTGACGCTCCTGCCGACCGTCGACGACCCGGCGCCGCTCTACCGGGCAGCTGACATCTACCTGAGCGCGTCCTCGACGGAGGGCATGTCCAACTCGGTGCTGGAGGCGATGGCGAGCGGGCTCCCCATCGTCGCTGCCAAGGCAAGCGGCATGGGTGAGCTGGTCACGCCGTCGACCGGGGTCCTCGTCGAGGACGACCGGGGCCCAGGGCGCTTCGCCGAAGGACTTGCCACCGTCGCCACGGACGCCGAGCGGCGCCGGCGACTGGGCACTGAAGGCCGGGCTTTGGTCACCGAGCGCTACTCGCTTGCATCCGTGGCCGACCAGTTGCGCGCCCTCTACGAGGAGGTTTTCCTCCGTTCCCGCGTACGACCTGGAGCCGCGCCGTGAAGGGCCCGCTCGTACTCTGCTACCACGCCGTCAGCGAGGACTGGGAGAGCGAGCTCGCCGTCACCCCCCGGCAACTCGAGCACCAGGTCGGCAGCCTGCTGGCGAAGGGCTATGAGCCGGCCACCTTCCTCGATGCGGTCACCGGGGCGGCGAACGGACCGGCGCTCGCCGTCACCTTCGACGACGCCTACCGCTCGGTGCGCGAGCTGGCTCGCCCGGTGCTGCGCAGCCTCGGCGCAGTCGCTTCCGTCTACGCCCCGACCAATTGGATCGGCAGCCCCGATCCGATGAGCTGGGAGGGAATAGACGAATGGGTGGGAACCACGCACGAACACGAGCTATTGCCGATGAGCTGGGACGAGCTAGGCGAGCTGGCGGACGAAGGCTGGGAGATCGGCTCTCACACCCGTTCCCACCCGTACCTCACGGAGCTCGACGACGATCGCCTGAGCGAGGAGCTCGCGGGCTCCCGCGCGACCTGCGCGGCGGAGCTGGGCAGGCCCTGCGAGACGATCGCCTACCCCTATGGGGACGTCGACGCGCGAGTGGTGGCTTCCGCAGCCCGCGCCGGTTACAGCGCCGCGGGCGCCCTCCCCCACGCTCCCCACGCGGCCGAGGCGCTGCGCTGGCCGCGAGTCGGGATCTATCGCTGGGACGGGCCTGGACGCTTCCGGCTCAAGTCCTCAACGCTCGTGCGCAGGCTGCGCGCGCTGCCCCTGCGCCACGCGCTCGATCCGCTCGGCCGGCTGACGCGAAGCCGCTCCGGTCCCTGAATGCGGGCAGCGGTCTACATAGACCAGGCCTTCTGGCAAGAGGGGGATGAGGTCTTCGCCGCCCGCTCGTTCGTGATCTTCCTTGGCAAGCTCGCCGAGCACTTCGACGAGCTGACCGTCGCCGCACGGCTCAGCCCTACCCCTTCCAGCTCGCACTACCGGCTGCCCCCGCCAGCCCGCTTCGCGGCGCTGCCCCACTACGAGAGCGCGGGGAACCCGCTCGCCGTCGCCCGCACGGCCAGAGAGTCGATCGCTCGCTTTGCCGAGCTCCTGGACCGGGTCGACGTGGTCTGGCTGCTGGGGCCCCACCCCTTCGCGTTGCTGTTCGCCAGGATGGCCGACCGGCGAGGCAAGCGCGTCGTTCTCGGCGTGCGACAGGACCTGCCCCAATACATGAGCAACCGACGACCGCGTCGCTATGAGCTGCGCCTTGCGGCGGCGGCGCTCGACCTCGCATTTCGCCGCATCGCCAAGCGCTATCCGGTCGTCGTCGTTGGGCGTGCCCTGGCCAACCGGTATGCGGATTCGCGTCGCCTACTCGAGATCTACGTCTCGCTGATCGATCCCGCTGACGTGACGCCGCCCGCGGTGGGCGCCGCACGCGACTATGGCGGCAAGGTCAGGATCCTCAGCGTGGGCCGCATCGACGCCGAGAAGAACCCACTGATGCTCGCCGACGTGCTCGCCGGCCTCGACCCTCGTTTCGAGCTGGTCGTCTGCGGGGACGGTCCGCTCGAGGCCCAGCTGGCCCGCAGGGTCGCCGAGCTAGCGCTCGGCGAGCGGATCGAGCTGCGCGGTCACGTCGCCATAGGGCCCGAGCTGCTGCGCCTCTACCGAGAGAGCCATCTCCTCCTGCACGTCTCGTGGACCGAGGGCGTCCCCCAGGTGCTGCTAGAGGCTTTCGCGGCAGCGCTGCCGGTCGTCGCGACAGCGGTGGGCGGGGTACCCGGCGCCGTCGGCGACGCGACCTTGCTGATGCCTCCGGGCGATCCCCGGGCGGCAATAGCCGCGATCGAGCGCATTGCCGCCGAGCCAGCGACGCGAGAGCGCCTGCTGGGCGCCGGAAACAAGATCATCCGCGATCACACGATCGACGCTGAGGTAGGTCGCGTCGCGGAATTCCTGAGCTCTAGTTAGGCAGCCAGGAACTCCGCGTCAGCACGCGTACCAGAAGAACGCCCGAACTTATTCGGAGCGAACGCGACGCAGCAGCAAGCCCGTGCCCATCAGAAGGACACCGGTGCCAAAGATCAGAGACGAGCTGCATGCCCGTGAACGGGAGAACCCCGCCACCGACTTCGTCGCCGGTGGTCGCCACAGAGGCGGCAGGAGCCGCAGGACTGCTCGAACCTGAGCTGCTCGGCCCGCTGGATCCTGGAGTCGCCCCGACGACATTGCCGTACCCGTTGGTTTGGGCCTGAGCAACCGCTGGGACGGCCATTGCCGCGATCACCATCATTATCAGTGCGAATCTCTTCACGAAGAAGGTCCTCCAAGCCAGAATTCGGAATTTGGCCAAACCTCAGCCAACAGTGCATTCATTATACGTCAGAAAGCGGCGATTCCTTTTGCTCGATAATTAGACGATCCTCCGGGCGAGGAATATTGCAAGACGCTTAGTTTTCCAATGGCTGAAGTATGCGCTGCTGGGCTGCGCCTGCATCGGGCGCCCTGCCCGAGCGCACGGCGCGCAGAGCCCGCCTCACCTCGGGCTCGCGGGGGTTGCGCTCCGCCGCGATCTTCAGGTGCCTGATGGCCACGGAGCGGTTGCCCAGGGCGGCTGCGAGCAATCCGAGCTGGAAGTCCGGATACCAGGCAGAGGGGTCCCGCTGCAAGGCCGAGCCGAACGCGTGGCGCTCGAGCGCCGGCCGGCCCAGGTCAACGGCGACGATTCCCAACCGCACGTAAGGCGCAGCCGCGAGCGGATCCAGCTCCGCCGCTCGTTCGAGGTCGGCGATCGCACCAGCCGGCCGCTCTGGCCAGGTCGTCGCTCCGCGGTCCGAAAGCCGCGCCGCCACCAGCAGCGGCATGGCGACGAGCGCCGCCGCCACGAGCGCCAGGGCCAGCCACAGCGAGCCGGACCGGCCGCCCCTGCTTGCCGCGACGCTGCCGGCGGGACGCAACCCGGCCGCTGCCCCAACCAGGGCAAAGGCGGGAGCGACGACCGGAAATGCATCGATCCAGTCGGCGCTGGCGTGAACCAAGACGTAGGCGAAGGGCAGCGCGGCGGCGACGACGAGCCACCTCTGTGGGGCGCCAAGAACGCCGGGCGACATGCGACAGCGCCAGCAGGAGCGCTGCCAGGAAACCCACGAGGGCCAGGAACCCGACTGCCCCCAGCTGCGCGAGGGTGCCCAGCCAGAGGTTGTGCGAATAGATGGTTGCCTTGTCCGCGCGCCGCCGCTCGAGGAATGGCGCGATGAAGTTTCCCGCCCCGGAGCCGCCCAGCGGCCTTTCGGCGAAGACATCGGCGGAGACGCGCCAGTAGTCATAGCGATTGGAGCCCAGATCCCCCGTGAACCGTGTCCGTTCGGACTCCAGCCTCGAATAGTCCGGCGTCTTGAAGTCCTCGACACGCTCGGATACCCAGCTTCCCGGACTGGCGCCGGAAAGAACGATGGCCGTAGCGGCGGCTGAGACAGCAGCCAGAACTGCGACGCCACTCAGCCTGGAGGCACGGCGCACCGTCGCGGGAGCGACATCCAGGCGGGTGTCGGCAAGCACGTAGGCGGTGGACAGCAACGCCAGTCCAGCGGTCATCAGCGCGAGGGCGCGTACCGCGGCGTCGATCGCCGCGGCGTCGTCGCCACCGTCGACAGCGGCGGCCCGCACGTCCAGCAGCGGGTCGAGCACGGCTCCGACGGCAAGGGCGACGAGCGCCACCGGGATCAGCAACCGCAACCTGCCCGGAATGAGAGCGAGGGCGAGCAACAGGACGAGCGCTAGCGATGCGACTCCGCCCCGGCTCTGGGTGAGGACGAAGATGCCCAGCAACGGGCCGGCGGCCGTCAGCATCGCGACCCGCGCCGCCGCCGGCAGCTCCCTGCGTGACGCGAGCAGCAGGGCGGGCAGGATGCCGATCGCCATTAGCGCGGCGCTCGCGTTGGCATATCCCGTGGGGTCAACCAGCCTGCCGTCGAGCAGCACGCCGGCGTCGGCCGTCGCGGCAGCCAGCCCGGAGGCTCCGCCTGCCAGGGCGATCGCCGGCAGGAGCGCCAGGCCCGCCGTGAGGGCTCGCGCGCTGGGCGGCCAGAGCAATGGCAGGGCGAAGGAGCCGAGCAGCAGGACCTGCCGCGCGGTCGCGATCTCCGCGGCACCCTTGTCATCCGCCCAAAGCAGCGAAGCCAGAGACCAGGCGGTGAGCACGGCCAGTGCCACCAGGGCCCAGGCGGCTGGCCCGCCGAGCCTCGAACGCGCCGCGAACACGTGAAGGACGACCGCGGCCAGGGCGAGATAGGCGACCCCCGGGAGAAAGACCGCTGCCGGATATCCCCCCTTCCACACAGCCCACCACGCCCATAGCGGAGCGGCGATCAGGAGGCCCGCGCCCTCGGCGAGCAAGCCGGCGAGGCGATCTACTTGCCTCGACTCGTTCGGGGCGACAGCCACGCTCAATGGGGGCCCAAGCCGGCTAGTTCGTCGTAGAGCTCGGCATAGGCGGCGGCAGCCGCGGCGATGCTGTAACGCTCGGCTACCAGCACCCGCGCCCGCGTTCCCATCGCGTTTGTCAAGTCAGCATCGCGAAGGACCCGGTCGAGCGCCATCACAAGGTCATCGACGTCGGCAGGGTCGACCAGCAACCCGTCCACCCCATCGGAAACGAGGTCGGGAATGCCTCCCACCCGCGTCGCCACGCAGGCGAGGCCGGCCTGCATCGCCTCCAGGAGGCTGATTGGCAGGCCCTCGCGATGAGAGGGGAGGCAGAAGACATCCGCCGCGGCCAACAAGCTGCCGACGTCCGAGCGTGTACCGAGCAGCTGGACCGTGTCCGCAAGGCCCGCCTCCTCGACCTGGCGCCGTAGGGAGTCCTCCTCCGCGCCGGAGCCGGCCACAGCGAAGCGCAAGCCCTCGAACCTGTCTCGCAGGCGGCCAGCCGCCACGATGAGATCGGCAACTCCCTTCTCCCGCTGCAGTCGCGCGATCGTCACCACCAGGCGGCGCGTGTCGTCGCCGCCGAGCGCTCGACGAAAGCCCTCCCGGTCGAAGCCGGGCGGAGCAGGCTGGGCAGCGGGCGCGTTGGGGATGACGCGAAAGCGGCCTCGGGGCAGGTGAAAGGCCTCACGGAAGGCCGCAGCCATCTCCTCAGAGGGGGCCACGAGACGACGAGAGAGCCAGGCGGACCAGCCGTCGACCGTGGCACGCAGGCGAGGCTCCTGCGCCGTAGGGCCCGGCCTGGTGTGAATCGTCGCCATATGAGGGCGACCGCTGGAAACCGCCGCGCCCCGGGAAGAGATGTTCGAGACCGAGAGATGAGAGTGCACGACCTGAGCACTGGTTTCCCCAATGGCACGGCGAATGGCGCGCGTGAGCCTCGGGTCATAGAGTGGCGCCGAGGGCAGCCACTGGAATGCATCGGACTGAGAGCGCACAGATTCGACCAATCCTGGGTCGGCATCCATCGTCTTCGGCACGCAGACGGCGTTCCAGGAGCGCCCCGAACGACGAAGCTCGCGCACGAGAGCGACGAGCAGCGCCTCCGCGCCACCGAGCCGAAGGGAGTCGATGACGTGCAGAACTCGCGCGCCTTTCGCCACTGCGCGGTGATTCTAGGCGCCAGCGGCCAGAGCAAGCGCCTTCGCCAGCCAATCCGACCTGCCCATTATCTGTCCAAAGGGGTAGAAGTCGCTTTCACATGGCTTCCGCGGTCCGACAACAGGGCGACATGCCTCGCCCCACCCACATCTCCCCCCGCGCCCTGATCGTGTTGGTGCTGGCCGTCCTCGCTCTCAGCCTTCTGCCCGTCGGCGCGGGTGCGGCAGTTGAAACCAAGATCGCGGGGCTGGAGGGCGGCAGCTTCAGCGAGTTCTCCCAAACAAATGCGGTGGAGGGAGATCTCGAAATCACCGCGTCCCGTGTCTATGACGGGGCGAGGGCGATGCGCGCCACCTATGCCGGCCAAGGCGCGAATGGCTACATCCGCGGGATCTGGAACGTCAACTGGGTGGACGGCGACGACATCTGGTTCGGCGCTGCCTACTACCTGCCAGTCGGCTTTCACGACAACATCCAAGGCCAGGTCGACTTGGTGCGCTGGGACAACTGGACGCTCTTCCCCGACGACGCCGATTGGGGCGGTGTCGGCATCTACGGATCCGATCACCGCGCCCGCCTGCTGCGCTTCGGCGCAGGCAGGCCCAACGAGACCCTGGTCGGGCCGATCGACCTGCCCGAGGGGCGCTGGTTCACGCTCGAGGTCCACCAGCGGCGCAGTGCGATCGACGGAGAGGCGCTCAGCGAGCTCTACATCGACGGCGAGCTGATCGGCCGCAGCACCAAGGCCAACTCCTACGGGCGTCCCGCCACGCGCATCCGCTACGGCATCGTGGCGATGGCAGAGGGCACGCAGACCAACCCCTTGGAGCTGTGGGTGGATAACGCTTCGATGGGGAACAGCTCCGCCCTGGGCGCCGAGGTGGCTCCCGCTCCAGAGCCTGAGCCGACACCTGAGCCGGAACCCGAACCGACGCCAGAGCCCGAGCCCGAGCCCGAACCGACGCCAGAGCCAGAGCCAACACCCGAGCCTGAGCCAACGCCACAGCCCGAGCCGACACCTGAACCGACGCCAGAGCCCGAGCCCGAGCCGACACCCGAGCCAGAGCCAGAGCCAGTCCCCCTGCCGGAGCCCGCGCCCACCGGCGCTCCCGAGCCGGCGACCGCCTCAGCACCGGAGCCGATCCCGGCCCCGAGCGCCAACACAGAAGGCAAGGGAGAGAGGCGCGACGGCGACAGGCGCCGCAGCCGCAGCAAGTACCGCAAGGCGAGGGGCCGCTTCTCGCCAGCCGGCGATCCCTGCGCGAGCCGCCGCCAGCCTCGCATCGCGTACCGCTGCCGCGTCAGCCGCGTCCCCCGCTAGTCCAATCGCGTCTACGCCAGGGAGCGTGACGCCCAACGTCGCTGCAGCAAAAATTGCAGCGCGGGTCGAACATCCGTCCAGAAAGCTTGTGTTCCATGGGCTAGGCCTTCTTCCGCGCCGACACGTGGGGCGACATGCCTCGCCCCACCCACATCTCCCCCCGCGCCCTGATCGTGTTGGTGCTGGCCGTCCTCGCTCTCAGCCTTCTGCCCGTCGGCGCGGGTGCGGCAGTTGAAACCAAGATCGCGGGGCTGGAGGGCGGCAGCTTCAGCGAGTTCTCCCAAACAAATGCGGTGGAGGGAGATCTCGAAATCACCGCGTCCCGTGTCTATGACGGGGCGAGGGCGATGCGCGCCACCTATGCCGGCCAAGGCGCGAATGGCTACATCCGCGGGATCTGGAACGTCAACTGGGTGGACGGCGACGACATCTGGTTCGGCGCTGCCTACTACCTGCCAGTCGGCTTTCACGACAACATCCAAGGCCAGGTCGACTTGGTGCGCTGGGACAACTGGACGCTCTTCCCCGACGACGCCGATTGGGGCGGTGTCGGCATCTACGGATCCGATCACCGCGCCCGCCTGCTGCGCTTCGGCGCAGGCAGGCCCAACGAGACCCTGGTCGGGCCGATCGACCTGCCCGAGGGGCGCTGGTTCACGCTCGAGGTCCACCAGCGGCGCAGTGCGATCGACGGAGAGGCGCTCAGCGAGCTCTACATCGACGGCGAGCTGATCGGCCGCAGCACCAAGGCCAACTCCTACGGGCGTCCCGCCACGCGCATCCGCTACGGCATCGTGGCGATGGCAGAGGGCACGCAGACCAACCCCTTGGAGCTGTGGGTGGATAACGCTTCGATGGGGAACAGCTCCGCCCTGGGCGCCGAGGTGGCTCCCGCTCCAGAGCCTGAGCCGACGGTATCCACTCGCTGCACCAGCAACCGCCAAGCTCGAATCCAGGGGAAGGACCGGCTGCTACGCGTCGCCACCACCTGCCGCGCACCGAGACGCACATGCCATACCGTCCTCATCCGCACCAAGAGCGACCAACCTAAGGTCCGCAAGAGTCGCAGCTGCGTCCTCGCCGCCAGGTCGTACGACCAGACGGATGCCGTACAGGCACGGCCCCAGCGGTAGCACAACCTGAGCCACCCTCGCCGCAAGTACCATCTCCAAGGGCAGATGGCAAGGCTCCGCCTCAACATGAAGAGAGCGGCGGGCGTGGTTGCCGCCCTCGTAGCCTTTGGGTTCCTGGTGGGGACTGGGGCCTCCGAGCCCGTCTGGCAGCAGCTGGCCGACACCCCGACTGAACGACAGGAGGTCTCCTACGTCTCCCTCGGGGGGAAGATCTACCTAGCAGGCGGGAACAACCTGGCTCACGAGCGCTACGACCCAGCAAGTGACGATTGGGAGTCCGTGGCTCCTCTCCCCGCCGAGTTCGATGGGGTCGACCACGTCCACGGCGTTGCGGTCGGAGGGAAGATCGTCTATATCGGCGGCCTCAAAGAATGGAAATCGGAATTCCCGTTCCCCATGATCGACGCCGTCGCCGTATACGACCCGGACAGCGACGAATTCGAGTCTGGCAACCCAATGCCCACTCCGCGCAGCGCGGGCGGCGTCGCGGCCTGGCGGGGACTTGTCATCTATGCCGGCGGCCTGGGCCCAAACGGCTCGGTGGCACGGGTGGACGCCTACGATCCAATCGCAGACGAATGGATCCAGCTGGCGGACATGCCGCGCCCGCGCGATCACTTCCAGGCCGCAGTGGTGGGGGATGAGCTCTACGCGATCGGCGGTCGCGACACCTTCGAAGACGAAGGCATCGAGACCGAGGAGATCGCGCCCGTCGACGTGCTCGACCTGCCGTCCAGCCCCGCGAGCCTGGAGGACGCAAGCTGGCGCAAAGACGTCACCTCGCTGCCCACTCCGCGGGGTGGGCACGGCGTCGCGACGGTGGGAGATTGCATCTACGCGATCGGCGGAGAGGGAGCGCCCGGCAACCAGGTCACGGGGGCAACCGAGGTCTACGACACCGAGACCGGGGCCTGGCACCATCTGGCGCCGATGTGGACGCCCCGCCACGGCATCGAGGCTGCGGTGGTCGGACAGACGATCTACATCGCGGGCGGTGGCGAGGAAGAAGAAGAATTCGCGCCGACCGACGCTCACGAAGCGCTCGACGTCAGCGCCTATGGGCCGTGTGCCACGGCACCTGAAGGAGGTCCCCCACCGGGTCCCACCGCACCAGCCCCGACGGCAGCCGGGAAATCGGCACCGGCGCTGCAGCTTCTGGCGGTACGCCCGAATCGGTTGCTGCTCCGCGACGGTGAGCCGACAGGGCGCGGGTTGCGCTTCGTGTTGGTGCTGAGAGGGGCTGCGACCGTCCGGCTGTCGCTGCAGCGCAAGGCCAAATCGGCCTGGCGACCGGTGTCCTGGCGCTTGCAGCGAGCGTTCCCCTCCGGCCGCAGCGTTGTCCGTTTCAATGGACGCGCCGGTGGCCGCCCGCTGGTCCCCGGCCGTTACCGGCTCGCTGCGACCGTCGGCGCCGAGCCGCGCCTCCAGGCGCCCTTCCGGGTCCTCCGCTGAGGCACCGGACGAACCGCCTGGCCGCCGGGCACGCGGATAGCCTCGCGAGCCGATGCCTGCCGAATACCTGACCCCCCGGAACCTTCCGGAAAGCGAGGAGTGGACCGCCCGCTGCGAGACGATCGAGCGCGACCGTTTCTCGCGCAGCGCCCTGTTCCGTGAGCTCGTGAAAAGGGCGGCCGGGCACCGTGGCTTGATCCTCGACGGCTCGATCGGGGCCGGGGAGCTGTACGTCGACCTGCTCGCCGGCATCGCCGTTCGCCGCCGCCGCGGCGGCGCGCGCACGCCGATAGTGCTGGGCGAGTGCCAGTGGAAGGCCAGCGGGAACCTGCTCGATCGCGCGGCGATCAGGCTGGGCTTGCGTGCGATAGACGGCCCGAGGGTCGCCTACTGCGTGCTCACCGATTGGGAGCGAGACCGCTTCGCCGACACCTGGGGAGTGGACTCCGACCGGGTCTTCGTCACTCCCTACCGCTACACGCTCGGCGCAGCGGATCTCGCGGCGCCGCGCTCGCTCAGCGGAGGCGTCTTCGCCGGCGGGAACTCTCTGCGCGACTACGCTCCTCTGGTCGCGGCTGCGGCGGAGATCGACGAACAGTTCGTGCTGGCGACGACGCTGGTGCAAGAACCCGGTTCCCCCCAACGTGACCGCAGGCCCCGTCTCCCCCGGGCGCTTCTTCGAGCTGCTGCGCAACGCCCGCGTCGTCGTCGTCGCACTCGACGCGCGCGACGACCGCACGGCGGGGCAGCAGACCTACCTGAACGCGATGGCGCTGGGCAAGCCGACGATCGTGAGCGACAGTCCCGGTGTGCGCGAGTACGTCGAGGACGGTCGCACCGGCTTGGTGGTCCCGCCCGCGAATCCCGATGCGTTGAGCCGAGCCCTGCGCTGGGTGCTGGATCCAGCGAACGAGTCCGCGCTCGAGCGCATGGGCGCCGAGGCCGAGCGAGAAGCGCTTTCGCGCTTCTCCCCCGCCCGCTACGCGCAACGGACGCTCGAGGTCGCCGACCGGATCTCCTGACCCGGCGACGGACCTCAGTCCACCGGATCCCAGGTGACCTGCTGGTGGCGCCGAGCCGCGCGCAGAACGCCGAGCGCGACCGCGACGTTGCCGAGCACGAACTGGCCCAGCGCACGGCATGCGCGACCCAGTCTCCCCGGCGGCGCCACTCCAGCCGCTGCGAGTCCCCCGATGCCGTAGCCGGCGAGCTGAGCCCCCGCCGCTGCGCGATAGCCCGCACTGCCCGACAGCGCTACTGAAGAGAGCAAGATGCCGAGCAGGAAGAACGGCAAGGCCAGGCGGCCGAGCTTGTGGGACACGATGCGCAGGGCAAAGCCTGGCGGCAAGCCACGCAGTTCTCCGATGGCCATCGCACGGCCGGCGCCCATACGCGAGCGTCGGGCCACCTCGCCCCGAGCCGACGGCGGCGGCTCGACCGAACCGGCGCCCGGCTCGTAAACCACCCGTCCTCCGTCGCGCACGAGGCGGCAAAGCAGCCAGAAATCGTCGTTGACGACTCCTTCCGGGAAGCTTGGCATGCGCTCCCTGCGGACCGCCATGAACTCCCCCGACATCGCCGCGACGCTCCCGCTGCGGCTCTCCAGCTGGCGAATCAGGTCCTCGTAGCGATCGTAGGCGCTGCCGATCTCACCCCGGCGGCCGGCCACCGCCCAGATCGCCGGGTCGGCGAAATGACGCATCGCCGCGCGCAGCGAGCCGGTCTCGAGCAGGTTGTTGGCATCCGTCATCACCACGACGTCCCCCCGAACGTGCTCGAGAGCACGGTTCATCGCCGCCGCCTTGCCTTCTCGCTCGGCGGAGAAGAGCAGCTGCGCCGACGGGCTTGCCTCCCTGACAAGCCGCGCCAGCTCCTCATCGCCGTCGACCGGCACGAGAATCTCGATCCGATCCGCGGGATAGTCGAGCGTTGCGAGAGCCTGGAGCTTGCGCGGCAGGGCCTCGCGCTCGCGGTAGCCGGGAACGATCAGGCTCACCATGGGGGGTTCCTGGCCGGCGGCGCTGTGCCAAGGCCGTCGTGGGCGAATCGTCAGCGCCAGCGGATAGCCCGCCAGGACCCAGCCAGCTCCAGCGAGGCACCCCCAGAAGGCGATGACCGCGGCGATCAAGCCGGCTCCTTGCTGCCGTCCCCGTGCTCAGAGGCGTGCAGCTGAGCGGCGTAAGCAAGCATCAGGCCTACGAGGATGAACAACAGGCGCAACTGGCTCCCGTGCAGGAAGAGGCTGCCGACGAGGTAGGTAGACACAGAGAGAACCAGCGCCCGCCCGAGCGGCGTCCGCCATATCCCGCGCGAGAGAGCGTAGGAGAAGGCAACAAAGCCGGCGACGATCCAGCCGACGACTCCGACGATCCCTTGCTCTGAGGCGATCTCGAGCGGCAGGCTGTGCGGCTCGCGAAGCGAGCGGGGGTCGTCGCCGATGTTGCGGCTGTAGTCGCGGTAGAGGCCCTCGTAGCGGCCGGGGCCAACCCCTGTGACGGGGTGGTCGCTGAACATGGTGAGGGCGATCGTGTTCTCCGTCGCACGCCCGCCGACAGTCCGGCTGGCCGAGCTGCTCGCCTGGCTGGCGAAGAGGGGGATGGTTGCCGCCGCCACCAGCACGGTGGCGACCGCGGCCAGGCGCAGCTGCCGGTTGGGAGTGGAGAAAGCGACCGCCGCAAGCGCAAACAGCATCGCGAGGGCAGCACCGCGTGAGCCGGCGGCGAGGATGCCGCCGGCGACCGCAACCAGCGCCAGGAAGCCGAGATTGCGCTTCCAGCCGCCCTTCGTCACAAGGAACAGGGCGAGCGGCACCAGCGCGGCCATCGAGAGGGCGTAGAAATTGGGCTCGCCGAACGGGCCCGCCGCGCGCGGCGCCTCCCGGTTGATGACGAAGTCCGGCTCGACGCTGAGCGGGAAGAGTTCGGTCGGGCCGATAAGCACTGAGGAAATGCCGCCGAGCCCCAGTACCGCCGCGACCACGACGAGGGCGATGATGACCCGTTCCACGCTGCCCGCGCCGAACACGCACAGCGCCCCGATGAAGATGAAGGCCAGCTCGCGCAATTCCCCGCCAGGGACCATTGCGCCTTCGGGGCTGACCGCAGCCGAGACCAGGAGCGGAAGCGCCAAGAACACGCTGACGAGAAGCGTTGTGGCAGCCAGGCGCGGCCACTCGAAGGCCCGCCACGCAGCGAGGCCGAGCAGGAGCAAACCCCCGACTTCGACTGGAGAAGGAAGGCCGGCGTACATGCGGCCAGGCAAAGCCGCCCAGGTGAGGGCGATGAACACCGGCACTATCCAGGCGGGTCGCTCGAGCAGGAAGACGGCGAGAACACCGAAAAGCAGCAGCACCGGAAGGACAGCGGGCTCGCGGGAGACGAGCCCGAGCGCGACCAAGGCGGCGAAGACCGCGATCAAGATCGCCCCCAGTGCCAGCATGACGCCCGGGGTCGCGTTCAGCGCAGGGGCCGGGGCTGCGCGCATGGAGCTAACTGGACGAGGTGGCGCGATCTCGCTTGGATGCCTTCTTGCCTGAGCGCGGCTCGGGAGACCGGGGCGCGTTGATGGGCTCGGCGACGCGGCGCAGGATCAGCGCCACCGCGAGGGCAGCGAAGCCCGCCAGGAGCAGTGTCGCGAGCAGCACCAAGCCAGCACCGGGGCCCGCCAGCTCCGGCGTCGAGGGTTCCTCCAGCACGGCGGGCGCAAAGAGGTCGCTCAGGGTCTCTTGCTTTTCGCCGGTCGCGACGATCACCGAGTCGAGCGCCGGCTGCACCTCGTCCTCCCCACCGGTGGCGATTAGCCTGATCGTGCGGGTGTCCGGTATGGACCGCACCGTGATGTCGACGCCCAACGCGCGCGCCTCGGCGGTCGTGTCGTCAGACGCCATCAGCTCGACGTACGTACCCAAGGTTCCCGATCGTTCAAATGACTCGAGCAGGCCACCGACGAGTTCGGGGTCTTTCGCATCAGGCGCGAGGACGACGGTGGCGACGCTCTCGTAGTCGCGATCGCGCACGATCGCGAAAGCGATCCCCGCCACCAGCACCATCGCCGCCGCGGCGAGAGCCGCGAGCCTGATCGCAGAGCTTGTCATGCGACTCCGGTGCGGCTGAAGACGACGCGTACCGTCGCCAGCAGAAGGCGGAAATCCTGCCAGAGCGAGGGCTTGCGAAAGAAGCTGATCTCGAGCCGGCAGCGTTCCTCGAAGTTCATCGAGGTCCGGCCCCATACCTGCCACGGACCCGTTAGGCCGGGGCGGAAATCGAGCCTGCCGGTTTGCCAGATGTCATAGGTGCCCGCCTCGAAGCTGGTCGGGCGAGGGCCGACGAGCGTCATGTCCCCCTTCAGCACGTTGATGAACTGCGGCAGCTCGTCGAGGCTCGTCCTGCGCAAGAAGCGTCCGAGCGGGGTCACTCGCGGGTCGTTCTTGAGCCGAAAGTCCGGCCAGGCCACTTCGCTGCGGTCGCGCAGCTGCTCCTTCAGCTCCTCTGCGTTGGCCACCATGGTCCGGTACTTCAACAAATGGAACCGACGACCTCCCAAGCCAGTTCGCGGTTGCCTGAAGAGAATCGGGACGGAAGTGTCGCTGAACTTGATCAAGAGCGCGATCACGAGCATCGGCAGGCCGAACACCAGCAAGGCCAGGCTCGAGGCGAGGATGTCGAGCACCCGCTTCGAAAACCAGTATCCGGGACCAGCCTCGGGATGCACCGCCCCGGCAGCCGCGCGCGCTGCAGCCGCTGCATCAGCTTCCCCTCTCACACCGCTAGGCATCCGTCGTCCCAAGATAGCTCGCCAAGGTTTTGCCGTCATCGCCGTAGGGTTCAGCTTCGGCTTGGCGAAGCCGAGACTTAAGCGATGAGCGAAGCCAAACACCCTTCATGAGCGACTCCGACTGGGGTCGATCGACCCGTCACGGCCTGCTCTGGTCGGCGGCGAGCCTGCTCGGCAACAAGGCCGTCAACTTCATTTCGATCCTGGTTCTCGCCCGCCTTCTCACCCCGTCGGAGTTCGGCGTGGTCGCGGCGATCGTCGTATTCCTCAGCTTCATCGAACTGGGCAGCGATCTGGGGATGAAGGCGACCGTCGTCTACGAGCAAGAGCGCGGGGTCACGGAGCGGGTCCAGTCGGCCTTCACGCTCAACCTGATCATTGCCGTGCTCCTCGCCGGAGTCGGGGTGGCTTGTGCCCCTCTGGTAGCCGATTTCTTCAGGGCTGGAGACGAGGCCGACCTGTTCCGCCTGGGCGCGCTGACGCTGCTGTTCGTCGGGCTCGGCAACATCCACGACGCCCTGCTGCTGCGCGGCATGGACTTCAAGCGGCGCACAATCCCCCAGATCGTCCGCGCCACGGTTCGCGCCGCCTTCTCCATTGGGCTGGCGTTCGCTGGACTCGGTGCCGCCGCCCTGGTGATCGGCATGCTGGCCGGCGCCGCCGCCTGGACGGTTGCCCAGTGGATCGTCTCGCCATTCCGGCCGACGTTCGAGCTCGACCGCAAGATCGTCCGTGGAATGGCCAGCTACGGGAGCGGCGCCGCGGTGCTCGAGGTGCTCTCTGTCGTGCGCACGCGAGCCGACACCGCGATCGTGGGACGGGTTCTCGGCGAGCGCGCGCTTGGCCTCTACTCGATCGCCTTTCGGGTCCCGGAGCTGCTGATAGAAACGGTGGCGTGGAACACCTCCCAGGTCGCCTTCCCCGCCTTCTCGCAGAAGCGCGCCACCGATCAAGGCGACCTCGCCCGCTCGACGCTGCGCCTGCTCCGCTTTCAGGCCCTCTATGCCCTGCCTGTCGCCGCCGGCCTAGCGATTGTCGCGACGCCCCTGATCGTGGTCCTCTTCTCGGCAAAGTGGGAGTCGGCGGGAGGAGTCACCTCTGCAATCGCGATCATGGCAGGCATCGGGGCGCTCGCCTTTCCGCTGGGCGACGTATTCAAGGCACTGGGACGACAGCGTGTCCTGGCGACCATCGACGCCGTTGAGATCGCAATCATGATCGCGGCGATCGTCACCGTCGCTCCGCACGGGATCGTGGCCGTGGCCTGGACCCGTGCGGCTGTCGCCGTCCTGATGTGCGTGGTCCAGATCGGATTCGTACTCCGCGCGCTCGAGACCAGCGCACGCTCCTTCGTCGATGCCACCCGGCCTGCGCTGATCGCGGCGGTCGGCGTTGCGGTGGGAGCAGGTGCAGGACGACTCGTGACAGATGGTCCCGCAGGGGCGGAGCTGATTGCCGGATGTGTGCTTGGGGCCGCCGGCGGTCTGATTGCGACACGACTGTTCGCCTTCGAGGCGCTGCGCGAACTGTGGGATCAGCTTCGCAAGCTGCGCTCAGCTCGTCGCCCGGCAGCGGCCGGCCCGGAGGCCTGAAGTGGACGGAACGAAGCTCGCGCGTGGAGCGCGCCTGCTCTCGCGCAGCGGTGCAGGCGCTGTGCTGCGCAAGCTGCCCACCTGGAGCGGGGTCCTCACGCTTTGCTTTCACCGCATCGGCGTCCGTGGCACCAGCGCCTGGGAGCCGGGCCTATGGGATGCGACGATCGACGGCTTCGACCAGCGCTTGACCTTCCTGCGTCGGTATGCGGAGGTGATCTCGCCCAAGGAGCTGCTGGCGCTCGACTCACCGCCCCGGGGCCGCCACGTGATGCTGACCTTTGACGACGGCTATCGCGAGTGGGCAACGGACGTCCTGCCCGTGCTGCGGTCCCATGGCGTGACAGCGGCATTCTTCATCACCACCGGCTTCATCGACCGGCCTCGAGCCCCGTGGTGGTACGAGCTGCCGTGGATGGCGCACAGCGGCCCGCGACAGGCGCTTCCGGCCGGCGAGTGGCTGGCGGCAGGTCTGGATTTCGCTGAGATGACGCCGGACCACGCGGCAGAGGCTCTGCTCAGCCGCTACAAGGAACTACCAGGCGACCGGGGAGAGGCCTTTTTGGATTGGGTCGGGGGGGCAAGCGGGTGCGGACGCTGCGACCCGGAGACGGTGCGAGAGGATTGGCTGACCTGGGACATGGTTCGCGACCTGCGCGACGCAGGGATGGAGATCGGCGGCCATACCGTCGACCACCCCATCCTCTCCCGCCTCAGCGCCGCAGGGCAGCAGCAGCAGGTCTCCGACTGCGCGCGGCGCATCGAAGCCGAGTTGGAGCGTCCTATGCGGATGTTCGCCTATCCGATCGGCGAACCGGACAGCTTCGACGCCGCGACCCGGTCGGCCCTCGAGGCGGAGGACGTCGCACTCGCCTTCGCATACCACGGCGGCTTCCTGCGATCCGGCCATGACTTCGATCGGCTCGCTCTCCCCCGCATCACCGGCGGCATCGAACCGGAAATCCTGCGCGCGGCCCTTGCCTTGCCTCAGTGGTTCGCGCGGTGGTGAGTGTGATGGTGCGCGTGCGGGCGGGCACTCGATTTGCTCGAGCCTCCGCCGCTGACCACGAGTGACACCGAGGCGCGCCCGCCAGGTCCACGGCCGACGTTGCCGACACTGTCCACGGTACGGAAGAAGAGCAGGTAGGAGCCCGGCTCCAAGGGACCGCCAAGCGCCACGACCCAGCGGCGAGCTGCTCCCCGGCCCTCGAGCCGCGCCGTCATGTAGGCGGGTTTGCTGCAGCTGCGGGGGCTGGCGAAGCCCTCGCGACCCCGAGACCACCAGCGACAGAGGCCTTTCTCCTTGGAGACCGCCCGCAACGCCACGCGGACCCGCTTCACTCCGCTCGGATCGCTGACGTCACCGCGCAGCAGTGCTTTGGAGCCCGCGACGAACCCGCGTTTGGGATTGAAGGAGAGCCGCGGGCCGGCAGAATCTTTCGGCGGCTCCTCCGGCCCGGGGCTGGAGACAGGTGGAGGGCCCTGGTAGAGCGCCGTGAGCGTGACATCGTGGTCCGGCACGACGAGATTCCTGATCCGCGGGGCTCCGTCGAGCCAGCGATCGAACGTGAAGAGCGAGCCGCCCTGTGCGAAGCTCGGCGCCGCCGACAGGGTCGCAACCAACCCGATCGTAGATTGCTTTGCGAACGGCGTGGTCAGGTTGGAGCCGGCATAGGTGATCGGGCCGCCCGACGGGCTTCCCTCGATCCGCACCGCCCTCGTCACGGGTTTCAGGATCCTCGTCGTGGTCGCGCTGAGGCCGTGCGAGTCGGTCGCGGTCAGGTCGACGATGTAGGTCGAGGGGGCATCGTGAGCGGTATCGGTGGTGAACTGGATCGAATCGTCACCCTGCTCTTCCATCCAGGGATGGATGTGAGTACCGGCGTGGTCGAGCTTCACGCTCCAGGAGAGCGCATCCGCGTCGAGGTCGCCATCGTCGGGATCCGTGCCCTCGCCCGCCAGAACGATCTGGCTGCCATCCACGTAGGTCGTCGGGCCGGCGGTGAAGCTTGGAACCGGAGGACCTTTGTCGCCTGGGAACAGCTCGATGAGGGCCGTGTCCTGGTGGCCGTTGCCATCGTCGACGCGAAGGGTCACGGTGACGGGGTCTTCGTCTGTGTAAGTTTTTTCCGGCTCTTCGTCGGTGCTGTCGTCAGTTTCGCCATCGCCGTCCAGGTCCCAGGCGAACTCGAGCTCGTCCCCGTCCGGGTCGCTCGAGCCCGAGCCATCGAACTGCACGGTCAGTGGCGTTTTCCCGAACGTTTTGTCCGCTTTTGCCACCGCTTCCGGTGCGGCATTGTTCGGGTCGAAGGAAATCTGACGGACGTGGGCGAAATTGCTGGTTCCGAAGCCAATGTCGACGTACATCAGCTCGCCGTTGGGGGCTGTCGCCCAGTCCACTGCCATCAGGTCTTCGGCGAACAGCTTGGGATAGCCCGGCGCGATGCCGGTCCCCGCTTCGTTGAGCCGCAGGTACCAGACCTGCTCGCTGCCGTAGTCATTGAAGAAGATCGCGCCTTTGTACTCCGCCGGGTAAGCGAGCGAGCTGTCTGCGCCGACCTTACCGTTGTAGGTGATTCCTCCGATGATCGCGCCGTCCTCGATCTGCGGGTAGTCATAGAGGGGTTTGGTGAACGTGGCCGGGGACAGTGCCGTGCACTCGGGCCGTTCGTTCCAGGTCGGGGTCGGGACCGAGCCCTCCCGGCACGGCCAGCCGTAGTTCTTGCCGGGTTCGGCCAGGTCCAGCTCCTCGCGGGTCTCCCACCCCGCGTCGGCAACGACCGGGCGCCCATCTGGAGCGGGGCGAAGGAAGAAGCGGTAGGGGTTGCGGAAGCCCTTGGCATAGACCTTGGTGCAGGTCTTCGTCAGGTCGGACTCGGACGGGCAGAAGGGATGGCCGGAGAGGCCTTTCCCCACCGTACTCACGTGCAGGACCTTCCCTGAGTAGCTCTCGTTTCGCTGCGAGCGCCACGACAGCGGGTTGAGCGTCGACGCGCCCGTGGCGCCGTCGCCGACTGAGACCCAGAGCGTGCCGTCGGCCGGGTCGACCCGGACGCTGTCGATCGTGTGCTCGTGTGAGTCCGAAGGGATGCAGTCCGTTTCGTTGGCGACGCTCCAATTGCCATTCACCAGGTCACTGGGCTGCGGGCAGGCCTGCGTTTTCGAGAAGGGCACACCGGGCTCGCCGGGTTCGCTGCTGTAGCTACCGAGGATCACCTGCTCGTCCTCCGGCTCGAGCTCGATTGGTTCGTCGGCAGGAGGCAGCACAAGGGGCACCTCGACGCGTACCAGTCGCTGGGTCTTTGGAATCAAGCTGAGCGACGGGTCGTTTTCCAGTTCCTCGGCGCTGCGATCCTCGAATACGTAGGCGAGGTAGATGCTCCGGTTAACGGTGCCGTAGCCCTTATCGACGGCAATGCTGATCAGCCCGCGGTCCTGCACTTCATTGACGTGATCGCTGAGGTCGAAGAGTTCTGTGGCTTTGCCCCCGATCCCGGCCGCCTTCGTTTTGACGATGCCAGCGTCGTCGACGAAGAACATCCGCCCGTCGGGGGCGATCGCCATCCCGATCGGCTTGGCGAAGCCGAAGGCCGCCTCCTGGCTGAAGAACGCATCGGTGAAGTGCGGCAGGCCGTGTTCGGCCATCGCCGCGGGGGCACCGAACGTCGCAGCGCAGCCAATGGTTGCCAGGCAGCTCAGCCCAGCGGCAAAGAGCCCGCGCCTAGGCTTCCCTGGCATCCAATTACGGTAGCAGCGCAATCTGCCTCGTCGACCTAATTAATCCGTCCAGCCGAAACGGCCCCGGCAGCCCGTCCTAAGCTCATCCCGGCGACTTGCGAGGGACCAGAACCAACCGCTTGAACTCGGCGACGAGAACTCCCTCCTGGTTCAGGACCCGGGTGTGAACCTTGACCACGCCGCGGTCCGGCTTCGATTTAGAGGGCTTGACCTCGAGCACCTCGGTCTCGCAGAAGAGCGTGTCGCCATGGAAGACCGGATTGGGGTGGCTGAGGTCTTCGGTGGCGAGGTTGGCGATCGCCTTGCCCGAGACATCGGAGACGGACATGCCGAGGGCTAGTGAATAGACCAGCGGCCCGACGACGACGTTGCGGCCCTGCTGGGAACCGCTGGCGTAGACGTCGTTGATGTGCAGCGGGTGATGGTTCATCGTGATCAGGCAGAAGAGGTGATCGTCGGCCTCGGTCACGGTCTTTGCCGGCCAGTGCTTGTAAACGGCGCCAACCTCAAACTCCTCGAGGTAGCGGCCGTAGCTATGCGCTCCGGACGCCTCGCGCTCAGCCTGGTCGGTGGTCAGCTCGTACTCCTGCTCGCTCATCGGTCGTAGGTCTCCTCTGGATTTGACGGCGCGGGATGGTAGCCCACAACCGCCCATGGACAGCCTCTTCGGCAGGGGTCAGTGCACCCGCTTCAGCCGCGCCCGCTGCTCCTGCTTTTCGACCACCTGGGCGACGAGCTTCTTCACGTTGGAATCCCCGGTTGCCTTGAGGTGTCCGGTCTCGACCGCTTTGCGGTAGCTCTTCAGGGTGCCCTTCTCTGCCAACTGGTTGAACTGCGGCCTGTCGACCTGAACCAGCACGCGCTCGTCCTGGGCCAGGTCCTTGCTGATCTTCGGCCCCGGCAGCTCGACTCGGTAGAGCTGGATGTCGCCGCGTCCCCTCAGCTCCAGGCCGAAGACCAGCTTCAGGTTCTGCAGCGCCGGGACTTCGGCCTGGAAGCGCTCGACCGCGGTCCGGATCAAGTCGGAGGTCGACGCCATTCGCGCAAGGATATCGGCGTGTGGGCCCCAGCCTCACCCCGGCGGCCCCCTGCCTCCTCACCACGGGTGATGCAGAATGCACTCAGTGGCGCGCTTCCTTCGCATCCTCTCGATCGCCTTGGTCACGGCCGGGCTGGTGCTGTTCGTGGAGGTGGGCCTCACCCTGGTCTACAAGGAGCCGCTGTCCTCGATCTATGCCTCGGTCCAGCAGGGAAAGGCCGAAGACCAGCTCAGCGACACCGAAGCGAGCTACCCAAACCGGGCCGCTCGCCGCGCCGTCGCGCGGATCCGCAGCCGCAAGCTTCGAATGGCGGCCCTGGCCCGGCGCTTCGCGGCCCGAGTGGACAGCGGGGAGGCGATTGCACGCCTCCGTGCGCCTGAGATGGACGACCTCGACGTCATAGTCGTCCAGAGCACCGACACCGCCAGTCTCCAGAAGGGGCCGGGGCATTTTCCCGAGACGCCGTTCCCAGGAGAGGGAAGCACGGTCGGGATCGCCGGCCACCGCACTACCTACGGTGCCCCGTTCCGCTACGCCGATTCGATGGAGCGCGGCGACCGCATCACGCTGGAGATGCCCTACGGGACCATCTTCTACCGCGTGCAGAAGACCGAAATCGTCGATCCGACTGACGTCTGGGTGGTGAACGACGTCGGCTACGAGCGACTCGTCCTCACTACCTGCCACCCGCTTTACAGTGCCGACCAGCGCCTCATCGTCTTTGCGAAGGCTGTGGGGGAGCGGCTCGATCGGCAGGCTCGCTCTTCATAGGCTGGTCCTCCGCGCGATCCGGAGTCGAGGTGGAGATAGAAGAGGTGTCCCCGCCGCCGCCGATCACGAAGATCACGAGATAGGCGCAGGCGAGACCGAGGGCGAGGCCAAGCAGGATTCCGGCCGCGAGGTCTAGCTTGGCGGCCCACCGCATTCGCCGATGCTAGCCGAGACCGCGAGGTGCTTACCCTTCTCAGGGTGAGCGAGCATGCGAGCTGGCGGTTCGAGGAAGGCGATGAGATCGCCCCCGGCCGGGTCGTCCTGAAGACGATCGGCGGCGGCAACCGCTATGAGGTCTGCCTAGTCTGGGACGAGTCGCTGTTCGCCCTCGGCGTGGCAAAGGCGCTGCGCCCCGACCAAGCCGAGGACGAGAAGGCGCTGCGCGACCTTTCGCGTGAGATCGAGGTCTTGGACGAGCTGGCGCACCCGGTGCTGGTGCGCAGCTTCGGCACGGTCCTGGACGGGCCGTACCCGCACGTGCTGGTCGAGCACCTGGAGGGTCCGTCCTTGCGCCGCCTGATCAAGCGTGACGGGGCGATCGGGCTCGAGCAGCTCCTCCCCCTGGCCGTGCACGTCGCGGGCGCCCTGCAGTACATGGCCAACTCCCGCTACGTCCACCTCGACGTCAAGCCCGACAACATCGTGATGGGGGTGCCGCCGCGGCTGATCGACCTCAGCATCGCCCGCACCCTTGAGCGAGCCGCGAAGACGGAGGGCCCAATCGGCACCGACCCCTATATGGCCCCGGAGCAATGCGTGGGCGAGTCGGCGGGCGCGCGAATCGGACCGGCCGCGGACGCTTGGGGCCTGGGGGCGACGCTCTTCCACGCGGTGTCGGGCGAGAAGCCGTTCCCTGCGGGATCCGGCGAGGAGGGGCCGGAGCGCTTCCCGCAGCTGGAGCAGAAGCCGCGTGAGCTGCCGATCCAGGTACCGGAGGCGTTGCGAACGCTGCTCGCCGAGCTCCTCGAACGCGATCCGGCCCGTCGCCCCAGTTGCGGCGACGTGGTCGAGCGGCTCGAGCCGCTGGTGGCCGAGCTGCCCCGCAAGATCAGCCTCACGCGGCGCGGTGCGATCGGCGTCTGATCTCGCGTGATCTTGGGCGGATGCTCGGGTTATTGGGACACCCAAGTGGGTAACCGGCCATTTATGCAAGACGAGGAGGGCAAGATGTCAACGCAAAGCACCGGGACGCGAGCGGTATCTCCCGCGGCGCGTGTCTTCAGCAGTCTGCAGGCAGACGACGCCCTGCTGCCCGGGCAAACGCCGGCATTGCGGAAAGTCGGGGCGCTCTTCCTGGCGCTTCTGGTATTCGGCGCAGTGCCCCTCTTCTGGGCCGCCAACGCGGCGGGCCTGATCGGCGACCTGCCGGCCGCGGTCGCCAAGGGCAGCAACAGCGGGCCTGGCGGCGGCGATGACGACGATGACAACAGGGGCCCGGGCGGCGGTCACGACGACGATGACGACGCCAGCGCCGCGGCGACCGACGACACCAGCGCCAACGGGCACTCGACCCGGGGCACTACCAACGACAACGACACACGGACCCGACTGGGCACCGACGACACCAGCCACAACGGCAACTCGACCCGCGGGACCACCAACGACAACGACACCAACACGAACACCCGCAACAGCAACACTGGGACCCAGACCCGAACCCAGGGCCAGACCCAGACGCGCACCCGCACCGGCAGCTAACCGTAACTCAGTCCATAAAAGAAAAGGGCCGCCTTCGGGCGGCCTTTTCTTCTTCTTGCTTCGCCTTAAATCTTGTGGCGTTGGAGCAGCTTCTTGCCGATCACCATGCGCTGGATCTCAGAGGTGCCCTCGCCGATCAGGAGCAACGGCGCGTCGCGGTAGAGGCGCTCGACCTCGTACTCCTTCGAGTAGCCATAGCCACCATGGATGCGGAAGGCCTCCTCGACGCACTCCTTGCCGGTCTCCGAGGCGAGCAGCTTCGCCATCCCCGCCTCGAGGTCGGAGCGCTCGCCGGCGTCCTTCATCCGCGCCGCCTTGCGGGTGAGCAAACGAGCCGCCTCGATCTTGGTCGCCATGTCGGCGAGCTTGAACTGGATCGCCTGGTGCTGGGCGATCGGCTTGCCGAAGGTCTTGCGCTCCTGGCTGTAGCGGAGGGCGAGCTCGAGGGCTCGCTGGGCGATGCCGACGCCGCGGGCGGCGACGTTGACGCGACCGACCTCGAGCGCATCCATCATCTGGACGAAGCCCTGGCCGACGCCCCCATCCTCGCCACCGAGCACACGCTCGGGGGGACAGCGGTAGCCGTCGTAGACGAGCTCGGTCGACTCGACGCCCTTGTAGCCCATCTTCTTGATCTTGGGCGGAACGACGAGACCGGCGAAGTCGCCCTCGTTCGTTTCCTTCCAAGGCTCCTTCTCGGTGATGAAGCAGGTCATCCCCTTGTAAGCGGGCTCGGCCTTCGTGTCGGTCTTCATCAGGACGAAGACGACGCTGGAGCCGAGACCGTTGGTGACCCACATCTTCTGGCCGTTCAGCTCCCACTTGCCATCGTCGCCCTTCTTTGCCGTCGCCTTGATCCCCTGCACGTCGGAGCCGACCTCGGGCTCGGAGAGGGAGAAGGCGGCGCGGATCTCCCCCGTCGCCATCTTCGGCAGGAAGTAGCCCTTCTGCTCGTCGGTGCCGAACTTCATCAAGAGATAGGAGCCGATGAAGTGGGTGTTGACGACGCCCGAGATCGAGATCCAGCCGCGCGAGAGCTCTTCGACGATCATCGCGTAGGTCGTCAGGTCGAGGCCCATGCCTCCGTACTCCTCGGGGATCGTCACCCCGAACAGGCCCAGCTCCTTCATTTCCTCGACGATCGGCTCCGGGAAGGAGTCCTCATGGTCGTAATGCTCGGCGTTGGGGATGATCTTCTCGTCGACGAACTGGCGCACCATTTCGGTGATGTCGCGCTGGATATCGGTCTGCTCGCTGTAGGCGGCGGTCTCTACTGCCATTGCTCCTAGCCTCGGTCGGGGGTGGGCGGGCCGGCGGGGTGAAGCTCCGCGCGGCGCGGGAAGCGAAGGATATCGACGCTTCGCCTACCTCGAATCGTCCCCATTTCGTCATACGTGCGTCCGCCAGGATCGATGTACGGCTCAGCAATGTGCGGGGCATGACCGAGTAGACATGAGTGAAGCGCGCGCTTTCAATCGTCCTTGCCCTGATCTCGCTCGGGGCGCTGGCGCTGTCGCCCACTGCGACCGCAGCGCCGCGCAAGCCGCTGATCGCACCCTCGACCGCCTGTCCGCACCTGGGCGACGCGGACGCGTCGGCTGGGCAGCAGCTGCAGGCAATGCGCTGCATGACCAACGTCGCCAGGCGGCGGGCCGGCCTCGGCGGCCTTGCGCGCGCTCCCTCTCTCAGCGCCTCCTCGCGACGGAAGGCCCAGGACATCCTCCGCTGCGACAGCTTCAGCCACTTCGCCTGCGGGCGCTCATTCACATACTGGATGAAGAGGAGCGGCTACCTCGGCTCATGCTGGCGCGTGGCGGAGAACATCGCTTGGGGGGCTCGGCATGGGACCACGCGCTCGATCTTCCAAGCTTGGCTGCACTCGCCGGAGCACCGGCGAAACATTCTCGGCCCCTACAAGGACCTGGGGATCGGCCTGGAGGCCGGCAGGCTGCGGGGACGCGAAGGCGCCAGGGTCTGGGTCCAGCACTTCGGCTCTCGCTGCGGCCGTTAGCCGATGTTGACGGCGCCGCCTCCAAGCTCATATATTCGTCCAGGGAGGAGATCGGGTATCTCAGACGAGCGCCGGGTGACGAGAGGGGTAGACGTGAAGCGCACGCTCGCACTCGTCCTCGCCCTCTCGCTCGGCAGCTTGGCGCTCGCCCAAAGCGCGCATGCCAGCCGCCTGATCGCACCGCCAGCCGCTTGCCCGGGCCAGAACAGCCTCGAGGCATCAGCCGAGACGCAGGTGCAGGCTATGCGCTGCATGACAGACTTCGCCCGCCTCCAGATCGGGCTGAGCAGCCTCATCGGCGTGTCGGAGCTGGACGCGTCGGCGCGGAGCAAGGCGCTCGACGTGATTGACTGCGACAGCTTCAGCCACTCCGCCTGCGGGCGGGAGTTCACCTTCTGGATGAGAGAAACCGGCTACATCGGCGAGAGCTGCTGGCGGGTCGGCGAGAACCTCGCCTGGGGGATCGGCCGGGAGGGGACGGTGCGCGCCACCTTCCGGGCCTGGATGCGCTCTCCGACGCACCGTGACAACCTCCTCGGCAGCTACACGGATCTGGGGCTCAGCATCGAGGTCGGCTCCCTCGGAGGCCGTGACGGCACCCGGGTCTGGGCCCAGCACTTCGGCACCCACTGCGACTGAACCCCTCGGTCCCCTCCGGGGGCGTGACTAGGGTTCGCCGAATGGAGAGTACGAAGAACGGGCAGGCGAGCTCCAAGGAGTCGGCCGGCGGCAACCGCCGCCTGCGCCTGGCGGTGGCGGCAGTGCTCGCAATCGGCCTGATCCTCTGGATCGCGCTCCGCGACGAGGATGGCGATGACTCGCCGAGCAGCTCGAGCGAGGCTCAGATCGTCAGCGTGGACTCGCTGCGCGAGGAAGCAGCCGAGGAGCCACCGATCTACTGGGCTGGCGAGCAGGCGGGGACGGAGCTCGAGCTGAGCCGTCCCGCCGCGGACCGGACGTATGTGCGCTACCTGACCAGGGACGCCGAGGCCGGCGATCCCCAGCCTGACTTCCTCACCATCGGCACCTACGAGGACGAGGACGCGCTGGCCAAGCTGAAACGCCAAGGCAGAGAACCCGGTGGGGTGCTGGCCAAAGCCCCTGGCGGCGCCACGGTCTACTTCAACCGCAACCAGCCCGGCAGCGTCTACCTCGTCTACCCCGGCGTCGACGCCCAGATCGAGGTCTACGACCCCGACTTCGAACGGGCACTGGACCTGGTCAACTCAGGCCAGGTCGTAGCGGCCGACTGAGGATTCGACCCACAACGTAAACGGGGGCGAGACGGCCAAGCCGTCCCGCCCCCGCGTTGTCCCGTCCAGTCAGGGCGGATTAGTTTCTTACGAGGACGGCGCGCAGATGACGTAGACCGTCGTCGTGGAATTGGTGCTCGCATCCGGGTACTGAGCGCGCCAGCCAGTCGGCGTTGCGCCGTTCGCGGCGAGCGGCCTGCTGCCAGCAGCCAAGGTGCCGGAGACCGGCGCCGAGAGCGATACGTCGTTGTCGTTGTCGTCAGGATCGTTGGTGCTGCTGCCGCCACCGATGGCGACGTTTGTCCCGGCGCACACGGCAGTGGCTGCAGTGTCACCTTTAGTCGCCGGGGTGGTCGCGGTGACGACCGTCACTCCCGAGATCGGACCGGAAGGACCGGTCGCGCCGGTCGGGCCCTGTTTGCCTTCATCGCCTTTTTCACCTTGAGCGCCTTTTTCACCTTTCAGGCCCTGGGGACCCTCGGGGCCCGTCGCTCCGGTGTCGCCTTTCGGACCCTGCGGACCTACTGGACCCTCGGGACCAGCCGGGCCAGTGGCGCCCGTCTCACCTTTGTCGCCTTTCGGACCCTCTGGGCCGGTAGCGCCAACGGGGCCCTCGGGACCAGCCGGTCCCTCTGGGCCGGTAGCTCCTGCGTCACCTTTGTCGCCCTGCGGACCCTGGGGACCAGTGGCACCGTCAGCCCCTTTCGGACCATCGGGGCCGGTGGCTCCTACGTCACCTTTGTCGCCTTGGGGACCCTGGGGACCGGTGGCGCCATCAGCGCCTTTCGGACCCTCGGGGCCGGTTGTGCCGGTGTCACCTTTCACGCCCTGGGGACCAGCAGGACCCTCTGGGCCGGTGGCTCCGTCAGCACCTTTGGGGCCCTCGGGACCCGTGGCGCCAGCGTCGCCTTTCAGGCCCTGCGGACCCTCCGGACCAATAGCTCCTACGTCACCTTGGTCGCCTTTGGGACCCTGGGGACCGGTGGCACCGTCAGCGCCTTTCGCACCCTCGGGGCCGGTGGCTCCGTCGGCACCTTTGGGGCCCTCTGGGCCGGTGGCTCCGGTGTCACCTTTCACGCCCTCGGGACCAGCCGGTCCCTCTGGGCCGGTAGCTCCTACGTCACCTTTGTCGCCTTGGGGACCCTGGGGACCAGTGGCGCCATCGGCACCTTTGGGGCCCTCGGGACCCGTGGCGCCAGCGTCGCCTTTCAGGCCCTGCGGACCCTCCGGACCAATAGCTCCTACGTCACCTTTGTCGCCTTTGGGACCTTGCGGACCCTCGGGGCCAGTGGCGCCGTCAGCGCCTTTCGCACCCTCGGGGCCGGTGGCTCCTACGTCACCTTGGTCGCCTTTGGGACCCTGGGGACCGGTGGCGCCATCAGCGCCTTTCGGACCCTCTGGGCCGGTGGCTCCGTCGGCACCTTTGGGGCCCTCTGGGCCGGTGGCTCCGGTGTCACCTTTCACGCCCTCGGGACCAGCCGGTCCCTCTGGGCCGGTAGCTCCTGCATCACCTTTGTCGCCTTGGGGACCCTGGGGACCAGTGGCACCGTCAGCGCCTTTGTCGCCCTGCGGACCCTCTGGGCCGGTGGCTCCGGTGTCACCTTTGGGGCCTACGGGGCCCTGTGGACCTGCGGGACCCTCGGGGCCGGTGGCACCTACGTCACCTTTGTCGCCTTTGGCGCCCTGGGGGCCTTGATCGCCCGTCGCACCCTGCGGACCCTGCGGGCCTTGATCGCCGGTTGCGCCCTTCTCACCTTGCGGGCCCTGGTCGCCAGTCGCGCCCTTCTCACCCTGAGGGCCTTGTGGACCCTGGGGTCCCTGCGGACCCTGTGGCCCTTGGTCGCCCTGCGGACCCTGGTCGCCCTCCGGACCCTCCAGTCCAGCGGGACCCTCGGGGCCCGTGACTCCAGTCGCGCCCTGCTGGCCGGCCGGACCGGTCGCGCCGGTCGGACCGCTGCCGGCTTCGGCGCCAAGCACGCCGCTCTGACTCGAGCCGGTCATGATCAGGATGCCGCGCTCAGTTTTCTTGCATTTCGCTTTTGCTGAGACGAGGCGGATGGTGCCCTTGCCGGTGCCGCTCCGCTTGATGCAGAGGTTGACCGCGCTGAGCGTGTTCTGTGAAGACTGGGCCGATGCGGTGGCAGCCGAAAGGCCAACCATGACCAGGCACACCGATAGGGCCAGCGCCAACCAGCGAAGCTGTGGAACTACCGTCGATCGAACGATCATTACGGGAAATCTCCTTACTTATCGGGCCTCTCGTGAGGCTGGGAGGCCCATCGGTGGGCCGGGTTAGGGGGTCGTTCGACCGTACAAACGAAGCGGACGTTTGACTAATTTTGCAGATCAAACATTTGGCCAATCTCACTGGTTTCGCTCAAGTTCCTCCCGAAAAGTGAGGCCCGGGTGCCTTAATGACACCGTTCACCCGTCAACAGATGCGGCTGAAAGGCTGTTAGAGGGTGTGCTGCTGAACGCCTGGACGGGTAAGTGGCAGCCGCTGGATCTGCTGCAGCCGTTCGACTAGGCGGTCGGCCCGCTCGCTGAAGTCGCGCATGCTGTCCTTCCCCGACGCGGAAGCGGAAGGTGGGGGCGTCGGCAACTCTTCCCTACCACGATCGCGGCGCTGCACACCAGAGGCAAGGCTTGCGGCTGTGCCGGCCGCCCGCTCCGCCAACTCAGCCGCGCGCCGGGCCTGCTCGGCGGCGCCAAGCGCCGCCGAGCCGACGGTCATCACCGCCACCTCGGAGGCCCGCGCCGTCGCCAGCGCCTCGTCGATCCGCTCCTCCAGCTCAACGATCGTCGGCGGCATGCGGTGCCCGGGCAGCAGCCAGTCCTGCGTGCTGTCGCGCTCTGCCCCCGGCATCTCCACTGACTCTAGGGCGGTGGCAGGCGGCAAATGCGCCGTCGCCCGTGGTGACGGTGGACTAGATTTCCGCCCGACCGGCCAACCCCCGAAGGACGCGAGGAACAGCTTGAGAAACCCCAGAGACTTCTTCCAGCCGCAGGCGATCGGCGCTCCCGAGCCGCTGCGCGAGATACCCGTCAAGCCATCGCGGATGATTCACTTCCTCGACTTCTCGAACGAGAAGATGGTCGCCAAGGCGGCCGACATCGCGCAGAAGACCGACATCCTGCTAGGCAACCTCGAGGACGCGATCCCGGTCGACCGCAAGGAGGCGGCTCGCCAGGGCTTGATCAAGGCCGCCAAGGAGTCGGACTTCGGTCAGACCGCGCTGTGGACACGGGTCAATTCACTGGAGAGCCCGTGGGTGCTCGACGACCTGACCACTCTGGTCACCGAGATCGGCGACAAGCTTGAGGTCGTGATGGTGCCCAAGGTCGAGGGAGCCTGGGACATCCACTACGTCGACCGCCTGCTCGCGCAGCTGGAGGCGAAGGCGAAGCTGGAGCGCCCGATCCTGATCCACGCGATCCTCGAGACGGCGCAGGGTGT
>CAWBIJ010000004.1:0-1626420 GCA_963788975.1 uncultured Solirubrobacterales bacterium
GAATTGCCTGCGATCGAGGCTCTCAGCGGCGGCTGTTCGCCCAAGAGGCTGGTGCCGTTCTTGTCGACCGGGCTTGACTGCTCATAGGCGCGACAGTCGGGGAGGCGAAGGCCCGGGCCTTCGCCGGTGGGGCCGGCGCGCAGGGCGTCGTTGGGGCAGGGGCCGAAGGGAGGCGAGATAAAGAGCGTGGTGAAGGTCCTGTCGGGGCCAGTGACCCCGGCAGGCGCGTCTGCGTTTTTGGCGATGACGCGGAAGAAGTAGGTGGTGGCGGGGGTGAGACCTTCGATCGCCTGCGTTTTTTCGACCGGGTCGGTGCCGAGGGGGATCGTTCCTTTCGGCGCCTGCGCGCAGGGGTTGGGGACCTCAGAGCAGGGAGCAGTGCCGTACTCGAAGAAGAAGCTGGTCGCTTTGCCTTCGGGGTTGATCGTGGTGCGCAGGGTGGCTGATTCCGTGGAGACCGAAAGGGCGCTGGTCTGCAGGATGACGGGGGGAGCGGCGAGGGCGCTGGGGGCTAGGGCGAGGGAGAGGAAGACGATCGCCGCGAGGGAGAGGAAACCCCGAGACGACCCGATCTTTACCGCTTCTACTGCGCTTCTGCCCCTGCTCATGCTCTCTCCCTTCGTTCTTTCCACCTTGGTGCTTCCCTGTGCTGGTCCCTGTGTTTGCTTCTCGTGCTGTGTCCCTGGCCCCGCATGACCCGGGACCGCTTGGGGCGGTCCCGGGTCGCGGGTGTGCTTCTTGGTGCTCAGTTGCTGCTGTGTTGCTAGCTCAGTTGCTGCTGTGGGTTATTCCACCGACCAGGCGAGGCCTGCGTGACTCCCGTGCACATTGTTCAATCTGACAAGCGCATCGACATCGAGATGGCCAATATTGGCGCCGTAATTTAGAGTGCAGCCGAATAAATCTAACAATCCTTTAGTTGAAATTAAGTGAGTTACCTGACTGCCGCTTGTATTGAATTTTGCGACCACGCAACCTTTGACGTTAGCGACTTCCGGCAAAGCGCATTCAGTTTCGTTGACTACAACTGCGAAGTTTAATTTTTCTTTTTTGAGCGCTGGGGTGAATAAGATATAGGGTGAGCCAGTTCCAGTTTTATGTTCCTGTCCGCCTGAGCCATTAAGTGTTAATTTAGTGTTGCCTGAGTGTAAGATGATTAACGCTAAAGCTCTCGCGGTAATGTGTTTTAGCTGACATACAGAACCCGATAAATTCCCGCCAGATACACCCTGGGCTAAGCAGGATTCGAATAAGATTTCCACTTCGCCCGTACCCGTGCTTTCAAGTAAGCCTTCTGGCACAGAGGCTGTATGACAGAAAATCTCCATATTCAGATTTAAGATAAATAGTTTGCTGTCACTGGCTAAGGCATTATGTGCTTCTCCACCAACTCCCACGGTGAAGGTTCCGACTAAGCCAGGGACTGTGACTTTTCCCGATGCTTGCACCGCACTGGCAGCGAACGCCATCAGACCAAGTACGGCAAGGAACGAGAGACCAAGGGCCTTGAGCCCTTGCTTCCGATAGTTCATGAGTCCTCCCATTGATCGGTTTATGTACGCGTGGGGCACAATCAGAGACCCCAGCGCACAGGCCAGCATGCCGTCCGCTATCTCGATCGTCAAGGATTTGGCCCAAATGTTTTTTAGTCTGCTGGAAATAAAGAGATACTGAACGGTGTGGTTACGTTAAAGCCCCCGCAGGCCTCTCGGCCTCCGGGGGCTTGTGATGACAACTACCGCTTAGGGGTTTTCAGAGTCGATTTTGCGCAGCGCCAGGGTGGTGGCGTTGTGGATCGTGTTTTCGAGGATCGCGGTGTTTTCGGGGTCAGGCAGGCCCGATGCGGCGTTGATCACTGGGTCGATCAGGGCAGAGAGGAGAATCCCTCCGCAGCCTTTTGCTGCCGGAGCGGCCCAAGCGTCATCGAAGATGACGTTGTTGGACAGTTTGAGGATCCGGCCTTCCTCGAGGAATTCGACTTCGCCGGGTTTGCCTGTGGGGGCTTCGCTCGTCAGTTCCCACCAGACAGGCGCTTTTTCGGAGCCGATGTAGCAGTTGGAACCGAGGAGCGGGTTGTCAAGGCGGATCTTGACCGGCAGTTTCAGCCCCAGGCCGATCCCTTCGGCGATGTGGCTTTCAGAGATTTTGATCTCATTCGCCGGCCTTGCCAGTTCGAGGATCGCGTTGACGCCGGTGAGGCCGTTTTCGGCGGCCAGTTTGACCAGGGCGGCGATCAGCGGTGGCGAGTTTTCAGGCGGCACCAGGCCGAGCAGGCCGCCGGGGACCGGCTGCGGCACTTTCTCCAGCGTTTCGCCGTTGGTGGCGGCGAAGAACGGCTGGAATTCTTCTTCGTCGACCGGACCGAGGCCGCCCTGCAGGGTGACCGGGTTGACGATCGGCGATTTCTTTGAGCCGAGTACGACTTCGCCGCCTTCGGTGACCGCGTGGGTGCAGCGCCTCACTTCCAGGTTCTGGAAGGGGCAGAACTGGAAGCGTTCGAACTCGCCTACCAGTTTCGCCGAGGCACTACCAGCGAGAGCGAGCGTGGTGAGCAGCGTCCATGCGCTGCCTGGCCTCTCAAGTTCCTGGCGCAAGCGTTTTCTAGCCCAAACTCAGGATCGTCTGCCTCGAGGAATTTCGACCCTCCGGGTAGGTCAGCGAGTTTGCCGTCAAGGCTTCGTTTTGGATGGACTCAAGAACTAGGCCAGGCGCGGGCGGCGGCGAGGGTGTTGACAAGCAGCATCGCGATCGTCATCGGACCAACCCCACCAGGCACCGGGGTGATCGCGGCGGCGATCTCCGCCGCTGCCTCGAAGTCGACGTCGCCGCAGAGGCCGTCGTCGGTCCTGTTCACACCCACGTCAATCACCACAGCCCCCGGCTTCACCGCGGCGACGCCGAGCAGCCGCGGCACGCCCACCGCGGCGACGAGGACGTCGGCGCGTGCGCAAACGGCATCCAGGTCGCGAGTGCGCGAGTGGCAAACGGTGACCGTCGCGTTCGCGGCCAGCAGCAGCCGCGCCACCGGCACGCCGACCAGCTTCGAGCGGCCGACCACCACCGCCTCCGCTCCCTCCAGCTCGACCTCCTCATGGCGCAGCAGCTCCATCACTCCAGCGGGAGTGCAAGGAACGAAACCGGGAGTGCCGTGCGCCAGCAGGCCGGCGCTCGTCGGCGTCAGCCCGTCGACGTCCTTGCCAGGGTCGATCCCCGCAACGATCCGATCTGGGTCGATCTGGTCCGGAAGGGGAAGTTGAACGAGGATTCCATCGACCTCGCTGTCACCGTTTAGCGCCTCGACCAGCTCGAGCAGCTCCTCTTCACTCGTCCCCGCGGCGAGGCCGTGATGGACCGACTTCATGCCCGCTTCCTGGCAGGCCTTGTGCTTCATGTCCACATAGATTTTCGATGCCGGGTCGTCGCCGACGATCACCGTTGCCAGTCCCGGAACGCGGCCGGCCTCGGCCTCGTACGCGGCGACTTCGTGGGCGACCCGCTCGCGCACCGCAGCGCCGAGCGCTTTGCCGTCGATCAGTCGAGCGGCCAAGTCCTAGCGCCTCCGGATCGGGGCGTAGTCGGCCATCAGCTTGCGCTCGACGCCGTCGCCGGCGAAGCGGACGACGACGATCCCGCCGGGCTCGACACCGGTCACCACCCCGTCGCCGAAGCTGGCGTGGACGACGTCGTCGCCCACCTGCATCTCCAGCGCCGGCCCGGGATCGACGGGGGCTGGGGCCCCCGACTCCGCCGGCTGCCACCCGAGCCCGCCGCCGGGGGCGCTCGAGTGCCGCTCCGTCAGCTCCGCCGGCAGCTCGTCGACGAAGCGGGAAGGCAGGTTGCGCTCAGAACGGCCGAAGAGACGACGCTCCCGCGCCCAGGTCATGTAGAGACGCCGGCGGGCCCGGGTGATTGCGACGTAACAGAGGCGTCGCTCCTCCTCTTCCCCACCCTCTTCCAGGGCGCGCATGTGCGGGAAGGAGCCCTCCTCGCAGCCGATCACGAAGACCGTGTCGTACTCGAGCCCCTTGGCGTTGTGGAGGGTCATCAGGGTGACCAGCGACTCGTCCTCTCTCAGGTTGTCCTGCTCCGAGAAGAGGGAGACCTGCTGCAGGTACTCCTCCAGCGGGGTGACGTCGCTCTCGCCCTCGGTCTCGCGCTCGATGTCGAACTCGGCGGCGCCGGCGACCAGGGCTTCGAGGTTCTCGACCCGACCCTCGGCCTCGACCGTGCGCTCGGCGGCCAACGCTTCCAGGTAGCCGGTCTCGTTCAGCACCGCCTCGAGCAGCCCCGCCACCGGCCCTTCTTCCTCGGCGCGTTCGCGCAGGGCCTCCATCGTCTCGTGAAAGCGCGAAATCGCCTTGATCGCCGCCGCGCCCAGCCCCGGTACCTCCTCGGCCCTACCGGCCACGGCCCAGATCGAGAGGCCCGTGGTGTTGGCGTGCGAGCCAAGCCTGCCCTGGCTGGTATTGCCGATTCCCCGTCGCGGCGAGTTGACGATGCGCGCGAAGGAGACCTGGTCGGAGGGATTGGCCAGGAGGCTGAGATAGGCGATCGCGTCCTTGATCTCGGCCCGCTCGTAGAACTTCGTCCCGCCGATCACCTGATAGGGAACGTTGAAGCGATTGAGCGTGTCCTCCAGGACCCGGCTCATCGCGTTGGTCCGGTAGAAGACGGCGACGTCTTTTCGCTGCACGTCCTCCTCCTCGGCCAGACGCTCGATCTCTCCCGCAATCCAGCGCGCCTCCTCCTGCTCGTCGGACAGTTCGCTCAGTTGCACCGGGTCGCCGCCCGCAATCTCGGTCCAGAGTTGCTTCGGGCGCCGGTCGTGGTTGTGCTCGATTACCGCGTTGGCGGCGGAGAGGATCGTCTGGGTGGAGCGGTAGTTCTGCTCCAGCGTCACAACCTCCGCTGCGGGGAAGTCGTGCTCGAAGTCGAGAATGTTGCGGATGTCCGCGTGCCGGAACCCGTAGACGGACTGGTCGGCGTCGCCGACGACCATCAGGTTGTCGTGCTCGGCTGTGAGCAGCTGCAGCAACCGGTACTGGGCATGGTTGGTGTCCTGGTACTCATCGACAAGCACGTGGCGGAAAGTGCGGCGCCAGCGCTCCTTGGCCTGCTCGGAGAGCTCCAGCAAGTTGACCGTGCGGACCAGCAGGTCGTCGAAGTCCATCGCGTTGGCGGCCAGCATCCGCTTCTCGTAGAGGCCATAAACCTCCGCCACGACTTCCTCGAAGACGCTGCCCTGCGCGTCGGCGTAGGACTCGGCGTCGACCAGCTGGTTCTTGGCGCCCGAGATCTGCGAACGGATCGCCCGCGGTGGGTAGCGTTTCGGGTCGACCCTGAGCTCGGCCATGCAGCGTTTGGCCATCCGCAGCGAGTCCGACTCGTCGTAGATCGTGAAGCTGCGCGAGTAACCGAGCGCTTCGGCGTCGGCGCGCAGCATCCGCGCGCAGGCCGAGTGGAAGGTCATCACCCACATCGCCCGTGCCGAGCGCCCGACGAGGGCCTCGACCCGTTCGCGCATCTCGTTCGCGGCCTTGTTGGTGAAGGTGATCGCGAGGATCTCGCCAGGCCTGGCGGCGCCGGTGGCGAGTAGGTAGGCGATCCGATGGGTGAGTACGCGGGTCTTGCCGGAACCGGCACCGGCGACGACCAGCAGCGGACCCTCGCCGTGGCGGACGGCCTCCCGCTGGGGTTCGTTGAGCTCGGCCAGCAGCCGCTCGGCGCGGTCGGCGCCCGGCTCGGTGGGCGCGCCGGCGGCCTCGTCGAAGGCGTCGGGCATCGCTTCCGGGTCGACCTGGAGCGTCACAAGTCGAGCATAGCCCCGGCCGCGGCCGGTCCTCAGCCGCCAGCGGAGGAGCGGCCAGTGCGTGTTCGCAAGCCGCTCTCCTCGCTGTCGAGGCCCTCTTTTCCGTTGCCGCCGTCGAGCTCGGCGAGGCGCCGCTCGAGATCGGCGATCCGCTCGGAGAGGCCCTTGATCGCCTCGGCGATCGGGTCGGGCAGGTGGATCCAGTCGGCGTCCGGCCCTTCGACCCGCCTGCCTTCGACCTTGACCGGGTGGCCGGGGTTGCCGACCACGGTGGTGCCTGGCGGCACGTCCTCGACCACGACCGTGTTGGCGCCGATCTTGGCGCCATCGCCAACCGCGATTGGGCCGAGCAGCTTGGCGCCGGAGCCGACCGTGACGTTGTCGCCGACGGTCGGGTGGCGCTTGCCGCGCTGGAACCCGGTGCCGCCCAAAGTGACGCCCTGGTAGAGGGTCACCCGCTCGCCGATCTCGGCGGTCTCGCCGATCACCACGCCGGCGCCGTGGTCGATGAAGAAGCCGTCGCCGATCCGCGCCGCCGGGTGGATCTCGACCCCGGTCACCGAGCGAGTCATGTAGGCGATCGCCCGCGGCGCCAGCGGCACTCCCGCGCCCTCCAGGGCGTGGGCGAAGCGATGGGCGAGCAGCGCCTGCACGCCGGCCCAGCTGGTGAGGATCTCGAAGGTCGAGACCCCCTGCGCCGCGGGATCGCGATCCCGCGCCGCCGACACGTCGTTGCGGATCTCCCGGACGACGCGCTTCAGCCGCTCGCTCATGGTGCAAAGAAGGGTAGGGACACGTAGCGCTCACCCGAGTCGCAGACGACCGTCACCACCCTCTTCCCCGCCAGCTCCGGCCTTGCCGCGACCTCCAGCGCCGCCTTGATGTTGGCCCCGGCGGAGATCCCAGCCAGGACACCCTCGCGCCGCGCGACCAGGCGGGCTGTCTCCAGCGCGTCCTCGTCAGAGACCCCGATCGTCTCGTCGATCACGCTGCGATCGAGCGCCTCGGGGATGAAGCCGGGGCCGATCCCCTGGATCTTGTGCGGTCCCGGCGGGCCGCCCGAGAGGACTGGCGAGGTAACCGGCTCGACCGCGACGACCAAGGCGTCGGGGGCGCGCTCGCGCAGCATCTGGCCGACGCCGGTAATCGTGCCGCCAGTGCCAACGCCGGCGACGAAGGCACCGACCTCGCCGTCGGTGTCGCGCCAGATCTCCTCGGCGGTGGTGCGGCGGTGGATCTCCGGGTTGGCGGGATTGGAGAACTGCTGCGGAGTGAAGCCCTTGCGCTGCTCGCGGATCGCCTCGGCCAGCTCGACCGCTTCGTTCATCCCACCCAGCGAGGGCGTTTCCCGCACTTCGGCGCCGTAGGCGCGCAGCAGCTTCGCCCGCTCGCGGCTCATCCCCTCGGGCATGGTCAGGATCAGCTCGTAGCCGCGGGCGGCGCAGACCATCGCCAACGCGATCCCGGTGTTGCCACTGGTCGGCTCGACGATCACCGAGTGCCCCGGCTTGACCAACCCCTCCTCCTCGGCGGCGTCGATCATCGCTACCCCGATCCGGTCCTTGACCGAGCCGCCGGGATTGAAGTACTCGAGCTTGACGCAAACCTCCGCCCCCAGCCCCTCGCCGAGCCGCCGCAACGCCACCAGCGGCGTGTTCCCGACGACCGCCGACGCCTCCCCCCCGATCCTCATCGAAATCGCCTCACCGCTCTCACCAGCGCGACCTTAGCGCCCAAAGCTTTGGGTACGCTCCGAGTTTCGCCAATCGGATAGGAGGAACCATGCATCGAATCGTCGCTGTGGCCGCGACCGCCGTCGTCCTCATATTTCCGGCGACTGCCCCAGCCGCCGACAAGGACTGCTCGGACTTCCGCAGCTGGAAAGCAGCCCAGAGGTTCTACAAGAACCATGGCGGCCCTCGCTACGACCCGCATCGGCTTGATGGAGACCGGGACGGAATCGCCTGCGAGAGCCTGAGATAGAGCGAGCTTACGCAGCCGTCAACGGACGATCTGTCAGGGTCGCCGTTGCGACGTGCAATTGGCCGGCCGGCGCACCCTCATCGGCGAGGCAGAGCGCGACTCCCTCTTGCAGCGACTCGAAAAGCTCGTCCAGGGTGTCGCCCGAGGCAAAGCAGCCCGGCAGCTCTGGAACATCGGCCCAGTAGCTGCCGTCCTCGGCGTGGATTCGGGCGGTGAGCTCCATAGCTGAGGTCCTTTTCATCTTAGCCCTGCCTGCCTGAGAATCGCCTGGGCCAGGCCTGTCGGGTAGTCGCGGCCCTTGTGTCGGGGGAGCGTGATCGGACGGCATCCCGACTTGGTCATCTTGACCTGATGCTTGCCGCCGCGCGAGTGCGCCCAACCGTTCTCCAGCAACAGCTTGATCGCCTTCTTCTGGTTGAGCGTTCCCTTCATCAGCCCGGTCGAAGGGCTTAAGCAGTGAGAACACCAACCTCTCCCCCGTGTCGCTGGCTCTCCGTGTGGTATGCACGTGCTCAGATGGAGGTTCGACGCTTGGCTTGGGCAGGGCTCGAAGTCGGCGCGGCTGGGCAGGTCGCGCTGATCGACTTCGTCGAGGACTTTTCCGGGCTGCACGGCGTTGAGCCTCCGGCCGGGGAGATCCCGCCCTCCCCACATCCGGGACCGCGATCGCAGGACTGCTCACCCACCTGCATCGAGATCACGCAGATGTGGACGCCCTGCAGCGTGTACTGGACCCTGCGGCCGTCGTCCTGAGGCCGGAGAAGAGCTTCGGCGGCAAAGCCGAGCTCGCCCTGATCGAGAAGCCCGAGTCGAAGCTTGCAAAGAGCGGACTCACCGCCCGCGTCGTGGAGCCATGGGAAACCGTCGAGATCGGCCCGTTCAGCTTTACGGCTCTTCCCTCTGCAGACGGCTTCGGCGACCCACAAGTCTCGTGGTGCATCGCGGCTGACGGGTGTCGCATTCTCCACGCCGGCGACACCCTCTTTCACGGATGGTGGTGGCTGTCGGCACTCCGCCAGGGTCCGTTCGACGTGGCCTTCCTACCCGTTGGAGGCGCTGTGGTCGATCTTCCTTCGCGCAAGCCACCCAGCCCTCTGCCGGCCGGCATGGACCCTGAGCAGGCAGCGATCGCCGCCAAGCTTCTCGGCACGCGAGTGGTCGTCCCCATCCACTACGGCTCCCTCCATGAAGCCTCCAACTACGTTCAAGCCGATGACCCTCCCGACCGCCTTTGCGCTGCCGCTGTCGAGCTGGATATCGAGGCACGAGTGCTTCGACCTGGAGAGCGATTTTCGGTCTAGACCCAAGCTAGATGTAATACATCCCGCTGCCGGCCTCGGCGGCCTCGCGGCGGGCGACTTCGGCGATCGTGGTCTGGCCGAAGACTTTGCGCAAGGCGGTTACGCCCTCTGCCCAGATGCCGCCGGCCTCGTCGGCCTCCTGGCCGACCTTGCCGTCGAGCGCCTGGACTATCTCCAGCACCGTGATCTCCTCGGCGGGACGCGAGAGCGTGTAGCCGCCGCGCATCCCGCGATGACTGGCGAGGAGGCCGGCGCGGCGCAGGGTCGAGAAGAGCTGCTCGAGGAACTGCTCCGGGATGCCCCGCCGCTCGGCGAGCTCCTTGATCGGCACGGGGCGATCGGTCGAGCGGGCCAGCTCTGCCATCGCAACGACCGCGTAGCGCGACTTCGAGGTGATCGAGATCACTACATCCCTTTCTACCGCACCGCCCGGACCCGGCTCGCTGGCTCTCGGTTAGGATCGAACGGACTCCGGCTGACGGCAGAGTCTCCCCGCGTACCCGATCGGATCGGACCTGTTCTGAGCGAGCAACCACAGTGCCTGGTGATCGACGGCCACCCGCTCGTCCGGCTGGGCGTGCGCAACGCGCTGGCCGAAGATTTCTCGGTGTACGAGGTCGCCAGCCGCACCGAGGGCCTCGAACTGGTCCGCGACATCGGCAGCTTCGACGTGGCGATCGTCGACATGCGGGCGCAGCCGCTGGTCCCGGGCCAAGGCATCGACGGCCGGGAGGCGATCCGGGCGCTGCGTAAAGCCGAGCCCGGCCTCGGGGTGGTCGCTCACGGCGAGCGGCCAGATCGCCACTGCGCCAGCACCGCACTGCAGGCCGGGGCAGCCGCCTATGTCTCCCGCACCTCCGGCGCCAAGGAGCTCTGGCAAGCGACACAGGCGGCGCTGGCGCACGAAAGCTTCATCGACCCGGCCGTCCCTCCGCCGGGCAGCCGCGGCAGGCTGACCCGCCGTCAGCGGGAAATCCTCCAGCGACTTGCCAACGGAGAATCGACAACCGTGGCCGCGCGCCAGCTCGATCTAAGCGAAGAAACGGTCAAGACCCACATGAAGCACGCCATGGCTCGCCTCGGTGCACGCAACCGGACGCACGCGGTCGCGATCGCGCTGCGCGAGTCGCTGGTCGAGTAACCGGCGTCGAGCGACGCGACTAGATCCAGCCGCGGTCGCGGGCCGTCAGCACGGCCTGCGCCCGGTCGACGGCGCCGATCTTGCCGTAGACGTTGTGCAGGTGGGTGCGGATCGTCGAGACCGAGAGCTGCATCTCGCCGGCGATCTGCTTGTAGACCATGCCCTCGGAAAGGTGCTTGAGGACGTCGAGCTCGCGGGCCGAGAGCGGACAGGGCTCAATCGAGCGCGGCGAGTCCGAACGGGGATAAGGAAGGTCGTAGAGAAGCTCGCGCAACCCGTCGCCGTCGAGACCGCACTGCTTGGCGGCGCCACGCAGGCGCTCCGGCGTCACCGCCTCGCCCTGGGCGTAGTGGGCGATCATGTCGGCAGCTGAGACCATCGCGGCCAGGCCGTCGGCGTCCTCGGCGTGGTGACGCTCGATCGCCACCGCGAGCCGCTGCGGCAAGTTCCAGCGTCGCGCCAGCACGCCCCCGACCAGGGCGTGGTCGATGCCGAGCTGCTCCCGTTCTTCGCGCAGGCGCTGCTCCGGAGTGCGGGCGGCGGCCTCGAAGTAGCCCTTCTGCCCGGGGTGCAGCTTGGAGACGACGAGGCGACCAATGTCGTGGAGTAGCGCGGCGACGGCCAGCTCGTCCCGCTCCGGCCAGCCGACGGCGCGGCCGATCTGGTCGGCAGCCTGCTGGGTCGCGAGGGCGTGGACGCGGAAGCGCTCCGGTTTCAGCTCCCAACCCCCGTTGGGCTCGAAGAAGTCGAATGCGGGTGCGGTACCGGCGATCGCCAGCACGCCGGAAGGCTTCAGCACGTCGACGGCGGCGGGAACGCTCGCCACGCTGCCGGCTCCCGGGCCGGTGCGATTGGCGAAGCGCAGCACGGCGATCGCCAGCCCGACGTCGGCCTCGACTGCTTCGACGATCTCACCGATGCGAGCGGTCTCCGCGGTGGCGGCCTGCATAACCCGCGAGCGGGACTCGATCAGGACCGGGAAGCGCTCGACCGCCTCGAAGGCGGCAGCAAGCCGAGCCCCCGGTGCGGGTTTGCCGTCCTTGCCGCTGACTGTGTCGGGTTTGGTTCTTGCCGTTGCTATGAGCATGTGCAGCCATAACTCTTCGCACAGCTCATCGGCAGTCGAGGACGCTTGACTTAACCTCCGGCTCCCAAAAAATGAGGACGAGTGGCCGCCACTTGTACGTAAGGGCACAGGCTTAGGACCTGTTTTGTCCTATCAGGACGGGGTTTCGATCCTGCTCAGTGACGAATCGATCCGGGCCAGCGACTCCTCGCGGCCCAACACAGCGAGCGACTCGAAGATCCCCGGCGAGACGGTGGTGCCGGTGATCGCGACCCTGATCGGCTGGTAAACCCTCCCGGGCTTGATACTGAGGCGCTCAGGCAGCGGCGAAAGCGCCGCCTCCACGGCCTCGGGCCCGAAGCCGTTCGCCTCCGCCAGGGCTTCGCGAGCGGCTCGCAACGCCGCGGGCGCCTCGTCCTTCATCACCTTGCGCCAGGCCTTCTCGTCCTCGACCGGGGGCTCGAAGAGGAAACGGATCAGCGCCCAGACCTCCGCCAGCGTCTGCGCCTTCTCCTGGGCGATCTCGCAAGCCTGGCGCAGCCGCTCCTCCGGCTCACGCCCAAGGTGGCGCGCGACCGCCGCCGTGTAGTCGTCAAGCGGCATCTCCCGCATGAAGCGGCCGTTGACCCAGCGCAGCTTCTTTTCGTCGAAGATCGCCGCCGCCTTGCCGACGTCCTCGACCCGGAAGCGCTCGACCAGCTCGGCGGTCTCCATCAAGGTTGTGTCGTCGTCGGTTCCCCAGCCCAGCAGCGCCAGGTAGTTGCGCACGGCAGCGGGCAGGTAGCCGGCCTCGCGCAACTCCTGCACCGAGGCGGCGCCGTGGCGCTTGGAGAGCTTCTTGCCGTCGGGGCCGTGCAGCAGCGGCAGGTGCGCGTAGCGCGGCGACTCGTGACCGAGCGCGGCGAGGACGAGCAGCTGCTTGGGCGTGTTGGAGAGGTGGTCGTCGCCACGGACGACCTCGGTGATCCCCATCTCAGCGTCGTCGACGGCGACCGCGAAGTTGTAGAGGACGGAGTCATCGCCGCGAGCGATGACGAAGTCGTCGTAGCTGCGATTGGGGAAGTTCACCGGACCCCGAATCAGGTCCTCGACCACGGTCTCGCCCTCGTCGGGGACCCGCAACCGCACGGCGGCGCCGGGCTCCTCGCTCGGTGTCCCGCGGTAGCCCACCCCCGCCCCGTGCTCCGCCTTCCATGCCTCGACGTCCTTGGCCGTGGCGGAGTCCCGGTACGCAGTGCCGGACTCGAGCAGGCGCTCCAGGGCAGTAGCGTGCCGATCGGCGCGCTCGGCCTGCGAGAGCGGGCCCTCGTCCCAGTCCAGCTCCAGCCAGTGCAACGCGTCGAGGATCTGCTCGACGTTCTCCTCGGTCGAGCGCTCGCGGTCGGTGTCCTCGATTCGCAGCACCAGCTCGCCGCCACCGTGACGCGCCGCGAGCCAGTTGTAGAGTGCCGTCCTCGCCCCACCGATATGCAATGCACCGGTCGGCGAGGGCGCGAACCTGAGGCGGAGAGAGCTACCGGATGGAGAGTCTGCGGACACGATGCTGATCGGCGCGCATGTTTCCACAGCGGGAGGCTTGGACAAGGCGATCGAGCGCGGAACCGAGCTCGGCTGCGAGTCGATCCAGATATTCAACCAGAGCCCAAGGATGTGGCGGCCGACCAAATACGGCCCCGACGACTTCGCCGCCTTCCGCGAGGCGATGGCCGACTCGCCGGTCGAAGCGGTAGTGATCCACGCCGTCTACCTGATCAACTGCGCGACCAACGACAAGGAGCTGCGCAAGAAGTCGCTTGCATCGCTGACCCACGCGCTGCGCATCGGCGACGGGATCGGCGCCGACGGCGTCGTCCTGCACCCAGGCGCGCAGAAGGGTGAGGCGCAAGGGCCCTCGATGAAACGCGCCGCCAAGGTGATCGCCGCGGCGCTGAAGGACAGCGAGAGCTGCCCGCTGCTGCTCGAGCAGACGGCCGGGCACAAAGGGCTGCTCGGCCGCGACTTCGACGAGACCGCCGAGTTGATCGAACTGGCCGGCAGCGGCAAGCGCCTCGGCCTCTGCCTAGATTCCTGCCACCTCTTCGTCCAGGGCTTCGACGTGACCGACGAGGCGCACCTGGCGAAAGTGGTCGAGGAGGCCGACGAGAAGGTCGGCCTCGAGCGCCTGCGCTGCCTTCACGTCAACGACGCCGCCGCCCCGCTCGGCTCCTGCCGCGACCGCCACGCCAACCTCGGCAAAGGCGAGATGGGCAAACGCGGCCTAGCCGCCTTCCTCTCCGAGCCCCGCTTCGAGGGCCTGCCGGCGACCCTGGAGACGCCGGGCCCCAACAAGAAAGGCGCCGACCGCAAGGAAGTGCTGGCGGCTAAGCGGTTGCGCAAAGCGGGTCTCAAGCGGCGCAGCCAGTGAGGGACGGTAATTCCCTCTCTGGGAATGTCGCCGAAGGCGGCGATATGCAATCTGGTAATTGCGCGGCGGAGCCGCGCTCCAGCATCCGGAGCCGGCGCAGCCGGCGAACGCAATTCTCAGGGAGGGAATTACCGTCCCTCTCGACACGCACCGAAGTTCCTCGGCTCACCGGTAACGAGCCAGCGCCTCTGATGCTTCCAGCATTCTGGGGCCGCCTCGGCTTGGATCGCCCCAGGCCGCGTGTGATGGAAGCCCGGTCGTCCCCTGGGCGAATGTGCCCGAATAGGGCGCGATATGCAATCTGTCTCCTGCGCGGCGAAGCCGCCGCTCCATCTCCGTCGCTAAGCGCGAAGCGCGTGCGACTTCAATTCGCCCGGGGGACGACCGGGCTTCCCGTCAGATTGAGCTGGGAGCTACCGAATCTGGACGCCAGAGATCGCGCGGGAGATGACCAGGCGCTGGATCTCCGAGGTGCCCTCGAAGATCGTGTAGATCTTCGCGTCGCGGTGCATCCGCTCGACCGGGAACTCGCGGGTATAGCCGTTGCCACCGAGAATCTGGATCGCCCGCTCGGTCGACCAGACTGCGACCTCGCCGGCCTTCAGCTTCGACATCGAGCCCTCTGCGTTCTCGAATTTCTGCCCCGTGCGCCCCATCCAGGCGGCGCGCCAGACGAGTAGGCGGGCAGCGTCGATCTCCAGCTTCATGTCGGCCAGGGTGAAGGCGATCGCCTGGTTCTCGACGATCGCCCGGCCGAACTGCTGGCGCTCTTTGGCGTAATCCAGCGCGTACTCGTAGGCGGCGCGGGCGATGCCGAGCGCCTGGGCACCGACCGTCGGGCGGCTTGCCTCGAAGGTCTGCATCGCCGCCTGCGACTTCGCTTTTTTGCCCTCGCGCACGCGGGCGAGGCGTTCGTCGAGCTTCTCCTTGCCGCCCAGTAGGCAACTGCCGGGAATGCGGCAGTCGTCGAGGTGGACGTCGGCAGTGTGCGAGGCGCGCAGGCCGTGCTTCTTGACCTTGGCACCCTGCTCGCAGCCCTTGGTCCCAGGCGGGATCACGAAGGCGGCGTGGCCGCGCGAGCGCAGCTCGCGGTCGACCGTGGCGATCACGACGTGGACGTCGGCGATGCCGCCGTTGGTCGCCCAGGCCTTCTGGCCGTTGAGCACCCACTCGTCAGTCGCCTCGTCGTACTTGGCGGTGGTCCTGATTGCAGACACGTCGGAGCCGGCGTCCGGCTCCGACGAGCAGAATGCGGCGACTTTGGGATCGTCCGCGGTGCCGAAGCACTGCGGGATCCACTCGCCCATCTGCTCCGGGGTTCCCTGCCCGAAGATCGCGGCGACCGCGAGCGAGGTGCCCATGATCGCCATGCCGATGCCGGCATCTCCCCAGAAAAGCTCCTCGTTTGCGATCGGCAGCGTGAGGCCTGTCTCATCGGCCCAGAACTGGCCCAGCGCTTCGAAGCCGTAGAGGCCGATTTTGGCCGCCTCCTGGATCACCGGCCAGGGCGTCTCCTCGCGCTCGTCCCATTCCTCGGCGGCGGGCCGGACGACGCCCTCGGCGAAGCCGTGCACCCACTCGCGGATGTCCTTCTGGTCCTGGTTCAGCTCGAGGGTGAACTTCGGTCCCTCGGCGGGCGCGCCGTCGCCGGCCGCCTCTGCCACGGGCTGCTCTGCCTCTGCCACTGCGGAAGTATCGCTCATGGCCGCAAGACTACACGGAAAGGTGTCGGGGTCAGACGTCGCGCAGGTCGAAAGCGCGTAGGCCCTCGGGGCCGTCGTCGGCGCAATCGAAGAAGCGCCGGTTGACACAGTCATAGGACTCGCCGGAGCCCTCGTAGGCGCGCTCGACCGAGAACTGGCACTGGGGCAGCGCCTCGCCGGTCATCTTGACGCCGCCGAATCCGCCCGGTTGGAGCACCGCGTCGAGCTCCACCTTGGCGCCGTAAACGCCCTGCATGCAGCCGACGTACTGAATGCCGTTGAGCATGTCGACAAAGCTGTAGAGGTAGCGGCAGCGCAGCTCAACGCAGCCGCGCGGCTCGACCATCTTGTCGCAGAAGGAGCGGCACTGACGGCACTCACCGACCTTCGTGCGGGTAGCGGGCATTACCGAAGTCTAGGGACCGGATTGGCGCATCTCACGCGGCAAGCGCGTCGGTGCCGAGGAGGTGGTCCAGCTCCGCTTGGAGCTTGCTCGAGGGGCGGACCCGGAAGCCCTCGCCGAGCTTCAGCTCGCGAGGACGACCATCCCTGCCGACGATCGCGAGGAAGACGGGCGCGTCGCCCTTGTGGTGCTCGAACACCGTCCTCAGCTCGTCGAAGAGATGCGGGTTCTCGACGCTCGCCGCGCCGATCCTCAGCCTCAGCGGCTCGGCCGGGCCGCTCGGGGTAGGCGCCGCCGCGACCTCCTCCGCGCTCGGTTCGAAGCGCTCTGCCTCCTGCACGACGAGCTTGGTCTCGCCGCGCTCTTTGTGGTCGACTCGACCCCGCACCAGGACGATCGCGTCGGGGCCGATCGTCTCCGCGATCTCCGACTGGTCGGCCTTGAAGACGAGCATCTCGACCTGCCCCTCGATGTCGTCGAGGGTGGCGAACATCATCTGGGTGCCGCTCTTGGTGCGGATTTTCTTGCAGGCGACGACGATCCCACCCACCGTCACCCAAGAGCCGTCGGGCTTGTTCGCCAGCTCGGCCAGCGAGCAGTCGACCCGGGCGCGCAGGGCGCCGCGCACCTCGGTCAGCGGGTGCGAGGAGAGGTAGGTGCCCAGCGTCTCCTTCTCCATCGCCAGCAGCTCGGCGCGGTCGAACTCGACGGCGGAGATCGGCGGGCGGTGCGCCGCCCGCGAGACGCTCTGCTCCTCCCCGCCCCCATCGCCGAAGTCAAAGATCGAGCCCTGGCCGAGCTGAGCATCCTCCTGCGCCTTCTGACCGGCCGACTGTGCCGCAGGGAGCGCCTCCAGCATCCCTTGGCGGGTGGCGTCGGTCGAGTCGAGCGCGCCGCACTTGATCAGGCACTCGATCGCTCGCTTGTTGACGGCGCGGCTATCGACTCGCTCGCAGAAGTCCCAGATCGAGACGATCTCGCCGTCCTCGCGCGCCCGCAGGATCGCCTCGACCGCGGCGTGGCCGACGTTTTTAACCGCGTCGAGGCCGAACCGGATCGCTTTCTCGGAGACGACGAAGTCGTGGTCGGAAGAGTTGACGTCGGGCGGCAGCACCTCGATCCCCATCTCCTCGCAGCGGTTGACGAAGAAGGGCACCTTGTCCTTGGTGTTCATCACCGAGGAGATCACCGCGGCCATGTACTCGGCCGGGTAGTTCGCCTTCAGGTAGGCGGTGCGGTAGGCGATCAGGGCGTAGCAGGCGGCGTGGGACTTGTTGAAGGAGTAGTCCGCCGCCGCCTCCATCAACGACCAGAGGTCGCCGGCGACCTTGCCGGCGGTGCCGGAGGCCTCCATCCCCTCGCGAAACTTGGCCTTCATCGTCGCCATCAGGTCACGCTTCTTCTTGCCGATCGCCTTGCGCAGGTCATCGGCCTCGGCGGGGCTGAAGCCGGCCATCTGCTTGGCGATCTCCATCAACTGCTCCTGGTAGATCAGGCAGCCGTAGGTCGGCTCGGCGATCGGCCGCAGTCGCTCGTCGGGGTAGGTGATCGAGCCGGGGTCGCGCTTGCCCTTGGCGTAGTCGGGGATGTAGCGCATCGCGCCGGGGCGGTAGAGAGAGACGAGCGCGACGATGTCGTCGAACTCGGTCGGCCGCACCTTTTTCATCGCGTCCCGCATCCCCTCGGACTCGAGCTGGAAAACGCCGGTGCCGTCGCCTCGCGAGAGCATCTCGAAGGTCTTGGCGTCGTCCATGGGGATCGCCCCGATGTCGAGCTCAGCGTCGCGGGAGCGGCGGATGATCTCGACCGTGTCCTCGATCACGTCGAGGTTGCGCAGGCCGAGGAAGTCCATCTTCAGCAGGCCGATCTCCTCGATCGGGCCCATCGAGTACTGGGTCACGATCTTGTACTGGCGCTGCTTGGCGCCGGTCGCCCCGCCGTTGGCGCTTCCGTTCCCATTGCCTGCTGCGGCCGGGGCGCTGCGGTCCTCGGCGAGCTGCAGAGGGACGATCTCCTGTAGCGGCCGGTCGGCGATCACCACCGCGGCGGCGTGGATCGAGTTGTTGCGGATGATCCCCTCGAGGCCCTGGGCGACGTCGAGGATCCGTTTCGCGTCGGGCTCGGCGTCGTAGGTCTTGCGCAGCTCCTGGCCGGGTTTGAGGCACTCCTCGAAAGAGGGGTTGCGACCGAGGATCGGCTCGGGGATTTGCTTGGCGAGCCGGTCGCCGCTGGCGTAGTCGAAGCCGAGCACGCGGGCGGCGTCGCGGGTCGCGGCACGCGGCGCCATCTTGCCGAAGGTGATGATCTGGGCAACCGACTCGCGGCCGTACTTCTCGGCGACGTAGCGAATCACCCGCTCGCGGCCGCGCACCGAGAAGTCGATGTCGATGTCCGGCATCGACTTGCGACCCGGGTTGAGGAAGCGCTCGAAGAGCAGGTCGTTGGCGAGCGGGTCGAGGTCGGTGATCGCGAGGCTGTAGGAGACGATCGAGCCCGCTGCCGAGCCGCGCCCGGGGCCGACCGCGATGCCGTTCTCCTTGGCGTAGCGAACGAAGTCCCAGACGATCAGGAAGTAGGAGGAGAAGCCCATCTCCTCGATCACCCCGAGCTCGAACTCGAGCCGCTCCACCGCCTCGGCGGGCAGCGGGTCGCCGTAGCGCGCCCGCAGGCCCTCGGTGGCGATCCGCCGCAGCATCGCTTCCGGCTCCTCGCCGTCAGGGGTCGGGTAGCGCGGCAGCAGCAGCTTGCCCAGCTCGATCTCGACCTGGCAGCGCTCGGCGATCTCCACCGTGGTCGGCACCGCCTCGGGCCACTCGGCGAAGGACTCCGTCATCTCCTCGTTGCTCTTGAGGAAGAACTCGTTGGTGTCGAAGCTCAGCTTCGGCGCCTCCAGGGTCGACTTGGTCTGCACGCAGAGCAGCGCTTTGTGGTTGTCGAAGTCCTCGCGGCGCAGGTAGTGGACGTCGGCGGTGGCGACCAGGGGCCGGTTCAGCTCGCGGGCGTAGCGGACGATGCCCTGGTTCGCCTTGTCCTGCTCGGCGATCCCGTTCTTCTGCACCTCGAAGTAGACCTGCTCGGGCCCGAAGGCCTGGATCAGATCGTCGAGGTGGGCGCGCGCATCGTCGGGACGCTCCTCGACGAGGCGCCGGCAGAAGCGCGACTGCAGGCAGCCGGTGAGCACGATCACGCCCTCGGAGTGAGTGGCGAGCAGCTCCATGTCGATGTTCGCCTTGCCGCGGGAGAAGCCTTCGAGGAACCCGGCCGAGGTCAGCTTGACCAGGTTGGCGAAACCGGCGTCGCTCTCGGCGAGCAGAGTGAGGTGGTTGCGCTCGTACTTGGGCTTCTCCTTGACCGCCTGGACGTCGTCGACGAGATAGGCCTCGAGGCCGATCACCGGCTTGATCCCGTGCTTCTGGCAGGCCTTGTAGAGATCAACGGCGCCGTTCATCACGCCGTGGTCGGTGAGGCCCAGTGCCGGCTGCCCCAGCTCCGCCGCCCGCGCCGCCATCGCGTCGATCTTGCAGGCGCCGTCGAGTAGCGAGTACTCGCTGTGGGCGTGAAGATGGACTGCTTGATCGACACTCATGGGGTGCGGGCGATCATGCCAAGCGAGGCAGATGCCACCGGCCGAAGAGGCACGTCTTCCGCGCATTCTCCGCGCATTCCCGCACCGAAGAACGCGAGAGCGCGACTAGGAACTGACAAGGAGCTGATTGGGAACGTATTAGTAGCTAAAACATCGCCAGACAAAAGCTTCCGCCATACTGCGTCGCAGATGTGCGCCAAGGTGGCCATCCCCGGAGACCAGGCGGTTCTGCGCCGACTGGCGCTGGCACACTTACGGCTGCAGCTGTTGTTCCTGCTCTGGGAAAAGACGGAGGGCGACGACTTCGCGGTGCTCTGGGCCGCCACCGGCGACCTCGCGCATAGCGGGGCCACGGCGCCCTAGCCGTCAGTAGGGACGTTCGGCGTCCTCAGCCGGCGCAGACCCAGGCGCCGTCGCCCGAGTCGGCCCAGATTTCGGCGGCGATGCGGTCCTGTTCGGCCTTGGAGGCTTCATGAGGCGCGCCCTGGCCCCCGTACAAAGCCCAGGTCGAGGGGATGATCTGGTAGGCGCCTCCGGCGCCACTCGACGGGTTGAGCGCGCCGTAGTCCCCGCCCGACTCGCACATGACGATGTAGGTCGGGATCGAGTAGGGGCCCCCAAGCCAACGACCGACCGTTTCTTCGGCCGCGGCCCGGCTCGCCGCTTCAGCCTCCTCGATGTCGCCGACCCACTCGCCGATGCGGGATTTCAGGGTCGACAGCGAGGCGGCGCGGGCGGCGGCGATCGCGTCCTGCTCCGCGGCGGCTGATTCGGCCACCGCGCGAACGGCCGCTATCTCCGAGCGAGCGGCGGCAAGCCGCTCGTTGTAGGCGTCGACCTGCGCCTTCAGCTGAGCCACCTTCTCGAGCCCCACGCGCACGGCGTCGCGTACCTGCTCGACTCGCCGCGCCAGATCCTGGTCGCCCGCCTCGATCCGACGCAGGTAGCCGGCCCGAACGGCGAGGTCGTCGAAATCGGCTGAGCCGAGGACGACGTTTGCCGTACCCGCGGGCCCGCTCACATACATAGCCACCAGGCGCTGCGCCAGCTCGCGGCGCGCTCGGCGCAAGCGGCGACGCTCCAGGGCGAGGCGGCGTTCGGAGTGTGCGACCTTCTCGGCCAGCGCGGCGGAGCGCTCTTCGCCACTCGCCAGCAGGACACTCATCCGCTGCTCCCGCGCGGCCGCAGCCGCCGCCTCTTGCTGGGCGAGGGCGAGGCGTTCCTTGCTGGCACGCAACTCCGAGGCGAGCGCTCCGGCCTCGTCGCGGGCTGCGCTGACCTTAGCCTGCAATGAATCGACGTCCTCGGCGGGAGCCGTCGCCGTTGACAACAAGGCAGCCACGCAGAGCGCGCCGCAGGCGAAAGCGCCCAGGCGTCGCCTGCGTCCTGCCTCTGTCGCGAGGGCTCGCGGCACGAGCCGGCGAGGGTAGCGGACTTTGTTAGCAACTACTCACAAGTTGCCGATAAGCCGCAACGAAAGTTGCGTTCCGCCACGCCGTTCGATCGATCGACCACACTCTGGTGTGGTCAACGCATCGAGCAGTGCGATCTTGGCTCAGCCCTCGGGCACGTCGCGGCTGGCCAGGTAGGCGGCGATCCCGACCGCTACCGCGGCGACTCCGACGCCGATGCGAATCTGGCGCCGGTAGCGCTGTCGCACGTACTTCAGCGCGAAACGAATCGCAACCTTGCCGAGCTTGTCGTAGCTCATGCCTCTCCCTCTCCCCCGCGCTGGCGGATCCTATGCGCCATCCGCGACTGCAACGACCAGAGCTCAATGAAGCCCGGCGAGGCGGCCTGCGAGAAGAGGCCGCCCGACTCGGCGAAGGATGCGAGGTCGGCGTCGTAGACGGCGTTGGGCGAGGAGCGGGTAACCACGCCGACGCTGCCCTTGTAGAGCTTCAGCCCGATCGTCCCCGTCACCTGGGCGTTGACCGCGTCCATGTAGGCGTCGAGGTCGGAACGCAGCGGCTCCCACCAGAGGCCGGCGTAGACGAGATAGCCCCACTGGCGGTCGAGGTCGGGCTTGAACTGGTTCTGGTGGATCGTGCAGACCAGCCGCTCCAGCTCACGGTGAGCGGTGAGCACGATCGCCGCTGCCGGAGCCTCGTAGATGTCGCGCACCTTGAGGCCGACGATCCGGTCCTCGATGTGGTCGACGATGCCGACGCCATGGCGGCAGCCGATCTCGGCGGCGCTTTCGAGCAGTTCGACCAGGCCGAGTCGCTCGCCGTTCAAGCCGACCGGGACGCCCTGCTCGAACTCGACCGTGACGATCTCGGCCTCGTCGGGCGCCTCCTCCGGCCTCGTGACGAGCTGGAAGACCTCGTCCTCGGGCGCGTGGTCGAGGTCCTCGATCCAGCGACCCTCGGAGGAACGACCCCAGAGGTTGTCGTCGATCGAGTAGGGCGTGACCTCGGTCCCACCCTTGACCGGGATGCCGTGCTCCCGCGCATAGGCGATCTCCTCCTCGCGCCCCATCTGCCAGGAGCGCACCGGCGCGATCGTCTTCAGCTCCGGCGCCAGCGTCGCCACCGTGGCCTCGATCCGCACCTGGTCGTTGCCCTTGCCGGTGCAACCGTGGGCGATCGTGTCGCAGCCGGTCTCGCGCGCGTGCTCGACCGCCAGCGCCGCGATCAAGGGACGACCGAGGGCGGTGAAGAGCGGGTAGCCGTCGCCGTATTCGGCGTTGGCCTTGATCGCCGGCACGAGGAAGTCGCGGGCGAAGCGCTCGCGGGCGTCGACGACGCGGCATTCGAGCGCACCGAGCCGCTTCGCCTTGTCCTCGATCACGGTGTAGTCCTCGCCGGGCTGGCCGAGGTTGACGGTGAGGCAGACCACCTCCGCCTCGTAGGAGTCCTGGATCCACTTCAGCATCACGCTGGTATCGAGGCCGCCCGAGTAGAGAAGCAGGACCCGGCGCACCTGGGCGGGGTCGGCCTCGTAGCTCGCGGTCGGAGGAGCTTGTTCCGGCACTAGGGCGCTTCTATGCCGCCGCTGCCGTCTTCTTCGGGCGCGGTCGTGGTTTCTTCGGTCGTCTCGGTGGAGGTCGGCGAGGTGGTCTCGGTCGTCGTCGGCTCCGTCGCCTCGGTGGTGTCCGTGGTCTCAGTGGAATCCGTCGTCGTCTCGGTGCTCGGCAGCGTCGTCACCTCCGAGGGCGTGGAGACCGTGTCGCCGTCGCCGTCGCCACCGGCGATGACGACGATCGCCACGATCAGCCCAACGATCACCGCGACCAGTCCGGCGACCACGAGGCGCATGTTGCCGTGTGGACTCCCGTGATCGGGCTCCCGCATCATCCGAGTCGGGTCCTCGTGCATCGCTACTCCTCCGGTCCGAGAATGGCGTCGAGGATCTCGCTCGCATCCTCGATGTCAAAGCCACTGCGCAGGCGCGCCTCGATCTCCTCCCGGCTGCTGCCCGAAACCGCCATCTGGGTGGCGAAAAGCCTTGCCCCGGCGGAACCGGCGCGGCGCGGGGATTCGGAGTCGGGATCGGGATTGGACTCCACCGATCTAAGCCGTGGCTCGGCCGGTGCCACCGGCGGGTCGAGCTCGTCGGCGAGCTCGCGCAGACGCTCGGCGACGACACGGTCGGCGCGAGCGCGGGCCTCTTCGAGCGTGCGCTGGGCCTGCCGCTCGGCGTCGTCGATCACGCTCGAGGCGGCGCGCTCGGCGGCGTCGACGATCGCTGCCAGGCGCTCAGCCGTAGTGGTGGTCGAGGTCGGCGCGGGCTCTGAGGGGAGCTTCTTCGACTTCATCGGGCGCCAAAGCTTAGGAGCGAAGCCTCGATCAGGGCGACAGCCCGCTCGATCTGGGCGGCATCGACCGTCAGCGGCGGAAGCAGCCGCAGCGTGCCGGGCTCGGGGACGTTGACGATCAGACCGCGTCCGAGCAGGTCGACGCCGACCGCGGCCGCGTCGATCCCGCCTGCGAGGCCGACGCCGAGCATCAGGCCCCGCCCGCGCACCTGCTCGACCCCGTCGAGGCCGAACAGGGCCTCGCGCAGAGCGGCCCCACGCTCGCGGACCTGGCGCAGCAGCGCCGCGTCGTCGACGATCCCGAGCACCGCCAGCGCCGCCGCCGCAACGACCGGGCCGCCGGCGAAGGTCGAGCCGTGGTCGCCGGGCTCGAGCACCTCGCCGGCCGCGGGCGAGGTGACGCAGGCGCCGATCGGCAAGCCACCTCCGAGCGCCTTGGCGCTGGTCAACACGTCTGGCCGCACCGGTGTCTGCTCGTAGGCCCAGAGCGAGCCCGTCCTTCCCACTCCGGTCTGGATCTCATCGAGGATCAGCAGCGCGCCGACCTCGTCGCAAGCCTCTCTCGCGGCGAGCAGCGCCTCCTCCCCGAGCGGGTAGATGCCCGCCTCGCCCTGGATCGGCTCGATCAGCACCGCGGCGGTGCTCTCCCCGACCGCCTCGCGCAGGGCTGACGGGTCGTCGAACGGGACCGAGCGAAAGCCCGGCAGCATCGGCGCCAGGTCGGGGTTCTCGGCGAGCTTCGGTGTCGCCGAGAGAGCGCCGTAGGTGCGGCCGTGGAAGTCACGGTCGAAGCTGACGATCTCCGGCGCCTCAACTCCACGCTGGTGGGCGTGCTTGCGAGCGATCTTGATCGCGCACTCGTTGGCCTCGGTCCCCGAGTTGGAGAAGAAGACGCGACCCCCCAGGCTCGACTCGGAGAGCCGCTCGGCCAGCCGCACCATCGGCTCGGTGTAAAAGAGGTTGGAGGTGTGCATCAGGCGTCCGGCCTGCTCGCGCGCGGCCCCTACCACGGCGGGGTGGCAGTGGCCGACCGAGCAGACCGAGATGCCGGCGAGGAAGTCGAGGTACTCCTTCCCCTCCGCATCCCAGATCAGGGCGCCCTCGGCGCGGACGAACTCGACCGGCGTCCTGCGGTAAGTCTGCATCAGGTAGCGCTCCTCCAGCCTCTGCAGCTCCTCGAAGTCGAGCCCGGCTTCGGCGGCGCTCATGGCGTCACCATCGTGCCGATGCCGGCGTTGGTGAACAGCTCCAGCAGGAGGCTGTGCGGCTTGCGGCCGTCGATGATGTGGGCCGACTGGGCGCCGCCCTGGATCGCGTCGACGCAGGCTTGCAGCTTGGGGCGCATGCCGCCGTCGATCCCGGCCAGTCCCTCCTCGACCTCGGCGACGGTGGCACGCGAGATCAGCGAGCCCTCGTCGCCGGCATCCGCCAGCCAGCCCTCGACGTCGGTGAGGAAGACCGCCTTGTAGGCGCCCAGCGCCGCGGCGACCTTGCCCGCCGCCTCGTCGGCGTTGATGTTGTAGGCACGCCCCTCGCGGTCGGATGCCGAGGAGGCGATCACCGGGATGTAGTCCTCGGCGATGTGGTTGAGCACGTCGACGTCGACGCGCTCGATCGAGCCGACGAAGCCGACCTGCTCGGCGTTGGGCACGGGCGCCACCTCGAACAACCCCCCGTCGCCGCCGGAGAGGCCGACCGCCGGCTGCCCGTGGCGGTTGAGCCGCTGCACGATGTCGGAATTGAGCTTGCCGAGCAGCACCATCCGAGCCACCTCGACCGTCTCGGCGTCGGAGACCCGCAGACCCTCGTGAAAGCGCACCTCGAGGCCGAGTCGCTCCATGTACTCGGTGATCTCGGGCCCGCCGCCGTGGACGACGACCGGGTTGAGGCCGACGTACTTGAGCAGGACGACGTCGGTGGCGAAGTCCTCGCGCAGCGCCTCCTCGCGCATCGCGGCGCCGCCGTACTTGATCACCACGGTGTGGCCGTGGAACTCCCTGATGTAGGGAAGCGCCTCGAGCAGGGTGTCGACGTTGGTGCTCACGGGGTTCCTCTCATGTCGTGTACTCGGCGTTGATGCGGACGTACTCGTATCCGAGGTCGGAGAACCAGAGGTGGGCGCGGTGCTCGCCGCGGTCCAGCCGCAGGCCGATCTCGGCCTCGGCGACGTCCTCGCCGAGCTCCGCGTTTTCGATCGAGTCGGCGCCGATCTCTTCGAGGTCCTCGCCGGCCAGCGCCATCCCGGCGGCTTGGGCGATCCGGCCCCAATTGGGGTCACGACCGAAGAGCGCCGTCTTGACCAAGGGTGAGTTGGCGATCGCCCGGGCCACCCGCTCGGCCTCCTCCTGCGAGGCCGCGCCTTCGACCTCGACCCGTCCGACCCGCGAGGAGCCCTCGCCGTCGGCGACGACCTCTAGCGCCAGTTGGAGTAGCACCGCGTCAAGCAGCCCTTCGGAGAGTGGCGCCCCGGCGGCGCCGGTCGCCTGAAGCAGGACCGTGTCGTTGGTGCTCATCTGGCCGTCGACCGTGATTCGCTCGAAGGACGCGGCCCCGGCAGTGCGCAAGGCCGAGTCGGGATCGAGGACGACGGCGTCGGTCTGGACGAAGCAGAGCAGCGTCGCGAAGCCCGGCTGGATCATCCCGCCCCCCTTTGCCTGGGCCGAGATGGTGACCTCACCGGCACGCAGCGTGCAGCGCTTTGGCCAGCGGTCGGTGGTCATGATCGCTTCAGAGAAGGCAACACCGCCTCTCTCCGAGAGGCCCGCGGCCGCGTCGCCGATCCCGCCGAGGACGGCGTCGATCGGCAGCGGCACCCCGATCACCCCGGTCTCGGCCACGGCTACGGTCTTCGGTGGCAGTCCGAGTTGGGACGCCGCCGCGTCGACCATCGCGACCGCGTCGGCGTAACCCTGCTCGCCCGTCTCCGCGTTCGCGTTGCCGGCGTTAACCACGGCGGCACGGATCTCCCCTTGCCGGCAGCGGTCGCGGCAGACCCGGACCGGCGCCGCCGAAGAGGCGTTGCGGGTCAGCAGGATCGCGGAGGCCACCTCGGGCGCGTCGCAGACGACCAACCCAACGTCGGTCTTGCCGCCGCCCTTGAGCCCGCAGTGGGCGGTCCCGGCCCGGAAGCCCGGGGCCAGCGTCGCCGGGTCGAGCTCCTCGACCCCTGCCGGCGGATCGACCCAGCGCGATTTGAAGAAAGCCATATTCGACCGCCTGCTCCGCTGCGCGTCCGCGGGCGGTCGGGGCGAATCCGTCACGTGAGTCCCTCCGTCTCGTCCAACCCCAGCATCAGGTTGAGGCACTGCACGGCCTGGCCGGAGGCGCCCTTCCAGAGGTTGTCGATCGCCGAGAAGGCGAGCACCCTCCCCCGCTCCTCAACCGTCACGTAGACATGGCACTCGTTGGTGTCACGGACATCGCGCAGACCCGGCGGCGCCTCGACGAAGTGGACGAAGCGCTCCTCCGCGTAGCGCTCCCGGTAGAGATCCTGGACCTCCTGCTTGGAGATCGGCTCGACCGTCTGCACGTAGCAGCTGGTCAGCTCACCCTGGTCGAGCGGCAGCAGGTGCGGAACGAAGGTGACCGGAGCGGCGCCGCCCAGCGCCGCCAGCTCCTGCTCGATCTCGGGCCGGTGACGGTGGCCCTCGGTCTTGTAGGGGAAGGCGTTCTCGTCGATGGTCACGTAGTGCATCGCGTCGCCGCCGCCCCGGCCGGCGCCGGAGACACCCTGCTTGGCGTCGATGACGACGTCGGCGAGCAGACCGCGCTCGGCCAGCGGCGCCAGCGCCAGCACGCTCGCGGTCGGGTAGCAGCCGGGCACCGCGACCAGGGCCGCCTCCCGCAGCTGCTCGCGGTAGAGCTCGGTGAGGCCGTAGACGGCGCCCTCGAGCAGCTCCGGCGCACCGTGCTCGCCGTACCAGCGCTCGTAGGTGGGCAGGTCGCGCAGCCGGAAGTCGGCGGAGAGGTCGGCGACGATTACCCCCAGCCCGCGCAGGGCGGCGACGGTCGGCGCCGAGGCGCCGTGGGGGTAGGCGACGATCGCGGCGTCGACGTCCTCGATCCGGTCGAGGTCGAGCTCGGTCAGCTCCAACGGCACCCGGTAGCGCGGGTAGAGCCGGTCGAGGCGGGTGCCGGCGTCGCTGCGCGAGGTGACGGTGACCAGCTCCAGGTGCGGGTGCCGCCAGACCAGGTGAGCCGCGAGGGCGCCGGTGAACCCGGAGGCGCCGGCGACCAACATCCGCGCCGCGGGCTTACCGTTGAGTGGTTGGGCGATGTTCTTATTCACGGAGCTTCCCCCCGATCTTCTCCAGCTCGGCGGCGATCGAGTCGCGCAGGCCGGCGACCTCCTCGTCGGTGAGGGTGCGGTCAGCGGCGCGGAACTCAAGCCGCAGCGCCAGGCTCTTGCGGCCCTCACCCAGCTGCTCGCCCTCGTAGAGGTCGAAGACCTCGGCCGTCCGCAGCAGCTCGCCGCCGCCCGCGAGCACGGCCTCGCGCACTGCGGCCGCCGTGACCGCTTCGTCGACGACGACAGCCAGGTCCTGGTAGACGCCGGGGAAGGTGGTGAGGTCCTCGAAGGTCTCCCCCCCGCCCTGGACGAGGCGACCAGGGCCTCCAGCTCCAGTTCGAAGGCGACCGCCGCGGCGATATCCCACTCGCGGCAGATCAGCGGGTGCAGCTCGCCGATCCAACCCGCCGGCGCACCGCCCAGCGCGAAGCGAGCCGAGCGCCCGGGGTGCAGGAAGGGATCTCCGGAGGGCTCGATGTCGAGAGAGAGCTCGGCGCCGAGCTGGCCGACGAGGGCCTCCAGCACGCCCTTGAGGGCAAAGAAGTCGGTGGTCTCCGCCTCGCCGCGCCAGGAGGTGGGCGCGAGCGAGCCGATCGCCAGGCAGCCGAGGCGGTGGGGCTCGGCAAACGGCGGCGGCCGATGGCCTGGAAAGTCGCCTGCCAGAGCACCGACGGGCCGATCGGTCCACTCGGGTTGGTCTTTTAGGCCCGTCGGCGAGAGGGAATCGTCTTTTCGACCCGTCGGCAGGTAGACCCGGCCCGACTCGAAGAGCGAGATCCGGTCGACCCCCCGCGCGCGGTTGCGCTGGGCGACGTTGAGCAGCGAGCCGAGCAGGGTCGTGCGCATCACCGACTGGTCCTCGGACAGAGGATTGGAGATGACGACACCCTTGGCGCGCGGATCGCCCCCGGAAATCCGTAGCCGCCCAGGCTCGCCGGGGTCGGTGAAGCTCCAGCCGACGATTTCGTCGAAGCCGAGGTCCCGCATCGAGTCCTCGGCGCGGCGGCGCAACCGCTGCTCGCGGTTGAGGCCGCCGACCTGGCCGGCGCTCGCCGGCAGCGTGCTGGGCAGATGCTCGTCGAGGCCGTGGACGCGCGCAACCTCCTCGATCAGGTCGACCTCGCGGGTGACGTCGTAGTGGCGGTCGGGGGGTACCTCGACCTCGAGGTCCTCGCCGTCAGCCTCGACGTCGAAGCCGAGCCGCTCGAGGTAGGCGACTTGGTCCGCCTGCTCGATCCGCATCCCGAGCAGGCCCTCGACCCGCTCACCGCGCAGGACGATCCGGTGCGGGCTTGGAATCTCGGCCGCGACGTCGATCGTCCCCGGCACCAGCTCGGCGTCGCAGAGCTCGACCATCAGCCGCGAGGCGACCCGCTGCGCCCGCGCACAGAGCCCGGGGTGGAGTTGCTTCTCGAAACGCGAAGAGGCCTCGGAGCGGAGGCCGAGCATGCGCGAGGTGCGCAGGATGTTGGTCCCGGCCCAGTTGGCCACCTCGAGCAGAACGCTGGTCGTCTCGTCGGAGACCTCGGAGGTCTGACCGCCCATGATTCCGGCAATTCCCGAGGGCCCGTTGCTGTCACAGACCAGCACGGTCTCGGCGTCGAAGGCGCGCTCCTCGCCGTCGAGCGTCGTCATCTTCTCGCCCTCGGCTGCGGTGCGAACCGTCAGCGCCCCGCCGGGCACCTTGTCGAGATCGAAGGCATGCAGCGGCTGCGCGGTCAGCAGCATCACGTAGTTGGTGATGTCTACGACGTTGTTGATCGGCCGTTGGCCAGCCGCCGTCAGTCGCGCCTGCAGCCAGGGCGGCGAGGGGGCGATCGTGACGTCGGTGAAGACGCGCGCGGTGAAGCGGGGGCACAGATCGGGCGCCTCCACCTCGACCGAGGCGTAATCGCCCACCTCGCCCTTGCCCCCGGCCGGGGCGTCCTCCGCCCAGGGCTCAGAGTCGAGCGAAGCGCCGCTGATCGCGTGCACCTCCCGTGCCACGCCGTAGACGCCGAAGCAGTCGACCCGGTTCGGCGTCACCTCCAGCTCCAGTACCTGCTCGGCGATCGGCAAGACCTCGGCGAGGGAGGTTCCCGGCGCGAGGCCGTCGTCGTCGAGCACCATGATCCCCGGCGGCCCCTCCCCCAGCTCCAGCTCCGAGGAGGCGCAGATCATCCCGGCCGAGCGCACCCCGCGCAGCTTCGCTTCGCCGATCTCGTGCCCCCCCGGCAGCGTCGCGCCAGGGAGCGCCACCGGCACCGTCTGGCCGGCAGCGACGTTGGGGGCGCCGCAGACGATCGTCCGCTCTCCGTCGCCGGTGTCGACCGTGCAGACGCTTAGCCGGTCGGCTTTGGGGTGCTTCTCCACGGCGAGCACCCGGCCGACGACGAAGGCCTCGGCGGAAGGCGGGCCGATCGTGCCAACCCGCTCGACCTCGGTGCCGGTCATCGCCAGCCGCTCGGCCAGCTCCTCGACCGAGGCGCCGGGGTCGCAGTACTCGCGTAGCCACGCGTAGGGGACCTTCATGAGAACTGCTCCAGCATCCGCACGTCGTTGTCGAAGAAGCGCCGCAGGTCGGGAACGCCGTGGCGCAGCATCGCGATCCGCTCCACTCCCATGCCGAAGGCGAAGCCCTGCACCCGCTCGGGGTCATAGCCGTTGCCCTCGACGAAGCCGAGCACGTTGGGGTCGACCATGCCGGCGCCGCCAACCTCAATCCAGCCGATCCCCTTGCAGAGGTTGCAGCGCCCCCCGTCGCTCAGCTCACCCGCCCCCTCGCACTGGAAGCAGGAGACGTCGAACTCGACGCTGGGCTCGGTGAAGGGGAAGAAGTGCGGCCGCATCCGCGCCTCGCGGCCACCGCCGAAGATCGCCCGCAGCATCTCTTCCAAGGTTCCCTGCAGGTCGGCGAGCGTGATCCCCTCGCCGATCGCCAATCCCTCGACCTGGTGGAACATCGGCGTGTGGGTGGCGTCGGAGTCGCGGCGGTAGACCTTGCCGGGCATGATCGTGAAGATCGGCGGTGGCTGGGCCTCCATCGCCCGCGTCTGCACCGGGGAAGTGTGGGTGCGGAGGAGAAGCTCCGGATGCGACTGCACGTAGAAGGTGTCCTGGAGCATCCGTGCCGGGTGTCCCGGCGGGTGGTTGAGGGCGGTGAAGTTGTAGTAGTCGTGCTCGATCTCGGGGCCGTCCGACACCTGGTAGCCGAGGCCGACCATTACGTCCTCGATCTGCCGCGTCGTGCGGGTGATCAGGTGGGTGTGACCGACCGGGTGAGCCGGGGCACCGGGCAGGGTGACGTCGATCCTGTCGCCGGCCAGCCGCGACTCCAGCTCGCTCGAGTCGAGATTGGCGGCGCGCCGCTCGAGCAGCGCCTCCAACGCCTGGCGCGCCTGGTTGGCGCTGGCGCCGACCTGACCCCGTTCCTCGGCCGGCAACTCGCCGACCCCGCGCAGGATCGAGGTCAGCTCGGACTTGCGGCCGAGGTAGTTGACCCGCAGCTCCTCCAGCTCCGCCGTGCCCGCAGCGGACTCGATCGCCGCCTCGGCCTCAGCCTGGATCTGAGCGATTCGCTCAAGCATCTGGCTCAGCCTCCGGCATGGCGGGCGACGATATCCGCTCGGCGGCTATCGCCGCCGCGGCGGCGACGTTGAGCGACTCGGCGCCGCCGGCCTGCAAGGGAATGGTCACCTCGGTCTCGCAGGCGTCGAGCACCTGCTCGGGCAACCCCGCCCGCTCGGCGCCGAGGCAGACCGTCGCGACGGAGCCAAGCGCAGCCAACCCGGTGCCGCCGTGGGCGACGAGAGCCGCGCGCGGGCCGGGAGTCTTCGCAACCTCTCCCCGCAGGGGCGGCCGGGCGAAGATCGAGCCCATGCTGGCCCGCACCGCCTTCGGCGAGAAGGGATCGGCGCAGTCCGGGCCCAGCACGACGATGCCGTCGAGCAGCGCGTGCGCGGTGCGGACGATCGTGCCCACGTTGCCTGGGTCGCCAACCCCGTGCAAATAGAGACAGGGCGACTGCGACGCCTCTGCCCAGCGCTGCGGCCAAACCGCGATTGCCCGCGTCCCCGAGCCCAAAGCCGAGACCGAGGCGAGCAACTCCGCCTCGACCTCCTCGCCGCCGAGGCCGCTGCCGGCGGCGGTGAGGAGGAAGTGCGGCTCTGCCCCGGCGGCCAGCCCCGCCTCGACCAGATCCTCGCCCTCGCTGACGAAGAGGCCCTCGCGCTCGCGGTGCTTGCGCTCACGCAGCTTGCGGACCAGCTTCAGCTTCTCGTTGTGGGAACTCTCGATCATCGGTGGCTCTGTGTCTCTGGAGTGTGTTCTTTCTTGTCAGCGGTTTCTTCTCCTGGAACGAAAAAGCGGGCCGTTTTCACGACCCGCCCGGGAAAGTGGAGTGTGGGTTGCGGCTAGGCGGCCGCACCCTCCCGGGCGAGCTCCACAAATCGGCGAAAGGCATCGCGGTCGGAGACCGCGATCTCGGCCAGCATCTTGCGGTTGACCTCGACCCCGGCTTTGTCGAGGCCGTGGATCAGTTCCGAGTAGCTCATGCCCTCGAGCCGCGCGGCGGCGTTGATCCGGGTAATCCAGAGACGACGGAACTCGCGCTTGCGGTTGCGCCTGTCCCTGTACGCGTACATCCCCGACCGCTGCACCTGCTCTTTGGCGAAGCGGTAGGAGGAGTGCTTGCGACCGAAATAGCCCTTCGCTTCCTTGAGGACTTTGCGGCGCTTCTTGCGCGCGTGGACTGAGCGCTTGACCCGGCTCACTTGCCGCCTCCGAGCAGGTGCCGCACCCGCGGCGCATCCGCCGGAGAGATCTCCACCGGCCGCGCCATCCGCCGCTTCCGCTTCGGCGACTTCTTCTCCAGGATGTGGCTGGAGTTGGCGCGCCGGCCACGCAGCTTGCCGGTGGCGGTCTTGCGGAAGCGCTTCTTGGCGCCGGAATGGGTCTTCATCTTCGGCATCGGGACGCGTATTGAAGCAGAAGCACGGGCATGCCTGGGGCCGGTGCCGCCTGCGCAGGTACGCTGGCGCCGCGATGCGGATCGTCTACGTGGTCGGGACGCGGCCTAACTTCGTCAAGACGGCGCCGGTGATCGGGGCGCTGCGCGCTCGCCTGCCGCAGGGACGGCACACGATCGTCCACACCGGCCAGCACTACGACCGCCTGATGTCAGACGTCTTCCTCGAGGAGCTGGGAGTGCCGGCTCCCGACCACATGCTCGAGGTCGGCTCGGGCAGCCACGCGCAGCAGACGGCGCGAGTGATGGAGCGGCTGGAGCCGGTACTGCACGACGAGCGACCCGACCTGGTGATGGTGCCCGGCGACGTCAACTCGACCCTGGCGGCGGCCCTGACCGCGGCCAAGCTACAAATCCCCGTCGCCCACATCGAGTCGGGGCTGCGCAGCTTCGACCGCACGATGCCCGAGGAGCTGAACCGGATCGTCGCCGACGAGATCGCCGAGCACCTCTTCCTGCACAGCGACGAGGCGGTCGAGAACCTGCGCCGGGAGGGCGTCGCCGAGGAGCGCATGCACTTCGTCGGCAACACGATAATCGACACCCTGGTCGCTCTCGAGGAGCGCTTCCGCTCCGCCGGCGCCGCGGCCGGTCTCGGCGTCGAGCCGGGCAAGTTCGTTCTCGTCACCCTGCACCGCCCCGCCCTCGTCGACGGGCCGCTGCTACCCGAGACGGTCGCGCAACTCGCTGCGCTGGCCCGTGAGATGCCGGTCGTCTTCCCGGTTCACCCCCGCACCCGCAAGGAGATGGAGAGGCTGGAGGCCGACCACCCAGGCCTGCTGCTCTCCGAGCCGCTCGGCTACATCGACTTTCTCTCGCTGCTCGCCGATGCGGGCGCAGTCCTCACCGACTCCGGCGGCATCCAGGAGGAGACGACCTACCTCGGCGTCCCCTGCTTCACCCTGCGCGACAACACCGAGCGCCCGGTGACGATCCGCGCCGGCACCAACACCCTGCTCGGCCTCGATCCGGCAGCGATCGCCGGCATCCCGACGGCCTTGGCAGAGCGTCCCGCAGCTCCCTCCGAGCCCCCGCCCCTATGGGACGGCCAAGCCTCGGAGCGAATCGCCGACGTGCTGGCAGGTAAAGGTTAAGCCGCAGCCGCGTCGTCGTCGGCCGGTTTCTCGTCAGCCGGCTCCTGCACTGCGTCCGTCGGCTCCTCAACCGCAGCGGTTGGCTCCTGCGCCGCGTCGGCTGACTCCTCCGCCGCAGCTTTCTCCGCGGGCTCCTGCGCTGCCTCGACCGGCTCTCCGGCCTCTGCTTTGTCCGCGGCAACCTCCCTGGCGACCTCTTTGCCCGGCGCCAGCATCATGCTCATGTTGCGGCCTTCCTGGAGCGGCGCTGACTCGATCACGGCAAGCCCGTCGAGGTCCTCGAAGAGGCGCTGCAGCAGTGCCCTGCCGCGCTCCGGGTGCGCCTGCTCGCGGCCGCGGAACATGATCGTGATCTTGACCTTGTCCTGGTGGCGCAGGAAGCGCTCGACGTGGCCCTTCTTGGTCTCGTAGTCGTGGTTGGCGATCTTCGGGCGCAGCTTGATCTCGCGCACGTTTACCTGCTGCTGATGCTTGCGGGCCGCCTTCTGCTTCTGCTCCTGCTCGTACTTGTACTTCGAGTAGTCGAGCAGGCGGGTGACCGGCGGCTTCGCGTTGGGCGCGACCTCGACCAGGTCGAGGTCGGCCTCGCGGGCGCGTTTCAGCGCCTCAGCGGTCTCGACAATCCCGAGCTGCTCGCCCTCGGCACCGATCAAGCGCACCTCGCGGACGCGGATGCGGTCGTTGATGCGCGTGGTATCGCGCTCAGGGGGACGCCGATCGAACCTGCGCGGGACCGGCACTATCTAAGCGTGAGGTGGGACTTCAAGCGGACGAGAGATGGGGAGGCTGGCACGGGACGCTCAGCGGCGCGGGGTCTGTGTCGTGCCTGCGATCAAGTTTCCGCAGTATAGACAGCCTCAACCAGATCGGCCACCGGCATCGCGCCCAGCTCACCCTGCTCGTGCGAGCGCACCGCGACGGCGCCCGCTTCCAGCTCTTTGTCTCCGACCACCAGCATGTAGGGGTAGCGGCCGAGCTCGGCGTCGCGAACCTTCTTACCGACTGACTCCGAGCGCTCGTCCACAGTGACCCGGACGCCGGCCTCGCGCAGCTTGGCGGCGACGCCCGCGGCGTACTCGTTGTGGCGATCTGAGACCGGCAGCACGATCGCCTGCACCGGCGCCAGCCAAACCGGGAAGCGACCGGCGTAATGCTCGATCAGGATCCCGGCGAAGCGCTCCATCGAGCCGAGCAGGGCGCGGTGGATCATCACCGGCCGGTGTTGCTCGTCGTCGGCCCCGACGTATGAGAGGTCGAAGCGCTCGGGCATGAAGAAGTCGAGCTGGCAGGTGCCGCACTGCCAGGAGCGACCGAGCGCGTCGGTGACGTGGAAGTCGATCTTGGGCCCGTAGAAGGCGCCGTCGCCGGGGTTGAGCTGGCAATCGCGGCCTTGGCTCTCGAGCGCCTCGCGCAGCGCCGCCTCCGCCCTCTCCCACTGCTCGGCGCTGCCGATCGACTTCTCCGGCCGGGTCGAGAGCTCGACTTTGACGTCCTCGAAGCCGAAGCGGGCATAGAGCTCATCGATCGCCTCGCAGATGTCCGCAACCTCGGCCGCGACCTGGTCTTCCGTGCAGTAGACGTGGGCGTCGTCCTGGGTGAAGGCGCGCACCCGCAGCAGCCCGTGTAGGACACCCTCGCGCTCGGCGCGGGAGACCTGGCCGAACTCGGCGACGCGCAGCGGCAGCTCGCGGTAGGAGTGGCGCTCGGAGCCGAAGACGAGGCAGGCGCCGGGGCAGTTCATCGGCCGGATCGCGTACTCGCGCTCGCCCCACTCGGTGAAGTACATGTTCTCGCGGTAGTTGTCCCAGTGGCCGGAGCGGTGCCAGAGCTCGACGTCCATCACCTGTGGCGTCTTGATCTCCTCGTAGCCGCGCTTGCGCAGCTGCTTCTGCACCTCGGCCTCGATCAGGCGCAGCAGCGCCGTCCCGTTGGGCAGCCAGAAGGGCATCCCCGGCGCCTCCTCGCGCAGCATGAAGAGGCCCAGCTGCGGGCCGAGGCGGCGGTGGTCGCGCGCCTTCGCCTGCTCGATCCGCTCCAGGTGCGCCTCGAGGTCCTTCTTCGAGAAGAAGGCGGTGCCGTAGATCCGGGTCAGCATCTGGCGGCTCTCGTCGCCGCGCCAGTAGGCGCCGGCGAGCGACTCCAGCTCGATCGCCTTGATGCGGCCGGTCGAGGGACCGTGCGGGCCGCGGCAGAGGTCCTCGAAGGGGCCGTTGCGGTAGAGCGAGACGGTCTGCACCCCTTCGTCGCGGACCAGGTCCTCGATCAGCTCGACCTTGTAGTCCTGGCCCTCGGCCCGGAAGAGCTCGATCGCCTCGCCGGGGGCGACGTCGCGGCGCTCGAACGGCTCGTCGGCCTCTATATGGGTGCGCATCGCCGCCTCGATCCGCTCCAGGTCGGCGTCGGTGACCTTGACGTCGGGCGGGAACTCGAAGTCGTAGTAGAAGCCGTGCTCGATCGGCGGGCCGATCGTCACCTTCGTCCCCGGGTAGAGCTCCATCACCACCTCGGCCATCACGTGGGCCGCGTCGTGGCGGATCAGCTCCAGCGCCTCGGGGTCGCGGTCGGTGAGGATCGCGATCTCGGCACCATTGGGGAGAGGCGCGGCGAGGTCGCGCAGCTCGCCGTCGACGCGGATCGCCAGGGCTGCCTTGGCGAGGCCGGGGCCGATCGCCGCCGCGGCGTCGGCGCCGGAGGCGCCGCCGGGCAGCTCCAACGGCGTGCCGTCGGGCAGGGTGACGGTGATCTTTTGCGTGGCCGCCTCGATGCGGCCCATGCTAAGGCCCCTGGCGGGCTTGGCGAACGGCGATAAGCGGGCAGGGGCTGGGACCGCCGACCGTCCCCTCCCGCTCCCAGAGCAGGTAGGGACCAGCGCGGCGGTCCAGCGCCAAGCCCGGGAACGGTGAATCCTCGCTGGAGCCTTCGGTGACTACGTACCGGACGCCAGGCGGCGGCCTGTCGCCCGCCGCAGACTCGGACTCGATGCAGACGCGGCCGCCGCGCAGCTCCCAGGCGAGGTACGGGACGCCTTGTTCCTCGTCGAGCAGCCGGTCGGAGGCGAGGACGAGGGTCGAGTCGTCGGCGATCAACGGCCGCAAGCCGGTCAGGGCCGGCGAGTAGGAGGTTGGGCCGACGGGGGCGTTGGCTAGAGCGAGCAGCGAGCAGGCTCCGGCTGCACATAGATAGATGACAAGAGCTCCGGCCGCGGGTCCTGTCGCCGCAGGGGACCCACCGCCCCTTCCGGTAGCTAAAGCTTCCTCAGGGGCGGTCCCCCCTGCGGCGCCACCCGCGGACGAGGGCACTCTCCTGACAAGCGGCAGCAGGATCGTCAGCGTTGCCAACGGCGCCGCGATCTCGAGCGCCTTGGCGGCGGTGTAGGGGGTGCCGCCGACTCGGGCGGCGACATAGATCCCGATGGCACCGGCCAGACCGGCGAGGACCGCAGTCTCGCGACGACGCCAGCACAGCGCGATGCCGTAGAGCAGCAGGACGAGCGCGAAGGCCGCGCCGAGGTAATAGACGAACCCGGGGACCGCGCCGTCGCCGGGGGCGACACGGAAGTCGCCCGAGGGCCAGATGCCTAGCGCCTCCAGCGGTGAGATCTGGCCGAACAGGTTGCCCAGGCCGGGACCGTTGGGATCGAAGGTCTCGAAGCGCTGGAAGTCGACCATGCGGCCGACCTCGGGGGCGACCAGGACGAGGAAGGCGAGCAGGGCGAGCAGCAAGGCACGAGCCGGCAGCCTCCTCTCGAGCGCGAGCCAGAGGACCAGCGCGGCGGCCAGCCAGATCAGGCCGGCGAAGCTGTACGCGTAGACGCTGCCCGCCGCGATCAGTGCAGCCGGGACGAAGCGCAGCGGCAGGTCGCGGCAGGCACCGGAGCTCTCGCGCAGGGCGAGGACGAAGGCGAGGGCGAGGAGAGCCTGCATCATCTCCTTGACGGCCCCCTGCGCGTAGTACGTGGCCACCAGATACGGGATCCCGACCAGGAGCGCGCCGGCGGTGCGACGGAGCGGCGGCAGCTCGGCGAAGGCGGCGAGAGCGGTCAGCGACGCGAGGACCGCCACGGCGATCGTCAGGCCGCTGAAGCCTTGGACCGGCCCGATGCCAAGGCCGGAATCGAGAGCGACGACGATCGCGTGGGGCCCGAGCGGATAGCCCTGGTGGAGCAGCTGCCCCCCCACGCCGTCGCCGAGGCGGTCCGCCGCCAGCAGGTGCTGGGACATGTCCGGGTTGAAGCCGGTGCCGAAGATCCCGAAGTGCCCTTCGACGACGAACGGGAGCGAGGCGGCGGCGAGGGCCACTAGGGCGACTGGTTTCCCCGCCAGCAGCGCCTCCCTCCCTGCTTCGACCCTAACCCGCAGGTAGAGCGCCGCGGCAACGGTTAGCACGAGAACAACAAGGACCGAAGTAATACCCCTACCCGGCAGGCGGACAGTCCCCCAGCAGACGGCGCAGAGCAACGCCAATCCGACCGCTGGCGAGAGCCACGACCAGCGCCGCGCCCCGCAGAGCGTTATGGCCGTTTGTCCGATCGCCAGCGAAGAACCGCACACCGCCAGCGCGGCTGCATACGTCCCGATCACGAGGCGGCGAGCCTAAACGACAAGCGCAAGCGCTCAGCTGGGCGGCTCGAACTGACCGCCGCCCAGCTCCGGCGGCAGGGCACGCGGGCCGTCCGGGTACATGTCCCGCAGCTGCGCCTCACTCATCTCGAGGGTGTTGGCGAGCTCAGGCGGCGCGCCGACGACCAGCCACAGGACGTCGTCCTCTGTGTCGTTGAAGAGCTGGCGCACGGTGCGGGGGTCGACCAGCAGCGCGTCATGCGGTTGCAGCTCGTAGACCTCGTCTTCGACGCGGACCCGACCGCGACCCTCGAGCAGGACATTCAACTCCTCCTCCTCGGCATGGCGGTGTCGGGTCGAGGCCTGGCCTGGGCGCAGGCGCCAGAGGCGGGCGCCGAAGCGCGTCGCGCTGAGTTGCTTGGCGAGGTCGGTGTTGGGGACCCGCATCTGGTTGGACTCGCGCCAGTGGGCATCCGAGGCGCGAAGCAGACGTGCGGGCATATGGGCGCTACTGGGCTCGAACCAGTGACCTCCAGCTTGTCGAGCTGGCGCTCTCCCAACTGAGCTAAGCGCCCCGCTACCTGAATCTAGCGAAAAGCCGTGCCTACGAGTGCGGGGTATCCCCGGCCAGAGGCTCAAGCCCGGCCCTGCAAGAGCCGATGCAACTCGTGCAACTTTTCAGCTCACGCGGTGTTTCTGAATGCGGAGCGCAAAAGCTTGAGGACCGACGAGCCAGAGGACCTGAGTCTCACTGGTGGCACGTCCTTCGGAAACAAGGGGCCCCTCACGGGGCCCTTTTCCGTTCAGCCGAGGACCTGGACCACGACGGTCCGCTCCCGCGGCCGGTCGTCGAAGTCGATCAGCACCAGCTGCTGCCAAGTGCCCAGCGCGAGCCGGCCCCCAACCACCGGCACAGCCTCCGAGGCCCCGACCAGCGTCGCCCGCTGGTGCGCGTGGGAGTTGGAGTCGCGGTTGAGCCGGTTGTGCTCGTAGTCGCCCTGCGCGGGAATCAACCGCTCCAGCATCTCCCGCAGGTCATGCACCCCACCCGGCTCGAACTCCATCGTCGCGATCGCCGCCGTCGACCCGCGCACGAACGCCAGCACCTGCCCCTCAGAGATGCCCGTCTCCTCGACGACCCCCTGCACCTCGCCGGTGATGTCGATGACATCGGCGTCGCCCTGAGTCGAGAAACGCAGCTCGCCACTGTGCAGATCCACGCCGCCAAGCTACCGAACAGCTCCTCGCCCCAAAACGAAGGTCCCACTTTCGTGGGACCTTCTGACTCCTGGACTACCCGGAGCGAACCGGCACAAACACAGCAGAGGCGCCTACCAGAATCGAACTGGTGTAAACGGCTTTGCAGGCCGCTGCGTAGCCACTCCGCCAAGGCGCCGCGGGCGATGAAGCGTAGCCGTTGGGCGTGGGGCTAGGCGAGCTTGGCGCGGCGGAACAGCTCGCCGGCGGTGGCGACGAGGACGGCGACCGCGGTGGCGACGAGGACGGGCTTCCATAGGTCATCCTCGAAGGTGGCGCCGCCGAAGTAGCCGAGCAAGGCATGTAAGTCGCCCAGAGGCCGGCGGCGACCGCGTCGATCGCGACGAAACGGCGCCACGGCATCCCGAGAGTGCCGGCCGAAAAGGTCGTTGCCGTACGGCCGCCAGGGATGAAACGAGCCGCGACGATGATTACGGCACCACGTTCTTGCAACTGCCTACGCGCCCACTCCACCCGCTGGCGGCTGCGCCCCGAGGAGAAGTACCGTCGCTCGGCACGGCGACCGAGCGACGCGCCCAACCCGTAGGAGGCGTTGTCGCCGAGCAGGCTTCCGGCCGCACCGGCGAGGATTACGAAGGGCAGGATCAGCTCGCCGTTCGCGGCTAGCACGCCGGCGGTGATCATCATCGCCTCGCCCGGAGCGATGGGGAAGAGAGAATCGAGTGCAACCGAGACGACGAGGGCCGGATAGGTCCAGATCTCGCCGCCGATCGCGTCCTCGAGCCATTCGAAGGCGGTGACCGCCAGCAGCAAACCCATGGCCCGTCTCTACCCGCAGCGGCCTGTCGCAGCACCCAAGATCACAAGGGCTCTGAGATCACCAGGCGCAGAGCGCCTTCGTACTCCTCCATCTCACGCAGGTGCCCGTGCTCAGCGTCCCAGGCGCCTGACTCGAGCGCTGTGTCAAGGCGCTCCACGATCCGTTCTTCGGCGCACGGCGGCAACAGCGCCCACATCGACTGGGCGCCGCGCACCGCCGGATCGAGCAGCTGCTCCGGCCGGTTCCAGAAGGCCTCGAAGAACCCGTCGGTGCAGTCGGCCGGCGTCGGGAAGCGCTCGATCCGGGTTTGCCCGCCGAGCGACGCCGCGACCGCCTTCAGCGGCTGGAAGCGCGGCCGCTCGATCTCGATCCCCTCGGCCAGGTGCTCCTGCTGCCAGGCCGGCAGATGGTCTAGGTCGAAGGTGAAGACCACGACCGGACCGCGGGCCACGCGCCGCAGCTCCGCCAGGCCCGCCTCCACAGGCTGCCAGTGGTGAATGGTCACGCAGGCCATCGCCGCATCGACGGAGTCGTCGTCGAACGGCAAGGCCTCGGCGCGGGCGTCGATCACAGGCGCCGCGCCCGGCGGCCGCTGGGCGCGCATCGTCGCGCTCGGCTCGGCGGCCAGGACCCAACGGTCGGTGGGCTCGTAAGAGCCCGAGCCGGCACCGACATTGAGGACCGTCTCCGCTTCGCCGAGCGCGGCGTGGATCCGTGCCGCTATCCGCGGATCGGCCCGCCGGTGACGGGCGTAAGTGCGCCCGTGCTGCTCGTAGTCGACGCTCAGACCCACCTCGCCCGCCTGACTCAGACCTCAATGCCCTCGGTGGCAGCGTCCTCGGGATAGGACTCCTCGCGAATCCCTGCTCGACCTGCGGCCGTAGCCTTGCGACCGGTAGCAGGGACCAGGCTCGTGGCCGCGCCGAGACCGATCGGCGGCATGTTGTTGTAGACGGAGTCGTAGCTGCCCGCAGAGACGAGGTACGTCTCGTGCCAGATGCCGACATCGCCGTTCGACCCAACCCTCTTGTTGAAGGCGACCCAGGCCGGCCAGTGCTCGGCATCCCGACTGCGCGCATATGCCTCGAGATGCTCGAAGGAGCGCCAGTACTGGACGATCATTGCTCGCCGCGGGCTGCCGATATACCAGTCGGCTCCGAGCAGGCCGGCTTCCGGGCTCCGGTCGAGCTCGCGCAGCATCCGCGGCATCGCAAGGGCGACAGGCAACCACTTCCGCACCTTCCAGGGCTTATTGATCCGCAAGCCAATCAGGAAGACGACGAAATCGCCCTCGATCGCAGCCGTCACGCGCTTGTCGATGACCGGTGCCGCTGGCTCGCCTTCCTCTTAGGGACCGGCTTTGCGACGCGAAAGCGGCTGATGGGATTCGAACCCACGACCTTCTGCATGGCAATTACGCCGGTCTCCGAAAGCCGCGCGTCGCGAATGTAGCAACTTGCAGGGCTTTCCTGATAGTGCCGCAGGAGGCGCCGATCAGAGATATGCGCGGATATGCACCGATATGCAGCGATTTGGGAACTTCGGCGCAGAAGTGCCCGAAATCGGGATGGGCGGTTTGATTGCGCGGCACCAACATGGTCGCCCGGGCTTCAGTCAGGCTGAGACGTGGCTGAAGGCTTCAGTGAGCGGATGATCGCTAGCTCGCTGACCTGTCGCCTCGGTCGGGCAACGAAGCCATAGAAGCGGAGCCGCAAGGCCGGCGAATCGTGCTCGACGATCAGCAAAACCGGATTGTCGGTGGCGTAGTTGCGGCGACGCGCGATACGCCAAAGAGAGCGGCGGTCGGTTCGGCTTGGCGGCGCGTCCAGGCTGGGATGCACGTGCCACTCGCCGACATAGTCCTCCTCGCCGTCGGTGCGATCGTGGATCGAGTCGAGATATCGCTGAAGGAATCGCGTGTCGCGCGAGAAGAAGAAGCGCCCGTGCCGCGCTCGAGGCCCTGGCGGGCTGGCGCGGGTGACCACGAGGGTTGATCCGTCAAGCCTGCACCCGAGCAGGATGCCGCCAGTCTCAACGTCAACGCTGCTCCGCGTGTGTCCGCACACGGCAGCCCTCGCCGCTGGCTCAATGAACACGCGTTCAAGCGCCACAGACTGCACATCCAGGGCGCGGAGAAAACGTCGCAGGATGAAGCGTAAGACCCTGCTGGAGGCGCTCATCGTCCGCCTCAATTGGCTGCTCGACCCAGAGCCAGTGGTTAGCGGAAGCCTCGCGGCCTTCAAGACACTCGATCACTCGGGCAGCGGCAAAGGAGGCGGCCTGCTGAGAGGTGAGGCCAGCACCCGGGCGTGAAGCCGTCGCGCAGCCGGTGTCGTAGACATCGGGTAGCTCGTCGCTTGGAACGTCAATCCACTCTGGATGCCCTTCCTCCTTGTACTCGGCGAGACACGCAACGCAGGCATCAACACCCGGTCGAATCAACGCAACCCGAAAGGCTGCGCCAGCATGCAGAGTTCGAACCAAGAGCATTACCGGGGGGTCGTCGCGGTCGAAGGCGACTTCACACAGAAGCTCCTCGCGAAGATCATCGCCGATCGCCGCGACAACGAACTCGACGTTGCGGAGATAGGTGGCGATCACGTTTGGATCCGAGAGATTCTGGTACTGGGGATCAGTCTCGACGCCCGGGCTGACCCTCCAAAGTGCAACCTCGGCTGCAAATGACTTGATCTGACCGACGGCGGTTAGGTCGAGGGCGTGACGGACAACGTTGCCGGGACGAATAGTGTCGGGATCGCACAGGACAAAGGATCCGACGCCTTCGCGGACGAGCGAGAGAGCAAGGGTCGAGCCGATGGCCCCAAGACCGAAGCAGGCCACGGACTTCTGTCGCAGGTCATCCAGTGCGCGGACGCCTTCGAGGCGTCGCAGAAGCTCTTCGCGCGAGACGACGTGAAATTCAGGCGCGCGTATCGGCCAACCCTTACCCACCTCGGCCTGCTGCTTTTTCGTGCGCACGCCTATGTCGATCAGAAAGAAACGCTCCTGGTCGAGCACCTCGTCGGTGAAGACAAGGCCGATCAGACGGCGATCCTCCTTGGGTCGCTTCGTGAACTTGACTCCCTGGTGCCCGGATTCAGCAAGTAGGAGTTCAAGCTCGCTGGTGTGGCGCATCGGCTTCGGTTCGCGGTCCAGCCGGTACCACTTCCAGTTTTCGGGCTTCGCCCAAAGCCTCTTCTGCGCCAGGGACGAGATCAAATCTTTACCGACATGATCACCGTCGACCGACCGAAGGACGTAAAGGTCGTGTCCCAGCAGCTTTGCCACGCTGAAGGAGCCGCGGCTCTTCTCCTCAAAGCTCTTGAGGACATCCACCGGACCAATGACCGAGTAGGTGGTGCCTTTGAAGTACTCGGGCAGCTCGTACAACGCCAACTCGCGTGGAAACTTGTCATCGACGTGGTAGCCGAGCCACCGCTCGGTCGCCGCATACATCTCGCTTGCCCGATTCCTTCGCCATGCCGAGGCAGGAAAGAGGCACGGCGCGCCATCCGTGCCTTGATGACGTGCCCGCTCAATTTTCGGTGAGATGAACTTGACCTTGGGCGGGTAATACGGATAGCCCGGCGGGTAGTCGAACTGAAGCTCGAAGTCGTGACACTCAAGCCCATCGTCCCCCTTTCGCCGCACAGTCACAATGCCGCGAAAGCTCACCTCGCCGCGTGCCGATTCGACCTCCTCGAATCCCCTACCGGACCAGTACTCCTGGTCTTCCGCATAGATCGTCGGGTAGCGCTCGCGCCAATCCTTCACGCAGCGGGCTGATTGTCGAGCCTCGTTCGGCTTCCTCGCTGGCGGCGCTGCTTGATGGCGGCGGCAGTCAAGGCGCCGCCGACGATCGCCGCGCCAGTGGCAAGGCTCTTGGCGGCGCTGGCCGAATCGCCCTCATCCTCATCCTCCTCCTCATCCCAGCCGTAATCCTCGGCATAGGAGCCAGGGTCCAGAACGATGCGATAAGCGCTGCCCGAGTCAACCTCAGCGACAACGGTCCCGGAGCTAGAGGTCTCGAAGACATTCTCTTCCCCGGCCTCCTCGCGATATGCCTCCATCATGTCCTCGTGAGGATGCTCGTGACGGTTGTCCTCCCCAACTGAAACGACGACGGCGTCGGGACCGATCAGCTCTAGGGCGTCGAGCCAGCCCTCGGAGTCCTCTCCGCCGTCCTTGTAGAAGCTGCGCGAGCCGTGATGGCTCGCGTGCAGGACATCCGCGGCCAGCACCTCAGTGCCGGTCTCCGAATCGGGTTTGCCCTCGTAGTAGTCGACGACGCGCTTCCAGCAAGCAAGGTTGGAGTCGCCGGTCAGCATCACTGACGTCTCTCCCTCGTAGGCCAGCTTCAAGACAAGGCAGTTCTCGTGGACGAGCTTCTTGGCTTCCTCCTCACTGAGGCTCTCGTCGATCTTGATGTAGCCGGGGGGCGAGAAGCACCGCACGCTGATGTCCTCACCGAGGTCATAGTCGGCGTCCTTGTCGCCGAGGGGCGTGCGGCTTCCCTGCGGGCGCTTGACCTTGTCCTCGGGGTGCTCGTCGACGACACGCTGGTATTCGTCGAAGTTCTTGGCGATTTCCTTGCGTTCCTCGTGCTGCGGCACCCACAGCCATTCCACGTCGTATCGGTCGTAGAGGTCGCCAATGCCGGTGATGTGATCGTCGTGAGCATGGGTGACGACCAAGTACTTGAGCCGCTTCTTGCCGTCACTGCCGCTCGGCAGGACATCGTCGAGCAGCTTGAAGATGTCGATCCCCTCGCCCTCGCAGCGATAGACGTCAACAAGCATGAACTCGCCATCGGGAAGCCGGATCAAGGTGCAGTCGCCCTGCCCGACATTTGCGAAAACCACTTCGAAATCAGCCATCGGTTACCTCCGAGGTTTGTATGTCAGGGCGCTCTACGGCGCCTTGGGTTTGTGCGGCAGCGGCCAACGACTCGATCGCCTCCAGCAGTCGTTGCGCGTATAGGTCCGCCGCCGTGCGGACCCAGTCCGGCGTAACGAGAAAGCCCCATACGAGCAGCGCGAGAATTGAAACGCCGGCCGCCAGCATGAAGTTCCAGCCACTGCCCTGGACGATCAGGAGAGCAATGCTCGCTGCCAGCACTGCCGCTGCGACGGCGAGAGCAACTGGTCGCAGGCCGAGGCAGTTTCGTCGTAGTCCATATTCGGCGTTCTGTTGGGCCACCAACCGAAACGCTGGACCGTTCCTGGTCCGCTGTCTGAGGACGCTGACGGCAACTGCATAACGAGCATCAGCGCCTGCTGGGTCAAGCGTCTCCTCTTCAGGTGAGGGCAGGGATTCCCCGAGAACAGCCGAGAGAAGCGCGTGACGGCGCCCCATCGCTCGGGGATCGGAGGCATCTGACCATCGAAGCAGCTGAGTCGTGGGCGGTCCTCCCCAGCTTTGCCATAGGCCCGGCTCGAGGCGGCGCCCGAAACCCCGGACGACGCCGCAGGCGACGACGAGAACGGCCGCCAGGATGAATGCAACCACTGAGCCGGCCCCTTCAATCGACGACAGCGCACCGAAGCCGAGGAGCACCGCAGGAGCGGCCGCAAGAGCGGCCGGCCCGAGCTGAGCTCTCATCACGTAAGTGTCGTCAGGCCACATCGTCCTGATTCCGTCCGAGGCTGCTGCGATAAAGCAGCTGACTCGCTAGGCGGTCCGATCGGCCGTTGCGAAATTGATGGATCACGTGCATCCCCGTCACGGTACGGGTGCGTGCGGACACTTCGAAAAGCGCACAAGGTCGCAAATTGCGTCCTTTTGACAGACAAGCGGGCTTCATACGTCCGCCGCAACACCAAGGCGTCAGCCATAGAGCCGGTGCCCCTCAGTCTGCGGCCCCAGCCGCGATCCGCAGAAGCGCCCACAGCACCGCCTCGGCGATCGCGGCGGTGCGCCGCCCGTCAGGGCCGACCCATTCGCCTTCCTCTCGGCGCAGGCCGCTGCGGCGAATCAGAGCCAGGGCGAGGTCGCCGTTCAGGGCGACATTTATCTCTGGGTCCGCCAGCCTCCTCACGGTAAGCGGGTGCTCCAGTCCGCGGCGAAGCTCGGCCGGATCGAGCTGTGGCATATCCAGCCACTCAGCGACCGCAGCCGCTGACTGATCGCCGGTTAGGACGATCTCGCTCGAGGAAGGATCAAAGGTCCCAACCGCCACCAGAGCCTCGCGCGGGACCAACATCGCCGCCGTGGTCGGATAGCTGTCCACCATCCGGCCGCAGGCATAGACGGCGCGATCGGCGAGCGTTCGCATTTCGCTCTGCCCGTAGATCGCGCCCTCGTAGTAGATCCGCACCTCCCCTCGCCTCGCGTCGGGTCGACCGACTATCGCCGAGCCGCGAGCGATGCCGGCGGTGGCACAGTGGCCAGCGGCGGGGATGTAGACAACCACCTCGCTTCGCATCAGCGCGCCCCTGGGACCGCCGCCTCATTGTCGCCACGCAGCGGCGCGTCAGAGCGATCGGCGATGCCGATCGCAATCAGCCGCCGCGCGAACTCCTCGGGGCTGGCCACCGGACCGAGAACATCGAGGATTCCGGCGTCGATCGCATCGCGCAGCGCCCCCTTGCCGTCGCCGAAGACCTCTAGGTGGGGGTAGAGCCCCCAGCGGCCGCCGTTGCCCAGCTCGATCAGAGTGACCTTGAATTCGCCGCCTTGGCCGAGCGAGCCACCTTCGCCGCCGTAGTCGCCGATCTGGAACTCGCCCGCCTCGCGAACCGGGTTCGTCTCCGCATAGCGCTGGCGCTGCAGGTCATAGAAACCGAGCCTCCCCTCCCCGTCGATTTCCCGAGCCTGGGAGATCAACTGGTCGGTGACTGCGTTCCAGTCCTCCTCGCTGGCGGCGCGAAGGGTTCCAGCGGCCGCCGAGTGCAGCCCCTCGGCGATCATGGGAGGCAGCGCCTCCAGGCCGCCTGCCTCCGCCGTCTCCTCGGCGATCCGATCGGCGCTCATCGGATCAACTAGGACCGTCGCGAGGAATTCGCGGATGAGGCCGACGTCGAAGCGAGTGCCGTCGAACTCATGCACGCGCCCGGCGCCGCTTGCCCCGATCTCGGCGGGATCGAGGTCGCCATCGTTGGCGGCATATGCCTTGGCGATCGCCTCCCAGTCCTCGCCGGTCGCCGCGTGCAGAACGTTCTGGATCTTCAGACGCAAGAGGGCGGTGATCTCGGAGCGCTCGTAGCAGCCGCCGACTACGTGTTCGAAGAGCACCTCGGTCACGGCATCCTCGACGGCGTCGTGGTGGAGCGCCCGAAGCAGAAGGTCGCGGGCTTCGTCGGAGTTGAGTGGCGCAGCGGTCATATCGTCCTCCTATCTCGGGCCGGGTCGAGCCAGTCCGGTAGGCAGCGGCAGAAAAAGAAGTCGGCCAGCGGGCTCTTGTATTCGAGGTGGCGAACGACGTAGAGCCAGTGACCCGCGAGCCAGAGAAGGGCGCCGATGGCGAAGGCGAGGATTCCGTTCGCCTCGCCCGAGGTCGCGAGTACAACAGCGCCGGCAAGCGCGAGAGCGAGGCCACTCAGCCGCAGCAGCAGGCCGCCGAGCACCCAAATGAAGAGGAGGCCGAAAGCCACGATGGCGAGGTCGCCGAGGGTCATGCCGCCACCGCCAACTCGGTCTCGATGGCCTCGACCCCAGCATCTGCCCCAGGCCGCTCGCGCCGAATCTGGTCACGGCGCGCCTTGTCCCATCCCCGCTCCGTCAGCTCCCAATTGCCTCGCCAGGTCGTGGCCTCAAGCCAGCCACGCTTGACCAGCCGTATTCGGGCCTTGTTGAGGCGCGGCTGCCAGCGAGGTCCGCCGCTCGGCAACTGCTCAAGATCGAGCGCACCGCCCATAGCGGCTCAGAAGCTCATCGGCGACTTCGAGCGCCTCGGTCTGCTCTCGGCGGAACCCGTCGATCCGCACCGCCGCCTGTTCGCGGGCGTGCCGCCAGGCGCGGTGCTGAGGCGACTCGGGCAACTCGCCGATCTCACCGGCCTCGCGCTCTCTGGCAAGCCGCTCTCGACCGACGGAGGTCAGGCTCCAGTACGGCTCGCCCCGCCTCTCGATGCTGGTCAACAGTCCGGCTTGCCGCAGCTCTTCGAGCCGGGGGAAGAACAGGCGATTCGTGGATGGCGCCCACTTGAATCCGAGGTGCCCCATGAGGGCGGACGTCAAGATCTCCGCTTCCCGCTCATGCCGTTCGGCACGCTCAAGTGCCGCTAGGACAAAGCCGTCCGTGACGGGGCAGTAGGCGGCCAGCTCGTGCCTTGCGGCATCCTCGGGTGAGACACCGCTGATCGGCTCCGGGTCCGCGTCATCTTGGGCCGATGAGGCGAGCCTGCACAGCAGCTCCTCGCAGACTTCCACCGCCTGCCGGAAGCGCCGCCAACGCTCATCGACGCTTTCCTTCGGCTCTCGCTCATGCCGGGGCGAGAGCGGCGCGCGGCGGGCGTCGCTGCGAAGCCGCTTCAAGATTTCGGCGAGTTTCTCGGGCGGCACGGTCAACCCCACAGCCGCCTGGTCGGTCTCAGAGGCCCAGCCGATGTCCTCCATCAGCCGCAGGTCATCAGCGAGGCGCTCGTACAGCTCGGCGACCGTGATTCCTTCCACCTCGGCAAACCCAGAGGGGTTCTCAACCAGGATGAGCAGGCGCCGCGACAGCAGCCCATGCAGCGTGTCGCACTCCCGCAAATCGATCGCGAGGGTCGCGGTCATGCTGGGGGGCTCTCGACCTCATCGAGCCTGACCAGCAGCTCCTCGCAGGCATCGAGGCCACGCAGGTAGCGCTCCTCGGTTGCCCGATCGTCTTCTCGGGCCTGTCGCTCGGTCCCTTTCCCATGAAGCACCTGCTCGGCTTCGTCATGGAGGCGTTTGAGCAGTTCGGTCAGGTCGTGGACCGGCATCGTCAGCTCGAAGCTCTCGCGGTCCTCGTCCTCGCCCCAGCCGATCTCCTCCAGCAGCTCGAAGTCTTCGCCGAACTCCAGGCCGAGCCGTGCCGCCGTGGCGAAGTTCTTGTCCCGCTCCAGCGCGTCCCAAAGGTCGCCTACGGAGCCAAGGTGGTTGCGGACCAGCTCGTAGAGGCCGTTGCGCTGCGGGCCGCTGATCGTGATCGTGGTGCCGGGCATGGCGCCCCTCCTCTCGGTAGGGCACCGAAGCCGGTTCCGATGCTGCCCCGGTGGGGGCAACGGCAGTACCGTTTCCGTTGCATCGAAGTCTCTGGCTTCGGTGCCAGGCCCCGGGGCGTTCCACCGCCGCCGGGGCCACTTATGTCTTGGCGCTGGCGACCGTAGCTCCGCCGCCGCGCCAAAGCGAGGCGGAATCGGCCGAAATCGCCGCTAATCCCTGCGCATCCGCGTCATTTTGGGCACTAGTGCCCAAAATGGAGGCGATATGCGGGGGTGGTTTGATTTTCCCCCGCCAAGGCCGAGTGGCCCACTTGCAGGGGATTCACTTCGAAGCGGCTGATGGGATTCGAACCCACGACCTTCTGCATGGCAAGCAGACGCTCTAGCCAGCTGAGCTACAGCCGCGCGAGCGGTGGATTATAGGCCTGCGGCGCGCATGGACGCTGAGGCTGTGGGTATGAGGCTCGGCGTGCAGCCCCCGAAGGCTCTACCAAGTATTTGGTAGTCTCCTCGTAGCCCTGATCGCCGAGGCGGCCACTCAAGCCAATCGTCAGGAGGCTCCGATGAACCGAAGCAAGGTCGTTGTCGTCGTAGCATCGCTGGCACTTGGCGCTGGACTCCTCCCCCCAGCGGCCGCCTCGGCGTGGGCGCCAATCGAGACCGCGACGGTGCATCCCGGGGTCCAGGTCTTCACCGAGGGAGGCCAGTGCACCGCGAACTTCGTCTTCCAGGGAGGCGGCGACGTCTATCTGGGCCAAGCGGCGCACTGCGCCGGGACCGGCGGGCAGACCGAAACCGACGGCTGCACGAGCGGCTCACTGCCGCTCGGCACGCCGGTCGAAGTGACCGGAGCCAGCCAACCGGGCACGCTCGCCTACAGCTCCTGGCTGACGATGCAAGCGAACGGCGAGACCAACCCGGACGCCTGCGCCTTCAACGACCTCGCTCTGATCAGGATCGACCCGGCCGACGTCGACAGCGTCAATCCGTCGGTGCCGGGCTTCGGCGGGCCGACGGGAGTCGGCGCAGCCGGCGGGCTCGGCTCGACCGTCTACTCCTACGGCAACTCCTCGCTGCGCGGTGGCGTCACTCTGCTCAGTCCGAAGCAGGGCGTCGTCGTCCAGAGCCAGGGCAACGGCTGGAGCCACAACGTCGTGACGCTGACGCCGGGCATCCCGGGCGACTCGGGCAGCGGCTTCATGAACAAATCGGGCCAGGCGATCGGGACGCTCAGCACCCTCCAGCTGGCGCCGCTGGCCGGCTCCAACGGGGTCGGCGACATGGCGAAGGAGCTGGCCTACATGCAGGCGAACTCATCGCTCACCGGGGTGCAGCTCGTGCCCGGCACGCAGCCCTTCAAACCGAACCTGGTCGGGGCGATCCTCGGCTTCTAGCTGTCCAGCTCGGCCAGCAGTTCCTGAAGATCCAACGGCCGCGTGTACATCTCCACCTTCTGGCCGGGCTGCGGCTGCGGCCACTCCTCGCGCGGCCGGTCCCAGTAGAGCTCGATGCCGTTGCCGTCGGGGTCGGAGAGGTAGAGCGCCTCGCTGACCCCATGGTCGGAGGCGCCGCTGAGCGGAACGCCGGCCTCGGAGAGGCGGCGCAGCGCATCGGCCAAGGCGCGGCGACTCGGATAGAGGATCGCGAAGTGGAAGAGGCCGGTGGTCCCCGGAGGCGGCGGCGAGCCGCCCCTTGAGTGCCAGGTGTTGAGGCCGATGTGGTGGTGGTAGCCGCCCGCCGAGACGAAGGCCGCTTCGTCTCCGAGGCGCTGCTGCGGCTCGAAGCCGAGCACCCCGCAGTAGAAGTCGAGGGCGCGATCGATATCGGCCACCTTGAGGTGGACGTGGCCAATGTCGACACCCGGATCGATCGGCTCAGGACCCATCGAGCACCTTGTTGACGAGGCGGTCGGCCTCGGCGTTCTGCTCGCGGCGCACGTGGCGGATCGACCAGCGCTCGAACGGCGCCAGGGCACGCTTCACCTCGGCGTGCAGCTTGCGCATGTTCGGGTCTTTGACCTTGTACTCGCCCTTGACCTGACGAACGACAAGCTCCGAGTCACCAACTAGTTCGAGCTCTTTCGCCCCCAGTGCTGCCGCCCGCTCGATCCCGAGTAGGAGCGCCCGGTACTCGGCGACGTTGTTGGTCGCTTTGCCGATCCGCTCGCCCCGCTCCTCGAGCACCTCGCCGCCGCCGTCCTGGACCACGGCGGCGATCGCCGCCGGGCCCGGGTTGCCGCGGGCGCCGCCATCGACGTTGACCACGAGCTTCTCCACGATCAGCCGACCGGGGCCCCGAGCAGCAGCTGCCCGCCCGGGGCGGCGCTGGCGTTCCACTGGCGAGCGGAGGCATCGAGCTGGGATATCTCGCTGCCGCGGTCGAGCTCGGCGACGGGCCGCAGCTCGTCCGCCAGGTCCACTGCCCACTGGTACCAGGTCAGCTCCCAGGCGACTGTGATCCGGGCCTCACTAGGCGATCCGGCGGCGGCGCCCACGGAGACGGACGGCACGCCCAGGGTCCGCATCAGCCCGGCGACCGTGCGGGCCGCCTCGCTGGCGTTGAAGCGGGCGATCGCGCGCTCAAGCCGGCCCTGCGGGCTTTCCCCCGGCTCAGCTTCATGGCGCCCCACGTTCGCCCCTGCTGCCGCGGGGTCGACCCAGCCCTGGCGCTCGGCGCGGTCCCGGCAGAGCTCACAGACGAGGCGCGGCCCACCCTTCGGGCTGATGTAGCTGCGGGTGCGCTCCCCGGCAAGGATCGTGCGACCGCAGACGGCACAGGTTTCACGGGCATTCATGAACTGGAAAGTAGTTCATGCAGTGGCGTGCATGGCCACGCAGGTCAAGGACGCAGGAAGCGTGGCGTGCTCTGCACGCGAGCGACCGAGGACGCAGAGATGCGCCGTGCCATGCGCGTCACCCCCCAACCACCTTCTCGGCTATCTGCGCAGGCACCTCCTCGTAGCGGTCGAACTCCATCGAGAAGTCCGCCCGCCCACCGCTGATCGAGCGCAGGTCGGGTGCGTAGTCGAGCACTTCGACCATCGGCACCTCGGCCTTGACCTCGGTCGCCGAGCCCTTCGGCTCCATCCCCAACGGGTGGCCGCGGCGCGAGTTGAGGTCGCCGATCACGTCGCCGACGACGTCCTCGGGGCAGCTCACGGCGAGCCGGACGATCGGCTCGAGCAGAACGGGGTCCGCTTCCTCCATCGCTTCCCGGAATGCCATCGAGCCGGCGATCTTGAAGGCCATCTCGGAGGAGTCGACGTCGTGGTGTTTGCCGTCGACCAGGCGCACCCGCACGCCCTTAACCGGGTAGCCGGCGACCGTGCCGTGCTCCATCGCCTCGACCACCCCCTTCTCGACCGCGGGGATGAAGCTGCCGGGGATCGAGGCCCCCTTGATCTTGTTGACGAAGTCGAAGTCCACCCCGTCCTCGGCCGGCTCGATCGCGATCTGACAATCGGCGAACTGACCGCGGCCGCCGGACTGCTTCTTGTAGCGGGCGTGCGCCTTGGCCGGCTTGCGGATCGTCTCCTGGTAAGGCACCCGCGGCGGGTGCAGCTCGATCTCGACCCCAAAGCGCCGCTTCATCCTGGCGACGACCACCTCGACGTGATCACGGGTAAGGCCGGCGAGGATCTGCTCGCCTGTCTGGGGATCGCGGTGGATGTCGAGGGTCGGGTCCTCCTCGGCGAGGCGGCGCACCGCGGCGGCCGCCTTCTCCTCGTCGCCCTTCGACTTCGGCTCGTAGGCGAAGGCCATCACGGGGTTCGGCAGGTCGAGTGGGGCGAAAGCGACCTCCTCCTGGTGCTCGCAGAGGACGTCGCCGGCGTGAGTCTCCTTCAGCTTGGCGACCGCGCCGATGTCCCCCGCCCCGAGCTCGGTCGTCGGCTCCAGCTCCTTGCCCAGTGGCTGACCCAGCTGCCCCACCCGCTCCTTCTGCTGCTGGGTCACATTGACCACGTGCGAGTCGGAGCGCAGGGTTCCCCGGCAAACGCGGAAGAGGTTGACGCGACCGGTGTAGGGATCGGCGAGCGTCTTGAAGACGTAAGCGACCAGCTCGCCGTCCTCGTTGGGCTCGACCTCGATCGGCTCGCCTTCCGCCCCGGTAGCCGCCACGGCGCCGCGCATAGCCGGCGAAGGCAGATCCTCGACCAGCGCCTCAAGCAAGCGGCTCGTGGCGAGGTTGCGCGTCGCCACACCGCAGGTGACCGGGAAGATTCGTCCCGCCGTCACTCCCTGCTTCAGCACCCGGACGATTTCGTCGTGGTCGATCTCCTCGCCCTCGAGGTAGCGCTCCATCAGCTCGTCGGAGTTCTCCGCCACCTCGTCCATCAGCTTCTCGCGGTACTCCTCGGCCTGCCCGCGCAACTCCTCGGGGATCTCCGTCTCCTCGGCGCCGTCGCGCTCGACCCCGTCGTAGACGAACGCCTTGAGGTCGATCAGGTCGATCACCCCCCGCACTTCGTGCTCGGCGCCGATCGGGATCTCGGTGGCAACGACGTGGGGGCCGAAGGCCACCTTGAGCGAGTCGAGCGCCTGCAGGAAGTCGGCTCGCTCGCGGTCGAGCATGTTGACGAAGACGAGGCGGGCCAGCCCCTCGGCGTCGGCGCGACGCCAGAGCCGCTCGGTGTGCACCTCCACCCCGGTGACGCCGTTGACGACGACGACTGCGGCGTCGGCGACCCGCATCGCGGCAATCGCGTCAGCGACGAAGCTGGGCTCACCCGGGGTGTCGATCAGGTTGATCTTGCGGCCGTCGTGCTCGAAGCTGGCGACCGCGGCGCCAATCGACATCTCGCGCTCCCGCTCGTCGGGCTCATGGTCGGAGACGGTCGAGCCGTCCCCCACCGTGCCGAGCCGGTTGACCGCGCCGGCCTCGAACAGCATCGCCTCGTGCAGGCTGGTCTTGCCGCAGCCCCGGTGCCCTATCAGGGCGACGTTACGAATCCGGTCTGCAGCCTTATGAGCCACATGGAAAAGCTACACCTGTTGCAATCCGGACTTCAAACGCATTACGGCCTTGGTGTGGAGCTGCGATACGCGCGACTCGGTGACCCCGAGGACCTCGCCGATCTCCCTCAATGTGAGGTTCTCGTAGTAGTAGAGGGCGACGACGAGCTGCTCGCGCTCAGGCAGGGTCGCGATCGCCTCGGTGAGGCGGTCCTTGACCTCGCTGCTGGCGAGCGATTCCTGCGGGTCCTCCGCCCGTGGGTCGGAGATCGTGTCGAGCAACGAGACGGTGTCGCCGGAGGAGTCGGAGACGGTCCAAAGCTCGTCAAGCGCGTAGACCGAGGAGTTGGCGATCTCGAGCAGCGAGGTCTGCAGTTCCTCCTCTGTGATCCCGAGCTTTGCCGCCAGCTCCGCCTCAGTCGGCGCCCGCTGCAGTTCGTGCTCGAGTTTGGCCTGAGTGGTCTCGATTTCGCGGGCGCGTGAGCGCACCGAGCGCGGCACCCAGTCGAGCGAACGCAGCTCGTCGATGATCGCGCCGCGAATCCTGGTCATCGCGAAGGTCTCGAACTTGATCCCCCGCTCCGGCTCGAAGCGCTCGATCGCCCCGATCAGGCCCATTAGGCCATAGGAGATGAGGTCGGCGTCGTCGACGTGCGAGGGCAGCCCGGCGCCGAGCCGACCGGCGACGAACTTGACCATCGGCGAGTAAGCGACCACGAGGCGCTCGCGCGCCGCGGCGTCGCCGTCTCCCTTGTAGCGGCGCCAAAGATCGCGCAGCTCCACCTCTTTTACGCCAGTTTCCATGGCCTTTTGCTCGATTCTATGTTCGCTGGCGGCATTTAAGTGCGTCAGGCGCGGGGATGGGTGGAGGCGTACGCGTCGCGAAGGCGGGCCGCGTCGACCCGAGTGTAGACCTGCGTCGTCGAGATCGACGCGTGACCGAGCAGCTCCTGGATCGTGCGCAGGTCGGCGCCGCCTTCCAACAGGTGGGTTGCGAAGCTGTGCCGCAGCGAGTGCGGCGAGACGCCAGCGGCCAGCGATGCCTGGCGAACCCAGAGCCGTAGGCGGCGGGTGACATCGGAGTTTGAGAGGCGCCGTCCGCTCTTCGAGAGGAAGAGGGCCTGCTCGCGAGGATCGGTCATAAGGGCATGGCGGCCCTTCTCCAAATAGCGCCGCAGGGCATGCTGCGCCGGCTCCCCGACCGGGAGCAAGCGTTCCTTGCCACCCTTGCCGAGGACGCGCAGCCGCTCACTCTCGAAGTCCATCGCGCCGAGGTCGAGGCCGACGATCTCCTCGCACCGCAACCCGCAGGAGTAGGCAAGCTCGAGCATCGCCCGGTCGCGCAGCTCGAGCAGGGTCCGGGCCGGGATCCGCTCCAGCAACGAGCGCAGCTGTTCAGCGCTGAGGACCTGGGGCAGCTTCTGCTCCCGCTTCGGGCTGGAGACGAGGTCGGCCGGGTTCTGGCCGAGCCGCTCGCTGCGGACCAGGAAATCGAAGAGGCCGCGAATCGAGGCCAGCTTGCGGGCCACGGTCGCGGGTGCGGCGCCTCCCTCTGAGAGCCCCGCCGCGTAGTGGCGCACATCGCGGTGGCGCACGTCACCCGGCGCCAGCCCCCTCCCCTGCGCCCACTCGACGAACTGACCGAGATCGACCCCATAGGCCTTGCGGGTGCGCTCCGATGCACTGCGCCCCTGCAGGTCGCGATCGTAGGCGGCGAGCGCCTCATCCCAGGTCATTAAGACGAGATTCGCCGTGGCGCTGCGTGAGCCTCTAGCCGATGTAGATCGGCGTGCCTACTTCTACCAAGTCGTACAGCTCTTCCACGTCGGGGACCGCCATCCGTACGCAGCCGTGTGAGGCGGCAGTACCGAGCGAGGAGGTTTCTTCGGTGCCGTGGATGCCGGCGCCTTCGTAGATCCCCATCCAGCGGGCCTTCAGCGGGTTGGAAGGCCCTGGCGGGATCGACTGCCCGGCGAGGCTGCCGGCCCAGTCGGATTCGGGCACGTTCCAAGTCGGGTTTTCCTGCTTGTCCTGGATCGCGTAGATCCCTTCAGGCGTTTCGAGGCCGACCTGGCCGACGGCCACCGTGTAGGTCTTGGCCAGCTTCAAGTTCTTCCAGAACCGCAGGGTGTAGGAGCTGCGGTCGAGGGTCAGGTAGGTCGGGTACTCCGCGGCGACCTCTTCGCCGGTCACCTCCGGCTTCACCGGATTGGTTCGAGCCGCAATGGTGTGGTCGGCGTCGGCGTTGAGGACGGCGGCCTTGAGTTGCTTGGTGAGCAGGTTGTCGCGCAACTTGCGGCCGTACTCGGCGGGGACGACCGCGAGTTCGGCCCCGTTGGCCTCGACCGTCGCGTCCTGCGCTTCGACGCCAACCTCGACGGCAACCTTGCGGACGAAGCGGTTGACCGCGGGCTCGGAGTAGGTGACGGGAGCGGCGATCTGCTCGTCGACCTCATCACCACTGACATAACGCACCACGCGCCCCGGCAGCCCGCCGTCACGGCTGGCGGCGAGCGCCTCGTCGACGGCGCCGGCGATTTCGGCGCGGACCTTGAGGTCGTCGCCGGAGAGCTCCCAGCCCTCGCCGTCGTAGCTGACCCGCAACGAGTGTCGTAGCGGCGCGACGAGCTGCTTGCGCACCGCCCGTTCGGCTTCGGCGGCATCGAGGCCGCCAACATCGACCCCGCCGATCGCCACACCCTCGGCGATCTCGTCCTTCTGCGAGCTGTCATAGGCATAGGCGCCGACGGCGCCGAGCAGTAGCGCCACGACACCAACGACGATCGCGATTTGAGTCTTGTGGCCCATTTACTTTCCTCAGCCTGAACGGCCCTGCAGACGAATCGGCTCAGCCAGAGTTTAGGCATACCGATCATTCGGCCAGATAGCCTGCATTCCCTGCAAATCGGGGGCCCGGTTACGGACAACCGCGCGCCGGGATATCGTTGCCTCGGTGGCCGCCAAGGGCAGCAAGGACGAGATCCGGGGGGAAGTCTGGAAGGCGATGGAGCGTGAGGGCGTCTCCCGCTTTCCCGGCGCCGAGGGACGAATCCCGAACTTCGCCGGAGCCAAGCTGGCGGCCGAGAAGCTGGCCGGAAACCGCGCCTGGAAGCGGGCCCGGACGATCAAGGCCAACCCCGACTCGCCCCAAACCCACGCTCGCCGCATGGCGCTGGAAGAGGGCAAGACGGTGATCATGGCGGTGCCACGCCTGCGCGATCCCCACCCGTTCCGTGTGCTCAACCCGAAGAAGCTGACCAAGGCCGGAATGAAGGAGGCGGCGACGATCAAGGGGGCGCTCAAGCACGGCCGGGTGACCGCCCTCGACGATCTCCCCGAGATCGACTTCGTCCTCTGTGGCTCGGTGGCGGTCAACCTGAGCGGAGCGCGGGTCGGCAAGGGCGGCGGCTACTCGGACCTCGAGTACGGCATCTTGATCGACGCCGGCAAGATCGACGATCACACCACGGTGGCGACCACCGTGCACCCGACCCAAGTGCTGCGACGCCACCTGATGATGACCTCGCACGACCTGCCGGTGGACCTGATCGCGACACCCCGGGCAGTGATCGAGGTCGAGCGTCAGTACGAGCGGCCGCGCGGCATCCTCTGGGATCACCTGCAGCCCCCTCAAATCAGAGAGATCCCGATCCTCGAACGGATGGGCTACGCCTGACGGACAATGCGCAGCGCATCTCTGCGTCCTCGGTCGCTCGCGTGCAGAGCACGCCACGCTCCCTGCGTCCTTGATCTTCTTGCGCCTTGTCCGTCAGGTAGTGACGGCACCGGATGAAGCAGAACTTACGGTCGCCGCGTACTTGGACATCACGCCGCTGCCGAAGGGTGACGGCGGCGACTCGTAGGCGGCTATGCGCTTGGCGATCTCCTCATCGGGGAGGTCGATGGCGAGGCGGCGCGCGTCGATGTCGACCGTTATCTCGTCGCCCTCGCGGATCGCCGCGATCGGCCCTCCCCTGGCTGCCTCGGGAGCGACGTGGCCGATCATCAGGCCGCGGGTAGCACCGGAGAAACGGCCGTCGGTGACCATCGCGACGCTCTCCCCCAGTCCCTCGCCGACGATTGCCGCGGTGACCTGGAGCATCTCCCGCATCCCCGGCCCGCCGACCGGACCCTCGTTGCGAATCACGACTATGTCGCCGGCATTGATCTGCTGGTCCTTGACCGCGCGGAAGCATTCCTCTTCGGACTCGAAGACCCGGGCGGGTCCGGTCTGCTGGGTCCGCTCAGTACCGGCGAGCTTGACCACCGCGCCTTCGGGGGCGAGGTTGCCTTTGAGGATCGCCAGCCCGCCTTCGGCCTTGAGCGGATCGTCGAGCGGTCGCACGACTTCCTGACCGGGCGCCTCGCTTGCTTCCCCGGCTACCTCGCCGATCGTCTTGCCGGTCACGGTGGCCGCGCCCTCGTGCAGGCTGCCGCTTTCGGCGAGTCGCTTGAGAATCACCGGCACGCCACCGGCGGCGAAGAGGTCGGTAGCGACGAAGCGACCGCCGGGCTTGAGGTCGGCAAAGAGCGGCGTCGCGCGGGAGATGCGCTCGAAGTCGTCCATCGTCAGCTCGATCCCGAGCTCGCGGGCGAGCGCGATCAGGTGCAGGACCGCGTTCGTCGACCCGCCCGAGGCGCAGACGCAGGCGATCGCGTTCTCCAGCGAGTCGCGGGTGATCACCTTGCTCGGGGTTATGTCCTCGGCGAGGACGTTGAGGACGAGCTCGCCGATCCGCTCCGCCACCGTCCCCTTCTCACTGTCTTCGGCGGGGACCATCGCCGAGCCGCCGGGGCTGATGCCCAGGGCCTCGAAAGCGCAGGCCATCGTGTTGGCGGTGAACTGGCCACCGCAGGCCCCGGCGCCGGGGCTGGCCACGCCCTCGAGCTCGTTCAGTTCCTCGTCGCTCATGTCGCCGGCGCTGTGGGCGCCAATCGCCTCGAAGATGTCGAGGATCGTCACGTCGCGGCCATGCCAGTGCCCCGGTGCGATCGAGCCGCCGTAGAAGAGCACGGAGGGAACGTCAAGCCGGGCCAGCGCCATCGCACAGCCCGGGATCGTCTTGTCGCAGGCGCAGATGGCGACGATCGCGTCGAACTGGTAGCCGCGCGCCATCAGCTCGATCGAGTCGGCGATCACCTCGCGGCTGATCAGCGAGGCCTTCATCCCCTGGGTCCCCATCGTCACCCCGTCGGAGACGGCGACGGTGTTGAACTCCATCGGCGTGCCGCCAGCTGCGCGCACGCCCTCTTTGACGTGCTCGGCAAGCCCGCGCAGGTGGAAGTTGCAGGGCATCGCCTCGGTCCAGGTGTTGGCGATGCCGATCGTCGGCCGGCTGAGAGCGTCGTCGTCGAAGCCGATGCCCTTCATGTAGGCGCGCGAGTGGGCGCGATCGGGCCCGTCGAAGACGACGCTGGAGCGCGGGCGCGGCAGCGCGGTGGCGGTCTTGCCGTTCGTGCTCATGGGCGAAATCTACTCGCAAGCCCGAGCGCGTCGACCGGGCCGGCGCCCGCGCCGAGGCCCCGGAGGCCGGCGGCTACGGCATCGGAAGCGACCGCACGGGCGCCTCGCGCGGCATCCAGCGGCGCCTCGCCGCGGGCCAGGAATGCGGCGAGAGCGGCGGAGTGCGTACAGCCCGAGCCGTGGGAAGCCCCGTCGGGGTGGCGCTCGCCCTCGATCTGCTCCGCCTCGCGACCGTCGAAGAAGAGGTCGACCACGGCCTCGCTGTGGCCGCCGGTGACGACCACGGCCGCCGGGCCCAGCGCCAGCACCTCACGCGCCAGCTCCTCCTGCGAGTCGCGCTCGTCGGCGCCGCTCAGCACCCGCGCCTCGGGGATGTTCGGCGTGACGACCGTCGCCAGCGGCAGAAGGCGCTCGACCAGCGCCTGCCGCGCCCCGTCGTCGAGCAGGACGGCGCCGCTCTCAGCGACCATCACAGGGTCGAGCACCACCGGTGCATCACCGACCAGCAACAGTGCCTCGACCACAGCCTCGACCGTCTCCGCGGTGCCCAGCATCCCAATCTTGACCGCGTCAACGCCGATGTCTTCGGCCACTGCCCCGACCTGGGCGATGATCGTCTCCGGCGATACCGCCTCCACCGCCTCGACCCCCAACGTGTTCTGCGCCGTAATCGCAGTGATCGCGGTCATCCCGTGCACCCCGCAGCGAGCGAAGGCCTTCAGGTCGGCCTGGATGCCAGCCCCGCCGCCGGAATCGGAGCCAGCGATCGAGAGCGCGGTGGGTATGCGGGCCTCGTCCATGCTCAGCAGCCTAGATACCCACCGGGGCTTTCAGCATGGTGCGGGCGTATGACCCAACCAGGGAGCAGGAGACGTAGCCGTGGGCCTCGAGGGAGGCGAGCGCGGTGGCGGCCTCGGCGCCGGAGAGATCGAGTGCGGCGGCGAGCGCATCGGGCGTGTCCGCGCCTCCCTCCACCGCTTCGAGCGCAGCGCGAAGCCGCGGGTCAAGACTCGGACCGGAGCGCTCGAGTCTGCGCGCGCCGGGCCCCAGCATCGCGTCCAGTACGTCCTGGGCGTCTCGCACAAGGCAGGCGCCGCCGGCGAGAAGGTCGTTCGGCCCGGCCGATGTGCGGGCGGTAACCGGCCCCGGCACGGCGCCGAGGTCCCGGCCTAGGTCGGCGGCGAGGTCGGCGGTAATCAGCGAGCCCGAGCGCCGCGCTCCCTCGACCACCACGGTCATGCCGGCGATCGCGGCCATGATCCGGTTGCGCGCTGGGAAGGTCCAGCGCCAGGCGCCTGTTCCCGGCGGCAGCTCGGAGAGGACGAGGCCCTGCTCGCAGATGCGCCGCCACAGCGAACGGTGGGCCTGCGGGTAGGCGACGTCGGCGCCACACCCGAGGACGGCGACCGTCTTTCCTGCGTCGAGCGCGCCGCGGTGCACGCAGCCGTCGATGCCGAAGGCGAGACCGCTGACCACGACCAGCCCCGCGGCGGCTAGCTCGCGGCCCAGCTCGCGTGCCACCTCACGCCCGTAAGCAGTGGCCCTGCGAGCGCCCACGACGGTGACCGCGTCATCGGGCTCGATCCCCTCGAGCAAGGCCGGGTCGCCGCGCCCGATCAGCGCTCGGGGCGCGTCGGGTGCATCACGGAGCCCCTCCGGGTAAAGGGCGTCGTGGCGGCAACAAGCCCAGCACTGGGTCGCCCGCAGCTCATCGCGAAGGCGGCGCTCCTCGATCTCCCTCACGCCGGCAAGCATCTGCGTGGCGACGCTCGGCGCCGCCACAGCCGCGAGGTCCTCGTCCGAGAGCCGCAGCAGTTCCGGCGAGCGCGAGCCCGGTGCGCCGGTCGCGATCCGCTCGATGTAGGGGGCGAGGCGAGCGAGCAGCCAGGCGCGGCGCAGACACTCGGGGCATGCGCGGGGCTCGCTCACGCCTCCCTCCGCCGCAGCTGCAGGGCCTGGGCCATCTCGTCGCGCCCGATCGCCTCGGCGCCGGTGAGGTCGGCGATGGTCTGGGCCAGGCGAAGAACGCGGTCGTGAGCGCGGCCGCTGAGTCGACGCCGCGAGTAGGACTCGGCCAGCAGTGCCGCCGCGCCCTCCGTGAGGGCGCACTCCCGCGCCTCAGCGGGGGTCATCTCCGCGTTGCAGCGCCCTGCGCCGAGACGGCTCGCCTGGCGCCCCCGTGCCTCCTCCACCCGCTCCCGCACGGATGCCGAAGGCTCGCCAGCCTCACCGCCCATCGCCTCCGCGCTCGGCTGGCGAACCGTGGCGAGGATGTCGATGCGGTCGGCGAGGGCTCCGCTCAGCCTGCTCTCGTAACGTCGCACCGCCTGCGGCGCGCAACTGCACTCGGCGTCCGTCTCGCCGCGCCCGCAAGGACACGGGTTGGATGCCGCGACCAGCATGAACCGGCATGGCAACCGCCGGGCCGAGCCGGCCCGGGCGATCGACACCCATCCCGTCTCCAGTGGGGCCCGCAGCGCCTCCAGCGTGTCGCGGCGGAACTCGCAGAGCTCGTCGAGGAAGAGAACGCCGCGGTGGGCGAGCGTTATCTCACCGGGGCCGGGCGGGGTCCCGCCGCCGACCAGCCCCGCCGGACTGACCGTGTGGTGCGGCGCCCGGAAGGGCCGGGAGCCGGCGGAACCGTCTGTGAGCTTGCCGCAGGCGCTGGCGATCCTCGCCACCTCCAGTGCCTCCTCTTGGGCGAGCGGCGGCATGATCGAGGGCAGGCGGCTGGCGGCGAGCGACTTGCCCGCCCCGGGCGGGCCGACCATCAGCAGGCTGTGACCGCCTGCTGCCGCAACCTCCAGCGCGTACCGCAGGTGCGGCTGGCCGCGCAGGTCGGCGAGGTCTCCCCCTCCCCGGTTGGCATCGAGGGCAAGCGGCAGCGGTCGCGGCGGCGCCGGTCGCCACTTGCCGGCGGCGAGCTCGGGCAACTGCGTCAGGCTCTCTAGGCCGATCACCTCGATTCCCGGAGCCAGGGCCGCCTCAGGCCCGTTTCCGGTGGGCACGAGGAGCTTCTCCGCACCCAGCTCACGCGCCGCTTCGGCGATCGCCAGCGCGCCCGGCACGGGCCTGGTCGAGCCGTCGAGCGCCAGCTCGCCGGCCATCGCGACCTGGGGAAGCGCTTTCCACTCCAGCTGCTCAGAAGCAGTCAGCAACGCCACGGCGATCGCCAGGTCCAGCCCGGGCCCGGCCTTGCGCAGGCTGGCGGGAGCGAGGTTGGCGACGATCCGCCGCAGGGGGAACTCGAAGCCGCAGTTGGAGAGCGCGGCACGGACCCGCTCGCGCGCCTCCCTCACCGCCGGGTCGGGGAGGCCGACGACAGAGAAGGCGGGCAGGCCCCGGCGCACGTCGATCTCGACCCGGACCGGCCGGGCCAAGATGCCGTCGAGAGTGAACGTTCGCGCCGTGGCGAGCATGGCGACGACGCTAGGGGGCGAATTCCTACGCGTGGGTGCTTAGACGAAAAAGTGTGTGAATTCTTCCCCCCAAGACGGTGAAGGAGAGACGCCGCAGGCTCGGCGAGGCCGCCGAGGAGCTGGTGGCGAGACGGCTCGCCTCAGCCAACTGGGAGATCCTCGAGCGCAACGCCCGCACCCGCTTCGGCGAGCTCGACCTTGTCGCGCTCGACGGGCAGACGCTCGTCTTCGTCGAGGTCAAGGCCGGCCGCACCGGCTCCAGCTTCGGTCCCGAGCGACCGGTGCTGGCGGTCGACCGCCGCAAGCAGCAGCGCATCCGCCGCCTCGCCGCCGCTTGGATGGCGGAGCATCGTCTCGACCGGCGCTATAGGGAGATCCGCTTCGACGCCGTCGGCGTCAGCTTCGACCGCACCGGGCGCGTGGCCGACTACGAGCACATCGAGAACGCGTTCTAGCCGGCGAGCTCGAGCTGGCTGTAAGCCACGGATTGGAACGAACGCCGGTGCAGGGGCGAGATCCCGATCTGCTCGATCGCCCGGCGGTGCTCGGGGGTCGAGTAGCCAACGTGCTCGTCGAATCCCCAGCCAGGATGGTCGCCAGCGATACCGCGCATGTAGCGGTCGCGGGTGACCTTGGCGAGTACCGAGGCGGCGGCGATCGCGGCGCTGGTGGCGTCCCCTTCGATCACCGCCCGGTGCGGCACGGTGCAATCGCGCAGCGAGAAGCCGTCGACAAGGCAAGTGGCGCCCTCGTCCGGCTGCAGCCGTTCGAGCGCAGCCGCGAGCGCCCCGATGTTGGTGACGTGGAGGCCGCGCGCGTCGATCCCGCGCACACAGCGGATCACGATGCTGGTCCGCGCCGCCACCCTCAGCACCGCCGGGAAGAGCTCCTCGCGCCGCTCCGGTTTCATCTGCTTGGAGTCGTGCAGGCCGGAGAGCGCGCGGCGATCGGCGTGGGAAAGCGACTCGTAGTCGAGCAGGACGGCGGCGGCGACCAGCGGGCCGGCGAGACAGCCGCGGCCGGCCTCGTCGGCCCCGGCGACGAAGCGGCTGTCCAAGCCGCGGTCGAAGACGAAGAGCCGGCGCGAGCGCGCCAGCCTGCGGCGATGGGCCTTAGAAGATCCCGATCCGGTCGGGCGGCCAGTAGGTGGCGAAGGCCTTGCCGATGATCCACTCGCGGGGGACGGGGCCCCAGAAACGGCTGTCTTGGCTTGCCCCACGGTTGTCGCCCATCATGAAGTAATGGTCGGGTGGAATGGTGATCGGATCCGGCAAATTGCAGGCTTCAGCGGCGCCGCAGGGGTTGGTGTAGGGCTCGTCTGTCTTCTCGACGCCGTTCACGACCGGGTGCCCGTTGCGAACGCTGAGCGTGTCCCCGGGCCCGGCGACGATCCGCTTGATGAAGTTTTCGCTTGCCCGCTCCACCGTCGGTTGCGGACAGGCTTGCTGCGGTGGATGGGGCGCACCGCACATTTTGCCGTCTTCGGCTCCCTTCGGCGGGTGGAAGACGACGATGTCGCCCACATCTGGATCGGTGAAGTGGTAGAGGAAGCGGTTGACGAGGACACGCTGGCCGACCTCGAGGGTCGGTTCCATCGACTGCGAGGGGATCTGGTACGGCTTGATCAGCCAGGCCTGGATCGCCAGGGCGAGGCCCAGGGCCAGCGCCACGATCACGACCAGCTCTACCAGCCCGCCGCCGCGACTTTTCGGCTTGGGGATCGAAGGGTTCAGGCCGAATCCTCGCCGGAGTCGCCGTCCTTCTCGGACGGCTCCTCGCTCTCGGCGTCTTTCGCCGCGGCGGTGTCCTCGGTCTCCCCTGCCTCGGGCGCCTCCGCGTCCGCGTCTACCTCTGTCTCTGCCTCGGGCGCCTCTGCATCGGCCTCAGGCGGCGCTTCTGCAGCCTCGACGTCCTCTTGGCTCATGCCCTCAGCATCAATCGCCTCCGGCTCCTCCGCCGCGGCCGGGGCCGAGATCAGCTCCTCGTCGATGCCCCAGCGGCGCTCGGCAACACGGGCGGCCTTGCCGACGCGACCGCGCAGGTAATAGAGCTTGGCGCGGCGCACGTCGCCGCGGGCGGCGATCTCCAGCTTCTCGATCTTCGGCGAGTGCAGGGGGAACGTCCGCTCCACCCCGACCCCGAAGGACTGCTTGCGCACGGTGAAGGTCTCGCGGGCGCCAGAGCCCTGTCGCCGCAGGACAATTCCCTCGAACACCTGGGTGCGGCGGCGGCTGCCCTCCACCACCTGGAAGTGGACGCGGACGCGATCGCCTGGGCCGAAGGAGGGAAGTCCCTTCCTCAGCTGGCTCCGCTCGATGCTGTCGATAACGCTGCTCATTGGCGTGAAAAAACCGCGGGTGCCCGGGCCGGACGCCGCACGGTGGCGGAATGGTAGTCGAGTCAGCCTTCTTCGAGGGCCCTGGCTCTGATCTGGCTCTGCTCCGCCCGCCAGCGACGCACGCGCTCGTGATCCCCCGAGACCAGGACCTCGGGCACCTCCCAGCCCCGGTAGGCGGGCGGGCGGGTGTAGTGGGGGTACTCCGGAGCGCCCTCGAGGACCTGGCTGAACGACTCCTCGACCGCGCTCTGCTCGTGACCGAGGGCACCGGGGAGCTTGCGCATCACCACGTCGGCGAGCACCATCGCCGGCAGCTCCCCCCCAGCCAGCACGTAGCGGCCAATCGAGACCTCGTCGTCGGCGAAGTGCTCGTGCACCCGCTCGTCGAACCCCTCGTAGCGCCCGCAAAGCAGGGCCAGGTGCGGCTCTCGGGTCAACTCGTCCGCCAGCGCGTCGTCAAGCAGCCTGCCAGTGGGTGAGAGCAGCACGATGCGCGGCCTCTCCCCGTTCGAGTAGGCGGCCTGCAGCGCAGCGTCGACCACGTCGACCCGCAGCACCATTCCCGCGCCGCCGCCGTAGGGGGCGTCGTCGACCTGCCCCGCCCCCAGCGGCGTCGTGTCGCGGTAGTTGAAGAACCGCAGCTCGTTCCCCTTACTCAACGCATTCTGAACCGACCGCTGGCCGCTAAACCACTCGAACGCCTCGGGGAAGAGCGTGAAGACGTCGAGTTTCAAGAGCGTGTCGAGCGGGGTCCGGGGGATGGGTGGAGCGTCTTGTACTTTTTCGCCACGTCGGCTGGAGTCAACCAGAGCACGTCCTCGAAAAAGTTAAGTGGAACCCGTCCCCCGGACCCCGCCCCCACTCAGTCAAGAATGTCGACGATAACCCTGCGATCGAGGCGGACAGCGGCCGCTTTGGCGATCGTACGGATCGCGTTGGCGATGCGTCCGCCCTTGCCGATCACCCGCCCCAGGTCGTCTTCGGCAACCGAGATCTCGTAGACGAGATCGCCGTCCTCTTCGAGCTCCTCGACTTTGACCGCCTCAGGGTCCTCGACCAGCGCCCGCACCAGGAACTCGAGCAGCTCGGTCACGTCAGCAGCTCAGCTGCCCGAGGCGGCGATGCCCTTGGTGCGCAGCAGGTTGGCGACCGTCTCGGAGGGCTGGGCGCCGTGCTCGAGCCAGTGCTTGGCGCGCTCCTCGTCGAGCTCGATCGTCGAGGGCTCGGTCTGCGGGTTGTACTGGCCGATCGTCTCGATCGTGCGCCCGTCGCGCGGCGAGCGCTTGTCGGCGACGACGATCCGCCAGATCGGGTTCTTCTTCGAACCCACCCTTCTCAGTCTGATTCGTACGGCCATGGGACTGCGGCAGGTTAGCGCCTGCGCATCTTCGGGCGCGGTGCGCGCCCCCCTCCGCTCGCCATCTGGGCGAGCTGCTGCGGATCGGGCATCTTGCCCGAGGCGACCTGCCGCATCAACTTGCGCACCTGGTCGAACTGCTTGACCAGCTGGTTGACGTGCTGCACCTTCGTCCCCGAGCCGTTGGCGATCCGTTTGCGCCGCGAGCCGTTGATCATCCCCGGGTTGGCGCGCTCCGCGGGTGTCATCGAGAGGATGATCGCCTCGACCCTGTCGAGCTCGCCCTCGTCGACGTCGGCGTTCTTCAGCTGCTTCATCGCGCCCATGCCGGGCATCATCCCGAGCAGGCCGCTGAGCGGCCCCATCTTGCGCACCTGTTTCATCTGCTGGAGGAAGTCTTCGAGGGTGAAGCGGTCGCTGCGCAGCTTCTCCTGCAGGTCGAGCGCCTGCTTCTCGTCGACCTGCTTCTCGGCTTTCTCGATCAGGCTGAGGACGTCGCCCATGCCGAGGATCCGCGAGGCCATCCGGTCGGGGTGGAAGCGGTCGAAGTCCTCGAGCTTCTCGCCGGTCGAGGCGAAGAGGATCGGCTTGCCGGTCACGGCCTTGACCGAGAGCGCGGCGCCGCCGCGGGCGTCGCCGTCGAGCTTCGACATCACCACGCCGTCGAACTCGGCGGCCTCGGAGAACGCTTCGGCGACGCCGACGGCGTCCTGGCCGGTCATCGCGTCGACCACCAGCAGCACGTCGTGCGGCTTCACCTTCTTGCGAATCCGGGAAAGCTCGTCCATCAGTTCCTCGTCGACGTGGAGGCGCCCGGCGGTGTCCACGATGAGGACGTCGCGATTCTCCTCCCGCGCGCGGTCCAGCGCCCAGGCGGCGATGTCCACGGGGTCGCGATCGGTCCCCTGCTCGTAGACCGTCGCGCCGGCTCGCTCGCCGACCGTGACCAGCTGGTCGACCGCGGCCGGGCGGTAGACGTCGCAGGCGGCGAGCGCGACCTGCTTGCCCGACTCGCCGAGGTGGCGGGCGAGCTTGGCGCAGGCGGTGGTCTTGCCGGAGCCCTGCAGGCCAGCCATCAGGATCACGGTCGGCCCGCTGGAGGCGAGGGCGAGGTCGCGGCTCGCCCCTCCCATCAGCGCGGTCAGCTCCTCGTTGACGATCTTCACCACCTGCTGGCCGGGATCGAGGCTCTCCAGCACCTCGGAGCCGAGGCAGCGCTCCTTAAGGGTCGCGGTGAACAACTTGACGACCTTGAAGTTGACGTCCGCCTCGAGCAGGGCGAGGCGGATCTCGCGCATCGCGGCATCGACGTCGGACTCGCTCAGCTTGCCGCGCGAGCGGACGTCGGAGAGCGTCGCCTGAAGGCGGTCTGAGAGCTGGTCGAACACCCGTCCCAGGCTACTCGCCGAGCAGGGCGCGGGCGAAGTCGGTGGGGTCGAACGGGCGCAGGTCCTCGAGCGACTCGCCGGTGCCGATCAGCTTCACGGGGATGCCGAGCTCGCTGGCGATCGCCAGCACGATGCCGCCCTTGGCGGTGCCGTCGAGCTTGGTGAGGACGACGCCGTCGACCTCGGCGGCCTCGGCGAAGACCTTCGCCTGGCGCAGCCCGTTCTGTCCGGTCGTGGCGTCGATCGTCAGCAACGTCTCGTGCGGTGCCCCCGGCATCTGCTTGTCGATCACCCGCCGCACCTTGGCCAGCTCGTCCATCAGGTTGCCCTGGGTATGGAGGCGTCCCGCGGTGTCGACGATCGCCACATCGGCGTCGCGGGCGCGGGCGGCGGCGACGGCGTCGAAGGCGACCGACCCGGGGTCGGCGCCGGAGTCGGCCCGAACCAGATCGGCGCCGGCCCGCTGCGCCCACTCGGCGAGCTGCTCGGCCGCCGCAGCGCGGTAGGTGTCGGCGGCGCCGAGAACCACGGAGAGGCCGAACTCCTGCGAGAGGTGCCAGGCGACCTTGCCGATCGTCGTCGTCTTGCCCGTGCCGTTGACGCCGACCATCAAGACCACTGCAGGCTGGGCGCTGAGGTCGATCGGGGCGCGGCCGGTGGCGGCCACCTCGGCGACGATCTCGATCAGGCGGTCGCGGACGGCGGCGCCGTCGGCCGGCACGGTCCCCGCCTCGACCTCACGCTCGAGGCGCTCGACAATCGCGGCGGTGGTCGGCGCTCCGGCGTCGGCGAAGATCAGCGCCTCCTCCAGCCGCTCCCAGGTTTCCTCGTCGATGCGGTCGAAGAGACTAGCCGAGACCTCCTCGGTGAGCGCCTGACGGCTCTTCGAGAGGCTCTCGCGCAGACGGCGGAAGACGCCCCGCGGCTCCTCCGGCTGCTCAGCTGCCGCCGAGGCGTTCGCGCTCTCGCGCGAACCGAGGTTGAGTATCTCCTGCCAGCTGGTCGCCATCGGACTTGGCGGGGGAGGCTATCCGGGCGGCGGCGAGGAGCTCCTCCACGGCCTCGTCGAGGTAGGGGGAGAGCTGCTCGGCATCCGGCATCGCGACGCGGTCGGCGAGGATCCCGAAGTTGACCTGGCCGTTGTAGCTGATGATCGCGATCGCCAGCGCGTGGCGGCGGGCGAGGAAGCCGATCGGGTAGACGCCCGTGAGCTCCCGCCCGAGGATGTAGAAGGGAACCTGCGGGCCGGGGAAGTTGGTGACGAGGAGGTTGAAGAGGCGGGTCGAGAAGTTGATCGCGGCGGTCGGCGAGAGCAACAGCGGCGGCGCGAAGTCGCGGAACCAGTCGTTGAGGCCCCAGATCGCTTCCGCTCCCAGCGGCTGCTTGGAGTCCTTCAGCGCCTCCATCGCCTCGTGCACGATCTGGAGGCGCTCGACCGGGTCGGCGACGCCGACCGGCAGCGGTCCGCGCATCGCCGTGAGTTTGTTGCCGAGCTCGCCGTGCTCGTTGAGGGTGCGGATCGAGACCGGTACGAGCGCCTTCAACTCCATCCCCTCGGTGTCGACCTCATGGTCGTGGAGCCAGCGCCGCAAGGCGCCGGCGGTCGCCGAGAGGATGACGTCGTTGACGGTCACCCCGAGGGCGTTCTTGACCAGCTTGAAGTCGGCGAGCGTGAAGCCCGCCCAGGAGAAGCTCCGCTCCGTGGATATCTCGACGTTGAGCGGCACCTTCGGCGCCGGTCGCGCCAGGTTCCAGGTCACCTCCCAGAGCCCCGTCAGGCCATCCGCGGCCCGCTTCCTCGCCCGCGCGGGCTGACGGGCCGCCCTGCGCAGCCAGCGCGCCAGGCGGCGTACGGTCGCCCAGATGCCGGTCGCGGCGTGGACGACCAGACCCATGGCGGAGGGCGTCTTGTGCGGGTCCCAGGGCGCCTCCTCGCGGGAGGGCTCGGACTTCTGTTCGACGTCGAAGAGGAGCGTGCCGATATCGACCGCCGAGAACCCGTCGGCCATCGCGTGGTGGGTCTTGTAGACGATCGCGAAACGATCCTCGGCGAAGCCCTCGACCAGAACCAGCTCCCAGAGCGGCTTGGCGCGGTCAAGTGGCGGCGAGAGGATCTCACCGACGAGGTCGTGGAACTCGGCGTCGCCTCCGGGGGCGGGAAGGCTCACCCGGCTCAGGTGGTTGGCGAGGTCGAAGGCGCGGTCGTCGACCCAGAAGGGCGTGCCGAGGCGCAACGGCGGTGAGGCCAGCCGCTGGCGCAATCGCGGCAAGAGGTGAAGGCGACTGCGGATGTGGGCGTCGAAGTCCCCGTGGCTGGGCGGCTCGCCGGTGCAGACCAGCACGGCGCCGATCGCCATATGCCCGTTAGACCTCTCGTTGGTCAGGAACGACGTATCGAACGACGTCAGCCTGTCCATGTGGCGTTGCATGGCCCTCCTCTCCTGCGCCGAGTATCCAACGTAGCGGAGCAGGCCCGCATAAACGGAGGGTTAAGGCAAGTGAGCTGAGCGCCTACGCTGCTTCGACGTCGGCGCGGGAGGCAGGACGCTCGGTGGCGGGGGCCTCGCCGACCATACCGACGGAAGCGGCATCTTCCTCCTCGTGGGCGACACCCGCGAAGGGGGGTGGGGCGGTCGCCTCCTCGGCTTCCCGGGGCAGGCGGCGCGAGACGACCTTGGTGACGCCGTCATCGCCCATCGTCACGCCGTAGAGGACGTCGGCGGCGTCCATCGTCCGCTTCTGGTGGGTGACGATCACGAACTGGGCGCGATCGGAGAAGCGGCGGATCAGCTGCAGGAAGCGGTCGATGTTGGCGTCGTCGAGCGCTGCCTCGACCTCGTCGAGGATGTAGAAGGGGCAGGGCCGGGCGAGGAAGACAGCGAAGACGAAGGCCAACGCGACAAGCGACTTCTCTCCGCCGGAGAGCAGCGAGAGCTTGCGGGTCGACTTGCCCGCCGGAGTGACCTCGATCTCGACCCCGAGCTCCTCGCGTTCCTCTTCGCCCTCCTCCCCGTCCTCGGCGCCCGCTCCCTCGGCGACATCCTCGGCATCGCGGACAGCGCGCAGGGCGACGCGGCGTAGTCGCCCTCGACCTCCGGGAAAGAGGTGCTCGACCATCTCCTCGAAGTTCTTCGCCGTGCCCTCGAAGGTCTGCTCGAAGGCGCGCTCGATCTCGCGGTCGATGTCCCGGATCAGCGCCTCCAGCTCGTGCATCCCCCGCTCCGTGTCCTCGCGCTGAGCTTGCAGCGTCTCGACGTGGTCGCGCGCCTCCTCGTACTCGCGCTCGGCCAGCGGGTTGACCGGGCCGATCTGGGCGCGGCGGCGCTCCAGGCGCTCGAGCCGGCGGTCGATCTCGGCCCGCTCCTCCTCGCCGACCGGCTGCTCCCAGCTCTCGATCGACTCGCCGAGCCGCTCGACGATCGAAGCCAGATCTTTCGCCGCCTCGGAGCGACGGTCGCCGAGATGGGCAGCCTCGACCTCCGCCGCGGTCAGCTTGTCGGAGGCGGTCTTCATCTCCGCCTGCAGCTCGTACTCGCGCTGTGAGCAGGCGCGCATCTCCTCGGCGATCTCGTCGCCGTCGCCGGGGTCGCCGACGACGCGGCCCTCGATCCGCTCGACCCGGGCGCGAATCGCCGCCTCGGCGACGAGGGCCGCCTCTGCCGCAGCCTTGACGTCATCGAGCAGCGCCTCACCCGCTGCGAGCCGCGCTCGCAGCGCCTCCCGGTGGCGCTCACCAAGCAGTCCCTGCGCGCGCCGCGCGTGGCGCGCCGCCCGCTCGGCGCCACTGCGAACCGCGTCGAGCGCCTTCTCGCGGGTCGGCTCGGCGGCGTCTGCGGAGCGGGCCTGAGCCAACCCCTCGGCGGCCCCGGCGAGGCCGGACTCGACCTCGGCCAGCTCCCCCTCCAGCTTGCGGCTGCGCTCACCGGGTGCGCCGCCGGCGCCAACGTCGAGGGTCAGTGGGCCGAGCTCGGCCTGTAGCGACTCGATTCCGGCGGCGAGCTCACGCTCGCGATCGGCGAGGCTCGCACCCCTCACCGCGATCCGCTGCTGCTCGCCGCGCAGGCCGGTCAGCTGGCCCCAGGCCTGGGTGCGCTCGCGATCGCGGGCTGCGAAGCGCTCCTCCGCCTCCCGTCGCCGCTCGCTGACCTCGGTGAGGCGACGCTCGAGCTCTGCCCGCTCGGCCCTGGCCTGCTCCGCCACCCGCTGGGCGGCTAGCGCGCGGTCCTCGCCGCTGCGCAGCTCCTCGGAGACCAGGTGGCCGCGCAGCTCCAGTTCCTCGCGCTCGATCCGCGCCCCCAGCTCGGCGGCCTGCGCCTGGCGCTTGAGTGGCCGCAACCGCGCGCGCGCCTCGCGCTCGAGGTCGAGCGCCCGGTCGAGGTTGTCGCGGGCGGCGCGCAGCTTCAGCTCGGCGCGGCGGCGGCGCTTGCGGTGCTTGCCCAATCCGGCCGCCTCCTCGATCAGGAGGCGGCGCTCGCGCGGCTTCGAGTGGACGATCGACTCGACCCTCCCCTGGCTGATCACCGAGTGCATCTCTCGCCCGAGGTTGGCGTCGGAGAGGACCTCGACCACGTCGACGAGGCGGCAGCGGGCGCCGTTGAGGCGGTAGCCGCCGTCGCCGGCGCGGTCGAGACGGCGGCTGACCGCGATCTCGGAGAGCTCGGTGGCGGCGCGGCCCTCGGAGTTGTCGATCACCACCTCGACCTCGGCGGCACGGCGCTGGCCGACACCCTTGCCGCCGGCCGAGATCACGTCTTGCATCGAGGCGCCGCGAATCGCGCCGGGGCTCTGCTCGCCCAACGCCCACAGCACCGCGTCGGTGATGTTCGACTTGCCGGAGCCGTTGGGACCGACGATCACGCTGACGCCAGGCGAGAACTCCAGCCTCGCCCGCTCGGGGAACGACTTGAACCCCTTCATCTCGATCGATCTCAGATACATCTCAGCTCAGACGACTGACTCCAATTGACGTGTCCGCGGGGGCGCGACTGGCCAAGCTGGGCGGTGCACGCGGCCGCAGCGCGTAGCAGCGCTACGCGCGAGGATCGCGGGTGCCGATCCAGCGCCGTGCCGGGCGCGTCATCCGGGGGTGTGGCAATTGGAGTCATTCGTCTTAGGTCTCGCACGGAAGCGTGTCGGTGGACAGGGTAAGGCTCGCGGGTGGGCCGGACGCGAAGCACGCCTAGACGTCTTCCAGTCGCTTCAGCGCTTCCTCGGCCGCGGCCTGCTCAGCCGCCTTCTTGCTCCTGCCCTCTCCCCTGCCCACCCGCTCGGAGTCGACGATCGCCTCGACCTCGAAGCTCCGCTTGTGCGGCGGGCCCGCTTCGGCGATCACCTTGTAGGCGACCCGGGCCTGGCGGCGCGCCAGCAGCTCCTGCAGCGCCGACTTGAAGTCGGTCGTCGTCTCGGCCGCGAGCTCGACCCGGGCGGTGAAGGCGCCAGCGACCGCAGCCGCGGTGCGCTCGTAGCCGAAAGCGAGGAAGCAGGCCCCGATCAATGCCTCGGTCACCTCCGGCAGGGGGCGCTCGCCGGCGAGCAGCACCGCTGCCGGGATCGCCTCCTCGCGCTCCGGCTCGGCCGCTTCGAGCATTTCCGGAACGCCGAGCTCGCGCCCGACCTCGGCGCAGGAGACGCCGCTCACCGCCTGGTTGTGGATCTTGGTCAGCCCGCCAGCGTCGACCGTGGCGAAACGCTCCAAGAGGCCGGATGCGACCGTCAGCGCGAGCACGCTGTCGCCGAGGTAGGCGAGGCGCTCGTAGGAGTCGACTCGGTCCTCGGTCCAGGAGGAGTGGGTCAGCGCCTGCCGGCGCAGGTCGTCGGGCAGGCCCTCGACCAGCTCGGCCAGTGTGCCCTGCGGCGAAGCCGTCAAACCTTGGCGTGCTCGACGACGAACGCGACCGCGTCGCCGACGGTCTCGATCCGCGCCGCCTGCTGCTCGGAGACCGAGATCCCGTAGCGGTCCTCGAGCTCCATCACCAGCTCGTAGAGATCAAGTGAGTCCGCGTCGAGATCCTCCTTGAAGCGGGTCCCCTCCTCGATCTTGGTCGCGTCCACTTCCAGCTCCTCGGCGAGGTGGCTGCGGACGAGGGTGAGGATGTCCTCGCGAGTCACCCGACGGTTCCTATCACGCGCCGTCGGCCAGCGAGTCACGGGTGGCACCGCCGGCCTCGAGCAAGGACGCGGTCCGACCCACCGCGTCGACCTCGACGCAGCGGGCGGCCAAGCGCACCGCGTTGGCGATCCCCTCCGCCCCCGAGCTGCCGTGGCCGACGACGGCGACGCCGCGCAGGCCGAGCAGGACGGCGCCGCCGATCGCGTCTGGGTCCATCTCGCGCCGCAGCCCACCCAGGGCGGGGCGAAGCAGCACGCCGCCGAGGGCGGCGAGCGGGTTGGAGCGGGCGGCCTCGCGGATCGCCCCGGTCAGGGTGCGCGCGGTGCCCTCCATCAGCTTCAGGGCAACGTTGCCGGTGAAGCCGTCGGTGACGACGACGTCCGCCACGCCGGCCGGGAGGTCGCGACCCTCGACGTTGCCGATGAAATCGATTCCGGCGGCCGCGGAGAGCGGCTCGCGCGCCGCGACCACCTCCTCTCGACCCTTGCCCGCCTCCTCGCCGACCGAGAGCAGGCCCACGCGTGGTCGCGCGACTCCCAGCACCGCCTCGCTGAAGGCTGCGCCGAGGAAGGCGAACTGGATCAGGTGCTGGGCACGCACCTCGACGTTGGCGCCGACGTCGAGGAAGAGCGTCGGCTGCCCGCCGGGGGTGGGCAGCTGCACCGCGAGGGCCGGGCGCTGCACGCCGCGCAGCCGCCGCAGGCCGAAGGTGGCGGCGGCCATCGCCGCCCCGGTGGAGCCGACGCTTGCCATCGCCGCGCAGCGCCCCTCGGCCACGTCGGCGACGGCGCGGACCACCGATGCCCCCCCCTTCGCCCGAACCGCCGGCACCGCCTCCTCCTGGTTGGAGATCCACTCCGCGCTCGGCGCGACCTCCACGCCATCGACGCCGTCGAGGCCCAACTCGTCCGGGGGGCCGAAGACGCGTACGCCGATCCCATCCGCCGCGGCCCGCCTCGCCCCGTCGGCGAGCACGTCGAAGCCCTGCTCGGCCCCGAACCCGTCCAGGGCGACGGTCACGCCGCGCCCGGCCACGGTTACTCCGCTTTGTCGGTGGCGGCCGCGGTCGGATCGACCACTTTGTGCTCGATCACCTCGCGCCCGGCATAGGTGCCGCAGGTGGGACAGACGCGATGGGGCAACCGGGGGCTGTGGCAGCGCGGGCAGTTGTTCAGCCGCGCCTTGCCGGCTTTGTGCTGCGCACGCCGCTTGTCGCGCCGGGCGCTGGAAGTTCTCTTCTTCGGGACCGCCATGAGCGCGGAATCGTAGCGGGTGGCCCCTACTCCAGCTTCAGCTCGTCCAGCTTGGACCAGGGAGAGTCGCCCTCGGTGTCATGTTCGTGGGCAGCCGGATCGGCGTCGTTGAGGGACTCGCCGCAGACCGGGCAGAGGCCGGCGCAGTCGGGGCGGCAGAGGACGCGGGACGGCGTGGCGAGCGCCGCCGCGTCGTGGGCCCAGCGGCTCAGGTCGAGCTCGTCGTCGACCACGTAGGGGCTGCGCAGCTCCTCGTCGTCGGTATCGCGCTGGTCGACCTCTCGGGCGTCCACCTCGGTATCCACAGCGGCGCCCTCGAGGCAGCGCATACACGGGCCGTCGAGATGAAGGGGGAAGCGCAGGCGGAAGGCGTACCCACTGCTCTGCCGCGAGACGTCGATCCTGGCGTCGACGGATTCGGCCTCGACGACGTAGGACTGCCCGCCGAGATCGAGTGCCTCGAGGCGAACCGGCAGGTCCAGCCGCCTGCCCTCGCCGTAGGCGAGATCGAGGCGCGCCAAGTCGACGATGGTGGTTGGGGTTCGAGCCATCAGCACTCCTCCGCTTCGCCCGCTCTTACGATGGCACCTCGGACGAGATTACGAAATGGACCGATTCGACTGGACACCGGACGAGTACTTGACGCGGATCCGCGCCCGGATCCCGCGCTATGACGAGCTGCAGGAGCAGGCGGTCGCGGCGATCCCCTTCCCGCCAGAGCGCGTCCTCGAGCTGGGGATGGGGACGGGGGAGACGACGCGGCGATTGATCGAGGCCCACCCCGACTCCTGGGTGATCGGACTCGACTCCAGCCCCGACATGGTCTTCCGCGCCCGCCAGACCTACGACGACGTCCAGCTGGCCCGGATGGAGGACCCCCTCCCCGACGGCCCCTGGGACCTAGTCATCTCCGTGCTCTCGGTCAACGACCTCAGCGACGAGCAGAAGCAAGCCCTTTTCCGCCGAGTGCGAGATCACTCGCGCTCCCTGGTCATAGGCGACGTCTTCGAGCAAGATCAGTTGGAGAACGTCGTCGAGTGGTGCGACGGCCAGATCACCTGGCAAGCCGATGATCTGGCAGTAGTAAGCGCCGTGTATTGAGAGGGTCGGGCGACCCTCAAAGCGGCTTGTACTTTTTCGGCCGTATGCCCCAACGGCAGCCAGCGACGCGTCACCGAAAAAGTTGAGCGACGAGGGTCGCCCGACCCTCTCCTACACGACCCGCCGCTACTGCTGCTCGTCGAGCTCAGCCACCGGCTGCTGCTCTTCGTCGCGGCCGGCGAGCCGGTCGCGACCGCGCTGCACGGCGGCGAGGAACTTCTGCAGATTGACCTCGAGCGTGTTGAGGATCTCGTCGGCGTAGTCCTCGGCGCCGAGGCGAATCTCACGCTCGCGGGCGCGGGCGTCCTCGACGATCTCGTCGGCGGCACGCTCGGCCTGCTTGGTGACCTCCTCGTCGGAGATCAGGCGGGCCTGCTGCTCGCGCGCCTCGCGCACGATCCGCTCCGCCTCACGTTTGGCCTCGGCGAGCATCTCCTGGCGCTCCTTGACGATCCAGCGCGCCTGCTTGATCTCCTCGGGGATCGTCGCCCGCATCTGGTCGAGGAGGTCGTAGATCTCCTCGCGATCCACGCGCACCTGGTCCGTCAGAGGGACGGGCCGGGCGTTGTGGACGACGTCGTCCAGCTTGTCTATGAGGACCAGAACGTCCATTAGAAGATCGTAAGCCTACGTGTCAGGGGCATTTTCGGTGAAGAAGCTGTTATTTCCACGGCTTTTTGCAAGCTATCGCCCACCGCAGACCATGTCGCGAAAGCCTACCTGTCGCCCAGGCGGTCCGCCATCGCCGCCGCGACCGGGGCCGGGACGAGATCGGAGACGTCGCCACCGAAGGTGGCCATTTCCTTCACCCCGGTCGAGGAGAGAAAGCTGTACTGAGCCGAGGCGATCACGTAGATGCTCTCGATCCCCGGGTCGAGCTTGCGGTTCAGCTGCGCCATCTCGAACTCGTACTCGAAGTCGGAGATCGCCCGCATCCCCTTGACGATCGCCTTCGCGCCGAGTTCGCGGGCGAACTCGACCAGCAGGTTGGAGAAGATCCTCACCTCGACGTTGGGCAGGTCTGCCGTCGCCTCTTCGATGAAGGCGCGGCGCTCCTCGGCCGTAAACAGGGTCTTCTCCTTGCGAATCGGGTTGTTGACGACGCCGACCACCACCCGCTCGAAGACCCGTGAGGTGCGGGTGATGATGTCGACGTGGCCGTTGGTGACCGGGTCGTAGCTGCCTGGGCAGACCACTGTCCCGTTTTGCTCGCCGGTCATTTCGATACCCCACCGTAGAAGGAGACGTCGGTGGCGCCGTAGCGGCGCTGGCGGACCGGCGCCAGGGAGTCGAGGCGGAGCGGCCGTCGCGCGGCGCTCTCTACCACCGCGGTCCCCCCCTCAGCGAGAAGGCGCGGCAGATGGGTGTCGAGTTCCTGCCCCACGCGGTCGGCGAGTCTATAGGGGGCGTCGACGAAGACGAGGTCGAAGCGAGACCTCCGCGGGAGCATCGGCCAACCAGCGCGGCACGTCGGCGCGGATCAAGTGGGCACGCTCGCCGAGGCCGAGGTGCTCGACGTTGCCGAGCACCGCCCGGGTGTCGCGGTCGACCAGCGTCGCCTCGGCGGCGCCGCGCGAAAGAGCCTCGATCGCCAGCGCTCCGGTGCCGCAGTAGAGGTCCAGGACCTGCGCTCCTTCAACGCTGCCCCCGAGCGCCGAAAAGATCGCCTCGCGGACCCGGTCGGAGGTCGGCCGCACCCGCCAGCCCCGCGGCGCGACGAGGCGCCGGCCCTTCAGCTCTCCCGCAATCACCCTCATGGTCAAAGTGGTATCGGGTCGGAGGCGCCGGCGCCGAAGCGGCGGCGCGCCGTCTCGAGCAACGGGCCGAGCTCCGGCGCGTCGAGGGAGCCGTGGCGGCGGAGCAAGGTCAGGACCTCGTCCCGGGCGACGACCAGGACCGCGGTTTCCTCCGGCAGCTCGGCGAGCCCGAAACGCGGCAGGCCGTGCTGGCGAGTGCCCAGCACCTCCCCCTCGCCGCGCAGCGTGAGGTCGATCTCGGCGAGCTTGAACCCGTCGCCCTCGCGCTCCACAGCCTCGAGGCGGCGCCGTGCCATCCCCCCCGTTCCTTCCGGGAGCAACAGGCAGTGGGAGCTATGCGTCCCCCGCCCCACCCGCCCCCTCAGCTGGTGCAGCTGGGAGACGCCGTAGCGCTCGGCGCCCTCGATCGCCATCACGGTTGCGTTGGACACGTCGATCCCGACCTCGATCACCGTGGTCGCGACGAGCACATCGGTCTCTCCCGTGACGAACGCCTCCATCGCTTCGGCCTTGCGAGCCGAGGGCATCTGGCCGTGAATGACGCCGACCGTGAAGTCGCGCAACTCGCCTGCCGCCAGCCGCTCCGCCTCTTTCTCGGCCGCCCTCCCCTGCATCTTCTCGGACTCTTCGACCAGCGGGCAGACGACGTAGGCCTGGCGGCCCGCGCGCAGCTCGGCGCGGATGAACTCATATGCCGCCTCGCGTTCGTCGCCGGCCACCACCCGGGTCTCGATCGGCTTGCGGCCAGCGGGAAGCTCGTGCAGGGCCGTGGTGTCGAGATCGCCGTAGGCAGTCAGCGAGAGGGTGCGCGGAATCGGCGTCGCGGTCATGTGGAGGACATGCGGCGCCAGCCCCTGGACCCCCTTTGAGTCGAGCGCCCGGCGTTGCTCGACGCCGAAGCGGTGCTGCTCGTCGACTACGCAGACCGCCAGCCGGGCAAACTCGACGGTGGGCTCGAGCAGGGCGTGGGTGCCGACGATCAACCCCAGCTCACCGCTGGCGAGCTGATCCAGCGCCTGCTGGCGTCGCTTCGCTGGGGTCGCACCGGTCAACAGCGCGAACGGGGTGGCTTCTGACGCCAGCAGCCTCGCCAGCGTCGCCGCGTGCTGCTCGGCCAGGGTCTCGGTCGGCGCCATCAGCGCCGCCTGGTAGCCGGCTTCCAGCGCCCGCAGCATCGAGTACAGCGCCACCACGGTCTTGCCGCTGCCCACCTCTCCCATCAGCAGTCGCTGCATCGGCTCGCCGGAGCGCAGGTCGGCATCGACCTCGTCGAAGGCTCGCAGCTGGTCCCCTGTCGGCTCGAACGGCAGCGACTCGATCCAGCGTCCGACCGGCTCTCTCGGCTTCCCCAGCAGAGGGGCCGGGCGCGCGGTGCGATGGGAGCGCTTCCGCGTGGCCAGGATCGCCTGGTAGAGGAACAGCTCTTCGAACGCCAGCCGCTCCCGAGCTTCCTCCACGTCCTCCTCGCTCTCCGGGAAGTGGATCGCGCGAACCGCGTCGCCGATCCCGGCCAGTCCCCTGCGCACACGCAGCTCCGCTGGCAATGGCTCGATCGCGTTCCGGGCCCAAACCACCGCCTGCTCCATCCATTGCCGGATGCGCTGGGCCTTGAGTTGCTCGGTCGCTGGGTGCACGGGCATCAGTTGTGAGGGAGGGCGGGGGTGCCCCTCCTGCTTGCTGGGTTTTTCGCCTGGGGAGTCGGGTGGCTGCCCGCCTTCGTCAGTGGGGCGAAAAACAGGACGCCGCTGCGCTGGAGGGGCACCCCCGCCCTCCCCCTCGACAGCGGGCAACAGCTCATATTCCGAGACCCGGAAGCCGCGTTTGTCGCGAGAGCCGGTGAGCAGGAGCTGTGTTCCAGGAGCCAGCTTCTGGGCGACCCAGGGCTGGTTGAACCAGGACGCCCTGACTGAACCGGACTCGTCGCCAACTTTGACCGAGGTAATCGCAAGGCCGCGGCGCCGGAACGTGCTGGCTTTGGCGCCAAGCACCTCGACCTGAACGGTCGCCTGGGTTCCCACTTCAGCTTCGGCCAGCGGCACGACTGTGCGGTCGCGGTGACGGTTCGGGAAGCGCAGCAGCAGGTCGCTGACCGTCGCGATGCCGGCTTCCCGCGCCGTCTCGGCCAGTTTCGGGCCGACCCCGGAGAGAACGTTCAGCGGCGCCTCTAGGACGCTGGGGCGGGGCCAGTGGACGGGGGCGTCGCGCAGCTGCTCCGGGGTGAGCTCGAACTCCCCAGCGAAGGAACGCACCGCTATTGCGCGGCGAGCAGCCACCACCAGCTCGGCTGGCCGCCCTCGTGCGTCTCGATCTCGACCCCGTCGGGAACGTGCGTGTCGAGCTCCTCCAGCGGGATCGGCGCCGCCTCGCCGGCGATCACGGTGACAATCTCCGCACCCTCCGCCAGCTGCTCGATCGTCGCCGCCAGGGTCGACCCGGCCCCTCCCCAGGCGACGATCTCGCCGGCGACGAAGCCGACCGCGTCGCCCTGGCGAAAGCGCCCCTGGGCATCGTCCCGGGCAGCGGGCGCGACGCCACCGTTGGCGATTTCCCCGAGCGCGCCTTGGAGCCGCTCGCCGTTCTCCTCCAGCGAGGCCGCTCGGTCAAGCTCGACCAGGGCCAGCAGACTCTCCTGCTGAGACGTGGACGACACCACCCGCGCCGGCTTCTCCGACAGCTCGCAGGCGCGCTCGGCGGCCATGATCACATTGGAGGAGCTGGGCAGGACCAGCACTTCCTCGGCCAGAACTCCGTGGATGCCGGCCAGCAGCTCGTAGGTCGAGGGGTTGAGCGTCTCGCCACCATCGACGACGTCGGCGCCGAGCTCGGCGAAGAGCCGCCTCAGCCCCTCGCCGGCAGCGACGGCGAGGACGCCGGTCCTGCCCTCCTCGAGGCGGGCCCGGCGTTCCGCGACCTGCTCCCGCATGTCGCCGACGTCGAGGTTGGTCACCTCGCCGGCGCCCTCGAAGAGGGCTACGGCAGCTTCGGGGTCGTCGGTGTGAACGTGGACCTTCAGCGTCACCTCGTCGCCGACGACGAGGACGGAGTCGCCCATGCCCTCCAGCCGCGGTAGGAAGTCGCGCGCCGAGAGCCCGGTGCCGGAGACGATGAAGTTGGTGCAGTAGCGGAAGCGGCTGTCCTCGTGGCGGGGGCGGCTGGCGGGCGGCGCCTCGTGGTGGGCGACCTCCGGCGATGCCGCCCCGTCGCCGCGCAGGCCGGCGACGACTCCGGCGAGGATCAGGACCAGGCCGTAGCCGCCGGCGTCGACGACGCCCGACTCGCGCAGCACCTCGAGCTGCTCGGGCGTCCGCTCGACCGCACGCTGCCCGTCGGCGATCGCCCGCTCGAGGATCCCGGCGAGAACGGCGTCCTGCTCCTCGTCGCTGACCCCGCGGTCGAGCCGCTGCTTCTCGGTGTCGAGACGGGAGAGCTGGCGGGCGATCGAGTGCGCCATCTCGCGGAAGACGGTCAGCATCGTCCCCTCGGCCGGCTCGCGCACCGACTCGTAGGCGGCGTCGGCGGCGCTGGCGAAGGCCGAGGCGATCAGGACGGGGTCGATCAACTCCCCGGGCCGGCTGGCCAACTCCTCGGCAGCGCCGCGGACGATCTGGCTGAGGATCACACCGGAGTTCCCCCTCGCCCCCATCAGCGCCGCTCGCGCCAGGGCCTGGACCAGCTGGGTGCGGCCGATCTCATCGACCTCGAGCCCGTCGAGCCGCTCCAGCTCCTCCATCACGGCGCGCATCGTCATCGCCATGTTGTCGCCGGTGTCGCCGTCAGCGACAGGGAAGACGTTGAGGTCGTTGACCTCCTGACGCCGCTCATCGAGGTGCGCGTAAGCCGCCGTGACGACGCGCCGGAAGCGCACGATGCTGGGATCGGGCATTACGTCGAAATCTAGCCGCCGCCCGCGGACGGGGAGGCGATTCCGAGCTTGCTCAGGCGGCCTTGACTACCTTGTTCGCCTTGAGGCAGCGCGTACAGACGTAAGTGCGCAGCTTGCGGCCGTTCTCCTGAATCCGGACCTTCTGCAGGTTCGGATCGAAGCGCCGCTTGGTGGCGACCATCGAGTGGCTGCGGGACTGGCCGAATGCCGGTCCCTTGCCGCAGCTGTGGCATACCTTGGCCATCGGGTCGTGCATGGTAGCCTGAACCAGAGTTAGCTAAGTGAACTAATAGCTATAGCTCTCTGCGCCAAACCCAGCCCAAGGGGGGAGAGAAATGAGCTCGGACGACTTGACCCAGGTGAACATGCACGAGGCCAAGACCCACCTTTCGAAGCTGGTGGAGCGCGTCGAAGGCGGCGCGGAGATCGTGATCAGCCGCGCAGGCACGCCGGCAGCGATGCTGGTGCCCGTTCCGAAGAAGCTCGGGCCGCGCAAGCTCGGCGGCTGGGAGGGCATCGAGGTGCCCACGGATGAGGAGTGGCGGAAGTTCAAGGAGGAACTCGCCAAGGACTTCGAGGAGAGCGAGCTCATCCCCCGCGAGAACGATCTCTGGCGGGGCGATTGAGGCTTCTGCTCGACACCCACACGCTGCTCTGGACGCTGAAGGAACCGGAGCGACTCGCGACACGAGCGGCAGCGGCGATCGCGGCGGAAGACTCCCAGGTCTTCGTCAGCATCGTCAGCCCATGGGAGCTGGCGATAGCCGAAGCGCGTGGCAGGCTCAGCACCCCCGGCGACCTCGAGCGCCATCTCGAGCGCAACCGATTCGAGCTGCTCCCCGTGGCTTTGCGCCACGTCGAGCTGATCAGGTCGATGACCCATCATCACAGGGATCCCTTCGACCGCATGCTCATCGCCCAGGCGCAGGTCGAGGGCCTGACCATGGTCACTTCGGACCGGGAGATACGCCGCTACCCCGTCTCGATCTTCCCGGCAGTCTGACTAAGTCAGCTGTCGCTTCAGCAGGGCCATGCGGGCGACGGTGAGGGCGGCGTTGCGGCCCTGGTCGCGCTTGCCGCCGCCGGCGCGGGCGAGGGCCTGCTCCATCGTGTCGCAGGTGATCACGCCGAAGGCGCAGGGAACGCCCGTCTGCAGCTGCACGTTCTGGATGCCGCGCGCTGCCTCGGCGCAGACGAAGTCGTAGTGGTCGGTCTCGCCACGGATCACGACGCCGAGACAGGCAACGCCATCGAAGCCGGCGTCCGCCAGCTGCTTGGCGGCGAAGGGCAGCTCGTAGGCGCCTGGCACCGAGAGCTCCTTAACACTGCCCCCGTCCACACCGGCTATCTTGAAACCCTCTCTGGCGCCGCTCAGCAGCCGCTCGGCGAGGTCCTCGTAGAAGCGGCCGACGCAGACCGCGAAGTGCAGCGGCGCCAGAGCGTCGCGCTCTTCCTCGCTGAACGTTTCGAGGAACTCCCCGGCCTCAGCCACCCTCTGCCCCCGCGTCGCGCTCCTCCTCCTCGTGGATCATCTCCTCGTCGAGGGCGAGCCCCTGGTGGTGCAGCGAGTGGCCCATCTTGTCCCGCTTCGCCCGCAGGTAGGCCTCGTTGTGGGAGTTGGGAGAGGCTTCGATCGGCACCTGCTCGGCGACCGAGAGCCCGTACCCCTCGAGGCCGTGGATCTTCTTCGGGTTGTTGGTGAGGATGCGGATGCTGGTCAGGCCGAGGTCGACCAGGATCTGGGCGCCGATTCCGTAGTCGCGCAGGTCGGCGGGCAACCCCAGCTTCAGGTTGGCTTCGACCGTGTCGGCGCCCTCCTCCTGCAGCTTGTAGGCCTTCAGCTTGTTGAGCAGGCCGATCCCTCGCCCCTCCTGGGAGAGGTAGAGGAGGACTCCGCGACCCTCCTCCTCGATCATCGAGAGCGCCGCTACCAGCTGTTCGCCGCAGTCGCAGCGCATGCTGTGGAAGACGTCGCCGGTCAGGCACTCGCTGTGGACGCGGACCAACACGTCCTCGGTGCCGTCGACCTCGCCCTTGACCATCGCCACGTGGTGCTTGTCGTCGACCAGGGAGCGGTAGCCGACGGCGGTGAATTCGCCGAACTCGGTCGGCAGCGCAGTGTCGACGACCCGCTCGACCAGCTTCTCGGTGCGCCGCCGGTAGGCGATCAGGTCAGCGACGGTGATCATCTTCAGATCGTGCCGCTCGCAGTAGGGGATCAGGTCGGGGACGCGCGCCATCGTCCCGTCCTCGTTCATCACCTCGCAGATCACTCCGGCCGGGTTGAGGCCGGCGAGCCGGGCGAGGTCGACGGCGGCCTCGGTCTGGCCGGTCCGCTCCAGGACCCCGCCGGCCTTCGCCTTTAGCGGGAAGACGTGGCCGGGCTGGACCAGGTCGCGGGGGCTGGCGCCGGGGTCGACGGCGACCTGGATCGTCCGCGCCCGGTCGGCGGCGGAGATTCCGGTGGTGACGCCTTCCCGCGCCTCGATCGCGACCGTGAACGCGGTCTGCAGCGGCGTCTCGTTCTTGGCCGCCATCAGGTCGAGGCCGAGCTCGTCGCAACGCTCGGGGGTGAGCGCGAGGCAGATCAAGCCGCGCGCCTCCTTGGCCATGAAGTTGATCGCCTCGGGGGTGGCGAACTGGGCCGCCATCGTCAGGTCGCCCTCGTTCTCGCGGTCCTCGTCGTCGCAGACGACGACCATGCGACCCTGGCGAATCTCCTCGATCGCCTCCTCGATCGTCGCGAAGGGGCTTTCGCCCGCCTCGGCTGCCACGCCCTCTGTCTTCTGGGTCTCCGTCATCTGGCTCACGTCCGCTCCTCTCCGACGAATGGTTGCACCATCCTCTCCACGTACTTTGCGATCACGTCACACTCGACGTTGATCTTGCGCCCGGCGCTGGCTTCCCCCAGGTTCGTCCGCTCCAGCGTCTCGGGGATCAAGGACACCTCCGCCCAGCCATCGCCCAACGCCGCCACGGTGAGGCTGACACCGTCCAAGGCGATCGAGCCCTTCTCGACCACGTAGCGCAGCAGGTCCGGCGCAAGCGCCACGCGCAGGCGCCGCGCGAAGCCGTCCTCCTCAACTGAGGCCACCTCGCCGACGCCATCGGCGTGGCCCTGGACGATGTGACCGCCCAGCCGGTCGGAGCCCTTCATCGCCAGCTCCAAGTTGACCCGGTCGCCGTCACTCAAGCCCCCCAGCGACGTCACCTCGAGCGTCTGGTTCATCGCCTCGGTCTCGAAGCCGCTCGCGTCGACCGCCGTCACCGTCAAGCAGACGCCGTTGACGGCGACCGAGTCGCCAGAGGCGATCTCGGCGCCCAGGCCGGTCGCGATGCGCATCCGCGCCCCGTCGGAGCTCGACTCGACCGACTCGACCGTTCCCACGTCTTCGATCAGTCCGGTGAACACCTCACCACTCCTTGAACCGGGCTTGGATGAGGACATCGTCGCCGAGGGTCTCGGTGGTGGAGGACAGGGCGGTCCGGCGCGCGGGTCCTGTCGCCGCAGGGGACCCCCCACCCCTTCCGGTAGCTGAAACTTCCTCAGGGGTGGGCCCCCCTACAGCGCCACCCGCGCGAGGATCGTTTGCCTTGCCCATCAAGAGCGGAGCGACGAAGACGCGCGATTCGTCGATCTGGTCGGCGTCAGTAAATGCGGCGACCAGCGTGAGGCCGCCCTCGAGGAAGAGACTGGTGACACCACGTCGACCAAGATCAGATAGTGCGGCTTCGATGCTGGTGGCCACGACGAGATCAACTCCAGCTTCGCGCAGCGCGATCTGGTGGGATGGATCGGCACCGGGCGAGGCGACAACGAGCACCGGCGACTGATCGAGGGTGCGGACGAGCTGAGAGTCGAGCGGCAGCCGAGCACCGGAGTCGAAGACGACGCGGGCTGGCTGGCGAGCGGCGTCCGGGGCCCGGGCGGTCAGCAGCGGATCGTCGGCGAAGACGGTCCCGATGCCGACGGCGATCGCGTCCGATTCGGCACGCCAGCGATGAACCAACTCCCTGCTCTGCTCGCCGGAGATCCAGGGCGAGTCGCCGGGAGCGGTCGAGGTGCGGCCGTCCAACGACATCGCCAACTTCAGGGTGACGAGGGGCAAGCCAGTGCGGGCGTGCTTGCGGAAGGGCTGGTTGAGCAGGCGAGCAGCGGTGGCCTCCTCCCCAGCTGCAAACTCCACTTCGACCCCGCCATCTCGCAAGATCCCCGGCCCCCGTCCGGAGGCCTTCTCGGTCGGGTCCTCGGACGCGATCACGACGCGCCCAATTCCGGCCTCAAGCAGAGCCGCCGTGCACGGCGGCTGCCGGCCTTGGTGTGCGCACGGCTCCAAAGTCACGTACATCGTCGCCCCCGCCGGGTCCTCTCCCCGTCGCCGGCAATCCTCCAGTGCCGCCCGCTCGGCGTGCAATCCGCCCAGTTCGGCATGGAACCCCTCGCCGATCACGGCTCCATCCCGCACGATGACCGCGCCGACCAGTGGATTGGGGCTGACTCTCCCCCGCCCTTGCTCCGCAAGCTCGAGAGCTCGCTGCAGTTGCGCCCGATCCGTGGCTGTGAGCTGGGCATTCATGGCACTGATTGACTCGTCAATCAACATCGTACCGGGGCGGCTGATCCGAATACGGGGATACCCTCCCCCACCGTGAAGCTGATCGTCCAGATCCCTTGCCTGAACGAGGCGGCGACGCTGCCGGCAACCGTGGCCGACATCCCGCGTCAGATCGAGGGGGTCGATGAGGTCGAGCTGCTGGTGATCGACGACGGCTCAACCGACGGCACTGCCGAGGTCGCGCGCGAGCATGGGGTCGAGCACATCGTCCGCCTCACCAACAACAAGGGGCTGGCCGCCGGCTTCCAGGCCGGCCTCGATGCCTGCCTGAAGCTAGGCGCCGACGTCATCGTCAACACCGACGCCGACAACCAGTACCGCGGCGCCGACATCCCCAAGCTGCTCGTCCCGATCCTGGCCGGCCGCGCCGACATGGTGGTCGGCGACCGCCAGGTGGCGCGGATCGAGCACTTCTCCGGTCCGAAGAAGGCCCTGCAGCGCCTCGGCAGCTGGGTCGTGCGCCGACTCTCGGGGACCGCGATCGCCGACACCACCTCGGGCTTCCGCGCCTACAACCGCGAGGCGGCGCTGGGGCTGCTGGTCGTCGACAACTTCACCTACACGCTGGAGAGCCTGATCCAGGCCGGGAAGATGCTGGTCGCGGTCGACCAGGTCGAGATCGGGGTCAACCCGCAGACGCGCGATTCCCGCCTCTTCGACTCAACCGGTGCCTACGTGCGCCGCAACGCGCTCTCGATCCTGCGCATCTACGTCCGCTACGAGCCGCTGCGCGTGTTCGCCACGGCAGGGCTGGCGGTCGGGATCCTCGCCCTCGCCGCCTGGATGCCCTTCCTGCTCGACTGGATCTTCAACGGCGACAGCAGCGGACACGTCCAGTCGCTGATCCTCGGCGCGGTGCTCTTCATCGCCGCCGTGCAGTTGCTGGCGCTGGGTGTGATCGGCGACCTCCTCGCCGGCCAGCGGGTGATGACCCAACGGGTGTTCGAGCGGGTGCGACGAGTCGAGCTGGCGCTCGACGTCGAGCCCTCGCACTACGAGCGCGGCGCCTCCACGCGCTGATGCGGTCGCTCCGCAAAGCGCCGGGCGGAGGCTCGGCGACCGCCGACTACGGCAAGACTGCGAGCTTCCTCGCCGTCGGCGTCGGCCTTACCGGGGTGATCACCTACGTCTACTTCTTCATCGCCTCACACGTACTGTCCAAGCCCGACTACGGCGAAATCACCGTCGTCTGGTCGGCCGTCTTCATCACCGTCTCCACCCTCTACCGCCCGGTCGACCAGCTGCTCTCGCGTCACATCTCCGAACGCCTGGCGAAAGGAGAGCCGGTGAGGGAACCGATCCTGGTCGCGACCAAGATCCAGCTCGGACTCGCCGCCACCTTCGCCGTGGTCACGCTCGTCCTGCGCGGGCCGATCGAAGACGGCCTGCTGGACGGCAACGAGACGCTCTACTGGGTCTTCTTCGCCGCGGTCCTCTTCTACGCCGCCAGCTACTTCGCCCGCGGCTACCTGGCCGGCCATCGCCGCTTCGGGCTTTTCACCGCGATGATCCTCTCCGAGTCGGTCTTCCGCACGCTCTTCGCCGTACTCGTCGCCGTCGGGCTGCTCAGCGGCCAGTCGGCGGTGGCGATCGGGATCGTCGCCGCCCCCTTTCTCAGCTTGCTTGTGGTGCCCGCAGTATTCGCGCGACGGACGCGGCGAGACGAACGCGCGGCACCTCCCGAACGGGCGGATACTCAAAGCGCCGAGCCAACTGGCTCGGCGCTTGTCCGGGCGGGAGGTGCCGCGCGTTCGTCCGAGGTGGACGACTTCTCGCTGGCCCACGGCGCCGGCTTCGCCGCGGCGGTGCTGCTGATCATGTTCAGCGAGCAGGTCTTCCTCAACGCCGGGCCGCTGATCGTGCGCGGGCTGGAGGGCGCCGCGGCGGCTGGCTTCATCTTCAACGTGCTGATGATCGCGCGGGCACCGCTGCAGCTCTTCCAGGCGGTCTCGACCAGCATCCTCCCCCACCTGACCGAGCTCCACACCAGCGAAGAGCCGGGCAGCGAGGAGGAGTTCCACCGCTCGGTGCGGATGGTGCTGGCGGCGATCGCCGCCTTCACCGCGATCGTTGCCGTCTCCGTCCTCGTCGCGGGCCCGGAGCTGATGCAGCTCGCCTTCAGCGACAAGTTCAGCTATGACCGCGCCGGCCTCTGGCTGGTGACCGCCGGGATGGGGCTCTACCTCTCGGCAGTCACTGTCAACCAGGCCTGCCTCGCGCAGGGCCAGGTACGTCGTGCCTCAGCGCGCTGGATCGGGTGCGCCGCCTTCTTCGTCGCCTGGTGCTTCCTGGCGCCGATCGGCGAAGAGTTCCGCCGGGTTGAGGTCGGATTCGCCCTCACGGCGGCCCTGCTCCTCGGCCTACTCTTCCTGATCTACCGGCTGCCACACGAACGAGCCGAGGACGTGCCGGCCGCTGGCTCGACCGAGGAGCTCGAGGCGCGCCTGGCGGCCGCCGACGAGGGAAGCTAAGGGCATGGAGGGGCACGATGCCGAGCTGATTCTCGCCGCCGGCGCCCTGCTCGCCGCCGGGATCGGCGCGGCTCTGATCGCGGAACGGGTCCGTGTTCCGGGCCTGCTCCTATTCCTTGGGCTGGGGATGCTCGCCGGCTCAGAGGGAATCGGTGGGATCAAGTTCGACGACGACGAGCTGGCCCGCACCCTGGGCACGATCGCGCTGATCCTGATCCTCTTCGAGGGCGGCCTGACCGCCGGCTGGCGCGAGATCAGGCCGGTGCTGGGGACCGCCGCCTCGCTGGCCACCATCGGCACGGTCGTGACCGCGGTCATCGCGGGCCTAGCGGCGCAGTGGATCTTCGACCTGAGCACGCTGGAGGGGATGCTGGTCGGGGCCGCGATCGCCGCCACCGACTCGGCCGCGATCTTCGCCGTCCTGCGCCGTTCGACCCTGGAGAAGCGGCTGGCCCGCTCGCTCGAGGGAGAGTCCGGGATGAACGACCCGGTCGCGCTGCTGCTGGTGATCGGATTCATCGAATGGATCCAGGACCCCGGTTACGGACTTGCCGACATGGCCGGTCTGCTCGCGCTGAAGCTGGCACTGGGCGCCGCCATCGGGCTGGCCCTGGGACGGATCGTGGTCGCGGCCCTGAACAAGGTGCGGCTACCCACTGATGGGATCTACCCGGTCGCGACGATCGCGATCGCCGGCCTCGCCTACGGCCTCGCCGAGGTCGCCCACGGCTCCGGCCTGCTCGCCACCTACCTGACCGCGCTGGCGCTGGGGTCGGGCAACATCCCCGCGCGACGCACCATCGTCGCCTTCCACGAGGGGGTCGGCTGGGTCGCCCAGATCGGCCTCTTCGTCCTGCTCGGGCTGCTCGTCTTCCCGAGCGCGCTTGGCGATGTCGCGGTCGAGGGGCTGGCCCTCTCGGCGGTGCTGATCCTCGTCGCGCGTCCGTTCGCCGCTCTCGCTGCCACCCTCTTCTCTCCCTTCGGCATGCGCGAGCGGGCGATGCTCGGCTGGGCCGGCCTGCGCGGCGCGACGCCGATCTGGCTCGCAACCTTCCCCGTCGTCGCCGGCGTCGCCGGCGGCGAGGAGCTGTTCGCGATCGTCTTCTTCGTCGTCGTCACCTCGACCCTGATCCAGGGAGCGAGCTTCGAGCCGCTGGCGCAGCGGCTCGGGTTGACCACCGACGAGCCAGCCCTGCCCCGCCGCCTGCTCGAGTCGGGCCGAATTCGTCGCATGGGCGGCGACGTGATCGCTTATCGCCTTCGTCCTGGAGCGGCCGCCGCTGGTCACCTGGTGCGAGAACTGGGCCTGCCGCGGGAGGCGCTGGTCAACGTAATCGTGCGCGACGGGCGGGCGCTCCCACCGCGCGGCTCGACCCAGCTCAAAGCGGGCGACGAGCTGCACGTGCTGGTACGGGGCGAGCTGCGCGACGAGGTCGAGAAGCTGACGCGGCGCTGGCACGAGGGGCCGATCGGCACGCCGCCGGTGCCGAAACTGCCCCGCACCGGCGCCACCCAGGTCTTCACCGTCCGCCCCGGGGGCGACATCGAGGACCCCTCAGACCCGAAGGAGGTCGACGGCGTCGCCGTGATCGCGATCCTGCGCAGCCGCCGGGACCGCTCCAGCGCCCTGGTGGCGCTGGCCGACGGCCGTTACTCGGTGACCACCGAAGGCGTGGTCGCGATCGGCGGCCGCCAGGCGTTGGTCCGCTGGTCCGAACGTCGGGCCGAGCGAGTCGGCGACGATCCGCCGGAGCGCGCTTGGTGGCAGGAGGTAATCGGCGCGCTGATCGCGAGGGGCTAGGTCGCCTTGGCGACGCTGGCGATCCCGGTGTAGGCCGCGGCCGGGTCGTCGGAGCCGAAGACGGCGGAGCCGGCGACGAAGAGGGAAGCGCCGGCCTCGGCGGCTGCGCCGGCCGTGGAGGCGTGGATGCCGCCATCGACCTCGATCTTGGCGTCGCCCACCAGCGGCGCCAGGCGCGCGACCTTGTCGAGGGTGCTCTCGATCAGGGTCTGCCCGCCCCAGCCGGGGTTGATCGTCATGCAGAGGAAGATGTCGGCGAAGCCGCGCAGCTCGGTCACGGCCTCGACCGGAGTGGCGGGGTTGAAGGCGATGCCCGCCAGGCAGCCGAGATCGCGAATCGCACTCAGGGTTCGGCTGGCGTGCGCCGAGGCCTCGATGTGGAAGGTGATCGAGTCGGCACCGGCCTCGGCGAATTCCTCGATCTGGCGTTCGGGCTGCTCGATCATCAGGTGGACGTCGAGCACGCCCCCCGCCTCGTGGACCTGATCGGCGATCGAGGAGGCGATCAACGGGCCGATCGTGATCGGCGGGACGAAGTGGCCGTCCATCACGTCGAAGTGGATCACCCGCGCCCCGACGTCCATCACCTCGTCGAGCTGCGCCCCCAAGCGCGAGAAGTCGGCCGAGAGGATCGACGGCGCGACCCGTGGAGCGCCGATCAGCTCCTTCATCCGCTCGCTCATACAGGCCTCAGCATGGAGTCTCCGCAGATCTGGCAGGTCATGTCCTCGGTGGTGCTCATCCGGGCGATCGTCTGGTGTTCGCCGCAGTTGGGGCACTGCGAGACCAGCTCGAAGCGGCGCAGACAGTACACGCAGCGGAAGCGGCCGGGTAGCTGCGTGGGCCTCAGCCAGGGCTCGCCGCAGCCGGGACAGGCCGGCCGCCGCAGCACGCTCTCCGCATCGCTCCCGGCGCTCATCGCCTAACCATCATCCCGCCTCAGGCGGCAGATGAAGAAGCCGGTGGTGCGATCGCGGTCGGGGCGCAGCTGCCAGCGCTCGCCGCCGGCGACCCGCTCCTCGTTCTCGCGGCGGCTAATGGTGCAGGTTGCATAGACCAGCGTTCCGCCGGGGCGGAGGGACTCGAGCGCCCTCTCCAGGAGCTGTGACTGGACCTCGACGAGGCGCTCGATCGCCGCTGGGGACTTGCGCCAGCGCGCGTCGGGTCGCGAGGCGAGCGCGCCGAGGTCAGAGCAGGGTGCGTCGAGCAGGACCCGGTCGAATCCGGGCGCGATGCCGGGCTGCGAGCCGTCCGCCTCGATCACGGTGACGCTGCGCAGGCCGAGACGGCGGGCCTGGGCCGCGACCTCGGCGGCGCGGTTGGGGTCCTGCTCGACCGAGATCACCTCCCCTCGATCCTCCATGCGGGCGGCGATCTGACCGGTCTTGATCCCGGGGCCGGCGCAAAGGTCGAGGACGTGCTCGCCCGGCTGGGGATCGAGCACTTCGACGGCGGCAGCGGAGCCACGGCTCTGCGGCGTCAGCTCGCCGCCGGCGACCAGCTCCGGGACGATCTCCCCGGTCCGGCCCTGGACGACGATCATCTCCGGCGCCGCCAGGGGCCACTCGCCGCCTGCGGGGCTTGCCTCCACCCCCGCCTCGCGCAACTTCGCCAGTACCACCTCGCGATCCGTGGCCAGGGTGTTGACCCGGAAGGCAGACTCGGCGGGCTCGTTGCAGGCGGCGAGCATGGAGCGCGCCGCCTCGGCGCCGAGCTCCTCCCACCACATCTGCGCCAGCCAGAGCGGCGCCGAGTGGGCGACGGCGGCGAGCTCGGGAGTCGAGTCGTCGCCGAGCAGGGAGGCGGTGAGCTCGTCGCGCTCGCGGGTCGCGCGCCGCAGCACCGCGTTGACGAGCCCGGCGGCGTGGGCGGCGCCGGCCCTCTTGACCAACTCGACCGACTGGTCCACCGCCGCGTGATCTGGGGTGCCGTCGGCGAAGAGCAGCTCGAAGAGACCGAGCCGCAGGCCGGCCAGCACCGGTGGGTCGAGCCGGTGCGGCGGCCGGTCGCTGAGGCGCGAGATCGCCGCGTCGGCGGTGCCGCGCCGCTGCACGGCGCCATAGGCGAGGCGCTGGGCCTGGGCCCGCTCGCGCCCGGCGAGGCCCTGAGCGTCGGCCGCCTCGGCGAAGGCGCGCTCGGTGTGGGCGTCGTCCTCGAAGGTGGCGCGGATGACGCCGAAGGCCAGCGCGCGGGCCGGGGCGACCTCGCTCACAGTTTCGGCACGGAGTGGCCGCGCAGGTAGGCGTCCGCTGCCATCGGCTTGCCGCCCGGGGGCTGGACCACGTCAAGACGCAGCGCCCCCCGCCCGCAGCCGAGTAAGAGCGCCCCCCACTCGGCCTTCAGCACGCCCGCCCGGACGCCGACGTCGACGGCGCGGGCACGCCGCACGCCGAGCCTGCCCTCCGCCGTCTCCAGGAAGGCGCCGACGTGCGGGGTGAGGGCGCGGACGGTTCGCGCCAGCTCAGCCGCCGGGCGGGAAGGGTCGAGGCAGCGCTCAGCAGGATCGATCTTCTCGGCGTAGGTCGCGGCCGCGTCGTCCTGCTCCTCGAGCTCCAGCCTTCCTTCGGCCCGCAGGTCGAGGGCGCCCACCATCAGCTCTCCTCCGCACTCGGCGAGTCGCTCCGACAGCGTCTCGAAATCGTCCTCGGGCCCAATCGCGACCTCCTCGCGGGAGGCAACCGGGCCCGAGTCGAGCCCGGCGGTGACCTCCATCACGCAGACCCCGGTGAGCTCGTCGCCGGCCATGATCGCCCGCTCGATCGGCGCCGCCCCGCGCCAGCGCGGCAGCAGCGACGGGTGGACGTTGAGCATCGGCAGCTCGGAAAGGAGCGGCTCGCGCAGCAGCTGCCCGAAGGCGCAGACGACTGCCAGCTCGGGCTGTGCGGCGCGGATCCGCTCCAGTGCCGGCTCGTCGTTGACGCTCCCTGCCTGCAGCAGCTCGATGCCCAGCTCGCGCGCCGCCTCGGCGGCCGGCGGCGACGACGTCTTCCTGCCGCGCCCCTTCGGACGATCGGGAGGGGTGACGACCAGCGACGGCTTGTGCGGCGAGTCGGCGAGTCGGCGCAGGACCGTGACCGCGAACTCCGAGGTGCCGAGGAAGACGGTGCGCACTCAGACGTCGGTCCGCGACTCGACGTGGTGCTCGCCGTCGACCTCCGGGCCCTCGCCCTCAGCGTGCTGCGGGCTGTAGGTGCCTCCCTCGCGCAGCGCTCGCAGGGCGCCCTTGCGCTGGTCGTGCGGAGCGTGATCGAGGATCAGCACCCCGTCGAGGTGATCGATCTCGTGCTGGAGCACCCGTGCCTCGAGTCCCGACGCCTCGACCTGCACAGGCTCGCCGTCGAGGTCGAGGCCGGTGACGCGCGCGTGCAGCGGACGCTCGACGTCCATCGAGACGCCGGGCAAGCTGAGACAGCCCTCCTCGGCGACGACGAGCACGTCCGACGCCCACTCGACCTCAGGGTTGAGCAGCGCCGTCGGCTCGCTGTCGGGGCCGGCCTGGAAGACGAGCACGCGGCGCAGCACCCCCAGCTGGGTGGCGGCGAGTCCGACGCCCATGCCATCGCGCATGATCCCGATCATCCGCTCGACCTCGGCGCGCAGCTCCGGGCCGAACTCGGTGACCGGCGAGGCCCTGCTCTTGAGGACGGGGTCGCCGAACTTGACCACCTGGGCGAGGGCGGCATCGCGCCGCGCGATCAGCTCGCGTTCGAGCTCCCCGCGCTCGGCGTCGTTGGTCTCTGCCTCAGCTCTATCGCTCACAGATCAATTCTATGGACCGCCCCAACGGATCGAGTTCGCCTTTTCCCGGCCCATAGGACGCATAAAGGCGAACTCACCGGAGGGGCGGCTACTGCGGATCGACGTCGACCGAGATCGCGACGTCGCGCAAGGTGCGCTCGGCGGCGAGGCACTCGACCGCCTCGCGGATCGCGGCGATGGCGGCCTCGCGATCGCCGGCCTTGGTTAGGAGGCGGCGGCGGTGACGGTTGCGGACGCGGAACATCGGCGCCGGCCCAAGCAGCTCGGCGTCCGGCGGCAGCGCTGGCCGCAGGGCACTCGCAAGCTCGGCAGCCGCGGCTTCCAATCGCGGCTCCGACTCGGCCTTGAGCACGATCCGCACCAGGTGGGAGAAGGGTGGGTAGCGCAGCAGCCGGCGGCGCTCAACCTCCTCGGTGAGGAAGGAGGCGGCGTCGTGGCGGGCGGCGCAGACGATGCTCGCCGCCCCTGGCGCCAGGGTCTGCACGATCACCTCTCCCCCGGCCTCGCCCCGGCCGCTACGGCCGGCGAGCTGGGCGACCATCGCGAAGGTGCGCTCGGCGGCGCGAAAGTCGGGGAAGCGCAGGGTCGCGTCGGCGTCGAAGATCGCGCTCAGGGTGACCTCAGGGAAGTCGTGGCCCTTGGCGACCATCTGCGTGCCGACGAGAATTCCGCTCTCCGCCTCGCCGAAGCCGGCGAGGATGCGGGCGTGCGCCCCCTTGCCGGTCGTCGTGTCCGAGTCGAGGCGGAAGACCGGCATCGGCGCCAGGCGCTCGGCCAGCAGCGCCTCGACCTGCTCCGTGCCGACCCCTGCCCTCGACAGGGTCGTCGAGTCGCAGTCCGGGCACGACCTGGGGGCCGGCTCGACGTGGGCGCAGTGGTGGCAGACGAGGCGGTTGGCGTGGCGGTGGACGATCAGCGAGACGTCGCAGTTCGGGCACCCCCAGTGGCGCCCGCAGGAGCGACAGGTGAGCCAGGGCGCGAAGCCACGGCGGTTGACCATCACGATCGCCTTGGCGCCGTCCCGCCTCACCGCCTCGAGCGCCTCCCAGGTTGCTCGGTGCAAGGGGCCGGAGCGAGGGTCGGCGTCGCGCATGTCGAGCACCTCGACGGGCGGCATGCGGCGACCGTCGACGCGGCGCGGCAACTCCAGCCGGGGCATCGCCAGCCAGGACTCCGGCCGGGGCGTTGCGGTGCCGGCGACGAGGACCGCGCCCGTCTCCTCGGCCCGCCGGAAAGCGACGGCGCGGGCGTCGTAGCAGGGGTCGCCCTCCTGCTTGTAGGAGGGGTCGTGCTCCTCGTCGACCACGACCAGCCCGAGGTCGCGGACTGGCGCGAAGACAGCCGAGCGGGGGCCGACGCAGACGCTCGCCTCGCCGCTGCGCAGCCGGCGCCACTCGTCGAGCCGCTCGCCGGCGGAGAGGGCGGAATGGAGGACGGCGAAGCGGTCGCCGAGCCGAGCCCGGAAGCGCGCCACCGCCTGCGGCGCCAAGCCGATCTCGGGGACGAGCACGATCGCCCCCCGGCCGCGGGCGAGCGCAGCCTCGACCGCGGCCAGGTAGACCTCCGTCTTGCCGGAGCCGGTGACGCCGTGCAGGAGCAGCTCGCGCGGCGCCCCGGCCTCGCCGTCGAGCGCCGCGACGATCCCCTCCACAGCCCGCTCCTGCTCGGACAGGAGTGACGGCCGGGCCGCCGCGGCGGCAAGCGCCGGGTGGCTCGGCCGCCGGCTCACGGCCGAGCTGCGGGTGGCAATCAGGCCGCGCTCCTCCAGCCGCCGCAGGACCTGGCGGTCGGCGCCCACAGCGGCCGCCAGCTCCGGCGCCGACATCTCACCGGCGGATAGAGCCTCCAGGGCCGCCCGCTGCCTGACCCCGAGCCGCTCTCCGCCCGAGAGGGCGGCCTCGCCGGCAGGGACGATCTCGGCGCGCAGCTCGCGCCGCGGGCGGACCCGCTCCCCCGACGCCCCCAGACCGGGCGGCAGGACCAGCTCGAGTCCGCGCGACGGCGTCGAGCAGTACTCGCGGGCGACCCAGAGCCCGAGGCGGACCAGCTCAGCCGGGACGCCCGCCTCGAGCGCCTCGATTGGCTCCGCGAGGCGCTCCGGAGGCAGCTCCGAGGCATCCGCCAGCTCGACCACGACTCCGAGCACGCGCTGCCGTCCGAAGGGGACCCGGACGACGCTGCCGACCTCGAGGCCGCTCATCTCAGCTGGCAAGCGGTAGTCGAAAGGACCCCGCAGGGCGCGGGCGCGGGTCAGCGGCTCGACCTTGGCGATCGTCACCGACTCACGGTATGGAGGGACGCGGACACCGCGGGTATGCTCCGCGCGATGGCTCTCAACCTCAGTCCGGGAGAGCGGGTGATTTTCCAGGGCCACCCTTCGTGGCGGGCGATTCTCGGCTTCTACCTGAAGGGGATCGCGGTCGCCGCTGTGGTCGGCGTCGTCGCAAGACTCTTCGACGTTAGCGGCGGGACCGTCTTCCTGCTCGTCCTCGTGATCGTCGGCCTGACAGTGCTGATCGGCTTCGTCAAGCGAGTCGCGACGACCTACACGATCACCGACCGCCGCCTCAACATCAAGCGGGGAATCATCTCCCGCGAGGTCCAGGAGACCCGCCTCGAGCGCGTCCAGAACGTCAACTTCAACCAGAGCGTCTACCAGCGGATCGTCCAGATCGGCGACGTCGACTTCGACACCGCCGCCGGTGACGACTACAACTTCGTCTTCGCCGGGGTCGCCAACCCCGAGCAGGTCGTCGAGAGCGTCGACCAGGCAACCGGCACCCACGCAGCCGGCACCCACGGCCTCGGCGAGCCACAGCCGCCTCGCTAGAGGACACAACTCATGCTCTCAGTCAGAAACTCTCTCGCTGCCGTGCTCCTGAGCGCACTGTGCCTCGTACTCGTTTCATGCGGCGACTCGTCCACGTCTTCCTCAGAGAGGCCGCCGGGGGGTGGCGGCATAGCAAGCAGCTACCCAACGGCGGTCGCGGACCGCTTCGTCGAGTCCTGCGTGGTGAATGCGAAGCTGTCCAGCTTCGGAAAGCTCGGCTCCGACCAGGCCAGAGAGATCTGCCTGGACGCGCTCTCATGCTTGGAGCAGGACCTCACGCTCTCCGGGCTCAGAAAGACTGAACAAAAAATGCTGACAGGGGAGGCCAACCCAGGGGCGAAAGCCCTTCGTAGCTGCGCCGAAGAGGCGATCGAGCGAAGCCTGGAATAGGCCCCCCAAGGGGGTGGCCTCGAGGGACGACAGGGACTGTGCCTTCTCACCGACCCGAGACCGCTGGTGCGGTCTCGGGTCTCATCCGAATGCTTCTCACTCACGTAGTACTTACTTCAGTACTTATTCAACTCCCCATTTTCGGGCACCACCCCACAGGGAAACGAGCGCATCGCCATCGAGGTGCGCTTCGTTGGCGCCGTAATTCAATTTGCAGCCGAATAAAGATAACATACCTTTAGTAGTAATTGAGTGCGTCACTTGGTCACCTTCGGTAACAACCGCTGCGACAACACAGCCTTTCACATTTGCATTTTCTGGTAGTGCGCATTCGGTGTGATTTAATACTTTCGAGAAAATTAAGTTGCCATGCATGCTAAATAAGATATAAGGTTTGCCAGTTGCTGGAAACTCATGCTGAGACGTCGTTAAAGCAGAATTGCCCGAATGTAAAATTATTAAGGCTAAGCCATTGGCTGTGATGTCAGGGATTTCACACACAGCGCCAAGTAATTTGCCACCGCTCAGGCCCTGAGCTAAGCAGGATTCGAAGAGAATTACGAATGAACCATGGCCATCGTCAGATAGTGCATTAAGTGTAGAACTTGCATCATGACAAAAGATCTCCATATTCAAGCCTAAAATCAGGAGTCTGCCTTCTAAAGCATTGCTTAGTTTTGCTTCAAACCACTCGCTAAATGGGCCGGATCGCCCTTCGACTAAGAGTTTCCCCGATGCCTGCGCCCCGCTCACTCCAATGGCCATCACCCCCAGCACCGAGATCGTAAGGGCCTCGAGCCCATGCTTTCGATAGTTCATCTCTCCTCCTTTGATAGACGGCGCCGCCAGTCCCGATACAGAAATCCAACAAGACCATGCGACGACGAATATGCGTCTCTACCTATTAATAGAGGCTATTCATACCCCCACGGATAACCTTGAAAGAAACCAGTGAGTCTCAGTCGGAAATTCCTATCCCAGTGCGCTTCATTGGCACCATAGAGCAGTTTGCAACCAAATAACTCTAACATTCCGCTAGTAGTAAACCTGTGCGATACCTGATGCCCAGGGGTTACGACCTTTGCCACTAAGCAACCTTTTAGGTTGGCTGTTTCCGGTAGTGCACATTCCCCATGGTTTAATACTGGCCCAAATATGTTACCCGACAATGGTTCGTATAAAATGTATGGACTACCGGTACCAGTTCCGTGCTGAGCTGCTGTTAATGCACCATTACCCGAATGTAATATGACTAAGACTGCCTTTTTGATAACGATATTTGGTATTTCACATACGGCTCCGGTTAAAGCTCCACCGCTCACACCCTGTGCTAAGCAGGTTTCGAAGGTAATGGTTTCTGTACCTGTGCCGCTACTGGAGATTGTGCCGCTACTGCTGGATTTATGGCAGAAGATCTCCATGTTGAGACCTAAAATCAGAAGGCTATTTTCTAAGGCGTCTTCCTCTTCCCCCATAGTTCCGCTCTGAAATGGCGGGGGCATGTTCACGATTAACATTTTGCCGCTAGCCTGTGCCCCGCTTGCCGCAGTCACCAGCATCCCAAGTGCAGCTAGCAGCGAGAGACCAAGAATCTTCAGGGTGCTCTCCCGGTAGTTCATGAGTTCCTCCCTTGGTACACAGCGCGGAAGGCGCTGCTGTGTCCGATGCTCCCCCACGCCAGGACTACGCTGTCAAGCGTTTGCCCCCATTGTTTTCTAGTTCCGCCTTGGGACTCCAGCCCCCGCCGAGAGCACCACAGGAACTAGAGCAGGGCTTAGAACTGCTCAGGCGGGCGCAGCGGCGGAGCCCGCCGCTGCGCGGAGGGAGTCGGCGCGGTCGGTGCGCTCCCAGGTGAAAGCGTCGCCCTCCCTGCCGAAATGGCCGTACGCCGCCGTGTCCTGGTAGATCGGGCGGTGCAGGTCGAGGTAGCCGCGGAAGGCGCCGGGGCGCAGGTCGAACTCGGCTTCGACGAGCTGTGAGATCTCGGCGTCGGGGAGCTTGCCGGTGCCGAAGGTCTCGACCATCAGCGAGATCGGGCGGGCGACGCCGATCGCGTAGGCGACCTGCACCTCGCAGCGCTGGGCGAGGTCAGCGGCGACGACGTTCTTGGCGACGTAGCGTGCCGCGTAGGCGGCGGAGCGGTCGACCTTGGAGGGATCCTTGCCGGAGAAGGCGCCGCCGCCGTGGCGGGCCATGCCGCCGTAGGTGTCGACGATGATCTTGCGGCCGGTCAGGCCGGCGTCGCCGACCGGGCCGCCGATCACGAACTTGCCGGTCGGGTTGACGAGGAAGTGCTGGCGCAGCTCCGCCTCGTCGTAGAGCCCGGCCGCCTCGGCGCCGAGCACGGGCAGGACGACGCTCTCCCAGAGGTCGGGCTTGATCTTCGACTCCGACTCAACCCCCTCGGCGTGCTGGGTGGAGATCAGAAGCTTTTCGACCCGCACCGGGCGGCCGTCCGCGTAGCGGACCGTGACCTGGGTCTTGCCGTCGGGGCCGAGGTAGTCAAGCGAGCGGTCCTTGCGCACGGCGGCGAGCCGTTCAGCGAGCCGGTGCGCGAGGTGGATCGGCATCGGCATCAAGGCCTCGGTCTCGTCGCTGGCGTAGCCGAACATCATTCCCTGGTCGCCGGCGCCGGCGACCAGCAGCTCGTCCTCGGCCGACTCGGTCCGGGTCTCGTAGGCGGCGTCGACGCCCTGGGCGATATCGGGCGACTGCTTGTCGAGCGAGACCAGCACCGAGACGTGGTCGCAGTGGTAGCCGTAGTCGCCGTGGTCGTAGCCGATCTTGCGAATCGTCTCGCGGACGAGGTCTGGAACGTTGAGGTGGGCGTCGGTCGAGATCTCTCCCGAGACCACCGCCATCCCGGTGTTGACCATCGTCTCGCAGGCGACCCGGCCCTCCGGGTCCTCCGCCATCACCGCGTCGAGGACGGCATCGGAGATCTGGTCGCAGACCTTGTCCGGATGCCCCTCGGTGACCGACTCCGACGTGAACAGGTACTCGCCCTCGGCGAGTGGCTGGGTTTCGCTCATGCGCCGAAGATTAAATGGTCAAGGAGGGATGCGTGGTCATGCGTTCCCGTATCTGCTTTTCCTCGGGATGAAGTCGATCACGAGAGGAACGCCCTCGAGACCGTAGGCCTCACGCAGCCGGTTCTCCAGGTGGTAGGCCCAGTCGCGGATGATCAGGCGACGGTCATTGACCTGGATCGCGATCCGCGGCGGTCGCTCTCCGACCTGGGCCGAGTAGTAGAGACGCAGGCGCCGCCCGCGCCGGGCCGGTGGGGGCACTTTGGCGACGACGTCGGCGACGAAGCGGTTCAGCTCCGGGGTCGGGATGCGCTCACCGGCGCGGTCGGCGAGCTCGATCGCCTTTGGCAGCAGCTTGGCGACGTTACGCCCCCGGGTCGCCGAGCAGGTGATTACAGCCGGGCGGAGGCGCAGCTTGCGCTCGACCCGAGCTTTGGCGTCGTCGAGGTCGGTGCGGGTGGCGTCCCACTTGTTGAGCGCGAGCAGAGTCGCGCAGCCCGCCCGCATCGCCAGCTCGGCGACACGCAGGTCCTCCGCGGTGACCCCCTCCGATGCATCGCAGACGACCAGCGCCACTTCGGCCCGCTCGACCGCGCGCTCGGAGCGCAACTGCGCGTAGTAGTCGACCGTGCCGGCGACCTTCGAGCGCCGGCGCAGGCCGGCGGTATCGACGAGGACAACGCGCCGCCCGTCGACCTCGAGCTCGGTGTCGATCGCGTCGCGGGTGGTGCCGGCTCGCTCGGAGACGATCACCCGCTCGTCGCCGAGGAAGGCGTTGACGAGCGAAGACTTGCCGGCGTTGGGACGCCCGACCACGGCGACGCGCACCTCGTCCCCGGCCTCCTCGGGGGGCTGGGCCTCGCCGAGCGCGGTGACGATCGCGTCGAGCAGGTCGCCGCTGCCGAGGCCGTGCGTCGCCGAGACCGCGAGCGGCTCGCCGAGGCCGAGCTTGTTGAACTCGGCGCCGAGGTGCTCGTCGCCGGGCCGGTCGGCCTTGTTGACGGCGACGAGCGTCGGCACGTCCGCTCCGCGCAGGGTTTTCGCCAGCTCGGCGTCGCCGGCGCGCATCCCGGCCCGGCCATCGACGACCAACAGCACCGCGTCGGCCTCGGCGATGCCGAGCCGCGCCTGGCGCTGGATGTCGCGAGCCAGCTCACTCTCGTCCTGCAGGTCGATGCCGCCGGTGTCGAGCAGCTCGAAGGCGACGCCGTTCCACTCGCAGCGCACCCGCTTGCGATCGCGGGTGACTCCCGGCTCGGCATGAGTAACGGCCTCCCGTCCGCCAGCCAGGCGGTTGACCAGGGTGCTCTTGCCGACATTGGGGAAGCCGACCACAGCCACCGTCGGCAGGTTCATGCCAGCCCCCTCTCGCGCGCCAGGGCGACCACCCTGGAGACGACCTCGTCGAGCGCGAAGCCGGTGGTGTCCAGCTCGACCGCGTCGGGGGCAGCGCGCAGCGCACTGTGCTCCCGGGTCGCGTCGCGCTCGTCACGTTGCCGCTGCGCCGCCAGCACCTCAGCCTCGTCGGCCCCGGTCTGGATGGCGCGCCGGCGCGCCCGCTCCTCCTCGCTGGCGGTGAGGAAGACCTTGAGCGAGGCATCGGGGCTGACCACGGTGCCAATGTCGCGCCCCTCCGCCACGTAGCGCCCGGCGGCGATCAGCGCCCGCTGGCGGGCGACCATCGCCTCGCGCACGCCGGGGTGAACGGAGACCCGCGAGGAGGCCTCGGTCACCTCGGCGGCGCGGATCGCCTTCGAGACGTCGCGCCCGCCGAGCGTCACGGCCTCGTCCGCGAAGGCGATCTCGAGGCCGGCGGCGAGCGCCGTCATCTCCTTAGCGTTATCGAGGCCTGCGCCCTGCTCAATTCCGGCCAGAGCGACACAGCGGTACATCGCTCCCGAGTCGAGGTAGGTGAAGCCAAGCGCCGCGGCGACGCCGCGGGCCACCGAGGACTTGCCGGCCCCGGCGGGGCCGTCGATCGCGATCACCATGGGCGCAATGTATGGGCGTCAGGAGCGAAGCAGCGTCGCGAGGTCGGTCTCGAAGCGCGGGTAGCTGACCGTGGCCGCCCCCATATCCTCGACCTCGACGCCCTGGGTCGAGGCGAGACCGGCGATCGCGCCCAGCATCGCGACGCGGTGATCGCCATGTGAAGAGGCCGAGCCGCCACGCAGGCCACCGCCGCCCAGAATCCTCATCCCGTCCGCCGTCGGCTCGACCTTGCCCCCCAGTCCGTTCAGCACCTCGGCGACGACTGCGATCCGGTCCGACTCCTTGCGGCGCAGCTCGGCGGCGTCGCGGATCGTCGTCTCACCCTCGGCGAAGCAGGCGGCGAGCGCCACCAGCGGCAGCTCATCGATCGCCAGCGGCACGCCGGCACCGCCGACCTCCGTCCCGCGCAGCTCGGCGGAGCGGACACGGAGCCGGCCGGCCGGCTCACCGCCGCGCTCGCCCTCGGGCTCGGCCTCGATCTCGGCCCCCATCCGGGCGAGAATCTCGAGCAGCCCGGTACGGGTCGGGTTGAGGCCGACGCCGCTGAGGGTGACGTCACTGCCCGGGACCAGCAGCGCCCCGACAAGGAAGAAGGCGGCTGAAGAGAAGTCGGCGGGGACGGCGATCTCGCCAGGCTCTAGGCGCTGCGCCGGCCGCACGGCAACGGCGCCGTCGCGGCGCTCAACCTCTGCCCCCGCGGCGGCGAGCATCCGCTCGGTGTGGTCGCGACTCGGTAACGGCTCGACCACCTGCGTCTCGCCCTCCGCCAGCAGGCCGGCGAAGAGCAGGCAGGACTTGACCTGGGCGCTGGCGACCGGTAGCTCGTAGGAGACGCCCTGCAGCGGCGCGCCGTCGATCTCGAGCGGCGGCAGGCGATCCTCGCGGCAGCGCAGCTGCGCCCCCATCAGCCGCAGCGGCTCGGCGATGCGATCGACCGGGCGGCGGCGGATTGAGGCGTCGCCGTCGAGCGTCCAGCTCCCGGTCTCCTGCCCGGCCAACCAGCCCGGCAGGAGCCGCAGCAAGGTTCCGGCGTTGCCGACGTCGATGCTCGCCTCGGCGAGGCCGCGCAGCCCGATGCCGCGGACCGTCATCCGGTGTGAGATCGCCGGCAGCCTAGTCGCCGGGCCTTCCACCTGTGCTCCCAGCTGGCGAATGGCAACTAAGGTCGAGAGCGTGTCGGCCGAATCGAGGTAGCCGTCGATCGTCGTCTCGCCCTCCGCCATCGCCGCGATCAGCGCAGCGCGGTGCGAGACCGACTTGTCCGGCGGCGGCCGCAAAGTCCCGCGCAGCGGGCCGGAGGGGTCAAAACGGGAGGCGCTCACGCGTCCGAGGGGCCGATCACGGTCGCCGAGTGGCCCAGCTCCCGCACCAGGGTCGCCGCGCGCTCCGCCTGCTCGCGGCCGGCGACCCAGAGCGAGACGGCGCCCGAACGCATGTCGGGGGCCGGGTGCAGGGCCATGTCCTCGATGTTGACACCCGCCTCGCCCAGCGCCAGCGCCAGCTCGGCGACGATGCCGGGACGGTTGACGACGACGACGCGGAGCTCATGCAGCAGCCCGCCGGCGAGGTCGGCCTCGAGTAGGTTGCGCCTGGCATCCCCCGCCGCCTCGTGCCAGGCGGCGATGGCCTCCCGGTCACCGCTGCGGATCAGCTCCGCGGCCTGGCGCAGACGCTCGCCGGCATCCTCGATCGCATCCGCCACCGCGTCGCTGTTGGTTAAGAAGATGTCGCTCCAGATCGCCGGGTTGGCGCCGGCGACGCGGGTCGTATCGCGAAAGCTCGGCCCGACCTCGGGCATCCGCTCCGAGTCGCGGGTCAGCTCGGCAGCCGCCTGGCCGACCAGCACGTTGGCGACAACGTGCGGCAGGTGGCTGACCGTCGCCATCAGGCGGTCGTGGGTCTCGGCGGCGATCGCCTGCGGCCTCGCGCCGAGGTCGGAGACCGCCCGCTGCAGCTTGTCGTAGAGCACGCCGCCAGACCGCTCGGTCGGAGTCAGGTACCAGCGCGCGCCCTGGAAGAGGTCGGCGCGAGCGTTTTCCACCCCGGACGTCTCCGCTCCGGCAAGGGGATGGCCGCCGATAAAGCGCTCATCGCTGCCCAGGGCGGCGACGATCTCGCGCTTGGTCGAACCGACGTCGGTAACGACGGCGTCGGGGCCGCAGGCCTCGAGCGCAGCACGCGCCAGCGACGGCAGCGCCGCCACGGGAGCGGCGCAGAAGATCACCTCGGCCGCCTCGCAGGCCTCGCCGGGCGTACTCGCACTGCGATCGAGGGCACCCGACTCGACCGCCCGCGCAAGGGTCGCTGGGTCGGGGTCGAAGCCGACCACCTCGCCACTTTCGTGGCGCCGCGCCGCCAGCCCGATCGAGCCGCCGATCAGGCCGACCCCGAGGACGGTGATTCTCATTCGCCGCGCCGCGCCCGCACGGCCGAAGCGCACTGCTCGAGCACCCGCACCGTCTCGTCCCAGTCCATGCAGGAATCGGTGATCGACTGCCCGTAGGTGAGCTCGGCAATGTCGCCGAGATCCTGGCGCCCCTCGACCAGGAACGACTCGAGCATGACGCCGACGATGCGGCTGTTGCCGTCGGCGACCTGGTCGGCGACGTGACCGGCGGCCAGCACCTGCAGCGCCGGATCCTTCTTGCTGTTGTCGTGCGAAGCGTCGACAACGACGCGCTCCGGGAGCCCGGCCTCGCCTAGTCTCGCCAGCGCCTCGGCGACGCCCTCGAGGTCGTAGTTGGGGGCCTCCCTGCCGCCGCGCAAGATGATGTGGCCGTCGGGGTTGCCCGTCGTGTAGAGCACGGCCGGGTTGCCGCCGTCGTCGATGCCGGCGAAGGCGTGCGGCACGGCCGCAGCGCGCACAGCGTCGACGGCGACCTGGATGTCGCCGTCGGTGCGGTTCTTGAACCCGATCGGCATCGAGAGGCCGGAGCCGAGCTGCCGGTGGATCTGGCTCTCGGTGGTGCGCGCCCCGATTGCTCCCCAGGAGACCGTGTCGGCGATGTACTGGGGCGTGATCGGGTCGAGGAACTCGCAGCCGACCGGCAGGCCGAGGTCGAGCACCTGCAGAAGCAGCGCCCGCGCCATCCGCAAGCCCGCGTTGACATCGCCGGAGCCGTCGAGGTGGGGGTCGTTGATCAGGCCCTTCCAGCCCGTCGTCGTGCGCGGCTTCTCGAAGTAGACGCGCATCACCACCAGCAGCTCGTCGCCGAATTCCCGGGCCGCCTCGGCGAGGTTGCCGGCGTACTCGAGCGCCGCGACCGGGTCGTGGACGCTGCACGGCCCGACCACGACCATCACCCGGTCGTCGGCTCCGTCGAGAACGTTCCCAACTTCCCCGCGGCCCCTGACAACGGCCTTTTCGCGTACCTCGCCCAGCGGCAGCTCCTCAAGCAGCGTCGTCGGCGAGACGAGCTCCTCGACTCGCTCGATTCGCTGGTCGCGAACGCGATCCCGAGTCTTTCCCTGCATCCCGATCATCATTTTGCCTTCACCGCCCTCCATGCTCAAAAATCCTACTTCGGGTATGCCCCATCGCACAAACGTCCAAGCGAAGAGACGAGGATGTCCGGCGCCCGGCCGAGAAAACTTGAGGTGCGGCAGCACGCCGCGAGGCCGGACGCCTAGCTAAATCGCCAATAGGACTCAGAGGCACGCGCGAGCCCGCCCGAGTGGGCGGCGGAGGTGTTCGGCGTGGTGACTCGAGTCATCCCGTCCTTTGTAGCAGGACAGGCTGGCGGCGGCAACTTGGGCGCTAGATCAGTTCGGCGATCGCGGCGAGGAAGCGGTCGTTCTCGGCCGCCGTCCCATAGGTGACGCGAATGTGGCCGGGGTCGCCAAGGGGACTGCCCGGGCGGACGGCGATCGAGCGCTCGGCGAGGCCAGCGACGACCTCACCCTCGTCGGCGTCGCCGAGGTCGATCCAGGAGAAGTTGGCCTGGGTCGCGGCGGTGCGCAAACCGATCTCGCGCAGCCCCTCCTCGACCCGAATCCGCTCGGCAACCGTGCTCTCCACCCGGCGGGCGACGTCGTCCTGGTGCAGGATCGCCTCGGCGGCGGCGGCCTGGGCAAGTGCGTTGACGCTGAACGGCTGCCGCACGGCGTCGACCGCCGCGCGGAACTTGGCGGAGCCGACCGCGTAGCCGACCCGCAGGCCGGCGAGGCCGTAGCACTTGCTGAACGTGCGCAGGACCACCAGATTGGGAAACTCGGCCAGCAGGTCGATGCCGGCGTCGGCGTCCTCGACGGTCTGGAACTCGACGTAGGCCTCGTCGAGCGCAATCGTCACGTGCGCCGGGACCCGCTCGCAGAAGGCCGCGATCTCGGCAGTTGGGAGGTGGGTGCCGGTCGGGTTGTTGGGATTGCAGACGACGACGAGCTGGGTCGCCGCGGTCACCTCTGCAGCCATCGCGTCGAGGTCGTGGACGTCGCCGGCGGCGAGTGGGACGCGGATCTCGCGCGCCTCGGTCAGCGCCGCCAGGTACGGGTACATCGAGAAGGACGGCCAGGCGTAGACGATCTCGGAGCCGGGCTCGCAGAGCGCCTCGGCGGCGGCGAGGAGGATCTCGCAGGAGCCGTTGCCGACCGCGATCCGGCCAGGCTCTGTCTCGTGGCGCTCGGCGATGCGCTCGCGTAGCAGGGTCGCGTCGGGGTCTGGGTAGCGGTTCATCGCCGCGGCAGCGGCCTGGATCGTTGCGACCACCTCCGGGTGGGGCGGGAACGGCGACTCGTTGGAGGCGAGCTGGGCGATCTCGCCTGCAGCGATCGCCTCTGGCGCCTGCCCAGTCGGCACGCCAGCTTTGTAGCCCGGGATGCGGGCGAGCTTCTCAGCGAAGGTGACGGTCACCCGCAGGAGTTTGAAGGATTGTCCACGCGCGGGTGGAGATCCTTCATCGGAACGGCTACTGCGCCGCGTGTAGGTCGGAGCGGAGCTCCTGCGTGTCTCCTAAATAGGTGTGGGCCGGGGTGTGGCCGACAGGTGCGTAGTAGTGGACCATCGCCCGGATCACCCGAGGCATCGCACCCGGGACGTCGATCTCGCGGGCGCAGATCAGCGGCACCGACTCCAGCCCGACGTTGCGGGCCGCCACGGCCGGGAACTCGGCGTCGAGGTCCTGGGTCGTAGTGAACATGCAGCTGACCATTGCCTCCGGCCCGAGCTCGTTGCGGCTGAGCAGCTCACGCAGCAGCGCCTCGGTGGCGGCGACGATCGCCTCCGCCTCGTTGGCCTCCGCTTGAACGGCGCCGCGAACGGCGAACAGTCGTTCCTCGTCCTCGCTCATTCCCACCCCTCGGTCCACCTCACGGGGCTACATCCTTCCAGAGGCTGGCGATCTCGTCGTCGGAGAGGCGACGCGCCTCTCCCGCGGCCAACCCACCGAGGACGATCGGGCCGAAGCGAACCCGGCGCAAAGCGACCACCTCGTTGCCGACCGCCTCGGCCATCCGCCGCACCTGGCGGTTGCGTCCCTCGCGCAGGACGATCTCGACCTCGCGCTCGCCGCGCCGGCTCACTTCGGCCGGCGCGGTGGGACCGTCGTCGAGCTTGACTCCGCGTCGCAGCTGCTCCAGATCGCGGTCCGAGGACGGCCGACGCAACTCGACCCGGTAGGCCTTCGGCACTTCGTAGCGCGGATGGGTGAGCTGGTTGGCCAGCTCACCGTCGTTGGTCAGCAGCAAGAGCCCGGTCGAATCGGCGTCTAGCCGCCCGACTGGATACAGCCGAGCCTCAGTGCGAACCAGCTCGACCACCGCCGGCCGACTCCCCGGCTCCCGCGCCGTCGACACCACCCCAGCAGGCTTGTTCACCACCCAAACCTCCCGCGCCTCCGTCCCAACGGGGCTGCCATCCACTCGAACGTCGTCGCCAGCGCCAACGTCCCGAGCCGGATCGGTAACGACCTTCCCGACAACGGTGACCCGGCCTGAGGCAATGATGCTCTCTGCTTGACGGCGGGAGGCAACGCCTCCGTGGGCCAGGAACTTAGAGAGACGCAAGGACCAACCCCGGCGCAGCCTCCCTACGGCACCGCGGAGTGATTCTTGCCCCGAAGGGGCAGCAAATTGGGTTCAGGCGGAGCCGGGGTTGGTCCTTGCGTCTCTCGACGATCACGGCTCGGCCCGTTGCTCTCCCGCCTTTAGCAGCCGCTCGCGCAGCTCGCGCTCGTCATCGGGCGTCGGATCGAACCGCGACGGATCAGGCAGCTGGTCCAACCCGGCGAGCCCAAAGAGCCGCTCGAACAGCTCCGTCGTCTTGAAGATCGCGGCGCCGAAGCGCGAGCGCCCCGACTCTTCGATCAGGCCGCGCTCGGCCAGCGTCTGCACCGCCGACTCCGAGGAGACGCCGCGGATCCGCGCCACCTCCGGCCGCGAGACCGGCTGCAGGTAGGCGACGATCGCCAGCGTCTCGGCCTGGGCTTGGGTCAGCGGCGGGGTGCGCGGCTTGGCGAGCAACCGCCGTGCCGCCTCCTCGCTAGCGGGATCGCTGGCCAGCGAGAAGCCGCCGGCGACCTCGCGCAGGACCACACCCCGCTTGCCCTCGCCGAGGTCCTCGCGCAGCAGGTCGATCGCCTCGGCGACCTGCCCCTCCTTCGCCTCGGTCGCCTCCGCCAGGTCGGCGAGAGAGACCGGCTGCGGCGAGAGGAAGAGCAGCGCCTCGACCGTCCGCGCCAGGTCGTTCACGAGACACCCTTTTCGCGCTTCGCTCGCGGCGCGAAGAACCAGAGATGCACGCTTGCTCGCTCCGCGCTCATGCCTTCCGGATCTCGATCGGGCCCAACGGCTTGGACTGCTCCCACGTGACCTCCCCCTTGCGGTAGAGCTCGAGCAGCGCGAACAGGGTCACCGCTTGGGTGAGCCGATCCTCGCTGCCGAACTGCTCGTCGAAATCGATGCTCGGGCGCCCGGCCAGCGCGTCGCGCAGCGCGCTCAGCCGTTTTTCCAGCGAGACGGTCGGGCGGATGTGCCCGAGGTTGAGCTCGGGCGGCGTCGTCAGCAGGTCGCCGAGAGCGACGCCAAGCCGTTCCGGGTCATATGCGGCGGTGGCGGCCTCGAGGGCGACGCGGCGCAGCTCGGGAGGCAGCGGTGCAGCTCGGTAGAGGTGGCCTCGCTCGGCCTCGAAGCGCTCGGTCAGCACCGCCGCCGCGTCGCGATAGCGGCGGTACTCGAGCAGGCGGGCGAGCAGCTCCTCGACCGCCTCCTCGGGCGTCGCCTCCTCCAAGCCCTCATCGGCGCCGGGCAGGAGCAGGCGGGACTTCAGCTCCAGGAGGGCGGCGATCAGGACGAGGAACTCGGTCGCCACCTCCAGCTCGAGCTCGTCCTCGCGCTCGAGGTGCTCGACATAGGCGACCACGACCTCGCCCAGCTCGACCTCGAGCAGGCTCACCTCCTCACGCAGCACGACCGCCATCAGCAGGTCGAACGGCCCGGCGAAGACGTCGAGGTCGAGATCCAGCTCGGCGACGGTCACGGGTGCACCGTAACGCCCAAGCGGGATGGCGACTAGGAGGGACCGATGCCCATTCGGTCCCGGACCTCGACGAGTGTCGGGGCCGCGATCGCGCGCGCCTTCTCGGCGCCGGCGGCGAGCGTCGCCTCCAGCGCCGCCTCGTCCGGGCGCAGCTCCGCGTAGCGCTCGCGGACCGGGGCAAGGAAGTCGACCACCATCTCGGCCACCGCCTTCTTGAAGTCGCCGTAGCCGGCGCCCTCGAACTCGCGCTCGACCTCCGCCGGCTCGACCCCCCGGGCGGCGGCGTAGACGTCGATCAGGTTCGTGATCCCAGCCTTATCCTCGCCGCGGCGCACCTCCCGCCCGGAGTCGGTGACGGCGCTGCCCAGCTTCTTGCGGATCGCCTCCGGCTCGTCGAGGACGAGGACAGTGCCCTGCTCGGTGCCGCCCGTCGTCGACATCTTCCGCTCCGGCTCCTGCAAGTCCATGATCCGGGCGCCGACCTCCGGGATGCGGTACTCGGGCACGACCAGGGTCTCGCCGAAGCGCTCGTTGAAGCGGCGGGCGATCTCCCGCATCAGCTCAACGTGCTGGCGCTGGTCGTCCCCAACCGGCACCTCGGTCGCCTTGTAGGCAAGCACGTCGGCGGCCATCAGCACCGGGTAAAAGAAGAGAGCGGCAGGGACGAGCTCGCGCTGCTTGGCCGACTTGTCCTTGAACTGGTGCATGCGGTTGAGGTCGCCGTGGGCGGTGACCGCGGAGAGCAGCCAGGTCAGCTCCGTGTGCTCGCGCACGTCGGATTGGCGAAAGAGGATGCAGCGCTCGGGGTCGAGGCCGGCGGCGAGCAGGATCGCTGTCGTGTCGTAGAGCCGCTCGCGCAGCTCGGCCGGGTCGTAAGGAACCGAGATCGCGTGCAGGTCGACGATGCAGAAGATCGCCGGGTCGCCGCGATCCTGACCCTCGACGTACTGGCGGATCGCACCGATGTAGTTGCCCAGGTGCTTGCGGCCGGTCGGCTGGATGCCTGAAAAGACGATCGGGGCGGGCATCGCTACTTCTTGCCGTTCTCTGGAGGACTGAATCCGAGCGGATGCTTTCGCTTGGGTGGCACAGGAGTAGCCAGCTGCCTTAGGGCTTTGAAGATCGCCACCAGATGTTTCTCATGCTCTCCAAGCTTTCCAGCTGTCCTTGCCTCTAGATCATCGATTCGCGTCTCAAGCGCTTTGTAGTTGGTTGCGGCGCGACGCATCTCTACGAAGGCCCGCATGATTGCGATGTTCGCGGCTACCGCCCTACCGCTGCGAAGAACACTCGAAAGCATCGCGACCCCTTGCTCGGTAAAGACATAAGGGGGATAGCGACGACCCCCGTGCCCACTCGAGATGCCAATTTGGCTTCTCAAATCTGCATATTCGTCTTTTGTGAGCTGAAACATGAAGTCAGAGGGGAAACGCTCTTCGTTACGGCGAACTGCTCTAGTCAACGCGCCCGTCTCGACCCCATACAGCTCGGCGAGATCCTGATCGAGCATTACCTGGTGTTCTCTGATCACCAAAATCCTGGCCTGAACCGCGGCGACTGGGACAACTGCGAGGTCGGAACTCTTTGTCTGCGCTTTGGGCGGCATCTCAGCAAGAGTGGCAAGCGAACCGGCGGACATTGGGCGGCAGCTTATGCAGGCTCAGCCGCGGACGCCTCGGCACTTGGCGCAACCGGCTCGGCGTAGCCGGCATCCGCACCGTGGCCGCACTCGCCGGCTGCGGCGGTGCCGCGGGTGGGGATTGCTTCGATGCGGCGGCGCGGGTTCTCAATCCAGAGACCGGAGACGATGCCGCCGGCGATCATCAACACTCCGGCGATACCGATGCCGAGGTGAAAGGCGTCGGTGGAGGCCTCGGGGGCTGCCGCGGTCAGTGGGCCGGAGGCGATCTCGACGCCGGCGCCGGCGTCGAACTGGGCCGAGATCACGGCGCCGAGGACGGCGATCGCCAGCAGGCCGGCGACCCGGGAGACGCCGTTGTTGACGCCGGAGGCGATCCCCACCTGGCGCTCCTCGACCGAGTCGAGCACGGTCGCGGTGAGCGGCGCCACCGTCGCCGCCAGGCCGAGGCCGAAAACGACGATCGCGGGCAGCATGTCGGCGACGTAATTGGCATCGGCGTCGACCCGCAGCAGCAGGAGCAGCCCGATCCCGCCGACAATCGGGCCGAGGCACATCGGCATCCTCGGCCCCACGCCGGAGGCGATCCTGCCGAAGCGCGGCGAGAGGAGGAAGAGCAGCACCGAGATCGGCGTCGTCGCCAGGCCCGCCTCGAACGCCGAGTAGCCGGAGACCTGCTGCAGGTAGAGGCCGACGAAGAAGAGTCCGCCGATCAGGCCGGCGTAGGCGGTGAACGTGGTCAGGTTGGCGACGGCGAAGTTGCGGATCCTGAACAGGCCGAAGTCGAGCATCGGGTGCCGGGCGCGGGCCTCGCGGAGTACGAACAGAGCGAAGCAGGCCACTCCGGCAACCAGCGGGACCCAGACCAGCGGGTCGTCCCAACCGTGGGCCGATTGTTCGATCAGGGCGAAGACCGGGCCCGCCAGACCGGCAGCCGAGAGCCCGATTCCCGCCCAATCGATGCCGCGAAACGCCTCCAGGTCGCGGCTCTCGCGCACCGCGTGCAGGGTCAACATCACGGTGAAGGCGATCAGGGGGATGTTGACCCAGAAGATCGCCCGCCAGGAGATGGCGTCGACCAGGGCGCCGCCGCCGGCCGGGCCGAGCACGGTCGCGATCCCGGTCCAGGCGGTCCAGGTGCCGACCGCCTTGCCGCGCGCCTCCCCCTCAAAGGTGGCGGCGACGATCGCCAAGGAGCCCGGCACCAGGAGCGCCCCGGCGATCCCCTGCAGTGCCCGGGCGGCGACCAGGAACTCGTCCGAAGGAGCGATCGCGCAGAGGACCGAGGTGGCGCCGAATGCGATCAGGCCGATCACGAAGACCCGGCGCCGGCCGAACTGGTCGCCGAGCGAGCCGCCGACCAGGAGCAGCGAGACCATGGTGAGCATGTAGGCCTCGACCATCCACTGCTGCCCGGCGAGCCCGGCGTCGAGATCCTCCGCGACCGCAGGAAGCGCCACGTTGACCACGGTCCCGTCGAGGAAGACGACCGTCGAGCCGAGGATCGTCGCGACCAGCGTCAGACGCTGCTGTCGGGTCACCCGAGTGAGCTTAGGGACCTCTGGCGGACTCTCATCCGTATCGAAGGCGAGACGATGAGAAGCGGGAAGCTGCATATGAGAGCGCTGACGGCGACCGCCTTGGCATTCGCCTGCTCTTGTGCCGTCGCGGTGCCCGCCGCGACGGCGAAGTTCCCCGGCATGTTCGGGGCCAACGAAGTGTCGGCGCCCGGTTCTCCCCACCGCTACACGGTGCTCTCGCCCCGGACCGGCGACGACCGCCTCACGATCGTCGTCCAGATCGACTCCCGCCGAGGCCGAACCAGTCGCTGGTGGTACCTGCGCGGCGCTTATCAGGCGCCGCCTTCGACCTACAACGGTGGCGGCAGCGGGATCTCCGCAGACGGCGGCACCCTCGTCCTCGGTCGCTTCTCCTGGATCTACCCCCCGCGCAGCTCGGGCTTCGCAATCCTCGACACCCGCCTCAATCTCCGCCACCCGGCAGGGCCAGGCGAGCGCCGCCCCTCTCACGCGATCAAGCGAGTGAGCTTCCCGGACAGCTACACCTTCCACGCGATCTCGCCGGACGGCTCGACCGTCTACCTGAGCGAGCACCTCGCGCGCTACGTCAGCGGACCCGTGCGGATCCGTGCCCTCGACGCAAGCAGCGGAGAGCTGCTGCCACTCGCCACGGTCGGCCCATCCACGAGGGAGAGGCGTGCGCGGGGCGTGCCGATCGCCCGAGCGACGAGTCGCGACGGTCGCTGGGCGTACACGCTCTACACCGGGTACAAGCCGCGGCCCGGACGCCTCTCGCTCACCCGCCGGGCCTTCGTCCATGCGCTCGACACGGTCACGGGGCGTGCTCACCGCGTCGAGCTCCCGCAACTCCAGGGGCACGTCAACCCCTTCAACCTGGCTCTCCGGCTCGAGCCGCGCAACCACGAGCTGACTGTGCTCAGCGCTCCACCGTCCTTTCCGGCCTCACGACCGCTCGTGGCCGTCGACACGGAGCAGTTCGAGGCCATCGCGCCCGGGACGGCCGAAGTCCGGCTCGGAGCGTCGGCCCTCCTTGGGTGGGGATGGTGAGGATGCGCCGCTTCGACCTCCTCTTCGCGATCGCCGTGGGGGTGGGTGGGATCGTCCTGATCGCCACCGCGCGCTCGCAGCCGGCGACCCGGACCGGTGAGGCGCAGGTCGCGATAGCTCGCGACGACCCGGGCCCGGCGGACGGCTTCCTCGACTTCGCCCAGACCCCACGCCGCCCCGGCAACCTGCTCGCCCGTCGCGGAGTCGCGGGGCGCTCCGCGGAAGGACGCCCGATCGGGCTCCTGCAGCGAGGCGACCCCGCGATCAACGGCGAGGTGCTGGTCTTCGGCTGCGTCCACGGCGACGAGTGCGCGGCGAGGGAGATCCAGCCACTTGCGCCTGGCAGCGGCTGCCCAGACCCAGCCTCAGACGTCTACATCGTCCCCAACCTCAATCCGGATGGCTTCACCCTCGGCACCCGCCTCAACGGCCGGGGGGTCGACCTCAACCGCAACTTCCCCGCCGGCTGGAAGCCGATCGGCAAGCGAGGGAGTCCGCAGTACTCGGGACCAAAACCGTTCTCGGAGCCCGAGACACGCCTCGCCGCCCGCATCGTCGAACGGCTGCGGCCCGAGGTGACGATCTGGTTCCACCAGCACTACGCGCCGGAGCCGCTGGTCCGCGCCTGGGGTCAGAGTGTCCCCACCGCGCGTCGCTTCGCCCGGCTGGCCAAGCTGCCCTTCCGCCGCCTCCCCTGGCTCGCGGGCACGGCGCCGCACTGGCAGAACCATCGCTTTCCCGGCGCCGCCTCGTTCGTGGTCGAGGTGCCGCGCGGCACCCTTTCGGATCGTGAGCTGGGGCGGCTGGGAGGCGCGATCGTGCGCCTCGCGCGGGAAGTGGGCAAAGATTGAGATGTCCCCCGGAAGAGGTGAGGGTTGGGTACTGAGAGCGGCACGGTCGAGCGGGTCGGTTGGCGAGAGCCGCAGTCAGCGGCTGAAGAAAGGAAGCTCGTCCGCGAGGCCCAGCGTGGATCCCGAAAGGCGATCACGGGCCTCTATGCCGCCCACTGGCGCCGCGCCCACCGGGCGGCGTACCTCGTTGTCCACGACGCCGCGGCGGCGGAGGACATCGCCCAGGACGCCTTTCTCGCCGCGATCGACGCGATCGACCGCTTCGACCGCCGCCGCCCCTTCGGCCCCTGGCTGCACCGGATCGTCGTCAACCGGGCGATCGACTGGGGACGGCGGGAGGCGCTACGGCGCACGGCCGACGACCCGACTTCGCACCCCGACGCCTCACCGCCACCGGAAGCCGTCGGCGAGGACCTGATGGCGGCGCTCGCACAACTCTCGGTCGACCAGCGCGCGGTGGTCGTGCTCAGGTATCTGCTCGACTACAAGCCGGGCGAGATCGGGCGCATGCTCGAGCTGCCGCGCGGAACGGTCAACTCGCGGCTGCGACGCGCCCTCGACCGGCTCGGCGACCTGCTCGGGGAGGCGGAACGGTGAACGAGAACCGCCTGCGAGCGCTGCTGTGGGAGACGCCGGTCCCGGATGCGGACGAGGCGGAGCGCCGCGGCCGGCAGCTGGTCGAGACCGCGTTCGAGCAGCGCGGACCGCGCCGAGCGCCGACGCTGCCCCGCCTCGCCGTGACCTTCGCCGCGGCCACGCTGCTCGCCGCCCTTCTCCTCACCCCGGCGGGGGCGGCGGTGCGCGACTGGATCGACGACGCCCTCACGGTCGGCGTGCGCGACGCCGAGCCGGCCCTGACCGAGATCCCCGGCGGCGGGCGGCTGCTGGTCAGCTCGCCGGAGGGGTCCTGGGTCGTCCAGCCCGACGGCTCCCGCCGCCTGCTCGGCGAGTACCCGGAGGCGACCTGGTCGCCCCGTGGCCTGTTCGTGGCTGCCGCCTCTGGCCGCAGGCTGACCGCGGTCGAGCCGGACGGGACCGTGCGCTGGTCGCTCTCGGTCGATGCGCCGGTGACCGATGCGCGCTGGTCGCCCTCGGGGGTCCGGATCGCCTACCTGACCACCACATATCGAACCGGCTCCACGCTTCGGGTGGTAGCCGGAGACGGCACCGGCGACGCGCTGATCGACCGGCGCGTGGCCCCCGTGGCGCCGGCCTGGTTGCCGCTGGGGCCGCACCTGCTTGCCTACGTCGACGCCGGGGGCATGCTGCGGATCGTCAACCCCGACACCGCCGAGACCTTTGGCTCTTCCCCCGCCTCACGCGAAGCCGTGGAGCTCGATTGGGCCCGCGACGGCTCCCGGCTGCTCGAAGCGACGCCGCGCGCGCTGCGGCTTCGCGACGTCACCGTCAGCAAGCTGGCCGCGCGGCTGAGCCTGGGACCGCCCCGCCGTGTCGCCTTGCCGTCCGCCGCCACGGTGAGGACCGCCGCCTTCTCGCCCGATGGCCACTCCCTCGCGGTCCTCCTCCAGCGGCCCGCGCGAGGTCGGCAGCCGGCGCACAGCGAGCTCTACCTCATGAACTCCGCCGGCACTTCCCAGCGCCTGCTCTTCACCGGTCCAGGGTTGCTGTCCAGCCTCGACTGGTCGCCGAACGGGTCGCGCCTGCTGATCGCCTGGCCGGACGCCGACCAGTGGCTCTTCATCCCGGCGGAGAGCCGGAGCCGGGCGCGGGCGATCGGCGGGATCTCCAGAGAGTTCTCTCCCGGCTCGCCAGAGCGCGCCGTCTTCCCCCTGATCGACGGCTGGTGCTGCGAGCGCTGATCAGGCACCGGCGCCCTCGACCTCGCGCAGTTGCTGGGCCGGGGTGAAGAAGTTGCGATAGGCGAGCGCCGTCGCGACGAGACCGGCGATCGCGACGCTGCCGAGCAGTGTGTAGAGGAGGATCAGCTGCAGCCGCACCGCATCGGTCGGATCGGCGCCGGCGAGCAGCATCCCCACCATCGTCCCCGGGAAGAAGATCAGCCCGGTCGTCTTGGTCGAGTCGACCAGGGCGATCATCCCGGAGCGAAGGGCGCGGCGGACGAACGGAGCCGCGGCTTCCTGCGCCGTCGCTCCCAGCGCCAGCGTCGCCTCTATCTTCGCCCGCGCCTCGGTCAGCTCGTCACCGAGCCGGTTGAGCGCGACTGCGGAAGCCGTCATCGCGTTTCCGATCACCATCCCGCCGACCGGGACCAGGTAGCGCGGGGTCGCTTCGAAAACGCCGAGGGCGACGACCAGCGCAAGCGTGCTCCCGCCGGCAAGCGCCAGGCCGATCAGCAGCGGCCAGAAGGCATCCGGCACCTTGCTGGCGCGATGGCGGGCGGTGAGAGCGCCGAACAGCACCATCGCGGCAAGAAGCACCAACACGAGCCAGATCGTGTCTGCCTCGAAGATCAGCTCGATCGCGTAGCCGATCGCGGTCAGCTGCACAAAGGAGCGGACCGTGGCGACGACGATGTCCCGCTCGAGATCCGCCTTGCGCCAGAACGAGATCGCTATGGCGAGGGCGACGAGGGAGAGGCTGGCGACGACCTCCCCGAGCGAGACCTGGATCGAGGTGCTCACGCCAGCACCTGCTCGAGCGGACCGGCATCGACCGCGCGCCCGTCCTCCAACCGCACGACCCAGTCGCCCAGTCGCCGCGCCTGCTCGGGATCGTGGGTAACGAGGACGAGCGAGATCTTGAGCTGTCGACGTAGCTTGACGAGTGTCGCCTCGACCGCGTCGCGAGTCGCGTGGTCGAGGGCCGAGGTCGGCTCGTCGAGCAGCAGAACATCCGGTGCCTGGGCGAGCGAACGAGCGAGCATCGCCCGCTGCTGCTCGCCGACTGAGAGCTTGGAGACTTCCCTTCCCGCGAGCTCGGGATCGAGGCCGGCGAGGCGCAGGCAGCGACTTGCGTCGAGCCCCTCCCCCGCCAGCTCGGCGGCATAGCGCAGGTTCGACTCCACGGTCCCCGCGAGCAGCGCCGGCAGTTGCGGGACCAGCGAGACTTCGCGCCGCAGCCGCAGCGGGTCGTATCCGACCAGCGGACGACCGCGATAGGCGATCTCGCCGCCGTCGGGATCGGCGAGCCGGTTGAGCAGGCGCAGCAAGGTCGACTTGCCGCTGCCGGAAGGGCCGACTATCGCCGTCGCCCCACTCGGCATCCCGGCGCTGACCGAGTCGAGGACCCGGCGCCCGCCGCGCGTGAAGCCGACGTCGCTGAGCTCGAAGAGCACCGCTGCATGATCCCCCACCGCTCGCAAGATGCCTGCCGTCCCGCCTGGCTGCTTGCCGGCGCCGGTGAGCGGCTGGAACAATCCGGGTAGGTGATCTGCTGATGGCGAGAGCAATTTGGAGCGGTTCGGTCAGCTTCGGGCTCCTCAACGTGCCCGTGAAGCTCTACAGCGCCGTGGCCCGGCGCAGCATCGGCCTGCGTGAGATCCGCGAGTCCGACGGGACCCGGATCCGACACCGGCGAGTCGCAGAAGGGACCGACGAGGAGGTCCCCTACGAGAAGATCATCAAGGCCTACGAGATCTCCAAGGACCGCTACGTGCCGCTGACCAAAGAAGAGCTGGAGGCGCTGGCGCCGGAGAAGAGCCGCGCAATCGAGGTGCTCGACTTCGTCGACCTCGAGGAGATTGACCCGATCTACTTCGACAGCCCCTACTACCTCGGCCCCGCCGAGGGCGCCGAGAAGGCCTACTCGCTGCTGACCCGAGCGATGGAGGAGTCGGGCAAGGTCGCGATCGCCCGCTTTGTCTTCCGCAACAAGGAGCACCTGGCGGCGCTGCGACCTTCGGGCGACGCTCTCACCCTGACCACGATGCGCTTCGCCGACGAGGTCGTGCCGACCTCGGAGCTCGAGGACGTACTGCCAACCGGGAAGCCGAAAGTCGCCAAACGTGAGGTCGAGATGGCCGAACAGCTGATCGAGTCGCTGACCCGCAGCTTCGACCCCGGCGCCTACCGCGACGAGTACCGTGAGCAGCTGCTGGCACTGATCGAACGCAAGGCCGAAGGCAAGGACGTGCTCGCCGCCCCGGAGGCCGAGACGCCGAAGCCGACCAAGGCGCCCGACCTGATGGCCGCGCTCGAGGAAAGCATCGCTGCCGTCAAGGGCAAGAGCGACGGCAAGCCGGCGAAGCCAGCCGCTAAGAAACGCCGCGCGCCGGCCAAGAAAGCCACGGCCAAACGCTCGCGGGCCAAGTCGAAGTCCTCCAAGTAAGCGGTGGGCGAAGACCGCCACGTCCAGGTCGAAGGGCGTGAGCTGAAGCTCACCAACCTCGACAAGATCCTCTACCCGCAGGCAGGGTTCAGCAAGGGCGAGGTGATCGACTACTACGCCAAGGTGGCACCGGCGATGATCCCCCACCTGGCCGGGCGGGCGCTGACCCTGAGGCGCTTTCCGGAAGGGGTCGACGACAGCGAGGGAGCGTTCTTCGAGAAGCGCTGCCCGAAACACCGGCCTGAGTGGGTTAGGACTGCCCGGGTGCCCGCCGGCCCCAACACCGGCGAGATCGACTACTGCGTCTGCGAGGACCTGCCGACCCTGGTCTGGATGGCGCAGCTGGCCTCGATCGAGCTACATCCATCGCTCTCCCTGGCCAAGAAGCTCGACCGGCCCACCGTGCTCGTCTTCGACCTCGACCCCGGCCCGCCCGCCAACGTGCTCGACTGCTGCCGGGTGGCGCTGCGGCTGCGTGAGCTGTTCGGCCACTTCGAGGTCGAGTGCTTCCCGAAGACATCGGGCTCGAAGGGGATGCAGGTCTACGCCCCGCTCAACAACGGCGAGGTCACCTACGAGGAGACCAAGCCGCTGGCCCGGGCGATCGCCCAACTGCTCGAGAAGCAGACCCCGAAAGAGGTCGTCTCGAAAATGAAAAAGGCCGAGCGCAAAGGCAAGGTCTTCGTCGACTGGTCGCAGAACCACGAAACCAAAACCACGATCGCCGTCTACTCGCTGCGGGCGCGAGAGCAGCCGACAGCCTCCACGCCGATCACCTGGAAAGAGGTCGAGCGGGCGCTCGACAAAGGCGACGCCGACTCACTCGTCTTCGAAGCCGGCGACGTGCTCAAGCGAGTCGAGAAGCACGGCGACCTCTTCGCCCCCGTACTCGAGCTAAAGCAGAAGCTGCCCGAGCTATAGATCGATCTGGGATTGCCGCATGCAATCCCAGATCGAAAATGAAGCGACTTAGCGATTGGTTATTCCAGTCCCCATTCTAGGCCTAGGTGTTCGCCAGATAGAAATATGAGCATTTCGCTACTGAGATGCATTTCATTTGCTCCATATTTCATTTTACAGCCGAATAAAGCGGACATTCCTTTGGTCGATAGTGAATGTACTATCCGATGGCCGGTAGTAGTAACCTTTGCAACGAAGCAACCTTTAACATTAGCGTTTTCCGGCAGCGCACATTCGGTGTGGTTTAACACTTTTTCGAAGGTTAAATTGTCTTCTGGCGTAAATAAGATGTAGGGTTCGCCAGTTCCAGTGCTGTGCAGTGCAGTTGTTAAGGCAGTACTGCCCGAATGTAAGATTACTAAGCCTAAGTATTTGCCTTCGATGTTCGGTATTTCACACGTCCCGCCGCCACCGGTCCCCCGTGTTAAGCATTTTTCTAATATGGGTTTAAGGACTAGATGGCCACTATTACTTATGGTCCCGGTGCCTTTCATCTTGTGGCAAAAGATTTCCATATTCAGATTTAAGATCAGGCGGCTTTCTTCTAAGGCGTTATTATCTTCCACTAGAACGGGCACAGTTAAAAATGGCGGTAAAGCTTCTTCGTTTTTATTTAAGACTACGACTTTTCCAGTTGATGACGCCATTCCCCATTTTAGGCCTGTGTGACTGCCAGCTAGTGATACAAGCCCATCGGGGCTGAAGTGCACTTCGTGGGCGCCATAGTTTAGTTTGCACCCAAATAATTTTGACATTTCTCTACCTGAGATTAAGTGGGTTACCAGATCGCCAGTTGTCACAACCTTCGCCACGACGCAACCTTTCAAGTTCATTACTTCAGGCAACGCACATTCGGTGTGCGATAATAAGGTTGCGAACGTTAAACCGTTTTCCGGTGTGAATAAGATATAGGGTTCGCCGATTCCGGTGTGGTGCTGCGTCGTCGTTAACGCTATATTGCCTGAATGTAAAATTACTAAGGCTTTGACTGTGGCGACGATGTTGGGAATGGCGCACACGGCACCTGTTAAGGCCCCCCCAGCGTTCACGCCCTGCGCTAAGCAGTTTTCGAACGTGATGGTTGCGGTGCCTGAGCCACTACTTGTGAGTGAGCCAGCGGCGCTCGCTTGGTGACAAAAGAACTCGACATTCCAGCCTAAGAGCAACAGGCTACTTGCTAAGGCGTTCTCAGCTTGACCTGTAATCGCCACGGTGAAGGGGGAGGTTAAGCCTTCAACTAAGACTTTCCCTGAAGCCTGCGCTCCAGTGGATGTGAAAGCCATCAGTCCGAGTACGACAAGTATTGAAAGGCGGAAAGTTCTGAGCGCGTGCCTTTGATAGTTCACGAATCCTCCCTAGGTCGGCGCCATGAGACGCGATGAGGATCGAGCATCGCCCATCGGACGAGGCAAGGTCAACCAACTGGCTGAAAAGTTTTTTAGTTAGCCAAGCGACTGGCGGACGACCGGTTTGCGCGTCGCCTTGACCTCATCGAGGCGGCGGACGGGGGTCGTGTAGGGGGCCTGCTTGGCGACCTCGGGGTTTTGCTCGGCCTCGGTGAGGATCTGCTCGATCGCCTCGGCGAAGGCGTCGAGGCTCTCCTTGGTCTCGGTCTCGGTCGGCTCGACCATCAGCGCCTCCTCGACCAGGAGCGGGAAGTAGACGGTCGGTGGGTGGAAACCAAAGTCGAGCAGGCGCTTGGCGAGGTCGAGCGTGGCGAGGCCCAGCTCCTTCTTCATCGGCTTGCCGGAGAGGACGAACTCGTGCATGCAGTGGCGGTCGAAGGCGACCGGCAGGCGCTCGGCAGCCCGCCCCTGCGCCAGCCGTGCCTTCAGGTAGTTGGCGTTCAGCACCGCGGTCTCCGAGGCCTCGGCCAGGCCGTCGGCGCCGAGGCTGAGGATGTAGGCGTAGGAGCGGACGAAGACGCCGAAGTTGCCCTGGAAGCCGCGCAGGCGGCCGATCGACTTCGGCCGCTCGAAGTCGAGGGCGAAGCGGGGCTCGGCGCCGTTCTCCCCCTCGCGGCGCACCACCTGCGGCCGCGGCAGGAAGGGCTCGATCCGCTCCGAGACCGCGATCGGGCCCGCCCCCGGCCCGCCGCCGCCGTGCGGCTGGCTGAACGACTTGTGCAGGTTGACGTGGACGATGTCGAAGCCCATGTCGCCGGGCCGCGAGTGGCCCATCACCGCGTTGAGGTTGGCGCCGTCGTAGTAGAGCGTTCCCCCCGCCTCGTGGATCAGCGCCGCGATCTCGGCGATGTTCTCGTCGAAGAGGCCGAGCGTGTTGGGGTTGGTCAGCATCAGGCAGGCGACCTCGCCGTCGATCTTCGAGCGCAGGTCTTCCATCTCAACCCCGCCGCGTTCGTTGGTCGCCACCTTCACCACCTCGTAGCCGGCCATCGTCACCGTCGCCGGGTTGGTGCCGTGTGAGGTGTCGGGGGCGAGCACCTTGGTCCGCGTTTCACCGCGGTCGGCATGGAAGGCGCGGGTCAGCAGCAGGCCGGCGAGCTCGCCATGGGAGCCAGCTGAGGGCTGCAGGCTGACATGGGGCAGCCCGCAGATCTCGCCCAGCGACTCCTGCAGCAGCCACATCAGCTCCAGCGCGCCCTGGGCGCGGCGCGCGTCCTGGCCGGGGTGCAGGCGGGCGTGACCAGGTAGCGCCGCCACCCGCTCGTTGAGCCGTGGGTTGTGCTTCATCGTGCAGGAGCCGAGCGGGTAGAAGCCGGTGTCGAGATCGAAGTTGCGGCGCGAGAGGCGGTTGTAGTGGCGGACGATCTCGGGCTCGGAGATCTCGGGCAGGCGCGGCGGCTCGGAGCGCAGCAGCTTCGAAGGGATCAGCTCGTCGAGCGGGAACTCCGGGACTTCGGCCTCTGGCAGAACGGCGGCGCGGCGTCCGGGCTTCGACTTCTCATAGATCGTCTGCGCCCGTTCGCGCTGCATCGGGGTCTCGGTCATCGACATCAGCCCACCTCCCCGGCAATAGGCGCTTTTGTTTCCCCATGGGCGACAAAAGCGCCTTGCTCGGCGGCGATCGCCGCGCCAAGCGCGTCGGCGAGGGCGTCAATCTGGGCGCGGGTGCGTCGCTCGGTGATCGCGACCAGCAGTCCGTCCTCGTGCTCGGGGTACTCGCGGCCAAGCGGGTAGCCAGCGGCAATGCCGCGCTCTGCGCAGCGCTCCAGCACCCGCTCCACCGGGGCGTCGAGGCGGATCGCAAACTCGCGCACGACCGGGGCCTCGTGCAGCAGCTCGACCCCCTCGACCGCAGACAGCCGCTCGCGCGCGTAGACGGTGCGCCGCACCAGCAGCTCGCCCAGCTCGCGGAAGCCCTCGCGGCCCAGCCAGGCGAGGTGGATCATCGCTGCCAGCGCGTTCAGCGCCTGCGCCGTACAGATGTTGTGGGTCGCCTTCTCGCGGCGGATGTGCTGCTCGCGCGTCTGCAGGGCGAGGACGAAGCCGCGCCGTCCGTCGACATCGTCGGTTTCGCCCGCGATCCGCCCCGGCATGCGGCGGATCAGCTCCTCGGTGCCGCAGAAGAAACCAAAGGATGGGCCACCGAAGTCGAGCCGGTTACCGAGCGGCTGCCCCTCGCCGAGCGCCACGTCGGCGCCCTGCTCGCCGGGCGGCTTGAGGATGCCGAGCGTCATCGGGTCGACCGCGACGACGAGCAAGGCTCCGTGCTCCTTCGCGGCGGCGCCGAGCGCCGCGACGTCCTCGACCGTGCCGAGGAAGTTGGGGCTCTGCAGGAAGACCGCGGCGGTCTCGTCGTCGACCGCGTCCGCGAGCGCCGCGGGGTCCGTAACCCCGTCCTCCAAACCGACCTCGACCACTTCGGCGCCGAAGCCAACCGAGTAAGTCGCCAACGTCTCGCGGCTGTGCGGGTGGACGCCGCGCGAGACGACGAAGCGGCGCCGCCCGGTTGCGCCGATCGCCAGGTAGCCCGCCGAGGCGACCGACGAGGGACCCTCGTACAGGCCGGCGTTAGAGACCGGCAGGCCAGTCAGCTCCGACATCGCGGTCTGAAACTCGAACATCGCCTGCAGGCCGCCCTGCGAGATCTCCGGCTGGTAGGGCGTGTAGGGGGTGAGGAACTCGGAGCGCTGGGTGATCGCATCGACGATCGCGGGCACGTAGTGGTCGTACATTCCCGCGCCGAGGAAGCAGACCTCGCCTTCGGCGTCGGCGTTGCGCCCGGCCAGTGCCGCCAACCGCTCGTGGACCTCGGCCTCGCTCATCCCCGCCGGCAGCTGCAACGGCCGATCGAGGCGCAGCGGCTCCGGAACCTGCTCGAACAGGTCGGCGGTCGAGTCGACGCCGATCGCCGCGAGCATCTCGGCGCGGTCCGTCTCCGTGGCAGAGGTGTAGCGAGTCATGCCGCTAAGGCTACGCAGAGCGCTGCGGAAGGCGGGCTAGGTATCGAGCAGATTGCGGTAATCCGCGGCGCTCAGCAGCTCGTCGACCTCGGCCGGATCGGTCAGCTTGACTCGGACCAGCCAGCCCTCGCCGTAGGGATCGTCGTTGACCCGCTCCGGCGCGTCGGCGAGGCCCTCATTGACGGCGACGATCTCGCCGGAGAGCGGCGCGATTACATCCGAGACCGCCTTCACCGACTCGACCTCGGCGTAGGCCGCGTCCTTGGCGATCGTCGCGCCTACCTCGGGCGGGTCGTAGAAGACCACCTCGCCGAGCGAGTCCTGGGCGTACCAGGTAATCCCAAAGGTCGCCTCGTCGCCCTCGATCCGCGCCCAGTCGTGCTCTGGGTGATAGCGAAGCTCGTCGGGGTAGCTGGCGTCGGCCAAGGTCGGTCTCCTTCCTATCTCTTATAGAGCGGCTTGGACCCTACGCGGGCGGCGCGGCGCTTGCCGCGCACGTCGATATCGATCTCGGTTCCGGGCTCGGCCAGGTCGGCGCGCAGGTAGGCCATCCCGATGCCGACCTCGAGCGACGGCGAGAAGGTGCCGGAGGTGACCTCGCCGACCACGTCCTCGCCAAGGAAGACCGGATTGCCCTGGCGGGGGATGCCGGCACCCTCGATCCGGAAGGGAACCAGCTTCTCGGCCGTGCCCTCGGTGCGGGCGCGGGCGACCGCCTCGGCGCCAACGAAGCCGGTCTCCTCTTTGCAGCACCAGCCCAGACCGGCCTCGATCGGGTTTCGCTCAGGGATCAGGTCGTTGCCGTGCAGGTGGAAGCAGACCTCGAGCCGCAGCGTGTCGCGAGCGCCCAGCCCGCAGGGGACGACGCCAGCATCGAGCAGCTCCGCCCAGATGGCTGGAGCGATCTCGGGGTCGATCAGCAGCTCGGTCCCGTCCTCGCCCGTGTAGCCCGTCCCGCAGGCCAGCGCCGGGCGCCTGCCGATCTGCACCGGCGCGACCCGCATCCGTGCCGGCAGCTCGATCCCGAGCGTGGAGGCTGTGATCTGACGAGCGTGTGGGCCCTGCACCGCGAGCATCGCGTAGCGATCGGCAACGTCGCGAACGGCAACGTCGAAGTCGCGGCTCCAGCGCCCCAGCCAGGCGAGATCACTCTCGTGGTTGGCGGAGTTGGTGACGAGCAGGTAGCGGTCGCCCCCGAGCCTGTAAGTGAAGAGGTCATCGAGGACTCCGCCCTCCTCGTTGCAGAGGCAGGAGTACTGGGCACCGCCAACGGCGATCGCAGCGACATCATTGGAGAGGACGCGCTGGAGAAAGGCAAGCGCCCCAGGCCCCTCTACCTCGACCTCTCCCATGTGGGAGACATCGAACATGCCGGCGTGCGTGCGCACAGCCGAGTGCTCCTCGAGTATCCCCTCGTAGGTAACGGGCATCTCCCAGCCCGCGAAGTCAACGAGCTTGGCCCCAAGCTCCACATGCTTCTCGTAGAGAGGCGTCTTCATCGACGCGCAAGGCTATTCACTGAGCGCATCGGTCGAGGGCCGTCGGGAGTCCCTCCCAGCGAACTCCCGCGAAGCGGCGATGGGAGGGACTCCCGACGGCCCTCCGCAGATCAGTCTTTGAGAAAGCTCGGAACGTCGATGTCGTCGTCCGACACGCGCAGTTTGCGAATGTCGGTGTCCTCGGCGGAGATCCGCGGACGGCTCTCGTAGCGGCGCCGCACCCGCTGTGGAGAGCGGGCCAGCAGCTCGAAGCCCTCGAAGCCTGTGGCGATCACGGTCACTCGCACCTCGTCCTTCATCGACTGGTCGACGACCGAGCCGAAGATGATGTTGGCGTTGTCGTCGGCCTCCTCCTGGACCAGCTGGGCCGCCTCGTTGACCTCGAACAGGCCGAGGTCCTCGGGACCGGTGATGTTGAGCAGCATCCCTGTCGCGCCTTTGATCGACTCCTCGATCAAAGGCGAGGTGATCGCCGCCTTGGCGGCGTCGAGAGCGCGGGCCTCACCAGAAGCGGTGCCGACGCCCATCAGGGCCGAGCCGGCATCGCGCATGATGGTGCGCACGTCGGCGAAGTCGAGGTTGATCAGACCGGGGATCGTGATCAGGTCGGTGATGCCCTGCACGCCCTGGCGCAGGATGTCGTCGGCCTGGCGGAACGCCTCCAGCACGCTGGTGCGCCGCTCGACCGCCTGCAGCAGCTTCTCGTTGGGGACGATGATCAGGGTGTCGACGTTGTTGCGCAGCTTCTCGATCCCCTCGAGCGCCTGCTGCATCCGTCGCTTGCCCTCGAACTCGAACGGCTTGGTCACGGCGCCGACCGTGAGCGCGCCGATCTCTTCCTTGGCGATTTCCGCGATCACCGGCGCCGAGCCGGTGCCGGTACCGCCACCCTCGCCGGCGGTGACGAAGACCATGTCGGCGCCCTTGAGGGCCTCCTTGATCTCGTCGCGACTCTCTGCCGCGGCGCCCGCCCCAACCTCAGGGTTGCCGCCGGCGCCGAGGCCGCGGGTCAGCTCCTGCCCGATCGAGAGCTTGATGTCGGCATCGCAGGCCTGCAGCGCCTGTGCGTCAGTATTGACCGCGACGAACTCGACGCCGCGAATTCCGGCGTCGACCATGCGACTGACCGCGTTTGTACCGCCGCCGCCAGCTCCGACGACCTTGATCACCGCAAGGTAAGTGGATTCCATCTCCCGATTTCTCCAGCTGCCACCCTCGACGAGGCTGGCATTTGAGTTGAGCCTTTGTTCTGTCCGACGCTGCAGCGATGCTTAAGGGTTCAAGCTTACGCTGCTACCGCGGAAATTGCGCTCAACGTAGGGTATTTTCGACCCTCTGTCAAACGCGCGGTACGCATCCTGCAATCGACATATCTCAAGTACAACTTGAGAGTCTCGCTTCCCTCACCCTGAGGTCGAGGGTTTAGGGAATGGGCGGAAGCTCATGCCCAGAGCCACCTATCGCCGGGTTGCTCGGCGCGTGCAGATCTACATAATCCAATGCGGTGACGGAAGGATCGGCGAGCACCGCCACCGCCGCCCTCCACTTTCGCTCCAAGCGGGAGGTGTCGCCGAAGCGGAGTTCGATCCCCGAGCGCAGCTCGACGTCGACCCCGCTTTCGCCGTAGTAGCTGCTGGCCAGGTACGGCCTGAGCACCTCCGGCGCGGCGCCGAGGACACGTGCCTGTGCCAGCAGCGTGCCGGCCAGCTTGTCTTTCTCAGGGGCGACGGTGAGCGGCAGCTCCGGAAGCGCCGCTTCCTCGGACAGGGGAAACCAGCGCAGAATCGTCCCGTCGGCGGCGACGGCGACTGCTTCGGAGCCGCTGCCGATCGTCGCCACGGGTGCTGAGCCGACCAGCTCACCGGCGACCGTGGTATCGCGCAGGCGCAGTTGGTAGATGGCGGCCAGCACGATGACCACCACCAGGGCGATGAGAGCAATCCGCAGGGGCCGCTTCACAGCTCCCAACCCTCCGGCCAGCTCACCTCTCCCAGCAGCTGAACCTCCGGCTCCAGCACGACACCGAAGCGCTCATGGACCCGGCGGCGAGCCGCCGCCATCAACTCGAGGACGTCAGCTGTCGTCGCCTCGCCGGTGTTCTCGACGAAGTTGGCGTGCTTCTCGGAGAGGCGGGCGCCGCCTACATGGAGGCCTCGGCAGCCGGCCGCCTCGAGCAACTGCCCCGCGGTGCGACCCTCGGCCCGCTCGTCCTCCGGGTTTTTGAAGGTCGAGCCAAAGGTCTTGATCCCGGAGGGCTGCGCCTCGTGACGTCTGCTCCGCATCCCGGCCATCGTCTCCTTGATCGCCTCCGGGTCACCGCGATCCAGCCGGAAGGAGGCGCGGGCGACTAGCTCGTCGTCGCGCAGGTTCGAGCTGCGATAAGCGAAGCCAAGGCGCTCGGGTGGGCGCCGGTCGATTCCCTCGGCGCCGCAGACATCGACCCACTCCAGGACCTCGGCAAGTTGACCGCCGTAGGCGTTGGCGTTCATCTTCACTGCCCCACCGACCGTGCCCGGGATGTTGACGCCGAACTCGAGGCCAGCGAGCCCCCATCCCGCTGCCTTCGCCGCCGCCGAAGGTAGCCGAGCGCCACCGCCGCAGAGCAGTCGGTCGCCTTCGTGCTCGATCACTGCCAGCCCGCCGTCGAGCTTGACCGCGAGGCCGCGGAAACCGTCATCGGCGACGAGCAGGTTCGAGCCCGAGCCCACCACCCCGACCAACAGGCCCTGCGCGTTCGCCCAGGCGAGCAGCTCGACCAGGGTCTCCTCGCTCTCGAGGCGAGCGAACCAGTCGGCGGCGCCTCCCGTTCGCACGGTGGTCAGCCGCGCCAGCGGGTAATTGCGCTCCACGCCGGCAGGAAGCTCGGTCACCGCAGACCCTCCATGCCCACCAAAGCATCGGCGACCCGGGAGACGTTGCCAGCGCCGATCGTGACCAGGACGTCGCCGGGGCCAAGGCTCGAGGCGGCCGCGTCCCGTGCAGCCTCAATTGTGGGCGTCCACAGCACCCGCCTCCCGCCCATCCGGTCGGCCACGGCGCGCGCCACGTCGAGACCGCTGACCCCGGCCAGCTCGCCGACCGGCTGCTCGCGCGCCGGGTAGACGTCGAGCACCGCAACCTCGTCGGCCAGAGCGAGGGCCGCGCCGAACTGGGCAGCGAAAGCCCTGGTACGCGAGTAGAGGTGGGGCTGGAAGACGGCGAGCAGGCGCTCGGGCTTGAGTTCGCGCAAGGCGGAGAGAGCGGCCCGCACCTCGGTCGGGTGGTGGCCGTAGTCATCGTAAATCCGGGCGCCGTCACGCGATCCCCGCAGCTCGAGGCGGTGGCGAACGCCAGGGAACTCGGCGAGCGCCGCAGCAGCACCCCCGACATCGAAGCCAGCCAGCGCGACGGCGGCCAGCGCTGCGCGGGCATTGAGCCGGTTGTGTCGGCCGGGCACCGTCAGGATGAGCTCCACTGGTCCGGGCGAATCGGCGTCGAAATCGGTGGGCCTCACTACTCCGTTGGCCGCCGCCGCGAAACGGTCAAACGCCTGCCGCAACTCCGCCAGCGAGCCCCAGTGCGAATGGTGGTCCATCTCGACGTTGGTGATCACCGCGATCTCCGGCCTCAGCTTGCCGAAGCTGCCGTCGCTCTCATCGGCCTCGGCGATGACCCACTCGCTGCGGCCCCAGCCGGCGTTCGTCGCCGCTCCGTCCTCCCCCAGGCCGGGCACCTCACCACCGACGAAGAAAGCCGGTTCGGCACCGATAGCTCTCAGAGCCCAGACCAGCATCGCGCTCGTTGTCGTCTTGCCGTGCGTGCCGGCGATGGCGATCAAGCGCTTCTCGGCACAGAGCTCGGCCAACAGGTCGCCGCGATGAAGGACGGAGAGGCCTCGCTCGCGAGCCAGCGCCAGCTCCGGGTTGTCAGCAGAGATCGCGGTGGATACCACCACCTCAGCGTCCTCGGACAGGTTGGACGCTTCGTGCCCCACCACGGGTTCGATGCCCGCCCGTCGCAGCCGCTCCATGTAAGAGGAGTCGGCGCGGTCGCTGCCACTCACGGTCGCCCCCAGCTCGCGGCAGACCAGGGCCAGCCCGCTCATCCCGGCACCGCCGATGCCGATGAAATGGAGTCGACGCGATCGCCAGTCGAGCTTCTCGGTCACTGCCCAATCGCCCCCAGGACCTCGTCGGCGATGCGACGCGCCGCGTCGGGGAGAGCCAGTTCGGCGGAGGCCGACTTCATCGCCCTAAGCCTGGCTGGGTCGCCGAACAGGCCGCTCACCTCGCCCGCGAGCCGTTCCGCGGTCAGCTCCTCGTCGGCGATCACGGTCGCCGCCCCCGCTCCCGCCATCCAGGCGGCGTTGGTGCTCTGGTGGCCCGCCGTCGCGTGGGGGTAGGGGACGAGGATCGCGGGCCTGCCCGCCGCGGTCAGCTCGAAGATCGACCCGCCGGCGCGGCCCAACACCAGGTCGCAGGCGGCGAGGCCGTCACCGAGGTCGGGCTCGTAGGCGAGCAGCGTGTAGCGGTCGCGGTAAGGCGCCTCCGCAAGGCGAGCCTCCAGCTCCTCGAAGTCGCGCCTGCCGGCGACGTGGACGACGTGGAAATCGCGACTCCCGCGCTCGGCGAAAGCCTCGATCGCGGCGAAATTGATCGAGCGCGCCCCCTGGCTGCCGCCAATCACCAGCAGGCAGCGCTCGCCCTCTCTAAGCCCAAATCGCTCACGCGCCCGGGCTCGGTCCGCCCGCAGGACCGCCGCCGGCACCGGCCTGCCGGTGAGGGCGTAGCGCTCCCCCTCCCGCCCGGCAATCGGGAAGGCGAGACAGACCCGGTGCGCACGGCTGGCGAGGATGCGGTTGGCCAGGCCGAGGTGGCTGTCGGCCTCGGTCAGCACCAGCGGGACCCCGGACGCGATCGCCGCCAGCCCAGCGGGCCCGGCAACGAAACCGCCTCCGCCCATGACCACGTCGGCCCCGCGTGCGCGAATCGCCCGGCGCGCCACCCGCACCGCGAGCAGCGCCTCGACTCCCGCCCGCGCCGCCCGCAGCGGGTTGCGGCGGTCTATTCCACGCACCTCGAGGAAGTCGATCTCGTAGCCGGCGGCCGGCACCAGCTCCGCCTCGATCCGCTCGCGGGTGCCGAGAAAGGACACCTCGGCGCCGCTAGCCCGAAGCTCGTCGGCGACCGCCATGGCCGGCACGACGTGTCCGGCCGTTCCGCCCGCCGCCACCACCACTCTCGGGACTCCTGGCCCGTCCACTTCTCGATCGACTCCTTCCCTTGGTGGGCGCTCGTGAGCGTCCACCCTCGACGAGGCGCAGTTTGCCAGCGCCGCCGGTCCCGCCGCGGGCGACATTGAGGATCAGCCCAACGGCGAACAGGGTCGTCAGCAGGCTGCTGTTGCCATATGAGACAAAGGGCAGCGGCACTCCCGTCAGCGGCGCCAACCCCATCACGGCAAAGAGGTTGATCGTCGCCTGCGCCAGCACCAGCGAGGTGAGGCCGGCGACGAGCAGCTTGCCGTAGCGATCCTTGGCACGCTGGGCGATGCGCAAGCCGGCGTAGCCGAAGAGCGAGAAGAGGCCGACGACTCCGACGATTCCGACCAGCCCCAGCTCCTCGCCAATGACTGCGGAGATCATGTCGGTATGCGCCTCGGGCAGGTAGAAGGCCTTCTGCACGCCATTGCCAATGCCGATGCCGAAGAGCCCGCCCGAGCCGAGCGCGATCTTCGCCTGGGCGGCTTGGAACCCCGCCCCGCTCGCGTCGGCGCCTGGATCTAGAAAGGCAGTCAGGCGAGCCATTCGGTAGGGCTCGATCAGCGTCATCAGCAGACCGAAGAAGGCGAGCACGAGGCCGACTAGGGCGAGGTCGCGGAGCCGCACGCCGGCGGCGACCAGCATGGCAGCGACGGCGAAGGCGACCACCATCGTCGTCCCCAGATCGGGCTCGGCGACGATCAGCATCGCAGCGAGGCCGGCCACCAGGAGGAAAGGCATTACGGCCTGCAGCGTCAGTTCCCGTTTCGTTTTGTTCGCCAGCAGGTCGGCGCCGTAAAGGATCAGCGCCACCTTGGCGAGCTCAGAGGGCTGGATCTGGAGGAAGCCGGAGCCGAGCCAACGACTGGAGCCGTTGACGGCGGTGCCGGCAACGAGGACGGCAAAGAGGAGGAAGAAAGAGAGCGCCAGGATCGCCGGCGTGAGGCGGCGGACCAGGACCAGGCCGTGACGTGCGACCAGGTGCATTACGACGAGACCGACGAGCCCGAACATCAGGGTCCGCTTCAGGTAGAAGGCGCTGTCGGAGAGCCCGCCGTCGCTGAGGACCCGGGTCGTCGAGCTGGCGGAGAAGACCATCACCGCGCCGAAGGCGAGCAGGCAGAGCGTCGCCGTGAGCAGCATGTTGTACTCGGCCGGGAGCGCCGTGGCGCGGGCCCTGATTTTCTTGGTCGGGGATTTCCTCTTCACCGCCCCTTTCTTTTTCGCCGACGCTTTCCTCTTGACCGGGGCTTTCTTTTTCGGGGTTGCTTTTTTCCTCACGAGAGCTCTCCGACGATCTCGCGGAAGCGCTCTCCGCGCGCTTCGAAGTCCTCGAAAGCGTCGAAGCTGGCGCAGGCCGGGGAAAGCAGCACAACCTCGCCGGCTTCAGCGGCAACCGCCGCTCGCTTCACCGCCTCCTCGAGGTCGGCGCAGCGGTAGAGCGGCACACCCACCTCGACCGCCGGCGCCAGGGTCTCCGAGAGGCGCTCCGCCGAGGCGCCTGTCAAGTAGATCGCGCGGCAGCACTCGCGCGCCGGGTCGAGCAGCGGCTCGTAGCTCTCACCCTTCTCGCTACCGCCGAGGATCACGTGGACGCCGCCCTCGAAGGCGCGGATGCCGACCGTGGCCGAGGCAACGTTGGTCGCCTTGGAGTCGTTGACGAAGCGCACGTCGCCGATCTCGGCGACCTGCTCGAGCCGGTGTGGCACGCCGGCGAAGCTGCGTAGCCCCGCCCGCACGGCATCGCGGTCGAGGCCCATCGCCAGCGCCGCCGCCGCAGCAGCCATCGCGTTGGCGACGTTGTGCTCGCCGAACAGCCCCAGCTCCTCGACCCGCAAGAACGGCTCGCCGTCGTAGAAGACCGTCCCCTCCGCCAGCGCGACCTCGCAGTCTGGGCCGACACCGTGGCAGAAGGCGATCCGGCGCGCGCAGCCACCCAGGTCGGTCCCGGCCAGCGCCGGGTCGTCGCCGCTGTAGACGGCGACGTCGTCGTTTCCCTGGTTGGCGAAGATCCGCAGCTTCGCCGCCAGGTAGGAGTTGAGGTCGGCGTGGCGGTCGAGATGGTCGGGGGCGAGGTTGAGGAAGACGGCGCACTCGGGAGCGAAGGCGACGCTGTCCTCGAGCTGGAAGCTGGACGTCTCGCAGACGACGGTGGCAGCAGGGTCGACCTCGCCCGCCAGCGAGGAGAGGGGCGTGCCGACGTTGCCGGCGACCGCGACCGGCTCCCCGGCCGTGCGGTAGAGGTGCCCGAGCAGCTCGACCGTCGTCGTCTTACCGTTGGTCCCGGTCACGGCGACGAAGCGGTTGGGGATCGTGCGCCAGGCCAACTCCAGCTCGCCGATGACGTCAACGCCACGCTCCAGCGCCGCCGCGATCACCGGCGCCTCCCGCGGTACGCCGGGGCTCTTGACCACGGTCCGGACGCCGTCGAGCAGCGCAAGGCCATCCTCATCCAGGACGACTTCGACACCGACCTCCCGAAGCCCTGCCGCCCCATCGGGATGCCCCGAATCGACCCCCGTGACCTCCTCTCCTCTATGCGCAAGGAGCCGGGCTACAGCCTGTCCAGAGCGAGCCAATCCCACGACCAGATAGGGACCCTCAGGCAGCTCCGGGCGAACCTTCCTGGGCGGCGGCGTATTCATAGGGAATAGCTTCGCGCTCCCGCCAGTCGAACCTGTGCGGTAGCTCGCGGCGACAGGACCCGCCGCGCCGCTACCGCCCGATCGACTGCTGGTACAGGGTGAAACCGATCCCCGAGCAGACCGCGGCGATGATCCAGAAGCGGAGCATGATCTTGGTCTCCGACCAGGCCATCATCTCGAAGTGGTGGTGCAGCGGCGCCATCAGCAGGACGCGGCGGCGGAAGGTGCGGAAGGAGAAGACCTGGATCGCGACCGAGAGCGCCTCGATCACGAAGATGCCGCCGATGATTACCAGCAGCACCTCGGTCTGGGTCATCACGGCGAGGGCGCCGATCGCGCCGCCGAGCCCGAGCGAGCCGGTGTCGCCCATGAAGATCGAGGCCGGGAACGAGTTGAACCAGAGGAAGCCGACGCAGGCGCCGACCAGGCAGGCGGAGAGCAGGGCCAGGTCCTGCTGGCCCTGGGTGACGAACGAGATCGCCGTGTAGGCGAGGAAGACGATCGCGCAGGAGCCGGCGGCGAGGCCGTCGAGGCCGTCGGTGAGGTTGACGCCGTTCGAGGTCCCGCCGATCACCAGGAAGACGAGGACGAAGTAGAGGACCGGGCCGAGGTCGAGGCTGGCGTCGCCGATCCTGAACTCGAGGATCGGCTCGAGGCCGACCTCGTGCCGCGCCACCCACCAGAGGCCGAGAGCCAGGAAGACTTGGAAGAGCAGCTTCCAGCGAGCGGAGAGGCCGAGCGAGCGGCGCTTGACGATCTTGACGAAGTCGTCGGCGAAGCCGAGCGCCGCACAGCCCATCGCCACACCGAACACGGCCAGGCTCTGCGCGTCGCGGTCGGAGAGCACCAGGTAGGGCACGCAGATCGAGGCGAAGATGATCAGCCCGCCCATCGTCGGCGTGCCGGCCTTGGCGTGGTGCTCCTGCGGCCCGTCCTCGCGGATGTGCTGGCCGAACTCCTTCACCCGCAGGTACTCGATGAATTTGGGGCCGAGGAAGATGCAGATCAGCATCGCGGCCATGCCGGCGATCAGGACCTCACCCATCGGGCGAGCCCTCCAGGAGCTCAGGGAGCGTCTCCGCCACCGCCTCCAGTCCCGCTGAGCGCGACCCCTTGACCAGGATCGCGTCGCCCGCCCCGAGCTGGGCCGCGAGCAGCTCGGCGGCCTCCACCGGCGACCCGACCAGCTCGTCCGGGTAGTACTCGCGTGCCGGCTCGCCGACCCCGATCACCAGGTCGACGCCGTGCAGGCGCGCGTGCTCGCCGACCTCGCGGTGGTAGCGGGGCGCATCCGGCCCAAGCTCGGCCATCTCGCCGAGGACGGCGATCCGGCGCCCTCCCTCGAACGAAGCGAGGTGGTCGAGCGCCGCGCGCATCGAGACCGGGTTGGCGTTGTAGCAGTCGTTGACCAGGACGATCCCCTCGCCCAGCTCGAGGCGCTCGCCCCGGAAGCGGGAGAAGCCAATGTTCGCAGCGCGATCGGCCATCTCGGCCAGCGGCGCCCCCAGGGCAACGCCGACTGCGACCGCGGCCAGGGCGTTGACGAGGTTGTGCGCCTCGGCGAAGGGAAAGTGGAAGGCCTGACTGCCCGAGGGAGCGCGCACCAGGGCCTCGGTGACCCCTTTCTCGATCCGCTGCTCGAGCGCCTCGACGTCGCCCCCAGGTCCGAAGCGGATCAGCCGGGGCGCATCGTCCAGGTGGGGCGCCAGCGCTCCCGCCTCGGCTGGGACGATCGCCGCGCCCCCCTCTGGCAGCGCCGCCAGCAGCTCGGCCTTAGCGGCGGCGATCGCCTCGATCGAGCCCAGCAGCTCGACGTGGACCGGCCCGACGTTGGTGACGACGCCGACCTCGGGCTCCGCGATCGCGGCCAGCTCGGCGATCTGGCCGGCGCCGCGCATCGCCATCTCCAGCACCAGCACGTCGGTGCCCTCGGGCGCTTCCAGGATGGTCAGAGGCAACCCGATCTCGGTGTTGAGGTTCTCGCGGTTGGCGTGGACCCGGCCCGGCAGCAGCGCCCGCGCGATGTCCTTGACCGAGGTCTTGCCGACCGAGCCGGTCACCCCGACCACCCGGGCGCCGAGCGCCCGCCGCCAGGCACGGGCGAGCGCCTGCAGGGCCGCAAGGGGATCGTCGACGACGAAGACCCAACCGCTCTCGCTCTCGCGTTCGCTGTTTGTCGTGCTCTCCCGGACAAACAGCGAACGCGCCGACGAGTCGACGACCACGCCCCAGGCGCCGGCCTTGACTGCCTCGGGCGCGAAGCGGCCGCCTTCGGCGTTCTCACCGCTCAGGCCGAAGAAGAGATCGCCCTCGCCGGCCTCGCGGGAATCGATCGTCGCCCGTCGCGGCGATCCCTCGCCGCCCTCGGCGAGGACCTCGGCGTCGATGGCGGCGGCGATCTCGGCGGGTGCCAGCCTCATCGGGCGCCGCCCAGCTTGCACAGTTCCTCGCGCGCCACCTCGCGGTCGTCGAAGGGGATCTTGCGACCGCCCTCGAACTCCTGGCCCTGCTCGTGTCCCTTGCCGGCGATCACGACAGTGTCGCCAGGCCGAGCGCTGCGAAGCGCCAGGGCGATCGCCGCCCGGCGGTCGGGCTCGACCTCCCGCTCCACGCCCTCGCCGATCCCGGCGACGACTTCGGCGACGATCGCGTCAGGATCCTCGGAGCGCGGATTGTCTGAGGTGACGACCGCCAAGTCGGAGTGCTCGGCGGCGGCCCGCCCCATCTTCGGCCGCTTGTCGCGGTCGCGGTCGCCGCCGGCGCCGAAGACGGCGATCAACCGTCCTGCGGTGAGTCGCCGCGCCGCCCGCAGCACGTTCTCCAGCGAGTCCGGGGTATGGGCGTAGTCGACGACGACGGCGAAATCCTGACCCTCGTCAACGGGCTCGAAGCGCCCAGGCGGAGGCGGCGCCTGTGCCAGCGCTGCCGCCGCGACGCCCGGCTCCACTCCAAGCGCCATGGCCACGGCCAGCGCTCCCAGCGCGTTGGCGACGTTGAAGTGGCCGGGGAGGGCGGTTCGGACCTCCGTCTCGCCCGCAGGCGTGCGCACGGCGAAGCGCGAGCCGTGCGCGTCGTAGGAAACCGTGTGCGCGACGTAGTCGGCATCCGCGCCCTCCGCAGAGAAGGTCACGCACTCGAGCTCGCCGGCTAGGCGGCGGCCGTAGGGGTCGTCGACGTTGACGATTGCCGTTCCCGGCCCTATCTCGAACAGGCGCCGCTTGGAGCGGAAGTAGTCCTCCATGTCGCCGTGGAAGTCGAGGTGGTCCTGCGTCAGGTTCGTGAACAAGGCCACGTCGAAATGGATCGCGTCGCAGCGGTGGAGCTCCAGCGCATGCGAGGAGACCTCCATCACGCATGCCTCGTCCCCGCCATCGCGCATGCGCCGGAAGGTCGCCTGCAGGTCGATCGCCTCGGGAGTGGTCCGCTCGACCTCCTCCTCGCTTCCGCCGACCACCTGCTTCACCGTCCCCAGCAGCCCGCACCGCACCCCGGCCGCCTCGAGGATCTCCCGCACCAGGAAGGCGGTGGTGGTCTTGCCATTGGTCCCGGTGATCCCGACGATCTTCAGCTCCGCCGTCGGGTCGCCCCAGAACCGCGCCGCCAGGGGCGCCATCGCAGCTCGCGCGTCGGGCACGACCACCTGCGGCACGCCGACCTCCAGCTCGCGCTCGACCACGAGCCCCGTCGCGCCCGCCTCGATGACCGCGGCGGCGAACTCGTGACCGTCCACCTTCTCGCCCGGCACGCAGAAGAAGAGCGTCCCCGTCTCGACCTTGTGGCTGTCGTAGGCGAGCGAGGCGATCTCAATGTCGGCGCTCCCGATCACCCGGGCGCTGTCGAGCTCTCTGACCAGCTCCGCGAGCCTCACCGTGATGCCGATTCTAGGCGTGCCACAGGGCGCTTCCTCGCGGCGGGTGACGCTGTAGGGGGGACCACCCCCTGAGGAAGCTTTAGCTACCGGAAGGGGTGGTGGGTCCCTACAGCGACAGGACCCGCCGCGTTGGAATCCTCATTCCTGCGGCACCCCGAGATACGGCAAGGCGAAGGCCGCGATGCTGCCGAAGGCGGGAGCGGCGACCGAGCCACCGTAGATTTCCCCTTGCGGCTGGTCGACGATCACTGCGACCAGCAGGCGCGGGTCCTGCGCGGGGGCGAAGCCGATGAAGGAGGCGACGTACTTGGTCTCCGAGTATGTGCCGTTTTCCGCAACCTCGGCGGTTCCGGTCTTGCCGGCGAGCGTGTAGCCGGGGACGCTGACCTCGGAGGCGGTGCCGCCGGGGGCGAGCACGCCCTCGAGCATCGTCCGCACCTCGGCGGCGACATCCGCGCCGATCACCCGGCGTCCCTCCGGCTCGGGCATCTCCTCGTCGCCGACCCGCTTGATCAGGCGCGGCTGGCGCAGGATGCCGTCGTTGGCGATCGCCGCGTAACCGGCCATCATCTGCATCGGCGTCACCGAGAGGCCCTGGCCGAGCGGCAGGTTGCCCATCGTCGAGCCGGAGTACTCCTCGAGCGCCGGCACGAGTCCCTGCTCCTCGGCGGGGAACTCGACCCCACTTGGACGCCCGAAGCCGAAGCGGGAGATCCAGCGGCTGAAGCGCTCGCTGCCGAGCCCCAGGCCGATCGTCACCGCGCCCACGTTCGAGGAGTGAGCGAGGATTTCGGAGACCGACATCGTCGCCGTCCCGCGCGGGTGCGACTCCTCGATCACGCGGTCGGCGACCTGGATCGTCGGCGCCAAGGTAAATGCCGACCCCGGCGTCACCTCTTTCTCCTCAAGGGCCGCGGCCACGGTGAAGGCCTTGAAGGTCGAGCCCGGCTCGTAGGTGAAGCCGGTCGCCCTGTTCAGCAGGTCCTCCGCGCTGGCGCTGGAGAGATCGGTGGGATCGACCGGGGGCCAGTTCGCCATCGCCAGCACGTCCGAGGTGCGGGGGTCCATCGCGATCGCGGTGGCGCCCTTGGGCGCGTAGGTTTCCCCCACTTCCGCCAGCACCTGCTCCGCCTTCGCCTCGATCGCGGGGTCGAGGGTCAGCTGGATGTCCTCGCCATCCTCGCCGGCCGTCACCGTCTCTACCCGGATCGGCTCGCCCTTGGCATCTTTGACGACCCGGCGCTCGCCGTCGGTCCCGCCGAGGATCTCGTCCTCCCCCTCCTCGAGGCCGGTTAGCCCTTCGTTTTCGGTGCCGACGGCGCCGATTACCTGCGCCGCCAGCTCGCCCTGCGGGTAGGTGCGGCGGCTGTCGGGGTCCTGGCCGATCCCCTGCAGCTCGAGACGTTCGATCCGCGCCGCGGTCGGCATCGCGACCTTGCGGGCGAGCACCTCGTAGCCCGATTCGGAGGTCAAGGTGCGCAGCAGCTCGTTGGGATCGAGGTTGAGAATCGGCGCCAGCTTCTCCGCGGTCGGCACCGGTTTCTCGACTTCGAAAGGCACAGCGAAGACCGTGGCCGCATCCTCGGAGGCCGCCAGCTCGTTGCCGTGGCGGTCGAAGACGCTGCCTCGCAGGCTCGGGACCGGGACCGTTTCGGTCTGTTGGAAGGAGGCCTCAGAGGCGAGCTGAGCGCCCTGCACCCCCTGCAGCCAGAAGGCGCGGACGATGACGATCAGAAAGCAGAGGAGGAAGCCGGCGAAGAGGAGGCCGATCCTGCGCTCGATCACCCTCATCGCGTTCGGTCCTCAGTAGGCGCTGCCGGCGGCGGCGAGGCGTTTTGCCGCGATCGCGACGTCGCCCGGGCTGGAGTGGATGGCATCGACCCCGTCGCCGGTCGGGACGACCAGCCCCAGCGCCGCGGCGTCGTGGCGGACGCGAGCTGAGCCCGAGCGCTGCGCGTCACGGCTGCGCAGGATCGAGTTCTCCTGGTCGAGGGCCTGGATGTTCTGGTCGATCTGGCCGGCGGTGGCGGCGAAGCTGAGGGTGAGGACGTTGAGGGCGACGATCCCTGCCAGCAGCACGCCCAGCAGGCCGATCCAGGCCCGCCCGTGGGTGAGGCGGACCATCAGACTTGTGTCAGGCAGGCCGCGGACGGCGTGCGCGGCGCCGGTGGCGATCGGGATCAGCTGGGCGCCGGCGGAGCGTTTCGTTTTTGGGCGGGAGCGTTGGGGCGTACGCGCCGGAGCCCTGCGCCGTGCCGGAGCCGGAGCCGCGGCAGCCCTGCGTACGGTTGCAGCCTCCATCAGGGGGCCTCGCCGATCTTGACGGCAGCGCGCAAATGCGCGGACTTGGCGCGCGCGTTCGCCGCGATCTCCTCCGCCCCGGGGGCGACGGCGCGGCGGGTCAGCAGCTCCGCTTCGGGCTCGCGACCGCAGACGCAGATTGGAAGCTCGGGCGGGCAAATGCAGCCTTTCGCGCGGTCCGCGAGGAAGCGCTTCACCCGGCGGTCCTCGAGAGAGTGGAAGGAGATTGCGGCGAGCCTGCCGCCCGGAGGCAGCATCCGCCAGGCGGTCGGCAACGCGTCGTCGAGCGAGTCGAGCTCGCCGTTGACGGCGATCCGGATCGCCTGGAAGGTGCGCTTGGCGGGATGGCCGCCACCGAAGCGAGCCGAGGGCGGGATGCCTGCCTTGACCGCGGCGACGAGGTCGGCGGTCGTGCTGAGCGGGCGGCGGCGGACGATCTCACGGGCGATCCCGCCGGCGTAGCGCTCCTCGCCGAAGCGGCGCAGCACCTGCGCCATCCGCGACTCCGGCCACTCGTTGAGCAGGTCGGCGGCGCTGAGCTGTTGCCGGGTGTCCATCCGCATGTCGAGGGGCGCGTCATAGGAATAGGAGAAGCCGCGCTCCCAGGCGTCGACTTGCATCGAGGACATACCGAGGTCCATGTAGACCATCTCTGGGTGGAGGCCTTCGCCGTGAAGGGTGCGAAGCCCTGCCGCGAAGTCGAGGCCGAGGAAACGGGTGCGGCAATCCGTTTCGGCTGCAAAGCGGGTGAAACGGGCCTCCGCGGCGGGGTCGCGATCGATGCAAACGAGCGTCCCGGTGGGGCCCAGCTCAGCGGCGATCCGCCGCGCGTGGCCGCCGCCACCGAAGGTGCAATCGACGGCGGTCTGCCCTGGCTGGGGCGCGAGCAACTGGGTCAGCTCCAGGGCGAGGACGGGTTGGTGCTCGGTCGGCATACGAAGAAGGGTTGCGCGCCTTACTGGAGCTTCGCGCGTGGCGCGGTCGCGATAGTCGTATACGGGCGCTCCCGCCGCCAGGGCCCGCATCTCACTCGGCTCCCCCGCCGGCGGCCAGGCCCTCGGCAATCTGGGGAGCGGTCGCGTCCAGCTCCTCCTCCTGCTTGGCCCAGGCCTCGGCGTTCCAGATCTCCAGGTACTCGCCGGCGCCGATCACCACGCACGGCCCGGTCAGGGCGGCGTGCTCGATCAACGGCTTGGGGACGCGGATGCGCCCGGCCGAGTCGAGCGTCTCGTCGAAGGAGCCGCCGTGGAAGCGGCGGCGCAGGCGGCGGGCGTCGCCGCCGAAGGGGCTGTGCGGCGCCAGGAAGCGCTCCGAGAGCTGCTCGAACTCCTCGGTCGTGTGCACCCAGACGCAGGGGTCGAAGCCCTTGGAGAGAACCACCCCGTCGGAGAGAGCTGCCCGGAACCGCGAAGGAACCGTGAGCCTGTCCTTGGAGTCGAGGCTGTGCTCGTAGAGACCCCGAAATGCCATCCCCGTGAGCGTCCTTTCTTGGGCCTGGGAAGAGAGTTAGGACCGAGGTGATGAGGTGGGAGGAACCTCACCACCCCGGTCCTGGGCTTCAACTCGAGCGGCACAATAACCCACTTTCTCCCACTTTGCAACACAATCCCATCGTGCAACCCCATTTGCACCCCGTGAGCTAGGTTGCGCGCGTGAGCGAGGAGCAGCCAGAGCAGGCGGCGCCGGCCAGCCCGGACGACGCCGACGACCTTCGCGGCCACTACTTCAAGCTGCTGCTGCGCAAACCGCTGACCCAGGCGCTGGTCGCCGCGGCGGCGATCGTCGGCGGCGTCGCCGGGGCGGCGATCGTCGGCCCCGGGGTCGGCGCCGCCGCCTTCTTCGCCGGCCTGCTGATCGCCCTCCTGATCGTCTTCGCGATCGCCGACTCCCACTCCGAGGACGCCTTCTTCGACCACTACGCCTCCCAGCGCCAGATGACGGTCGGCGGCAAGCGGGAGCTGCCCCCCTTCACGCCGTTGCTGCGCAAGGGCGACGATCGCTACGCCGAGCGCACGCTGACCGGCCCCCTTGCCGACGGCCTCGACGGAATCCTCGCCCTCTACACCTACGAGGAGGAGACGACCGACAGCAAAGGCAACCGGCAGACCAACTACTACCGCTACACGATCGGGGTGATCCAGGTCTCCGAGTGCGCTGAGCTGGTCCCAGAGCTCTACTGCCAGCGCAAGTTCGGCCTGCGCGCCCTGGAGGGGCTCGAGGACGCCTTCCGTGGCTCCAAAGAGCGAGTCAAGCTGGAGAGCGAGGCGCTCGACGAGCGCTACGAGATCTTCGCCAACGAGGCCCAGGACCAGGTCTGGTTGCGCCGCCTCTTCTCCCCCACCTTCATCGTCTGGCTGGGCGAGCAGGCGCCGGAGAAGTTCGCCTTCGAGCTCGTCGAGGGCATGCTCTGCTGCTACGTCAGCGGCCACAAGGAGAACGCCGCCGAGCTCGACGTCGTCCGCACCGCCTCCGCCGCGGTCGCCATGCGCCTGCGTGAAGAGGCCGCCGAGTAGGCCGAAGCCTTTCCCCGCTCAAGGGACGCCCGCGCAGGCCGATACCCCTACGTCAATCATGCTCAAGGCAGCTGGAAATGCTCGGGTTCTTCATCGGTGGAGGACCTTGATCGGGGGATGGATCCCCGTCGCCGTGGGCGTCGCCGCCCTCGCGGTGGCGCTTGGCGTAACCGACCTTCAGATCGTGATCCCGACGGCAGCCTTCGTGGGGGCCGTCGTCACCGCCCTTCTGGTGACCCGCGAAGTCGGCGCCGAGCGCCGCGAAGAACTCGACTCTCTGATCAGCTTTCCGATCCAACCGGTGCGTAAGCTCGGGGCCCATGAAGTCGGGGTGGCGCCGGAGGCGCCGCAGGCCCTCTCCGGGCTTGGGCGTACGAACGGCTCCACATACCTGGTGCGTGACATCGACGAGGAACTCGACGTCGCCTTGAGCGAGGCGCACCGATCCGAGGGGCCTCGCCTGATCGTCGTCTCGGGGCCCTCCAAGGCCGGCAAACGCGAACGCTCTTCGAAGCGATGCGACGCGCGATGCCCGACGCAAACTTGGTGGCGCCCAGGAAAGCCAAATCGATCGACGAGCTGGTCAAGCCGGGAATGGTGCCGCGGCGGAGAAGCAAGTCGCTGGTGCTCTGGCTCGACGACCTCGAGCAGTTCGTGCGGGTTGGGGCGCGGGGCATGCGGTACACCGTCCTGAACGAGCTGGGCAAGCGGAGATACCCGGTGACGATCCTCGCCACGGCGGGAGGCAAAGGCCTTCAGGTCGCCGGGAAGCCCACCCGCTTCTCGGGCCCGCTGGCTGACTTGATGCCGCACGCCCGCGAGATCAGGCTGAAATCGGAGTTGAGCGACGCTGAGCGGCGGCGCCTGACGGACTACGCGCCCGCCGCCGCCAAGCAGATCGCCCGCGAGGGGATCGGCGAGTACATGATTGCCGGCAAAGAGCTCGAGCATAAGCTGTTCTCCGGCGAACACAGGCGCGGTGACCTCAAATCGCTCCATGGGCAGGCGGTCGCCTACACGGTCGTCGACTGGCACCGGTGCGGCATCATCGACCCGATCCCACGGGCCCTGCTGCGTGAGGCCTACGAGGAGTACCTCCCCGAAAGCGCCGACCCCAGCGACGAGGCCTTTGCCAAAGGCCTCAAATGGGCGCGCGAGCCGCTGTACTCGTCCGTGGCGTTGATCTCGGGGCGGGACGAGTTCCGGGCGTACGACCACATCGTCTCCTATGTCGAGAGGGACCTGGGCAACGAAATCAAGCGGGGGGCGTGGCAGCACTTCCAGCGCGCCGCGAGCGACGAGCACGCCTTCGACCTCGCCAATACGGCCTACAAGCTCAGCGAGGGCGACCCGGCCTCGCCCTGGACCGAACTCGCCGAGCAGGCGATCAGGCAGGCGGCGGGATCAGATGACCCCGACCTCGTGGCGAGCGCCAACTTCAACCTCAGCGTCCTGCTTCAGGAGCGCGACGATAAGGAGGGAACGGAGGAAGCCCTGCATCGCGCCGAGGAGGCCGGCCATGGCGGAGCGTCGATGCAGCTCGCGCGCATCTATTCCGAACGCGACGACGAGGCTGCAGAGAGAGACTCGCTGCGGCGTGCAGAGGAAGCGGGGTACCCCGAGGCCCCCTTGAACCTCGGCGTCTTGCTCAGAAAGCAGGGAAAGATGAGGGAGGCGATGGATGCCTTCCGGCGTGCCGAGGAGGCCGGCAATGAGAACGCACCCGCATACATCGGGATCCTCCTCGAGGAGGAAGGTGACTGGAGAAGCGCCGAGGCGGCCTACCGGCGCGCAGAGGAGGCGGGAAATGCTGGCGCCGCGCTCAACCTAGGCCTTCTACTGAAAGCCCGCAAGCGGCCCGATGAGGCCGAAGCCGCTTTCCGGCGAGCAGAAGCGGGTGGGTATCCCGATGCCGCGCTCAACCTCGGCCTTCTGCAGTGGGAACGCGAAAACTTGAGTGAGGCGGAGCGATCCCTTCGCCGTGCCGAGAAAGCTGGGAATACCGACGCGGGAATAGCGCTCGCCCACCTGCTTGACCGCAGCGGACGCGAGGAGGAGGCTCTCGCGACGTTCCGTCGGGCGGCTGAGGCGGGGAACTTCACCGCGGCTATGAAGCTCGGAGGCATGCTCTCGGCGCTCGGCCGAGAGGAGGAAGCCGAGGACGCCTTCCGCCTGGCTAAAGAAATCGGCGAAGGGGAAAGGGAAGACGACCCGCGCGCTTCCCAGAGAGACCGGCAAGGGTTGCTTCACTGCCCAATCGAGCGGGTCGCCGATCTCGAAGCGAGCCAGGTCGGGGTCGCCCCGGAGACGCCGGAGGCCCTGGAGGCGATTGGGCACGGGGACGGAAGCGACTACCTGTCGCTCGATGTCGACGACCTGCTCGACGAAAGCCTCGCCGAGGCCCGGGAGGCGGACGCGACCCAGATAATCGTCGTCTCCGGGCCCAGCCGGGCCGGCAAGACGCGGGCGCTATTCGAGGCGGCCAAGCGGCAGATGCCCGAGGCCTATCTGGTAGCGCCAGTAGACGCGGAAGCGATCCACGACCTCACGACAGTTTCGTTCCCCGAGGAGCTGCATGGCGAGGAGGCGATCCTCTGGCTCGATGACCTTGAGCGCTACGTGAATGCGGAAATAGGCGGCATGAGGCCCTATGTGCTCGAGAACATGGACGCGCTGGACTGCCGGTTCGTCGTCCTCGCTACCGCGGGCGGGAAGGGACTGCGCTGGATGGGCGACGACGACCTCGCACGGAGAGAGTCGCTGGAGGAGATCCTTGCCGTCGCCACCGAGATCGACCTGTCCCTGGAGCTCAGCCCTGAGGAGGTTGGGCGACTCGAGGAATTCGCACCCGCAGCCGCCGACCAGATCGCCCGCCAGGGCATCGGCGAGTTCATGGTCGCAACGGACGACCTGGAGGAAAAGCTGAGAACCGGATGCCACCGCCCCGGCGCGCCCTTCTCCCCGCACGGCCAGTCAATCGCCTTTGCGGCAATTGACTGGCGCCGCGCCGGGATCTCCACCCCCATGCCGAAGACAGTCCTCCGGGATGCTTATGAGAGCTACCTTCCCGAGGAGGCCGCCCCCAGTGACGAGGGTTTCGAGGAGGGCCTCGAGTGGGCCCGCGAGCCGCTCTATGCGACCGTGGCTCTACTGTCGGGTGAAGACGAGCTCGAGGTCGACGACCATCTCGTCGAGTTCGTGGACGCCGCGCTCGATCGCGAGATCAACGGCGACGCATGGCTCTGCTTCCTCGAGGCCTCGAGCGACCGGCAGGCGCTCGAGCTTGCCTCGGTCGCAATGGCGCACGGAATCCTGACGGAGGAAGAGGAGTGGGTGACCAGGGCCGAGCGGGCGCTGAGGCGCGCCATGCAGTCCGACGCCTCCGAGATCGCCGGCATGGCATGCACCAACCTCGGCAGCCTGCTCCAGCAACGCGGAGACCTGAAAGAGGCCGAGGCCGTCCTCCGCCGGGCCGACGAGCTGGGGGTCGCGGGAGGATCGGTCAACCTCGGGAACCTGCTGATCGCGGATAAAAGGACCGAGGAGGCCGAGGCCGCCTTCCGTCGAGCCGACGAGCTGGAAGAGGCGGCCGGCTCGCTCAACCTCGGAACGCTGCTGTGGAATCTCAAGAGGTTCGACGAAGCGGAGGCCGCCTTCCGTCGAGCCGACGAGCGGGGGCATGGCGAGGCGCTGGCGAGACTGGGCGGCATGCTCATTCAGCGCGGGGAGTCGGAGCGAGGAATGGCCATTTTGCGCGAAGCCAGCGAGAAAGGAAGCGCAGAAGCGGCTTACATGCTCGGGCTTCTCCATGAGGACGAAGAGGACGACGAGCAGGCCATGGCAGCGTTTTACCGTGCCGACGAGCTGGGCCACCCCGAGGCGGCACTCACCGTTGGAAGCAGGCTTTTCGAAGACGGTAAGAAAGCGAAGGCACTGGAGGCGTTCAGACGAGCCGCCGAGCGGGGTGAGGCCAAAGGCGCCTACAACGTCGGTGCAATCCTGCTCGAAAACGGGAAGTGGGACGAGGCGGAAGCCGCCTTTGAAGTCGCACAGGAGCTGGGGCACCCAAAAGCTGCGGAAGCCCTCGACCGTCTAAGGGATGACGCCGGGGACTGAGCCCGCGCTAAGCCGAATCGAGCAGCACGTCGGCGTTGGCGATCAGGGCGGCGGCGATCATCAGCAGGACCGAGGGGACGAGGACGAGGGCGACGACGAGCTGGATCTTCGGCGCGGCGCGGGCGGCGCGCTCTTCGACCGCGCGGCGCTGGTCGCGACGCAAAGCGCTGGCCTGGCGGCGCAACTGCTCGGCGAGCGGCGAGCCGAACTGGCGCGAGCGTTCGATCGAGGCGCAGAGCGCAGCGATCTCACTGCCGGGAACACGAGCGCGCAACGATCTCAGCGCCTCCGGCAGGGGCTCGCCGCAGGCGAGTCCGGCCACCGTCGCCCGCAGCTCGTCCGCCAACGGGCCCTCCCCCGCGCCGGCGACTTCGGCAAAGCCGGCGGCGACGCTGCGCCCGGACGTGGTGCTCACCGCGAGCAAGTCGAGGGCGTCGGGCAGAGCGGCGACGAGGCGATGCTGGCGGTGGCGGGCCCCTCGCTCCCGAATCGCATCCGGAACGAAGAAGCTCGCCAGCGGCATCCCAACCAGGACCAGGATCGAGAGGCGTCCCGGCGCCACGGGCGCAGCGAACAACGCGACAAGAAGGCCCGCTACTGCGCAGGCCAGCTTCTGCGACATCACTCGACCACCCGCGCCAGACGCCGGATTGCGACGAACCCGGCGATCTGGAGCGCGGCGGCGAAAGCGAGGAGCACGGCCGTCGCCGGCGAGCCGAGCAGGCCGACGATGAAACCCGGCTGGAGCAGCTCAGCGAAGACGGCGCCGCCGCTTGGCATCGCGACGACGAGCAACCCCGTGAAGCGGGCCTGCGCGGTCGCGGAGTGCGCGTCCTCGGCAACCCGGTCACGCTCGGCGGCGCCCTCGGCGAAGCGGCGCAGGAGGCCGGCGAGGTCGCCGCCGGCAGAGCGCTGGCTAAGCAGGGCCGCGGCGAAGGCGTCGACCCGGAGCGAGCGCATTCGCTTCCGCCACGCCTCGATCGCCGCGTCGGTGGGTGAGCCGAGGTCGAGCTCGGCGCCGAGCCGGGTCAGCTCTACCGCCGCCGGACCCTCCAGCGAGGCGGTCGCGGCCGGGAGCGAGGCGCGCAACGAGCGACCGGCGCTGAGCGAGTCGGCGACCGCCATCGCCACGTCCGGCAGCGCCCGCTCGACCCTCGCGCGGTAACGGCGACGGCGGCTGGAGATCGTCCAGGCGGCGAGACTCGGGCCTGCGATCGCGAGAGGTAGAGCAACGACGGGTCCGGCGAGGAACCAGCCGGTGGCGACGACGCCCAGCGTCCCGAGCGCCGCCAGACGGCGGCGCTCGAGCGTCGAAGGCGAGTAGCCCTCGCGCCCGGCGCGCAGCAGCGGCTCCAGCGCCATGCGCAGCCAGCGGGTCAAGGCTGGGCTGGCAAAGACGGCTTCCCGCGTCGCCAAGGCCAACAGACCGCCCGCGGCGGCGCCTGCCAACGGCAGCAGCGGCCCGGTCGCGCTCATCACAAAGATTCCCGCGTCGCTCGCGGAACCTCCACGATCTCGGTGACGCAGCGGGTGCCGTCAGTGCGTCGCTCGAGTTGGACGACGAGGTCGATGCCGCTCCGCACCTGTGCGGCGATCGCCTCGTGCGGCAGTCCCACGCCCGCCATCAGCACGAGGGTCTCGAGGCGGCTGAGCGCATCTGCCGGGGAGTTGGCGTGGATCGTCGAGAGCGCCCCGTCGTGACCGGTGTTGAGCGCGGTGAGCAGGTCGAGTGCCTCGGCGCCGCGGACCTCGCCGATCAATATCCGGTCGGGCCGCATGCGCAGGGCGTTCCGCAGCAAATCGCGGACGGTGAACTCGCCGCGCCCCTCGACGCTGGCCGGACGGCTCTCGAGTCGCACCACGTGCGGTTGCTGGAGTCTTAGCTCGGCCGCATCCTCGATCGTCACCACCCTCTCCCCCGGCGCGATGAAGCTGGAGAGGGCATTGAGCAGGGTGGTCTTGCCGGAGCCGGTGCCGCCGCTGATCAGGACGCTGCGTCGCCTCGAGACCGCCGCCTCGAGCAGCTGACGCTGGCCGGAGGTCAGGGCGCCCAGCTCAACCAGCTCGTCGGGTCCGAGGCGGCGCACGCCGAAACGACGGATCGAGAGCGCCGGTCCGTCGATCGCCAGCGGCGGGATCACGACGTTGACGCGTGAGCCGTCGACAAGCCGCGCGTCGACCATCGGACTGAGCTCGTCGACGCGCCGGCCGAGCGGGGCCAGGATCCGCTCGATCGCGTTGCGCAGCGCCTCCTCATTGGAAAAGGAGACGTCGGTCACCTCGATTCGCCCACTCCGCTCGACGTAGACGCTGCCGGGCCCGTTGACCATCACCTCCTCGACCGCCGGGTCGGCGAGCAGGTCCTCCAACGGCCCGAGGCCGACGGTGTCGCGCACGACTCGGGCTTCGACCGCCTCCCGGTCCCGGGCGCCAAGCAAAGCCGCTCCCTCCTCGACCAGGCTCTCGATCTCGTCGCGCAACTCGGCTCCGTGAGCCGAGCCCACGGCTGCTGCCGCTCGCCGCCGCTCGACCAGGCGACCGCGCAGCGCACCGGCGAGCTCCTCGATCTGGCGGTCCCGAGCTTCGCCCACCTAGCCCTCCGGCATCAGTGTCAGCTTGCGGGCGAAGCTCTCGGCGGCGATCAAGCGCAGCGCCTGACCCCGCGTAAGAGCCAGCGTCGCAGCTGAGAGGCCGCCCGGTCCCGGCCCATCGACGCCGGGCCCCAGCGCGATCAGCGGAACCCCGGCTGCGGCGACATAAGTGCGACCCGGTCCGGGGCCGCTCGGTTCGGTCGTCACCACGACGTCGACCCTTCTCCCGCCGGGCGCCGGACCGGCCGCGAGCACGGCGGCCGCGCCGCTGACCGAGATCTCGACCGGGCGCCGGCCGTCGCCCAACTCGTGCGTCGGCTGCTTTCGTGGCGGGCGGAGCTGCGTGCCGACCAGGTAAGAGCCCGCCGGCAACGTCGTCGCCGGGGCGAGTCCCAATGCGTCACCGGGAGCCGACAGCGCACTGGGCGGCACGAACCTGGTCGGCACCCGCCGCACTTCCAGCGCAGCGTCGATCTCCTGCGGACCTATCGGCCTTCCCTCGCGCAGCCCGGCGCTGAGCACGACGACCTGGCGCAGCGGACCGTAGCCGGTCGCCAACCTCGACCCGTACGAGTCGGCGATCAGGGCGGCCAGCCCGGCGGCGAGCAACGCGCCGGCCAGGAAGGCAATCGCCCTGCCCCGCCTGCTCATCCCGCCAAGTGGCTCACGCCGCGATGGGGCTCGCGGCGGCGGACAACGGCAGCTCGAGCACAGCGACCGAGCCCTGCTCTGAGCAACGCAGGGCGAAGCGACCGCCGTGATCGGCGGCGACGCGGCGCACCACGCTCAGCCCATGCCCGCGCCGACGCCTCCCCGTCAGCCGGGCAATCACCTCGGCAGGGCTATCGCGGCGGTACCCAGCCCGTGTGGCCCGACCGGAGTCGATCACCGCTACTCGCAGCCGATCGCCTCCCCGCCTGTGCGCCTCAACCAGGATCGAGGGACCGCCGTGCTCGATCGCGTTGAGGATCAGGTTGTCGAGCGCCTGGGCCAGCTGGGTGCGATCGCCGTGGACCGTCGCCCCACTGATCCTCCCGCGCAGATCCAGCGAGGCGCCCCCGAGCGCTGCCCGCGCCTTCCAGCGCGCGACCGAAGAGCGAAGCAGCGGCTCGCAGGCGACAGCGGTGGCGGTCGTGGCAGGCCGCTCGCCGTTGACCTCGCGCTCGAGCCGTTCGAGCGCGGCGGCGGCGAGCCGGACGGAGTCATCGAGCCACAGCGCCGCCGATTTCGGGTCCGGAGGCGAGCGCGATCGCCTGGAGCGGGCGGCGTAGCTCGTGCAGGGCCTGGTTGATCGCGCTGCGCCGCCGGCCGGATCGCAGGCCGTGCGCGGTCAGCGCCGCCGCCATCGACGCGACCAGCGGCCAGCTGACGAGGAGCTGAATCGCCTCGCTCACCGGTCGACCAGCCTGTATCCGTAGCCCCAACTGTTGACGACGTAGCGACCATGCTCGGGGTCGAGCTTGCGCCTCAGGCGACTCGCATGCGAGTCCAGCGTCCGGGTCCGGCCCGGGCTGTGGTACCCCCACACCTCTCCCAGCAACTCTCGCTTCGAGAAGACCCGGGAGGGGTCGGCAGCGAGCATCCGCAGCAGGCCGAATTCCTTGTTGGAGAGCTGCACCTCCCGCTCTCCAGCCCAGACCTTGCGCCGGACCGGGTCGATGATGAGCTCTCCCACTCGACACGGCCCCTCGCTCGCGTCCGCGCCGCGCCGCAGCACGGCGCCGATCCGCGCCCGCAACTCGGGATACGAGAAGGGCTTGACGATGAGGTCGTCCGCACCGGTTTCGAGGCCACGCACGCGGTCCTCGTCGGAGCCCCGGCCGGTGAGGATGATTACCGGCAGCCGCGGGTTGAAGCGAGAGTCGATCCCGTTCGCTTTGCGAATCTCGCGCAGCACGTCGAGGCCCGACGCGTCCGGAAGCGTGATGTCGAGCAGCAGCAGGTCCGGCTGGTTGTAGCGGCAGAGGCGCAGCGCGTCAGAGGCACTCGGCGCCGGCAGCACCCCAAACCTGTCTGCCGCCAGGTGGTCGCAGAGCAGCTCCAGCGTCGACGTGTCGTCCTCGCAGACGACCAAGCTGGCGGTCTCTCGTCGCTGGGGCAGCATTGCCCTCCTAAGTCGGATGAGACGAAATCTCTCCCCCCGCCGGAGAGGGAACCTCTAGCACCGCCGTCGCACCGTGGGCGAAAACCACACGGCGCGGAGGGACTTGCCTCCGAATCGCAAACGGTTCGCCCTGCTCGTCGAGGAAGTAGAGGTCCAGCGGGAAGCGCATGCCGAAGGTGTGGACGCTGGCGCAGCGTGGAATCAGCAGGCCGCCACCGACCTGGTCACGGCTAAGAAAGGCAAGGCCCAGCAAGCGAGCAAGAAAGCTTTGCGCGACCGACACGTTGCGCTCCAGCACCGCGGTGGTTGGCAGGTGACGCAACCTCGGGGCTAGCGATGGGCTCATGCTTCAAATAAGGCCGGCAGCCGCTCCGATCTCCCCCGTGAGGGCGCGAATCTCCTCGGCCAAGCGCTTTTCCCGAGGCAATACTTCACTTTGTATAGTGAGTGATGATGCGCACTTTCCGTCGCTTGATGGGCTTCCTGCGCCCCTACCGCCCGCAGCTATGGGGCTCGCTCGTCTTTGCCTGGGCGGCAATGGGGATGACGGTGCTGATCCCGTACCTGATCGGGCGCGCGATCAACGCGATCGAGGCGGGCGAGCAGCCCGACCTGCTGCCGCTGGCGGCGGCGATCCTCGTCGCTGGCGTCCTGCGCCTCGGCCTGACCCTGGTGCGGCGGATCGTCGCCGGCAAGGTCTCGCTGGCGGTCGAGTTCGACCTGCGCCAGAAGTTCTACGCCCACCTGCAACGACTCGAGCTGAGCTTCTTCGACTCACAGCAGACGGGGCAGCTGATGTCGCGCGCCACCGTCGACCTGCAGTCGATCCGCTTCTTCCTCGGCTACGGCCTGATCTTCATCACCCAGAACCTGCTGACGATCACCCTCGCCTGCGCGGTGATGATCGCCCTCGACCCCTGGCTGGCGCTGCTCGCACTTGCCCCCGCCCCCTTCGTCGTCTACACCGCCTCCCGCTACAACCGCGTCTCCCGTCCCGCCGTGCAGGAGGTGCAGCAGCGGATCGCCGAGCTGACCGCGGAGGCGGAGGAGAACGTCTCCGGGATCCGCATCGTCAAGGCCTTCGCCCGTGAGGAGCACCAGCTGCACCGCTTCCGCCGTGCCGTCACACGGGTCTTCGACCAGAGCATCTACTCGACCCGCCTGCAGGCCTTCTTCTCGCCGCTGCTGGGACTGCTGCCGCAAGTAGGGGTCGCCCTGGTCCTGCTGGTCGGCGGCCGCCAGGTGATCGCCGGCAACCTCAGCCTCGGCGCCTTCACCGCCTTCTACACCTACGTGATGATGCTGGCCTCGCCGATGCGGATGCTGGGGATGGCGATGGGGATGGCGCAGCGGGCGATCGCCTCCGGCAACCGGCTGTTCGAGATCCTCGACCGGGAGCCGATGATCGAGAGCGCACCAGATGCGCCGGCTCTCCCGGTCGGCGACGGCCGGATCGAGCTGCGCGGCGCGACGCTGCGCTACGACGGAGCGGCGCCCGCCCTGACCGACATCAGCCTGGCGATCGAGGCAGGGCGCACGGTCGCCCTGGTCGGCCCGTCGGGGTCCGGAAAGACCAGCCTGGTGGCCCTTATCGCACGGCTCTACGACCCCAGCGAGGGGTCAGTGCTGGTCGATGGCGCCGACGTGCGTACAGTCGACGTTAGCTCGCTCCGCTCCGACATCGCCTTCGTCAGCGACGACAGCTTCCTCTTCAGCGCCAGCATCGCCGAGAACATCGCCTACGCGCGCCCCGACGCGACGCAGGAGGAAATCGAAGCGGCGGCCCGGCGCGCCCAGGCAGACGAGTTCATCCGCGACCTGCCCGGCGGCTACGAAGCGCTCGTCGGCGAGCGCGGGTTGACGCTCTCGGGTGGTCAACGGCAGCGAGTCGCGATCGCCCGTGCCCTGCTCGCCGATCCCCGCATCCTGATCCTCGATGACGCCACCTCCTCGGTCGACGCGACCACCGAGGCGGCGATCAAGGGCGGCTTGCGCGAGGTGATGACCGGGCGAACGACCTTCATCATCGCCCACCGCCTCTCGACGGTCTCGCTCGCCGACGAGGTCGTGGTGATGGACGGGGGCCGAATCGTCGACCGCGGCACCCACGAGGAGCTACTCGAGGGCTGCGGCTTCTACCGCGAGATCGCCGAGCACGGCCTCCCCGACTCGGTCTTCCTGCAGCGCGACCTAGAGCAACGCGAGGAGCTAGCACGGCTGTGAGCAACGCGATCCGAGATCTCTGGCGGCTGATTCGCGGGGAAGACCAACGCGCCCGCAAGCTGCGCTGGATGACCGGGCTGCTGCGCCCCTACCGCGGCCGGGTGGCGCTGACCTTCGTCGCGATGCTCGCCGCGACGGGCGCCGCGCTGGCTCCCCCCTACCTTGCCGGGCAGGCGATCGACGCGGGGATCGTCCCTGGCGACAGCGCCGCGCTGACCCGGATCGTCGTCGCCTTCCTCGCGATCGCTGTCGTCTACGCGGGCGCCACCTACGCGCAGACGTACCTGGTCGGCTGGGTCGGCACCCGCGCCCTGCAGGACCTGCGCGAGCGGGTCTTCTCCCACCTGCAGGCGATGTCGATCGGCTTCTTCACCCGACGCAGCCCCGGGGTGCTGATCTCGCGCATGACCAACGACATCGAGGCGCTCAACCAGCTAGTCACCAGCGGCGTTGTAACCCTGCTCTCGAGCACGCTGACCCTGGTCGGCGTGGTCGTGATCCTGCTCCTGCTCGACCTGCAGCTGGCACTGGTCACCTTCCTCACCTTCCCCCTCGTCGCGATCGCAAGTGTCGTCTTCCGGATCGCCTCACACGGCGCCTACCGGGCCACGCGGGAGCGGATCGCCGCCGTCACCTCCTACCTGCAAGAGACGCTCAGCGGCGTGCGGGTGGTGCGCAGCTTCGGCCAGGAGCCGCGCCATATGGCGGCGATGACCGAGCTCAACGAGGCCAATCGCGAGGCGAACATGAAGACGGTCTACCTCAACGCCTCCTATTTCCCCGCGGTCGAACTGCTCTCCGCTGTCGGTACCGCGGCGATCATCCTCTACGGCGGCAGCCAGGTGATCGACAACACGCTCCAGGTCGGCGTCGTCGTCGCCTTCATCGGCTACCTCCAGGTCTTCTTCGACCCGATCCAGCAGCTCTCCCAGCTCTACACCACCTACCAGCAGGGGATGGCGGCCCTCGACAAGATCTTCGAGCTGCTCGACACCGAGCCCGACATGGTCGACGCGCCCGAGGCGATCGACCCGGGCGTGCTGCGCGGCGAGATCGAGATGGAGGGCGTCTGGTTCTCCTACACCGATGAGAACTGGGCGCTGGAGGACGTCGACCTGCACGTGCCGCCGGGGCAGACGCTGGCGCTGGTCGGCGCCACCGGGGCCGGCAAGTCGACCTTCGCCAAGCTGGTGGCGCGCTTCTATGACCCGCAGCAGGGACGGGTTCTGGTCGACGGGCACGACCTGCGCGAGGTGCAACAGCAGGCTCTGCGGCGCCAGCTCGGCATCGTCCCCCAGGAGGGATTTCTCTTCTCAGGCGGCGTGCGCGAGAACATCGCCTTTGGGCGGCCGGAGGCGACCCTGGAGGAGATCGAGGCGGCCGCGGCGGCGGTCGGCGCCACCGAGTTCATCGCGGCGCTGCCGGAAGGGATCGAGACCGAGGTCGGCGAGCGCGGCGTCCAGCTCTCTGCTGGGCAGCGGCAGCTGGTCGCCTTCGCGCGGGCGTTGCTGGCCGAGCCCCGCATCCTGATCCTCGACGAGGCGACCTCCAACGTCGACGTGCGCACCGAGAGAACGATCGAGCGTGGGCTGGAGCGACTGCTGACGGGACGCACCGCGATCGTCATCGCCCATCGCCTATCGACCATCCGCCGCGCCGGCAAGATCGTCGTCCTCGAAGGGGGCCGGATCGCCGAGGCCGGCACGCACGAGGAGCTGATCGAGACAGGCGGCACCTACGCGCAGCTGTACGGGGCCTGGGAGAAGAGCTCCGCCGCCTAGAAGAGCGCTTGAGAGAATCCGAGCGCTATGCCGCTCTTGCCCAAGGCCCTTGCCTCAGCCTTTTTCGCCCTCGTTGCCGTTGCGATCGTGCTCCTGCTGACGGAGGACTCCGCCGACCCGGGTCGGGAGATCCGGGTAACCGCTGCGGCTGAGGAGGTCCGGTTCTCCTCTCCTTTCGGCGAGACATGCGCCAGGTCGCTCGCCGTCGGCCGCGTGACGGGTGAGGATGTCGAAATTCGAGAGCTTTCTCTCGCCGGCTGCGACCCGTGCCCGAGAGTGTCCGCCGTGGACATGCCCTATGAGGCGCAGGGTTCCTCGACGAGCCGGGAGCGGGGGCAGCTAGTCACGCCCGTGAAGCTGCGGTTCGTCGGTTGCAACTTTGGAATCGACTGCGTTTTCGGTGCCGACGAGGCGCGCCTGACCGTGCGCCGCGACAAGCGTCGGACGACGGCAATCGCCGACGAAGTAGCCCTGTCGAGATTGCCGGGAAGCAGTCCTGCCTGCGCAACCAAATCGAGCTGGAGCGCTGAGTACGTGGTGACCGAGACATTCGAGACGACCGGCCCCTAGCCGGGGCCGATACCGCCTGAGCCGCCGCCCGTTTCGGGGGCGCCGCCTTCCGTCCCACCGCCTGCTTCAGCACCGCCGCCGGTGCTGCCAGCGCCGCCCGTTTCGGGCGCCGGTTCGACTTCTTCAGGAGCCACTTCCGCTTCTTCTTCGAGGCCTTCGGGCGCGATTTCTTCTTCGAGCGGGGCTTCCCCCGCCGCGGAGCCCGAAACCGGGGCGCTGGGCCCTTCGCCGCAGTCTTCGAAGCCGTAGGACTGGGCCTCGGATTGGAAGGAGGCCAGGGCCGAGGAGGCGCTCGATTCCGTCGTGGAGAGGCCGGTGCTGTCGCCCCGTTCGGCCGCCAGCTTCACTTCGCCCTCCGCCTGGGAGAGCGCTTCAGCAGCGCTGGAGAATTCGGGATAGCCGTCGGTTTCCGCGGGGGTTCCAAGCCGCTTCAGGCTTTCGACCATGCCGACGTAGAGGTCGGCGACCTGCCCGGCCGTCCCACCCGCCACTTCGGTTTCGCTGGCGCCGATGCCGCCGACCGCCGCGTTGACCTCGGCGCAGATCGCGTCACCCTGTTCGATCAGCTCGTCCTTGGTCAGCGCCGTCGTCGTCGGGATCGTCGCTTCGGGAGCCGATTCGGTCGTCTCGTCGTCTCCGCCGCCGCAGCCGGCGATCGCGAGCGCGGCAAGCGGCAGCGCAGTAGTGAGCAGGAGGCGGTTGCGGACGCTCATTTCAGCTGCGGCCCAGGGACTCGAACCCCGACTACCTCGTCCAGAGCGAGGCGTGCTGCCATTACACCAGGCCGCATCGAGAGAACCTCAGGATATCTGCTTGCTAGGCGACGGCTGAAAGGTCGCTGTCGGGGTCGGCGAGCTGGGCCTTGGCGGCAGAGACGTCGACGCGGTCGGCGAGCAGGCGGCGAGCCTCGGCGAGGTCTTCGGAGCGGTCGACGCTGAGCGCGCCGGCGACGCGGCCGTCCTTCAAGTACCAGACCGAGAACTGCCCGGAGTCGCGGTCGCCGCGCCAGATCTCCTCGTCCCACTCATAAGCGGGGCCGACGTACTCGAGCCCGGCCCAGTCGGCGAGGTCGCTAAAGAAGTAGGGAACGACGTCGTAGTCGCCCTCCTCGCCAAGCATGTTGCGGGCGACGTGCATTCCCTGCTGCATCGCCACGTCCCAGTGCTCGACCCGCAGCCGCCGCCCGTGGATGACGCTGTCATAGGAGCAGCAGTCGCCCGCGGCGTAGATCCCCTCGACTGAGCTCTGCAGCTTCGAGTCGCAGACGATGCCGTCATCGACCTCGAGTCCGGCGCGCTGGGCGAGCATCGCGTCGGGACGCACACCAGCGCCGACCACGGCCGCGTCGCACTCGACCGCGAGGCCGCTTTTGGCGAGCACCGCCTTGACCCGGCCGTCGCCCTCGAAGGCCTCCAGCTCCTCGCCACCATGAATGGTGATGCCCTTGGACTCGAGCAGCTCGTGGAACCAGCGGCCGGCGTCCTCGCCGAAGGTGCGCGAGAGGACCACGTCCTCCATCGTGACGATCGTGCAATCGACGCCCCTCGCGGTCAGCGAGGCGGCGACCTCGCAGCCGATGTAGCTGCCGCCGACCAGGACCACGCGCTCCGCCGCCTCGGCGTCTGCGCGGATCGCATCGGAGTTGCCGTAGGCGCGCAGGTAGTGGATGCCCTCGTTCTCGGCGCCCTCGACGCGGAGGATGTTGACCATCGCGCCGGTGCCGAGCAGCGCCTTGCCGAAGGCCACCTCCTCCCCGCCCTGCAGCTTCGCCGTGCGGGCCGCCGGGTCGAGCGACATCACGTTGGTGCCGGTGCGCAGCTCGACCTCGTTCTCCTCATACCAGCTCGGCGAGTTGACGTAGGCGTCCTCGCGCCCCGCCTCGCCGCGCAGGTACTCCTTGGAAAGCGGCGGCCGTTCGTAGGGCGGCTCCGGCTCGCGCCCGACCAGCAGGATCGAACCCTCGGCGCCGCGCTTGCGCAGCTCGGCGGCGCAGTTGCCCGAAGCGAGGCCGCCGCCGATGAGGAGAAAGTCGACCTCACGGTCAGCCATCGGGCTCAGCCGTCCGTGCCGGCGCCGTTGCCGCCGCCGGGACCGAAGAGCTGCTTGAGGTCGTCCTCGCGGCCGGGGTCGAGGACGGCGAGGATCTCGTCGCCGGCCTCGAGCACCGTCTCCGGACCCGGGACAAAGCCCTTGCCGTCGCGCAGGACCGAGATCAGCAGGCTCCCTTCCGGCATCTCGAGGTCGCCGACCCGACGCCCGGTGACGACCGAGTCCTGGCCAAGCAGCATCTCGATGATCTCCAGCTGCTCCTCCTGCAGGTCGAGCAGGTGGATCAGACCGTACTCGGGCACCTCGTGCTCGATCAGGCGCAGGATCAGGTCGGTGGCGGAGACCACCGGTTTGATCCCGAGCAGGTCGAAGTGCTCGCGGTTGCGCGGGTTGTTGACGCGGGCGATCACCTGGCCGACCTCGTACTTCTCGCGGGCGACCTGGCAGATCAGCATGTTGTCCTCGTCGTCGCCGGTTACCGCGATCACCATGTCGGCGCGTTGAATCCCGGCCCGCTCCAGCACCCAGAGCTCGGAGGCGTCGCCGTAGGTGATGTTGTGCTCAAGCTCCTGCTCGACCATCAGGTAGCGGCGTCGGTTGCTCTCGATCGCGGTCACCTCGTGGCCCTTTTCGAGCAGCTCGCGGGTCAGATTCCAACCGACCTTGCCCGCTCCGACGACGATGATGTACACGCTCAGACCGCCTCGCGCTGGGTGCCGGCGCCGCCGGCGCCGTTGCGTTGGGCACCGTCGCGCACGGCGCTCTCCAGCATGTCGATCGCAACCCGGGTCGGGCAGATCGTGTGCACGCCCTGGCGCTGGTACCACTCGGCCCGCAGCGGGTCGAGGATCCGCGCGATCACCGTCGGCACCTCGTAGCGGCGCTGGGCAATCTGGGCGATCACGATGTTGGTGTTGTCGCCGTCGGTGGAGGCGATAAAGGCATCGGCCTTCTCGATTCCGGCGGCGACCAGCGCGTCCGTCTCGAGTCCAGCGCCGACGGTGAAGTGACCGCCGTGGTCCTCCCAGCCCTTCTCGAGGCCGACCTCGAGCCTGGCGTGGGACTCGGGGTCCTCGTCGAGGCAGGAGACCTCGTGGCCCTCGCGCAGCATCGCCCGTGCCACCGAGGAGCCGACCCGCCCACAGCCCACGATCAGGATGAACATGCCCTGATACTAGGCCGATTCAGCGTCGGGGGGCGCGGTCAGCAGCACCCGGCAGGGGGCCTTCTTCAGCACGTACTCGGTCGCGGCACCGATCTCGGCCGGCTTCTTCTCCGCGATCCCGCCGAGGGTGGCGCCGCCGCGGATCTTGGTCGGCGGCTCGGCGCCGACGACGATCGCCTCGGCGCCGTTACGTCGCGCCGCCTCGACGATCCCGGCGCCGACGTCGCGGGCGCGGATCAGCTCGACGCCGATGGCGACGTCCTCGTACTCCTCCCCCACCTCGCGGGCCCGCTCCAGCGCTCGCTGCGCCTGTTGCTCCTGCTCAGGGGGCAAGTTGCCGTCGAGCGGCTGGCTCAACGGCACCGCGACCACGTAGACGAGGTCGAGCCGGGCGTCCTCGACCTGACCGTCCGACTGCTCCTGCTCGGCCGCGGCGAGCCGGCCCGCGGTCGAGACGATGTCGTCGTCGAGACCGGTGCCGAAGACCGGCACGAGAATGCGACGGAAGGCGACCTCGGGCACCTGCTTGGTCAGCGCCCGCTCGCTGACCGTGACCCGCTTGGTCAGGGTCGTGCCCTCGAAAACCTTGCGGTAGACGACGTAGAAGAGCAGGCCGAAGGCCATCCAGCCGCCGCCGACCCAGCGGGCGGTGTCGTGGTAGGCGAGCACGCTGAGGAAGGCGAGGCCGCTGACCAAGGCGGCGAAGATCGCCGGTGCCGGCAGCCGGGCGCCGCGCCAGCTGAAGCTCCAGCCGACCTGGAAGGGCCGGGGGCGATCGGGGTCGGTAACGCGCAGACGCACGATCGAGAGGTGGGCGATCGTGATCGCCAGGGTGGCGCCGAAGGCGTAGAGGCCAGCGAGCAGCTTGACGTCAGCAGGGATGACGAGGCCGAGCGCGATCAGGCCGCAGAGTGCGATCGCCACGTGCGGCGTCGGGTGGCTCTTGCCGAGCTTGCCCAGCCAGCTCGGGATCTGGCGGTTGATCGCCAGCGTGTAGATGTGGCGGGAGACGCCGAGCATCGCCGTGCTCGCCGCCCAGACCAAGACGGGTGTGGCGACGAGGGCAACGATCCAGCGCATCGAGTCCGCCACCCAGGCCGGTTTGTATGCGGAGACCACGCCGAGAAGCGGCGCCTCGACGAACTCGTTGCCGAGGGCGGTCTCGGGGCCTTGAGGCCCGGCGACCACCGGCACCGCCATCAGCGCGATCGCGGCCATCCCGGCGTAGACGAGCGGCACGGCGACGACGCCGAGGGTGACGACCCGCCGCAGGTCTCGCCGCCGGACCTCGATGTCCGGAGCGAGGTCGGAGGCGGCCTCGATCCCAGCGTAGGCGAGCATCGCGATCACGCCGGCGTAGACGATGTCGGTAAAGTTGGGGTCGGCGAAGAGGTCGAGCTGGTCGGTCAGCCGGTCCGGGTGAAAGACAGCAAGCAGTCCGACCGCGATCACCGCCAGCTGCAGGGCGATGTCGGCGAGGGCCAAGGTGACGAGCCATGCCTGCCGTCCCTTGCCGGTGATGTTGAGGACGTTTAGGACACAGGCGGTGAGGATCACCGCGGCAGCGACGCCGATCTCCCAGCCGGGGTCGGCGAGGTTGCCAGAGACCGGCTGCAGGTAGTGCGGCACGGAGATCGCCGCCAGGGCGAGAACGATTAGGTAGTCGATCAGGATCGCCCAACCGGCGATAAAGGCGATCAGCTCGTTGAAGGCGTGGCGGGCGAAGCTGGAAGAGCCGCCGCGCTCGCGCAGCATCGCGCCGCCCTCGACGTAGGTGAGAGCGGTGAGGCCGAAGAGCAGCCCGGCGGCGAGGAAGATCAGCGGCGTGAGGCCGAGGCCGCGGTCGGCGACGACGCCGAGCGCGAAGTAGATCGAGAAGCCGATCGAGGAGTAGACGGCAGCGAAGAGCCAGGGTACGCCGAGGCCGCGGCTCAGCAGCGGCGAGGGCCGCAGGGGCGGACGCCGCTGCGGCTCCGGCGTACTCACGGACTCATCCGCGCCGAGACCCAGAGGCGGCCGGCGCCGACCGCGACGAAGGCGACGCCGAGCAGCGTCCCCACCGAGAGCGGCCCGCCGCCCGCGGCGAGAGTCGTCACCAGGATCACCAGGCCGATGGCGAGGAAGGCGACGGAGAGGGCGCGGACGGAGCCGCGATAGATCCGCTCGGGAGAGGCCATCGCGGCGATTCTAGGCCGGTGCGACGGCGATGCCCGTCACGCCAGGCTGGGCGTCGCCTCGGCTTGGACCGGCGGGTCGGAGACGACGATGACGCGGCAGGGACGCTCGCCGAGGACTGTCTCGAGGGTCTTGTCGTAGAGCGGCTTGCCGTTGCGGTAGCGCAGGCCGACGACCACTGCGGCGGCGTCGATCTCCTTCGCCTCCTCGGAAATCGAGTAGCCGGCCTGGCCGGGCCTGACCCTCTCGACGTGCCCGGTGACGCGCTGGCCCCCGATCAGTCTCGCCTGCTCGACCTTGCTCTGCGCCTCGACTTCCTGCTCGGGCATGTCGGCGTCGAGTGGCAGATGGGTTGGCACAGTCAACATCGAGTGAACGTGAACGCCACGACGCCGGCGTGAAGCGAGCTTGATCGCGGTGGCGACCATCTCCTCGGAGAATGATTCGTCGTCCTCGAAGCCGACCAAGACGCTGCGGTACTCGATCTCCTCGACGCCGAGCGGCTCGGGCGTCACCACCTTCACCGTCTCGGTGAGGGGCAGCCGCTGGCTGCGCCGATAGAGCACGTAGACGGCGATGCCGAGCGCCATCCAGCCGAGTCCGACCGCCAGGGTGCGCGGGTTGAGCGCCATCACCACGATCCAAGCGGCGAAGGTCCCGGCGCCGCCGAGCACCGCGGTCAGCGGCAGCTCGACGCCGAAGGCGCGGAAGTTGAGCGGCGGCTTCCAGGGCCGCTCGTCTTCGGAGTTGCGCCGCCGCAGCTGGATCACCGCGACATGGGCGATCGTGAACGAGAGCATCGCGCCGAACGAGTACATCGTCGCCAGGAAGTCGGTCTCTCCAGGGAGCAGGGTGATTATCGCCACCACAGCGAAGACCAGGATCGCGACGTAGGGGGTGCGGTAGCGCGGGTGGACCTGGCGCAGGCCCTCTGGCAGCTGGCGGTGCTGGCCCATCGAGTAGGTGAGGCGGGAGACGCCGATCATGCCCGCATTGGTGGCGATCAGGAGGATCACCGCGGCGAGGATGCCGACGTAGAAGCGCAGGACTTCGGTGAGGCCGTGGCCGAGCCCGAGGTTCTCGACGATGCCGAGGATCGGGTCACCGGCGAACTCGGTGCCGAGCGCTGTCGTGAACTGCCCGGCCGCGTCCTGGGTGACCGGCATCGCCGAGAGTGCCACGATCGGGATCAGCAGATAGAGGGCGAGCACGGCGACGACGGTGAGGCCGACGCTGCGCGGGATCGTCCGCGCCGCGTCGCGCGCCTCCTCGGCCATGTTGGAGATCGTCTCGATCCCGGTGTAGGCGATCATCCCGACAGCGATGCCGAGTGCGAAGTCGCTCCAGGTCGGGGCGACGCCGAGCTCGACGTTGTCGACCAGGATCTCCGGACTGAGCACGACGAAGACGCCGATTCCGACGAGGACCACCTGGGTAGCGAGGTCGGCGACGGCGAGGATCAGGTTGAACCGGGCCGACTCCTGTGAGCCGCGGATGTTGAGCGCGGCGAGGGCGACGATCAGGGCGGCGCCGGCGATGATGTCGCCGGGCCCGTGCCCCAGCGGCTCCCAGAAGACGGCCAGGTAATGGGGCACGAAGTAGGCCGAGATCGCGACCGTGATCACGTAGTTGAGCATCTGCCCCCAGGCCGCGACGAAGCTGACCAGCTCGTTGAAGGCGTGGCGGGCAAAGCTGGAGGAGCCGCCGGCCTCTGGGTACATCACCGTCGCCTCGGCATAGGTGGCGGCGGTGGCGGCGAAGATCAGGCCGGCGATGACGAAGGCGACCGGCGTCAGCCCGAGCGCAAAGGCAGCGGTGACCCCGAGCGCGTAGTAGATCGAGGAGCCGACGTTGCCGTAGGCGGCGGAGAACAGCGCCCCAACGCCGTGGACGCGGCTCAGCGATTCATCGCGGGGAATTCGCTGCGCCATCTAGGCGCGGATCGGGATCGGCATCGACGGCGAATATACGGCCGCCGGCGCCCCGCTGCGCCGGCGGCCGTCCGCTGCTAGTCGGTCATGCCGCTGGCCTTGGGTCCACTACGGGTTGAACGCTGTTTCGTTGCTGACGTCCAGCAGTTTCTCTTGCACTCCATCGCCCGAGGTGTCTTCCCAGCCTTCGTTTCCCTCTTTGATCAGTTCTTCGCGAATCGTTTCCACGTCTCCCTTGTTTTGCGGATTCGACATGCTGGTGAGAATCGCGGCAGCGCCGGCGACGTGAGGGGCCGCCATCGAGGTTCCCCACCAGCCTGCTTCCGCATACGTTTTGCCGGTAACGGTCGAACGGATGCAGGTCCCGGGCGCCGCGATCTCGATGTCTTGGCCGAAGTTGCTGAATGCGGCGAGCGTATCGTCGAAGCGCGGGCCATATTTTGCTTCGAATTCTCCCCGGCATGCGTTGGGTTCCGCTTCCTGGTTCGGAATCCCGTCGAAATCGGTGATCGCGGAGACGGTGATCACGTCGGGGTGGGTGCCGTAGACGGATTCTTTGGCGTCGCCGCTGTTGTTGCCGGCGGCAACCACGTAGACGATCCCTTTTTCGACTGATTTCGAGATCGCTTTTTTCCAGGCTTCCGTCGCTTTGCAGGGCAGGCCCCCGCATTCGATGCTCATGTTGGCGACCTCGATTTCGCTGGCCTTTGACGTCACCCAGTTGATCCCGGCGATCTCCTCCGACTCCCAGTTCACCCCGGTCCCCAGCGTCTTCACGCTCAAGATACGGGCGCCGGGGGCAACGCCAACGACGCCTTCGCTGTTGTCTAAGGCGGCAACCGTGCCGGCGACATGGGTGCCATGGTCGTTGGCTGTGCCTTTTCCGTCTTCGCATTTGGCTTCTTTTTCCGTGCCGTTGGAGCAATCCGTCCAGTCGACGACGTTGAGATCGGGATGAGATGGTTCGACCCCGTTGTCGATCACCGCTACGCCGACGTTGACTTTCACGTCGTCGACTTCGTCGATGTCGATGTTTTTGTTAGCGCTCGCAAAGGTCCGAACGATGCCGGTCGGGTTGGGCTGCGCAGCCAGGGCGCGCACATGGTCCAGCTCCACGGATCGCACACGCGGATCGCGCCGCAGGTCCTCGGCTGCCGCTTCGGTCATGGTGGCCGAGTAGCCATTGAGCGCGGCGCCATAGACGAAGCCGAGGGTGCTGTCGCGCTGTTCGGTCTGAGCACGGGCGACGGCGCCCAGACGGTCGACCGATTCCTCCAGAACGACGATGTAGCGTCGTTCGGCACCGGATGGCTCGCTGGCGGAGAGCGCCGGTGGGACGCAAATCGCCAAGGCAGCAAGGAACGCCAAGAAAATGGTTCTGAGTGAGTAGGACGGAGTACCAGACATCAACTTCCTCCTCCCCGCCCTTCGCCTGCCCTGGGCCGGCATAGGTTCCTTCATCGCGTGAAATAGTCAAGTTTTTTTGTGTGATGTTTCCTATCTATGCGCGCCGCTCGCCTCCCACTGCCCGCTGGACGTGGGCGCGGGTCAGCTCTGCCGGCGAAGCGCAGCCACAAAGCGCCAGCGTCAGCTCGAGCTCGTCACGGAGCAGCTCGAGCACGCGGTGGGCGCCCTGCTCGCCGTCAACAGCCAAACCCCAGAGCGCGGGACGGCCGACCAGGACCGCGTCGGCGCCAAGCGCCAGGGCGATGGCGACATCGGTTCCGCGACGAACGCCGCCATCGACGAGGACGGTGGCGCGCTGCGCGACCGCGTCGACCACCTCAGGCAACGCGTCGGCGCCGGCGGCGACGCAATCGAGCTGGCGACCGCCGTGGTTGGAGACGACCACGCCCGCGGCGCCGTGCTCGACGGCAAGTGCTGCGTCATCGGCGGTGAGGATCCCCTTGACCAGGACCGGTAGGTCGCACTCGGAGGCGATCTTCTCGAGCTCTGCCCAACCGAGCGCGGGGTCCATCAAGGCGAAGGTCTCCGCGATCGTCATAGCGCGCTGAGAGCCGAGGACGGCCTGCACGCTGGGCACGCCGATGCTCTCGGGGATCTTGAAGCCAGTCCTCAGGTCCCGCTCGCGACGACCGCCTGGCGGCGCGTCGACCGTGACGACGATCGACTCGAAGCCGGACTCGATCGCCTCGTCCACCAGGGCTCGGGTGACTCCTTGGTCTTTGAAGCAGTAGAGCTGGAACCAGAGGCGAGCCCCAGGCGCTGCCGCCGCGACCTCACTCGGTCGTGCCGTCGCCAGCGTCGACAGGCACATCAAGGTTCCGGCTTCGGCGGCAGCCCGTGCCATCCCAGCCTCTCCGTCCTCGTGAACCAATCGCTGGTAGGCGACCGGCGCAACGAGCACCGGCATCGCCAGCTCCCCTCCCATCAGCTCAACCGACGTATCGACCTCGCCCACCCCAGCCAGCATCCGCGGCCGCAACCGCCAGCGCCGCCAAGCCGCCACGTTGTCCCCCAACGTCACCTCATCACAAGCCCCGCCGGCGAAGTAGCCCAGCACACCGGCCTCAAGCTTCTCAGCAGCTGCCCGCTCGTAATCAGCGACGTTGATCAGGTCATCCTCCACGCGCGCGACCCTAGCCGCTCCCGCTCGAGGAGGGGGCGGTGTGCCCCTCCCACAAGCGGCGTCCTATTTTTCGCCCTAACCAGGCCCGCGGTCAGTCGCGACGAGCGAGGCGAAAAACCCAGCGCAGTGGGAGGGGCACACCGCCCCCTCCCACTGCCTGAGCTTCTAGAAGTGAACGATCGGGATGATCAGGATCGCGACGATGTTGGCGACCTTGATCATCGGATTGATCGCCGGCCCCGCCGTGTCCTTGTAGGGGTCGCCGACGGTATCGCCAGTGACCGAGGCGGCATGGGCAGGGGAGCCCTTGCCGCCGAAGGCGCCGTCCTCGATCAGCTTCTTGGCGTTGTCCCAGGCGCCGCCGCCTGCCGTCATCGAGATCGCGGCGAAGAGGCCGACGACGATGACGCCGATCAGCAGGCCGCCCAGCGCCTGGACGCTGAGCACGCCGACGATGACCGGGATCACGATCGGGATCAGCGAGGGAAGGATCATCTCCTTCTGTGCCGCCAAGGTGACGATGCTCACCGTCTTGCCATAGTCGGGCTTTTCGGTGCCCTCCATGATCCCCGGGTGCTCGCGGAACTGCTTGCGTACCTCCTCGACGACTTGGCCGCCGGCGCGACCGACGGCCTCGATCGCGAAGGCTGAGAACAGGTAGACCATCATGCCGCCGATGATCAACCCGACCAGCACCTCGGGGCTAGTGAGGTTGAAGAGATTGCCGAGCGCGAGTCCCGGCTCCTCGGCTTTGAGCTCGATTTCGAAGGCGGCGAAGAGGACCAGCGCCGCCAGCGCCGCCGAGCCGATCGCGTAACCCTTGGTCACGGCCTTGGTGGTGTTGCCGACAGCGTCGAGCGGGTCGGTGACGTTGCGCACCTCCTCTGGCAGGTCGGCCATCTCAGCGATCCCGCCGGCGTTGTCGGTGATCGGCCCGAAGGCGTCGAGGGCGACGATCAAGCCACACAGTGAGAGCTGCGCCATCACGGCCACGCCGATCCCGTAGATGCCAGCCAGCTCGTTGGCGCCGAGGATCGCCAGTGCGATTACCAGGGCCGGCGCCGCGGTCGACTGGAAACCCTGGGCGAGGCCCTGGATGATGTTCGTCGCGTGTCCGGTCTGGGACGCTTCCGCGGTTGTCCTCACCGGGCGGAAGCGGGTCGAGGTGTAGTAGTCGGTGATGATGAAGAGGAACCCGGTGACGGCGATGCCGATCACCGCGCATAGCCAGAGGTCGGTGGTGGTGATTGCGTCGGCGCCCGCCTCGAGCCCGAGCCGCACCGCGTCGCTCATCAGCCACTCGGTGATCGGGTAGAAGGCGGCGATCGAGAGTAGGCCGGAGATGATCAGGCCCTGGTACAGCGCCCCCTCGACCCGGTCCGTCTTGGTCCTCACCGAAAGCGCCCCGACGATCGAGGCGAGGATCGCAACCGCGCCCAGCACCAGCGGGTAGATCGCCACCTCGCGCAGGTAGTCGCCGCCGGCGCCGGTGAAGGTGAGCACGCCGAGCAGCATCACTGCGACGGAGGTGACCGCATAAGTCTCGAACAGGTCGGCGGCCATACCGGCGCAGTCGCCGACGTTGTCGCCGACGTTGTCGGCGATCACGGCCGGGTTGCGCGGGTCGTCCTCGGGGATGCCGGCCTCGACCTTGCCGACCAGGTCGGCACCAACGTCGGCGGCCTTGGTGAAGATGCCGCCGCCGAGCCGGGCGAAGACAGAGATCAGCGAGCCACCAAAGCCGAGTCCGATCAGGGCGTCGACCGCGTGCTCGTCGGTACTGCCGGTGGCGACGAGGAGCCCGTAGTAGCCGGCGACGCCGAACAGCGCCAAGCCGACCACGAGCATGCCGGTGACCGAGCCGCCCTTGAAGGCGACATCGAGGGCCGGCGGCACGCCGCCACGAGCCGCCTCGGCAACCCGCGCGTTGGCCCGCACCGAGAGGTTCATGCCGATGAAGCCGGTGGCGCCGGAGAGGATCCCGCCAATGACGAAGCCGACCGCGGTCTCCCAGTTCTGCAGGATCAGGAGCAGGATTGCGATCGGCACCGCGACGGCGGCGATGATCGTGTACTGACGGTTCAGGTAAGCGCTGGCGCCTTCCTGCACCGCTCCCGAGATTTCCTGCATGCGCTCGTTGCCCGGTGACTTCGCGAGCAGGCGCTGGGTGATCAAAAGTCCGTAGAGCACAGCCGCCCCGGCGCAGACGAGCGCGACGACGACTCCGTAATCGGTCAAGAAGCTGGTCAAGTCAGTCCCTCCGGTGGATTTGAGCGGCGCGGGAGTCTATATGCGGGAGCGGCGCAGATGCGCCCTGCGCCCGCCTACAGCCAGCGCTGGCGCAAACCGCGCTCGGCGACAGCGAGGCGCGGAGGGCGCCAGTCGGCGCGGACGAAGGCCTGCTCGAACCCGGCCATGAGAAGGCTCTCGCGCGCGGTGGAGAGTCGCGCGCCGGGCTGAGGCTGCTCGACCTCAGCGAGAATGGCCTCGCAGCCTGCCGCCGCCGCGTCTTCGATGCAGCGACCGAGCAAAGCGGCCTGCCCCTCGGCGACGCGCCGGCCGGGAGTCGGATGGGCCAGGGTTAGCGCCGCGACGCCGCCATAGGAGAGCATCGCCGCGTAGGCGAGCGGCGCGTCGCCCCTGACCGCGATGTAGCAGCGCCAGTCCTCCCTGCCCGGCAGCTCGAAGAAGAAGGTGGAGGCCCAGAAGGGCATGCCATAACCCTCGGCGAAGGCACCGGCAAAGCCTTCGTCGATGCTCGAGCGGTCGAGCGTCAGGACCTCGATCCCTTCCGAAGCCCGCGGGACCGGCGCCAAGACGTCGCGAATCAACATCGCGCGGGTGGCGCCCTGCTCGTGCCCCCTCTTGCTCAGCAGCTCCTCAGCGAGCTGCGCCCCGGGCCGGCCGGGCGTGACCGGAACGCGGTAGTCGACCCCGTGCACGGTGGCCCAGGCGAGCGCGTCCTCGAGATGCCCCGCCTCGACCGCGTCAGGCGCCGCAGCGCCGAGGATCAAGTTGAGCGAAGGCTCCGCGGGCTCTCCAGGCACGACCAAGGCCTGCACGGGCCCAAACCTCGCCAGGTCGATCCGGAGATCGGCGACCGCATCCGCGACCGCTGTGCGCCAGATGTCGTGCCAATACCGTTTCTCGAGCTCGTCGAGCGCCCCCAGCATGGACATGCTCCTTGATCGGTACCCCTTAGTTATTTCTAAGGAACATTCGAAAACTTAGAACGGTTGGACCGTCCAAATCGTTTCGTTCCAGGAAAACTAGGAAGCCGGGACGGTCGCGGTGTAGGTCCGCTTGGTCTCCGCTACCGCGTCGCGGTAGATGTCCTCGATCGCGATGCCGGCGTCAAGCGCTTCGCGCGCTCGCTGTGCCCCATTGCGTTCCGGCAGCTCGACTTCGATCCCGAGCTGCGTGCGGGCCGGCTCGGTCCAGGCGAGCAGACGCTCGAGCACAACCCGCGCCTCCACCTCCACCCCCCGCCGAAAGTCGATCTGCTTGCCGCTCATCCCGTGCCGGATCGCCCGCCATAGGTTCTCCTCGATCTCGCGGTCCTCCAGCGGTCGCCCCGTTCCTTCGTAGCCGTGCTCGTCGTAGTCGAGCGCGGTCTGGGCGATGCAGGCCGCGATCAGCCCCGCCAGCGCCAGCGACTCATCGCCGCGTGTCTGCGCGTCGCAGATCCGCACCTCGACCGTGCCGAAGGCGTGATGCGGACGGACGCTCCACCAGAGCTGGGTCGATTCGACCGCGCTCTCGGTGCGCTGCAGCATCTCAATGAACTCCGCGTAGCGGCGCCAGTCGCCGAACGGGCTCGGCACCCCGCAGCGGGGGAAGGTGCGGGTGAAGATCTCGGTGCGGACGGAGTGCAAGCCGGTGTCGTGGCGATCGAGAAAAGGCGAGTTGGCGGAAACCGCCAGCAGCAGGGGCAGCAGCTCGCGCAACCAATCGCAGACCGCGATCGCCCGGTCGGCGCCGCGCACGCCCATGTGCACGTGCATGCTCCAGGTGTTGTTGCGCTGCGCCACCCAGCCGAGTTCCTTGCGCAACCGGTTGTAGTGAGGCGTGTCGATGATCCGCTGGTCCAGGTAGTTCGCCCAGGGGTGCGTGCCGGTCGCCCCCAGGGCCAACCCCATCCCCTCGACCAGGGCGAAGAGCCGGGTGCGCCGCTCGCGCTGGAGGGCGACTGCCTCGGCGAAGCTCTCGGCGCGGCCGGAGCGAATCTCGATCTCGGAGGCGATCAGCTCGCCGGCGGCGGAATCGGCGAGTACGTCGTCCTCCTGGCAGGCGGCGTAGACGTCCTCGAAGCGGTGCGCCAGCTCCAGCACAGCGGGATCGAGAAGCGCGAACTCCTCCTCGAGCCCGACCGTAAAGTCGGTCGAGGACTCGAATCTCTCGCGAGCGAGGTCGAGATCGAGGGACACGAACCTAGGCTAGGTAGAAGTAGAGCGCGTAGAGAAGGTCGACGGCAGGGCTCGAGGTGTGCACGGTGACGTCGGGCGGCACTTGGAGCAGCTGCTCGGAGTAGTTGAAGATGATCTTGACGCCGGCCTCGACGAGACGGTCGGCGACGGTCTGGGCGGCTTCGGCCGGGACGGCGAGGACGCCGACGACGATCCCCTGCTCGGCGACGATCGACTCCAGCTCGCTGAAATCGCGCACGCGCAGGTTGCCGACCTGGTTGCCGACCACCGAGGGATCGACGTCGAACATGGCGACGACCTGGAAGCCGTGGTCGGCGAAGATGTCGGAGCTGGCGATCGCCTGGCCGAGGTGGCCGGCGCCGAAGAGGGCGATGTTGTGCTGGCCAGAGGTGCGGAGGATCTTGCGGATCTCCGCCACCAGCGAGTCGACGTTGTAGCCGACGCCGCGCTTGCCGAACTTGCCGAAGCCGGAAAGATCGCGCCGGATCTGAGTCGGGTTGATGTGCGTGTATTCGGAGAGTTCCTGCGAGGAGATCGTCTCCCGGCCCATCTTGCGCGCCTGGGTGAGGACCTGGAGGTAGCGGGAGAGCCGCGCCGCGACGCCCAGCGAGAGCCGCTCACCATCCATGGCGAGGCCGTCGACCGCTTCGCCGCCCCCAATCGTCTGCTCGATCATCGCCTTGCCGCCGTCTCGGACCTCACGGCCCCACAGTATCGAGCCTCACCCGCAGCGCTGCCTCGTCGAGCAGCAGCTCGGAGACCACCTCGCCGTCGACCTCGACCACGGGAATGCGCTCCAAGTGGCGCCGCAGCAGCAGCTCGTCGCTCTCGATATCGACCTCGAGCAGCTCGAACCGGTAACCGTCGCCGTGCAGGGCGGCGATCGCCTCCATCGCCTCCTCGCAGAGGTGACAGCCGGGGCGCGAGTAGACGAGGACCTGGGTCACGCCGGAGCCGTTGCGGCTTCACCCGTGGCGAAGGCGTCGTAGGAGAGGTAGTCCGGGTAGGGGATCCGCGGTGCGAAGCGGGCCGCAGATCCGATCATCGCGGCGTTGTCGGTGCAGAGCCGGGGCGCGACCAGCTTCAGCTCGACGCCGCGGCGCTCGCAGAGAGCCGCGGTCGCCTCGCGCAAGGGGCCGTTGGCGGCGACGCCGCCGCCAAGCGCAACTGCCCTCCACTCACCGCCCTTCAGCGCGCGGTCGAGCTTGGCCGTGAGCTGGCCGACCGCGGCTGCCTGGAAGCTGGCGGCGAGGTCGGCGCGCCTCTCCTCCACCCCGGCCGAGCCGAGCTCGCGGCACAGGTAGACAAGCGCAGTCTTCAGGCCGCTGAAGCTGAAGTCGAGCCCGGGGTCGCGGCTCATCGCCACCGGCAACTCGAAGGCTTCGGGGTCGCCTTCGACGGCGAGCTTTTCCAGCGCCGGGCCGCCGGGGTAGCCGAGCCCGAGCAGGCGCGCGACCTTGTCGAAGGCCTCCCCGGCAGCGTCGTCGAGCGTTTGCCCGAGGATCCCGTGGCCCGTGTGGTCGCGAACGGCAGCGAGCAGCGTGTGGCCGCCGCTGGCGACGAGACAGAGGAAGGGCGGCTCGAGCGGGCCCGGCTCGAGGAAGTTAGCGGCGACGTGTCCCTGCAGGTGGTCGACGGGGACCAGCGGCAGCCGCCGCGGCGCCGCGATCGCCTTGGCGCTGCTCACCCCCACCAGCAGCGCCCCGATCAGGCCGGGTCCGACCGTGACCGCGACGGCCTCGATGTCGTCGAGCGAGACACCAGCCTCAGCCAGCGCATCCTCCACCACCGGCACGACCAGCTCCAGGTGATGGCGCGACGCCACCTCCGGCACCACACCCCCGAAGCGAGCATGAGCCTCGGCCTGCGAGGAGATCGTGCTGGCAAGCACCCGCGGCCCATCCAGCACCGCGGCACAGGTGTCGTCGCAAGACGTCTCTAGGGCGAGGATCAACTACGCACCGTCAATCCAGCCACATGATCAGGGCGTCCTCGCCGTTGTCCTGGTAGTAGCGGGGGCGGACGCCGGCGGAGCGGAAGCCGAGCTGCTCGTACATCGCGATAGCGGCGCGGTTGGAGACGCGCACCTCGAGCGTGAAGGGCAGCTCCCTCCCTGCCTCCTCGACCAGCTGGTCGATCAGGCGGCTGGCGATCCCGGCCCGGCGGCGCTCGGGCGCCACCGCGACGTTCATCAGGTGCCAGGCCTGATCGTAGCGGGAGCAGACGAGGTAGCCAAGCAACTCGTCGTCGACGCTCGCCGCGAGGCAGATGCCCGAGGGCTTGGAGAGCTCGAGCACGAACATCGCCAGCGACCAGGGAGTCGGGAAGGAGCGTCGCTCGACCGAGAGGACCGCGGGCAGGTCGCTGTAGGTGAGTCGCCTTACGGCCAGCCGCCGAGCCAGCTCGCTCTGCTCTCTAGACACCGTCTCGCTCACGCCAACGCTCCGCGTCGGGGGCCCTCAGGTAGATCGGTGCGAGACGATCGGGGTCATGCGTCCCGTCGGCGGTAGCGAGAGCGCAGACGTGGCGCGCTGCGACCCGGTGCACGGGGTCGTCGTCCTCAGGTATCTCGACACCGAGCTCATCGCAAAATCGTAGCGCTCCCGATCCGGCGGCCAGCGGGGCTTCGGGCAGGTGGGCGATGCGTTTCGCCAGGTCGCCCGGCGCTTCTACCAGCGGGCCCCAGAGCCGCTCTCCAAGGGCCGAGTAGAGCGCCGCGAAGACCTCGCCGCGGCGGGCGTCGAGGACGGCGAGTGCAGGCGAGTCGCCGTCCGCCTCCACCAGCCCGCGCCCGATAGCGTCGAGCGTGCAGACGCCGCTTGCGGGCAGGCCGAGGCCGGCGGAGAGTGCCTGCGCTGTGGCAACCCCTATTCGCAGCCCCGTGAACGACCCCGGGCCGACCCCGACCGCGATCGAGTTGACCTCGCCCCATCCCCCAGCGGCCGCCACTGCCCCCTCCACCTCAGCGAGCAACGCGGTCGAGTGGCGTGGGCTGCCGTCGGCGTCGACGCCGATCAAAGACTCGTGCAGCACCTCACCGCCGCGCGACGCGCAGACCGCGGTATCACCGGTCGCGGTGTCGAAGCCGACGACGAGCGGCGCGCGGCCGCCCGGCTCAGGCGCGGACTTGGAAGAAGAAGAGGCCGACGCGCTTGCCCTCGACGAACCAGGTGACCTTGTGTTTGCCGGGGATATTGGAGGTGATCTCGTTGACGTAGAGCGTTCCCTGAACTGCTTTCTGGCGGGGAGCGCAGATGTTCCTGCCGGAGGGGAACCTGACGCAGATCGAGTAGAAGACTTCCCCGCGCACGCTCTTGAAGAAAGCGCCCTTTTTGCTCGACTTCGGGCATTTGTGCGCCGGTTTCGCGTTCTGCGACGTGCCGCAGCCGACGTAGTGCTGGAAGGCGGCAGCCTCGGCCGAGGCGGGCGCCGCACTGGCCAGCAGCGCGGCTCCGAAGAGCACAGCGGTAAGCGTCCTCAGTCCCCTCATCCGGGATTCCCTCCAAATTGCGGTCGAGTTGCTGCGGCGATGCTACAGCGCGGGCATCGTCCGGAACACGCTCAGTTGCAGGTCGATGCGCTCATCGCGGCGTGGAGGCGCCGCTACCTCCGAGTAGGCTGGCCTCCCCGCCCCCGAAAGGAGCTTGAAGTGAGAGGACCGATCAGGAAGACAGCGCCGATCCTCGCCGCGCTGGTGCTCGCTGGCGGCGTCGCCAGCGGCTGCGGCGACGACGACACGGTTGACAGCGTCAGGGACGAAGCGAACCAAGCGCTCGACGAAGGCCGCGAGAAGCTCAACGACGCGACCAAGGAAGGCGAAAAAACCCTGGAGGAAGCGCGGAACAAGGGCAACGAGGCGATCGACAAAGCCGAAAAACAACTGGACGGCTCAAAGGCGGCCAAGGAAGCCGATAAGAAGCTCGAAGAAGCCAAGGACAAGGCGAACGAGGCGATCGACGAAGCGGAAAAGGAACTGGACGGCTCCGGCTACTGAGGCGCGGCGCTACCGGGCCTTGACGATCTCAATCCGACGGCTGTCGCCGCCGGCGTGGTCGAGGCGGACCTCGAGGGCCGGGCGACTCAGCTCGGCCCCCGCCGCGGCCGGCCACTCGACGAAAGCGACCGCGTCGGGAGTGAGGTAGTCGTCCAGCAGGGCCGGGTCCTCGCCCGCGATGCCCTCCAGCCGGTAGAGGTCGAGGTGGGAGACCGGGAGCCGCCCCCGGTAGCGCTGGCCGATCGTGAAGGTGGGCGAGGTGACCGTGCCCTCGACGCCGAGGGCACGGCAGGCGCCGCGGATCAGCGTCGTCTTACCCGTACCGACCTCGCCGCGGAGGACGACGACGTCGCCGGGGCCGAGCCGCTCGGCAAGCCGCGCCCCGAGCGCTTCGGTCTGCTCGGGGCCGTGGGTCGTGTGCCTCTCCACCGCACTCACCGGGCGCCGCCTCCTCTGCTCTCGCTCACTCGCACTCATTACAACCGGAGATCTTGCTCGTTCCCTTCCGCGTCCGGGGGCGGCTAGCCGAACAGGTCCATCTGCTCGTCGGACGGCTGCGGAGGCCCTGTGGACGCCTCCTCGAGCTCCTCGTCCAAAGGCGCCGACGGAGCCGGGGACGGTCCGGCGAGCAGGTCCGGCAGCAGCTCGAAGTCGCCGCGCAGCGTCTCCTTCACCGCCGGAGTGCGCAGAGCCGCCGCCGGGTGGAAGATCGGCAGCAGGAAGACGGTGCGCCCGCCCAGCTCGCGCACCTGCGGCGTCCCCCGCACCCTGGTGATCCCCGCCGGGTTGCCGCTCAGCAGCTTGGTCGCGAAGTTGCCCAGCGTGCAGACGACCTTCGGCTCGATCAGCCTCACCTGCTCGAAGAGGTAGGGCCGGCAGGCCTCGATCTCCAGCGGCTGGGGGTCGCGGTTGCCGGGCGGGCGACTCTTCAGCACGTTGGCGATGAAGACGTCCTCGCGCGAGAGACCGATCCCTTCCAGCATTTCGTTGAGCAGCTGCCCAGCCCGGCCGACGAAGGGCAGGCCCTGACGGTCCTCTTCCGCCCCCGGCGCCTCACCGACGAACATCAGGTCGGCGTCGGCGTCGCCGGCGCCGAAGACCGCCTTGGTGCGGGTCTCGTGCAGGGGGCATTTGGTGCAGCCCTGGACCTCTTTGTAGAGGGCGACGAGCTGCTCACGGCGTTCCTCGGCGCTCGCGCTCATGCCCCTCCCCCGCGCCGGCGTGGCGGCGGCGCCCCACCCGCCGCACGCTTGCGCTTGGTCTCGGCGAGGCGCTCCTGGCGAGCGGCTTCGCCCTCGCGCCGCCGCGCTTCGCCGCTGCGCACCCCGGCCCCTCGCGGCTGACGGCTGGGCGGCGCGACGGACGAGAGAAGACGCCGCGTACGCGAGCCGCACCGGGGGCAGGCGGGAGCCTCCGCCGCCGCGCTCAGCAGCTCCTCGAAGCGGCCCCCGCACTCCTCACACTCGAACTCGTAGACGGGCATCGCCCGCATCGTAAATGCCCTTCCCGAGGTCGACGAGCTGCTCGCGGCGCGAAGGTGGCTACGACAGCGGCTCCCAGTCCCAAGCGCCCGGCGATGCGAGGCTCTCCTGGTCCAGGTAGCGCCTGAACTCGGCCAGCTCGGCCGGCTCGACGCTGTAGACGTGGCCGGCTTCGGGGAAGTGCTGCGAGCGCACCTCCTCGACGTAGCCGCGCACGCCGTTGACCATCTCGCCGTGGACATCGGCGTAGCGCTTGACGAATTTTGGCGTGCGTCCGGTGGTGATCCCAAGCAGGTCGTGGAAGACGAGCACCTGGCCTGCTGTCGCGGGCCCGGCGCCGATACCGATCACCGGCACCTCAAGCCGCTCGACGATCGCCTCGGTCACCGCCGCCGGCACCGCCTCGAAGACGATCGCGAAGCAGCCAACCGACTGCAGCGCCAGCGCGTCCTCGCACAGTTTGATCGCCGCCTCCGCGGTCTTGCCCTGAGTCTTGTAGCCGCCCAGCGCCGTGGCGCTCTGCGGAGTCAGTCCGACGTGCCCCATCACCGGGATGCCGGAGCGGACAATTGCCCGTGCGCGCTCGACCGACGTCCCCCCTGCCTCAAGCTTCACCACCTGGCAGCCGGTCTCCTTGACCAGGCGCTGGGCGTTCTGCACGGCGAGCTCGTTGCTCGCCTCGTAGCTGCCCATCGGCATGTCGCCGACCATCAGCGGAGCCTCCAGCCCGCGCCGCACCGCCTTGCCCAGCATCACCATCTCGTCCATCGAGACGGCCTCGGTGCCGGGATAGCCGAGTACCACCATCGCCGCCGTATCGCCGACGAGGACGATGTCGGCCCCCGCCTCCTCGGCCACCCGTGCCGAGGGGTAGTCGTAGGCGGTCACCATCACGATCGGTTCCCCTGCCGCCTTCATCTCCGCCAGGCGAGGCAGGCTGACCGGCTTGCGCTCGGCGGCGGCGCTCATGAGAGCAGCACCTCGGGTTTGCTGTCGACGCCGATGATCGCGTTCTCGTCATCGACGTGGACGACGACCGGGGAGTAGGCATCGAGGTCGCTCTCGTCGTAGGCGCCGAAGGAGGCGACGATGATCTTGTGCCCGGGCTGAGTTAGGTGAGCAGCGGCTCCGTTGACCTGCATCGTGCCGGAGCCGGGCTCGCCGTCGATCACGTAGGTGACGAAGCGGGCGCCGTTGTCGATGTCCCAGACGTGAACCTGCTCGTTGGTGATCAGGTCCGCGCTGGCCATCAGCTCGGTGTCGATGGTGATGCTGCCGATGTAGTCGACATCGCAATCGGTCACCGTCGCCCGGTGGATCTTGGACTTGAGCATCTGCCTCTGCATTCCGCCTCCGTGTCAGCTCATCGAGGTTCTTTTGCGGGGGTGTGGGGTCGAATCAAGAACGTTGTCGATCAGGCGAGCGGCGCCGACCTGGGCCGCGACGGCAACCAGTACCGGCCGGCCGTTCAGCTCGGCGACCGGGGTCATCTCGTCGGGATCGCGCGCCTCCAGGTACTCGGGCTCGATGCCAACATCGGCCAGCTCGCGCCGGGCCGCGTCGAGGCCGGCCGCGAGCGAGTCCGCCTGGGTCGCCTGCTCGGCGGCGCGCAGCGCTCGTGAGAGGGCTGTCGCCTGCTCGCGCTCCTCCTCGCTGAGGTATGCATTGCGGGAGCTCATCGCCAGGCCGTCCTCCTCGCGCACCGTCGGCAGCACCTCGACCCTGACCGGAAAGTCGAGGTCGCGGGCCATGCGCCGGATCGCCGCCGCCTGCTGAGCGTCCTTCTGGCCGAAGTAGGCGACGTCGGGCTGGACCGAGTTGAAGAGCTTGGCGACGACCGTGGTGACACCGCGGAAGTGCTCGGGGCCGCGCCGGTCGGGATCGCCGCAGAGCACCTCGGTCAGGTTTTCGACCTCGACATGGGTCGCGAAACCCTCGGGGTAGACCCCCTCGACCGGAGGCGCGTAGACGATGTCGACGCCAGCCTTGGCGGCCAGATCGAGGTCGCGCTCCTCGTCGCGCGGGTAGCGGTCGAGGTCCTCGCCCGGTCGAAACTGGGTCGGGTTGACGAAGAGGCTCATGACCACGACGTCGCAATGGGATGCGGCGGCGCGCAGCAGCGAGAGGTGCCCCTCGTGCAGGTAGCCCATCGTCGGCACCAGCCCGATTGAGTAGCCGGTGCGGCGCGGCCAGATCAGCGCATCGCGCAGCTCCTGCTTGGCGCGGACGAGCTTGACACGGCTCTTGGCGTGCGAGGGATTGGTCAGTGCGAGGTCCATGGGGTCCATGCCCTAGGGGTCACGGCCGTGGTCCGATTATAGGGGGTCGCCGGCGGGGCCAGACCGGTTTGGTCACACAAGAGAACTGAGCCAAATCCCGCTATTTGCGGGTCAGTGGCTTGGCCGGAGCGCCTGCGGCGACCGTGCCGGGGGCCAGGTCGCAGGTCACGACCGAGTTGGCGCCGACGACGCAGCGGTCGCCGATCGTGACCCCGCTGGTGACAACACAGTTGACGCCGAGCCAGCAGTTGGAGCCGATCCTGACCGGTCCCTTCGCGCTGAAGCCCTGCTGGGTGATCGGAGTCTCGGGGTCGTCGAAACGGTGGGCCGAGTCGCCGACGAAGCAGCCGTTGGCAAGCATCGTGTGGTCGCCGATCTCGATCCGCTCGAGGGCAGCAAGCATCGTGTTGCGGTTGAGGAAGCAATCGGCGCCGATCTCGATCTCGGCCTCGGGTGCCAGAGTCAGCCAACAGCCAGGCTCCAGCAGGGTGCCTTCGCCGATCCGCAGGCGACCCTCGTCGAGCGCCTCCAGCAGCTCGCCCTCGAACGGCTCGCGGACGTAAAAGCCGCCGCGGGCGGCGTGGCGCGCCAGCCGCCAGCGGCTCAGCCGCCGCCGGTTGCGCTCGTACCAGCGCCGCTTCGCCCACCACACCCGCCAACCCGTCTGCTCGCCGGCCACGCTTCTAGCTTTCCAGAGGCGGCGCGGGTAGGGTCGCCCCGTGATCACGAGGAAGGCGAAGCCACGCGGCGGCATCGACCTCGGCGGCACAAAGATCCAGGCGGCGATCGTCGCCGGCAGCGGCAAGGTCCTGGGCGAGGCGAGACGCCCGACGCCGACCAGCGGCGGCCCGCAGGACGTGGCCGACGAGATGGCGGCGGCCCTGCGCGAGGCGGCAGAGGACGCGGGAGTCGAGACGAGCTCGCTCGGGGGGCTCGGAGTCGGCTCCCCCGGCGACGCAGACGAGCGCACCGGCGTCGTCTCCGCCGCTCGCAACCTGCCCGGCTGGGAGGGCAGCTTTCCACTCGCCGAGATGCTGAAGGACGCGCTTGGGACCGAGGTGCGGGTCAGCAACGACGTCCAGGTCGCGGTCGAAGGCGAGTACCACCTCGGCGCCGGCAGCCCCTACAGCTCGGTGCTCGGCGTCTGGTGGGGGACTGGGGTCGGCGGCGGCCTGATCCTCGACGGCAAGCCCTGGCTGGGGCGCGGTGCGGCAGGCGAGATCGGCCACATGGTGGTCAAGCGCGGCGGCGCCAAGTGCCCCTGCGGCCGCAAGGGCTGCCTGGAGGCCTACGCCGGGCGCGCGGCGATGGAAACCGAGGCGCGGCGCCAGCACAAGGAGGGCGTCAAGACCGACCTCTTCAAGCTGATGCACAAGCACGAGCGCGAGCGCCTCACGAGCGGCATCTGGGAGCGAGCGATCGACCATGGCGACCAGCTCGCCACCAGCCTGATCGAGCGGGCGATCGAGATGCTCGGCACCGGCGTCGCCTCCGCCGTCAACCTAATCGACCCCGAAGCGGTAGTGATCGGCGGCGGCCTCGGCGAGCGGTTTGGCGAGCGCTATATGAATGCCCTCGGCAAGGAGATAGGCAAGCACCTCTTCGTCGATGAACGGCCGCCGGCGCTGAAAGTCGCCGCCCTGGGCGACCTCGGTGGCGCCGTCGGCGCCTCCTTGCTCTTCGCCCGTTGAGCGCGACTCAGACGCGGCCGGCGGCCTGGCGCTGCTGGCGGGCGATCGCGTCGACGATCACGGCGAGGAGTAGGACGCCGCCAGTGACCATGAACTTGACCGCGGAGGAGAGCGCCAGCAGGTCCATGCCGTTGGAGATCGAGCCGATCACGAGAGCGCCGAGCAGGGCAGTCCAGACGGCGCCGCGACCGCCGAAGAGACTCGTGCCCGCGATCACCGGCCCCGCGATCGCCAGCAGCAGCAGTTCGCTGCCACCGGAGTTCTGGTTGACCGCGAGCAGGCGCGAGGCGGCGAGGATGCCGCCGATCGCCGCCATCGTGCCGGCGATCCCGAAAGCCGCCACCCGGACGCGATCGATCCCGATGCCGGACCGCCGCGCCGCCTCGATGTTGCCGCCGACCGCGTAGATGTGGCGGCCGAACCGGGTGCGCTTGGCGACGTATTCCATGCCGACGATGAAGGCGAGCAGAATCAGCAGCGCCAGTGGCAGACCGCGGTCCGAGTTGAGGATCGCCACGGTGACGATCGCCACGATTGCGACCAGGACCACCCGCACTATCTGCCCGGTCAGGCCCTCTCCGGCGAGGCCGGTTGCGACACGGCGTCGGTGGCCGAGCAGCACGACCCCGGCGTAGAGGGCGATCACCAGCGCCGCGACGATCCAGCCCACCGTGTCGGAGTAGAAGGTGTTGGCGAGGCCGGTGATCTTCGGGTCGTTGATGTTGATCGACCCAGTCGAGCCCAGTACCTGGAGCAAGGCCCCCTGCCAAGCGAGCAATCCAGCCAGGGTGACGACGAAGGAGGGCACACCGAAGCGGCTGAAGAGGAAGCCCTGCAGCAGGCCGATCGCCATTCCCGTCGCCACCCCGGCGGCGATCGCGAGGTAGGGGTTCCAGCCGTGCTTGACGTTGAGCACGGCCACCACCGCGGCGGCCAGGCCGCTGACCGCACCTACCGAGAGATCGATCTCACCCAGGAGGAGGACGAAGACGACACCGATCGAGATCAGGCCCACCGCGGTGATCTGGAGCATCAGGTTGGTGAGGTTCTCAGCCGAGAGGAAGCGGTCGTTCTGGGTCTGGAAGACGATCCAGATCAACGCCAAGCCGAGGACGACGCGCAGCGAGGCGAGATCACCCTGGATGAAGCGCCGCAGAGTTTCTGTGCGAGGGCTCGGCGCCGGAGCGCGAGCGCTCTCGGTCGCGGCGCTCACTGGGTCTCCTCTCTGGAGTCGGCGCCCGTGATCGCCGAGACGACGTGCTCCTCGGTCGTCGATTCGGCATCGAAGCTGCCCGCCGCCTTGCCAAGGCGCAGGACGACGATTCGATCCGCCACCTCGAACACGTCGACGAGGTTGTGGCTGATCATGACCACGCCCAGGCCGCGCTGGCGCAGGCGGCGGATCAGCTCCAGCACCTGCGCCGTCTGCGCGACGCCGAGCGCGGCGGTCGGCTCGTCCAGCAGCACAACTCGCGGCTCACCAAGCAGTGAGCGCGCCACGGCGACCTGCTGGCGCTGGCCGCCGGAGAGCGTCCCGACCTCGCCGCGCAAGCTCGGGATCGTCACCGCCAAGCCCGAGAGCAGCTCCTCGGTCTGGTGCTCCATCCTCGCCTCGTCGAGCTGGCGCGAGACCCGGCCCGGCCCCGGCGAGACCTCCTCTCGACCAAGGAAGAGGTTGGCGACCACGTCGAGGTTGTCGCAGAGGGCGAGGTCCTGGTAGACGGTGGCGATGCCGAGCGCCGTGGCGTCCTGGGGGCGGGAGATCGAGACCCGCTCACCGTCGAAGCGAATGCCGCCGTCGTCGGGCGAGTAGATCCCCGCGACGGTCTTAACCAAGGTCGACTTGCCGGCGCCGTTGTCGCCGACCAGGCCGACCACCTCACCGGAGTGGACCGCGAAGTCGACCCGGTCCAAGGCCTGGACCGGGCCGAACCTCTTGCTGACCCCGTCGACCTCGAGCAACGGGGCATCAGCGTTCATTCCCACGCTCTCCCGTTAGGAAATGCCCGCTTCTTCACAGGCTTTCGCGTATGGGCCGGTGCAGAGTTCGTCAATCGAGACTTCTTCGTCCGCGATCACCGTCTGTTTGATGTTGTCTTTCGTCACGGCCACCGGTTCGAGCAGGATCGATGGCACTTTCTCCACTTCGTTGTCGAGTTCGTCGGTGATTTTGCCCTGCGGCACCTGTTTGCCTTCAGCAAGGTCGACGGCGATTTCGGCGCTGATAGCAGCCTCTGGCTTGTAGGCCTTGTAGACGGTCATGTACTGCTGCCCGGCAAGGATCCGCTGCAGGCCGGCGACCGTGGCATCCTGGCCGGTGGTCGGACGTTCGGCTGGATCGATCCCAGCGGATTTCATCGCCGCGATCGCGCCGCCACCGGTGTCGTCGTTGGCCGCGTAGACACCCGCGAAGCCGTCTTTGCCGAGCGCCGTGATCGCCTGCTGCATCTCGTTCTGCGCGTTGCTCGCCAGCCAGCCAGGCGTGTCGTATTCCCTCGCAACCTCGACGCCGGCGGCCTCAAACCCTTTGTTCGAACCTTCCTTGAAGAGAGCGGCGTTGCTGTCGGCCGGGTCGCCGTTGATCTTCACGATCGGGCCTTTGGGACTGCCGTCTTCTTTCAGCTTTTTCGAGAGCGATTCGGCTTGCAGTTCGCCGACCCGGACGTTGTCGAAGGAGACGTAGACAGCCACGTCAGCGGCGCCGAGTATCAAGCGGTCGTAGCTGAGCACCGGCACGTCCTGCTGGGCCGCCTTCTGCACGCTCGCTGCCGCTGAGGCGGCGTCGACCGGATCGAGCACGAGCACGTCGGCGCCCTGGGTCAGCGCCGCTTCCACCTGGCTCTGCTGCTTGGAGGCGTCCTCGGTGGCGTTGCTGTAAAGGACTTCGCAGTCGGGGCAGATCTCTTCGATCTTTTCTTCGAAGCGCGGCCGATCAGAGGCCTCATAGCGCGGGGTTTGGTTCTCGGGAAGGAGCAGAGCGATAGTCGGGCCGCCGCCTCCCCCGCCGTCGTCATCGTCGCCGCACGCGGCGATCGTGAAAGCGATCGCGAGCAGCGCTACAAGGATGACGGAGACTCGCCTCAAACCGACAAAGCTCGACATCGTCGTTCTCCTTCTCTGCCCGTCGGCTCCGCTCTACCCGGAAGACGGTGCTTTTAAGCAGGGAGAGAGCTAGGCAGCGACCGGCTCGCGGCGCTTGCGAGGGGCGCGTTTGGGCCTTGCCGGCTTGGCCGGCTCGAGCAGCTCGGCCAGGAAACGACCGGTATAGGAGCCCTCGACCGCAGCGACCTCCTCGGGGGTGCCGGTGGCGACCACCTCCCCCCCTCCTCCCCACCCTCCGGACCGAGGTCGATGAGGCGGTCTGCCGTCTTGATCACGTCGAGGTTGTGCTCGATCACGACCACGGTGTTGCCGGCGTCGACCAGGCGGTCGAGCACATCGAGCAGGCGCTGCACGTCAGCGAAGTGGAGGCCGGTGGTTGGCTCGTCGAGGATGTAGAGGGTGTCGCCGGTGGCGATCTTGGAGAGCTCGGTCGCCAGCTTCACCCGCTGCGCCTCGCCGCCCGACAGCGTCGTCGCCGGCTGGCCGAGACGGATGTAGTCGAGGCCGACGTCGTGCAGGGTGCGCAGGCGGCGGGCGATCTTCGGCACGTTCTCGAAGAACCCGACCGCCTCCTCGACCGACATCTCCAGCACGTCGCCGATGTTCTTGCCCTTGAAGCGGACCTCCAGCGTCTCGCGGTTGTAGCGCTTACCGTGGCACTGCTCGCAGGGCACGTAGACGTCGGGCAGGAAGTGCATCTCGATCTTGATCTGGCCGTCGCCGCGGCAGACCTCGCAGCGCCCGCCCTTGACGTTGAAGCTGAACCGCCCCGGCTTGTAGCCGCGCGCCCGCGCCTCCTGGGTCTGGGCGAAGAGCTGGCGGATGTGATCGAAGATCTTGGTGTAGGTGGCCGGGTTGGATCGCGGTGTGCGGCCGATCGGCGACTGGTCGATGTTGATGATCTTGTCGATCTGGTCAAGGCCGTCGATGCCGTCATGGGCACCGGGGCGCAGCTTCGCCTGGTGCAGGCGGTTGGCCACCGCGTGGTGGAGGGTCTCGTTGACCAGGGTCGACTTGCCTGAGCCGGAAACCCCGGTGACGCAGCAGAGAACGCCGAGTGGCACCGCGACGTCGATCCCCTTCAGGTTGTGTTCGCGGGCACCGCGCACGACCAGCTTGCCGCGCGGTCGCCGCCGCTCCTCCGGAACGTCGATCTGGCGCTTGCCGGCCAGGTACTGGCCGGTCAGCGAGGCTGCGTCCTTGGCGACGTCGGCCGGCGGCCCGGCGGCGATCACGTGGCCGCCGTGTTCGCCGGCGCCGGGCCCGAGGTCGACCAGGTGGTCTGCGGCCCGCATCGTGCCCTCGTCGTGCTCGACCACGATTACCGTGTTACCGAGGTCACGCAGGCGGTCCAGGGTGCCGATCAGCTTCTCGTTGTCGCGCTGGTGCAGGCCGATCGAGGGCTCATCGAGCACGTACATCACCCCGACCAGGCTGGAGCCGATCTGTGTCGCGAGGCGGATCCGCTGCGCCTCGCCGCCGGAGAGCGAGCGGGCCGAGCGGGACAGCGAGAGGTAGCCGATGCCGACGTTCTCGAGGAAGGCCAGCCGTTCGGAGATCTCGCGCACGATCAGGCGTGCGATCGCCCGCTCGGTCTTGTTCAGCTCCAGCGACTCGATCCAGGCCGCGGCCGCCCGGGCCGACATCTCGGTCAGCTCGGCGATGCTGATCCCGCCCACCTTGACCGCGAGGGTCTCGGGGCGCAGCCGCGCCCCCTCGCACTGCGGACAGGGCTGCTCGGCCATGTAGCTCTCGATCCGCTCGCGGTTCGTCTCCGAGTCGGTCTCCTCGTAGCGGCGCTCGAGGTTGTTGACGATTCCCTCGAAGCGGACTTTGTAGGAGCGGCGACGGCCGAAGCGGTTGGTGTAGCTGACCAGGTGGCGCTCGTCGCCGGTCCCGTAGAGGAAGACCTCTTTCTCGAACTTTTTCAGCTTCGACCAGGGCTTCTCGGCGTCGATCTCGTACTCCTCGGCGACGGCGGCGATCAGGCGGCGCCAGTAGGCGGTGACGCCGCGGTTCCAGGGCTGCAGCGCGCCCTCGGCGAGCGAGAGGGTCGGGTCGGGCACGACCAGCTCGGGGTCGATCACGCGCTGGAAGCCGAGCCCGTGGCAGCGCTCGCAGGCGCCGTGGGGCGAGTTGAAGGAGAAGATCCGCGGCTCCAGCTCGGGAATTGAGGTGCCGCACTCGAGACAGGCGAACTGCTCGCTGAAGAGCATCGTCTCACCGTCGACGATCTCGATTTCGACCAGGCTGGCGGCGAGCCCCGCCGCGGCCTCTACCGACTCGGAGAGGCGGCGGCGCAGGTCGGACTTCATCGTCAGCCGGTCGACGACGACCGAGACGTCGTGTTTGAACTTCTTGTCGAGGACGATCTCCTCGTCGAGCCGGCGCAGCTCGCCGTCGACCTCGACCCGCGAGTAGCCCTCGAGGCGGAACTGCTCGAAGAGCTTGCCGTACTCGCCCTTGCGCCCCCGCACCACCGGCGCCATCACCATGAATTTGGTCCCGTCCTCCAGCGTCATCAGCCGGTCGATGATCTGCTCCTGCGTCTGGCCGGTGATCTCCGCCCCGCACTGGGGGCAGTGCGGCACCCCGATCCGGGCCCAGAGCAGGCGCAGGTAGTCGTAGATCTCGGTCACCGTGCCGACCGTCGAGCGCGGGTTGCGCGAGGTCGTCTTCTGATCGATCGAGATCGCCGGCGAGAGGCCCTCGATCGAGTCGACGTCGGGCTTCTCCATCAGGCCGAGGAACTGACGCGCGTAGGCGGAGAGCGACTCGACGTAGCGGCGCTGGCCCTCGGCGTAGATCGTGTCGAAGGCGAGGCTCGACTTGCCCGAGCCGGAGAGCCCGGTGATCACGATCAGCGCGTCTCGGGGCAGCTCGACGTCGATGTCCTTGAGGTTGTGCTCGCGGGCACCGGAGATGACGATTCGCTCAGAAGCAGCCACTGCTTGGCGATTCTACGCAGGCGAACAGATGTTCCCAGGGAGAAATTTGGTTGAGTTCGCCCTTAACCGTCCATATGGACGAAGAAAGGCGAAGTCACCCTGCGCTGGCCGAGATGGCGAAGAGGCAGCACGGGGTGATCTCGGTTTGGCAGCTGGCGGAGCTTGGCTACTCGACAGAATCTCTCAGGCGTGCGACTGAAGCCGGGAGACTCCACTTAACCGAGGTGCCTACGTCGTCGGCCACACAGCCCTGTCCCGGCGGGGGCGTTGTCTCGCGGCAGCCTTCAGCTGTGGCGACGGTGCGCTTCTAAGCCACCGGTCCGCGGCCTGGCTGTGGGGCTTGACGTCGAGGTTCTGCTTGCCCGTCGAAATCACCGCTGCAAGCCCGCGGCGAACTCGGACCGAGATCAAGCTGCACAGCGCCGAGGTACTCCTGCCGGAGGATCGAGCAACCGTTGAACGCGTTCCGATCACAGCAGTGCCTAGAACGCTTTTGGATTTCGCCGCGGTCGATCCCCGGTTCCTCGGACGCGCTCTCGACAATGCTCAACGTCTAGGACTGTTGGACCTAATCGCCATCGATGCACTCATGTCGCGCAGCCGAGGATTTCGCGGAGTCGCGCGGCTGCGAAAGGCACTGATCATCCATCGCACCTCGGCCTTCACGCGCTCGAGCCTGGAGCGTCGCTTCCTCCATCTGGTCCGAAGCGCCGGTCTGCCGCCGCCATCCATGAACTTTTTCATCGAGGGATACGAGCTAGATGCCTATTGGCGGGCTGAGCGCTTTGCGGTCGAACTCGACACCTACGACTACCACGGCAGCCGCACCCTCTTTGAGACGGACCGGAAACGCCAGGAGGACCTCAAGCTGTCTGGGATCGAGATGGTCAGGATCACCGGGATTCGAATGGAAAAAGAACCGCGATCCGTGACGAAGCGTCTTCGCCGCCTACTTGTTCAGCGCCGCCACCAACTCGCACTCTCCGCCGAACCCCCCACACGCTGAGTTCGCTTTTACTCGTCCATGTAGACGCATAAAGACAAACTCAGCGATTGGCAGCTCGAGGGGTTGCGGGCCGGGACCGCTGGGCGTACCGTCTTAGACGGACGGGTGGGGCCCAGCCCAACTCCACAAAGGAGGAGAGATGTCGAATCTCGATACCGCCCGAGCCGCTTACGAGGCCTTCGGCCGCGGCGACCTGGAAGCGCTGAGGGAGATGCTGATCGAGGACAGCACCTGGCTGACCTCGGACGAGCTGCCGCTCGGTGGCGAAACCCGTGGCCGCGACGAGATCCTCGGGAACATGGCCCAGATCCCCAACTACTGGTCGTCGTTCAGCGTCGAGCCGGAGGAGTTCATCGATGCCGGCGAGTGGGTCGTCGTGCGGGGCACGCAGCGAGCGGGCAACGACAGCGGCAGCTTCGAGGCTCCCTTCGCCCACCTGATCAAGTTCGCCGACGGCAAGATCGCGCGTGGAGAGTTCTACGCCGACAGCGCCAAGGCGGCGAAGGTGCTGGCCTAGGCGGTCGCGGAGGAGGCGAGCCCGGCGACGGCGAGGCGCTCCTCGACGACGGCGCGCTGCTCGGTGAGCGATTGGCCGCAGGAGCCGGGCTCGCTGCCCTCGACTACGCGGGTGGAGCCGTCGCGCAACTGGAAGCGCAGGCGGCTGGGAAAGGTCATCCGCAGCGCCGAGGTGTCGAGCTCGTCGATGCCGGGGTCGCCCGAGCCGTCGCCGAGCCGCCGGCGCAGGGAGCGGCCGAGGAAGCGACGCAGGCCCGGGTCGGCGCGCACCGCTCGCAGCACCGCCGGCCCCGGGTTCGCCTCGTCCATGTTGGCGTCACCGAGGCGGCGGCGGATACGCAGCAGGTCGCGCAAGCCGAGGTCGGGAGAAGCGCCTGCCTCGAGCGTGCCGCGCAGGGTCCTGGCGGTCAGCGCCGGGTAGTGCCTGAGGCTCACCCGGGCGGCGAGTGCCCGGATCTCGGCCTCGTGCTCCTCCAGCCAGGCCGGCGCCAGCTCGGCCGGGGTCAGCCGGCCCGCCAGCAGCGCGATCGCCGTCGTCAGCGCCGCTGAGAAGTTGACCCGCACCGGGGAGAGGTCAGACCCCCTGCCCAGCTCCTCCATCTCGCAGGTGAGCCAGCCGGCCTCGATCTCGACCCGGTCCATCTCCCCCGCCTCAACGCCCGACGCGAGCGCCGCCTCGGCGACCGACTGGAGGTAGGCGCAGCCGGGCAGCCGCTTGAAGGTGAGCGTGTCGGTCAGCCAGACCCGGCCGAGAGCGCCGAACATCGCCGGCCGTGGGGCGAAGGAGAGGCTGGCGAGCACGCCGCGCGGGTGCTCGATCACGTCGAGCGCGCCGGTGACCCCGTCCGCTGCCAGCAGAGCCGCCCGCGCCCCCACGGCGGCGGGCTCGGCGGCGGTCAGCAGCTTGCTCGTCGGCCCCATGAACCCCGGCCACATCCCGTAGGGCGGTTGGTAGAGGGCGATCGCGAGGGCGTGCGCGGCGCGCCTGGAATCGAGCCCGAGCCCGACCGCACCGGCAATGGCCGCCGAGGCGCAGTGGATCGAGGCCCAGAACTGGCCGTTGTGAGGCCCGAGGAAGAGCGCCGCGCCGAGCCTGCCGGCGACCTCGTTGGCGGCGACCTGGGCGAGCAGGGCGCGCTCCGGGTCGGAGTCGGAGGCGAAGGCCGCGGCAGCCGGTACGGCGGAGTGGCCGGTATGGCCCATGAAGAGGTAGTCGTCCCAGTCGTGGGCGATCGAGGCGGCGGCGGACCCGTAGATCTCGCCTACCGCCCCCTCAGGCGCGACCGCGACGAACGGAGCGGCGGCCTCCTCGCCGGCGGCGCGAGCCGCGGCGACGCACATCGTCTGCAGCCGCGCCCGCTCGCGAACGCTCTCAGGCAGGTCTGCCAGTCGTAGCCCGACCGCCCACTCGGCTATCTCCTCACAGATCGTCACCTGGCGCTCACAGGCCGTAGCGCTACGCGCCGGCGCGCATGCCGTCGAGGTCGCGGCGCAGTTCCTTCAGCTCGTCGCGGAGGCGGGCGGCCTCCTCGAAGCGGAGGTCGTCGGCGGCGGCGAGCATCTCCTCCTCGAGTGAGACGATCGTCCGCTCCAGCTCGGCCGGGTCGTCGACTCCGGTGGCGCGCCGGACGCGGCGCTTGCGCGGCGCCCGGTCCTCCATAGCCAGGAACTCGCTCATCTCGGAAATGCCCTTGCGCACCGTCTCCGGGGTGATCCCGTGCTCCTCGTTGTAGGCGAGCTGGATCGCGCGGCGGCGGTCGGTCTCGCGCATCGCCGCCGCCATCGCATCCGTCTCCTTGTCGGCGTACATCAGCACCCGCCCGTTGACGTTGCGGGCGGCGCGGCCGATCGTCTGCACGAGACTGGTCTCGCCGCGCAGGAAGCCCTCCTTGTCGGCGTCGAGGATCGCGACCAGCGAGACCTCCGGCAGGTCGAGGCCCTCGCGCAGCAGGTTGACTCCGACCAGCACGTCGTACTCGCCGAGCCGCAGGTCGCGGACGATCTGGATCCGCTCCAGGGTGTCGATTTCGGAATGCAGATAGCGGACCCGGATCCCGTACTCGAGCAGGTAGGCGGTCAGGTCCTCGGCCATCTTCTTGGTCAGAGTGGTGACGAGGACCCGGTCGCCAGCCTCGGCCCGCATCCTGATCTCGTTCATCAGGTCGTCGATCTGGTTCTTCGTCTCACGCACGTCGATCTCGGGGTCGACGATCCCGGTCGGGCGCACGATCTGCTCGACGGTGCGGGTCGCTTCGGCCCGCTCGAACGGCCCCGGCGTCGCCGAGACCATCACCAGCCGGTCGACCCGGGCGAGGAACTCGTCGAACTTGAGCGGCCGGTTGTCGATCGCCGAGGGAAGGCGGAAGCCGTAATCGATCAGGGTCGACTTGCGTGAGCGGTCCCCCTCGTACATCCCGCCGATCTGGGGGATCGTCTGGTGGGACTCGTCGACGAAGCAGACGAAGTCGTCTGGGAAGTAGTCGATCAGCGTGTGCGGCGGGCTGCCCGGCGGGCGCCCGTCGAGGATTCGCGAGTAGTTCTCGATCCCCGAGGTGAAGCCGATCTCCTTCAGCATCTCGATGTCGTAGGCGGTGCGCTGGCGCAATCGGTGCGCCTCGAGCTGCTTGCCTTCGCCCTCAAGCTCGGCGGTGCGGGCGTTCAGTTCGGCGCGGATCTCCTCGACCGCGCGCTCCAGCGTCTCGTCCTTGGTCACGTAGTGGGAGGCTGGCCAGACCGAGACGTGGTCGATCGTGTCGAGGATCTCGCCGCTGAGCGGGTCGAAGTGCTGGATGCCCTCGATCTCATCGCCGAAGAGCGCGATCCGGTAGGCGGACTCGGCGTAGGAGGGCATGATCTCCAGCACCTCTCCGCGGACCCGGAAGGCGCCGCGCCCCAGCGCCGAGTCATTGCGCTGGTACTGCATCTTGACCAGCTTGCGCAGCACCTCGTCGCGGTCGATCTCCTCGCCGACCTTGAACAGCTGCATCTTTTCGTTGTAGACCTGCGGCGAGCCGATCCCGTAGATGCAGGAGACGGAGGCGACGATGATCACGTCACGGCGGGCGAAGAGGGCCGCGGTGGCGGCGTGGCGAAGGCGGTCGATCTCATCGTTGATCGAGGAGTCCTTCTCGATGTAGAGGTCCTGGGCGGGGACGTAGGCCTCGGGCTGGTAGTAGTCGTAGTAGGAGACGAAGTACTCGACCGCGTTGTCGGGGAAGAACTCGCGGAACTCGTTGCAGAGCTGCGCCGCCAGCGTCTTGTTGTGGGCAATCACCAGCGAGGGGCGCTGCACCGCCTCGATCACCCCGGCCATGGTGAAGGTCTTGCCGGTGCCGGTTGCCCCCAGCAGGGTCTGGAACTGCTCCCCCGCCCCCAGGCCCTCGGCCAATCCCGCGATCGCCTTCGGCTGGTCGGCCGTCGGCGTGTAGGCGGGGTTGAGCTTGAACTCCGGCACGGCGAATCACCTTAGACTGCCGGGCTGATGAGCCGCTCGCAAAAGGCCCTGGCGGGCTTCTTCGCCTTCGCCGGCACGATGCACTTTGTGATCCCGCGCAGCTACGAAGCGACCATGCCGCCGTCCCTTCCTCGCCACCGCGAGGCGGTGATCGTCAGCGGCCTCGCCGAGATCGCCGGCGGAGCGGCCGTCCTGCACCCCAGAAGCCGTCGCTTCGCCCGCTGGTGGCTGCTTGGTCTCCTGCTCGCCGTGTTCCCGCCAACGTGCATATGGCGGTCAACCCGGAGCAGGTCGCGGGGCTCGACCTGAAGCGCGTGCCGCGCTGGGCGCTGTGGGCCCGCCTGCCCTTGCAGCCGGCGGCGATGCTCTGGGTCTGGCGCGCCACCCGCTACTAATTCGTGTTATAAACGTGTGGTTTTGTCTGTAGTTCTTCTGTCTGTAGAGCTTCTGTCAGTGAAGACAGAGAATCCCCCGAATGAAACCACGCGAGCGTTTCTCGACCAATCTGCGCAAAGCGCGCCAAAAGACCGGAATCTCGCAGGAGGAGCTGGGCTACCGCTGCGAGCTCCACCGCACTGAGATCTCCCTGCTCGAGCGGGGCGGCCGGGAGCCCCGGCTGGGCACGATCATCAAGCTCTCCGGCGCCCTCGACACGACGCCGGAACAGCTCTGCGAAGGCATCGCCTGGCTGCCCGACCGCAAGAAGTTCCAGTACAAACGCTAAGCCGCCCCCGGACGCGGGAGCGAGGGCCTGTCCATATCTGATTCTTCAGGCCCTCGCTGGAGCAGAGGAGGCGGCGTTTTATGGGATGAACTGTTCGAGCAGGCCCTGCGCCGGGCCGAGGAAGGTCTGGAGCTGGTCCAGCAGCACTTCGGCGTCGTCGATCAGTTCGATCGCCTGTTCGAGCGGGATTCGGCGCAGCGTCTCGCGCAGCGGCCCCGCGATCAGCGGGTTGAGCGCGCCCGCTTCTTCAGCGTCGACGACCGCGCGCAGCAACCCGGCCCGAACTGCGCGTGCCAGCTGGCGATCTTCGATCCCGTAGCGGCGCGTGAAGCGCTCCCGTGAGTCGGGGGTGGCCAGCGCTCGGGCCAGCGTCTCCCGGCTGACACCCAGCTCGCAGGCAGCTCCGTCCAGAGCAGAGAGGGAGAACTGCTCGGCCAGCTGCTGCAGCCCGTCGGGATCGCGCCACTCCCGCTCCTCACAGGGGTCCTGGACCTGCGCCGGCGCGTAGGAGGAGCCGCCCGCCGCCAGGTAGGCGAGGACCAGTGTCGCCGCCGCCGCGACCGAGCCGACGACCAGGAGTATTCCCTTCCGTTCCGCGCTCACAGATCCACCCTACGCGCGAGGCCGATCGGGATCAGGGCCAGCAAGCCGATCAGAGCGCCGAGCCCGAAGGAGGGGCTGAAGGCGTGGGTGGCGCCGCGGTTGAGCTGCTCCTGCAGTTCGTCGCGCAGGTCGACCACTTCCTCGCGCTCCTCTGGATCTTCGGGAAGCGGCTCGAAGGCGGGGCCGATCGTCGGCACCCGGCCGCGCTCATCATCCAGCCGGTCCTCGATCCGCTGCGCCAGCTCCAGCTTCAGCAGCGGGCTGACGGGGGAGTCGAGGACGGCGGCGGTGCCGGCGTCGATCGCGTCGCGGCGCTGCTCGGCGATGTCGGAGGTGAAGATCGGGGTCACCGCCAGCAGCCCGATCACGACGCCGGCGTGGCGCGCCGAGATCGTCCAGCCACCGTGGATCGCCTGCGGCGCCCGTCCAGCGAGCGCCGTCTCGGTCAACGCCGAGAGCACGAGAGAGAGGCCGATCCCGATCAGGAGCTGCGGCGGCAGGGTCAGCGCAACCTCGGCCTGCGGCAGCAGCGCCAGCCCGCCCAGCCCGCCGGAGACGAGGATTGCCCCGGCGGCGGCGCGAGCACGGGCGCCAGCAACCTGAGGCCCAATCCGGCTGCCGACGAAGGCCGCCAGCGGCATCACACTGACCACGATTGCGGCGCCGATCGGGGTCAGGCGCCAGCCCTCGATCAGTAGCAGCACGAGCAGGAACAAAGCGGCGGCGATCGCCGCCGAGACCATTGCCAGAGCGAGGTTGGCGAGTAGGTGCGGACGACCGGTGCCGCGCAGCTCCGCGGCCAGGATGCCGGTCTCCGCCTCGTGCCTGGCGACTGCCAGGATCGGCGCCCCTGCCACGATCGCGACCGGCACCTGGAATAGGAAGATCGACTGCCAGGAGACCAGCTCGGTGAGCAGGCCGCCGACCGCCGGCCCCAGCGCGGCGCCGGTCGCGCCCGCCGCGGCCCAGAGCGCGACGGCGCGGCGCTCCGAGCCGGTCGTGGCCGGCAGCAGCTCCAGCGCCGCGGTCACCGCGGCGGCGCCGCCCAGCGCCTGCACGCAGCGGGCGGCGATAAGCGTCCCCAGCTCCGCCGAGACGCCGCAGGCGAGGCTGGCGCCGGCGAAGACCGCAAGTCCGACGGCACCCGTGCGGCCGGGGCCGAAGCGGCGGGCGAGGTGAGCGGCCGGAACGGCGGCGAGCGCCATCACCAGGTTGAAGGAGATCAGCACCCAGGTGACCCCGGCGACACTGGTGTCGAGCTCACGATAGATCTCCGGCAGCGCCAGAACGACGATCGAGGAGTCGGCCAGGACCAGGCCGACTGCGAGCGCCAGGGCAGCGACGCGCGGCCGCGGAGCGCTCACCGGTAGCCCAGCTCCTCGGCGTACTCGTCGCGGTAGGCGTCCTGCTTGTCGAGCACGTCTTCGACGTAGCCGCGGGTTTCCTCGAAGCCGATGTCGTCGAGCGACATACCGGACCCGCCCCACTCGTCGGCGTTGGTGGGACCGGCGTTGTAGCCGGCCAGCGCCGCCACCCAGTTGCCGTCGTAGCGATCGAAGAGCTGGCGCAGCAGGAAGGTCCCGTAGCGGATGTTGATTTCGGGATCGGAAAGATCCTCGAGCTTGAAGCTTGTACCGCCGCTGAGGCGCTCGATTTCGTTGGCGGTGGTCGGAGTGATCTGCATCAGGCCGCGCGCCCCGGCATGCGAGGTCTGATCGTGAAAGCGCGACTCGGCGTAGATCACAGCGGCGATCAGCGAGGCGTCGACGTCCTTTTCGCTCGCCTGCTGGCGGATCACGTCCTCGTGGTGCAGCGGCAGAGTCAGCTCCTGGATCGCACGGTCGACCTCGCCCGGTACACCCAGTAGCAGGGCGACGCAAACCCCCCCGGCCGCGACAGCCGCGCTGCCGAACAGCAGACGGCGGCGACGCCTGCGCTTGCGCTTCATGACTTCAGCCTCTCGACCAGGCCGGACAGCGCCCGCTCGAGATCCTCGACCGTTCCCTCGTTCTCGATCACGTACGCAGCCCGCAAGGCCTTGTCGGCCTGCGCCAGCTGACGCGTCTCGCGCTCGTCGACCAGCACGTGGCCACGGCCCTCGGCGCGGGTGCGCCGAAGGTCCTCACCGGCGACGACCGCGACGGTCGTGTCGAAGACCTCCTCCATCCCAGACTCGAACAGCAGCGGCACCTCGACCACGGCGACGTCGGCGTCCTCTGGCAGCGAGGAGAGCCAGGCGCCGATCCTCTCCCCCACCAGCGGGTGGATCTGAGCCTCCAGCCAGCTCAGCTCGTCGCGATCGGCAAAGACGATCTCACCGATCTTGGCGCGGTCGACTCGACCCTCTGGAGCCACTTCGAGCCCCCAGCGCTCGGTCAGCCGCCCCACCAACGGTTCCGAGTCGAGCAGCTCGTGCACCACCGCGTCGCTGGAGATCGTCGCAGCACCCAGCCGCTCAAAAGCAGCTAGCGCCTCCGACTTGCCGGCCGCGATCCCACCGGTGAGTCCAATCGTCAGCGGCCTCGCCACCCGGGCCGCCGTTCAGTCCTGCTCGGACTCGCTTGCCTGCTCGTCCTCGCCGGCAGCCTCGTCGGCATCGCCAGGAGAATCAGGCCGCTCGGTCACAGATTCCCCCTCCTGCGCCGCCTCTTCACCTTCGTCAGGTTCATCCGGTCGAGGTCCTTCCTCGGGCGGAGCCTCAGGCGTCGCCGTCTCAGCAACAGGCTCCTCCTCAACGGCCGGAGCCTCTTGCTCTTCGGCAGCAGGCTCCTCCGCGGCCGGGGCCTCAGCCTCATCGGCCGGAGCCTCATCCGCTGATGGCTCCTCAACCTCGGCGGGCTCCTCCTCGGCAGCCGGAGCCTCGGCGGTATCCGCCGCTGCCTCCTCCGCGGGTGGCGCCGCAGGGGGGACCTCCCCCGAGGAAGCTTCAGCTACCGGAGGGGGAGGTGGGTCCCCTGCGGCGACAGGACCCGCGGCCGGAGCACCTTCGGACTCCTCTGAAGTCTCCCCCGCCGCAGCAATCTGCTCGCCAAGGTCCCCCATAGCCATTTTCTGCCCCTCAACCCGCTTGATGCTCAGCGACAGCCGCCGCCGCTCTTCGTCGATCTCGAGGATCTTGACGTCGAGCGTGGCGCCCGGCTCGACCACCTCGCTGGGGTTCTCGACGTGGTGGTCGGCGAGCTCGGAGATGTGAACCAGGCCCTCGACGCCGGGCAGGATCTCGACGAAGGCGCCGAAGGCGACGACCTTGGTCACGGTCCCGGCCAGCACGTCGCCGGCGCGGTGAGAGCTGATCACCCGCTGCCACGGATCCTCCTGCGTCTGCTTCAAGCCGAGCGAGATGCGCTGCCGGTCGCGGTCGATGTCGAGCACTTTGATCCGCACGGTGTCGCCGATCGCGACCACCTCGGAGGGGTGGTTGACGTGGCTCCAGGAAAGCTCGGAGATGTGAATCAGGCCGTCGATGCCGTCGAGGTCGACGAAGGCGCCGAAGTCGACCAGGTTGGAGATCTTGCCCTCCACCACCTGGCCCGGCTGGAGGCGGCCGAGAATCTGCTCGCGAACCTCCTTGCGCTCTTCCTCGAGCACGGCGCGGCGCGAGAGGACGACGTTGTTGCGGCTGCGGTTGAGCTCGATCACTTTGCATTCGAGCGTCTCGCCCGTGAACTCCTCGAGGTTGTGGACGCGGCGGATGTCGACCAGCGAAGCGGGCAGGAAGCCGCGCACGCCGAGGTCGAGGATCAGGCCACCCTTGACCACCTCGATCACGTTCCCTTCGACCGGTTCGCCCGACTCGGCGGCGGCCTCGATGCGGCGCCAGGCCTTCTCGAAGCGGGCGCGCTTCTTGGAGAGAATGAGTCTTCCGTCGGCATCTTCCTTGGTGAGGACAAGAGCATCGACCTCTTCGCCCAGCTCGACCTCGTCGGCCGGGTCGACCGACTTGCGGATCGAGAGCTCGCTGGCCGGGATGACCCCCTCCGACTTGTAGCCGATGTCGACCAGGACCTCGTCCTTGTCGATCCGCACGACCTTGCCCTTAACCACGTCTCCCTCCTCGAAGGAGACCATCGTCGCCGCGTAGTTAGGGACGAGTTTGCCGTCGACTTCGGTGAGAAGGTCGCCGGAGCCCTCAGCAGGCGTGCTGGGAGCAGTGGATGGCAAGGTCGTATCGGTCACGGACACAGCGGCGAATGATGCCAGAGGGGATACGCTCCCGTCGTGCCGGTGCGCGCGACCAAACGCGGCGACGAACGAACCCCCCTGTCGGGCGGCCATGACGTGCTGATCTGCGGGGCGAGCTTCGCCGGGCTCGCGGTGGCGCGCGAGATGGCCGGCTCCGGCGCCGACGTGATGATCCTCGACCGCTACGAGATCGGCGAGCGACAGACCTCTGCCTGCGGCATCCCGACCGAGTGGCTGCGCGCCACCGGGCTGATGGAGGCCGAGCGCCAGCGCTTCAGCGAGCTGGTCGTGCACACCCCGCACGGGACCTCTCGCATGGACCTGCCCTGGACCTTCTCCACCTTCGACTACCGTGAGCTCTGCGAGTTGCTCTGGAGCCAGTGCGACGCCCGCTTCGAGACCGCCAAGGTGAACGGCCGCGCCCGGCCTGTCAACGGCGACGGCACGATCCACGTCGACACCGACCGCGGCCTCGTCTCGGCGCCACTCGTCGTCGACGCACTGGGTTGGCGCCGGGTGCTGGCCGCCGGCGACGGCTACCAGCCCCCGGACGCGCCGCTCTCGCGCGGGCTCGAGGTCCATCCCGACGGGACCAGCGAGGACCTCGAGATCTGGATCGACCGCCGCTACGTCCCGGCCGGCTACGGCTGGTCCTTTCCCGCCCGCGACGAGCTGCGAATCGGCGTCGGCTCCTTTGACCCCCGCTTCCATGTCCGCGAGACGACCGAGCTGCTGGCCCAGGACCTGGACCGCGACCGGGTCCGCTACCAGGGCAACTGGATTCCTCACAAGCTGCGCCGTGCCACCGAGGCAGATGTCTTCTTTGCCGGCGACTCCGCCGGCCACTGCCTGCCGCTGACCGCGGAGGGGATCCGCACCGCGATCTACTTCGGGATCGCGCTGGGCCGCGAGCTGCGCGAGGTGGTCGAGGGACGGCAGAGCCGCGAGCAGGCCGCCGCCCGCTACGCCGAGTTCAACGACTCGCACGAGTGGAAGTTCCGCTGGATGCTGCGGGTGCAGAAGCTCATCCCCAGGGTGCCGCCGCGGGTCCTGGGCCCGCTGGTCCGGCTCTTCGGCGCCAAGCGCTTCGTCGACTGGTCCTTCGGCCACTACCTGCGGATCGCGCCGCCGGAGCTGGCTAGCGCACGACCAGGATCGTCCCCACCAGCAGCAGCCCGACCCCGAGCAGCCGCTCGGGCGTAAGCGCAACCTCGTCGAGGCCGAACCAGCCGAAGCGGTCGATCGCGACCGAGGCGGTGAGCTGGCCGGTGATCGTCGCCGCGGCGACGCCCCCCGCCCCGATCGCCGAGACCGCGATCAGCGCGTTGGCTACGTAGACGGCGCCGAGCAAGCCGCCGAGCAGGTAGTACCAGCTGACGTCGAAGGTCGAGCCGAGCCCGCCCGCCTTGCCGCTGAGGACGACGATCGCCGCAAGCGCGACGGTGCCGACGACGAACGAGACCAGCGCGGCGGGAAGGCTCCCAGTCGTCTTGCCGAGCCCGGCGTTGATCGGCGCCTGCAGGGCGATCAGGCCACCGGCGACAGCGGTGAGCATTACGGCCAGGCCCCGATCCATGCCACCGGTCATATCAGGCCGCAGTCCCGACGGTGAGTTCGCCCTTAGGGGGCCTATAGGACGAATAAAGGCGAACTCAGCAGTCCAGGCCCGTGATTTCCGGTGCACGCGAGGTGTTACACCATGTAGATGCCACCCTCAGCCGAGGATCTCGTACCCCGCCTCTTCCTCGGTCCCGCCCTGCGCACGCAGTCGGACCGACGGCTAGTGCGACTCGTGCGCGAGGGCTACGAGACCGCTTTCGAGGAGATCGTGCGCCGCTACGGCGCACCGCTGCGCCGTTACGCGGCTGCGATTGTCGGCGGCGACGCCGACGACGTCACTCAGGACTCGTTCTCCAAGGCGCTCCTGGCTCTGCGCCGCGATAACGACGCCGAGATCGAGCTGCGCCCCTGGCTCTACCGGATCGTCCGCAACACGGCGCTCAACGACCTGCGCGACCGGCCGGGGCAGGCCGAGGCCCTCGCCGAGACGATCGCGGGCGGGCGCAACCCAGCCGAGGAAGCCGAGCAGCGCGAGGAGCTGACCGAGCTGATGACCCGCCTGCGCGCCCTGCCGGCGCCCCAGCGGGCGGCGATCGTGATGCGCGAGCTCGAAGGCCTGAGCCACGAGGAGATCGCGGCGGCGCTGGGGGTCACCGGCGGGGCTGCCCGGCAGGCGATCCACCGGGCGCGCACGACGCTCCGCGACGCGGCTGGCTTCCTCATCCCGATCCCCCTTCTGCGCTTGTTGATCGACCACGGCGCCGAGGCCACGGCCGCCGGTGCGGGCGCCGGCGTGGCGGCCGCAGGCGCCTCGATCGGCGGAGCGGGAGGTGGCACCGCCCTCAAGGCTGGCCTCGCGACTGCGCTGATCGCTGGCTCGGTGGGCACCGGCGTCGCGCTGAAGGAGGACCGCCAGAAGGTCGACACCAGCGGGCCGCCCGCTGCAGTCGCCGCGCAGGCACCGGACGATGACGCCGCGGGCGGCGCCGTCACCGACTCCTCGAGCGGACCTGCCAGCGGCGATGACGATCGGTCCGGACCAGGAGACGGCGATGACCGGAGGTCCGATCGGGACGACGATTCCTCGGGCCCGGGGCCACGAGGCGGGTCGGAGCACAGCGGACGTGGATCGGGATCGCGGTCTGGCTCGAACTCGGGCCCGGGCTCCGGCGAGCATGAGAGCGATGACGACGATCGCTCTGGACCCGGTGGCGGGAGCGAAGAGTCAGGTCACGATGACCCCGAGGACAGCGGCGGGTCGGGCTCCAACAGCGGGCCCGGCTCGGGCGAACCCGAGCTCTCCGAGGACGACGACGTGGAGGCCGAGGCCGAAGCGCAGGTCGAGCTCGATGACGACTCGTCCGGTCCCGGCGGCAGCGACGACTGACGCCTACTTCGCCTCCAGCCAGTCCTTGCCGATGCCGACGTCGACCTCGAGCTCCGGGTCCAGCGGGTAGGCGGCACACATTTCGCGCCGCACCAGCTCGATCGCGTCGTCCATCTCCCCCGGCGGCCCCTCGAAGAGGAGCTCGTCGTGTATCTGGAGGACGAGGCGGGTCTCCGTCCCCGCTTCCCCCAGCGCCCGATGGCAGCGCACCATCGCGACCTTGATGATGTCGGCTGCGGTGCCCTGGATCACTGTGTTTACTGCCAGTCGCTCGCCGAGGCGGCGCGTGTTGGGGTTGCCCGAGCGCAGCTCGGGGATCGGCCGGCGGCGGCCCATCAGCGTCGTCACGTAGCCCTCGTCCTGCGCCCGCTCGACCACCTGCTCGCGGAAGACGCGCACGGCGGGGAAGCGCTCCAGGTAGCGGGCGACGAATTCCTCGCCCTCCTTGCGTGGGATGTTGAGGCGGTCGGCGAGGCCGAAACCGGTCAGCCCGTAGACGATGCCGAAGTTGACCATCTTCGCCTTCGAACGCTGACCGACGTCGACCTCGTCGCGCGAGATCTCGAAGACCTCGGCGGCAGTCGCGGCGTGGACGTCTTCCCCGGCCTCGAAGATCTTTTTCAGCACGTCCTCGTCGGCGACGTGGGCGAGCACCCGCAGCTCGACCTGGCTGTAGTCGGCGGAGAGCAGGCGGGCGCCGCGCTCGGCGACGAAGCAGGCTCGGACTGGACGGCCGAGCTCGGTGCGGATCGGGATGTTCTGCAGGTTGGGGTTGGTGCTTGAGAGCCGGCCCGTGGTCGTCGCCGCCTGGTTGAAGGTGGTGTGGACGCGGCCCGTCTCTGGGTCGATCAGATCGGGCAGCGAGTCCAGGTAGGTGTTCTTCAGCTTGGTCAGCTCGCGCCAGGACTCGATCTTCTCGATGATCGGGTGCTCGTCGCGGATCTGGGCGAGGACGCGGGCGTCGGTCGAGAAACCGGTCTTGCCGCGGCGCTTGCGGGTCAGGCCAAGCTTCTCGAAAAGGACCCGGCCGACCTGCTGCGGCGAGCCGATCGTGAACTCCTCCTCGGCCAGCTCGTAAATCTCGGCTTCGAGGGTGGCGATGCGCTCGCCGAAGCCGGCGCCTACCTCGGCCAGCCGCTCGGCGTCGAGCTTCAGTCCCTCGCGTTCCATCGCGGCGAGCACGTGGACCAGGGGCAGCTCGACTTCGCGCAGGAGCGTCTCCAGCTCGAGCTGCTCGATGCGGGGACGCTGCGTTTCGGCCAGCGCCGCCACCAGGCGCGCCTCCTCGGCCGGATCGAGGCCCGCCTCGCCATCGCCGTCGTCCGCCAGGGAGAGCTGGCCGTCATCAGAGTCGTCGTTGCCAGTGACAGCCTCGGCGATGCCGATCCCGGCGTCGGCGCCGAGCTCGGTCAGGTCATAGGTGCGGCGCTGCGGCTCGATCAGGTAGGCGGCGAGCATGGTGTCGTGGTCGAGGTCCAGCTCGACCCCCTCGCGGGCGGCGGCGGCAAGCAGCCCGTGCCGGCCGCCGCCGAGCGACTTGGCGTCGTGGGCGACGAGCGAGCGCTTGGCGATCGCCACCGCCAGCTCGTCCGACGTCGCTGCGCCGGCGAGGACGCGCTCGCCCTCGACGCCTGCCCAGCGCTCGCCGTCGATCGCCAGAGCGACCGGCCCCGCTCCCTTGCTCAGATCGGCGGGTGTGCCCTCTTCCGCCTCGACCGCCAGCTCGGTCTCGACCCTGCGACCCGGCACCGCATCTCCATCCGGCAGCGCTTCTTCGAGCCGCTCCATCACCGCCCGCAGCTCGAACTCGCGCATGAAGTCGCGCAGGGCGCCGCGGTCGGGCTCGGATCCCATCACCGTGCCCAGGTCGACGCCGGTATCGATGTCGTACTGCAGCGTCGCCAGCTCCTTAGACATGCGGGCGTCATCGGCGTGCTCGAGCAGGTTCTGCTTGCGCTTGGCGCCGGAGATCTCCGCGACGCTCCCGAGCACGTCCTCGAGCGAGCCGAACTGCTGCAGCAGCTGCGTGGCCGTCTTCTCGCCGATGCCGGGGACGCCCGGGATGTTGTCGGAGGTGTCCCCCCGCAGTCCCATCAGGTCGGTGATCAGCTCCGGAGCGACTCCGTAGCGCTCGAGGACCGCGTCGCTGTCGTAGATCTTGGTCTCGGTGATCCCGCGCGAGGTGCTCATCACCCGCACTCCGTCGCCGACCAGCTGGTAGGCATCGCGGTCGCCGGTGACGACGATCACCGGGATCTCCTGCTCGCGGGCCTGACGGGTCAGCGAGGCGATCACGTCGTCGGCCTCGTAGCCCTCGACCTTGACGTTGGTATAGCCGAAGGCCTCGACCAGGGGCATCAGGTGCGGCCACTGCTCGCGCAGCAGGTCGGGGCGGGGTTTGCGCTGCGCCTTGTAGAGGTCGTAGGTGACCTCGCGCCCGGACATGCCGGCGTCCCAGGCGACCACAACGCCGGCCGGGTGGTGCTCGTCGATGATCTTGACGAGCATCGAGGCGAGCCCGTAGATCGCGTTGGTCGGGCGCCCGTCACTGGTCCCGATCGACTCCGGCAGCGCGAAGAACGCCCGGTAGGCGAGCGAGTTTCCGTCGATCAGGAAGAGCTCCGGTCGGTCTTCGCGTCTCGTCGCCTTGGCAGCCATATCGCCACTCTATGAGGCGAGCCCGAGCGCTTCCCGCAGGTCATCGACGACCTTCGCCGCGTCCTCCCGGATCTGGCGTTCGGTAAAACGGCAAACCGCATAGCCGCGCCGACGCAGATCGAGGTCACGTGCATGATCGTCCTCGAAGGCGATGCTGCCGCGATGCCAGCGATGGCTGTCGGTCTCGACTGCGAGCCGCTCGACCGACCAGAGGAAGTCGACCGTCCAGCGACCGATGCGGACGTTGACGCGCGGCTCGGGGAGGCGATGACGCTGGCACAGCTGGAGGAAGTCCCCCTCCAGGTCGCTGCGCGTCCCGTCCGTCCCGACCTTCGTCCCCAGTGAGAAGCCGTGCATCTCCGCCTGCCGAGTCGCGCGCCTGACCAGCCTTGGCGAGACAGACGTCCGCAGATCGGCAATGGTGCAAGCGGGAGTAGTCACAGGGATCCCGCGATGGCGGGTGACCTGACCGGGTGCGAGCGAAGCGCAGCGATGCAAGCGGATCCCGGCGCGCATGCGACGACCCGCCTGAGTTGGCACAGAGACGTGAACGGGGCCGGAGATCGGTCGCAGCAACTTCCAAAGAGCGGCTGCGCTCCCATGGCTGAGCGCAGCATCCGGTCCGCTCGCCAACACCGCCGCCATCCAACGCGCCTCGATGCTTGGCGCGACATAACCCACCGCATAGACACCCTGGTGCAGCCGGTGCAGTCGCCCTCTCTGCGCTCGTTTTGCGATCGCAGGCCTGCTCAGACCTGTGTTTTGAAGCTGTCGATGTGTCACCACGCCGTGCTGTCGGCCCGCCGTGAGTGCGATCGCCAGGTCGATCAAGTCGCCTTTGTCGCCCATAGGGATACAAAGGCGACTTGAGCGGCGATCTCGCCCCTACGTGGGCGAGGAGCGACGGGCGACGACGGTGCGGGCGATCGATTCGGGGCTCGAGCCCTGTGGCGAAAACTGGATCTCGACCTTGAGCCTCAGCCATCGCGCTTGCAGTCGCCGGCGAGCGTCGGCGGACAGTTGGCAACGCAGCGTCGTGGCGCCGGCTCCCTTCACCTCCGAGCGGCTAGCGCATGCCACCACAGCGACGCCGCCCGTACCGATCGTGGCGCGCTGGCTGATCTTCCCCGGGGCCGGAAGGCTGAGGCGGGTGGCGAGGAAGCCACCGGCAACAGTCGAGCGACCGACGCGCATCGTCCCTGCCGCGGCCAATGGCGACGAAGGGAAGAGTGGTGAGTAGGAAGGATCCGGACCCGTCGCAGGCTGCCCGGGCTCGCCTTTCGGCATCGCCTGCCAGGCGGCGAGGTCCGTGGGCCGAGCAGCGATGAAGGCCCGCGTCGCCGCAACGGCCCCGGCTATCTCGGCGAGGGTGTATTCCTGGCGCGGATCGATCAGCTGCCACGGCAGCAGCAGCTCGGCGATTGCGGCGGCGCGAGAGTCGAGATCTAGCGTCACGATCAACGCCGATACTTCGCTCAAGACTGCTTCGTAGGCGGCGCCGCAGCTGGCGTCCGCGAGGCACCGGTCGAAGAGAAGGCCCGCGTCTCCCTCGAACGGCAGGCGATTGCTCCAGGCATGGTCGGTGCCCCAGGGGAGCATCTCGAACTCTCCCGTGGGGTCGCTGTGGAGGTAGAAGTTGTTCGGCCAGAGCTCGCCCTCGATGCCGGAGTAGCCGTCCCAGTGGCCCATGTACCTCTCCGTCGCCCACATCCGCACCATCTGCGAGAGATCGGCCACCCCGGCCATGTCATCCGACCAGTCGCCCGTCGCCCCGTTGGCGGCCGCGATCAGGGCTTCCAGGTCGCTGCGGTCCTCCTCGTCGCCCTCGTCGACCTCAAAGGCCGCCGCGCCCCCTGGCGTTACGTCGGACCCATAGGAGCCCTCGTAGAGGTGAGCAGTTGCGCCGAACCATCGTGCGAGGCCAACGTCGTCAAGCGTCTCAACGTTCATGTAGAGCCCGTAGTCCTCGCCGTTGACGCGCACGTAGGCGTAACCGGTCCGTGGCGCTGCTATGCCGACGGCGCGAAACGCCTCGTAGGCGAGGGCCTCGTGGACCATCGAGGGGTCCTGAACCATGTTGTTGAGGGTCAGCTTCTTGAGACCGAGGAACTTCTGGCCTTTGACGAACTCGTTGAACTTGACCTTGAAGGCGGCCTTGCCGGTCAGGGCTTTGAAAGAGGCCTGGCCCTTGAGGCGGATGCCGACCTCGATCGGTGTCGACGCCTCCCCCACCCCGGCTGGCGTGCCATCCGTGGCCGCCAGCGAGAACGTCCCAGGCTGGTACTCCTCCGGTTTCGTTTTCAGTGCCTCGATCGAGGTCGCGGGCAGCGTCAGCTCGATCGCCACGACGGTCTCCGGCTCGTACATCGACGCGGCGGGGTCCGGCGGGGTTTGCGCCGTCGCGGTCGCAGCCGTCACTGAGCAGCCCAGGCAGAGCGCGATCGTGGCGCGACGGGCCATGATCAGAGACCTGGCGGAGAGAAAGCGAGCTATCACCGGGCGCAACGCTAGCGCCAGGCATGCGAGGGCGCGAGGCGCGAATCTGATTCGATAGCCGCCCATGGCCGTAAGCGCGCAATACAGCGTCACGATCCGGGTCGAGCTCGACGCGCGGCAGGAGCCGCTCGGCAAGCTGACCGCGGTGATCGCCGAGGCCGGCGGCCAGCTCCAGGGCGTCGACCTGGTGCCCGGCGCCGGCGGCGAGGGCAAGCGCGTGCGCGAGTTCACGATCGACGCCCAGGACCGCGAGCACTGGGAGCGCATCCTGCGGGGGATCGGCTCGACCCGCGGCGCCAAGGTGCTCGACTACGTCGACCGCACGATGCAGATGCACCGCGGCGGCAAGATCTCGGTCGAGAACAAGTACCCGCTGAAGACGCGCGATGACCTCTCGATGGCCTACACGCCGGGCGTCGCCCGTGTCTGCCAGGACATCCACGCCGAGCGCGCCAAGGCCTTCGAGTACACGATCAAGAAGAACACGGTCGCGGTCGTCTCCGACGGCAGCGCCGTGCTTGGGCTGGGCAACATCGGCCCAGAGGCGGCGATGCCGGTGATGGAGGGCAAGGCGATGCTCTTTAAGGAGTTCGCCCAGGTCGACGCCTTCCCGATCTGCCTCGACACTCAGGATCCCGACGAGATCGTCAAGGCGGTGGAGCTGATTGCGCCCACCTTCGGCGGCATAAACCTCGAGGACATCTCCGCGCCGCGCTGCTTCGAGATCGAGGACCGCCTCAAGGAGTCGCTCGACATCCCGGTCTTCCACGATGACCAGCACGGCACCGCGGTGGTGACGATGGCGGCGCTCTTCAACGCGCTGAAGATCGTCGGCAAGCCGATCGAGCAGCTGCGGGTGCTGATGGTTGGCCTCGGCGCCGCCGGGGTAGCCGTGACAAAGATGATGCTCGCCTCCGGCGTCACCCACGTAGTCGGCTGCGACCGCCAGGGCGCTCTCTCCACCGAGCGTGAGGACTACGTCTCCGGTGAGATGAGCGGGATCAAGCGCTGGTACGCGGAGGTATCGAACCCCGACAAGCTGAGCGGGCAGCCCGCCGACGTTATCGAGGGCATGGACCTCTTCATCGGCCTCTCCGGGCCGGGGATCATCACCGCCGAGGCGCTCGGCCGGATGAACGACGACGCGATCGTCTTTGCAATGGCGAACCCCAATCCCGAGGTGATGCCGGAGGACGCGGCGCCCTATGTGCGGATCATGGCCACCGGCCGCTCCGACTACCCGAACCAGATCAACAACGTGCTCTGTTTCCCCGGCATCTTCCGCGGTGCCCTCGACGCCGGCGCGCCGCGGATCACCGAGGAGATGAAGCTGGCGGCAGCGCACGGGATCGCCAGTGCAGTGGATGAGGACGACCTCTCCGAGGACTACATCATTCCCAGCGTCTTCAACCGCAACGTGGCACCGGCAGTGGCGCGGGCGGTGGTCGAGGAGGCACGGCGCGAGGGGATCGCCCGACTCAGCGAGGAGACCGGCACCTTCTCGACCGTGGAGACGACGACGCAGTCGTGAAGGTCCTCGTCACCGGCGCCAGCGGATTCATTGGCGCGGCGGTGTGCGATGCGCTGCTGGTCCGCGGCGACACGGTGGTAGGGCTGACCCGCGACCCGTCCCAGGCACGGGGGAGCAACCCAAGCGTCACCTGGCACCGCTGGGAGCCGACCCTGGAACGCCCGCCGGCCGAGGCCTTCGACGGGGTCGACGGAGTGATTCACCTACTTGGCGAGAAGATCAACCAGCGCTGGACCGACGAGGCCAAGCAGCGGATCATGGAGAGCCGCCGCACCGGCACCCACAACCTGGTGGGAACGATCGCCGGCCTGCAGCGCAAGCCGAAGGTGCTGGTCAGCCAGGCGGCGATCGGCTTCTACGGCAACCGCGGCGAGGCGATCGTCGACGAGTCGGCGGAGCCGGGCGAGGGATTCGACGCCGAAGTGGTTCAGGAGTGGGAGAAGGCCGCGCGGGAGGCAGAGGGGACGGGGGTGCGCGTCGTCGTCGTCCGCACCGGCCACGTGCTCGATCCGCGTGGCGGATTTCTCGCCGCGCTGCTGACCCCGTTCAAGCTCGGCGTTGGCGGCCCGCTTGCCGGCGGCGAGCAGTACGTCTCCTGGGTCCACATCGACGACGAGGTCGGGATCCTGCTCTGGGCCCTGGACAACGAGAAGGTGAGCGGCGTGGTCAACTCGACCGCCCCGAACCCGGTCACCAACCGGGTCTTCTCGAAGGCGCTGGGGCGGGCGATCGGGCGGCCGGCGGTGATGCCGGTCCCGGGGGTGACGCTCGACCTGATGTACGGGCGGGAGTTCGGCAAGGTGCTGCGGGGCGGGCAGCGGGTGCTGCCGCGGCGGGCGTTAGACCTCGGGTACGAGTTCCGGCACCCCGAGCTGGACGAGGCGCTGAGCGACTTGCTCTGAGTGGTGGTGGTTGGAGGGGTGGGCAATCCCCTCCCCCGACAAGTGCCGGTCTAATGAGACCGGCACTTTGAGTATCCGCCGGTTGAGGGGATTGCCCACCCCTCCATCACGCGCGCAGCGAGTCGCTCAGCTCTCGGCTAGAGCGTCTTGCACGGATTCGCGTAGGGAGCCGGAGTCGTCGCTGTGCTCGATTGCTCGCAGCACGCGTCGCATCGCCGCTGCGCCGGAGATGTTTGGGAGCTGGGCTATGTCGGCGGTCTCGAGGATCGTTTCCGAGAAGCGGGTTGCCCGAACCGTGGGCTCGCCGATGTAGGCAACCGTTGTCGAGTCCTGGGTGGCGCGGCGAGCGTTGGCCCCGATCGCGGCCAGGTCGAGACGCCCCTGGTCTTCCGCGCCTACCAAGCAAACGATTTGAACGCGAACGCTTTCGGGCTGGCCACTTCGTCCCAGCTCACGCTCAGCTTCCGCACAAAGCGAGGCACTGGCGTAGACAGTCACCGTTGCTCCCTCGGCAACCCCTTCGTCGCCACAGCCAACCATTGCTATGAGCAGTGCGCAAACAGCGGCTGCGGCAGCTGCCTTGCGCAAGACCGAGGAGGGACGAGCATCCCCCCAGCGGAACTTGTGAGCCACAACCATCTGAGCCCTTGCCGAGACTTCGACGCGGGTTCCGTCGGGGGAATGCTCGTCCCTCCCCTGCCTAGCTCTAGCCAAAGAAAACCTCAGCCTCCCGGTACAGCTCCTCTGGCACCGTCTTGAGCTGAGCTGTCGCCTCGGCGAGCTCGACCAGCTGGATGTCCGTGCCCCGCAGCGCGGTCATCTTGCCCCACTGGCCCGCATCCACCGCGTCGATCGCGTGCAGGCCGAAGCGGGTCGCGAGGACGCGGTCGAAGGCGGTCGGGGTGCCGCCGCGCTGCACGTGGCCGAGCACGGTCGCACGCGCCTCCTTACCGGTGCGCCGCTCGATCTCCTTCTCCAGCCAGTGGGCGATGCCGCCGAGGCGGACGTGACCGAACTCGTCGAGGCCTTCGTCCTGCGTCTCCGGGATGCCGCCTGAAGGCTGGGCCCCCTCGGCGACGACGACGATCGGCGCGAAGCGGCTCTCGAAACGGCGGCCGACCAACTCGCAGACGCGCTCGACGTCGAAGGGCCGCTCGGGGATCAGGATCACGTTGGCGCCGCCGGCGAGGCCGGCGTGGAAGGCGATCCAGCCGGCGTGGCGCCCCATCACCTCGGCAATCAGCACCCGGTGGTGGCTGCCGGCGGTCGTGTGGAGGCGGTCGATCGCCTCCATCGCGATGTTGACCGCGGTGTCGAAGCCGAAGGTGTAGTCGGTGGCGCCGAGGTCGTTGTCGATCGTCTTCGGCACGCCGACCACCTGCAGCCCGTGCTCCTCGTGCAGGCGCGAGGCCGCCCCAAGCGTGTCCTCGCCGCCGATCGCGATCAGGCCCTCGACCCTTTCCGCGGCCATGTTCTCGGCGACCCGTGCCGCGCCGCCCTCCTCCTTGAAGGGGTTGGTCCGCGAGGCGCCGAGAATGGTGCCGCCGCGAGGCAGGATGCCGCGCACCTCGGGCACACCGAGCGGCCCGCTGTCGCCCTCGAGCGGCCCCCGCCAGCCGTCTCGATATCCGACGAATTCGTGCTCGTAGTGTTCGACCCCCTTGCGGACGATCGCCCGGATCACCGCGTTGAGACCGGGGCAGTCGCCGCCTCCCGTGAGCACGCCGATGCGCATGACCGCAGGTTAGGGGAAGGGCGGGCAGTCCCCGTGCCTGACAATCGTCGGGCTAATCAGCCCGACGATTTGAGTATCCGCCAGTCCCGGGGACTGCCCGCCCTTCCCTACGAGGGGTCAGCGCTCGCCTGGCTGAGGGCGGATGACACGGAGAGCTGCTCCTATCAGCAGCACCGTTGCGAAGACCATGCCGGCCACGGGGCCGCCCTGACCGAGGGCGTAGGAGATCACCATCGCAGCGATGGCGAGGAAGAGTGTGACGACCATTCCCATGCGGCGGGCAGCTTATCCGCTGGCGAGGGCGGCACGCGTCTCGCGGAGGAAGGAGCCGACGGCCTCGGCGGCGGCCTGCGGCGAGCCCGCCTCACCGGCCGCGCGGACCAAGCGGCTACCGATGATCACGCCGTCGGCAAGGCGGCCGACGTCGGCGGCCTGAGCGGGGGTGCCGATCCCGAAGCCGACCGCAACCGGGACCTCCGACTCGACCTTGGCCGCGGCAACCAGGCCAGCGAGCTCCGCCGGAACCGCCTCGCGCTCGCCGGTCGTGCCAACCGCCGAGACGAGGTAAACGAACCCGCGCGCGACGGCGCAGATCTGAGCGCGACGCTCGGGCGACGTGGTCGGAGCGACCAACGGAACCAGGGCAAGGCCGGCATCGGCGAAAGCGTCACGCACATCCTCGGCCTCGCCAAGCGGCAGGTCGGGAATGATCGCCCCCGCCGCGCCAACCGCGGCAGCTCGGCCTGCAAACTCAGCCGCGCCACCCTGCGCGAGCACCATGTTCGCGTAGACCATCAGCACCACCGGCACCCTCCCCGACACCGACTCGCAGACCTCAAAAGCAGCCTCAACAGTGGCGCCTGCGTCAAGCGCGGCAGTAGCCGCAGCATGAATAGTCGGCCCATCGGCCAGCGGATCGGAAAACGGCACCCCCAGCTCGATCAGATCAGCCCCCGAATCGGCATAAGCCTCAGCAACCGCCAGCGAAGACTCCCGGTCGGGATACCCAGCCATCATGTAAGGCATCAGCGCCGCCCGCCCTTCGGCTTGCGTGGCCTCAAACGCGGCAGCTATCCGCTCCTCGCCACTGGGGGCCTCGGCACTCGGGGCTTGGGAGTTGCTTGCCGGAGCAGGGGGTGCAGGGGCATGGCTCGGCAGAGCCTCCCCGCTGTTGCTCTGACGAGTCATACCCCTGCACCCCCTCCCTCGGCCTCCCCCTGCTGGATGACCTCCGCGAGATCCTTGTCGCCCCGACCCGAGAGACAGAGCACGTCGTAACCCTCGCCACCCCCGTTCTCCAATAGCCAAGCAATCGCATGAGCCGACTCGAGCGCCGGAATGATCCCCTCGATCTTCGAGAGCTCGGCAAAGGCAGCCAACGCCTGTGCGTCGGTGACCGCGAAGTAGCTTGCCCGACCGGTGTCGCGCAGGTGCGCGTGCTCCGGCCCAACCCCTGGGTAATCCAGCCCGGCCGAGACCGAGTGGGCCTCGAGGATCTGCCCCTCCTCGTCGGCGATGATCGAGGAGAGCGAGCCGTGCAGCACCCCCGTGCGTCCCGCCCCCAGCGAGGCGCCGTGCCGTCCGCTCTCGAGCCCCTCCCCCGCCGCCTCGACGCCGACCAGCTCGACCTCGGCGTCGTCGATGAACGGGGTGAAGATGCCGATCGAGTTGGAGCCGCCGCCGACGCAGGCGATCACCCGCGCCGGCAGGGAGCCCTCGACCGCGAGCGCCTGCTCGCGCGCCTCGTCGCCGATCACCCGCTGAAGATCGCGGACCAGAGCCGGGAAGGGCGCTGGGCCGACCGCCGAGCCGATCACATAGTGAGTCGTCTCTACGTTGGTGACCCAGTCGCGGATCGCGGCGCTGACCGCCTCCTTCAGCGTGCGGGCACCGGCCTCGACCGGCACCACCTCGGCTCCGAGCAGACCCATCCGCTCCACGTTCGGGCGCTGGCGGCGGATGTCCTCGGTCCCCATGTAGACGACGCACTCGAGGTCGAACAGGGCGCAGGCCGTCGCGGTGGCGACGCCGTGCTGCCCCGCCCCGGTCTCGGCGATGATCCGCGGCTTGCCCATTCGCTCCGCCAACAGCGCCTGTCCGACCGCGTTGTTGATCTTGTGGGCGCCGGTGTGGGCGAGGTCCTCGCGCTTCAGGTAGACGGTGCGCCCGGCCCGCTCGGAGAGACGCCGGGCACGGTAGAGCGGCGTAGGCCGGCCGATGAAGTCGCGGTGCAGGCCGGTCAGGCGCGCGCCGAACTCCTCGTCCTCGCGCGCCTCCGCCCAGGCGGCAGTTAGCTCGTCCAGAGCCGCGATCAGCGTCTCGGGCACGTAGCGGCCGCCGTACGGCCCAAAGCGCTCTTCAACCGTGCTCATGGAGTCGGGACGCTAGCGACCCCGGCCGCCTCGAAGAAAGCCATCATCGCCGCATGGTCCTTGCGGCCCGGCTCGGCCTCGACGCCGCTGGCGACATCCACCGCATACGGATGGGTGACCGCGATCGCCTCGGCGACGTTCTCGGGACGCAGGCCGCCGGCGACGATCGCCGGCACCTCGGAGCGATGCTCACGCAGCAGCCCCCAGTCGAAGCTCTCGCCGCTACCGCCCCAGAGCCCCTTGCTGCGCCGGTCGAAGAGGTGGAAGTCGGTGCGGTAGGCCTCGGCGCCGTGGACGTCGGCGGCGCTGGCAACGTGGATCGCCTTGATCACCTTGACCCCGGTGCGCCGCGCCACCTCGGCGCAGAACGCGGTCCCCTCTTCCCCGTTCAGCTGCACCATCGTCAGCCCGGCGTCCTCGACCGCCTTCGCAACCTCCCCCAGCTCCGGGTTCACGAAAACCCCCACGACCTCGCACTTGCGCCGAAACGCAGCCGCAATCCGCACCGCCTCAGCCGACTCACAGAACCTGCGGACTCTTGTCGTAGTGGATGAGCCCAATGGCCCACGCCCCGAGCCTGACCGCCTCGGCGGCATCGTCCAGATTCGTAACGCCGCAGATCTTCACGCGCATCAGCTCAGGGTACGGGAGGCGTTGCGTTGGCAGCCCGTCCTGCGGAGGGGCAGCTCGGGCGGGTGGCGCCGTAGGGGGAACCACCCTGAGGAAGCTTTAGCTACCGGAAGGGGTGGTGGGTCCTGCGGCGACAGGCTCCGCCCGCCGCTACTGCGCCGAGTCGGGCCTCTGCCCAAGCGTGACCGTGAGCGTCTTCGTCCCTTTGCCCCGCCGCACAGTAAGCCTCAGCTTGTCCCCCGGCTCGGCTTCGTTGACCGTGTCGATGACTTCGTCCATCGAGCTGATCGGCTCTCCGTCCACCTCGATGATGATGTCGCCGCCCAGCTCGAACTCGGCGCCGTCGATCGTCGCCGAGGTGTCGCCCCCTTCGAGCCCGGCCTCCTCAGCCGGCCCGCCCGGGACCACTTCCTGCACCAGCACTCCCTCCTCCACCGGCAGGTTCAGCGCTTTCGCCAGGTCGGGAGTGATGCTGCCGCCGTTGATCCCCAGGTAAGCGTGCTCGACCTCGCCGTCCGCCTTCAACTGCTCGACCACGTCGCGCGCGGTGTCGATCGGGATCGCGAAGCCGATCCCGACGTTGCCCCCCGTGCGGGTCTGGATCTGGGCGTTGATCCCGATCACGTCGCCGGTCACGTCGATCAGCGGACCACCCGAGTTGCCGGGATTGATCGCCGCATCGGTCTGGATCACGTGCGAGATGGAGAAGCCGTTCGGCGCCTGGATCTGGCGCTGCAGGGCGGAGATGATGCCGCTGGTAACGGTGCGGTCGAGCCCGAACGGGTTACCGATCGCGACGACCGGGTCGCCTACCTGCACTTTCGAGGAGTCGCCAAGCGCCAGCGGGTGCAGCTGATCCGCCGGGGCATCGACCTTGAGCAGGGCCACATCGGTAGCCGGGTCGGTGCCGACGATCTCAGCCGAGTAGCTCTCGTCGGAGGAGCCGAGCGTCACCTCGACCCTGTCGGCGCCCTCGACCACATGACTGTTGGTGACCACGTGTCCCTCCATGTCGATCAGGAAGCCGGAGCCGGTGGCCGTGCCGCCGCCTTCTTCTTCGGGTTCGGGTTCGCCGAACGGGCCCGGCGCGCCCGATTCCCCACCGGGCCCCTCGGCTTCGATGAAGGCGACCCCCTGCCCATCGCGACGGTAGATCTGGTTGACGATGTTTTCGTCGTCGTCGCTGTCCCTCTCAGCAACGGGAGCGGTTAGCGGCGCGGTGACGGTGGTGGTGGTAGGCGAGTCCCCCTCGGCCTCGATCCAGCCGGCGGCGATCGCCACCCACCCGAAGGCGGCGACGACCGCTCCGCCGACTAGGGCCGAGAAGAAGGGAGTGCGCAAGAAGTGCCTCATCGAGGGACGATCATCCAGGACCACTTCAAAGTTCTCTTAAAAAATGGACCGAACCGGATCTCAGGGCAGGTGGTGCTCGCGCGTGCCCTCGTCAGCGCCGGTCAGCGTCCGGGTCCTTGCCTCCGGGTCCGGCGCGCTCATCAGAGCGGTGCCGATCAGCACCGCGTCGACTCCGACCCGTTCCAGTTCCTCCAGCTCAGCCCGCTCGGAGATGCCGCTCTCGGCGACGACCGTCTTGCCGGCTGGGACGTCGGGCATCAGCTCATAGGTCGTCGCGACGTCGACCGTACCCTCGTCGAGGTTGCGGTTGTTAATCCCGATCACCTCGGCGTCCAGCGCCAGTGCCCGCTCCAGCTCCCCCGCGTCGTGCACCTCGACCAGGCAGTCGAGGTCGAGGCGGCGGGCCTCCCCGTAGAGCGCGCTCAGCTCGCCGTCGTCGAGAGCGCGCACGATCAGCAGCACCGCGTCGGCGCCGTTGACCGCCGCCTCGTAGAGCTGGTAGGGGTCGACGATGAAGTCCTTGCGCAGGATCGGCAGGTCGCAAGCGGAACGAGCGGCTCGCAGGTCCTCGAGCGTGCCGCCGAAGTGACGCTCGTCGGTGAGCACGGAGAGTGCCGCCGCGCCGCCGCGCTCGTAGGCGCCGACCTGGTCGACGATGGCGGTGGAGGTCGATATGTCGCCGGCACTGGGCGAGCGTCGCTTGAACTCCGCGATCAGGGAGAGGCCGGGGCGCACCAGCGCCTCGCGGAAGGGCCTGTCCTCCGCCCTCGCGGAGAGACGGGACTCGAGGTCTGCCTGCGATACCTGCCCGCGGCGCTCCTCCACCCCGTCCCGGGCCGCCGAGATGAGCTGCTCGATCATTCCCACGTTGAGGCTCAGACCTTAACCGGATGGAGCGGCGGCCTCGCCGCCCATCGCCCCCGTAGTCGCGACCAAACGGTCGAGCAGCTCTCGCGCGGCACCCGAGTCGACCGCCATCCGCGCCTGCTCGACCCCGGCGCCGAGGCTGTCCGCGCGCCCGCCGGCGTAGATCGCGGCGCCCGCGTTGAGCAGGACGAGGTCACGGCGGGGACCGCTCTCGCCTTCGAGCACGGCGCGCGACGCTACGGCGTTCTCGGCCGGCGAGCCACCGGCAACCCGGTCGAGCTCGGCCGGCCCGAGGCCGAAGTCCCCCGGCGCGACGAACCACTCCTCGGTGCGTCCCTCGGCGACCTCGATCACGCGGGTGCGGGCGGAGATCGAGAGCTCGTCGACGCCGTCCTCGGCGGTGACCACGAGAGCCCTGATGCTGCCGAGGCCGAGCAGCGCCTCGGCGATCGTCTCCTGGTAGTGGCGATCGGAGACACCGAGCAACTGGCGCTCGGCACCCGCCGGGTTGGTCAGCGGCCCGAGGAAGTTGAAGATCGTCCGCACTCCGAGCGCCTTGCGGGCGGGGACGACGTGCGCCATCGCGGCGTGATGACGGGGCGCGAACATGAAACCGAAACCGATCTCGTCGATGCAGCGCCCAACCTGCTCTGGGCTGAGCTCGATGTCGACCCCAAGCGCCTCCAGCAGGTCGGCGGAGCCGCAGTGGCTCGTATTGGAGCGGTTGCCGTGCTTGGCAACCGCGCAGCCGGCCGCTGCCGCGATCAGCGCCGCCGTGGTCGAGACGTTGAAGGTCGAGGGCCCGCCCCCGGTCCCCGCGGTGTCGACCAGGTCGGTGCGAGCCGTGGAGACGGGAGCCGCGAGCGAGCGCATCGTCCGCGCCAGGCCGACCAGCTCCGGCACCGTCTCCCCCTTTGCCCGCAGGGCGATCAGGAAGGCGCCGGTCTGGACCTCGCTGACACGGCCCTCCATCACCTCGGCGAGGACCGCAGCTGCATGGTCGGCGGTGAGGTGGTCGCCGGCGCAGACCGCATCGATCGCCCTGCTGACGATGTCATTGGGCGTCATCGCTCCCCCAGGAAGTTTGCGAGCAACTGCTTTCCCTGCGGGGTGAGCACCGACTCGGGGTGGAACTGAACCCCCTCGGCGGGCAGCTCGCGGTGGCGGGCGCCCATCACCACGTCGCCGAGGCTGGCGCTCAGCTCCAGCTCGTCCGGCAGGTCGGGATCGGCGACCAGCGAGTGGTAGCGGCCGGCGACCAGGGGGCTGGGCAGGCCGGCGTAGACGGCGCGCCCGTCGTGCTCGATCTCGGCCTCCTTGCCGTGGATCGGCTCGCCCTGCACTGTGCGCCCACCGAACGCCTCGACCAGTGACTGATGCCCGAGGCAGACGCCAAGCGAAGGCGTGCCCGCCTCGGCGAAGGCACGGATCGCCTCGACCGAGATCCCAGCCTCGGCCGGCGTGCAGGGCCCGGGCGAGACGACGAGGCGATCGGCGCCGCGATCGAGCAGCTCGCCGACCTGCGCTTTGTCGTTGCGGACGACCTCGACCTCCGCACCCAGCTCGCCCAGGTACTGGACCAGGTTGTAGGTGAAGCTGTCGTAGTTGTCGATGACGAGGACTCTCATGGCCAATCCGGCTGCTCGCAGGCCAGCTCGACGGCGCGGAAGACCGCCTTGGCCTTGTTGACCGACTCGTTGTACTCGTAGGCGGGCTTGGCGTCGGCGACCGTGCCGCCGCCGGTCTGGACGTGGATCTGGCCGTCCTTGACGACGACGGTGCGGATGTGGATCGCCGTGTCGAGGTCGCCGTTCCAGGAGAGGTAGCCGATCGCTCCCCCGTAGGAGCAGCGCTTGACCGGCTCCAGCTCGTCGATGATCTGCATCGCCCGCACCTTCGGCGCGCCCGAGAGGGTGCCGGCGGGGAGGGCCGAGCGCAGCACGTCCATCGCCCCAATCCCCTCGCGCAGCGTCCCCGAGACCTGGCTGACGATGTGGAGGACGTGCGAGTAGGTCTCGACCGCCATCAGCTCGTCGACCTTGACCGTGCCGTACTCGCAGACCCGGCCCAGGTCATTGCGACCGAGGTCGACCAGCATCACGTGCTCGGCCCGCTCCTTGGGGTCGTTGACGAGGCGCTCGGCGAGGCGGCGGTCCTCCTCCTCGTCGCCCCCGCGCGGGTAGGTGCCAGCGATCGGTCGCGTCTCGACCCGGCGGCCCTCCACCTTGACCAACGGCTCGGGCGAGGCGCCGGCGATCTGAAAGTCGCCGAAGTCGAGGAAGTACATGTAGGGCGAGGGGTTGACCACGCGCAGGCCGCGGTAGATCGAAAAGGCCTCGACCGGTGCTGGGGCGGAGAAGCGCTGCGAGGGGACGACCTGGAAGGCGTCGCCAGCGTGGACGTACTCGACGATCCGCGCCACCGCCGCTTCGAACTCCTCGCGCTCCAGGTTGGAAGTGAAGTTGGGGGGATCGGAGAGGACGGGGGCATCGGGAGCGGGAACGGCGCCGCGCAGGCGGCGGCGCACCTCGGCGATCTGGGTCGCGGCGCACTCGTAGGCGGCGTCGATCCCGCCCTCGTCGTCGGCGAAGGCGCAGGCGACGATCGTCAGCTCGTGGCGCAGGTGGTCGAAGGCGAGCAGCACGTCGGTGACCATCAGCGCCATGTCGGGCAGGCCGAGCGTGTCCGGGTTGGGCTCGCCGAGTGGCTCGACCGTGCGCACCAGGTCGTAGCCGAAGAAGCCGACAGTGCCGCCGGCAAACGGCGGCAGCCCCTCGACCGGGGCAGCTCTTAAGCGCTCCAGGTAGCCGGAGAGCGCGGCGTATGGATCGAGCGCCTCGCTGGTCGCGCGCGGCGCGGACTCGCTGGGACGCTCGTCGCCGCCCCACTCGGAGAGGATCCCGTCGCTCCAGCGCAGCAGCGCCCGCGGCCTGATCCCGACGAAGGAGTAGCGGCCGACCTGACCCTGCTCGGCGGACTCGAGCAAGAAGCAGGGCGCACCCTCGGGCTCGCCGGCGCGTAGCTTGAGCAGGGCGGAGACGGGCGTCTCGCAGTCGTCGGCGAAGCGGGCGCGGACGGGGACGACGTTGCCCTCCGCAGCCAGCTCGCGGGCCTGCTCGAGGCTGGGCTCGAGCCGGATCTCGGCCTCAGCGGCGACGGCCATTCAGCACCTCCATCGCCGCCGCCTGCGAGACCTCGCGCGAGGCGAGCAGCACGCTGAGGTGGTAGAGCAGGTCGGCCGCCTCTTCGGCGACGCGCTCGTCGGACTCCTCGCGTGCCGCCCGCACCACCTCCTCGGCCTCCTCCTCGACCTTCTCGCCGAGCAGCTTCGGGTCGTCGAGCAGCTTCGCCGTGTAGCTGCCCTCCGGGCGCTCGACGGCGCGACTGCGCAGCGTCCGCTCCAAGGTCGGCAGGGCCTCGTGGGCGAGCGGAGCACGCTCGCCCTCCCCCAGCTCGCGGTAGAAGCAGGAGCGCTCACCCGTATGACAGGCGGGCCCAGCCGGCTCCACGAGCGCGAGCAGAGCGTCTCCGTCGCAGTCATAACGCAGCTGTCGCAGCCGCAGGACGTTGCCCGAGGTTTCCCCCTTGCGCCAGATTTCATTGCGAGAGCGGCTGAAGAAGTGGACCTCACCGGTCTCGACCGTCAGCCTCAGGGACGCCTCGTTCATATAGGCAAGGGTCAGCACCTCGCCGCTGGCGAAGTCCTGCGCAATGCACGGGACCAAACCCCGCTCGTCGAATTGCACCTGCTCAAGCATCAAACAATCGTATGGCAGCCGAGAACAACCGGCGGGTGCTGAAGCGAGGCGATGGGGGATGCCCCGAACGGGCGGATACTCAAAGTGCCGAGCTAATTAGCTCGGCACTTGTCCGGGCGGGGCATCCCCCATCGCCTCGCTCGGGAACATCCCATCACCTCACTCGATGCCGAGGCGGTCGAGCAGGTCCTTGTCACGGCGCCAACGGGGGCGGACGCGAACCTGTAGATCCAGGTGAACACGACCACCGAGCTCAGTTTCGAGCGAGCGCCGCGCAGCGCTGCCAATTTCCTGCACCTTCTTCCCGCCTTTGCCGATCAGGACGCCCTTCTGCGACTCGGTCTCCGCCCAGACCTCGGCGCGGACGGTGACGAGGCCGTCCTCGCGCGCGGACACCTCCTTGACCGAGACCTCGACCGAGTGGGGGATCTCGTCGCGGGTCCGGTTCAGCACCTGCTCGCGGATCAGCTCGGCGAGCAGCAGCTCGCTCGACTGGTCGCTGTGGTCCTCTGGCGGGTACATGTAGGGGCCCTCGGGCACCAGCTCGCTGAGGCGCTCGACCAGCTCCTCCAGCCCCTCGCCGCTGCGGGCGCTGACCGGGAAGACCTCGTCGACGCCCTCCAGCCCCGCCGCCTCAGCGAGCACCGGCACCAGCTCATTGGGGCCGATCCGGTCGACCTTGTTGACCGCGCAGATCGTCGGTACGCCGGTGTTCGCAGCCAGCAGGGCGCGGGCGATGAAGCGGTCGCCGGGGCCGATCCCCTGCTCGCCGTTGACGAGGAAGAGCGCCGCGTCGGAGTCGGCCAGCTCGCGCTCGACCCGGCGCTGCATGCGCTCGGTGAGCACATCGCGGGGGCGCTGCACGCCGGGCAGGTCGACCAACACCAGCTGGCGGCCGGCCTCAACGTCGGTGTGGATTCCGCGGATCGCTCGCCGGGTGGTCTGCGGGCGGGCCGAGACGATCGCGACATGGGAGCCGACGACCGCGTTAACCAGCGTCGACTTGCCGACATTGGGTCGTCCCGCCAGCCCGATGAAGCCGGCGCAGGTCATCGCACTCCGTCCATCACCTGCGTCTGCAGGACGAGCATCTCGCCGTCGTCGATCTCGTGGTCGTAGCCGCAGAGGTGGAGGACTCCGTGTACGGCGGCCTCGGTCAGGTCTGAGCAGTGCTCCGGGCAGATCGCCACGTCGCCCAGCTCACGGGGGCCGGCGGTCGGCTCCGTCCCGTCGATCGGGAAGGCGAGCACGTCGGTCGGCGCATCCTTGGCCCGGTGCTCCCGGTTCAGCTCACGGATGCGCCCCTCGTCGACGAGCTCCACCCCGAGGTGACCGTCGGAGACTCCAGCCGCCGCGAGCGCAGCCGCCACCGCGTCGCGCAACTCGGTGGGCACGTCAGAGAGATCGAGGGTCAAGAGCCCGGCGTCGGCCCGTGTTCCGCCCGTGCCGCGCGCTCGCGGCTACCGTGCTCGTCGTAGGCGGCGACGATCCGCTGGACGAGCTTGTGGCGGACAACGTCCTCGCCGCCGAAGTGGACGAAGGAGATGTCCTGGACCGCGTCGAGGATGTCGCGGACGACGATCAGGCCGGAGCGCTGGTCGGTCGGCAGGTCGATCTGGGTGACGTCCCCGGTCACCACCATCCGTGAGTTGAAGCCGAGCCGGGTCAAGAACATCTTCATCTGCTCCGGGCTCGTGTTCTGCGCCTCGTCGAGGATCACGAAGGAGTCGTTGAGGGTGCGGCCGCGCATGAAGGCGAGCGGCGCCACCTCGATCACGCCGCGCTCGAAGTATCCGTTGACCCGGTCGGGGTCGAGCATGTCGTAGAGCGCATCGAAGAGCGGCCGCAGGTAGGGGTCGACCTTGGCCTGGATGTCTCCGGGCAGGAAGCCGAGCCTCTCCCCCGCCTCGACCGCGGGCCGGGTGAGGATGATCCGCTGCACCTGGCGCTCAGCCAGCGCGTGCGCCGCCATCGCCACAGCGAGGAAGGTCTTGCCGGTGCCAGCCGGACCGATGCCGAAGGTGACCGTGTGGTCGCGAATCGAGTCGACGTAGCGCTTCTGGTTCAGTGTCTTCGGCGCCACCTTGGTGTTGCGATGGCGCCAGACGACGTCCTCGAGGATCTCCGCCGGACTCTCGTGCGCGTCGAGCGCACCGGTGACAGCTTCGATCGTGCCGGGCGCAACCTCGTGGCCCTGCTCGATCAGCTCGACCAGCTCGTCGACCACGGTGGCGGCAGTCTGCACGTCGCTCGAGTCGCCGTCGAGGGTGAGCACGTTGCCGCGCAGGTGCAGCTCGCAGTCGAGGTGGCCCCGCAGAGCCCGCAGCACAGCGTCCTCGGAACCCGCAAGCTCGGCGGCGACGGTGTTGTCGAGGGTGAGCTGCCTACGCGCCAAGCCGCTCACGCACCGCCGCGCTGACCCGCTTGCCGTCAGCGCGCCCGTCGACCTTCGGCATCAGCGCCGACATCACCTGGCCCATCTGCTTCTGCTCGCTGGCGCCGCTCTCGGCGACCGCGGCATCAACCAGCTCAGCGAGCTCGTCATCGGAGAGCTGCTTCGGCAGGTAGCCGTCGATCAGCTCCGCCTCGAACCGCTCAGCCTGCTCCTGTTCGGCGCGACCGCCCTCGCCGTAGGCCTCCGCCGCCTCGATTCGCTTCTTGCGCTCGCGCTGGAGCACCGCGACCTCGTCGCCATCGCCCTCGCCCAGCTTCGCCTCCTTCTGCAGCGCGTCGACGATCATCCGTAGCGCCGCGGCACGCTCCCGCTCGCCCGCCTTCATCGCGGTGCGCACGTCAGCCTGAACCTGCTCGAGGACGCTCATCTGCGCTAGAGAGTAGTCGCCCCCGGCAATCGGATAGCAACGAGGCCGAGGATCGTGTCCTATCGCGGCCCCTTGGCTCGTCGCTACGGTTCGAGCCACACGCTTGGATTCATGGCCCACATCATTCCGGGCTCCTTGACGAACGGAATGTGGTACGTAGCGGTGAAAGTTGCTTCAGGACTACAGGAACCTGTTTCTTTGGTCAAGGGCGCGTTATTGAATGTGAATTCAGCCGGTGTACCGCCCGTGATGAAAGCAGCCAGACCTTCCGCTTGGTAGATGCACGAAGCGCCGCCCGGACAGCCCGAGAGTTTGAACGCCGGGTTTCCCGCACCACCGCTTTTCGCCGTCAGCGAACCACTCCCCGGGGTGGTACGTTCGAGTTCCAGTTTGTAATTCAGACGGATTGCTACGACATTGGAGCATCCCGCACATGACCCCAACGTAAATTCTGTGATTTCACCAAGCAATGGGGCGCCTTCGACTTCTTTCGTCTTGAAGATTCCCCCCGATGTTTGGCATTTGGCGGTGAACCCGCCGGTGACTATTTTGGCTTCTCCAATGCGAAGGCTGAATTTGAATTCGGTCCCGGCCGGATACTTTTCCCCTGCCGGACAGGGATTTGGGTTTGACGTTTCCTTGCACAGTGTCGTAGCCGCGGCCGCCGAGCCGACGCCGACGAATGCCGTCACGGCCAGCGCAGCCAGCGAGGTCAAGCCAAGCAACTTGATAGTTCGCATCTTTTCCTCCCGCGCCGGGCCACTCGTCGGGATGGGATGGCGTGAGCCATTGTGGTTGCCCGGGCAGGCCTTGCATACCACACTACGCAGGTTTAGTCAAAGATTCTTTATCGATCAAATATTAATCTGCTCGACATCGCCGAGGGGCATCTGGAGGAAGCGGGTACCGAGGTCGCGGAAAGAGTCGACGTCGCCCGTGCAGAGGAAGCGGTAGGCGCCCTCGCCGTCGGCGGCCCGGGCGAGGCCCTGGCGCCCGAGCGTGCGCTGGACGGCCGCGGCGACCGCGTGGCCGCCGCTGACCAGGCGCACGTCGCGGCCGAGGATGCGCTGCAGCATCGGTGCGACCAAGGGGTAGTGGGTGCAGCCAAGGATCAGGGTGTCGACTTCGGCCCGTTGCAGCGGCGCGCAGTAGGAGCGGGCCATCTCAACCACGCCCTGGTCGAAGGGGGAGCCGTCCTGGATGAAGGGGGCGAGATCCGGCGCCTCTACTTCGGTTACCTCCAGGGCGCGGCCCTGCTCTTCGAGCGCCTTCCGGTAGGCGCCGCTCTTGACCGTGTTCGGTGTCGCCAGCACGCCGACCCTGGCGCTGTCGGTGATCGCCGCCGCGATCTCGGCCTGTGGCTCGACCACCGGGACCACCTCCACCCCGTGCTCGCCCGCGACCTCCCGAGCCACGTCCGTGCCGACCGAGGTTGCCGTGTTGCAGGCGATCACCAGCAGCTTGGCGCCGTCGCTCAGCAGCAGATCGGCGATCGCGCGGATCCGCTCCCGCAACTGCGCCGTGTCCTTCGTCCCGTAGGGGAACCACGCCGTGTCGCCGAGGTAGACGTAGTCCTCCTCGGGCAGCGAGACCAGGCACTCGTGCAGAACGGTGAGCCCGCCGACGCCAGAGTCGAACATCGCCACCGGCAGCGAGGCGTCGAGCTGGGAAGCCGGGGACGACAGGGCCGCGGCTAGAGGAAGGGCTTGTAGGTCATGAAAAAGACCGTCACGACCACGATCAGGCCGGCGAGACCGCCGACTTTGCTAATTCGCTGCGAGAGAGCCATGAACTCCTCGCTGAACGAGTCACCTGACTCCAGATCACGTTCGGCCAGCTCCCTCGCCCTGCGGGTCTGCGGCTGGAAAAAGGCGTGCTGCAACCCAAACAGGACGATGATCGCGACGAAGCCAACGCTGATGAAAGCCTCGTTTGTCTCCCAGTCCCCGTCGACGAGCAGGTAGATGCCCGCCACTAGCAGGACAATCATGCCGGGGTTGACGAGATAGCGGTCGCACTTCTGCACGCCGGCCATGATCGCCGGCGTCGCACGCGGGTACTGCGGCGTTACCGAGAAGAAAAGCGCGTAGCCGAAGGTCGGGCCAAACGCGAGCACGACCGCGAGGATGTGCAGGAAGAGCGCGATCTTGTAGCCGGGATCGATTATCGACGCGAGCGGCATTGGCGGAAAGATAAGCCACCGTCCGGCAGAACGCGGCTCATTTCAGTCGCAGCAACAAAGCGGCCCAGTCGCCGTCGCGGCGGCGCTCAGACTCGACGAGGCCGCTGGGCGTAAATGCGGCGGCCACATCGTCGAGCTCCCCTGGGAGCAGCCCGGAGAGCACCATGATGGCGGGTACCGGGGGAGGGCTCGACGGAGCCTCCATGCTGTTGCTCCGGCGAGCCCTCCCCCGGTACCCGACCCCTTCAAGCTGCTCGGCTACGACTCTGAGAATCGGGGCCGTCATGTTGGCTACGACCGCCGGAGCGAGACTCGGAAGGCTCTCGCGAAGGTTGCGACGTTCGAAGTCGATCTCGACGTCGTTGGCAGCGGCGTTGGCAGCTGCCGCCTCAATCGCCGCCTGCTCGTGGTCGTAGCCGCGGATCGGATCCCAGCCGAGCTTTGCGGCGGCGATGGCTAGGACGCCGGAGCCGGTGCCTAGGTCGGTTAGCGGACCGTTTACATCGCCTGCCGCAGCCAGCTCCAGCAGGAACTCCAGGCAGAGGCGGGTGGTTGGGTGGGCGCCGGTGCCGAAGGCGCGACCTGGGTCGACGACCAAGTCGACGATTCCGGGGTCGGGGTGCGGCGGCTCCCAGGAGGGCCGCAGCCAGAGCCGGCCGCCGACCAAGAGTGGTTTGTGGAAGTCCTGCCAGCGGTCGGCCCAGTCGTCGGGGACCTCGGTGGCGACCACCTCGACCAGCCCGTCGCCGGCCGCGGCCTCGACCTCGCCCAGCTCCGGCAGCTCGCCCTCGCCGCCGTAGATCGCGTACTCGACGTATCCCTCACCCTCTTCCTCCTCGACCCCGTTCGGAGCGAGCACGGTCAACTCGGCTAGCACCTGCTCCGCCAGCTCCGGAGAGCAGCGAACGGCGAGCCGGATCACCCGAAGGCTCTGCGGACGCGGGAGAAGAAGTTCTCCTCGTCGCCCTGCCGCCGGACGTTGCGCGGCTCGAGCGCCTCCTCCAGCCGCTCAACGAGCTCGCGCTGCTCCTCGGAAAGGTCAGTGGGAACGATCACGTGGATGGCGATCACCAGGTCTCCGGGCGGCCCGCCGCGGGAGCCCGGCAGGCCGTGCCCGCGCAGCGCGAAGCGGGTGCCGTGCTGAATGCCGGGCGGCAGCTCGATCTCGCGTTTGCCCTCGTGGCTGGGGATCTGAATCGACACGCCCAGCATCGCCTCGACCGCAGAGATCTCGACTGTGTGCAAGAGGTCCTGCCCGCGCATCGGCCCCTGCCGCATCTCGAAGCCGCCGCCGAAGAAGGCCTGGAAGATCTCCTCGACCGAGCCGAAGGCGGTGCCGCCCCCAGGGAAGCCGCCGCCGCGCAGGCCGTCGTGCCCGTATGCGTCATAGGTGCGGCGACGCTCAGGGTCGGAGAGCACCTCATAGGCTTCCGCCGCCTCCTTGAACTTCTCCTCCGCCTCGGGGTCGTGGTTGTTGACGTCGGGGTGGAGCTCGCGGGCGAGGCGCCGAAACGCGCTCTTCACCTCCTTCTCGGAGGCGTCGCGGCCGACACCCAGGGTCTCGTAGAAGTCGCGCGGCATTCGCTCAGGCGGCGTAGACCGTCTCGCAGTAGCGCGAAAGCTCGCGCGCGGCGCCCCGCACCGAGGAGATTGCAGTCGCGTAGTCCATCCGCAGCGGGCCGACGACCCCGACCGAGCCGAGGTTGCGGTGCCCGAGCCCGTAGTTGGCACCAACGACGCTGACCGAGCGCAGCTCCGGCTGCGGGTTCTCGCCACCGATCCAACAGAAGACCGAGCTCTCGTCGAGCGCCGAGCGCAGCACCCCGAGCACCGCCGCGCGCCCCTCCAGCGCCCCCATCAGCTCGTCGACGTGAGGGAGGTCGGCGAGGTGCTCGGCCGAGAGCAGTCGCGAGAGCCCGTGGACATAGAGGGTGTCGCCGAGCGGCGGCGCAGTGACCAGTGCCATCAGGTCGGTGACCTGTGCCAGCGCCTCGCTCGTCTCCCGCATCGCCTCGTCGACCTCGCGGCGCAGGCGTGAGAGCTCGAGGGCAACGCCAACGCCGGCGGGAGGGCCGCCCGCCGCCAGCATCAGGTCGACGTAGTGGCGGTAGCCGGCGTCGGTCGGCACTCGGCCGGCGGACGTATGTGGATGGGTGAGCAATCCGACCGTCTCGAGCGCAGCCAGCTCAGCGCGCACGGTGGACGGGCCCCACTCGACATCAGGCCTCTCGGCGATCTGCTTCGAGGCCACCGGAGTGGCCGAGGAGAGATATCCCTCGACCACCAACCGCAAAATTAGCTCTTGCCTCTCAGAAAGCATTGCTTCGGATTCTAGGAGGGCGGGCGGGTGACCCTGCCCGCGGCTTGTACTTTTCCCGCGCCTACGCCCCGCGGTCAGCCGGAAACTGTCTTCGGGAAAAGTTGAGCGGGCAGGGTCACCCGCCCGCCCTACAGCCGAATCTCCGCTTCGGCGTTGCGGATGATCTGATTCTCGCCCTGGGTGGCGACCGTGTCGATCGTCACCCGGTCGCCGTCTGCCGACTTGACCGTGCCGGTGACGACGATCTCCTGCTCGGGCGCCCCCATCCCTCGGAACTGCACCGAGAGGCGCTTCAGGGCGCGCGGGTTGCCGTCCGCCAGCGCCGTGTTGGCGCGGGCGACGACGCCCATCGAGTAGAGGCCGTGGAGGATGTTGTTCGGCAGCCCGACCGCTTTCGCGAACTCGGGATCGATGTGGATCGGGTTGAAGTCGCCGGAGGCGCCCGCGTAGCGGTGCGGCAGGTACTTGTCCGGCGTCACCCGCAGCTCAGGGACCTGGTCGCCCTCGTTCAGCTCAGCCATTTCATACCCCCCTGACGATGTTGGTCCAGACGGCGCGTACCACTTGCTCGCCGTCCTGGTTGACGGACACGGACTCGAAGACGTAGAAGCCCCTGCCGTCTTTCTCGTAGATCTCCAGGCACTTCGGCGTCGTCGTGATCTCGTCGCCGGAGCAGACCGGCTCGCCCCACTCGAACTCCTGGCCCCCGTGCACCATCGTCGCGAAGTTCATCCCGACCTCGGGGTCGAGGATCGCCGGCCCCATCGCGGGACCGCTGTAGACGACGGCGAACATCGGCGGCGCGACGACATCGCGGAACCCGGCCGCCTTGGCCGCCTCGACGTCGAAGTGCACCGGGTTGTCGAGCCCGAGCGCGTTCGCGTACTCCTTGATCTTCTCCCGGCCCACCTGGTAGGTGGTGCCTGGCCACTCCTTGCCTGCTGCATCTGTCTTGATCGCCATGGGCGGGGACCCTATCTACTCGTCGATCTCCAGCACGGCCAGGAACGCCTCCTGCGGCACTTCCACGCGACCGACCGACTTCATCCGCTTCTTGCCCGCCTTCTGCTTCTTCAGGAGCTTCTGCTTGCGGGTGACGTCGCCGCCGTAGAGCTTCGCGGTCACATCCTTTCGCAGCGCCTTGACCGTCTCGCGGGCGAGGATGTTCGAGCCGATCGCCGCCTGCACTGGCACGTCGAAGAGCTGGCGCGGGATCGTCTTGCGCAGACGCTCGACCAGGCGCTTCCCCTGCTCGTAGGCGAATTCGCGGTGGACGATGATCGAGAGCGCGTCGACCTTGTCGCCGGCGAGCAGGATGTCGACCTTGACCAGGTCTGAGGCGCGGTTGCCGATCGGCTCGTAGTCGAGTGAGGCGTAGCCCCGGGTCGAGGACTTGAGCAGGTCGAAGAAGTCGAGGACGATCTCGGCCAACGGCATGTCGTAGCGGATCTGCACCCGCTGCGGGCTCAGGTAGTGCATGTCGACGTGGGTACCCCGACGCGACTGGCAGAGCTCCATCACGGCGCCGACCTGCTCGGACGGGCAGATGACCGTGGCGCGGATGTAGGGCTCTTCGATCGCCTCGATCGTGCCGGGATCGGGCAGATCGGTCGGGCTGTGGACCTCGACCTGCTCGCCGTTGGTCAGATGCACCTCGTAGCGCACGTTAGGAGTCGTCGCCAGCAGCTCAAGCCCGTACTCGCGTTCGAGCCGCTCGCGCACGATCTCCATGTGCAGCAGGCCGAGGAAGCCGCAGCGGAAGCCGAACCCGAGCGCCTCGGAGGTCTCCGGCTCCCACGACAGCGCGGCGTCGTTGAGGGCCAGCTTCTCTAGCGCGTCGCGCAGGTCTTCGAAACGATCGGTATCGATCGGGAAGAGGCCGCAGAAGACCATCGGCCGCACCTCGCGGTAGCCCTCCAGCGGCTCGGTCGCCGACCCCTCGAGCGAGGTCAGCGTGTCGCCGACACGCAGCTTGGCGACGTCCTTGATCCCGGTAATCAGGTAGCCGACGTCGCCGGCCTCCATGCCCTGCACTGCGGTCATCGTTGGACGGAAGAAGCCGATGTCGTCGATGTCGGCCTCGGTCCCGTTCTGCATCGCGACGATCCGCCCGTGCTTGCGGAAGGCGCCGTCGACCATTCGCACGTAGGCGATCACGCCGCGGTACTGGTCGAACTCGGAGTCGAAGATCAGCGCACGGGGCGGGGCCGCTGGCTTTCCCTCGGGCGGCGGCACGCGGGAGACGATCGCCTCCAGCACGTCGACCACCCCCTCCCCCGTCTTGGCTGAGATCGGCATCGCGTCGCTTGGATCGCTGCCCAGCAGGTCGGCGATCTCCCCAGCGACCCGCTCCGGCTCGGCTCCCGGCAGGTCGACCTTGTTGATCACCGGGATCAGCTCCAGTCCGTTCTCGATCGCCAAGTAGGTGTTGGCAACGGTCTGAGCCTCGACGCCCTGGGCGGCATCGACGACTAGCAAGGCACCCTCGCAGGCGGCGAGGCTGCGTGAGACCTCGTAGGAGAAGTCGACGTGGCCCGGAGTGTCGATCAGGTGCAGGTGGTAGGTCTCGCCGTCGGACGCCTTGTACTCGACCCGCACTGCCTGCGCCTTGATCGTGATCCCACGCTCGCGCTCGAGGTCCATCGAGTCGAGCACCTGGGCACGCATTTTCTTCGGGTCGACCGCCCCGGTGATCTCGAGGATGCGGTCAGCAAGGGTCGACTTGCCGTGGTCGATGTGGGCGATGATCGAGAAGTTGCGGATGTGGTCCATCGGCCGGTCGGAGTATGGCGGGCGACTCCGGCTGGCGGGTCCTGTCGTCGGGGCTCGTCCGGCACGCGCCCTACGCGCTGCTTCGGGCAGAGGGATATCGCGGTATCAGGGATGAGGTCTCGCCCTCAGCAGCCTCCGGGCGCAGCCAGCCGACCCCGACGCCACCCGCCAGAGGAGCCGGCGCCAATCAGCGGCAAGCCGATGGATCCAGCTGTGTCCTCAGCTCGTAGACGACTGTCGGCGGGGTTCTCAAGATGACGGTGGCCCAGGGACCAGCCGTCCAGCGAGCGGTTGGCGGGTACGGGGGCTTGCCGGGTTCGATTCGGTCGCGGGAGGCGATTACGTAGTCGTAGTCGCCCTCGTTGAGTAGGCGACGCCATTGGGGGCAGGTGTTGGGAGCGACGAAGCCGCCGTGGGGACGCTCTTCGCCGACGAAGTCGACGCGGTTGGAGAGGTCGGTGCCGAAGAGGGGGTACTGGCGGGTGCTGGTGGTGGCGATGTGGGCGTCGGAGATGTCGCGCGACCAGGCGAAGGCGGCGTTGAGGCCGTGAGCCGTGAATGACGGTTCCGTGTAGCGACCCTCCAGGTAGTGGCGCTGGATCGGATAGCCGATCGCCACTGCCGCGAAAACGACCAGCGCTGCGAGGCCGGTGGAGGACACCCCCCGCCCGGACAAGCGCCGAGCCAATTGGCTCGGCGCTTTGAGTATCCGCCCGTTCGGGGGGTGCCCTCCACCGGCCTCTCGGAGACGGGTCGGCAGGACGGCTGGGAGCAGTGCCAGACCCAAGACAAGAGCGGGCGCGAGGTAGCGCAAGCCTGACTCGAAGCCGCGGGGCATTCCGTCGGGACCGGAGGCCGAAGTGGGAGCAACCAGCCAAGCCAGAACAGCAGCGAGGCCGGTCAGGGCGACGACAAGCAGCACTCGCTCCCCGCCGGGTGTCTCGCTCGAAGCGCCAGCCCAAACTCGACCCGACAGCAGCGGCAACAGCAGGCCGGCAAGCGCAGCGCCGAGGAACAGCGGCCAGATGAGCCAGAGGCCGTCGTGGAGGCCCGGCAGGAACCAGTCGGACCAGACGGCGCCGTCGGTCAGGTAGCCAAGCACGCTGTGGCCTTCGCGGCCGCCCAAGGCCTGGTCGGGCGCCGGCAGCGATAGCGGGCCGACGTCGTCGATCCAGGGCAGCGGGTTGCCGGTGTGGACCAAGTTGCGCAGGTACCAGTAGCCGCCCCCGGCCAGCGCCGCGAGGCTCGTCGCAGCGAAAGTGCGCCAGCGAGCTCCAGCTGGAGCCATGAGCGGCAGCCCGATCACGAGAACAGCAGCAGGTAGGAGGAAGTTGAGCTTGGTGCCGGCGGCAAGTCCGGCGGCAAGTCCGACAACGACCAGTGCGTTCGCTGTTTCTCCGGGTAGGTACGGGAAACAGCGAACGCGCGCAGGATCTCGCTGCTTTTGACCGCCCGACCCCCCGTTGAGGGTGATTGCGACCGCGGCCAGCAGGAAGAAGATCCCGACGATGTCGTTCCGCGCCTCCCCGGCCTGATCCGACAACGCCGGCACGCTCAACGCGATCGCCCCCAACGCCAGCGACCAAGGCGCCACGCCGTACGGCCTGCCAATGCACCAGCACGCAACCAGGCAGCCGACGAACCAGCCGAGATTCAGCAGGGGCGAGAGCACATCCCGATCAAACGCCAGCATCCCAACCGCATGGAACACCTCGGAATTAGCTGGATAGAACCAGGCCAGGAACTGCGGCGCGATGAAGTGCAAGTCCCAGGTGTTCCCGCTTTGGAAGAACCCTGCCGCAAAAGGCCCGTGGTACCAGGTCGAATCGAACCCGGTCATGCCGGTCGACAGGTGCGGCTTGACCTCCAGTCCGAACTTGACAACCGCGATCGCGGCAATCGACAGGGCGACGGCTGTGGCCACGTAAGGAGGACGGGGGGGTCCCTCCGGCGCAGCGGCGTCCTGTTTTTCGCCCCGCCCTCCTCCACGGTCAGCCGCTGCCTCATCAGGCGAAAAACCCAGCAAGACGGAGGGACCCCCCCGCCCTCCTCCAAGGCCCAGCCAGAGCCCCAGTCCCACGACGCTCACCGTGAGGAGGTAAGGCAGCGGTTCGAACAATCCGACAGTGCCAAGCAGCTCGGCCGCCCAGAGCAGGAGAGCTAGCGCGAGAACGGCGGTCGCCAGATGGGCTGGCGCGCCGGTGAACTCGGGGAGCAGTCGGCGACGCAATTGTGTGGCGCCGAGCCAGGCGAAGCCGACCAGCGAGAGGATCTCGACGACGCCCAGCAGGTAGCGCGGCAGGTCGAGCATCGTTAGCGGCGGCCGGGCAGGAGGCGCATGATCTGGTCGAGCTCCGGGATTCGCAGCAGCTTCGCCGCGGCGATATAGACGAGGCCACCCAGCCCGAGAGCGGTACCCAGGGACGCAATCTGTCCGAGAAGGCCTCGGCCCAGCGCGTCGTCGAGCAGATCCCAAACGCCGAAGGAGACTGCCGCCAGCGCCGCCGAGGCCAGCAGGATGCGGATGCCGACGTCGGCGAGGCGGCGCAGCTCAAGGCCGCCGAGCAGGCGGCGCAGGATCACGCACTGGGCGACGACGCTGGCCCCGGTGGCGATCGCCGTGGCGGCGACGATTCCCCCCACACCGAGGTGGTAGAGGCCCAGCGCCGCGAGCGCAGTCACCGCCAGGTTGGCGGCGGCGATCGTGGTCGGCACCCAGGGTCGCTGGAGGCTGAAGAAGGTGCGGGTGAGGAGCAGGAAGAGGCCATTGGTCGGCAGCGAGAAGGCGAACCAGAAGAGCGCCGTCGCGACCAGGGTCGTCTGCTCGGGGCTGAACTCGCCGCGCTGGTAGACGAGGCGGATCATCGGGTCGGAGAGGACCAGGACCGCCGCTGCCGCAGGAACCAGCACGAAAAGGATCTGCCGCATCCCGTTGGCCATCGTCGCCCGCAGGTTGTCGTGCTCCCCGCGCGAGGCGAAACGGGCGAGGGTCGGGAAGAGGACGGTGGCGATTGCGACCGCGAAGATCCCCTGCGGCAGCTGGTAGATCCGGAACGCCTTGTCGATCGCGGCGGGCGCCTGATCGCTGACGAGGCTGCCGAAGAGGCTGTTGATCAGCAGGTTGAAGTTGATCAGCCCGAGGCTGATCGTCACCGGCAGCATCAAGAGGAGGACGCGGCGCAGGTCGCGGTTGCGCCAGTCGAAACTCAAGGCAAACCGGAACGGCGTGTTACGCAGGTCGGCGACGACGATCAGCAGCTGGACCAGGGTTCCAGCGAGGACGCCGATCGCGTAGGCGTAGATACGGTCCTGGCCCTCGAACATCGGCTCGAGCAGGACAAGTCCGGCGATGATCGTCAGGTTCCAGAACAGGGGGGCGATGGCGAAGGCGCCGAAGCGGTCGTAGCTGTTGAGGATGCCGACCACGACCCCGCTCGCCCCGAGCAGGATCAGGATCGGGAAGAGGAGCTGGGAGAGGGCGACGGTGAGGTCGAGGATCGTCCCCTCGAAGCCGGGAGCGAAGAGCGGCACCAGCAGCGGCGCCGCGAGCACGAAGAGGGCCGTGATCGCGGCGAGGACGATGGTGACCAGCAGCAGCAGCGTCGAGGCGAGCCGGAAGGCCTCTCGGTACTGCTTGCGCTCTAGGTGCTCGGTGAAGACCGGGATGAAAGCGGGCTGCAGGGCGGCGTCGGCGAAGAGGCTGCGAATCAGGTTGGGGACCTGGAAGGCGATCGTGAAGGCCGACATCGGGCCACTGATCCCGTAGTAGCTCGCGGCGACGATCTCACGCCCCAGTCCAGCCACCCGCGAGGCGGCTGTAGCAACAGAGAAGAACGCCGTCGAGCGGGCGATCCGGCCCGCCGGGCGGCTCTCTTCACTCGTCTCGGCGGTCTCCAAGCCCTATCTCACTCGCTATAGTCGGCCGCCCGAAACATGGCCAACATAGCCTCACAGAAGAAGCGGATCCTACGCAGCGAGCGCGAGCGGACCGAGAACCGGCTGCTCACGAGCACGGTCAAGACCTACTTCCGCCGCCTCGAGGCGGCGGTCGAGTCCGGCGACACCGACACGATCGCCGCCGAGCACCGCTCGCTCGTCTCGCGGGTCGACAAGGCCGTCCAGAAGGGCGCGCTGCACAAGAACACCGCCGCCCGCAAGAAGTCCCGCGCCGCGCGAATCGCCGGCGCCTAGCGGCGTCCTCGGTCGCTCGCGTGCAGAGCACGCCACGCTCCCTGCGTCCTTGCTATGCACCGGCGCTCGCGCGGCGCAAAGCCAGCGTAAGCGCCAGCTCGTCGCCGTAGTCGGCGCCGCCCCGGCACCAGACCTCCAGGTCGGCGAGGACGACGGTCGCGTCGCGCAGGTCGTCGAGGCTCGTCTCGCGCAGGCGGGCTACGAGCTGCTTGGCGGCGTAGGGATGCATGCCAAGCGAGGACTCGACCTGCTTGGACGGGACCCCCTCCTCCAGTTGAGCGGCCGCGGCGCAGGCCTTGCGCAAGCGCGAGGCGAGGCCGTAGATCAACCCGGTGACGTTCTCGCCCTGGGCGATGAGGCGCTCCCCGATCCGCAGCGCCCCGGCGGGGTCGCGTTCGAGGAGGGCGTCGGAGAGCGACCAGACGGCCATCTCGGAGGTGTCGGAGATCATCGCGTCGAGATCCTCCGCGGTCACCTCCCCCCCCTCGCCGGACCAGAGCGCGAGGCGCTCGAGCTCGTTGCGGAGCCGCAGTGAGCTCGTCCCCATCCGCTCGACCAGGACGCGGGCCGCCGCGGGCTCGAGGCGGAATCCGAGCCGCTGGGCGTCGGCGACCAGCACGCGCGGCATGTCCCGCGCCTTCGGCGCCTCGAACTCGTGGACTTCGCCATCCTCAGCCTTGACCGCGCGCAGGAGCTTCGGCGGCGCTTTGGCTCGGGAGATCAGTACCAGGGTCAGGTCGGGAGGAAGCTCCCCCAGCGCGCTCACGATCGGGTCGAGCTGGCGGTCACGCCAGCGCTCGACCCCGTCGACGAGCAGGTAGCGGCGTGACTGGGTCAGCGACATCGCCGGGATCGCCGCCAGCACAGCCTCATGATCGGGCGCGCCCTTCCCCTCGCTGGGCTCGAACACCTCGAGGGCTGCGACTCCGCCGTCGCCTTCGGCCCGGGCGCGCAATCGCGCCCTCGTCGCGTCGATCTTGGCTTCGTCGGTGCCGGCGATCAGGTAGAGCGAGCGGAGGCCCTCGGCCATGCGGGCGAGTCTAGACACAGGCGCGGGCCGAGCCGCGCGGCGCTACTTGTCCTTGCCGTACCCGTGCCCGGAACCGGACTCGCCCTTTTCCTCCACAGGCAGAGTCTCGGTCTCGGTCTTGCCGGGCTCGTACACGGGAGACACCGGCTTGCCCGGAGCCGACTCAGCGCTTGCCTTGTCGACCGGCGATGGGGACGACTTGGCACCGGACGGCTTGGACTTGGAGCCAGACGACTTCGGCTTCGCGGTCGCCGTCGTCGTGGGGCCCTTGGAAGACGATCCCTTGCCGTTCGCGGCCACCTTGTCCTTGCCCCGGGTCTTCTTGCTCTCAGCCCCGGCAGCAGCCTTGTCGCCATTCCCGTCGCTCTCCTCGGTGCTTGCCGTCGGAGGCGTCTGCGCAGACGGAGGAGCCACCGCCGTCGGTGGAGCGGGCGCCGGCGAAGTGTCGACCGGCGGCGGCGCGGCGGGGGGCTCAGGGGCGGTTTCGCTCGGCGCAGGACCTGGGTTCGAGGCAACGGGAGCCGCCGCGGCCACCTCGCGCGAGCCCTGCTGACCCCTGGAGCCGTCGAAGCCGCTGCCGCCGGCTACCGACCCGGGCCGCGGCGGCGCGACACCGACACCGAACAGCGGAGTCGAGGCCGCGCCGCCAGAGCTTCCGGGTACCGCCGAAGCGATCTCGTCAGCAGGGGGCTTGTTGGGAAAGCCAGGGAGAGGCCCCCCGAAGACACTGGGCCAGCCCTGCTGGAGGACGAGGGCGACGAGGACCAGGCCGACCGCGGTGACCAGCCCGAGCATCGCGAAGGTCGCGCTCCGCAGCCTGTCCAGCAGCTTGTCCCCCAGCATGAACACCTGTTCGACCATCGACCACAAGCTGGGCGCCGACAAGGCTCTCAGTGGGAAAAACCCAATAGTGGGTGGGTAATTCGTCGAGGCTGACGATCGAGGTCAGTCCTCTGTACTGACCTCGATCGTGCGCCAGCCGATGTCGAGAGTGACGCTGCCGTCGCGATCGGTGCGCAAGGTGCGGACGCCGTGCGTGGCCAACGTCGCCAGCGTGGCAGGAGCCGGGTGTCCGTAGGGGTTCTCCTCTCCGACCGAGATCACGGCCAGCGTCGGCGCCATGTGTCCGAGGAACGCGTCGAGACCTGCGTCCTCGCTGCCGTGGTGGGCGACCTTGAGCACGTCGACCGGCCCGGGGTCGAACGGCGCCGTCTCGGCCTCGGCATCCGCCGCGAGCAGCGCCGTGAAGTCGCGCCAGCGTGCGAAGAGGACTAGGGATCGCTGGTTGGGATCGGCGCCAGTGCCTCGTTCGCCGAGCAGTTCGCGCGGCGGCCAGATCGCTTCCAGGCGCAGCCGGCCGGCGCGGAGCTCGTCCCCTGCTGCGAGCCGCAAGGGCGCCGCGCCGGCAGCCGCCGCGGCATCGCGCAGCTCCCGCCCGGCCACTGCATAAACGAACCGCTCAACCGGTACCCGGCCGAGCAGTTCTTCGACCCCTCCCGCGTGATCGGACTGGTCGTGGGTGACGACGACGGCACCGAGACGCTCCACCCCCGCGGCGGCAAGCTGCTCGGCAAGCCTCGCGCCAGGCGGCCCGCCGTCGACGAGGATCGGTGCCGCGTTAGCGGGCTGCAGCAGGACCGCGTCCCCCTGGCCGACGTCGAGAAAGGAGATGCGTATGCCGCTCGGCGGCGCAGCGGTCCTCCCTCCTCCCCGTCCCGGAGCGACGACCAAGGCGAGCGCGCCGAGCGCCACGGCAACAGCGAGGAACACCGGAAGGGCCGCGGATGATCGGGCCCGCCGCGCTGGCGGGCCTTGCCTCAGCGAGGAGACCCGGCGGCGGCGCGCAAGCCAGGGCACCGTGACCGCAGCCAGGGCGATCCCGAGATAGGACGCGACCAGCCCGCCGAGCCCGAGCCGCACCTCCAGCATCGCCCAGCTCGGTCGCCCACACCAGCTGGCCACCTGGGCGATATAGGCGAGCAGCAGCGCGTTCAGCTGGTTCAACGGGTCAAGCGGAAAGCCGGGGAGCTGGCCCGCCGCGGCCCCGAGCATTCCTAGCCACATCGCCGGCGCAACCGCGGGCAATGCGAGCAGGTTGGAGACCAGCGTTGTGGTCGAGAGCTCACCGAAGTGGAAGGCGATTAGCGGCGCGGTGGCGAGGGTCGCGGCAATCGTCATCGCCGCGCCCTCGGCGAGCACGCGACCGAGCGGGCCTCGAGAGCCGCTTCGCGCTGCGATCCACCTCCGCAGGGGCTGAGCCAGGGCAAGGATTCCGAGCACCGCCGCGAAGCTGAGCTGCCAGCCGACGTCGGAGCCGATACCGGGATCGATCGCCAGCGTGAGGGTCGCGGCAACCGCGAGCGCATAGAGGCGCGACGACCGGCGCCCCGCCAGAGTCGCCAACACCGACAGCGCACCCATCACCCCCGCCCGCTGGATCGACGGCCCGGCGCCGGCGAGGGGCACGTAGAGCGCGATCAGGCCGAGTACCCAGAGGAGGCGGACGCGCAGGGGCATGCCGAGCGCAGCGAGCAGCGGCATCGCCAGCAGCGCGAGCAACGCCACGTTCTGTCCCGAGACCGCGAGCAGGTGAGCGAGGCCGGAGCGGCGGAAGTCTTCCTCGGTCGCGGGGGCGATCCGCTCGTCTTCGCCGAGGACGAAGCCGCGCGCCAGCTCCGCCTCACGCGCCGGCATCTCCCGGCCGAGGGCGGTCGAGGCCCGCTCTTTGAGCCGGTCCGCGTGGACGAACGCTAGGCCGACCGCCGCCAGGACGCAGAGCGCGATGAGCGCCGGAGTACCTCGCCCGGCCATCCTCGTGCGCCTACGGCTGTAGACGGGCGCGCAGCGACTCCATCGTCGCCGGGCCGATCCCGCTCACCTCGTCGAGCTGCTCGACCGAGGCGAGCCCGCCGTGCTGGTCGCGGTATTCGACGATCTTGCCCGCGGTGACGGGGCCGATCCCGTCGATCTCTTCCAGTTGCTCGGCGGTGGCGGTGCCGAGGCTGATCGGCCCTTCCCCTCCCGCTGCCCCGGCGACGACGGCTCCAGCGGCGCCCGCCTCCGGGATGACGACCTGCTGCCCGTCCGCGAGCCGCGCCGCTCGGTTGATTCCCTCCAGCGCCGCGTCGCCAGCGGCGCCGCCGGCCCGCTCGATCGCATCGATCACCCGCGCGCCGGCAGGCATCCGGTAGACGCCTGGCCGCCGCACCGCTCCGGTGACGTCGACGACGACGTCGCCGACGGCGCTGGAGACACTGAAGCCACCGGCGCCGGTCGCTTCCGCGCCCGCCTCGACCGCGAAGGACCTTCCTCCCTCCTCAGTCCGGATCGCCCGCGCCCCAACCAGGAGCAGCGCGACGGCAACGGCGCCATAGACGACGACCTGCGAACGCGACAGCTCGGGCATGCGCCCACGCTGGCAGGCAAGAGCGCGTGTGTGGCGCGCTAAATCAAACTATTGAGCTACAGATCCTCGTCGTCGTAGCCCGCGACCTCGGCCAATTGGTCGCTGTAAAGCTCCGATGCCGCGACGGGCGGTGACTGGATCGAGATGCAGGCCAGCGAGGTGTCGCCGTCGTTGGCGATCGCGTGGTCGGTGGCCGGCGGGACCAGGATCAGGTCGCCCTCCTCGACGCGCTCGGTGTCGCCGGCCACCGACATGGTGCCGGCGCCGCGCACGACCACGTAGACCTGCTCAGCCTCCTCGTGGGAGTGCAGCGTCTGCTCAGCCCCGGCCGGCACCTCCAGCCAGGTCACCGACATGTTGCGCGCGCCCATTTCGCCCGCGTCCATCAGAACGTGGGGCCGGAGCCTGTGCCACTCCTCGACCGGGGCTTCGGAAAGCCGTCTAACGAGCATCGGCGCGCTTTGTACCAGATAAACGACGTAAAACCGTGAATGCTCAGCGGACTACCAGGTTGACGAGCTTGCCCGGGACGACGATCTCCTTGACGACCTCCTTGCCGTCGAGATGCCGCCCGACCTTCTCGCTCTCGCGCGCCAGGCGCAGCAGCTCCTCGCGCGGGGCGTCGGCCGCGGCCTCGATCCGGTCCCGCAGCTTGCCGTTGACCTGCACGACCAGAGTCACCGTATCGCTGGCCAGCAGGGCGGGATCGGCCTCGGGCCAGGGCTGCTCCCAGACCCGTCCGCCCTCGATCCGCTCCCAGACCTCGGCGCCGAGATGGGGCGCGAAGGGGAAGACCAGCGAGGCCGCGGTCGAGACCGCGAAGCGCAGGGCGGCGATCCCGGCCGGGTCGGCGTAGAGGGCGTCCTTGCTCCGCTGTGCATCGTTGACGAGCTCCATCACGGCGGAGATCACGGTGTTGAACTGGAACCCCCGCTGGAAATCCCGGGTCACCTTGTCGATCGCCCAGTGGGTCTTGGCGAGCAGGGCGCGCGCCTCGTCGCTCGCCGCGGCGTCGAGCTCGCCCCCCTCGCGCCCCTCGACCTCCTCGCAGAGGCGCCAGAGCCGCGAGAGGAACCGGTTGACCCCCTCGACCCCCTCGTCGGACCAGTCGCCGCCGCGCTCCGGCGGACCCATGAAGCAGACGTAGGTGCGGGCGGTGTCGGCGCCGTAGCGCTCGACGTACTCGGAGGGGCTTACGGTGTTGCCACGCGACTTCGACATCTTCGCCCCGTCGCGGGTAATCATCCCCTGGGCGAAGAGGTTGGCAAATGGCTCCTGGACGCTGAGCAAGCCGATGTCGGCAAGCGCCTTGGTGAAGAAGCGCGCGTACATCAGGTGCAGGATCGCGTGCTCTACCCCGCCGATGTACTGGTCGACCGGCATCCAGTGCTCGGCGGCAGCGGCATCCCAGGCAGCCTCCTCGTTGCGGGGGTCGAGGTAGCGGAGGAAGTACCAGGAGGAGTCGACGAAGGTGTCCATGGTGTCGGTCTCGCGACGGGCGGGGCCGCCGCAGCGGGGACACTCGGCGGCGACCCAGTCCTCGGCGGCGGCAAGCGGGCTGCGCCCGTGAGGCGCGTAGTCCTCGACCTCTGGCAGCTCCACCGGCAGCTGCTCGTCCGGCACCGGGACGATGCCGCAGGCGTCGCAGTAGAGGACCGGGATCGGCGCCCCCCAGTAGCGCTGCCGCGAGACCAGCCAGTCGCGCAGGCGGTAGTTGACAGCCGCCTTGCCGCGACCCTCCGCAGTGAGCCAGGCGACGATCTCCTCATAGGCCTCGCGGTTGCCCTTGCCGTCGAAGCGGCCCGAGCCGGTCATCGGTCCGTCGCCGGGATAGGGCAGGCCCTCTTTGTTGCGAGCCGCCTCGGGGTCCTCGCCCTCGATGACCCGGCGGACCGGCAGGCCGAAGGTCTTGGCGAACTCGTAGTCGCGGCTGTCGTGAGCGGGAACCGCCATGACCGCCCCGGTGCCGTACTCCATCAGCACGTAGTCGGCGACGAACATCGGGATCTCCTCGCCGTTGACGGGGTTGACGACGCTGCGGCCGAGCGGCACGCCGGTCTTCTCGCGATCCTCGGCGCCGCGCTCCTCGACCGACTCGCGGGCGACCCGGTTGACGTACTCGCGCACCTCCTGCTCTGCCGCCGTGCCGGCGACGAGGCGCTCCAGTTCGGGGTGCTCGGGGGCGAGGACGAAGAAGGTGGCGCCGAAGAGCGTGTCGGGACGGGTGGTGAAGACGGGGAAGGCGAGGTCGAGCTCCTCGCAGCGGAAGGTCACCTCTGCCCCCTCGGAGCGGCCGATCCAGTTGCGCTGCATCGTGATCACGTGCTCGGGCCAGGACTCGAGCAGGTCGAAGTCATTGAGCAGCCGCTCCGCGTACTCGGTGATCTTGAAGAACCACTGCTCGAGCTTGCGCTGCTCGACCGGCGTCCCACAACGCTCGCAGCGCCCGTCGACGACCTGCTCGTTGGCGAGCACGGTGGCGTCCTTGGGGCACCACTGGACGGGCGCCTCGGTGTGGTAGGCGAGGCCGCGCTCGAACAGGCGCAGGAAGATCCACTGGGTCCAGCGGTAGTACTCGGGCGTGTGGGTGCCGAGCTCCCGCGCCCAGTCGATCGAGATGCCCCACTCGCGGAACTGGCGGCGGAAGGACTCGATCGAGCGCTCGGTCGCCTCGCGCGGCGGTTCGCCGGTCTTGATCGCGTTGTTCTCGGCCGGCAGGCCGAAGGCGTCGTAGCCCATCGGGTGGATCACCTCGAAGCCGTGGCGGCGGCGGAAATGGGCGATCGCATCGCCGACGGCGTAGCACTTGAGGTGGCCGACGTGGGGCTCGCCCGATGGGTAGGGCAACATCTCCAGCACGTAGGACTTCGGCTTTGAGCCCTCGTAGCCGGGCTGGCCCGGGTTGGCGACCTCCCAGGTCCGCTCCTCGGCCCAGACCTGCTGCCACTTCGCCTCGATCCCCTTCGGGTCGTAACCGCTGCTCATCGGAGCGATCTTATGGGCGCCCAGGCGTGGCGGGTCCTGTCGCCGCAGGGGACCCACCACCCCCTCCGGTAGCTAAAGCTTCCTCGGGGGTGGTCCCCCCTACGGCGCCACCCGCCACGAGAGGCCGCGCTGCTGACTAAGCTCGCCGGCGCGTCAACCGCAAACCCGACCAGACGTCGTCGATCGCGCAGACCTTGGTGTCGACCATGCCCTAGGAAGGCAAACGTCGCGAATGACGTCCTCCGTCAGATCGGTGTCCACACCGGAGGTGCGCTTCGGCCAAGCCACCCAGAGGATTCCCTCGCCGACGGCCTTGGCGACGGCGTCGAAGCGGCGCTCGAACTCTCCCCGGGAAGTGACGAACCAGATCGTCATCTCGCGGCGTCCCCGGTTGCCGCGGCGGAGCGTAACGTCGTCGGGGAGCGGATCCAGCAGGCCCTCGATTCCCTCCGGCGCGTCGATCAGCACCACGACCGAACCCGACTTGACGCCCAACTTCTGGACCAAGGGCTTATCCGAATAACCGGCGCTCACGGCGCTGGAGTGTAGGCGCCTGTACTCAGAGGACTGGTGAGATCGCCTCTAGCACGCGGGGCCAGAGGTAGACCTCGAGCGTGGCGGCGAAGACGACGACGGGAATCGCGAGCAGGGCGGTGATGAAGGTGGCGGCGAGCAGCTGGTTCCACTCGCCGCGGCGGCTGGCGATCAGCCAGGCGGCGAGGGGCAGGAAGAGGGCGGCCAGCTCCGGGATCGCGTGCGGGAGGACGCTGAAGATCAGGGCGGCGTGGGAGATCTGCAATTGGTAGGCGATGGTCGAGCCCTGGAAGCCCAGGTAGAGCGCCTGGGTGGAGAGCGAGAAGAGGGTCACCGCGGCGACGAAGAGAATCGCGAACTGGGCCGTTTTGACGTGGATCCAGCGGGAGAAGCCGCTGCGCTGGGCGGCGGCGATCGGCATCGAGGCGCCGGCGATGAAGCCGGCGACGCAGGCGGTCGCGTGCAGAGCCAGCACCAGCGAGTTGCGGTAGAGGATCGGCAGCAGGTCGCCGGCGTCGCTCGACTCGTTCAGCCCCGCCATGTGGATCGGCGTGATGTCCGGGGTGAGCAGGCCGGCGACGACCCAAACCGCCCCGAGCAGGAACAGCGCGATCGCCAGGCTCAGAGCCAGCCAGCCGCGCAGAACGACCCAGGGGCGCTCGTTCCACGACTCGAACGCTTCCCGGGTGTCCTGCATCCCGTGCGAGAGGACGTGCTCGTTGGCGGTGCTCATCCCCTTGATCATCGGCAGGTGCGACGCCCGATTTGAGCTTGGGGCTCAGTGCCCGGCCGAGAGCAGGCGTCCGCGCGCTAGCTGGATCAGACTCCAGAGCGAGACCGCCGCCCAGACCGTCTCCAGCAGCAGGAAGCCCCAGAGGTGCTCGTAGAGGGCGAGCACGGCGAGGACCGCCGACCCGATCAGGTTGAGGACCAGATAGACACGCGAGTGCTGGCTCATCGCCCCGAACTGGGCGGCCGCGTAGGCGACGAGGATCAACAGCGCCCCGACGATCTGCACCAGTTGGTCCATCGGGGGGCGAGCCTACTTGGGGAGTGGAGCTGACGGGGCTCGAACCCGTGACCTCCTGACTGCCAGTCAGACGCTCTTCCAGCTGAGCTACAGCCCCAAGTGCCGCTGAGTTTAGAGCTTCAACCGAGCTCCGCCGGGCTAGGCGGCGCGCTGCTCGGGGCCCTGATCCTCGTCGATGTCGAGGATCAGGTTGTCGTCCGCCGTGCGGCGGACCTGGAACTCGAGCGGCGAGCGCTCTTCCAGCTCGCGCAGGAGCTCGACCGGCTCGTTGAGGCGCATCGAGAGCGTCGCCCGGCCCTCGGAGAAGCGCTCGACCGAGATCTCCGACGCGCCCAGCTGGCCGATCGCGTCCTCGAAGCCGACAAGCTGGGAGAAGTCACCAAGCGGCCCGATCTCGACTTTGACCGACCCCTCGAACAAGTCCGTTGCATCGGCGTCGCCCCCGGCCGTGCTCGCGGGCGCTTCCTGGGACGCGCCGGCCTCGACCTCGGCCAGCTCCTGCGCCCGGCGGCTCACCTCGACGGCGTCGTGGAGCGCCTTCATCCGGATTCGGGTCGCCTGGCCGCGCGCCTGGGCGTGGATCTCATCGAGCCGCGCCGAGACCGACTCGAGCGAGACGATGCTGCGGTCGTGGCGCTCGTTCGCCTCACGCAGGCGTTCGGTGAGACTGCGGATCTCCCGCTCCCGCTCGATCACCATCTCAGCGAGTGAGGTCGCCTCGCGTTCCAGCTCGGCCACCAGCTCGGACGCTTCGCGCCAGCGCTCCAATGCGCTCTCCGCCTCGCGCTCGAGCACCAAAGCCCCCTCGTCCCGCGCCTCGATCGCCGCATCCACCTCATCGCGGCGGTAGCCGAGGAGCGCCCTCTTGAAGCTACCCATGGAGCGGGACCGTAGAGGCCCCTTCGGACGACAACTCAAGGCGCGGCGCCTCGCGCCAAAGCTCCTCGAGGCTGTAGCGCTCGCGCACCTCGGCGGTGAAGACGTGCAGCACGCAGTCGAGGTAGTCGAGCACGATCCAGCCGGTCGCCGCCTCCAGCTCGGCGCCACGGGGCAGCAACTCGTCCTCCCGCTTCAGCCGCAGCCTCACCTCGTCGGCGATCGCCCGCGCCTGGCGCTCGTTGCGCCCCGTGCAAATCGCCAGGAAGTCGGTGTAGGAGACGAGCTTGCGCATATCGAGGACGACGATCTCGGCGGCGCCTTTGGCGTCGGTGATCGCCGCCAGGCGCTGCGCCAGGCGCTCACTCTTGCCTTCCGCCGCACTCACCCGTAGACCCCCTTCTCCTCGATGAACCGCGCCACCGTCTCGGGAACCAGGTAGCGCAGCGGCCGGCCCTGTGCCGCCCGCTCCCGCACGGCCGAGGAGGAGACGCCGAACTGCGGCATCTCCAGCATCGTCGCCCGCTCCTCTGCGCCAAGGCTGCGGAGGACGGCCGCCACGTCGGTGTCGGACACGCCCGCCCGCCGCCCGACGGCGATCCGCGCCAGCTCGGTCACCCGGCGCGGCTCCCGCCAGCTCTCCAGGCCGACGGCGGCGTCCGCCCCCATCACGAAGACCAGCTCCGCATCGCCTCTCTCGTTCGCAAGCAGCTCCAAAGTCTCATACGTATAGGACGGTCCCTCGCGCTCAACCTCGAGGGTGGAGGCGGAGAAGCGCGAGTCCTCGGCGGTGGCGAGGCGGGTCATCGCCAGGCGCAGCTCGCGGCCGGGGTCGTCGAGGATCCGCTTGTGGGGCGCCTCCCCGGTTGGCATCAGTAGCACCTCGTCGAGCCCGAGCTGCCAGAGCGCCTCCTGCGCCAGCGCCAGATGCCCGAGGTGCGGCGGGTTAAACGCCGAACCGAGGACGCCGATCGCCCCGGCGGGGCTAGGGCCCCTACTCACGCAGCTGGCCGTCGCCGCGCACGACGTACTTGTAGGTGGTCAGCTCGCGCATCCCGATCGGGCCGCGAGCGTGCAGCTTCTGGGTCGCGTTGCCGATCTCCGCCCCGAGCCCGTACTCGAAGCCGTCGGTGAAGCGGGTGGAGGCGTTGGTGTAGACAGCGGCGGCGTCGACTCCGGCGGCAAAGGCCTCCGACGCCTCCTCTGAGGAGGTGACGATCGCCTCCGAGTGACTGGTGCCGTGACCGTTGATGTGGTCGATCGCCTCCTCCAGCGAGTCGACCACTCCCACAACCATCTTCAGGCCCAGGTACTCGGTACCCCAGTCGGCATCGCTCGCGGCGCCGACCTCCACCTCGCCGGCGAGCTCCCGGGTTCGCTCGTCGCCGAGCAGCTCGACCCCGGCCCCGTACAACTCGGCGAGCGCGCCGGGGAGGAAGCGCTCCGCGATGGCGGCGTGGACAAGCAGCGTCTCCGCCGCGTTGCACATCCCCGGTCGCTGCACCTTGGCGTTGTAGGCAATCCGTTGCGCCATCTCCAGGTCGGCGTCGGCGTGGACGTAGACGTGGCAGTTGCCCGCCGCCGCGTACATCATCGGCACCGTGGCGACGCCTTTCAGCGCCGCCTTCAGCCCCTCGCCGCCGCGCGGGATCAGCAGGTCGACGTTCTCGTCCTGGGTCGCCAGCTCGGCCAGGTCGTCACGCCCGCCCGTAACCGCGAGCAGCAGCGCCGCGTCCTGCGGCAGGCCGGCCTCCTCGAGCGCCTCGCGGACGATCGCCGCCAGGGCGCCGTTGGAGCGCTCGGCGTAGCTGGAGCCGCGCAGGACGATCGCGTTGCCGCTCTTGATCGTCAGCGCCGCGCAGTCGATCGTCACGTTGGGTCGCGCCTCGTAGACCACCGCGACGACCCCGAGCGGGACCCGCACCTTGCGCAGGTCGAGCCCGCTGGCGAGCGTCCGGTGCTCGAGCTGCTCGCCGACCGGGTCCTCGAGCGCGACGATCTGCCGCACTCCGTCCGCCATCGCCTGGACCCGCTGCTCGTTCAGCGTCAGCCGGTCGCGCAGGGCCGGCGTCAGGTCGGCGGCGCGCTCATCGGCGAGGTCGGCGGCATTCGCCTCGAGGATCGCGGCGGATCGCTCCTCCAGCAGGCGCGCGGTTGCCTCGAGGGCTGCGTTCTTCGCCTCGGTTAAAGAGCTCGCAAGCGCCCGAGACGCCCGCTTGGCGGAAGCACATGTCTCGGCCACGGTTGCCGTCGTCACTGCCATAACGGCTAAGGGTAGCTAGGAGGGGTTAGCGAAACTCGCGTCTGTGGCTGGCGAGCGCCGCACCGCACTGTGTCCGCCGCCGCCAGGCGCGGGCGGAGGTTTCGCTAACCCCTCCTTTGCGCCTAGACGAGGACGAAACGGTCGCGGTGGATGACCTCGTCGGCCGCGTGCGGGAGCAGCTCACGCGCAGCGGCACTCTTCAGGCCGATCACCCTCACCAGCTCCTTAGCCGAGTAGTCGACGATCCCCTTGCCGACAAGGTCGCCGTCGGAGACGATCTCCACTGCGTCGCCCGCGTCGAAGTCGCCGTCGACCGCGACGATCCCGACGGGGAGCAGGCTGGAGCCGCTCTCGCGCAGGACGCGGGCCGCTCCCGAGTCGACGGTCAGCCGGCCGTGGGCCGGCTTCGCGTACTTGAGCCAGAGCTTGAAGCTGGGGGCCTTGCCGGCCTGGGGGGCGAAACGAGTCCCGACGCGGCCGCCACCAGCTGCGGCGGCCAGCGTCCCAGCAACGGTGCCGTTGCAAATCGTCGCCGGAATGCCGGCCTCGCTCGCCATCTCGGCGGCGGCGACCTTGCTGCGCATCCCGCCCGAGCCGAAGGCCGACGTGCGGTCGCCGATCTCCATCCCCTCCAGGACGGCGAAGTCCTCGACCTCGGCGACCAGCGTCGCCTCGGGATCGGTGCGCGGGTCGGCCTCATATAGGCCATCGACGTCGGAGAGCAGCACGAGCAGACGCGCGTCGAGCAGGATCGCCACCTGGGCGGCGAGGAAGTCGTTGTCACCGAAGGTGATCTCGTCGGTCGCCGTGGTGTCGTTCTCGTTGACGACCGGCACCACCCCCCACTCGATAAGCCGCCGCAGCGTCTGGCGCGCGTTGAGGTAGTTGGTGCGGGCAGCGATGTCGGCGGCGGTGAGAAGCACCTGCGCGGCGCGGGTGCCCTGCGCGGCGAGCCGGTCCTCGTAGGCGCGGAAGAGATTGCCCTGGCCGACCGCGGAGGCCGCCTGCAGCTCGTCCATCCCGCGCGGGCGCACGTCCATCTCCATCAGCCGCATCCCCCGCGCGATCGCCCCCGAGGTGACCATCACCACCCGCTCGCCACCCTGCTCCAGCGCGCTCACCTGGGAGCAGACCGAGTCGAGCACGTCGGCGCGCAGCTCGCCGTCGTCGGCGGCGACGATCGAGGAACCGAGCTTGACGACGAGGGTCATGACCAGGCAAGTGTATGAAGGCCCCGACCCGCAACCGGCTTGTGCGGCCGGGGACTTTGCGCGATGCTGCCGCGATGGCCGAGCTGAGGACGGTGCGGGTGGCCGCGGTGCAGGCGACTCCGGTGATCCTCGACGCCCAGGCGTCGATCGAGAAGGCGATCGGGCTGATCGAAGACGCCGCCGCCGACGGCGCCGAGCTGGTCGTCCTGCCGGAGGCGTTCGTCCCCCTCTACCCCTCCCAGTCCTGGGCCGCCCCGGCGGCGAGCTTCTCCGGCTTCGACGAGCTCTGGGAGCGGCTCTGGAAGAACTCGGTCGACGTCCCCGGCCCGCTCACGGACGAGCTGGTGGCGGCTTGCGAACGAACCGGCGCGCACTGCGCGATCGGGGTCAACGAGCGCGAGTCCGAGCGGCCCGGCTCGCTCTACAACACGCTCGTCCTGATCGGCCCGGAGGGAATCGCCTGGAAGCACCGCAAGCTGATGCCGACCCACCACGAGAGGCTTTTCCACGGGATCGGCGATGGCGACGACCTGGTCGCGGCGCAGACTCCGCTGGGCGCGATCGGCGGGCTGATCTGCTGGGAGAACAGGATGCCCCTGGCGCGCTACGCGATGTACCGGTCGGGGCCGCAGATCTGGGTGGCTCCGACCGCCGACGACTCCGACGGCTGGCTCGCCAGCATGCGCCACGTGGCGATCGAGTCGGGCGCCTTTGTTATTTCGGCGCCGCAGTTCATCCCGCGGGCGGCCTTCCCCGAGGACTTCCCGGTCGAGCTGCCCGAGCGGGAGACGTTCGGGCGGGGAGGTGCCGCGATCGTCGAGCCCACCTGGGGCGAGGTGATCGCCGGGCCGCTCTACGGCGAGGAGGGAATGGTGATCGCCGATTGTGACCTGCGAACCGGCCTCAGCGCCAAGCGCTGGTTCGACTCGGTCGGGCACTACAGCCGCGCTGACGTGCTGCTCAAAGAGGCCCTACGGGAATAGCTCGAACTCATGCTCGCCGATGCGGACGTCGTCGCCGGGCTCGAAGCCGGCAGCGCGCAGCGCGGCGACGACACCGATCTCGGTGAGCCGCTGCTCGAGATAGGCGAGCGCTTCCTCGTTGGCGAGATCGTGGCGCTCGACCAGCAGCTCTACGCCGCGACCCAGCACCCGGAAGCCGCCGTCACCCTCGCGCTCGACCGAGTAGCCGCCCTCGCCCACCGGCCGGTAGACGCGGTGCTCGACCTCGAACTCGGCCGGAGTCGCCGTCCCCCCGCCAGCGGACTCCGCCACCGCCTTGCCCGGCTCTTCCGGCAGCTCGGCGAGGATGCGATCCCAAAGTACGTCGATGCCCTCGCCAGTAGCTGAGGAGACGGCGAGCACACCGAGGGTGCGTCCTGCCAGGCGCTCCCCCCACTCGACGACCGCCGCCGCAACCTCCTCCGCCGGCAGCAGGTCGCGCTTCGAGAGCACGATCAGCTCCGGCAGGTGGTCGAGGCCGGCGCCATACGAGCCCAGCTCGCCCCGCACCGCCTCGTAGTTCGCCATGGGCTCGCCCTCGAGCGGTGCCAGGTCGACCAGGTGGACGAGCACCGAGCAGCGCTCGACATGGGCGAGGAACTCGTGGCCGAGGCCGGCGCCGTCAGCTGCCCCCTCGATCAGGCCCGGGATGTCGGCGACGACGGCCTGGCGGTCCTCGCCGTCGATCGTCCCGAGCACCGGCGAGAGCGTCGTGAACGGGTAGTCGGCGACCTTCGGCGCGGCCCTGGTCAGCCGCCCTAGCAACGAGGACTTGCCAGCATTTGGCAGCCCGACCAAACCGACGTCGGCGAGCAGCTTCAGCCGCAGCTCGATCCAACCCTCCTCGCCCCCGCCACCTTGCTCGGCGAAGCGGGGTGCCTGCCGGGTCGAGTTGGCGAACCGCTTGTTCCCGTGCCCACCGCGACCCCCATGCGCGACCACGGCCCGCTGTCCCGCCTCGACCAGGTCGATCCGGCTGCCGTCGACGGCCTCGGCCTGCGTCCCGGCGGGCACCAGGATCTCCCGGTCCTCCCCTCGGGCGCCGTGCCGGTTCGACCCTTCCCCATGCCGCCCCTTTCTACCCCTGAAGTGCTTGCTTCCTCTCAAGGCAGCCAGATCGCGCTTCGATGCATCGCAGACCAACACGACGTCCCCGCCGTGCCCGCCATCGCCCCCATCGGGCCCACCCCGAGGAACATGCGCCTCCCGCCGAAACGAGATGCACCCGCTCCCACCGGCCCCGCCCTCAACCCAGATCTTGGCCTTGTCATCCATCGCGAGCAGAGAGTAGTCAGCCCGCGTTCGCCCTTTGCCCCGGCACTGCAAGGCAAACAGCGAACGCGTCCGTGGAGGGGCCGGGGGTGCCCCTCTGGCGCAGCGGCGTCCTGTTTCTCGCCCCACTGGCTACAGCGGCAGCTACAGACGCTTCAGGCGAGAAACCCAGCAAGCAAGAGGGGCACCCCCGGCCCCTCTAACCGCTCAGTCCTCTGCGAGAACGCTGATCGTGCGGCCCTTGCGCGACGGTTTGAAGTCCACCGTCCCAGGCCGCGTCGCGAAGATCGTGTGATCGCGCCCAAGGCCAGTGCCGTCGCCCGGCCAGAACCGGGTGCCGCGCTGGCGCACGATGATCTCGCCACCGCTGACCCGCTCACCCGCGAACACCTTGACCCCGAGCATGTTGGGGTTGGATTCGCGCCCGTTGCGGCTGGATCCGAGTCCCTTCTTATGAGCCATCTCCAGCCTCCTTCTTAGCAGCGGGTTTGGCGGCGGCTTTTTTGGCTTTCGCCGTGGATTTTGTTGATGATGCTGGTTTAGCCGCGGCTTTTTTGGCCGCCCCCATCGCCACCTCGACCACCTCGAGCCTGGTCAGCTCGGAGCGGTGGCCGGCGCGGCGGCGGTAGCCCTTCTTCGGCTTGTACTTGAAGATCTTGATCTTCGGCCCGCGCAGGTGCTCGGCGACGGTCGCCTCGACCTTCACCTTCTCCAGCTCCTTCGGCTCCGCGACTACCTCTTTATCGCGGAACATCACGGCACGCAGAGCGACCTTGTCGCCCTCTTTGACGCTGAGGCGATCGACGAGCAGCGAGCTGCCCTTCTCGACCTTGTACTGCTTGCCTCCGCTCTCGATGACTGCGTACGTGCTCATTGGCCTTTTCCGCTCTGGGTGGAGCGCGACCGTCCGCGACCGCCCCTGCGGCCACGACGGCTACTGCGCGAGGCGCCGGATTCTAGCTGGGAGCCGTTCGAATCGCCGTTCGCGTCGCCTCCGGCCGCCCCATTGCCAGCCTCGACGCCGGGCAGCGAGGCCACCGCGGCAGCACGCTCGACCCTCTCGATCCGCACCAGCTTGCGCTCCCCGACGAAGGGGCCGCCACCGGTGACGCTGACGATGTAGGAGTCGACCCGGGCAATCGCGTCGTCCGCGTTGTACATGTGGGGCTCGTCGATCTTGACCAGCACCTCCTCGCCGACCTTGAACGGCAGCGCCCGCTCCTCGATCTCAGCCCGCGTCCCCGCTTCGACCAGCTCGAAGGTCTGGATCGGCAGCGCCTCGCCGCCCTCGAAGTGGAACTGCTTGCCGGTCTCGGCCTCGAGCTCGGCAAGGCCGCTCTCGGGGTCGATCAGCTCCGCCGCCACCTTGGGGTGGACGCGCAGCAACAGCGCCTCGGCGTCGCCCGCGCCAATCGCGATGTCGGGCAGCCTGCGCATTCCGTCCAGCGCCACCGTCTCGGCCGAGAGGACGACAGCCTCGCCCTCGCAGGTCGGACAGGGAGCGGTGAGGATCTCGCGCACCCCGTCGGTGACGTTCTGCCGGGTCATCTCGACCAGGCCGAGCGGCGAGACCTCGACCACGTAGCTCTTCGACTTGTCGGTGTCGAGCGCCTTGCGCAGAGTTTTCAGCACTTTGTCGCGGTTGCGCGCCCGCGCCATATCGATGAAATCGATCACGATGATGCCGCCGATGTCGCGCAGGCGCAGCTGGCGCACCGTCTCCTCCGCCGCCTCGGTGTTGACCCGGGTGATCGTCTCCTCGAGTCCACCTTTGCCGCGACCGGTGAAGCTGCCGCTGTTTACGTCGATCACGGTCAGCGCCTCGGCATAGTCGATCATCAAGTAACCGCCGGAAGGCAGGTCGACCCGCCGGCTCAGGGTCGACTCGATCTCCTTATCGATCCCCCATTTCTCGAACAGCGGCTTGCGGCCCTCGTAGAGCTCGACCCCGTCGACCAGCTCCGGCGCAGTGCGCTGGAAGAAGCTGGTGACCCGCTCGAACTGCTTCTGGGAATCGATGATCGCCTGCTCGAAGTCACTGAGGAAGACGTCGCGAAGGACCCGCACCGGCAGGTCCGCCTCCTGGAAGACGAGGTTGGGCGCCTCGATCTCCTCGGTGCGTCTCTCCAGCACCTCGTTCAGCCTTTTCAGATAGCCGATCTCCCGCACGAAGTCGGCTTTTTTCGCCCCGTGAGCGGCGGTGCGGATGATCAGGCCGCCTTGGTCTTTCTTGTGCACCCGGTCGACCATCTTGCGCAGCCGGTCGCGCTCGGAGCCCGAGAGCCTGCGACTGACCCCGACTCCGCTGCCCTGCGATGCGTAGACGAGGTAGCGGCCGGCGATCGAGGTGTTCATCGAGAGTCGTGCGCCCTTCGTCTTCAGCGGGTCCTTCACCACCTGGACGACTATCTCCTGACCGGGTTTGATCAGCTCATCGATGCGGCTTCCTTTGCCGCGGCCGCGCCGCGGTGCCTGCTCGCCGCTGGGCAAAACGATCTCGTCGACGTGCAGGAAGCCGTTGCGCTCGAGGCCGATGTCGACGAAGGCAGCCTCCATGCCGGGAAGAACGTTGTCGACCTTCCCCTTGTAGATGTTGCCGACGATAGATCGCCGACCGCGACGCTCGATGTAGAGCTCCGCAACTTTGCGTTTGCCGCCTTTCGTTTTCGACTCGAGGACGGCCACGCGGGTCTCGCCGCGATCGGCGGAGACCAGGATTGTCTTTTTCATTGATTCAGCTCAGTTCAGAGTAGTTACGCATGACTGGCGCCCCCACGGGAGGTCACCAGGCAAACCCGCCTTTCTGACTGAGCCGCGCTTGCATGTGAATGCTCTGCAGGACCCCTATCGCCAGAAAGGTTGCGAGCACGGAGGAACCTCCGTAGCTCAGCAGCGGCAAGGGTATCCCGGTGATCGGCATGATCCCGAGATTCATCCCAACGTTGACGAAGACCTGGAAGAGCAGCATGGCGGCAATGCCGCCAGCCACGAGGGTCCCGTACGAGTTCTTTGAGAGCGTCACGATCCGAAGCGCCCGCCAGATCAGCAGGGCGTAGAGGGATAGGACGAACGCGGCGCCGGCAAATCCGTAGCGCTCACCGATCACCGCGAAGATGAAGTCGGTGTGCCGCTCGGGGACGAAGTCGAGCCGCGTCTGTGTCGCATGGTCGCCGCGCCCGGTCAACTGCCCCGAGCCGATGGCGGTCTGCGATTGATCTTGTTGATAGCCCGCGCCGCTCGGATCATCTGCGGGGTCGAGGAAAGACGTCAGCCTTTCCTCCTGGTAGCCCTTCAGCAAGGGAACTCCTGCTGCCGGAGCAACCACCAAAACGACCGTCACGAGCGCGGCGAGAACGCTGCCGATCACCGCGAAGTGCGTCCAGGGGACGCCCCCCACGTACATCACGGCAAGCGTGACGACCACGAACACCAGTGAGGTGCCGAGGTCTGGCTGCAGGAAAACGAGAGCAGCCGGAGCCAGGCCGAGGCAGAGGTAGCGCACCGTGCGCTGTACCTCCGATCCACGCCTGGCGCCATCGATGACGAACCCGGCGAGCGCAAGCACCAGCAGGAGCTTGCCGAGCTCGGATGGCTGAAAGCTGAAGAAGGGAAGGTCGAAGGCGCGCCGCGAGCCGCGCGCCGCGAAGCCGAAGACGAAGACGAGCGAGATGCTGACGCAGAGGAAGGTGTAAATGCCAACCCGCAGCTCGCGGAAGCGCGAGTAGTCGATCCGCGTCAGCAAGTACATGCCGACGATGCCGAAGCCGGCGTAGATCGCCTGGCGGTCGACGAAGTAGTTGGGGCTGCCCGGCACGTCCTCCGCCGTCGCCTGGCTCAGGGTGAAGACGCTGAAGACCGCCAGGGCGATCGCGGAGAGCGCCAAGGTGCCGTCCATGTAGGGCAGGCCGAGGCGCTCCGCGATGCTGGGGCGGACGGCGAACGCTTCGGGGCGGGCCTGTCGGGTGCGGGTTGCGTACATCAGCCTGCTGCTCCGCTACTCGACCGCCGCCGCGCCTGCGTCGACTTCGGTGGCTTCTTTGTGGAAGTGCTCAGAGAGGATCTTCAGTGCGGCCGGCGCAGCGGTGTCGGCGCCGAAGCCGCCCTGCTCGAAGGTCACTGCGACGACGATCTCCGGGTCGGGATAGGGAGCTAGCACCACATACCATGACTGATCCTCGTACGGCGGGCGCTCAGCCGTTCCCGTCTTGCCCGCCACGTCGACCGGGAAACCGCCGAAGACGACGTATGACGTGCCTTCCCCGGACTGGGCTGCGTCGTGCAGGCCGGCGAGGATGACGTCGCGCCACTCGGGGTCAATCTGTACCTCGCGAGTGGAGGGAAATTCCAGTTCGCGCAGCACCCGTCCCGCCGCGTCTTCGACCTGGAGGCCGACGTGCGGGTGCGGCACCTGGCCGCCGTTGGCGATCGTCGCGTAGGCGACCGCCATCTGCAGAGGGCTGGCCTGCAGGTCGCCCTGGCCGACAGAGAGGTTGACGTTGTCGCCCGCCGACCAAGGGCGATCGGTCAGTTTTTCGCGATAGAGCTCGTTGCGCCAGGCGGGGGTCGGCAGCAGGCCCGGCAGCTCACCCGGGACGTCGATGCCGGATTCCCTGCCGATGCCGAGCTTGTGCGCCCACTGCTGCAGTTTCGTACCCGGGTACATCCGGTCACCGAGCGTGTAGTAGAAGACATCGGAGGAGACGGTCAAGGCCCTTTGCATGGCGATCGACCCGTGGGCGGCCCCGCCGGCGTTTTTGAAGTCGATGCCGCCGAGGGTGAAGACACCGTCGTCGTAGATTTCTTCCGTCGGCGTCACCGCACCGCTGGCCAGCGCCGCGATCGAGGTGATCGGCTTGAAGGTCGACCCGGTCGGGTAGGCGCCGGCGATCGCGCGGTTGGTCAGTGGCGAGGCGACTGGGTCGCGGTAGAGCGCGTTCACCTCTTTCTGGGTGGGACTGGTGAGGACAGTCGGGTCGAAGCTCGGGTTCGATCCCATCGCCAGGATCTCGCCGTTGCGCACATCCATCGCCACGTAGCCGCCGTACAGCCCCTGTTCGGCGAGCGCGGCGTCGCCGGCTTCCTGCAGGTCGAGGTCGATCGTCAGCCGCATGTTCTTGCCCGGGGTCGGCGAGCGCGAGACCAGCTGCCCACCCGGCGTCGGCTGGCCGAAGGCATCGACCTGGATCCGGGTCAGGCCCGGCTCGCCGCGCAGGAAGCGGTCATAGGTGTCCTCGACCCCTTCCTTGCCGACCTGGTCGCCGGGCTCGAGGCCGCGGAAGCGCACTTCCTTCAGCTCGTCCGGGTCCACCTCGCCGACGCTGCCCAGGGTGTGGGCAGCAAGCATGCCCTGCGGGTAGCGGCGGACGAAGACGCGTTCCACAGCCACGCCCGGGAAGCGCTCCTGGTTCTCCTCGATGTAGTAGACGAGGTAGTCGCCGACGTCGCGGCGCAGCGTCACCGGCGCACCCGGAGAGATCTCCTCCTGTTTGTGGATTTCTTTGCGGATGCGCGGCAGCGTCGTGTGGGTCAGCCCGGCGAGCTCCTTCAGCTCGCGCCGCCGCTCGGCCCCGTCGGCCGGCAGCTTGGTCGGGTTGAGCTGCAGGGCCAGGCTCGTGCGGTTGGAGACCAGGACCTTCCCGTCGCGGTCGAGGATCTCGCCGCGCGGGGCGCGGACGCGGAACTCACGGGTGCGGTTGCTGTTCGCCTCGGCCAGGTGCTCCTCGCCGGAGGCCACCTGGAGCAGCCAGAGGCGGACGAAGAGGACGACGAAGAGGGTCAGGGCGACACCGCCGAAGATCGCGATGCGGAGCGCCAGGCGGTTGCTCATCTGGGGTTCGCGACCGTCGGAGCGCAGGTACATCTACCCCGCCCCCAGGATCGACGCCTGCCGCTCGCGGGGCGCCTGCGGCTCCTCGACCAGCGCCGGGCGCAGAACACGCCGCACGCCGAGGTAGATCGCCCCACCGAGGAAGAAGGCGTAGACGCTCTTCAGCAGCATGTCGCGGATGACCAGCAGGCTGACCGGCGAGTCGACGCCGAGCAGCAGGTGCACCGCGGCATACCCCAGCTCCGCGAACAGGGTCAGGCCCATGCAGAGCAGGGCAGGGACGAGCAGGCCGTGGATCTCGAAGCGCTCGCGGAACATGCCGGCGAGATAACCGGTCCCGAGCAGGACCAGGGAGGTGGCCCCGAGCGGCTCGACCAGCAGGCAGTCGACCAGGAGCCCGATCGAGAACCCGACCACGGCGCCGGTCAGGCTGCCCCCGAGCAGGCCCAGGACGACGACCAGGGCGGGCAATACGTCCGGGCTGACGTGGAACAGGTCCACCCGGGAGAAGAACGAGAGCTGCACCAGCACGCCGATCAGCACGATCGCGACGATGCGGGTGACGATCTTCGGGGTCAGGATCACCGCGACCCCCCGGTCAGCACCGCGACCAGATCGAGGTCTCGCAGGTCGGCGTAGGGCCGCAGGTAGACGCGCTGGCGGGCCTCCTGTTCCTCCACCGGCGCGCGTGTGACTTCCCCGATCGCCAGCCCCTGCGGGAAATGCGAGGCGTGCCCCTGAGCGCGCCAGCCGGAGGTGACCACGAGCTGGCCCTGGTGGACGCGCTTGGCCGAGTCGATGAAGTCGAGCACGAGCTCCTCGAAATCGCCGACCTCCGGCCTGACCACACCCTGAACGCCCTCCGGCACGACCTTGGCCGAGGGCGCACTGGCGGGATCGGTCAGCATCATCACCTGGGCCGTCCCCCCCTCGACCGAGGAGATCCGGCCGACCAGGCCATCGCCGCTGACGACCGGGTCCCAGACCCTGACGCCGTCGCCGCTGCCGACGTCGATCGTCACGGTCGAGTGCCAGATCGTCGGCGAGCGCACGATCACCCTCGCGGTCAGCGACTCGTAGGCGGAGGAGGCGAGCACCGGGCCGCGATCGAACTCGAGCAGCTCGCGCAGCTGGGTGTTCTCCTGCAGCGCCACCTGCCCGGCCACCGCAGTCTCCCTTTCCTCCCGCAGCTGCGCCCGCAGGCGCTCGTTCTCGCCGCGTGCTTCGAAGGTCTCGTCGAACCAGTCGACGAGGTCGCGGGCGGGCTTCAGCGCCCGGTCGGCGACGGTCTGGAGCGGGCTGAAGATGGTGCTGACGCCACGCTGGAACCCGTTCGAGCTCTGCCCATAGGTGAGAGTGAGCAGGGCGAAGGAGCCGAGCACCAGCAGTGCCAGCACCGCCCTACGGCGGCGTACTTGCTTGCGATACACGATTGGTGACCAAGTCTTGCGGTGAACTCGAGCGTTGGCTAGCCACGGTGGCGCCTCGCTCCGGAATTTCTCTTGCTGGCGCGGTGGATCGCCTCGAACTCCTCCAGCGAGATGCCGGAGCCGACCGCCACGCACGTAAGCGGTGACTCTGCCAGTTGGCAGGGCATCTGGCACTCGTCGCGCAGGCGCTGCTCCAGACCTTGCAGCAGTGCGCCCCCTCCGGCCAGCGTTATGCCGCGGTCCATGATGTCCCCTGCAAGCTCCGGAGGCGTGCGGTCGAGAGTGTCCTTGACCGCCTCGACGATGTGGCCAACCGGTTCCTCGAGCGCCTCGCGGACCTCTTCGGAGCCGAGCGTGATCGTCTTCGGCAGCCCAGAGACGAGGTCGCGGCCGCGAATCTCCGTCCGCACCTCCTCCGCCAGCGGCGAGGCGGAGCCGGCCTCGAGCTTCACCTCCTCCGCCGTCTGCGTGCCGATCGCCAGCTTGTACTCGTGCTTGCAGTAGTTGACGATCGCCTCGTCGAGCTCATCGCCGCCAACCCGGATCGATTGCGAGACGACGATCCCGCCGAGCGAGATCACCGCCACCTCGGTGGTGCCGCCGCCGACGTCGACGACCATCGACCCAGTGGGCTCGGCGACCGGCAGGCCGGCGCCGATCGCCGCCGCCATCGGCTCCTCGATCAGGTAGGCCTGGCGAGCGCCGGCGGAGAGGCAGGCCTCCTCGACGGCGCGCTTCTCGACCCCGGTGACGCCGGATGGGACGCAGACGACGACGCGCGGGTGGGCGAAGCGGTTCGAGTGCACCTGGGTGATGAAGTGGCGCAACATCTGCTCGGTGACGTCGAAGTCGGCGATCACGCCGTCCTTGAGCGGACGGATCGCGGTGATCGTGCCCGGCGTGCGGCCCAGCATCCGCTTCGCTTCAACCCCCACCGCGTGAACCTGCCCATTACGGGAGTCGATCGCCACCACCGAGGGCTCAGAAAGGACGATGCCGCGACCGCGAACGTAGACGAGGGTGTTGGCCGTGCCGAGGTCGACAGCCATGTCGCGACCGCCGAGCCCTCTCAGATAGCCGAGTATGCCCATGCTGGAATTGGAGGCCTTCCAGGGAGAAGTTCCCTGGGAATGATTCCAAACGGACCAAATCGGGCCCGATTTTCGTGCCGCGTCAGGCAACGTCGGTCTGGTTATGGCGAGCGAAAACCGAGCACGCCGCGGACGCAGGGAGGCCGAATAGTGGCACTATTCGGCCGACCGAGGACAAAGGCGGGCGAAGGTTTGCAGCCGCCAGAACCTGGCGGACGTTGCCTGACGCGGCACTAGATCAGTCTCGTCCGAACAGCTCCGGCGCAAGCTCCAACAGCAGGCCAACCGGCAACCCCACCACGTTGGAAACGCTCCCCTCTATCCGCGCCACCAAGGTCGACCCCAGCGTCTGAATCGCGTACCCCCCGGACCGCCCCTCCCACTCGCCGAACTCGACGTAACGCTCGATCTCCTCCTCGCCCAGCGACTTGAACGTCACCGTGCTCCTTTCGAGCCCGCTGCGCTCCTCGCCGCCCGCAAGCACCACGAGCCCACTGAGCACTTGGTGCGAGCGGCCCGAGTGCCGTTCCAAGTACTCGCGCGCCTCAGCGGCGTCGGCAGGCTTGCCGAGCGCCTTGCCGTCGAGCACCACATCGGTGTCACAGGCAACGATCAGGCGCGCGGGTCCTGTCGCCGCAGGGGACCCACCGCCCCTTCCGGTAGCTAAAGCTTCCTCAGGGGCGGTACCCCCTACGGTGCCACCCGCGGGAGGGATCGCTTTGGTCACAGCATTTGCCTTCCGACGAGCGTTCTCCAGCACCTCGACCTCCGGATCGCCCCCGGTTAGCTCGTCTACGCCAGAAACCACGACCTCGAACTCCACGCCCAGCTTCTCGAGAATCTCTCTTCGCTGAGGAGATCCGGATGCCAGAACAACCGTCATAGGCCCGGGTGGGTGGGGTCGAAGCGGCTTGTACTTTTTCGGCCTCCCGCACCTCGGACGGCCTTATCCGCCCCACCGAAAAAGTTGAGCGAAGGCCCCACCCACCCGGGCCTACTACGCCAGCTCAGGAAACCAAATCCCAATCTCACGCTCAGCCGACTCATCGGAGTCAGACCCATGGACCATGTTGAAGGTCACCTCGAGCGCAAAGTCACCGCGAATCGAGCCCGGCGCCGCCTCGACGGGGTTCGTCGCCCCGATCACCTGGCGCGCCGCCGGCACTGCTTCCTCCCCGTCGAGCACCATCGCGACTAGGTCGCCTCCGGTGATGAAGGAGACCAGCTCGCCAAAGAAGGGCTTCTCGGTGTGCTCTTCGTAGTGCTTGTTGGCGATCGCCTCGTCGGCCCGCATCGTCTTCAGAGCCGAGATCCGCAACCCCTTGCGCTCGAAGCGGGCGATCACCTCGCCGGTCAGGGCGCGCTCGAAGGCGTCAGGCTTGACGAGGATCAGGGTCCGGCTCACGTTCGGGGCTCCTTTGGGGTCGTTTCGGTTTCGCCGCCGGCGCCTGCCTCTCGGCATCTGGGGGCGGGGCTTTCTTGCGGGCGGCTGGCTGCCGTTTTGGCGCCGGCCGCTCCTCACGTTTCGGTCGGCTCTCGCGGCCCTCGTCGCGTTCGGCACGGCGCGGGGGCTCGGTACGACTCGGCCGCTCACGCTCACGCTTGGCGAGGGGGGTCTCGCAATAGGGGCAAAGCGACCAGCGCGGGTCGACCGGCTTGCCGCAGCTGCCGCAGGGATCCTTGAGGCGGCGCTGGCACTTGGGGCAGCGCAGGAAGCTCTTCTCGATCGGGAACTCGCAGTTCGGACAGGAGGCCTCGGTCAGCTGACGCACCCGCAGCTCGGCCGCCTTGATCTCCAGCTCGCGCTCGTGGGCGTCCTCGAGGAACTCCGGCGGGCGCACGATCGCGTAAACCGCGGTGCCGATGTAGGGGAAGAAGGAGCCGACGGTGGCGCAAGCGACCAGGAAGGGGTCGGAGAGGCGGCGCTTGGCGTCGAGGTAGGTGTAGACGATCAGCGCCAGCCAGACGACGACCACCATCAATACGAGCAGGCTGACGACCAGGTTGAGGCCGCTGTTGCTGATGCCGAAGATCGCTGTAGACATGGGCTTGGGGGGGCCGGGAGGGAGCGCGAGTCTACTTCGCCGCGTCCGGCGGGAAACCTCCGCTCAGAGGAAAAGCCTGCCAAACAGGTAGCCGATACCGAAGAAGACGAGGATCACCACGGCGACTACCGCGGCGACCAACGCCATCATCGAGAGCAGTTCCGAGCCGGCGCTCCTGTTCACGCGATCCATCCTCGCATAGGACTCAGGACGCAAGAATGGCGCGGGCGGACGCCAGGGCGTAGTGCGAGCCGGTGACGAGGAGGATCGCATCGGCATCGAGGGCGAGACGGCGACCGCGGTTCACCGCCGCGGTGAAATCGGGCTCCGTCTCGGCGGCGAGGCCGGCGGCTGCACAGAGCTCTGCCAGCTCGCCGGCCGGGCGCGATAAGGCCCCCGGCAGGCCGCGCGCGGCCAGGACCCCGGCGTCGAGCTCGGTGCAGACCACTCGCTCCAGCACCGGGGAGAGGGCGCGAACCATCGCCGCCGCATCCTTGTCGCCGAGGATCGCCAGACAGGCAACGATCGGGCGACCCTCCGCGACCTCCTTCAGCGCCTCGGCGAGGGCGGCGGCGCCGTCGGGGTTGTGGGCGGCGTCGAGAAAGGTCGGCGGACCCTCGCCCACTCGCTCGAGGCGACCAGGGACGGTCAGCGTCGTCGCGACCTCGGCGACGCGGGCGGGGTCGAGCTCACCGAGGAAGGCCTCGGCCGCAGCCATCGCCAGGGCGAAGTTGCGCCTTTGGAAGCGCCCCGGCGCCCGCAGCCGCACCTCCTCGCCGGGATCCTCGGGCGCCCGCACCAGGCGGGCTCCGCGCTCGGCGGCGGTGCGCTCGGCGAGCTGCTCGACCTCGGGACTCACCCGGCCGACGACCAGGGTCGAGTGATCGCGCAGGACGGCGAGCTTCTCGGCGGCGATCTCGGCCTCGGTCTCGCCCAGCCACTCGGTGTGATCGAGGCCGACCGAGGTCAGCACCGTCACCCGCGAAGGGATCGTGTTGGTCGCGTCGAGCCTCCCCCCCAGCCCGGCCTCGATCACGGCAACCTCGACCCTCGCCGTGGCCAGGGCGGCGAAGGCGGCCCCGGTCGCCAGCTCGAACTGGGTCACCTCATCCCCCTCCCCGAGCGCGCGGTTGACATTCTCGGCGGCCTGCGCTGCGCGCTCCACCGCCGCTGCGAACTCGGCCTCGCCAATCTCCTCACCGTGAACCAGGACCCGCTGCGACCAGCGTTCGGCATGGGGCGAAACGCAAGCGCCGGCGGCGAGCCCATGCGCTTCGAGCAGTGCCGCGGTCATCCGGGTCACCGACGACTTGCCGTTGGTGCCGACGACGTGGATCGAGGCGAACCGGTGCTGGGGCATCCCGAGCGCCGTGTTGAGCCGGCGCATCCGCTCCAGGCCCAGCTTCCAGCCGATCGGCTCGAGCGAGTCGAGGTGCGCCTCGGCGTCTATTCGGACAGCTCCTCCAGCTCAGCGCGGTAGCGCTCGAGCTTCTCGCGCTCCTCTTCGACCAGCTCCGCCGGCGCCTTGGCGACGAACTTCTCGTTGGCCAGCTTGCCCTCGGCCCGGGCGACCTCGGAGCACAGCTCCTCGCGCCGCTTCTCCAGCCGCGCCGCAACCGCCTCGGAGTCGATCTCGGCCGAAGCCAGCACCCTGACCGGGCCGACCGCGGCGATCGGATCGCCACCGTCCTCGGCAAACTCGAAGCGGGAGAGGCGGCCGACGAACTCGTGCGGCTGCTCGCCCTCGACCCGAGCCGAGAGCCGGGTGGCAGCCGGCGCCTCGACCATGTCGCGCCAGGCGCGCAGGCGGCGGGTCAGCTCGATCCACCGCTCGACCTCCGACTCAGCTTCCGGATCGAGCAGCGACTCGTCCGCCTCCGGGAAGGGATGGACCGCCAGGTGGCCTTCGCGAGCCGGGTGGTAGCGCCAGACCTCCTCGGTGACGAAGGGCATGATCGGGTGCAACAGCCCCAGCACGCGCTCCAGCGCCCAGAGCAGCGTCGCCGAAGCGTCCTCCTCACCCTCGTAGAGGCGGGGCTTGGCAATCTCCAGGTACCAGTCGCAAAGCTCCGACCAGAAGAACCCGTAGGCCTCGGCGGCGGCATGGGCGAAGTCGTAGGAGTCGAGCCTGGCGCTGACCGAGCCGATCGTGCGCTCCAGCCGCGAGAGGATCCAGCGGTCCTCGACCCGCGAGGGCTGGGGGTTTCCAGGGCTGCCGTCGCCCGCGTTCAGCAGGATCAAGCGCGAGGCGTTCCAGAGCTTGTTGGAAAGGTCGCGACCCTGCTGCACCTTGGCGTCGGAGTAGCGCACGTCCTGGGTCGAGGACATCGCCAGTAGCCCGAAGCGCAATGCGTCGGCGCCGTACACGTCGATCTCCTCCAGCGGGTCGATCCCCGTACCGAGGCTCTTCGACATCCGCCGCCCGTCGCGGGCCTGGATCACCGAGTGCACGTAGACGTCGCGGAAGGGCACGTCGCCGGGGAACTCGAGCCCGGTCATGATCATCCGCGCGACCCAGAGGAAGAGGATCTCGCGCGCCGTAGTGAGGAAGCTGGTCGGGTAGAAGGCGCGCAGCTCCGGGGTGTCGTCGGGCCAGCCGAGCGTCGCGAAGGGCCAGATCGCCGAGCTGAACCAGGTGTCGAGCACGTCCTCCTCCTGGCGCGGCTCGGCGTCGCAGATGCCGCAGCGCTCCGGGGCTTCCTCTCCGACCCAGATCTCCCCGCAGCCCTCGCCGCCGCAGTACCAGACCGGGATCCTGTGCCCCCACCAGAGCTGGCGCGAGATGCACCAGGGGCGGATCTCCTTCATCCAGTCGAGGTAGACGCGCTTCCACTGCGGCGGGGTGATCCGCACCTCGTCGCGCTGCACCGCCTCGATCGCCGGCTTCGCCAGCTCGTCCATGCGGCAGAACCACTGCAGCGAGATCAGCGGCTCGATCCGCTCGCCGGAGCGGTGCGAGAAGGGGACCGAGTGGACATAGGGCTCCTCGGCGCGCAGCAGGCCCTGCTCGCGCAGCTCTGCGACCACCGCCTCCTGGGCCTCGGGCACGGTCATGCCGGCGTAGGCCTCCCCCGCCTCCTCGCTCATCCGCCCGTCGGGGCCGATCACGCCGATCTCCTCCAGCCCGTGCTTGCGGCCGATCTCGAAGTCGTTGACGTCGTGCCCAGGAGTGATCTTCAGCGCGCCGGTGCCGAACTCTGGGTCGACGTGCTCGTCAGCGACGATTGACAGGCGGCGGCCGACGAGGGGCAGGACGCAGTGTTGCCCGACCAGGTCGGCGTAGCGCTCGTCACCGGGATTGACCGCCACGGCGGTGTCGGCCAGCATCGTCTCCGGCCGCACCGTGGCGACGGTCAGCACGCGCTCGGAGCCCTCGACCGGGTAGTCGATCGAGTAGAGCGTGTCCTCGACCTCGCGGTTCTCCACCTCGAGGTCGGAGATCGCCGAGTGCGAGCCGGGGTCCCAGTTGACCATGTAGTTGTCGCGATAGATGTAGCCCTTCTCGTAGAGCTGTTTGAAGACCCGGTAGACCGCGCGCACGTAGCCCTCGTCGAGGGTGAAGCGCTCGCGCTCGTAGTCGCAGGAAGCGCCGAGCCGCTTGTACTGCTCGACGATCCGTGAGCCGTACTCCTCCTTCCAGGCCCAGACCCGCTCGACGAACTCCTCGCGACCGAGCTCCTGGCGAGTCTTGCCTTCTGCCCTCAGCTCTTTCTCGACCACCGCCTGGGTGGCGATCCCGGCATGGTCGGTGCCGAGGATCCAGAGCGCGTTGCGGCCCCGCATCCGGTTCATCCGGACGAGGGCGTCCTGCATCGCCCCGTTGAGGGCGTGCCCCATATGCAGGGCGCCGGTGACGTTGGGTGGCGGGATCGCCACCGAGAAGTTCTCCGCCGGCGAGCCCTCCGGCGCGGGATGGAAGTACCCCTCCGTCATCCACTCATCGAACACCCGCCCCTCGACCTCACCTGGGTCGTAACGCGTCGTTTCCTCGAGCTTCTGCCTATCCGCGCCGCTCATCGCCGCGAGTCTAGATGCCCGGATTGGGCGAGAAGCCGCCGCACGTCGAAGGGGGGTTAGGTGCCCCTCCCCAGGAGGCTCCCGGACCAACATCCCGAAGCACGGCAAACGACCTGCTGCGCAACGGCCTCATGGGGAGGGGTGCCTGACCCCTCCCGGCATCAAGCCGATTCCTCGCCCAGCTCGTCGTCGTCGGCCGGGCCGATGTCCTGCGGCGCAGCCTCGGTGACCAGAGTCGGGCGACGACCCTGTTCGATCGTCTCCTTGGTGACGACACACTTGGTCACGTCGCGGCGCGAGGGCAGCTCGAACTGGACGTCGAGCAGCGTCTCCTCGAGGATCGAGCGCAGGCCGCGGGCGCCGGTCTCGCGCTCCAGCGCCTTGTCGGCGATTGCGTCGAGGCTGTCCTCGGAGAAGACGAGCTCGATGTCGTCGAACTCGAAGAAGCGCCGGAACTGCTTGGTCAGAGCGTGGCGTGGCTCGGTCAGGATCGTGATCAGGTCCTCGCGACTGAGCTGGTGGATCGCCGCGACCACCGGCAGGCGACCGATGAACTCGGGGATCAGCCCGTACTCCATCAGGTCCTCGGGCAGCACCTGCTCGAACCACTCGCCGGTGTCCTTGTTCTCGCGTGAGGAGATCGCGGCGCCGAAACCGACCCCGCGGTCGCCGACCCTTCTCTCGATCACCTGATCGAGCTCGGCGAAGGAGCCGCCGCAGATGAAGAGGATGTTGGTGGTGTCGATCGTCAGGAACTCCTGGTGGGGGTGCTTGCGCCCACCCTGCGGCGGCACCGACGCGGTCGTTCCCTCGAGGATCTTCAGCAGCGCCTGCTGGACGCCTTCGCCGGAGACGTCGCGGGTAATCGACGGGTTGTCGGCCTTGCGCGCGATCTTGTCGATCTCGTCGATGTAGATGATCCCCGTCTCCGCCTTCTTGACGTCATAGTCGGCGGCCTGAATCAGCTTCAGCAGGATGTTCTCGACGTCCTCGCCGACGTAGCCAGCCTCGGTCAGCGCCGTCGCGTCGGCGATCGCGAAGGGGACGTTGAGGATGCGGGCCAGGGTCTGGGCGAGCAGCGTCTTGCCACACCCGGTCGGCCCGAGCAGCATGATGTTCGACTTCTGCAGCTCGACCTCGGTGTCCTCGGACTGGACCATCTGGACGCGCTTGTAGTGGTTGTAGACGGCAACCGAGAGGGCTCTCTTGGCAGTCTCCTGGCCGACGACGTACTCCTGCAGGACCTCGTGGATCTCCCGCGGCTTGGGCAGGTTCTCGAGTTCAATCTGGGTCGGCGGCGAGAGCTCCTCGTCGATGATCTCGTTGCAGAGGTCGATGCACTCGTCGCAGATGTAGACCCCGGGCCCGGCGATCAGCTTCTTGACTTGGCGCTGTGACTTGCCGCAGAAGCTGCAGAGGAGTTGCTCGTTCGAATCTGTGGGACGTGCCAGCGGGATCCCCTCCTTGCGGGGCGGAAGTTGCCTACCGGCGTCGGCCCCAACAGCTTAGACGGAGCTTCAAGCCGGCCCTGTAGCGGCTCATACGCCACCGCCTCGGTGGTCCCTTCCGCTGAGCGGACCCTTGCGCGCTACCGTGCGGCGATGACCGCGCCAGTCCGGACCGAGCCGATCGCGGCCGAGCAGTTGGAGACGCTGCTGCCGCTGATCGCCGCCTACCAGCGCTTTTACGAGGTCGAGGAGATCGACGAGGAGCGCAACCGCGCCTTCTTCCGCCGCTTCCTCGCCCCCAGCGACGACGGCATGCTGATCGGCGCCTGGCGCGAGGGCGAGCTGGTCGGCTACGCCTGCCTCTACTGGCACTTCTCCTCGACCGACGCCGCCGAGACCGTGCTGATGAACGACCTCTACGTCGACCCGGCCGTACGCGGGCATGGCGTCGGCCGCGCCCTGATCGAGGCCAGCGCCGACGTGGCCCGTGAGCGTGGCTCCCACCACCTCGAGTGGGCTACTGCTCCCGACAACGCCACGGCACAGCGCCTCTACGACTCGACCGGCGCCCAGCGCTCGACCTGGATCGAGTACGAGCTCGGCCTCTAGCCGGAGCGGTCCCAGCGGCGCAGGGTCGGCTCGGGGTCGACCGGCCGGCCTCGCTGGTGGATCTCGAAGTGGAGGTGGCAGCCGACCGTGTAGGCGTTGCCGGTCTTTCCCACCCCGCCGACGCGCTGTCCGGCCCAGACCCGTTCCCCGCTGCGGACGAGCGCGGGCCGGCGCAGGTGGGAGTAGAAGTAGCTGCGCGGCTCGCCGATGCCGTCGATCAACAGGTAGTAGCCGTAGAGGACCGGGTCGTAGCCGCTGCGGACGATCTGGCCGCTGGTCGCTGCCACGAGCCCTGCCCCGCAGGGGGCGACGACATCGAAGCCCTCATGAGTGCGGCCGCCGCTGCGCGGCGCGCCGAACTCGCCAATCGCTCCCCGCACCCAATGGGGGCCCTGCACTGGAAAGACGTGCTCTCGGTAGAGGACTCCCCCGTCGCGGGGAGTGGCCTTGCCAGCAGAGACCGGGGCGAGAGCCGCGAGCAGGACGAGGGCGAGGAGGGCGGAGCGCCTCAGTGGTGTTCGATGACGCGGTCGACGAGGTTGTACTCCTTCGCCTCCTCCGCGCTCATGAAGTAGTCGCGCTCGGTGTCCTTGGCGACCTTGTCGAAGGGCTGCTGCGTGTGCTTGGCGAGGATCTCGTCGAGGCGGCGGCGCACGTCAATGATCTCTTTGGCGTGGATCTCGATGTCGGTCGCCTGGCCCTGGAAGCTGGAGGAGACCTGGTGGATGAGGATCTTCGAGTTGGGTAGCGACATCCGCTTGCCGGCGGCGCCGCCGGCAAGCAGCAGCGCGCCCATGCTCATCGCGATGCCGACGCAGATCGTCTGCACTTCGGGCTTGATGAACTGCATCGTGTCGTAGATCGCCAGCCCGGCGTAGACCGAGCCGCCCGGAGAGTTGATGTAAAGGCTGATGTCCTTGTCCGGATCCTCGGACTCGAGGTGGAGGAGCTGGGCAACGATCAGGTTGGCGATGTCCTCTGTGACCGGCGTGCCGAGAAAGACGATCCGCTCGCCGAGCAGGCGCGAGTAGATGTCGAAGGCGCGCTCGCCGCGCGAGGTCTGCTCGACCACCATCGGGACCAGAGGACTCATGAACCGCACTCTATAGAAGGGCCACGCTGGACCCGCCGCGCGCCTTCGCCTCGTACATCGCCCGGTCTGCAGCCACCAGCAGGTCCTCGGCCGGCGGGCGGCCATGCTCGTCGTAGAGGGCGATGCCGACGCTGACCGCGAGTCGCACCGGCTTCCCCTCGAAGGTCAGCTCCGAAGCGGCGAGCGCGTCGACGAGTCGGTCAGCGACACCTCGGGCGCCTGCCTCGTCGGCCTCGGGCAGCAGCACGGCAAACTCGTCGCCTCCCAAGCGGGCAGCAACTCCTGAGGCGTCGCGCCCGATGCTGTCGGTAAGACGCAGGTTGCGTCGCAAGGTCTCGGCGACCGCGCAGAGCGCCTCGTCGCCGGCGGCGTGTCCCAGCTCGTCGTTGATCTGCTTGAAGCGATCCAGGTCGAGCACGAGCAGCGCCCCGCCCTTGCCGTAGCGACGCGTGTAGGCAAGCTGCGTCTCCAGCTCCTCGTCGAAGCGGCGGCGGTTGAAGAGGCCGGTAAGCGGGTCGCGCTGGGAGAGCCGCTCCAGCTCTTGCTCCAGCTCCTTGCGGTCGGTGATGTCGCGGGCAACGGCGTAGATGATGTGCTCATCGAGCATCGGCACCGAGGTCCACTCGATCCAGTGCACCATCCCTTTGCTGTCGAAGTAGCGGTTTTGGAACTGCACGGTGGTGCGGCCATCCGAGAGCGAGGCGGCCTCCTCTTCGGTCCTCTCGCGATCGTCGGGATGGACAAAATCGAGGAAGGGGCGGTCGACCAGGTCCTCCGCCCGGTAGCCGAGGACGCGTTCGAATGCGGGGTTGACCGTCCTGAAACGGCCGTCGAAGCCGGCGGTGCTGATCATGTCGAGCGAGAGATTGAAGTGGCGGGCGCTCTCGGCCTCGAGTGCCCGCATCCTCGTCGCGAAGTGGCCGGCGAGGCCGCCGACGAAGAGGAAGACGAGTGCCCGGTTGAAGTAGCCGAGCGGAGTAATCGGGGCACCTTCGACCAGCACCCATACGGTCGAGAGCACGAAGGCCACCGCGGCCGCGACCAGTCCCGCGCGTGTGCCCCGGGCCATCCCCGCCAGCACCACCGGGATCACGTAGAGGAAGGTGATCGCGTCGCCAAGCGTGCCGATCGCGAAGCGCATGCCGAAGATCGCCGCGAACAGCACGGCCGCGAGGAGCGCGGCGTTGATCGGCCGCTTGCCAATTAGGGCGAGCGACTGCTCTTTTGGATGGATTCCGTCGAAGCGGCGCATGGACTCAGGCACCTCATCGATGATCCTTACCCAGGACACAACCGCTGCACCAGCTCGTGCGCGGCGAGGCTAGAACGTCCGGCCAGGAAGGGGGCTAACTAGGACTCGGAGCCAGGGGTCCAGAGGGAGCCGGCCTGCTCGCGCTCCTTCTCCGGCGTCCAGATTTTCTCGCGAGCCTCAGCCTGCTCGAGCGGGATCGGCATCGCCGACTCGGCGACGACGTCGATCGCCCGGCGGATCCGGATGTCTTCGCGGACCATCGCGTCACGGCCGCTCTCGCGCAACCGCGCCAGCAGCTTCTCCGGCGTGGTCCGCTCGTGTTCAGCGGTATGAGCGAGCGCCTCGACCATCTCCTCCTCGGAGACCTCAATCGTCTCTGCCTCAGCGATCGCGGCCAGCACCGACTCGCGCTTCAGCTCGCGTTCAGCATCCGGCTTCGACTCCTCGATCACTTCATCGCGGCTTTTGCCCTGCATCTGGAGGTAAGTGTCGGGGCTCATCCCGCGCGCGGCGAGCTGGCGTTCGACCCGCTCCCAGCGCTCCAACGCGCGAGCCATGGCGAGCTCCTCCGGCAGCTCGACGTTGGCGGCGTCGACCGCGGCGTCGACCGCGGCAATGCGGAAGTCCTCCTCGATTCGCTGCCCGGCGACCTCCGAGACCTTCTCGCGGATGTCAGCGCGCAGCTCGTCGAGAGTGTCGAACTCGGAAGCCTCGGCGGCGAGGTCGTCGTCGAGCTCGGGCAGGACCTTCTCGCGCACCTCCTTGACCGTGACCGTGAAGACAGCCTCCTTGCCGGCAAGCTGCTCGGCGCGGTAGTCACCCGGGAAGGAGACCTTGACCTCGCGCTCCTCACCCGCGATGGCGCCGGCGAGCTGCTCCTCGAAGCCCTCGACCAACTGGCCGCTGCCCAGCTCGAGGCGGTAGTCGCTCGCCTTGCCGCCCTCGAACGCCTGGCCGTCAACCGTGCCCTCGAAGTCGATCAGCAGCACGTCGCCCTCGGTGGCCGCCCGCTCGACCGGCTCGAGCCGTGCGAACCCCTCGCGAACCCGCTCGATCTCCCGCTCGACGATGTCATCGGGGATCTCCGGCTCGCCCTTGCCGACCTCGAGGCCCTTGTACTCGCCCAGCTTCGCCTGCGGGCGCACGCCGACCTCGAGCTTGAAGCCAAGCGGCTCGCCCTCGTCTTGCGGCGTGGAGACCAGCTCGATGCTGGGGTCGCCGATCGGGCTGACGCCCGAGGCGAGCAGGGCCCGCTCGTACCACTCGGGCAGCGAGTCGCGCAGGGCCTCCTCGAGCACGGCGCCGTAGCCGAGCCGCTGAATCACCAGCGACGGTGGCGCCTTGCCTTTGCGGAAGCCGGGCAGCCGCATCTCCCGCGCGAGGGAGCGGGCGGCACGCTGGACGCCGCGGTCGACGTCCTTGGCGGGGACCTCGACCTCGACCCGGGCGCGGGAACCGGGGAGCTCGGTGACGGTGGTCTGCATCTTCAATTGACCCTAGAGGAATCGGCGTAGCGCCCGACTCATCGCCGTTCGTTCGATTGAACACACTCCAGTGTGTTCAATGCATCGAGCGGCGAGATCGGGTCAGTTGCGACGCGAGAGCAGACCGCGGCGCAGCGCCACCGCAAAGTCGATCGCAAAAGAGAGGCCGCGTCCTAGCGGCCCTGTTACAAGCCAAGCCTTCGCCTTACTCATTCGCATATTCCAGCAGGGAAGCGTCGACCAGCCACTCGACCGGGGCACGGTCGTCGGTGTAGACCTCGCCGCCGGGTAGGCGCGGCGCCAGCGCCGCAGCTGCCTCCCGCGCCAGCAGTCGCAGGGGTCGCGGCAGGGCAGTGACGTTGCCGCGCAGGCGCGCCGCTGAGAGCGCGCCCTCGCCGGCGACGAGCAGCGTGTTGGTCGGTTCGATCGGGTAGCGCAGCACGGTCGGGAAGGCGGCGGCCATCGTCCGTCCCAGCACCCGCTCCAGCTCCTCCCCACCCTCGGGGTGGCCGACGTTGACGATCACGATGCCGCCCGGCGCCAGGCGCTCGCGCGCCAGCTCGAAGAACTCGCGCGTCGCCAGGTAGAAGGGGATGTAGGGCTGGCGGTAGGCGTCGACCATGATCGCGTCGTAATCCCCGTCCGCCTGCTCGAGCCAGGGCCTGGCGTCGGCAGCGTGCGTCTCCATGCGACGGTTGCGCAGGTCGAAGAAGCGGCGACCGATCTCGGTCAGCTCGCCATCGATCTCGACCGCGTCGACGTAGGTCGCCGGGAAGAAGCGACCGAAGGCGCGTGCCACCGTGCCGGCGGCGTTGCCGAGGATCGCGATCCGCCGTGGCGGCAGCGCCCGCGAGGCGGCGGGCAGCACCAGATGGCCGTCCCAGTAGTCGCCGGTCAGGTAGCTGCCGGGCCGGTAGAGCGAGTGCACCGCCTGGCCCTCGTTCAGCTCCAGGGCCCGACTGCCGTCGTCGCGTTCGACCACCCGTGCGTACTGGTGCGTCGTCTCCGCCTCGTAGAGAACCCGGCCGGTGTCGGCGGCCTTGATCGTCCCCACCGGGACCGCGACCAGGGTCAGGGCGAGGGCGGCGGGGAAGGCGGCGAAGCGCCAGCCGAGGCCTGCAACCGCAACCAGGGCCAAGGCCAGGGCGAAACAGAGAAAGGTGCGCTGCGTCCCCAGCAACGGGATCAGCAGCAGGGCCGATGCCATCGTCCCGAACAGCGAGCCGGCGGTCGAGATCGCGTAGAGCCGGCCGACGGTCTCGCCGGCGTGACCGAGGTCGTCGACCGCGAGCCGAACCGCCCACGGCGCGGCGGCGCCGAGCAGCGTCACCGGGACGGCGACCAGCACCAGGACGCCGAACAGCGAGCCGGCGAAGCCGCCGACCGAGACCGCGTCGAAAGCGTCGACCGAGAAGCCGAGGAAGGGGCGCGAGGCGAACGGGATCAGGGCGATCAGGACCGAGGCGGCAAGCACCGTCAGACAGAGACCGCGCATGTGCGGGTGGCGGTCGGCGTAGCGCCCGCCGAGCCAGTACCCGACCGAGAGGGCGACGAGGACGACCCCGATCGTGTTCGCCCAGACGATCGTCGAGGCGCCGAAGTAGGGCGCCAGCAGCCGCGCCGCGGCGATCTCGGCTCCGAGGCTAGCGGTGCCGACGACGAAGACGAGCATGGTCAGCAACGCCGGGCTCGCCGACGTGCCGGTGGTTGACCGCCCATATAGGCGGTCAACCACCGGCACGTCCGGGCTTCTCGCCAGCCGCGGTCAGCCGTTCCTCCAACCGCGCCCCGTGTCCGGCGGCGACGGCGCGCTGCGCTCTCTCCTCGTCGAGGGCGACGCCGCGCTCCTCGGCGAGGTCGAGCAGGCGCTGCTTCTCCTCGCCTTCACGGGCGACCTCGAAGAAGACCCAGGCCAGCGCGCCGAGGGTGAGGAAGGTGCCCTCGATCATCATGATCACGCCCGCGGTGCTCTGGTCGGCGAGCGGCGAGATCCCCCAGTAGAGCTCACCCGGGGCGTAGATCGGGTAGAGCACCGTGCCCGACCACATCAGCACGTTGCCAAGGATGGCGCCGGTGAAGCGCACCGCGATCACGTAGCCGACCTTCCATGCTGCGGTGAACCAAGCCGGCTTGGGGAGGGGGCCGAAGACCGGCATCCAGACCAGGCAGCCCATGAGCAGGAAGGTGGCGTGCTCGAAGGCGTGGATCGGCGCCGCCCCGTAGGCGTCCTGGTAGAGCGCCGGTAGATGCCAGGCGTAGAGGTTGAGCGCCCAGAGGGGGAAGGCAACCGCCGGGTGGGCAAGGAACTGCAGCCGGTTGAGGGCGTGCACGGCGAGGACCGGCTGCAGCACCGACCGAGTCAGGCCGAGGACCAGAAGGAGCGAGGCGACGTCGGCGATCAGCAGGTGCTCGGCCATATGAGCGATCACCAGCTCCTCCGACATGTGGCCGAGCGGGCCGAAGAGGGCGGCCGCGATCGTCGCCAGGCCGGCGCCGAAGCAGACCTGGCGCCAGGTCGGCACCGGCCGTCCGGTCCAGGAGAGGACCATGGCGCGGTGCCAGTAGAGGATGCCCGCAAGGGTCAGGGGCACGACCTCGAGCGGCACGAAGGAGCCGGCGACATGGGCGGTGAGGAGGTCCACGGTGGTAGCTTGGCACCCCGGTGAGCGCGGAGCGAGCAAGCGTGCATCTCTGGTTCTTCGCGCAGCGAGCGGAGCGGGAACAGTTGTGATGGGTGCCGGTAATGACCGCTTTCCGCTGATCGGCAGCTACGGCTTCCTCTCCGATTGCCACACCAGTGCCCTCGTCTCCTACGCGGGCTCGATCGAGTGGTTGTGCCTGCCCCGCTTCGACTCGCCGAGCGCCTTCGGGGCGCTGCTCGACCGCGGCGCGGGCCACTTCCGGCTCGCTCCGCGCGGCGTCGCCGTGCCGCTCGCCCGGCGCTACCAGCCCGGCACCCTGATCGTCGAGACCACCTGGGTCACCGACACCGGCTGGGCCGTGGTCCACGACGCGCTGACGATCGGCACGTGGGAGGAGCAGGAGGCCGACGGCACGCGACCACGCACCGAGCACGAGTCCGACCAGTCGCTGCTGCGGCTGGTCACCTGCATCGACGGTCATGTCGAGATGGAGATGGAGTGCCTGCCGCGCTTCGGCTACGGGGCCGGCGAGACGACCTGGAGCGGCGGCGAGCTCGGCGGCGCCGTCGCGCGCGGCGACGACGGCGGCGAGCTGCATCTGACCAGCGACATGGAGCTGGCCCTGGAAGACGACACTGCCCGCGGCCGCGTGAAGCTGCGCGAAGACGAGACCAGCTTCTGCGCCGTGTCTCTGGGGCGACAGCGACCTCGGCGGCCCGCGCAGCGCGCCGGAGGCGCTGGAGCGGCTCGACTCGACCGGCGAGTTCTGGCGCGCCTGGCTGCGCTACGGCAACTTCCCCGACCACCCCTGGCGCGTCCACCTGCAGCGCTCGGCGCTCGTGCTCAAGGGGCTGACCTACACCCCAACCGGGGCGATCGTCGCCGCCCCGACGACCTCGCTCCCGGAGACGCCCGGCGGCGAACGCAACTGGGACTACCGCTACTGCTGGATCCGCGACTCGACCTTCAGCCTCTGGGCCCTGCACACGCTCGGCTTCGACCAGGAGGCCCGCGACTTCATGCGCTTCGTGCTCAGCGTCTGCCGCGAAGACCCGAACCTGCAGATCATGTACGGGATCGGCGGCGAGAAGGACCTGACCGAGAGCACCCTCGACCACCTCAGCGGCTACGCCGGCTCGCGGCCGGTGCGGATCGGCAACGGCGCCTTCGACCAGCGCCAAAACGACGTCTGGGGCGCCCTGCTCGACTCGATCTACCTGCACGAGAAGGCGCTGCGCGGCAGCGGCACGCCGGCGGACCGCAAACTGATCCGCGAACAGGTGGAGGCGGCGATCGAGGCCTGGCCGCATCCCGACCAGGGGATCTGGGAGGCACGAGGCGAGCCGCGGCACTACGTCTCCTCAAAGCTGATGATCTGGGTCGCGGTCGATCGCGGGGTGCGGCTGGCGCGCATCGTCGGCGTCGACGACGTTGCCGAGGAGTGGCAGCAGAAGGCCGACGAGTTCCGCGCCGAGATCCTCGAGCGCGGCGTGCGCGACGGCGTCTTCCGCCAGCACTACGAGACTGACGCGCTCGATGCCTCCACCCTGTTGATCCCGCTGCTGCGCTTCCTCCCGGCCGACGACCCCAGGGTTCGCGCCACGGTCGAGGCGATCGCAGACGACCTGACCGAACACGGGCTGGTCCTGCGCTACCTGGTCGAGGAGACCGACGACGGACTGCACGGCGAGGAGGGCACCTTCCTGATCTGCTCATTCTGGATGGTCTCGGCGCTCTCGGAGATCGGCGAGCCGCAGCGGGCGCGGGCGCTGTGCGAACGGCTGCTGGCCGCGGCGGGCTCGCTCGACCTCTACGCCGAGGAGCTGGACGCGCCGAGCGGTCGGCACCTCGGCAACTTCCCCCAGGCCTTCACCCACCTGGCACTGATCAACGCCGTCTCCCACGTTATTGCCGACGAGCAACGGGAAGACGGCGGCGTCACCGCGGTGTTCAGCGAGATGGGCGGCGTCCGCGAAGAAGCCTGAGGTGAGGTGTCTGGCAGACAACTCATTTCGTTTGCTCTATATTCTCAGGGCATGGGAAGCGCCGACGAGTCTCGGACCAACGACCTACTGCTGGCCCTCAGCCACCCGCTGAGGCGAGAGATCCTGCGGACGCTCGCCGACGGGCTGCCGCGCAGCCCGAGCGATCTGGCAGAGAGTCTCGACTTCCCGCTTCCGACCGTCAGCTATCACGTCAGGGTTCTTGCCAACCGCGGTGCCGTGCGGCTGGTGCGGACCACACCCTCCAACGGCTCCGAGCAGCACTTCTACCTCCCCTCGATCGAAGCCGAGTGGGCGCGCTCCGTGCTCGAAAGCTCCGAGCCGCTCGAGGGCCGGCGCAAGCCGGGACGCGGTCGCTGGAGGAACCGGGCGACGGCCTGAGGGGGAGAGATCGAGTGACGGCCGGCTTATCCAGGCAGACGTGTACGACCGCAGCCAGATACACAGCACCGGCGAGGAGGACACCAGAACCGAGTCGGCGGTCCTGCAGTACATCCTCGCCTTTCACCCGGTGCAGACGAGCCTCGAGGAGCTGCTGCGCGAGTTCGACCAGGGGTCGGGTGACGCCGCGCAGCGCGACGCGGTCGAGCGCGCCGTCCGCGACCTGATCGCCTCAGGCCTGCTTCTGCGCAACGGCGAGATAGTGCTGCCAACCCGCGCGGCCTTGCGCTTCGACCAGCTGCTCGGCGGCTGAGGCTGAAGAGAAGTCGCATGGGCCCGGCCGGTCTCGGCCAGGTGGCCGGGCCCATGCACCCCCTGCCCCCAGCACCCGGGTTATAGACAAGACCGTCTGACTAGTTCAATTCGTTTCAAAGAGCTTGCCGGCGCGGATGCGTTCGGCCATCTCCTCAGATTCCGCGCGATAGGCGCGGCCGTCCTCGAACTCGATCGTCGGGTACTTGCGCTGGCCCGAGATCTGCTCCAGCTCCTCGCGCTTCCCCGGCCGCAGCGGTCCCTTGACCACCTCGTACTCGATCCCCTGCTCGTCCAGCGCCTTCTGCACCTTCCAGCAGGGGTGCGCATTGACCTTGGCCCACATGGCCGAGCAGCGATGAAGCTTGACTGCCATCGGTGCCAGCCTATGCCGAACCGATACCCCGAGGCAAGGCTCGGAAGAATCTCATCGCGAAGACGACTGGCGAGCGGCGCGCTTGCTGGGTCGCTCCAGCGACGAGAGAAAGGGCATCGGGTCGACCGGCGTGCCGCCGCCGTACCAGGTCCCGTCCCATACCTCGAAGTGGAGGTGGCAGCCGGAGGCGTTGCCGGTATCGCCGACGAAGCCGAGCAACTGGCCGGCGGCGACGCGCTGGCCGATGCGGGCGACGGAGGGTTCGCTCAAGTGCATGTAGGCCAGGTCGACGGTCGAGCCCTTGAGGTCGAGCACGACGTAGTTGCCGGCGGCGCCGTGGTATTTGCGGTACCGCACGCGCGCGGCCTGCACCGCGACCAGCGGCGTCCCGCACGGAGAGCCGACGTCGACGCCCTCATGCCCACGGGCCCCACCGAAGCCGTCCCAGTACTCGTGCGGACCCTGAATCGGGTAGACCGGGGTTTCGGTGCCGGAAGGCGGCGTCGCGAGTGACGGGGACGGCGTGGCGCTGACTCCGCCCTTGCCGGGGGAGATTGCAGCGTGAGCGCCCGCAGCGGACAGTGCCAGCAGCAGCAGAGCCAGCGGTAGGGCTATGGCCTTGCCTGGGCACCACTTGAATGAACCGACCAAGGTGCATCCTCTCTTTCTCGAGCCGGCGGGGTTAGCTGTCGGGCTCGCGCTGAAAGAGCTGCGCTACGGACACGTAGGTCCGATTCGCCCCCGGGGAGATGTCTCCCCTGTGGTTCCCCCACTCCCTAGGCCTCCGTGGCCAGGGATTAGGCAGGTATTTGGTCGCGGCGCAGTATAAGCATCCGCAGGACGGACTTGTCGCAGGCCCCGGGAGCTCAGTCGGCGCGGCGAATCCGCCCGACGCCGGGAAGGAAACGCCCGACCCGAGCGGAGTAGACCGCGTATTCCTCGCGGTGCACGCTCAACAGGTAGGGCTCCTCGATGACGCGCACCTGCAACTCCAGCGCGAGCATCAGCCCGACCAGGCCGAGGAAGGCGACCCAGCTCGGCACCAGCAGGGTGAGACCGAGCGCGGTGGGGAGCATTGCCGCGAAGATCGGGTTGCGAACCAGGGCGAAGGGGCCGCTGGTGACGAGCTGGGTGCGCTCGCCGGGGTCGACGCCGATCCGCCAGCTCGCGCCCATCGCCACCTGGGCATAGAAGGTGGCGGCGATCCCGGCGACGGCGAGCACGAAGCCGACGACGTGGACGGCGGTGACGTCGAGCGCGCCGAACGGCTCGACCAGGTCGAGCAAGGCGAGCAGAGGCGCAGCGGCGCCGACGAGTAGAGCGACGGTGAAGCCCACCCCAGCAATCCACTCGGCCGAGCCGGGGCGACCGCCGAGGCCATGGAAACCGGTTGAGCCGGTGCGGCGAAGCTGGATCAGGATCCGCAGCCCGAAGGCGAGTGCCAGGTAGACCCCGTAGAGGATGAGCGCGAGCGTTGCCATCGCCGCGCCATCATTACATACCCCCACGGGGTATGTTCGGCCACCAGGCTCGCTCACCGCAGAGATAGGTGATCGCAGGGATCAGCAGCGCGCGGACGACGAAGGTGTCGAGGAGGACGCCGATCGCGACCGTGGCGCCGATCTGGACCAGCTCCTCCAGCGGCAGCAGGGTCAGGGTGGCGAAGGTGCCGGCGAGGATCAGGCCGGCTCCGGTGACGACGCCGCCGGTGCTCTCGAGCGCAGTAAGGACGCCCTCGCGGGTCCCCCGCTCCACCGCCTCCTCCCGGGCCCGGGTCATCAGGAAGATGTTGTAGTCGACCCCCAGGGCGACGAGGAAGATGAAGGAGAGCAGGACGAGGTTGAAAGCGAGTCCGCTCGACCCGAAGACCTCCGTGTAGGCGAACGTGACCAGGCCGAGAGTGGCGGCGAACGAGGCGACGACCGTTGCCGTCAGGTAGACGGGAGCGGCGAGGGCGCGCAGCACCAGGGCCAGGATCAGGCCGACCACGAGCAGAGACCACCGGGACGATCACCGTGGTGTCGCGGGCGTTGGCCTGCTCGATGTCGTAGTTCTCGGCTGGGATCCCACCGACCAGGGCGCTCGGCGCGACCTCATCGAGCTCCTCGCGGATCTCCTCGACCAGGTCGCCCGCATCGGCCGCGTACGGGTTGCCCCGCATCACGATCGCAACCGCGGCCCGGTCCGAGACGGCCGACGGCGGGACCGGCAAGGCGAGCTTGACCGAGGAGAGGCCCTCGAGGCCTTTCACCGCAGCGTCCACTTCGCCGAGATCGACGACCGCGGTCAGCGGCGAGCCGAGGCCGGGCGGAAAGTGCTCGTCGAGGACTTCGGTGCCGCGGCCCGATTCGGTCGAGCGCGTTTCCCCCTGGCCGAACCCGAGCGTGCCGTGGTCGACGAGGTTGCCGAGCGAGAGGACCACCAGGCCGCAGGAGACGACGGCGACGATCGCCCGCGGGCGGTGGCGGACGAAGCCCGCGACCCGCGACCAGAGAGCCGACCTTCCCCCCGAGATTTCGCCGCGCCCGGGCCAGAAGGCCCGCCTGCCGAGCAGCGCAAGGATCGCCGGCAGCAGGGTCAGGGCGGCGGCGAGCATCACCGCGATCCCGATCGCGAGCACCGGGCCGAGCCAGCGCGTCGACTCCAGCTCGGCGAGCAGCAGGACCAACATCGCCGCGACCACCGTGCCGGCGGAGGCGGCGATCGCCCGCACGCTCTCCGCCAGCGACTTGGGCAGCGCGACGGCGGGCTCCAGGCCTCGGGCGAGCTCCTCGCGATAGCGGTGGATTAGCAGCAGCGAGTAGTCGGTGCCCGCGCCGAAGATCAACACGAGCAGGAGCAGCGTGCCCTCGATGTTGACCGTGATCGCCCCGGCCTCGATCAGCAGGTAAGCGAGGCCGATCGCGATCAGGTAGGCGGTGCCGACCGCGATCAGCGGCAACAGGGCCAGGACCGGCGCCCGGTAGACGACCAGCAGCAGGAGCAGGACCAGCCCCAGGGTGGCGATCAGGAGGGTCTCGCTCGCGTCTTCGGCGACCCGCTCGAGGTCGGCGGCCATACCGCCCGGGCCAGTGACGTAGGAGTGCAACTCGGGCCGGCGGTGCTCGGCGAGATAGGCGCGGATCTTCCCCACCCCCTTGACGACCGCACCGCGATCGTCGGCGTCGATCGCCAGCGCCACCAGCGCCGCTTCTCCGTCGCGGGAGATCGGCCCGACCCCACGCGCGACCTTGGTCACGTCCCCAAGCGGCTGCCTCGCCTGGCGCGAGAACGGAGCGACGACCGGCGTCGCGCCCGCAAGGCCGAGCCGTTCGAGCCCTTCGCCGAGCCGGCCGATCGCGTTCAGGTCGGCACCGGTCAGCCCCCCGTCCCGCTCGAAGACAAGCAGGACCGGGACGTCGTCGCCACCCTTGAAGTCGCGCTGGAGCGCGTCGACCGCCCGGGTCGACTCCGCATTAGCGGGCAGGAAGCTGCCCTGCCCCGCCGCCGTCACCTCGCCTACGTGTCCACGTGCAAGCAGGCCGGCGGCCCCGAGCGCGAGCCAAACCCCGATCGCCACCCAGCGCCCCCGCGGGCCGGTGACGGCCGAGGAAAGCCGCTCGATCGTGAGGCCAGCGCGCACGGCGGCAGCCTAGCCTTAGAAACCTCGCACCCGCCCGCCCCAGCAGGTCGCTCGACATCGATGGCCTAGTGTGATCGAGCGCAGTTTCGCTGCGCTCAAACAATTTGAGAGGCGGTTCCCTTGGATCCTGTCGGTTATGAGCTGTGCACCCCCGAAGGCGGGAAGGGCGGTGGCGTTCGCGCAACCCGTGGCTTCCAGATCGGTGAGACGGTGATGATCGGGGTGCTCGAAGGCGAGGTCGCCCGCAACGACTCGCACGCAACCCAGGTGAGCCGCACCAAGTGGGCCCGGCATGGCGGCCTCGGCCCCAAGGTCAACCACTCGTGCAGCCCCAACTGCGGCGTCGAGCTCAACGACACGGGGGCTTGCAACTTCGTGGCGCGCAAGTCGATTTCCAAAGGCGAGGAGATCACCTTCGACTACGCGATGCGCAACTACTCGATCGAGCACTTTCCGGGCGGCTGCCTTTGCGGGGCGGATATCTGTCGCGGCTCGGTAACCGGCTGGAAAGACCTCCCCGCCGAGCGCAAGGCCGCCTACAGCGGCCAGGTCGCGCCCTACCTGCTCGAGATCGATCGCGAGCTGGCCGGCTCACTCGTCTGAGCGGTCACTGGCCGAGACCGGCAAGGAGCCGGGCAGACACGCCGCGCAGGGTTCGCTTGCCATAGCCGTGACTGGGATTGAGTTCGGTGAAGACGGCGATCGCAACGCGGCGGTGTTTCCGCTTCAGCAGCGCGACCTGATGGTCGACCAGGCCCGTGCCGCTGCCCCAGCCACCCTTGAAGAAGAGCCGCCAGCCGCGAGGCTTTACGCGGCCGATCCCCCATCGCTGCTCCCCGACGATGTGGGAGAGCAGATAGCGCGCGTAAGGCCGATGCTGACCAGGGATGTACGACACCAGCCTGTACATGAACCGCGCTTGGTCGCGTGGACTGGTCAGCTCTGACCCCAGACGGGGTGGTAGCGGAAGTCCCTCATGCGGGCCACCCGGGCGAGGCGTTTGATCCGTCGCGGACCGACGAGGTCGCGAATTGTTGACGCCGCGACGTTGTCCGAACGGCGGATCATCGGGCCGAGCAGCGCCCGGTCGCGATTGGAGAGCCCGGCGTCGTGGCGCTTGCGCAGAAGGGCGACCAGCAGCATCACCTTGAAGACGCTCGCGGCCGGAGCGGTTCGGGCCCTGTGGGAACCCTGGATCCGCCCTCGCCAGTCGATCACCGCGAAGGCGACGTCGCCGGCGCGGCGACTCGCGTAGCGCTTGGCCCCGGCGACGTCGGGATGCCAGCGCACAGGCTTCAATTCGGTCCGCTTGGCGTTGCCCGTGCCGCCAGCTACCGCCGCGCAAGTGAGCAGGACCAGTAGGAGGATCGCGAGGCGGCGCCGGGAGACTGCTTGCAGCGAACCGCCTGACATCCGAGGCTACGTCGAGCTGGAGGTCAGCTCTTCGACCAGGGAGGACGCGTCGTAGGCGTCGTAGTGACGGACGCCGTTGACAAAGAAGGTCGGGGTGCCGGTGGCGCCGCTCTCTTCGGCGGACCTGACGTCGCGGGCGACCCGCTCCCGCCAGGTGCCGGCCTCCAGCTCGGCGGCCATCCGCTCGGCGTCGAGGCCGAGCTCGCGACCGACCTCGAGGATCGTCTCCTCTGAGAGCTTCGGCTGGGCGGCGAAGAGAGCGTCGTGGTACTCCCAGAAGCGTCCCTGCGCCGCGGCCGCCTCGCTGGCCTCGGCTGCCAGCGGCGCCAGCGGGTGGCGCTCGGGAATCGGCAGGTGACGGAAGCCGAAGACGAGCTGCTCGCCGAGCCGGTCGCGCACGCGCCGGAGCACCGATTGGGCGCCGAGGCAGAAGGGGCACTGGAAGTCCCCGAACATGACCAGCTCCAGTGGGCTCCCCCACTCGCCGCGGATGTGGTCGATCTCCTTGTCCAGGGGAGGAGTGAGCCTGTCGTCCACTTGCGTGATGTTATGCGCCAGTGGGCAACATCGAGCACGTACTGCTGTTGCTGCTGGCCGCCGTCCTGCTGGTCCGGATCGCCGAGTTCGGCAAGATCCCGGCGCCGATCGTCCTCGTGCTCGGCGGGCTCGCGATCGCGCTGGTCCCCGGCCTGCCTGAGTTCGAGCTCGACCCCGACGTCATCTTCCTGCTCTTCATCCCGCCGCTGGTCCACGCCGCCGGGTGGTCGGCCCCGGCGCGGGAGCTGCGCGCGGTGCTGCGCCCGCTGGCCTTGATGGCGGTGCTGCTGGTCTTCCTCACGGCAGCGGTGATCGCGGTGGTGGCCCACGCCCTGGTGCCGGGGCTGAGCTGGGCCGCGGCGGCGGTGCTGGGGGCGGTGCTCGCCCCCACCGACACGGTGGCCGCGATCTCGATCTTCCGCCGCCTCGGCGCGCCGGAGCGGGTCCGGCTCCTGGTCGAGGGAGAGTCGATGGTCAACGACGCCACCGCACTGGTCCTCTACGGCATCGCCGTCGGGGTCGCCACCGGCGACGCCTTCAGCCTCGGCGGCGCGAGCCTCGACTTCGTCTCCGTCTCGGCCGGCGGGCTGCTGATTGGCCTCGCGGTGGGCTGGCTCTCGACGGTCGTGGTCCGCCGCCAGACCGACGCCGCGCTGGTCACCGTCCTCACCGTACTGACCGCCTACGGCGCCTACATCGGCGCCGAGGAGCTGCACGTGTCCGGAATCCTGGCCGCCGTCGTCGCGGGCATCTACACCGGCTACCAGTCCCCCCACACCCTCGACGCCGACACCAGGCTCAGCGCCGTCGCCTTCTGGGGCGTGCTGGTCTTCGCGCTGGAGACGGCCCTCTTCGTCCTGCTCGGCCTGCAGCTGCCGAGCATCGTCGACACGCTCGAGCAGACCTCCTCCGGGGTCGGCCAGCTGCTCTGGCCCGCCGCTGCGATTGCCCTCGCTGCGATAGCCACCCGGCTCGCCTTCGTCTTCGCGATGAGATCGGACGCGGGCGAGACCGCTGGCCAGCGCTTCGCCGTCGGCTGGAGCGGGATGAAAGGGGCGATCTCCCTGGCGGCCGCGCTGGCGGTGCCGCTCAGCGTCGACGCCCGCCCGCAGATCGTCTTCCTCAGCTTCGCGCTGATCCTCGTCACCTTGGTCGGCCAGGGCCTCTCGCTGCCTTTCGTGATCCGCGCACTGGGACTGGAGCAGCCGCGTCGCTGGAGCGACGAGGAGGCGGTGGCGCGAATGGAGGCAGCTCAGGCCGCGCTCGACCGGCTCGACGAGGTCGAAGAGGAGGGGCTCGCCAGCGAGTCGCAGCTGCGCCGGCTGCGCGACCTCTACCGCGCCCGCTTCCGCATGTGCGCAGCGGTGCTGGGCGGCGAGGACCCCGAGACCGCCGCCCGCCAGGAGCGCCTCGCCGACTACGGACGCCTGCGCCGGGGACTGATCCAGGTGGAGCGGGAAGAGCTGCTGGCACTCCGCGACGAGGGCAGGCTACGCGACGCGACCCTGCGTCAGGTCCAGCGCGACCTCGACCTCGAGGAGGCGCGGATCCGCGCCTAGCCTCGGCTAGGCTCAGCCGAACGGCCCGCCCCCGAGCAGATCGAAGGAGCCATGAAAAAGCCCACCAGCGCCGAGCAGGCGGCGAAGCTCTACGGCAACCGCTTTCTCACCGAAGACGCCCCCGATAAGGAGTTCCCCAGCGGCGGCATGTCCGCCCTCGACGCGATGCGCCTCGTCGACGAGGAACTGGTTCTCGAGGGCGACCCGTGGCGCAACCTGGCGACCTTCGTGACGACCTGGATGGAGCCCGAGGCACAGCGGATCATCGGCGAGAACCTCTACCGCAACTTCATCGACCACGCCGAGTATCCGATCTCCGCCGAGATCGAGCAGCGCTGCGTGCGCATGCTCGCCGACCTCTACCACGCGCCCGGCGAGACGACCGGTGCCCGCACCCAGGGCTCCTCAGAGGCGATCATGCTCGGCGCGCTCTCGCTGAAGTGGAAGTGGAAGCAGCGCCGCGAAGCCGAATCGAAGCCGGTCGACAAACCGAACCTGATCTTCGGCGGCGACGTCCATGTGGTCTGGGAAAAGTTCTGCCGCTACTTCGACGTCGAACCGCGGATCGTCCGCCTCCAGGAAGACAAGTACGTGATCGGGCCCGAAGACGTCGAGCCCCACATCGACGAGAACACGATCGGTGTCGCCGCGGTGCTTGGCACCACCTTCACCGGCCACGCCGACGACATCGTCGGGATCAACAAGCTCCTGGTCGACCTCAAGGGCGACAAAGACCTCGATGTCCCACTCCACATCGACGCCGCCAGCGGCGGCTTCGTCTGGCCCTTCCTCTATCCCGACTCGGAGTGGGACTTCCGGCTCGAGCAAGTCCGCTCGATCAACATCTCCGGCCACAAGTTCGGCCTTGTCTACCCCGGCATCGGCTGGCTCGTCTTCCGGGAGACATCAGACTTGGCGGAGGACCTCGTGTTCTACGAGAATTACCTAGGCAAAACCGACGCGACCTTCACCCTCAACTTCTCCACCGGTGCCTCGATGGTGCTCGCCCAGTACTACAACTTCGTCCGCCTCGGGCGCGAGGGCTACACGTTCGTGATGCAGGCGATGGAGGAGAACGCCCGCGCCCTGGCCGGCAAGCTGGAAGCGATGGGGGATTTCGAGCTGATCGGCGCCGACAAGGAGCAACTGCCCCTGGTCGCCTTCAAGCTCAGCGGCGAGAAGCCCTACGACGAGTTCGACGTCTCCTGGCAGCTCTCCGCCGAGCGCGGCTGGATGCTGCCCGCCTACACGATGCCGCCGGACGCCGAAGACGTGACGATCATGCGGGCGCTGGTCAAGCAGACCCTGAGCCGCGCTCAGATCGACCGGCTCGCCGACGACATCGCCGAGGCCTGCGCGACGCTCGAGAAGAAGGGTGGCGCCCACGCTTCCGAGCGCAAGCAGGTCAAGACCGGCCCCGGGTACTGAGCGCGACGCGACGTACGCGAAGTCGCCATCGCCTTTCCGGGAAGGCGATCAAGCTGCCCCCTTGCCCGCGCTGGCAGACGCCGCAAAAGATCACGTAGGAGTAGATGCCGGGCCTCAGGTCCGGAATCTGGAAGTCGAGCAGGTAGCGCGGCGGTTCGATCGTGCCGTGACCGAAGCCGCCGCCGAGATACCCCTCGCCACTAGCCTCGGCCCGCACCGGTTTCGCCCAGCCGAGCAGGATGAAGGGCGCTCGCCTGGGCGGCCCAGACGCCTCTGGCGTGCAGAGCTTTCGCGGCCCGCACCGGTATGGCCGCGGAACCTTCTCGATCGGCACGAGCGAGACCGGGAACGAGGGCGGGGGCAGCTCGATGCCAGGCATACAGACACCGCTTCGGTCGCCCTGCGGACCCTCGCAGGGCGGAAAGCAGAAGCCGCAGCCGATGGTCAGCTCGACCGCGTCGCCCGGAGCTCCGGCCATGCGACTGACCCGTTCGACTCCGACGTCCGCCGTGGCCGGTCCGGGCACGGACAGGACGGCGGCGGCAAACAGCAGCGACACGAGATATCTACCTAGTGGAAGGTTCATGCAAGGAATACGCGCGAAGGTCGATTTGAGGTCCCTCGCGCCGATAATCGAGCTGAGCGTGATTGCTGTCATCGCCGACACTCATATGCCGAAGGGCACCCGCCGGCTTCCTGATCGATGCCTGGAGCTGATTGAGAAGGCTGAGGTCGTGATCCATGCCGGCGACTTCTCCGGCTCGAAGAGCTTGAAGGCCTCTGTCCCACGGTCCGGGCGGTGCACGGCAACGTCGACGAGCCGGCGTTGCAACGCGCCCTGCCGCCAACGCTCGAGTTCCAGCTCGGGGGGACGGTCCGTGGCCGTCATCCACGACGCCGGGCCGGCCGGCGGTCGCCTGGCCCGCCTGCGCCGCCGCTTCCCGCATGCGGACTCCGTCGTCTTCGGTCACAGCCACCTTCCTCTCCACGAGGAGGAGGACGGCTTCCAGATCTTCAACCCCGGCAGCCCGACCGAGCGGCGCCGGGCGCCGCGCCCGTCGATGGGGCTGCTCTCCTGCGACGAGGGTGAGCTGGCCTTCGAGCACGTCTGGCTGTAGCGCTCGAGCGAGCGCTTTTCGATCGCCGGAGCGCGGGTAGAGCCCAGGAACCGCCGACGCGACAGGAGGGACAATGAACGAGCCAGTGAGGCTGGAGATCAGCGCCGAGACGCCGGATCCTGGCCCTCCCGACCCAAGGCCCGACCCCGGGCCGCCAGATCCGCCCCGGCCCGACCCCCGCCCGCCGGAGCCGTCTCCCCCACTCGACCCGCCCGAGCCCCTCCCACCCGAACCGGAGATTCGAGTCGCTGCGACGACGCGCGCCGGCGCCTGACGATCGCTCCTTCCGGGAAGTCACGGTTGATTGACGCACTGGCGGGTATTCGCAGTACGTCAGCGCTGTAACAGAAGGAGGAGGAGATGAACGAACCTGTCACCCCCGCCAGCCTCTACGCAGTCTTGATCGGAGCGACGCTGGCGATCGCTGGCGTCATCGGATTCTTCTACAGCTCCTCGTTCGGGAGCCCGGGCTCGGTGGACGCCGTCCTCGGCGTGCTCGACGTGAATGCCTGGCACAACCTGGTGCACCTGCTCAGCGGCGTGCTGGGAGTGCTCGCCTTCCTCTCAGGCCCTCGCGCGGCGCGCACCTACGCCATCGCGTTCGGCGCCGTCTACATCGTGGTGGCGATTTGGGGATTCATCATCGGCGGCGGCGAGTCGATCCTCGGCTTCATTCCCGTCAACGACGAGGACAACGTCCTCCACGCCGTGCTTGGCGTACTCGGCATCGGGGCCGGTCTCGCCAGTCCCGAGGAAGAAGCAAGGGCGACGCGCCCTGCCTGATGACCGGAAAAGCCGACTTCACGGAGCAGGAGTGGGAGACGGTGCTGGAGGGGGCGACGAGTGCCGGCTTGATCGTTTCGACAGCGCAACGGGGCGGCTCCTTCCGCGAGTCCTTTGCGCTGGCGAAGGCCTTCACCGAGGCGCGAACCGCCGCCGGGGCCTCCGGCCTCGTCGACGCGATCGCCCAATCCAAGCCGAAGGTCGACCGGGGGCGCCATGGCTCGGCTGAGGAGATGAAAGAGCACCATCTGGGCATCATCCGGCAAGCCGTCTCGCTGCTCGAAGCCAAGGCGTCTCCCGAGGAAGTCGAGGACTACAGGCGCTTCACGCTCAGCCTCGCGGAGCGGGTCGCGGGCGCCAAGGAGGAGGGCGACCAGCCGGTCAGCGATGCTGAGCGGGCGGCAATCGATGAGATCTCCGCGGCGCTCGGTGAAGCTTCCGGCTAGGCCCAGATCGCGATCATGATCGCCAGAGGGGCCCGGTTGAAGGACCGCTATCGACTCGAACGGCTTCTCGGGCGCGGCGGCATGGCGTCGGTCTGGCTGGCGAGCGATGAGGTTCTCGAGCGGCCGGTCGCGATCAAGGTGCTCTCGGACACGATCGCCTCCGACCCCGAGTTCCTGGCGCGGTTCCGCCGCGAGGCGCAACTCGCGGCCAGCCTGTCTCACCCGAACCTAATCGGCGTCTACGACTACGCGGAAGGAGAGGAACGGCCTTACCTCGTTATGGAGTACGTCTCGGGGGCGACCCTCACTGAGCGAATGTCGCGGGGCGCCGCGATCGACTGCGAGCGGCTCGCGCGCGAGCTCTTCGGCGCCCTCGCCCACATTCACGCAGCAGGGATCGTGCACCGGGACGTCAAGCCCCAGAACGTCCTGATCGACCCGGAAGGCGACACCAAGCTGATCGACTTCGGGATCGCGCTGCCCAAGGACGCGACATCGTTGACCCACACCGGGCACCTGCTCGGCACCGCCCGCTACATCGCCCCAGAGGTGATGGGCGGCGAGCCCGCGACTGAGCGGTCTGACCTCTACTCGTGCGGGATCCTGCTGCGCGACTGCGTCGGCGACGACGCCCGGGGGCGTCTCGCCCTCCTAGCTGATCGCCTCTCAGCGGTGGATCCGGGCGACCGGCCGCCCTCGGCCGCAGCGGCGGTGGCTCAACTCGGCTTGAAGACCTCCGCGCCGGAGCGGCCGACTGAGCCGTTCGTCGCCCCACCGCAACCGACCGAGCCGCTCGGGCCAGTGCTCCACACCCGCCGGCGTCCCCGGCCTCGAGCCCCGCGCCCGGCTTGGGCAAGAGTTGCCGCCCTCACCGGGATCGTTGCCGGGCTCGTCGCCGCGATCCTGCTCATCGCCGATGGGCCATCGGGGGATGACGGCGGGAAAGTTGACCGGAGCGCGGCCGCAAGCAGCGGTAGCGGGAGTGGCGAGACGACGAACCGCGAGGAGACTGTGGCGACTCCGCCGACGCCGGAAGGGAACGATCCCGCCCTGGGGGGCTCCCTCAACCAGGAAGGCTTCGAACTGATCCAGGCGGGACGACATGAAGAAGCGGTCCCGGTCCTGGAAGAAGCGGTTCGCGCCTTTCCAGTGGACACCGACGATTTGAACTACGCCTACGCCCTGTTCAACCTAGGCAACGCGCTGCGCCTCAGCGGGCGCCCAGAGGAGGCTGTCCCGGTGCTCGAACGCCGGCTGGAGATCCCGAACCAAACCGATGTCGTCAGCCGCGAGCTGGCTGTAGCTCGTAGCGCAGCCGGCTGATAGCCCACCCTCAATGCCCGGCGACGTGCAGCTTGAGCGCGTGGATCTGGCTTTGGCCGTAGGAGCCGGTCTGGACTGGGCCGGCGGCGCTGACCAGGTCTCCCGGGCCGGGCAGCGGATCGGGCCGCAGGCCCTTGCGGACGTCGATCGCGGTCAGACCGGGAAGGGTGATCCCCTGCGGGTCGACGATGACGAAGTGCGCGTCGCCGTCACCATCGGGATCAACCCGCTCCACATAGGCGATCCGCCCTTCGGCGGTGCGGCAGCTGGGCAGGTCGGGTGGACAACGCGCGGGGGTGACGGTGTCGGCATCTGGCCCCCTCTGCCCGGGAGATGATTGCTCGATTAGGGGCGGCGTCCCAGAGTCCGACGTGTCGTTCTCGCCCCCGCAGCCGGCGATGGCGGTGAGCGCCACCACGCCTACCAAAGCGAATGCCTTTCCTCTAGCCAAACTCGATGACGCTGCGGATTCCATCCTGGGCCTCCATCAGCTCGAAGCCCCGGTTGACCTCGTCGAGGGCGAGGCGGTGGGAGATGAAGGGCTCGACGTCGATCTCGCCAGCCAGGCAGCGATCGATCAGTCGCGGCACCTGGTCGCGCCCCTTGACGCCGCCGAATGAGGAACCGGCGACGCGACGGCCGGTGATCAGGAGACGGGGGACCACGTCGAGCGTCTCCCCCTTGCCGGCAACCCCGGCGATCGTGCACAGCCCCCATCCCATGCGCGCGGCTTCGACCGCCTGGCGCATCACGGCGACGTTGCCGGTCGCCTCGAAGGTGTAGTCGGCGCCGAAGCCGCCGGTCATCTCGAGGACCTGCTCGACCGCGCCCTCGCCGCCTTCGAGCACGTCCGTAGCGCCCTGGCCGCGAGCCAGCTCGAGCCGCTCCGGGGAGAGGTCGACGCAGACGATGCGCTCGGCGCCCTGCAACCGACAGCCGGCGACCGCCCCCAGCCCGACCATGCCGGCGCCGAAGACGACGCAGGTGCTGCCGGACTGCACCGCCGCCGTATTGATCGCCGCCCCGAGGCCAGTCGAGAGGCCGCAGGCGAAGAGGCAGGCATGCTCGAACGGCGCCTCGGGGTTGATCTTGGCCAACGCGATCTCCGGCATGACTGTGTACTCGGCGAAGGTCGAGCAGCCCATGAAATGACGGATCCTGTCCCCCTCGCGCGAGATGCGGGTGGTGCCGTCAGGGAGGAAGCCCTTGTTCTGCTGCTCGCGGATCGCCAGGCAGAGGTTGGTCCGCGGGTCGAGACAGTGAACGCACTCGCCGCACTGAGGTGAGAAGAGGGTGACTACATGGTCGCCCGGCGCAAGGGAGGTGACGTCCGGTCCTATCCGCTCGACCACACCGGCGCCCTCGTGGCCGAGCACCGTTGGCGCATAGCCCGAGGGGTCAGCGCCGGAAGCTGTGTAGAGGTCGGTGTGGCAGACACCGCAGGCGACGAGCCGAACCAACACCTCTCCGGTCTGCGGCTCGGCGAGTTTGACCTCCTGGACCGCGAGCGGCTCCCCGAACTCCTCGAGCACCGCCGCGCGCATCCTCATCTGACCATCAACCACTCTTGAAGCGGGCAGCCTCCTCGGAGCCGCCCGTGGCATCGCCCTCGCTGTAGGAGTGCGCTCCGGCGCCGGCGAGGGTGCCGCCGTCGACGATCAAGTACTCCTCGCGGATCGGGCGCCCGTCGAGCCAGCACTCGAGGATCTCGCGGGTCCCAGCCGCGTAGCGGGCCTGGGCGGAGAGGCTTGTGCCGGAGGTATGGGGCGTCATGCCGTGGTGGGGCATCGAACGCCACGGGTGGTCCCTCGGCGCCGGTTGGGGGAACCAGACGTCGCCGGCGTAGCCCGCCAGCTGGCCGCTCTCGCACGCCCGCGCGACCGCATCGCGGTCGCAGATCTTGCCCCGGGCGGTGTTGATCAAGTACGAGCCCCGCTTCATCCTCGCCAGCATCTCCGCGTCGAACATGTTCTCGGTCTCGGGGTGCAGCGGCGCGTTGATCGTCACCACGTCGCACACCTCCACCATCGACTCGGCGTCGGGGTGGAAGGTGACTCCCAGCTCCCGCTCGACCTCCTCCGGCAGGCGGTGCCGGTCGGTGTAGTGCAGGCCAACCTCGAACGGCTTCAGCCGGCGCAGGATGGCAGAGCCGATGCGGCCGGCGGCGACCGTGCCCACCTGCATCCCCTCCAGGTCGTAGGAACGCGAGACGCAGTCGGCGATGTTCCAGCCGCCGTCGACCACCACCTCATACGAGGGAATGTAGTTGCGGACCAGCGCCAGGATCATCATCACCACGTGCTCGGCGACGCTGATGCTGTTCGAGTAGGTCACCTCGGCGACCGTCAGGCCGTGCTCGATCGCCGCCTGCAGGTCGACGTGGTCGGAGCCGATCCCGGCCGTCAGCGCCAGTTTCAGCTTCGGCGCCTTGGCGATTCGCTCAGCCGTCAGGTAGGCAGGCCAGAAAGGCTGAGAGATGACGACCTCGGCCTCGGGCAACTCGCGCTCGAAGACCGAGTCCGCGCCGTCCTTGTCGGAGGTGACGACCAGCCGGTGCCCCCGCTGCTCGAGGAACTCGCGCAGCCCCAGCTCGCCCGAGACGCTGCCGACCAGCTCGCCGGGGGTGAACCCGAGCGCTCCCGGCGTCGGCGCGCTCTGCCCGTCAGGGTAGCCCTCGATCCTCGGCACCTCATCGCGCGCGTAGGACGGCGGGTAACCGTCAACCGGATCGTCGTAGAGCACGCAGAGAACGGTCGCCATGGCTAGACCACTTTCTCACTGATCAGGCTCTGGGCGCAATCGACGACCGTCTCCTCGACCGCGCGCGGCGACCAGCCGAGCAGCGTCCGGGCCTTCTCGCTCGACATCTCGACCTTCCTGCCGAGCTGGGGAACGATAGAGCGGATGCTGGGGTCGAAGATCGCCATCCCGCGCACGAGCAGGTCGGGGACGCTCCGCTTCGGCACCTTCGCCGCACCTGGTCCGAGACGGTCGCGCAGCACCGTGGCGACCTCCGACATCCACCAGAACTCGTTTACCGCGATGAAGCGCTCGCCGCCGGCCTCGGCGACCGTCATCGCCCTGATCTGCATGTCGGCGACGTCGCGAACGTCGACGATGCTGTACCCAAGCCGCGGCGTCCCCGGCATTCCCTTCAGCAGCCGCTCGATCAGTTCGAGGGAGAAAGAGCGGTCGTCGCTCAGCACCGGGCCGAGGATCGCGCCGGGGTTGACGACTGCCAGCTTCTCGGCCGCTCCCTGCTCTCGGGCGAAGTCCCAGGCCGCGCGCTCGGCGATCGTCTTCGACCGGGTGTAGGGCGTCAGCTTGGGGTTGTCCGCGTCGGTCCAGCTCTCCTCGGTGAGCGGCACGGACGAGCGGCTGGTGCTGCCGCCGACGGCAGCCACCGAGGAGGTGACGACGACGCGCTCGACCCCGGCCTCGAGTGCCGCGCGCAGCACCCGCAGCGTCCCTTCCCGCGCCGGCACGATCAGCTCGTCGGGGTCTTTCGGCTGCACCGGCGGGAACGGTGAGGCGACGTGCATGACGTAGTCACAGCCGTCGACGGCCTGCTCCCAGCCGTCGTCGCTGGACAGGTCCGCCGGCAGCACAGTGAGGCGGTCGCCGGCATCGACCTCCGACTCGGCCCTGGTCCGGACCTCCGCCTCCCGCGAGATGTCTCGAACAGTCGTCCGCACCCGGTAGCCGCGCCGCAGCAGTTCCACCAGGCACCAACCACCGAGATAGCCCGAACCGCCAGTGACGAGGACGGTCTTCCCCTCTGCGGAATCAGTCACGATCTGAGACCCTACGCCCTCGTTCGCAGACGACGAGGCTAAGGGGAGATCATGCGCTGGTCCATTCGCATCCTGCTGACCGTCGCGGCCTGCCTGGCCGTTCCCGCCGCGGCCCAGGCGGCCACACCGTTCACCGCCGGATCCGGCGCTGGCCCGACTGTGGCCGTCGGCCCCGACGGGACCGGCCACGTCGTATGGGTGACGACCGAAAGCGACGTCAAGGTCGGCTACTGCCGGATCAGCCCCGGAGCGAGCGCCTGTAATCGCACCGAGCTGATCAGCTTCCCCGGCGCCACTGACGCCAACTCGGCTGGCAAGGCCAGGGTCTTCGTCCCCGTCGCCAACAAAGTCGTGATCGTCGCCAGCTGCTGGAACTGCGGCGCAGGCGGCGTCACGGACAGGAACTATCGCTGGATCTCGACCGACAACGGGAGCAGCTTCCCGGCGCCGTCGGAAATCGGCAACAGCTTCCGGACCGAGGGCTTCGGCACCTGGCTCGAGGACGCCGGCATCTTCGTCGCCGCCAGCAGCTCGCGGGCGAAGGCCGCTGCGCCGGGCGGCGAAGGCGTCCAGTACGCGAGCGGGGGGATCTTCGTCTTCGGGCCCGAGGTGGTTCGCCTGCCCGGCACCAACGAGCTGGTGGCAGCGACGAACGACCTCAACGTGGTCAAGTACGGCGTCTTCACCGGGGCGCTGCTGAACGCCCCAACGATCAACGACCCGACCAAATGGGAGGTCGACAAGACACTCGGCGGCGCCGAGGGCGACAACCGCGACACCAGCCTCACCGCCGGCCCCAACGGTGTCACCATGACCTACCTGGAGACGCAGTCGAGCCCCGACAGGATCGGCCTGCGGCGCTACGACCCCGGCTCGAACACGTTCGGCGGGGCGGCCTACGTCGACGGCGACGACCCGGTCGACGACAAAGGCCTGCAAGAGCCGGACAGCTTCCAGGACCCGGCGGGGCGGATTCATGTCACCTGGGCCTCGCTCCACGACGGCGGCCGCCTCCGCTACCGCGTCAGTGATACCGCCGGCAACAATTTCACCGCTCCCGCCAACCTGGCGGGGTCCGAGGGCTTCCATGAGCCGGAGCTCGCCGCAGGGGGCGACGGTCGTGGCTTCGCGACCTGGACCCCAGGCAGCACTGGTGCGATCCGCGTCGTGCCACTCGACCCACAGCCAGAGCCGGCCAGCCCAGCCAAACCGGCCAAACCCGACAAAACGAAACCGAAAGTCACCGGGTTCAGCATCGGCGACGACACCCTTCGCCCGGGACAGGGAACGAGCTTCACCTTCAAAGCAAGTGAGGCCGGCCTAGCCGTCCTCACTTTCGAAAAGCAGTTCAGCGGCTTGAAAGGCAAACGCAAAGGCAAAAAAGCGTGCCTGCCGCGCAGCAAAAAACGCCTGCGCGCGCTGCGCAAAAAAGCCGGCACCCCAGCGGCCTATCGCAAACTGCTCAAAAAACTGCGCTGCCGCGCCTACAAACGGATCGGGGAGATCCGCCAGAAAGTGAAAGCCGGTCGCAACACGATCGTCTTCGACGGCCGCATCGCGGGGCGCAAACTGACGCCCGGCCAGTACCGCGCAACGCTCGTGGTCAGCGACGAAGCCGGCAACGTCTCACGCACCGAGACGGTGAACTTCAAAGTGATCGCGCCGAAAGCGAAAAAACCGCGCCGCTAGGCAACCGGATCTAGCTGCGGCACTCGCGTGAACCGGTAGTCGTCGAGGTCGAAGTGGGCGCTGTGCCAGGCGACCTCGAGCGTGGTCGCCGAACGGAACGGCGCGTCGCCGTGTGAGTCGAAGTAGTAGCTGTTCGCCGTCGAGCAGCTGTTGCGGAAGAAGACCTGGCGGTCGCGCCGGGCCAGCATCGTCTCGAAGTAGCGCTGGTTCGCCTCACGGGTGACCTCGACCGAGGTCGAGTCGGTGCTGCGCGCGCGCTGCAGGCAGCGCACGATGTGCCGCGCCTGGTTCTCGATCAGGGTGAAGTAGCTGGCGCCGTTGTAGCCGTAGGGCCCGAGGATCAGGAACAGGTTGGGGAAGCCGGGAACGCTCACTCCCTCGTAGGCCTGGAACCGGTTCGCCTCCCACCACTCCGCGAGGTCAATTCCGTCGCTTCCCTGTACGGAGAACGCCGGCAGGTTGCCCTTGTCAAACACCTGGAAGCCGGTGGCGAGGATCAACATGTCGATCTCGTGCTCGGTGCCGTCCGCGGTGCGAACGCCGGTGGCGACGACCTCCTCGACCGGAGTCGTCTCCAGCAGGACGTTGGGACGGTTGAACGTCCGCAGGTACTCGTTCGAAAAGCTCGGGCGCTTACAGCCGAGCCCGTAGCGCGGGGTCAGCTTCTCCCGCACCACCGGGTCGCGGACCTGGCGGCGCAGGTGCCTGTGCCCGATGCGTTCCGCCGCCGTGGCGACCGGCACCACGCCGTGGAAATGCGCCGGCAGCGGGAAGTTGAGCTCGACGTAGGTCTGGCTTAGGGCGCGCGCCGCCGCCTGAGCACCCGGGACGCGGCGGAGCAGCCCGCGCGCACGGGGTCCGATCCGCCCGTCGGGCTTGGGCAGGCACCAGATCGGTGTGCGCTGCAGCACGGTCAGCTGCTCGACTTCGGGTGCGATCGAGGGAATCACCTGGACGGCGGAGGCCCCGGTGCCGATGATCGCCACCCTGCGGCCGCGCAGATCCTGCTCGTGATCCCAGCGCGCGGTGTGCATGACCGAGCCGGCAAAGGTCTCCAAGCCGGGGATCTCGGGTGGCTTCGGCTGCGTGAAGACGCCGGTCGCGCCGACCAGGAATCGCGCCGTGACGACCGGCCCGTCGGCGGTTTCCAGGCGCCAGAGGTGGTGCTCGTCGTCGAAGCTCACCCCGGAGACTTTCGTGTTGAGGCGAATCCGTGAGCGCAGGCCGTAGGCGTCGACGCAGTGCTCGGCGTAGGCCTTCAGCTCCTCGCCAGGCGCGTAGACGCGCGACCAGTCGCTGCGCTGCTCGAAGGAGAACTGGTAGCTGAACGAGGGAATGTCGACGCCGATGCCGGGATACGTGTTCCAGTGCCACGCCCCGCCGACACCGTCCCCCGCCTCGAGCACGACCCAGTCCCTGACCCCGGCCTGGTCGAGCTTGATCGCCGTGCCGATGCCGGAGAACCCGGCCCCGATCACCGCGACCTCGTGGTCGGGCTGGATGTCGCTGGAGACGGTCATGGTGTGTGGACCTCGCGCAGTCTCCCTGTCTCGACCTGGTAGACGAGGCCCCTGACGGTACCGGTGCGAGGAACGAACGGGCTCGACCTGATCCGCTCGACACCATCCCGCACCGATTGCTCTAGGTCTGCAAACGTGTGGGCGCTCCACCGCGGCCGCCCGCCCGTCTCGATCTCGAGCTCCGCTGCGAACTCCTCGTCGGTGAAGCTGAGCAGGCCACAGCCTGTGTGCTGGATCAGGGCGATCTCCTCCGTGCCCAGCTTCCGCTGTGAGATCGAGAGCGAGCGGATCGTGTCTTCGGTGACGACACCGCCGGCGTTGCGGATCACGTGGGCGTCGCCCTCGCGCAGCCCGAGCAGGCGGCTCGGGTCGATGCGGGCGTCCATGCAAGTGACGACCGCTACCTTCCTGGCCGGCACCGAAGACAGCAGGCCGTCGTCGAATCCCTCGGCGTGGGCCTCCGCGTTGCCGAGCAGCTCGTCGATCTGGCTCATCGGTCCTTGGGCGTCATCAGCGCAACTGGAATCGCAAGGCCGGCGGAGCGGCGCAGGGTGGCGATGCGACGGGCGGGCTGGACTGCGTCGCGGATCTCGCTGACGCGATCGCCCAGGTCGGCAACGGTGGAGTCGAGGTCCGGCGCGACGAAGGCGAGACCCCAGAAGAAGGCGGGACGGTCGATGCCGCCGCCGCGCTCGATCGCCTCCTGCGGCTCCTGCACGACCTCGAGGATGACCGTGCCGAGGCGGAAGAACGCTTGACGCGGAGTGCCGGCTGGGGTCGGCTCCTCACGGATGCGTCGCAGGTCGAGACCGGCGGCCTGCAGTGCCGCGACCGTGCGATCAAGGTCGGGTGTGATCGCGACGACATGGTCGAGTCCAGTGACGCCGTTGGGGTGCGCCGGAGACTCGTCCGGCAGTGGCCGATCCGACCTCGTGGTCGGCAGCCCGTCGAGCTCAGTCGCCTCAATGTCACGCAGTGACCAGTCCGTTAGCCCTCGTCCCGTCTCTCGGCCGACCATCCGGATCCGGGTATCCCCGACGATGCAGCTGTCGCCGTCGAGCTCGAATCCAAGCGCCCCCCAGGCCTCAGGCGCATCCGCAACCGTCAACTCGTCGAGCGTCGGAGTCACGCGGGAAAGGTAGCTAGCTTTCCGCCATGGCTTACGCCGGCTCCTACCTGTGGCAGCTGCGTCAGGCGATTGGCAGCGAGCTGGTGCTGATACCGGGGGCGATGGTCGTCCTGCAGCGGGACGACGGCCGAATCCTCCTCACAAAGCGCGCTGACGACGGCACCTGGTGCCTACCCGCCGGAGCGGCGGAGCCCGGCGGGAGCTTCGCCCGCACCGCAGTCGAGGAGCTGGCGGAGGAGGCCGGAATCGAGGTGGCGGAGAGTGACCTCATCCCCTTCTGCTGCCTGTCGGAGGCCGAGCTCCACACGATCCACTACCCGAACGGAGACGTAACCCACTGCTTCGCCCTTGGCTTCATGGCGGAGAGATGGAAGGGAGAACCCCGCCCAGACCGCGAGGAGTCGACGGAGGTTCGGTTCGTCGAGCTCAGCAACCTTCCCGACCCAATCCACCCGCCCACCACGCACGCGCTCGAACTGCTGGGTGCCTACCTGGACTCGGGCCGGTTTCAGGTTCGGTAGATCGAAGCGAATGGCATGAAGATCGAGATGCTGAACGGCGGCTGGATGACCGCGGCGGCGGGTCTTTGGCGCCAGGGCGAAGAGGAGCCTGAGCGGCCGGTCCGCGTCCCGGTGCCCGCCTATCTGATCGAGACCGAGACCGAGCGCATCCTCATCGACACCGGGCTGCACCCCGCTGCCGTGGCCGATGCGGAGACTCACTACCAGCCCGGTGCACTCGCCTACTTCGAGCTGGAACAAGAGGAATCGGTCGCCGAGCAGGTCGATCTCGACACCGTGACCCAGGTGGTGCTCACCCACCTGCATTTCGACCACGCTGGCGCCTTGTCATTGGTCCCAGCGTCGGTGCCAGTCGTCGTCCAGCGCGCAGAGTGGGAAGCCGGTCAAGATCGCGCGGCGATCGAGCGCAACTTCTTCCTGCCTCGTGACTACGCCGAGTCCACGCTCAATCTGACCCTCCTAGAGGGCGACCACGACCTCTTCGGCGACGGCTCGATCGAGCTTCTCAGCACGCCTGGTCACACTCCGGGCCACCAGTCGGTCCGGATCGGAGACCTCGTCCTCGGCGCCGACGTCGCGCACTTCGCCAGCGTCCTTGACGACCACCGGTTCCCCGCCTTCGGCGACGACCGCGACGAGCAGGGCCGGTCCGCCGAACGGCTCCGCACGCTGCGCGACGAGGGTCTGACGATCCAGCCCGGTCACGACCCTGACGTACTGCGACCCGGTCCTTTGACGCCTACCGGGTGACGCTCTCCACGATCGCCTCTCCCCCACGGCTCGGCAGGACCGTGACGCCGCGGAAGCGAGACTTCTCGTCCTTGGTCCGAGGGGCGCGGAGCTGGGTCCGGGCGAGAATCCTCGCGATCGCGATTTTCATCTCGAGCTGGGCGAACGAAGCTCCGATGCAACGGCGAACGCCGCCGCCGAACGGGATCCAGGTGTAGGGCTCCGGCGCTCCTTCGAGGAAGCGCTCGGGACGGAAGGCGAGGGGATCTGGCGGGTACAGGTCGGGGTCCCATTGCAGGAGCGCGATCGAGGCCGCCAGCTGTGCTCCGGGCTCGAACAGATAGCCCCCCAGCTCCATCGCCTCGGTCGGCGAGCGGAACACCTCGGTGACGACCGGCCGCACGCGAAGCGTCTCCCTGATCACCGCGTCCAGGTACTCGCTGGACTCGCCCGCCCTCACCTCGGCAGTCAGGCGCTCCAACACCGGCGGCGTGCGCAGCAGTCGCTCGAACGCCCACCCAATCGAGGTCGCGGTCGTCTCATGCCCCGCGAGCAGGATCGTGATCAGCTCGTCGCGCAGCTCTCGATCGGTTAGCGGGTCGCCCTCGTCGTCGCGAGCCGCCAGCAGCAGCGTGAGAATGTCGTCATGGGCGTCGCGATCCGGATCGCGACGGCGCTGGCCGATCTCCTCGTAGAGAATCTCGTCGACGCGGTCCCGATTCCGCAGGAAGCGACCCCAGGGGCTGAGCCGGCCGAGATCCTTCTGCATCACGAGCAGCGCCGGGTTAATCGATGAGAGCTTTGGCAGGCGCCACTTCAGCTCGGCAATCCGGTCCGGGTCGGACACGCCGAAGACGGTTCGGATCATCACCTCCAAGGTGATCGCCTGAGCGACTGTGCGTGTGCGGATCGTCTCGCCAGGGCTCCACTTGTCGATCTCGCGATCGGTGATCTGCTCGATCAGCTCGGCGTAGTGAGCGATCGCCTGGCCGTGGAATGGGGGCAGCATCAACTTCCGCATGCGCATGTGACGGGCGCCGTCGAGCAGCAGGAGCGAGGCCTGCCCGACGACGGGCTCCATCGTCTGGCGCGGCTCGGCGACTTCGTACTCGGCCGGCTTCCACTTGAACATCTCCTCGACCAGGTCGCGGTCGGCGATGTGGAAGAGCTCGCCCGCGATCGAGTCGTTGGAGCGGAAGACGCGGCCATAGCGCTTGCGCATCGCGAGTCTCGCCCCAACCGGGAAGGCGATACCGAGCCACGACTGCAGCGGGCCCGGGAGCGGCAGTCCTGGGATCTCCGAGGCCGGACGAGTGGACGCTGTCACCCGCCAATCCTCGCGGAGGAGCTCGGACGTTTCCACTCGTGTGCTCGGCTAGCCGGCACGGTAGGGGCCGGCGCTCGAGCGGTCCGGGTCCTGGAGCGAGGTCTCGGGCTCGACGTGGATCAGGACCTCGGCATGCGGGAGATCGGCCTCGATCGCCGCGCGCATCCCATGGGCGAGCTCGTGGGCCCGCTCGAGGCTGGTGCCAACCCGATACTGGACATGGAAGTCGATATAGCGGTGACGACCAGCTCGGCGGGCGCGCAGCTTGTGGTAGCCGGCGACCTCGCGGGTGCGGGCGGCTGCTATCGCCGCCTCGATCCGGTCCATCTCCTCCTCCGGCAGCGCCTCGTCGACGAGGACGCCGGAGGAGCGCCTGATGATCCTGATCCCGGCAACGACGATCGCGGCCGCGACGATCAGGGCCGTGATCGAGTCGAAGGCGACGGCGCCGGTGATCTCGACCAGACCCAGCCCCGCCAGCACCCCGGCCGAGGTGAGGGCGTCGGTGCGCAGGTGGGCGGCGTCCCCCTCCAGCGCCGGCGAGTCATGCGCCTTCGCCTGGCGCGAAAGCACAGCGGATACGGCAAGGTTGGCAACCACCGAGAAGCCCATCACCGCCATGCCGATGCCGAGCGCGTCGACCTCGGCGCCGTCCACCAGCCTGTGGGTCGCCTCGTAGACGATGATCCCGGCGCCGACTAGGATCAGCATCCCCTCGATGGTCGCCGCCAGGCTTTCGACCTTCTCGTGGCCGTAGGGATGGTCGGCGTCGGCGGGCTCGTCAGCCTTGCGCACGGAGATGAAGGCGACGACCGAGGCGACCAGGTCGATCAGCGAGTGGATGGCCTCGGTCAGGATCGCGATCGAACCGGTGATCGCCCCGGCGGCGAGCTTGATCGCGATCAGGAACGAGTTGGAGGCGATCGAGAGTGCCGCCGCGCCGGTCTTGGTGCGAATCATCGGCTCCCGCGGGCGCGGTTCGCGCTGAGATGCTCGGCCAGCAGCCGCGCCGCCAGACCGCGATGGCTGATCTCGTTCTTCTCGGCCTGACTCAGCTCGGACATCGTGCGCTGATCGTCCGGACCGGTCGCCTCGGGGACGAAGGCCGGGTCGTAACCGAAGCCGCCTTCGCCGCGCGCCTCTTCGATCAGGTGACCCTCGCAGCGGGCCTCGAAGACGTGCTCTGCGCCGTCCGCTTCGACCAGGACGAGGGCACAGACGTAGTAGGCGCCCCGCTCACCGCTCGCCGCCGCCACCTCGCGCAACAGCTTCTCGAGGTTCTCCGCGTCGGTCGCGCCCTCGCCGCCGTAGCGGGCGGAGTGGATGCCGGGCCGGCCTCCGAGCGCCACAGCGCCGATCCCCGAGTCGTCAGCAACCGCCGCCCGGCCGGTCGCGCCGTGGGCGGCGCGGGCCTTGCCGAGGGCGATCGAGGCGAAGCTCTTCCCGTCCTCGGGCGGCAGCTCAACGCCCTCCGGCAGTGGCTCCAGCTCGACCCCGGGCAGCAGTTCGCGCATCTCGCGCAGCTTGTGCCTGTTGCCGGTGGCGAAGATCACTCTCAAGCGCCGGCTGCGCGCTCCTGGACCTGTCGCAATCGGGAGATCCCCATCTCGGCGAGTCCGAGCAGCTCGTCGAGCGAGGCGCGGGAGAGCGGCATCCGCTCCGCCGTCGCCTGCACCTCGACCAGGCCACCATCGCCCGTCATCACCACGTTCGCATCGACCTCGGCGTTCGAGTCCTCGCCGTAGTCGAGGTCGCAGAGTGCCCTGCCGCCGACCATGCCGACGCTGACCGCCGCCACCGAGCCGTTCAGCGGCATCTCCTCGACCTTGCCGGCGTCGAGCAGCTTCTGGCAGGCAAGGCGCAGGGCGACGTAGCCGCCGGTGATCGCCGCGCAGCGGGTCCCCCCGTCGGCTTCGAGCACGTCGCAGTCGACGTAGACGCTGCGTTCGCCCAGCGCCTTGAAGTCGACGACGACGCGCAGCGCCCGCCCGATCAGGCGCTGGATCTCGACCCCCCGCCCGTCCTGCTTGCCCTTCGAGACGTCGCGCGTCTTGCGCTCGCCGGTCGAGGCCGGCAGCATCGCGTACTCGGCCGTTACCCAGCCTTTGCCGCGCCCCGCCATCCAGCGTGGCACGGACTCATTGACCGAGGCGGTGCAGATCACCCTCGTTTTGCCGAGTGAGATCAATGCCGAGCCATCGGCAGAGGCGACGAATCCGGGGTCGATCGTCACCGGCCGGATGTCGGCAGGGGCCCTGTCGTAGCTGCGTGAGGCGGGCATAGTGCGGCTAGCCTAGCTGCGACGGCCCGAAGCGAGGTCGGCGCCAGAGTCGAAGGGTCGCGAGATCTCTCGCGACCCTCCTGCCCCTGGGACATACGCGCCGGAACCAGTCAACCGACGCTGGGTGGAGCTTAGATCAATTCAGATTGACGAGTCAAGGATTTCCCATTTATAGCCAGATCGGCGCACCGTCGACTCATTTGAAGGCCACCTTGTCCACTGCCTCGCGGATCTTGTCGACGATCACCTCCGCCAGCTCGGTGCCCTGCTTGCCGTTGAACCCCTTCATCGCGGCGACCATCCCAACCATCAGTAGTGAGACGAGCAGGATCAGGCCGACGTACTCGACTGTCCCCTGCCCACGCTCGCCTGCGGCCAGCGCACGGATCGCCTGCACCCTGGCGGTAAGCGTCGCGTGCACGTATCCCATCAGCGCGTAGATCATCGAAGCCTCCTTTCGCGGTTTGCGGCGGATGCTCGAAGCCGGCGCCGCACCGATCCAGACGCAAATGCCCCAACTCACGCCCCGAAAGGTCAAATAGGTGCGACGCCGCGGAACCGCCGGATACGCTGCGCCGGGTGCGTGTCCTCGTAGTGACCAACTTCGAGCCCGATACCTCGACGCCGCAGCGGGGGCGTTGGGTCCGCGACCAGGTGGAGGAGATGCGCCGCCAGGGTGCTGAGGTTGAGGTTTTCAGCTTCCCGCCGGGGAAGCGCCACTACGTCCCGGCGACCCGCCGCCTGCGCAGCCTGTTGCGACAGCAACGCTTCGACCTCGTCCACGCCCACTATGGGCTGGCCGGCTGGTGCGCCCGGTTGGCCGGCGCCCGGCCGCTGATCGTCAGCTTCCACGGCACCGACGTCCGCCACTCCGTCGTCGGGCCGATGTCCCGCCGCCTCGCCTGGCGGGTCGAGCTCGTCGCCGCGGTCTCGCGCGCCCTCTTCGCCACCGAGGATGGTCGTCCGGGCCTTCCCGCCGTGCCCGGCTCCGCGGTGCTCCCATGCGGACCGGACCTTGGTCGCTTCCACTTGATCCCGCGCGGCGAGGCGCGCAGCCGGCTCGGCCTCGACCCCCAACGCCCCTACCTCCTCTTCCCCGCCGACCCGGCCCGACCCGAGAAGCGGCACGACCGCGCCGTCGAGCTTGCGGACGCTTGCGGTGTCGAGCTGCTCAGCGGCGGCTCGATCGAGCCGGACGAGATGCCGCTCTGGGTCAACGCCGCCAACGCCGTGCTCGTCACCTCCGACTACGAGGGCTTCGGCCTGGCCTGCCTCGAGGCGCTCGCCTGCGACGTGCCGGCTCTCTCGACCCCGGTCGGCATCGCCCCCTTCGCCCTCGCCGGCCTCCCCGGCGTCCTCTGCGCCCCGTTCGACCTGGCTGCCTGGAGCGCCGCGGCGCGTCCCCTGCTCGAGAACCCGGACCCCCGCGTCGAGGGCGCTCCCCGCGCCGCGCCGCTGTCCGCGGCGCGAATGGCGGAACGCACTCTCGAGGCCTACCGCGACGTCCTCGCCGGGGCGTGACTCGTAATAGATTGAGATCGATGAGCGAGGATGCGGTCAAGCCAGAGGGCGAGAACCTCAGCGCGCAGGTCGAGATGGCGAAGAAGCGGCTGGAGGAAGCGGTGGCTGCGGCGAGCGCCGCCGAGAAGCGCACGGTGGCCGAGATCAGGGCGCTTGAGGTCGACCTGGAGAACGAGCGGCTCTCGAAGGAGGAGGCGATCGCCGCTGCCCAGAGCCGCCTGATCGAGATCGAGAAGCACGCCGAGGCGGCCGAGCGGCGGATCGAGGAGGCCGAGCGCCGCGCCGCCGAGACGAACGAAGCGGTGGCCGACGCCGAGGCACGCGCCCGCGAGGCAGCCGCAGCCTGGCTCCGGGGGCAGGTCGAGGCGATCCGCCGAGAGGCGGGACGGCGATAGCCGACTTCGACGTCGCCGTGATCGGCGGCGGCGCAGCCGGCCTCTGGACAGCCCTGCGGACCGCCGAGCGTGGCGGCTCGGTCTGCCTGGTTTCACGCACGCCGCTCGCGCAGAGCGCCAGCTTCTGGGCGCAGGGCGGCCTCGCCGCGGCGCTGGAGGCGGGAGACTCGCCCGCCGGCCACTCCGCCGACACGATCGCCGCCGGACGCGGCCTCTGCCGTCCCTCCGCCGTCGAGGTGCTGGTTGCCGAGGCCCCGGGCGCGATCCAGGCCCTGCGCGAGCGTGGCGTCATTTTCGACCTCGACGAGGACGGAGAGCTGGCGCTGGGTCTCGAGGGAGGCCACACGCGGCGCCGAATCGTCCACTCTGGGGGGAGCCAGACCGGCCATGAGATCACTTCGAAGCTGGCGGCGATGGTCGCCGCCGAGCCGCGGATCGAGGTGCGGGAGCGGACCTCGGCGACGGCGCTGTGGAGCGACCGCGAGCGCTGCCACGGGTTGCTCACCGAGGGCGACCCAATCGGCGCCACGGCGACCGTGCTGGCCACCGGCGGCGCAGCGGCATTGTGGCGGCGGACCACCAACCCCTGGGGGGCAATCGGCGCCGGGCCGACGATGGCCTCTGCGGCCGGAGCCGATCTGGCGGACCTGGAGCTCTGTCAGTTCCACCCGACCGCGCTGGCCCTGCCCGGGACGCGCTCCGACGGGCTGCTGATCACCGAGGCGGTGCGCGGCGAGGGCGCGACGTTGCTCGACGCCGGAGGCCGCCGCTTCACCGACGAGCTGGCGCCGCGGGACGCGGTCACAGCCGCGATCCTCGACCGGATGGCGGCCGACGGGGCCGAGTCCGTGCAGCTCGACTTGCGCGAAATCGAGCCGGCTCGCTTCCCCAACGTCTTCGCCTCGCTTGAAGAGGCGGGGCTGGACCCGCGGGAGCGACCCGTCTCGGTCGCGCCCGCCTCCCACTACACGATGGGCGGGGTCGCGGTCGACCTCGACGGCCGCTCCTCACTCGCCGGGCTCTACGCGGTCGGCGAGTCCGCCTGCACCGGCCTGCACGGGGCCAACCGGCTCGCCTCCAACTCGCTCAGCGAGTGCTTCGTGTTCGGCGAGCGCGCCGCGGCGGCCGCCCTGGACGACGAGCGACCCGCCGCTGCGCCGCCGGCGCCCGAGTGGCGCTTCCAGCCCCCCACCGAGGCGACGCGCGACGCGGTCTGGCGCCTCGCCGGGCCGCGGCGCCGCGGCGAGCAGCTCGAAGAGTTGCTTGGAGAGCCTTACCCCCTGGCCGCCGCGATCGCCCGCTGCGCGCTCGAGCGCCGCGAGTCGCGCGGCGGCCACCTGCGCGCCGACTTCCCCCACCTCGACCCGGAGCTGGACGGGATCCACATCGTGCTCGACCCCGACGGCGCCACCCGCCGCGAGCGCTGGACCTGAGCTAGCGTCAGTTCGTGCTGCTCGGGGTCGACGTAGGCGGAACCTTCACCGACGCGGTCCTCTTCGACGAGGAGCGGGTCCACACCGCGAAGCTGCCGACCACTCCCGCGGACCAGTCGCAGGGGGTGATCGCCGCCGTCGAGGAGGTACTGCGCCTCGCCGGCGCGGACGCAACCGAAGTCGAGGCCTTCTCGCACGGGATGACCGTGGGGACCAACGCCCTGCTCGAGGAACGGGGTGCCCGCACGGCGCTCGTCGCGACGCGCGGCTTCGCCGACCTGCTCGAGATCGGCCGCCAGGACCGCCCCGACCTCTACCGCCTCTGCGCGCCGAAGCCTGAGGCGCTGGTCGCTCCTGAGCTGCGCTTTGAGGCGGCCGAGCGGATCAGCCCTGAAGGGGTCATCGAACCTCTGGCCGAGGAGGAGCCCCAGCGCCTCGCCGACGAGCTGCGCGCGACCGAGGCCGAGTCGGTCGCGATCTGCCTGCTCTTCTCCTACCTCGACCCCTCGCACGAGCAGCAGATCGCCGCGCACCTGCGTCGCGAGCTGCCGGGGGTCCACATCTCGGTCTCGCACGAGGTCCTGCCCCGCTTCCGCGAGTACGAGCGCTGCTCGACCACCGCGATCGACGCCTACCTCTCCCCCCTGCTCGGTCGCTACCTGGGTCGACTCGGTGAGGCCGCCACCGACCTGGGGCTTCCCGCCCCGCTGGTGATGCAGTCCTCGGGCGGGGTGGCGAGCGCCGGGGAGGCGGCGCGAGCGGGCGCCTGGAGCGTCCTCTCGGGCCCGGCCGGCGGCGCCGTCGGCGCCGGGCTCCTCGCCCGCGCCTGCGGCGACGGCAACGCGCTCGGCTTCGACATGGGCGGCACCTCCTGCGACGTCTGCGTAGTCGAAGACGGAGCGGTGAGGCGAACGGGGTACCGCGAGATCGCCGGTCGCGTGATCCAGCTGCCGATGGTCGACGTGCACACGGTCGGCGCCGGCGGCGGCTCGATCGGGTGGAGCGACCCCGGCGGCGCGCTGAGGGTCGGGCCGCGATCGGCCGGGGCCGAACCCGGTCCTGCCTGTTACGGGCGCGGCGGCGTCGAACCAACCGTCACCGACGCCAACCTGCTGCTCGGCTATCTCGCCGCCGACTCTCGCCTCGCTGGCGACGTCGCGCTCGACGCCGAGGCCGCCAGTGAGGCGATCGCCTCACTGGCCGGCTCGCTCGGGCTCGGCGAGCTGGAGGCCGCGGAGGGAATCGTCCGCGTCGCGAACCAGGAGATGGTGCGAGCGCTGCGGGTGGTGACGGTCGAGCGCGGTGTCGACCCCCGCCGCTTCGCCCTGCTGCCCTTCGGCGGCGCCGGGCCGATGCACGCCGCCGCGATCGCCACCGAGCTCGGCATCGAGCGCATCCTTTGTCCCCGGGCCAGCGGCGTCCTCTCGGCGCTCGGGCTCTGCGCCTCCGAGCAACGGCGCGACACGGCGCGCACCGTGATGCTGAGCGGCGAGGAGCTCAGCAGCGAGCAAATCGCCGTCGCTGTCGATGACCTGATCGCCGGACTGGACGGCGATCTCGACGACGTCGAGCCCGAAGTGGTCTACGAGATGCGCTACGCGGGCCAGGCCTTCGAGCTGCCGGTCCCCGAAAGCAGGCGTCCTGATCCTGCCGACCTGGTCGAGCGCTTCGAGCAAGCCCACGAGGAGCGCTATGGCCACCGCGACCCTGACGGCGAGGTCGTCCTCGTCCACATCCGCCTGGCAATGGTCAAGCCAGGACCGCAGCCCCAACCGGTCGCGGCCCCGGAGGGTCGGCTCGAACGGAGCGAGCGGGACGCGCGCTTCAAGGGCGAGTGGGTGGAGACCCCGGTGCTGCGCGGCGAGCCGGCCGCGGGGACGCAGGTCGAGGGACCGGCGATCTTCGAGCTGCCGGAGGCGACCTTCGTCGTGCCGCCGGGCTGGAGCGCGAGCGTCGATGAGACCGGCACGATCGTCGCGGAGGTCGATCGGTGAGCCGGCTCGACCCGATCGCCCTGCAGGTGATGGTCGGCGGCCTGCGCGCGGCCTGCGACGAGATGGGCGCAGCCCTGATCCGCTCCGCCTACTCAGCCAACATCAAGGAGCGCCGCGACTGCTCCACAGCGCTCTTCGACGCCCGTGGGGAGCTGGTGATGCAGGCCGAGCACATCCCCGTCCACCTCGGCTCGATGCCGGACGCGGTCGCCGCGGTGGTGGGCGAGGAGCAGCGCCCCGGCGTCCCCTGGATCCTCAACGATCCCTACCGGGGCGGCACCCACCTGCCCGACATCACCCTGATCGCCCCGGTCTTCGTCGCCGGCGAGCTGCTCGGCTTCGCCGCCTGCCGCGCCCACCACGCCGACGTCGGCGGACCGACGCCGGGCGGGATGCCGGCGCGCTCGCGGACCCTCGAAGAAGAGGGCGTGGTGATCCCGCCGACCCGGGTCGAGGACGACGTGCTCGAAGGGCTTGCCCGGCAGATGCGATCGCCGCGCCAGCGGCTCGCCGACCTCAGGGCGCAAGGGGCCGCCAACCGCATCGGCGAGCTGCGCCTCGCCGAGCTCGCCGAGCGCCATGGTCTCGAGGAGCTCCGCGCCGGCATGGCGGAGATCCTCGACTATGCCGAGCGGCGCACCCGCGCCGCCCTCGCTGAGCTCCCCAACGGTGCCTACGCCGCCACGGACGTGCTCGAGGACGACGCAGATGAAACGCCGTGCGACGTCACCCTGAAGGTCGAAGCGAGGATCTCGGGCGACCGCCTCACGCTCGACTTCACCGGCACCGACCCCGAGGTGGAGGGCAACCTCAACTGCCCGCTCTCGGTGACCAAGTCGGCCGCTTTCTTCGCAGTCCGCGTCCTCACCGACCCCGACGCGCCGCCCTCGGCCGGCGCCTACCGGCCGATCGAGGTGGTGGCGCCCGAGGGCTGCCTGCTCAACGCGCGCTTCCCGGCGGCGGTCGCGGCCGGCAACGTCGAGACCTCGAGCCGGGTCGCCGACCTGGTGATCGCGGCGCTCGCCGGCGCTCGCCCCGTCCCAGCCCAGGGGCAGGGGACGATGAACAACCTCACCCTCGCCAGCGAGGACTTCACCTATTACGAGACGCTCGGCGGCGGCCAGGGCGCCTGCCCCGACGCTCCCGGCCCGAGCGCGATCCACGTGGCGATGTCGAACACGCTCAACACTCCGGTCGAGGCACTGGAGACGGAGTTCCCGCTACGCGTGCGCGAGCTCTCACTGCGCCGCGGCAGTGGTGGCGATGGACGCCAGACGGGCGGCGACGGCCTGGCGCGGGAAATAGAAGCCCTCGCCCCGATGCGCTACGGCCTGATCTCCGAGCGCCGCCGGCACCCGCCTCGCGGCCGCGAGGGCGGCACCCACGGTGCGCCTGGCCGGAACCTGCTGAACGGCGAGCCGCTGCCCAGCAAGGCCGAGGGCGAGCTCCGCCCAGGCGACAGGCTGCGGATCGAGACGCCAGGAGGCGGTGGTTACGACAAGGGTTGAGCGCGGATTGTGTGACCGGCTTCACATTTGGAGATCGGCACTCTCTCGTCTAGAATGCCGTGCTCGGGCGGGAAGTTTTCGCCTGGACGGGATTCGAGTTACGCTCGCAGTCCTCCAGTCTCAGATCCACCGAGCCTACTCAGGTACAGACTCCAAATGCCGATCGCTTTCAAGGAATGGGCCGTGACGGTCCGCGCTCTCGCCGAGGGCGAGCAGCTGCTGACCCTGCGCAAGGGCGGAATCCGCGAGGAGAACAAGCACTTCGAGCTCGAGCACGAACGCTTCTTCCTCTACCCGACCTTTGACCACCAGCACAACAACCTGGTGCGCGAGTCCCACCACCCGGAGCTGGGTCGCGCTCTCGAGGAGGGTGTCTGGCCGGACGAGGACCCGCCCCCCGGTGCGCTGCTCCAGGACGGCGGCATCCCCCAGCCCGACCGCGTCCGGCTGCGTGCTTGGGCCGAGGTGACCGACCACATCACGGTCACCGACCCGCGCATCGTCGACGGGCTCTCCCCCTTCTACGTCTGGACTCCCGACTACGCCGAAAAGCGATTGCGCTGGAAGCGGCGCCACCCGCTGCACGTGCTGCTGCTGCGAGTCCACCGCATCCCCCGCCCGGTCACCGTGCGGGTCCGCGAGGAGTACCACGGCTGCCGCTCCTGGGTCGAGATCGACCGCGAACTGCCCTTCGAGGGCACGCCGGTGATGGCCGACGAGGAGTTCGACCGCGCCCGCGCCGAGATCCGCGAGGTCTGCGCCGGCGCCGCCGAGCCCGTCCTGGTCTGAGCCGCTTGTAGTCTCGCCTAGTTGCCCTGGGTCGAGACCAAATCCCTCTCATTCACCGCACGCCACGACAGCGGTGACGCGTCCTTCGCCGAGCGCACCCTCGACCGCATGGAGGACCTGCGGCTGCGCCTCGAGGACCGCTTCGAGCGGGTCCCCGGCGACGTTACCGTCGTCGTCCACACCAACCCGGCCTGGCTCTCGCTGGCGCACCCGTTCCTGCCCGCGGCACGCTGGTCGGCGGCGCCGGCCGGCCGCCGCTACCTGGCCGGCTGGGCGATGGAGACCGAGCTGCACGTCCTCAACGACCCCCACATGGAGCGCCGCGCCGCCGGCGAGGACTCGCGCGAAGCCCTGCGCGGCACCGCCGAGCGCCTCTACGCGCAGCTCGTCGTCGCCGCCAACAACCCGGAGCTCCCCCCCGCCTGGACGCCGCGCCGCTTCGCCCGCTACCTGCGCTGGGCCTGGCTGGTCGAAGGCGGCGCCCAGTATTTCGCCCGCCAGGTCGGTCTCTACCGCGCAGCGGTGATCCGCAGATTGCGCGAGAGTGCCCGCCCCTCGTTCCCACCCTCGCGGCGCGACGCGGTGATCCTCGGCGGCACGATCTTCGACCTGCTGGAGACCGAGCGTGGTCCGGACGCCTGTGAGCGACTCGCCCTGGACCTTCACTCTGGCGGCGCCGTCCCCACCCTCGAAGCCGCCTTCGAGGCCCGATTCGGCGAGATCGAGGACGCCTGGCGGGACTACCTGCGCGAGGTCAACCGACCCAGCGCCGGCTAGGAGGGACTAGCGAAACCCGCGTGTGCGACTGCTGGCGAGCGCCGGACCAAGCGGGGCAAGGACGCAGGGAGGCCGAATAGCAGCGCTATTTGGCCGACTGAGGACGCCGCACCGCGCAGTGTCCGCCGCCGCCAGGCGCGGGCGGGGGTTTCGCTAGTCCCTCCTTAGGCGGCGCCGGTCCCCTCGAGCACCTCGCGGGCGTCGGCCTCAACCTCCTCGGCGACGAGGACTTCCCGCGGCCCGGCGGCGAGGAAGTCCGGCACATCGAAGCCCGCGGCCCTCCTCAACATGCTCGGGATGCCGTGGGCGGTGAGCAGCCCCTGGATCATTTCCGCTTCTGCCTGCTGGTGGGCGAAGGCCACCTTGACCAGTTTGCCGCCGCCGCCCCCACCGCCGCCGCCCTCCTCGTCGTGCCCGTGCGAGCCGCCACCCGCACCGGCGCCTGTCCTGGGAGCGGGCTTCGAGCTATGAGACGTCGAGCTCGGCATCGGCGATCTTCATCTCCTTGAGCCAGTAGGCCTTGACCTCGGGGGACTCGGGGTCGGCGAGGGAGACGATCAGGTAAGCCTGGTCCGGCCAGCTGACCGCCTCGTTGAGGTCCGTCTGCGAAGGGTACGCCGGGCTCTTCGTGTGGGAGTGGTAGATAGCCAGCAGCTCTTCCCCCTGCCCCCGCATCTCCTTTTCGATGATCCGGTACTGGTCGGCGGTGTCGATCCGGTAGCTGAACGGGCTCGCGAACTCGTTGCGGGCCCGGTAAACCGTCTGTGCGGCGCCGTCGACGCCGCCGACCAAGCCGCAGCACTCGTTGGGGAGGTCCTCGCGCGCGTGCGCGACCATCTCGTCGATCAGCGACTGGGCGATCCGCATCCCAGCGAGGCTAGCGGACGGGTATGGCCCGGGTACCAAGGACAATCCGGCGGAAAGCGTGCCAGGCCGGCTTCGGCGAGCCGCCCGCGTCGAACAGCCCGCCGTACTCGCAGAAGACGCAATGGCGATCGGGCGCCAGGCCGTCCTGCCAGGTGAACCAGTCGACGCCGGCGATGTGCCAGGCATTCGCCTTCGTGACCAGCAGCCCCAATGCTCGCCTGAGGAAGGAGGCCTGACCACGGAGACCCTTGTTGAAGCCGTTGGGGTACCGGCCCGACGACGCGATTCCGATCTCGGAGACCAGCAGTGGCGTGTAACGATCTCCCCCGTCCGCCATAACCCCTCTGACGTAGCGGACGATGTCGCCCACCCAGCGAACCCGTGTGGCATAGGGATGGAGGCCCACCAGGTCGAAGTCGCTGCGCACACCGGGCACCCGGTACATCCGCCTCAAGAAGGCCCAGGGGGTGATGCCCGTCTCGACCGGGGCGACCCCGGCGGTGACTATGCGGGCGCCCCGGTCCTCCGCACGGATCGCCTGTGCCGAGATCCTCAGCAGCCGCGCGTAGGCCGCGGGCTGCGGCCGAGGCCGCCAGAAGAGGACGAAGTTCGGCTCGTTCCAGATCTGCCAGCGACGAATCGGGAGACCCCCGCCTCCGTCGCCCCAGAGCTCGCCGCGCGGCCCGTAGCGGTTGACCAGCTCGTGCAGGAACGAGGTCCAGGCGCGTCGTGCTGAGGCCGTGGCCAGGGGCGGCACCGCCGAGTCCTCGCTCAGCCAGGGCGGCGACCCGTAGACGAAGGGGAGAACACGAATGCCCGCGGCCGCGGCGTCCCTGACCGTGTCGTCCAGCTCCGCGAAGCGGTATTCGCCCGGACTCGGCTCAACCTGGTGCCAGAGAATCGGGATGCGGAGGGTGCGCACCACCCCCCGCATGCGGTCGTAGTCACGCTGCCCGAGCAACCCTTGGGGGGCGATGCCGAAGAAGTCGCGCGGCAGAGCGGGTCGTGCGTTCGCGGCTGGTACCCACACAGCGATGACCGCAAGCGCGAGAACGCCAAGCGCTCGCGCGACGAGACCCGGCATGGCGGCTAGCGCTGCCTAATCCGGTCGCGCCCGGGCCCACCAACGAGACGGTCCCTACCCTTGCCGCCGACCAGCCGGTCGTTCCCCCGTCCGCCGCAGATCAGATCGTTGCCGCCGCGCCCGCGCACGAGGTCGTCGCCGCTCAGCACGGCGATCACGTCACGGCGCCTCGTGCCCGTGATCCTCTCCCCGGTGCGGGTGCCGACAATCGTCGCCTTCCGTCCCCTGCATCGCACTCCGCTGGAGCCGCCGAGGAAGCGAACGAGCTTCGATTCCGGGGGCGTGCAGGTGCGCGCGCAGGAGCCTACCGCGGCCAGCGCCACGATCTTCCCCCCGGATTGCAGCCCGATCGTGTCGACCCGCGTTTCCTGTGCGAAGTACAGGTGCGCCAGCGAGCCACCAGCGAAGGTGCGATCCGGACGACCGTTCTCGAGGCGCCGCAGGACCGCTATCTCGGCCCCGCCGAAGCTCGACGCGCTCGCGGTGACGCCGCCGATCACGAGCCTGCCTCTTCGATCGACAGCGGCTCCGGCCACCCCAAGGCCGGTGTCCTTCGTGTAGGCGACGCCATCGCCGCTGAAGCCTCGATCGGGTCTCCCATTCGGCAGCAATCGCAGCGCGAACGTGACGCCGTGGTTGCCGGTGCCGACGACGACGACCTTGCCCCCCGGCAACGCAAGGACGGCGTCGACCTGTGGGGCGTGCGCCACGTCGTCGATGAAGCGATGACCGTGGCGGCCAAACCGACGGTCGAATACGCCGCCGGCATTGAGGCGGGCAACGTGGATAGCGCTGCTCGCCGGCTCGCAGCAGCGCATCCCCGCGATGACCACCCTCGAGCCAGCAGTCAGGTCCAGACCGCCGAGTCCCCTGGAGAAGTTCGTCACGGCCGGTTGGCCGCCGTTGAAGGCGGAATCGGTCGTGCCCTGCGCGCTGAGGCGGGTCACGACCACTCTCGTGCCTCCGTAGCCGGACCCCAGCACTGCGCCCACGACGACCTTACCGTCGTCCTGGATCGCGATCTCCACCCCGCTGGCGGCGCCAAGGGCGACTTCCGCGATCCCACCCATGCCAAAGGTGCCGTCGACGCTGCCGTCCGAGTTCAGCCGAGCCAGGACGAGGTTGCCTCCGCTGGTCGTCGCCGCAACCACCGCTCTCCCATCCGCACCCACAGCGAGCGAGCCTTCGAAGCCGACTCTCTGTTTGCCCAGCGATCCGAACAAGCTGCTGGTACCGCTGGACCCGAACGAGGTGTCGGGGGCGCCGTTCGGAGTGCGACGGGACACGAGGAAGTCAGTGGGGCAGTCGACGGCGAAGCAAATGGCCCTGCTGCGCAGCGCGTAGATCTTGTCGTCGGGACCTATGGCCATATCGACCGCGCTCACGCTCGCGCCTGGAACGTCTTCCAGCGAGGCCACGCCTTCGCCACCGAAGAAGCGGTCGAGATCGCCAGGCGCAGCGGCCGCACTCGCGTGCCCAATCGCCAAGAAACCGCAAGCAAGCACCAGCGACGAGACGAAACGCACTACCTTCATGAGCAATCTCCCCTTTGGCCCAAGTTTGCTTGACCAACCTGTCGGCGGGTCAAAACACCAGCTGCCGGCGGAGTTGCGGTCTCAGCCTTGGGGGGCGCTACCACCAAACGGTGGAATCGAGATTCTCGATCTCCTCGACCGGCTTGGTGTAGACGCCGGAGGAGAGGTACTTCCAGCCGTCGTCGGGGATCAAGAAGACGACGTTGCCGCCGGGGAGCTCCTCGGCGATGCGGACGGCGATGCGGGCGATCGCACCAGAGGAGACGCCGGCGAAGACGCCCTCCTCGTCGAGCAGCTTGCGGGTCCAGACGACCGCGTCGCGGTTGGAGACCATGATCTTGCGGTCGAGCAGGGTGATATCGATGATCGGCGGGATGAAGCCGTCGTCGAGCGAGCGCAGGCCGTGCACCATCTCGCCCTGCATCGGCTCGGCGGCGACGATCAGCGTCTCGGGGTCGTTCTCCTTGAAGCGGCGGCCGTTGCCCATCAGGGTGCCGCCGGTGCCGAGGCCGCCGACGAAGGCCGCGACCCCGTCCAGCTCTTCGAGGATCTCGACCGCGGTGCCGTTGTAGTGGGCGAGCGGGTTGGCCTCGTTGCCGTACTGGTAGGGCATGTAGTAGCTCGGGTCTTTGGACATCTCCAGCGCGACCTCGACCGCACCGTTGGAGCCCTTGGCGCCCTCTGAGTAGACGATCTCCGCCCCGTACATCTCGAGCAGCTGGGTGCGCTCCTCGGTGACGTTGTCGGGCATCACCACCTTCAGCGGGTAACCCTTGCGGCGGCAGATCATCGCCAGCGAGATGCCAGTGTTGCCTGAGGTCGGCTCGAGGATCGTCTGGCCGGGCTCGATCGCCCCTTCGGCCTCGGCCGCCTCGATCATCGAACGGGCGACGCGATCCTTGACCGAGCCGGTCGGGTTTCGCCCCTCCAGCTTGGCGTAGATCTTCACCTCGGGCTTCGGCGAGAGACGCGGCAGCTCGACCAGGGGTGTGTTGCCGATCGACTCGACGACATTGCCGTAGCGGCCCCCGCGGGGGCGGTTGAGTAGATCGTCCTGGGCCATCGCTCTCCCGTTACTTCAAAAAGTATAGCTAGGGAGGGCAGGGGTGTAGTGGGTCAGTTTGGTCTGACCCACCCCTTGATCGCTTCAGCCTGGCCTGGCGTTAGCTGCCAGCGCCCGCCTTTGCCGGGGGCATCGCCTGGGAACAGCTTGCGGGCCACCCGCCGGATCTGGCGAGCTCCAGCGCTGCGTGAGTCAGCCTGGGCACCGCCCCAAAGCTGAATCGCTAGCTCTTGCGGCGTAGCGAATTCCATGCGCCGATTGTCCCAGGTCGTGCTTGACAGAACTCTTGCTGTACCGGACTGAGGCAGGAGCTATTCCTGCTGTGGCAAAGGAGGCTCGCCTATGGCGCAGAGTGGAGAACTCTTCTACGGAGACAACCTTGACATCCTAAGTCGCCATGTGGACGACGAGAGCATTGATCTGGTCTATCTCGATCCGCCGTTCAACTCCAACGCCGACTACAACATCCTCTTTGGGCATGTAGATGGATCTCGTGCCGCCGCTCAAATCAAGGCATTTGGGGATACCTGGCGGTGGGATGAAGCGGCAGCAGCCGATTTTCAAAAGGCCATTGAGTACGGCGGAACAGTTGCCGACGCGCTTCGGGCGTTTCAGACTTTGCTTGGCGGTTCAAACATGCTGGCCTATCTCTCCATGATGGCACCCCGGTTGATTGAACTTCGGCGAGTCCTGAAGTCGACCGGCTCACTTTTCCTGCATTGCGACCCAACGGCCAGCCACTACCTAAAGTTGTTGCTCGATTCGATCTTCAGCCCAGAGAACTTCCGTAACGAGATCATCTGGCGGAGGACCGGCGCGCATGGGCCGCGCCGTTCATTTGGGCCCATACACGACACGCTGCTCTTCTATTCGAAGTCCAATGACTACTACTTCAAAGTGCTACGTCGGCCTTACATGGTGGGCCATGTCGCCAAGCGATATCGACGTGAACCTGACGGTCGCCTTCGATCGACGACAGGGGGGAACATTCTGACTGGAGCCGGGACGACGAATGGTGAGTCAGGGCAACCGTGGAGAGGTTTCAACCCTTCTAGTAAGGGCCGGCATTGGGCGATCCCGGGCGATCTCGCGGAACAGATGCCGCCCGAGTTCCAAGAACTCGGAGTTCAGAAAAAGCTTGAGGCGCTATATGACGCAGGCCTCATTGAAATAAAGGAGCGTGCTGACTGGCCCCATCCCGTGCGCTACCTGCGACCGGGGGACGGTCAGCCGCTTTCAGATCTGTGGGCAAGCCAGCCCTATACGGGAGCATGGGGAAAGGGCGTCCGCGGCACTGTTTATGAGTCGGACCAGGACATTGATGCCGACGTCCAGTGGCTGGGGCGAACCGATCCTGAGCGTTTGGGATACCCAACTCAAAAGCCGGAAGGCTTGCTCCAGCGCGTCATTGAATCTTCATGTCCCCCCGACGGTTCGGTTCTCGATCCGTTTTGTGGCTGCGGTACGGCAGTTGCCGTTGCGGAGCACCTGGAACGCCGCTGGGTTGGAATTGACATCACGTTTCTTGCGACGAATCTGATTAAGAGTCGCCTGGTGCACTCCTTTGGCGAAGACCTTGACTTCAAGGTCATTGGCGAGCCGACGACTGTCGAGGATGCCGCCCAGCTCGCGAAGAACGACCACGAGCAATTCGAGGCGTGGGCATTGGGTCTCGTGGGTGCCCGAACCACAACGAAGAAAAAGGGGGCAGATCGCGGTATCGATGGTCGGCTTCCATTCTTCGAGAAGCTTGGGGGCAAGGCGCATCAGGTGCTCATCTCGGTGAAGGGTGGAAGGACAGGGGTTGGTGCTGTCCGCGACCTCCGGGGCGTCATCGACCGGGAGCAGGCAGAGATCGGGGTGCTCATCAGCATGCGCGAACCGACTCGGCCTATGCGGGAAGAGGCGGCTAGCGCCGGCCACTATCACTCGGGTTCGGAGGGTGTCGGTGCGTGGCTCCCACATTCACGCATTCAACTTCTTACCGTTGAGGAGTTGCTTGCGGGAAAACGAATCGACATGCCGCGCTTGATGGGCAGCCTCGCGTTTCGCCGCGCACCTAAGGTTGAGCGCCGCCGTCCGACAACTGAGCCTCTTTTTCAGAACTTCCCTGACACTCCCGGATCTGACGAAGTCTTCCCCGCGCCGACCCGTAAGGCTTAATCCACTAGCGCCGCGATCTCTTCCAGAGACCAGATGTGGTCCGCCACGCCGGCCGCCATCGCCGGAGTCTGCGGGTAGCGCTCCATGAGCGACTGGTGAGGGCGGGCAAAGTTGTAGTGCAAAAAGTGGAGCGAAACCGCATGCGCAAGGTTCTCAACTCGCTTACTAAAGCCGTTGGTCAGCCTCGTGAAGCGCCGCATCCCCATCCGCATCGAGAGGTTCTGCCGCTCGACGTAGCTGGTCGAGATCCGGTCCCGGTCGGGATCGCCCTTCAGGGCCCGGACCTTCGCGCCAGTGCAGACCGGCGGGCTGTATTTGTACTCGGCAGTGGGACCAGGCGAGCTGTAGGTCTTGTGGATCTGCGCCCAATCGACCTTCTGGCGGAAGGCTGGCCCCACGGCTTGTTCGTAGATGCTGTTCCCATCGGTCGTTAGCTGGATGCGGTTCGCCATCCTGCTCGCCAGGTCGCACATGAAGACGTAGGCGTCGTCGGTGCTTTGCTCCCCGACGAGCCAGCTAGGAACGAGCTTGGTGTCGGCGCAGAGGGCCGTATAGGTCCAGACATCGCCGTAGCCGGGAGTCCCTTTGAACTCCTCCGGCACGTTCTTTTTCTTCGCGTAGCAGTAGGCCCAGATCTCGTCGGCCTCGATCACTTTGCAGGGGAGATCGCGCAGCGTCTGGTCCTGGTAGACGGTGCAGGCTTCCCCGAGATCGCCCAGGAGCTTGGTGATCGTGTTCTTGGCTGCCCCGGTCATCCGGACTGTGGCTCGGATGCTGTTGCCCTCGACCAAGGCACCGATGATCTGGGCACGCTTCTCGGTGGACAGCCTGTTCATACTGACCATTATGCGTAAGCACCGGACGGAAAGACTAGGCCTTTCCAGGGCCTTTCTGAAACCTGGTCCAGATGGAATTAGTTTTTTCTTGCCGCGACAACCAGAACGAATGTTCCCAGCCTTGTCCAGATTGAATTTAAAATAGATATACTGGACAAGGTTATGCCGCGAGGACGCCCCAGCCGCCAGCAGGTCTTCAAGAGCCTCGACGAGGCTCGTCGAGATTTGAACATCATTGGCGGCCTTCCTGAGCCAACCGTCTTTCAAAACGTGTGGGCCGATATCTGGATCGAAGAGACCCACAACTCGACCGCAATCGAGGGGAATACGCTGCGCCGGAAACAGGTCCAGCTCCTTCTTGAGGAGGGCGTCGTGACCGGGAGCGCTCACGAGCTCAAGGAGTGGATGGAGGCGAAGGCCTATGGAGAGGCCGCACGCTGGACTTATGAGGGCGCCTACCGCGGCCGATTCCGGGACGGAGACACGATCACGGAGTCCGATCTACGCCGCATCCACCATCTGACCGTCGAGTCCGTCTGGGTTCACTTCCCACCTGAGGGGCTTCGGTCTGACGAGACTCCGGGTGGCTACCGAACTGGCGATATCGAACCCCTCCGGCCTGATTTGACTCCGCCGCCGCCTAGCATCGTTTCGTCTCTCATTGGAGATTGGCTAAGAGAGACCAATGAGGGGCCACCAGGGGACTGCCACACAATTGAGCACCTAGCTGAGCGCCATGCTGCTTTTGAGCGGATTCACCCATTCCCGGATGGCAATGGCCGAGCCGGTCGCTTGGTGCTCACGATGCTCCTAGTTCAGAACGGCTATCCCCCCGCCATCATCTACAAGGGGGAGCGAAAACGCTATCTAGCGGCCCTGCAGCGAGCCGACGACGAAGACCCTGGCGCGCTCGCTGAATTGCTTGCTCGGTCTGTTCGAGAGGGCATTTATCGCTTCTTGATGCCCAATCTCGCCGGGCCGCTTTCGGTGGTCCCCCTCGCCGGGCTCGCGGACGAAGATCTATCGCGAGCGGCGCTTGTTGGCGCTGCGCAACGTGGCAGGCTCAAGGCCAATAAGCATGGGGGAAATTGGTACTCGACTCGGCAATGGGTCGACGAGTACAAGGCAAGCCGACACCCTGGGCGTGCCTTGCCTGAAACTGCGTAAGAGAGGACTTAGGTGTTTCTCCAACGCGCCCTAGCCGCCTTCTCGGCTGCTTGAGAGCGCTCTGCCGCCGTCATGCGTCCGGCTCGACTCTTCCCGCCTTTCTTGCCGCCTAGTCGGCCGGCAATGGCATGTGGGCTTTCAGGCTCTTGCCGCATCTCGTCGGTCGCATCCCCCACAATGGCGGCCGCAAGCCGGTTCAAGTCTGCGGGCTTCTTCGACTGCTTAGCCATGCTCAGAGCGTAGCGTTCTGGTCGGGTAGCTCAAACCCTCCGAGTCGCGTCCCGCCCGGCTCCCATTCGAGACCGTCCAGCAGCTCGCCAGGCTCGACGCCCAGCGCCCCGGCCAGCTTGATCAACGTGTCGACCCGAGCGGTGCGTTCCCCGCGCTCGAGCTGCCCAACGGCTGTGCGGTGCAACGAGGCACGAACGGCGGCCTCTTCCTGCGAGATGCCCACGCGTTTGCGACAGCGGGCAAGATTTCGGCCGAAGTGGGCCGCGACGTTCACAGGCCGAGACGGTCGAAGTGGATAGCGGCGAGAGTCGGCCGGATCGAGACTCCCCGGCACTCCAACAAGCCGATGCCGACGAGATCGCGCACCGCGCGCTCTGCGGCGTCTCCGCAGTCGATCTTTCGGCCGAGTTCAGGGATCGTGCGCCACATCGGGTACACGGCCAGTGCCATCGCCATGACTGCTCGCTGGACGACCGTATCCGCGCACGCACGCCGCGGGCTAGGCTGGTCAAGCATCGGGACTTACCTCCTGGTGCCATGCCCCCGGTCGTTCCACCGACGCGGGGGCGCTTTCTGGTCTCTAAGTACCAGGCGAAGCTAGAGCAATAAGTCGGCGCGATCTAGGGCTGATGGCCTCTCGATTCAAACTGACCCACTACCAGGGCAGGGCTAGCGGCGGCGCTTAAAGCTGGGTCGCTATCCCAAGGAAGCCGATCAGCATCGTGACGACCATGCCGCCACCGACCTGCAGGATGAGCCGGTGGAGAGCCCCGATCTCTCCGCGTAGCGCCCCGAATTCAGCCTTGGTTTCCTTGCGCAGCTCGCCGATTTCGGCCTTGGTTTCGGTGCGCAGAGCTCGAATCTCCTCATGGACCCGGTTGAAGCCATCGTCCATGCGCCGGCCCATTTCGGCGACTCGGTCGTTGAGGTCATCGAGCCGCTCGTCTGTCCAACTTTCCCTCACCGCGTCCATGATCCCACGCTAGCGGACAAAACGTCACATGTGGGTGCCGGAAGCGTAAATTTTCGCGGGCTCTCAACTACCCGCCACAGAACAGCTGGAGGTCGGTCAGCCGCCGGCCATGGCGGGGAGAATCACGACGGTATCGCCATCGGAGACGCCCGTCTCCAGTCCGTTCAGCACCCGCACGTCCTCGTCGTTGAGGTAGACGTTGACGTAGCGGTTGAGGTCGCCGTCGGGGCCGAAGAGCTGGCTCTGGGTATCGGGGTGCTCGGCGGTCAGCGCCCGCAGCACCTCGCCCACGGTCGAGCCTGCCGCCTCGACTTCAGGCTGACCGCCGGTCTGCGCGCGCAGGACGGGTGGGATCCGGACCGTCGCCATCAGGCCGCGATCCTATTGAAGGCGGCGAGGGTCGAGCGGCGCGACGGCCATCAGCCGGTGCAGAAGAGCTCGTAGTCGGGGAACTGGCCCATCGCCGACTCGGGGATCTCCGGCGCGTTCTCGCCGCAGATCGGGCACTCGGGGTCGCGTCGCACCTTGAGCTCGGTGAAGCGGGTGCTGAGCGCGTCGAAGAGGAGCAGGCGGCCGACCAGCGGCTCGCCGATGCCGAGCACCAGCTTCAGCACCTCGTTGGCCTGGAGCAGACCCATCGTGCCGGCCATCGCGCCGAGCACGCCGTTGGCCGAGCAGCTCGGCGCCAGCTCGGCCGGCGGCGGCGTCGGGTAGAGGCAGCGATAGCAGGGTCCCTCGTAGGGGACGAAGGTCGAGATCTGCCCGTCGAAGCTGAGGATCGAGGCGGAGACGACCGGCTTGCGCAGCCGCACCGAGGCGTCGTTGAGCAGGTAGCGGGTGGGGAAGTTGTCGGCCCCGTCGACGATCACGTCGTAGTCCTCGATGATCTCGAGGATGTTGGAGGCGTCGAGCCGGAGACCGTGCTCGACCACTTTCACGTCGGGGTTGAGTGCCTCGATCGTCAGTCGCGCCGACTCCGTCTTCGGCATCCCGACCCGCTCGGTGTTGTGGATCACCTGACGCTGCAGGTTGGAGGCGTCGACGACGTCGTCGTCGACCAGCCCCATCGTGCCGATTCCCGCCGCGGCGAGGTAGAGCGCGGTCGGGGCGCCGAGCCCGCCGGCGCCGACCAGCAGCACTTTGGCGTTCAGCATCTTCAGCTGGCCCTCGACCCCGACCTCGGGCAGCAGCGTGTGGCGCGAGTAGCGGTCGCGCTGCTCAGGGGTCATCCCTTCGGCGGCGACCACCGGCAGGCCCTGCTCCTGCCAGGCGAGGATCCCGCCGGCCATCGAGGCGACGTCCTCGTAGCCGAGCGCCTGCATCTGCTCGGCCGCCTTGTAGGAGCGGTTGCCACTGCGGCAGTAGAGGATCGTGCGCGCCGACTTGTCGGGCGCGGCAGCGACGATCTCGTCGCCAAGCAGCCCCGGCGGCACCAGCTTGCCCCCCTCGAGGTGGGACTCCTGAAACTCGTGCGGCTCGCGCGTGTCGACCAGGACGACGTCGCCGCCCTCGATCTCCTGCGCAGCCTCGAACGGCTCGATCTCCTCGACTTGCTGCTTGGTCTGCGCCTCTGTGGCCATGCGTCTCCTAAATACCCGAATTCCGATCCGGCTTTACTTCATAAAGTATAGCGCCAGGTGCGAGGGCCCATCGGCCCCCCGCGTCAAACCTGGGTGACGATCAGGCCGAGCTGCGTAGCGACCAAACCAAGGAGGGCGGCAATCGCAACACCGCCTAGCTGAATGATGGTGCGTTGCAAGGCGTCGAAGCGCGCGTGGATCTCGCGCATGTCGACGTGGGTCTGCTCGAAGCCGGCCTTCGTGTCACACGCAACTCTTTCAGGTCAGATTCGACCCTGTCGAAGCGCTCGTCGATTCGACCGAACCGCTCTTCGAGCCGCTCGTCTGTCCAGCTCTTGGGCATCGTCGCCATACTCAGATTAGCGTAGGGAATTGTCTGCAACGCATGGCGTACCAACATCACAGTTCAGCCATTTCTCGGCCCCATAACTGTCATCTCAAGCCGTATTTGAGAGCGGCGACCAGGCGCATCGCCCGTGCGGGCGTACAGGCCAGTTCTTAACACTCCCAGGTCAACGGCGGGCGCGGCCGTGCAGCGCCACGGCACCCCAGACGGCAACCCCACCCCTCCCCCGCCGGGCCTTCTTGCGCGACCGCCTGGCGGGACGGCTGAGGCGTGAGGAGCTCGGCGCGAGGACGGTCGCGGAAGCGTCCATCGCGCCCGCTGCCTGGCCCGCCGCAGCACTCCCCAGCGAATCCTCTCCTCCCGGCGGCGGCGCGCCTGCCTCGAGGCCGTCTCCTGGCGTGTATGGCCCGTAGGCGAAGACGTTCGACCCTTCGCTATTGCCGTCGGTGACGTAGAGGACACCGTTGGTCGGGTCGACGGCGATCCCGCTCGGCTCGCCGTGGATCGGCCCCGCCGGGATTTCCGGCTCCGCCGCCGCCTCGGGAAGCTGGCCGAGGAAGGCACCCGTGGAGTCGAACTCGTAGACCGCCGCCTGGGGGTGTTCGTATCCCGGTTTGAGGTTGTCGACAACCAGCAGATGGCCGTTGGTCGGGTCGACGGCGACCGAGGCGTCGACCAGCGAGACGAACCCGCCGCCGGGAACGGCCGCGCCGTCGATGACGTCGGCCGGGACGAGCGGGTCGGTCGCCGGCTCGTAGACCTTGACCGTGCCGTCGGCGGCGTCGGGGACGTAGACGCGGCCCGAGTCGACGGCCACTCCGAAGCCGTCTCCGAGGCTGCCCAAGCCGATTTTGAGCGGCTCTCCCCCGTCGAGAACGGGCGCCCCCGACGGCTCGTAGACGGCGACATAGGTGCGGTCGTTGACGTAGACGTTGCCGGCGCCGTCGACCGCGACGCCGGTCGAGTGGCCGGTGTCGAAGGTCTGGAACGTGGGTTTGAGTCTGACCACCCGCTGGTGCCAGATGTTGGCGTAGAGGGCGTCACCCGGGCCGGCCGCGAGCCCGCAGGGCCCTTCCGGCGCCGGCGCCACATCTTTGATCGTGGATAGGTAGGCGCCTCCGGGGAAGACGTGGACGTCGCGGTGGTAGTAGTCGGAGACGTAGATGTCGCTTCCCGCCACCGCCACGCCGCAAGCGCCTTCGATCTGGCCTTCGGGTGGGGGAAGGAACTCTAAATCGGGCGGAGGAGGAGGACACCTGAGGCAAAACCGGGTTTTGACAGCGGTCTCGGAGATCAGGGATCGGTCGGCCTGCGCCGGCGCGGCGCCCCCAAGTGCCAGGAGCAGCACCCAGAGCAGGCATCCCCAGAGCGGCCAAGTCCTCGCCTTCATCGTCCGCCTCCTCGCTTCTTGCCTTTCTTGCCTTTCGAGCACTTCGCCCTGACTTCGGGCCTGCTCACCCAGCCACGATCGTTGTGGCCGCGCATCCTCGAGCGGGCAAGCCGCGGCTTGCCGCAGAAGCGCCCGGTGGCGACGACGAGCAGGCCTCGTTTGGCGCCGCCTCGCATGTTGAGGACGAACTTGGTCACCGGAGCGTCAGGGATGACGTCGAAGGTGCCGCGCAGCCCGCCCTCGGCGGAGTCGATCCGGCCGGCGAGGTCTATCTGGATGCCCTGACCCTCGAGGGCGAAGACCAGGTCCGGCAGTGGATTGCTGGAGGAACGCAGGTAGACCGGCCCTTCCAGCGGTTTCTCGAGCAGCGGGGTGAAGGCACGGGCGCGCCCATAGACGGAGGTCGGTGGGCAGCGGTCGGCGGCGAACTGCACTTTGGTGCAGATCCCGGCGATGTTGTCCTGGTCGAGGAAGAGCGTGCGGGGAAGGGTCACCTGGGCGGCGGCGATGTTGGCGTCGCCTTTCCTCGGCCGGACCGCGACGCGAAGCGAAGGATGGCGGCCGCGTTTGACACCGCCCCTGAGGCGCAGGGAGATCCGTGGTTTGAAGCCGAGCGTGCCGCAGTTGAAGGCCTGGAAGGGCGCCGTCGCCGTGGCGAGGGTGTCGTCGCTGCGATCTGCGAAGCGCTTGCCGGCTCCGTTCAGCGCCGAGGCGATCGTGAACGGCTCGCAGCTGGTCGGGTTGAGGGTCACGTTTGGCCGGTCGATGTAGGCGCGAACGTCGCGCAGGTGGATCGGGATGCCCTGGACGATGTGGGGGATCGGGTCGGTGCCGGTGGCGTCGATCGAGACCTGGGCGGTCCGGGGATCGACGCGGATCGCCGAGCGCACGATGACCACGCCGAGGTCGAAGGGACCGACGAGCGCGGAGTCGATCGCCACCACCGAGAAGGAGGAGCCGCGGTAGGGACCCGCGAGGTACAGACCCCCGGGCGCGTAAGCCAGCACCGAGCCGACCCCGTAGCCGGCGACGGTGCGCCCGATCCGGCTGGCCTCTGGGCAGGAGGGATCGTCGCGCTCCGCCACCCCCGAGCGCTGCGCGGCAGCAGCGATGGCCGCGTCGGGGCAGTAGGGGATGCCGGCGATCTTGCCGAGCAGGCCAGGTGACATCTCAGCCGAGTAGGAGACGATCTCCTGCTCGACGGCGGTCCTAGTCAGGTGCAGGTAGAAGGGCGTGTAGGCGCCGGCCTGCGAGTTGAGCGTGCCGCCTTTGGCCTGCGGCGCGAAGGGAGCTGGGCCGGCGCCGGGACAGGGACCGCCGCCCGCCCCGGCGGTGATCGCGAGCGGCAACGAGACGGACCGGACCAAGCTGGCATCTCGCCAGGGCGTCAGCGCGGACCGGGTGAAGAAGGTGCCACAGGCAGCCGGCGTGGCGAGGGGGCTGCGCTGGCCTTCGCGGAAGTGGATGCGCAGCTCGGAGTACGGCAGCTGCGGCAGCCGGTCGAAGGTCCCCGTCAACGTCCCGGTCACAGGGTCGGCGTCCAGCCTCCCCGCGACCTTGACCAGGATGCCCCGCTCGGGGGCCTTGGCGACTAGGTAGATCGCGATCAGCGAGCCGAACGAGTTGTCGAAGGGCGCGGCAAGGAAGATCGCGCCCTCCACCCGCTCGGTGAAGAGCGGACTTTTGACGTGGAAGTCGCCGATCTTCGATTCGTTGGGGCAGCCAGCGCCGGGGGGCGACGAGGGGGTCTCCGCCGCGTACTGGGCCTGCGTGCAGACGCCGAGGCCCGACCCCACCGAGGGGTTGATCGTCACCCCTTCGGGGAGGGTGACCACAGCCTTCCTCACGGGGGACGGAGCACGCCGTCCGGGGTCGGTCACGCCCAGCGTGTCGACGTCGATCCAGAAGGTGTAGCCGGATGGCGAGGAGGCACGGGGGTCGGAGAGCTGGGCGATCGATTCCGGTTTGAAGTCGAGCGACGAGCAGGCTTTGAGCGACGATGACGCGGAGGTTGCGGTAACCGTGCCCGCCTCCTGCCATGAAGTGGCAACCGCGGTGAAGCCGAGCGGGACGTCGCAGAAGGTCGGCAGGGTCAGATAAGCGGTGGCGGGATTGGTGGCGGGCCGACCGATCGAGCATTTGGACCAGCCAAAGTCGGGCTCGATGGCGTTGAGGCAGTCGCCGCGCAGGGTGTTGTGGAGGATCGACCAGGGCGTGCCCCAGATCGTCAGAGTGAGGCCCTTGATCCCAACCAGCTGGGAGACGTTCTTCGCCTTGAGGGTGAGCCCATATTCGCCCTCCGCCTGGCGCACCTCGGGGATCAGGACGATCGGGTCCCCGTAGGGATTGAAGCCGATCGCCGAGGGCGCGCCCGGCGGCGGAACGAGGTTGAAGAGACCGAAGGTGCGGGTTTCCCCGCCGCCACGGGAGGAGCGAACCTCGACGATCCCAACCTGGTTGCGGTCGAAGCAGTCCTCCCCGGAGAGGCTTTCTTCGAAGGGCGAGGAGCGCGGGGTGTGGAAGCGCTCCTGACTGCAGCGGGGAACCGCCGTCGGGTTTTCGATCAAGCCGGGAGGCAGCTCGAGGCTGAGGTCCTTGAGGTCGTCCTCCGGGAAGGCGCCGCTGCTGCCGAAGCCGATGTCAATCTCAAGCGCGACCGGGTGCGAGCCGGCTTCCGTCGCGACCACGCGCCCCTCGTCGTAGACCTTCGCGTCGAAGCCTTCCGCCCCCGGCAGGAAGTCGAAGGCGTGCGCGGAGGCCGGGGTCGCCAGCAGCGCTGCGAATGCCAAGACGAGGGAGACAAGTCGAGGCGCCTGCCGTCCCTTCACCGAGTCTCCCTCCCCCGGCGCGTGCCGTGGCCTTTCCTCTGGCCCCTGCGCTTGCCCTTTGCCCGCTTCCTCTTCTTCCTGCGTTCCTTGAAGACGTGCGGTGGCGGATTGCCGGCGTTCCTGATCAGCGTCCCCGGCGCCGGGTCGTCGGGGGGCGCGGGCAGGGGCTGGCAAGCGTCCGCCACGCAGGCGATCGGCATCTGCGGCTCGGCGAAGCCGCCCCCCACTCTGGCGTCGTAGAGATCGACCGCGCCGGGATCGACGCCGACGAGGGAGCCATCGGTGATGAAGTAAGCGTCATTGCCACTGGCGGAGGCGTCGATGAAGCGGGCACCCTCGAGGCTGCGGCCGCTGGAGATCAGGCTGATGCACCCGGGCGCGCGTTTGCAGCCCCCCACCCCGGCCGCCTCCCACTGGTAGACGTCGGTGTGCGAGTTGGTGTCGTGGACGACCAGCTCGTCGGCGGAGTCGAAGAAGAGACGAGCGCCGCTGGCGGATAGGACACGTGGCTTGTACGCCTGTGTCGAGCCGTTGACGAGCGCCCCCGGGATCGACGAGAGCCCTTGCGGGCGTTCGCCGGTCGGATTGCAGGAAGCGCAGACGAGTTGCGGGCCGCCGCCGCCCGGCAGCGCCCCATAGAGGTAGACCTCGCTCTGGCCGGCGTTGTCGAACGGGGTCAGCTCCGCGGTGGAGAGGAAAGCGAGGCGCTCCCCGTCGGGGCTGACCCGGGCGGTGCCGGTGGCGGGCGGGAAGTTGCTCGGAGCGGCCGCGGAGGCGCCGGGCGCGACGGTCGTGGTCGTGCCGTCGTGCCAGTGCCTCAGTCCTCCCGCGTCCTGGTAGTAGACGTCGGCGCCGTCGGCCGAGGCGCCGAGGACGCCAAGCACTCCGCCAGCAGGAGTCAGGTCGACGATCGCTTCGCCAGGCAAGGTGAAGCTATAGAGGTGGCCTTCTTTGCTGAAGAAGGCCACCACGCCGTTTGCCGAGGCGGTCTCGAACGTCGCTTCTTTCGCCACGGTTTCGTCCACAGGTGCGATCGGCACGTCCTGGTGCAGGAAGAGGTCATCGCCTCGCATCCAGTAAATTCGCGCGCCGTCCTCGGAGATCGCGCCGATCGGTGCGGCGATCTCGGCCCCCGGGGCGCCCACCCCGCCGGACGAGAAGCTGACGAGCCTCAGGCCCAGAGCATCCCGGCGATAGAGGTTCTGCTCGTCGGGATCGCATTTCCCCGGTCCGGCTAGGACCTCTTTTGCGTTTTCGGTGAGCCTGGCGCAGCTGGAGAGCACGACGACCGAGAGGTCGGGAGAGGCACCAGCGAAGGCGACCTCGAAGGATTCGGGGCTGACGACGCTGTGGGCGAGATCTGCAGCTGTGAGGAGCGAGGCGAATTTCCCGCTCGCGCCCTCTCGCAGGTAGTAGGCCATGTAACCGGGAGGGGCTCCGGTTCCGGGCAGGACGGGGTTGGGTGCGGGGCATCCTTCGAGCCCCCCGCGGCAGGGAAGCCCGCCGAACATGAGGCCACGAGCCAGGTCGGCGGAGAAGAGCCGGTAGGGCGCCCCGTCCGGATCGTCGCCGTAGGCGGCGGACTCAAGTGGAGTGGAGACGTTCTCCGTGACCCAGCCGGCGGCGGTACGGCGAGAGACGTACTGAGAGCTGGGCGGGGCGCCGGCGGCGTCGCCGAAGGCGGTGGCGGAGCCGTAGGTGACGGCGGACCCGCCCGCCGCCGCCTGGAAGTCGCCGCCGCCGAAGAGCGTTTCCGGGGCGGCGATGGCGCCGCCGTTCTTGCCGACCGGCGAGACCATCTCCCAGGCTCGGTCGTCGGGTAGCCGGAAGACGAGGGAGGTCCCCTGCGTGGTGAGACGGCGCTCGGGCCCGACGATGGAGCCCGCGGAGTTGCTCGCCACCGGGCGGAAGCGGTAGCTGGTGATTGGCGTGAGGGCGCCAATCGACTGCGCCACCGCCAGGGGAGTGGTGCTCGAGCCGATCCCGGCTGGATTGCCAGGCGGTGCTTTGGCCGCCCCGAAAAAGCCTTCGCGCGGCGGCACGGCGTTGAGATTGGCCTCGTACGCGGCCTCCGCGATGTACTCGAAGCGGTAGCTCGTGTTGAGCCCGTTGGCGTTGATCTCGGCGCGCAGGGTGGCCCCGGTGGCGGTGACGCCCGTCACCCAGGAGGAGACGATTTGCGGCGGTCCCGCCGCCGCGGCGGTCCCGCCGCCCACGAGGAGCACGGCGGCGACCGCCAGGGCGAGCAACGCTCCCCTGCCTCGATGCTCCTTCACTCGCCCTTCCCCACTATCGGAAACCCCACGTATCCGCTATGCGTCCAGTGTAGTTCCTAAACAGCGCAGGGACCGTTAGGTGCGGGGTCGACTAGCGTCCTCGAAGAGAAGGGCCGGTGCTCTGCCGGCCCTTCCAAGTAGATGGGTCTATGAAGGTTGGCTCAGCCGAGGCTGGGGCGCATCTGGCGCAGCCTCTTGACCCGCTCTTCGATCGGCGGGTGGGTCGAGAAGAGACCGGCGATCCCGCCGCCCTTGAAGGGCTTGACGATGTAGAGCGGCTCGGCCGCCTGGTTGACCTGCATCGGGATCGCCTCCGCCCCCTGCTCTAGGCGCAGAAGGGCGCTGGCCAGCGACTCGGGGTTGCCGCAGATCTGAGCGCCGCCGGCGTCGGCCGCGTACTCGCGCTGGCGCGAGATCGAGAGCTGGATGATCGACGCCGCGATCGGCGCCAACAGGACCAGGGCCAGTGACGCCACCAGGCTGAGCGGCGACTCGTCCTCGCCCCCGAACCACATCAGCATGTAGGCGATGTAGGTGATCGCGCCGCCGATCGCCGCGGCGACCGACTGGATCAGGATGTCGCGGTGCTTGACGTGCGCGAGCTCGTGCGCGAGCACGCCGCGCAGCTCGTCCTCGGAGAGCAGTTTGGTGATCCCGCGGGTGACCGCTACGGCCGCGTTCTTCGGGTTGCGACCGGTGGCGAAGGCGTTGGGCTGGTCCTGAGGGATCATGTAGAGGCGCGGCATCGGCAGGTCGGCGCGGGTCGTCAGTTCCCGCACACCTGGTAGAGCCGCGGCGCTTCGGACTCCTCGAGCGGCTGGGCGCGGCTCATCTTCAGCGCCAGCTTGTCGCTGAAGAAGTAGGAGCCGAGGTTGATCAGCAGGCCGATCCCGAGGAAGAGCGCGGCCGTACTGGGACCGCCGATAAGGGCGCCAATAAGAACGAGCAGGCCGGTGAGGGAGGCCAGCAGGATCGTCGTGCGCAGCGTCGCGCCGAAGGTGGACTCTCTCGTGGTCTTCATGCCTCTGCTCTCCTTGTCGAGTGGCCTGGCAGCGTAAATCATCCCGCTAGCAGGCGAAACTGGCCATAGGGGGCAACCCCTATTCTCGCCTTGTGACGACCCTAGTCATCGTCGTGCTCTCCCTCGCCGTGATCGGCCTCGCTCGTCAACCTGATCGCGCTGCGCCGGCGCTTCGCGCCGCTGGAGAGGCTGATCGAGGACATGGAGAAGGTCGACCTGAGCAGCCCCGGCCAGGTCCTCCCCGCCTCGATCGACGGCGTCGGCGAGTCGGAGGAGGTCGAGCGGCTCGAGCTCGCCTTCCTGCGGATGATGCGACGGCTGGAAGCGGAGCGCCGCCGCGCCGGCAGCGCGGCGCTGCGGGCACAGGAGGAGGAGCGGACGCGCGTCGCCCGCGACCTCCACGACGAGGTGAACCAGTCGCTGACCGGGCTGCTGCTGCGGCTAGAGGCCGCCCGCGAGGCGGCTCCTCCCGAGCTGGAGGGGCAGCTGGCCGAGACCAAGGCGCTCGCCAACCAGGCGATGCGAGAGCTGCTCTCCCTTGCCCGCCAGCTCCGCCCCACCGCGCTCGACGACCTCGGCCTGGCGGCGGCCACCGCGGGGCAGGTCGAGCAACTCTCCCGCGGCGACGTCGAGGCCGAGTTCGCCGCCGACGGCGACTTCTCCGACCTCGGCGACGACGCCCAGCTGGTCGTCTACCGCGTCGCCCAGGAGGCGCTCTCCAACGCGACCAGGCACAGCGGCTCCGAGCGCGTCGCGGTCGTCCTGCGCCGCCGCGACGACGGCGGGGTCGAGCTCGAGGTCGGCGACGACGGTCGCGGCTTCGCCTTCGACGAGTCCGAGGGCGGCCTTGGAATCGCCGGAATGCGCGAGCGGGCGCTGCTGGTCGGCGGCGAGCTGACGATCGAGTCGCGGCCGGGCGCGGGCACCACCGTGCGCCTCACGGTCCCGGCTATGCAAGCGCCGCCGCCAGCACCTCCGCGACCATTCCCGGCTGCTCGTTCACCTGCCGTTCGGAGAGGCGCAAAACCTCAAAACCGCGCCGCTTCAGGTCGAGATCGCGGGCGCGGTCGTCCTGGAAGGCCGCCTTGCCCCGGTGGTAGAGGTAGCTGTCGGTTTCGACGACCACTCGTCGCTCCGGCCAGAGAAAGTCGACGAGATGCGGGCCGACCCGCACGTTGACTTCGGGTCGTGGCAGCCGGTGGCGACGACACAGCCGCAGGAAGTCACTCTCCAAATCGCTGCGAGTGCGATCAACACCATCCTCGTCGTCAATCGGCAGGCCGAGCACACTCGCCTGTCGGATCGCCCTTCGCATCTCCCAATCTGAGACGGCCCAGGCCCAGCCAGCCGAAACCGCTGCACGCAGGTCCGCGATCGTCCGCGCCGGGGTCGTGACCGGGATCCCGCGGCGAAGCGTCACGTCCGCGGGCACCAGCGTGAGCGAGCGATGTACGCGAAGCCCAGGGCGGCGCGCCCTTCCTCCGTTCCCGCTGACGACTATGTCGCAAGGCGACTGCTTAACCGGCAACAGTCTCCAAAGGTACGCCGCACTGCGATGGCTCACCGCAGCGCTCCACCGATCGAACACAGTGCCGCTGCCTTCGTCAGGTCCCCTGCTAAGGGCGAGCACCCCCGCCATCCAGCCGCCATCCGGTGCCAACGCCGTATGCCCCACCGCATAGACACCGCGATGGAGGCGATGTAGGCGTCCGCCGCGCACGCGCGTCCTAATCGCTTCCTTGCCCAGGCCCGATCGCCGCAGCTGGGCGATCGAGACGACCCCATGCTGCTTCTTCGCGATCTCAGCGAGCAGCAGATCGGGCTTGGCGAGTTTGGGGTGCACTACCGGGGTTAAGTCGCCAAGCCACGCCGATTCGCCCCCTGCGAACGACTGACAGACTGAGCGCATGCGAGTCCTGATCGCAGACGACCACGGGATCGTTCGCTCCGGGATCCGGCTGCTGCTGGAGCAACAAGGGGATATCGAGGTCGTCGGCGAGGCGGCGGATGGCGCCGAGGCGCGTGAGCTGGCGATCAGGGAGCGGCCCGACCTGGCGATCCTCGACGTGAAGATGCCGAAGCTGACCGGGCTGCAGGCGACCCGCGAGATCAAGCAGCAAGCGCCCGAGGTCGCGGTGCTGATCCTCTCAATGCACGACGACGAGCGCTACCTGTTCGAGGCGCTGAAGGCAGGCGCCTCCGGCTACGTGCTGAAGGCGCAGGCGGATACCGACCTGCTCGCTGCGATCCGCGCGGTCGAGCGCGGCGAGCCCTTCCTCACCCCCGAGGCGCAGCGCACTCTGATCAAGGACGTGCTCGAGCGCGGCTCCAGCGGCGAGGAGGAGCTGACCCCGCGCGAGGAGGAGGTGGTGAAGCTGGTCGCCGAGGCGAACACGACGAAGCAGATCGCCGAGGTCCTCCATCTCTCCGAGAAGACGGTCGAGAACCACCGCGCCAACGCGATGCGCAAGCTCGGCATGCGCGACCGGGTCGAGCTGGTCCGCTACGCGATCCGCCGCGGCCTGATCGAGCCCTGAGCCGGTCTCCTCACTTTGCTTGACTGAGGGGCCAGTCGATGGAGGGCAACGGAGAATTCAGAGAGAAGCGCTGGCTGGCCCTGGTCCTGCTCTGCTCGGCGCAGTTCGTCGTCGTCCTCGACGCCTCGATCGTCAACGTGGCGCTGCCCTCGATCGGCAAAGCGCTCGACTTCTCCCAGGAGAACCTGCCCTGGGTCGTCAACGCCTACGTGCTCACCTTCGGCGGCTTCCTGCTGCTCGGCGGCCGCACCGCCGACCTGCTGGGCCGCCGCCGGGTGTTCATGGCGGGCCTGCTGCTGGTCGCGGTCGCCTCGCTCGCCGCCGGCTTCGCCGCCACCGAGGGGCAGCTGATCGCCGCCCGCGCCGCGCAGGGCCTCGGCGCCGCGATCATCTCCCCAGCCGCGCTCTCGATCGTCACCACCACCTTCAGCGACGGCGCCGAGCGCAACAAGGCGCTCGGGGTCTGGGGCGCGGTGGCAGGCTCGGGCGGCGCGGCCGGCGTCCTGCTCGGCGGCATCCTCACCGACGGCCTCGGATGGGAGTGGGTGCTCTGGGTCAACGTGCCCGTCAGCACTGATCGCCTTCGCGCTGACCCCGCGACTGATCGCCGAAAGCCGGGCCGAACACGAGACCCGCGCCTTCGACGTCGCCGGCGCCGTCACCGTCACCGCGGCGCTCTCGATCCTGGTCTACGCGCTGGTGGACGCAACCGACGCCGGCTGGGGATCGGCCCAGACGATCGGCCTGATCGCGCTCTCGGTGACGCTGCTCGCGGCCTTCGTCGCGATCGAGCTGCGCTCCACCAAGCCGCTGGTCCCGTTCTCGATCTTCCGCATCCGCACCCTGACCGGCGCCAACGTGGTCGGGCTGCTGGTCGGCGCCTCGCTCTTCTCGATGTTCTTCTTCATCTCCCTATATATGCAGCAGGTGCTCGGCTACAGCGCGATCCACGCCGGGCTCTCCTACCTGCCGCTGGCCCTCGTGATCATGGCCTCGGCCGGGATCGCCTCCCAGCTGGTGACCAAGCTCGGCTACAAGCCGGTGCTCGCAGCGGGGCTGATGTTCATCGTCATCGGCCTGACCTGGTTCAGCCGCGTCTCGGTCGGCGGCAGCTTCGCCACCGACATCCTCGGCCCGTCGCTGTTCGCCGCGGCCGGCCTCGGCTTCGCCTTCGTGACGACGACGATCGCCGCCGTCTCCGGCGTCGAGGAGAACGAGGCGGGCCTGGCCAGCGGCCTGATCAACACCTCGCAGCAAATCGGCGGCGCGCTCGGCCTAGCTGTGCTCTCGACGATCGCCATCTCCCGCACAGAAGACCTGGCGCCGACTGGCGCACCGAGCGCCGGCGCGCTGACCGAGGGCTTCCAGGCCGCCTTCCTCGGCGGGGCCGGGATCGCTCTGCTCGGCTTCGTCCTGACGCTCGTCCTGATCCGCGGTAGTGACAGCCGCGCCCATATGGAGCTCGGGAAAGAGGCGGCGAGCGAAGGCGCGTCCGCATAACCGACCGCTTCAGTAGGATTTCTGCAGATGCTGTTTTCGACCAAGGCCGAGTACGGAGTGCGATTGATGGTCGAGCTGGGCCGCCAGCCCGGCTCGGCGCCGATCTCGCTGAGCGCCGTCGCTGAGGCGGAGCGGCTGCCGCTCTCCTACCTCGAGCACCTGGTCGCGAAGCTGCGCAAAGCCGGGCTGGTGACCTCGACCCGGGGCGCCCACGGCGGCTACCGGCTCGCCCAGCCCGCCGAGGCGATCACGATGGACGCGGTCGTCGAGGCGCTGGAAGGCCAGATCGCCCCGATGGAGTGCTTCCACGAGGCGCCCGAGGGCAAAGTGCTCTGCTCGCACGAGAGCGACGGCGACCACGCCTGTTCGACCAAGCTGCTGTGGACGCGGGTGCAAGGCGGCGTCACCAAGGCCCTGGCGGGCACCACGCTGGCCGAGCTGGTGGAGTTCTCCGGCCCGGCCCCCCGTGCCGAACGGACGGCCCCGCCCGTGGGCACGGCCGCCTGACACGATCTTTCAAAACCAGAAACGGAGTGAGATTTGTCTGAGCTGGAGATACGCAACCTGCACGTGAGCGCCGGGGACAAGGAGATCCTCCGCGGTCTCGACCTCGAGGTCGAGAAGGGCAAGGTGCACGCGCTGATGGGCCCGAACGGATCGGGCAAGTCGACCCTGGCCAACGCGATCATGGGCCACCCGGCGCTGGAGGTGACCGAGGGCACGATCACCTTTAAGGGCGAGGACATCACCGAGGCCGCCCCCGACGAGCGCTCTATCGCCGGCCTCTTCATGGCCTTCCAGTACCCGGTCGCGATCCCCGGCGTCTCGGTCAGCAAGTACCTGCGGATGATCATCAACGCTCGGCGCGAGGCCCAGGGCGAAGATCAGATCAAGATCAAAGACTTCGCCAAGCTCGCCCGCGAGGCGATGGAGCTGGCGAACATCCCGCAAGGACTTCTCCAGCCGCTACCTCAACGACGGCTTTTCGGGCGGCGAGAAGAAGCGGATGGAGCTGCTCCAGCTGGCTCTGCTGCGGCCGGAGATCGCGGTGCTCGACGAGACCGACTCGGGCCTCGACATCGACGCCCTGCGCACTGTCGCCGACGGCGTCAACAAGTTCGCCGGCCCGGACATGGGCGTGTTGATCATCACCCACTACCAGCGCATCTTGCACATGGTCAAACCCGACTTCGTCCACGTCATGTTCGAGGGGCGGATCGTCAAGGAAGGCGGCCCGGAGCTGGTCGAGCAGCTTGAGGAAAAGGGCTACGGCTGGATCGGCGAGGAGGTAGAGGCGGGCGCCTCCGCCTAGCCTCGGGACGATGGCGCCGGCGACAGGCACAGGTCAGGCCCCGCCCTCGGCGTTCCCGATCGAGAAGGTCCGCGCCGCCTTCCCGGCGCTGGAGCGCGAGGTCAACGGGCAGCCCGTCGCCTACCTCGACAGCGGCGCCAGCTCGCAGCGGGTGCTGGCCTCGATCCAGGCGGTCGACCGCTACGAGCGCACCCACCACTCCAACGTCCACCGCGGCGCCCACACGATGTCGGCCGAGGCGACGGCGGCCTTCGAGGGGGCGCGGGCGACCGTCGCCGACCACCTCGGCGCCGCCGACCGCCGCGAGGTCGTTTTCGTCCGCAACGCGACCGAGGCGATCAACCTGGTCGCGCGGGCTTGGGGCGACGCCAACATCGGCGAGGGCGACCGGATCGTGCTCACCGAGATGGAGCACCACTCCAACCTCGTCCCCTGGCAGCAGCTGGCGGAGCGGGTCGGGGCCGAGATCGACTGGGTGCCGGTGACCGGCGAGGGCCTGCTCGACATGGAGGCCTTCGCGGCGCTGCTGGAGCGGGGGCCGAAGCTCGTCGCCGTCACCCACGTCTCCAACGTGCTCGGCACCGAGAACCCGCTCGCTGAGATCTCCCGCCTCGCCCACGACGCCGGCGCCCTGGTGCTCGCCGACGGCGCTCAGGCGGCGCCGAAGCTGGCCCTCGACGTGGCCGAGCTCGGGATCGACTTCTACGCCGTCACCGGCCACAAGCTCTACGGCGCCGACCGGGATCGGGGCGCTCTGGGACTCGGCTCGAGCTGCTGCGCGAGATGCCGCCCTTCCTCGGCGGCGGCTCGATGATCCGCAAGGTGACTCGTGAGGGCACGACCTACGCCGACCCGCCGGCCCGCTTCGAGGCCGGCACGCCGGCGATCGCCCAGGCGATCGGGATGGCCTCGGCGCTGCGCTGGCTCGACGGAGTCGGCATGGATGCAGTGCTGGAGCACGAGCGCCGCGTCGCCGACTACGCGCTCGATCGCTTGCCCGAGGTGCCCGGCCTGCAGATCTTTGGTCCACCCCGGGGCCGGGAGCGAATCGGGCCGGTCTCCTTCGAGCTCGAGGGCGTCCACGCCCACGACGTATCCGAGATCCTCGATCGCCACGGTGTCGCGATCCGCGCCGGCCATCACTGCGCGCAGCCGCTGATGGACCATCTCGGTGTCGCTGCCACCGCCCGCGCCAGCTTCGGCGTCTACACGACGCCGGAGGAGATCGACCGCCTGGTCGAGGGCCTCCACGACGCCCGCAAGGTCTTCGGCCTCTGATGGACGAGCTCTACCGCGACCAGATCCTCGAGCACTACAAGCGGCCGCACAACTTCGGCCGGCTGGAGGATCCCGATCTCGAGTTCGAGGACACCAACCCACTCTGCGGCGACGAGCAGCATGTGACGATCCGGCTCGACGAGGAGGGCAAGGTCGCCGAGATCGCCTTCGACGGCAAAGGCTGCGCGATCTCCACCGCCGCCACCTCGCTGCTCACCGACGAGCTGCAGGGCAAGACGCGCCAAGAGCTGCTGCGGCTGCCCAAGGAGTACGTCCTCGACCTGCTCGGAATCGAGATCTCGGCGACGCGGATGAAGTGCGCGATGCTGGGCCTGAAGGTGGTGAAGAGCGCCAGCCTCGGCCAGTCCGCCGAATGGGAGGACGAGGGCAAGGCCGGCGACCCTTCCGAAGCGGCCGCCGACCTCGGTCGCCTCTAACGCCTACGGCGCGTTTTCCCGTGTTTCCTGGCTGAGCGCGATCACTCCGAAGCTCGCCCCGTGCGGGTCGGTGAGGATCGAGAAGCGGCCTGTGGGAATGTCGATCGGCTCGACCATGACATTGCCGCCGCTCGTCTTCGCCTTCTCGACCGTCGCGTCCGTGTCCTCGACCGCGAAGTAGATCTGCCAGTGGGCGGGCACCTGCTCGGGAACGCCTCGTTCGGCCAGGTTGAGAATGCCGCCGACCGGGTTTCCGTTGAGGTTGATCGTCGTGTAGCTGCCCGCCTCCCCCATGTCTTTGTCTTCGAAGGACCAGCCGAAAACGTCCTCGAAGAACGACTTGGCAGCCTCGACGTCGCGGGTGTTGAGCTCGGCCCAGGAGAAGGCGCCCGGCTCGTTGACGAGGCCGGCGCCCTTGTTTTTGCCGGGCTGCCAGATGCCGACGACAGCGCCGGTCGGGTCCGCGACAAACGCCATCCGGCCGTAGTCGAGCACGGTCATCGGCTCGAACACCACGGCGCCGCCGGCCTCCTTGACCTTGGCCACGGTCGCGTCGGCATCCTCGACCGCTATGTAGGTCGACCAGGAGGGAGGCTGGCTCTCTTCCATCAGTTTCATCACGCCGCCGATCGCCTTGTCCCCCAGCATCGCCACCCGGTAGCCACCGGTCTGCTCGGCGTTCTCGTCCGCCTCGACGCTCCAGCCGAAGAGGCCCCCGTAGAACTCCGCCGCGGCATCCTGGTCGGGTGTGCCGAGATCGATCCAGCACGGGGTCCCCGGCTCGTAGCTCGTCCTCTCGCTCATGCTCGTTCCTTTCCTAGAAGGGTTCCTGCGCACTAAGACCGCCGCGCACGGGAAAGCTCATCGGTCCTCCTCTCCGATCCTCCCAATCCCCCGGCAGGCACGCGTCAAACGCTTGTTACGCAGAGGCGGCCGGTCCACCCCGGCCGCTAAAATCCGACTGGAGAAGTAGGATTAAGTCTCAACCCGCACTATCCCCCGCGAGCGGGCAAAGAGCGAGAAGGAAGGTGCCGTGCCGGACACCGCTGGAACAACCGTCGCAGTTTGCCCCGCCGCCGAGCTGCCGCCAGGCAGCATGCGCCTGGTCGAGCACGAGGGCCGCAAGATCGGGGTCTTCAACTGCGACGGGACGCTGCACGCGATCGAGGACCGCTGCTCGCACGACGACGGCCCGCTGGCCGAGGGCGAGTTCGACCCGGCCACCTGCACCGTCGAGTGCCCCCGCCACGGCTCGCTCTTCGACCTGACCACCGGCAGGCCGAAGACGCTCCCCGCCTATGCTCCGGTGCAGACGTTCCCGGCGGCCGTCGAGAACGACACGATCGTCCTGGAGGTTGATTGACCATGGCAACGCCTGAGGTCATCGCAGAGAAAAGAGAGCTGGCCGGCATCAACGCCGATTACAAGGAGAAGTTCGGCTTCCACGATCCCGAGACCGGCTACGCCTACAAGGCCCCCAAGGGCCTCTCGCGCGAGGTGGTCGAATCGATCTCCGAGTACAAGGACGAGCCGCAGTGGATGCGGGACTTCCGGCTGAAGTCGCTGGAGCACTTCGAAAACCGGCCGACTCCGAACTGGGGCGGCAACCTCGGCCAGATCGACTTCGAAGACATCCACTACTTCGTCCGCGCCTCCGAAAAGAACAGCCGCGACTGGGACGAGGTCCCCGAGGACATCAAGAACACCTTCGACCGACTCGGCATCCCCGAGGCGGAGCGCAAATTCCTCTCCGGGGTCGGCGCCCAGTACGAGTCCGAGGTCGTCTACCACCAGGTCAACGAGAAGCTCGAGGCCCAAGGCGTGATCTTCACCGACATGGACACCGCGCTGCGCGAGCACGAGGACCTGGTCCGCGAGTACTGGGCGACGATCATCCCGCCCAACGACAACAAGCTGGCGGCGCTCAACTCCGCGGTCTGGTCGGGCGGCTCCTTCGTCTACGTGCCGGCCGGGGTCAAAGTCGAGATGCCGCTGCAGGCCTACTTCCGGATCAACACCGAGAACATGGGCCAGTTCGAGCGCACTCTGATCATCTGCGAGGAGGGCGCCGACGTCCACTACATCGAGGGCTGCACGGCGCCGGTCTACACGACCGACTCGCTGCACTCGGCGGTGGTCGAGATCGTCGCCAAACCGAGCTCACGGGTCCGCTACACGACCGTGCAGAACTGGTCGCAGAACGTCTTCAACCTCGTCACCAAGCGCGCCGTCGCCCACGAGAAGGCGACGATGGAGTGGGTCGACTGCAACCTCGGCTCGAAGCTGACGATGAAGTACCCGTCGATCTACCTACTCGGCCCCGAAGCCCACGGCGAGATCCTCTCGATCGCCTTCGCCGGCGACGGGCAGCACCAGGACGCCGGCGGCAAGATCATCCACGCGGCGCCGCGTACCTCGTCCTCGATCTTCTCCAAGTCGATCTCCAAGGACGGCGGGCGGGCGACCTACCGCGGCCTGCTCGAGGTGGCGAACGGGGCGACCGAGTCCCGCTCCAAGGTGGTCTGCGACGCGCTGCTGCTCGACGAGGACTCGCGCTCGGACACCTACCCGACGATCCGCATCGACGAGAACGACGCCGACGTCGGCCACGAGGCGACCGTCTCCAAGATCGGCGACGAGCAGCTCTTCTACCTGCAGAGCCGTGGGCTCGACGAGGAGGAGGCCTCGAAGATGATCGTCAACGGCTTCATCGAGCCGGTGACCAAGGAGCTGCCGATGGAGTACGCGGTCGAGCTCAACCGGCTGATCGAGTTGCAAATGGAGGGCTCGATTGGCTGAGGTCGCGACCCTGCCGCCCCTTCCCGACCAGAAGGCGAAGGGGTGGGAATTCACCGACCTCTCGGGCCTGGACTTTGATGCCTACGAGGCCGGCGTCGTCGAGGCCTCGATCGAGGGGGCGCAAGGCGCCACCATCCTCTCGCTGGCCGAGGCGACCGAGTCCCACCCGGAGTTGCTCGCGGAGCGGCTCGGCTCGCTGGTCGATGCCGAGGATCCGTTTGTCGCCCGTAACAACGCCTCACAGCCCGACGGCGTCCTGGTGTACGTGCCACGCGGCGTCAAGGTGGCTGACCCGGTGCGGATCGAGGTCCCCCTGGAGCAAAACGGCAACGCTGTCAACTGGCGCACCCTGATCGTGCTCGAGGAGGGCGCCGAGGCCGAGGTCTGGGAGCACTGCTCCTCCCCCAATGACGAGGTCGAGGCGCTACTCAACGCCGTGGTCGAGTTGCACGTCGGCCAGGCGGCGACGCTGCGCTACGTCAGCACCCAGGACATCTCCGAGCGCAGCTGGATCTTCGCCACCCAGCGCGCCCAGGTCGAGCGCGACGGCCGCCTCGACTGGACCGCGCTCGGCTTCGGCTCGGCCCGCGGCAAGGTACGGATGGAGACCAACCTCGCCGGCCCCGGCTCAGAGGCGCGGGTGACCGGCGGCTACGCGGGCAGCAAGGGACAGCACCTCGACTACGACACCACCCAGGAGCACGCGGCGCCCAACACCAACTCCGACCTCGCCTTCCGCGGCGTCCTCGCCGCCGGTGCGACCGCGGTCTGGCGCGGAATGATCCGGGTCGACCCCGGCGCCCAGAACACCGACGCCTTCCAAGAGAGCCGCAACCTGTTGCTCTCGACCGAGGCCCACGCCGACGCGATTCCGGGCCTCGAGATCGAAGCCGACGACGTGCGCTGCACCCACGCGGCGGCGGTTGCCCAGATTGACCGCGACCAGCTCTTCTACCTGACCTCTCGCGGCCTCGACCCGGCCGAGGCGAAGTCGCTGATCATCGAGGGCTTCCTCGAGTCGCTGGTCGAACGCCTGGCCGAGGGGCCGGTGCGCAACGAGGTATCGGCGGCACTAGAGCGGCGCCTCGCCGAGATCCTCTAGCGCTGCCGCTTCGCTAGCGCTTGCCGCGCCGCTGGTTGAAGGTCGTCCAGGCGATCGAGGCGAGGACGACCAGCACCGGCGGAAGGTAGAGCGCCCAGGTCCAGTAGTGGCCGACGTGGGCGAGCAGAAGCATCCCGTTCAGGGTAGAGCGCCCCCGCCAGCGGTCAGGCGTTGGCGACCGAGAGCAGGTAGAGGCCGAAGCAGGTGAAGGCGACCATCACCGCCAGCATCCAGTACTGGGAGCGAGCGGCCTGGCGGTAGTCGCCCCAGTAGGCGACGGCGCGGTCGTGGGCCAGGGTGAGGGCGATCACGTGGCCGACCACAAGGGCGCCGACCTGGACGTACCAGATCGCGTTGGCGCTGAGAGCCTGGTAGTCGATCCCTTTCGTTCCAATACCTAGGAAGCCGTTATTCGTGCTGAAGAGGTCAGTTGTCGAGGTCCCCAGAGGATCCGAGAACAGGTAGGTCAGCTGCGCCTGCTCCTGGAAGAAGAAAAGGCTGAAGTAGTGGGCGACTAGGTAGGCGAAGGCGATCGGGATCAGGGTGTGGGCGAAGCCGGTCCAGAGCTTGCGCAGGGGGGGCGCCCCGCGCACCGAGGCCATCCCCCGCACCCCGATCAGGTAGACCAGCGCGACCCCGGCGAAGCAGAGCGCCATGAAGAGGGTGCTGGTGATCCGGCGCGAGGCGGTCGCTTCGAAGCCGACGTCGATCAGCCACTCGAAGGTGCTGAGCATGACGCTCTGGAAGACGCCCTCCTGGCCGCCGTCGAAGCTGGTGGTGGCGATCGAGGCGAGGACGACCGCGACCGAGCCGGGCACCGCCGCCCAGCGGCCCGCCGCCGCCAGCGGCCTCCTCACCCCGAGCCGGCCCTCCTTCGCCCCGAACGAGCCGAGCTGGGCGAACATGCCGAAGTAGACGGAGAAGATCTCACCCCGCTCGCACCACTTCTCGACCCCGAACAGGGCCATCATCGCCAGCGTGTAGCCGCTGTAGACGAGGGCGGCGGCCGCGGCCGCATGCGGGGAGAGGCCGACGGCGACGCCGCCGCTGACCCCGTAGACGATCTCCAGCCAGACGAAGGCGAGCAGGCCGATTGCGGCCGGCCAGCGCCCCAAACGCTCGGGATAGCTGAAGCGAGCCGCCGGCTGACCGGCGATCGCCGCGAACCCTCCGCCCACGGTGCGGCCGATCGCCCGCCACGGGTTGAAGGGACGGAAAACGTCGCCGAAGACAACGCTGAAGAGCGGGAAGCCGAGCCAGACGGTGACGAAGATGAAGGTCAGGATGAAGTTGCGGTCCGGCGCCTCGGTCCCCTCCAGGCCGGCGTAGATCGCGACCCCGAGCAGGAAGACGCCGATCGCTCCGCAGAGGACCTGCGACGGCCAGCCGAGCAGGACCCGCGAGAGCCCCGCTCCGAGCGGACGCCAGTTCTCGTCCTCGAAGCGGGGCTTCCGCCAGCCGACGGAGAGCGCGAAGAAGGAGACGATCAGGACGATCGACGCCCCCCAGGCGAAGAGCCAGGCCGGAATCGGCAGGTCCTGCCGAGCGGCCAGCGCGTGCGCGTAAGGCAGCAGGCTCACGGATTGACGCGCAGCTCCGCGATCTGTTTCTCGCTGCCGTGCAGCTCGACCTCGAAGATTCCTTCGATGTCGGCCGGGAAGGAGAGCGTGGCCGTGCCGCCCGCCGGAATCTCCTCCTCGATGTCGTAGCCGTGGACATGGACCTCGTCGGCTTTGTCGGAGCTGACCCGGAAGCGAACCTGCTCTCCGGCGTCGTACTCGAGCTCGACTATGTCCGCCGACCGGCTCGCCGTTGCGGACGATGATCGTCGGGATCACCGACTGGGCATTGCCGGCTGGCTGCTTGTCGCCTTTGCTCGCTTCATTCCCGCCCGCCGGCGCCTCGGTCGTGGTCGAGCCGGTGGTCGTCCCGTCGTCACTGTCGTCGCCGCACGCCACCAGCCCTGCGACCGCGACGAGCGTGAACAGAAGTGCGATGCCCTTCTTTGCATATTGCATATGACCATCTCCTTTCAGTCGAGTGCGCGGGGAGCGCATCCCGGCCGAAGCCGGCGCGCCCGCACGCCGCGCGAGCCGATTCGCAGAGACAGCTAGGCGGGCGGCGCGCGACCGGAGAGGCTGAAGGCGAGGAGAAGGCCGCCGTGGACCGGGCGGCGCAGCGGCGGACGAGGGCGCTGCTGCTTGCGCAGGCCGGCGATCCCGGTACGTGCGCGCGCAGCGATGCGCTCGGACAGCCGCACCATCGCCTCGCAGCCGGGGTAACGACCCGCCAGCAGGCAGGCGACCAGCAGCAAAAGGGGCACGAGCGGCAACAGGATGGCGCCAAGCTCGACCATCACACAGTCTCGCGCTTCGCTCGCGGCACGAAGAACCAGATATGCACGCTTGCTCGCTCCGCGCTCACGGGCGCCAGGATAACGTCCGCGGATGCGCCCGGAGAGGGACACCATCGCGGCGCCGGACCTGCCGGCGCAGATCGAGTGGGTCGGCAAAGCGCCGGCGTCGATGCCGGCGCTGACCGCGGCGGGTCCGGTGCTGGTCCACTTCTTCGACTTCGCCCAGCTCAACAGCGTGCGCACGCTTCCCTACCTGGCCGAGTGGGAGCGCCGCTACCGCGACGCCGGCCTGCGGGTGATCGGCGTGCAGGCGCCGCGCTTCCCCTTCGGGGCCGAGCGCGTCGCGGTCGAGGCCGGCCTGGAGCGTCTCGGGGTCGAGTTCCCGGTCGCGATCGACGCCGGGCGCGAGCTCTGGCACGACTACGGCTGCGAGGGCTGGCCCAGCCTCTTCCTCTGGATGACCGGCGGCGCGCTGAGCTGGTTCCACTTCGGCGAGGGCGAGTACCTGGGCACCGAGGAGGCGATCCAGGCCGAGCTGCGCGAGCAGGATGCCCTGCGCGAGCTGCCGGCGCCGATGCCACCCCTCCGCCCCACCGACTCCCCCGGCGTCCGCGTAATGCCCCCCACCGAGGAGGTCTTCCCCAGCGGCTGCTGGGAGCAGCCCTGGGCAGCCGGCGAGGACGGTGACGAGCTGGCCCTCGACTACGCCGGCGGCGGCGCCTACGCCACGGTCGAGGGCAAAGGCGAGATCACAGTCGAGCTCGACGGCTCAGCTCTCGGCCCAGTCGAGATCGACGGCCCAAGCCTCTACATGCTCGCCGAGCACGACCGCCACGAGGCCCACTCGCTCACGCTCCGCCCCTCGGCGAGCCTCCGCATCTGGTCAGTCAGCTTTGCTGCAGGGCTGCCGTGAGCCTCGCGAATCTCCTTCGGCAGCATGAACCGCACGTCCTCATGGACGGTGCGCAGCTCGGAGACGTCGGTCGGCCCCGCGCTCGCGGAAGAAGTCGACAAGGCTTTCGACCAGCTCCTCGGGGGCGCTCGCGCCGGAGGTAATGCCAACCGTCTCGACTCCCTCCAGCCACTCCTCCCGCACCTGGGTGTGGTTGTCGATCAGGTGGGAGGCGGCACCGTGCTCGCGCGCCACCTCGACCAGGCGGTTGGAGTTGGATGAGTTGGTCGAGCCGATCACGAGCACCAGGTCGCACTCGCTGGCCAGCTGCTTGACCGCGATCTGACGGTTGGTCGTCGCGTAACAGATGTCATCGGACTTGGAGCTGACGATCGAGGGGAACTTGGCCCGCAGGGCGGCGATCACCTCAGCCGTCTCGTCGACCGAAAGCGTCGTCTGGGTAATGAAGGCGACTCTCTCGGGATCTGGGACCTCGAGTCCCTCGACCTCGTCGGCGGTTTCGATCAGGACGATGTTGTCGGGCGCCTCGCCGGTCGTCCCTTCGACCTCCTCGTGGCCCTCGTGGCCGATCATGATGATCGTGTAGCCGTCGGCAGCGAAGCGGCGAGCGGAGACGTGGACCTTGGTCACCAGCGGGCAGGTGGCGTCGATCGTGCGCAGGCGGCGGGCGGCGGCGTTCTCGTGGACGGCCGGGGCCACGCCGTGGGCGGAGAAGACGACCATCTCCCCCTCCGGCACCTCGCTCTCCTCCTCGACGAAGATCGCGCCGCGCTTGGAGAGCTCCTCGACCACGTGCTTGTTGTGGACGATCTCCTTGCGCACGTAAACGGGCGCGCCGTAGTGCTCGAGCGCGCGCTCGACCGTCTGCACGGCGCGGTCGACGCCGGCGCAGTAGCCGCGCGGGGCGGCGAGCAAGACCCGTTTCGGGGCCGCGATCGCGGTAGGAGGCATGGACGGAGGGTAGCTAGCCTGTTCCAGGACATGCGCACGACCGGATCACATCTCGAACGGCTGACCGCCGTCGACGCCTCGTTCCTGACCAACGAGACGTCCGCCAGCCACATGCACATCGGCGGGATCCTGGTCTTCGAGGGACCGCCGCCCAAATACGTCGACCTGGTCGAGCACGTGCGCGGCAAGCTCGACAAAGTGCCGCGCTTCCGCCAGCGGCTGGTGGTGCCGCCGCTGGAGGCGGGCCGGCCGCTCTGGGCCGACGACGTCAACTTCAACCTCACCTACCACCTCCGCCATACAGCGCTGCCGGAGCCGGGCGGCGAGGACGAGCTGAAGCGCCTCGCCGGCCGCGTCTTCTCCCAGCAACTCGACCGCTCCAAGCCGCTCTGGGAGATGTGGCTGGTGCAGGGCCTGGAGCGTGATCGCTTCGCTCTGCTCACCAAGACCCACCACGCGGCGGTCGACGGGATCGCCGGCGTCGACATCGGCACCGTGCTCTTCGACCTCGAGCCGGTGCCGGAGCCCGCGCCGAGCAAAGACGGCTGGGTGCCGCAGCGTGAGCCGACGACGGCAGAGCTGGTCGCGCGCGGCGCCACCGACGCGGCGGCTGCCCCGGTGAAGCTGGCCGAGCGGGCGGTGCAGGCTGTGCGCAACCCCGAGGCCGCGGCGCGGCGCCTGGTCGAGGCGCTGGAGGGCGTTGGCGAGGTCGTCGGCGCCTTCGCCGACCCGGCGCCAGACGTGCCGCTGAACCAGCCGATCGGCCCGCACAGGCGCTTCGCCTGGGCGCGCTCGGACCTGGCGAACTTCAAGCGGATCAAGGACACCTTCGGCGGCACCGTCAATGACGTCGTCCTCGCCGTGGTGACCGGAGCGCTGCGCGAGTGGCTGCACAACCGCGGGATCCGCACCGAGGGGCTGGAGCTGCGGGCGCTGGTGCCGGTCTCGATCCGGACGGAGGACGAGCGCGGCGAACCGGGCAACCGGATCGCCGCGATGCGCGCGCCGCTGCCGGTCTACGTCGAGGACCCGGTGCGGCGGCTGCGCGTGGTGAGCGAGCAGATGGACGGGCTGAAGCGCTCCAAGCAGGCGCTCGGCGCCGAAGTCATCTCCCGCTTCAACGACTTCGCGCCCCCCACCCTGCTCGCCCAGGCTTCGCGGATCAACTTCTCGACCCGCCTCTTCAACATGATCGTCACCAACGTGCCCGGGCCGCAGATCCCCCTCTACGTGCTGGGGCGCGAGCTGGAAGAGGTCTTCCCGGTCGCCTTCCTGCCCGAGAACCACGCCCTCGCGGTGGCGATCATGAGCTACAACGGCCGCATCTGCTTCGGGCTGCTCGGCGACTACGACTCGATGGAGGACATCGAGGAGTTCTCCCTCGGCCTGATCAGGTCGCTGCGCGAGCTGGAGGAGGCGGCTTCGGCCGCCACCACCGCCTAGCCGGTGCAACGCTTTCGCCACCCAATAGGTCGCAAAAGCGTTGCACCGGGTGACTACGCTTAATCCGTGGCCCTTCTCGTAATCCTCTTCATCGTCGTCCCGATCGTCGAGCTGTACGTGATCATCCAGGTCGGCCAGGCGATCGGCGTGGTGCCGACGCTGGCGCTGCTCGTCGCCGACGCCCTGCTGGGCTCGCTGCTGCTGCGCCAGCAGGGCCGCGGCGCCTGGCGCCGCTTCAACGCGGCCCTGGCCGAGCGCCGCTTCCCCGGCCGCGAGGTAGCCGACGGCCTGATGATCGCCGTCGGAGGCACCCTGCTCCTCACCCCCGGCTTCGTCACCGATATCTTCGGCCTCGCCCTGCTGATCCCGCCGAGCCGGGCGGTCCTGAGGCGCCTCCTGCGCCGCTTCGCCGCCCACCGCTTCCTCGTCGTCGGCGCCAGCCGCATGCCGATGGGCGGCCCGCCGATGGGCGGTCCCCCAAACGGCGCCACCCGCGGCTACGACTACGACGGGACCGCCGAGGAGATCGACGCGGACGATCAGCAGCTGCCGAAGCCCGAGCACTGAGCGCTCCACCGCAGCCTAAGATGGCGCGATGCTGGGGGTGGAGCCGAAGCGCGTCGAGAAGCCCTGGGGGCATGAGATCTGGTGGGCGCAGACACCCGAGTACGCCGCCAAGATCCTCGTCGTTCGCGCAGGACAGGCACTCTCGCTGCAGCTGCACCGCGAAAAGGACGAGAGCTCTTACCTGTTCTCCGGTCGCATGCGACTGAGGAGCGGCCCCACGGAGGATCGCACCGAGGAGCGGATCCTTGAGCCGGGGCAGAGCTGGCGAATCGAGCCCGGCACCGTCCACTCGGTGGAGGCGTTGGAGGACTCAGTCATCTTCGAGGTCTCAACCCCACAGCTCGACGACATCGTCCGCCTCGAGGATCGGTACGGGCGCGCCTGAGGCCCGAGTCATGCGCATCGAAATGAGGGTTCACAACGCCACCGTTGGCGACGCCCCCCACATTGCCGAGATTCATGTCCGCTCCTGGCAGGCCGCCTACCGCGGCATCCTTCTCGACTCCCTGCTCGACGGCCTCTCGGTGTCGGAGCGCGAGCAGAACTGGCGTGCCCTGCTAAGCGACGGGGGCGACCGGTGGCTAGCGCTCGTGGTGGAGGACTCCGGCGGCGCTCTCGTCGGGTTCTGCTCGGTGGCAACCCCGAGCCGCGACGAGGACGCCGGCGAGACAACGGCGGAGGTCGGCGCCCTCTACGTCGACCCGGATCACTGGCGGGAAGGAGCCGGCGAGGCGATGCTCTCGGCTGCGCTGGAACAGCTGGGGGAGAAAGGCTGGCGCGACGTGATCCTCTGGGTGCTGCCCGAGAACCGGGCGGCGCTCACCTTCTACGATCGCTTCGGCTTCGTCATCGAGGATGGTGTCGAAAATCCTGAGGAGCGAAGCGGCCGGCCCGTGATCAGGCTTCGGGCAAGCCTTGACGAGCCGATCCGGCTCGTCCCATACGACCCCAGCTGGCCGGGCAGATTCGCCGAGGAGCAAGCGGCGCTGGACGAGGCGATCGGAAGCTGGGCGACAGGCGGCATCCACCACGTCGGCAGCACGGCGGTTCCCGGCCTCGATGCCAAGCCGATCATCGACATCCTCACCGGGGTCGACAGCTTCGAGGCATCGCGAGCCTGCTTCGACCCCCTGGCAAAGCTCGACTATCTCTACGCTCCCTACCGAACCGACGAGATGCACTGGCTCTGCAAGCCGCACCCGACCCGCCGCACCCACCATCTGCATCTCGTCCCGACCGACTCGCGGCGGTTCCGCGAAGAGCTCGCCTTCCGCGAAGCCCTGCGGAAGAACCCCGAAACCGCCGACGAATACGCCGCCCTGAAGCGCGACCTCGCACAGCGGTTCGCCAACGACCGCGAGGCCTACACCGACGCCAAGGCCGATTTCATCAAGCGCGTTCTCTGAGTCTCGCCTGGAGCTCAGAGCAAAACCTGAGCTTGCCCTAGCAGTCGATGAGGAGAAAGACCCTATCCCTCGCCGTCGGTGGGCAGCGATCCGAAGTGCCGGTCGAATTCCTCGGGGCTCATCGGCGACGTCCCGGTCCGCTGGCGGATCTCCTCGATGGAAGTCGCCTAGATGGCCAGTCTGGCGCAAAAATGAGCTTTACCTGCGCCGCTTCCTTCATCGGTCATCGACTCGATCTGCTCATGCAACTCAGCCTTGGTCATGGCCAGATCGTACCGGCCATCAAGGCAGCACTTTTCGAGACAGAAGGCTCCGCTTCCGGAATCCGTGCCTAGAAGCCCAGCGCGAACTTGGCGTCCTCGGACATCATCTTGAGCAGCCCCAGGCACGATCTTCCTGCAAAGAGGCTACTTCTGCTGACGGTGGGGATGGAGATGGGGATGGGGCTCCATTCGGGGTGCCCCTTCAAGCGCCGGGAATCAGCCAAACCAGTGCCAGACTTGCCTTCTCTCAGCTATTCGGGGCGAGCGTTCAAGGGATGATTTCGGTCAATTGGCACTCCGAAGTCCCAGAACTCGGTGCCTGCCCACATTACGGCTTCGCTCCGTTTGTCATAGGAGGCTTCATAGCTCACTCGGCAGATTCTGTCTTGATCATCAATCCAAGTGAGTACTTGAATTGATGATGTGCTGAGACCTCCCCGCTCAGCATCCTCAAGAATGGCCGGTGCATTCTCGCTTCCTTGAAACTGATTTGAATAAAGCGTTGACTGAAAGCAGGAAGTAGCGCTTCCGCGAATCACTGCGTCATGCTCCGGCAGTGGAGACATATCACCTGCCGAAGCTAGGGGGCCAAGGATAAAGAGTGGATTCCTGGTGGACCGGGGATCAGGCACCTCTCCATACCGCTCACCCCATTCGCTGTCCTTACTCAAAAACCAGTGGGCTCCCCCCTCGAAGTGGAGTTCTTGTCCACTTCCAACCATTCGGTCTGCGAGTCTGTCGAAAAATGGATAGGCCAAACGAGCCAGCCTAGAGCTGCGCTTCGCACGGTCATTGACCATGCGCCTCGAAAGCAGACGATCCTGCATCCAGATTCGGTCTCGGTCGAAATCAACGAGGCCTTCGCCTCGTCTATCTATCGGCTCCGGCACTGGATTGTCTATTCGCGAGAACACAGATAGCTGAGCGCTCCCGGCGCGCAGTGTCTCCACAATCACATGCGAAGGATCGAGACTAGGCAGTTCGTTCCCTTTCTCAGGAGGACTGGATAGCGAGGATCAGGCGGTATCAGGCGTTACGACGGCAGTGCATTCCGGACAGCGTTTCGCCGCGCTTGGGATCGGGGTGAGACATTCAGGACAGTCGCGCGTCCCCGATTCGCCCTCGTACCTTCGGTGGGCCTTCCATAGCGGAATCACGAGCAAGCAGACAATGATGAAGGCAATGGCAGCGCTGATGACGAAGTCGTAGGCGAACTGCGTATTGTCAATCGCGAAGCTGAGAAACGGGAATTCGGATTCCCCGAAGAGCAGGAAAACGACGGGCATGATCAAGTTTTCGGCGATGGCTCTTACCAGCTCGAAGGTGGCAAGCGCAATGAGCAGACCAACCGCAACGACGATCAGATCGCTCCGCGCTAGATCGTCAAGCTTGCGAAGCATCAGCAGCCCCCTTCAGATCCCCACATGACCTGAGCCTATAGGAACCGAGAGAGTCCTAGAAGCCATCGGGACGAAGCGGAATTAGTCATCGTGCTGTGGACACCAGCCTTCGGCTCTTTCGCTCCGGATAACTCCACCCCTGCGGTCGAAGGTGGTGATGCGTCGGACGCAGGCTTCGCCCTCGAAAGATGCGACGACGTACCTGAAGACAGGAATGCCTCTTTGGGATCGGTTGGGAATCTCCGGCACACGCGGCATGTAGATCCGGCGCTCTCCCGTACCGAGGATGAACGCGACCTTGCGCACGATCGGGCGATAAAGAACCACGTTCAGGCTTAACGTGGATGCGTCAGAGACGAGGGTCTCTCCCAGGGCCATTGAGACCGTCGCGTCTGGAAGAGCGCCACAAGCCTGGCTATCGCCCCCCTCTATGAAGGGAGCGCCTTCCCGAAAGGGCTCGAGCACAGAGGTGAGGGCGCATATCTCTCGCAGGGGCTCATGCCTAGGACCCGAAGCGCCTACTGACCAGCTATAGCCCTGCCATTCGCCCTGCTCCAGCGCCAGCCGGTACCACGGTCCGCTAGAGGCCGGCGCTGAGGACCCGCCTGACCCCTGCGGGGCCAGAAGCACAAAAGTGGCAACGGCCAATGCCGCAACCGCCGAATGGAGGGCCCGGCGCACGCGAACACGATACTCGGTGTCCATTCGGCTACGGGCGACGGCGACATTGCCGCAGGAACTAAAGCTAGACCTCGCCCTACCGTTATTTGTTCACGCCCATTCCCGTCGGTAGCTCCGATTCTCCAAAGAACGGGTAGGACCGTCGACCAAGGCGAACTACGCGGTGCGCGAATACACTGGCAAGTCGTGTGCTGGACCGCGAAAACCCGGGAACAGGCTCATTACCATCGACGCCGACCACGAACCTGATCTCTCGTCTCCGGCCTTCGAGGGGTACACCGACTTCCGAATACGGCCGAGGCCCGGTTGCGAAAGATGGCTGAGGAAGACAGGGACAAGGAAAGTCGCCAGCCTTAAGCCTGCTGAATGGCAGAGTCCGGAAACTAAGCCCTGCGAAAACGCAAGGCAAGCAGGGCAAGTGACAATCGGAGGCTGCGGTATGGATGAGCAAAGCCTTCGCGACGTATGGCCCGCTGCATAGGTTGAATTGCTTGACGGAAGCCTAGTTTGGCAAGAGCCCTTGCGGCCACGAGACGCACCCTAGGATTCTGATCCTCCAGCGTTTCCGTAAGCGCGGAGCCAGCTTTACCATCCCCCAGATATCCGAGACTTTCTGCGGCGCGATACCGCACGCTATCGTGTTCATCACCAAGTGCCTCGATGAGCAGCGGCACAGCAGCTTGATCCCCTATTGCTCCTAGCGCTTTCGCCGCCTCCGTTCTAACCATAAATCTAGAATCCTTGAGAAGCTCTCCTATTGGTAGGACGGCACGACTATCTTGCAAGTAGCCAAGCTGGCGCGCGGCCTCACCGCGCACCGTGAAGTGGAATGTCTCCCCGCTCGACTCAAAGGAGGTCTCCTCAGGACTGTCTAGCTCACGAAGGAGAGCATCAACGTCTCCCGCCTTACGCAATTCCTTGAGGTGAGGCCAACGGCCAACGGCCTTTTCGCCCGACTCAGTTGCATCACTATTCATGATCTGGCGGAGTCTATCTCAGCTACCTCGTTGTGGATCGCCAGCCCGCGATACAGCCGCCTATAGCGGCCGTTATCTTCAGCTGCCAAGGCAGTGCTGGCCCTGCTTGAACCGCGCGCACGGCGCCGGTACCGCAACCGACGAGCTGTGGAACGCGTGAGTCGAAGTGACGCCTTATCCATGTCGCGATTCCAACAACCGCGTCCTTACCCTTCGATGCAATATCTACAGCCTTATTGACAACCTTCTTTCCCACATTCTTAATGTCGTCCCACAAATCTCCAAGGCCTGAAGTGCTCGCCACAGGTCCTGCCCGATGTCTGACTGCGCGTGGGTTTCTCGGCGATACTCGAGCGGCTTTCACAGCGGCGCGCCTAGCGTTCTGCGGACGCCGCTTCGCACGTTCGCCGTCAAGGTCGAAGACATTGATCGGATCCTGGTAGGCGTAGTCATAGGCGTTTGCCGCGCCGCCTACAACCGGATCGACTGAGATAAACCGACCCATCGCCGGCACATAGCTCCGCACACCCATCTGGATCACCCCAGAAGGCAGCTCAGTCCTTCTCTTCTTACCGCCTAGCCAGCCGTACTTCTCAGGTGGCGGTCCTTTCGGGTTGCCGAACTCGTCAAACTCAAAAGTCGCGAGCGGTTCGGTCGCTTCAACGTCGAGACTCGCCGTGGCGACGATGTCTCCGTGCAGATTGCCGAGCTGTATGGTCGTGCCTTCCGAGCTGTCCTGGGTTGCAGCCAGTTCGCCACCGATCCCCACAATGTTGCGCGACCAGGTGGAGCCACGGTCAATCCAGGCCGGAGAGTCAGAGTCATCGACGTAGTGGTAGATCTCTGTCCCACTTTTGGTGCCCGTTTGAACGCGTCTACGCTGGCGCAGCGAAGCGTCGAGATCGTAAGTGTTGGTGAGCCCGTTCTGGGTCTGGCTTCGGATGAGGTCATTGCTGTAGTAGGTCGAGGCCAGGGTGCCCCCGCCCGAATAGGCTTCTGGGAGCGTCGTAATCCTGCCGAAGTTGTCATAGGTGATCCCAGGATCGAGCAAGCGATCGCCAGCGTCGTAGCTGTAGCCTTGAGCTTTCCCAAATGAAATTGTGTCGCAGGCACCGTCGGCCCCCGGCCCCGCAGTACGCATAGTTTCGCGATTTGAGTTTTTGTCGTAGAAGTACTTGCGAGTAGTGCAACCTCCCCCCTGCGGCGTGTCCCTCACCATCCACAACCGGCCTGCTTTGTCGTAGGAGTACTGCTGAGAGGAAAGGGTCGACGTCTGGCTGAGCCACTGTCCGTGGATTGACTCTTCGACATCGAAGTCGAGCCAGGTACATTCCGTGACGCAGTTGATTGTCTTGGTGTAGCTCAGGTGAACAGCAGCGCCAATCTCGTCGTAAGTCGTTTCCGCGACGAGACCATTCGGCAAGCCCTGTTCCACCAGGTTGCCATCGGCGTCGTAGCTCGCGGTGAACGTGCCTACGGCTGAATCGTCTAGTTGAACGAGCAGGCCGGACGTGGAGTCGTAAGTGTAGGTCTGAACGCCCTTGCCGTCACTGGTGATTACCGTGCGGCCGAGCAGGTCATAGCCCATGTTTGACGAATTGCCATCGGCGTCTTCATAGCTAATCGGCCGGCCGAGCGTGTCGTAGGTAGTGGTCGTCGCCTGGGTGTCGAAGCTGGAAGCGCTCCACTTCTGGACGCGATGGTTGAGCGTGTCAGAGACCCAGATGCTGCCCGCAGTATCTGTCGTAATCCCCACCGGCCAGGCGAAGCTGAACTGGCCCGATCCCGAGCCTTTGGCACCGAACTGCGCGACGAATTTTCCATCGGTGTTGAACTGCTGGACCCGCCCGTTGCCTTCATCAACGACCCAGACGTTTCCTTTGACATCCACGTCGAGAGCGTCGGGGTGGTTGAACTGGCCGTTGCCTGTGCCCGAGGTGCCGAACTGGAAGAGGAATTTGCCCGCATCGGAGAAGACGCTGACTCGATGTTTGGCCCAGTCGCCGACCCAGACCTTACCTTCGGCAACATCGAGGCCAGCGGACTCCCCGAACTGGCCTTCGCCCGAGCCGTAGGAACCGACCGCTTTCTCGAATACGCCCCCGCCTAGGGCCGTGTCGAACTCCTGTATTCGGCCGGTGTAGTCAGATACCCAGAGATCGTCCTGGGCGTCGATCGCGATGCTCCGAGGGCCGTAGGTCCAGAACTGGCCGTTGCCTGAGCCCAGGGAGCCGAACTTGTTCAGGTATTCGCCTTTGGCGTTGAACTTCTGCACCCTGTGGTTCCCCTTGTCGGCAACCCAGAGGTTGCCTTTGGAGTCGACCGCGATGTCCATCGGATCGCTGAGCTGGCCGTTCCCTGATCCAGTCGAGCCGAACTGCGTAAGGTATTTCCCTTCAGGGTCGAACTTCTGGACACGGTTGTTGTCGCTGTCCACGACCCAGAGATTGCCTTGGGCATCGAATGCGCTGCCGGCTGGGCGGTTGAACTGGCCATTGCCGGTCCCCGACGATCCGAAGGAGCTTGCGTAGCTGGCGCTCGTACCGCAGCCGATTTCACATTTGAAGCGCTGTGTCGTCGGACGTCCGCTATTCGGGTCATAGAGGGTCTCGGTCGTAGGAATGGCGACACCGCCGCCCTCGCGTTTGATCGCCACCGTACGACCCGCTTCGTCGTAGGTCGTGATCGTCTTACGGATCTTCGCTGGGTCTGTGCTGCCGCCGGGGCTTTCGATCACTTCGGTCGGTTGCCCGAACGGGTTGTAAGCAGCGTACCTGGTGACTACGAGGTCGGGCTGGCCCACAGTGCCTGGCTGCGCGGTCGGCAGCACCTTGCAGGGAAGGCCAGCGTACTGCCAAGAGACGCAGTCGTTATGTGGAGAATTGAACAAGGGCTTGTAGTAGATGATCTGCGTCGAACGGGCATCGCCGCCCTCCGGTTTGGCGGGCGAGCGTCTTTCCGTGACCAAGCCAGTAGTGGAGTCGTACTCAACGTGAGTACGCAGGTTGAGTCCTCCAAGCACCGCATCGACAATGGTGTCTTTTGGCTTACGCAGCGTCCAGTCGTATTTCATTTCATCGACGCGAACGTCAGCATCCGTTCCATTGCCGGGAATGTGAGCGCCGGTCGTTTCACGCGTCGGCAGATGCGGTTTGGGCATGCCAGCAGGAGGGGTAGGTGCATCTTTGTCGTACTCGATTGTCCTGTGCAGGCGGGCCTGAACAGTCGAGCCGGACTCGAGCTTGGTCTCGTGCAGCGGTCCCCATTCCTCCAGCAGCTCCGTCCCGTCGCTGTTGAAGAGCCGTTTGGTATCGAGCTCAAGCGAGCGTTTGATCGATTCCGAGCCGGCGGCGAGCGCCCGCAGGCGGTTCTGGGCGCTCAGCTCACGTACGATGTTGCCGTGCTCGTCGGCTTCCGTAGTCGTAATCGAAGGTGCGGAAGTCCCGGCGCCCGAAGGCAAGGCGGTGTTAAGAAGCTGCCCTTCGCCGTCCATGTAATAGACGGTCGCGCGTGAATAGCTGCTCGGCGGGCTCGATGGCACCTGATCGGACGGGAAGATCGCCGTCGCGTCAGAGGGGATCGTTTGCTGACCCCATTCCCCCACCCTTGCGAGGCCCATCTCGTAAGGAGCTTCGCTGCCCGTGAGCGGCACGCCATAGGCGATTGTCGTCTGCGCTACCGAGGGAGCACTCAGAAGGCTCGGTCGTTTGACGCTCTTAAGACGGCCCTCGCTTCCATAGACGCCGTACTCGAAAGTCCACGGCTCCTCGCCGGGAGGCTGGAGCGTTGCGATCCTCCCGTATTTTTCGTACGTATAGCTTTCTTTTAGATTTGGAAGTCGCGGGTCCCACTGCGCGGTAAGCCTGCCCGCTGAGTCGTAGCTGTACTTGGCAATTTCCCACTGGCCCATCTGGCTACCAGACGTCGCGGCGTGGTACCTGATTACCGAAAGTCGATCGCCGAATCCGGCCGGTGCGCCCCAGGTGGTCGCAGGTTGGTAGACAAACGACAGCGATCGGCAGCCCGGGTTCGTGGTCGCATTGGACTCGGTGCATTCGACGCTGGGCGCCGAGGGTCCGATCACCATGCTGAGGCGCCGATTGTTATTGATGAACTGGTAGACCATCCTCGTTTTGTTGCCCGATCCCCCCGTCGTGGAGACCGAGATCGGCAGGTACTCGGTTCCTCCGGACGCACTTTCAAAGGTCGTGCGATTCCCGTCGGAATCCGTGAGAGCAAGTTGAGACGAGCTGAGACGATGGAGCTTCCAGCCTGAGGCCTCGGGCGGCGAGACGAAGCCGCCTGAACCGTTGCTTTCAAAGGCGTATTCGTAGCCTTCGAGGTCAGTCATGAGTGCGTAATTTTCAAGCCCGTATTCTTTTTCTTCCGCAGAAACAACGACTTCGCGCACGCTCCGCCAAGCGGCGCCTCCAGCGGCTTCGACTGGAACGGTGGGCTGCCAGCCTCGGCCAAGAACTCCAGTGGCCTCTTCCCGTTCGACCGCCCTGGAGTTGTAGGTACGGGAGAATTCGAGCCCGGTGTCGAAGACAGGCATCGAGACATCGGTTCGGCTGAGCGCGTAGTTGCCCGTGAGCAAGTTGACGCTGCCAGGCCCGACCTCTGCGGTGGCGTCTCGCGTGCCTCCGATGCTGGGATCGATCGTGACGTTGACCGGCTCGCTGTACCCGGTCGATCCTTCCGAGCCGTCGAATAGCGCTCGCACCTGGATTGGGTGGGGATTGATGTATTGCTCGATGACGGCTGGGTTGAGGCTTTTGAAGTCGAAGTACAGAGGTTCGCTTTGATTGCCCTGGACCGCGAGCGGCCAGGAAACGGGTTGGCCTTTGGCGTCGGTGATGCTGGACGAAGGGATTGTGCGCCAGTGTTCGGCTTTTCCGTTTCTGTACTGAAAGGTGACGCCGCTTGTGCCCTGGGCTGTCCAAGCCGCCTTCATCTTGATCCGGCGAGCCGTCACCGTGCCCTCCTGCGGAAGGGTCAGTTTGCTGGCCGCTGGCGCTTTCATGTAGTAGACGACTTTGAGATAGGGGCGCTTGCTCTGGTCTGCGGTGATGCTGGAGTCCCAGGGAATAAAGCGTTCGTTGCATTTGGTTTCCGTGCAGTCTTTGACTTTGTCGTCGATCAGCTTGACGATCGCGCCGTAGTTGGGGATTTTGTTTTCAACCCAGCTGGCTACCAGCCACCGTAGGCCGCTATCGGGTTTATTGCCCGTAAACGTCCACCAGCCGGGTGCTTCTCCTCGCTCGCTCGTGAGAATCGTCTCTTTCACTCCACCACCCCAGTCGCCGCCTTCAGTTGTCCAGGGTGTCGTGCCGTTGTAGGTTTTCCAGTTGAGCGCGGTGGTCCAGGGCGAGGTCGACCATAGAAGTTCGACTCCGCTGGTATTTCTGGGTTTCCAGGTCGTATGAAGACCGACGGTGGCTTCCGTGACGTATGTGTAGTTCGGGAGCACGGAGGGCGCGAACTGAAGCACTGCTCTCGAATAGAGATCTGGCTGCACCAAGTCGTAAAGGCCCCGGTTATAGAGCTGTTTGTTCCCCTCCTGGGCGCAGTAGCCGTTGCCCTGGCTTCCCGTGCCCCCGTAGTAGTCGCAGTCAAGGCTTGGCCCCGGAATCGTGGTGGTCGGATCTATTCGGACGGGCCAAGTGCGCTCTGGCTGCTCTAGCCATTCGCGATCCGCTTTGACGATGAGGTGCCAAGCATGGTCGGTCTGCTGCAACTCGTAACTGACGGCATGCGAGACCTCGGGCACTCCGGGCTTGCTGTCTGACATGAGCGGCGGCGGCATACTCGCCACCAGTTGCCCTTTCCTGTCGAGGAACGCCACAGCCCCGTCGCTCGTCAAGGTCGGGACGAGGCCGACGGACACGCTGAGGTCGAAGGCGAAGGTGCTGGCCTGGGAGGCATCGGCGATGACGATGTCCTCCTTGACCCCGGTGGGAATGCTGGTCAGCTCGAAACTCGTGCCGCCCTTTTCCGCCTCATATACGGCGGCCCCCCCTCGAAGTGCAGCGGTGCCGGTCGCCACGCCGTCGAGCTGGTATGCGACCCACTCCTCTCCTACCGCGAGGCGCACTGGTTCCTCGCTAAGGCGTTCGGGGAGCCTGACGTCGAAACTATTTGCGCCATTGGTGAGTCCCCCGCCGTCCAGCGCTTCGAGGCGATCGCCGACGGGCTTCCAGTCCCCATCTGCTCCGCGATAGTGGATTGGACTTTGGAAGATCCGCGTTTCACGCTTGCCATCTGGGAGCGCAAAGGTCTGCGAGGTGGCAGTCCGCTTCGCCTCTAGCTCGATCCCAGCGCTTGGCCTCGGTGGCGCACTGAGAACCTCGAAACGATCCGGATCGGTTTCAGACCCGGCGGTCACAGCGCCTGCTGACAACCCAAGGACCAAGATTGCAACCGAGATCGCCCAGCCGCTGCGTTCTATCCGCCTCAGAATCCCCACTCCCCCACCTTTCAAAATGTCGATGCTTAGTTACTTAGGTCTGACAGGGCGGAAGCTGTGAAGAAACAGAGTTTTTCTCCGCTTCCGCGGGTTGGACGAACCTCAACCACCTCTAGGACACCTTGATCGCACAACGTTTTCAGATGGTAAGAGATAGCTGCGTTGGTGACCGTTTCATCTAGGACCTGTTCTAGCTGGACAGCCGATATCGGCTGTCCAATCCTTGCGATTGCTTCGAGAACGATCAGTTTGGTTGGGCTGATCGCATGAGCCGTGAGCACACTCCAATCAGGGCGGTTGCTCTGGCTGTGATTACTGGTCACGTTAGAGGACATAGATCATTGAATTGACAGTGCCCCCAGTGCGGTGGTGCTGACGGTTATCCGCCCGCACCGGGGGCTTGAGAACAGAGCCGCTGGCCTACTTTGGGTCTAGGTCCAAACGGTTATCTGATCTTGAGTGCTGGAAGCTTTCACACCAAAGTGACGCTGTCAATAGTTACTTTTTAAGTGCGTATTTTGTGACTAGTCACTTTCCTCTGGCAGAGAGTACCCAGCCCGCGGTCGGCCGGGCCGGCTCCTCTCGAAGGCATTGAATGTGTAAACGGTGGTGACGCCAACCTCTCCTGATTCACTCAAACGATGAGCCGCACGGGCCTTTATGTCTACGACCCGCTCTAAAGTCGCCGTGATCTCTTCTTTGAGTTCTCGCTGGCCCTGGGAGTCGAGGTTCGCGCAGTCCCAACCAATCCATGTGTTCTCGTTGCCCTCCATCTTTTCGGCCCGAAACGAGGCGAGCGTCTCCGCCATCATCGCCTGGATGGTGAGTGCCAGGATTTCGCGCCGCGCCTCAAGAGGCAAAGCACCGTATGTCTCATCATCGATGTAGGGAAGCTCAACGGCGCGGTAGAAGTGCTCGGTTGTGTTCCTGACTTTCTCGGTGCCAGCCTCTTCGATGCAGCCGCACTCATATAGCTCGCGAATGTGCCCACTGACACGTTTGAGATCCAGGCCCATGATCTCGGCTACTTCGCTGACGCTATGTCTGCCCTCCGCGAGGATCGCTAGCGCGTCGACCCGGATCCAGTTTCCGAGCGCATAGGAGAGAGCGCCGTCGATCCCTCGTTTGTGGTCTGAGGCTCGCTTCCTCCCTGTCGCTAGGCCCTCCAACACATCTCCTTCGATCTAGTTCTTTAGGTCCGCTAAGAAGCGCCGGAGCATAGGGATTCGCGAGGCGTCACGCCTGCCCCGCTCGCAGAAATCTAACTAGTCATAGATTTCTTACCATGGCTGACTCCGCCCCGGCACAAGGCCGGGAGCTGACAGCGGAGGAGGTGAGCAAGGTGAAGATCACGCCTGTCTCAACAGTCGTGCCTTTGTTGCTGCCGATCAAGCATCGGTAGCTGATCTGGATGGCCGGTCCTGACCCTCATCGCGACGGTCGGGATCGGCCAGCTTGCCTATGCCTTGCGAGCGATGTAGATCGCCTTGGTGTGGATCTCTTCGTCTAGAGGCTGCTTAGGCACGCCGCCATAGCCGTGGCCGAAGACCCCAAGGCACTCGAAGCCGGCGCCCTCCAGGGCAGCGAGAACGTCCGCTTCTGGAAAGTGGCGCTGACGATGGAGCTGCGCACTCGCGTCTTTCCCATTGCCCTGAATCTCGAAGGCTGCCTCGCAGGTCGATCCTGCTTCTGCGTCAGGGGCAGCTCGGCCAGTCCAGATCAAGCGCGCGCCGTCGCGGTCAACAACGTGCCGATCGACGAAGAACGTTCGGTATAGGAAGAGGGCGTTCAAGTCGAACATCAAGAGCCCGGAGGAGGACAGGTTGTCCCGCATCCCTAAGAGGGCCGCTACCAGCTCGCCGTTGCTCAGCAGATAGTTCATTGCGTCGGTCGACCAGACGAGATCGAAGACGCCGAAGCTAGGCAGCTCGCACATGGCGGCGATCTCCAACCGTGCGGCTCCGCTCGCCTTCTCTCTCGCCCGCTCCAGCATTGCCGGCGAGATATCGCAGCCGGTTACTTCCCAGCCGCGAGCAAGCATCGGCATGAAGCTCTTGCCGGTGCCACAGCCCACATCGAGCAAGCGGTTGCCGGAAAGGCCACAGCGCTCTAGATGAGGCAGCAGATCGCTCAGCCACCCCTCAAAATCATCGTCCGCTGTGAAGTCGTCATAGACCGGGGCCATCGCGTCGTAGGCGACCTCGGCATGTCTGCCCTGCGTTCCAAGTGCCATTGAAAGTCTGCTACTCCGAGGCGGTCCCTTGCAACTCGCCGACGGAGGCAGGCTGCATGTGCCCACAGACAGGGCACTCGTCCTCGGGAACGACAGATTCGACTTGCACGGCCATTGTCCGCAGGTCGTAGCTGTGGCTAGTCCCCAGGGTCGCCGGCTCGGCGAGACCGGAGAGGTAGTGCATGATGTCGAGCGCAATCAGGTTGCCGATCAAGCCGCAGCCGGGACCTAGCGTCCCGGCCGGAGACTCCGAGGCGCGGTTCTGCTCGATCACCAGGTCGAACAGCGGATAGGAGCGCCGACATGTGATCTCCTGGCAGGCGTAGCAGCCCGTTCGCCCCGGGACGTAGAAGGGGCCAACTCGAGCGAAGGGCGGGAAGTGGCTCATCGCGACGTAGGGGATGCCGGCGGCGAAGCAGGCTGAGTTGACCCAGTGCTCGATCTCGTGGGCGGGCCAGTCGACGGCGTCGATCACGACGTCGTAGCCCTCGATCGTCGCGGCGACCTCGGCTTCGCTGCTGAGGCGCTTGTCCATCGCCTCGATGCGCATCCGCGAGTTGAAGGAGCCGAGTCGCTCGGCCGCCGCCTCTACCTTTGGCCGACCTATATCGGCTTCGCTGTAGAGGACTTGGCGGTTGAGGTTGGTCAGGTCGACCCGGTCGAAGTCGACCAGCAGCATCTCGCCGATCCCGATGCAGGCGAGCGAGAGTGCAGACCAGCCGCCGAGGCCGCCGACTCCGAGGACGGCGATCCGAGCGCCTTCGAGCTTGGCCTGACACTGCGATGGCGTCGGTCCCTCGGTGACGTCGCTGAAGTAGCGCAGCTGGCGGTCGAAGCGCGCCATCGTCTCCTTGGGCACCAGATCGTCGTCGGCGCCGTCCTCGAGCACGCACAGCTCGTCCAGTTGCGCCAACAGGTCTCTGACCTCTGAGTGGCCGAACTCCTCCTCAAGCTCCTCGCGGGTACGCCGACCGTCAAGGGAGGCGAGCAACCGGCGATCCTGCTCGCTCGGTCCCTCGATGCGGATGTCTTTCCCGTCGGCCGCTCGCAGGAGGTAGAGGTCGCCATCGGGCGTCTCGACTCGCGAAGTCGTCTGCTTCAAGCGCGGACGCTTCATCCGCAGCTACCCGCCATAGCTCCAATACTTTAGAGATATTTATCAATAAGGAAAGGCTTGCCTTAGTGCACGCTAGCGACCGATCCCCAGGTCCAAACCGAGATCGCGCTCTCTCGCCGCGTACTGCCCAAGGCCAAGCGTGCGCTGAGTCTCCAGCAGCCGCCGCCGCGCCGCCTCCTGGCGCGCTTGCTCGGCTCCCTGCTTCGCCTCCGCACCGAACGCGCGGCTCGGGTCCTTGACCCCGTTCTCCTGGCGGTAGCGCTCGATCTGCGAGACACCGCGATCCCATGCCTGGCGCTTCATCGGATCGCTCGGCCTCTCACCCAGCTCGGCCTTCACGTAGGCGGGTGGGGAGATCCGCGCCGCGATCATCGCCAGCTCGCGGCGCTGCGTGAGAACCTGATCGGCGACCGCCAGCTCCCGGCGCGCGGCCTGTCCGGGTTCGGGCAGCTCGCGAATCTCGGCGTCGCGACGCGCGAGCGCATCGCGCCAGTTCCTCTCTAGGGGGTCGATACGTGCCAGCTCGTCGCGGCGCTGGCAACGCGGTAGCGCCAGCGCCGCCTCGCGCTCGACCTCGAAGCGGTCGAGCCGTTCGTGCGCTTCCTTGATCCGCTTCTGCACCATGCGGCGCTGGCTTTCCACGTTGGCCTCTCGTCCTGCCGCCACCAGTAGCTCACTGCGCCTTGTGACCAGCTCCTCGGTCGACAGGCCCGAGAACTTCGAGCGCAGCGCCTCATCGTGAGCGGCGAGCTGTGAGCGGTCGCGCTCGGCCGCTTCGCCGATGTGCGGAATGCCCTCGCGCAGGTAGGAAGACTCCGGCGCGATCTCCTCGCGGTGTGTCTGAATCTCCGGCGTGGCGTAGATGTACGTCTCCTCGCGGGTGCGCGAGGCTGCGACGTATAGCTCCTGCTTGTCCATCGAGGGATCGGCGGCGACGAAGGCGCGATCCACGCTCGTGCCCTGCGCCGAGTAGGTGGTGACGGCGTAGGCGTGTTCGAGCGCCGGGGCGTCTGAGTGGCGGTTGGTCTGCGCGAGGTAGTCGGCGCCGACCTCGACCCGCTTCGCCTGGTCGATGCCTTCGAGGGTCATGCGGCACTCGGCGGCGTCGACCTCGGCGATCCGCCAGCGCTCGCGGTTGAAGATTTCCGCTCCTTGATCGTTGACGCGGGTGATGACGAGATCGCCGGCGGCGAAGCTCGCCTCCCCCACCTCGATCTCCCGCGCTCCGAGCTGCCCGGCCTGGCGGCGAACCTCGCGGGCGATCTCGTTCAGCTTTCCGACCTCGGCGTTCTGCTTGGCGACCATCACGGCGTCCTCGCCGCGCTCGAAGGACTCGTGCCAGTCGCGGACCATCGCCTCGCGGCGCTCCTCGGCGTTCGGGGCGACCGTGATTCTCTCCTGAGATCGATAGAGACTCAACGCCTCGCGGCCCTCGCCCTCCCTGATCCGCTTCGCCGCCTCGCGGTCGAGCTCGTGGCGGTGGCGGATCACCTCGTCCAGGTGGATCGGGTCGGTGCGCTCGGCAAGAGCGCGGAACAAGCCACCCGCCTCGATCTCGCCAAGCTGCTCGGGATCTCCGACCAGGACCAGCTTCGCTTCGGCTCGCTCGGCATGGGAGACGAGCCGCGCCAGGGTGGCCGAGTCCACCATGCCGGCCTCATCCACGAGCAGGACCGAGCCGTGCGGCAGGCCCTCTTTGCCTTCATGCTCGGCACGGTCGAGCGCCAAGAGCAGGCTGGCGATGCTCGACGCCGGCAGACCCTCGGCTCGCATCACGTTCGCCGCCCGCCAGGTAGGCGCTGCGGCCCGTAGCTCCATCCCGGCCTGCGCCCAACCCTCGGCTGCGGCGACGATGGCGAAGGTCTTGCCGCTGCCTGCCTCGCCGATCACCACGGCGACTCCCTCGGGACTCGCGAGGAGGCGGCGGACCATCTCGCGCTGGTCGTCCTTCAAGGTCGGGCGGGCGTGAATGACACGGGCCGCCGCCAGCTCGCCCGCAGGCGTCGGTCCCTGCGCCCGCATCCTCTCGACCGCCGCCAGCGCCTCGCGCTCAAGCTCCCAGATGCGCCGGGTGGTGAAGCGGGGGCCTTTGGCGACCTCGGCGATCTGGATCACCGACTCGGAAGCCAGGAAGGCATCAGCCAACCGCTCGACCTCGGCCCCCGGCGCACCGGATGGAAGCGAGTCGGCAACCGCCTGGATCGCGTCTCGCCTGTCGAAGTGGGATGCCGCCGCCGTGACCGCACGGTCTACCTGCGAGGTAGAGACCGTGCGGCTCACGGCGGCGCTCGGGCTCAGCACCGCCTCGGGGTCGAAGGTGCGCTCGATCGTCTCACGGTCAAGGCCGATCTCGTCCGCCCGCGCGCGCCATCGCTCAAGCAGCTCTCCCCGGCTGATCTCTGACTCCTTCGGCTGGCGCGTGGCGAGCGCGGCGACCTGCATCGAGCGCGCCGAGGCATCGGCGCCCGCCGCCTCGAGGATTTCCGCGCGGCGGGTGGAGAAGGCGCGCAGATGCTCGTCGGCGAAGCCCGCGATCTCGGCGATGCCCTTGCGGACGGGCTGCCACTCGACCGCGAGGCGGCGGGTCAGCTCGTGGCGAAGGTGCGCCTCGTAGATGTAGGAGGCGGTCTTGGCGTGGTCGTAGATCGCCGGGTGGTAGAGGCGGGTCCAGCGCCCGTCCGGTCCCCTGGTCGCGTTGGCGATCAGGACATGGGTGTGGAGCTGCGGGTCGCCGTTGCGCGAGGAGCGGTGGACGTAGCCGGCCGCCAGGTAGCCGTTGCCTTGAACGAACTCAGAGCCTCCGGCTCCCCTGCGCGTCCAGCAAGCGTTGCGCTGCATGTAGGCGAGCGCAGCTCCTACCGCTTCGCGGTGGGCGGCTTTGACCTCGACGGCGGCGACAGGCCCGCCGAGGCCCCAGAGCAGCGAGACCGACTTGGGAGCCGAGAAGGTGAGATCGAAGCCGGGGACCGAGCCCTTGGCCGGGACGCCACGCATCCCGACCAAGGGCTCGCCGTCGACCGGATTGCGCCCGGTCAGCATCGCTTCGAGCTGCGCCGCCTCGACCTCGCCGGAGAGGCCCAGGTCCTCGGCGGCGTCGCCGAGCCATTCCCCGGCGACCTCGCCCTCGCCGGAGTAGTAGTCCTCCGCGCCTTCGGCGACCTTGTCGAGGTAGTAGCGCTCCTGGCCTTTGCCGAGCTTGCCGATGGAAAGCATCACCCCTGCTGTCCAACGGGAGCGCTGCTTGCCCCGATCTCTTAACAAAGTGATAGGGCGTGAGGGTGGTTGCTGTTGGCTTTGGTGAGGGGGCCTGGAGCTGTTCTCAGGGCTGCCTCGGCTGCCCTGAGAATTAGCTTCTGCCTGATCCTTTAGCTCTTGACTTCTTCTCTGTCTTTGCCTTGACTTGGCTGGTGGCTTCGGGTTCGTTTTCGGCGTTTCGCTTGATGCTTCCGCTCGCTGCGCTCGGCCTCCTCGCCGGGCCGATCGCGACCGCGCTCGGCGAGGCAGGTGATCGGGGGCAAGTCGAGGTCGGGATCTTCGCGATCCTCCTGATCCCCGTCGGGTTCCTGCTGCGGCTGGCCGGCAGCCAGGCGCAAGCGGCGGCACTCGGGGTGAAGCAGCGGCCCTGGCTCAACGGGCGGCTGCGGCGCTGGCAGAAGCTGATCCTGCCCTTCCAGACGGGAGCCGTCCTCTCCACCGGCCTCGGGTGCGTGATGGCCGGCGGCGGCTACCTGCTCGGCGCAGAGCCCGGTTGGAGCGCGCCGAACTCCGTCGCCTTTGCCACGGTCATCCTGGGACCGCTGCTGGGCGGCTTCGGCCTCGCGCGACTTGTGGCCGGCGTACTGATCGTCCAGGTCTCGGGACTCTGGGCAGCACCGAAGTGGGCCTGGCGAGTGGGTGGCCTCATCGTCGTCCTCGGATCGCTTGCCCACGTCGCCTACAGCGCCCAGAACGTCTCCCAGCTCGTTCCCTGGATGTAGGCCGTCTTCGGTCATGTGCTGAAGGTCGGGGCGTTGACCGGCTTTTTCCGACGTACGCGATGCAATGAGCGCTTCTTGCGGACAAGGGGATAGAGCCATATGACCTTGCCAGTCAAGAGACAAACGCCCTACAAATCTCGCCGTCCTTCACCACCTCGCCTCGGCCTGACAGTGGAAGAGGCCGCCAAGGCGGTCGGTATGAGCGAGTCGTCGTTCAAGCGGCACGTCCAGCCAGAGCTTCGGGTCGTTCGTCGCGGAAGCTTGCGGATCATCCCGATACCCGAGATCGAGAGGTGGCTGGAATCCAATGCCACGCTGGCCGGCACGACCCATGCGACATCTAGAATGACGCGGACAAGAAAACGCCCCCGCACCGTTGGAGCGGCCGGGGGCACGGCCCAAGGAGATGCAACTCCATGAGCAAGGCGAAGCGTAGTCCGGCCCTGCAAGGGATCGAAGTCCGAACGGACGCGAAAGGTCGGAAGCGGTACAGAGGCACCGCCCACGACAAGTCGGTCGGCAAATACATCCGGGGGCCGTGGAGCGAGTCGCTGGCCGAGGCACGCTCTTGGCGCGTAGACGCCCTAGCGCGACTACAGGCGGGCACCCTTTCAGCCGCTGCCGGGCCGACCGTCGCGGAGGCGACGGATGAATTCATCGCCGACATGAGATCGGACACGTTCCGTCAAAGAGGCGGACACTCCTACAAGCCGAGCACGATCCAGGGATACGAGCGCGATCTAGTCAAGTACGTGGTGCCAGAGCTGGGATCGAAGCGGATCAGCCGTCTACAGCGCCCCGAACTTCAACGCTGGGTCGACGGGCTGACGACGCCCGAGAGATCGCCGTCCACGATCAGAAACATCGTCGCGGCGCTGGGCGCATTGATTGGCTTCGCCGAACTGCGCGGATGGGTCCACGTGAATCCGTGCAACGGCCTTCGGTTGCCAACCGGCCAGAAGGCACGCGACCGGATCGCCTCCCCCACCGAAGCTGCACAACTGATCGAGGCGATGCGGCCGAAGGACCGCGCCACGCTCGGGCTCGCTGTCTACGCCGGTCTTCGACTCGGCGAGCTGCTGGCGCTCGATGTCGCCGCTGTCGATCTCGATGGCGGTTGGATTCACGTCCACCGCAGCTGGGACAGAGGAACCAAGCAGTTCATCGCCACGAAGTCCCGCAAGCCTCGAAGCGTGCCGATCATCGACAAGCTCGCCGCGCTCTTGACCGACCATTTCGTCCTGCTCGACCACCCAAGCGATGGGCTGCTCTTCCCGAGCGTCAACAATCCCGAGTGGCCGACCGATGCCGGAATCCTGCGTCGCCGCACCCACGCTCGCTGGAAAAAAGCGGGCCTCAAGCCGCTCGGCTTCCATGAGGGTCGCCATACCTACGCCAGCATCGGCATTGCCGCCGGGCTGAACTCCAAGACCCTGAGCACATACCTCGGTCACGCGACGATCACGATCACCCTCGACCGATATGGGCACCTGATGCCGGGCAGCGAGGTTGAAGCGCGAGCGATGCTGGACGCCTATTTGGACAGCCCTTAGCTAATAGGCTCAACCGGCACATGGCCGCCCAAGAAAGGAGAACCATCATGCCAACGCAGATCAAGTTCGTCGGCGCAGACGACAACTACGTAAGAGCGCATGAGGATGTAGACGAGGTGTTGGCCCGGTGGAATCAAGCCGGGGATGAGCCGTTTGAGGTTGTCACGGGCAAGGATCGCCGCACGTTCGTTAATCCCACGCAAATTGCGTGCATCCGCGACTCACAGAAGAGGTCAGGCAGCGCCTCATTTTCCTAGAGGGACAGCTAGCTCCAACGAGCCATCTGCTCGGCTTGACACCTTTGCGTCGTGTTTTCGGCGCTCCCCCAACCACTCGAAGTCGAACAGGTCGGCGGGGATTTCTTTTCCAGCCCTGCACTGATCGCTGCCGCAGCTGTTTTCGCCGCAACCCTCGCCGCGTGGGTTTCCCGCCAGAACCATCGCAAGCAGCTGGAGCAAGACCGCGAACTACGCGACCTCGATCACGCCCGCGCAAGCGTCAGCTCTGCCGTCGAGACGGTCGCCGAAGCTATGCATGCAGTGACCACCATGGTGGTCAAGGCGTGGGCGGCCAGTGAAGCCCGAGAGAAAGCTGAATCCGTAGAAGCTGAGACCGAGGCAGCCCTACCGACTTTCTGGCGGGACGGCGAGGGCGAACTTCATGACTCTAGGACGAAGAACGAATTGGAGGACATGCCCCTGCCTCAAATCAAAGCCGAGAACAATGCGCTTGAAGCCGAAGTAGACGCAATCAAGGATGAAAACGAGGCGGTCAACGAAGCCCGCAACGCAGGGCGGGAAGCCGCTCCGATATTGACCCATCTTCTCGCTGATGGCTTTCGGCTGCGGATCACCATCGGCACGACCTCAGCAATCGTGCCGCAACACATGGCACTCTGCGAAGCCATCAACGACTGGAGAGATTCAGTAGCCCCTAATGAGCAGGGTAAATATCATCTGACCGGAGACCCGGACGACGGCGCTGCACAGGTCCGTGAGGTGCTTGATGGCTTTGTCGAAGCGTGCCAACGCTGGTCAGCAGAACATTGAGCACCCAACTGATTGATCTTTAAAGATCATGAGCATCCATGGGGATGCCCGTGGGGATGGGATGGGGATGAATTAGGCCCCCTATGACCCTCTATGACCCCGCAATCCCTGCCTAGAAGCCGAGGGCGAACTTGGCGTCCTCGGACATCATCTCCGGGGACCAGGGTGGGTCGAAGATCATCTTCGGGTGGACGGCGGAGACTCCGGGGAGATCGCCGACGAACTCCTTCATCTGCTCGGAGACCTGGGGGCCGATCGGGCAGGCGGGCGTGGTCAGGGTGAAGGTGACGTAGACGTCCTCTTTCTCGATCTCGACGTCGTAGACCAGCCCCAGCGAGACGAAGTCGAGCCCGAGCTCGGGGTCGATCACCTCCTCGAGCGCCTCCATCACGTCGTCCTCGGTCAGCACCGCAGTCTCGTTCTCGGACATGGGCCAATGGTAGCCGGGCGCTACAACGCGCCCGGTCTCAGTGGCTCGGCGGGCGGATCTTGGCCGTCCGCAGCCAGGTCCAGTTGCCACCAGCGGACGTCGCGCCAGGCGCCCTCCTTCCAGCCGATGCCGCGGTAAGTACCGACGGGGGCGAACCCGAGTCGCTCGTGCAGGGCCACGCTTGCCTCGTTCGGCAGGGTGATGCCGGCGCAGGCCACACGAAACCCCTGGTGCCGGAGTCGCTCGAACAGGCCTTCGTAGAGGCTCCTCCCCACGCCTTGCCTCGCCCATCCATCCGCAACGTAGACGGAGACGTCCACCGACCAGCGATAGGCGGGCCGCTCCCTGTGCCGGCAGGAGTAGGCGTAGCCGATTACTTCGCCACCGCTCTCGGCGACCAGCCAGGGATGGGTCGCCGTTAGCCGCTCGATGCGCGTGGAAAACTCGTCGGCACTGGGCGCCCTCTCCTCGAACGACGTGGCGCTTGCCTCGACGTGCGGAGCGTAGATCGCCGCGCAGGCGGTGGCGTCTCGCTCGGGATCGACGTTGCGGATCGCGAAGGGGCTCATGTCAACCCCACGCTAATAGGCTGCCGGCAATGAGCGCCTCCGACAAAGCGGTGCTGCGGCGGTCGATCGGGATCGTCTTCTCCGACGGCGGGCTGCTGGCCCTGAGCGCGGTGCGACCGGCCGGCGCCGGGGGGCACGGCGAGGAGACCGTGGCCGCGGTTCTCTGCGGGCCCGACGGCGCGCCCGCGGAGGTGTCCGAGGCGCTGCTCTCGACCGAGTACGGGCCCGACGGGGTGCAGCGGCGGGCGACGCTGGAGCTGTGGACTGACGATGAGGAGGGGCGGCCGCTACGCGGCGCCGGCACGCTGATCAGCGCCAGCTCGGTGCGACGCGAAGGCCTCGAGGCGGAGATCGCCTTCTTCCGCTGGTCGGTCGAGGGCCGCGAAGGGCTGGGCCACTACGAGATGGTCTGGGCCGATGCCTGAGAAACGGATCGAGGCGATCGTCTCCGACTTTGGCGGCGTGCTTACGACCCCACTGCTCCAGTCCTTCATGGCCTTCCAGGACCGAACCGGGATCACGACGGAGGTGCTCGGCCAGGGTATGCAGGCCGCCACCGCGGCCAACGGCGAGAACCCGCTCTTCCAGATGGAGCGCGGTGAGATCACCGAGGTCGCCTTCCTCCAGACGCTCACCGACCACCTCGAGCCCCTGCTCGGCCACCGGCCGGAGATGCACCGCTTCAAAGAGATCTACTTCGAGGCCCTCGAACCGAACCCGCAGATGATCGAGCTGATGCGCGAGCTGAAGGCGGAGGGGTATCGGATGGCGATGTTGACCAACAACGTGCGCGAGTGGGAGCCGCTCTGGCGCCCGATGCTCCCCGTCGACGAGATCTTCGAAGACGTCGTCGACTCCGGCTTCGTCGGCTGCCGCAAGCCCGAATCGAAGATCTACGAGCTGACCCTGGAGCGGATCGGCCTGCCCGCCGAGTCGTGCCTCTTCGTCGACGACGTCCTGGTCAACTGCGAAGGCGCGCGCAAGGCGGGTCTCAGCGCCGTCCACTTCCAGGACAACGTGCAGGCGATCGCCGAGATCCGCGCCGCCCTCGGCTAGCAACCCACCGCGTCGCGCAGCGTTCGGCAGGCCTGCTCCATGCGCTGATTCGAAAGCGCCGTGATTCGGCGACGGAACGCTGTTCGCGGGACCGTGTGGACGTTGTCGAAGTTGACCACGCAATCCGTGGGAAGACCATCGTCGACCGCGGTGAGCACCAACTCTGAGACGAGCTCTCGCCTGGTCCGAGTCAGTGCCGCCACCACGACTGCCTGAATCCGGTCAGCTACTGGGTCGCGTGTGAGGACCAACACCGGGCGATCCCCGCCCGGTGTTGCGGCGAACCAGACCTCACCCCGCCGCATCGCCCCAGTCCGCCCAATCCTCGGCGGGGCCCCAATCGGCGACCTGCGCCAGGGATTGCTCCGCATCGCTCAGCGGCATGCGCTCCCATGTCGCCGCGTCCACCTCACTGCGAAGACGCACGAGGTGCCGATGAAGGGCGTCACGCAGGAGCTCAGAGCGATCAAGACCCAGAGTCTCCGCCCAGCGCTGAACCTCAGCGGCTTCTGCCTCGGCGACTCGAAAGCTCAGCATCGTCATACAAAAAGTATGGCACGTATGACAGACGGTTTAAAGGAGAAGCTCTGGGTGCTCGCGACCGCTCGCTACTACTAGTTGTCCGAGCCGGCGCGGTCCCAGACGTAGAGCTCGACGGCCTCCAGGGCGAGCTCCATCAGGCGGGGCGGGGAGAGCAGGCCTAGGACCAGCTCAAGCGCGTCCTCCTCGGTGAGGCCGGCGTCGACCGCCTCCTCGCCGCGAAATCCGGCCGCGAGCTTCAGCGCCTCGCGACGCTCCTCGCCGAGCGAGCCGAAGGCCCCCATCAGGAAGTCCCGGTTGGGAAGCGGGTGGCCGAGCTCCATCGAACCGTGCCAGGCAGCGAGCATCGAGAGGTCGTGCTCGTCGAGCTCCGAGAGGGCTTTGGCGTAGTGGACCTCGAGCTCGTTGTCCGGGATCTCGTCGACCCAGGCCCGGACCGCCTCGCCGAGCAGCTGGCGGCGCGCCTCGCGGCCGATCGAGTCCCCGATCGCCCGGATCGCGTCGGCTGGGTCTACGAAGCAGAGGGCCATTCGCGACTCAATTTAGAGAGGGCGGTAGACGCCAAATCGCAGGCGTAAAGCCGCAGCTTGCGGGGGAGCGAGCGCCGGGGCCGGACATAAGGTGAAGGAGTGCCGTTGAAGCTGATCCACGGACCCCCGAATTCGGGCCGCGCGGGCCGGATTCGGCGCGCCCTGACGAGCGTCCTCGACCGCGACCCGGTCCTGGTCGTGCCGACCGTGGACGACGTCTACAGCTTCGAGCGGGAGCTCTGCGCCGGGGGCGCCGTGATCGGCGCCAAGGTGGTGACCTTCGACGGCCTCTTCCAGGCGGTGGCGACGGCCGGTGGCTCTCCCCCCGCCCCGGGCTCACCCCAGCCCAGCGCCTGGGTGCGGTGGCCGCGGCGATTGCCGAGCAGCGCCCGGGGCTGCGCCCGCTGCGCGGCTCCGCCGGCCAGCCCGGCTTCCCGGTCGCGCTCGAGCGGTTGCTCGAGGAGCTCCAGGGAGCGGGCCTCGAGCCCGCCGACGTGGAGGCGGTGGCGGGGACCCTGGAGGGCTCGGCCTACCTCGGCGACGTATCGGCCCTGTTCGCCGGCTACGCGCTGGTCCGCGACCGGCTCGGCCTCACCGACAGGCACGGCGTCGCGCGCGAGGCGATCGACCTGCTGGGGGCCGGGGGCGCCGGCTGGTGGCCGCAACCGGTGTTCGTCTACGGCTTCGACGACCTGACCCGCAACCAGCTCGACCTGATCGGCGCGCTCGCTGCGGTCGCCGAGGTAACCGTTGCCCTCCCCCACGAGGAGGGCAACGCGGCGCTCGAGGACCGGACCGCTCTACTGCTCTCGCACTTCGAGGAGATCGGCGTCGATTCCGCGGAGAAGCTCGACGCGAACCCAGGCAACACGCCGGACGCACCGCTCCTCTTCCACCTCGAGCGCGGGTTCGGCGCCGCCAAGTCGGGCCGGATGCCCGCCGACGACAGCGTCGTCCACCTGCGCTCGGCGGGCGAGCGCGGCGAGGCGGAAGCGATTGCCGTCGAGGTCGCACGGCTGCTCGCCGGTGGCGTCGAGCTAGAGAAGATCGCGATCGTCGTGCGCGACCCAGCTCGGCGGGGCCCGCTGCTGGCGGCGGTGCTCGAGTCCTACGGCATCCCCACCGCGCTCGAGGCGGAGGTCCCGGCCGCGACGACCTCGGTGGGCGGATCGCTGATCGCCCTGCTGGAGGCGTTGCTGGGAAGCGGCAGGGCCGCGGATCTGCTGCGCTACCTGCGCGGCCAGCCCGGCGCCCCGCCAGATCGAATCGACTGGTTCGAGCGCCGAGTCCGCCGCAACCGGATCCTTACCGCGACCGCCGCGCTGGACCTCTGGGAGGAGCGGTTCGGCGAGCTGCCCGCAGACGTCCTAAAGGTGCGGGAGACCGCCGGCCGGCCGGCGGCGCTCGCCGTGACGATCGGCGAGATGGCGGCGACGATGGGTGTGTGCGCGGACTCGGAGCTCGAGGCGCGAGCGGGAGCGGCGATCTCCACCGCGATGGCCGAGCGGGCGGAGCTCGACGGCCTGGCGCCACGACCCGACTCCCTCTCTCAGGCGCTGGCCGGGATCGCCGTGCGGGTCTGGAGCGGCCCGGTCGGCGACCGGGTGAGGATCGCCGACCCCTACAGAGTGCGGGCCGCGCGCTTCGACAACGTCTTCGTCGCCTCCCTGCAGGAGGGCGAGTTCCCCCGTGGCGGCGCAGCGGGAGCCGACCCGTTCCTCTCCGAAGGCCAGCGTGAGTCCCTCGGCCTGCCGCCTCGCCACGACACCGAGGCCGAGGAGCGCTACCTGTTCCACGCCTGCCTCGCGCTGCCGCGCAAGCGGCTCTTCCTCTCCTACCGCGACAGCGACGAGAACGGGGTGGCGGAAGCTCCCTCCCCCTTCCTCGACGACGTCCGCCGCCTGCTCGACCCGCCGCCCGGAGCGGAGGACCCCGACCCGGTCGAGGCGCGGGTTCGCGGACGCGATCTGGCCCGGGTCGTCCACCGGATCGCCGACGCCCCGTCGGAGACCGAGCTGGCCCGGGCGATCGCTGCTCGCGGCGCGAGCGCGGACGCCGCCTCCCTGCTCGGGCCGGCGGGCGCCGAGGGCGAGGTCGCCGAGCGGATCGAAGGGCGACTGGCCGCGGCGACCCGCGCCGAGGCTGCCAGCCGGGCGCCGGGGCCGCTCTCCAACCCGGCGGTGATCGAGGCGCTGGGCGAGGTGCCCGCCTACGGCGGCACCACCCTCGAGGGCTTCGACGTCTGCTCCTACCGCTGGTTCGTCTCGCACGAGCTCGCCCCCCAACCGCTCGACCCGACGCCCGACCCGCTCCTCCAGGGCGGCATCGTGCACGCCGTCCTCTACGCGCTCTACCGGGAGCGGCCGGGCGGCGACCCACTCCCCCGGCCGGGCTCGCTGGACGCCTGGATCGAGCGCGGCCATGAGCTCGTCGCCGAGACCGCCGCCGCGCGGGGGATGGGCGAGCACCCAGCCGAGCGGGCGATGCTGCGCCGCATCGAGGGCCTGCTCGCCCGCTTCCTCGCGGAGGAGGCGCAGCGCGACGCCGCCGGCTTCGAGCCCTGGCTGCTCGAGGCGGGATTCTCCGACGCCGAGGAGACCGAGCGGCCGGCGCTGGCGGTCGACGGGTGGCGCCTCCACGGCGCGATCGACCGGGTGGACCGGGCGCCGGACGGTCGCGCCCTGGTCCTCGACTACAAGCTCTCGGGCTCCGTCACCGCGCGCGAAAAGCTCGAGGAGGAGGCGAAGCTCCAGCTGCAGCTCTACCTGATCGCCGTCGCCGAGCTCTGGGAGGTGGAAGCCGTCGGCGGCCTCTACCACCCGCTGCGCGGGACCTCGACGCGGCGGCCGCGGGGCGCCGTGCTCGAGGACGAGGCGGCCGGGCTTGTCGCGTCCTACGGGATCTCCCGCACCGACCTCGTCGACCGCGAGGGATTCGAGGAGCTGCTCGCCGACGCTCGCCACCGGGCGGGCGAGATCGTCGCGAGGATGCGCGGGGGGCGGATAGACCGCGACCCCGGGCCACGCGCCGGCCTGCGCGGCCACGGGATCTGCCCGCGGTTCTGCGATTTCGCGCCGATCTGCCGCCGCGACCGCGCCCCGGTCGAGCCGACCGACGACGAAGAGGAGGAGGAGAACCGGTGAGCGGGCGGCGGCCGACGGAGGAGCAGCGACGCGCGATCGAGGCCTCCGGCGCCGAGGTGCTGGTCGAGGCGGGCGCCGGCACCGGCAAGACCGGCGTGATGGTCGACCGCTACTGCCGCCTGGTCTGCAACGAGGGCGTCTCCCCCGACGCCGTGCTCGCCTTCACCTTCACCGACAAGGCCGCCGCCGAGCTGCGCCAGCGGATCCGCGCCGAGATCGAGCGCCGCGCCGAGGAGGGCTCGGAGCGAGCCCGGGAGTTGCTCCCCGGCCTCGGCAGCGCCCACGTGACGACGATCCACGGGTTCTGCAACCGGCTGCTCTCCGCCCACCCGATTGCGGTCGGGATCGACCCCCGCTTCCGGGTGATCGACGCGCCGGAGGCGGAGCGGGCGGCCCGCGAGGCGTTCGACGAGGCGCTCGAAGCCTTCCTCGCAAGCGGCGACCGCGAGCGGGAAGAGACGGTCGCCGCCTTCGACGTCGGCGGCCTGCGGGGAATGGTGATCGGCGCCCATGCCGAGCTGCGCAGCCGCGGGGCCGCGGAGCCCGAGCTGCCCGACCCCCCTACGCCGGACTTGGCCGGCGCGCTCCGCCACGCAGCCGAGGTCGCCGCGCAGACGGTCGACGAGCTGAAGGACGGCAGCGCCAACCGTGAGCTGGTCGAGCAGTCCCTGGACCTGCTCGCCAACCCCGAGCGCCCGCCGACGCTCGAGCAGCTGGCCGCGGTGCGAACGAGGAGCAAAGCGAAGCCGATGGCCGCCTACAGGGAGGCGATCGAGACGGCGCTCTCCACCGTCGCCGAGGCAGGCGCCGGGGGGCGTGCCTACGGCCATGCCAGGGAGCTCCTAGCCCTCTTCTCCGAGCGCTTCGCGGCGGCGAAGGAGCGGCGCGCGGGAGTCGACTTCGAGGACCTGCAGATCCTCGCGGCGCAACTGCTCGAGCGAACCGAGACGGGATCCGCCTACCGGACGCGGTTCAGGCATCTCCTCGTCGACGAGTTCCAGGACACCAACCGCCTGCAGCTGCGCCTGATCGAAGCGCTGCGTGGGCCGAAGAGCCAGCTGATGGTGGTCGGCGACGAGCTGCAGTCGATCTACGGGTTCAGGCACGCCGACCTCGAGGTGTTCCGGGAGCGGCGCGAGGCGATCGAGGCGAGCCCCGACGGCACGGCGATCCCCCTGAGCGGCAACTTCCGCTCACGGCCGGAGGTGATCGGCGCCGTCAACGCGATCGGCGAGAAGCTGCTCGGCGAAGACTTCCGCCCGCTGCGGGTGGGCGCCCCGCCGGAGCGCCCCGACCCGCCCGGAGAGGGACCGGCGGTCGAGCTATTGCTCACCGGTCGCGACGACTGGGACGACAGTGAGATCCGCCTCGATCCCGCGACCGACGCCCGCACCCCGGCCAACCAGCTGGCGGAGGCGCGCTTCCTCGCCGCCCGCCTGCGTGAGCTGGCAGACCAGGGCGTGGACCGGGGCGCGATGGTCGTGCTGCTGCGCTCCTTCACAAGGCTCGACGCCCACGAGGACTCGCTCGAGCGGGCAGGCCTGCGTCCCTACGTCGTCGGCGGGCGCGGCTACTGGTCCCAGCAGCAGGTGGCCGACGTCTGCACGCTACTGGCGACGATCGCCAACCCGCTCGACGACCAGTCCCTGCTCGGGGCGCTCGCCTCCCCCGCCTGCGGCGTCGCGCCGGACACGCTCTGGCTGCTGCGCGCCGCGGCCGGCAAGGGTCGTCACCTTTGGCCGGCGCTGGAACAGGCGACCGGTCTGGGCGAAGACGAGGACGCCGACCGGGCGCGGCTGGAGGCGATCCCCGACGCCGAGCTCGAGCTGCTGCGCGGCTTCGCCGAGACCCTGCACGATCTGCGCCGCCGCGCAACCTCGCTCTCGCTCCCGGGGCTGATCGACGCCGCCGTCACCGAGACCGGCTACGACCTGGCAGTGCTGATGCGTCCCGCCGGCGAGGCGCGCTTCGCCAACGTGCGCAAGCTGATGCGCCTCGCCTCCGACTTCGAGTCCGCCGAGGGCCGCGACCTGCGGGGCCTGCTCGACTTCCTCGCGGCGCGTGCGGACGCCGACGCCGACGCGCAGGCGGCGACCGCGGTCGAGGGCCACGACGGCGTGCGGATCATGACCATCCACAGCGCCAAGGGCCTCGAGTTCGACGTGGTCGCGATCCCGCACCTCTCGCGGGGCCTGCTGCCCTTCTCGGGGACGCCCCTGCTGACCCTGGGCCGCGAGCAGGAGCAGCCGCGGGTCGGCATGCAGCTGCGCCGGCTCGGCGCGCGCGGGGTCAACCTCTACTCCCAGCGCGAGCTCTACGAGGAGGCGCAGGCGCGCGAAGCCGAGGAGGAGCTGCGGCTCTTCCACGTCGGCGCGACGCGAGCGCGCGAACGGCTGCTGCTGAGCGGCGTGGTGAATCCCGCCCCCAGCACCCAGGCGACCCCGGGGATGGCGGTGATCGAGCGCATCGCCGCCGCCTTCGAGATCGACCGCGAGGGCGACTCGACGGTCGCGGTCCCCGCGCCCGAGTCCCGGTCGGGACTCGACCTGGCCTTCCAGCCATCGGAGATCGCGGTCAAGGTCAGCCTTGCCTCACCCGAGCGGGCAAGGGAGTTGGCTGCGATGCGCCGGGAGCCGGCAGCGGCACCCGAGCCCGGCGAGGGCCCCGCGCCCTTGGTCGGCCGGCTGTCCCCGCAGGCCCCGGCCCGGCCGCTCTCCTACACCGCGATTGCCGCCGACGGCGAGGGCGCGCCGACCGGCAGCGACGCCGTGCTCCGTGAGAGTGTCGGCGAGGGCTCCGCCGTGGGCGAGGAGGCGGCCGCCAGGGGCAGGGCGGTGCACGCGCTGCTCGAGTGGAGCCAGGCAAACGAGTGGCAGGAGCCCTCGGCGGAGCTGGTCGGCCGGATCTCGGCCTCCGCCGAGGTCGACGCAGGGACGGAGCTGTCGGCAGACGGGCTGCTGGAGCCGTTCCGCGCCTGGCTGGGGTCGAGCTTCTTCGCCGAACGGGTGCGTGGCGCCGGCAGCAGCCGGGCGGAGGTCCCGATCCTGGTCACGGTTGGCGGCACGATCCTCCGCGGCTCGATCGACCTGCTCGTCGAGCAGCCGGAATCTCCACCGCTGATCGTCGACTACAAGACCGACGCCGTCGGCGGCGTCGGCCCTGCCGAGCTCGTCGCCCGCTATGAGATCCAGCAGTCGATCTACGCGCTCGCGGTGACCGAGGCCCGGAGCGCACCCGAGGTCGAGCTCGCCTACGTCTTCCTCGAGCGCCCCGATGAACCCGTGGTTCAGGCGTGGGGCGCGGCCGAGATCGAGGCGGCCCGCGGCAGGCTCGAGTCAGAGATCGCCAAGGTCAGCAGCTGATCACGAGGTGGCAGAGGTGTCCAGCTTGGCCGCCAGCTCGTCGAGGCGCAGCTCCTTCAACCCCTCGCCGACCGCGTCCAGCTCGGCGGCACAGTAGGTGACCAGCTCCCGCCCCTCGTGGCAGAGCTCGAGCGTCTCGCGCAGCCCGGCCTGACCGGAGTCGAGCCGGTCGATGATCTGCTCCAGCCGTTCCACAGCGGTCTCGTATGACTCAGGCGTCTCGCTCATCGTCCTCCTCGATCCTGGCGCCGACGCGCCCGTCGGCGAAGCGCAGTCTGACGCGCGCCGCGGCGCTGGCCGCGGCGGCGCTGCTAACCGGCTCGCCGGCTTCGTCCTCGACCAGGGCATAGCCGCGCTCGAGCGTCCGCTCGGGCTGGTGGGCGCGAAGCGCGACCGCGGCGCGGTGGAGGGCGGCGCGGCGACGCTCCATCTCCGGCCCTGCGGCGCGGCGCCGCGCCCGCTCCAGCACCACGGCAGCAAGCCGCCGCTGGAAGGCAAGCCGCTCGGCGACGCCGCGTTCGGAGGCGGCCCGGATCTCCCGCGTCTTCTGGTTGAGGCCGAGCCGCTCGCGGCGCAGCGCCCGCGCCGGACCGCGGGCCAGCGCCGCCAGGTGCGGGGTCCGTGCCCGGACGGCACCCTCGGCGGCCCGGGACAGGCCAGTGGCTCGTCCGCCAAGCGCCGCGCGGGCGGCCGCGCACTCGATCGGCACCGCCGCCTCGGCCGCGTGGGTGGGCGTCGAGCAGGCAACGGCGGCGACGTCGTCGACCAGGGTCGAGTCGCGCTCGTGCCCGACCGCAGCGATCACCGGCACCCGCAGCATCGCCACCGTGCGGCAGAGCGTCTCGTCGCAGAAGGCCCAGAGGTCGGCGAGGCTGCCGCCACCCCGGGTGACGACGATCGTCTCCACCTCCGGCCGGGCAGCGAGGTCCTGGATCGCCCCGGTTATCGCCGGCGCGGCGCGGCGGTCCTGCACAGGCGCGAACGCCCAGACGACCGTCCCGGCCCAGCCCCGCCGCTCGAGGCCTGCGAGCAGGTCGCGGCGCGCGGCGCCGCCTTCGGCGGTCACGACCCCGATCGTCTTCGGCAGCGCCGGCCGTCGCAGCTGCTTCTGCAGCGCGAACAGCCCCTCGCTCTGGAGCTGCTTGCGCAGCGCCTTGAGCCGGGCGAGCAGGTCCCCCTCCCCGGCCAGGCGCACGTGGGTAGCGCGAAAGGCGAAGCTGGGCGACGCCTGGCCGCCGCCGGGGTAGTAGTCCGGCCCGCCGGCAATCACCACTTCGGACCCATCGCGCAGACCACCCTCCGGCAGACCGGCCTTCTCGAGGTCGTCGAGCCAGATCGCACAGGGGACAGCGCCCTCTGGGTCCCGCAGCTCGAAGTAGGCCTGCACCTTGCTGCGCGAGACTCCGGTCACCTCGCCGACCAGCTGCACCCGTGCCCGTCGGCGCAGCTCCTCCTGGAGCTTGCGGGCATAGCGACCTACGGGGAACGGTCCGGGCAGGTCCACATTGCGAGGCTATCCCCAGCTGGGGACGCGCTCAGCCGGTCTTATGCCAGCGCCGGGCCCAGTTGCGGAGCTCGGCGATCGCCGGCCGCAGCTCGGCGCCCTTCTCGGTCAACGAGTAGGTGACGCGCACCGGCGCCCCCGGCTCGACCTGCCGCTCGACCAGCCCTTCCTCCTCGAGCTCACGCAGGCGGCGCGAGAGCAACCGGTCCGAGAGGCCCGGCACCGCCTTCGCCAGCTCGCCGTAGCGCAGTGGCCGCTCGGTCAGCGCGCAGACGATCGCTCCCGTCCAGCGCTTGCCGATCAGCTCGATCGCGGCATGGAAATGCGGACAGACTCCCTGTACGGCCGACTCCCCGGCCGCCGGCATCGCTTCCACGCAATAGAGCTTACTGAACGTAAGTAACGGCTCAGCGTACGCAGGGACCAGTGTCGACGGGCGCGGAGCTGGTGTTGCGCAGGGCGTTGCGGACGACGGCATTGGGGATCGCGAAGCCGCCGCTGGGGCCGGTGGTGGTGGCGGCGAAGACGGTGCCGAGGACCCTGCCCTCGGCGTCGACCAGCGGCCCGCCGGAGTTGCCGCTGCGAACCGAGCCGCGCAGCGAAGCGAGCGTGCGCCGGACCGGGCCGCGGCCGTAGGAGTTCTCGCTGATCACTTCACGGGTTTCGCCGAGGCGGGCGGCAAAGACCGCGTAGGGGCCGTTTTCGGGGTAGCCGAGAACCGCGCCGGACACGCCACGATGAGCCTCCGGGGCGATCGGCAAAGCGGGAAGGTCGGCCCCGACGCGGAGCAGGACGAGGTCGTTGCTGGTGTCGTAGTGGATCGCCGAGGCCGCCAGCAATGCACCGTCCCGAGTCGTGATCGAGGCGTCCTCCACCCCGGCGAGCACGTGCGCGTTGCTGACGATGATGCCGGGTGCCACCACCCAACCCGAGCCCTCGACGCCGAAGCCGCAGGCGGTGCCGAGCACGCGGACAACGGAACGTCGCGCCCGCCGCACGTCGGGATCGGCCGCAATCGCGGGGTCGGGTGCCGCAACCGGCGTCACTCGGCCGGTGATCGTCGGCGCCGGATCGATTCGCCGCAGCGCCTCGATCACCGATTTCGAGGGGGGCAAGACGTCGTCGAGGCTGCGCAGAATCAGCGACTGCCGAGCGTCGCGCCTGACCTCTGCCGTCACCGGCCCGTGCAGCGCAAGCGCTCCAACCAGCCAGACGAATCCAACCGTCACGACGGACAGCAGCACACCGACGACTGCCCCTTCGCGAAAACCCCAGAGGGCAACGGCCAGCACGAACGCGATGATTACCCAGTCGACGACGGTCACAGGCGAATACAAGCAGCCGCTGGCCCCGCCACTACCTTTACCGCTCGTGAGCAATCTCCCCTCTGAGGTGGAGCGGCGCCGTCGTCTCCTTACCCGCATGCTTCCCCTAGGTGCCGTCGCCCTGGTCGCCTTCGTCGCCGGGGCGGCGACCGGCGCTCCGGGCTCGCCGGAGCGGGACGCGGCCTCGCGCTACGCCGAGGCCTGGGCAGGCAAGGACTTCGCCTTGATGCACCGCGAGCTGAACGACGCCTCGCGCCGGGAAATCTCCGTCGACGAGCTCGCCGCCGCCTACCGCGAAGCGGCAGAGACGGCGACCCTGCGCAGCCTCGACCCGGCCGAGCCGGAGGACGCCGAGTCGGTGGACGGGGTGGCCTTGGTGCCGATCCCAATCGCACTGACCACCGTCGCCTTCGGCTCGCTCGAGGCCGAGCTGGCGCTGCCCTACGCGGACGGCGGCATCGCCTGGGACCCCCGGCTCGTCTTCCCCGGCCTGCGGCCCGGCGAGCAGCTTGAGGCGAGGGTCGAGCTGGCCGAGCGAGCGCCAATCCTGGCGCGCGACGGCTCAGCTCTCGCCGAAGGGCCTGCGGAGGCGCGTGAACACCCGCTGGGAAGCGCCGCGATCGACGTCACCGGGGAAATCGGGATGGCCGAGCCCGAGGACCTTGAGCGGCTGGCGCGGCAGGGGTTTCCGCCTGAAACGCCGGTCGGGGTAAGCGGCGTCGAGCAGGCGCTCAACCAGCGCCTGGCCGGCAAGCCCGGCGGCTCTCTGCTCGCCATCTCCGAAGCCGGCGGCGCCGAACGGGTCCTAGCCCAGTCGGAGCCACGCCCCGGCGCACCCGTGAAGACGACGATCGACCCGGACCTTCAGTCCACCACGGTTGCAGCGCTGGGGGGGCGCTTCGGCGGGATCGCGGTGCTCGACACGCGCAGCGGCGACATCCGCGCCCTTGCCGGCCAGGCTTTCTCGGCCCCGCAGCCGCCCGGCTCCACCTTCAAGATGATCACCACCATTGCCGCCTTGCAGAAGGGCGTCGTCACACTCGACGAGTACTTCCCGATCGTCGATGGCGTCAACGTCGGTGGGCGCTTCATCCACAACGCCAACGGCGAGTTCTGCGGCGGCACCTTCCGCGAAGCGTTCGCTGAGTCCTGCAACGCCGACTTCGCCCCGCTCGGGCCGGAGATCGGCAACGACGACCTGGTCGCCGCCGCGGAGCGATTCGGCTTCAACTCCCCGCTGACGCTCTACGCGCCGCGCATCGTGCGCGAAATCGACCCGCCGGAATCGAGCATCCCGACCGAGATCGGGGAAGAAATCGACCTCGGGGTCAGTGCGATCGGCCAGGGCGAGGTGCTGGCGACGCCACTGCAGATGGCGAGCGTCGCGCAGACGATCGCCAACGGCGGCGTCCGCATGCCGACCTCACTCGTCGCCAACCGCAAGCTGCGCCCCCATGCCGAGCCGGTGCGCGTGATGACGAAGAAGACCGCAAACCAGTTGACCGAACTGATGGTCGGCGTGGTGGCAGGTGGGACGGGCTTTGCCGGCGCGATCGCCGAGGCGCAGGTGGCGGGCAAGACCGGGACGGCAGAGCTCGGCCCCAAGCCCGGCCAGGAGAACCTCCCCAACCCGGTTCAGGTCAAGAACGCCTGGTTTGCCGCCTTTGCTCCAGCGGACAACCCTCGACTCGCGGTCTCGGTGCTGCTGATCGAAGCGGAAGCGTCGGGCGGGGAAGTGGCCGCCCCCGCCGCAGCCGAAGTGCTCTCGGCCGGCCTCTGAGCCTCGGCCGGACTAGAGGTCGAGCGTGACCTCGCCCGGACCGTCCGGGCCCTCTATCTCCAGCACCAGCGGCCGGTTGCTCGAGACCGAGTCGGGAAGAAGGAAGAGGACCAGCGAGCCCTCGATCGGGCCCTGCTGGGCGGTCGAGTCGAGCACCGGCACCTGTTCTTCGGCTTCGACTTCCCCACCCAGAGGGAAGGCGTAGAGGCTCTCGCTCTCTATTGACTCGTAGGCGGTGTGCTCGGCGTCGTGGATCGTGAACGAGTCCGGCAGCGGCTGGGGCTCGTCGTGCTCGTTCTGGACTTCGAAGAAGACGCCGAAATAGCTGCTGCCTTTCGGCGGCGGTGGCTGGCCGACGAGATAAGCGGAATCCTCGGTGTCGTTGCGATTGAGGAAGCGCGAGAAGACGACGTTGTATTTGACCTCTCCAAGCGTCACCGGCTCCCCCTCGACCACCTCCTTCTCGTCGCTCTCGTAACCGCAGGCGGCAACGCCGAGGGCGCTCACTACTAGCGCGAGGGCGGCGAGCAGCGTGAGGATGGTCTTGCGGGGGAAGATCATCGGCGGCGGCAGTCTATAAAGGCGCCCGGCAGCGGCGGTCTCAGGGGATCCCCGTCGCGACCGGGTTGCCGCCGGCAACCGCAGCCCGGCTCTCGCCGAGCTGCTCCGCCTCGAGCAGGTCGCGGAGGCGGCGCAGCGCCTCGCGCCAGTGGCGCTGGTAGGGGATCGAAGCAACGGAGAGCAGCTCGAGGCCGCGATCGACCGGGTTGGCGGGCTCGGTCCAGTAGGAGACCCGCACCCCGGTCAGCGAGCCCGGGCCCTCGGTCAGCTCCCAGAGAGTGGTCGAGGGGATCCGGTTTCCCCGCCCGCCGCGCCCGTGCTCGAGGATGCGGTGCGGCTCCTCGACCTTGGCGATGGTCGTGTCCATCCACACCGCCCGCGGCCTGACGGCGAAGCGGAAGCGCGCCCCGGCGCCCACCCCGACGGACTCGATCCGGGTCAGGTGGAAGTCGGAGATGAAGTGGTCGGTGAACGCCGGACGCAGGGCGAGGTCCGCGAGCGCCGCGAAGACCCGCGGTCGCGGCACGTCGATCTCGACTTCAGCGCTGACGGGACCCATCGGCGGCGCGATTCTAGTCGCGGGGAAGGTTTACGTCCGCGACGAGCGGGTAACGCCTCGGCAGCGCCTCCGCCATCCCGCTACGATCCGACCTGGAGGCGCCGGGAAGGAGACTCTCATCTTCGCTAGTCCTGGCTCCAGCTTGACCGTTGACAGATACGCGTCGGGGATGCTCCCCGGCTCTGGCACGTTCTTCTGCCTCGATTGCGGGTCACAGCTCTCGCTGCGTGAGAACGACGCGCTGCCCGAGTGCCCGCGCTGCCGTGGCAGCGCCTTTCGCCGCGACTCGATGTTCGAGCCGATGCAGGAACACGGCCAGCAAACGGCAGAGATGCCCGTGCTCCCCGAGCCCGCGCAACCCGACTGGCTCGAGCAAGCGCGTATCCGCTTGCCGCGGTCCGGCAACTACCTGGCAAGGCGCGCTGAGGAGGGAGAGATCCTGGTCTTCCCGATCGACCGTGGCTGGACCCGGATCGGTCGCAGCATCGCCGCCGACGTCCGCCTCGACGACCCCAGCGTCTCGCGGCGCCACGCCCTGATCGTCTCCGAGCAACCCGATTCCCTGCGCGTTCTCGACGACCGCAGCCTCAACGGGGTCTTCCTCAACGGAGAGTTGGTCGAGTGGGCGAGGATCGAGGACGGCGATGAGCTGACGATCGGTCGCTACCGCCTCTTCGCGCTCGAAGCCTGAGCTCCGCGGTTCCGGCCACCGCTGTTCGTAGCATCCGGAGCATGGATTCCCCTGCTGTCGACCCCGCAGCCGCGGCCGAACAGGCCCGCGTCCGCCTGCACGAGGAAATCGAGCGCGTGCGCGTCGGCGTCGAGGAGATGCTCGCCGAGCAGGACGGCGACGACGCCGATCTCCGCCGCGAGCTCGATGCAATCCGCGCCGAGACCCGCAAGTACGTCAAGAAGCGCGTCCGCAAGAGCGAAAAGCGGATCGACAAGCTGGAGCGCCGAATCGATCAAGTCGAGCAAGATCGCAAACAGGCGGAGTGGCGCATCCACACCAACACCGAGGCCATGCTGGACGGTCTCCTGCGCGAGATCCGCGCCATCGCCGACCTCCTAACTCGAGCCAGGTAGCGCCGGCTACTCGGTGGAGATGCTCGGGTCCGCCTGGACCTTGTGCGGCACGACCATGAGGAAGTTGCTGGCCGCGTCGGCGGCAATGCCCATGATCCGGTCGGCCTCCTTGCCCTGGTCGGTCGCCCGCAGCTCCTCGGCGTAGTGCCCGAGCAGCTCGTCGACGTCGAGCAGGCCCTCAGCGTCGAGGTCCCTGAGCTCGACCTTGGCACCCTCGCCGAGGCGCCGTTCGATCGCCTCGCGATCGATGCCGAAAGCGTTGTGGCGGACGTAGACGCGGCCGCCGGTCATCCCGGCGCAGGCCCAGGGCCCGAGGTCGCCGAGCACCACCGCGCGACCGGAGGTCATGTACTCGAAGGCGAAGCCCTTGGCGTTGGCGCGGTCGACCATGCAGCCGCGGCTGTCATCGATCGGCCCCTCGGGCTCGCCGCCGAGAACCACGTCGGCGCCGGAGAGGCGGATGCAGAAGCGTGAGTCAGCAGAGCCCTGAACGACGAGACGGCCCCGCTGGGCGCCGTACGCGAACGACTTCCCGACCGAGCCGTTGAGCCGCTTGCCCTTGACTCCCTTGCCCTTCAGCACGGAGACCGTGCCGCCGAGCATCGCCTTGCCGACGCCGTCCTGGGCACCGCCCTCGACCCGGATCGAGACGCCGTAGGCGTTGAAGGCGCCGAAGCCCTGACCGGCGACCGAGCCGCCGTTGAACTCGAGGCTGGCGAGCACTTCGTCGTTGGACTCAGGGCCGTCGTCAAAGACGCGTGAGCGGGCGATCGCGCCGGACAGCTCGGCACCGAGGACTCGGTCGTTGGCGTCAGTCGGGCGCGGGAACTCGTTGCGGATCGTGCGGCCGGCGCAGATGTCGCCGGCGAGGCCGGCGATCTGGGCCGAGGCCTGCTTCGCCTCCATCCGGATCGGACGGGCGACTACGAGCCCGGCCTCGGCGCGTACCTCGGCGATCTCGTCGGCCACCGGCAGGTCGAGCGGCTCGAGGTCGAGGAACTCCTCCAGCGGCGTGATCAACGGCGCCAGGTCGATCCGGTCGTGGTGGGAGACCTGCTCCAGCAGGTCGTAGCGGCCGACCAAGTCCTGGGCGCGCTCGTAGCCGAGCGAGGCGACGACCTCCTTCACCTCCTCGCCCATCGCGACGAAGAAGCGGGCACAGCTCTCGGCGGCGCTGTCGACCGCCTGCGGCGTGAACTTCTTCAGGCCGTGGTCCTGGGCCTGCTCGACCGTCTCGATCTGGGTCGCGATGCCGACGTGGCAGGTGTCGAGCTGGCAGCCGCGGCAGATCGTGCAACCGAGGCTGACCATCGCCAGGGTGCCGAAGCCGACCCGGTTGGCGCCGAGGCAGTGCAGCTTGACGATGTCGTGGCCGGTCCGGTAGCCGCCATCGGCCCAGATCTCGACCCGGTTGCGGATCCCGGCCTCCATCAGCGCCCGGTGCACGGCGCGGGTGCCGATGTCGGAAGGTAGGCCGACGTGGCGCAGGGCGTGCTGGCGGGCGGCGCCGGTGCCGCCCTCGAAGCCGGAGAGGGTGATGATGTCGGCGCCAGCCTTGGCGATCCCGAGGCCGATCGTGCCGATGTTCGGCACCACCGGCACCTTGACCGAGACGCGCACGTCGGGGTTGACCGTCTTCAGCTCGTCGATCAGCTCGGCCAGGTCCTCGATCGAGTAGAGGTCGTGGTTGTTGGAGGGCGAGATCAGGTCGGTGCCGGGTGCCGCGTTACGGGCGGCGGCGACCTTCTCGGAGACCTTCTTGCCGGGCAGGTGGCCGCCCTCGCCGGGCTTGGCGCCCTGGCCGATCTTGATCTCGGCGAGGTAGGAGGAGTTGAGCATCTCCGCCGAGACGCCGAAGCGGCCCGAGGCGACCTGCTGGCCGCGCCACTTGCGGTAGTGGCCGTACATGTCGCGGATCTCGCCGCCCTCGCCGTTGACGCAGAGGATGTTGGTCGCCTTCGCCGCCTCGGCGTAGGCGCGGAAGGCGGGCTCGGACTGCGAGCCGAAGCTCATCGAGGAGATCACGATCGGGTAGTCGTGGTGACCGATCCCGGCGTCTACCGAGGCAGCGTCGACCGGGGCGCGGTCACCCTTGAGCCCCATGATGTGGCGCATCGAGATCGGGCTCTGGCGCTCCAGATCACGAACTTTCTCCGAGTACTCCCCGTAGGAGCCGGTCCCGTTGGCGGTCGCGATCGCCGCCTTGTAGACCTTGGGGTAGAAGCGGAAGGTCTTGGCCGGTTTGCCGTCCTCGTCGCCGCCAAGGATCCGCGCCCGCTCGTTGGTGTCCTCGTCGAGCTCGGCGAAGCCGGTGCCGCTGGCCTCGGAGGCGGCGAAGGCCTCGGTCTGGAAGATCTCGGCCAGCTCCGGCTTCACCCCGATCGAGGAGAACTGGCGCGCGTAGCCGCGCACCTCGTGGATGCCGATCGTCGAGATCACTTTCTCGATCCCCTTGTTGAGGGCATCGCAGAGGTTGGAGACGTCTGACTCGTAGTCCTCGACGCAGATCACCTCGACCATCGTGTACGGGCAGACCCCGTCGGCACCGAGGCCGAGCGCCAGCATCGTGTCGTGGACGTTGCGGATCGCGGCCGAGCGCAGAACGACGCCGCAGCGGCGGCGCAGGTTCTCCTCGCCGGCCTGGACCCGGTACTGCTTCAGCGCCTGGTCGACCGCGGAGACGGCGAGATGGGGGTCGAGGTAGCGGCGGTCGCCCTCGTGGACGGTGCGGTCGGTGAGCACGAGCAGCTCGGCGCCCTCGCGCACCTTCTTGACCGCTTCCTGCTTGATCCGCTCGATCGCCCCCTGCGTCGTCTCCGACTCGAGCAGCGAGACGTCGACCGCGTCGCTGCGCCCCCGGAACTCCTCCCAGAGGTCCTCGAGCAGGTAGGTGCGGTGCTTGCGGGCGATCGCCCGGTAGGTCTTGTCGGAGAGCGGTGCCATCCCGTGGTGGCCGCCGAGGATCACCGGGAACTCGGTCTCGATCGTGCCGGTGTCCTCGCCGGCGGCATGGATCGAGGGGCGGCGGCCGAAGACCGCGCGGGTCGAGAAGTGCTCCATCTCCCGTTCGCGGTCGATCGCCGGGTTGGTGACGACGGCGACCGTCTCCTTGAAGTAGTCGGCGAGGTTCTGGCGCTCCGGAGAGAGCGCCGCTAGCGGCCCGTCGTAGCCGAGCGAGCCGACCGGCTCGGACCCGTTCGAGGCCATCTGCTGGACCAGTTTGACGTCGTCGCGCTGCCAGCCGAAGCCGGCGAGGACGCGGTCGGCGACCTTGACCGGCTCCTCCGGGCCGGCGTCGGAGTAGCCCGGCACCTCACCGCCCTCGAGCGGCCCACCGGTGTCGAGGGCACGATCGTAGGGACCGGCCTCCTCGGCGCCGTTTCGGGCCAGCCAGCGGTCGCGGACGATGCGCAGCATCTCGTCGTGGGCGCGCAGGGTCGAGCGCTTGGCGCCGCGGTCGATCGTCACCAGCGCCTTCTCGCCAGGAGCGAGCGGCTTCGGCTCGGAGACCATGGCCGAGACGGAGACAACCCCCGGCTCGGAGCTGAAGACGTGGTCCTCGGCGGTCTCCACCTGCCAAAGGGGCCGCAGGCCGAGAGCGTCAGCGGAGAACACGCACTCGTCGCCGTGACGGGCGATCAGCGCCACCGGGCCCTGGGCGTAGGGCCCCATCGCCTGGTGCAGGTACATGTAGAAACGGTGCAGCTCGGCGGGCAGCCGACGGATCTCTTCGGCGATCGGCGGCACGACCATCTCCATCGCCTCGGCGAGGCTGAGGCCGTCGCGGCTGACCATCGTGTCGACGGTGCGGTTGAGGTCCTGCGAGTCGGAGCAGCCGGGCTGGATCGGGACGCCGAGCATCAGCGCCTCCTGGCGCAGCTGCGCGATCGTGTTGATCTCGCCGTTGTGGCCCAGCACCGAGAAGGGCTGGACGCGCTTGAAGGAAGGCCAGGTGTTGGTCGAGTAGCGGTTGTGACCAAAGCTGCCGATCGTCTCGAAGCGCTCGTCGAGCAGGTCGGGGTAGTACTCGCCGAGGATCTTCGGCGCGCCCATCACCTTGTAGACGCAGGTCGTCGCCGAGAAAGAGGGGACGTGGACGCTGAGCTTCTGCTCGAGCTCGATCAGCAGGTCGAAGAGGACGCGCTCGCGGCGCGAGGCGTCGGCGACGAGGCCGGCCAGCTGCCAGAAGTGGGGCTCCTCCTCGCGCGCGGTCGGGCCGAGCGCGGTCGAGTCGACGGCGCCCACCCGCTCGGCGAGGATGCGGAAGCCGCCCTGCCCGAGCAGCTCGCGGGCATCGTGCTGAACGCGCTCTAGGTCCTGGGCGCGCTCGACGAAGACATGGGCGACGGCGAAGGCGTCGTCGAGGGTCAGCGACGGGTCGTGGCCGCCGGCACGGACCTCCTCGGCCCAGATCTTGCGGGGGATGTCGAGTAGCAGCCCACAGCCGTCCCCCTCGCCGTCGACGTTGCCGGCGCGGTGGAGCATCTTCTGCAGGGCCGGGATCGCCTGCTCGATCGGGGCGTGGCTCGGGGTCGCGTCCTTGCGCACCGAGGCGTAGATCGCGCAAGCGTCCTTGTCCTCGACGCTGGGCGGCGACACCAGCGGCCGGTAGGGCCGCTCGGGCGAGTAGCGGACGGGCGCGCCCTCGCCGTGAAGCTCACGGGACTGGGGATTCGACATCTGACCTCCCGGTAACCGCGCCTTCTCCGAGCGGGCGCGCGACGGGTTGACAAGTCGACGGATTATAGGGCGGCCGGGCGCTCCGGCCTAGGGAATCTCGCTATTCCCGCAAATAGGGGAAAACGCGGCTCAACCCCAGGACATCGGCTCGTAGCCGCCGCTCGGATCGACACCGATCAGCAGCGCGGTCACGGCGGCGTCTGAGCGGTTGAGGATCGTGCGGCTCGGCGCAGGCTCGATCGAGGCGAAGGTGCCGGCGGGAGCAGCGTGCTCCTCGCCGCCGATCCGCAGGACCGCCTCGCCCTCGAGGATCACGTACAGCTCGTGCTGCCCGCTCCCGGCCTCGTCGTGCTCGGGGATCTGCCCGCCGGGTGCGATCTCGACCAGGTTGAAGCCAAAGGCCGACTCACCGAGCGCCTTGCGAGCCAGGCGCCAGGTCGACTCCCCCGACCCCTCCATGACCTCGAACTCGTCGCGATGCTTGATCGTGTAACTGTCGGCCATCTCAGTCGCGATGTCAGGCGGCGATCGGAGCTCCAACCTCGAGCTCGACCAAGCGATCTGGAGCCGCAAGCGCCGCCTGTGCGGCGGCAACCAAGGCATCTCCGTCCAAGCCATAGCGCTCAGCGGCGACCTTGAGCAGATCGAGGTACTTAGCTGGATAGAGCAAGCCGATGTTGACGACGTGGCCGCCTACAATTCCGACGACGCAGTAGTCGTCGTCGACCTCCTCCTGATCGTCGACGCGTTCCACGCGCCGTAGTTCAATCAGGAGGGCATCCGCCTCGCTGTCGTAGTCCGCTCGCATCAGCGTCTCCTCTGGTGGATTGTGACGATCAAGTCTGGCTCGTCAAGCGCAACGACCACGCGCACGCGTATTCCCCGAACTTCGCCCGTATAGCGCGGCTTCCCCTGCTCGTCGCGGTCGATGCGAGTGGGATTGGCGATCACCATCTCCGCGTCGAATACATCTATTCCGAGATCGCGGGCTTTGTTCCTGGCATGGCGCGAGAAGCGCATGCCTACTCAAGCGTCTGGCGACCAAGCCTCTCCCCCTAGACTCCCCAATCAATGAAGGCGAGCACTAACGACTCCGGGGCTGCGTTGCGAGAGGCAATCGGGCGCTACAACGACGCCTGGAACGCCCACGACCTCGGCGCGATCATGGCGATGCACGCGCCGGACATGGTCTTCGACAACCACACCGCCGGCGAGTCGGCGAGCGGCGAGGACGTGCGCAGCCACATCGGCGCGATCTTCGAGACCTGGCCCGACATCGAGTTCTCGACCCGCCGCCTCTACGTACGCGAGGACTTGGTCGTGCAGGAATGGACGGCGAGCGCGACCCACGCGAAGACGATGCGCCGCGGCGACCTCGTCGCCGAGCCCACCGGTCGCCGGGTCGTGTGGGACGGCCTCGACGTGATCCCCTTCGAGGACGGCCTGGTCAAGCGCAAGGACGTCTACTCAGACAGCGTCTCGATCCTGCGCCAGGTCCGCCTGCTCGACTAATCGTCAGCCGGGGCCGACGATCGCGGCGGCTACGAGGCCGCCGCTGACACCGATGAAGGAGACGACGGCGAGGGCGCGATACCAAGCGCGTTTGTCGACGTCGGGGTCGAAGGCAAGGGGGACAAAGAGGAAGGGGTTGACCAGGGTGCCGAAGACGAGCGCGGCGGCGATCACCGTGGGCAGGTCGGGGACGGCGAAGCCGACGCCGATCAGGATCAGGCCCATCATCACGTAGTCGAGGTGGACCTGGCGAACGCGCTGCGGAGCGACGACGCCGATCCGGCGCAGCCAGTCCGGCCTCTCGTCGCGGATCACCATTGCCCAGCCGAGCAGGCCGCCGATCGCCAGCTCGATCAGGCCCATACGGATCACCCAGTCCACCCGTCCTCCCTACAGCTCGGGGACGTCGGCGCCGTGGGGAGTGAAGGGAAGGCGGCGGACCTCGGCCCAGCCCTCGCAGCGGGACTCCATCTCCTCGGCAACCTTGCCGGCGTCCTGCCAAGTAGTCCAGACGAGGACGGTGGGGCCGGCACCGGAGATCGTCGCGCCGAGGGCGCCCAGCTCGGCGGCGGCGTCGACCAGCTCCATCGAACGGGGGTAGAGGTCGCGGCGGCGAGGCTGGTGGATGCGGTCGGCGAGGCCGGCGGCGATGAGGTCGAGGTCCGCCGTCTGCAGGCCGAGGACGAGCCGCGAGGCAGCGGCGACGTTGGCGACCGCGTCCGCCAGCGGCACCTCAGCCGGGATCGCGGCGCGGGCGCGCTCGGTCGATACCTCCTCGGCCGGGATCGCGGCGATCCCCTCTAGGCCCCCGGGCAGATCGAAGCGAGCCGCCCGGGGCGTGCCGTCCGCTCCCACCCCGCAGACCACGACGCCGCCGTAGATCGCAGCGGCGACGTTGTCGGGGTGGCCCTCGAGCTCGGTCGCGCGGGCCAGCATCTCCTCTTTGGAGAGCGCCAGCTCGAAGAGGTGGTCGGCGGCGTAGAGGCCAGCGACGATCGCCGCCGCACTCGAGCCGAGGCCGCGGGCGAGCGGGATCTCACTGCGCAGCCGAAAGGCGATCCCGTCCGCGGAGTGCAGGCTCTCGAACGCCCGCACAATCAGGTTGTCGCGCTCGGTCGAGACATCGAGCCCGCCCGACTCGAGGGAGAACTCCCCCACCTCCTCGACCTCCAGCTCCAGGTGCATCGCCACCGCCGCCGCCATCACGTCGTAGCCCGGCCCGAGGTTGGCCGAGGAGGCCGGGACGCGGACCAGCCGGCGCCGTGCGGTCACTGAAACACCGCCCGCTCGACGGCGCCGAAATCGTTCTCGCAGTTGACCACCGGCGGCGCCTTGGAGAGGGCGGTGTCGGGGTCCTTGAGGCCGTGGCCGGTAAGCACGCAGACGACCGACTCCGGCCTTGGCGCGCCCTCGACGGTCGGCAGGCCGTGGGCGAGCAGGCCGGCGACCGAGGCGGCGGAGGCGGGCTCGCAAAAGACGCCCTCGCTGGCGGCGAGCCAGCGGTAGGCATCGAGGATCTGCTCGTCGGAAACGGCGGCGACCCTGCCCCGCGACTCGGTGAAGGCGGCCATCGCCTCCTCCCAGCGGGCCGGGTTGCCGATCCGGATCGCCGAGGCGACAGTCTCCGGGTTGGCGACGGGGGAGCCGCCGACCAGCGGCGCGGCGCCCTCGGCCTGGAAGCCGTAGAGAACTGGTTTCGAACCAGTGCTCTCGACCTCCTTGAAGCCGCGCCAGTAGGCGGTCACGTTGCCGGCGTTGCCGACCGGTATTGCCAGCGCGCCCGGCATCTCGCCGAGCTCCTCGACCACCTCGAAGGCCGCGGTCTTCTGGCCCTCGATCCGGAACGGGTTGACCGAGTTGACCAGCTCGATCGGGTGGCGCTGGGCCAGCTCGCGGACGATCCCGAGCGCGTCGTCGAAGTTCCCCTGCAGGGCGACCACCCGCGCCCCGTGCATCAGCGCCTGCGCCAGCTTGCCGATCGCGATCTTGCCCTCGGGCACGATCACGGCGCCGCGCAGGCCGGCGCGCGCCGCGTAGGCGGCAGCGCTCGCCGCGGTGTTCCCGGTCGAGGCGCAGATCACTGCCTCCGCCCCGCGTCCCTTCGCCCGCGAGACCGCGACCGTCATCCCCCGGTCCTTGAAGCTCCCGGTCGGGTTCGCGCCCTCGAACTTGAGGTACGTCCGTACCTCAAGGCGCTCCGAGAGGCGCTCGGCCTCGATCAGCGGCGTCGATCCCTCGTCCAGCGAGACGATGGGGTCCCCCTCCTCCAGCGGCAGCCGATCGCGGTAGCGCTCGATCAGCGCCGTCAAACGAACTCCTCCTCGATCACCCGGATCGAGCGCGGCGCGGAACGCAGGTCGTCCAGCCTGGCCAGCGCGTCGACCGCCGCTTCGAAACGAGACTCGAGGCATTCGTGGATGATCATCACCAGCCTCGCGTCGTCGCCGGCGCCGCGCTGGACGACGCTCTTTACCGAGACGTCGCTGTCGCCGAGGACCTGGGCGACATGGGCCAGAACCCCAGGCTGATCGGCAACCTCAAGGTGCAGGTAGAAGGAGGATTTGATGTCGTGGACGAGCGGCAGCTGGGTCCGGGCCTCGGGAAGCGGCGCCTCGCCGGCGAGGACCGAGACGACGTCGCCGAGCACCGCCGAGGCGGTCTGCACCCCGCCGGCGCCTGGGCCCGACATCGTCACCTCGGTGATCGAGGGGGCCTCGACCATCACCGCGTTGAAGGAGCCGCCGATCGGCGCCAGCGGATGACCGCCGTAGAGGAAGCAGGGGAAGACGCGGACGCTGATGCCGCCGTTGCGCCGTTCGGCGACGCCGAGCAGCTTCAGCGAGAGGCCGAACTCCTTCGCGTAGGCGAGGTCGTCGGGCTGGATCGCCTCGATCCCCTCGTAGGCCACCTCGGCGAGGCTGACCGGAGTGTGGAAGGCGAGGCGGGCGAGGATCGCCATCTTCGCCGCGGCGTCGGCGCCGGTGACGTCGTCGGTCGGGTCGGCCTCGGCGTAGCCGAGCTCCTGCGCCCGCGCCAGCACCTCCTCGTACTCGGCGCCGGTGGCAGCCATCTCGCTGAGGATGAAGTTGGTGGTGCCGTTGACGATGCCGAAGACCTTGGAGATCTCGGTGACGCCGAAGCTCTCCTGGATCACGCGGACGATCGGGATCACGCCCGCCACGGCAGCCTCGAAGCGCAACTGCACCCCGGACTCGCGAGCGACGGCGAACAGCTCCTCGCCGTGCCGGGCCAGCAGCTGCTTGTTGGCGGTGATGACCGGCCTGCCGGCGTGCAGCGCCGCGAGCACGTACTCGCGTGCCGGCTCGGTGCCGCCGATCAGCTCGACGATCAGGTCCGAGCGCCCGAGCAGCTCCTCGAAGTCGCCCTCCGTGCGCGTCAGCGTCCCGGCCAACTCGGGCCGGCGGCCGCTCGCCGCCTCGACCGCGTCGGCGCGCTCGGCCAGCAGCTCGGCGAAGGCGGCGCCGACGGTGCCGCGACCGAGCACTCCTATACGCACGGGTTTGTCGGAACCCTCAGACATCTCGCGAGGTCAGGTCCTCGTAGGTCTCGCGCCGCACCACCACGCGGGCGTCCCCGTCGCGGCAGAAGACGACCGGCGGACGCGGCACACCGTTGTAGTTGCTCGCCATCGCGTAGCCGTAGGCACCGGTGGCGGGAGTCACCAGCACGTCGCCGACGGCTGGGGAGGCGAGCATCATGTCGCGCACGATCACGTCGCCGGACTCGCAGTGCATGCCGGCAATCGTCGCCAGCGTGTCGGGGGCTGCCCGGCACGGTCGGCGACCAGCGCTTCGTAGCGCGATCCGTAGAGCATCGGCCGCAGGTTGTCGGACATGCCGCCGTCGACGGCGACGTAGGTGCGGATTCCGGGGATCTCCTTGACGGTGCCGACCCGGTAGGCGGTGAGGCCGGCGTTGCCGACCAGCGACCGCCCCGGCTCGATCAGGATGCGCACGCCGTCGCCAAAGACCTCGGCGACCCCACGAACCTTGAACTCAACGTAGGCGTCGATCGAGGGGGGCTCGTCTGCGGCGGTGTAGGCGATGCCGAGGCCACCGCCGACGTTGACGATCCGGCACCAATCGCCGGCCAGCTCGCCGAGCGCCCGGATTGCCAGCTTGTAGGGCTCCAGCTCGAAGATCTGCGAGCCGATGTGAGCGTGCAGCCCGACCAGGTTCAGCACGTCCGAGCCGAGCACCCGCTCCACCGCCCGCGCCGCCAGCCCGTCCTCGAGGCCGAAGCCGAACTTGGAGTCGAGCTGGCCGGTGGTGATGTAGTCGTGTGTTGAGGGCTTGATCCCCGGCGTCACCCGGACCAGCACGTCCTGCGGCCCGTCCAGCAGGCGTTCGCAACGCTCGATCTCGTCGAAGGAGTCGAGGATCAGGTGAGCGACCCCGGCCCGGGCTGCAAGCAGGATCTCCTCGTCGCTCTTGTTGTTGCCGTGCATGTGGATCCGGGTCGGATCGAATCCCGCGCGAAGCGCCATGTGCAGCTCGCCCCCCGAGGCGACGTCGACCGAGAGCCCCTCCTCGGCGAAGAGGCGGTAGGCGGCCGTGCAGGGCAGCGACTTGCTGGCGAAGAGGACCTCAAAGTCGGCGCCGCGCCGTTCGAAGGCGTCCCGGTAAGCGCGGGCGCGCTCGCGCATGTCGTCCTCCGCGTAGAGGTATGCGGGAGTGCCGATCTCGGCGGCCAGCGCGACAACGTCGCAGCCGGCGATCTCGAGGTGGCCACGCTCGTCAATGCGGCTCCCGATCGGGTAGACGGGAGAGCCCTCGATCGGGTTCGCCACCGCGCCCGCCTGTCCTGGCTCCGCCATAGGACGGGCATTGTGACGGGTGCGGGTAGAAGCGCGGCTACCGGGGCGGGCTAGCCGTTGCCGCCGAGCAGGCCGCCGACGGTGTCGACGACTTTGTCGACTGTTTTGCCCACCGTCGATTCGGGGCCCGCGCCGCCGTTGACCACTTCTTCGGTGACTTTGGTGACACCGGTCTCGCCGAGTACCCCACCGGTGACTTCGTCGACGCCGGTGACGGTCTCGTTAACCGCGCCGGTCACCTGCCCCGAGGTGGAGGAACCGCTGCTGCCCCCGCCGCCCGAGACCTGGTCGCCGCCCCCGTTAGCGGGTCCGGGTGATTTTTTCGGCGCAGAAGCGGACGGGGTTGCGCTGGCAGCCGGCGCCGAGCCGGAGCCTGGATCGCCGACCGGCTGCTCAGCGGGCGAGCCAGAGGTTGGCGGTCCATTCGCCGCCGGCGTCCCCGCGAAGGCACCTGGCTGGTCGGCGCCATTCCCTCCCGGCGATTTGGCGACGCCTTTGGACGCGGCACTACCCGTCGCAGCGCTCAGAGGCCCAGTAGCACCGGAGGGGGTTGAATCGGCCACGGCTTTCCCGCCCGAGACGGCGCTCGACTCCCCGCCACCGCCGTTCAGGTCCGGCAAGCCGGTCAAGGGCCAATCCCGGAAGGCCTGGGCCGAGACGAGCAGGACGAAGGCGACCACAGCAGCCGCGATCAGGGCCGTCCCTGATACGGCACCGACCAGATAGGTATGCGCCTGTCGGACCACTCGTCCTCCTCATACCCAGGGTCCCAGAACAGAACCGCCACGCCTACCCGCTAGTCGTATCTCCTAATAATTTTAGGTAAAGGGCGCCCTCGGATTCCGAGTGCAGGGCCGGGAGTTTCGAGCCAGCCCTACAGGTAGCCCATCGGGTCGGTGGGCACACCGCTGACCCGCACCTCGAAATGAAGGTGGTCGCCGTAGCAGTGGCCGGTGCAGCCGACGTAGCCGATCACGTCGCCCTGGGCGACGCTCTGGCCGGAGCCGACCGCGAAGGAGGACTGGTGGGCGTAGCAAGTCTGCAGCCCGCCGCCGTGGTCGAGACAGGTGAAGTTGCCGTAGCCGCCGCTGCTCGCTTCGGACTGGAGCAGGACCACCGAGCCGGCGGCGGCCGCGCGGATCGGCGTGCCGGCCGGAACGGCGATGTCGACGCCCTCGTGCATCCGCCCCCAGCGTGGGCCGAAGCCGGAGACGACCGCTCCGTCGACCGGCCAGATCAGCTGGCCCGAGCCGTAGCGGATCGGCCCCGCCGGTAGCGGCGCCGAGGAGGTCGACTGCAGCTGGGCGGCGATTTCCCCCTGGATTTCGGCGAGTTTGCCCTCGACCCGGTGCTCGTGGTCGTTGATCTTGGCCAGTGCCGCCTCCCGGTCGCGACGGACGCCGACCAGCTCCGACTGGCGACTCTGGACAGCCCGGCGCGCGCTGACCAGCGCCTGCTCTTCGGCGGCGATCGCGTCGCGGGCCGCTTCGATCCGGAGCTTCGCCGAGCGCAGGGTGGCAACCAGGTGCTTGACCTCGTTTCGCAGCTCCCGGACGCGGCCGACGATCGCCTCGTCCATGCCGTGGATTCGGTTGAGGTACTCGGTCCGGTCGAGCAGCTCGTCGTAGCCGTCGGAGCCGATCACGACGCTGAGCACATCCGGCGTGCCGGTCTCGTAGATCGCCACGAGGCGGTCGCGCAACGCCACCAGCGCTCGCTTCAGCCGCCCCCGCAGGACCGCGAGGCGTTTCTTCGCCATCTCGAGCTCCGCGATCGCCCCGTCCAGTTCGGCCTGCTTGGCCTCGAGCCGGACGCGCACCGCCGCCTCCTCGGTCCGCAGCTCGGCCACCTCGCCGGTGAGCCGTTCGATCCGCTCCCGGTAGCGGGAGATCGTCGTCGTCAGCACACCCTCACGGGCGTCGAGGCGATCGAGCTTCTCCTGCTTTTCGTCGAGTTCCTGCTGCAGGTCGGCGGCGGGCGACGCGGCGGCGAGGACGAGCAGCGCGACGAGCGCCGCCACGGCGGCGAGACCAGCCGCCGGGGCAAGGCGAGTCTTGGGCATCGAAGAAAGGCTAGATCAGGCGGCACGGCGTCAAACGTCGCTGCCGTGATCTGCAACCCGGCTTGCGATCAGCGCCCGGGCGAGGCGTTCTCGACCTCGAGCAGCGTCTTCCCCGCCTCCTCCTCCATCTGCAGCGTGGTGTGCTCGATCTTGAACCGCTCGCCGAGCAGCACCTCGAGCCGGCGCCGGATCAGGTCGCGGTCGGCATCGACCGCGACGACGACGTGGGCGGCCAGGGCGGCGAAGCCCGCCGTCACGGTCCAGACGTGCAGGTCGTGGACGGAGCGCACGCCGCTCTCCGAGCAGATCGCGGCGCCGATCTGATCGACGTCGAGCCCGGTCGGGGCCGTCTCCATCAGCACGTCGATGGGCTCCTTGATCAGCTTCCAGGAGGAAGCGAGGACGAGCAGGGCGATCAGGAGGCCGACCACAGGGTCGACGAGCGGCGAGCCACCGGCGAGCACAACGCCTCCCGCGACCACCACCCCGATCGAGCCGAGCGCGTCGGCGGCGCTGTGGCGGAGCACGCCCTCGAGGTTGAGGTCATCACGCTGCCCCCTCGCCAGGACCGCGGTCGCCGCCACGTTGCCCGCGAGGCCGAAAAGACCGAGAGCGAGAACACCGGCGCCGTCGATCTCCGGCGGGTCGCCGAACCGCCCAACCGCCGCGATCGCCACCCCAACGGCTACCGCGACCAGGAGCAGGCCGTTGGCCAACGCTGCCAGCACCTCAGAGCGCTGGTAGCCAAAGGTGCGCCGTCCCGCTACCGGTCTCGAGGCGAGGGCGGCGGCGAGCAGGCCGAGTGCGATCGCCCCCACGTCGGAGAGCAAGTGGCCGGCGTCGGCGAGGACGGCCAGCGACCCCGTGAGGACGCCCCCAACCGCCGCCACGACGACCATCGAGGCGTTGATCGCCAGCGCGATCCACATCCGCCTCCGGCTGTCCTCGCGCCGCGCGTCAAGAGTGTGCGAGTGGGCGTGGCCGTACACGCCCCGAGCTTACGCCGGCACCGGCTCCTTCTCCGACTTGGCCGCCATCGCCTCGCCGGCAACTTCAGCCGCGTAGCCGAGGCGCTCGGCGTAATCGCGGGCCTGCATGCGGGAGATGACCATGCGCTGGATCTCGGCCGTGCCCTCGAACAGCTGGTAGATCTTGGCGTCGCGGAAGAACTTCTCCAGCGGACACTCGGTGCTCCAGGCGTAGGGGCCGACCAGGTCCATCAGCGTCGTCGTCGCCCACATCGTCACGTCGCCGGCCTTGAGCTTCGACATCGAGCCCTGGCCACCGGTCATCGGGATCCCGTTGCGGCCCATCCAGGCGGCGCGCTGGACCAACAGGCGGGAGGCCTCGATCTCGGTCGCGACGTCGGCGAGCGTCTGCTGGATGCGCTGGACCTGAAGCATGGGGGTGCCGCCTTCGGACTGGCCGTCGAGGTACTCGAGGGTCCACTCGTAAGCGGCCTGGGCGATGCCGAGAGCTGAGGCGCCGACCAGCGGCCGGGTCATCTCGAAGGTCGCCAGAGCGTCGGCTCCGCGCGACTTCTTGCCTTCCCGGCCACGCTGCAGCTTGCGCTCCAGCTTCTCCTCGCCGCCGAGCAGGTTCTCGACCGGGATCCGGCAGTCCTCGAGCACGATCTCGGCGGTGTGCGAGGCGCGGATGCCGAGCTTCGACTCCTTCTTGCCCTGGCTCAGGCCCGGGGTGCCTTTGCCGACGACGAAGGAAGCCTGGCCGCGCGTTCCGAGCGTCGGGTCGACGGTGGCGACGACGACGTGGACGTCGGCGATGCCGCCGTTGGTGATGAATACCTTGGTCCCGCTGAGGACCCACTCGTCGCCGTCGCGTTTGGCGGTCGTCTTCAGGCTCTTCACGTCGGAGCCCGCCTGGGGCTCGGTGACCGCGTAGGCGCCGAGCTTGATCTCCTCCTCGTTGCCAAAGCACTCGGGGACCCACCGGCCGATCTGCTCCGGGGTGCCGGAGGAGGCGATGCCGGCGGCCGCGAGGCCGGAGCCGGAGACCGCCAGAGCGATGCCGGCGCAGCCCCAGTGGAACTCTTCGGCCGATATCACCTGCATCTGGCCCTGCTCGTCGGATGCCGAGCGCTGAATCCCCTCGAGGCCGCCGAAGCCCTGCTTGCGCGCCTCCTTGATCACCTCCCAGGGGGTGCTCTCCTCTTCGTCGTGCTTGCGGGCGGCGGGCCGGATCACCTCACGGGCGAAAGTCCGGCAGCGGTCCTTGTACTCCAGCTGCTCCTCGTTCAGTACGAAATCCATGCGGTCCCTTCTTGAAGTCTCGGCGTGCGCGCCAGGCTTTCCGGTTACTGATTGACTGGTCAGTCAACCAGTCCGTTCCACAGGTTAACTGACTGGCCAGCCAGTTTCGAACGGGTAGCGTTCCCCGCCGTGGCTCGGAACCAACCCATCAACGCAGACGCACCCGGCCCGCCGGAGCCACCTCCAGCGCCGCGGCGGCGACGTCCGGTGCCCGCGGCGCTCAAGGGGGTCGCCGGCCTGGTCGTTCTCGCCCTGGTCTTCATCGTCGCGGCGATCCTCGGCGGGCGAGGTGACCAGGACGAGGCGCCGTCCACACCGGCGCCACCGCCCGTGGCGGCCGGTGAGACGGAGGCTGACAGTGCCTCTCAGACCGCAGCGCAGCTGGGCTACCCGAGCTTCGCGACCAACAACACGACCCGGATCGGCGGCGGGGACGCGGCGTCGAATGCTGCGGCCGTGGCGCTCGCGGTCTACCCATCGGCGGACGCGACTACGCGGCCGGACGCGGTCGCCCTGGTCGACGACGCACGCTGGCAGGACGCGGTCGCTGCCGCCGTCCTGATGGCGGCGCCGGTGCGGGCGCCGCTGCTCCTATCGAGCGCCTACGGCCCACCCGAGGCCACAGAGCAGGCCCTGAAGGCTCTCGACCCTCGGGGCAGCCCCAAGACAAATGGCGCACAGGCCTTCGCTGTCGGCGCAGCCGCGCCCGCGGGCGGACTGGAGGCGACCCCGGTCGGCGGTGGAGAACCGGTCGCGACCGCAGCCGCGATCGCGACGTTGCGTGACCGGCTGGCCGGCAAACCGCCAGCTCACATCGTGATCGCATCCGTCGAAGCGCCCGAGTTCGCCGCTCCCGCCGCCGCCTGGGCGGCGCGCTCTGGCGATCCCATCCTGTTCGCGACGAAAGACACCCTGCCGGCCGCGACCGCGACCGCGCTGAGACGCCATCCCGCGACGCCGGTCTACGTCCTCGGTCCCACCGCGGCGATCTCCTCGGCAGTCGTGCGGGTGATCGCCAAAGCGGGCGGCGAGGTGCGGCGCGTCTCCGGCGAGGATCCGGTGACCAACGCGATCGCGCTTGCCCGCTACGACGACGACGATTTCGGCTGGAACGTCAACGACCCCGGCCACGGCTTCGTCATCGCCCGCTCGGACTCCCCGCTCGACGCCGCCGTCGCGGCGCCGCTCTCGGCCTCGGGCACCTGGGGGCCGCTGCTGCTCACCGACAGCGCCGATACGCTTCCGGCGGTGCTGCGCGACTACATGCTCGACGTCAAGCCGGGCTACACCACCGACCCGACGCGCGCGTTCTACAACCATGTGTGGGTGGTCGGAGACGAGGAGGCGATCAGCGTGAGTCAGCAGGCGGAAATCGACGAGCTGGCCGAACTGGTCAAGGCCGGAGGCGAACCGTGAGCGAGGCGGAGAACCCGGACCTGCTGGCCCCTGATCGCACGGTCACCGCTGAGGACATCCGAGCGCTGGCCGGAGCCTCCACCCCGCACTTCGCGCTCCAGGTCCGCAACCGGATCCGGCGTCTGATCGAGCCGCTGCCGGCCAACGACCCCGCCCGGGTCGAAGGCGAAAGAAAGATCGCCGAGCTGGAGGAGCTCGCCGAGCACAGTGGCGATCCGCGCGGCACGATGGGCATCGGCCACTGATGAAAAACCTCGCTCCCGGTGTCTGGCGCCTTAAGCAGTTCCCGGCCCCGAGCGTCAACGTCTACCTCGCCGAGGACGTGCTGATCGACGCCGGCACACGCTGGGACCGGCGGCGCATCTTCAGCGAGATTGAGGGACGCGAGCTGACGATGCTGGCGCTGACCCACGTCCACCCCGATCACCAAGGGGTCGCCAAGGACGTCTGCGAGGCGCGCGGCATTCCGCTCGCCTGCCACGCCGACGACGTCGACGCGATGGAGGGACGGCGACCGATACAGGAGGCCGCGCCAAACCATCCGGTCAACCGCCTGATCAAGGGAGTCTGGGAGGGCCCGCCCTACAAGGTCGAGCGGGTCCTGAGCGAGGGCGACGAGGTGGCGGGATTCCGCGTCGTACACGCTCCTGGCCACGCCCGCGGCGAGGTGATCTTCTTCCGCGACTCCGACCGGGTGGCGATCTGCGGCGACGTGATCCGCAACATGAGCTACGCGACCGGGCTGCCGGGGATCAAGGAGCCGCCAGAAATCTTCACCGCCGACCCCACCGAGAACCGCCGCTCGATCCGCAAGCTTGCCGCCCTCGAGCCGAGCCTGATCCTGCCCGGCCACGGCCCCACGGTGTCCGACATGGCGGCGTTCGGGCGATTCGTCTCTGCGCTTCCCGGGTAAAGCCCTCCCAAAAGCCAACTGCTGACTGAGGAGGGACCTGATGAGCAGGCTTAAGAGCGGGAGGCCATCACCGGCGATGGTCGTCGCTTCGATCGCCCTGATCGTGGCTTTGGCAGGGACTGCCTACGCGGCGCAGACAATCAACGGCGGGGCGATCAAAAAGCAGACGATCGGCGGCGGCAAGCTGAAGCGCAAGACGCTGACCGGCTTCCAGATCAACACCAACAAGCTCGGCGTCGTCCCCAGCGCCAAGCGTGCCACGAACACGCACTGGGTCGTGGTCAACAACCCGGCCGGTGCCGGCAACGCGACCTTGGCGCGTGCCAGCGACGCCGGCATCTCAGCAGCGGAGGGCGGCGGCGCGGTGGCGATCGTCTTTCCGTTCAACGTCACCGGCTGCGCGAACGTAGCGGGACGCAACAACGCCGGGACCACCGTGCCGGCCGCCGGCTACGCCCAGACCAACAGCTCGGCCGCCAACCCCAACGCGATCGAAGTCCGCACGCGCGACGACAAAGGCGCTGACGCGGACGCCGACTTCCACCTGCTCGTGATCTGCCCATAGGACGGGCAGTCCGCCCGGCCCCTATCCGCCACCAGGGAGGGGGCCGGGCCACCGCCAGGCGTGTCTCCGGGCTAGGGTTGGCCCCATGAGCGAAGAGCCACACGGGTTCAAGGAGGGCGACAAGGTCTGGGTCGAGGACGGCGACGGCCGCCATCACGCCGGGATCTTCGTCGGCGACAACGAGAGCGCCGGCTGGTTCGGCGGCGGCCCCAGCGCCTACGTCGTCCACCCCGAGGCCAAATCGGCCGAGGTTGTCTCGATCTTCCGCATCACCCCTCGCGACGAGTGAGCTTCCAAAGCTTTCCCTCAAGGGACCGGCTCTTCATGCGTAGCCGCGACCTGGGGTCGCCCAACGGTGATCCCAGGTCGCGGAATCGATCTCATTCCCCTAGCCCAGCCGATTACTGCTAGGTCATGCTGCGCCCCATTTCTTGAGCTCGTTTACACCGCTGAGCGACAAGAGTGCGAAGAAATCAAAATGCGCTTCGCTAGTTCCAAAGAGCAATTTGTGAGTAGGGAATAAAGTTAACATTCCGTTCGTCTCAATTAACTTAAACGCTTCATGCGAATCGCCTACGATTTTTCCCACGAAGCTTCCTTTGATCGACGTCGTTTCGGGGATGACGCATTCACTGTGATTTAAGATTTTCAAGAACGTTAATCCATCTAACGGCGTGAATAAGAGAAAGGCTTTGTCTTCATTTCCTGCTTTGGCAGCTAATGCTAAGTTGGGTCGATGTAAGATCACTAAGATTAATGCTTTGAAGTAGATCGGCGATTCTTCGAGTTGGCAATTTCCCCCTTGTAATTCACCTGCGCCGTTTATGCCACTTACGTAACATTGTTCGAGTCTGGTCTCAAGGTGACCATGACCGTTGGGTTTTATCGTCCCGTAGGTCCATCCGCTCTGACAGAAAAGCTCGAGGTTTAGGTTTAAGACTGTGAGCTTGGTTTTTAAGGCGTCCATGGCTCCAGCGAACGTTTCTTCAGTCCACGATCCTCCTTTGGGTTCCTGGATTAAGAACGTTCCCGATGCCTGAGCCCCAGTGGTTGTGAAAGCCATAAGGCCGAGTGCGGCGAGAATCGTGAGACAGAGGGCCTTGACCCCATGCTTCCTGTAGTTCATGAGTTCCTCCCGGAGTTGTTACGGTGCCGCGCTTTACGACACCACGCTAGATCAGCATCACCCCTGGAGTAACGCTGTCAAGCCTTTGACCAGAACGTTTTCTAACGTCGAGGAATTGGGCTTCTCCCAAGCCTTGCCACACTCATGTCGACTCGGGCGCCGCGGAAGGGAACGCCCTCGGCTCGCAAGCGCTTTCGTTGCCTCTCGCCCTTGGCCAGCGAGCCGTCGGCGCGGACCACCCGCCACCAGGGCAGGTCGGGGTCGTCGCACTCGAAGAGGACGGCACCGGCGAAGCGGGGCGAGCCTGGCGAGACGTCGCCGTAGGTGCTGACGAAGCCCTCGGGAATCGCGCGTACGCGCTCCAGCACTTCGAACTCTCGGGCGTGCGTTCGCGATTTGTCGGGCATAGCCCGGATAAAGAGCGAACTCAGCCGGGGGAAGCTGGGCCGAAGGCGTCGATGATGCGGTTCTGGTACTCGGAGAGCTCTTCGGAGGAGATGAAGTAGGTCGGCGGGGTGAGGAAGAGGCCGTCGGCGCGCTCCGCCGTCGCGTGGACCCGGGCACGCACCTTGTCGAGCGGGCCGGCGGCGCAGTAGGCGTCGACCATCTCGTCGCTGATCGCGGCCGGGACGGCGGCGAGGTCGCCGCGCCGGAACGCCTCCCCGGCAGCGACCGCGTTGTCGGCGAAGCCATGCAGCTCCCAGAGCGGCATGTAGGTCTTGACCGTGGCATAGAAGGAGATCGTGCGGCGCGCCATCTCGATCGCTTTCTCTTCGTCGTCGTCGATCGCGCAGCAGACGGTCGGCAGGTAGTCGAAGTCCTTGCGCTCGCGGGCGGAGCGGCTCAGGCCCTCTTCGAAGGAGGAGACGACGACCTCGTCGATCCAGCGCAGGCTCTGGATCGGGTGGCCGATCAGGCCGTCGGCTACATCGCCGGCCATCCGGCACATCCCTTTCTGGATGCCGGCGGTGTAGATCGGCACCGACTCGCGCGGCGCCGGGTGCGGCCGGATCCAGCCCTTGATGTCCATGTCGTAGTACTCGCCCTCGTAGCGGATCGGCTCGCCCTTGCCCGCCTGCTGCATGATCAAGCGCGTCGCCTCGATCGCCTCGCGCAGGTGCGGCGCCGGCCGGCCGTACTCGGCGTTGTGCCATGTTTCGTTGAGGCGTTTGACGCCGGAGCCGAGCCCGAGGCGGAAGCGCCCGCCCGACATCTCGTCGATGTCGAGGGCGCTGACCGCGACGATGAAGGGGCTGCGGGTGAAGGCCCAGGCGATCCCTGTCGCGACGTCGATCTTCTCGGTCTTGCCGGCCAGGTAGGCCGCCTGGGTGACCGAGGAGCGGAACAGCTCTGGCGCCCAGACGCACTCGACCCCAGCAGCTTCGGCGCGCTTCGCCTCGGTCTCGAGGTCGGCGATAGTGGTGCCGATCGCGGCGACCGAGATGCGGTCGAGCGCGCTCAAGCCGGAACCGGCGCCGCTGCTTCGCTGAGGACGGCGTCGGCGACCCGTTCGCGGTGCCACTTAGCGTCGCCAAGCATCGCCGCGTTCGCCTTGCCGCGCTTGAGGAAGAAGTGGAGGTCGTGCTCCCAGGTGAAGCCGATGCCGCCGTGGACCTGGATCGAGGCGTCGGGCACGCGCCAGCCGGCGTCGGAGGCGTAAGCCTTGGCCATCGAGGCGGCAAGCGGCAGCGTCTCGGGCTCGGCGTCGGCAGCCCAAGCGGCACCGTAAACGGCGGAGCGGGAGTTCTCGGTCTCCAGCAGCATCTGTGCGCAGCGGTGGGAGACAGCCTGATAGGAGCCGATCGGCCGTCCGAACTGCTTGCGGTCTTTGGCGTAGGAGACCGCCATCTCCATCGTCCGCTGGGCGATCCCGGTCGACTCGGCGGCGAGCGCGACACAGGCCCGCCAGAGGACCGGCAGGTACTCGGCCTGCCCGCCGCCCAGCGTTGCCTCCGGGCCGACCCGTACGCCGTCGAAGCGCACCGAGTGGAGGCGGCGGGTGAGGTCGATCGAGGCCTCGGCGATGACGGTGACGCCATCGGCTTCTCGCTCGACGACGTGACGGCGGCCGTCGGCGGTGGCGACGAGCAGGAAGTCGGCGCTCGCCGCGTCCATCACCAGCACCTTCTCGCCGTCGAGGACGAAGCCGTCGCCATCGGCCTGGGCCTCCATCTCGAACTCGCCGATCGCGGCGGGGGTTCCGGCGTCGAAGAGGGCGATCGTGCCGCGCGCCTCGCCGGCGGCCAACGGCCGCAGCCAGCGCTCGCGCTGCTCATCACTGCCGTTTGCCGCCAGCGCCAGGCCGGCGATCGTGTTGGAGAGCAACGGCGTCGGGGCCAGCGCGTAGCCGAGCTCCTCAAAGAGGACGGCGAGCTCGACAATGCCAAGGCCGTGCCCTCCCCACTGCTCGGGAAGCGCCAGCCCGGGCCAGCCCAGCTCGGCCATCTCCTCCCAGTCGGACTGCTGGAAGCCGTGCTCGCTCTCGGTCAGCTCACGGATCCGCGCCGACTTGTAACGCGCGCCGAGGAAGTCGCGCGCCGTCGCTTTGATCGCCTGCTGCTCGTCTGTGAGGTCGAAGTACATAAGTCAGTAACAGGGTCCGTCCAGGGCCGGCCTAGCGCATCTTCGGCAGGCCGAGCACTCGCTCGGCGATGATGTTCTTGAGGATGTCGGTGGTGCCACCCTCGATCGAGTTGGCGCGCGAGCGCAGGAAGCGGTACTGCCAGGCGCCGTTCTCGACGGCCTGCCCGGCGCCGCGGTCGAGCGGCGCATAGGGACCCTCGATCTCGAGCGCCAGCTCACCGATCCGCTGGTTAATGTCGGCCCACTGCCACTTGCCCAGCGAGCCCTCCGGGCCGGGGATGCCCGACTGCATCGTTTTGGTCAGGCCGCGGTAGGCGTTGAGCCGCATCGTCTCCGCCTCGATGTGGAGCTGGGCGATGCGCTGGCGATAGACCGGGTCATCGGCCGCGGTGCCGCCGTTGACGCGCGTCTCCGCCGCCAGCTCGCCGAGCCGTTTGAGGTTGTTGGCGACCTGGGCGATCGCGCCGAAGGCAAGCCCGGCGCGCTCGTTCATCAGTGTCGTTATCGCTACCGACCAGCCCTGGCCGACCTCGCCGATCACGTTCTCGTCGGGGATCCGCGCCTCGTTGATGAAGACCTCGTTGAACTCGCCCTCGCCGGTGATCTGCACCAGTGGCTTCGCTTCAACGCCCTCCTGCTCCATATCCATCAGGAAGTAGGTGAGACCCTGATGCTTGGGCGCGTCGGGATCGGTGCGGGCGACGAGCATGCACCACTTTGCGTACTGGGCAAAGGTCGTCCAGACCTTCTGCCCGGTGACCACCCATTCGTCGCCGTCCTTGACCGCGCGCGTTTTCAGCGAGGCGAGGTCGGAGCCTGACTCCGGCTCGGAGAAGCCCTGGCACCAGATCTCCTCGGCGGTGAGGATCGGCTCCAGATAGCGCTGCTTCTGCTCGTCGGTGCCGTGGGCGATCACCACCGGGCCGCCCATCGCCAGGCCAAGCACATTGGCCGGGCTCGGCGCCTCCAGGCGCGAGGCCTCGCCGACGAAGATCGCCTGCTCGATCATGGTGGCGCCGCGGCCGCCGTACTCCTTCGGCCAGGAGATACCGGCCCAGCCAGCATCGTGCATTTTGCGCTGCCACTCACTCCGGAAGGCCATCACCTCCTCGAGGCCAGCCTCCGGCTCGGGACCCGGGTGGTTCTCTTCGATCCAGGTGCGAACCTGGTCGCGGAACTCCTGCTCGGACGGGGAAAGGCTGAGGTCCATCGGCCGGAGCATAGCGGCCGACTGGCCGGTCAGCCAGCATGTCCACCGACCCGTCAGCGCCTAGTAGCGACAGTTCTCCAGGCCGTACTCTTCGGCGAGCTCGGTCGCCTCCACGAAGACCCCGAAGGTCGAAGTGACCGCCGCCCGAGGATCATCTTCGGCCAGCTGGATCCCATCCTCGTACGCATCAAGGATCGCCTCGACCTGGTCCTCGTCCTCGCTCGGCGCTCCCAGCGCCCGCAGTTCCTCGAGCTGCTGCCGCTTGGCCGGTAGCAGGACCGTGTCGGCGTACCTGCGTATCGAGTCGATGTCGGCAAACGCTTCGTCTTTGCGACCTCTGACGAACCTCCGGAATCCCTCAGCGACCCTGTCGTAGGCCTGCTGGCAGATGGCATCCGCCCGCTTGAGGAAAGCGCTCTTGGAGATCTCCACCATGGCCGTCTCCTTGCCACCCTCACCACAGCCCACGCCGAGGGGGACAACCGCCAGCGCGGCGATCAATGCCGAGATCACCCATCCCCCCAGCCGAAACCTCAGACTGCCTCGATCGATGCGAGAAACCTAGCTGGCTCAGACGCGCTGGATCAGGGTTCCGGTCCCAAGCCCGCCGCCGCAGCACATCGTCACCAGGCCCAGCTCCTTGTCGGAGCGCTCCAGCTCGTGGAGCAGCGAGGTGATCAGGCGGGCGCCGCTGCCACCGAGCGGATGGCCGAGGGCGATCGCACCGCCGTTGACGTTGACCCGATCCATGTCGGGGTCGAGCTCGCGCCGCCAGGCGGCGAGGACCGAGGCGAAAGCCTCGTTGACCTCGACCAGGTCGATGTCGTCCATCCCGATCGCGTTGCGCTCGAGCAGCTTCCTGGTCGCCGGGATCGGGCCGGTCAGCATGATCACCGGGTCGACGCCGACCGTGGTCTGATCGTAGATCCGCGCCCGCGGCGTGAGGCCCAGCGCCTCAGCCTTCTCGCGGGTCATCATCAGCAGCGCGGCGGCGCCGTCGGAGACCTGCGAGGAGTTGCCGGCCGTGATCTTGCCGTCCTCCTTGAAGGCCGGCTTCAGCTGCGAGAGCTTCTCCAGCGAGGTGTCCGGGCGGATGCCCTGGTCGGTGGCGTAGGTGTCGCCGTTGACGGCGAAGGGGACGATCTCGCGCTCGAAGCGGCCCTCCTCGGTCGCCTTGGCGGCGAGCTGGTGCGAGCGCAGGCCGATCTCGTCGAGCTCGGAGCGGGGAATCTCCCACTGGTCGGCGATCATCTCGGCCGAGATCCCCTGTGGGACGAGGTTGTAGCGCTCCATCAGCTGCGGTGAGAAGGCGAAGCCGTGCTCCTGCATGACTGCCGCGGAGTCGGCAAAAGAGATGTGGCCCATGTGCTCGACGCCGCCGGCGACGACGACGTCGTGGACGCCGGAGGCGATCAGCGCCGCGGCGAAGTTGACCGCCTGCTGGCCGGAGCCGCACTGGCGGTCGACGGTGGTGGCCGGGGCCTCGATCGGCAGACCGGCCTCGAGCCAGGCGTTGCGGGCGATGTTGATCCCCTGCTCCCCGAACTGCTGCACGCAGCCGGCAACCACGTCCTCGACCTCGGCGGGGTCAATCCCAGCGCGCTCGATTACCTCGGCGTAGACCCTGGCAAGCAGGTTGGAGGCGTGGACGTCCTTGTAGTAGCCCTTCTCCTCGTGACCGCGCCCGATCGGTGTGCGGACCGCCTCGACGATGACGACCTCGCGGCCGCTGAACTTGCCGTTTCCGTTGTCTGCCATCGCACGCCTCCGTTTCGATTGACTGGTCAGTCAACCAAGAGTACCTGGCGCGCGAGCCCCGCCGCCTTCGTGATAGGAACCCGCCCATGAACGCAAGCACGGGGTACGAGAGTCCGGGAATCGCGGGGAGCGGCGCCATCGCCACAGGGCTGGCCGCCGTCTCCACCACCACCGCCGACACGATCCTGCTGGCGCGGAGCGAGGCCTCGGCCTGGCGTGCCGAGGAGAAAGTGGTGGCCGCCTGCGCCAAGATCGAGGGCGCCGAGCCTTCACGGCTGCGGGTCACGACCGATCCGACCGACCTCGCCGAGTGCGACATCGTCGTCGAGGCGATCGTCGAGGAGGTGGCGCCGAAGGGCGAGCTGATCGCCACGGTCGCCGAGGCCTGCCCGAATGCCGACCTCGCGACCACGACCTCCTCGCTCAGCATCGCCGGCATCGCCGAGGCCGCCGGCGTCGACAAGCTCTTCGCCCTCCACGTCTTCAACCCGGTGCCGCGGATGAAGCTTGTTGAGGTCTGCTTCCCGGACGGTGCCGGCGGCGCCCGCGAGAAGGCCTTGGCCTGGTGCGCGGCGCTCGGCAAGACTGCGGTGGAGGTCCCCGACCAGGCCGGCTTCGTCGTCAACCGGCTGCTCTTCCCCTACCTCTTCGAAGCGGTGCGGATGATCGAGCGGACCGGCATGGAGGCGGGTGAGGTCGACACCTGCATGAAGCTCGGTGCCGGCCACCCGATGGGCCCGCTGGCGCTGCTCGACTTCGTCGGCCTTGACGTCTCCCAGGCGATCGGCGATGCGCTCTACGCCGAGAACGGCGAGGACGCGAGCAAGCCACCGGGACTGATGGTCGAGATGGTCGGCGAAGGGAAGCTGGGTCGCAAGAGCGGCGCGGGCTTCTATTCCTACGACTAGCGTTTACCCGCGAGGTCCCAGATCACGTCGGCCGGGGAGATGCCCTGGCGGCGAGCTGTGATCTCGATTTCCTCCCAGGGCAGCTCCGCATCCGGCAGGTCGTCCCAGCGGGCGAGGTCGAGGGCCTCAAGGGCGCCTTTCAACGCCGGGCCGAGATGCTCCTCGGCTCGAAGCAACGACCTCAGCACCTCGAGTTGCTTCTCGCTCAAACGCACAACCCACATGCGGCACCTCCAGGGTTCGGCGGGGACGCGGGTTGCCCAGAGAAGCTAGGTGGCCGAGCGGACGGAATCGCCCGCGCTGCCGCTGATGCGTACCGCCTCGATCCGGTTCTCGCGCACCGACTCGACCCGGATCGTGTAGCCGTTGGCGACGATCGTGTCGCCGCGCTTGGGCAGCCGGCCGAGCTCGCCGAAGACGTAGCCGCCGACCGAGTTGTAGGCGTCGGTGTCGACCGGCAGCTCGATCCCCGCGTCAGAGAGGTCGCCGAGCGAGACGTGGCCGCGGACGAACCACTCGCCGTTGGCGAGCTGGCGCAGCGCCGCCGCGCGAGGATCGGTCTCGTCCTCGATCTCCCCCACCACCTCCTCGAGGATGTCCTCGACGGTGACGATCCCGACCGTGCGCCCGTACTCGTCGGCGACGACGGCGATCGAGGTGCGCTGGACTTGCAGGTCGTGGAGTAGGTCGTCGAGCGGGCGGGTCTCGGGGACGATCAGGGCGTCGCGCACCGCCGGGTCGATCCCGCTCTCGGGCCCGTCGCTCATGTAGAGGCGGGCGAGGCTGTTGTTGTGGACGATCCCCTTGACCTTGTCGGGGTTCTCTTCCTCGACCACAACCAGACGGGTATGACCGGAGGTGACGCAGCGCCGCAGCGCCGTCTCGACCGTCTCCAAGGCGTCGACGATGACGACAGCCGGGATCGGGGTCATCACCTCGCGCGCCTCTTGCTCATGCAGGTGGAAGACACCGCCCAGCATCCCGGCCTCGCCGGGGTCGAGGCGGCCGCGCTGGGCGCCGCGCACGATCATCAGCCGCAGCTCCTCCGGCGATCCCACCTCCTCGTCCCCCTCGGGCTCGATCCGCAGCACGCGGGTGACCACGAACCGGGCCGGGGCGTTGGTGAGCAGGATCAGCGGGTGGAAGAGGCGCCGAAAGAGGGCCAGCGGCCTGGCGATCCGCAGCAGCAGCCGCTCGGCGCGGGCGATCCCGATCATCTTCGGCGCCTGCTCGCCGAAGATCACGTGCAGCAGGGTGACCACGAAGTAGGCGAAAGCAAAGGCGAGGATGTAGGAGGCGGCGTCACCGAGGAAGCCGTGCAGCAGGGGCTCGACCAGCTCGGCGATCGCCGGCTCGCCGAGGAAGCCGATCCCGATCGAGGCCAGTGTGATGCCGACCTGGGAGGTGGCGACGAACTCGTCGACGTGGTCGATCTGGTCAAGCGCGACGCGGGCGGCGGCGCTCCCCTCCTCCGCCATCTTCTCGATCCGGCTGCGCCGCGAGCGCACGATCGCGAACTCGGCCGCGACGAAGAAGCCGTTGACGGCGACCAGAAGGAGGACCAGAACGATCAGAAGAACGGGCATCAGGACTCGTGCGCGCTCACGTCAGGGCTGGGCCCTGCTGTGTCCCGGTACTTCGGGGGAGGTCGTCGTCTGCCATGCGACGTACGGAATATAGCTTTCCCCGCCGCCGTCACCCCGATCGGACCTTCAGGTGCCATATTTGAGCGGTCCATGCGAATCGCCAGCCTGGTCCCCTCTGCAACCGAGATGCTCTACGCCCTGGGGCTGGGCGAGAGCGTGGTCGCGGTCACCCATGAGTGCGACTACCCGCCGGAGACGGGCGCAGTCCCGCGCTTGACCCGCTCTGTGCTGCCCCCGGGGCTCGATGCGGCGCAGATCGACATCACGGTGAAGGCAACTGTGGCCGAGGGCCGTGCGCTCTACGCACTCGACGAGGAGCGGCTCGCCGAGCTGGCACCTGACCTGATCGTCACCCAGGCGGTCTGCGCCGTCTGTGCTGTCTCCTACGAGGACGTACTCGAGGTCGCCGCCCGGCTGCCGAGCAAGCCCCGAGTTCTCCAGCAGGACCCCAGCTCCCTGACCGAGATGCTCGAGGACGTGGTCCGGCTCGGCGAAGCCACCAGGGTCGAGGGCGCGGCGCACGAGCTGCGCGGCGAGCTGGAAGGCAGGCTGGCGTCCGTCCGCGGCGCCGTCGCCGGGGCAAGCCTGCCGCGGGTGATCGCCCTGGAGTGGCTCAATCCGCCCTACGTCGGCGGACACTGGGTGCCGGAGATGATCTCGATCGCCGGCGGTGAAGACGTCGCGGGGCCACCGGGACTCAAGTCGCCCGAAGTCTCATGGGGTGAGCTTTCGGGCCTAAACCCCGATGTCGTCGTCGTGATGCCATGCGGCTGGTACGTCGACGCCGCCCGCTCGCAGGCGCTTGAACACTGGTTCGAGATCGAAGACCTGGGCGCCCAGCGCGTCTTCGCGGTCGACGCCGCCTCGACCTTTTCCCGGCCCGGCCCCCGCCTGGTCGACGGCGTCGAGCTACTCGGCCATCTGATCCACTCAGACCTGGTCGACCCGCCGGGGAGCATCGGGTTCGCCGAGCTGCGCTCGCCTCATAGATCCATGAGTGGCGATCCGGGCAGGGGTTCCACTTAACTTTTTCGGAGAACCGCTGCTGCCGTCCAAGATGGAATCGGCCGAAAAAGTACAAGACGTTTCACCCCTGCCCGGATCGCCACTTACGCAACGGCTATGGCTGCCGCGACTGAAAGGACGCCCAGCGCAGCCATGGCCAAGAGCTCGGCGGGAAGGTGGTTGCGGCCGAGCATTCCCCGTTCGCCACCAACGATCAGGAGCGAGCAGAGCACGCCGGCGGCGAGTCCGCCGAGGTGGCCGCCGAGGCTGATGTTCGCGGCGCTGATGCTGAACACCAGGTTGAGCACGATGAGCAGTCCGACCGAGGATGCGAGCGCATCGAAGCCGCGCCGGCGAGCGATGACGAAGGTGGCGCCGAAGATGCCGTAGACCGCCCCGGAGGCACCGACCGTGAGCGCGTTTGGGTCGAGCAGGAGGGCACCGAAGGATCCGCCCAGCAACGAGACAAAGTAGACCGCGAGGAAGCGCGGGGTGCCGATTCCCGGCTCCAGTATCCGGCCGAGGAAGTAGAGGGCGAACATGTTGAAGCCGATGTGGAAGATGCTCCCGTGCAGGAAGCCGCTGGTGAGGAGCCGGTACCACTCGCCGTCCGCCACCGAGGGTCCGAAAAGACCGAAATCGAGCAACATGGGGTCGGTCGTTTTTTGGGAGAAGCCGCCCGAGCCGGAGACGATCTCGGCGAGATAGGCGGCCACGTTGAGCGCGATCAGGACGAAGGTCGCCGGCGCCGCGGCGAAGGCGGACGCCTCCCCCACCCCCCGCGTCACCTTGGTGCGGTGTTGGGAGCACTCGGGGCAGCGCATACCGACGGGGGTCGGGGTCATGCAGTCGGGGCAGATCGGCCGGCCACAGGAGGAGCAGGAGACGGCGGTCTCGCGGTCTGGGTGCCTGTAACAGGTCTCGGCCAAGGGACGGCAGCCTATGGCCTGGGCTCGGCGCCCAGCCGCTCCAGTCCCTGCCCGTCGAGGCGTAGGGTCAACCACTCTCCCAGTCGCGTCGCGCCGAGCTCGTCGTAGAAGCGCAGGGCCGGCTCGTTCCAGTCGAGCGCCGACCACTCGAGGCGGGCGCAGTCGCGCTCGAGCGCGGTCGCCGCGATGCGGGCGAGCAGCGCCCGGCCGATGCCGCGGCGGCGGTGCTCAGGGCGGACGAAGAGATCCTCGACCCAGATTCCGGGGCGGCACTCGAAGGTCGAGAAGGTGCCGAAGAAGATCGCGTAGCCGACAGCCTCGCCGCCGTCCTCGGCGATCAACGCCTCGGCGGCGTTCTTGGTCGAACAAGGTCGTCGCCAGCAACTCCGCGTCTCCCCGGACCGCGTCGCCGAGTTTCTCGTACTCGGCCAGCTCCCGGATCAGGCCGAAGAGCAGCTCCGCGTCCTCTCTCACCGCCGTCCGGATCCTCATCTCGCGCAGCCTAGGCGGCGGCATAGACTGATCGCATGGCCAACGTCTTCAGGCCCGAGTTCGAGGAGGGGGAGCGGCCGGAGGGCTTTCGCTCTCGCCGCGCCCGGATCGGCTACGAGCTCGGCACCGAGCTGATCGGCTGCAGCCTCTGGGAGGTGCCGCCCGGTGAGGCCGCCTACCTGTACCACTTCCACTACGCCGACGAGGAGCTGGTGATCGTGCTCTCCGGGAACCCCACCCTCCGTACGCCGGAGGGCCTGCGAGAGCTGGAGGAGGGCGAGGCGGTGCGCTTCCCGCTCGGCGAGGAGGGAGCACACCAGATCGTCAACCGCACCGATGAGACCGTCACCTTCCTGGCGGTCAGCAGCAGCGGTCGCCCCGACGTCATCGTCTATCCCGACTCCGGCAAGATCGGCGTCGGTGAGCGCCGGCCGAAAGGCGGCGGCCTGCGGGCATTCTTCCGGCACGGGGACCGGGTCGGCTACTTCGAGGGAGAGCGCCCCCCGGAGGGGTGACAAGACCAAACGAGACCGGGCCCATATGGGCCCGGTCCATTGACTGACTACCCCCGCCCGAGCTCAGGTGCCGTGCGGATGCGGCGTGTGACCGCCGATGTGGAGGCTGTCGAGCAGCCTCGGGATGTAGAGGAGGCCGCAGACGCCGACCACGACGTAGACGATGTCGGTGAGCGTGCCGCCTCCGAAGACGTCCGAGACCACGTTCGTGTCGAACAGGCCGACCATCCCCCAGTTGAGAGCGCCGAGCACCAAGACCAGCAGGGCGACGGGCTCGAACCGCTTGATCATCTCCATCATCGTTCCTCCTAGGGAGATAATGCGGATAGTTACGACCCATATACACCGTCTGAGGGGCGGCGGTTACCGCCCCTCGCGGTAGCTTGGCGGCGTGCAAGGGAGCGACCGGTGAGAGCGCTCGTCCAGCGGGTCAGCCAGGCCGCCGTCGACGTCGAGGGCGAGCGCGTGGCGCAGATCGGCCCCGGACTGCTGGTCCTGCTCGGAGTGCGTCGCGGCGATACCGAGGCCGAGGCCGACCGGCTGGCCGAGAAGGTGCGGGCACTGCGGATCTTCGACGATGCCGAGGGCCGGATGAACGAGCCGCTCGGCGATCGCGAGGTGCTCTGCGTCAGCCAGTTCACCCTCTACGGCGACGCCCGCAAGGGCAACCGGCCCAGCTACGTCGAAGCTGCCCCCGGCGAGGAAGCCGAGCCGCTCTACGACCGTTTCTGCGAGCGGCTCGGGGCGGCGAAGGGAGTCTTCGGAGCGTGCATGGGCGTGGCCCTGGTCAACGACGGTCCGGTGACCCTGCTGCTCGAGTCGTGAGGGCGGCGGGCCCGCAGGACGCCACCGCGGTCGCGGCGCTCTGGACCGAGGCCTACGTGACGCTCGGCGGTGGCGGGCGCATCGAGCCCTACGCCGACGCCGACCTGCTCGAGACCGCCGCTCGCGGCGAGGTCTTCGTCGCCGAACGGGGAGATGCGATCGTCGGCGTGGTCGCTCTGCTCCCTCCCGGTGCGCCCGGTCGCGCCGTGGCGCAAGCGGGCGAGGCGGAGCTCTGCCGCCTCGCCGTCGCCGCCAACGCCCGCGGCGCCGGCATCGGCCGGGCCCTCGCCGAGCTCTGCGGGGAGCGGGCGCGCGCCGCCGGCTGGGAGGCGATCGCGCTCTGGAGCCGCCCCTACCAGCACGAGGCGCACCGCCTCTACGAGTCGCTCGGCTACGAACGCGCGCCCGAGCGCGACACGGTCGACGAGACAGGCCACGGCCGGCTCGTATTCCGCCTCACCCTAGGCGGCGGTAAGGTCTGAACGGTCCAGGTGGGACTGGCGAACGGAGGAGGAGCGATGTACGACTACGTAATCGTTGGAGCGGGCTCGGCCGGATGCGTGCTCGCGGCGAGGCTCTCCGAAGACCCCGACGTCAGCGTCCTCCTGCTCGAGGCGGGCGGGCCGGACACCAAGGAGAACATCCACGTCCCGCTCGGCTACCTGCAGCTGCAGCGAACCGACGTCGACTGGGACTACGTCTCGGCGCCCGAGGCGAACTGCAACGGGCGCCGCATCGCCCTCCCACGCGGCAAGGTGCTCGGCGGCTCCTCCTCGATCAACGCGATGATCTACATCCGCGGCAACCGTCGCGACTACGACGACTGGGGGCAGCCCGGCTGGGCCTGGGACGACCTCTTCCCCTACTTCCTCAAGTCGGAGGACAACGAGCGCGACGCCTCCGAGTGGCATGCCGTCGGCGGGCCGCTGCCCGTCTCCGAGCAGCGCTCGGGAATCGCCACCTCCCCCGCCTGGGTCGAGGCCGGCGTGGAAGCGGGCCTGGCCCGCAACGAGGACTTCAACGGGGACGCGCAGGACGGGGTCGGCATGTACCAGGTGACCCAGCGGGGCGGGATGCGCGCCAGCGCATCAGTCGCCTTCCTGCACCCGGCGATGGAGCGACCGAACCTGACCGTGATGCCGTTCATGCACGTCAACCGGGTGCTCTTCGACGGCACGCGCGCGGTCGGCGTCGAGGCGACCCACCTCGGCCAGCCCCAGGAGCTGCGCGCCGAGCGCGAGACGATCCTCTGCGGCGGCGCCTTCAACTCGCCACAGCTGCTGATGCTCTCCGGGGTCGGCCCCGCCGAACACCTGGCGATGCGCGAAATCGAGTTGCTGCTCGACCAGCCCGCGGTGGGCGAGAACCTCAGTGACCATGCCTGCACCTATGGCGTCTGGACTGCGAGCGAGCCGGAGAGCCTGCTGAAGGCGCAGGAGCCCGCGGCGCTGGAGGAGTTCGCAGCGTCCCAGACCGGGCCGTTCACCTCCAACTTCGCCGAGGCGGGAGGGTTCGCGACGGTCGAGCCCGGCGCCGACGCCCCGGACGTCCAGTTCCACACCGTGCCCCTGCAGATCGTCGACGAGGGGATGAGCGACCCCGAGGCGCACGGCACCGTCGTCCTGGCCTGCCTGCTCACGCCGGAGAGCCGCGGGTCGGTGCGGCTCGCCTCGAAAGACCCGACCGCAAAGCCGATCGTCCGCAACGAGTTCTTCAGCGCCGGCACCGACCTCGAGCGGATGGTCGGGGCGCTGAGGCTGACCCAGGAGATTTGCGCCCAGCCGGCGCTCCAGCCCTACTGCACCGAGCCCTACACCGTGCCGGACGGAGACTCCGATGAGGCGCTGAGCGCCCACATCGCCGCCACTACCTTCCCGATCTACCACCCGGTCGGCACCTGCGCGATCGGCTCGGTCGTCGACTCGGAGCTGCGAGTGGAGGGGCTAGAGGGCATCCGCGTCGTCGACGCCTCGGTGATGCCCACGGTCCCCCGCGGCAACACCAACGCCCCGACGATCGCGATCGCCGAGCGCGCCGCCGACCTGATCAAGGGCGCGACCCCGCTGGGCGCCCTTGCCGGGGCCGAGGCCGCCGCGAGCTGACGAATCCGCTACAGGAAGCGGACGGCAACGCCACATAGGGCGTATGTCCGCTGGGCACGGGTGTCGAGGCTCAACAGTTCCGCTTTGGCGTCACGAGCAGCGAGCGCGATGAGAGCGTCGTAGATCGATCCTCCAGTGCGACCGTCTTCGGCGAGAAGGGCGAGTGCTTCTCGGTATGTATCTGGTCGGGGTTGGAGTGGCGGGGATCCATCCCCAAACTGGTCGAGGTAGGCAACGACAAGATCGGGTTCGACCCGGTAGACGCCACCGGGGGCACTCAGCACGGCGTACGTCTCGGCGATCGTGTGGGCGATCAAACCGCCATTAGCCCAAACCTCCGCCAAGGCGGAGCGGGCAGCCTCGTGGAAGCGATGACTGGGGACGAACCCGGCAATGAGGACTGAGCTGTCCGGCGTTATCAACGACGCGCTCGCTCCAGCGCCTCCCGGACCTCCTCTGGGCCGTGGGATGGCAACTCCAGGTCGGAGACGAGCAGCCCAGAGGCGTCTTCGCGCAGCTTCACCTGGCGTGGAGCCGGCGCCAACTCGATTCGCTCGCCCTCCAGGGAGATCTCGACCTCATCCCCCCCGCTCAACCCCAATGCCCTACGCAGATCCCTCGGGATGACCACGCGTCCGGCACGATCAATGGTAGTTCTCATGCCATCGACCGTACCAGGCGTTCCCAAGAGAGGTTGTTGCATCACCTCGACAAGGCTTCCTGCGGTGAAATTCTCCCCCCGCAGGACGATGCGTCCAGCTCTCAGCTGGAGCTGAGCGCCTCGTCGATGAAGGGGCCGAGCAGCTCGCCGGCGCGGGTGGCGGTGGTCTCCGGAGTCTCGCTCGGCGCCGTGATGTAGCTGATCGCGAGGCGGACCAGGGACTCGGCGAGCAGGCGAACCTTCGCCGGGGGCGCCTCGGGCCAGCCCTCTTCGATCGTCGCGGTGAGCCGAGCGGTCGCCCAGTGGACGACGGGCATCCCCTGCGTGGTGACGAAGGGGAGCAGGCCGCCGGTCCCGTCGTCGCTGAGCAGGATGCGGACGAGCGGGTCCTCCCCGGCGCTGCGCAGGAAGACCCCGAGAGCGGCGCCTACGGCGGCCCGCGGGTCGTCGAGGTGCTTGCGCACTGCCGCCTCGACCCCGTCGAGGAAGCGTTCCCCCTCGTGGATGACGAAGGCCTGGGCGAACTCGTCACGGCTGCCGAACTCCTTGTAGAGGGTCTGGCGGCTGACCCCGGCGGCGCTGGCGATATCGGCCATCGTGGTCTCCGACCAGGAGGCCCGCTCGAGCGCGTCGCGAGCGGCCCCGAACAGGGTCTCGCGCAGCAGCTGCCGGGCGGCCTGTGGGTAAGGGGTACGCGTGCTCGCCACGCCGCCCATCGTCGCAGCGGTGGCGGTCACTCGCCGGCCTCGTCAGGCTCGAAGTCGACCTTGTCGCGCACCCCGCAGTCGGGGCAGGCCCAGTCGTCGGGAACCTCGGTCCACGGTGTGCCGGACGGGAAGCCCTCTCGTGGGTGGCCCGCCTCCTCGTCGTAGACGTAGCCGCAGCCCGGGCAGCGGAAGCGGCTCACGCAGATGCTCCGGTGCCGTAACGGGCGAGAATGCGCTTGCGGGCGCGCGGCTGGATGTTGGCACGGCTCAAGTCGCCTTCGTAGTGCTCGACCAGGAGCGGGTCCATCACCAGGCGCCAGAGCGGCGGGAACCAGGCGAGCACGATCATCCCGGCGTAGCCGGTGGGCAGCTGCGGCGCCTCGTCGACGTGACGCAGCGCCTGGTAGCGGCGGGTCGGGTTGGCGTGGTGGTCGCTGTGGCGCTGCAGGTGGTAGAGGAGGACGTTGGAGGCGACGTTGTTGCTGTTCCAGCTGTGCTCGGGGAGGCAGCGCTCATAGCGACCGTCCTCGCGCTTCTGGCGCAGCAGGCCATAGTGCTCGAGGTAGTTGACGACCTCCAGGAGGATGAAGCCGAAAGCCTGGATCAGCAGGTAGGGCAGGACGACGAGTCCGAAGACCGCGGTCAGCGTCCCGAACAGCACGATCGTCATCGCCCAGGCCTGAAGGATGTCGTTGCGCCAGCTCCAGGCCGAGCGGCCGCCGCGGCCGAGGCGCTCGCGCTCGATCCCCCAGGCCGAGCGCAGGCTGCCGACGACGGTGCGGGGCAGAAAGGCCCAGAAGCTCTCCCCCAGCCGCGAGCTGGCAGGGTCCTCGGGAGTGGCGACGCGGACATGGTGGCCGCGGTTGTGCTCGATGAAGAAGTGGCCGTAACCGGTCTGCGCCAGGGCAACCTTGCTCAGCCAGCGCTCCATGCTGGCGCGCTTGTGGCCGAGCTCGTGGGCGGTGTTGATCGCGATCCCACCGACCACCCCCATCGTCACCGCCAGGCCGATGCTCTCCAGAACCGAGAGATCGCCGCTCGACCAGAGCCAGCAGGCGAAGACGAGACCGGCGAACTGGATCGGGATGAAGAGGTAGGTGCACCAGCGGTAGTAGCGGTCCTGCTCGAGCCACTTGAGCACGCTGTCGGGCGGGTTGGACGCGTCCATCCCGACCACAATGTCGAACAGCGGGAAGGCGACGAAGACCAGCAGCGGCCCGAACCACCAGAAGAACTCGAAGCCAGTCACCTCAACGCTGGCCCAGGCGATGAAGGGCGCCAGCGGCACCACGATCCCGAGCAGCCAGGCGTAGCGCTTGCCGTCAGTCCAACCGGCGGGGTTGAGCTCGATTTCCTCATGGACGTGAGAGTGAGCGTGCGCCTCCATGCCATCTCCTCCTTGTCAAACAGCCGCGTTCAGTCCGTGCAGTTGACAACTTAGCTCAATTTGTCAACTGCGTCAACGCTGTGCGCTTATTTGTTCCCGATCTCGGCAAGATCAAACGGAAAGAGAGATGGCTACACTCCGCCCCGTGGAGACCTTTCTCAGCTTCATCCAGGTGATCATCTCCGGGGCCCTGATCTTCCTGATCCTGCTGCACTCGGGCAAAGACGCGGGGCTCTCGGGCGCCTTCGGGATCGGCGGCGGGGGCAGCTCCTTCGGCGGCGGCTCGATGGTCGAGCGCAACCTGGACCGAGCGACGGTCTTCTTCGCCATCCTCTTCGCCGTCAACACCCTCGTCCTGCTGAAGATCTAGCTGTAGTTCCTAGCCAGGTTGTTCCCGAGCAGCTCATCAAGTCGAGTTGCCGGCGGGCGATGGCCGAGGGAGCCGTGCTTTCTGCGGTAGTTGTAGCGCTCGAGCCAGCCAGTGAGCTGGCTGGCTCGTTCAGTCGAGCTGCCGTAGAGGCGTCCGTAGGCCCACTCGCGCAGCATCGTCTGGATAAATCTCTCAGCCTTGCCATTGGTGCGGGGCCGGTAGGGCTGGGTGCGGAGGTGGCGGATGCCGAGCTCCCGGCAGGCCCGGGCATGGACGGTGGAGCGATAGGGAGAGCCGTTGTCGGTCATCACCCGCTCCACCTTCACCCCGCGCTCGGCAAGCCAGGCGACGGCACGCCGCAGGAAGCTGACGGCGGTCTCGCCCCGCTCGTCAGGCAGCACCTCCACGTAGGCGAGGCGGGTGGCATCGTCGACGCAGACGTGGCAGCACTCCCAGCCGTAGCCGCCGCTGGTGTGGCGCTTGCCCACCATTCGCTTGCCGGCCACCCCGAAGCGACCAAGCTTCTTGACGTCGATGTGGATCAGCTCGCCCGGCCGCGAGCGCTCGTAGCGGTTGGGCGGCTCCGGTGGATCGAGGCGGCTGCGCTTGCCGAGGCCGATCCGCTTCAGCCAGGCCGAGACGGTCGAAAGCGCCAGGCCGAGGATCTCGGCGATCTCGGCCGCTGTCATCCGCAGCCGCCGCAGAGCTGCGATCGCCTCGACCACCGAGTCCGGGGTCCGGTGCGGGATGCGCTTCGGCGCCGAGGAGCGATCCAGAAGGCCGGCCTCGCCCTCTGCTCGCCAGCGGCCCAGCCACTTGCGGGCTGAGCGCTCGCTGATGGCGGCGGCCTCGGCCGCAGCCATCAGCGACCAGCCCTCCTCTTCGATCCGGCGGACCAAGAGCCTGCGGCTATTCGGGCAGGTGCGGGCGTTAGCGTGAAGTCTCATCCGGTGTCCTCCTTGTTGCTGGGTGGCTTCGACACCCCCAGCCTTCAAGGAGGCCCGGATGAACAACGTTGTTAGGAACTACAGCTAGCTGCGGGTAACTGGCTTCTCTGCTGGCCTGCCGTTGCCGGCGTGGCCGTTGCCCCGATCGAGGATCTCGACCGCCTCGCGGCGCAGCTCGGCGTCGAGCAATGCGAAGTCCTCGTCAGAGAGCTTGCCGGCGGCGTGGTCCAGCTCGGCGTCGCGGATCTCGCGGTACTTGGCTTCCTTCAGCGCCTCCAGCTCGGTGTCGGCGGCGGGGGCGCGGCGTGAGCGACGGGCGGGCCAAATCGCAATCAGGGCGCCGGCCAGCGCGATCAGGGCGCCGATCCAGATCCAGGTGACGAGCGGGTCGACGATGACGCGGAAGGTGGCGGGCGCCCCTTCGGCGATGTAGCTGCGCGCCAGGCGCTCCGCGACGGCGGCCTGGAGCCGGTTGATCTGTGCGAGTGCCGCCGGGCGCAGGCGCGGATCGGCGGCCGCCGCTTGCATCAGCTGCGACACCGCCTCGCACTGCGGCGGCGCGCCGGGGGCGCCGCGGACGCAGACGCCGAAGCCGCGATCCGCCGCGCGGACTCTGCGTTTCACCGCTGAGAGATCCGGTTCCACCGCGGTCCAGAGGTCGCTGCGGGCGCCGGGTTTGAGACCGACCTCGCTGGTCGCCTCACCGCTAAAGAAGCTGCCGATCGTCCCTCCCTGGACGCCGGTCGGGCGGAAGTAGTCGCGGCTCGGGCGCAGCTCGTAGCGCTCCCCGCCCTGCTCGACCGCGAGCACGGCACCGAAGGTGAGCGCCCGCTCGTCGACCGCGACGGTGGGACGCTTGTAGAGGATCTCACGACCCTCGACCACGGCGCTCTCCCCCGGGCTCAGTTTCAGGTCGCGCTTAGTCTGAAAGCTCGAGGAGGCCGCGATCCCGATCAGCAGCACGGCGATGCCGGCGTGGACGATGTAGCCGCCGTAGCGTCGCCGGTTGCGAGTGACGATCGCGCCGAGCGCCGCCGGCATCGATTCGCCGCTGAGCCGCCGACGGGCCGCCGCCCCACGCCAGAACTCCTGCGCCAATCCGGTCAGCGAGAAGGCGGCGAAGACAAAGAGGGCGAGGGCCCAGAGAGAGTCGGCGACATCGGTCGCCAGCAGCAGCGCTACGCCCACCGTGACCGCGACTGCTGCGGGCACGAAGAAGACCCGCTTCGCCGAGGCCCAGCTGACCCGGCGCCAGGCGAGCAGCGGCCCAATCCCGGTGAAGAGCACGAGCAGGACCGCCAGCGGCGTCGTGTACTGGTCGAACCAGGGCGCCGCCAGTGAGGCTTTCTCGCCGGTGAAGAGCTCCGAGATCAGCGGGAAGAAGGTGCCCCAGAAGATCGTCGCGGTGAGCGCCACCAGGAGCAGGTTGTTGATCAGGAAGACGGCCTCGCGCGAGGCTAGCGAGTCGATCCGCCGCGCGGAGCGCAGGTCGTCGAGGCGGGAGACGATCAGCGCCGCCGAGCCGAGCAGCACCACCGCGATCAGGCCGAGGATGTAGGGGCCGACGGTGCTGTCGCCGAAGGCGTGGATCGACTGCAGCACGCCGGAGCGGACGAGGAAGGTGCCGAGCAGCGCCAGCGCGAAGGTGGCGACGATCAGGCTGGCGTTCCAGACCTTCAGCGTGCCGCGCTTCTCCTGGACCATGATCGAGTGCAGGAAGGCGGTCCCCATCAGCCACGGCATCAGAGCGGCGTTCTCGACCGGGTCCCAGGCCCAGTAGCCGCCCCAGCCGAGCTCGGTGTAGGACCAGCGCGCCCCGAGCAGCAGGCCGAGGCCGAGGAGGGCCCAGGCGATCAGCGCGAAGCGGCGGGTGGCACGGATCCAGGCGGCGTCGAGGCGACGGGTGACGAGGGCGCCGATCGCGAAGGCGAAGGGGATCGTGAAGGCGACGTACCCCGAGTAGAGCATCGGCGGGTGGATCATCATGCTCGGGTGCTGCAGCAGCGGGGTCAGCCCGATCCCGTCGGCCGGCGCCGGGCTCAGGGTCGCGAAGGGGTCGACGCCCTTGCCGAAGAGGAGCAGGCCGGTGAAGAAGCCCGCCACCCCAGCCAGCACCGCGGTCGCGTAGGGGACGACCTCCCGCAGCTTGTCCCGGGTCGCGTACAGCGCCGCCGAGGAGGCGATCGAGAGCACCCAGGCCCAGAGCAGCAGCGAGCCCTCCTGGCTCGACCACATCGCCGCCAGCTTGTAGAAGGTCGGCGTCTCGATCGAGGAGTGCTCCTGGACGATGCTGAGCGAGAAGTCGTCGCCGATGAAGGCGATCTCGATCAGGACCACGCAGAGGGTGAGCAGCGCGCAGAGCGCGTAGACGGCACGGCGCGAGGCATCGACCCAGCGCCGCTCGCCGCGAGCGCCCGCCAGCGCCAAGCCCGCGGCGCAGAGGGTCGCGAGGAAGGCAAGCGCCAGGGCGGCGCTGCCGAGGCTAGATGTCATTCGTCGATTTCTCGGCGCTGAACTTCGAGGGGCACTTGGTTATCAGGGTGTCCGGCTCGCCGACGAAGGCGCCCCGCTCGACCGAGCCTGTGAGGACGATCTCGCGTCCGCCGCGGAAGGGATCGGGAACGACGCCCGTGTAGGTGACGGGAATGCTCGCGCTGCCATCGCGGTCGGCGACTCGGAAGCGCAGCCCCTCGCCATCGCGGCGGACCGAGCGCGGCACGACCTTGCCGGTCATTTCGTAGCTGGTGCCCGGTGTGGCGGCGAGCAGCTCCGAGGGCTCCAGCGCCTCGGTCGAGGCGCTGAACGAGGTGTAGACGAGCCCGACGGCGAGCAGGACGGCGACGCTGAGCGCCACCACCAGCCGGAGCGTCCTCTTGCGCTGGGGATCCACGGGCGAGGAATTATCGCAAGGCGGGCCATGGAACAATCCAGCAGTGGCCGATGACCCCGTCCTGCTGATCACCGGCGCCTCGAGCGGGATCGGCGCGGCGACGGCTCGCGCCGCCGCCGGCGAGTACCGGCTGGTGCTGGCAGCACGCCGCATGGAGCCGCTGCAGGAGCTGGTCGCCGAGCTAGGTGGCGAGGAGCGGGCGCTGGCGGTGCGCTGCGATGTCACCGAGTGGGACCAGGTCGAGGCGATGGCTGGGGCGGCGCTGGAGCGCTTCGGTCGCATCGATGCCGTCTTTGCCAATGCCGGCTTCGGCGCGACCCGCGGCTTCCTCGAGGAGTCGGTCGAGCACTGGCGCTCGATGGTGCTGACCAACGTCTACGGCGTGGCGCTGACGATCCGCGCCACCCTCCCCCACCTGCTCGAGCGCGGCGACGGCCACTTCCTGGTGACCAGCTCGGTGGCGGGCCGCCGGGCGCTGCCCGGGTCGCTCTACTCGGCGACCAAGTGGGCGGCGACGGCGATCGGCGAGGCGCTGCGGGCCGAGCTGCGCCAGATGCACGAGAACCATGCGATCCGGGTGACCTTGATCGAGCCCGGGATGACCGACACCCCGTTCTTCGACAACCGCCCGGGCGAGTGGGCGCTCCAGGACGACGACATCGCCAAAGCGGTGATCTTCGCCCTGGAGCAGCGCGACGGGGTCGACGTCAACGAGATCCTGATCCGGCCGACCAGCCAACCGATCTAAAGCCGGCTAGCGCGCCGTTTGCCGGCTTTCCCCTTCTTGCCGCAGGGCGTCCGCAGCCTCGGCCGCATGTTCCGCTTCTTGCCGTTCTGGGCTTTGAATCTGGCGATCGCGCGGATCTTGGGGGAGCCTTTGCCTTTGCCTTTGCAGAGGTTGCGCGAGTTGACCAGGAGGCCCTTTTTGCCTCCCCTCACGGTCAGCATGAACCTCGACACCGGCACGTCGGGGACTCTGTCGAAGGTGTTGCGGATCTTTCCTTTGACGGTGTCGATGCGCCCGACCAGGTGGACCTCCACCTGACCGCGCAGGCGAGCGACGAGATCGGGCAGCAGGTTGTCGGAGGAGCGCAGGTAGACCGGGCCTTTGAGCGGCCCGTCGAGCAGCGGCGTGACCGCCTTGGCGTAGCCGTAGATCGAATTTTTCGGGCAGTCGTTGGCGGCGAACTGGACCCGGGTGCAGACCTTCGAGAGGCTGGCCTGGTCAAGGAAGAAGGCGCGCGGCAGGGTGACCGCGGCGCGGCCGATGTTGGCGTCCCCGTCGCGGGCTTTGAGGACGGCGCGCAGCTTCGGGTTCTTCCCTCGTTTGGTCGCCCCGAACACCCGGAAGTGGAGTTTCGGCCTGAAGCCGAGCCGGTTGCAGTCTTTGACCTGGAATGGGACAGAGGCGGGGAAGGCGCTGAAGGCCGCCGGGTCGAGGGGGTTGGCGCCACCGCCGCGGAGGGTTGCCCCCACCGCCATCGGCGAGCAGTTGGTCGGGTTGAGCGAGAACTGCGCTCGGTTGACCCGAAGCGAGATCGAGCGGATGTCGAGCAGCGCTCCCCCGAAGACGTGGGGGATCGTGTCCGGAACCGCGTGGACCTGCGCCGTTTCGGGATCTATTCGTAGCGCCACCCTCACCACGACTACGCCCAGGTCAAAGGGCCCGGCCGTGGCGGGGGTGATAACTACCAGGGAGAGAGGGGCCCCGTTGTGAGGTCCTGCGAGGAAGGCTTTGCCCTGGATCTGAATCGGCTCGGGGCCGGTGCCGGTGCGAACGAAGACGGTGCCGACGAGGCTGGATTTGGGGCAGCTGGGCGCGACGGCCTCCGCTGCGCCGCTGTTCGCAGCGGCCGCGACGATCGCGCGCTCCGGGCAGTAGCGAACGCCGGCCAGCTTCGCCGTCACGCCCGGCGGCAAGTCGACGTCGACGCCCTTCAGCTCCTGGTTGCCGTCGGAGCGGGCAACGTCGACCACCAGGGGGCTGAACTCGCCACCCTGTGGTTTGAGCGTTTTGGCAGCGAAGCTCGGCGCGAAGGGGCGCTCGCCCAGGGTTTTGGCGCAGGCTCCGCCGCCCGGTGCGGCGCTCATCGCGAACTCGTTGCCAGGCGCGGCGTCCGCGTTCCCCGACCAGGGCGTCATCCGGGTCGCGGTCGCGTTCGGCCCACAGGTGGGCGGGCTGGTGAGCGGCGCCCTCGCGCCACCGTTGAATTTGAGGACGAAGGAGCTGAAGGGAACCTGCGGGAGGCCTGGCACCGGCACGCTGCCCAGCGGCGCGTTGTCGAAGGTGGTAGTCAGCTGACCGGTCGCAGGGTTGGCCGAGACCCTGCCGAGCAGGCGGGCGGAGATGTCGTAGCGCGCCGACTCGACGGTGACGAAGATCCGGTACTGCTCGCCCGAAGCCGGGTCGCGGCTGAGCTGCTGGCCGACGTAGACGCTGCCGGTGAGCGCGCCCTCGGGCAGCGGCGGGGTGTCGACTTCAACGGTGCCGACTTTCGATGCCGGCGGACAGGCGATCGGGTTCCTCGTCCCCTTGCCGAACTGCGCATCGGTGCAGGCCAAGAGGCCGTTCGCGGCCGACGGGTTGAGGCCCATCCCGTTCGGCAGGGCGACTCGCGCGGAGCGCACGTGGGAGCTGCCCTGGCTCTCGTCGCCCAGGGTTGGGTTTTTGACCTCGGGCACGTTCACGGTGACCGTCGCGCCCGCTGGGGAGTCGGTCTGGGCGGTGCCGGGATCGACGTCGATCGAGGGATCGAACGGGATCGACTCGCATTCCTTCGGCGAGGTTTCGAATGCGGGGGGATCGCGGGGAATCTTTGACTCGATGAACGGAGAGCCATTGGGGAAGTTCGGGTTGATGAATTCTGGCTCGTAGCCGTCGGCCCGCAGGTAGGTCGAGTAGACGTGCTCGAAGAGCGACCCGGGGACAGCGGGGCCGAAGCAGGTCGTCGGCGTCGTGATGAAGGTGCCGTCGTCGCCGGCTATCTCGCCGTTGCCGTCGAAGACCAGGCGGTTCTCGAGGATCCTGGCCCCTTCTTCGAATCCCGGAATCGGAAGTGTGAGTTTGGCTACGTCGATCGTGAAGTACTCGTGGTAATCGCTCTCCCAGGCGACATCGGCCTCGAGGAAGACGTTGTTGCCGAGCGCGTCGAGGCCGAAGCGGGCCGGTTCGCCAGGTTCCGGGACGATGTTGTAGACGTTGAACGGGCCCACCGTCACCGGCGTCCCGTCGGTCGGGAATATCGTGCTGACCGCGGTGACGATGCTGATCCCGACTTTCGAGTTCGGCGGGCAGGTTTTGGGACTTTCTCCCGGGGCGAGCTCGCACTGCGCGGGCGTCGACTGCGGGTTGACGGTGAGGCCGGCGGGGAGATCGACGCGGACCGTCCGCAGGTTCCCAACCGGGACGGGTCCGAGGGTGCCCGGTTTCGAATTGACGATGAACTGGGTGAAGCCGACCTGCGGATGACCGGCAGCCTGTTCGAAGAACTGCTCAGGCGTCGCGACGGAGCACTCCGGCGTGTCTTTTTCGCAAGTTCCCGCCTGCCAGGGGCTGTCGACTTTCGGTTCGTCCGGATTCTGGGGGCCGATGATGTCGGCCGCCCCCGCGGGCGCCGCTCCCAGCGCAAGCACAAGAGCAGCCACGGCCGTCAAGGCCGTGCCATGAACTCCCTGTCGAATCCACCCCATTGCCCCACTCCTCCCGCTCATCGTCCTACTCCTCCGGTTCCGCACGCAAGCCATCGCCTTGCGCTACCCGATTCTCAGTCTTTAAATCATCATTTTTTGGTATAAGTTAACTAAGCACTTTTTGGTATTCAGAAAATCTGTAGAGGAGGCGTCGTGAACTGGCAACTTCTGGCCCGGGCCAATACCCATCCCCTGCGCATATCAATCCTCGAAGTCCTCGCCCTAGACGGGGGGCGGGTCCTCTCACCCAGCGACCTCAGCCACGAGTTGCAGATGCCGCTCAGCAACGTCAACTACCACGTCACCGAGCTCAACAAGAGCGGCCTGGTGGAGCTTGCCTTCAAGCGCCAGGTGCGCGGTGCGACCGAGCACTTCTACCGCCCGGCGGAGGGCTCCGAGAAGCGGACGACGGGTCTCGAACCCGCGACCTTCAGCTTGGGAAGCTGACGCTCTACCAACTGAGCTACGTCCGCATCGGGGGCTGATTCTACGACCGCTACGAGGCAGCTGGGAGTGCGCTCTAACTAGAGTCCCTGGAAGTGGGCGCACGCTCCTTCCTCGCTTTCCTCGCAGTGCTAGCCGTAATCGGCCTGCTCGGATTTGGGCTGCTCAGCAAGGGGAGCGCTGAGATCGCCGTGGGCGACCCGGTGCCGGACCGGGAGCTGCCGAAGCTGACCGGTGAAGGGGCCGGCTCGATCGCCGACTACCGCAGGCGCTGGGTGCTGGTCAACCTCTGGGCTTCCTGGTGCGAGCCCTGCCGCGACGAGGCGCCGGAGCTGGAGCGCTTCCAGCGCCGTTATCGAGACGCCGGCGTCACCGTCCTCGGCATCAATGTCCAGGACAACACCGACGATGCGCTCGCCTTCCTGCGCGAGTATCCGACCAGCTACCCGCAACTGCGATCGGTTGGGGACGAGCGCAGCGAGGCCTTCGGCTCGACCGGGGTGCCGGAGAACTTCCTGGTCGATCCGAGTGGGCGGCTAGCGCTGATCTGGCGAGGGCCGGTCGGCGACCGCTTCCTGCGCGAGAACGTCGTGCCGCTCATCGCGGAGGAGTCCGGGGGGTCGCAATGAGGCGCAGCGTGGTGCTTGCCGCGCTCGCCCTGATCCTGCTGCCGACTCTTGCTCCTGCAGCGCAGCAGGCGACGCTCGTCGATCTTGAAGACGAGGTGATGTGCCCGATCTGCGGCACCCTGCTCGAGCTCTCAAACGCCCCGCAGGCAGAGCGGCAGAGAGCGCTGATTAACAGGCTGATCGCCGCTGGAAGGACCAAGGCGGAGATCAAGGACACTCTCGTCGTCCAGTACGGACGCGAGGTGCTGGCCCTTCCCGAGGGCTCGGGCTTCAGCCTCTCCGCCTACCTAGCGCCAGCGATCGGCTTCGTCGTGGCATTGGTCGCACTCGGCTTCGGAATTGCCCGCTGGCGCCGGGCTGGCGAGCGGTCGGCGCCTCACGCCAGCCAAGCGGGACCGCCAGACGAGGACGCCGAGCGCCTCGATGCCGACATCGCCCGCTACGACCTCTGACTGAACTAGACCTGGAGCACCAAGCCGTCGACGGGTACCTTCGGCTTGCGGGGCAGGTCCGACCTCGGCCCGCAGGCCAGGGTCCTGTCGGCGTGAACGGCAACCGCGAGTAGGGACGGCGCTTCGTCCAGCGGCGGGCCGTCGAGGACGAGCAGGTCGTAGGCGCTACGCAGCTTGGCGACCGCGTGGCGGAAGCCCTCGGAGTCGAGCAGCGGCAAGCCGTCCTCGACCTGCTCGCCGGCGACCACGCAGGTGAGCGGCGCCACAGCCCGGCCCGATGCCGGACCGGCGAGGACGAGCGGCTGGAGGATCTGCGGCGCCTCGGCCTTCTGGCGTAGGTACTCGTGCAGGCCCGGAGTGGGATCGAGGCCGAGGCTGGGGGCCAGCGAGGGCAGGACGAGGTCGCACTCGACCAGGGCTGTCCGGCGGCCCTCTGCGGCGGCGACGGTGGCCAGGCCTAGCCCAAGCGCCGACTTCGCCTCCCCCCCGGTCGCGAGCACCACGCGTGCGTCGCCCATCGTCTTCAGCAATCCCTCAAGCGGTGCCAGCTCCGCGCGGCTCAGCGCCCCTGGGCGCAGCGACTCTCCCGCCCCCGCAAGGATCTCCGCCAGGACCGGGGGGCGACGGCGAAACATCACATCCGCTCTGGGGCGGAGATGCCGAGTAGCCCGAGCGCCTCAGCAATCGTCCGCTTGGCGAGCAGGCAGAGCGCCAGCCTCGATTCCTCCACCCCCTCGCCCTCGGCGCCGACCACCTTGCAATCGCGGTAGAAGGCGTGAAAGTCCGCCGCGACCGCGGTCGAGTAGGCGCAGATCCGGTGTGGCGCGCGGCGCGCGGCCGCCTCGCGAACCTCGTCCGGGAACTCGAGCAGACGCTTGACCAGCGCCCGCTCGGCCGGCTCCAAGCCGACGCCGGGGATCTCCGTATTGGCGGGAACGGCGTCCACCGCCCCCTCGCCTGCCTTGCGCAGGATGCTGGCGATGCGCGCGTGCGCGTACTGCACGTAGTAGACGGGGTTGTCGTTCGACTGGCGACGAGCCAGCTCCAGGTCGAGGTCGACCGTGGTGTCGTGGCTGCGCCAAAGCATGAACCAGCGGGTGGCGTCGGCGCCGATGTCGTCGAGCAGCTCGTCGAGGGAGACGAAGTCGCCGCTGCGCTTCGACATCTGCGCCCTCTCCCCGCCTTCGACTATGTGGACCAACCGCATGATCAGGACCTCGAGGCGCTCGGGGTCGTCGCCGAGGCCGGCGACCACGGCGCGCAGTCGCGGCACGTAGCCATGGTGGTCGGCGCCGAAGACGTCGATCAGCCGTTCGAACCCGCGCTCCAGCTTGCCCCAGTGGTAGGCGACGTCGGCGGCGAGGTAGGTCGGGTCGCCGTTGGCCCGAATCAGCACCCGGTCCTTGTCGTCGCCGAAGGTGGTGGTCCGCAGCCAGAGCGCTTCTTCGCTGCGGTACGTGTGGCCGCTCTCCTCCAGCCGACCCAGGGCGACCTCGACCTCGCCGCGCTCGTATAGCCCGCGCTCCGAGAACCAGGTGTCGAAGCGGACGCCGAAGCGGTCGAGAGTGGCGCGCACTTTCTCCACCACCGCCTCCACCCCGCGCCGGCCGAGCGCCTTGGCGTCGCCGGGGTCCATCCCGGCCGCCGCGAAGCCGGCTGCGAGCTCCGCTATGTACTCGCCCGCGTAACCGTCCTCGGGAGGCTCCTCGCCCCGCATGCGGGCGGCGATCGAGGCGGCAAAGCGCTCGATCTGCCCACCCGCGTCGTTGACGTAGTACTCACGCTGGACCTCGTGCCCGATCGCCTCGAGCAGGCGGACCAGGGCGTCGCCGTAGGCTGCGTGGCGGCCGCCGCCTACGTGCAGGGGACCGGTCGGGTTGGCGGAAACGAACTCGACCAGCACGCGCTCCGGCGACTCGGTCGGGGCCGGACCGAGCCGCTCACCCACAGCGGCGAGACTCGCCATCGCGCGCCGGTACCAGGCGTCGGAGAGGAAGAGGTTGACGAAACCCGGACCGGCGACCTCGACCCGCTCGAGACTGCCGTTGGCACCCAGCTCCCGTTCGAGCTCGTCGCAGAGGCGCTCGGCGACCGCGCGCGGGCTCTCGCCGAGTGGGGCAGCGAGCAGCATCGCCGCGTTCGAGCTGTAGTCGCCCAGCTCCGGCTTCGGCGGCCGCTCCAGGGTGGGCTCGGGACCGGCGGGCTCGCCGCCCCGCAGGGCCAGTGCAGCTCGGCCAACCGCGATGCGCAGCTCGGCGATCGGGTCGCTTGCTCGCTCCGCGCTCATCGCCCTCATCGTATGGAGCGGAACGGGGCCGGTGCCGCCTCGCGAGTACGCTGGCCGCCGTGCGCGTCGCGGCAATCGCCGACATCCACTCCAACCTGCCCGCGCTGGAAGCCGTTCTCGAGGCAGTTGACTCGGCCGGGACCGAGGAGGTCTGGTGCCTGGGAGACGTGGTCGGCTATGGCGCCGATCCCGACCCATGCGCGGACCTCGTTCGCGAGCGCTGCGCCATCTGCCTCGCGGGTAACCACGACCTAGCCGTGCTGGGCGAGCTGCGAGTCTCCGCCTTCTCGGAGGCGGCCGCGGCGGGGGTCGCCTGGACACAGGAGAACATCGCCTCCCGCACGCTCGAATTCCTCCGCGACCTGGAGCCGGCAGCGCAGCGCGAGGAGGTCGCCCTGTTCCACGCCTCCCCGCGCGATCCGGTCTGGGAGTACGTGCTCTCGGTCGAGCAGGCAGAGGCCTGCTTCGAGGTCCAGCCGGAGCGGATCGGCCTGATCGGGCACTCGCACGTGTCGCTCTTCTTCACCCAGCCCGACGGGCCTGGGTCGGGCGAGGTCCGAGGTGCGCGGATGAGCGACGGGGCATTGCTGGACCTCGCGAGCGGCGCCTGGCTGCTCAACCCCGGCAGCGTCGGCCAACCGCGCGACGGGGACCCGCGCGCCGCCTGGCTGGAGCTCGACACCGAGGCGCTGACTGCCTGCTTCCACCGCGTCTCCTATGACGTCGACCGCGCCGCCGCGACCATCTCCGCGGCCGGTCTGCCAAGCCGCCTCGCCGACCGCCTCCAGGTCGGGATGTGACCGCATCCAGGCGTCGAATGCAGGGAAAACTTGGCCCATGAGGGGTTGTCTAGACTCGCAACGATGCGCCTACTGACCGCCCTCGGACTCACCTTCGCTCTCGGCATGACCGCTGCCGTGACACTTGCCTCCTGCGGGGGGGAAGACGACGCGCAGCTGCTGCCCGGCGCTGACGCAAGGGAGATCACCGCCAACCTCGACGCGGTCGAGCAGCTGGCGAGCGAAGGCGAATGCGCCGGGGCCGAAGAAGCGGCCGAACAGGTGAGCGCGCAGGTCGAAACGCTGGAAGGGGTCGACAAAGAGCTTCAGCAGGCGCTCGAGCGCGGCGCCGCGAGGTTGAACGAAGTGGTCGACACCTGCGAGGAAGAGGAGGTCGAAGAATTCGAACCTGCTCCGGAACCGAGCGAAGACGCCACCGAGGACGAGGAAAAAGAACGGGAGAAGGAAGAAAAAGAGCGGGAACGGGAAGAAGAGAAGACCGAAAAAGAAGAGGAACGAGAACAGAAAAAAGAAGAAAAAGAACCTGAACCGACCCCGCCCCCGGAAGAAGTGGAACCTCCGGAAGAGCCCTCCGGCGGCATCAGTCCCAGCAGCGAGGTCGAAGGGGGGGACGACGACTGATGGAGGCGGGGACGCTCTCAGGCCGCTACGAGATCAGCGACCGACTTGGCTCGGGCGGGATGTCAAACGTTCATCGCGCCGTCGACCGCACCCTGGAGCGGACGGTCGCGGTCAAGATCCTCGCCGAGCACCTCTCCGACGACGAGCGCTTCGTCGCCCGCTTCCGCCGCGAGGCGACCTCGGTCGCGAAGCTGATCCACCCCAACATCGTTCAGGTCTACGACACCGGAATCGACCGTGGCCGCCACTACATCGTGATGGAGTACGTCGAGGGACGCTCGGGCGCCCAGATCCTCCAGAAGCAGGGCCCGCTCGACGCCGAGACCACGGCCGAGGTCGGCGCCCAGGCCTGCGCCGGGCTCGACTACGCGCACCGGCGCGGGATCATCCACCGGGACGTCAAGCCGGGCAACCTAATGATCACCGGCGGGCCAGTCGGGGGCGGCGAGATGACTCTCAAGCTCACCGACTTCGGAATCGCGCGGGCGATCGAACAGACCCGGATCACCCAGGTCGGCTCGGTCGTCGGCACCGCCGCCTACCTCGCGCCCGAGCAGGTGCGCGGCGAGGAGGCGACACCGGCCACCGACGTCTACGCGCTTGGCGTCGTCCTCTACCAGTTCCTCACCGGCCGGCTGCCCTACGAGGGCTCGACCCTGGCCGAGCTGGCGGTGCGCCAGCAGAACGAGCGACCGCTGGCCCCCAGCACCTACAACGACGAGGTCTCTGAGACGCTGGGCGCGGCCGTACTGCGAGCGCTGGAGGGCGACCCCGCGCGGCGTTACTCCAGCGCCGCCGAGCTGGCCGGCGGCCTGACGCTCGGCCTGCGCGGCGAGGACGTGACGCTGCCGCCTGAAGAAGGCGATTCGGCGACCCGCGTGCTTGGGAGTGAGACCGCGACGCGCCGCCTCGACCAGACTGAACCGACCGCCTTCCAGCCGCCGCCCTCACAAACCAGGCGGCCGGCGCCGCGAGCGCAGCGGCCGGCAGCGCCACCACCGGCGCCGCCTCCGCCGGGACCGAAGAAGCGCGGCGGGTTCTCACGATTCGTCCGTTTCGTCCTGGCCATCGTGGCGCTTGTATTGATCGCCGCGGCCGTCGCCGCGGCCGTGATCTACGCCACGGATCAGGCCACGGGCGTGGAAGCCACCGAAGTGGCCGGCGACAGCGTCGACAGAGTGGTCGAAGAGTTCAAGGACCTGGTCCGCAAGAACACCGAATAGCGCTGGTTACCGCCCGGCCCACGGCGCCCGGCCGGCTGCAATCGCCTCAGAGTAAGAATCGAGGCTGCCCGCGACGATCGCTTCCCGGGCGTGGGAGACCAGCTCCTGCATGTAAGTGAGGTTGTGGAGGCAGAGGAGACGGACGGCGGTCAGCTCCTCGGCGCGGGAGAGGTAGCTGATGTAGTCGCGGTCGTGGCGCTGGCAGGCTGGGCAGGGGCAGTCCTCGACGAGGGGGTTGCGGTCGCCTTCGTGTCCGGACTTGCGCAGGTCGAGACGAAAGCGGTTCTCCGGGTCGGGGACCAGCGCCACGCCGTGGCGGGCGAGGCGGGTGGGGACCGCGCAATCGAAGACGTCGAGACCGAGGGCGATGCCGGCGAGCAGGTCGTCGACCTCGCCGATCCCGAGCAGGTGCTTGGGCGCCTCCTCAGGCAGCAGCGGCGCGGTCAGCCCCAGCACGCCGCGCATCTCCTCCTTGTCGCGGCCGAGCGTGCCGCCGATCGCGATCCCATCGACGCCGGCCTCGGCGACGGCCTGTGCCGACTCACGCCGCAGGTCCTCGTGGACGCCGCCCTGGACAATGCCGAATACCGCCTGGCGCTTCGGTCCTTCCACTCCGTGCCACTCGAGACACCGCCCCAGCCAGCGATGCGTGCGCTCCATCGAGCGCGCCGTGTACTCGCGATCGGCGTGGTAGGGCGTGCACTCGTCGAAGACCAGGGCAATGTCGGAGCCGAGCGCCGCCTGCACCTGCATCGAGACCTCGGGCGAGATGAACAGCTCCGAGCCGTCCCGGTAGGAGCGGAACCGCACCCCCTCCTCGCCGATCGAGACCACCGAGCCGTGATCGCCTCCCGGCCGCCCACTCCCCTTGACCTCGTTTGCGACCCCGCCGTGGGCGAGCGAGAACACCTGGAACCCACCGGAGTCGGTGATCAGCGCCCGCTCCCACCCCATGAACCCGTGGAGGCCACCGGCGGCGGCGATGCGCTCCGGCCCCGGCGAGACGAAGAGGTGGTAGGTGTTGCCGAGGATCAGCTCGTAACCGAGGCCGGCGACCTCCTCGGACTCCAGCCCCCGCACCGTCCCCTTGGTCGCCAGCGGGATGAACGCCGGCGTCCGGACCTCTCCATGCGCCGTGTGCAACACACCGGCACGAGCGCTCCCGTCCCGCGCCTCGACCTCGAACCGCACTCGGTTCGGGTCGGTCCTCACGCGATCAGCGAGCGAGCGGTCATCGCCTCGGGCTTGGGGATCCCGAGCAGCTCGAGGGCGGTCGGGGCCACGTCGGCGAGGATGCCGTGGTCGCGCAGGGCCAGGCCCTCGCGGGTGACGACCAGAGGCACCGGGTTGAGCGAGTGGGCGGTGTTGGGCGAGCCGTCGGGCTCGAGCATGTGGTCGCAGTTGCCGTGATCGGCGGTGACGATGCAGACCCCTCCCGAGCGCTGGACCGCCTCAACCACTTCGCCGAGGCACTCGTCGACCGTCTCGACCGCAGCGACCGCGGCAGGGATCACGCCGGTGTGGCCGACCATGTCGGGATTGGCGAAGTTGATGATCCCGAAGCGGTGCTCGCCCCCCGACCAGCGCGAGACGAAGGCCTCGGCCGCGGCCCGTGCGCTCATCTCCGGCTTGTGGTCGTAGGTCGGGACGTCGCGGGGCGAGTCGACCAGGCAGCGTTCTTCCCCTTCCACCTCCTGCTCGCGGCCTCCGTTGAAGAAGTAGGTGACGTGGGCGTACTTCTCGGTCTCGGCGACGTGCAGCTGGCGCCCTCCTGCTGCGGAGATGACTTCGGCCAGCGTCGCCTGCGGCCGCGCCTCGGGGAGAGCCACCGGGTAGGGCCACCCCTTGCGGTACTCGGTCATCGTGGTCAGGTCGAGGAGCGCACCCCCGGCGCGCGGGAACTCGTCGAAGCCTGGCTCGGCCAGGGCACGGGTCATCTGCCGGGCGCGGTCGGGGCGGAAGTTGATGAAGATCCCGATGTCGCCCTCGGCGACGCCGTCGTAATCGCCGATCGCGGTCGGCTTGACGAACTCGTCGGTCTCGCCGTGCTCGTAGGACGTCACGATCGCCTCCTCCGAGCTAGTGGCCCGCTGGCCCTCGGCGTGGACGATCGCGTCGTAGGCGAGCTTCGTCCGCTCCCAGCGGGTGTCGCGGTCCATCGCGTAGTAGCGACCGCTGACCGTGCCGATGCGGCCGGCCTGCCTCAGCCAGCGCTCCAGCTCGGCGAGGTAGCCGCGGCCGCCGTGGGGCAGCGTGTCGCGTCCGTCGGTGAAAGCATGGAAGACGACGTCCTGGACGCCCTCCTGCGAGGCCAGCTCGATCGTTGCCTCGATGTGCTCCCAACCCGAGTGGACGCCGCCGTCGGAGACGAGCCCGAGCAGGTGGAGGCGGCCGCGCGGACTGTTGCGGGCGCGCTCGCAAGCTGCCAGCAGCGCCTCGTTCTCGAAGAAGCTGCCGTCGGCGATCGCGTCGTCAATCCGGGCCAGGTCCTGCTTGACGATCGCCCCGGCCCCAAGGTTGAGGTGGCCGACCTCGGAGTTACCCATCTGGCCCTCTGGAAGGCCGACGTCAGGCCCTTGCGCCGAGAGCTGCGTGCGGGGGAACTCCTCCCAAAGCCGGCCGAAGACCGGCGTCTGGGCGAGCGAGATCGCATTGCCGGGGCCAGGCGCGGCCAGGCCCCAGCCGTCGAGGATGACCAGGGCGAGCGATGGAGCCGGCTGCTCGCTCAACCTGCCGCTTTCACGATCGCGGCGAAATCGGCCGGGTCGAGGCTGGCGCCTCCGACCAGGGCGCCGTCGATGTCCGCTTGCGCCATCAGCTCGGCGGCGTTGTCCGGCTTGACCGAGCCGCCGTAGAGGATCCGCACCGAGTCGGCCGAAGCGCCGTGGACACGCAGCGAGTCGCGGATGAAGGCGCACGCCTCCTGAGCCTGCTCCGGAGTCGCGGTGCGACCGGTGCCGATCGCCCAGATCGGCTCGTAGGCGATCACGACCCTGGCCAGCTCGCCCCCCGCCACCTCGGCCAGGTCGACCTGCAGCTGGCGCTCCAGCACCGCCTCGGTCTGCCCTCCGTCGCGGGCCTCCTCGCTCTCGCCGACGCAGAGGATCGGCTCGAGTCCGGCGGCCAGGGCAGCCGGCACCTTGCGGGCCAGCGCCTCGTCGCTCTCGCCGAAGTACTGGCGTCGCTCGGAGTGGCCGAGGACGACAGCCTCCACGTCGAGCTCGACCAGCATCGGCGCCGAGATCTCGCCGGTGAAGGCGCCCGAGCCCTCCTCGTGCATGTTCTGCGCAGCGACCTTGACGGCGGTGCCGTAACGACGCTCGACCACGGCGGTCAGCGCCGTGAACGGCGGGCAGATCACCACGTCGCTCTGGGTCGCCGCGATCTGCGGCAGCAGCGCGTCGACAAACTCCCCTGCCTCGGCGACGGTTCTTGTGCATCTTCCAGTTGGCGGCGACGTAGGGCCTACGCATCTAGCAGCGCCTCCACGCCCGGCAGCTTCTTCCCCTCCAGCAACTCCAACGACGCTCCTCCTCCGGTCGAGAGCCAGTCCACCTTCTCACCCAGCCCGAACTGCTGCAGCGCGGCGACCGAGTCGCCGCCGCCGATCACGGTCGTGCCGGGCGCCGCGGCTACCGCCTCGGCCACCGCACGGGTGCCGGCGGCAAAGGGCTCCAGCTCGAAGGCCCCCATCGGACCGTTCCAGAGCACGGTGCCGGCGGCGGCGATCGCCTCGGCGTAGGCGACGGCGGTGCGGGAACCGACGTCGAGGCCCATCCAACCGTCAGGGACCTCGACTCCGTCGCTCTCGCGGCGCTCCGTCTCGGCGTCGAACTCACGCCCGAGCACGAGATCGACCGGCAGCATCAGTTCGCACTCGGATTCCTCGGCGCGCTTCAGCGCCTCCTCGGCCGCCGCGACGCTCTCGTCGTCGACCAGGGAGTTGCCGGTCGCGATCTCCTGCGCGCGGAAGAAGCTGAAGCACATCGCGCCGCCGATCAGGATCTGGTCGGCGACCTCGAGGAAGCGATCGATCACGCCGACCTTGTCGCTGACCTTGGCGCCGCCGAGGACGACGACGAGGGGGCGACGGGGCGACTCGACCACCGCGGTCAGCTCGTTCACCTCACGCTCGAGCAGCAGTCCTGCATATCCCCGGAGGTGGCGGGCGACCCCCTCGGTGCTGGCGTGGGCGCGGTGGGCGGCACCGAAGGCGTCGTTGACGTAGAGGTCGGCCAGGCTGGCGAGTGCTTCGGCGAGTGCCGGGTCGTTCTCGGTCTCCCCCGGCTCGAAGCGGACGTTCTCAAGCAAGAGGACTTCGCCGGGGCCGAGACCCCCCGTCATCGTCTCGACGTCGCTGCCGACGACGGCGGGGGCCTGGTGGACGGGGGCGCCGAGCAGCTCCGCCAGCCGCTCTCCGACCGGCCGCATCGAGAGCGCCGGGTCCACCTTCCCCTTCGGCCGCCCCAGGTGCGAGACCAGGACCAGGGCGGCGTCGCGATCGCGCAGCAGCTCGATCGTCGGCAATGCGGCGCGGATCCGGGTGTCGTCCGCCACCCTGCCGCCGTCCAGTGGCACGTTGAAGTCGACTCGAACGAGCACCCTGCAGCCCGCGACCTCGGCGTCGCGGACGCTCTTCTTGGAGAAGCTCAAGGCGCCGTCCCCCGTGGGCTCAGGCGCTGGCTGAAACCGGCTGCAGGACCTTCCCCGCCAGCTCGACGCAGCGGTTCGAGTAGCCCCACTCGTTGTCGTACCAGGAGACCGCCTTGACCATTCGCCCGTCGCCGATCGTCATCGTCTGGCCGGCGTCGAAGATCGAGGAGTGCGGGTCGCTGACGATGTCGGTGGAGACGATCGGGTCCTCGGTGTAGGAGAGGATTCCCTCCATCGGTCCCTCGGCGGCGGCCTTGACCGCGGCGTTGACCTCGTCGGCGCTGACCGGGGCCGGCGTCGTGAAGACCAGGTCGACGACCGAGCCGGTCGCCACCGGCGCCCGCATCGCGAACCCGTTCAGCTTGCCGTTCAGCTCCGGCAGAACCAGGCCGACGGCCTTGGCGGCGCCGGTCGTGGTCGGGATCAGGTTGAGCGCCGCCGCCCGCGCCCGGCGCAGGTCCTTGTGCGGCATGTCCTGCAGGCGCTGGTCGGCGGTGTAGGCGTGGATCGTCGTCATCAGGCCCTGCTCGATCCCGAAGCTCTCGTTCAGCACCTTGGCCAGCGGTGCCAGGCAGTTGGTCGTGCAGGAGGCGTTGGAGATGATGTGGTGCTTCTCGGGGTCGTAGTCGCTCTCGAAGTTGACGCCGAGCGCCACGGTCACGTCCGGCTCCTTGGCGGGGGCGGAGATGATCACCTTCTTGGCGCCCGCCGCGAGGTGCTTGGCGGCGTCGTCGCGGCCAGTGAAGAGTCCGGTCGACTCGATCACGACCTCGGCGCCGAGGTCGGCCCACGGCAGGTCGGCGGGGTCGCGCTCGGAGAGCACCTTCAGCTCGGTCCCGTCGACCGAGATCGAGTCGGCCCCCGCCTCGACCTCGCCTGGGAAGCGGCCGAGGATCGAGTCGTACTTGAGCAGGTGGGCCAGGGTCGCGGGATCGGTGAGGTCGTTTACCGCGACGAACTCGAGATCGGCGCCCGCTGCGTGCGCGGCGCGGAAGATGTTGCGCCCGATCCGCCCGAAGCCGTTGATTCCCACCTTCACAGCCATGAAGTCATCGCCTCCTGAATTGGTTTGGGACCCGATCTTATGAAGTCGAGCTAGTCGGACCCGATCGTGATCTCGATCTCATACCCGTCCGGGTCCTTGAGGAAGGCAGAGTAGGAGCCCGAGCCGTGTGAGCGGCGCTCGCCGGGGTCGCTGACGCTGACGCCACCGGCGCCGACTCCCGCTTCCCAGGCCGCCTTGACCGCGACGATCCCCAGGGCGGAGAAACTGAGCAAGCCGAAGCCCGGCCGCGCCTCATGGTGGGAGGCGATGAAAAAGACCGGCTTGGCGATGCCCCAGCCGACCGTCCCGTCCTCCTCGAAATGGCGGCGCCAGCCGAGCGGAGCGAGCAGCGCGTCGTAAAACGAGGCGCTCCGCTCGAGCTCTGAGACCTCCAAAAGGACGTGATGCAGCATTGCGAAGGGAGGCTATAAGGGAATCTCGCCCGAAGGCTGCCCGCTCAGCCTCCGCGCGGGCTCCAGCGGAAGAAGCGGATCGCGAGCAGCAATCCGGCGACACCCCAGATGGCGACCACGGCGAGGTGCCCCCAGTCGAGGCTGGCGCCGCCCGCACCAGGGATGTACGCGTCGAAGAAGGACTGGAAGAAGGGCCGGACAGGGAAGTGGTTGGCGAAGTCGACGACGCCGCTGGGTAGCTCGTTATCGGGGATGAAGACGCCTGAGAGGAAGTAGAGCGGCAGCAGCAGCGCGTTGACGATCGGCGCGGCCGCGTCCTGGGAGGGGATCGCGGCGGTCAGGGCGATGCCGAGGCAGCAGAAGGAGGCGGCGCCGACGACGAGGACGAGGACGATCTCCGGCAGCGCCGACCAGGGGATCGGGACGTCGTAGAGGAGGCGCCCAATTGCGGAGATCAGCGCCAACATCATCATCGCGAGGACGATCGAGTTGCCAACCCGCCCGGCGATGAAGACCCAGGAAGGCATCGGCGTCCCCCTCCCCCGCTTCAGCCGCCCGTCCTCGCGCGCGATGGTCAGCGACATGGTCAGCGACTGCATCGTCGCCGAGATCACGGCCAGGGTGATGATCGCCGGCACGTAATAGGCGGTCGTCTCGATCCCGCCCCGCACGTCGATCGTCTGGTCGCCGAAGATCGTGGCGAAGATCAGCAGCAGGACGACCGGAAAGGCGACGGTGAAGAAGACCGAGGCGGGATTGCGCCAGAAGGCCTTCTGGTCATAGCGGAACTGATGCCCGACGAGGACGAGGGCGTTCACAGAACAACCCCATGTTCACGCACAAATCGCCACGGATTCGAACCCCCGGCTATCACCGTGTCGATTTGTGCGTTCACTCCCCCTCCGCGGTGAGCGAGAGGTAGATCTCCTCGAGATTGGGTCGGGTGACTTCCAGGCCGTCAAGCTGGAGTCCCTGCGCAACCGCGCGCCCGGTCAGCTCGTGCAGAGTCTCGACCGGGGTCCGGGTCTGCACCGAGACCTCCTCGTCGCCGAGCCGGTAGCTGATCGTCGTCGGCAGGCTCTCGCGATCGCCGAGGTCGGCGGGCGTCCCGGCGGCAACGATCTGGCCGCTGGTAAGGATTGCGACACGGTCGGCAAGGCGCTGCGCCTCGTCCATGTAATGGGTGGTGAGCAGCACCGTCTTGCCGAGATCCCGCAGGCCGGCGATCGTCTCCCAGGCCTGGCGGCGGGCCGAGGGGTCGAAGCCGGTCGTCGGCTCGTCGAGGAAGAGCAGCTCGGGATCGCCGATCAGCGCCATCCCCACGTCGAGGCGGCGCTGCTGGCCGCCGGAGAGGCGGCTGGCGCGCTCGTCAGCCTTGCCCTCGAGTCCGACCAGCTCGATCGTCTCCTCGATCGGCCGCGGCTTCGCGTAGTAGCCGGCGTAGAGCGCGAGCGACTCGCGCACGGTCAGGTATGGATCTGGGCGGCTGCCTTGAAGGACGATGCCGATCCGCTCGCGCCAGGCGCGGCCGGCGCGCCGCGGGTCCTCACCCAGCACTGCGACCTGGCCGGCGCTGGCTTCGCGGTACCCCTCGAGGATCTCAACCGTCGTCGTCTTCCCAGCGCCGTTGGGCCCGAGCAGGGCAAAGACCTCGCCTGAGCGCACCTCGAGGTCGATGCCCCGAACGGCCTCCGTCCCGCCGTAGCTCTTGCGGAGGCCTCTTATGGAGATAACGGGTTCAGCCAAGGAGGGCGATTCTAGGCTCGGCTGCGAGGGCGGGTCGGGGGAGGCTCGACGGAGCCTCCACGCTGTTGCTCCGGCGAGTCTCCCCCGACCCGCCCCTACCCATCCAGTTCGGCGTCGCGGTGCTTCACCCGGACAACTACATCGTCGCGCCCCTCGAGGTCGCGTCGAATCCGATCGGCGACGGTGATCGAGCGGTGGCGGCCGCCGGTGCAGCCGACCGCGATCGTCAGGTGGCTCTTGCCCTCGGCCACGTAGGCAGGCAGGAGGAACTCGAGCAGCGGCAGGAGGCGGCCGTAGAACTCGCCGGCGAGGGTGCCGGCCTCGACGTACTCGCGTACCGCGAGGTCGAGCCCGGTCAGCGGGCGCAGCTCGTCGACGTAATGGGGATTGGGCAGGAAGCGCACGTCGAGGGTGAGGTCGGCGTCGTGCGGCGGTCCGTTCTTGAAGCCGAAGGTGAGCAGAGTCAGCGCCAGCTTGCCGCTCTCGTCGCGACCGAGCATCTCCTCGGCGATGCGGCGACGCAGCATGCCGCTGGTCAAGTCGCCGGTGTCCATCACCACGTCGGCGCGCTCGCGCAGCGGCGCCAGCAGCTCGCGCTCGGCGCGAATCCCATCGACGATGCGGCCCTCCGGGGCGAGCGGGTGGCGTCGGCGGGTCTCCTTGTAGCGGTCGACCAGCGTCTCCTCGTCGGCCTCGAGGAAGAGCACCTTCGGTTTTAGCCCATCGGACTGGAGCTCGTCGAGGACCTGGAGCAGCTCGTCGAAGTAGTCGCCGCCGCGCACGTCGGAAACGACTGCGGCGCGCTCGACGCCGCTGCCGTCGTGGCGGAAGAGCTCGCCGAGGCTGCCGATCATCCGCGGCGGCAGGTTGTCGACGCAGAAGTAGCCGCCGTCCTCGAAGGCGGCGATCGCCTCCGACTTGCCGGCGCCGGAGTGGCCGGTGATCAGAGACCAGGGTCACGTCGCTGCCCGGGGCGTGGCCGTCCCTATCCTTGCCGCTCGCCGTCGTCCGCTCCGCCCGCGCCATCAGCCCGTCCTGTTGAGCTGCTCGTGGATCTCGCGGGCGACCTTGCCGGGCACCCCGGGCACCGCCTCCAGCTCCTCGCGACTGGCAGCCACCAGCCGCTCCGGCGAGCCGAAGTGCTGGAGCAGGGCGCGCTTGCGCACCGGCCCGATGCCTTTCAGGTCGTCTAGTACCGAACCGGTCATCGCTCTGTCGCGGCGGCCGCGGTGGTGGTCGATCGCGAAGCGGTGGGCCTCGTCGCGGACGCGCTGCAGCAGCTTCGAGGCCTCGGAGTCAGCCGCCAGGTCGAGCGGCGCCACGCGCCCGGGCACGTAGACCTCCTCCAGCTTCTTCGCCAGACCGATCACGGTGACGCCGCGCTCGACAAAGGGGCGCAGGACGCGCATTCCGGCCGAGAGCTGTCCCTTGCCGCCGTCGATCAGGACCAGGGACGGCAGCGAGGCGAAGCTGGCGTCGCGCTTGCCGTCGTGGGGAGAGAGGTCGACCTGTTCGAGGTAGCGATTCATCCGCCGCGTGAGCACCTCTTCCATCGAGGCGAAGTCGTCGGAGCCGTTGCTGCGCTCCCCCCGCACGCGGAAGCGGCGGTAGTCGGCCTTCTTCGTCGCACCCCCCTCGAACACGATCATCGAGGCGACGGTGTGGTCGCCGCCGAGGTTGGAGATATCGAACCCCTCAATGCGAACCGGCAGCTCCTCCATCCCAAGCGCGTCGCGCAGCGTCGCCAGCGACTCGACCCGGCGCTGGCGGCGGTGCTCGCGGCGCAGCCGGTCCTGGTCGAGGGCGAGACGGGCGTTGCGTTCGGCCAGCTCGCGCAGGCGACGCTTGTCGCCTCGCTCGGCGACGCGCACCTCGACCGGGGCGCCGCGCCGCTCGCTCAGGGCCGCGGCGAGCAGCTCGGCACGGTCGCGCAGGTAGGGGCCGACGACGATCGTCCGCGGCACCGCAGGCGAGGCCGAGTAGTACTGGCCAATGAACTCCTCGGCGACCTCGGCGGGCTCGCGCTCGGCCTGGTTGTCAAGGTAGAAGCTCTGGCGCTCGGCGAGGATGCCGTCCCGCACCTGGAAGACCTGCGCGTTGGCGTCGGCGCCCTCCGCAGCGACGCCGATCAGGTCGATCGCCCCGACCGAGCCGCCAGCGACCCGCTGGCGCTCGAACAGCGACTGGATCGCCTGCAGACGGTCACGGTGCACAGCGGCGCGCTCGAACTCACGCGCCTCCGCCGCCGCCTCCATCTTCGCCTGCTCGTCCGCCTCCACCTGTCGATAGCGACCGGAGAGGAAGTCGACGATCGCGGCGATGTTGCGACGGTACTCGTCCTGAGTGACGTAACCCACGCAGGGCGCTCCGCAGCGCTTGATGTAGTGGTCGAGGCAGGGACTGCCGGAGCGGCGGCCGGGCTCGGCCCCCTCGCAGGTGCGGAACTGGAACAGCTTGCCGAGCAGGTCGAGCGTCTCGCGCACCCGCTTGGCGCTCGAGAAGGGGCCGAAGTAGGCGCGGCCGGAGCGGTGCTTCTCGCGGGTGAAGTAGACCCGCGGATACTGCTCATCGAGGCTGACGCAGACATAGGGATAGGACTTGTCGTCGCGCAGGCGGATGTTGAAGCGCGGCCGGTGGCGCTTGATGAAGCTCTGCTCGGCTAGCAGCGCCTCGGCCTCGTTGGCGGTGACGAGGCACTCGATGTGGTCGACCCGCGAGGTGAGACGGGTCTCGCCACCGGAGAAGTGGGAGGCGACGCGCTTGCGGATCGAGCGCGCCTTGCCGACGTAGAGGATCTCGCCGTCGGCGCCGTGGAAGAGGTAGACGCCGGGCGAATCGGGCAGCTCGCGGCGCTGCTGGGCAATCCGCTCAGAGCGTTTCAGGTCGTCGCCGTCGTTCACAGGTCAAAGAGTAGGCTCCTGGCCAGCTGGCCAAGCCACCCCGACTTACGGAGAGAGCGAGATGACGACCCAGACCCTGAGCCCGCCCGAGCTGAGCACGCTGCGAATCGAGATCGACGGCGACATCGGCACCCTCACCCTCGACCGCCCCGATGCCTTCAACGCGATGAGCCCGGAGATGATCGGCGAGATGACGACCGCCTTCGCCTGGCTCGCCGACCAGGCGCCGCTGCGGGCGCTGATCATCACCGGCTCCGGCAAGGCCTTCTGCGCCGGCGGCGACGTCAACTGGTTCAAAACCGGGGTCGAGGACGACTCGATCGACCTGCCCGCGCAGGTGCGGCGCGGCGCCGAGGCCCTGCACACGGCGATCATCGATCTGAGGCGGATCCCCTATCCGGTGATCGCCGCGGTCAACGGGCCGGCCGCCGGCGCCGGCTTCTCGCTGGCACTCGCCTGCGACATCAGGATCTCCTCCGAGGCGGCCTTCTTCGCCTGCGCCTACGGACGGATCGGCGCCTCCCCGGACGGCGGCATGACCTACTTCCTGCCGCGCGTGGTCGGCCCCAGCCGGGCGCTGGAAATCCTCCTCAACGACCCCAACATGAGCGCCCAGGACGCACTGGCCGAGCGGCTCGTCACCGAAGTCGTCGCCCCCGACGAGCTGATGGACCGGGCACGGGCCAAGGCCGAGAAGCTGGCGGCGAAGGCCCCCCACTACGTGCGGATGGCAAAGCAGCTCTGCGGCCAGAGCATCGAGAACACCCTCACCGAGCACCTGCAGCTGGAGCGACACGGGATCGCCGACAGCATGGCCACCGAGGACCTGCGCGCCGGCGTTACGGCTTTCTTCGGCGGTGAGAAACCGGCGTTCGCCGGCCGCTGAGGCGGGTACAGTCCCGATTGAGGCTCGCTCCCCGAGGAAAGGACCCAGCATGAAGAAGGTTGCCGCACTTCTCGCCCTCGCCCTTGCCACCTTCGCGCTCGTCGCCTGCGGCGACGATGACGACGACGGAGGCACGACCGCCACGAGCGACAACGGCGCCGAAACCACCACGGAAACCGGCGGTGGCGAAAAAGCAGGCGGTGGTGCTGGTGGTGGCGGAGCTGGTACGGCGCTGAAATTCGAGGCCGACCCGGGCGGCGCCCTTGCCTACACGACGACGGAAGCCTCGTCCAAAGCAGGCAACGTGACGCTCGAGTTCGACAACCCCCAGGCTGTCCCCCACGATGTCGCGATCGAAGAATCCAGCGGCAAAACCGTCGGCCAGACCGACCTGATCACCGAGAGCTCGACCTCGACCACGGTCGACCTCAAACCCGGCGATTACACCTTCTACTGCTCTGTGCCCGGCCACCGCGAGGCGGGGATGGAAGGGACGCTGATCGTCGAATAGGCGTAGTCGGCACCTCGGCGCCCGCCCGCCGGCGGGCGCCGTTCGAACAAGACATCCAGATTGGTCATATCCGGATAAAGTTTTCGGAATGGGATTCCGGAGGCGAGAGGGAGGCAGCAGAAAAGTCGCTGCGGCGGTGGCGGTGGTTGTGGTTCTCGCCGCAGCCTTGCTCGCCGCCTGCGGCGATGACGACGGCGATGTGGCCACGACGACCACAAGCGACAACGGAGCGGGAACTACGACTGAAGCCAACGCAGGTGGAACAGCCGAAGGTGGCGGCGGGCAGGACGGCGGTGCGCCGGAATGGACCGAGCTGTTCTTCGAGGCCCATCCGTACGGCAAGATCACCTTTGTCAGGAACAGGACGTCGACCGAGGCCGGCAAAGTGAGGCTGCAGTTCACCAATCCCTCGAAGGTGCGCCATAACCTCGCGGTTGAAGACTCGAGCGGGAAAAAGCTCGCCCAGACGGATACGGTCACCGAAGAATCGGCCTTTGCGCCCGTCGAGCTCAAACCCGGCAAGTACACCTTCTACTGCTCCATCCCGGGTCACCGCGAAGCGGGCATGGAAGGCACGCTCATCGTCAGATAGACGCGGCCAGGCATCGCGGCGCGGAACGCCTCCGGTGTTCCCATTTGAACAGAATATGCAGACTAGTTAGATCTAGCTAAAGTATCCGGAATGGGAGCAGTCCGGGGACGGAAGCTGGGCATCGAGATGGCCGCAGCGCTTGTCGCGCTGGCCCTTGCCGCGGTTGCATTCAGCTCCTGCGGTGGCGACGATGACGATGCTGTGGCCGGCCCATCCCCCGACGGGACGCTGAGATTCAGGCCCGACCCCAGTGGCAAATTAGCCTATACAACACCCCAGGTCGAGGTCGAGGCAGGCAAAAGGAAAATCGAATTCATCAACCCTGAGAAAGAGCTCCACGATCTCACGATTGACAATCCTCAAGGGAAAAAAATCGCACAGTCCTACGCGCTGTACGTTGCGAGGGACTGGATGTTCCTCAAACTGAAGCCCGGCGAGTACAAGTTCTACTGCTCCGTCGAAGGTCACCGCAAAGCGGGCATGAAGGGGACCTTGACCGTCGTCGAGTAGGGGACGTCAGACGGCTGGCGCCATCACGCGCGTCACCGAGTCGCCCACGAAGCAAGGCTTCTCCGAGCCCTCGACCTCGAGGGTGAAGCGAGTGACTACTTGCCACCAGCCGCCGCCCTTGTCGTCCATCGAGACGACCTCGGCACGGGCGCAGACTTTGGAGTCGACTGGGACGGGGGCTGGAAAGCGGATCTTGTCCCAGCCGTAGTTGACGCCGAGGGCGAAGCCGCTGGAAGAGATCATCTCCTTGCGGAAGCCGTCGACCAGCGAGAGGGTGAGGTTGCCGTGGGCGATCGTCGTCCCGAAAGGGCTCTCGCTCTTGGCTCGCTCAACGTCGACGTGAATCCACTGGTCGTCGCCAGAGAGCCTGGCGAAGGTATCGATGTCCTCCTGGGTGACCGTGCGCCACTCGCTCGGCCCGATCTCCTGGCCGAGCAGCGCCCGCATTCCCTCGACTCCTTGTACCTCGACCGTCGCCATCGGGTCCCAGGCTACCGCAGCGGGCTATGCGACGAGGCGGACTTCGAAAGCCGGGGCGAGGAGGGTCCCGGCGCCGCCGAGGAGGGCGAGGATGCGGCTGACGTAGGCCTGCGTCTCGGGGTAGTCGGGAACGCAGTCGCAGGCTTCGACCGGCGCCGGGCCGGCGTTGTAGGCGGCGAGGGCGAGAGACGGATCGCCGAACTGGCGCAGCAGGTCGGACATGAGGTGAGCCTGGGCGTCGATTGCTTCCCCTGGGTCGAAGGGGTTGCGCAGACCGTAAGCAACTGCCGTGGACGGCATGAACTGGGCGATGCCCTGAGCGCCGGCCGGGGAGCCCGCGTTGGGATCGAAGTTCGACTCGGCCATCAGCTGGCCGGCGAGCAGGGCGGCGGAGACGTTCCAGCGGGTCGCGGCGCGCAGCAGCGGGGCCCGGTACTGAGCTGGGACGAACGATGGAAGGCCGCCGGAGCTCGCGAGCGCGCCGTCTCCCCCGCCGCCCGCCACGACGGAGTTGCCTGCGGCTGAGCACGGCGCGGGCCCGGCGTCGAACCCGTAATGCCAAGCCTCCCAGGTGTAGCGCTGGACGAAGCCAAAGCGGCTGGCGTTGGTCGCGAGCCAGCCGTAGGCGGTTTCGGGACCGAGGTCGAGCTCGGTGGCGCAGCGGTGCAACGACTGGCCCGGCGGCGCGACCCAGCGCGGGTCGGGATTGGCGGCATAGAGCGCCGCTTGCTCGGCGTCGGAACGGAAGCCGGAGTTGACGACGAGTGTGAGGCCGTCGGACGCCGCGGCTGCCGCCATCCGGTCGAAGGCGGCGCCGACGTCCGGCCTCATCCCCTCTCCGCCGCGGTAGACCAGCGGCCCGCTGTAGCCGCCACCGCTTGCCATTGCCGGCGTTGCCCCAGATCCCGAAGCCGTGGCCGGTGCGGCGGCTTCGGCGACTGCCGAGGCTTCTACCTCGACGCGGCCGTCGCCCACGTCCAGGTGGGCGACGATGAGCGCTCTAGTCCGGACCGGAGCGAAGGAAGCCCGATCCGGGAAAGTCACCCGCAGCCGCGCCGGTGCGACCCCATTCCCCTCCACCGCCTCTTTCGCTGCGCCGCGCGCTCGCCACAGGTAGACGGCCTTCGACAGGTGACGCGGGTTCGGAAGGCCGTTGGGAAGGGTCGGCGGGGCGAGCAGACGTGGTAGGTCGTCGCGCATCGAGCGTGCGGCCGAGATCGCAGCGAGGTCTGCGGCCCGCTGCACCCGTCCCTTGCCGGTCACCGCGCCGGCGATCGCTACCAGGGCCAGCGCCCCGGCGAGCAGAACGAAGACGCCGCCCAGGACCAGCAGCAGCGCCTGCCCCTCCTCCCTCCTCGTGCCCATGCGCTCACCCTGCCCGGGGCAGGCGCACGCGTGGGGCACACAATCAGCCGATTGTGTGCCAACTAGCCGCCTTACCTGGCTCGTACGGCCGCGACGGTTTCGCGCAGCGTCTCGCGAGCGTCGTGGTGCGGCATCCAGTGCAGCTCGTTCCGCGCCTTCGCGGTGTCCATCAGGACGGGGCGGCGGACCGCCTCGATCCAGGCCGCCTCGTCGGGCAGGAACGGCATCAGCGCCACCGCCTCGGCAGCGGCGCCGACCGCCAGCTGCGAGGCGGGAACCGGCACTGCATGCCAGCCGAGTTCGTGGGCGAGGTCGGAGATCGTCAGCTGCCCTGGCCCCGCCAGGTTGTAGACGCCAGGGTCTCCGTGTCCGAGGACGGCGGCGCAGAGCGCCGTGGCGACGTCGTCGTGGTGGACGAGCTGGAAGGGCACACCGGGGTCTGGCAGGACAGGACGCAGCTCTGGCACCTTGCCGAGCGCCCAGCGCAGCGGACCGGGGATGCGCTGCCCCAGGGCCAGCAGGGGGATCACGTCGAGCAGCATCGTCGCCTGTGGGCCGGCGACGATGCAGGGGCGGAAGACGTAGGCGTCGGTGGCGGAGCCGTCAAGCGCCTCCGCCAGCTCCTCCTCGACTGCGGCCTTGTGCGCCGAGTAGGGGTGGCGCGCGGTCCCCTTCACCGACTCGTCCTCGCTGAGCAGCTCGGGCATGCCGCGACGGAAACCGTAGGCGGCGACCGACGAGGTGTAGACGAGGCGCTTGGCTCCCGCCGCCGCGGTGGCCTCGAAGACGTTGCGTGAGCCGCGCAGGTTGATCTCGCGGCTCTCGCCGCCCCCGGCGACGATCACGAAGGCGAGATGAACGACCACGTCGGCCCCATCCACTAGGCCCTCGACCGCCTCGCGATCGAGGACGTCGCCGCGCCGGTACTCGGTCTTCTCCCAGCCCTGCCCTGCAAGATCGAAGGGGCGCCGGGCCATCCCAATCACCCGATCCACTTCCGGCAGCCGCTCGAGCGCCGAGATGAAGGCCTTGCCGATCTCCCCGGTGGGGCCGGTGACTGCGACGGTCAGCACACAGCGATGTCTAACAGACGATCTGAGAGGCGAGGTGGGAGGCCACCCGGGGTCGCCGCGGGCAGCACGCCGAAGAGCGCGCGGCGCGCCGAGACCCAGGCCAGCGGTCGCTTGAGGACCGCTACACGAAGGCCCCGTTCGAATAGGTCGCGAACAGCCAGCCCGGTAAGGGCGCGGTCGCTGGCGAGATCGGCTCTGAGCAATGCGGCTGTCGTCTCGATGTAAGACGCGGCAAGCACCGGCTGCAACAGCGCCGGCGGCAGGTGGACGACCGCGATGGAGTCGCGGACGAGCGGCAGCACCGCCGGCAGTCGCTCGAGGCCTTCCTCGTCAGCAGAAAGCGCCAGGTGGCAGGTCTGGCCGCGCGAGGCAGCGCGCGCTTCCGGCATGTGGACCGCAAGCCGCTCCTCCAGCTCGCGAGCTCCCGTCGATGCGACCAAAGTGGGGCGCGGTGGGCGTCCGCCAACGTCGACCAGGAGGCCCGGCCGGTCCGGCTCCGACCCCGCACAGGCCAACGCCGCCGCAGCCGCCTTCGACCCGCTCGCCTCCCCAACCGAGGTGACGAGGACGACCGTCCCGTTCACTTTGCCGGCCTCGCGAACGCGGAGCTAGTCACGGCAAGCCGCTCGGCGATACCGGGCAGAGGCGACGGCGGGCGCAGGCTAACCGTGACCCGTCCGCCACTGACCGAAAGACCGATCTCGTCCTCTGCCCACCCCGGCAACGCGGCACGGACAGCCTCCCTCGCAGGCTCGCCCGATGCCAGCGCCAGCGCCCCCGCCTCGGCGGCGCCGTCGGCCAGGACCAGCGCGTAGCCCGCGACGAGAAGCTGCAGAGCGATCAAGCCGGCGAGCAGCAGCGCCGGCAGGCCGGCTACCAGCTCGACGGTCGACTGGCCCACCTCGCTACTCATCTCCCTCCCCCAGCCCGGTCTCAGCTCCGACTGTCACTCGCGGCAACGCCGGCAGCAGGCGCGGGATCGCCACCCGTACCGTGACCGCGCCCTCATCGCTCACCTTCGCCCCGGAGCGCAGCGGCGGCGGCAGCGCCCGCCGCGCCGCCGCCGCCGCATCCCTGCCGACGAGCGCGGCGCGCGCCCCCGCCCGCGCCGCGACTCCCGCCGACCACAGGGCCTGCCCGGCGAGCGCCAGCTGTGCCGCCACCAGGACCGCCAGCAGCAGGAAGGGAACGACCGCGATCAGCTCGACCGAGGCGGTCCCCTCCTCCCTGTGGCCTGCGCTGCTGGCGGTCCGTGGCGGCACGCCGTGACCGTCGCAGCCGCTGGCGCACGCGTGGTGCGCTCAAACGAACAATTCAGTCAAGGCTCTGTGCGAACTCAGTAAGTGTTGGCCTCGACCCAGATGCGCCAGATCGCCGCGATCGAGGCGCCGAGCAGCATCAGCCAGGCCAAGGTGCCGAGCCCGGTCGCGAAGAGCTCGTCGGAGCCTGCGATCAGCAGCGCGATCATCCCCAGCGGCCCATAGAGGATCGCCCGCCGCCCGTCGCTCAGCGTCGCCAGCGTCAGCTGGTTCTGGCGGCTCAGCACGTAGACGGTCCAGGCGATCGCGGTCAGGAACGCCATCGTGATCGCGGTCAGCAAGGCGTCGGCGGCGTTGCCCCCGCCGGGAACGAAGGCGACGACCAGCGCCAAGCCCATGACTATCGCGACGTTGCGCAGCGTGCGCACAGCCGGATTGTACGAGGGCACGGCCTAGCCGACCATGACTACGAGGCCGACGACGACCGCGCCCAGAGTCGCCGCCAAGCCGGCGATCCCAACCGCGGCGGCGGCCGCGGCGGCGGCCGGACGCTCGCTGTGACTGAGGTCGACGAAGCGGGCCGCTCCCCAGATCGCCACCGAGAAGACAACGGTGACGCCGACGCCCGCGATCACGGAGGCGGCGACGGTCTGCAGCAGCTCGCTGGTCTCAACAATGACGGCCATCAACTCGCCGGCACCGGCGCTCCCTGTTGCGAGCGACGGGCGAACAGCATCGCGCTGGCGGCCAACGCGGCGATGCTGACGATCACCGGTCCGATGGCGCCGTCACCGAAGATCTCGGTCACGGCGTAGGTCGCGCCCCCGATCGCCGCCGCCGCCGGCAACGTCAGCAGCCAGGCGACCATGATGTTCCCGGCGACCCCCCAGCGCACCGCCGAGAGCCGCTTGCCGGCGCCGGCGCCCATCACGCCACCGTTGATCACGTGGGTGGTCGAGAGCGGGAAGCCGAAGTGGGTGGAGGAGAGGATCACCGCGGCCCCCGCGCCCTGGGCCGAGAACCCCTGGGCGGCGTCCATCTTGATGATCCGCGTGCCGGTGGTGCGGATGATCCGCCAGCCGCCGCTGTAGGTGCCGAGCGCGATCGCGGTCGCCGCCGAGACGATCACCCAGAAGGGCGGGTCGGCGTCCGCCCCGAGGCTGCCGTTGGCAATCAGCGCCAGGGTGATCACCCCCATCGTCTTCTGGGCGTCGTTGGTGCCGTGAGCTAGCGCCAGCAGGCCGCCGGAGACGAGCTGCCCGTAGCGGAAGCCGCGGGTCACCGTGCCAGGCCGCTGCCGGCCGACGATCCGGTAGACGAGACCGATCGCGATGCCGGCGACGGTGAAGGCGAGCAGCGGCGCGACGATCGCCGGGATCAACACCTTGCCGATCACTCCGTCGGCGAGCACGGCGTCGAAGCCGGCGGCGATCACTGCCGAACCGACGACGCCGCCGATCAACGCGTGCGAGGAGCTGGAAGGCAGGGCGAACCACCAGGTGATCAGGTTCCAGGCGATCGCCCCGATCAGCCCCGCGAAGACGACCGTCGGCGTAATCACGTCGGCGTTGACAACGTCGTTGGCGACGGTCGCCGCGACCGAGATCGAGATGAAGGCGCCGGCGAAGTTGAGCAGCGACGCGATCGTGATCGCTGTGCTCGGCTTTGCCGCCCGGGTCGAGATCGAGGTGGCGACGACGTTGGCGGTGTCGTGGAAGCCGTTGGTGAAGTCGAAGGCGAGCGCCGTCGCGACGACGATCACCATGATCACGTCAGAGCTCATTGCGTGACGAGGCCCAGACGTTGCCAGGCAAGGACGCAGGGAGCGAAGCGTGCTCTGCACGTGAGCGACCGAGGACGCGGCATGGCGACGTCTGGGCCCGTCACGAGTTCTTGATGACGATGCCCTCGAGAATCTGGGCTGCGGTCTCGGTGGCGTCGATCGCGTTCTCCAGCACGGCGAAGATGTCCTTCCAGCGGATCACGACCATCGGGTCGATCCCGTTGGAGAAGAGCGAGGCGACGGCGTCGCGAGAGATCCTGTCCCCTTCGTTCTCGAGCCGGTGGATCTCGATCCAGTATTTCTCCAGGCCCTTGAAGTTGCGCAGGCATTCGAGCGCCTCGGCCAGCTGCTCGCAGGCGCCGACCAGCACCTTGGTCAGCTGTCCCGCCTGCTCCATCGGAGCCTCGATCTTGTAGAGGCCGAGGAAGTCGGCGGCCTCCTCGGTGTAGTCGACGATGTCGTCCATCTGCGTCGCCAGCCCGTAGATGTCCTCACGGTCGATTGGGGTGACGAAGGTCGAGTTGAGCCGCTGGACGATGTCGTGGGTGATCCGGTCGCCCTCCTGCTCGGCCTTGAGGATGTCGCGCCCGAGGCTGCCCGCGTCGGGCCAGGCACCCATCATCTCGTCGAGCAGGCGGGCCGCGGTGAGGGTGTTCTGACCGGCCTCTATGAAGAGCTCGAAGAAGGCGCTGTCACGCGGCAGGAGAGAGAGGCGACGCACGGTCGAATCCTATTGCTCGCCCGGATATCTGACGGCGCTCACCCGGCGGTCGCGGCGAGCTGCTCGGCAGCCCGGGCAGCGTGCCGGTCGCGCAGCTCCCCCTGGACGTCGTTGCGCTCCCCTTCCACCGCCTGCAGCCGGGCCCAGGCGCCGTCCGCGTCGAGCTCCCAGGCGTTGGCGTTCTCGACAAAGCAGCGCTCGAGCACCTCGAGCAGTTCGACCTTGGGTGCCTCGTCTTCGACCGGCGTCACCAGCTCGACCCGGCTGTCGAGATTGCGTGGCATCAGGTCGGCGGAGCCGATCAGGACGCGGGTCTCCGCGCCGCGCTGGAAGGAGTAAACGCGTGAGTGCTCGAGGAAGCGGCCGACGATCGAGACGACGCGGATGTTCTCCGAGATGCCGGCGACGCCAGGTCGCAGGCAGCAGATCCCGCGCACGTTGAGGTCGACGCGCACGCCTGCCTGCGAAGCCTCGTAGAGCGCCCTGATGCAGGCCGCGTCGACGAGCGAGTTCATCTTCATCGCGATCCGCGCCTCCTCGCCGGCGCGGTGCGCCTCCACCGTCGCTTCGATCTCGGCCAGGATGCTGTCGCGCATCGTCGTCGGCGAGACCAGCACCTTGCGGTACTCGGCCGGGCGCCCGTAGCCGGTGAGGAAGTTGAACATCTCGGCGACGTCGGCACCGATCTCGGGGTCGGCCGTAAAGAGGCCGAAGTCGGTGTAGAGGCGGGCGGTCTCTGGGGTGGTAGTTGCCGGTGCCGATGTGGACGTACTCGCGCACCCGTTCGCCCTCGCGGCGGACGACGAGGATCGCCTTGACGTGGGTCTTCAGGCCGGGGATGCCGTAGACGACGTGCACGCCGGCCTCCTCGAGCGACTTCGCCCAGTGGATGTTCGCCTCCTCGTCGAAACGGGCCTTCAGCTCGACCATGCAGACCGCCTGCTTGCCGCGTTCGGATGCTCGGATCAGCGCCGGCACCAGCGGCGAGTCATCGCTGGTCCGGTAGACGGTGTGCTTGATCGCCAGCACATCGGGGTCGGCAACGGCCTGCTCGACGAAGCGCTCGACCGAGGTCGCGAAGGAGTCGTAGGGGTGGTGGACGAGGATGTCGCCCTGGCGGATCGCCGCGAAGATGTCGATCGGCTCGTCGTCCTCGCCCTGGAGGCGGGGCTGGGTGACCGGCGTCCAAGGCGAGTAACGCAGCTCGGCGTGGCCGGGAAGATCAGCCACGGCGGTTAGGTCGGCGAGGTCGATCAGGCCGTCGACGTCGTAGACCTCGCGATCCTCCAGCCGCAGCGCCTCGATCAGCTGGATGCGCAGCTTTGGGTTCATCCCCGCCGCCACCTCCAGCCGCACCACCTCGCCGAAGCGGCGCCGGCGGATCTCGTCCTGGACCGCCCGGACCAGGTCGTCGGCCTCATCGGAGACGGTGAAGTCGGTATCGCGGGTCACCCTGAAGTAGCCGTGGTCGACCACCTCGGTGCCGGGGAAGAGCGCGTCGAGGTTGGCCGCGATCACCTCCTCCAGCGGGACGAAAGCCTTGCCCCCCTCTCCCACCGGGAGGAAGCGGCCGAGCAGCTCCTTCGGCACCTTGACCCGGGCGATGATCTCGTTGCCGCTCTCCGGGTCGCGTAGCAGCACGCCGAGGCTGAGCGAGAGGTTGGAGATGTAGGGGAAGGGACGGCCGAGGCCAACCACCAGCGGCGTCAGGGTTGGGAAGACCTGCTCGTGAAAGCGGCTGTCGATCTCGCGTCGCTCGGCCTCGCTGGCGGAGTCGAGCGAGACGATCCGGATCCCCTGCTCCTCCAGGGCGGGCCGCAGCTCACCCTCGAAGCAAGCGTGGAGACGGCTGTCGAGCTCCAGCACCCGCGCCTGGATCGCGTCGATCTGCTCTCCGGGCCCAAGCCCGTCGGGTCCGCGTGCGTCGATCCCGGCGTCGAGCTGGTCGAAGAGGCCGGCGACCCGGACCATGAAGAACTCGTCGAGGTTGGAGGCGTAGATCGAGCAGAATCGCACCCGCTCCAGCAGCGGCCCCTCGGCCTCCTCGGCGAGTTCCAGCACCCGCTGGTTGAAGTCGAGCCAGGACAGCTCGCGGTTGAAGTAGAGGGCTGGATCGTCGATCCGGCCATCGTACTGCGGCGCCTGCAACGCCCAGACCCGCTCAGGCAGCCCGGGCAGGCGCTTGCCGGGCCGCGGGAAGAGACGCGCCGACGGCGCGCCGGTAGCCGTCCGCGAGCTGCTCCAGCGCCCTCTCCCAGGAGCGCCCGGCGGCGGCGCGAGCCGCGGAAGCGCCGAGGTGCCGGCGCAACAGTGGCGAGGCGGCGAGCTGGAGGACGGCGCCGGCGAGATGATCGGGGTCGGGGCCGCAGAGCAACCCCGTGTGACGGTTCTCGATCAACGAGGCGGGGCCGCCTTCGGCGACGGCGACGACCGGCAGCCCGCTGGCCCCGGCCTCGACGACCACCTGCCCGTAGGTGTCGGTCTGCGAGCAGAAGAGGAAGAGATCGGCGCTGGCGTAGGCACGAGCGAGCTCCTCGCCCTCGAGCCAGCCGAGGAAGGTGGCGCGCTCGCCGAGCCGCGAGCGCAGCTCACCTTCCTCGGGTCCCCCACCCGCCAGCAGGAGATGGAGGCGAGGATCGGCGCCATGCGCCCGTTCGAAGCTCTCGGCGAGCAGCTCGACCCCCTTCTCGCGCGTCAGCCGGCCGGCGTAGAGGACCTTCACCTCGCCCGGGTACTCGCCCGGGGCGGCCTTGCCGGGGTCGAAGCGGGAGACGTCGACCCCGCGCTCCCAGCGGCCGAGCCGGCCCTGGTCGACCCCGAGCCCGATCAGCGAGCGGTCAGCCGCCGGACTCGGCGAGAGGACCGTGGAAGGGGCTCCGTAGAAGGCGCCGAGAGCCGCAGTCGCCATCGCCTCGAGGCCGCCATCACCGCTGCGCAGTCCGGCGTAGGCACCCAGCTCGGTGTGGTAGCTGCCGAGCAGGGGCATGCTCGAGATGCGGCTGAGCATCGTCGCCGCGATGCCGGCCGGACCTGGGGCGGTGACATGGATCAGGTCATAGCGCCCCTCGGCCAGGGTCTCAGCCAGGTCGGGCAGCCCCGGCACCCCGAGGCGCATCCCCGCGTAAAAGGGCACCTCGAGCTCGGCGCTCGCCGGCAGCCGCCGGTCGACGCCGGCGTCGGTGCCGACCACCTCGACCTCGAAGCCGGGCACGCCGTGCTCGCGGATCTGGGCGATCGTCGTGGTCACCCCGTGCATCGTCTCGATCCCGTCGGCGATCAGCGCCACCCGCGGCTCGCCGCCGCGGGACGAAGCGAGCTTCGCCTTCTCGGCACCGAGGAAGACGGTCGAGGGCACGTAGGGGACGGCGGGCACCAGCGCCTCGAAGAGCGCCCCGAACGCCCTCGCCGCCTCGCCGCCGGCGACGACAGATGCGCCCTGCTGGACCGCGCTGCGCAGGCGCCGCTCGTGGATGCGTCGGGCCCGTCGGTAGAGCGCCGCGTGGGAGAAGTCCTCCGCCTGGAGGTGGTCGAGGAGGTCCCGGCCGCGCAGCTCCAGCCCGATCGATCGCAGCCAGGCCTCGAGCAGGGCGCGGACGTCGTCGGGGCCGACGTCGCTCGCGACCTTGCCCTCGCGCGCCGCCCCCTCGACGATCGTCCGCTGCGCGATCTTCAGCACCACGGATGGGTCGACTGCCCCGTCGCCGGCGACCGCGCCGTCCAAAGTGAGCGCCCGGGTGGCCAGCGCCATCGCCGCGTGCGCCCACTTGGCGGCGCTGCCCTGCTCGCCGCCAGCCTCGGCCTCGCCGCGGCGCAGGCGGGAGAGAAACTCTTCCGGCGTGGCGGCGGCCGGCGCCTCGGTGAAGGTGCGGCCGATGTCCACGCCGGCGTGATCGTCGGAGCCGCCGATGCCGGTCCCGCCGTGGGTGTCGATGTAGACGACGGCGGGCATGTTCAGCTCTGCGGCCCGCGACCCGTTGCGGACCTCCCAGACCGGAAACAGCTCCGCCAAGCGACGCCGGTGGCGGCGGGTCAAGGGTGCGTCCACGTCGTAGAAGGGGTGAGCGAGAGCGCAGGCGATCTCGTTCTCGCGAAGGTAGGCGGCACAGGCCTCCACGTCGCCGGAATTGGCCTGCAGCCACTCGTGGTCCCCGGAAGTGATCCCGTAACAGAGGATGTGCACCGCCTGCGGCTCGCCGGCGAAGCGGGCGGTCAGCTCCTCGGAGACGAAGCAATCGGGACGGTCGGCCAGCTCCAGGCAGCCGTCGATCGTGTCGTGATCGGTGATCGTGACGAAGTCCATGCCACGGCGCTTGGCCAGCTCGTAGACCTCCTCCGGCGGGGTTGCGCACTCGGGCAGGCCGAGAGAGCGCTGTACCCCGAGCCGGGAGAGCTGCGAGGCGGTGGAATGGCAATGCATGTCTACTCGGGAAGTCATCGGCGTCTCCCTGCTCGTATCGCTTCGGTCTCCCCCAGATTCCGCTAAGAGCAGGGAAAACATGTGAAAGAGCCGGGAACGACCGGTGAAGATCCGGTGACCGCTACGAGTGCTGACTTCGCCTTTCTACGTCCTACTGGACTGGAAAACGCGAAGTCAGCAGAGTGAATGTTCGAGCCCGGCCCAGATCCCTTCGCTGGCCTGGGACTGCACGAGATCGTGGAAGCGGCGAAAGAGGAGCGCGCGGCGCGTCCGCAGCAGGGCCTCCAGGGACTCGATCCCGGCTGCCCGGGGCAGCAGCACATCGCAGTCGTGCACCTCGCCGAGAACGCCCTGCAGCTCTCGGGCTGCGTGGCGGGCGGTGACCGCCTCCTCGCCAAAGCATCTCTCGGTGATCTCGAGGACATAGCGCAGCCGCTTCGCCGCGATCCGCAGGTCGTGCTGGGCGCTCGCCGCCCCAGGGTCGAGCGCCGGCTCGACCAAAGCGCGCAGCTCGTCGAGCCGGGTCTGGACGATCCGCGCCGCGTTCGGCCTCAGGGGCCCTTCGGGCTCCAGACCCTTCACCCTGCCTGCCTTCACGATGCCGCCTCGACCAGCTTCTCGAGCCGGCGGCGCAGCTTCTTCAGCCGCTTGCGCTTCACGAACGGCGCCAGCTCTTCGTTGGCGACCCGCTGCTCTTCTCGCAACGACTCGACCAGGGCCTCGAGCGCGCGCTTGTCGGCCTCGGACAGCTCGCCCGCGAAGCCTTCGAGGAACTCAATCGAGACGTCGCGGTCGCGGCGCTCCCCGAGCGCGTCGGCCAGCGCCTTGACCCGCTTCAACGCCTTGCGATGGCGCTTACGCGGGAAGCAGGACTCGAACACCTCCATCGCGGCGCGCAGGCGGCGCGTCGCCACCCGCATGTCGTGGAGCCGCTCGATCTCACCGAGGTCGAGGACGCCGCGCGAGTGCTCGAGGACCTCCGCCGCTCGCACTTCGACGACCCTTGCTGCGGCGAGCGCGAAGGGTTCGTCGCACTCGAGCTCGACCTCGCGGGCGCGCGTCACGCGGGCAGGCTAGCGGACAGGCTCAGGCAGCGAGTCGGGCGGGTGAAGAGCCGTTGGCGCTGCCGTTGAGCAGGTCGAGGATGACGCCCTCACGCAACCCGCCCTTGCCGATCTGGAGCGGCTGGCCAAGCAGCTCGGAGAGCTTCTCGAGCAACAGCACGCCGGTGGCGAGGATCCGCACCCGTTCGGGATCGAGCTCGAAGCGGCGCGCGACATCCGCCGCGGGGTCGCCGCAGAGGACGCGGATCCCCCGCTCGAGGGTCTCGTATTCGAGCACGGCGCCGACCAAGCGGCGCAGCGAGGTTGCGCTGCCGCCGACCGCCACCGCCTGCGCCGGCCGCTCGATCTCGACTCCTTCGAAGATCTCCTCGATGCGGTCGCGGATCTTGCGGATCTCCGCCGCCGAGGGCGGGTCCGACGCGATCAGCTCGTCGGCGAGGGCGCCGGAGCCGACTCTCCAGGAGCGGACCTCCTGCACGCCGCCGGGCACGGTGCCGAGGATCACCTCGCTGGAGCCGCCGCCGACGTCGACGACCCCGACCTTGCCCTCGACCGGGTGGCCCAATGTCTTGGTCGCGCCGATGAAGGAGAGCCGTCCCTCTTCCTCGTCGCTGAGGATGTCGACCGGGACCCCGGAAGCGGCCGCGATCGCCTCCGCGACCTCCTCCCCGTTGACCGCCTCGCGCACCGCAGCGGTCGCCACCGAGCGGATCGTCTCCGCCCCCAGCTCCCGCGCCAGGCGCACCTGGGTGGCGACGACCTCGCACACCTCCTCGACCTTCTCGGGCAGGATCGCCCCGTCCGGGTCGAGCGCCTTGTTGATCCGCGTGTAGGCCCGCTGCTCCATCACCTTCTTCAACTGCCCGTCCACGGGCTCAGCGACGAGCACGCGCGTCGTGTTGGAGCCGATGTCTATGGCGGCGCAGAGCATCCCGGGACTGATCCTCATATTCCCAGACAGCTCGGATCTCAACCGGCGACTACTGAGCGGGGTGCGAGGCGTCCTCGAACTCCCTGAAGAGCCCGGTGACGACGAAGGCGACCTGCTCGCCGATGTCGACGGCGTTGTCGCCGATCCGCTCGATCGCCCGTGCCGCCAGCAGCATCGTCATCGCCCACTCGCGCTTGTCGGCGTCGTCGCCGATCTCGAGCGCCAGGTGGAAGCACTCGCGGTTGAGGTTGTCGACGACGTCGTCCTGGCGCACCAGGTCGCGGGCCATCTCAACGTCACGATCTTCGAAGGCCCGCTTCGCCTGGCTGATCAGGGTGCGGGTCTGCTTGCCCATGGTCAGGATCCGGCTCACCATCTCCGGGTCGGCGGGTGGCTCGTTGCCGCTAAGCGGCAGCAGCTTGCAGACGTTGACGCACTGGTCGCCCATCCGCTCGACGCACTTGAGGACGTGCAGCAAGGCTGAGATCAGCCGCAGGTCGGTCGCCACCGGCGACTGCGTCGCCAGCAGCGTGATCAGCGCCTGGTGGACCTCGAGGTAGCGGCCGTCGATCCGGTCGTCATCGGCGATCACCAGCTGGGCCAGCTCGACGTCTTGCTGCTCGACCGCTTCCATCGTCCGTTCGAGGGCGGCGTTGACCAGGTCGAGGCCGCCGAGTGCGCTCGCCTCCAGTCGCTCCAGCTCTTCCTGGTAGTGGATCCGCGTTTCGGTCGCGGGATTCATCAGCCGACCTTGCCGGAGACGTAGTCCTCGGTGCGTTGGTCGGAGGGGTTGGTGAAGACTTTCTCGGTCTCGTCGTACTCGACCAGGCGACCCCAGCGGTTGTCCTCGTCGGCGTCGAGCTCGACCATGAGGAAGGCGGTGCGATCGGAGACCCGTGCCGCCTGCTGCATGTTGTGAGTGACGATGACGATCGAGAACTCCTCCTTCAGCTCGACCATCAGGTCCTCGATCTTGCCGGTCGAGATCGGGTCGAGCGCCGAACAGGGCTCGTCCATCAGGATCGTGTCGGGCTCGACCGCGATGCAGCGGGCGATGCAGAGGCGCTGCTGCTGACCGCCGGAGAGGCCGAATGCGTTGCTGTCGAGGCGATCCTTGACCTCGTCCCAGAGCGCCGCCCCGTGCAGGGCTTTCTCGACCGTCGCGTCGAGATCGTCCTTGCGGCCGAGGATGCGCGGGCCGAAAGCGACGTTGTCGTAGATCGACTTGGGGAACGGGTTCGGCTTCTGGAAGACCATCCCGATCAGCTTGCGGACCTGGACCGGGTCAACCGTCGGCCCGTAGAGGTTCTCGCCGTGGTAAAGCAGCTCGCCCCGCACTTCGGCGCTGGGGATCAGGTCGTTCATCCGGTTGAGGCAGCGCAGCAGGGTGCTCTTGCCACAGCCAGAAGGGCCGATCAACGCGGTGACGTCCTTGCGGTGGATGTCCATCGAGATCCCCTTGACCGCGGCTACGCCGCCGTAGAGCACGTCGATGCCCTTCATCTCGAAGACCTTCTCCTTGCGGCCTGCCGCGCTCCTATGCTGGAACTCGTCCGGGCGGACGGCGATCGCCGCCCGCTCCGCGGCCGCCTCGCGCGCTTCGCGGCCGGTGCCGGATCTGCTCTCGTCCTGTGCCATCTCGCTCACCCTAGTCCACCTACCATCTCTGCTCGTAACGATTTCGTAGCCAGATCGCGAAGGAGTTCATTGCCAGCAGGACAGCCAGCATGACGATGATCCCCGCCGCTGCCAGCGCCTGGAACTCGTCCTGCGGCTGCACCGCGTAGTTGAAGATCTGAACCGGCAGGGCCGAGTACCCGGAGAGCGGCGTCGGGTCGAAGGTGATGAAGACGGTCGCGCCGACCAGCAGCAGCGGCGCCGTCTCCCCCAGTGCCCGCGAGACCGCGAGGATGACGCCGGTGGCGATGCCTGGGATCGAGGCAGGCAGGACCTGGCTGCGGATCGTCTGCCACTGGGTCGCGCCGAGCGCCAGCGAGCCCTGCCGGATCGAGTCTGGAACGGCGCGGATCGCCTCGCGGGCGGCGATGATCACCATCGGCAGCACCAGCAGGGCCAGGGTGAGCGAGCCGGCGATGAGGATGAAGCCGAGGTCGAGCGGGCCGCGGACGATGAAGGCGAGGCCGAGGATGCCGTAGATGATCGACGGCACCGCGGCGAGGTTCTGGATGTTGACCTCGATCAGCCGGTTCCACCACTTCGACTTGTCGGCGTACTCCTCGAGGTAGATCGCCGCCCCGACGCCGACCGGGACGACGAAGAGGATCACCCCGGCGATCAGCTCGAGTGAGCCGATAATCGCCGGCCGGAAGCCGGCTTTCTCCGGAAAGATCGACGAAGGCGGGTTGGTGAAGAGGTCGGCGCTGAAGGCCGGGGCGCCCTTGACGAAGGCCTGGATCAAGAGCGCCAGCAGGCCGGCAAGGGCAATCAGGACCGCCAGCAGCAGCAACCCGGCGAAGACCGCGTTGAGGATCACGTCGCGGCGAGGCTGGTCGCGCAGCATCGCCGCAGTGGTCGCGCGGGCGCCAGCCGTCGCCAGGCGATTGCGCGGGCTCGCCGCTCCGGGCTCCGCCATCACTCGTAGACCTCGCGGTACCTGCGGACCAGCCTGATGCTGACCAGGTTCATCGCCAGCGTCATCACGAAGAGCACCGTCCCCACCGCGAACACCGACTTGTAGTCGAGCGTGCCGGTGGCGATGTCGCCCGTGGCGGTAACGCCGATGTAGGCGGTCATCGTTTGAACTGACTCGACCGGGTTGAGGGTGAAGTTGGGGGTCGAACCGGCGGCGAGCAGGACGATCATCGTCTCGCCGACGGCGCGGGAGGTCGCCAGCACGATCGAGGCGACGATGCCGGAGAGGGCCGCCGGGAAGACGACGCGTGTCGCCACCTTCAGCTTCGTCGCCCCCATCGCGTAGGCCCCCTCGCGCAGGCCGTTGGGCACCGCCGACATCGCGTCCTCGGAGATCGAGGCGATGATCGGCACGATCATCAGGCCGATGCCGAGCCCGCCGGCGAGCGCCATGAACGGCTTGCCGGTGGCACCACCGAGGAACTCGCCGGGCCAGAGCGGCACGATGATCTCGGGCAGGATGAAGCTGGCCGCGAAGAAGCCGATCGCCACCGTGGGGATGCCGGCGAGGATCTCCAGCACCGGCTTCACCGTCTTGCGCACCCGCGGGCGTGCGTACTCGCTGAGGTAGATCGCCGCGCCGAGGCCGATCGGGATCGCGAACAGCATCCCCCAGAGCGTCACGTTGAGAGTGCCGGCAACGATCGCCAGCACGCCGAAGCTGGGAGGCTCGAACTGCGGCGCCCACTCGGTGCCGAAGAGGAACTCGTCGACCGGGACGATCTCGAAGAAGCCGATCGTCGGACCGATCAGGGAGATGACGATCGCCGTCGTGGTGAGGACGGAGAGGATCCCGCAGGCGGCGAGAAGGCCCTGGATGACCTTCTCGCCGTAGCGGGGCTTGGACGCCTGCAGCAACTGGCTACCCCAGTTTCGCGGTCGCGTCCTTGGACGCTTGCAGCTGCTCTTCGGTGAGCGGGATGAAACCGACCGCTTCGGCGACTTCGTTGACGTTGTCGAGGTAGTAGTCGACGAACGCCTTCACCTCGGGCTTTTCCAGGGCCTCGCCGCTCGGGTAGATGAAGAGCGGCCGGCTCAGCGGCACGTAGGTGTCGTTCTGGGCGGTTTCCGCCGAGGGGGCGACGCAGCCTTTGCCGCCGTCGACCTCGAGCGCCTTCAGCGCGTCTTCGTTCTCCAGGTAGAAGGAGTAGCCGAAGTAGCCCATCCCGCCCGGCGAGCCCTCGACACCGGTGACGGTGGCGTTGTCGTTCTCGCCGACGTTGTTGTAGTCCTGGCGCGAAGCGCCCTCCTCGCCGTTGATTTCTTCGGTGAAGTAATCGAACGTGCCGGAATCGGTGCCCGGTCCGTAGAGCGCCAGCTCCTCGTCGAATTCCTCTTTCAGGCCGGGGATCTGACTCCAGTTGGAGAGGTCGGAGTCGGGGCCCCAGACAGCGCTGAGCTGGTCGACCGTGAGGCATTCGACCGGGTTGTCGGGGTTGACGACGACGGTCAGGGCGTCAGTCGCGACCCGCACCTCCTCGTAGGAGATCCCTGCGTTTTTGCAGGCTTCGACCTCTTCGGGCTCGATCGCGCGGGAGGCGTCGGAGATCGCCGTCTCGCCGGCGCAGAACTTTTCGAAGCCGCCGCCGGTGCCGGAAGTCCCGACGGTCACTTTGACGCCGGAGTTTTCCGCTTCGAACTGCTCGGCGACCGCCGCGGTCAGCGGCGCAACCGTGCTCGAGCCGTCGATGCGGATCGAGCCGGAGAGGTCCCCGCCACCTCCGCTGCCGCTGCTTTCGTCCTCGTCGCCGCACGCCGCGACCCCGAAGGCCAGGACGACCGCGGAGGCGATGACCATGAGCCACTTAGGGATAGTCAACTCTGTCTCCTATCTGGTTTTGCTCCGATTGCGGCCCACGGGGCCGATGCCAAAGCCACCCTCTCAGCGGCCCCCTGGCAGCTTGTTACGTGCCTGTATCGGGGATGTAAAAAAGATGTAAAAGAGCGGCCGGGAGCGCCGGTTGGTGCGCCTTATCCGTCCGGCGAGAAGCGGTAACCGATGCCGTTGTGGGTGTGGATCAGGCGAAGCTCCGGCAACGCCTCGCCGAGCTTCGAGCGCAGGCGGCTGACGTAGACGTCGACCGAGCGGTCGTCATGGCGCGGCTCGCCGCCCCAGACCTGGGCGTAGAGCTCCTCGCGAGTCATGATTCGCTGCGGGTGCTCGGCCAGCGTGGCGAGCAGCTGGAGCTCCCGCATGGTCAGGCTCAGGGGTCGCCCGTCAACCAGCGCCGCGTGCTCCTCCAGCCGAATCTCCAGCATCCGGTCGAGGATCGCCGCACCCGGCGGCCGACCGGGTTACGCAGCCGTAAAGCTGCTGTGAACTAGTTGTGAATCTGGCCCCTCGGCCGGCTCCGCGGCCTCTGCCGCCGCCGGCGGCGGCACGGTGCCGTCGACCGGCTCCGGGTCGAAGCGGTAGCCGACGCCGAAGTGGGTGTGGATGTAGCCCCAGCCCGGCGAGCGCTTTTCCAGCTTCTGGCGCAGCTTGCGGACGAAGACGTCGACCGAGCGGTCGCCGTGGGCCATCGCGTAGCCCCATACACGCTGGTAGATCGCCTCGCGCTCGAGCACCTGGCCTTCTGCCTCGGCGAGCAGGAGCAGCAGCTCGAACTCGCGGCGAGTGAGGTCGAGGCTGGTGCCGCCGACGAAGGCCTGGAACTGATCGGCGCGGATCTCCATCTCACCGGCGAGCATCGGCCCTGTCTCAACCCGGGGCTGAGAGCGTCGGCGGCGGCGCGAGACGGCTTCGATCCGCGCCATCACCTCTTCGGGATGGCAAGGCTTGGCGATCCAGTCGTCCACACCGAGGCGGAGGCCGCGCACCCGCTGGGCCACGGTCGAGCGACCGGTGCAGACGATCACGCCGAGGTCGGGGAGCATCCCGCAGACTCGCTCGAGGTAACTCCAGCCCTCGTCGCCCAGCACCGCCGGGTCGACCAGCAGGGCGTTCAGCTTCATCGCCACCAGCTCCTCCGGAGGGATGACGCTGGCGACCTGCCGGTGCTGCCACCCGGTTGCCTCGATGCGCTTCGCGAGGACGGTGACGAAACCGCTGTCGTCGTCGATCACCGCGAGCCGAATGGTCTGCTGCTGAGTCACGTCGACACGATTCTATGCTGTGGCGGCGACGGGGCGGGGGCGGAAATCCCTGCGTTCACAGGATTTTCACAGCTCAAAGCATCCTAATTGCGGGAAAGTCGCTCGCAGGGCTTCTCCGGATGTTCACCCGCCGACGCCGCGCCGGCTGCAGACTCCAAGACCTCACGAGACTCCTCTCTCGTCGCGAACGGCCCCCTGCCCCGGGCCGTTCGCCTTTTCAGGGGGCCTTCAGGTGCGGTCGGCTCATTCAGCGCGGCCCGCCCGATGCGATCGACTGCCCAGCCGGGGCCTGCTCGGCGTGCGGCAACATGACCTCCGCCGCCTCCTCGGGCGTCAAGTCGGGATAGAGAGCCCGGATTATGGCGATCGCCACCACCCCGCCAAGGAGCTGGACGACGACGAAGGCCGGGACCGACGCCGGGGCAATGCCGGCAAAGGTGTCGGAGAACATGCGCCCGATGTCGATCGCCGGGTTGGCGAAGCTGGTCGAGCTGGTGAAGAAGTAGGCCGAGCCGATGTAGGCGCCGACCGCTGCCGGTGCCAGGTTGCCACGCCCGCTCCGCGCCAGGGAGAAGATCACCAGCAGCAGCCCGAGCGTGGCGATCACCTCGGCGAACAGATGCGAGCCCGAGGCGCGGTGCGTGGTCGCGATGCTGATCGCCGAGAGGTCGAACATCAGGTTTGCGGCAACCGCACCAGCGATACAACCGGCGACCTGGGTGGGGAAGTAGGCGAAGGCGTGGCGCCAGCGCAGCCCCCCGAAGGCGGCGTCGACCAGCGAGACGACCGGGTTGAAGTGGGCGCCGGAGACCGGGCCGAACATGAGGATGAAGGCGAACAGGCCCGCCGCCGTCGCCACCGCGTTCTCCAGAAGCTGGAGGCCGGTGTCGCCGGGTGAGAGCTGCGCTGCCGCGATCCCCGAGCCGACCACCGTGGCGGCGAGGAACGCGGAGCCAAGGAACTCGGCGAACAGGCGACGGGGCAGCGGGGCGGGGTCCATTCGGCGGCGATCCTATGTATTGACAGTTGTCATTTCAATAGATATATGTAAATAGATGAGCATCGATCTGACTCTTGCGCCGAAGACCAAGCGCCCGGCCGGGGAGCCCTGCTGCGAGCCGGTCGCCTATCCCGACGTCGAGCGCGAGCAGGCTGAGCGCATGGGTGCGGTCGCCAAGGCGCTCGGGGACCCGATCCGTCTCCAGCTCGTGGACGTGCTGCGAAAGCACGCCGGCAAGGTCTGCGTCTGCGAGCTGGTGCCGCTGTTCGACCTCTCCCAGCCGACCGTCTCTCACCACCTGAAGGTCTTGCGCGAAACCGGCATCGTCGGTTCCGAGCGGCAGGGCCTCTGGGCCTACTACTACGTGGTGCCGGGCGCACTCGAGGAGTTCTCCGCATGGCTCTGAGCCGCGGGGAGAGCAGGCCCCTCCCGGTCCTGCCCTGCTGTACCCCCGAGAAGCAGGACACTTGCTGCGCGCCGTCGCAGAAGGCGAAGTGCTGCCCGCCCGGCGCCCCCGGCTGCGGCTGCCAGGCGAGCAGGAAGCCGTAGATGGCAAACGCCCTGTTCGTTTGCCTGCACAACGCCGGCCGCTCCCAGATGAGCCAAGCGCTGTTTGACCGCGCCGCTGATGGCCGCCACCAGGGCCGCTCGGCGGGCACGACGCCTGGCGACCGCGTCCACCCCGGGGTCGTGGAGGTGATGAATGAGCTCGGGATCGACCTGGCCGACCGCAAGCCCAAGCTCCTCTCCGCAGAGGACGCCGAATGGGCCGACGTGGTCGTGACGATGGGCTGCGGCGATAAGTGCCCCTACGTGCCCGGCGTCCGCTACGTCGACTGGGACCTGCCCGATCCGAAGGGCCAGCCCGTCGAGACGGTTCGGGCCATCCACGACGAGATCGCGCAGCGGGTCGAAGCCCTGATCAAAGAACTCGACCGTGCCTAGCGACATCTGCACATCAAGAAGTCCGACGGGACGGGCTAGGTCAGCGCTTCAGGTCGCCCTGGGCGGCTTTGGGATCGTCGGCGCCTTTGAGCTTCTCGTCGCTGGCGATCCCCATCAGCGCCAGGGAGCCGTCTTCCGCGATTTCCGCGGTGGCGAGGTAGGAGTCGCCTTTTCTCAGCTTCGCCGACTCGATCCCGCCGCTTATCGTGAGAGCTAGGTCGGCTTCACTGGCGCGGGTGTCGTCAGCCGAAAGCAGCAGTTGTCCCGTTTCCGGGTGTATGCCGTTGTAGATGCCGGAGAGGTCGAGATAGGTTGACGGCTCGCCCGCTTCGATCTCGAGTTTCTGTTGGCGCAGTACCCCTTTAGGCTCGATCGCGACGCCGACGGTGACACGGGCGCCGAGCACCGGCAGCGGAGGCACGGCGCCGGCTGGATCGGGGGGGACCTGGACCAGGAGCGAGGCGCCGCGGCCGGAGACGGTGTAGGCGGGAGCGAGTGGATCGGGGTTGACGAAGGTGACGACTCCGCGCAGAGTCGCCTGCGCCGCTTTGCCAGACGATTTCGGCTTCTCCTGCTCGGAAAAGGTGCCGTTGACGAGTTGCACCCCTTCGACGGTCAGCTTGGCGCCGGCCGGGGGCAGCTTGACGGCATGGACAGGCACCAGTTCGCCCCCTTTGATCGCCAGCGCGTAGCTGCCGGCGGCCGGGTTGGCGTGAACGACGGTGCCTTTCAGCTCGGTCGCTTCCACACCAGCCGGTTCCTCGGCAGGGGGAGCCGGCACTTTCGCCGGGGCGGGTTCTTCGGCTGGCGGAGGCGGTTCGCTTTCCACCGGGATGAACGGTTCGGAGGCCGGCGACAGAGGCTCGGATGAGAACGCCTCTTCGCCTCCCCCTCCCCCACCGGCGGGACCGGCGAGGGCGGACGCTGCCCCGCCGCCCTCGCCTTCCTCGCCCTCACTCGTATCCCCGCCAGTGCTCGGCATGACGATCTGCTGGGCGCCACTCGCCACCGTGCCGGCCGCGCCGGGGCCGATCGCGACGCCGACGAAGAGGCCGAAGCCGAGCGCGGTCGCGCTCAGCATCGCCGCCCAACGGCGGTCAGTGACGACCAGCGAGGTGGCGCGCAGGAAGCGATCGGAGAGCTCGGCGATCATGGCGCCGGCGCACCCGGAGGCGGTTGCGCAGCCCCCACCGGGCCGCGCTCCATCAGGTTCTTTCCGCACTGCCAGCAGAAGACCGAGCCACGGGCGTAGAGCGCTCCGCAGGAGCCACAGACGCCGGCGGCGCCGGCCTGGTCCAGCCGCAGCATGCGTTCCACCTCGGCCAGCTCGGCATCGACCTGCTGCAGCTTTGCCGCCTGGCGCGCGAGCACGTCGAGTCGGAAGTGATCGCGGATAGCCATCTCGTAGGCGATCCCGCCCAGGTCCCACTGCAGCTCGGCAAGCTGGTCGGCAAGGCGTTCACGACGCTGCTCGAGGTCGGCGGCGCTCATTCGATCGCCGTGCCCTTGCTGCCGCCGCCCGGCGCCTTGTTGTCCGTCGGCGGCGGGGCCCCGCCGGTGGCGATTTCGTCCGGCAACTTGGCGCTGTTTTCCGAGTAGCTCGAGCCGCTGTCTTCTTCGAGTTCCTGCAGCGCCTCGTCGCTGGCGACCACCGGCCCGCCGCCTTCTGAGTTGAGCAGGCTGCTCGCGTCCTCGGCTTTCTTGCCTTTCACCTTGGCTTTCCCAGCTGCCTTCGCCGTTGCCGTCGCCACGGCGGCTCCCCCGCCGGTCCCCTCCTCGCTCGCCGTCGCGTCGCTATTGCCCGTCTCCGCGGGCACGACCACCTGAGTCGGCGTAGTTGAGGGGGAAGGGTTGTTCCCCTGGCCGATCAGGACCCCGACCAGCAGCATCAGCCCCAGCACGGCGATCCCGCCCACTGCCGCCAGCGGTGTGTAGTCGCGCTGGGGTTGCGACTTCTCCTCGACGGGGGGCGCAGCTGGCGCCGGTGGCGCGGCGCTCGCCCCGTTGCTGGTGGTTGAAGCGCCTGGGAGGTGGCGACGGAACTCGACGCGAGGCTCGCCGCGGCGCTGCCCGCAGTTGAGGCAGTAGCGCTGATCGGTCGCCAGCGGCCCCCCGCAGCTCCGGCAGGCCTCCGGCGCCTGATCCATCGAGTGCGTCGGCTGCTCGCCCGAACCGCTCATCTTGCCTCCAGTCCCGGCAGGGTTGGGAACTCGCTCATCGTCACCTCAGCCCCTCTCGGATCGCCGATGAAGTAGACGTTGTAGGGAACCGGCTTCGGCTTGCCCTTCAGCGGTTCGATCGCGCCGCGCCCTGCAGCGACGATCCTTCCGTTCTTGCGGGCAACCGCATAGAGCAGCAGTCGCTCGATGTCCTCGCCGCTCTCGTTGACCACCTCGCCGCCGGCGGCGACACCGGTGAAGCGGTCGGACTCGAGCTTGGGGTCCGACACGGAGACGGCTGGCGCCTCGCCGGAGAACTCGTCTCCCCCGGCGCCGACCGTGGCCTTCACCGAGGCCGGTTTTCCGGTGGCGAGGACCTGGTCATGGACCCAGAGGACGTCGCCTTTCGCCGGGATGAAGGGAACCGCGGCCAGCGCCGGCTCTATCCCCGGAATGTCGTTGCGGTAGACGCTCTTGCCTTTTGCGTCGAGGACGTCGATCAGCAATGGCACATTGGCCAGCCCTCGGCTCGACTCGTTGCGCAGCTCGACCACGACGGCGCTGCCGTTCTCGTCGCTGAGCAGGGTCGTCGAGACGACCTTGACGTCCTCGCTTCGCTTGGTGATCCGCAGGCCCTCCTCCTGCGCGACCGGGCCCAGTTCGGCGGCGACCTTGGCGCTCTTGTCCTGCGTCGATTCGCAGCCGGTGGCAACCAGGGCGACCCCGGCGAGGGCGATAGCCAGCGGAGCGGTCGAGTACGCCCTCACCCGAACGCACCCCCGACGTACTCGCGCGTGCGCTCCTCGCGCGGCGAGCCGAAGACCTGCTCGGCCGGCCCGTACTCGACCAGCTCCCCCAGGTACATGAAGCCGACGTGGTCGGCGATCCGCAGCGCCTGCTGCATGTTGTGGGTGACGATCACCACCGCCACCTCCTCGCGCAACCGCAGGATCAGGTCCTCGATCACCTGGGTCGAGCGTGGGTCGAGCGCCGAGCAGGGCTCGTCGAGCAGGAGCACCTCGGGCCGGGCGGCGAGCGCGCGGGCGATGCAGAGGCGCTGCTGCTGACCGCCGGAGAGGCGCAGCGCCGGGTGGTCCAGGGTGGCGCCGACCTCGTCCCAGAGCCCCGCCCGGACCAGGGCGTCGGCAACGTGGTCGTGCAGCGCCTCCTTGCGGGGCCGCCGCGACCCCTGCTCGCGCAGCGCGTAGGCGATGTTGTCGAAGACGCTCATCGGGAACGGGTTGGGCTGCTGGAAGACCATGCTCACCCGCCGCCGCAGCGCCGTCACCTCCATCCGGTCGATGTCCCCCCCGTCGAGCGTGATCGTGCCACCGCGAGTGGCCGTGGGGGTGATCTCGACCAGGCGGTTGAGCGAACGCAGCAGCGTCGTCTTGCCGCAGCCAGAGGGGCCGATCAGCGCCAGCACCTCGCCCTGGCGAACCGGGATCGTGACCTGGTTGACGGCGAGTTTCTCGCCGTAGGCGATCGACACCCCATCACAGCGCATCCGCTCGACCTTCGGCGCCGAGCTCGGCTCGCGGCGGCGCACCTGGGTGGTGAGTCCGTTTCCGTGTCCGCCCAGCGGCACGTAACCGTTGCCGGGCGCCGGCGGCTGCACCACCGTCGGCTCCTCATCGACGACGATGCGGCGCACCGGGGGCGGTGGCGCCAGCACCAGGTCGGGCTCCGAGCGGGGCGCTTCGGGCCGCATCACCGGATCCATGCCGGCTCCCTCCTCCGAGCCAGGCGGGCGACGACGAAGTTGAGCAGGATCACTACCGCCAGCAGGACGAAGGCGGCGAAGTAGGCCTTCTCCGGCGCCAGGCCCTCGCCCGCCGGCGAGTTGTAATAGACGTAGCTGGTCAGGGTGCCACCGGTCCCCTTGAAGAAGCCGAAGACGTCGCCGTCGCCGCCGTTGAGGATCTGCAGCGTGGCGCCGAGCAGGACGACGACGATCGCCGTGTCGCCGGCGACCCGGCCCATGCCGAGCGCGGTGCCGGTGCCGATCCCGGGCCGGGCGGCCGGCAACAGCACCCGCCGGATCGTCGCCGCCTTTGTCTTGCCGAGCGCGTAGGAGGCCTCGCGCACGTGACCGGGGATCGAGTTGAGCGCCTCACGGGTGGCGCCGACGACGAGCGGCAGCGCGATCAGCGACATCATCGAGGCGGCGGCGATGAAGGAGCGGCCGAGCACGGCGCCCTCGGCGCTGAAGGTGAGGAAGCCGAACCAATCCTGGAAGAGGATCAGGCCGAACATCGCCAGCACGATGCTGGGCGTGCCGGCGACGACCTCGATCGCCGATTCGACCGCCCGTGCCAGCCCTGCCGGCCGGCCGTACTCGGTCAGCCAGACCGCGATGCTCACCCCCAGCGGAGCTGCGATCAGGGTCGAGAGCACGAGCAGGGTGGCGGTGCCGATCAGCGGGTCGCGGAAGCCGCCGCTCGCCGCCTGGTTGAGGCTCGAGTTGGGGCTTTCGAGCAAGAGGCCGAGGTCGAAGTACTGGGCCCCGCGGTAGGCCATGTAGGTCAGGATCGCGGCGGCGATCGCGATCAGGGTCAGGCCCGCTCCCCAGGCGGCGAAGTAGCCGAGACGGTCGCGCAGCGGCCAGCTGCGGACGCTGTCGATCGGGGCCGTGCTCACGGGCGCACTCCGTATTTGCGCATCGACTGCTTGGCGGCGAAGCCGGCCAGGGAGAGGAACATGCTGGAGACCAGCAGCACCGCGGCAAAGGCGAAGAGGGTCTCGCCAAAGGGCACCACCGAGAGCCCTTCGACGTTCTCGACCAGGGCCGAGGCGAGCGGCCGGGTCGGCTCGAAGAGGAAGGTGATGCCGTCGATCGGGTTGGGCGCGAAGCTGGCCGAGCCGGCGACCATCGAGAGCATGATCGCCTCGCCCAGCGCCCGCGCGGTGGCGAGCACGGCTGCGGCGACGATCGCCGGGCGGGCGGTGCGCACTGCGATCGTCCAGGTGACCCGCCAGCGGTTGGCCCCGAGCGCCGCCGCTCCTTCGGTCCAGCTGCGCGGCACCGCGCGCAGCGCATCGACCACGATCGCGATCATGATCGGCACGATCATCACGGTCAGGATTAGGATTCCGACCGAGATGCTGGCGCCGTCGAGCTGGACGACGTTGGCGACCGATTCCTTGCGCTCGAGGCTGATCAGGTGCTCGCCGACCCAGGGGACGATGACGAGGATGCCGATCAGCCCGTAGACGACCGAGGGCACCGCGGCGAGCAGCCGCACCACCGGCTCCAGCACCCTGTTGACCTGGCGCGGCGCGAACTCGACGATGAAGATCGCCGCGAAGAGGGCGAAGACGATGCCGATCAGGACCGCGCCGGCGGTGACGACGAAGGTGCCCCAGAGCAGGGGCCAGGCGCGCAGCTCATAGACGTACTGGGCGGGGTTGGAGGGCGAGGCGAAGATGTCCTCGAGCTGCAGGTCGACGTCGCCACCGGAGGTGAACCAGGCGAGCCCGTTATGGGCGAACGACGGCCAGGCCTTGGCGAAGACGAAGCCAATCATGCCGACGATCAGCACCAGAACCAGACAGGCGACCGCGCCGAGCAGGCGCTCGACGCGGGCGTCCGACCAAAACCCCGTACCGCCGTGGGGGCCGGCGCTCGCCGCGCCGGGGCCGCGACGCCCCGGCAGGCGGGCTGCGATCCCCTCGGCGGGCACTATCTAAGCGGCACCCAGTTGCTGGCGACGACCGCCTGAGCGGTGGAGCTGCGGGCGAAGCTGATGAATTTCTGCGCCACCCCGGTCGCCGCGCCGCGACTGACGAAGTAGAAGTTACGGCTGCCGGCGTACTGGCCGGACTTGGCGTTGCGCAGGGTGCAGGGAACGCCCTGGTAGGGGACCGAGAAGAGGCCTGCGGCGAAGTGGAATGAGGCGTAGCCGATCGCATTGGGGTCGGACTTGATCGTCTGCGCCTGCAGGCCGTTCGACGACTTGGTCGTGGCGCTGCCGGCCACCCGCAGGGTCTGGCCCATGAAGATGTTCTGGAAGGCGTCCTGGGTACCAGAGGCGGCGGTGCGGACGACCAGGTCGATCGGGCCGGAGGCGCTCGCCCCGGGCACCTCGCTCCAGCTGCGCACCCGTCCGGAGAAGATGTCCTGGACCTGGGTCTGGCTGAGGCTGGCGATCGGGTTGGAAGTGTTGGTGACGATGCAGACCGCGTCGCGGGCGATCTTGTTGAAGACGATGCCCCCCGGGTCGGCAGGCTTCGGATCGCGCGAGGACATTCCCAGGGTCACCCGGCCGCGTGAGACATCGGTGATGCCGATGTCGGAGCCGCCTTGGAGGATCACGAATTTGACTTTGCCCCTGTTCTGGGGCTGGTTGACGAAAGCCTTGGCCAGCTTCGTCGCCAGCGGCGCGACCGAGGTCGAACCGCTAAGTGTGATCGTGGCGGCGGTAGCGGTGGCGGCCGTCGCCAGCGACGCGCTGAGCACGAGCGCGGTCACGGCGGCAAGGGGACGGGTGCGATTCATCTGGGTGTCGCTCCTGATGGCGGGGTTCTGAGTACGTACCGCGCCAGTGTCGAGTCCGGCTGGAGCAGCAAAGTGAACGCTGTGTAACTGCCTGGAGAAAAAATGGTTACCCAGGCGACGTTTCGGATCTTTCTCCAGTTCGAAACAAGTTGTTCACCGGATCGACACCGGAATCGGTGAGGCTGCCCGGCCATGCCAGCCATGCCACCGACCTCGAGCTCCTCGAGGCAGAGCCTGCAGATCGGCAACGTCGAGATCCGCCCTGCAGAGCTCCAGGTGTTGATCGACGGCAGGCGGGCGGGCCTCACCATGCGCGAGTTCGAGCTCTTCCTGATGCTCGCCGAGCGCCACGACAGCGTCGTCCAGCGACCTGAGATCTACGAGCTGATGTGGGGTGGGGAGATGCCAAGGCGCGACCGCTCGGTCGACGTGCTGGTGCGCAAGGTCCGCGCCAAGCTGGAGCAGGTAGCGCCCGAGTGGCGCTACATCCACACCCACTTCGGCATCGGCTACAGGTTCACCCCGGAAAAGCTGTAGACGCCGTTGAGGTCGTACCGGAGGATGCCGGTGCCCCTCTCCGTGAATTGATGTCGCACGCAAGCTTCGCTTGCTTAGCGACGATGTTGGTGCGCGGCTTCGCCGCGCCGGAAACCGGATTGCATTTCCGCCGCCTGTCGGCGACATTCCCGGAGAGGGGCACCGGCATCCCTCCGAAACCGCACCGAACTCCAAAAGCTCCCGCATCAAGCCGGAGAACTCCAAGCTCACAGCCAGCTTGCACGCAGGGCAGTCCGGGGCTTTATTGAGCTGTTGACGAGGAGCCCGGTGACGCGCCAGGCGAATGTCGCCGAAGGCGGCGATATGCAATCTGTCGATTGCGCGGCGATAGCCGCGCTCCTTATTCGTCGCTAAGCGAGCTTTTGCTCGCGTGCGACATCAATTCGCCTGGCGCGTCACCGGGCTCCTCGTCTACCTCACTCCAGCTCTCCGGATTTCCCCTGCGCCCTGTTGAAGGCACAGCGGAAGTTCTCTGGCTGCCCTACCGGCTTGCCGCCGGCAAACCCACCGTGGTCGCCGTTGTCATAGACGGTTATGTAGTGCAGCGTTTCGGGCGCTGGGTCGGCGGGCAATGGCGCCGGGTCCGGCTCGCCCACCTTTGGGTCGCCGCGCGATACGTCGCTCACCCCCTGCGAGCCCGCTGCTCGGCCTCCGGAGGAGATCGTCGAGAGCGAGGCGCTCATCTCGCGACGGTCCTTGAGCCCGTCGGTCGCATCGACGTCGGTCGAAGCGGTGACCTCGTTGTCGTCGACTCGCCCGGCGAGCTTGACGTAGGGCGCGGCGCCGATCAGCTGTGCCGCCGTCGGCAGGTAACCGCCCAGCTCAGCGCACTTCTGGGTGGCGAAAAAGAAATCGTTACGGCCGATCTCCTCTCGTTCCAGCGGATAAGGGTTGGTCATCATGCAGACCGTCCCGATCTTCACCGTCTCCGGCGAGCAACGGTCGAAGACCTTGGCCGGCAACACGCTGGCCGGGAACTTCTTTTTGCGGTCGAGGCGCAAGATCCCGAACTTGCGCGGCTTGAGACTCGCGCCGGGCAGCCGCTTGGCGGCGTCAGAGACCACAGCGCCGGCGAAGAGCAAGGCGGCTAGAGAGAAAGCCAGGGCGGACCAGGCGGCGATCGCGGTCAGGCGACTGTTCGACATCATCTTCGACTCCTTCGGTTTCGGTCGGTCGCTTCTTTGCGCGTTCGCTGTTTTGCTAGCTCTGACCAGGCAAAAGGCGAACTCGAACGAGTGGTGAAAGCCGGGACCGGAGTTGTCTTCCGGCGGGTGCGGTGACGGGTGCCAGGGCCGCCTCTTACAGAGGCGCCGGCGAGGGCGGCAATCAGCACCAGGCCGAGCAGGTAGGGCGGCACGCCGAATCCATCGCCGCTCGGCTCGTAGCGCGAGAACGCCTGAGATTCCTCGATCGCCGCCTCCTCTTCACGCTTTTCCTCGACTTGGTAGGTACGCGCCGGGGCGCCGCCAGGTGGCAGCGGGCGCACGATCGGCGGCGGGGGTGGCGGGACTATCGCCGGCACGACTCCCAGCGGCGGCGTCCCGGGCAGCAGGAACAGCGGGGGCGGGGGTGGCGGCGGATTGGGCGGCGGCGTCGGCGGCGCCGGCGGGGGTGGCGGCGCCGGCGGGGGTGGCGGCGAGAGCTCAACCGGGGGGCTGCCCGGCGGTGAGCTCGGCGGTGGGGGAGGCGCCGGCGGGGCGGCGACCGTGCTCGCTCGCCTGAAGCGATCGGGCCGCAGCGGGCGCGTGCCGCAGGGCCGCTGCACGCTGCCGTCGAGCACAGTCACCTGTTCGGAGTAGGCGAAGCCGCCGGCGCTTACGGTGACCGTCGTAGTGCCGGCGTTGAAAGGGCAGAGCAGGCCGGAGGCGTTGTCGGTGACCACCTTGTCGCCGGCGTCGAGGAAGGGCTTGCGCAGGTTGTTCGAGGCCGGGTCCTGGCGGACGAAGTCGGCGATGTCGGGGTCGGAGGAAACGAAGCTGTACTCGGAGGCGATCCTCGCCGCGCAACCCGCGACCAGGCACTGCTCAGGCGGGAAGAGCGTGTAAGGGTCGCCACCGGAGGGATCGGGATTACCGGACCCGGCGGAAGCCTGGCCCCAGCGGTCCCCCCCGCGCGGGCGGCGACCGAGACCGCGGAAGAGTGCCGGGCGCGAACGGCGCAGCTGCGTTCCGTCGGTCGCCTCCAGCGAGAGGTCTTCGATCGTCGGGATCAGCCGCACACCGACCGGGGCCATGTTGGTCGCCGGGTCACGGTTGGCGGCGTTCACCTCGAGCACCATCACGCCGCTGTCGCCGAAAAGGGAGTCGGCGACCTCGAGCCCAACGGCGCCGGATATCTCCGACCGGTAGCCGAGCGTGCCGGTGCCGAAGCTGGGGATCGTCTGGGGTGCCCCTGCCGGGATCCGCATCGCCCGGTTCTCTTCGGGCCGGTCGAAGAGGTAGGCCGAAGCCCCGCCCGCGACCAGGGCAGCTGCGACCTGGGCGCCGTCGCTGGCGACGTTCAGTTTGGGGGTGAAGCTGGTGTTGAGGCTGCGGTTGCCCATCACCACGGCCGGGATGCCCCTGGCGCGAGCATCGGCGAGCACCGCTTCCAGCCAGGGCAGCTGCGCCTCGTCGGGGTTCTGGTGCAGGTCGCTGGCGGCGAGCGAGCCGAGCGAGTTGTCGATCACCACCACGCGCACGGTGCCGCCGGAGCCCTCGCTGTCGAAGGCGTAATGGGTGCGAGCCTCGCCCGGATCGGGCGCGGCGCCGGGGATGCCAGCGGTCGAGATGCCGGCGGGGGTGGCGCCGGAGCCGAAAGGCGCCGGGAAGCCGGCAAAGGCGGCCTGGAAGGTGTCGGCACCGTCGCTACCTGCTGCATCGTTCGAGCCCAGGGCCGGGAAGACCGGCAGCCCTGGCTCGGCGCCCAGGAGCGCGGCGTAGCGCGTCGCGTCGGCGGCCCCCAGGCCTGTCTCGACCCGGTTGCCGGTGTAGAGCAATGCCCGCGGCCCCGCGCCTCCCCGCATTGCCGCGACGGTGCGCAGCGCCGCCGCCAGGGTGCGGTCGGGGCCGATCGATTGAGGCGCCAGGTCAGCACAGGAGGAGTCGCACTGAGCGTGGCCGGCGACAGCGAAGCGCGCCGGGCCGGCCGGCATCGGGGCCGGTCGGGCGCCCGCCGCCCCCGGCGCAGCCGCAGCGCTGGAGCCGTAACGGAAGACCGCTGCGGTCCGCACCCGCGTCCGGATCGACTGGCCGGTGCCGTTGCGGGCAGAGGTGCCGCGCCCGGCGGAGTCGGCGTCGCCGCTCCAGCCGCCCACTGCCCATCCCTCGCCGGAGGAGTCGAGCAGGAGGGAGAGGACCGGGTCGCTCTTCAGCGGCCGGTCGTCGCCGGAGGCGGCGAAGGCGGTGCGCTGCTCGTCCTCCCAGCCGGTCGCCGTCTCGCGCAGCAGGTAGCCGTCGCCGGGCAGGCCGAAGGGCGGTGGGATCGGCGGCGGCACGTTGGGGTCGGCTTCGGGCAGGTCGTCGGCAAGGGGGTAGGTGAGCTGGGGGACGACGGAGACGATCGCCCGCACCGAACCGCCGGCCCGCACCGCCGCGGCAGCGATCGCGGTCGAGCCAAGAATCGGCTGGCTCGAGAAGCGCCAGGGCGAGTTGGGCCCGTCGCGCTCGATCACGATGTCGCGGCCGGCGGCCACCGCACCGCCGTCGGGCAGCCCGGCCACGGCGAAGAGCTGCGGGCTGCCGGCGCGGACTCGGTCGAGCAGCTCCCGCGCCGAGGAGTCGACCCGCCAGCCACCGCCGTCGTTGACGAGCAGGTCGCGGCCGGCGGCGACGATCGCCTGGCTGCCGGCGAAAGCAATCGAGGTCAGGCTGGCGTTCTCGTAGCCCGCCGGCAGTGTCATCTGGTCCCAGCCCTTGCCGAAACCGAGCAGCACGCCTCCCTTGCCGACCGCGTAGCCGCGGAACGGTTCGGCCGGGTCGAAGGCGACGTCCATCAGGTTGCCCTCGAACCCGATCGGAATGCCCGGATCCTGGACCCAGAGCTCGTCCGCCGCGTTCCACATCCACATCGCGCCGCGGTCGCCAACCGCGTAGGCGCGCGCCGGCAGCGGCCAGGCGACCCCGCGCAGCGTCGCCCTGTTGACGGCGCCGCTGGAGGAGAGCAGGAACTCGCGCCGCCAACCCCGGCCAGGGACGTAGCGGGCAACAGCGCCGTCGGCCCCGGCCGCCAGCGCGCCCGACCCGAGCGCTCCGGGCGTGCCTCCCGGAGCCGCGGCGACGTCGGTCAGCGGCGCCCGGACCGCGACCGGCCAGGAGCGCAGCCGCGCCGGCGGCGTCTTGCCCGAGATCTCGACGGGGCCCTCGAGCCAGCCTCCATCGACGTTCGCGAACGCCCCGCTGGGCCGGAAGTTGCCGCCGCCGGCCGGCATCCGCGCGAAGGTCGCTCCGTCAAAACGGAGGTAGGTGCCCCGATTGCTGCTCTCGGCGCCGCCCGGATCGAGCGGGTTGGTGATCACCCGCGTGCCGAACTCGCCTCCGGCCCAGGCGAAGCTGCGGTAGCCGCCCTGGCGCGAGAGCTTCGCGCCCAGTGCCCCGCCGACGCTTTCGCATACCGGCGCGTCGCACCAGGACCCTGTCACCTCTTCTTTGCCGATGTCGTAGAAGAGGGTGACGTCGCGCTCGACGCCTTTGACGTTCGCGGCCAGATCGATCCAGACTCCGTCCGCGGTCACGGTCAGCGGCTGCGATGCACCGGGGAGCGGCTCAACCGCAGCGATTTCCTGGGCCGGCGTCTCGTCGGCGGCGAACGGGGTCCCGGCGAGCGGCCGCTCGACCCAACCTTCCGCAGTCCCGGTCCGTTCCAGCAGCACGGCCGAGCGTTTGAGGTCCTCGTCGGCCACGGCGAGAGCCCAGGCATTGGCCGGGCCGGTCGCGTCGATCGCGACGATCTCGAGCTCTTCCTCCGAGCCGGCCGGGATCTGGACCGGCTCGCGCGGCGTCCATTCCGTGCCGTCGTAGTGGACGATGCCGTCGTCGGGGGCAGTGCGACCCTTGGGGCCGAAGAGCAAGCCGGTGCGACCGGCCTCGTCGAAGGCAGCGACCGCGATCGCGCCCAGGCCGCCTTCGTCGGCCAGCGCCTCTGCCGGCTGTACGCCCTCGGCGGGCAGCAGGACGGTCGGCGGCGGCGGGTCCAGCGCCCGCCATTTGCCCCCCGGTTCGTGATGGAGGACGACGAGCTGCTCGCCGACCGCGCGCCGCAGATCCCGCCCGACCAGCACCCCACCGCCCTCGTGCGTGATTCGGGCTGAGAGGCGGTTGGGGATCGGGCCCCGGTAGGGGTTGTCCGACTCATCGACGGGGGTTTCGAACACCTGCCAGCCGCCGGCGTCGGTGTGGCGAAGGAAGGCCAGCTGCGGGTCGGGCGTGCCGCTGCTGGGGCTGGGGCCGAAATCGAGCTTGCCGGCCCCGGTCCGGACTTCACCGACCGCGAGCGGTAGCGACCGGTAGCCCCAGGCCTCCCCGGGCTGGCCGCCCGGTGCCGACCCCATCAGCGTCGTCGCCGAGTCGATCGTGCCCAGCAGCGGCAACGGCCCGCTGGGCGAGACCTGCGTGCGGCCACTGCCCGGGGTCGCCACCACCAGGACCAGGGCCAACAGCGCGGCGAAGCCAACCAGGTGCACATACCGCCGACTCACCGCTTGACCTCCTTCGTCCTGAAGGCGAGCCGGTTCGGGTAGCGCTCACGGCTGAGGAGCAAGCTCAGCTCACGCCGGCCAGGCCCAAGGACCCGGGGTGGCGTGCGAGCTACGGTGCTGCCGCCGCGCTTCGCGAGCAGTTGTACGCGGGCCTGCCGGGTCAGGGTGAAGCTCACGGTCAGGCGCAGGCCCTGGAGGCGGGAGCGCACCTTGCGCAGCAGCGGCGGCAGGCGCCTGACTTTCGCCGTCGGGGTCACGTTCGGCGTCAGCTCGAGCGGCGGCGGCGCGAAGAGCTGCGAGTCGTCGACCGGGAGGCGGTCGGGGATGAACTGTTCGGCTGCCTCGTTGGGGCGAAACTCGATCGTGCCCTGGAAGGCGGGGTCGGTGTCGAACTCGAGCGGCGCGCCGTCGCTGTAGCGAAAGATCCAGCCGGCCCAGGTGACCATCCAGCATTCGTTCGTCGCGGGGCACTCGACCCTCGCCGCGCTGCCTCTCCCCGCGCCCGCCGCCGGCAGCCGAGTCGTCGTCACCGTGCCGTCCGCTTTTATCCGGGCGACGGTCGCCTTGCTGTTGGCGCTGCGCCGGTCAACGAATGGCACCACGGTGGTCAGCGCTTCCGCCGTGTCCGGGATCGCCGCCACGTCGCCGAAGCGATCCGTCAGCCCGAATTTGGCGCCTTTCAGGACCAGTTGCTCGAACTCGTCGCCGACCAGCCGCGCCGCCAACGGCGGTCGCGTCACCGCGCCACCCTGGGGGGCGCTTGGACCGGAGGCGGCGCCACCGCCTACTGCCCAGAGCTCTTCTTTCTCGCTGTCGAGCGCCAGCAGCTCGCTGCCGTCGGCGGGAGCTCCGTCGAGCGGCACGAATGGGTCGTTGGTGAAGGTGTCACCAACGACCGTGTGCAACAGGTGCGGCACCGACTCCGGCTCGGCCAGCTCGACCGGGTCGGTGCGGTTCTCCGGCGAGCGGCCGACCAGGACGCTCTCGTAGAGCGCTCCCTGGTGGAACTGCATGTCGCTCACCCCCCGACCCTGCGGGCCGTAGACGGTCCGCAAGTCGGCACCGTCCCAGTGCAGGTGGAAGGCACCGATCCGCTCGCCGAGCGCATCCTGGGAGCCGACGCCTCCGAACCAGCAGTCGCTGGGGCCGTTGCAGGTGGCGGACATCATCTGGCGGAAGGGATCGGCAGCGTCGATGCGGGTGCTCCAGGAGCCGGCCACCTGGCCGTCGAGGAAGCGGCAGAGCGCCAGCCCGGAGCCGCGCCGCGGCAGGCTAGGTTCGCTCACCACCCAGAACTCGCGCGGGCCCGCCCAGGCAATCCGCGCGGTGTCGCCGGGCCCGCCGCAGACGGTCGCCAGCTGGTGCCAGCCCTGGCCGTCCCAGCTCCAGATGCCGCGCGGGATCGTCGCGTTGCCCTCGATCGTCAGCAGGCCGCGGTTGGGTTTCCAGAACTCGAGGTCCCCGGGCGCCCCGAGCGGGACCTTGAACGGCACCCCTTCCGGCGGCGGTGGCTGCTCCAGCCGCCAGATCGGATCGGCGGCAGGAGCGTTGACCGGTACCAGCAGGATGGCCAGGACGACGACAGCCGCCAGCCCCGCTGCCGCCCTACTGGTCACTGCCCCCCTGCCACTCGCCCTCCGCCGTCGGCTCAGGCTGTTGCTCGAACTCGCGCGTCGGCTGCTCCGAGGACCGCTCGGCGCCGCCGGCGGCGCCGAGGTCGAGCAGGGTCGGCTGGACCGGCGAGAGCAGCGCCTCCAGCGCCACCCCGGAGAGCGTCTCCTGCTCGATCAGGGCATTGGCGATCTCGTAGAGGGCGTTCCAGTTGCCGCGCAGGATCGTTTCGGCCTGCTCGACCGCCTCGCCGACCAGTCGCTCCACCTCGCGGTCGATCAGCTCCAGCGTCGCCGGGCCGACCGAGCCCAGCTCCTGCAAGGAAGCGCCGAGGAAGACCTCGCCCGCCTTTTCGCCGATCGTCACCGGGCCGAGCGCCTCCGACATCCCGTAGGAGGTGACCATCTCCCGCGCCATCCCGGTCGCGGCGTGGAGGTCGTCGTGGACGCCGGTGGAGACGACGCCGAACTCGAGCTTCTCGGCGGCGAAGCCAGCGACGATCGAGATCAGGTGGCGACGCATGTCGGGTTCCTGCATCACGACCGCGTCGCGGTCGGTGAGCATGTGGGCGGCGGTGCCGAGCTGGCGGCCGCGGGCGACGATCGAGAGCTTCTGCGCCGAGACCTTCTGTCCGATCGAGGTCGTGACGACGGCGTGCGCCGCCTCGTGCACCGCGATCACCCACTGCTCCTCGCGGGTCAGGGCGTGGCTCTTGCGGGCCGGGCCGGCGACCACGCGGTCGATCGCCTCCTCGAGGGTCGCCTGGTCCATCTCCGTCCGCCCTTCCCGCACGGTCAGCAGCGCCGCCTCGTTGATCACGTTGGCCAGCTCGGCGCCGCTGAAGCCGGAGGTCAGCCTGGCGATCTCGTCGAGCGAAGTGCCCGGAGCGAGCGGGCGGTTGCCGCAGTGAAGGGAGAGGATTTCGAGCCGGCCGTGGACGTCCGGGACGTCGACCGTCACCTGGCGGTCGAAGCGACCAGGCCGCAGCAGCGCCGGGTCGAGCACGTCGGGGCGGTTTGTCGCCGCCAGCACGACGAGGCCGGCGTCGCCGCCGAAGCCGTCCATCTCGACCAGCAGCGCGTTCAGCGTCTGCTCGCGCTCGTCGTTGCCCTGGCCGACGCCGGCGCCACGCTTGCGCCCGGCGGCGTCGAGCTCGTCGATGAAGATCAGCGCCGGTGCCTGCTTGCGCGCCTTGGCGAAGAGGTCGCGGACGCGTGCGGCGCCGACCCCGACCAAGGACTCGACGAAGTCCGAGCCAGAGAGCGAGAAGAAGGCCGCATCGGCCTCACCGGCCGTCGCCTTCGCCAGCAGCGTCTTGCCGGTGCCGGGAGGCCCGACCAGGAGCACACCCTTTGGCGCCCGCGCCCCGACCGCCTCGTATTTGCTCGGGTCGGCCAGGTAGTCGCGGATCTCCCGCAGCTCGGCCACCGCTTCGCCGGCGCCGGCGACGTTTTCGAAGGTGGTTCGTTCGGGTGCATCGGCGCCACGCTTGCGGCCCTTGCCGGTGAACTTGGAGAAACCTGCGAAGGCGCCGGCGCCGGCGTCCTGGCCGAGCCGGGTGAAGAGGACGAAGAGGCAGACCAGCAAGAGGATGGGGATGAGGAACTGGACGACGATCTGCTTCGCCGGCTTGTCCCACTGCTGATCGACCTGGACGATCGCGCCGCTCTTGGTCAGTTCCCTGACCATCGCCGAGGTCTGCGCGTCGGACTCGGGGTAGGCGGCGTAGAGGACGAGCCCGCCCTTGGTGTCCATCAGGATGCGGGCGTCCTGGTCGAGCAGGGTCGCCTCGGCGATCTGTTTCTGCTCGGCCAGCTTGGAGACGCGGCTGAGCGGGATCCGCTCGCCGCTGGTGCTCGGCTGGATGTCACCGAGCAGGTTGAAGAAGAGGAAGGTGAGCACCAGCGAGGCGACGATCAGCATCGTGCTCAGCGGGTCCTTGGCGAACCAGCGACCAAGCGCTCCCATGCGCTCGCCGACGGCGCGAGTCATGTCACGAAAGTCGACGCTCGGCGTGCGCAAGGGCAGGCGACTCCGCCCCTTCGCCCGCTTCTCATTCTGCTGCTCGTCCATCTGCCCCTTCCAATCGAGTGTTGCTTTGGTGCCCTATCACCGGCGCGGCGCCCGGGCTCGCGAGAGCCCGGGCGCCGTGTGCACCGGCTGCTTCCTTCGAACTAGTTGCGTTTTGCGGGTTTTTTCAACTTCAGCACCAGGGTGCTGGTCGACTCGTTCGCATCGCCGCCGGTCGGCGTGAAGGTGAGCGCCAGTTTCACCGGCAGGCTGCCTTTTTTGCGCAGCGCTTTCATCGCCGCACCACTTGGCCGCAGCGGCACGTTGAAGGTGCCCTGCTGGCCGGCGTTCAGAACAACCCGAGCGACGTTGATGGTTTTTTTACCGTTTTTCGCCGTCGCGATCAGCTCGAGCTTGCCCGCGCCCGGAAGTTTGACCGAGAGGGTCGCTCCGCCGGTTTTGGACGAGATCGACTTGCGCAGCAGCGAGAACTCGTTGCTCGGCTTGCCGGGCGGCGGAGGTGGGGTGGTGCCTCCGTCTTTTTTGCCGTTGTCGTCTTCGTTTTCTTCTCCACCGCCACCACCGACACCCTTGTCCCAGTCAACCGAGGCAATTCCCGTCTCCGCGAGGTCCAGAATCTCTGCCGGGAGCGGCGAATAGTCTTTGTCGAATAGCGCCGACTGAGCGGGGACACTGAGGATGTTTTCCCAGTAGTCCTTGACCGTGCGAGCCTTCGTCTCCTCAGCCGGAGTGCTTTTCCACACGTCCGCGTTGTCGTCGAACACCAACCCATAGGTAAGGGTGCACACCGCATAGGCACCGGGCGAGTTGACGCCGCTGACTTTCGACCAATCCTGGAGTGTGGTTGGCAACCCTCCTCCCACTTTGTTGACGAACTGGGCCGCTTGGCAGTTGGAGCCAGGGGTCCCATCCGTGCGGAACCCTTTCGCGTCTGCGGTGGCCTCCTGGAAGGTGCCAGCCCCGGGACCGCTCGGGATCTGGGTCCAGTAGATGTCGTTATCGAACGGGTCGTCGGCTTTCGTGCGCGGTTTGATCGCCAGGCTCTGGGCCACGTTGTTGCGCGCGGTCGAGATGTCCGAGTACCCGACCGAACCATCGGTTGCGATCAGCTTGTCGACGATTCCTTGGTTGCCGTTGAAGCAGGAGCTCGTCAGCTGATCTGGGCCAGGATTGGTTGCTTCTGTGCTGTCGGCACCCGGGCCGAGCGGAAAGACTCCGGCTACTTTCGGGCAGTCTTCGCGCGCTCCGAATGTGGCACCTGGCCACTCTCGGGTTTTTTTAGGTTCCGTGGCCGCGAACGTGCTGAGCCAGCCACGAGCTTCGTTGATCGTTCCTAGATTGTCCTTGAAGGCGAAGCTGGTGCCAGAGTCATCGAAGCGGACGATCCGGATAATCGGTTTGTTGCAATCCGCGTCGGCATTCAGCTCCGAGAACACCTCCACCCAGTTGTCATGGGTCGCTTCCTTGGCCCAAATCTTCTCGAACTCTTCCTTCGTAAAGCGCACCCGCACGAGACCGAGTGGGAATGGCGTCCCCCCGCCCGACATTTCCTCCGCCGTGCGCGAGGCCGAGTCAAGCAGGCCGACATCGCAAGCATCGGGGAAATTGACCAGCGGTGCGACGGCTCCGACAGCCGCCGGGACAACGTGGATTTTGCCATCGTTGCTGGGATCGGAGTCAACGAAGTTTTTCCCTTCTTTGACTTCGACGCCGCTATTCATTTCGTTGATCTCGCTTGGAACCGGCGGCTCATCAGTCATCCCGAACCGAGGGGCGCCATCGCGGACCTTCACCGACTGGCGGCCCGCACCGCTGCCGGACGCTTCATAGGTGACGTTGATTTTGCCTGCGCCCGGCGTCCCCACGCAGTAGACAAGCTTGAACTTGTCGTTGAAGACTTTGTGCGCGTCGCGGGCGAACGAGGCGCCGCGACCGATGATGTTTTCGCCTGCGCATTTGCCTGTCGTGAATGCGGCGTTCGCCTGCGAAGCCAGGCCAACGGCCGCAAGCGCCGTCAAGGCCAGGGCAAGAGCCCCCGCCAAGACAGCGCTCGAAGCCCAACGAGGGGCGCCGAGAGTACGGCTCATGGGAGTTATTCCTTTCATCGACTTAACGATTGCGGCGCCAGATTTGTGGGCGGAAATAGCTCTGTCAAGCGCTTCACAGGACTTCTACGAATGCGTTACATGCCGTTATCAAGTGCGACACCAGATCGTCACCAGTTGATAACTGACAGTTCACTCAGTGGGATTGCGAATACCTCGCTGATCTTCGATTCGGGCGCTGGCGCTCTCGGAAAACGACCCCGACCGACGCGCTCGCGCGACGGCCTCCGCGCGAAGCGACGTAGCCGACCACCACCCTGCCGAGAACCGACTTCCGCTCCCGCAACTCAGCCCGGTAGCGATCGACCGGCTTCAACAGGATCCGGACAACGCTGCGAGCCCTGCCAAGGGCGCGACCCGTCTCGCTGGCGAGAGTGCGAGGCTTGCGTGGCTCGCCGACTCGCGCCCGCGCCACCGCCTTGACGCCACCGGCGGCAGGGACCGATACGAGCAGCAGAACCTCACCCCCGGGCCGAGATCTCGCTCTTACGCCGATCTCGGGGCCTCCCCGATCGAACTCGATCGTCGCACCGGAGCCGCCGCTTCCAGAGCCTTGCTCCAGCGGGCCGCCTTCGGGTTCGGGCTGCAAGGTCGCTACGAAGGCGTCAGAGCGCTGGTTGGCGTCGCCGAAGAAGAGGTTGCTGGCGAACGAGGAGAAGGCGATGCGCTCGCCATCCGCTGAGATCGTCGGACCATCGAGCACCGAGGCATTGATGTCGCCGCCGGAGACCGAATGGGTTACCCGCTCAAGTGTTCGGTCATGGAGGTCGACCACGTATAGCTCCCGCGGGCCCGGCACCGGTCGTGGCTCGCGCAGCAGCTGGAGCGCTGTGAGGGCGAAGCGGGTGCGAACGGTGGTGACAGCCAGGTACCGTCCCCCTGCCGACATCGCGATGCTGCTAAGCGGCGGCCCCGTATCAGTCTGGTTTCCCACCGTCTCACGCGTCAGCTCGACGGTCGAGTCCTTACGGGTAAGGCCCGGTGTCATCTCGGTCACGTAGAGGTCGAGCCCTGGCCCAGTGTTCGGGTTGGGGCGTGGCCCCTCACTGGTGAGAAAGGCCACGGTGTAGCCGTCGCCGCTCAGTACCGGCAGCTGGGAGCTGATATCAGCGCGGGCCGACTCCTGGCTTGTCAACGGGCCAAAGCAGGGGCCCATCCCGGTCTGAGAAAAGAAGGTGATCTCGTCCACCGGGCAGGCGGAGTCGTCAGGGTCGGCAATTCCGGTCACGCGCCGGGTCGGAGCCATCGGGCCGTCTGCCACCCGTCGCCAGAGGTAGTAGAGAACGTTCGAGACCGGGTTCTCCCCACCAAGAAAGCGAGTTTGGGCGGGGGCGTTTTCACCCGTCCAGGCCACGGTCGTGCCATCGGCGCTGATCGTGGCGCCCACCGCACCGCCGGCAGGCTGTTCGGTCATTAGGCCGCTTTCCTGATCGCGCAGAGCGGACACCAGGGTCGTCGTGTTTGCCTCACGGTCGCGAAGCAGAACCTGACCGGCCGGAACGTCGACCGAGTCACTTGCCGGCAGGTCGGTGGCGACTTCGGTGCGAAACACCACCTTCTGGCCGTCGGCGCTGATCGCGACTCCGCCGGAGACCTCCACTCCTGGTTCGCTGCCGGGAAACGGGAACGAAGGCACTCCGTAGCTCGCGGCCATATCGCCACCGTCGCGGGCAGAGACGAGATCGAAGGCGCCGGGAGCGCCAACCGGGATCGCCATATCGCGCACATAGACGTCAGTGTTGTCGTTGACGTCGGCTGGAAGGAGGGGCTCGGCGGTAGCGAAAGCTATGAAGCGGCCATCGGCGCTGATCGAGGGATTGGAGGCACCACGACGGAGAAAGTCGTTGCTTGCTTCGTCGAACAGGTCCCCGTCGGCGACCTTTTCCAACGCATCGGTCTGCAGATCGAAGCGGAAGACCCCCCCAGCGCGGTACTGGCCTAGCGGGTCGGGATCGTCGTCAGCGAAGAAGTTGCGAGCCCGAGTCTGAATCGCGACGTAGCGCCCGTCGGCGGAGATCGCCGCGAACACCGTCGAGTCGTCGCCCTGCTCGAGTCGCTCGTAGTCGGCCGAGACGAGATCGGCCCCGCCTTCGCCGCTGGTCCCGTTGCCGTAGACGGCTGCTGCGCTCGTCGGGAACGACAGCGCGGCGAGCACGATCACGGCCAGGATCAGCGTAGAGCTCCGGGTCAAGCAGCTCACCCGATCCTCACGCCCCGCTTTAGGACGGTCCCGTTGCCGGCCCTGTCGCGGGCACGTATCTTCAGTAGGAAGCGCCCGCGACCCGAATACATGTGACGAACGCGCACCACCGGTGACCTCTTCCGCTTTCCTTTCTTTCCGCCCTTGCGGGCGGAGGCAGAGGCGCCCGCCTGCCGATCCCCGAACGACACCTTCACCGAGCGACGGCGCAGGCCCGAGCCGGCGCTGCGGGGACCGTCGGAGACGGCGACGATCAGCGTGCGGCCCCGCCGCCGCAACCGAACTCGCGGCCCGTTGCGATCGACGAGGAGGCTGCCGGCGCGGCTGCCGGTCTCCTGGCCGGCCTCGTCGGTGGCGAAGATCTGGATCCGGTGCCGGCCGTCTTCGACCTGGTCGGACGAGAGCCGAGCCCGCAGGCGGCGCAGGTTCTCGATCACCGGCTCGTCGTCGACGCTGACCGAGTAGCGGACGCCGCCGATCGCGTTCAGCGTGCGGTCCCAGGCGACCGGGATCCGGGCTTTGCGCTGCCAACCGCTGGGCAGCAGGACAAGGAACGGGTCGGGCGGGGCGTCGACGACCGCCGCGGCGATCTGGGCGTTGTCGCCACTCCCCTGCGCCCAAGCGAGGATCGCGTCGCCGAGGCCAGAGCCCCCCATAGCCATCCGCGCGACCCGGCCGCCACGCGGAGCGCTCAGCTCGGTCGGCTCGACCACGCCGTCGGCGCGGCGCTCCTGCACGGTGACTAGACCGACAGCGCCACGCAGCTCGCGCCAGGCCGCCACCGCAGCGCCGGTCTCGGCCAGATCCACCAGGGGCTCCCCCGCTTCCGCGCTCGCGCCCTCGTCGAGGCGTTTGACCGGCTCGACGGAGGCATCGTCGCCGGCGCCCAGCAGAGTCGCGGGGCCGGAGCCGAACCCGGCGACGAAGAGCCCGCGTGGGTCGACAGCGACGCTGGGCTCGCCGAGGTCGGGGCGCAGACCGCCGTCGGCCAGCCGCGCCCCGCCGAAGGCGCCCGCTTTCTCGGAGAAGACGTCGGGCAGCTCGTTGACGAAGGCACGCGGCCCGTCGAGCCTGCTCGCCTGGCCGGGCTGCTGGCGAAAGGCAACGGCCGCCTGCCCGAAGCCCGAGACGTCGAGCGAGAAGGCATCGGCGGCGCCCCGCAACGGCGCCCCCTCCCAAGCTGAGGGACTGACCTGGAGCTGGAGGCCGAAGCTGGTGCCGAAGAGGCGCCGAGCCCAGACTCGGTCGACAAACTCGTCGTCGGGCTCCTGCCAGGCAACCACGCCCTGGCCCTGGACGTCGATCCCGACCTCGGGCGCGTTCTCCTCGGACGGGATCCGCACCGGCTGGCCGACGTTTCGATCGAGCGGCGTGCCGAGCACCGACCAGAGCCGGCCGTTGTAGCGGGCGACCCGCAGGTCGGCGCCGATGTAGCCGGGGGGAATGGAGGGACTGGTGTCGGTGACGACGCGGTAGGCGAGGTAGGCCTGGCCGCCGCGGTTCATCGCCAGGTCGGGGGAGGTCGAGGTCGCCTCGCCGACGTTGAAGTCGACCGGAACGGGCAGCTGGAAGCCGGTCGCTCCGGGGTCGAGCGTCGCCGAGAACATCCGGTCGCTTTCGACCCCGAACTCCTGCACCCAGGCGACCACCAGGCGACCGCCGTTGCCGGCCCCGATCCGGGCCCAGCTCGAGTCGAAGGACTGGCCCGCGTCGACCCGCTGCGGCGGTCCCCAACCCCCTTTGCCGAACCGCACCGCGTAGACGTGATTGCGTCCCTCGACACGCTTCAGGTAGACGATCCCGCCGCTGCCATCCCCCGCCATCGCCGCGTCGGCGACGTCGATCACGTCGGCGCTTGGCCCGTCGATCGGCCGCACGTCGGAAACCACGGCGCCGGCGGGGGCCGGCCCGACGAACGGCATGCATGCGAGCGCCGCCACCGCGAGGCAGGGTGGCAGGCGCGGCGAGAGTCGATCGCGCATGGCCCCAAACGTTCCCGCCAGTGCGTGTCAGAGATGTAACTAGGGTGCTACCGAGTGGTTAAAGAGCCCTCCTCGTCTCCGTGGTGCTCGTTCACATCACTTTCCCAGGGCGGCAACGTCCCTTTAGCAAAACGGCTTGAGCCACCGTCCTAGATTCGCCTGGACTCTCATTTCCAGACGAAAAAAGGAGGCAGTATCAATGCGAGCCAAGCAAAAGCGCCTCGCTTTCCTCACAGTCCTGGTCTTCGCGACCATCGCCGCGGTTGGCAGCGTTGCCACCGCTCATAGGTGGGACGGGGACGAGACGGAGGACAACTCACGCGAGATCAAGAAGCTGATCGACTCCGACAAGCCCAAGAACGTGATCCTTTTGATCGGCGACGGGATGGGCGACAGCGAGATCACCCTCGCCCGTTACTACGGCGTAGGCGCCGAGGGGACGCTGAACATGGAGACGCTCCCCTTCGCAGGCGAGCTGATCACCTACGGACTCTCGGCCGGCCCCGGCCCCGAGTACCCGCCGAACTACGTCCCCGACTCGGCGCCCACCGCGACCGCCTGGTCGACCGGGAAAAAGACGATCGATGCACGTCTCTCGCAGGGGCCAAGCACAGCGGAGAACGTCCCCGGTTCCAATGCTGGCTACAAGACCACCTTCGAGATCGCCGACAAGAGCGGCATGCGGGTCGGCAACGTCTCGACTGCGGAGATCACCGACGCGACCCCGGCGGCACCCTCCTCGCACATGTCCCAGCGCGCCTGCCAGGGCCCGAACGACACCCGCACCATCTGCCCGACCGAGGCGAAGGGCAAAGGCGGGCTCGGATCGATCGCCGAGCAGCAGGTCGACCACCTGCTCGATGTCAACCTCGGCGGCGGCCGCAATCGCTACCTGCAGACGCTCGACGCGGGCGGCACGGTGATCGACTACGCCAAAGCGAAGGGTTACCGCTACGTGGAGACGGCCAGCGAGCTGGGTGCGATCACCTCGCTCAACAAAGGCCCTGTGCTCGGTCTCTTCACTACGGGCAACATGACCACCGAGTTCAAACCGCTGGTCGCGGCGCCCACACCGGGCGCGGGCGGTCCGACGTTCCGTTGCGACGAGGCCAACCGCCCGGCCAACGAGCCGAGCCTGGCGGCGATGACCGACAAGGCGATCGACCTGCTGGAGAACCGCAAGGGCTTCTTCCTCCAGGTCGAGGGGGCCTCGATCGACAAGCGCGACCACGCCTCCGACGTCTGCGGTCAGATCGGCGAGAACCTCGCCTTCGACGAGGCCGTCGGCGTTGCCCTCGAGTACCAGCGGCGGCATGACGACACCCTCGTCGTGATCACCGCCGATCACTCGCACACCAGCCAGATCGTCGGGGCCAACCAGGACACCCCCGGCTTCTACGCGACGCTGGAAACGGCCGACGGGTACCCGATCCGGGTCTCCTACGCGACCGGCAAGACCCCCGGCGGCCAGTCCCACACCGGCGCCCGTGTCCCGGTCGCGGCAATCGGTCCGCAGGCGACCAACGTGATGGGCGTCCGCGACCAGACCGACCTATTTCAGACCCTGATCGGTCGCGACGACTGATCCGCCCGAGAGGGCATGGACATGACCCACCGCGCGACAATCGCCGCGCGGTGGGTCCCGGGGAAGCGCTAGATTCCCGGGTGTGAAGTCGCCCTCGCGCCCCGCTCGCCTCGCCGCCGCCCTCTGCGCGGCGCTCACGATGCTGCTGGTCACGGCACCGGCGGCACTGGCCGAGAACGGCGTCGGCCTGGCAGGACCGGTGACCGACAAGGACATCACCTTCTTCTGCTTCGGAGTGATCGGCTTCTTCGCCCTCCTCGTGATCGTCCTCTCGCTGATCCAGGCGAAGCTGGAGAAGCGCAAAGAAACGCGCCGCTACGACCTGGATAGGTTCAGCTGAGCGACGTCAGTCGAGTTTGAAGCCGCTGAGCAGGCGCTTCTCGGTCTCACCCTCGATCGCTGCGACGACTTCCACCCGGCCCTCCAGCGGGGTGTCGCGGATCTTGGTCGCCAGCAGGTCGTCGACCTGAAAGATCCCGGCTGAGTTGTTGAGCTCGATCTCGATCCGCACCGGTCGCTCCTCCCCCGCCTCGATCCTCACCTCGTCGATCGCCGCGGCGGAGATCGAGTGGATCCCCTCCTGGCCCGCCTCCAGCGGCAGGCGCGTGCGCCCCTGGGCCATGTCGAGCGCGTCGGCGACCCGCACCACGCCGGCTTCCAGCGTGTAGGGCTGGCCGCGACGGCGGTGGCCGATGATCGCGTGCAGGATCTCCGATGCGATCACAGTCCGCTGTGGCTCGGAGTAGGAGTCGGCGAGCAGGCGGTCGAGGGCGTTGCTGGCGAGAAAGAGGCTGTAAGCCTCGTGATCGGCGCGGTGGATCGACATGCCGACGTCGTGCAGCAGAGCGCCGCCGGCGACGACCACCTCGGCGTCGCGGGCTTTCATCCCGTGGTCGGCGACAACCGCCGGCTCCTCCCCCCCCTTGACCAGGAGGCGCAACAGCCGCAAGGCGATGTTGAGGACGATCTGGGTGTGGACCCAGGAGTGGTCGGACATGCCGAGCCGCTCCGCATGGACCTGCGCCATGTACCACCAGGCCCGCACCTGCTCGTCCTCGTTGACCGCGGCGAGGAAGCTGTCCAGCCGGCGGTTGCCCCGGGTCGGCGCCCTCACCCGCGCCTCGGCGATCGCCTCCTTCGGGGGTTTGCGCTTCGGCCCCTTCGGATCCGGAGTGGGAACCGCCTCGCCGCTCATGACACAGGATCGCGCTTCGCTCGCGGCGCGAAGAACCAGATATGCACGCTTGCTCGCTCCGCCCTCACGGGCTGACTCTAGCCGCAGACCGGCCAGGGGCTGGAGCCCGCCTGGGCGTAGAGGAGGGCGGCGCGGTAGTCCTGCTCGGCCTCGGAGGCCGCGGCCGGATCGCCGCTGCCGCCGACGGAGGCCCAGGTTTCGAAGGAGAACTGGTACTTGCCGCGATAGCTGCCGTCAGCGGAGACGATGGTCGGGTCGCCCCCCGACTCGCAGGCGGCAATCGCCTCGAGGGTAGTACGCGAGACGCCGCCGGGCAAGGTGGCGAACAGCTCGCGTCGCTTGCGGCGCAGCTCGGCGCGGCGTTCCGCCTCCATGCGGTCGGCGGCCGCACGGACCGTGCGGTGGAAGCGTTCGATCGGCCACTCGAAGACGGCGGGTTCGGCCGGCTGCGCACCGGCGACGCCGATCCGCGGCCGGGCGGAGTCGCCGTCGGCCGCTGCGATCGCAGCGGCCGGGAAGGCGATGGCGGCAATCAGGACAGGGACGATGTATGTGCGTTTTGTAAGCAAGACGCGGAACCGTGTCGAGGTTCCGCCGCCCACAGGGTGATCGCAGTCACATACCGCCACCCACAAGAGCCGAACGTCACGAGCTCAGGCGAGAGGCTGGCCCACCAAAAAGGCGACTGCAACGCTTTGTGCAGCCAATAGGACGCAAACGCGTTGCGATTCCCGCGAGCGCGATCGGTCGGCATCATCCACTGATCGCGGATCACCCGACAACTCGCCTGCTGCTGGCCTGCCCCGACCGGCCGGGGCTGATCGCCGCGGTCAGCGGCTTCCTCGCCGATGCCGGTCTCAACATCGTCGACGCCGACCAGCACTCCAGCGGGGAGGGGCGGTTCTTCATGCGAATGGCGTTCGAGCCGGCCCCCGAGCCGGAGCGGGCGGGCCTCTACCGGCGCTTCGAGGAGGAGATCGGCGGGCCGCTGCGGATGGACTACCGCTTCGCCGAGTCGGGCGCGCGCAAGCGGGTCGCGATCATGGCCTCGCGCGAGGACCACTGTCTCTCCGACCTGCTCTGGCGCTGGCGCAGCGGCGAGTTGGGCGCCGACCTCGCAGGGGTTATCTCCAACCACCCCGACCACGGTGAGCAGGTTGGCTCGCTCGGACTCCCCTTCCACCACGTGCCGGTGGAGCCTGGCTCGAAGGGCAAGGCGGAAGCGCAGATGCTGGAGCTGCTCGAAGGGGAGGTAGACCTACTCGTCCTCGCCCGCTACATGCAAGTCCTCTCCGGCGAGTTCCTCGAGCGGCTGAGCGCGCCGGCGATCAACATCCACCACAGCTTCCTGCCCGCCTTCGTCGGCGCCGACCCCTACCGCCGCGCCCACGAGCGCGGCGTCAAGCTGATCGGCGCGACTGCCCACTACGTCACCGAGGACCTCGACGCCGGGCCGATCATCGACCAGGACGTGACCCGGGTCAGCCACCGCGACGAGGTCGGCGACCTGATGCGGATCGGCCGCGACATCGAGCGCCTCGTCCTCTCCCGCGCCGTCAAGGCCCACCTCGACGACCGGGTGCTGCTCGACGGCGACCGCACGATCGTCTTCTGACGAGTCCTGGCTGACCAGCCAGTTTTCGCGGTAAGGTGCAGCCGATGGAGCAGGCGACGATCTCCCGGCCCAGGCCCCGTACCGCGACGACTTCCCTCCAGCCACCTGGATCGAAGGCGCCGTCGGCGGTCCAGGCGGTGCGCTACGTGCGCAACCCGCTCGGCTTCCTGATCGGGCAGCAACGGCGCTACGGCGACATCTTCGCGGTCGCCTTCCCGTACTTCGGCCGCGCCGTCTACGTCGCCAGCCCCGAGCTGGTCAAAGCGGTCTTCACGGGCTCGCCCGACCAGTTCCACGCCGGCGAGGCGAACGCGACGGTGCTCGAGCCGGCGCTGGGCCCGAACTCGGTCCTCACCCTCGACGAGGCGCCGCACATGCAGCAGCGCAAGCTGCTGTTGCCGCCCTTCCACGGCGAGCAGATTCACCGCTACGGCGAGCTGATGCGCGAGATCACGCTGCAGGAGATGGAGAGCTGGCCGGTGGGCGAGCCGTTCGCGCTGCGCCCCCACACGCAGCGGATCACCCTGGCGGTGATCATGCGCGCCGTCTTCGGCGTCCACGACGAGGAGCGGCTGGTCCGCTTCGAGCGGCTGATCGACGACTTCAGCCAGCGCGTCAACATGATCACCGCCTTCCCGATGCTCCGCCGCAACCTCGGCCGCTGGAGCCCCTGGACCCGTTTCGTCCGCGCCCGCGATGCTCTTGACGAGTTCATCTACGAGGAGATCGCGATCCGCCGCGCCGAGGCCGCGGCCGACGGCAGGGAGCACGACGACGTGCTCTCGCTGCTGCTGCAGGCCCGGCATGACGACGGCAGCCCGATGAGCGACGAGGAGCTGCGAGACGAGCTGGTGACCGTGCTCGGCGCAGGGCACGAGACCACGGCGACCGCGCTGGCCTGGGCGATGGAGAGGCTGCTGCGCGCACCGCGGGCACTGCAACGGCTGCGCGAGTCGATCGCGGCGGGGGAGGACGACTACCTCGCGGCGACGGCGAAAGAGACCCTGCGGGCCCGGCCGGTGATCCTCGACGTGGCGCGCAAGCTGACCGCGCCGGTCGAGATCGGCGGCTACCGGCTGGCGGCGGGCACCTTCGTGATGCCGGCGATCGCCGCCCTCCACTACCGCGAGGACCTCTTCCCACAGCCGCAGGAGTTCCGGCCAGAGCGCTTCCTCGACGGCAAGGCCGACAACTACGCCTGGATTCCCTTCGGCGGCGGCGTGCGCCGCTGCATCGGGGCCGCCTTCGCCGAATACGAGATGAAGGTGATCCTGCGCGCGATCCTCGAGCGAGCCGACCTCGAGGCTCCCGATCCGAAGCCGGAGCGGGTCAAGGTCCGCAACATCACTCTGGCGCCCGGCAAGGGCACACAGGTCACCCTGACTCGGCCCCTGCGCTAGCCGCCTGCTCGGCTTCTTCCCATTCCTCGAACAGCTCGGCGAGGTGGCGCTTCGCCTCCGCGTGCCGTTTTTCCGCCCGCTCAGCCTTCTCCGACGTCGACCAGGCGGCGGGGTCGGCGAGCTCCTCCTCCACTTCGCGCAGGTCCGCTTCTGCCGCCTCGATCCGCTCGGCGAGACGGGTCGCCTTGCGGGCCGCCCGCTGTAGGGGCGCTTTCGAGCCGCGGCGCCGCTTGCCGCCGCTCGCCTTCTTCACGGAAGCTGCCGCGGCAGCAACCTCCGTCTCGCGCTCGTCCCGCTCCCGCTGGTAGGCGGCCCAGCCGCTTGTGTGGCTGCGCAGCTCACCGTTCTCGCAAACCAGGGTTCTGCTGCCGACCGCCTCCAGCAGCGCCCGGTCGTGGGAGACGAGGACCACCGCGCCTTCGAAGGCGCCGAGCGCGTCCTCGAGCGCCTCGCGGCTCTCGATGTCGAGGTGGTTGGTCGGCTCGTCGAGGATCAGCACGTTGGCCCCGGAAGCGACGAGGATCGCCAGCGAGAGGCGCCGCTGCTCGCCGCCGGAGATGTCATCCAGCGACTTCTCCGCGTCCGCGCCCGAGAAGAGAAAGGCGCCGAGCAGGTCGCGGGCTTTCTGCCCGCGCAGGCCGGTCTGCCGCTGCGCGGCTTCGAGCACCGTTCCCTCCCCCGCGGCGGTGTCCGCGTGCTGGGAGAGGTAGCCGATCTTGACGTTGTGTCCGACCCGGATCGAGCCGGAAGGGGGCTCCCGGCGCCCGGCCAAGGCCTCGATCAGCGTCGTCTTGCCGGCGCCGTTGGGGCCGACGAGGACGACGTGCTCGCCCCGCTCGAGCTCGAGGTCCGCTGTCTCGAGCAGAGTCCGCCCGGGCACCTCGATCCTCGCTTTCACCGCTCTCAACACCACCCGGCCCGGCCGCTCCGGCTTGACGAAGGAGAAGCGCAGGTTGCGCCGGTCGCGCGCCTCGGCGCTCACCCCCTCGCGCTTGACCCGCTCGATCTGCTTCAGCTTCGACTGGGCTTGTTTGGCCTTGGTTGCCTTGTAGCGGAAGCGCTCGACGAAGCGCTCCATCCGCTCGATCTCTGCTTGCTGGCGCTCGATCGCCTTGCCGCGGGCGATCTCACGAGCCGCCTGCTCCTTGCGCCATGCGTGCCAGGGTCCGGCGAAGAAGCGCCCCCGCTTCGCCTCCAGCTCCAGCACCGAGGTGCCGACCGCCTCCAGGAACCAGCGGTCGTGGGCGACCAGGACGATCGCGGCGTCGAGCTCGCACAGGTGTCTCTCCAGCCACTCGAGCGAGGGGATGTCGAGGTGGTTCGTCGGCTCGTCGAGCAGCAGCAGGTCGGGCCGGGTGGCGAGCGCCCGCGCCAGCGAGGCCCGGGTCAGCTCCCCGCCCGAGAAAGTGCCAAGCGAGCGCTCGGCGTCCTCGGCGACGAAGCCGAGACCGGCAAGCACCCCGAGGACGCCGTCGCGCCAGCGGTAGCCGCCCCCCGCCTCGAGCCGCTGCTGCGCGGCGGCGTAGGCGCGCATCGTCTCCTCAGCCGGGTCCTGCTGCGACATCTGCTCCTCCAGTCGCGCCAGCTCCGCCTCGGTCTCGAGCATCTCGGCGCGCCCGGCGAAGACGTACTCGCCCAGCGAAACCGCCGACTCGCGGGGCGGGCGCTGATCGTGCAGGGCGACGCGGGCGCCCTTCTGGACGGAGAGAACCCCGGCGTCGGGTGGGCGCTCCCCGGAGAGCACTCGCAGCAGCGTCGACTTGCCGGCGCCGTTGCGGCCGGAGAGCGTCATCCGCTCACGCGGCTCGAGCTTGAAGGAGACGCCGGCGAAGAGCAGCTCGCCGCCGGCGTAGACGTCGAGGCTGGTCGCGGTCGCGATTGCCATATGCGTTGACACTAGGCGCCCCACGACCCGAGCGTAAGCTCCCACTCGTGGACGGCAAGGGCCTAAGCGAGATCCTCTCGGCCGCAGTCGCGGCGGCATAGCGGAACCAAGGTCGCGATGGCGGGGCCGCTGCGACACTTCGGCGAGCTAGCGAAGGCGCGAGCGGCGCGGCGCTCCAGCGAACGCGACGACGGGCAGGCGTTGGGTGAGCTGGAGGCAAGACCGCTGTCCCTGCCGGCTGGCCTCGAGGTCGAATGGCTCGGCGTCTCCGGCTACCGGATCAGCTTCGAGGGCAAGACCCTGTTCGTCGATCCCTACCTCTCCCGAGTCCCCTTCCGCGACCTCGTGCTGCGCCGCACCGCGCTACCCGACCCCGCCGCGCTGGAGCGCTTCGTCCACGCCCCCGGCGAGGTGGTCGGGGTGCTCGTCGGCCACACCCACTTCGATCACGCCGTCGACGCCCCGGCGATCGTGCGGCGCTTCGGGGGCAAGGCATACGGCTCGGATTCGCTGGTCGCGCTGATGGGACTGCACGGACTCGCCGAGCAGACGGTCGAGGTCGAGCCGTACCGCACCTACGAGCTGGGGCCGTTCGAGGTCGGCTTCATCCCCAGCGTCCACTCGAAACTGCTGCTCGGGCTAGCCGTGCCCTACGACGGCGACCTCACCTGCGAGCACCTCGACGGACTCTCGCCCAACGCCTACCGCTGCGGCCAGGTCTGGGGGATCTCGATAAAGGTCGCCGGGGTGCGCTTCTATCACCAGGGCAGCGCCAACCTCCTCGACGACGCGATCCGCGAGCAGGAGGTGGACGTGTTCCTGGCCGGCGTCGCCGGTCGCAACTTCACCCGCGATTACTGGCAGCGCATCCTCCCCCGCCTCGACCCCCGGGTCGTCGTCCCCACCCACTACGACAACTTCTTCCGCCCGCTCGGACAACGGATGGAGTTCGTCTCCAACGTCCAGCTCGCAGCGCTGCCCGACGAGATCGGCGCAGTCAGCGCCGACGTCGAGTTGGCCGCCCTCCCCCGCGCCGACCGCTAGGCGAAGTGCTTGGCGGCGATCTGGTCGATCGTGCCCTTGGTTCGCATCGTCGAGAGACCGAGGGCGGTCCCGATCGCCTTCAGGTCGAGCTCCGATTCCGAGATACCACCGCTGGGCAGCCAGAAGAGCTCGCGACCCCTGAGCGCGAGCCTGTCCTCGGCGGTGGCCAGCGAGAGCACCTGCTTGCGGACCGCCGCGCTCGGAGCCTTGGCCAGCAGCGAGACCTGGACCTTGCCCGTCGAGGCTTTGAGCTGCGCGGCGTCGAACGGCTCGTGCCTGGCAATCGCCTGCACTTGCGCCGCCGTGCGCAGGAACACCACCACCTCGTAGCCGAGCGAGGCCTCCAGCCCACCTTCCAGGCGGCGGGTGACTTTTCCCAGATCGTTCTCCCCCTCCGTGCCAAGGATGACGTTGCCGCTGGCACGGAAGATCGCGACGTCCACGAAGCCCATCCCCTCACAGGGGAGTCGCAGCGCGTCGTTTTTGACCCGCCGGTTGCTGATGTTGATCCCGCGCAGGAAAGCCGCATACCTGGGCATCCACCCACCTTACGAGCCCGCCCGAAGCCTCCTGCGACGATTGGCCGGTGAGCGCCGGCTTCACCAGCCTCCCACCGGACCTGCCCGCCCCCATGGACGACGGCGCCGCCGACCACCTGCCCGGATCGGTGCTGCCTGAGGGACTGGTGCTCCCGTCCACGCAGGGCGGAAGCGCCAACCTGGCAGAACTTGCCAAGGAGCGGCTGGTCGCCTACGTATACCCGCGCACCGGAGTCCCCGGCGAGCCCCTCCCCCAGGGCTGGGACGAGATCCCGGGGGCACGCGGATGCACGCCGCAGAGCTGTGCCTTTCGCGACAGCCGAGAAGAGTTCGCGCGGCTCGGCGCCACGGTAGTCGGAATCAGCGCCCAGACCCCCGCCGAACAGCAGGAGTTCGCGCAGCGAGAGCAGATCCCGTTCCCGCTGCTCAGCGACGCCGATCTGCTCCTGGCGACGGGGCTGCAGTTGCCCACCTTCACGGTGGAGGGGAGGACGCTCTACCGGCGCCTGACCCTGGTCGCCGAGGCCGGCGTCGTCGCCAAGGTCTTCTACCCGGTCTTTCCGCCCGACCGCAACGCCGCGGAGGTGCTCGCCTTCCTCACTTCGGCGCCACCGCCCCGCTAGCGACCAGGGCCAGGACAAACGCCCCGAGAGCAACCCGGTAGATGATGAAGACCGAGTAGTTGTGCCGCGCGATGTAGCGCAGCAGCCAAGAGACGGCAGCGAAGGCGACAGCGAAGCTGACCAGCGTGGCGACGATGGTCGGCCCCCAGCCGACGCCACCGGAGATGTTGTTGAACTCGGTGACCGTCTGCAGGACCGCGGCGCCGCTCAGCGCCGGGATCGAGAGGAAGAACGAGAGTCGGGTCACAGCGACCCGATCGATCCCACGCAGCAGGCCGGCGGACATCGTCGCCCCCGCCCTCGAGACCCCAGGCACCAGGGCCAGGCACTGGACGACGCCGATGATCAGCGTGTCGCGCCAGGTGACGTCGGCCTCGTGCCGCTCCTGCGTGGCGCGGCTGTCGGCGAACCACATCACGCCGCTCCATAGAATCAGCGCGCTGCCGACGAACCAGAGGCTGCGCAGCGTCGTCTCGATCTCGTCCTTGAAGGCGAGGCCGACGATCGCGATCGGGAGTGAGCCGAGGATCACCGCCCAGCCAAAGCGGTAGTCGCCCGAGGAACGGTTCGCCGGCCTGACCAGCCCCCTCCCCCAGGCGGCAAGGATCCTGGCGATGTCGTGGCGGAGGAAGAGCAGGGTGGCGGCAACCGCGCCGACCTGGATGATCGCGGTGAAGGCGGTGACATCGGGGTCGTCGGTGGAGTAGCCGAGCAACCGCTCGAGGATGGTCAGGTGGCCGGTGCTCGAGATCGGCAGGAACTCGGTAAACCCCTCGACCGCGCCGAGGAGGATTGCTTCCCACCAGTCCACGGGCGGCAGCCTATGCGGCGCGACGGACTGGCGAGCTCAGTGGCGGTCCGCTCTCGTGGTTCCCACATCCGACTGAGCATCGCGGTCGCTACGAAAGGCCAGGCGTCGACCTCTGCGGTCAGTTAGAAGACCTTACGGACAAGTTCTTGACGGCGTCGCCATCGGGAACGATGCTGGTCGCGCGTGACGCATGAACGTCACATGACACATCGTAACCACTATGAGAGGAACCCATGAACTACAGAAAGCAAGGACTCAGGGCCCTCGGCCTCTCGCTCCTGGCCGCGCTTGGCCTGATGGCCTTTGCGGCGGCCGGGGCTCAGGCATCGGGAGAATTTTTAATCGCCGAACCCACAAATCCCAATTGGTTAGAAGAAACGATTACAGGAAAATTGGAGAACGCCTTAACAAGCAGCCTCTTGATCTTAAATCTGAACCATGAGTTAATCTGTCACGAAGCCACAGTTACGGGCAACATCAATTCACATGGCCATGGCCATGTGGACTTCGAATTGGAAAACTGCTATGTGCAGGGGGTGAGTGGCGGTGTATTAGTCGGCGCCAAATGCTCATATTTCGATATAATAATCAAAACGTTAGCCTTAGTGATATTACATGAAGGCGGCACCAAATTAACACTGGATGGCTTGGGTGGAGCAGAACACAAACTAGGCAAAGGTACTCCTTATATCTTATTTACTCCGTTAGACGGGTTAACGTTTGCAACCGTTGTGATTGGAGAATCAGAATGCGCAATGCCGGCAGAATCACGGCTAAAAGGCTGTTTTGTCGCCTCAATCCAGAAACCGTTTGAAGACGAGGTAGTCAAGTTAATCTCGAGTAAAGGGTTGTTAGAATTATTTGGATGTACAATTCTCTATGGAGCCAATCAAGCACATCTGAGTCTCGATGCGCTGTTCTCGTTGAGCGGCTCAGAGATAGGCAAGAAATGGGGAGCAGCTTGAGCAAGAGTGGCACCGAGTAACTGGCAAAGAGTAACTGCGGTAGCGGCGCCAAGAGCTGCAACCATCGCCCCGCGACCCGGGACCGCACCAAGACGGTCCCGGGGGCTGCGGGGAGAGCCAGGGGAAGGGATCTCCGGAACCCGAGCGCCCTTCACCCCCCGATGGCCCTTCGAGCGCGTCGCCAGCGGGGGATCGGGATGATTCACGAAATGCAGAAGTCCCCAGATGTGCCGGGGCTTCCGCAAAGTGGAGGTGGTGGGACTCGAACCCACGTCCCTGGTCGTAGTGCGATGGTCTCTACAGGCTTAGCCGGCGCTTGATTCTCGTCTCCCGGGGTCCGCGCCGGCGGGCACTGCGGGAGACAAAGCCCTCTGAAATGTCCCCTATCGGACGGGGCGATCCGCCTGGGTGAGCCCGCAATTTGAAGCCGGTGCCCCTCCCCGCGGGCGAGGGAGGACCGACTCTCATCGCTTAGCTTCTAACTAAGCAGCGAGGGCGAACTCATGGTCCGCACGTATTGGTTGGTGCCGGGGTTTAACGAGGCCTCCGGCAACCTCGGCCTGCAACCTGTCGCACGGATCGGCCAGGTCGAAGCCTGTCACCCCCGCGCTATGTCTCAGACGATTGTACGGTGTCAGGGTGGCCGAACGGCAATTCGACGCGATCGTCCTGGGAGCCGGGCCCGCGGGCGAGGTCTGCGCTGGGAGACTCGCCGAGGATGGTCTAGAAGTGGCCCTGGTCGAGCCCCACCTGATTGGGGGAGAGTGCTCCTTCTATGCCTGCATGCCGTCGAAGGCGCTGCTGCGACCCGCCGACGTGCTGGCCGAGGCACAGCGGGTGCCCGGCGTCCCAACGGGAAACGGCGGTCTCGACGCGGAGGCGATCCTCGCCCGCCGCGACGAGGTGATCCACGAGCTCGATGACTCGGGGCAGCTGCCCTGGCTGGAAAAGCGCAGAATCGAGCTGTTGCGGGACGCGGGGCGGCTTGACGGTGAGCGGCGCGTCGCCGTCGGCGACGAGACCCTCACGGCCCGTCGCGCCATCGTCGTCGCCACCGGCAGCGGCGCCGCGATGCCACCCATAGAGGGGCTCGACTCGGTGCGCGCATGGAACAACCGTGACGCGACCACCTCGAAGCGCGTCCCCGCGAGCATGATCGTGCTCGGCGGTGGGCCGGTGGGGTCGGAGCTGGCCCAAGCCTGGTCATCGCTCGGCACCTCCGTCACCTTGGTCGAGGGCGAGGAGCAGCTGCTTCCCCGCGAGGAGCCGTTTGCCGGAGAAGAAGTGGCGGATGCCCTGCGCGACCAGCATGGGGTCGACGTCCGAACTGGTGTGCTCGCCCAGAAGGTCCGCTCCACCGAGGCCGGCGTCGCGGTCGAGCTCGGCGGCGACGAGGTGGAGGCCGAGGAGCTCCTCGTCGCGGTGGGACGCAAACCGCGCACGCAAGCCATCGGCCTGGATTCGGCGGGAGTCGAGCCCGGCAAAGGCGGCTTCCTCGAGACCGACGACCGCCTGCGCGTCGGCGGTCGCGACTGGCTCTACGCGATCGGCGACGTCAATGGGCGAGCGCTCTTTACCCACATGGGTAAGTACCAAGCCTGGGTCGTCGCCGAGAACCTGCTTGGGCGGGCTGCCGAGGCGACCGCCGAAGGCATCGGGTCTCCTCGCGTCACCTTCACCGACCCTCAGGTGGCGGCGGTCGGCCAGACCCTTGCCCAGGCTGAAGAGACGGGACTCGACGCCCGAGCCGTCGACATTCGCACCGACGGCACCGCCGGTGCCAGCTTTCAGGGCAAGGAGACCGGTGGTACCTCCCGCCTGGTGATCGACGAGGCCCGCAAGACGATCGTCGGCGCCACCTTCACCGGGTTCGAGACGGCAGACTTCCTCCACGCCGCAACGATCGCAATCGTCGCCGAAGTCCCCCTCCCCCAGCTACGCCACGCAGTCGCCGCGTACCCAACCCGCAGCGAGATCTGGCTGAAGCTCCTAGAAACGTACGGACTGTAAAAGCCCAATCCCAGTAGGGGTGAAACGTCTTGTACTTTTTCGGCCGTCCCCACCTCGGACGGCAAGATCCGCTGACCGAAAAAGTTAAGTGCAACCCCTGCTGGGATTGGGCTTAAACGCTTGAACGCTGCTTGAGGTCAGCGAGCTGATCCTCGGGGATACCCGCGACCTGATCTAGGTCGTCAACTGAGCCGAATCGACCGAGGCGCTCGCGGTGGGCGAGCAGCCGTGTCGCCTGGGTCACCGAGAGGCCGTGCGCGCGCAACTCCTCGAAGCTGACCGTGTTCAGCTCGATCGTGCCCCCGGGCGACTGCGCCGCGGGGGGCGGCGGAGCCGGCGGCGGCTCGGGCGCAGGCGTTGGTGGAGCGGGTGGTGGCTGAGGTGCCGGCGATGGAGGCTCCGGCGCGGGAGTGGGCGGCTGCGGCATCGGCGGCTGCGGCTCGGGCGTGGGAGGTGGAGGCGGTGTCGGCGCCGGAGGAGGTGTCGGGGTCGGCGGTGAGGGCTCCGGGGGGAGCGATACCGCCGCTCCCTGCACCGTGCGGATCACTGCCTGCTCGGCCTCGATCGCGCGGCGCTCGGCCTCGCGGGCGCGCTCTTCGGCCTGCGCGACGCTGTCGCGGATCTCCTGCAGGCGCCGGTCGCGCTCTTCCTCTTCGGACTTCAGCCTGGCGAGGCGCTCCGCTTCGGCGGCGCGAGCTTCAGCCGCCTTGGTGCGCTCTTCGATCTGGCGCAGCCGCTCCTGCGCCTCCGTCATCGCCTGCTCCTGCGCCTCCCGCCCCTGCGCCAGGCGCTGCTCGGCGCTCTGCAGGCCGGGCGTCTCAGCGACAGGCTGGATCGCCGCGAAGCTCTGCGTGGTCTGGCCCGACTCGGCGCGGGCGGCCCGCTCCTCGGCCTCGCGCTGCAGCCGCTCGGCCTCCTGGATGCGGCGATCGGCCTCGGCTCGGATCCGCTCCTCCTCGCGCTGGATCTCTTCGACCTTGGCCCGCACCCGCTGCTCGGCCTCGGCTGGATCGCCGTAGGTCGACGGGGTCGCGGCGGGGTCGCCGGCCGGCGTCAGCGGCGACTGCGGCGGCGGGACCTGGGTCGGCGGCAGGACGGGCGGAACCTGCTGTGCCGGAGCGAGCGGCGGCGTGGGCACCGGCGGCACGGCCTGCAGCGGCGGCGGCTGACCTGGCTGGCCCGCACCCTGCAGCTGCTCGCGCTCCTGCGCGGCCCGCGCCTCGGCGAGCTGGCGCTCCGCCTTCGCAGCTTCCTTCTGCGCCCGCCGGCCCGAGCGACGGCCTCCGGAAGGCTTGTGACGACGTTCCGCACGCTGTTTCGTGCGCTCTTCGCGGCGGCGCTTGGCCTCGGCCTGACGCCGTTTCCGGTGCTCAGCGCGGGCCGCTCGCTGCTGTTCGCGGGACTGCTTGCGTTTCTCCTTCGGGCTCAGCGCCTGCCCCGTCGCAGCAGGCGACGGGGGCGAGCTTGGCGACGGCGGTGCGCTCGGAGGCGAAACCGGCGGCAGTTTGGTGGTCTGGCCCTGCGATACGGGCGCTGCAGCCTTCGGGGGCGACGGTGGGGACGCGGGCGGCCCACCAGTAGCACTGGCCGACTTTTTCGCCGCCTTTTCCTTGCTGCGCCGCTGGGCGACACTGATCACGAGCAGGAGCAACAGGACTGCCGCGAGCAGGCCAGCGATGAAGTACTGGATGTTGTCGCTGACGAAGTCCACCTTCGGGTACCCGAAGCTACCTCATCCGGCCCTTGAATTCCCGCTCGACTTCGCGCCGCACGTCTCGCTCCGCGATCTCTCGCCTGCGATCGCGCCCCTCCTTGCCCCGCGCCAGGGCCAGCTCGACCTTCGCCCGCTGGCCCTTGAAGTAGACGCGGGTGGGGATCAGCGTCAGTCCCTTCTCGGCCGTCTTGCCGACCAGGCGCTCTATCTCGCCTCTGTGCAGGAGCAGCTTGCGGGGACGCTCGGGCTCGTGGTTCTCGCGACTGGCCGGTTCGTAGGGGGGGATGTGGAGATTGCGCAGCCAAACCTCGCCGGCGTCGACCACGGCATAGGCGTCGCCCATCTGCGCCTTGCCCTCGCGCAGTGCCTTCACCTCCGTGCCGCGCAGGACGATCCCCGCCTCGAGCTTCTCGATCGCTTCGAACTTTTGCCGGGCACGGCGGTTGGTGGCGACGTCGCCCGAGGCGGGCTGCCGTTTCTTCTTGCCCTTCTTAGCCATCCGTCAGCTCCAGGTCGGCCCGTCCGCGCGGCGCATCCACCGCCGTCACCCGGACGGATATCGGATCGCCGAGGCGGATCGCGTGGCCGGACTCGCGACCGACCAGCGCCGTCTCGGTCTCGTTCAGCTCGAAGCGCTCGTCGCCGATCAGGCGCACCGGCAGGAATCCCTCGTAAACGTCACCCAACTCGCCGCCGAAGCCGACGAAACCGCCAGACCGGATCGTCCCCGACACCTCGCCCGCGAACTCCACCTCGGGACCGCGCTCCGCGAGCTCGCGCTCGAGCAGGAAAGCGGCGCAGATGTCGTCGGCGTCGCGCTCGATCTGGGCCGAGTCGCGCTCCCGCTCAGAGCAGTGCTGGGCGACGTCCCTAACCTCCCCGGCCCGGGGTGCCTCCTCCCCCTCTCCCAGCGTCGCCAGCAGCGCCCGGTGGACGACGAGGTCGGGGTAACGCCTGATCGGCGAGGTGAAATGGCAGTAGGCGGCGCTGCCGAGGCCGGCGTGGCCGCTGTTGCGCTCGCTGTAGCGGGCTTGCTGAAGAGAACGGAGCACGAGCGATGTATACGCCTTGCGGCCGTGTCCGCGCCGCGCTGCCTCCTGCGATACCAGCCGGCTCGCCTCCGCCGCGACCTCCCCCGCCTGCCGCGGGGCGAGACCCTCGCGCAACGGCGGTGTCGGCACGCCAAGCGCGTCCAGCTGCTCGATCAGGTGCTCGACCCGCAGCGGATCGGGCTGGGGGTGAACGCGGTAGACGGCTGGCACCCGCTTGCGCTCCAGCAGGCCGGCGACCTGCTCGTTGGTGAGGATCATCAGCCGCTCAATCAGGCGGTGCGACTCCGTCTGCTCGACGCCGCGCGCCCCGGTCACGTTGCCCTCGGCGTCGAAGCGGAACTCCGGCTCGAAGGACTCGACGTCGAGGCTGGTCGCACTGCGTCGCTCTCCCAACGCAGCCGCTGCCTCCCTCGCCACAGTCAGTGGCTCTGCGACCGGTTCCGGCGGCCGTACGCGGCCGGCAAAGATCGAGTCGAGCTGGTCGTAGTCGAGACGAACGTCGGAGCGGATCCGACTGCGGTAGAAGCTGGCGGCGCGGGGCGAGCCATCGGCCGCCAGCTCGATCTCGGCAGTCACCGCCAGCCGCTCGACTCCGGGCGCCAGGCTGCAGGCCTCCTCGCTGAGGGCATAGGGCAGCATCGGCTCGACCGTGCCTGGCACGTAGGTGCTGTTGGCGCGCCGCCTCGCCTCCTCGTCGAGCGGCGAGCCGGGCTTGACGTGGGCGGCGACGTCGGCGATGTGAATCCAGAGGCGAGTGCCGTCGCCCTCGCGCTGGGCGGAGACAGCGTCGTCGAAGTCGCGTGCGGTAGCCGGGTCGACGGTGAAGGTGGCAAGCTCGGTCAGGTCGCGGCGGGCGCCGGCGTCCCGCTCAGCCTCCTCCATCGCCCTGGCCGCGTCGAGCTCGAGCCTGGCCGGGAAGCCGCGCCGGTCCAGTCGCTCCTCGAGCAGCGCCTCGACCGCCTCGCGCGCATTTTTCGGCTTGGCCCGTTGCCGGGCCCGCCCGCGCGGGCGCGGTGGTAGCGCCAGTCCCGCCCGCTCACCCTTGGCCCTGTGCTCGCGCCGCGAGCACCTCCAATGCGCGCTGCAACCCCTCGTCGGGCACGGTGCCGGGGCGGTCCTGGGCCGCCACGTCGGGCTCGATCCCGTCGCCACCCAGGTTGGCGCCCGAGGGCGTGAAGTACTCGCCGATCGTCAGGGTCAGGGCGCCTCCGTTGGCGAGGTCGAGCTCCTGCTGGAATACGCCCTTGCCATACGAGCGGCCGCCGACCACGACGGCGCCGGCGCCGTCGGCCAGCGCCGCGGCGAGGGCCTCCGCCGCCGACGCCGTGCCGCGGTCGATCAGCACGACCAGCGGCCGGCGCGGCAGCGCCCCCTCCACCGCCTCGTAGACGGTCTCGCCCTGGGTGCGCGATTTGGTCGAGACCACCACCTCGCCCTCCGGCAGGAAGACGCTGGCGGCGAGCACCGCCTCCTGCAGCAGGCCGCCGCCGTTGCCGCGCAGGTCGAGCACGATCCCCTCGGCGCCGCGCCGCTCGACCTTGCGTACGGCCTCGCGCAGCTGGGCGTGGGCGCCGGAGCTGAACCCGTAGAAGCTGACGTGGCCGAGCTTGGTCCCGTCCACCGTCACCACCTCGCCGGCGGCCACGGGGAGCGCGATCTGTTCCCGGGTCAGGCGCAGCTCCCGGACCTCGCCCTCCGGCGGGCGAATCACCCCGATCCGCACCACGCTCCCTTCCGGTCCCTTGATCTTCTCGCTCGCCGCTTCGCTGCTCTCGCCGGCGATCGAGCGCCCGTTGACTGAGACGACCACGTCGCCGGGCTCGATACCGGCCCGGGCCGCGGGCGAGCGCGGGAAGACGCGATCGGCCCGCAGGCCGCGCGCGACCGCGGTGACGCTGAGCCCGATCCCCGAGAAGCGCCCCGAGATCTCCTCGTCGAAGCGTTCCTTCATCTCGGGGGAGAGATAGGAGGAGAAACGGTCCTGGTAGCGGCGGCGCAGCCCCCGCACCATGCCGCGCAGCGAGGCGCCGGCGAGATCGTCCTGCGGGACCGCGCGGAAGTAGTTCCCCTCGATCAGTTCGGCGGCTTCGGCGCTCAGCCCGGCGGCCTCGTCGACGAACGGCTCGCGCAGGAAGTCGGGCAGCTTGCCGGGGTGGCCGCCCAGCCACATGCCGAGGCAGAGGGCGGCGAGGAGGGAAGCGGCCAGAGCCGCGAACCGGCCCCCGCTCACCGGCGTCTCAGACCTTGAGGAAGCGGCGCAGGGTGACCCCGGAGCCGATCGCCGAGACCAGCACCGCGGCGCCGAAGAGGATCGCGGCGAGCGCGGGGAAGGAGAGCGTGCTGTTGTTCTGCGCCGCCAGGAAGGAGATCGTGTCCCCCAGCGGGTCGATGATCGTGATCTTGCCCAGCCACAGGGTCAGTATGGCCGCCAGGCCACCGGCGAAGCCCACCACCACCCCCTCGATCATGAAGGGCCAGCGGATGAACCAGCGGGTAGCGCCGACCAGGCGCATCACCTCGACCTCGCGGCGGCGGGTGTAGATCGAGAGCCGGATCGTGTTGCCGACCAGCATCAGCGACGCGACGATCAGGAGCGCGGTGATCACGGTCAGCACGATCTTCAGCGCGCTGGTCACCTGCTCGATCTTCTGCGCGTCTTCGCGGCGATCGAAGATCCCGTCTTGGGCGGGGATGATCGGTGAGATCGGGCGTGGCTTGCCATCTGGCCCGGGCGGGGTGATCGCCGCCCTCACCGCCGCCAGGTTGGCGGCGTCGTCGGCCTTGACGGCGAAGTTGCGCGGCAGCGGGTTGTCGCGAAGCTGGGTCAGGAGGTCTTCGCTTTTCTCCTTACCGAGGTCGTCTTCGAGTTCGGCCAGGGCCTCCGCCTTGGTGATGAACTCGAGCGAGGAGACGTGCGGGATCGCTTCCAGCTCCCCGCGCAGGGAGGCGACTTCGGGCCCGGTGGCGTCGTCGTAGACGGCGACCCGGAACTCGAGGCTGTCGCGTACCTCCTCGCTCTTCGACTGCGCCGTCTGGAAGATCGGGATCAGCACGCCGAGCAGGACGACCGTGACCACGGTGGTGACGATCGCCGCCATGCTCGGGGCGGCGTTGCGGCGCAGCGCCCTGAATGCCTCCTGGATGAAGAAGAAGAGTCGCGACATCGATCAGAAGAGCCTGTCGTGGGCGTCGTGCCCGTTGGTCTGCCCCTCGGGGCCGACGCCCATCTCGGCCCGCATGCGCAGGCCGAACTCGGTGGTCGACTCCTCGGTGTAGCCGCCGGAGACCTCGTCGCGGACGACGCGGCCCTCGTAGAGCTCGATCACGCGGCGGCGCATGTTGTCGACCATCTCGCGGTCGTGGGTGACGACGATCACCGTCGTGCCGGTCTTGTTGATCCGGTAGAGCAGCTGCATCACGCCGATCGAGGTGATCGGGTCGAGGTTGCCGCTGGGCTCGTCGGCGAGCAGCAGCGGCGGGTGGTTGACGAAGGCGCGGGCGATCGAGACGCGCTGCTGCTCGCCGCCGGAGAGCTGGTCGGGGAAGCTGTGCAGCTTGGTCGAGAGACCGACCAGGCGCAGCGTCTCCCCCACCTTCTCGCGGATCTCGGCGCGGCTGGCGCCGAGCACCTGCAGCGCGTAGGCGACGTTGTCGTAGACGGTGCGGTCCGGCAGCAGCTTGAAGTCCTGGAAGACGGTGCCGATGTTGCGCCGCAGCTGCGGGATTTTCTTCTCCGGCAGGGCGCCGATGTCGCGGCCGGCGATGCTCACGGTCCCCTCGGTTGCCGAGAGCTCCCGGATCAGCATCTTGATCAGGGTCGACTTGCCGCACCCGGTCGGCCCGACGAGAAAGGCGAACTCACCCCGGTTGATCGCCAGCGAGACCCGGTCCAGGGCCATGTGCCCGCCGGAGTAGACCTTGGTCACGTCGCGCAGCTCGACGATCGGCCTGCCGCCGCGGCGCGGCCGTGCCGGCTCCGCCTCGTCCCGCCTCTTCTTCGCTCTGGCCATTCGACGCGCTCCTTTCTCCAGCAGCAGGATGACTCCTGCGCCCCGGTTGGCGCGCAACTCCCCGCCCACTAAACATTCGCAGAACCTTAGCGAAGCATTAGCGAGCGTTAGTAATTGCCCTGAAAGCGGCCTTCTAGGCGGGGCTGCGCTCGAGTGCCGCCTCGGTCGCGGCAACGATCGCGGAGGCGTCGATCCCGGCCGCAGACAGCAGGGACGCGGGCGGGCCGCTGCCGGGACGACCAGAGACGGCCAGGCGCACGAGCCGGGTACTCGCGCCGGCCTCGGCCAGCACGCCGGCGACGGTCTCTCCTATGCCGCCCTCCGGCCAGTGGTCCTCGACCGTGACCAGCGCCTGCGTCTCAGCGGCCGCTGTTAGCAGGGTCTCGGCATCGACTGGCTTGACCGAGTAGAGGTCGATCACCCGGGCCGTGATCCCGCGGCTGGCGAGCTCGTCGGCGGCGGCGAGGCATTCGCGCAGGGTGATGCCGGCGCCGATCAGGGTGACGGCGTCCTCGGCGCTGGTGCGGACGGTGTGGCTGCCGCCGATCTTGAATGTCTCGTCCGCCCCGTAGAGCACAGGCGTCGCCTCACGGGTGGTCCGCAGATAGCTGATGCCGTAGCACTCGCGCATCGCGTCGAGCAGTTGTACGGTCTGGTTGGCGTCGCTGGGGTAGAGCACGACGCTGCCGAAGACGGCACGGAGCGAGGCGATGTCTTCGAGCGCCATCTGCGATGGCCCGTCGGGGCCGATCGAGACGCCGACGTGGGAGCCGCAGAGCTTCAAGTCCGCATTCGAGATCGCGCCCATACGGACGAAGTCGTAGGCGCGGCTGAGGAAGGCGCCGAACGATGAGGCGAAGGGTTTCCAGCCGCGCGTCTGCATGCCGATCGCCGCGGCGATCATCTGCTGCTCGGCGATGTACATCTCGAAGAAGCGGTCCGGATGCTTGGCGGCGAAACGCTCGGCGTAGGTCGAGTTGCCGACCTCGCCGTCGAGGGCGACGACCTTCTCGTCGATCGAGCCGAGCCAGGCCAGAGCGTCGCCATAGGCGCCCCGGGTCGCGACCTTCTCGCCCAGCTCGTAACTGGGCCGCTCGACCTGGGCCTTCTCGACCTCGAAAGGCTTCGGCTGGGGCGGCGGCTGCACGCTGACGCTGAGGGAGCGGATCCCGCCCAGCTCCTCGACTGCGGCCTCGGGGTCGGGAAGCGGCTTGCCGTGCTGGTTCTCCTTGTCCTCGACCGCGGCGACCCCAGAGCCCTTCTTGGTGCGGGCAAAGATCACCGCGGGTCTATCGGCCTCCTGTGCCCGCGCGTAGGCGGCGTCGATCGCGTCCAGGTCATGGCCGTTGATCTCCTGCACGTCCCAACCACAGGCGCTCGCGCGTGCCGCCAGTGAAGAAGTGTCCCACTCGTGCATAGTCGGACCGCGCTGGCCGAGCCGGTTGACGTCGACGATCGCGATCAGGTTGTCGAGCCCGGCGTAGCCAGCATGCTCGAAGGCCTCCCACATCGAGCCCTCGGCCAACTCCGAGTCGCCGCAGAGAACCCAGACCCGCAGGTCGGAGCGCTCGAGCCGGTCCGCGGCGAGCGCGATGCCAACCGAGATCGGCAGGCCCTGCCCGAGCGAGCCGGTGGCTACGTCGACCCAGGGCAGTTCGGGCGTCGGGTGGCCCTGCAGGCGCGAGCCAAACTCGCGGAAGGTGAGCAGCTCTTCGTCGTCGATCGCCCCAGCCGCCTTGTAGAGCGCGTAGAGCAGCGGCGAAGCGTGGCCCTTGGAGAAGACCAGGTGGTCATTGGCGCCGTTCTCGGGGGCGTCGAAGTCGTAGCGCAAGTACTTCGTGAAGAGCACCGCCATCAGGTCCGCGGCCGACATCGAGGAGGTCGGATGGCCGGAATTCGCCGCAGCTGCGGCGCGGACCGAATCGACTCGCAGCTGCTGGGCTAGCTCGTGCACGGGCCGGGACAATATCTGTCGCTACCCGATCGCGACCATGCGCTCGATCGGTACCCGCGCCCGCTCCGCGACCGCGGCCGGGACGCTGACCTCGAACTTCATCTCGCGTAGCGAGTCGCGCAGCTTCGGCAGCGTGATCATCTTCATGTACTTGCAGAAGGCCATCCGGTTGGCCTCGATCAGGTTGGCCTGTGGCGCCGCCTGCTGGAGCGGGTAGAGCATCCCGTTCTCGGTGGCGACGACGAAGCTGCCGTCGGGGTTGGCTTCGACGTGCTTGAGCATCCCTGAGGTCGAGAGCATGTGGACGCCCTCGGCCTCGATGTCGCCGGAGGAGACGTACTCCATCGCCTGGGTCGAGCAGCCACACTCGGGGTGGATCAGGAACTCGGCCTCCGGGTGCTCGGCGCGGGTGCGGGAAATGTCGTCGGGACGGATCCCAGCGTGGACGTGGCACTCGCCGTCCCAGACGTGGAAGCGGGCGCGCCGCTCGGGATCGTCGCGTAGGCCGGTCTCGCGCTCGACGAAGGCGCCCAGCCACATGTCGGGGCCGAAGAGGATCTCGGTCTCGGGGCCGTGCTCAGCCCAGATGTGCTCGACCACCTGCACTGCGTTGGAGGAGGTGCAGCAGTAGTCGGTCTCGGCCTTCACCTCGGCCGAGGTGTTGACGTACATCACCACGACCGCGCCAGGGTGCTCGGCCTTCCAGGCGCGCAGCTGGTCGGCGTCGATCGAGTCGGCGAGCGAACAGCCGGCATCGAGGTCAGGGATCAGCACGGTCTTCTCGGGCGAAAGGATCGAGGCCGTCTCAGCCATGAAGTGGACGCCGCAGAAGGCGATCGCATCGGCGTCGGTGGCGGCCGCCTGGCGCGAGAGGCCGAGCGAGTCACCCATGTGATCGGCGACATCCTGGATCTCGGGCAGCTGGTAGTTGTGGGCGAGGATGACGGCGTTGCGCTCGGCGGCGAGCGCGCGAACCTCCTCGCTCAGAGCGCGGACTTCCTCCTGACCGAGGTCCGGTGCGATCGTAGGTTGGATCGTGGGCAGCTCCTGCATGGAGCCCTCCGTTTCCGATGTTCGCTGGCCCGGCAACGCCTCAAACCAGTCGAATGAATGCTGCGTTCAAGTCTACCCTCTCGACATGCCCGAGCTTCCCGAGGTCGAGATAACGGCGCGCCGACTGAATGCGGTACTTGACGGCGCGGTGGTCGAGTCGGCCCTGGCGCCGGGCATGAACGTGATGAAGACCTTCGATCCGCCGCTGGAGATGCTGGCGGGGCGAGAGCTGACTGGCGTCCGGCGTGTGGGCAAGCTGCTCGTCGTCGAGTTCGGCGACCACGCCCTGCTGATCCACCTGATGTCGGCGGGCAGGTTGCGGGTGTTCGACAAACGGGCCTCGCTCAAAGACCGCGCCTCGCGAGTCCTGGTCCGGCTCGAGGGCGGGCGTGAGCTGCGGCTGCGCGAGCTCGGGACCAAGCAGCGCGCCTGGGCGAAGCTGCTGCCGACCGATGCCGTCGAGGACGACGAGGCGGTCGCGAGGCTGGGGCCTGAAGCCTGGCCGGCACCGCCACGCGAAGAGTTCGCGAAGCTGATCGACCAGCCGCGCCATCTACATCCGTTGCTTCGCCATCAGGGCGACATTGCCGGGATCGGCCGCTCCTGGGTCGACGAGATCCTCTGGGAGGCTCGCCTCTCCCCGTTCAAGAAGGGCTCCGAGCTGGATGAGGAGGAGACCGAGCGCCTGCGGCAGGCGCTGCACGTGCTCGGCGACGCGATCGACCACTACGAGGAGACGATCGGCGAGCAGCTTCCCGACAAGCCGCCGAAGCCGCTGCGGATCCATAAGCACGAGGGCGAGCCCTGCCCACGCTGCGGCGCGACGATCGAGGCCGTCTTCTTCTCCGAGCACCAGACCAATTACTGCCCCGCCGAGCAGACCGGCGGCCGTGTCCTCAAGGACCGCCGCCTCTCACGCCTGCTCAAGTAGGAGGCTGAAGTCGAGGCTCGGCGCTGAGTGGGTGAGGGCGCCGACGGAGATCAGGTCGACGCCGGTCTCGGCGATCTCGCGGACGGTCTCGAGGGAGACGCCGCCCGAGGCCTCTAGCGAGGGCGGCTTGGCGCCGCCCGAGGTGTCGCGCAGCTCGACCGCCTTGCGCAGTTGCTCCGTGTCCATGTTGTCGAGCAGCAGCAGATCGGCGCCGACTCCGAGCGCATAGGCGACCTCTTCCAGGTCGCGGCACTCGACCTCGATCGCCAGCTCCGGGTGCACGCCGCGGGCGGCGTGCACGGCCTTCGCCACCCCACCGGCGAGGGCGATGTGGTTCTCCTTGATCAGGATCGCGTCGTAGAGGCCCATGCGGTGATTGCGGCCGCCTCCCGCCGCCACAGCCGCCTTCTCCAGCTCGCGCAGACCCGGCGTGGTCTTGCGCGTGTCGAGGACCTGGGCGCCGGTGCCAGCGACCGCCTCGACGAAGCGGGCGGTCAGCGTGGCGATGCCGGAGAGGTGACCGAGGAAGTTGAGCGCGGTGCGCTCGGCCGCGAGCAACGCCCGTGCCGAGCCGCTCGCCAAGACCACCTCCGCCGGCACCCCATCGCGCCACTGCCCCTCGACCACCAGGTTGTCGACCTGCTCGACCCCGCACTGACGCATCGCCTCGGCGACCGCGGCGAAGCCGAACGCCACGCCGGGTTGCTTCTGCACGATCCGCGCCCGCGCCCCCGACCCCTCCGGCACGACCGCCTCCGACGTAACGTCGCCGGAGCCGACATCCTCAGCAAGCGCGCGAGCCATCACGTCGCGGAGATCAGCCATGGGCGCACCTTATTTCAGCGCGCGTTCGCTGTTTGCGGCGCATAGCCCCCACAAACAGCGAACGCGATCTCACGCTAGAGGGGGCTGGGGCGTTTAATCCATGACTTGACCGACTTGCCCCCCTTCCAGAGCCTGCTCGACGAGCACGCCGCCGACGTGATGGCGGTGCTGCGTGGTGCGGTCGGGCGCAGCGACGCCGACGACTGCTTCCAGGAGACTTTTCTGGCAGCGCTGCGCGCCTATCCGCAGCTCGGCGACGCGAGCAATCTGCGCGGTTGGCTGCTTGACGATCGCCTACCGCAAGGCGACCGACCATCACCGCGCCAACGGCCGCCGGCCGGTGCCGGTGGAAGAGATCGTCGAGGTCGCGGTCAGCGACCCCGAGCCGGACGGCGAGATCTGGGGCGCGGTCGCCGCCCTGCCGCCCAAGCAGCGCGCCGCGGTCGCCCTGCGCTACGGCTGCGATCTCCCCCACGCCGAGATCGCCGCGGCGCTCGGCTGTTCACCGGAGGCGGCGCGTCGCAGCCTGCACGAGGGAATCAAGCGACTGAGAAAGGAGCTGGCATGAAGAACGCACTTGACCGCCTTGCCGAGCGGGCCGACGCCGAGGGCCTGCTCGACGTCGCCTACGCCACGATCGACTCACCCTTTGGGCCGCTGCTGCTGGCGGCGACGCCGCGTGGCCTGGTCAAGGTGAGCTTCCCCCAGTTCGGGACCGAGGCCGACCCTGGAGGAGCTGGCGACGCGCGTCTCCCCCCGGGTGCTGGAGGCGCCGGCCCGACTCGACGAGGCCCGCCGCGAGCTCGACCTCTACTTCGATGGCAAGCTCGCCGAGTTCGACCTGCCGCTCGACTGGCAGCTCAGCGACGGTTTCCGCAAGAAAGTCCAGCAGGCAATCAACCGCATCCCCTATGGACGGACGCGCAGCTACACCGAGGTCGCCCGCAGCGCCGGCAACGAGCGAGCGGTCCGCGCCGCGGGCACCGCCTGCGGCGCCAACCCGCTGCCGATCGTCGTCCCCTGCCACCGGGTGCTGCGCAGCGGCGGCGCCCTCGGCGGCTACGGCGGCGGCCTGCCGATGAAGGAAGCGCTGCTGAAGCTGGAGGGCGTGCTCTAGCCGGAGACGGCGACGGGCCCGAAGAGTTGCCGCGCTCGCTCGACGACGATGTCCGGCTTCTCCTCGGCAACGAAGTGCCCGCAGCCCGAGAGGATCTCGACACTCATGTCGTCGGCGTAGGGCTCGTAGCCGGCGAGGATGTCGGCTTTGATCACCGGGTCGGCCTCGCCGGCGAGGATGCGAGTCGGCACGGTGAGGCGCTGGGAGCGATAGTGGCCCTTTTTGAGACGAGGCAGCTCGCGCACCAGGAAGCTTCGGTACACGTGTGAAGAGGCGAGCGCGTGGCTACGGGACTGAAAGCTCCGCGCGTAGCAGTCAAGCTCCTCCGCCGTCCAACGCATCTCCGGATGAGAGCCCTTTTCGATTGCCAGTCGGACGAAGGCCGGGACGTAGCGAAGGATGCCGGCGCCCAGGCCGGGACTGGCGAGAAGGAATTGGTAGGCGGTCCGGCTGAGCGCCTGCAGCGACGGCTTCGGCGGCTCGAACCAGGGGTGCACGATTCCCAGCCCGAGGTAGTGACGGAAGCGCTCGGGCGCCTTCAGGCAAAGCAGGAAGCCGGCGTAGCCGCCCCAGTCGTGTCCGATCAACTCCACCTCGTCGAGCGCCAGCTCGTCGAGCAGAGCCAGGATGTCGTCCGCAAGTTCCTGGATCTCGTAGCGCCCCGGTGGCGCCTCGCTCCAGCCGAAGCCGCGCAGGTCCGGGCAGATCACCCGCCGCTCGGCGGCCAGGGCCGGGATCACCTTGCGCCAAACCCACCAGTGCTGCGGCCAGCCGTGCAGGAGCACGACCGGCGGCCCCTCCCCCGCTTCGGCGACGTGCAGCCGCGTTCCGGCCACCTCGACGTAGCGGTGGCTGACACCGTCGAGCTCTGGGGGCGCGCCACGCATCGGCCGAATCTACCTGGGAAGCCCGCAGGAACGTCACTCGTGCTCAAGCATCGGGTGCTGGCGGTCGATCCTTATCCCGGATGTCGCCCCTCTCTTTGACCGCCCTGATCGCGTCGCTGGCCGCCGCCGTCGCCATTGCCGCGCAACCAGCAGCTGCGGCTCATAACCCCTTCCCAACGCCAGACTTGCCGCCGCTGCCGGCGGCCTTCGAAGAGGAAGAAGCGGAAGCGGAAAGTGAAGTCGAAGACTGGGGGGAAGAGGAATCGGAAGAGGAAGAAGAAGCCGAACCACTCCCAGGCGACGTCTGCCCCCTGCGCAGCGCCCACGCCCACGCGGTGACCAGGCAGGACAAGCTGAAGCTGACGATCGGCTACACGACCAACGAGCCCTTCAGCGCCCGCATCACGATCCAGCGAGGCTCGGTTCAGATTGGTTCTGTCCGACGCTATCTCGGCCACAGCGGCGTCCTCCGCTTCGCAGAGAAACTGGCCGAGCGCGGTGGAAAGAAGATCGTGGCGAACATCGCAGCGGCTGACAGGAGTGCCGGGTGCCCCTCCCGGCGGCTTGTACTTTTTCCGCACTGACGCCCGCGGACGACCGCCTCCTTCCTTCGGAAAAAGTTGAGCCGGGCGGGGCACCCGGTGCTCCTCTACCCAGCGCTCTTGTCCAGCCACTCGCCGGCATAGCGCAGGTGCTCAAGGTCAATCTGGTGGCCGATATCGGACTCGTGGTACTCGACCTCGAGCCCTCCCTCCTCGAGCAGCTCGCGGGCGCGGCGGGCGAACTCGATCTCCATGATCGGGTCGCGCCTGCCGTGGGCGACAAAAGCACGAGTTGCGCGGCGATCGAGGTGGGGCTGCCAGTCCTCGACGACGGGGACGAAGCCACTGAAGGCGAGGATCCCCGCCACCGGTGGGCGGTCGGCGTCCAGAGCCATCGCGTAGCTCATCACCGCGCCCATCGAGAACCCGCCGAGGACGGTGCGCCCGGCCTCGATCCCGGTTTGCTCCCAGAGCCGGTCGTGCAGCTCCGCGAGTGCGCGCCGGGCCGCATGGAAGGTGTCGTGGTCCGGGTAGCCGACCCGCGGCACCAGATACCAGTGGTAGCCAGGTGAGCCTGGAAGCGCCAGCGGTGCCCGCGGGGTGACGACGTGCAGCCTCCGCTCGGGGTCAAGGACGTCGGCGAGGCCGAGCAGGTCCCGCTCGTCGGTACCGCGGCCATGGTGGAGCACCAGGAGTCCGTCCGCCTCCCCGGCCGGGGATCGCTCCAGGTAGCGCAGCGACTCCACTCGCCTAGTTCGCCGACGAGGCGGCCGTCTTGTTGAGGTAGTCACGGATGAAGTCGTCGAGGTCGCCGTCTAGGACGCGCTGGGCATCCCCCGCCTCGTGGCCGGTGCGGTGGTCCTTGACCCGTTGGTCGGGGTGCAGGAAGTAGCTGCGAATCTGCGATCCCCAGGCGACGTCCTTGACCTCGCCCCGCTCTTTGGCGAGCTGCTCCGCTCGTTTGCGCTCCTCCAGCTCGATCAGCTTTGAGCGCAGGAACTGCATCGCTACCGCCTTGTTCTGCGTCTGCGAGCGCTCGTTCTGGCACTGGACCACGACGCCGGTGGGGATGTGGGTGATCCGCACCGCCGAGTCGGTCTTGTTGACGTGCTGGCCGCCGGCGCCTGAGGCGCGGTAGGTGTCGACCCGCAGGTCAGCGTCGTCGATCTCGACCTCGACCCCCTCGTCGACCAGCGGGCCGACGTCGAGCTGGGCAAAGCTGGTGTGGCGGCGGGCGGAGGAGTCGAAGGGCGAGATCCGCACCAGCCTGTGGACGCCGCGCTCGGCGGCGAAGAGGCCGTAGGCGTTCTCGCCCCGGGCGATGAAGGTGGCCGACTTGAGGCCGGCCTCCTCCCCCGGCGAGGCCTCCTTCATCTCGACCTCGAAGCCGCGCCGCTCGGCCCAGCGCAGGTACATCCGCAGCAGTATCTCGGCCCAGTCCTGCGAGTCGGTGCCGCCGGCGCCGGCGTGGACGGTAACCACGGCGTCGCCGGCGTCGTAGGAGCCGCTGAACAGGCGTGCCTCTTCGAGCGCCGCGAGGTGGCGCTCGACCGCGGGCAGCTGCGCGTTCAGCTCGGCCGCCATCTCGTCGTCCTCGGCTGCCATCTCGGCCAGCTCACCGAGATCGTCGACCTCGGTTTCGAGCTCACGGAAGGTGGTCAGCTTGCGCTGGGCGCGGGCATGGGCGGCCGAGGTGCGGGCGGCGGCATCCTGGTCGTCCCAGAACCCGGGACGGCCCATCTCGCCCTCGAGCCGCTCCGCCTCCGCCTCCAGTGAAACCGGGTCAAAGATAATCCGCGAGCAGCTTCAGCTGGCCGCGGATCTCGGCGAGCCGCGCTGGAACCGATTCAGTCGAGGCGGCATCGGCCATCAGCGCAGCTTACTCAGCGCCTCGGCCCGGTCCTCGTAGGGTCGCCAGCTGCTTATCCGCCGGCCTCGCAGCTCGAAGAACCACGCCATCTCATCCTCGCCCGCCGCCGACCCATCCTCCTCCCAGCGCCAGACGCGTCTGATCAGCGCCACCGCCTGGTCGGTCTCCTCGTGCAGCTCCTCCAGCTCGATCGTCTGTTGCACGCCGCCAGATGGCCGCGTAGCCCAAAGTCGCGCCGCCTCCCTTCCCTTGCGAAGGCCGCGCATCGAATGGAGTTCGACTTCTGGGTCGAGTACATCTACAAACGCATCCAAATCGCGCTCGTTGAAGGCCCGAATGAACTCTCTAACTGGGTCGGAAACCTTTTCCACGGGGTTTGAGGGCGCGAAAACCAAGCAGGTCGGTGGACGCAGGGAGGGCGGTGAAGCGAGCGTAGATCCCTACGTGAGCGAGACGCCCGACCGAGGACGCCGAGATGCGCCAGTTTGCAGCGTCCTCAAGCCCCGTGGCACTTCTTGTACTTCTTTCCGGAGCCGCACCAGCACGGGTCGTTGCGGCCGATCTTGTCGTGCTCGTCCTTGACCACGGTCTCGACCGGCTCGCCGAGGCCGTTGCCACCCGGTCCTGGCGCCTGGGGGGCCATCGTCTCCACGCCCCCCTCCGAGCCACCCGCGGCGACCTGCTGCAGGGCCGACGGCTGTCCCTCCAGGGTGCCGCCGGAGTAGTCGAGCGAGGCCGGCTGCGAGCCCCCGTTGGGCCCGAAGGCCTGGCGCGCCTGCGCCGGGTCCACTTCCACCTCGACGTGGAAGATCAGCTTGCTGAACTCCTCCCAGATCGAGTGCATCAGCTCCTCGAACATGGCGAAGCCTTCGTTCTTGTAGGCGACAAGCGGGTCGATCTGGGCGAAGCCACGTAGGTGGATTCCCTCGCGCAGGTAGTCCATGTCGAAAAGGTGTTCGCGCCAGCGGTTGTCGATCACCTGCAGCAGGATCGAGCGCTCCAGGTAGCGGTTCAGCTCCTCGCCAACCTGCCCTTCGCGCTCGTCGTAGGCGTTCATCGCGTCTTCGTCGAGTGCGTCCTTGAGCCTTTCGCGGTCGACCGCCTCCGGCGCCATCGAGGCGACGTCGACGCTGACCGGCCAGATCTGTCGCAGCTGGCCCTCCAGCTCCGGCATGTCCCACTCATCGAGTTCGTCACCCGGGGTGTACTCGTCGACGAGGCGCTCGATCACGCCCTCGATCTCGTCGCGCGCCACGTCCGACATGTCGCGACCCTCGAGGATCTCGCGCCGGTACTTGTAGACGACGCGGCGCTGCTCGTTCATCACGTCGTCGTACTCGAGCACCCGCTTGCGGATCAGGAAGTTCTGCTCCTCGACTTTCTTCTGCGCGCCCTCGACCGTTTTGGTCAGCATCTTGGCTTCCAGCGGCAGCTCGCCGCCCTCCTCGTCGACCGGTCCGAGCCGGTCGAGGATCTTGTAGATGCGATCGCCGGCAAAGAGGCGGATCACGTCGTCTTCGGCGGAGAGGTAGAAGCGGCTCTCGCCCGGGTCGCCCTGGCGGCCGGAGCGGCCGCGCAGCTGGTTGTCGATTCGGCGCGACTCGTGGCGCTCGGTGCCGCAGATGAAGAGGCCGCCCAGCTCGCGCACTTCCTCGGCCTCCGCAGCGCACTGCGGCTCGAACTTGGCCACCTCGGCCTCGAAGGCCTCCTCATAACCCTCGTCGCCAGGACCAAGCCCCCGCTTCTTCAGCTCGTGCTCGGCGAGATGCTCGGGGTCGCCGCCGAGCTTGATGTCGACGCCGCGGCCGGCCATGTTGGTGGCGATCATCACCGCGCCCTTGCGACCCGCCTGCGCGATCAGCTCACCCTCTCGTTCGGCGTGCTCGGGCTTCGCGTTCAACACCGCGTGCTCGATCCCGTTTCGCTTCAGCTCGCCGGAGATCATCTCCGAGATCTCGACCGAGACCGTGCCGACCAGGATCGGCTGGCCCATCTCGTGGCGGGCGACGATCTCTTCCATCACCGCCTTCCACTTGCCGCCTTTCGTCTTGAAGATCTGGTCGTTGTGGTCGGCTCGGACCATCGGCCGGTTGGTCGGGATCTCGACCACGGGAATTTTGTAGATCTTCATGAACTCGGTGGCCTCGGTTAGGGCCGTGCCGGTCATCCCGGAAAGCTTGTCGTAGAGGCGGAAGTAGTTCTGCAGGGTGATCGTGGCGAGGGTCTGGTTCTCCTCGCCGATCGCCACGCCCTCCTTCGCCTCGACCGCCTGGTGCAGGCCTTCCGACCAGCGGCGACCCTCGAGGATGCGGCCGGTGAACTCGTCGATGATCATCGCCTGGCCGTCGATCACGGCGTAATCCTTGTCGCGCTTGTAGAGCGACTCGGCCTTGAGCGCCTGAAAGAGGTGGTTGACGAGGCTGCCGTGCTCTGAGAGGTAGAGGTTGTCGACGCCGAGGAACTCCTCCGCCCGCTTCACCCCCTTCTCAGTCGGCGAGACGGTTTTGTGCTTCTCGTCGTACTCGTAGTCGTAGTCGACTTCGGAGGTGTCCCTCGACTCGCCCAGCGAGCGCAGCTTGTCTTTGGCAGGCACGCCTTTCATCTGCCGGGCGAGGCGGGCGAATTTGTAATAGAGCTGAGCCGCCTGCTCAGGAGCGCCGGAGATGATCAGCGGCGTCCGCGCCTCGTCGATCAGGATGTTGTCGACCTCGTCGACGATCGCGAAGTGGTGACCGCGCTGGACGCAGTGCTCGAGCGCTTCGGCCATGTTGTCGCGCAGGTAGTCGAAGCCGAACTCGGAGTTGGTGCCGTAGGTGACGTCGCAGGCGTACTTGCGCTGCCTGGTCGCGTGGTCGTCGCCCTCCTGGACAGCGGACACGCTGACCCCGAGCGTGTCGTAAATCGGCTTCATCCATTCAGAGTCGCGGCGGGCAAGGTAGTCGTTGACGGTGACGAGGTGGACGCTGTCGCCGGCCAGCGCGTTGAGGAAGACCGCCAGGGTCGCGGTCAGCGTCTTGCCCTCTCCCGTCTTCATCTCGGCGATCGCACCGTCGTGCAGGACCATGCCGCCAACCAGCTGGACGTCGAAATGCCTCTGGCCGATGCTGCGGCGGCTGGCCTCGCGGGTCAGCGCAAAAGCCTCGGGCAGGAGGTCGTCGAGCGACTCGCCGTTGCGAGCGCGCTCCCGCAGCGCATCGGCCTCCTGGCGCAGCTCCGAGTCCTCGAGCAGTTCCATCTCCGGCTCGATCTGGTTGATCGCCTCGGCGCGCTTCTGGTAGCCCTTGGCCTTGCGCCCCTCCCCCACGCGCAGCGCGCGCGTAACCATTTCCCTTGCGTCAGGCATCGACCAAGGGTAGCGATGGGTGGTGGGTTAAGAGCCGCCCGGCCCTAGGCCGTGCGACCGCGCATGCGGGCGACGGCCCGGCGCGTCTGGCTGCGCTTGCGACGCAGCTCGCGGTGCTTCTTCACTTGGCGGCGGATGTCCTCGGCGAGTTCATGGATCGTGTGAGCCATCTCGGGCGAGGCCTCGTGGGCGCGCAGCGTCTTCCCCTTCAACCTGAGAGTCGCCTCGGCCACCTGGCTATCGGTGATGGAGGGGTTTCGCTCTTCGGAGATCTCGACATCGAGCGTCGCCAGCTCCGAGACCTGCTTCCCCACCCGGCGAAATCGCTTCGTCACGTGTTCTCGCAACTCATCGTCGATCTCGACGTTGCGACCACGAATCTCGATCCGCATAGTGCCTCCTTCGGGCTGGGTCGTCTGATCGTACGCCTCTGCACGTACCCGGGCAAGAGGGAAAGGCACCACCCCCTGCTCAACTTTTTCGGTCGAGGCAGGCAGTCGTCCGCGATCGAAACGGCCGAAAAAGTACAAGCCGCAGGGGGTAGTGCCTTTCCCTCTCCTCACAGGCGGCGGGCAAAGGTGATCGCCACGACGCGCACAGCGCCGTGCGTTCGGAGAGCTGCTGCGCAGGACGAAAGCGTTGCGCCAGTGGTCAGCACGTCATCGACGAGGAGGACGCTGCGGGGGACGGGGCCTCTGACCTGGATCTGGGGTGGGTGGCCGATGCGTTGGGCGCGGCGCTTGCCGACCTGGCGGCCCCCGCCTCGGCGGGTGAGGCAGGGCGTCAGTGGGCTCTGCAAGCGAGTGGCGAGGGCCTTTGCGATCTCGGCGGCTGGGTCGAAGCCGCGCCGAATTGAGCGGAGCGTGGCGGTCGGGACTGGGACGATCGCGCCGCTAAGCAGGTGCGCCGGGGCGAGCCAGTGGATCCGGTCGGCCATCAGGTCCACGACCGGAAGCAGTTGACGGAACTTGAGCGCGGCGACCAGGTCGCGGGCGACGCCCTCGTGCGGTGCCGAAGACCAGGCACGGTCGAGGCCAGGGGGACCGGCGCCGGTCAACGGCGACACGGCCGCCAGGCGCCGGCCGCAACGGGTGCAGACAACTGCCTCGGGACGACAGGAGCGTCCGCAGGCCGCGCAGAGCGGCGGGACGAGGCTGGCGGCGACGGCGTGCAGTGCCTTCACGGCCCGATCCTCTGGGCCGCCGGCGCACACGTGGCGCGCGCAATGTCAATTTTCTGTCAGGACTCGGCGCGGTCGATGCGACCGGCGATGCCGCCGGCGAGGATCGCACCCGCGGGCAGCTCCGCCCCCGCAAGCAGGATCGAGTCGCGCACCCAGGCGCCGGCGCCGACCCGGCAGCCGTCGCCGACGATCGCCGGCCCCTGGATCCGTGCGCCCGCGCCAAGCTCGACTCCGGCGCCGATCAGCGCCGGCCCCTCGACCTCAGCGTCCTCCAGTGGCACGGCGGAACGGATGCCCGGAGCCACCTCCGGTGCGCCCGCGTCGACGGCGACGGCGCCCCCGAGAGCATCGAAGTTGCTCTGCCGCAGCTCCTCGAGGTTGCCGATGTCGTTCCAGTAGGCGTCGATCTCATGCGAGTAGAAGGGCACGTCGTTCTCGAGCAGCGCCGGGAAGACATCCATCGCCCAGTCGGCGAAGCCTTGAGGGTCGTCGGCACTCGCCGCCTTGCTCGTCCCCGGCGCCGGGAAGAAGTCATAGACCTCGGCCCGGAACATGTAGATGCAGGTGTTGGCGATGTCGGAGAGTGCCTCGGCTGGCTCGGGCTTCTCCTGGAAGCCCTGGATGCGCCCGTCTGCAGCGGCAATCACGACCCCGAACTCGCTGGTGTCGGTGACCCGCTTGGTCGCAACGGTCGCCAGCCCGTCGTGGGACTCGTGGAACTCGCGCATCGCCGTCAGGTCGATGTCGGTGAGCGCGTCGCCCGCGATCACCAGGAACGAGTCGCCGAGGAAATCGGCGACGTTGCGAACGCCGCCGGCGGTCCCCAGCAGCTGCTCCTCATAGCTGTAGGACAGCTTCAGGCCGAACTCGGAGCCATCGCCGAAACGGCCTTCGATCGTCTCCGGGAACCAGTGCAGGTTGGCGATCGTCTCGGTGAAGCCGTGGCGAGCGAGAAGGCGCAGGCCGTGCTCCATCACCGGCCGGTTGAGGACCGGCGCCATCGGCTTCGGGATGCCGTAGGTGATCGGCCGCAGCCGGGTGCCCAGCCCGGCTGCCAGGACCATTGCCTTCATGGCTGATTGATCAGTAGCGGTAGTGATCGGGCTTGTAGGGACCCTCGACCGGGATGCCGAGGTAGGCGGCCTGCTCTTCGGACAGCTCGGTTAGCTTGACGCCGAGCGCCGCGAGGTGCAGGCGCGCGACCTTCTCGTCGAGGTGCTTGGGCAGCACGGTGACGTCCTTGGCCGTGAACCCGTCGGGCTGACCGTAGAGCTCGATTTGCGCGATCACCTGGTTGGTGAACGAGTTTGACATCACGAAGCTCGGATGTCCGGTCGCGTTGCCGAGGTTGAGCAGGCGGCCTTCGGAGAGGAGGATTATCGAGTGGCCGTCGGGAAAGCGCCACTCGTCGACCTGCGGCTTGATGTTGACCTTCTCGGCCGGCGAGGACTCAAGCCCCGCGACATCGATCTCGTTGTCGAAGTGGCCGATGTTGCCGACGATCGCGTTGTGCTTCATCCGCGCCATGTGGCCGGCGGTGATGATGTCCTTGTTGCCGGTGGCGGTGATGAAGATGTCGGCGGTCTCGACGACCTCATCGAGCGTCCGCACCTCGTAGCCCTCCATCGCCGCCTGCAGGGCGCAGATCGGGTCGATCTCGGTGACGATCACGCGGGCGCCCTGGCCACGCAGCGACTCGGCGCAGCCCTTGCCGACGTCGCCGTAGCCGCAGATGACGGCGACCTTGCCGCCGATCATCACGTCGGTGGCGCGGTTGATCCCGTCGATCAGCGAGTGACGGCAGCCGTAGAGGTTGTCGAACTTCGACTTGGTGACCGAGTCGTTGACGTTGATCGCCGGGAAGAGCAGGTCGCCAGTTTCGGCCAGCTGGTAGAGCCGGTGCACGCCGGTGGTCGTCTCCTCGGTGACCCCCTTGATCCCCTCGGCAATCTGGGTCCAGCGCTGCGGGTCGGCTTCGAGCGAGCGCTGCAGGGTCTCGAGCACGATCCGGAACTCCTCCGAGTCGGCCGAGGCCGGGTCCGGCACGGCGCCCGCCTTCTCGAACTCGACGCCCTTGTGGACGAGCAGGGTAGCGTCACCGCCGTCGTCGAGGATCATGTTCGGGCCCTCGCCATCGGACCAGAGCAGGGCCTGCTCGGTGCACCACCAGTACTCCTCCAGGGTCTCGCCTTCCCAGGCGAAGACCGGGATGCCTGCGGCGGCGATCGCGGCCGCAGCGTGGTCCTGCGTGGAGAAGATGTTGCAGCTGGCCCAGCGGACCTCGGCGCCGAGGGCGACCAGGGTCTCGATCAGCACGGCGGTCTGCACCGTCATGTGGAGCGAGCCGGTGATCCGCGCCCCTTGCAGCGGCTGCTGCGCCGCGAACTCCTCGCGGGTCTGCATCAGGCCGGGCATCTCCACCTCGGCGAGGCTGATCTCCTTGCGCCCGAAGTCGGCGAGGCCGATGTCGGCGACTTTGTAGTTTGAGGTGGCGGTTGCCATCGGTTCCTTTCTCGGTCCTTTTCGCGTTGGTGCCCGGCGAAGGATACGGAGATGATGAGAATGACTCAGGGACGCCCGAGCGCAGCCTTGAGCTCGTCGATCGCCTCGACCGCGAGGGGATCGACACCGCGGGACTCAGCCAGCTTCACTGAGACGAGGTCGCCGAGCATCGTCGCCCAGAGCAGGCGAGCGACCCGGCTCTCCCCCTCGGTCTCGATCCGTACTACCCCCGCTTCGCTGGCCTCGACCGCAGCGGCGGTCAGCTCGAAGCGGTGGCGCTCATGCGGGTGCTGGTCGCGGTCTTCGAGCATCACCGCAGCGAGCCGAGCCCCGGTCGAGGCGGCACCGGCCCAGCCACAGATCTCGTTGTGGTTAGCCTCGGGCAGCTCGGAGAAAAAGGCAGGGACCTTTGCGTTCTCGTTGACCTGCCCTTTCCAGCGGCGGGCGGCCGCGATCGTGAGGCCGGCGCCATGGATCACCGGCAGCTTCCCCTCGAGGCGCTCGGCGATCTCACCTGCGCGGGCCTGCAGCTTGCCCGCCTGCTCGCGCAGGAAGGACGCGGCAGCCTCGATCTCAGCGTCGATACGAGGGGCGGCGCCGGCAAGGGCAGCGACCTGCACGACGCAGGTCAGCGTGTAGGCGACCGCGGCGCGCGGAGCCGGCAGCAGGCCGGGCAGTCCGATCACCGGGACCCCGGCGTCGCGCGCCGCCTCCACCAGCTCGCCGCCGGTGCTGGCGACGATGCGCTGGGCACCGAGGGCCTCGGCCGCAGCGAAGCAGAGGAGGGTCTCCTCGGTGTCTCCGGAGTAGCTGGAGAAGAGCAGCGTCCAGTCCCGGGTCACCCAGCTCGGCAGCTCGTAGCCCCGCACGGTAACCAACGGCTTGACGAGGCGATCACCCAACGCCGCGGCGGCCAGGTCGCCGCCGATGGCCGAGCCGCCCATGCCACAGACGATCACTCCGGCCGCGTCGCCCGTCTCGAGCCGGGCGGACTCGACCCGCCAGAGGGCGTCGCGCAAGTGATCCGGAATGGCGAGGATGTCGTCCAGCATCAGACAGGCACTCTCGCATCTTGCGCGACCACGGCACCATCGAGCTCCGCTCCGGCCGCGACCTCGACCCCCGCCGCGAGGATCGAGCCGCGCACGTGGGCGCCTTCCCCGACGGTGCAGCGCTCGAGCAGGACGGATTCGCTCACCTCGGCACCAGCGGCCACCCGGCAGCCCGGCCCGATCACGGCCCGTGGTCCGACCGCGGCCCCTTCGGCCACCCGTGCCTCGGCCCCAACCCAGAGGCCGGGCGCGGTGGGCGCGACCCGGGTCGCGACACGCCGCTCGAGGATGTCCCAGCTCGCCTGCAAATAGCGCTCGGGTGTTCCTATGTCCATCCAGTACCCGTCGAGCCGCAGCCCACACAGGCCGTCGCCAACTAGGCGTGGAAAGACGTCGCGCTCGATCGAGACCTCCTCGCCGGCTGGAATCAAATCCAGCACCGAACGGTCGAGCACGTACATCCCGGCGTTGATCGCCCCCGGCGTCCGCTTCCCCGCCTTCTCCAAGAACTCCAGCACCGCGCCATCCGCACCAGTGCTGACCAGGCCGTAGGCGGAGGCGTCATCGACCGGGTGCAAACCGAGTGTCGCCCGCGCCCCACGATCGGCATGGAAGGCCAGCAGAGCGCTCAGGTCGAGGTCGGTCAGCACGTCTCCGTTGAGGGCGAGGAAGCGCTTGTCGAGCTCATCGCCGAGCTGTTCCGCGACGAAACGGATCGCGCCGGCGGTGCCGCGCGGCTCGGGCTCAACGACGCAGCGGACCCGTGCCCCCCACTCTCTCTCCCTGAGCGTGCCGCGCAAGGCGTCGGGCATGAAGCCACAGGCGAGCACTACGTCGGTCACCCCGTGCCCGGCCAGCCACTCGACCATGTAGGCGAGAAAGGGCCGATCGACCAGCGTCAGCACCGACTTCGGCACCGACTCGGTCAGGGGGCGCAGGCGAGTCCCTTCGCCCCCGACTAGGACTATCGCCTGCACGGCTAGTCCGTCGTGCCTGCGGCCACGGGCTCTTCGATCGCCCGCCCGATCCCCTCGTACTCGAAGCCGGCGCTCCTGAGCTGGTTCGCGTCGAGGAAGTTGCGCCCGTCGACGAGCAACGGCCGCGCCATTCGCGTCGCCGCCTCGCTCCAATCGAGCTCGGCGAACTCGGACCACTCCGTGACGAGGACCGCCGCATCAGCACCCTCGAGGGCGTCGAGTGCCGACTCGCGGAACTCGACCTCACCGAGCATTTCCCGGGCTGTTCCGGCGGCGACTGGGTCGTAGGCGACGACTTTGGCCCCCTCGCCTTCAAGCCGCGCCGCCAGCACCAGGCTCGATGCCTCGCGCATGTCGTCGGTGTCGGGCTTGAAGGCGAGGCCGAGCAGCGCCACCCGCTTGCCCAGTAGCGGCCCGAGGTGCCGCTGCAGCTTGCCGACCACTCGCCGCTTCTGCAGCTCGTTCACCTCGATCACGGCGTTGAGCAGCTGGAAGTGATAGCCGCTGTTCCCGGCCAGCATCTTCAGCGCGCTGACGTCCTTGGGGAAGCACGAGCCGCCGTACCCGATCCCGGCCCGTAGGAAGGAGGCGCCGATGCGCTGGTCGAGACCCATCCCGCGCGCCACCTCGGCGACGTCAGCGCCGACCTCCTCGCAGACGTTGGCGATCTCGTTGACGAAGGAGATCTTGGTCGCGAGGAAGGCGTTGGAGGCGAGCTTGATCATCTCGGCGCTGGCCACGTCGGTGCGCACGATCTCGCCGCCCAGGGGCTCGTAGAGCCGGGCGACGGCGTCACCGGCCGCTTCGTTGCCCGAGTCAGCGCCAATCACGACGCGGTCGGGATGCATGAAGTCCTCGACCGCGGACCCCTCCTTGAGGAACTCGGGGCAGGAGACGTAGGCGAGGCCCGGCAGGTCGCGACGAATCGATTCTCCGGTTCCCGCTGGCACAGTGCTCTTCATGATCAGGACGTGCTCGCCGTCGGCACGCAGGTCGCTGACTACCGAGCGGACCCGGGAGAGGTCCGCATCGCCGGAATGGGTCGGCGGCGTGTCGACGCTGACGAACAGCAGCCGTGCGGCACCGAGCAGCTCGCCCATGTCGGTGGTGAAGGTGAGGCGCTCAGCGTTGCGCTTAAGCAGTGCCTCCAGGCCAGGCTCGTGGATCGTCGTCTCGCCGCGCGAAAGCGCCTCGACCTTCTCGGCGACGATGTCACGTGCCACGACCTTGTGCCCAAGCTCGGCGAAGCAGGCGGCGGTGACCAGCCCGACCCAGCCGACACCGATCACGCCGATCGGCTCTCTGTCTCCATTCATCGCTGTGCTCCTCCGCGTTTTCTTCGCTTCTCGTTGGGAACCTTGACTTGCGCCGAGCGCGCCATGCCGACCATCTGATCGTTGGTCAGCACTCGCAGCAGGCTATTGGCAATCCAGTAAGTGTTGTCCCCCCTGTGCCAGGCGATAAGCCTGATCCGGTCGCCGTCGAGGAAGATCTCATACTCACGACCGCGGATCGTCTGGGTGATGCTGGGGCCGCTGAGGATAGGGGGATCGCTCCATCCCTGAATCCCCTGGACCCCGAAGTAGTGGACGCCGTCGGGGAGTTCCATCGTCAGCACCATCCGGTAGGCGCCGTGACGGTTGCCGTCGGTGTCCTTGAAGTGGTAGACGCGGGGGTCCTGGACGTGCAGTTCGGGATTGCTTTCCACGTACGCGGCGCCGGGCGGCAGCCGGGTCGGGTAGAAGACCGGAAAGCCGTGGCTGACCTTGCGGGCCACGATCTTCGCCTCCAGCTCGCTGGCTTCGCCGGCCGCGACCAAGCCGTCGTCCCCCGGCGGCTTCGCCTTCACCCGCGGCTTCGCCTTCGGCTTTCGCCTGCCGCCCTTGCCCCCGCCCTTCTTGCCCTTCCCCTTCGAGCGGGACTCCCCGTCTTCTTCGTCGAGCGAGCCGCGCGGACCGCCGCTCGCTTCGATCCCGAGGAATTGGTCGACCGCGCCCTGGATCGCTTCCGGCGTCGAGTAGACGAAGCTCGGCCCCAGTTCGGCCGGGAAGTCGACCTCGTTGATCCTCGCGTTGCGCGAGGCGATGAACAGCTTCATCACCTCGAGCATCGCCTCGGTGTCGCTGATGTCCGAGGTCGTGTAGCGGGTGAAGATGTCGATCAGCTCGTTGCGTCCCAGGACCAAGTCCTCGACCGGGACGCGCTGGCGCGCGGCGCTGAGGAAATCCTGCTGGCGCGCCGCCCGCACCAGGTCGGTGTCGGTGTGCCGGAAGCGCACGTACTCGAGCGCCCTTTTCCCGCACATCAGCTGGTAGCCCGGCTGCACGTTGATCTCGGCGTACTGTTCAGAGGATTCCTCGTTGGAGTGGTAGTAGCGGCGGTCGATGTCGACGTAGACGCAGCCGATCGCGTAGACGGCGCGGACAAAGCCGAGATAGTCGACGTTGACGACGTGGTTGATCGGCAGGCCGGTCAATTCCTTCACCACCCGTAGGGTCAGTTTCGGACCGCCGTAGGCGAAGGCGGCGGAGAACTTTTCGGTGCCATTGCCGGGGATTTCGACCTTGAGGTCACGCGGGATCGACATCAGCGCGATCGCGTCGTTGTCGGGGTCGAGGCGGAGCAGGATCGTGGTGTCGGAGCGGCCAGGGTCTTCCGGTTCGCTCGCTCGCTTGTCGGAGCCGAGGATGAGGATGTTCTGCGGTTCGCCACCATTCGTGTTGGCGAGGAAGCGGTCGACTTTGTTGCGCAGCACGTCGTTGTGGGAAAGGGCGTCGGCGATGCTGCCCACGTAGAGCAGGATGCTGGTCGCGGTCGCCGCCGCCATCACCGAGACGATTACCGCGGAGCCGAGCGTGAAGCGCCACCAGTAGCGCTTCGGCTTCGGCGGCGGCTCATGGTCGCCGGAAGGCGGCGGCTTTTTGAAAGCCGGCTCGATCACCGGCTCAGCCCTCCAGCTGCGCCGGGACCGAGCGCAGGAACGACTCCAGCGTCTGCCGGTAGGTCTCCAGTGAGGAGATCGAGACCCACTCCCCTGGCCCATGGTGCCCTGCTCCGGTCGGGCCGAACTCGACCGCCGGCACCCCGAGCCGGAGGAAGGAGACCGCGTCTGAGGCGCCGTCGCGACCGACGCTCATCGGCTCGCCGTCGTGATGCGCCCGGGCTGCCTCGCTCAGCGCCCGCACATAGGGCAGGTCGCGGTCGACGACCGCCGGCGGCCGCGTGAAAAGCGCCTCGACGGTCGCGTCGGGGAGCGAGCGAACCTGCTCCAGCACCTCGGCCGGGTCCTGGTCGGGCAGGTAGCGGATGTCGACGTCGATCGCGCATCGGTCAGGCACCTTGTTGAGCGCGTCCCCGCCCCAGATGCGGCCGAGGTTGATCGAGGGGCGGTCGAACAGCTCCGAGCTGTGCCGGGCGAACGGTAGCGACTCGATGCTGCGGAAAACGTCGTGTGCCTTCAGCACCGCGTTGTCGCCCAGCCAGGGCGTGGCCCCGTGCGCGGCTGTGCCACTCACCTGCAACCGCAAAGCCAGCACGCCCTTGGCCTCAACACCGATGTGGAGGTCGGTCGGCTCGCCGGTGATCGCGAAGTCGCCGAGGAAGCCGCTGTCGACGAGGTGGTCGCTGCCCCGCTCGGCTTCCTCCTCGGACTCCTCGTCGCCGACGATCCCGAGCCGCACCCGCACCTGCTCCTGGTCGCGCATCGCCGCGGTCGTCACCAGCATCGCCGCCAGCGCACCCTTCATGTCATAGGCGCCCCGCCCATAGAGCCGATCCCCCTCAACCTTGGGCTCAAACTGCTCCGCCAGCCCCGGCACGACATCAAGGTGCCCGTGCAGGACCACGGTCGGCGCCTTCTCCGGCCCCACCTCGGCCCGCAGCACCGGCAACCCCCGCACCTCATCAGCAGCCGCCTCGATCCCCCGCGCCTCGAGCCAGCCCTTGACGAAGCCGGCAGCTTCCAGCACCCCTTCCGGCTCGGCGGTGTCATAGCCGATCAACCGAGTCGCAAGCGCAACCAGCTCCTCGCTCATCTGGAGTCCCTTCTGCGAGGGGTCCGGTCGACCTGTGCGGAAATTGCGTCGCACGGCCCTTCGGGCCTTAGCGCCCGAGTTTCTGCGCGGCTCCGCCGCGCATTAGACAGATTGCATATCGCCGCCTTCGGCGACATTTCCGCACAGGCCGACCGGACCCCTCCCGTCAGCGAACTCCACTGGCTCGGGGTGGGGAGACTGGATAGCCCTCGACGAACGCTCGTGGGGGGCGCACCGATATCCCTTCGATGGAATATCGCCGAAGGCGGCGATATGCAATCTGATGATTGCGCGGCCGTAGGCCGCGCCCGAGATTCGGAGCTAAGCGCGAAGCGCGTGCGACTCAATTCCAGCGAAGGGATATCGGTGCGCCCCCGTCATCCCTCGGCGATAGCGAGAAATGCCTCCGCCCGATCGCGGTCCTTCTCGGCGCGGGACCGGGCACCGCTGCCCTCCTCGGACTCGGCCAGCCGCTGCTCGGCGTCGGCGAGCTGATCTTTCAGCGTGGCCGAATCGAGGTCGCCGGGCTCGATCGCCTCCTCGATCAGCAGCCGGGCGCGGTTGCCGAACACCTGCAACCAGCCGTGGGCCTGGGCGTAGCGCCGGGTCTCGCTGTCGCTCAGGTGCAGCCGCAGCTCGGTCGGGCGCAGCGCCGCCAGCAGCGGCGCGTGGTTGGCGAGGATGCCGATCTCGCCGACCGCGGTGCGGGTCGAGACCTGGTGGACCTCGCCGCTGAAGACCTCCCCCTCCGGGGTGAGGACCTCGACCTCGAAAGCGCTCTCTCCAGCCAACGCGTCGCCCCTAAGCCGCGGCCGCGGCCTCGCGGTCGGCGGTCACCTGGTCGATGCCGCCCTTCATGTAGAAGGCGCCCTCGGACAGGTCGTCGTGCTCGCCGTCGAGGATCTCGCGAAAGCCGCGCACCGTCTCGCCCACCGGCACGTACTCGCCGCTGCGGCCGGTGAACTGCTCGGCGACGAAGAACGGCTGCGAGAGGAAGCGCTCGATCTTGCGCGCCCGCGAGACCGTCTGCTTGTCCTCGTCGGAGAGCTCGTCGATGCCGAGGATCGCGATGATGTCCTGCAGCTCCTTGTAGCGCTGCAGCACCTCCTGAACCTCGGTCGCGGTGCGGTAGTGCTCCTCGCCGACGACGTCGGGCTTGAGGATCGTCGAGGTCGAGTCGAGCGGATCGACCGCCGGGTAGATCCCCTTCTCCGAGATCGCCCGCGAGAGCGTGGTCGTCGCGTTGAGGTGGGCGAACACCGAGGCCGGGGCCGGATCGGTGAGGTCGTCGGCGGGGACGTAGATCGCCTGCACCGAGGTGACCGAGCCGCGCTCGGTCGAGGTGATCCGCTCCTGCAGTTCCCCCATCTCGGTCTCCAGCGTCGGCTGGTAGCCGACCGCGGAGGGCATGCGGCCGAGCAGGGCCGAGACCTCGGAGCCCGCCTGGACGAAGCGGAAGATGTTGTCGATGAAGAGCAGCACGTCCTGGCCACCCTGCTCGCGGAAGTATTCGGCCATCGTCAGCCCCGAGAGCGCCACCCGCAGGCGGGCACCCGGCGGCTCGTTCATCTGGCCGAAGACGAGCATCGTCTTGTCGATGACGCCGGACTCCTTCATCTCGAGCCAGAGGTCGTTGCCCTCGCGCGAGCGCTCGCCGACGCCGCAGAAGGCGGAGAGGCCTTCGTGCTCTTCGCCGATCGAGCGGATCAGCTCCTGAATCAGAACGGTCTTGCCGACGCCGGCGCCGCCGAAGAGGCCGACCTTGCCGCCCTTGGCGTAGGGCGCGAGCAGGTCGATCACCTTGATCCCGGTCTCGAGGATCTCCTGGGTCGGCGCCAGGTCGGAGGCTTCGGGCGCGGGACGGTGGATCGGCCAGCGCTCCTCGGCCTGCACCGGCTCGCCCAGGTCGATCGGCTCACCGAGCAGGTTGAAGATGCGGCCCAGGGTCGCGTCGCCGACCGGGACCGTGATCGGCCCGCCGGTGTCGACGACCTTGTCGCCGCGCTGCAGGCCGTCGGTGGCGTCCATCGCCACGGTGCGCACGCGATTGTCGCCGAGGTGCTGCTGCACCTCACAGACCAGCTCGGTCGCTTCCGAGTCGCCGTCGCCGGCCATCTCGATCTTCACCGCTGAGTAGATCTCCGGCAGCTTGTCCGGGAAGACCGCATCGACGACGACGCCCGTCACCTGCTCGACCTGCCCTACGTTCGTTCCGTTGCTCTCAGACATTGGTTCCTTTTCTCCGGTTCTAAGTCTTTACCCGAGCGCCTCGGCGCCCGCGACGACCTCGAGGATCTCCTGGGTGATCTCGGCCTGGCGCACCCGGTTCATCTCCAGGGTCAGGTCGTCCATCATCGTCTCCGCGTTCTCCGCGGCGCTGCGCATCGCCGTCATCCGCGCCCCCAGCTCGGAGGCTGCCGACTCGAGCAGGGCTCGGTAGACGGAGATGTTGACGTACTCGGGGATCAGCTGGGCGAGCAACTCCTCGGCCTCGGGCTCGTATTCCCAAGTCGAGCGGCTGTGCGCCTTCTCGATCTCGGTCGGCTCCGCCTCCTCTTCCTCCTCCTCGACCCCCGCGCCGATCACGTCCGCTTGCTGCAGGGGCAGCAGCGTCTGCCGCCAGACGTGCTGGGTCAGGGGAGAGACGTAGCGGTTGTAGACCAGCTCGACCCGGTCGAGCTCGCCGTCGACGTAGCTCGAGGTCAGCTCCTCGCCGATCTCGCGCGCGTTGGCGAAGCCCGGGCGGTCGGTGAAGCCGGTGTATGAAGTGCGCGGGTCCTCTTTGCGGAAGGTCAGCGCCGAGACGCCCTTGCGCCCGACCGCGGAGAAGACCGCCTCCTTGCCCTGCTCGCGGATCTCGCCGCGGAGGCGGAACCCGTCGCGAATGATGTTGGTGTTGAAGGCGCCCGCCAGGCCGCGGTCGCCGGTGACCAGGACGATCCCGACGCGGCGCTCCTCCTCGCGCTCCTCCAGCACCGGCACGCGCGGGATGCCGCCCGCCTGCTCGGCGGCGCGGCGGGTGAGCTTGCGCATGCCCTGCGCGTAGGGCCGCAGCTGCTCGATCCGCTGCTCGGCCCGGCGCAGCCGCGCCGCGGCGACCATCTCCATCGCCCGCGTGATCTTGTTGATGTTCTTGATCGACGCGATGCGATTCTTGACGTCCTTCTGAGTTGCCATGAGCGGGACCCGGAGCTAGGCCGGGGCGGTCTCCTTCTCGGCCTCGGCCTCCTCGACCCGGCTCGGCCGCGCCCGCTCTTCCTCGGAGCGGATCCGGTCGGACTCACCGGCCTCGATCGGGTCGCCGTGCTCGTCGAAATCGGCACCGAAGTCGTCTACGAACTCGCGGATCGCCGCGCCCAGCTCCTCCTCGTCGGCCTCCTCGAGCTTGCCGGTCTCGCTGATCCGGTCGAGCAGCTCAGCCTTCTCGGCGCGCAGGCGGATCCGCAGGTCGCGCAGGAACTCGCCCACCCGCTCGGTCTTGACCCGGTCGAGGAAGCCGCCGGTGCCGGAGTAGATCGCGGCGACCTGGTCCGCCACCTCGAGCGGTTCGCGCTCCTTCTGCTTCAGCAGCTCGACCAGCCGCTGCCCACGGTTCAGCGTTTTCTGGGTCTCCGCGTCGAGCTCGGAGCCGAACTGGGCGAAGGCCTCGAGATCGCGGAACTGGGAGAGCTCGAGGCGGAGCTTGCCGGCGACCTTCTTCATCGCCTTGGTCTGCGCGTTGCCGCCCACCCGCGAGACCGAGATGCCGACGTTGATCGCCGGCCGCACGCCCGAGTAGAAGAGGTCGGACTCGAGGAAGATCTGACCGTCGGTGATCGAGATCACGTTGGTCGGGATGTAGGCGGAGACGTCCGAGGCCTGCGTCTCGATGATCGGCAGCGCCGTCAGCGAGCCGCCGCCGAGATCGTCGTTGAGCTTGACCGCCCGCTCGAGCAGGCGCGAGTGCAGGTAGAAGACGTCGCCCGGGTAGGCCTCGCGACCCGGCGGGCGCCGCAGCAACAGCGACATCTGGCGGTAGGCGTAGGCGTGCTTGGTGAGGTCGTCGTAGACGCAGAGCGCGGCTTTGCCCTCGTAGAGGAAGTGCTCCCCCATCGCGCAGCCCGCGTAGGGGGCGATGAACTTGATCGGCGCCGCCTCGTCAGCGGGGGCGGCGACGATGATCGTGTTCTCCATCGCGCCGTTCTCTTCCAGCACCTGCTTGAGCTGGACGACGGTCGACATCTTCTGTCCGATCGCGACGTAGATGCAGACCATGTCCTTGTCGCGGTTGTTGATGATCGTGTCGATCGCGATCGCCGTCTTGCCGGTCTGGCGGTCGCCGATGATCAGCTCTCGCTGGCCGCGCCCGATCGGGATCATCCCGTCGATCGACATCAGCCCGGTCTGCACCGGTTCGGTGACCGGCTGGCGCTGGACGACGCCGGGGGCCTTGAACTCGGCGGGGCGGGTCTGGGTCGTCGCAACGTCGCCCTTGTCGTCGAGCGGGCGCCCGAGCGGGTCGACCATCCGACCCAGAAGCTCGTCCCCGACGGGGATCCTCAACAGGTGGCCGGTGCGCTTGACCGTGTCGCCCTCGACGATCTTGTCCCACTCGCCGAAGAGCACGGCGCCGACGTTGTCGGCCTCGAGGTTGAGAGCGAGGCCGGTGACGCCGTGCGGCAGGTCGAGCATCTCCAGCGCCATGCAGCTGTCGAGGCCGTGGATGCGGGCGATCCCGTCAGCCACCGACAGCACCGTCCCGACCTCGGAGAGGTCGGCGCTTGCCGTGTCCATTCCCTCGATCCGCTCACGCAGGATCGATGCGATCTCGTCTGGCTTTATCTCCACTGCGGTCTTTCCTCCTTACGCCGCCTGCGCGACGCTCTTTCGAAGTTTCTCCAGGCGGCTGCGAATGCTCGCGTCGAGGACCATGTTGCCGACCTGGAGCACGATGCCGCCGAGGATCTCCTCGTCGACGCCGCTCGCCAGGTCCACCGTCTGCCCGGTCTGCCGTTCGATCTCCTCGCCGATCTTGGCGACGACCGCCGGGTCCAGCTCGACCGCGCTGGTCACGGTCACGTCCAGACGCCGGTTCTCATGCTTCCACAGCTCCTCGAACTGGCGGCGGATGCGGAAGACCTCGGTCATCCGGCCCTTCTCGATCAGCAGCTCGAGGAAGTTGACCAGCTCCGCGTCGGCGCCGCTGACGGCGCGCTTCAGGCCTTCCTCCTTCTCAGCCGAGGAGAAGTAGGGACTGAAGAAGAACACCTGCAGCTCGCGGTTCGAGTCGAGGGCGTCGACGAACTGGCCCAGCTCGTCGCGGATCGCGTCGAGCTTGCCCCGCTCCTTGGCGACGTCGAAGAGCGCCTCGGCGTATACGCGAGCTGCGTCCTGCATGACTAGTTCTCGGACCCCGAGAGGGAGGTGAAGTCGACCTCGCTGAGCGCCTCCTCGACGAGGCGGCGCTGGTCCTCGGCGGTGAGCGACTTGCGCGTCACCTTCTCGGTCGCCAGCACGGTCAGGTCGGCGACCTCCTTGCGGATCTGCTCGAGCGAGCGCCGCGTCTCGGCCTCGATGTCGCGCTTCGCGGCGCTGACCAGCTCCTCGCGCTTCTCCTTACCGGCGGTGGTGGCCTCGGTTTCGGCAACCTCGGCCGCTTTGCGGGCGCGGGCCATGATGTCGTCGGCCTGCTCGCGAGCCTCGGCGAGGCGCGCCCGGTACTCCTCGAGCAGCTCGTCGGACTCCTTGCGCTGCCTTTCAGCCGCCTCGATCGACTCGCTGATCGCTTTGGCGCGCTTGTCGAGCGCCTCCTGGATCCGTGGGAAGGCGACCTTGCTCAGCACCCACATCGTGAAGAGGAAGAGGACGAGCGTCCAGATCATCAGGCCGAGGCCCGGCGAGACCAGGAAGCTGCCGCCTTCCTCTTCGGCGCCATGCGCCTCCTGAGCGAGGACGAGCAGGCTGCCGGCTATGTCGGCAAACGCCTCCACGGACCTAGAGGAAGAAGGCGATCAGGCCGAAGATGAACGTGTAGAAGGCCACGGCCTCGGTCAGCGCGAAGCCGAGCCAGCGGATGCTCTGCAGCTCGTCTTTCATCTCGGGCTGGCGGGCGACCGACTCGATCTCCTTGCCGAAGATGAAGCCGACGCCGATGCCGGCGCCGATCGAGCCGAGCCCGGCGCCGACGCCAAGCGCGATCGCCTTGCCCGCGTCGGTCACACCTTCGTCGGTGACCTCGGCAATCGGTAGGGACATGAGATCCATCGAGTTCGACTCCTTTTCTTTAGTGACTGGCGGAGGTGGCTCCGCCGATGTAGATCGCAGTGAGGGTCGAGAAGATAAACGCCTGTAGCGTCGCGACCAGACCCACCTCGAAGATGAAGAACACGAAGGCCATCGGGAAGGTGAGGGCCCCGAGGGCGGCGATGCCGAGCAGCACGGCGAGCCCACCACCCATGAAGAGCAGCAGCAGGTGGCCGGCGAGGATGTTGGCGAAGAGACGCACGGAGAGCGAGATCAGCCGCACGAAGTGGGAGATCACCTCGATCGTGAAGATCGCCGCCTTGCCGATCGGGTTCATCTCCTCCAGCCCGGGGGGCAGCCAGCTGGCGAAGTAGGCGAAGAAGCCCTTGGCCCGGATCCCTTCCACGTGGTAGGCGACCCAGACGACCAGGGTCAGGACCAGCGGGATCGAGATGTTGGCGGTCGCCGCGTAGAGGGCGAAGGCGGGAACTTCGACGCCGAAGATGTCGACCGGGTGCTCGGTGTTGATCGGCAGCGGCAGGAAGCCGATCATGTTCGAGAACCAGATCCAGAAGAAGAGCGCGGCGAGGAACGGGAACCAGCGCACCGCGGTTTTCGCGTCGAGGTTGCCGCCGGTGATGTTGTTCTTGGTCAGGTCGTAGGAGACCTCGATCGCGGTCTGGACCCGGTTCGGTTTCTCCGCCATCCGGCGACTGATCCAAACCATCGTGAAGATCGTCAGGCCGCTGGCCAGGGCGAGGTAGAGGACGGCCTTGTTGATGCTGAGGTCGAGGCTGCCGAGATGGATCGAGACCCACGGTTCGAGCTTGAACTCGTTCTGGGGCTGGAAGGATTCGTTTTTGCCGTCGCTGCCGAAGATCAGCAGCATCAGCACCGTGACCGCGAGGTAGGCGCCGAGGCCGATCAGCACCTTGGCCTTGGTGCTGAGGCCTCCCGAGGGGACCGCGCCCGTGGTTGCCGTCGCCGCCTCCACGCTTACGAGACCCCCTGCCCTTCGGGCGCCGCGAAGAGCTGGGCGATGCCCTGGGCGGCGAAGGAGACCGTGAACAGCACGACCAGCAGGACCGCCGCGGCAAGGCCGGCCTCGTGGCTGGCGAGCAGGCCACCCAACAGCACCGCGGTGACCATCAGCCAGACGCGGGCGAGCGATGTCGCCGCGATCGTCCCCATCGCCCGCTGGCGGTTGCCCGCGACCAGTTCCCGGTTCGCGTGACGGCCGGCCACGACCTGGATGCCGCGCTGGGCGAGCCAGGCAGCGGCGGCCACCGCATAGCCGACGAGTGGCAAATCGCCAAGCACGAAAACCGCGAGCGCGGCTATTAGGACCACGAGGTCGACGTGCTTGGGAGGAGACATAAGAAGCGCCCGAACCCTGGAGGCGGGCGGACGAGCGACTATATCCGAAAGGCCCGCGATCGGCTTTCTAGAGCCAGTTCGTGAGGCTTGTCACAACCTGTCACTAATGCCCTGCATCCTCCGGGTCGATCGCCTCGAACTCGCCGGTCTCGGGGTCGATCGCAGGGAAAGTCCCGGTCTCCAGCTCGCGGGCCACCGCGCGGTCGACCTCTTCGGCCTGCGGCTCCGGCCTGCCCGCGTCGCGGCGCACGCCGACCAGCTGGCGCAGGCGGGTGCGGCGCAGCTTGAGGATCTCCAGCACGTTGACCAGGTAGACGCTGGCGGCGAGCGCCAGCAGGCCGCAGGCCGCGACCACCGCCGTCCAGAGGGCCTCGAAGTCGCCGCGATCGTCGCTGTAGGGGATGAAGCGCAGCGCCATCGCCAGGCCCGCCATCACCAGGGCCCAGCCGTAGAGGTAGGCGAGGGTGCGGCGTTGTGAGAAGCCGATGTTGGCCATGCGGTGGTGGAAGTGCCAGCGGTCTGCCCGGTAGATCGGCTGGCGGTACTTGAGCCGCTTGGCGACGACGAAGCCGGTGTCGAGGATCGGCACGGCGAGGACGACCAGCGGCAGGACGAGGGCGACGACGGCGTTGGTCTTGAGAGCGCCCTGGACCGCGGCCGTGGCGAGCAGGTAGCCGAGCAGGTTGGAGCCGGTGTCGCCCATGAAGCTCGAGGCGGGTGGGAAGCCGTGGCGGAGGAAGCCGAGCGCGCCGCCCGCGGTCAGCGCCGCGAGAACGCCAGCCGCGTTGCGGTCGAGTGAGAGGGCGATCACCGCCAGGGCGATGGCGGCGATCGTGCAGACGCCGGCGGCGAGGCCGTCGATGCCGTCGATGAAGTTGATCACGTTGACCACGGCGACGATCCCGATCACGGTCAGCGGGTAGGTGACCCAGCCGAGCTCGAAGCCGCCGACGAAGGGCAGGGTGAGGACCTCGGGATGGACTCCTCCCAGGACCGGGATCAGGGCGGCGCCGACCTGGCCCAGCAGCTTCGGCAGGGCCGGCAGGCCGCGCACGTCGTCGAGCACGCCGACGAGGGCGATCGCCGCGGCGCCGATCAGGATCGAGCGGGTCTCGCCGTCGGCCGGCAGCCAGATCCAGCCGGATACCTCGATCGCGACGAAGATCGCCAGGCCCGAGAGCCGCGGCATCGGTTTGTCGTGCAGCCCCCGCTCCTTGGGGAGGTCGATCGCCCCGAGCCTGTGGGCGAGTCGCTCGGCGTACGGCACCAGCAGCCAGGCAATCGCTGCCGCTGCGATGAAGGCGAGGACGGCGTCGGTTGTCGTCGCGGCCATTTCGCTGCCCCGAGAGAGATGCGGGGCCGGCTCAGGCTACTCGACGGTCTCGACAGCGCCGAGCACGCCGTCGACCAGCGGAGCCGGGTCGCGTGGGTGAAGCACGCCGACTGGAGATTCGCGCTTGCGCAGCGGCAGGGCCGCGGGGTCGTCCAGCACCTGCAGCCGGCCGACCGCGATCAGGGTCTCGTCGACCCCTCCCATGCGCCCGGCGAAGGTGGTGAAGACGGGAGTGCCGAGCGCCACCGCCTCGCGGTTCATAGTGCCGCCGGCGCTGACCACGAGGTCGGCATAGGCGATCAGGCTCTGCGCGTCGATCGCACGCTCGGGAACGATCAAGTTGGCGGCGCCCATCTCCCTCACCTCGTCCCCCTGGCGCGCGGTGCGGGGGATCACCACCGCCTGCACGTCCGCGCTGCCCGCGAGGCGCCGGATCGCCGCTCCATAGAGATCGTTGCGGGCGTGGTACTCGGAGGTCTCGGGCGGCGGGCGGAGGACGACGAGCACCTTCTCGCGATCGAGCCCGAGCTCCTCGACCACCGCCGGGTCGGGCTCGAAGTCCGCCAGGTAGTACTCCTCCTTCAGGCCCGGATAGCGGACCAGCTTGCGCTCCTTCGCTCCGATCCGCTCCAGGCGCTCGAGCGGGATCGCGTCCGGGACCAGCACCCGCCTGGCCACGCGGAAGGCGATCTGGCGCTGCCAGCCTGCGAACTCGTAGTCCTGCAGTTGCGCGGAGGGAATGCGCTGGAGCGCCGAGACGACGGCGAGGTCGACCGAGCCGTGGGCGACGGCGAGATCAGGCCGCTGTCCGCGCAGCAGGCGCGCCAGTCGCGCCGAGCGCCCCGCCAGCGCCCTCCCCTTGCCGAGTGTGGAGGCGCCGCCATGGCTGCCGACGGCGACGTGCGGGATGCCGAGCCGCTCGAGGATCCCCAGCGTCTGGCCGTACTCGCGGGCGGTGACGAGGACCTCATGCCCGCGCTCTTCCAGCCGCTCGATGACTGGCCGCAGCACCAGCGGGTGCGCAGCCGCCGTGCAATCGACCCAGATCCTCAAACGGCAGTCGGCGCGAGGTGGGAGTACAGGGGGTTGCGCTCCATCAAAGCCCGCGTTCGCTCCGAGAGACCATCCTTCTGCGAGTCGAACTCATCGGAAAGGGCGGTGGCGATCACCGTCGCGATCTCCTCCATGTCCTCCTCGACCAGGCCGCGGGTGGTCAGCGCCGGAGTGCCGATCCGCAAGCCGGAGGGGTTCATCGGCGGCCTCTCGTCGAAGGGGATCGCGTTGCGGTTGACGGTGATCCCGACCTGCTCGAGCCGGTCCTCGGCGGTCTTGCCGTCGAGCCCGCTCGGGGTGAGGTCGACGAGGACGAGGTGGACGTCGGTGCCGCCGGTCAAGACCGGCACCCCGTTCGCTTCGAGACCCGCGGCGAAAGCCTTGGCGTTGGCGACCGTCTGCCGCTGGCGGGCGCGGAACGGCTCGCTGGCTGCGATCCGCAGCGCCACCGCCTTGGCGGCAATCGTGTGCATCAGCGGCCCGCCCTGCTGGCCGGGGAAGACCGCTTTGTCGATCGCTTTCGCGTACTCCTCGCGGCAGAGGATCATGCCGCTGCGGGGGCCGCAAAGGGTCTTGTGGATCGTCGTCGTGACGACGTCGGCGTGGAGCACGGGATTGGGGTGCTCGCCGGCGGCGACGAGACCGGCGAAGTGCGCCATGTCGACCATCAGCTTCGCCCCGACCGAATCGGCGATCTGGCGGAAGGCGGCGAAGTCGAGCTGGCGCGGGTAGGCGGACCAGCCGGCGACGATCAAGGCGGGCTCGTGCTCCTCGGCGAGGCTCGCCACCTCGTCCATGTCGACCCGCAGGTCCTCGCGACGGACGTGGTAGGGAACCGGGTTGTAGAGCTTGCCCGAGACGTTGATCTTCATCCCGTGGCTGAGGTGACCGCCGTGGTCGAGCGCCATCCCGAGGAAGGTGTCGCCCGGCTCCAGCAGCGCCATGTAGGCGGCGTTGTTGGCCTGCGCCCCGGCGTGAGCCTGGACGTTGGCGTGCTCGGCGCCAAACAGGTCCTTGGCGCGGTCGATCGCCAGCTGCTCGGCGACGTCGACCTCCTCGCAGCCGCCGTAGTAGCGGCGGCCGGGATAGCCCTCGGCGTACTTGTTGGTCAGCACCGACCCGACCGCGTCGAGCACCGCCTGGGGCACGAAGTTCTCCGAGGCGATCATCTCCAGCGTCCCCTGCTGGCGCCGCAGCTCGGCCTCGAGTACGGCGGCGATCTCGGGATCGACCTCGACCAGAGGCGCGGATTGCAGGTTCTCAGGCAGCTCGCTCACGACCCAAGCGACCTTACCAACGGTCCGGGATAGCCATGCCTATGAGGGAAAATCGGCGCGGGGTGCCTCGGGAGGATCGGCCATCGCATAGAGGGCAATGACCGGGGTGACGAGCGCGCCGAGGACGACGGCGAAAACGGTCTGGTAGACGATGAACTGCTCCCTCGAGAGCTCCGGAAAGCCGGAAGCGACGAGCGCCAGGATCGACAGAGGGGAGGAGCCAGTCAGGACGATGACGCCAAAGGCAACCCCCCGCCGCAGGCGCGCCGGCGAAAGTACGGCGAGCCAGCGGTGAACGGAGCGAAGCCCAACCAGCGACGTCAGAGATCCCAGCCTCACGTCTCGTCGCACTGCGGTCGTGGTCAACACGCAGGTGATCAGGGGCAGCAGAAAGAGGGTGCCGACCAGATTCCAGAAGATGCTGGCCTCGGCCAGCGGCACGGCCCACAGCGGGACCGTCTCCTGGCCCCTGACGCCGAGCCAGGCGAGCGCCGTGTTGACGATCGCGTTGATCGCCGCCGTGGCGACGAGTGCCCTGGTGACGACCCAGCGCCGGTGTGGCCCCGGCAGCTCACTCCACGCCCTGGCGATCAGCAAGCGGGCGACGCTATTAGCGTTCATGGATAGCCTGGGGCCGGTGAGACCCCGCCTCCCGCTCCTCGTCACGGGCCTCTGCCTGGCCGTGGCCGCGCTCCCGGCGGCCGCGATGGCAGCGACCGAAAACCCCTGCGAAGGACCGGACTCCGGGCGCCTGCTCTGCCCGGACCTGAAGGTCGGTCCCGCCGCCGATCTCTACGTCGAGCGCAGCGGCGGCGGCTACGGCTACGGCGGCGGCACGCTGCTGCATGCCGGCAACGACATCCGCTCCCGTGGGCGCGGTCCGATGGAGTTGCGGGGTAAGCGCTACAAGCGCAACTGGATGAAAGCCAACCAGGCGATCTACAGGGTCGGCGGGGGCGTCGAGGTCTTCCGCACCGAGGCGAAACTGCACTTCTACAGCGTCGGCTACGAGTGGGGAGGCTCCTACTGGAAGGTGCACAACCCGCTCAGCATGGAGATCTGGTCGCTCGACCAGAGCCGCCGACCCCTGCAGCGGGTGAGAAAGGGTCCGAAGGTCTTCTACTGCTTCCGCGATCTGGAGCGCACGAAGGCGATGAGGCGCTCGCCCGGCCACCGCGTCTATCCCGCCTGCAGCCAGGACCCAAGCCGCGAGCGGGTCAGACTCGGCACCTCCGTGGGCTGGTCGGACATCTACCCCTCGACCTACGACCGCCAGTGGGTCAACGTCAGCGGCCTGCGCGGCTGCTTCGCCTTCGTCATGCAGGTGGATCCGCAGAACCTGCTCTACGAGGAAAACGAGCGCAACAACCGCTCAACCCGGATCGTCCGCCTCCCCTACCGAGACGGCCCCCAGAACTGCTGAGGCGGGTCAGCCGCCGATCGGCGCTCTTGGGTTGGCGCCCCAGAAGACCACGGTGCCGAGCATGCCAATGATGTGGACGAGGATGATGTTGACCACCATCGATTGCGCCGTCGCCGCGCCGACGCCAACCGGTCCGCCGGAGGCGGTGTAGCCGTAGTAGCAACCGACGAGCACGATCGCGGTCGCCATCACCATCCCCTTGACCAGGCTGAAGATCAGGTCGGGAGGGTTCTGGAACATCCAGAAGATCAGCAGGTAGCCGCCCGAGGAGACGTCGCCGACCTGCTCGACCACGGCAAAGTAGCTGGCGAAGTAGATGATTCCGATCCCGACCAGGTAGACGAAGGGGAACGTGAGCCAGGCGGCGAGCAGGCGCGTCGCGGCCAGGAATGTCACCGGCTGGATCCCCATCACCTCGAGCGCGTCGATCTCGTCCGAGATCCGCATCGCGCCGAGCTCGGCGACGATTCCGGTCCCAACCTTGGCGGCGAGGATGTAGCCGAAGGCGTACGGCAACGCCTCGCGCAGGTCGCACCAGGCGGCGAACAGGCCCGCGTAGCCGGGTGCACCCTGGGCGCGGAAGAAGTAGGCCCCCTGCAACCCGCACTGGAGGCCGAGGATGAACAGGAACGCCCAGATGATCAGCGCCGAGCCGAGGAGCAGGATCCCCGCTTGACGCAAGCTCTCGCCGAAGAAGAGGAGGACGCGGCCCGAATAGACCTGGCCCGCGACCCGGACGCCGAAGCGGGCGATCTCACCGAAGGCGTCGAACCAGCCCCGCGGGACGTCGAGCCAGCCGATCATCGAATCGTCTGCAGCTCGGGGTTGGTGGCGAGCAGGACGGCGCTGAAGACGAACTGGAAGAAGAAGACCGCCATGAAGGCGATCACCACCGCCTGGTTGACCGCACGGCCAACGCCCTCCGCCCCGCCGGACGCGGTCATCCCCTTGTAGGAGCAGACGATCGCGATGATCGCTCCGAATATCGTGCACATGAGCACAGAGCCCCAAAGATCGGTGATCGAGGCGTTGGCGAAGAGCGTCGCGAAGAAGCCCCCCAACGGTTGGTCGTAAAGCAGCTCCGCGGCTATGCCGGCGCTGAGGCCGAAGACGATCGCGAAGGCATCCAGCAGGCAGGTGATCGCCATCAGCGCCAGAAAGCGAGGCACGACCAGGTTCTTGATCGGGTCGACGCCGAGTACCTGCAGGGCGTCCAGCTCCTCGCGGATCTTGCGGGCGCCGAGATCGGCAGTGATCGCGGTACCGGCGATGCCAGCCACGACCACGGCGGTCACCAGCGGCCCGATCCAGCGAATCGCGGTCAGCACGAAGAACCCGCCGAGCCGGTCCAGCGCCCCGAAGATGGAGAGGGCGCCTGCCGCCTGCAGCCCCGGCGCGCCGAGGCAGAGCGCGAAGGTCGAGACCGACAGTGGGAACCAGGAAAGCTTGAGGACGAAGACGAGCTGGTCGACGAGCTCCTCACCGTAGGGGTACGGCGGCCGGATCGCCGCCACGATCGTCCGCGTCGTGAGCAGCATCATGCTGCCCACCTGCTCGAAGCTCGACTTGGCCGGCAGGAGGGCTCGGACTAGGACTTGCTGCGCCACCAGCTCATCGCCCGTCCGAGTGGCCCCGGGCTCGGCTCCTGGCGCCGGGCGCGCGCCCGGTCCTCTTCGCGTGCGCGCAACTCGGCAGCCTTCTGCGCCTCTGAGAGTTGGGTGATCAGCGTGTCCCGCGTCTGCTCCAGCTCCTCGACGCCGGCGATGTGCGCCTCGGCGCGCAGGCGCGCGGTGGGCAGCCAGTCGGGCAGGTCGCGGACGTAGGAGGCGAGCTCGGCCTCGAGGCGGCCGATCTGGCGGCGCAACTCTTGCCGCACCTCGATCGCCTCGCTCTCCTCACCTGGGTCGGGAAGATCGATCGACGGCTCTGTCGTCTCCTCCCCGCCGTCGAGCGCCCCCGGCATGCTGGCGCAGGCTGCGACGACGACCGCCAGCTCACGCGGACTCAATCCCTCGTCCCGAGCGCGGCGCAGCGCCCCGACCGCAATCTCCTCCAGTCGGGGCGCTGGCTCGACGCCCTCGGCGACGAAGGTTCCCTGGCCCTGGCGGCTGACTACCAGGCCTTGGTCCTCGAGATCGGCGTAGACGGCCCTCACGGTGTTGACGTTGACCCCCGCCCACTCCGCCAAGCGGCGAAAGCTGGGCAGACGCTCGCCGACTGGCAGCCGGCCGGCCGAGATCAGCGCCCGCAGCCGCCAGGCCAGCTGAACCCCGACCGGGAGCTCGTCGCCCCGGTCGGTCGAGAAGGGATTCCCCTCTTCATGGGTCAATGTCTGCTGTGTCACTAAAGGACACAGTAGCTATCTCAACTGTTCTAGTCAACTAGAACAGTGATCCCGCGAGCTAGCTCTGCTTCGTCCGCGGCACCTTGGCGAAGAACCCGCCACTCGCCGGTCTCGTCGATGAGAGAGAGGTCGACCACGGTCGAGGGGAGGCCAGCGAGAGTGCCACCGTCGATGACCAGGTCGGCCTCGCCTACGATCGCCTCGGAGATCTGGTCGAAACGCGCGGGCGCCGGCTCGCCGCTGCGATTCGCCGAGGTCTGGAAGAGCGGGCACATCGCTCCAGCGAGCGGCCCGTCGATCAAGCGAACGCCGAGCCGCTCGGGGTCCTCGCGACAGGCCAGCGGGTAGCGCCGCTGCGGATTGTCGACGACCAGGGTTACCGGCCCCGGAAGCAGCGCGCCCACCGCCTTCCTCGCCCGAGGTCCCAGCCCCTCAACGAGCTCGCGCATCGCCAGCGGCGAGAGATACATGACCGCGGAGGGCTTGCCCTCGTCGCGGCCCTTGATCTCGTGGATACGTGCGATCGCCGCCTCGTCGAGCGGGTCGCAGGCGAGACCGTAGAGGCCGTCGGCGGGAAAGACGGCGACACCGCCCGCGACGAGGCAGCGCTCCAGCGCCGAGCGTGCCGCATCGGCGCCGTCGCGCTCGATCGAGACAACCTCGGTCACTTCGCCGCCCTGTCTCTGCCGATGACGACCCGCTCGATCCCGGCCAGGTCGAGCCTGGTCTCGACTTTGCCAAAGCCGGCCTCGCGCAGCATCTCTCCCACTGTCGGCGCCTGTCCCTCTCCCACCTCCAGCGCCAACGCCTCTGCCCCCGCGAACGCATTTCCTTCCGTGTAGCGGAGGAAATTGCGTTCGCACTCGCGGAGAAGCGCGCGGATAGCGTCAAGTCCATCGAAGCCCGCGAGCAGTGCCTCGCGCGGCTCCCACTGCGTAACCTCGGGCTGCAGGCTCGACCAGTCGCCGCGGGCGACGTAGGGCAGGTTGGCGACGATGAGGTCGAACTTCTCGCCCGCCGGCAGTGAGCCCTTGATGACGCGAACCCGGTCACCGAACCCCAGGTGCTCGGCGTTGGCTGCAGCCACTTCGCGTGCCGCTGCCGAGGTGTCGGTGGCCGTGACCCTGCAGGCAGGCAGCTCATCGGCAATAGCAAGGGCAATCGCACCAGACCCGGTGCCGACGTCGAGCACGAAACGGGGCTGGAGCTCCAGCGCCAGATCGACCAGTAGCTCGGTCTCGGGGCGCGGAATGAGAACGCGCCGGTCCACCGCCAGCTCGATCCTGCGAAACCCCTTGCGGCCGAGGATGTAGGCGACCGGCTCGCGCCGCAGACGGCGGCGAACCATCTCCCCGAACCGTCGCGCGGCCAGCGCCGGGACGTCAGCCGCCGGGTTGGCGACCAGGGCAGCGCGATCCCAGCCGTTCGCTTCGGCGAGCAGGATTTCGGCATCGAGGCGCGGGTCTTCTACGCCCGCCGCCCTCAGCGCGTCAGCGGAAGCGGTGAGCGCTTCACGAACCGTCGCCACGACTCTTCATCCAGCCGCGGCCACGAGGCGCTGCCGCCTCTCCTCCGCGGCGAGTGCATCGGTGAACTGGTCCAGCGCCCCGCCGAGCACCCCGTCGAGATCGTGCGAGGTGAGCTTGATCCTGTGGTCGGTGACCCGGCCCTGGGGGAAGTTGTAGGTGCGGACCTTCTCCGAGCGCTCCCCCGTCCCAACCTGGGCCTTGCGCTCGGCGGCGACCTTCGCCTGCTGTTCGGCCAGCTCGCGCTCGTAGAGCCGAGCCCGCAGCACCCGCATCGCCCGCTCCTTGTTCTGGAGCTGGGACTTCTCGTCTTGCATCGAAACGACGATCCCGGTCGGTTTGTGGGTTATCCGCACCGCCGAGTCGGTCGTGTTGACGGACTGGCCTCCAGGACCGGAGGAGCGGTAGACGTCGACCTGGAGGTCATTCGGATCAATCTCCACCTCGACCTCCTCCGCCTCAGGCAGCACCGCGACGGTCGCTGTCGAAGTGTGGATGCGGCCCTGCGACTCGGTCTCCGGCACGCGCTGCACGCGATGCGTGCCACCCTCGTACTTGAAGACCGAGTAGGCGCCCTCGCCCTTGACGGCGAAGGTGAGCTCCTTGAAGCCGCCAACCTCAGCCACCGACTGGGAGAGGGCCTCGGTCGAGAAGCCGCGCTCCTCCGCGTAGCGGCTGAGCATCTTGTAGAGATCGCCGGCGAAGAGGGCTGCCTCGTCCCCCCCGGTCCCTGCACGGATCTCCACCAGCACGTTCTTGGCGTCGTTGGGGTCACGCTCGATCATCGCCAGGCGGATCTCCTCTTCCAGCTCCTCTAGCTTCGCCGGCGTCTCCTCGACCAGCGCCCGCAACTCCGGGTCGTCGCCGTCCTCGGCGAGCAGCTCCCGCGCGCCTTCCAAGTCGTCCTTCAGCGTGCGGTACTCGCCCGCCAGCCGCCGCGCCGGCTCCAGCTCCCGGTATTCCCGCCCGACCTCGGCATATCGCTGTCGATCCCCGATCACTTCGGGATCGGACATCAGCCGCTCGAGCTCGGAGAACCGCGCTTCGATTTGCTCGACGAGAGAGTCGATCATGCAGACAACATAGACCTGCCGCTTGGCGCTACGCGACGATCTCGATCGGCGACTCTTCGACCTCGCCCGGTTTCTCCACTTCGAGCACTTTCTCGAGCGCGGCGATCGCCACTGCCAGCTGCTCTTCGTCGGGCTCACGCGTGGTCAGGTTCTGCAGCATCAGGCCCGGCCACATCAAGGCCCGCACCCAGCGCTTGCGGCGGTTCTTGCCGGCCCACTTGATCACCTCGTAGGAGAGTCCGGCGATCAGCGGGATGCCGAGGATGCGCGAAGCCAGGAGCCAGTACCAGGCCGGCAGCCCGATTGGGGCGAAGACGAAGATCGCCAGCACCATCACGATCAGCAGGAAACTGGTGCCGCAGCGGGGATGCAGGCGCGAGTAGAGCTTGGCGCGGGCCGGAACCAGCTCGTCTTCGGCCTCGTAGCAGGAGATCGTCTTGTGCTCGGCGCCGTGGTACTCGAACACGCGGCGCAGATCGGGCAGCTGGCTGATCACGACGATGTAGCCGATGAAGATCGCCGTCCGCAGAACTCCCTCGACCAGCCAGAAAAGCAGCGAGGAGCCGAGCTCGTCCTTGATCAAACTGGTCAACCCAACCGGGATGACGAAGAAGAGGCCGACCGCCAGCGCCAGCGAGAGCGCGATCGTAAGACCCCAGACCCAGCCGCCGATTTCTTCTTTGTTGCCGTCCTCGTCATCCTCCAGCTGCGCGTTGGCGGAGATCGCCAGCGCCCGGAAGCCGATCTTCAGTGACTCGCCGAGGGCGACGACGCCGCGTATCACCGGCGCGCGCCAGAGCCGGTGACGCTTAGCCCAGGGCACCAGCGATTCGGAGCTGAGCTCGATCTCCCCCTCGGGGTTGCGAACGGCGACCGCCCAGGTCGAGACGCCCCGCATCATCACCCCCTCCAGCACAGCCTGACCGCCGACGGGCGCGTCGCGTTTGGCGACCAGGGCGCCGTCAGGCATCCGCAGGGGGTCGGCCCCGTTGGACGAGACCCCCATCGGAGCTACCCGCGCGTCGCCTTGGCGTGCTTGGCGGCGCGGCGCTGGAAGCGCTCTACCCGGCCACCGCTGTCGACCAGCTTCTGCTTGCCGGTGTAGAACGGATGGCACTCCGAGCAGAGCTCGACGTGGAGATCGGCCACGGTCGAGCGGGTGTAGAACTGGTTCCCGCAGGAGCAGTGCACGTTGGCGAGTGTGTACTCGGGATGGATTCCTGCCTTCATCGCCATCCAGTCTAGATGACCGGCGCAATTTGCCGATCCAGGGCTTGAAAACCGGCCCGGTTGTGCCGATAGCTGGGCAGTGGAAGCCACGGACACGACAAGCCCGCCGGACCGAATGCGTTTCCTGCGCCGGGCCCTGGCGGTGCTCCTGCTCGGAGGCACCGCGGTCGTAATCCTCCACGACTGGTTCGGGCTTGGTGAGGACCTCCAGTTCGCGCTCGGCGATCCGCTCTACGACGCCGTCGTGCTCGGGTCCGGCCTCGCCTGCCTGGTCCGGGCCTCCGCCTACAAGCGCGAGCAGAGCGCCTGGCTGCTGATCGGACTGGCAATCCTCGCCTGGGGCGCCGCCGAGGTCTACTGGACGGTGGCCATCGAAGACAACCCGTCGGCTCCCTACCCGTCCCTCGCCGACGCCGGCTATCTCCTCTTCTACCCCCTCGCCTATGCCGGCCTGGCGATGCTGGTTCGTGCCAGGGCCCACGAGATGAACTGGCGGCTGTGGATGGACGGGGCGATCGCGGCACTCGGAACCGCAGCGCTGGGCGCTGCCTTCGTCTTCGACTTCGTCGCCGACAAGGCAACCGGCACCCCGATCGAAGTCATCACCACCCTCGCCTATCCGTTGGGTGACATTGCCATGGTCTCGGCGGTCGTCGGCGTGGTCGCCCTGACCGGCTGGAGGCCGGGGCGCACCTGGTCGCTGCTGCTCGCCGGCCTCGCCGCCCTGGTCATCGCCGACATCGCCTTCACCCTGCAGTCGACCGACGCGACGCTGCCGGGCGGCGAATGGATCGACCCGATCTATTTGGTCGCTGCCGTCTGCCTCGGCGCCAGCGTCTGGCAGCCGACCGCTGCGGCCGAGATCACGTCCCCTCGCAAGAGCGACGACCGTCGCGAGATCATCGTCCCGGCGCTCTTCGCCGGAGTGATGATCGGGCTCTTCGGGATGCAGTACTTCAGCGCCACCAGCGGCCTTTCCACGGTGCTCTGGGCATCGACGATGACCGCCGTGATCGTCCGCTTGGCGATGAGCGACAGGGAGAACAAAGCCCTGCTCGAGCAGGTGCGCACCGACCCGCTGACCGGCCTCGGCAACCGCGGGCGAATGCAGGTCGACCTGGAAGGCCTCTGCAAAGACGCCAGTGAGGAGCACCCTGCTGCCGTGCTCTTTCTCGACCTCAACGGCTTCAAGCACTTCAACGACACCTTCGGCCACCCGGAGGGAGACAAGCTGCTCACCCGCCTCGGGCACTCCCTGCGCGATGCCGTCGGCGAGGACGGGACCGCCTACCGCGTCGGGGGCGACGAGTTCTGCGTGCTGCTCTCCTGCGACGAAGATCGCCTCGACCTCGCCTCCCGCAAGGCGGCGAAGGCGCTCAGCGCGAAGGGACCCGGGTTCGAGGTGGGCGCCTCCTGGGGCGCGGCGGAAATCCCGCGCGAGGCAAGCGATCCCTCCGAGGTTCTGCGACTTGCCGACGTGCGGATGTACGCGCAGAAGGAGTCGCGGGGCGTCACCCGCGACAGCGCGGCGCTCGAGCCGCTCCCCCAAGTCTCCGAGACCGCGTAGGTCAGCGCGAGGGTGCCTCGGTGCTGAGAGCGCCGATCAGCGTGTCGAGGGTGCGGCCGACTTCCTCGCGCATCCGCTCCGGGTCCTCGGCGCGAGCGACGAGCATCGCCGCCTCGTCGAGGGCCCCCATCAGGACGTGGGCGAGCGGTCGCACCGGTTGCGGCGCGATCGCCCCCGCCTCGATCGCCGCCTCAAGGCTGGCTTCGATCAGGCCGAGGCCGTGCTTGGCGGCGATTTCGCGCCAGCGATCCCAGTCGAGCACCGAGGGCCCGTCGAGGAGGACGATCCGCTGCGCCTCCGGCTCGGTGCAGGCCTGCAGGAACATGTCCGCTCCCGCGCGCATCGCCTCGAGCGGGGAACCGGCGTTGGCAGCGAGCGCGCCGGCGGCGATCCGTTCCGCCAGCTCGGACTCGATCTGCTCGTAGACCGCCTCAAAGAGGTCGCGCTTGCCGCCGAAATGGTGGTAGAGCGCGCCTCTGGTCACCCCCGCCGCCCGCACGATCTCCTCGGTGCCGACGGCCGCGTAGCCCCGCTCGGCAAAGAGGGGACGAGCGGCGGCGATCAAGGCGCCGCGAGTGGCCTCGGAGCGCTCCGCCTGGGTGCGGCGGCCCTCGACGGGAGCTGCGGACTCTTCTTTTGGGCTATTGACATTCATACTGCTTGTATCTATCTTAGCTCGCCTATGCAGCCTAAGCCGACCAGGAGGACGCCATGACCGCCCCCGCCGACCGCCGCGAGATCGACCTTCCAGCCGGGCGAATCCGCTACCGAGAGGCCGGTGAGGGCAAGCCGGTGGTCTTCGTCCACGGCTACCTGGTCGACGGACGCCTCTGGGACGGGGTCGTCGACCGCCTCTCAGATCGCTGCCGCTGCCTTGCCCCCGACTGGCCGATAGGGGCGCAGCAGATCGCGATGAAGCCCGACGCCGACCTGACTCCTTATGGGATCGCCGCGACGATCGCGAGCTTCCTCGAGGCCCTCGACTTGGAGGACGTGACGATCGTCGGCAACGACTCCGGTGGGGCGATGTCGCAGGTGCTCGCCACCCGCCACCCGGAGCGCATCGGCCGTCTCGTCCTCACCAACTGCGACACGCACAGCAACTTCCCGCCCGGGCCGTTCAAGCTGATGCCGCCGCTGGTCAAGCTTCCGGGGGGGATGGCGGTGCTCGCCGCTCCCTTCAGGATCGGCGCGGTGGCGCGAGCAGCCTTCCGGCCCTTTACGAAGGACCCGCTCCCGCCCGAGCTGGTCGCCTCCTGGATGGAGCCGGGCCTGCATGACGACGGCGTCAAGCGCGACCTGAAAAAGGTGACGATCGGGATGAACAAGCGTTACACCCTTGAGGCGGCTGAGAAGCTGCGCAGCTCGGACCTGCCGATCCTGCTCACCTGGGCCCCGGGCGACCGGGTCTTCCCGTTGAAGCATGCGGAGAAGCTCGCCGCGGAGACCCCGAATGCGCGCATCGTCCAAATCCCCGACTCGCGGACGTTCGTCCCGATCGACCAGCCACAGCGCCTGGCCGACGAGATCGCGGGATTCGTCAACGGCTAGCGATTCGTCCAGTGGCGAGGCATAGAGCGCGCAAATTGCGCGCTCTTTTCGCTACTTGCACGTTTTTCGTCCGACGGAGGGGCGAGGCTTCCGTGACGCCCCCCACACACAGGACGGAGAGCCATGCCCGAGGAGATCTTCGACCAGGACCGGCCCCGCAGCACGATGGCGCAACGCCTCGACGAAGCCTTCGCCGGCTGCGACGAGTGGACCCTCGCCCCACCCTCGCCGCGCCGCAGCGACCTCCTTGACGTAGCCCCCTGGCTGTCGCAGCAGACCAGCCGGACCGGGCGCTTCAGCGCAGAAGAGCCCGAATCCCGCGCCGCTTAGCCTGCCCGTCCACTCGTCGGTAAGCCTCAGCGCCGTTTCTCCGGCACGCCGTAATGCATGACGATGCTGGACAAGAGATAGCAACCTACTCCTCCGACCACGGCAAATGCCACAGCGATCAGCGTCGGACTCACCCGCATTGACATCAGCACTCCGCACACCGCTGAAGTGAGGAGGACAGTCGCCACGAATGCGAGGATCAATGCCCTGTTTCTCGTCATGCCCACAGACTATTCGATTAGCTCAGACAAAACCATTACAAGGACGGCAACGGCAAAACCCGCGAGGCCGCCAACAACGGTCGCGACCCGCAGCTCCTTGTCATCTGCCCGGGCAAGTGCCGGTTTCGCGTGGGCCAGGAACCCACATACCGCCATCGCCGCCGCCATCAACCCGAAAGCGCCAGCAACCTGACTCGCGATGGATCCGACGACCATCGCCTGACCGTAATCGGGTCCGACGCACCCATGGCGCGCACACTGTGCCAATAACGCAACGTCTCGTAGGCGGGGCGGGTCACCCTCCGACGGGCGGATACTCAAAGCGCCAGGCTAATTAGCCCGGCGTTTGCTGTCCCGCCCCGCCTTCAGCCGCTAGGTCTCTTGGTACAGCGGCCCGTCCCCACCCTCGGGCACGGTGAGGCGACCGCCCTTGGCGGTGATCGCGCCGCACTGGACGCAGTTGGAGGCGGTGACGTGGACGTCGACCTCGGCGACGCCGTTCTCCAGCTGCTCCTCGGGGATCTCGTAGACCTGGGCCGGGCACATCGAGACCCAGGTCTGGGCGATCTCGCGCGGGACCTTGGTCTGGATCCGAACGTGGTTGGGGGCGTCGTCGCGGGTCGCGTTGCCGGAGAGGAAGACCGAGTCGAGCTTGGCGAAGGTCAGCTCGTTGTCGGGCTTGGGGTACATGTCGCCGGCCTTGCCGAGCTCCACCTCGATCTCGGAGTCGTGCTCCTGCGGCCAGTGGCCGCCGGGAAAGTGCCCTTTAGTCACCGTCATCGCCGAGGCGATCGCGCCGCCGATGAAGAACCCCTTCGAGAAGGGCTGCCGCATGTTGCGCGATTCGTAGATGTCTTTCTCGATCAGCGAGTTGTGGACCTTCTCGTCGTAGGCCTCGAAGTTGACCGAGTCCTGCTTGAGCGCGTCGACGATCGTCTCCGCCGCGTACATGCCGGCGTGCATCGCGTAATGGACGCCCTTCAGGGTCGGGATGTTGACCATGCTGGCCGCGTCGCCTGCGACCACCATGCCGGGCACGGCAAGGCGTTTGGGCATCGCGAAGTAGCCGCCCGAGGGGATCGTCTTCGCTCCCCAGGCAACCCGTTTGCCGCCCTCGAGCAGGTCCTTGATGAAGGGGTGCGTCTTGATCAGCTGCAGCGCGTCGTGGCAGCTGAAGGTGGCGTCGGTGTAGTCGAGCCCGACGACCAGCCCGATGCAGATCTTGTCCTCCCCCATCGGGTAGATGAACGTGCCGCCGAACTCGTTGTATTTCGGCGACTTGCGCAGCGGCCAGCCCATCGTGTGGATCACGCGGTCGAGCGGCTTGGCGACCTCCCAGACCTCCTTGACGCCGAGCTCCCAGCGCATCGGGTCGGCGCCGTGCATGTCGAAGTAGTCGTAGGCGGCGTAAGTGAGATGGCCGATCGTTCCCTCGGCCAGGACGGTCGCCTTGGCGACGACGTCGGAGCCGGGCTCGAAGTTCCCCAGCTCCTCGCCCTCCTTGCCGCGGCCGCGATCGCCCGAGCGCACGCCCTTGACGATGCGATCCTCGACCAGCAGCTTGGTCGCCGCGGTCTCGGAGAGCAGGTAGACGCCGGCTTCCTCGGCTTTCTCGGCCAGGAAACGGCCCAGCTTGGAGACCGAGGTGACGTAGTTGCCGTGGTTGCGGAAGTTCGGCGGCGGCGGCTTCATCGGGATCGCCCGCTTCGACGTCAGGAGGTAGACCGCGTCCTTGGTGACCTCTTGGTAGACCGGCCACTCCGACTTGTCGAGGTCGGGGAAGAGCTCTTCCATCGCCGAGGGCTTCATGTTCGCCCCGGAGAGCAGGTGCGCACCAGCGACCTTGCCCTTCTCGATCACCGCGACCGGGACTTCGCCGAGCTTCTCGGTCAGCTCCGGCTCGTTCTCGAGCAGCTGCATCAGCTTGTTCGCGCAGGCGAGCCCGGCGGGCCCACCGCCGACGATCGCGACGCCGACCTCGATGCGCTCGTCCTCGGGATCGGTCGGCGGGCCGATCACCTCGGCTGCGTCGAACGGCGGCGGGAACTCGCTGGGCGCAACTGCTGGCATCTGGACTCCTTTGCGACGGCCGAGCCTCTGGCTCAGCCGCCCTTCTTCGCCTTGATCGCCTCGGTCAGCTTGGGGACGATCTTGTGCAGATCGCCGACCACGCCGAGATCCGAGAACTCGAAGATCGGCGCGTTCTGGTCCTTGTTGATCGCGAGGATGTTCTCCGAGCTCTGCATCCCGACCTTGTGCTGGATCGCGCCGGAGATGCCGGCGGCCAGGTAGAGCTTCGGCGCGACCGTCTTGCCGGTCTGGCCGATCTGGGCCGCGTAGGGGTACCAGCCGGCGTCGACCACGGCGCGGGTGGCGGCAACCGCCCCGCCCATCGCCTCGGCCAGTTCCTCGCACTGCTTGAAGCCCTCGGCTGCGCCGAGGCCGCGGCCGCCGCCGACGAGGATCTCTGCGTCCTCGATGTTGACGTCGGCGCCGCGCTGCTCGCCGCGCTGGACCAGCTTCGCCTTGGACGACCAGGGCGAGAGCTCGACCTCGACGTCGACGACCTCGGCCGTGCCGCCGCTCTCGTTGGCGTCGAAGGCGTTGAGGCGGCCGATGATGATTCCCGGCTCGCTGACGTAGCCGACGTCGGCGATCTCGGAGTCCTGCAGGATCGGGCGCTCGACGACGAGCTTGCCGTCCTGGACCTTGACCTCGGTCACCTCCATCGTCACGCCGGCGTTGAGGCGTGCGGTCAGGCCGGCGCCGATCTCGAAGCCGAGCAGGCCGCCGCCGAAGAGGGCGTAGGAGAAGCCCTCGTCCTGGATCACCTTGGCCATCGCGTCGACGATCGGCTGGGCCAGGCCCTCGGGCACGTCCTTGGCGCGGTAGACCTTCGCCGCGCCCCAGTTGCCGAGCGAGGCGCAGGCGTCGTCGGCGATGTCGCCGACGACCAGCGCGGCAGCCTCGCCGCCGATCTGGCCGGCCAGCTTGGCCGCCTCGGAGATCGCCCCGAGCGAGTTCTTGTTGAAGTTGCCCTCGTCGTCGTGGAGGGCGTAAACCAGGATGCCTGCCATCTAGATCAGCTTCCTCTCGTCGAGCCAGGCGACGATCTTTTCGACCGTCTCGTTGGTGTCCTCGTCCTCGATGATCTCCCCGGCCTCCTTGGCGGGCGGCGGGTTGAGCGCGAGGACCGCGGTCTTGGAGCCGGCCTCGCCGACCATGCCGCCGTCGATGCCGACGTCGCCGGTCGCCTTGGCGTCGAGGGGCTTCTTCTTCGCCCCCATGATCGCCTTCAGGCTCGGGTAGCGCGGCTCGTTGATCGCGTCGCCGACGCTGATCACAGCGGGCAGCTCGACCTCGACCGTGTCGTAGCCGTACTCGGCCTGGCGCTCGCAGCGCAGCTTGCCGTCGGTGACGTCGATCTTGATCACCTGGGTCAGCGAGGGCATCTTCAGGTGGTCGGCGACGACGGCGCCGATCGTGTAGCACTCGCCGTCATCGGACTGCTGGCCCAGCAGGACCAGGTCGGGGCTCTCGGACTCGAGCACCTTGGCCAGCGAGTAGCCGGTGGCGCAGACGTCGGAGCCGGCAAGCGCGTCGTCGGAGAGGTGCACCGAGCGGTCGGCGCCGAGCGCGACCGCCTTGTGCAGGGCGCGGACGGCGGAGTCGGGGCCCATCGTCACCGCGACGACCTCCTCGACCGGGATCGCGCCGCCCTCCTTGATCTGCATGGCGGCCTCGATGGCGTGGGTGTCGAAGGGGTTCAGGTTCTTCTCGCCGCTGCGGTCCAGACGCATCGTGTTGGGGTCGATGCGCTTCTGGACGGCGGCGTCCGGAACCTCCTTGACCAGGACGCAGATCTTCAAGTTCAAGCCTCCTTGGCTGGTTCTCAAGTGGTTGACTGACCAGTCAATCAGTCTATCTATACAGGGCGCGGCGGGAGGTTAGCGGGCGCAGCAGCAAGCCGTTGTCGCGACCCTGAGGCGCTAGACGCTCGTGGCGCTCGGCGGCGCCGTCGCGGATGAACTCGACGATGTCGTCGGTTCCGGCTCCGGGGGTGAAGACCGCGGCGACGCCGAGCTTCTTCAGCTCGGGGATGTCCTCGGCCGGGATCGTGCCCCCGACCGTGACCAGGACGTCGTCGACGCCCTGCTCGGCGAGCAGCTCGACCACCCGCGGCACCAGCGTCATGTGGGCGCCGGAGAGGATCGAGAGGCCGACCGCGTCGGCGTCCTCCTGGATCACCGTCTCGGCGATCTGCTCCGGCGTCTGGTGCAGGCCGGTGTAGATCACCTCCATGCCGGCGTCGCGCAGGGCGCGGGCGATGATCTTGGCGCCGCGGTCGTGGCCGTCCAGGCCGGGCTTGGCGACGACGACGCGGATCTTGCGGGCGGTGGCGGCCTCCATCGAGCGCGGGCAGCTTAGAAGACCGGCGACTCCGTGTAGGTGCCGAAGACCTCCTGCATCGCCGCGATCATCTCGCCCTCGGTGGCGCGGGCGCGCGCCGCGGCGATGATCGGCGGCATCAGGTTCTCCTCGGTGGCGGCGGCGCGCTTCAGCTCGGCCAGGGCGGCTTCGACCGCGGCGCCGTCGCGGCGCGCTCGGGTCGCTGCGAGCCGGTCGACCTGCTTGCGCTTCGAGCGCCGGGTCGATGCGCAGGATCGGCGTCGGCTCTTCGCTCGTCCTGGACGAAGTCGTTGACGCCGACGACGATCCGCTTGCGCTCGTCGAGCTCGCGCTGGTAGGTGAAGGAGGCGTCGGCGATCTCGCGCTGGGGGAAGTTGCGGCGGATCGCCTCGACCATCCCGCCCAGCTCGTCGATGCGGGCGAAGTACTCGTAGGCGGCGCGCTCCATCTCGTCGGTCAGCTTCTCGACGAACCAGGAGCCGCCGAGCGGGTCGGCCGTGTTGGTCGACGCCGGACTCGAAGGCGATGATCTGCTGGGTGCGCAGCGCCACCCGCACCGCCTCCTCGGTCGGCAGCGCCAGCGCCTCGTCGAAGGAGTTGGTGTGCAGCGACTGGGTGCCGCCGAGCACCGCGGCCAGCGCCTCCAGCGAGGTGCGGACGACGTTGTTGAGCGGCTGCTGCGCGGTCAGCGAGACGCCGGCGGTCTGGGCGTGGAAGCGCAGCCGCATCGACTCCTCGCGCTTGGCGCCGTAGGTCTCGCTTCATCTCGCGCGCCCAGATCCGGCGCGCCGCCCGGTACTTGGCGATCTCCTCGAAGAAGTCGATGTGGGCGTTGAAGAAGAAGGAGAGGCGGGGGGCGAAGTCGTCGACGTCGAGGCCGCGCTCGAGCGCCCGCTCGACGTAGGTGAAGCCGTCCTTGAGCGTGAAGGCGAGCTCCTGCTGGGCGGTCGAGCCGGCCTCGCGGATGTGGTAGCCGGAGATCGAGACCGGGTGCCAGCGCGGCATGTTCTCCGAGCACCACTCGATCATGTCGGTGACCAGGCGCATCGCCGGCTCGATCGGGAAGCACCACTCCTTCTGGGCGATGTACTCCTTGAGGATGTCGGTCTGGATCGTGCCGCCGAGCTTCTCGGGCGGCACGCCCTGCTCCTCGCCGACGAGGACGTAGAAGGCGAGCAGGATCGCCGCCGGCGCGTTGATCGTCATCGAGGTGGTGACGCCGCCGAGCGGGATGCCGTCGAAGAGCTGCTCCATGTCGTCGAGGCTGTCGACGGCGACGCCCTCGCGGCCGACCTCGCCGAGGCTGCGGACGTGGTCGGAGTCGTAGCCCATCAGGGTCGGCATGTCGAAGGCGGTCGAGAGCCCGGTCTGGCCGTGGTCGAGCAGGTAGTGGAAGCGCTCGTTGGTCTCCTCGACCGTGCCGAAGCCGGCGAACTGGCGCATCGTCCAGAGCCGCCCCCGGTACATCGAGTGGTAGGGGCCGCGGGTGAACGGGTACTCGCCGGGCCGCCCGATCGTCTCCTCGGGATCGGCGGGCGCGTCCTCCGGGCCGTAGAGCGGCTCGATCGGGTGCCCCGACATCGTCGAGAACTCCGCCTCGCGCTCTTCGCACTCCGGCTTCGGCCTTCGGTTCCGCCGCCATCGGCAGACAGTCTAGGCACCGAGACTTGCCACCCCTAGCGGCGGGCGGAAAAGCGGCGGGGAGGCGGCTTGCGGCGGGCGGCGATGCGGGAGGCGCCGAAGCCGGCGACCGTCGCCAGCAGGGTGATGGCGAGCGCGACGAGGCGGCGGCCGAGGCGCTCGAAGCGCATCGTCTGCCAGCCTTCCTCGCGGGCGATCTCGGCCAGCGGCGGGTCCGGGTTGACCACCACCGGGTTGCCGACCGCGCGCAGCATCGGCAGGTCGGAGAGCGAGTCGGAGTAGGCGTAGGAGGCGCCGAGGTCGATGTCGTGCTCGGCGGCGAAGGCCTCCATCGCCTCGACCTTGCCCGGGCCGTAGACGAAGGGACCGTCGAAGCGACCGGTGAAGTCGCCCTCCTCGTCGACCTCGTAGCGGGTGCCGATGCCGCCGTCCATGCCGAGCACGGCGGCGAGCGGCTCGACCACGCCGTTGCCGGCGGCGCTGACGATGAAGGTGGCGCGGCCGGCGTCCTGGTGGGCGTAGACCTCGTCGAGCATCTGCGGGTAGACGCGCGGCAGGATCGCCGCCATCACCTCGGGGCTCATCCGTTCGACGGTCCGCGCCGGCACGCCCGGCGATCAGCTCGCGGGCGACCCGCAGCACCTCGGTGGTGCGCTCGTCGGTGGTGCCGCGCAGGCGGTAGCGCAGGTGCTCGAACCCCCAGCTGGCGAGCTGGCGCCGGCTGACGATCCCGTGCCGGGCGGCGACGCGGGCGAACTGCATTCCCGACGACCCCGCCATCAGGGTCTTGTCCAGGTCGAAGAAAGCGGCCGCCCGCTGCAAGCCGGCCTCCCTGCTAGGAGCCGTTGACCTCGATCACGATCGCGTCGCCCTGGCCGCCGCCGCTGCAGATCGCGGCGACGCCGAGGCCGCCGCCGCGGCGGCCGCAGCTCGTGGACGAGCGACGCCGACGATGCGGGCGCCGGAGGCGCCGATCGGGTGACCGAGCGCGATCGCGCCGCCGTTGACGTTGACCTTGTCCTCGTCGACGCCGAGCATCCGCATCGAGTTGAGCGCGACCGAGGCGAAGGCCTCGTTGATCTCCCAGAGGTCGACGTCCTCGGGGCTCTTGCCGATCTTCTCCAGCGCCTGCTTGGCGGCGTTGGCGGGAGTTTTCGCCAGGTAGGGGAAGTCGTCGGCGACGGTGCCGTAGGAGAGGACCCGCGCCAGCGGCGTGCGGCCTTCCTTCTCGGCCCACTCGTCGGAGGCGACGACGATCGCGCCTGCGCCGTCGTTGACCCCGGGCGCGTTGCCGGCGGTGTGGGTGGCGTCCTCGCCGCCGATCGCGCGCAGGCCGGCGAGGGTCTCGACCGTGGTCTCGGCGCGAATCGCCTCGTCGGCCTCGATCGTCGTTTCGCCCTTGCGGGACTTGACCGTGACGCCGACGATCTCATCGGCGAGGCGGCCGGCATCGGTCGCCTCGGCGGCGAGCCGGTGCGAGCGCTCGGCGAAGCGGTCCATGTCGGCGCGGGTGATCTCCAGCTCGTTGGAGACCTCGCTCGCCTCGTTGATCATCTGCTTCTCGGTGAAGGGGTTGGTGAGGCCGTCGTGGACCATCGCGTCGATCGTCTCGACGTGGCCCATCCGGTAGCCGAAGCGGGCGCCGGGCAGCAGGTGCGGCGCCTGGCTCATCGACTCCATGCCGCCGGTGACGGCGACCTCGGTGTCGCCGGCGCGGATCGCCATGGTCGGCGATCCCGACCGAGCGCATGCCCGAGGCGCAGACCTTGTTGATCGTCTCCGAGGGGACCTCCTTGGGGATGCCGCCCTTGATCTGGGCCTGGCGCGAGGGGATCTGGCCCTGGCCGGCCTGCAGGACCTGGCCGAAGACGACCTGCTGCGACCTGGTCGGGATCGACGCCGGAGCGCTCCAGCGCCGCCTCGATCGCGTGGCCGCCGAGGTCGGTGGCGTCGAGAGAAGAGAGTGTTCCGCCCATCTTGCCGAAGGGCGTGCGCGCGGTTCCAAGGATGACTGTGCTGGGGCATGGCTGCCTTTCTGTGGTCGTTATGCCGGGTCTCGGCTCGGACTGGAACGATAGCGCGAGGGGCTGCCGGGCTGCGTCGCGCGCAACGCATAGACTCGCGCCCCGATGAAGGTGGACCGTGAGCCCAGCCGCAGCTGCCCGATGTCGAGGCCGATCTGCTCGTCGTCGGGCTCTACGAGGGCGAGGAGCTGCCCGAGGAGCTGGCGTCGACCGCCGGCGCGGGCGACGCCAAGGGCGTCTTCAAGAAGCTGACGCTGCTCCATCCGGAGCGCCCCGGTCGGACGCTGGTCGTCGGACTGGGCAAGCGCGAGGAGATGGACGCCGAGCGAGCTCGGATCGCGGCGGCGCTGGCCGCCCGTGAGGCAAAGCGCCTCAAGGCGGCCTCGCTCGCCTGGTCGCTGCCCGAGTCCGCGGACGACGAGGCGACCGCCGCCGCGCTGGTCACCGGGACGATCCTCGGCGGCTAGAGCTTCGACCGCTATCGCAGCCGGGACCCCGAGGATCCACCGCCGACCGAGATCGAGACCGCTTAGCCTGCTGTGCCGACGATGCCCTCGCCGGCGCGGCCGAGGCAGCGCGGGTCTGCGCCGAGGCTCAGAACCGCGCCCGCGACCTGCAGAGCCTGCCCTCCAACGTCGCCACGCCCTCCTACCTGGCCCAACGCGCCGAGGAGATCGCTGCTGCTCACGACGCGGTCAGCGTCGACGTCCTCGGACGCGAGCAGATCGCCGCCAAGGAGATGGGCGGGCTGGTCGCGGTCAGCCAGGGAACAGAGGAGGAGCCGAAGCTGATCGTGCTGCGCTACTCAGGCGGCGGCGCGCGCCCCGCCCTCGGCTTCGTCGGCAAGGGGGTCACCTTCGACACCGGCGGCATCTCGCTGAAGCCCTCGGGGTCGATGCACGAGATGAAGATGGACATGTCGGGCGCCGCGGCGGTGCTGGAGGCGGTCGGCGCGATCGCCGAGCTCGGACTCCCAGTCAACCTGATCGCCGTCGTCCCCTCGACCGAGAACATGCCCTCCGGCACGGCGATCAAGCCCGGCGACGTCATCACCCAGTACAACGGCAAGACGGTCGAGGTCAACAACACCGACGCCGAGGGCCGCCTGATCCTCGCCGACGCCCTCGCCTACGCGGTCGAGCATGGGAGCCGAGCGGGTCGTCGACATCGCCACCCTTACCGGGGCGGTGATGATCGCTCTCGGCTCGACCTACGCCGGACGTGATCTCCAACGACGACGAGCTGGCCGGCGAGGTCGAGGAGGTCGGGCGCGAGACCGGCGAGCTGGTCTGGCGCCTGCCCCTGCACCCCGAGTACAAGGACTTGACCAAGGGCACGGTCGCCGACCTCACCAACGCCTCGGCCAAGCGCAAGGCGGGGACGATCTACGCCGGCTCCTTTCTCGAGGAGTTCGTCGGCGAGACGCCCTGGGCGCACGTCGACATCGCCGGCACCGCCTGGGACGTCGGCCGTGAGTACACCGGCAAGGACGCCAGCGGCTTCGGCGTCCGCCTCCTGGTCGAGCTCGCCCGCGAGCTGGGCGACTGACTCTTCACTCGCCGCCGAGCAGCATGCAGGTGGCGACTGCCGTGGGCGAGCAGCTTGCCGCTCTCGGCCGAGGTGAGGCTGGCCTCGGCGGTCGCCTGGCGGCGACCGCGGTAGAGGACGTTGGCCTCGCAGAGCACGCGGCCGGTGTCGCGGGTGATCGGCCGCACGTACTTGGCCTCGAGGCCGAGCGAGGTGTAGCCGACGCCGGCGGGCAGCGTGGTGTGGACCGCGCAGCCCAGGGCCGAGTCGAGCAGCGTCGCGGCGTAGCCGCCGTGGACGACGCCGATCGGGTTGTAGTGCTCCTCGCCAGGTTCGCCGGCGAAGACGGCTCGCCCCTCCCCCAGCTCGATCGGACCCATCCGCATCGTCACCGCGATCGGCGGCGGTGGCAGCTTGCCGGCGACGATCGCTTCCATGTACTCCATGCCGGTCATCGTCGCTCCCGCAGCCGCCGTCGGCACCGGGTCCTGCCAGACCAGGGTGCGTTGCGGGTCGTCTCTGGAGCGGCCTCGGCGAAGACGAGCGCAGCCTCGACCGCGGTGCCGCCTTCCCGTGCCGCGGCGGCGATGCGCTCTTCGGTGGCGCCGTCCTGGCTCATCTACTGTCTCCGCGCCTAATCGCATCCCGCTCACGCGCGGCACGGCGGCTTGCCGGGTAGAGCAGGTCCGCCGTGATCTCCTCCTGGCTTATCGAGATCCGCGGGGCCTTGGCTCGGTGGTGATGCCTGGATTTCGGGATCAGCCTCATCGTGCTCTCCAATCGCTTGCCTGAGTTGCTTCAAGCAACTCCCGGAGCGATCCACCCTACCCCCTTGAGTTGCTTGATGCAACTCAGTGTGCGAAGATCACAATCGTGCTCCGCAACGACTATCCGGACCAGGTCTGCTCGATCGCCCGCTCACTGGAGGTCATCGGCGAGCGCTGGACGCTGCTGATCGTCCGTGACGTGATGAACGGCAACCGCCGCTTCGACGAGCTGCAGAAGGGCCTCGGCATCGCCCGCAACGTGCTCGCGGCTCGACTGCAGCGTCTGACCGAGGAGGACATCCTCGAGCGTCGCGCCTACCAGACCTCCCCCGAGCGCTTCGAGTACTTCCTGACCGAGAAGGGCCTCGACCTCTGGCCGGCGCTGGTCTCGCTGCTCGCTTGGGGCGACCGCCACTCCCCCACCGCGGGCGGCCCACCGATGCTGATCGTGCACAAGGAGTGTGGCGGCGGGGTCAGCGACCGCGGCACCTGCGAGAGCTGCGGCAAGGTTCTGCACGCGCGCGACGCGCGACCCGTCCCAGGCCCCGGCCTGGCAGCTGCCGCCGAGAAGGCCGCGGCGCTCGCGGCGCGCTAGCTTTGGCTGTACAGCCAGGCGATCAGGGCTAACAGCGAGGAGAGACGAATGGCGACTGCGGCGGAGCTTCAGGTCAAGGACAGGATCTTCATCGGCGGCGAGTGGGTGGAGCCGGAGGGTTCGGAGACGATCGAGGTCGTCAACTCGACCACCGAGGAGACGATGGGGACGATCCGGGCCTGCACGTCGGGCGATGCCGACCGGGCCGTTCGCGCCGCCCGCGATGCCTTCGAGTCGTGGTCGCAGACCTCGCGCGAGGAGCGCGCCGGTTATCTGAGCGCGATCGCCTCTGGACTGGGCGAGCGCAGTGAGGAGATCGCGGCGACGATCGCCCAGGAGCTGGGAATGCCGCTGACACTGAGCCAGATCATCCAGGCGGGGCTGCCGACGGGCCAGTTCGCGGCGATGCCGGGACTGATGGAGGAAGTCGCCTGGGAGGAGGAGATCGGCAACTCGAGAGTGCTGCGCGAGCCGGTCGGCGTGCTCGGCGCGATCACTCCCTGGAACTACCCGCTCAACCAGATCGCCGCCAAGGTCGCCCCCGCTCTTGCCGCTGGCTGCACCGTCGTGCTCAAGCCGAGCGAGGTGGTGCCGCTGAACGCCTTCATCCTCGCCGAGGTGATCGAGGCCGCCGGGCTGCCGGCCGGTGTCTTCAACCTCGTCACCGGCACCGGACCGGTCGTCGGCGAGGCGATCGCCGGTCATCCCGGCGTCGACATGGTCTCCTTCACCGGCTCGACCCGGGCCGGGCGGCGGGTCTCGGAGCTCGCCTCGGCGACGGTGAAGCCGGTCGCGATGGAGCTCGGCGGCAAGTCGCCGAACGTGATCCTCGACGACGCCGACCTGAGCAAGGCGGTGCCGGATGGCGTCGCCAAGTGCTACCTCAACTCAGGCCAGACCTGCAGCGCCCTGACCCGGATGCTGGTCCCGCGCGAGAAGCTGGCCGAGGCTGAGGAGATCGCGGCGCAGACGGCCGCAGCCTTCACGCCGGGAGATCCCTTCGAGGACTCAACCCGGCTCGGCCCGCTCGTCTCCGAGGTGCAGCGCGAGCGCGTCCGCGGCTACATCGAGAAGGGCGAGGCCGAAGGGGCGAAGCTGGTGACAGGAGGCGCCGCACCTCCGGAGGGACTCGAGCGCGGCTACTTCGTCCGCCCCACCGTCTTCTCCGAGGTGAAGCCGGAGATGACGATCGCCCAGGAGGAGATCTTCGGCCCGGTGCTGGCGATCCAGTCCTACGACGGCGAGGACGACGCGGTGCGGATCGCCAACGACACGGTCTACGGCCTGGCGGGCGGCGTCTGGTCAGCCGACCAGGAGCGTGCGATCGGCGTCGCCAAGCGCCTGCGCACCGGCCAGATCGAGATCAACGGCGGCGCCTTCAACCCGCTCGCCCCCTTTGGCGGCTACAAGCAGTCCGGCCACGGGCGCGAGAACGGCCGCTTCGCGATCGAGGAGCTCCTGCAGGTCAAGAGTCTGCAGCTGTAGCGCCCTTGCGCGCGAGTCCGGCTACTGCCGCTGCAGGTCTTTGCCGGGCCCGCCGACGAGTTTGTCTTTGCCCGGGCCGCCGCGGAGAGTGTCGACTCCCCCTTCGCCGAGCAGACGGTCTTTGCCGGGACCGCCGAGGACAGTGTCCCTGCCCTTGCCGGCGCAGACCAGGTCGTTCCCGGCCAGCGCCTTGATCGTGTCGTCGCCGCCGAGCGCGACGATGACGTCGGCGCGTTTCGTGCCCTTGAGGTCGTCTTTGCCGGCGGTGCCAACCCGGGTCGCGCGCTTGCCGGCGCAGAACCGCTCCGGGGGGTCGTCGACCGGGACGACCGGGCCTGGCAGCTGCGGGCAGGAGTCCTGGGTGGCATCGTCGGCCGGGCAGGAGTCCTGGCTGACATCGCCGAACCCATCGCGATCGGCATCGGGCTCGATGTCGGCGTCGTAGAACAGTTCGCCGGCCACGGGGGTCCAACTCCCGACACTGATCACGCTCCCGTCCGGCGCGTCGTTCGGCTGCACGTAGGTCGAGCCGGAGAGAGCGGGGTCGCGGAAGGGCTGGGTTTTGAACGGCGGCGGCAGCAGGGCCACATAGCCCCCGGCCGGTATCGACAGTCGGGTCTCGAATGTGGTGATCGTCCCGAACGGGGCCGAGGCGACCGACTCCGCGGCGCTCGACCCGAGGACCGAGTAGGCGGAGCCACCTGCGGGTCCGAGCACGCGGACCCGATACGAGCCGGCCGGTGCCGCAAGCACGCGCCAGCGGACGACGACGCCATCGAAGGGCGCCGCCGTGGGCGTGCCCGCGACCGTCGTCTGGATCCGCAGGCATGCGTATCCACAGCTGTTTTCCACTTTGTACGGCCCCTGCAGCGCGCTTCCAAACAGAGTGCCTGTGCAGGCGACGGTGGCGAGCGGGGATCCGGGGCAGAGGTCCTGCGAGGTGTCCCCGTAGCCGTCGCCGTCGTCGTCGGGCTCGAACGTGGCCCTCATGTTGACGCGGCGGTTGGAGATCGGGGTGGCGGTGAAGGAGCCGCCGAGGTCCGGACCGGGAAATGCCGATTCCCCGGCCTGGTCCGACGCGGAAGCGGTTTCGAAGATATGCGGGGTGCCATTGATGTTGGGGGAGGTCTCGAAGCGGCCGCCGAGCACGTCGCCCGCAGCGATCGGGATGCGCTCGAAGTACGTGTGCACCCCCTCCGAGAGTCCGAAGATCGGGTGTTTCACTCCCTCGCTAATCACCGTCGCGCTCGACCCGCCTGTCCGCCGGAAGGTCCGCGCCTGAACGTAGTCGCTCGCTTCGACGAGGGGCCCGACGTAGAAGCTCACCTTGGTCAGCACGCCGTCGGCGGGCGCTTCGTAGGGATTCGAGCCGCTGTCGCTCAGCTGGAATACCGAGCAGAGCGTGCACCCGCCTTTGGTGGCGATGGGGAATTCGCCGAGGAACTGAGGCGGAGCGGCGGCGACAGGCTCGGCGGCCGCGCCTAGCAGGAGAACAGCCGCGGCAGCCATTAGCGGCGTCCACCGCGAGCGAGTCACATGGGCCAGTGTCCCACGCAGGCGGCCGATCACCTAACCCGCTGCATAAGATCGGCCGGTGGACTTCGAGCTGAGCGACGAGCAGCGACTGCTGCGCGACACCGTGCGGGACTTCGCCCGCCAAGAGGTCGCGCCGGTGGCGGAGGAGCTGGACCGCGAGAAGCGGTTCCCCTACGAGATCGTCGAGAAGATGGGCGGGCTCGGGCTGATGGGGATCCCGTTCCCGCAGGAGTACGGCGGCGGCGGCGCGGACACGCTGTCCTACGTGCTGGCGGTCGAAGAGCTGGCCCGGATCGACTCGTCGGTCTGCATCACGATGGCCGCCCACACCTCGCTCGGCACGATGCCGATCTACCTCTGGGGCACGGACGAGCAGAAGGCCGAGTGGCTGCCGCGGCTCTGCAGCGGCGAGCGCCTCGCTTCTTTCGGACTGACCGAGCCCGAGGCCGGTTCCGACGCCGGCAACGTGCGCACGACCGCGAAGCTCGAGGACGGCGAGTGGGTTGTCGACGGGGCGAAGCAGTTCATCACCAACTCGGGCACTGAGATCTCGGGCTGCGTATCGATCACGGCGGTGACCGGCGAGGCCAACGGGCGCAAGGAGATCTCCAACCTGATCGTGCCCAACGGGACGCCCGGCTACGAGGCGGGCGAGCCCTATCGCAAGATGGGCTGGAACGCCTCCGACACGCGGCCGCTCTCCTTCGACGGCTGCCGCGTGCCCGAGTCCAACCTGCTCGGGCGCCGCGGCGATGGCTTCAAGAACTTCCTCCACATCCTCGACGGCGGCCGCATCGGCGTCGCCGCGATGGGTGTGGGACTCGCCCAGGGCGCCCTCGACGAGGCGCTCGCTTACGCCAAGGAGCGCCAGGCGTTCGGCCAGCCGATCGCGAAGTTCCAGTCGATCCAAGCGAAGATCGCCGACCTCTCGGCCCAGATCGAGGCGGCGCGCCTGCTCACCTGGCGCGCGGCGCTGGAGAAGGACGCCGGCAAGTCGTTCACCCTGACCGCGGCCCAGGCGAAGCTGATCACCGGCCGCCTCGCCGTGCGCGCGACCGAGGAGGCGGTGCAGATCCACGGCGGCTACGGCTACATCGAGGAGTACCCCGTCTGCCGCTTCTACCGCGACGCCAAGATCCTCACGATCGGCGAGGGCACCGATGAGGTGCAGCAGATGGTGATCGCGCGCCAGCTCGGCTGCTGAGGCCTACCGGATCCTGAAGCCGCTCATGATTGAGCGAGGATACCTAAAACTGGGGTGCTTTGCAACCAAAATCGTGGATTAGGCGGAGGGACGCGACGTAACGACGCCCTCGGGCCGTCCGACGACCTCGGCCGCGCGTCCGACTTTCTCGCCGATCCCGTAGTGGGCGCAGATCGCCAGCTCGTGCTCGCGCAGCAGGGGGCGGGTCGGGTCGACTAAGGGCGCCCTGCGCAGCGCCTCCCGCTCGTGAGCGATCCAGACGCGACCCGCGCCACCGGCGCAGTTGCGCAGAAGGACGGCGACGAGCTTGGTCCGACGGCGGCCGAGCTTGGCGATCAGCCAGACGGCCTCGCCCCCCTCGGCGTCCAGGTAGAGGCTGTGGACTTTGCCCCCGATGCGGCTGCCGTCGAGCTGGTCGAGCTCGAAGCCGACCCAGCGGCTCGCCTCCTCGAGCGCGGGCGGCGCGACCGCCGGCTCAGTCATCGGCCTGCCTCTCCAGCAGCTCGGAGGCGGCGCTGGCCGGGTCGAGCTCACGCCGCACCACCCGTTCCAGCAGCTCCTCGGTCCCCGGGTCGCCGGCGGCGGTCGCCTCCAGCCGTCGCCGCATCCGCGAGGCCGCGATCCCGAGCACCTCGTTGCGCAGGTTGCGGGCGCGCCTCTGATCAAGCGTCCCCTCCCGCTGGATGTATGCGCGGTGCTCGTCGATCGCAGCGGCCAGCTCAGCGACCCCCTCGCCGCGCGCCGCCTCGGTGCAGAGAATCGGCACCTGCCAACCCTCCGGATCGTGGGAGAGCGCGAGGACGCTGCGCACCTCGCGCACCATCGTGTCGGTCATCGGGTGGTCGGCCTTGTTGACGACGATCACATCGGGGATCTCCATTACACCTGCCTTGAGGGCCTGAATCGAGTCGCCGGAGCCGGGCATCAGCGCCAGCACGATCGTGTCGGCGTGGTCGACGATGTCGATCTCTGCCTGACCGACGCCGACGGTCTCGATCAGCACGTCGTCCTTGCCGGCGGCGTCCATCGCCAGCGCCACCTGGAGGGCGGCCTCGGAGAGGCCGCCAAGCGCGCCCCGCGAGGCCATCGAGCGAATGAAGACGCCGGGGTCGAGGAAGTGGTCGGAGAGCCGGATCCGGTCGCCGAGAAGCGCACCGCGGGTGAAGGGGCTGGAGGGGTCGATCGAGAGCACCGCGACCTGCCGCTCGGCCTTGCGCAGCTCGGTGGTGAGGGCTCCGATAAGGGTGCTCTTCCCCACCCCCGGCGGGCCGGTGAAGCCGACGATCCGCGCCTTGCCGGTGCGCGGATAGACCTCGCGCACCAGCTCCCAGCCCGCGGGGTCGTCGGACTCGATCAGGGTGATCGCCCGCGCCAGTGCGCGCTTGTCGCCTGCGACGAGGCGCTCCGCGAGCGAGGTCTCCTTGGCGGTGTCTGCCACGGCTGCGCCAGTCTAGAGTCCGCGCCGCCATGATCCGCTTCCTCGCCCGCAACGGCATGCTGTCGCCGAAATACGCACGCCTGCTCGGTCGCTGGCTGCGCCGCCGCCTCCTCACCCGGGCCGGCTGGCGTTGGCGAACCGACGGGCCGGTCTTCTTCGGCCGCGGCCTGGAACTGCAGATCGCCCGCGGAGCCCGGGTCGAGTTTGGGCGCTTCGTCTGGGTCGGCGACGGGACGAAGGTCCGCTGTCACGAGGGCACGGTCGAGATCGGCGCCAAGACGGTACTCGGGCAAGAGTGCACGATCTCCGCCTACAAGCGGGTGCGGATCGGCGAGCAGTGCGTGATCGCCGACCGGGCGATGTTCATCGACTTCGACCACGGCGTGGTCGAAGTCGATCGGCCGATCCGCGTGCAGGGGATCTACACGCGCGACGTCGAGGTCGGCTCCAACGTCTGGATCGGCTACGGCGCCTGCATCCTGCGCGGCGTCCGCGTCGGCGACAACTCGATTATCGGGACCAACTCGGTGGTGACCAAGGACGTCCCCGCCAACGCAGTCGTCGCCGGCATCCCGGCCCGGATCATCCGCATGCGCGACGCGCCACAGCAGCTGCACTGGTCCCATCCGGTCGAGCCCGACCCGGACGCCTGGACGACGATGCCACCGCCGCAGGACTGAGGCGCTCGCTGCTATAACACCTGATGATGCGTATTGTCTGCAAGACAGAACAGTTAATCAAGGATGAGCTCCAGTCGCGACGGTCCGCTCATAAACGGTCCCCGTCGAGGCAGTTGTCTCGAGGCGGTAGACAGACCGATCGCGGTCGCGTTCCGCCTGTGGCGCGGCTCCGGCGGAGCCCCAAGAATGCGACGGTGGACGTCGCCCGCCACTTCGGCAGGAACCTCGCGCGCTGCCGTAAACGCGCCAACCTCTCGCAGGAAGAGCTGGCGGTTCGCGCTTCGCTGCACAGGACCGCGGTGGGGCAGATCGAGCGGGGAGAACGCGTCGCTCGCGTCGACACGCTGATCAAGCTCGCAGGCTCGCTCGAGATCCCACCAGGCGAGCTGCTCGAGGGGATGGGCTGGGACCCGGGCGGCACCCGGCTCGGTCAGTTCAGCGCGGCGAACGACTCCAGCGGAGCCGAGGTCCAGCAGGTCGCCTAGCTGTAGTTCCTAACAACGTTGTTCATCCGGGCCTCCTTGAAGGCTGGGGGTGTCGAAGCCACCCAGCAACAAGGAGGACACCGGATGAGACTTCACGCTAACGCCCGCACCTGCCCGAATAGCCGCAGGCTCTTGGTCCGCCGGATCGAAGAGGAGGGCTGGTCGCTGATGGCTGCGGCCGAGGCCGCCGCCATCAGCGAGCGCTCAGCCCGCAAGTGGCTGGGCCGCTGGCGAGCAGAGGGCGAGGCCGGCCTTCTGGATCGCTCCTCGGCGCCGAAGCGCATCCCGCACCGGACCCCGGACTCGGTGGTCGAGGCGATCGCAGCTCTGCGGCGGCTGCGGATGACAGCGGCCGAGATCGCCGAGATCCTCGGCCTGGCGCTTTCGACCGTCTCGGCCTGGCTGAAGCGGATCGGCCTCGGCAAGCGCAGCCGCCTCGATCCACCGGAGCCGCCCAACCGCTACGAGCGCTCGCGGCCGGGCGAGCTGATCCACATCGACGTCAAGAAGCTTGGTCGCTTCGGGGTGGCCGGCAAGCGAATGGTGGGCAAGCGCCACACCAGCGGCGGCTACGGCTGGGAGTGCTGCCACGTCTGCGTCGACGATGCCACCCGCCTCGCCTACGTGGAGGTGCTGCCTGACGAGCGGGGCGAGACCGCCGTCAGCTTCCTGCGGCGTGCCGTCGCCTGGCTTGCCGAGCGCGGGGTGAAGGTGGAGCGGGTGATGACCGACAACGGCTCTCCCTATCGCTCCACCGTCCATGCCCGGGCCTGCCGGGAGCTCGGCATCCGCCACCTCCGCACCCAGCCCTACCGGCCCCGCACCAATGGCAAGGCCGAGCGCTTCATCCAGACGATGCTGCGCGAGTGGGCCTACGGACGCCTCTACGGCAGCTCGACTGAACGAGCCAGCCAGCTCACTGGCTGGCTCGAGCGCTACAACTACCGCAGAAAGCACGGCTCCCTCGGCCATCGCCCGCCGGCAACTCGACTTGATGAGCTGCTCGGGAACAACCTGGCTAGGAACTACAGCTAGGCGGGATCCAGCTTGGCGCCGGCGAGATCGGCGTAGAGGGAGGCCGTCTGCTCGGCCACGTCCCCCCAGTCGAAGCGACGCAGGTGCTCATAGGCTTCGGCGACCAGGCGGCGGCCGAGCTCGTCGTCGCAGAGGACGCGGATCGCGACCTCGGCCAGGGCGTCGGGGTCGTGGGCACGGAAGCGCAGACCGGCCTCCTCATGGGGGACGACCTCGCGCAGCCCGCCCGTGTCGGCGACGATGCAGGGACAGCCCGAGGCCATCGCCTCCAGCGCGACCAGCCCGAAGGGCTCGTAAATCGAGGGGACCACGGTGAGGTCGGCGATCCGGTAAAGCGAGTGCAGGACGTCGTCGCCGATCCAGCCGAGGAAGGTGCCGTGATCCATCAGCCCCAAGTCCTCCGCCTGCTTGTGCAGCTCCGCCTCGTGGGTGCCGGAGCCGGCGACCAGGAACCGCGTTCCCGGCGCCTCTTCGATCAGCCGGGGCATCGCCTCCAGGGCCAGCTGGAAGCCCTTCTCGTAGACCAGCCTGCCGATCAGCAGCACCAGCTTCTCCTCCGGCGCGGCGAACTCGGAGCGCAGCCGCTTCAGCTCGGCCGGATCCTGCGGTTGCAGGTCGTCCGGATCGATGCCGTTGGGAATTACGGTCACCCGCTCCTCCTCGACGCCGAAGATGTCGACGATCTGCTCCCGCATGTAGTGCGAGCAGGCGATCACCCGTTCCGAGCGATTCGTGATCCAGCGCTCGACCCCGTGGATGTAGGACTGCGGGTGCTTGTCGACCCAGCCCTGGTGGCGGCCGTGCTCGGTCGCGTGGATGGTCGTCACCAGCGGCGCCCGGAAGCGCTTGGCGAGGTGATCGCAGGCGTTGGCGACCAGCCAGTCGTGACCGTGGACGAGATCGAAGCTGTAGCGGTCGCCGAGCTCGACCCCGGCGGCGAGCATGTCCGAGTTCATCCGCTCGACCCAGGCGACGAACTCGCCCAGGTCGGTCGGGCGCTTCGGCTCGCGGATGCGGTGGATGATGACGCCGTCGCGGCGCTCCTCGGCCGGCGACTCCTCGCCGCCGCGGGTGAGGACGTGGACCTCGACCTCGCGCTCGACCAGGGCCTCGGAGATCTTGCGGACGTGACGCGCCAGGCCGCCCTCGATCAGCGGCGGGTACTCCCAGGAGAGGATCAGGACGCGGGTCATCGTCGGGACGGAGCTAGGGCTCCAGAAGCGGGGCGAGGCTTAGGTCCGGGGCGAGGGAGCGCATGCGCGGGTCCGTGGTGGCCGGGGAGTCTATGGCCTGCAGCGCGGCTCCGGCGTGCCAGGTTGCCCGCTGGAAGGCATAGTCACCAGCCTGGCCGCGCTTGTCGAGGAAGGCCCAGTCGCTCGACTGGGCGGCGAGCAGCTCCCGTGCCGCCCGCAGCGCCGCCGGGCCCCGCAGGCCGGCCGAGAGCGTTCGCAACAGGCGCAGCTCGAGCCGCCGCGCGCCCCAGGCCAGATCGGCGACCGGGGGGGAGTCCCAGGTGCTGAGGTCCTTGTCCTCGCCCCAGCTCCCGGCGGCCAGCGGCCGCTCGACCGGCTCGTGCTCGGCGAGCGCCTGGGGCACGGTGAGCAGGCGCACCCCGGCGGCCTCGGCTCCGGCCAGAACCTCGCGTAGCCAGATCGCCCCCTCCGACCACCAGTGGCCGAGCAGCTCGGTGTCGATCGCGAAGACGAGCAGGCCACGGCGGCCGCTCGAAGTCTGAGCCTCGCGCAACCGGGCTGCGGCCGCGGCGAGGAACTCCCCTGCCTGCCGGCGCACTGCCTCCTCGGCCGCGGCCGGGTCGTAGGCCCCTCCGCCGACCTTCCAGATCCGCACCCCACGCAGCGACTTGCCCGCGAACTGAGCGTGGGCTGGGTCGGAGGGATAGCCGTCGAGCGACCAGAGCCACTGGATCGCCTCCCAGTCGATCGGCAGCGCCACGGGACCCGCCTCGGTCGCAACTGGCCGGAGCGCCTCCTGCGAATCGTCGTGAGCGCTCTGGTCGACGCAGAACCAGCCCACCCCCTGCTCCGCCAGGGCCCACTCGAGGCCCGGCGCGTAGGCGCACTCCGGCAACCAGAAGCCGCCGTCCCAGCCGAAGCGCCGCCTGTGTGAGCGAATCCCGGCGTCGAGCTGCAGCCGCAGTCCCTCGCGCGTCGCCAGCAGCGGCAGCACCGCGTGGGTGGCCGCAGACGTCGCCAGCGCGATCCGGCCGGATTTCTCCGCTTCGCGGAAGAGCCGCAGCGGGTCGCCCCCAGCATCGTCGAGCAGCTCCAGCGCGTGCCGGTACCGGGCCAGCTCCGCTTCGCAGGCCGCCCGGCACTCGGCCGACACCTGTCCAACATCGGCCTCGGCGGCTCCGATCCGCCACTCGAGGAGGAAGTCGCAAAGCCGCTCCCGCAGACCGGCGTCCTCCAGTTGGTCTGCCAGCACGGGAGTGATCGTCATCGTCAGCCGCTCGGCCACCTCGAGCACCGGCAGGTAGGAGCGGATCACCGCGTCGAAGAGCCACTCCTCGCCGAACGGGTAGGTGCCGAAGCCCTCGACGTAGGGCATGTGGCTGTGCAGGACGATAGCCAGGTCGCCGGCGGTGTCCTCAGGCATGACAGACGGCGACGAAGTCCAGGGCCCGGTCGAGGTTCCCGGTCCTGAGGGCGAAGTCGGAGGCCGAGATCGCCGGCGTGAAGCGGTCGTAGAACGGCTTGGTGATGTGGAGCGCCTTATGGGCCCGATCCCAGCCGATCCGGATCGCCAGCTCGTGGGCGCGCAGCTTGCGGGCGTGGAAGAGGCCGAACAGCTCGACTTGGGGGAAGTGGGCCTCGCAGAGCTCGCGGAACTCGGCCGCGCGGTACTCGCGCACGTGCCAGGGGTTGTCGGACTTCTCCGCACCTGGGGGGGCCAGGGTGAGCAGGTTGGGGGTGGAGACGTAGGCGACGCCCTCTGGGGCGAGCATCGACTTGAAATGCTCGAGGATCGCGCCGGCGTCCTGCACGTGCTCGATCGTCTGTAGGAAGACGACCGCATCGCAAGGCTCGGCGAAGCTCTCGACCAAGTCGCGCTCGAAGCGCAGGTTGGGCCGCACGTAGCGCAGGCGCGCGTGCTCGTGCGCCTCCGGGTTGGCATCGACGCCGACGACGCCGACCGCCGCCCCCGCCAGCGCGTCGGAGCCGTAGCCCTCGCCGCAGGCCATGTCGACGACGCGCCTGCCCCCCACCCGCGCCGCAATCCACTCGTAGACGACCAGGTGGCGGCGGTACCAGTAGTTCTCCTCTGGCACGTCGGGCAGCGTCCGCTCGCCGGTCAGAGGCAGCGGTGGCACGCCTGGGGGCTGGTTGCGCTGGACGTATTCGCGATCCACGGCGGGGACCGTATTGCGGCCTCGGCGTTCCGTGCTTTACGCCAATCCGCATAGAGTTCCGGCCGCATGCCCGCCTCCCCGACGGCGACGCCGGAGCACATCAAGGACGTCAACACCCGCTACCACGACGCGGCGGCCGACGAGTACGACGCCAAGTGGGGCATCGACTTCGGCGCGACCGGCCAGGAGCAGGTAAGACTGAAGCTGGCCAAGGCGCTCGGCGGCCTCAACGGGGAGATCTTCGGCGACGGGCTCGAGATCGGCTCCGGCACCGGCTACTTCTCGCTTAACCTGGTGCAGCTCGGCGTGATCCAGCGGCTCACCGCGACCGACATCTCGCCTGGAATGCTGAAGCGGCTCTCCACCACCGCCGGCTCGCTCGGCCTCGACGTCGAGACGGTCGAGACCGAGGCCGAGACGCTGCCCTTCGAGGACGAGAGCTTCGACATCGTCTTCGGCCACGCCGTCCTCCACCACATCCCCGACCTCGAGCGGGCCTTCGCCGAATTCCGCCGGGTGCTGAGGCCCGGTGGCGCGATCGCCTTCGCCGGTGAGCCCTCGCGCTATGGCGACATGCTGGCGGCGCTGCCAAAGCGAGCCGGCCTGCTCGCGGCCCCCGCCTGGCGCGGGCTGGTCAAAGCGCAACCGCGGGGCGTGCCGGAGTCCGAGCAGTCGAGCGGCCACGCGCTGGAGGGAGAGGTTGACGTCCACGCCTTCGCCCCAGCCGACCTGCGGCGGCTGCTGCGCGAGGCCGGCTTCGAGCAGCGGCGCATCGGCGGCGAGGAGCTGCTTGCCAACGCCTGGGGCTGGGGGCTGCGCACGGTCGAGTCGACCGCCGAGCCGGAATCGGTCTCGTGGCGTTGGCGCAACTTCGCCTTCCAGAGCTACATCGCGCTGCAAAAGGTCGACACCCGGGTGCTCGAGCCCAACCTCCCCGCCGAGCTCTTCTACAACCTGCTCGTCTCCGGGCGCAAGCCCGCCTAGAACGGCTGCCCATCTCGGGCACCTGCGGTCAGGGCGAGTGCCTATGGAAGGTGGACTTCTGACGGGCAGCAGGCCGCTATCCTCAGAGCATGGTGCGGATACCGCAGCCCCCGCCTGGGGTCCGGGGAGTCGTCAAAGACAGGCTCGGCCGGTACGTCGAGCTAACCGACAAGCGATGGGCGCATATCGTGGAGGGCCATCCAGTAATGGATGGCCTGGATCTCATGGTCAAGACGGCGGTTGAGACTGCCGATATACGACTCCCAGGCACAGTTGACAACGTAGAACGGCTATTCGCCCGCAACCTAGGGCCCGCAAAGTGGCTTGTAGTCGTAGTAGCGTATGAGAAGCACCGGGGAACTATCTTGACCGCGTATCCCCAAACAAAGGATCCCATGCCAGAGGGCGAGGCCACAAAATGAGCGTGACGCTAGGCCCTTGGATCTTCGACCATGTCCTCTATGACGAGGACGCTGATGTCGCCTACCTGAGCATCGGTGAGCCGCAGCGTTCCATTGGAGAAGAAACGCCAGAGGGCCACATTGCTCTATACGGCGAGGAGACTGGCGAGTTCTGTGGGCTTACTCTGATCGGCGTTCGCCACATTGTTGAGGAGGAGGGCGAGGCGACGGTTTCGGTTCCAGTGCCCGCCTCGGATCTCAATCAACTCGTCTGCGCGTAGCTACCTCCTAGACGGCCTCAGCGATGAGCGTCAGCCGTTTCGCTAGAGCCTCCTAGTCGTCGCGCTTGCGGCGGGCGCGGAAGAGCTTGATGCCGAAGTCGATTCCCTTGAGGCGTCGCTCTCCCGCGAACGAGTAGGAGAAGCTGCCGTCAACGGCCTCCTTGGTCGCGGCGTCGACGAGGACGCTGCCGGGCCTGGCGACGCCGGTTATGCGACTCGCCAGGTTGACCGAACGACCGTAGTAGTCGCCCGACTGGGCGATCGCCGGACCGTAGGCGAGGCCGGCGCGCAGGAAGGGGAACTCCTCCCCTTCCCCCTCCGCCATCTCGATCAGCCGCACCGCCGCCTCAAGCATCGGCTCCGGCTCGCTGCAGACGAGCATCGCCGCGTCGCCGATCATCTTCACCAGCCGCACCGGCGGTTCCGCAATCAGGGTCGCCATCTCCTCGAAGCGGCCCGCCACCGAGCCCAGCTCCTCTGGCGCGATCTCCTCGCCGAGGCGGGTGAACTCGACCAGGTCGGCAAAGCAGACGGCGAGATCGACGGCGCCGCGAATCTCTCCGGAGGCGAGGTCGGCGGTGCCGATCACGTCGCGCCGGATCTGCTCCAGCATGTGCGCCTGGAGCGCGTAGACCAGCGTCGGGCCGACCAGCGGCATCATGTGCTCGGCGGCGGCGGCGAAGCGCAGGGCGAGGTCGCGCTCCGTATCCCCCGGCTGCATCAGCGTGCGCACGGTCAGCTCGCGGTTTGCGGCGGCGATGCGCGCCGTCCCCATCCCGATCGTCCTCGCCACCTGGAGCATCCCGTCCTCGGGTAGGCCACCGTCGAGGAGGGCCTTCACGTTGCGCGCCGCCTCCACGTCCGCCTCGGTCACGGTGCGCTCGTCGGGGTCGGTGTAGGGCACCCCGATAGCGGCGCTGAAGCGCTGCAAGAGGTCGAGGTCGACGCCCGAGATCTCGGCGACTTCGCGCGGGCTGTAGCGGGGGCCCGGGCCCGCCAGCGCCCTCTCCACCGGCAGCAGGGTGAGGCGCCCGGCGGCGACCGCTTCGCGCAACTCGTCCAGCGACGCACCGTCGGCAACGAGCTCTTCGAGCAGGGTGAGACGGGCGGCACGGGCCTCGCCCTCGAGGTCGTCGAGCAGGCCCTCTGCCTCGAAGTCGATCGTCATGCGACCGCCACGCTACCGCCCCGGCGCGGGTCGCCGCCGCCGCTGAGGGCACCCCCAGTGCGGTCACGAGCTACCGCCTGCACCCCGCCGAAGAAGAGGTTGATCTCGGGTCGGCGGAGGACGGGCAGGCCGTGCGCCTCGATCCTCGCCAGCGCCTCCTCGTCGATCCCCGGCTCCGCCTGCACTACCCCGGCCTCGAAGTGCAGACGCGGCGCCCGCACGGCGGCGCCGGCGGCCATCCCCTGCTCGATCGCGCGAACGATGGTCTGCAGGATCGCCGAGCGGATCCGGTTCGAGCCGGCGCTGCCGAGCCCGAGCTCGATCTCGCCGTCGCGCAGGACCACGGTCGGCGCCATCATCGACGGCACCCGGCGGCCGGGCACGATCGCGTGGAAGCCGAGTGGGTTGAGGTCCTCCTCCCCGAGCATGTTGTTGAGGATCACGCCCGTGCCCGGGACGAGGACTCCGGAGCCGGAGCCGTTTGAGCAGGTGACGCTGGCGCACATCCCGTTCTCGTCAAGCACGGAGATGTGCGTGGTCGAGCCGAGCAGGTCGCCGGCCGTCAGATCGAGCCCGGCCGGGTCGAGGAAGCTCGCCTCGAGCGCCTCCCCGTAGAGGGCCTCGGCGAACTCCTCGCCGCGGGCGTCGTTGGCCGCACCCATCGCCGCGACCAGTTGCTCGGGCCCGCTGTGCTCCCCCATGCGCTCGAGCAGGCCAAGGCAGAAGGCGATCAGGATCCCTCCCGAGGAGGGCGGCGGGTTGGTGAGAACCTCGGTGCCGCGGAACGGCGCCCGGATCGGCTTGCGCTCGATCGCCTCGTAGGCGGCGAGGTCGGCTCGGCCGAGCGTGCCGCCGCGCTCGACGACGTGGTCGCTCAGCGCCGCCGCGATCTCGCCGCGATAGAACGGCTCGGCGCCCTCCGCCGCGAAGCGTTCCAGTGCCTCCGCCAGCTCGGGGAAACGGAGGAGGTCCCCGGCGCCGAGCCGCCGCCCGCCCGGCGCGTAAAGCTCACGCATCTCCTCTTGGCGCTCCTGGATCGGAGCCAGGATCTCGAAGATGTAGGCCTGCTCGGGGTTCACCGGGGCGCCCTCGCGGGCGAGCCGTATGCCGGCACGGGCGAGCTCGGCGAGCGGCACCGAGCCAAAGTGACGCAGCGCCAGCTCCAAGCCCGCCGCCGTGCCGGGTACCCCACAGGAGGCAGGCCCGACGTAGAACGTCTGCACCGTCTCGGCGTCGAAGTGGACCGGGACCGCGATCAGCTCCGCCCCTCGCTCGACTCCGTCGAGGCCGGGCGCCGAGACAAAGAAGTCGATCAGGGTGGTCGCCGCACCGTCGGCGGAGGCGGCGTCGTGGACCATCATGAAGCCGCCGGCCCCGAACCCTGTCAGCGGACTCTCCGCCGCAAATGAGGCCATGACCGCGGCTACCGCGGCGTCGACGGCGTTGCCCCCCTCGCGCAGGACCTCGGCCCCCGCCTCGGCGGTGGTCGGGTGACCGGCAGCGACTACCCCGTGCATGGGGCGCGAGGGCTAACCGGGGAGAAACTCGGGGACGTCGAGGGCGCCGAGCTCGCCCGGCTTCTCCGTCTGCGGCGGCCGTCCCCGACCGGTGTCCTTGGTGCGGCGGATCGTCGGTTCGGCCGAGCGGCGGGGCGAGGCGCTGTGGGCATCGAAGCGGGTGGCGACGACGGTCACCCAGATCTGGTCGCCGAGCTCCTCGTCGACGTTGGCGCCGAAGATGATGTTGGCGTCGTCGTGGGCGGCCTCGCCGACGACCTTTGCCGCCTCACTGACCTCGACCAGCGAGAGGTCGGGGCCGCCGGTGATCGAGAGCAGGATCGAGCGCGCGCCCTGCATCGAGGTCTCCAGCAGCGGGGAGGAGATCGCTTTCTCGGCGGCGAGCTCGGCGCGGTTCTCGCCGTGGGCCATCCCGATCCCGAGCAGGGCACGGCCGGCGTCGGACATGATCGTCCGCACGTCGGCGAAATCGAGGTTGATCAGCGCCGGCAGGGTGACCAGGTCGGAGATTCCCTGCACGCCCTGGCGCAGCACGTCGTCGGCAACCTGGAAGGCCTCGACCATCGAGGTCTGCTGGTCGAGCACCTCAAGCAGGCGGTCGTTGGGGACGACGATCAGCGTGTCGACCTCGGCAGCGAGTTCCTCGATTCCCTTGCTCGCCTGGTTGCCACGGCGGCTGCCCTCAAAGCTGAACGGCTTGGTGACGATGCCGACGGTGAGCGCCCCGACCTCGCGGGCGAGACGGGCGATCACGGGTGCGGCGCCGCTGCCGGTGCCGCCGCCGGCGCCGGCGGCGACGAAGACCATGTCGGAGCCCTTGAGCAGGCGCTTGATCTTGTCCTGCTCCTCGAAGGCGGAACGGTGCCCGACCGCGGGGTCGGCGCCGGCGCCGAGGCCGCGCGTCTGCTCGTCGCCGATGTGGACGGTGACGTCGGCGACGCAGAGCTGCAGCGACTGAAGATCTGTGTTGACGGCCATGAACTCGACCCCGGGGATGCGCGCCTCGACCATACGGTTGACGGCATTGACGCCGGCGCCGCCGACACCGACGACCCGGATCACAGGCTGATGCGGCTCGCCGCTGCCCGGGGGCTCGTACTCAGGCTCCTCGCGCCCATACCGCGGGCTTTCAACGATCGGCTCGATCTCCCGCCTTCCCCCAGGCTCCTCGGAGAAGACCCTTTTCAGCCGCTCGGGAGCCGACTCGGCCGATCCCTCACCGCTATCCGTGGCGGTTTCTCCGGCGGGTGGCGCCGTAGGGGGGCCCACCCCCGAGGAAGCTTTAGCTACCGGAGGGGGTGGGGGGTCCCCTGCGGCGACAGGACCCGCCGGTGAGAGCTCCTCGTCCCCTGCGCCGACAGGACCCGCGGCCGGAGCGTCCTCGTCGGCAGTCGAGCGAAAGAGGTCCGAGAGGGGGCCCTCTCGCATGCTTGCCCGCTTACGCCGACTCATTCGCCAGAACCTCCTTCGCCAGCTCCCGGTAGTAGTTCGCGGCGCTGCTGCCGGAATCGTACTTGAGCACGCTGGCGCCCTTCACCGGCGCCTCGGCGAACTTGATCGCCTTGCGGATACGGGATTTGAAGACGAGGTCGCCGAAGTTCTCCTCGAGAATCTCAACCGCCTCCTTGGCGTGGACGGTGCGCGAGTCGAGCATCGTCGGCAGGATGCCCTCGATCTTAACGTCGGGGTTGAGGTTCTCCTGGATCATCTTCAGCGTGTTCTGGAGCTGGACCAGCCCGCGCATCGAGAGGTACTCGCACTGGACCGGGACGATCACCTTGTTCGCCGCGGTCAGCGCGTTGATCGTCAGGAGGCCGAGGCTGGGCGGCGTGTCGATGCAGACGAAGTCGTAGTCGCCGGAGACCTCTTTCAGCGACTTCTCGAGCGAGCGCTCGCGGCCGATCTTGGTGCTCATCGCGATCTCGGCACCGGCCAGGTCGATCGAGGAGACCGCGATATCGATCTCGCGGCGCTGGATGATCTCGCTGATCGGCATGTCGTTGACCAGCACGTCGTAGAGGCTTTTCTCGACCTTGTCCGGGTCGATCCCCTGGCTCATCGTCAAGTTCCCTTGCGGGTCCATGTCGATACAGAGCACCCGGTGCCCCGACTCGGCAAACGCCACCGCCAGGTTCAAAGTCGTGGTCGTCTTAGCGACGCCGCCCTTCTGATTGGCAAAAGCAATCACCTCAGCATGCTTCACCGGAGTCTCGGAAGCCGGCTCTTCAACGGCGACTTCATGGCGAGACGGAGCGATCAAATCCCGCGCCATCAGACGTCCGTCGTCTTCCGGCTCATCGGCGTCAGCCGCCTCTACGGCCGAACCCTCGTCGCTATCCCATGCTTCGACCGGTCCCTCGCCGTCATCGGCATCCGCTTCTCCAGCGGGTGGCGCTGTAGGGGGGACCGCCCCCGAGGAAGCTTTAGCTACCGCAGGGGGCGGTGGGTCCCCTGCAGCGTCAGGACCCGCTGGTGAGAGCTCATCGTCGTACTCGTCGACGGGCCGCTCGGGTACGACTTCCTCCATCTGCTCGAGCTCCTCGACAATCGGATGCGGCTCTTCGGCGACAGGGGCTGGCTTGGACCTTCGGCTGAGAAATCCCATTGCGCGGGTATTCGCATGGGCGCCGGTTTTTCCTCCCCGACCGCAAAATTGCTAGGAATCGCCCCGATCCCAGATTTCTTGGACAAGCGGCTGGTCTTCGTTACCGGCAAGGGGGGCGTGGGCAAGACCACCGTCGCGGTCGCGATGGGGCTGCGCGCGGCCGCCGCCGGCAAGCGCACGATCGTCTGCGAGGTCGCGGCGCAGGAGAACGCCTCGCGGATCTTCGACCACACCCAGGTCGGCTTCCACGAGGTCGAGATGGAGGAGAACCTCTGGGCGATCTCGATCGACCCCGACGAGTCGATGCGCGAGTACGTGCTGCTGCAACTCAAGGTGCGGGCGATGCGCGACCTGCTCTTCCGCAGCCGCATCTTCAACTACCTCGCCGCTGCCACTCCGGGACTGAAGGAGCTGGTCACGATCGGCAAGATCTGGGAGCTGGCCCAGCTCGACCGCAAGGTGAAGAGCGGCCGCAAGTACGACCTGGTGATCGTCGACGCCCCTGCCACCGGCCACGGGATCGGCTTCCTGCAGACGCCGCGAACCTTCGCCGCGATCGCTCGCGTCGGGCCGATCCACTCGCAGGCCCAACAGCTCGACCGCCTGATCACCGACCACGAGCACACCGGAACGGCGATCGTCTCCCTGCCCGAGGAGATGCCGGTCAACGAGTCGGCGGCGCTCGAGCACGACCTGCGCTCCGAGATCGGCGTCGCCGTCGACCGCGTCTACATGAACGGCCTCTACCCGGAGCGCTTCTCCGCCGAGGAGGCCGAGCGCCTGGCCGCCCTCGCCACAGAGGAGGACGGCGCGACCCGCGCCGCGGCGCGCGCGGCGCTCTCCGAGCACGGCCGCGCCCGCTCCCAGCGGGCCCAGCTCGCCCGCCTGCGCCGCCGCGTCGAGACCCCGGTCAAAGCGCTGCCCTTCCTCTTCGAGCCGGACCTCGGAGTCGAGGCGGCGCGCCGGCTGGCCAAGAGGCTGCACTGATGCCGGCGGTCGACGAGATCCTCGCGGGCAAGCGGATCTGCATCTGCGCAGGCTCCGGCGGGGTGGGCAAGACCACCACCTCGGCGGCGATCGCGACGGGGATGGCGGCGCGCGGCCTCAAGGTCTGCGTGCTGACGATCGATCCGGCCAAGCGCCTCGCCGACTCGCTCGGCCTGAAGCAGCTGGGCAACGAAGCGAAACAGGTCGACCCGGAGCTGTTCGAGCGCCACGGCATCGAGATGGAGGGGGAGCTGTGGGCGATGATGCTCGACGCCAAGGCGACCTTCGACGAGTTGGTCGCCCGCCAGGCGCCCGACGAGGAGTCGCGCGACCGTGTGCTCGGAAACCGCATCTACCAGCAGATCTCCAACGCGCTCGCCGGCTCACAGGAGTACATGGCAATGGAGAAGCTGTTCGAGCTGCACACCGAGGGCCGCTTCGACCTGCTCGTGCTCGACACGCCGCCGACCCGCAACGCGCTCGACTTCCTCGACGCGCCCAAACGCCTCACCCAGTTCATCGAAGGCCGCTCGCTGGGCGTATTCATGAAGCCGACCGGCCTGGCGGCGCGGGTGGCGGGACGCGGCGCCTCAGTCGCCCTATCGGTGATGAAGCGGATCGTCGGCTTCGACCTGCTGGCCGACCTGGCCGAGTTCTTCAACGCCTTCAGCGGCATGGTCGACGGCTTCCAGGAACGGGCCAAGCGGGTCAACAAGCTGCTCGCCGATCCCAGCACCTCCTTCCTCGTCGTCTGCGGACCGCAGGGCGAGCCGATCGACGAGGCCGTCTACTTCCATCGCAAGTTGGTCGAGGCGAAGCTGCCCTTCGGCGGCGTGATCGTCAACAAGGTCCACTACCCGGCGGAGCGTCTGCGCGGCGACGGCGCCGACCTACCGGCTGCACTGGGCAAGCGACTTGGTGATGAGGACCTGGCGCAGCGGGTGGCGGAGAACTTCGCCGACTACCAGGCGCTGGCCGAGCGCGATGCGCGCAACATCGACCGTCTCGCGGCCGAGCTGCGCGCGAAGGGCGTGATCCGCGTCCCCTACCTGGACGAGGACGTGCACGATCTTGCCGGGCTCAGTGAGATCAACCGCTACCTGTTCGCCAGCAGCGCCGAGCGCGAGGCGATCGCAGCCGGCCGCGCCTGAGCGGGCGAAGCGATCTCGCCGCGGTCAGTGCTGGATGAAGGAACCGGTGACCTTTGTGTCTGCTGAGGGGATGCAGACCGCGTAGACGACAAAGGAGTTCGGCGTCGGCGTGCCGTTGTTGAACCATGCCGCCCACTGATTGGGGACGGCGCTGTTCGGTCCCTTGCGCGGTTGCGAAGCATCCATGCTCTGCCGGGTATCGGCGCTGCTCCCCCAACCGCCACCGCCGACTGCGACCTGCCCCTTCGGGCAGGTGACGAAGCCACCGACCTGTTCGAAGGGCGGAATGTTGAACGGCTGCGAAGTGACGTAGGTGACCTCGAGCGCCTGCTCGTCGTCGTCGGAGCCACCGCATCCCGATACGGACAGGACTGCGACAAGCGTCAGCAGGAGGACGCCCAGCGGCGCTATGCGCCTGCCGCGCTTCACCCTCAGCCGGCGTGGCGCCGGTCGTGACGATCGTAGTTCAGCTCGCGAACCTGCCAGTCAGCGTCCTCGGGAACCGGGAAGAGGTGGCGGACGCGGGGCGTGTCGATCCGCTCGCGGTGCTCGACGTCGCCCTCGACCGCGGGGAAGTCGAGCGTGCTCTCCTCGATCTCCACCTCCTCCAGCCAGTTGGTGGCGGTGATCTTGATCTCGTCCTCGCCGGGGACCGGCTCGAGGATGCGCGTGTCTTCCATGTTCTCCTCCTCTGCCAGAAGCTGCTCGGCGGGATCGGGACTCGGCTCGGCGAAGGTCGGTTCGATCGGCTCGGGCTCGACGGGATCGGGCTCGAGTGGCGCGGCGGGCTGGGCGGTGACCGCAATCTCGGCGTCGCCTTCGGCGAGGCCGGTGGCGATCAGGGTCTCGTCGGCGGCCGTGCCGAGGTCTGAGCCGAGCTCGCCGAGGGCGGCGTCGCGCAACATCCCGCGCACGCTCTCCTCGACCCAGGTGGCCAGCTCGGCCGTGCCCGCCAGGGGGCCACCACGCATCAGCGAACGCTCCAGCTCGAGGGCCGCTTCGACCCGCTCGCGGACTACAAGTCGGTCGTCGACGCCATCGTCGATCAGTGCCGCGGCGCGCATCGGCAGTGAGGCGCCGACCGGGCCCTTGCCCTCGAGCACGGCGCGCAGCGCCAGCAGGTGGTCGCTGATCCCCTCCATCGCGTTCTCGCGCCCACAGCCGAGCTCGAAACGCCCGACCGCCCAGGAGAGAGCCCCGTCGGGATCCGGGCGGGCCTCCAGCGTGGCGGCGAGCTCGACCAGCTCGCCCGCCTCCGTCTCGTTCAGCTCGTAGCCGCCCGGCCGCGTCGCCGGTGCCCCGGTGGCAACTCGGCGCCAGCAGCCCTCCCCCGTCGGAGCGAAGGCGTGGGGGCCGAGGCCGATCCCGCCCCGCTTGAAGAGCCGCATCACGCTGACCAGCTCGCGCAGCTGGCGCAAGGCCGCGGCGGCGCTGTCGGAGCCCTCGCCCTGCTCGGCGATGGCGAAGAACTGTGGTTGCCAGGAGGCGCGCTCCATCCCCTCGCTGCGCATCGCCTCGGCCGGCGCCTCGATCGCGTCGGCGCGGACGATCTGCATGTCGTGAGGCAACAACAGCCTGGGCAGCGGCATCCGCAGGCCGACCAGGGGCACGATCAAGACGTCGGCGTCCTCTGCGTCGCGCGTCTCGGCCTCGAGCGCCGCCAGTGCGTTTTCGAGCCGCTTGCCGTCGAGAGCAAGGTCGGTGCGGCCGTCCCAGAGCGAGGCGAGGAAGACCGTGAGCATGCGGGCAGCGCGCTCGTCGGGCTCGATCGGCACCTGCTCTCCGCGGGCCTCGAGATAGGCGGCGGCGATCCCGTTTGCCTCAACCGCTTCGCGGGCTGGGCCGAAAGCGGGCAGGGTGCGCAGCTCCTGCTCACGCTCGTGAACGTAGAGCTCGGTGCGCGGCCGGTAGCTGTAGAAGGGCGAGTCGCCACCGTCCGCGGCGTCGACGTCGAAGGGAATCTGGTCACCCGCCGCGACCAGGGCGCTGAGCCGAACCGCCGCCTCGGAGGCAAGCCGTGTCAGCGAGTCGGTGAGCAGGAGATCACGCACGATCCCCGCTTCTGGCGACCACGCGACGCTCCTGCGCCTGCACGATCGATTGCAGCTGGGCGCCCTAGGCGACGGCGGCTGGCTGGCGGTTGTCGGCGAGCCAGCGCTTGCCGTATGCGCGCATGTCCTCGATCAGGGGGGCCAGAGCCTCGCCCTTCTCGGTCAGCGCGTACTCGACCCGGGGTGGGACCTCGGGGAAGGTGTTGCGGGTGACGATCCCCTCCTCTTCCAGCGCCCGCAGGCGCAGCGAGAGGGTGCGCGGGCTAATCCCCTCCAGCGAGCGCTCCAGCTCGCAGAAGCGGCTCGGCCCCTCGGCGAGATCGCGGATCACCAGCAGGGTCCACTTGCCGCAGACGATCTCCGCCGTGCGGCAGACGGGACAGCGTGAGTTGGTGAGGGCGCTCATCAGCGGAATCGAGGCGGTAGAGCGGATTGCCTCGCTTCAGCGAGTGTAGCGCTATCGCTTCACTTACTGAAGCTTTGGACCAGGCCGTTCCTGCGTTTCGCCGATAGCCGCCCGGCCTCTTTGCGGCTCACCCAGATCACGTCGACCTTGATCACCTTGATCTTGTAGCGGACCGCGTTGGGGCCATAGACGAAGGTGAGGGGGAAGCCGGGTTTGACTTCGAGCAGCTGGCAGCTCTCGGTGCCGGATACGCAGTGGGCATCCCCGAACAGCGAAGTGACGTCGGAAGAGACCATGAAGAGGACTTTCTGCTTGACGATGTTGACGCCCATGGTGGTGACCACCGGCGTTTTCGCGCCGGGCAGCGGGGTCAGGGCGGGCACGCGACGGCGGACTTCGGGCTCGCCCATCACCTGGCGGCCGTCGGCGCCGGCTTTGGTGCGGGAGATCTGCACGTCCGTGACGAACTCGAAGAATTTCAGCCCGGGGTCGTCACCCTCGACCGGCGGCGGCGCGGTGCCACCTGGCTCAGCGGGTTCGGTGGCGGGCGGGGAGCCCGGTTCGGTTGTCGTCGTCACTTTGGTCTCACCGCCCGAAAGCGTCGCGCTCTGGGAATTCAGCTGCGCACCGTTCAGCAGCGGGCCGGCGTGCCGCTGCTCGAAGGGATCGGTCGGAGTGCGGTCATCGAGGCGCTTGCGATAGTCGCGCAGGCCGGGCTTGGCCTCAACGACGGCGAGGCGAGCGGTGCCGGCGCTGGACGCGCCCGCGCTGGGCGGCGATGCAGCCACGACCGGCTCTTCCTCCGAGTCATCGCCGAACAGAAAGGGCACGGCGACGATTCCCACGATCAGGAGGGCGACCAGCGGCAGCAGGCGGCGCTCGCGCAGGTCCCAGTAGAGGTCGGCGAGGAAGTCAGGCACCTTCAGCTCCGGCACCTTCAGCTCCGGTCCCAAGCGCTTCATGGCGCACCTCCGGTGGTCATCGCAACGGGGGCAGCCGTTTCCGCAGCGGGCGCCACTTCGGTTGCCCCCGCGGTGACGCCTTGGCTGGGCGGGGTCAGGTAGGTGGTGACGGCGAAGGTCGCGTCGAGCTGGGGGAAGCCTTCGTTGGCGTCGGCGGTGAGGCTGAAGCCGTCGAGCGTGACCAGGCGGCCGTCGACGGTGACGTCCTGGTTGTCGGTCCTCACCATCGAGTCGATCTCCTCGATGAAGTCGGCGACCTCGAAGAAGCTACCGTCGAAAACGAGCGTATAGGGCATCACGGCCAGCCCGGCGTGGCCAATCGTCGCGCCGAGCGGCAGCAGGGAAGCTTCGGCCTCGGTTGCGGAGACGGGCGTGGCGACGGGCGGCGCTTCCCCTTCGCCGCCGCCTTCCCCGCTCAGTTCGAGGTCGCGGAATTTCACCCCCGCCCGTTCTGCAATTCGGTTGACGGAGACAAGCAGCGAGGCGGTGTCGTCGTCGCCGGGGACGGCCTTGCCCAAGACGACGAGCTGGCGGTACTTGGCGGGGAATTCGTCCCGCGCTTCGGCGGCGCTCGCCGCTTCCTCGCGGTGCTGCGCCAGCGAGGCTTCGAGCTGCTGCACCTGCTCGCCGAGTTTGCTCGCCTCCTCGCGCTTCGGGCTCAGCGCCAGCATCCAGAAGGCGACCGCGAGCGCGGCGACGACGAGCATCGCGACGATCGGTGCGTTGGAGGATTTCAGCTGCAGTTTCACTTCAGCCACCTTCTTCCGGAGCTTCGCTGGACGTCGCGGTCGCTTCGGATTCGGCTTCAGCGGGCGGGGCCACCGGCGCTTCTTCGGTCCCGATCGCCGGGATCGGAGCGGCGTCGAAAGCGACGACCAGGTCGAATTTGGCGATGAAGTCGCGCGTGCGGCAGTCGTCCCCGCCTTCCGTGCCGCCACCGGCTTCCCCGGCCGCCTGATCGTTCAGTTCAGAGGACTGGACGCCGACTCGCGTCACGCCCTCGATGTCCTTGAGCGCGGTGACGAAGCCCGCCACCGCCTCCTGGCCGTCGGCGCAGCCGCTCAGTTCGAGCGCGGGTCCCGGTGTTGCTGCGCGCAGACCGGAGCCGCCGCCTCCACCACCATCGCCACCTTCGCCTCCGCCGATCGAGACGCTCGGCGTAGCGGTCGCGGTGAGGCTGACCAGCCAGGCGTCGGCAGGAAGAATCAGCGCCAATTCGCGCATCACTCGCTCCCAGTCGAAGCGGCTGTCGGCGAGGCTGGCGACGGTGGCGACGCGCTGTTCGGCAAGGGCACGGAACTGGGTGTAGGGCGCGAGGCGTTCGGCCCGGGCGCGAGCCGCGGCGTCTTCGACCTCGAGCGTCGCGATCTCGTCTTCGCGCTCGGAGATCTCGTTGCCGGTCAAGATCAGCACCGTCACCCCGGCAAGCACGGCGACCAGGGCGCCGAGCAGGACGTAGGCCAGCGGGCCGCTGCGCAGCGGGGCGTGCTCGCCGCGACGCTGCTCCTTCGGTATCAGGTTGACCGGGCGCATCTATCGCTCCAGAGCCAAGCCGTAGGGAAGGGTCAGACGCGCCGCCGAGACGTCGTCGAAGCCGGCGAGGGCGGGTGGGCGGGAGACCTCGATCGGGAAGCCGAGGCCCGCCTCCATTCGCTGGGCGAGGCCGGCGATCGCGCTGCCGGCGCCGCAGAGGACGATCCGCTCGACCGGCAGGACCGCTTCCTGTGCGCCGTAGTAGTCGAGAGAGAGGCGCAGCTCGTCGACCAAAGCGGTAACCCCCTCTTCGAGCGCGCGGCGTGCCTCGGCGACGGTCTCGGGGTCGCCCTCGACCGCCTCCACCGGCTGCTCGAGCCCGACGTGGGAGAGCCACTGCGCGGCATGCTCGGCGCTGAGGCCGGAAGTGGCGGCAAGTCGCTCCGTGATCGCCTCCAAACCAGCGTAGGAGACGCGTGTGAAGAGACAGGCCCTGCCGCGTGCCACGGCAAGGTTGGTGACGTCGCCGACGCCGCAGTAGAGGATCGCGGCAGCAGGGCGCTCGCCCTGCTCGGCGTCGACCCCACCGTTGCCGTTGGCGCCGGCGAGGGCGCGGAGCATTCCGAAAGCGGAGAGATCGACCCCGACCGGCTCCAGCCCTGCCTTGCGGATTGGCTCGACGAAGGAAGCGACCATGTCGCGGCGGGCGGCGATCACGACTACGTCGATCTGGGGTTTCGAGCCCTCCTCTGCCGGCACTCCGCCGACCACCTGGTGCTCCAGCACCGCCTGGTCCAGCGGCATCGGAATCTGCTCCTGGGCCTGGAAGCGAACCGCAGCGTCGAGCTCCTTGGGGTCCTCGATCGCAGGCAGCCGCAGGGTGCGGACCACCACACGCTGGTTGCCGACCCCGAGCCGCACCTTCTTGGAGAGCTTGTGCTCGGCGAAGAGCGCCTTCAGCGCCTCCGAGAGGGCGTCAGCGTCAAGCACCTCGCCCTCGTGGAAGGCGCCGGGGGCGAGCGGCCCGATCGCGGAAGCGGTCAGCTGCGCCGAGCCGTTCGCCTGGACCTCGGTCGCGGCGATGCTGCCCGCCTCGATGTCGAGGCCGACGATCGTGCTTTTCTTCTGCTTGCCGAGTCGCATGAGCTTGGGTCGCGCGGCGCGCCTCTGCGCACCCGCCCACTCCCAATCGACAGAAAGGTCGCAAACCTTTCGGCCTGCAACTACTCATTTATAGGAGAACCTGGACGGCCCCCGCTAGGCGAAGGTATTCAGGTACCAGTCGACCATCTCGTCGCCGGCGAGCAGGCCGACGACGCCCCCCAGTGCAAGAAACGGCCCCAACGGAATCGCCCGCTTGCGCGCCGCGGCCCCGTGACGGGCGATCATCGCCAGGCCGACGATAGAGCCGGCCAGCAGCGCGACGAGGATCGCCGGGGCGACGTCGCGACCGAGGAAGAGGCCCATCACGGCGGCCAGCTTGACGTCGCCGAGCCCCATCCCGCGCGGGTAGGCGAGCGCCGCGAGGAAGAGCAGGCCACCGGCCGCGGCGGCGGCGATCGCGCGCTCGGGCAGGCTGCCCGGGTCGGTGGCCGTGACGATCCCCACGGCGAGGACCGCGGCGACGACCAGGATCCGGTTCGGGATCACCCGCCGCTCGAGGTCGGTCAGCGTGATCGCGGCCAGCATCGTGACGAAGACCAGGCCGAGCGCGACCTCTCCCGCGTCCCCCCAGAGGACCAGCACGACCGTCGCGTAGAGCGCGCCGAGCGCCAGCTCGGCCAGCGGGTAGCGCGGTGAGATCGCCGCCCCGCAGCAGCGCGCCCGCCCGCGCAGCGCCAGCCAGGAGAGCACAGGCACGTTGTCGTAGGCGGCGATCTGAGTGCCGCAGGCGGGGCAGCGCGAGCGCGGCCCGACGATCGACTCACGACGCGGCACCCGGTGCGCGACTACGGTCACGAAGCTGCCGGCGAGCAGCCCCCCGACGAGGGCGATCGCCGCGGCGGCGGCCAACTCCTAGCCTCCGTTGATCGGCGTGGTGGTCTCGACCTCAATCCGGGTCCGGTAGTTCGGGTGGTCGTACATGATCGGAATCGCGTCCACGTCGGTGTTGGCCCTTTCGACGCTGAGGGCGACGCCGAGCCGGTCACCGGCCGGGATCGTATAGGGGGCTTCGTTGAAGAGCATGGGCAAGCGGATCACTTCCCAAGCGAGCGGCCAGTCTTTGTTTTTTTCCGGCGTGTATTCCCAAAAGCCTTCACCAGTTTCCTTGTCCGTCAGCCGCGTATCCGTGGCCACCGGCGGTTCCCCGGTTTCGTGACGTTTGAACAGGTAGACGCAGAGCGTGCCTGTGTGCTGGGCTTCTTTCAGGCTCTGCGTCGAGAGCTCAATCGTCACCTGTTCGCTCATTTTGAAGTCGAACGGCATCGGGTCGGTGACCCAGCGGTGGATCTGGGACTCGGGATTGCTCGCGCCCGTCGGGTCGTAGTTGCAGCCGGGGCTGTCGTCGCGGCGGATCTGCACGCCCTTGTCCGTGTCCGGCTCTAGGTAGAAGTCGTTCGCGTAGTCGTAGAGCAGCGGGTTGTTTTTGTCGATCGGGTCAGGGTCGGGAGGGCCGCCGAGCAGCAACGCGTCCGGCGCCCCCAGTTCTTTCCCGGTCTGGAGGCCGCTGGCGCAGGTGCCTCGCGTGTTGTGAAGGAGGTGGTTGCCGAGGATGGCCTGCCGCACCGTCAGACCACTCACCGCGCAGGGAGTGTCGGAGAGGAAGAACTGCTGCGCGGTGACGACGCCGCTCGCTCCGGGAATCGGGTCATTGAGGGCGCTGTCGTCGGGATCGACGAAGTCGGAGGTCACTTCCACGTAGCCCCTCTCGCCTGACTGGTTGCCAGGCGTGTCGAGCTTCACCGCGACGACGATCTCCTTGTAGTCCTGGGTCCCGGGGCAGGTCGCCGGAGGGCAGCTTGCGTCGTCGCGCCAGACCACATAGCGGTAGATCTTGCCGCTCACGTCGCCGCTGGAGAAGGAGACCGGGCCCGGGTTGACGATGCCTCCCGTGACGAAGCCGCCCCCATAGAGTTCGTCGCCTTCGACGACCATGTCCTCGTAGGCGCTCGGCGGCTCGCGAACGGTGGCGAAGGTGTTGTTGCTGACCCGGTAGTTGGGATTGAGAGGGCTGCTGATGTAGCCCGGAGTCGCGGTCAGCGCCAGCTGCTCGTTCGAGAGGCTGCGCAGCGTCTCGATCTCCAGCTGGGCGCGGTTCAGCGCCACCTGCGTCGCCTTCGCCCGCTGCGTGTTCTTGGTCGCGGCGCCGAGCAGGCCGAAAGTCGCCATCGCCCCCATCGCGAGGACCAGAGCCGCGACGACGACCTCGATGATCGTCAGGCCCGCCTCTCCCCCGGGTCGCTTGATCTCTGCTGCCGTCGCGGTCCGCATGTCAGTTGGTGAGGGTCGCGTTGCGCAGGCTGGCGCCGTCGCTGACGGTCAGGTTGCTCGGTCCGCTCGGATTGGGAATGCGAAGGCCGACGCCTATGTAGGTGCTGCCTTTGGCAGAAGCAGCCGTCCCGCAGGTCAGCGTGTCTTTTTCCGTGCTGGGCACGAAGCAGAAGACGCTGCTGCTGTTGATCCCGCTGAAGACTTTCGTCGCCGTGCCGGTGTAGACGCCTTCTTTCGCCTCGATCCGCGAGCAGTAGGTCGTGGTGCATTCGTAGGTGACCTCGCATTTGATCGCCGGCGTAGCGCTGGACGGCGCGGTTCCTGCGCCGCAGGCGGTGCGGCGCACGTAGGTGAGGAGGGACACTTTGGACGGCGTCGCGACGTCGACCCGGATGCCGTTGCGGATCTCCCGGGTCAGGCGCTCCAGGACCCAGCGCGCGCTGGAGACGTTCTGGGCCCGTTTGCTCAACTGCGGCTGGGTCCTCACCGAGCTGATCACCATCGAGCCGACGGCGCCGAGCAGGATCACGCTCATCATCGAGGCGACCAGCAGCTCGATCAGGGTCAGGCCGGCCTCGTCTCGGGCGAAGCGCCTCATCGCGCCACCACCTTGAACTTGCGCCTCTGCGGCGCCGGCTCCACCACGCCCACCGCGTTGACCGCTTTCACTTGGAAGACGTGACGGCCTATCTTCAGCTGCCGGAGCTTCGTCGGCGAGCCACAGCCTCGCCACCGCCCGCGGTCGACCTTGCAGCGAAAGCTGGTTCCCTCCTGGCCGGTCGAGTCGGTGAAGCGGAAGACGGGACGGCGCGCCAGCGTCTTGCCGGCCGGGGCGAAGGTGATGCGGGTCTGGGGAGTCACGTAGACGACCCCCGATTTGCCACCGCCTTTTTTGCCGCCGCCGGAGCCGCCCCCGGTACCACCTGAGCCACTTCCGCCAGATCCTTCACCCGGTGGTGGAGGCGGCGGCGGAGGCGGCGGAGCGCTTTCCTGCGTGTAGGTGACGGAGTTCGAGCAGACAGAGGTGTCGCCGCTTTCGTCGGTGGCGGTGACGCGGAAGCTCGTCGTCGAGCCCGCCGCGACCGTTGTCGCGATGCCCCCGCCGCCGAGCTGCGTCGCGGTCCCGGTCGCGACCACCTCGCCGGAGCAATCCGGTGTCGTATAGACCTTGATCGCGGTGTCCGGATCGGACTGACCGACGATCGCCGGGGTCGTCGATTCGCCCGGCGAGTCCGGGTTGATCCCGGTCAGCACGGGTGTCGAGGGGCCCAGTTCCACTGAGTTGCCGGTCGAGACCAGCCGCGTCTGGGTTGCCTCCCGCTCGTAGATGTCGAGCTCGGAGTCGCCGTCACCTTCGGTCAGCCGCTCGGTGGTCTGGAAGAAGACACGTGCGCCGTCGTTCGAGGCGGCCCTGAAGATCGCGTCGCATCCGCCGGGGGCCGTTGGGCAGAAGACGCCCTCGGTCGAGACCAGGGTCGTGGTCGAGTCGTCCAGATCGTGAACGTAGATGTCGGCATTCGAGTCGCCATCGTCACTGGTCAGTTGCTCGATGCTGGAGAAGAAGACTTTGGATGCGTCGGCCGAGATGTCGTTGAAGATCACGTCTACGGCGTCGTTGCCGCAGCTCGGCCCACAGGACACGGCGCCACCGGAGACGAACGACGGCGCTCCGCCGCCGATCTCCTGCTCGTAAACGTCAGCGCTGCCGTCGGTGTCCGAGGGGCTGAGGTTCTCGGTCGTCGTGAACACCACTTTCGTCCCGTCGTCGGTGGCGGCGCCGAAGGTCGAGCCGCAGCACTCCCCCGAGGTGACCAGGCTCGGTGCGCCTCCCTGCCACAGGTAGACGTCGGTGGCGTCGTTCGTATCGCCACCGACCAGCGACTCGTCGGTTTTGAAGAAGACTGTGGAGCCGGTGTTGGAGGCGGCGGCGAAGTTTGCCGGTTCCGCCTCGGTCCCGCCGGAGACCAGGGTCAGCGCTCCCCCGGCCCGCCGGTAGACGTCGTTGCCGCCGTCCGCGTCGCCCGGCACCAGTCCCTCTTTGGTTTCGAAGAAGACGATCGCGCCGTTCTGCGAGCTGCCCTTGAAGACCGCGTCGGCGGAATCGTCGTTGCCGCAGGAAGGTGCGCAACCGGCGTCTCCCTGGGTAACCAGAGTCGTCGGCCCACCAGGCAGGGCGCGCGCATAGATGTCGATCGCGGTGTCGGTGTCAGCGTCCGCCAGCGACTCGAACGTCGCGAAGAACGCGGTCGAGCCATCGCCGGAGAGACCGCGCATGGTGGCGGTCTCATCGCTGTTGCCGCAGGCAGGCGCGCATGACGCTTCGCCCGCCGAGACGAGCGTCGTCGTCCCCGCGTCCAGATCGCGCCGGTAGATGTCCGTCGCGCTGTCGGTGTCGATTGCGACGAGCCGCTCGTCGGTGGAGAAGAAGGCGGCAACGCCATCGTCACTGGCATTTTTGAAGCTGGCGTCGGCGGCGCCGTTGCCGCAGCCGGGAGCGCACCCGGCACCGCCCTGGCTGACGAGCACGGTGACGCCTTTCGCAAGGTCGCGGAGGTAGACGTCAGCAACCTGGTCGGTGTCGGTTGCGACGAGCCGCTCGTCGGTGACGAAGAAGACCTGCGTCCCGTCACCGGACGCCCGGCTGAAGAAGGAGTCGAAGGCGTCGTTGCCGCCTATCGGCCCGGTCGAGATCTCGCGTGTCACGTAGCTGCCGACCACGGGGTCGAGGGAGCGCATGTAGACGTCCCGCCGGCTGTCGGTGTCACCGGAGACGAGCTTGTCGGTGGTGGTGAAGAAGGCGACTTTCCCATCCGCCGAGATGCCCTCGTAGTTGGCGGGGACGGCGGCGGCGAGCGGAGCGAAGATCGCAAATGCCAGGATCGTCGCGAAGGTCGCGAGAAAGACAGGTGTCGAGTAGCTGGGCGGCATCGTTGATCTATCGGCAAATCAAGCGATTCGCTTAGGCCAAAGCGCGAGGGGCGAGCCAGAAACCGGCTCGCCCCTCGGCACTTCACGCTTGGCTAGGCCGAAGCGGTGCGATCAGGAGATCACTGGCTCCAGTTTTCGCTAGCGGGACAACCACCACCTACTGGTGCACATTTGAAGGTGAAGGTTCCTTTGTTGTTGTCGACCCAGAATTTTCTGGAGTTGGTGGATTTCGAGGTGACTCGGTAGCTATCGGCATCCGGTACACCCGCTCCACCTGAGTCAGTGATTTCGAGACTCGCGCTACTGAGCGTAGGCTCAATCGCCGTCAGTTTGCCTGCGACCTCGGAGCCGGCATATGTGCCGTTGTCGGTGAAGTAGGTCTCGATCGCGACCTGCGCGCTGTGCGCGTACTCCTTGGCCTTGGCATCACCGGCCTTCTCGCGCTGGTTGAAGAATGCAGGCAGCGCGATCGCGGCCAGGATTCCTAGGATGAGCATGACGACGAGGAGCTCGATCAGCGTGAAGCCGGCCTCCCTGTCGCCGTTGAGCCGGGCGCCAACCTTGGCCCGGAGATTCTGGAGAAACATTAGGTACCTCCTATGGTCCTAATCGTTTGCGCCAGAGCCCCGTGTGAAGCCACGTGGTGTCTGTCGACCCCGGTGGTAGCCCGGCTGACTCCCAGGTGGGAGTCCCGACGGCTTTGCGCCCCCGCTTCGCAGCGGGTTTGCCTTTTGCACCGAGGCACTGGCAGATTCATCACAAGGGGCTAATCGACCGCTCGCCCGTGACCTTGATCCCCGAAATTAGGATTTCTTCCCCCAAAAACTCAGGCCGATGCACGATTTGGCCGTCAAACCGGCTGCCCAGAGTGCGCTGGACCTAAGGACCGAGCAGAGCGGCGGGGACGACGGCGATGCCATCGGGTCGCCGGTAGGCCTCGGGGCCGGTGGTGACGAGCGCCGCGTCGAGCAGATCGTCCCCGATCCGCTCGGCAAGCCATCGCAAGTGCCGGACATCCTCGTCGTCGACGCTACGCGCGAGCTTGACCTCGAAAGCGACGATCCGCCCGTCCCCTCGGTCGAGGATCAGGTCCACCTCGTGCTCGCCGCCCCGCGTCCGCAGGTGGGCCACCCGCCCAGCCTCAACGGCCTGAGCGTAGACCCTCACCGAGAGGGTGACGAGGGACTCGAAGAGCGCTCCCAGGAAAGGCGCATCGCGAGGAATCGACGGTCCTACGGGATCCCCGCTCAGTAGCGCACCAGCGTCGACACCGAGCAAGCGCGCGGCCAGCGCCGGATCGACAAGCTGGTGCTTGGGAGGAAGGGCCAAGCGCCGGATGTGACTGCGAGTGGGCGCCCATGGAGGGACAGGGTCGAGGACCCAGAGCCGTTCCAGCGCATCGCGATAGGGCGAGGTGGTGGTCCGGGCGGGCTTTTCGTCTTGACCGGCGGTGGCCGCGTCGCGAATCTTCTCGAACGAGGCGGTGGTCGAGGAGGCGGCCGCGTACGCGGCCATCCAGCGTCGCAACCCCTCGGCGTTGCGCACCTGCCGACCCAGCTCATCGGGAAAGTCGCGCTCGACGATCCTGCGCAGGTAGCCGTCGAGCTGGACACGCAGTGGCCGATCGGCGAGCCCTCGCAATCCCGGGAATCCAGAGCGGAGGATCTCGTCGACGTAGTCCTCGAGATTCCAGTCCGTCCGGCCCCCGATCGCAACCCTCCCGCCGGTGAGCAGCTCCCGCATGCTGACGGTGGACTCATCGCCGGATCGCTCGGCCAGCGAAAGCGGGCGCATCCGCAGCGAGACGATCCTCCCCGCCCCCGAGTGCATCGGCGGCTGAGCGGGGGAGGCCGAACCCGCCAGCAGGAACTGCCCGGCGCTCGCTCCCGCGTCGACCCGACGGCGGACCAGGTCCCACATCTCGGGCACGCGCTGCCACTCGTCGATCAGCACCGGCGGCGGGTCGCCGAGCAGCCGCGCCGGATCGGCAACGGCGACGCTCCTGCGACCGGGGTCGTCCAGAGCATGGACGGTCGCCGCCCTGCGAGAAGCCGTGGCAGTCTTGCCCACCCCTTTCGCCCCCTCGAGCGCGATCGCGGGAAGCGCCGCCGCGAGCTCGTCTAGCTCCTCATCGATGATGCGAGGCAAATAGTCGGCGCCAGCACTCTCCACGACCGCAAGACTACCATATGGACGCCTTCTAGACTCTAGCTTGGACGGCTATTGCACTGCCTAAAGGACGCTATGTCCCGGCCACATGAACGATGTAATCCGGACACATGGGGGATACGGCCTGACAGCGACCGCCCGGTAGACGAGCCGTCCGGCTACAGGCGCTCCTCGCGCAGCTCGTCGAGGACCTCGAGGCTGGGCGGACCCACCGCGGGCGGCGTCTGTGAACTCCGGACGCACAAGAGATCGCCGCGAGGCATGGTCGCCTGGCGCTCCGCCACGAAACGCGCGATCGGCGAGTCCGCCGGATCCGACGGCTTGGGTGAGCAACCATTCTCCATGTGGATCACCGTAGCGGGGCTTCACGCCGAAACGAGCGTGAGGCACTCGTCGGAGCTGGTTAGCGCTGCCATATCGGCCGGATCCGAGGTGATGACGGCCGCTTGGTGCTCCAGGGCGCAACAGACGACGTGGGCGTCGGCTACGTCGCTAGCGCCGCGGGCGCCGAGCCGCTCGCCCACTTCCTTCGCGCGCAGCTCGTCGAGCGAGTCGCTCTCTGCAGCCGCGATCAGCATGGCCAGCGAGGCCGATCGTGGCCCGCCGCGCCAGACCTGGGCCAGGGCGCTCGCCGGGACGACGATTCTCACGTCGGTCGCAGCCGGCCACTCAAGGAGCGCTCTAATCCGCTGCGCCCCCCGCTCGAAGGCGATCAATCCTCCTGCGTCGAGGACGACATCTTCTCCCGGAGGACCCTCTTCCATTCTCTGGCCGCCCATTCCCTCGCCTCCTCGCTAATCGGTCCGTGTTCAAGCTCAGAAAGCCGGACAGCCTCGCGCAGGGCCTGCGCCTTCCCGCCCGCGCGAAGCGCGGCTTCGATCGCGGCCGACAGGTTGGGCGATTTGCCGGCCTTGACCTCAGCGCGCGCAACCTCGAGCGCCTCCGGCTCGATCGAGATCGTGACCCGCTCTTTCATACGAAGCATCATACGCCTTCTTCGTTCCCCGACTTCACCGTCGGGACGCTAGAGAGGCCCGTCGCACACGTGGGGCGCGCAAATGTGCCTACTTCGAGCCGAAGCTCATTTGATCTTGTCGTAGAGGCTGAAGATCGGCAGGTACATCGCGATCACGATGAAGCCGACGATGCCGCCTACGAAGACGATCATCACCGGCTCGATCAGAGCGGTCAGGGCCTTGACCTTCGCGTCGACCTCGGCCTCGTAGAAGTCGGCGATCTTGCTCAGCATGTGCTCCAGCTGGCCGGTCTCCTCGCCGACCGCGACCATGTGGCCGATCATCGGCGGGAAGATCGGGTTGGCCTCGATCGGGCCGGCTAGCGAGCCGCCGCGCTTGACCGAGGCATAGACGTCGTCCATCGCCTGCTCGATCACGATGTTGCCGGCCGTCTCGCCGGTCAGTTTGATCGACTGCAGCATCGGCACCCCGGCGGAGACGCCACCGGAGAAGGTGCGCGACCAGCGCGCCAGCGCGACCTTCTGGATCACGTCGCCGATCTTGAAGGGCAGGCGCAGCAGGAGGCGATCCCAGATTTCCTTGCCGCCTTCGGTCCGCTTCCAGCGGAAGAAGGCGACGAAGGAGATGACGATCGCCGGGATCAGGATGAACCAGTAGCCGGTGATCGCATCGGAGGCCGTGACGCACATCTGGGTCGGCAGCGGCAGCGAGGCCTTTTCACCGGTGTCTTCACCCAGTTCTTCGAAGATGCCGACGAAGATCGGGATGATGAAGGCGACCACGGCGAGCAGGACGACGACGGCGACGCCGAAGACCAGCGCCGGGTACATCAGCGCCGACTTGACCTGGCGGCGCAGCGTGTCGTTCTTCTCGACCTGGAAGGCGACCCGGTCAAGCGCGTCCTCGAGGCGGCCCGACTGCTCTCCGGAGCGGACCATCGCCCGGTAGAGCCGGTCGAAGACCTCGGGATGGCGCTCCATCCCCTGCTCCAGGGTCGAGCCCGACTCGACGTCGGCCCGCAGTCCCGCCACCGCCTCCTTGATCCGATCCTCCTGGGTCTGCTCTTCGAGCGTGTGCAGGGTGCGCAGCATCGGCATCCCGGAGGCGACCAGGGTGGCGAACTGGCGCGAGAAGACCGCCAGCTCGCGCATGTCGACGCCCTTCCAGCGGCGGAAGACGTCCTCGATCGCGAACGGTTTGCTCTTCTCGCTGACGTCGAGGACGATCAGCCCGCGCTGGCGCAGCTGCTCGGTAACCTGGGCCTTCGACTCGGCCTCGACCTCGCCGGCGGTGGCTGCGCCGCCCACGTCCATCGCTTTGAAGGCGAACGTTGTCGCCGCGGCAGCCATCGGCTAGCCGCCTTGGGTGTAGGACGGCGGAGCGGGTGAAGGGGTGGGGGCAGCGGGGGGGGCCGGCGGCACGGACGCGGGTGGTTGCTGCATGCCGGCGTCGGCCAGCGCCGCTGGCTGCACCGGCGCCGCGCCCAGCAGTCGTTTCAGCTCCTCCGGTACCGAAGCGCGCTGTTCGGCCAGCGAGCGGGTGATCTTGCCGGCCCGCACCAGGCGCGCCAGGTCGGCGTCCATGGTCTGCATCCCCACCGCGCCCGAGGTCTGCACGGCGGCGTAGATCTGGTGCGTCTTGCCCTCGCGAATCAGGTTGCGGATCGCCGGCGTCGGCACCAGCACCTCGGTGGCGACCACGCGACCCGTGCCGTCGGCGGTCGGCAGCAGCTGCTGGGTGACGATGCCCTGCAGCGCGATCGAGAGCTGCGTCCGCACCTGACCCTGCTGCTGGGGCGGGAAGACGTCGATAATCCGGTCGACTGTCTGCGCCGTCGACTGCGTGTGCAGGGTGGCGAAGACGAGGTGGCCGGTCTCGGCCGCGGTCAGCGCCGTTGAGATCGTCTCGAGGTCGCGCATCTCGCCGACCAGGATCACGTCGGGGTCCTCTCGCAGGGCCGCCCGCAGCCCGAGCGCGAAGTCCTCGGCGTCGGAGCCGACCTCGCGCTGGTTGACGATCGAGCGCTTGTGCTTGTGCAGGAACTCGATCGGGTCCTCGATCGTGAGGATGTGATCTTGGCGCTCGCTGTTGATCACGTCGATCATCGCCGCCAGGGTCGTGCTCTTGCCCGAGCCGGTCGGGCCGGTGACGAGAACGAAGCCCCGCGGTTTGGAGGTCAGCTCGCGCAGCACCTGCGGGACCAGCAGCGAGTCGAGGCTGGGGATCTCCTGCGGCACGAGTCGGAAAGCGGCGCTGACCGAGCCGCGCTGAAAGAAGCAGTTGACGCGGAAGCGGGCGACGCCGGGGATCGCGTAGGCGAAGTCGAGCTGCTTGTGGTTCTCGAAGCGCTTGCGCTGGTCGTCGTTGAGGATGCTGTAGACGACCTCGCGGGTCTGCTGGCTGGAGAGCATCGGAAAGCCCTCCATCGGCACGATCTTGCCCTTGTCGCGGATCGCCGGCGGGAACCCGGCGGTCAGGTGGACGTCGGAGGCCCGAGCCTCGACCATGCGGCGGAGAACCTCTGCGAAGTCGAAGTCCATGGGGCTAGATCGTCCTCTCCGGCCGATAACTCGATACCCGAAAGCGATTAACCAGACACTCAGGCGGTGACACGGAGCACCTCTTCCAGGCTGGTCATCCCGGCGCGCACCTTTGCCACGCCGTCCTCGCGCAAGGTGAGCATCCCCTCTTGGCGGGCGGTGGCGGCAACATCGGCCTCTGACGCGCCTGCGACCGCCATCTCCTTGATCCGCTCGCTCATCGCCATCACTGAATAGAGCCCAACCCGACCGCGGTAGCCGCTCTGGTTGCAGCGGGCGCAGCCGGCCGGCTCATAGGCCTCCAGCTCCGCCCCGGCCCCGAGGTCCGCCTCGGCGAGAGCCTGGGGTGGGACGATCGTTCTTCGCTTGCAGTGGGTGCAGAGTTTGCGCGCTAGGCGCTGGGCGACGACGCAGTCCACGGCGGAGGCGATCAGGAAGGCCTCGATCCCCATCTTGGTCAGGCGGATGATCGCCCCCGGCGCGTCGTTGGTGTGCAGGGTGCTCAGCATCATGTGCCCGGTCAGCGCCGCCTCGATCGCGATCCGTGCCGTCTCGCCGTCGCGGATCTCGCCGACCATGACGATGTCGGGGTCGGCGCGGAGGATCGAGCGCAGCCCGGTGGCGAAGTCAAGCCCTGCCTTGCGGTTGACGTTGATCTGATTGATTCCGTTCAGCTGATACTCGACCGGGTCCTCGATCGTGATGATCTTCTTCTCGACTTCGTTCATCTCCTGAAGAGCCGCGTAGAGGGTGGTCGACTTGCCCGAGCCAGTTGGGCCGGTGACCAGCACCGCTCCGTAGGCTTGATGGAAGGCGCCCTCGAAGCGCTCCCGCCCAGCGCCGTCCATCCCGAGCTCGTCGAGCGAGCGCTGCGCGTTGTCCTTGTCGAGGATGCGGATCGTCGCCCCCTCGCCACGTTGGGTGGGCAGGGTCGTGACGCGCAAATCGACGCGGCGGTCCTCGACCGTGACGCTGACTCGGCCGTCCTGGGGAACGCGCTTCTCGGCGATGTTGAGGTCGCTCATGATCTTCACCCGCGAGACAACCGCGTTGACCATCCGCTTCGGAACGTGCGCCGCCTCGCGCAGCACGCCGTCGATGCGAAAGCGAACCCGCATCTCCCCCTCCGCCGGCTCGAAGTGGATGTCGGAAGCCCCCTCCCCCACCGCCTGACCGAGGATGCTGTAGACGAGCTTGATCACGGGCGCGTCCTCGGCGCTGACCTCGAGGTCGCTGACGGCGGCGAGCTCGTCCTCCGCCTCTTCTTCGCCCTCGACCACCGCCTCGCTGACGGCGCTCTGCAGCGTGTTGAGTCGGCCGATCATCGCCTCGATGTCCTCGTCGGCCGCGACCGCCACGCGGCAGTCGAGAGCCGTTGCGATCTGAATGTCGTCGACCGCGAGCACATTGGTCGGGTCAGCCATCGCTACCAGCAGGGTCTCCTTGTCGACGAAGCCGACCGGCAGCGCCCGGTAGCGGCGTGCCGTGTTGACCGAGATCAGGTTGGCGGCAGCCATGTCGACCTGGTAGGCGGAGAGGTCGACGTGGTCGAGGCCGTAGCGCTCGGCGACGGCGCGCGAGAGCTGGTCGCCGTTGACCGCGCCCTGCTCCAGCAGCAGCGCCTCCGGGGGCCGGGCGGCGGTGCGCGCCTCTTCGATCGCCTGCCGGGCGCGATCCTCGGGGACGTAGCCGAGCTCGACCAGCACGTCGGTGACGAAGCCGCTCGAGCGGCCCCGGGTGACAGGCGGGGTCAGGCCGAGGGTGCCAACCTCCTGCGGCTTGAGGGCAAGCGCGGTCGAGTCGCCGGTGTCCGGAACGGGACGCAGGTGGGCGATGGACTCCCGGGGATCCATGCTCAAGGGTGATACGGAAGGGTGCGACCTTCGTAGCCCGCGTCGATGACAGCCTGCCTGACGCTTTCAGGGCTCTGGAAGCCGTAGTGGACGGAGGCGGTTGGGATGTCCTTGTCAAGATGCTTCGGACTGACCACGACCAGCGCCGGAACGCGATCGACGGCAACGCCCTGGGCGATCGCCGCGTAGCGCGCGATCCGCTTCGCCGGGACGATGAAGGAGGCAACGTCGAGAAGCGAGTCGAGGCCCTCGACGGCGCCGGCGACCATGCGGTCGTCGATGCCGCCGTCGCGGACGAAGAGCAGGACGACGGTGCGATCGGCATGGAAGGCGGAGGTGACCGCGCGGGGTAGCGGCGGCGCACTGGCGACGGCGCTGGGCGGCAGCGGCGGAACCGAGGAGGGCGTCGCGGGGACTGCCGTTTCAGCCGCTTCGATCGCGCCTTCCACTGCTTCTCCCGGCGTGGCGCCGCTGGCGGTGCCGCTGGCTTCGGTGCCTGTCACGCTCACCGTCGCTTCCGTGGCTCCGCCTTCGGGTTCTTCTTCACCGCCCCCCATCGAGGACATCACGAAGATTCCCGTGGCGACCAGCAGGAAGCCGATAATGGCCACCTGCGCAAGCGGATTGCTGTTGAGCTTCTCCCTCATACGTTCGCTTATCTAGCTCGACAGCTTGCGCTGAGAGCTTGAATCAGGACGCGATGCGTTCAGCAGTTGGCGTTGGGCGGCGAAGCGACGGGACCGGTGCACTCGACGTAGGACTGGCGCTCGTAGAGCGTCGCGCCGCCGATCTGAGGCGGCGTGAAGCCTTTGTCCTGTTCGATTTTCACGCTGTTTTTGAGCGTGATCGACTTGCCCGCCATCGCCCCTTTGAAGGTCCCGCTGTTATCCATGTTGATGTGTGTATTGGGCGCGTAGATGACCATCTCGTTGCCGTTGCTGCTGTTTTTGAATTGGATATAGGTGGCCGTGGTGGTCGATCCCAGGAAGTAGAACCCCGGCATGTTGAATTCCCCTTTGGCCGGGTTGTAGCCGGTGGCCGTGATGTCGCTGCTGTTGCCGATGTCGAGCTGGGTGGTGCTGGATCCGGGGCAATTCTCCGGCGCGTCGAAGAAGATCCGCATTTGCGCCGTGGCAGCCATAATCAGGTGGGAGCTATTGACGAGCTCGAGACGGCAAATGAAGTAGTCGCCGCCGCCCATCGTCAGCGTCGAGCTGTTGGAAATCACGATTTCCCGTGTTACCGGGTTCCACACCGATTTTTTTTCGCCCGAGCTGTATGTATCCAGTCCGCAGCCGGTGGGAAGTTTTGGTTCCGTGCTCGTGCATTTGGCCAGCCTGTAGTTGTGGTTGTTGGTCGCGATGTCGGTTGGGATGAAGGTGCTGACGGCCGGCAAGGTCGCGTTTCCTTCCGTCGTCGTGTAGCCGCTGCACTGTTTGGAGCTGTTTTCGTAGGTCGCTTTTTTGCCGACCCCGTGGCGTATGTCTCCGCAGATCGTCGCGCTGTTTCCCAGGGAGACGTTACCGTTGGTCCCGACGCCAACCCGAACGTCGACGCTGTTGACGAGGGAAACGCTGTCTTCGCCGATCAGGCCAGATGCGGAGAGGACGCTGCCCACCGTCGTCGTTTTGAAGTTGATCGCGATCCGGCGGCTGACGCTGCCGTCGGTTCCGGTCGCGACGACGTTCATGCTGCCGGCGGCCAGTGGAGTGGCGCGGTAGGAATAGGTGGAGTCGCCGACCGTGCCTTCGACGGCGGGGCACCACCCGTCCGCGGCCGCCCCGGTGAGAACCAGCGTTTCGCCGCTGAGGCCGAGGCAAGGAGTCGAGGCGTTGAGGGCGCTGGCATAGCGGTTGAGGCGCAGCAGGGCGACGCTCGCGCCGGCGTCGGCGGCGGCGATCGCGCTCTTGGAGTCGCTGTCGCGATGGGAGCCCCGCTGCGCGTCGACCGACGACATCACCGCGGCGCCGGCCAGGCCCATACTGGCGATCGTCGCGAAGAGAGCGGTCGGCAGCGCCATGCCGTGCTCGCTGCGAGCAAGCAGGCGCAGGTGAAGCCGCAGACGGGCGAAGAGCTCCATCAGAGAGCTAATCGGCCCCTTACGCGGGACCCTTGAGCTGCGCATGATGGCCTGCCCTGCCCCTGGACGCCCGTACTACCGAGTTGTCAAGCGCCTGGGGATGATCCGCCAACCGGCTCCGGCTGATCGCCGAGCTGCTCGATCCCGCTCGCCCGCTGGCCGCCGGCGGCCAACATCAGCTTGAAGTCGTGCGGGCTGGAGGCGTAGTCGAGCGCAACCTCCTCGGAGATCTTGCCCTCCATCACGTAAGTGAGCAGCGACTGGTCGAAGGTGCGCATCCCGTAGTACTCGCCCTCGGCGATCACCTCGGAGATCTTGCCGGTTTCCTCCGGGTTGAGGATCAGGTCCTGCACGCGGCCGGTCACGACCATCACCTCAGAGGCCGGCACGCGGCCCTCGCCCGTGACGTTGGGGACGAGGCGCTGGGCGATCGCGCCCTTCAGCGTCGATGACAGCATCACCCGCGCCTGGTGCTGGAGATGGGGCGGGAAGAAGTCGATGATGCGGTTGATCGTCTCGGTCGCGTCCAGGGTGTGAACGGTCGAGAGGACGAGGTGGCCGGTCTCGGCGGCGGAGAGCGCAGTGCGCACTGTCTCCTCGTCGCGCATCTCGCCGATCAGGATCACGTCGGGGTCCTGGCGCAGGACGCGGCGCATCGCGCGGGCGAAGCTCTCCGTGTCGGAGCCGACTTCGCGCTGGTTGACGATCGAGCGCTTGTCTTCGTGCAGGTACTCGATCGGGTCCTCGAGCGTGACGATGTGGTGCGCCCGAGTGCGGTTGATGTGGTCGATCATCGCCGCCAGCGTCGTCGACTTGCCCGAGCCGGTGGTGCCGGTGACGAGGATGATCCCCCGCTGCTCCCCTGCGAGACGGGTGACGACGGGAGGCAGCCCGAGCTCCTCGACCGAGCGGATCTCGTAGGGAATTGCGCGGCAGACGATCGAAATCGTGCCGCGCTGCTTGAAGACGTTGACGCGGAACCGCGAGAGGCCCGGGACCGAGTACGAGAAATCGGCCTCTCCGGACTGCTCGAACTCGGTTAGCGAGCGCGCCTCCGCGAGGTCCCGAAAGGCCTTTTCGGTGTCCTCGGAAGTGAGCGGCTCGTATCCCTCGAGCTGTGCCAGCTCGCCATGCTGGCGGATGATCGGCGTCGAGTGAGCCTTCACATGAAGGTCGGAGCCCTCGCGCTCAATCAGCGTCCGCAGCGCTTTGTCAATCTCAAACATCCCGACCTATATCGGGATGGGTTGGATTCCCCTTTAGCACTGCCTGGCGCGTAGCAGCGCGGCAGGCAAGGACGCAGGGAGCGTGGCGTGCTCTGCACGCGAGCGACCGAGGACGCCGCATGCCTCGTTGCTACGCGTCAGGTGACCTCGCGCAGCTTCTGGGCTTCGCCCAGCTGCTGCAGCTTCTTCAGGCTCTGGTTCTCGATCTGGCGAATCCGCTCGCGGGTGACGTTGAAGGTGCGGCCGACCTCGTCGAGGGTGCGCGGGTGCTCGCCACCGAGCCCGTAACGGAGCTCGAGCACGCGGCGCTCGCGGTAGGAGAGGTTCTCCAGCGCCTCTTTCAGCGCCTCTTTGGTCAGCAGGTCGGCGGCCCGGTCGAAGGGCGACTCGGCCTTCTCGTCGGCGATGAACTGGCCGAACTCCGACTCCTCCTCGTCGCCGACCGGCTTCTCCAGCGAGACCGGGGCCTGGGCGGAGCGCTTGATCGAGTCGACCTCCTCGGGATCGATCCCGGTCACCTCGGCGATCTCCTCCGGGGTCGGCTCGCGGCCGAGCTCGGTGACCAGCTTGCGCTCGGCGCGGCCGATCTTGTTCAGCTTCTCGACCACGTGGACCGGGATGCGGATCGTCCGCGCCTTGTCGGCAAGCGCGCGGGCGATCGCCTGGCGGATCCACCAGGTCGCGTAAGTCGAGAACTTGAATCCCTTGCGGTAGTCGAACTTCTCCGCGGCGCGGACCAGGCCCAGCGTCCCCTCCTGGATCAGGTCGAGGAAGGGCAGGCCCTGGTTGCGGTAGTTCTTGGCGATCGAGACGACCAGGCGCAGGTTCGACTCGACCATTTTCTGCTTCGCGTCGAGGTCGCCGCGCTCGATCCGCTTCGCGAGTTCGACCTCCTCCTGGGCGGTCAGCAGGCGGACCTTGCCGATGTCCTTGAGGAACAGCTGCAGGCTGTCCGTCGTCATGTCCGGTTTCAGGTCGAGCGCCTGTTTCTGGCGGCGCCGGCCTTTTTTGCCGGACGGCTCGGGCATCGCTTCCGCGGCCGCTTTCTGGGCCGGGTCCATGTCCTCGACCAGCTCGATCCCCGACTTCTCGAGGTGCCCGTAGAGGTCCTCGACGTCGGACTCGTCCAGGTCCACCTCCGACACCGCCGAGGCGATGTCGCCGAAGGTCAGCACGCCAAGCTGCTGCCCCCTCGAAATAAGGCCTTTGACCTCCTCCAGCTCCTGAAGCTCAGCTACCAGCATTCTTTCTCTACTCGTTTCTCTCGCCTTGATGATTAAGTCTTGCCCGTAAAAGGCCGCCGCGAACCATAAGTCGCGAAAAAACGGACCGGCAATCCGGTCCGTGAGGCTAACTAGTCTGCGCGGCTGTGCCCCTGGGTGGGCGTTTACTGATGCTCAAACGCCTGTTCGAGAATGGTAGTCGCTTCAGTTTGTGAAGTCAAGCTATGCCAAGCTCCCTGCGACACCCCCGACCCTGGCTGAGCGCCTTCTGGCAGCGGGCCTATCGCGAGAACGTCACCGGCCTCTCGGCGATGGTCGCCTACAATCTGATGCTCGCCGTCTTTCCCTTCGCCCTGCTGATCCTTTTCGTCTTCGGCCAGGTGCTGAAGATCGAGGGGGTGGAGACCGGCGTCCTCGACGACCTCCAGCGCCTCTTCCCCAACGCCGAGGAAGAGACGCTGTCCGACGTGCTGTCGCGAATCGAGGGCAACTCGGCGACGATCGGGGTCCTCGCCTTCTTCGGCTCGCTCTGGATCGGCGCCTCCTTCTGGGGGGCGATGGACACCGCCTTCTGCCGCATCTACCACGTCGAGTGCCGCGGCTGGGTCGAGCAGAAGCGCTTCTCCTTCGCGATGCTGCTCGTCTTCGCCTTCTTCATCGGCGCCAGCATCTTCCTGCCGACGATGGAGGCGACCCTCGTCTCCAGCACCGACCGCCTGCCCCTCGGCCTATCCAACATCAAGGCGATCGATACGGCGCTACTGCTCGGCGCCGCCCTGCTGCTCACCTTTGCGATCTGCTGCGTGATCTTCTGGGCGGTGCCGAAGGGGCACATGCCCTGGCGCGCGGTCTGGCCCGGCGCCTCCTTCGTCACCGTCACTGCCGGCATCGCCAACTGGGCCTTCCCCTTTTACCTCTCCAACGTCTCCGACTTCTCGCGCTTCGGCCCGACCCTGGGCTTCGTCCTGATCACGCTGATCTGGTTCTACGCGCTCAGCCTGGCGCTGATGGCCGGGGCCGTGATCAACTCGCTGCGCCACGAGCTGCACGACACCGGCGAGATGCCTTATGCGAACGGCAACGCCGGCGCCGCGGCCAAGGACGGCGACTGCGGCTGCCAGGACGCCTAAGCAGGCGACAGGGCGTCGATCAAGTCGTCCAGCTGGTCGGGCGTCGCGATCGGGGTCAGGATCGGCAGCGTCACCCCGCCGGCGGCGAAGGCGGCGATGCGCTCCTTCATCTCCTCCGGCGAGCCGAAGATGAACATCTCCTCGATCAGGTCCCAGGGCGCCGCGGCGGCGGCTCCCTGGCGATCGCCGCCTTCCCAGGCGGCGACCATCTCCTCGATCTGCTCGCCGTAGTCGAGCCAGCGGTAGAAGGCCGCGTAGACCGGGACCGTGATGTAGGAGGAAAACATGAAGCGAGCCAGCGGCTCGACCTGCTCGCGCTCGCCGGGGATGCAGAAGAAGCGGCAGAGCAGCTCGAAGCCGTCCGGGGCGCCCTCGAGCTGGGCGGTCACCTTGGGTAGGCCGCCGAGCGGCAGGAAGTTGGTGAAGGCCCCCTCCGCCTTTCGCACGGCCAGCTCCAGCATCTTGCCGCGCAGCGCCGCCAGCACGATCGGCACCGGCTGCGCGGGCGCCGTCTCGAGCTTGAAGCCGCTCTCGGTCCGCTCGCCGGCGAGCGCCGTGCGCAGGAAGTCGAGTGTCTCCTCCACCTTGCTCAGCGGCCGCTCGAAGGGGATCCCGTTCCAGCCTTCGACGATCCGGTCCGAGGAGGAGCCGATGCCGAGCACGAAGCGGCCGCCCGAGGCGTCGGCGAGCGCCGCCGTCTCCTGCGCTAGCAGCGCCGGGCCACGCTGGAAGACGCCGACGATGCCGGTGCCGAGGCGAGCGCGCTCGGTCCAGGCAGCGCTCAGCGCCAGCGGCGTGAAGCCGTCGGGCCCGTTCGTCTCACCGCTCCAGAGGTCGGTGTAGCCGACGGCCTCGGCCCGCTTCACCAGCTCCTCGTGCGCGGCCAGCGGCGTTCCCGGGAGCGGCAGCGTCAGTCCCCATCGATCGGCCACCGGGCGAGCCTATAGGCTGCCGCGCCGATGGGCGAGACCTCCCCGACCAAGCCCGACCGCAACCTGGCGCTGGAGCTGGTGCGGGTCACCGAGGCAGCAGCGCTCGCCGCCGCACGCTGGGTTGGGCGCGGCGACAAGATCGCCGCCGACCAGGCCGCCGTCGACGCGATGCGCTTCGTCCTCGACTCGGTCTCGATGGACGGCGTCGTCGTGATCGGCGAGGGCGAGAAGGACGAGGCGCCGATGCTCTACAACGGCGAGCAGATCGGCGACGGCAGCCCGCCGGTGGTCGACATCGCCGTCGATCCCCTGGAGGGAACGCGACTCTGTGCGCTCGGCATGCCCAGCGCCCTGGCCGTGATCGCGCTCGCCGAGCGCGGCACGATGTTCGATCCCGGCCCCTGCGTCTACATGGAGAAGATCGCCGGCGGCGAGGAGATCGCTGACCTGCTCGACCTCGACCGGCCGCTGGCCGAGACGATGAAGCTGGTCGCCGAGCGCAAGGGCGGCAGCATCGGCGACGTCACCGTGGTGATGCTCGACCGGCCCCGCCACGAGGAGACGATGCGAGAAGTGCGGGAGGCGGGCGGGCGCATCCGCCTGATCACCGACGGCGACGTCTCCGCGGCGCTGCTCGCGGTCTCGGACCGCTCGCCGGTCGACCTGCTCTGGGGGATCGGCGGCACCCCCGAGGGCGTCCTCTCGGCGGCGGCGCTGAAGTCGATGGGGGGCCAGCTGCTCGGTCGCCTCTGGCCGCGGAACGACGAGGAGCGCAGCGCCGCGGTCGACGCCGGCTATGACCTCGAGCGCGTCCTCACCGCCAACGACCTCTGCTCGGGCGAGGACGTCTTCTTCTCCGCCACCGGCGTCACCGACGGCGACGTCCTTCAGGGCGTTCGCTACCGCGGCCCCGGCGCCACCACCGAATCGCTGGTGATGCGCTCCCGCTCCGGCACCGTGCGCCGGGTCCAGGCCCGCCACGATCGCGCCAAGCTGCGGGCGATCATCGGCGAGCGCTACGGCTAGCGCCGGGCGTCAGACGGCGCGGGCGAGGGAGAGCGCGTAGTCGCCGTCGCGGTCGGTGAACCAGCCGCTCATCTCGAGGCCCACCTGCTCGAAGATCGCCTCGAGCCGCTCACGGGTGAACTTGGCGGAGATCTCGGTGCGCATCTCCTCCCCTGCGGCGAAGGCGATGTCCAGCCCCAGGCCATCGACGCGAACGCTCTGCTCGCCGCGCGAGCGCAGGCGGATGTCCATGCGCGCCTCCTCGGCGTCGTAGCGGGCGACGTGATCGAAGGCCCCGGGGTCGAAGTCCGCCCCCAGCTCTCGATTCAGGACCGTCAGCACGTTCTTGTTGAACTCGGCGGTGACGCCCTGCGAGTCGTCGTAGGCGGCCTCGAGGCGGGCAGCGTCCTTGACCAGGTCGGTGCCGAGCAGGAGCCGGTCGTCGGGCCCGAGCAGGGTTGCGATCCGGGCGAGGAACTCGCGGCGCGGCTCCGGATAGAGGTTGCCGATCGTGCCGCCGAGGAAGGCGACCAGCCTGCCCTCGACTCCGTTCGGCACCCGCTCCAAATGCTGCTCAAAGTCGCAGACGAGACCGCGGATCGCGAGACCGGGGAACTCCTCGACCAGGGACTCCGCCGTCTCGTGGGTGATCTCCTCGGAGATGTCGACCGGCGCGTAGGTCTCGAGGCAGCCCGCCTCGCGCATCGCCTCCAATAGGTGACGGGTCTTCGCCGCCGAGCCCGAGCCGAGCTCGACCAACATCGTCGGCTCGCCCGCGGCGGCGACGATCTCGGCGGAACGTTCGGCCAGGATCGCGCGCTCGGCCCGGGTCGGATAGTACTCGGGCAGTGCGGTGATCTGCTCGAAAAGCTGCGAGCCGCGCTCGTCGTAGAAGTACTTCGGCGCCAGCTCCTTGGGCTTGGCGCTAAGCCCTGCGTGGATCTCACGCGCCATCCGCTCCGAGCCGTCGGTGGCGAGGTGGACTTCGATCTCGATCTGGGGCTCGGTCGTTGTCATGCGTCCCTCGCGCAACGGATGCCGCTGAAGATCTGGCGTCGTTGCGGCAGGTCCCAGTTGCGGAAGCTGGGTCGCATCACCTCGCTGCTGGTCGCCCAGGAGCCGCCGCGCAGGACCTTGTACTCGTCGCCGAAGAAGACCTCCGAGTACTCCTTGTACGGGAACGCCTCGAACCCCGGGTAGGCAAGAAAGTCGGAGGAGGTCCACTCCCAAACCTGGCCGACACCAGCGAGACGATCGTGGGCGGCCTCCCACTCCCGCTCGCTCGGCAGGCGCTTGCCGGCCCAGCGTGCAAAGACATCCGCCTCGTGCCAGGAGACGTGGATCACCGGCAGGTCAGGGTCGATCGGTTCGTGGCGACCCATCGCAGTCCAAACCCACTCCCCCCCTTCGCGCTCCCAGTAGAGCGGCGCCTCGGTTCCGGTCTCCTCGATGAAGCGCATGTACTCGCCGTTGGAGACGGGGAGGCGGTCTATCTCGAAGGCCGCAAACTCAACCGTGTGGCGGGGCCGCTCGTTGTCGTAGGCGAAACCGGTAGTCGGGGCGCCTATTTCATGCTCGCCACCTGCGACGCAGATCGTCCCCGGGGCGCCCCCGGACAACCCGCTCGCCTTGGGCAGCTTGTAGCCGTCCACCATCATCAAGAGTTGAAGCATCGTCTCGTTGTGCTGATGCTCGTGGGCGATCAGCATCTCGTAGGCAAAGCCTTCCTTCAGCAGGGGATCCTCGGCGTCTCCTCCCAACTCGACCTCGTCGAGCACCTCCAGCGTCCGTGCGCGGACGTCGTCGAGGTAGGCGCGCAGCTCGGCATCGCGCAGGATCGGCAGCTCGCCGCGCGTCTTGCGCGGATTCTCGATCGCGTCGTAGAAGCGACCCAGCTCCCCGCGCAGCGGCTCGCGGTCGCCGATCGTCTGGACCAGCCAGAGCTCCTCGAAGTTGGCGATGTGGCCTAGGTCCCAGGCGAGCGGGCTGAGGATCGGTGAGTAGACCCGGTTGAGCTGCTCGTTGTCGAGCGGCTCGATCAGCGCCAGAGTGCGCCGACGCGCCTCGGCGAGCCGTTCCGCGATCGCTTCCCTGGAGCTTGCCGTCACCTCGGTGGCGATCGGAGAAGGGTAGCGAGGTCGGCTCGCCAGGTGTGAATAATCGGCGAGGGTGGGCTGTCAGTCGGTGCCGGTCGCCTCGGGATCGCGCCAGACGCGCTTTTGCCACGGCGGGCTTACGGCGAAACGGGCCGTGCTGGTGGCCGCGATCGGTTCGAGCGGGATCAGGTGGACGCTGCTGCCAGGCGTGAGCCGCTCGATGCGGGGGAAACCGTTGGCGTTGCCGGCGTGGCTGCCGCCGGAGACGAGCAGCATCCCGGTCGCCGGGCCCCAGCCGCCTGCGGAGCGGGCACCAACGGCCTCGGCAAGGTCGTTCAGCGGCTCTATCCCCGCGTCGGAGCCCCAGTTGGCGATTCCCTGCGCGTGGTTGTAGCCGTGATGCGAAGAGGCGCGCTGGGCGATCTCGCCATCTGGGCCGATCCTGATCTGCACCGACTCCCAGTCGTCGCGGTGGTAACCGCGCTCGCCGGCGACCGGCACGCCGCGCAGCGTGGCGGAGTCGACGTAGTAGAGCCAGTAATGGAGGTAGAGGCCCCCGGCCCGCGGGCCCGAGCAGTCGGCGCCCTCGGCTTCCGAAGTCTCAGCGGCGTCGAGGCGACAGTCGATCACGTGGACGAAGGCGCTAACCGGCAGGTCGGCGTCGCTGCGTCCGACGATGCCGCGCTCTGGGCCATCGGCGCAGGCGCTGTGGCGGCAGCGCCGGAAGTCGACCGGCAGGGCCCGTGAGCGACGCTCATAGACCAGCGAAGGCATCTGCTCACGGACCAGTTCACCAACCTCCGTCCCGTAAGCGGCGATCAGCCGCGGTTCGTCACCGCAGGAGTCGGCGAGCGCCGCGGCGCAGAGGATTCGCGAGGCAATGGCCTGCGCCAGCGCCGTCCCGGGAACCCGGACTCCCGCCGCCACTAGAGCCAGGAGCAACAGGGCGACGATCGAGAGCAGCGCGACCCACTCGACCGTCCCCTGCCCGCGCTGGCCACCGGACGTGCCGGTGATTAGCCGCCGATATAGGCGGCTAATCACCGGCACGTCTCTCAAGGAGGCGGTGTAGCTGAGCCGCTACTACGTCAGGCTCCTGCTCCATCCGTCGATAAGTAAGTCGGACTACGCGATAGCCCTCAGCCTGCATGGCGGCATCGCGAGCCCGGTCGCGCTCGAAGGCGGCGCGATGGCCATGGAACTCGTAGCTGTCGGCCTCAACCATCACCTTCTGAGCCGGCCAAAAGGCATCCACCTCGCGGCCCAAGACATGGGCGTTGGTCACGGGTCGAGGGAGGCCATGCTTGCGACATAGCTCGATCACTCGATCCTCCAGTGGCGAGTTCGTGACCTCAGGCGACCGCGCTTCCTCAACGAGCCTGCCGATCGGCCGCAAGGCACGTCGTCCGTAAACCGCGAGCGCAAACCGCCTCGACGTCGGCGATGACCAGAAGCTTGAGTCGATCTGCCTCTTCCCACGCCTGTCTGAGCTTCTGTTCTTTTACGACCTCTGCAAGATCGAAGAGCGTCCGCGCCACAGACGTGCTCGGAATCCCTTCAACGTCGTCCCTGTCGTCCTCTGCTAGGCCACCCTCGTGGACGACGATTCCGGATCTCCTACGCCCCGCTGGAGCTGAGACTTCCACCAAGCCACGCTGCGGTCGCATCAGACCCAACAGCTGAGCGGCGCTGCGATGGCTGAGAAGCGCCCCTGCACCACACGAAAAGACTGCCGCGAGCCAACTTCCCCTCCGGCTCGGCTCGTGACCGCCAAGCGCATAGACGCCCCGATGGAGCCTACGCAGCTGTCCCCGCTCCACTCGCCGCTCAATCGTGCGAAGACCGAAACCAGCGTCGAGCAGCTGCGCACGAGTAACAACGCCATGCTGATGCAGTGCAAGTGCGCAGAGCTTTCGCTCACGCGCTGCAAACCAATCTCTGTACTGCTTACCCTGACGTGCCGTCGATTTCCCGCCCATATAGGCGGTTAAGTCCCGGCACGTCCGATCTCGCCCCCGGGACGGGCTAATCGCAGCGTTCTCTGCCGACTGACCGGCTAGAGGTTTTGAATCTCTGAGGCGATGTCCGCCGCGGCCTGTTTGGCGTCGGCGAAGAGCATCGAGGTGTTCGGTTCGTAAAAGAGGTCGTTGTCGATGCCGGCGAAGCCGGGGCTGAGCGAGCGCTTGATCACGATCACCTGCTGCGCCTCGTCGACCTCGATGATCGGCATCCCGGCGATCGGGCTGTCGGGATCGTTCTTGGCAGCGGGATTGGTGACGTCGTTGGCCCCGACCACGACCGCGACGTCGGTGCGAGGCATCTCGGGGTTGATCTCCTCCATCTCCTTCAGCTGCTCGTAGGGCACGTCGGCCTCGGCGAGGAGGACGTTCATGTGCCCCGGCATCCGCCCCGCGACCGGGTGGATCGCGTAGTTCACTGTGACGCCGCGCTTCTCCAGCTCGTCGCCGACCTCCTTGATCGCGTGCTGCGCCTGGGCGACGGCGAGGCCGTAGCCCGGCACGATCACGACCGAGTCGGCGTAGGCGAGCTTGATCGCCGCGTCCTGGGCGCCGATCGAGGTGTGCGGGCGCTCCTCGCCCGGCCCGCCTCCGCCTCCACTGGGCGCGCCGCCGAAGCCGGCGAAGAGGACGTTGCCGACCGAGCGGTTCATCGCGGTCGCCATCTCCATCGTCAGGATCGTTCCCGAGGAGCCGACCAGGGTGCCGGCGACGATCAGCGCGACGTTGTCGAGGGCGAAGCCGGCGGCCGCGGCGGAGAGGCCGGTGAAGGCGTTGAGCAGCGAGATCACGACCGGCATATCGGCGCCGCCGATCGGCAGCACGACGAGGTTGCCGAGCACGGCCGCGGCGAGGAGGATGGCGATGAAGATCGCCTGCGAGGGATCGTCGTTGTTGATCGCGATGTTGACGCAGGCGACGACGATCCCGATCAAGAGCAGCGCGTTGATCACCTGCTGGCCGGGGACGGCCAGCGGCTTGGTCGGGATCAGGTCCTGGAGCTTGGCGAAGGCGATGTTCGAACCCCAGAAGGAGACCGAGCCGACCACGGCGGCGAAAAGAACCGGGATCAGCTCGTCGAGCGGGATCTCGTGGCCGAGCGAGATCCCGTGGCGGATCTCCGACCAGGCGATCAGCGCGACGGCGCCGCCGCCGACCCCGTTGTAGAGGGCGACCATCTGCGGCATCTCGGTCATCTGAACCCGAACCGAGGCGATCACGCCGACCGCGGTGCCCACTCCGAGGCCGGCGGCGATCAGGCCCCAGTTGCCGATCCCGTCGAGCAGCAGGGTGGTCGCGACGGCGATCGCCATGCCGGCGGCGGCGATCAGGTTGCCCTGCTTGGCGGTGGTCGGGTGGGTGCCGCGGCGTACGCCGATGATGAAGAGCGAGAAGGCGACGATGTAGAGCGCGGTGGCGCCGTCGCCGCCCGGCTCGAGCACGGCGAAGAGATTCATGAGCCGTCTCCGTCAGAGGCGCCCGCCCCCGGACGCGAAGCGGAGGAGGCGGGCTTGGCCTGGGGCTTCGGCTTTTTGGAGAACATGCCGAGCATGCGGTCGGTGACCATGAAGCCACCGACGATGTTGATCGCGCCGAAGGCAATCGCGATCGTGCCGATCACGTACTCGAGCGAGTCATCGGCGTAACCGACGACGATCAGCCCGCCTAGCATCACGATCCCGTGGATCGCGTTGGTCTGGGACATCAGCGGCGTGTGCAGCGTCGTCGGCACCTTCGAGATCACCTCGAAGCCGACGAAGGCGGCGAGGACGAAGATCGTGATCTCGGTCATCAGACTCATAGAACACCCCTGTGTTCACGCGAAAATCGCCGCGGACTCGAAAGACCGGCGATCACCGCGTCGATTTTCGCGTTCACTGCGCCGCCCTCTCGTTCTTGATCTCGCCGCCGTGGGTGATGCAGGCGGCGGCGACGATGTCGTCCTCGAAGTCGACCTTCAGCCCGCCCTCTTCGTCGATCAGCAGCCCCAGCAGGTTCTCCAGGTTCTTGGCGTAGAGCTGCGAGGCGGGCACCGGCATTTCGCTGGCCAGGTTGCGCGGGCCGACCACCTTGACACCGTTCTCGACCGTGGTCTGCCCGGCCTCGGTCAGCTCGCAGTTGCCGCCAGTCTCGGCGGCGAGGTCGATAATCACCGAGCCGGGCTGCATGCCGCGCACCGCGTCGGCGGTGATTAGCAGCGGCGCCGGGCGGCCAGGGATCGCCGCGGTGGTGATGATCACGTCCTGCTTGGCGGCGTTCTCGCCGAGCGCCTCGCGCACTTGGGCGTTCTCCTCGTCGGTGAGCGGGCGGGCGTAGCCCCCTTCGTCCTCGGCGTCGGGGATGAAGTCGAGTTCGAGCGGCCGGCCGCCGAGCGAGGCGATCTGCTCCCAGGCGGCGCGGCGGATGTCGAAGCCGGTGACGATCGCGCCGAGGCGCTTCGCCGTGGCGACCGCCTGCAGGCCAGCGACGCCAGCGCCGAGGACCAGGACCTTGGCCGGCGGCACCGTCCCGGCGGCGGTGGTCATCATGCCGAAGAAGCGGCCCGACTCACGGGCGGCGAGCAGCGTCGCCGCGTAGCCCGCGGCGGCGGCCTGGGAGGAGAGCGCGTCCATCGCCTGGGCGCGGGTGGTGCGCGGGATCGCCTCCATCGCGAAGCTGGTGACGCCGGCCTGCGCCAGCGCCTTGTTGGTCTCGGCGGCGGTCCAGGGCGAGAGGTGCCCGATCAGGACCTGGCTGGAGTTGAGGCGACCGATCTCGGCGGCGGAAGGGGCGGCGACGCGAAGGACCACGTCGGCGCCCCACGTAACCTCGCCCTCGACGAGGTCGGCGCCCGCCTCCTCGTACTGGGAGTCGGGATGGCCGGCGGCCTCGCCGGCGCCGCGCTCGACCGCGACCGCGACCTTCTCGTTGGCGGCGAGGGACTTGACCACGTCGGGGACGAGCGCGACACGGCGCTCTCCCTCGGCTGTCTCTTTCGGCACTCCGATCTTCATCGTGATGCGGCGGGGGAGCCTATGACAAGCGGCTAGGCCGGCGTCTGGACGCCAGCGATGCTGGCCAGGCGCTCGAGCGTGTGCAGTTGCTGTTGGCGGTCGACGTGGACAGGCGAGACGATCAGCCGGTCGATGCCGGCGCCGCGGAAGCGCTCGATCCGCTCGGCCACTTCCTCCTCGCTGCCGACCAGCGAGGTCGCCTCGACGATCTCGTCCGGCATCGCCTCGTAGGCACCGCCGCGGTCTCCCTCCTGGAAGCGCCGCTGCACCTCGTCGGCTACCTCGCCGAAGCCGAAGCGGTGGGCGAGGTCGACGTAGAAGTTGGTCTTGCGGCTGCCCATGCCGCCGAAGTAGAGGACGAGCCCGGCCTTGACGACGCTCTTCGCCGCCTCCAGGTCGCCATCGATCGCGACCTGCAGCGACGGTGAGACCTCGAGGTCGGAGCGCTGCCGGCCGCCCTTGGCGAAACCGGCCTCCAGGTGCTCCCCCCAGGTCTGCTCGAAGGCGTCGACGCTGAAGAAGATCGGGATCCAGCCATCGCAGATCTCCGCCGCCATCTCGACCGACTTGCGGCCGATCGCCCCGACGAAGACGGGGATCTGGTTGCGATCGGGGTGGAAGTTGAGCTTCAGCGCCTTGCCCTCCCCGCCGGACAGGGGCAGTTGGTAGTGCTCGCCCTGGTGGTCGACCGGGCCTTCGCGGGCGACGATCTCGCGCACCACTTCGATGTACTCGCGGGTGCGGCCCCAGGGCTTCGCGTAGGGAACGCCGTACCAGCCCTCGGAGACCTGCGGGCCGGAGGGCCCGAAGCCGAAGAGGAAGCGGCCGCCGCTGAGCTTGTCGATCGTCGCCCCCGCCATCGCCGCTGCCGCGGGCGGGCGGGCGGGCACCTGCATGATCGCCGCACCGAGCTTGATCGTCTCGGTCTGCGGCGCCAGCCAGGCGAGCACGCTGACCACGTCGGAGCCGTAGGACTCGGCCGCCCAGACTGACTCGAAGCCGAGTCGCTCGGCGGCCTTGACCACCTCGACCGCGTCATCGCCGGCAGGGCCGATGCCCCAGTAACCGAGGTTGATTCCGAGCTTCAACGCCATCCGGAGCTCACCCTATTGAATAGAGGCGTGAGCGTGACCGACGCAGCGACCGAACGAGGACTGTCGAGCGCCGAGGCGGCCAAGCGCCTGCGCCAGCTCGGCCAGCCACCAGAGACCTCCTCCCGCTCGACCGCCAGCATCGTCGCGGGCAACGTCTTCACGCTCTTCAACGCGATCATCGCCTTCTTCTTCCTGCTGATCCTCTCGCTGGGGCTGCTCGCCGATGCTGCCTTCGGTGTGATCGCGATCGTCAACTCCTACATTGGCATCCGCCAGGAGCTGAAGGCGAAGCGCACTCTGGACCAGCTCGCGGTCCTGGTAGCGCCACACGCCAGGGTGCTGCGCGACGGCGAGGTGCAGAGCCTGCGGGCCGAGGAGGTCGTGCCCGGAGACGTGATCGAGGTCGAGCCCGGCGATCAGCTGGTCGCCGACGGCGAGGTCGTCGGCAGCCGCGGCATGACCCTCGACGAGTCGCTGCTGACCGGCGAGGCCGACGGGGTGCGCAAGGAGGCCGGCGACCGGGCGCTCTCGGGCTCCTTCTGCATCTCCGGCTCGGGCCGTTACGAGGTCGACGCGGTGCGCGACGAGAGCTACGCGGGCCGCCTCGCCGGCGAGGCACGGGCCTTCCGCCACCCGCCCTCGCCCCTGCAGGGCGAGGTCAACCGGGTGATCGTCGCTTGCACCTACGTGATGGCGCCGCTGGCTGCGATCCTCCTCCTCACCTTCCAGCTGCGCAGCGCCGACCTGGTCGAGGCGGCCCAGACGGCGACGGCCGGCCTGGTGACGCTGATCCCCGAGGGCCTGGTGCTGCTGATGAGCGTCACCTTCGCGGTGGCCGCGGTGCGGCTGGCGCGCCACGACACCCTGGTCCAGCAGATGAGCGCCACCGAGAGCCTCGCCGCGGTGGACACGATCTGCGTCGACAAGACCGGCACCCTGACTGACGGCGAGCTGCGGCTGCTGGGGATCGAGGTGGCCGAGGGAACCGAGCCGGCGGCGGCACGCGCGGCGCTGGGTCGCTTCGCCGCCAGCGCCGGCGACCGCAACCGGACCTTGGAGGCGATCGCGGCGAGCTTCCCCGGCGAGCCCGCCCGGGTCGGCGGCGAAGTCCCGTTCTCCTCGGTCTGGAAGTGGAGCGGGCTGCGGATCGACGGGTCGAGCTACGTGCTGGGCGCCCCCGACCTGCTGGAGCGGGTGGGGGCGCTGAGCCTCCCATCGGGCCTGAAGCGCAAGCTGGAGGAGGAGACCGCGGCGGGCCGCCGCGTCGTCGCCTTCGGCGAGTCGGGAGAGGCGCTGCCCGACGACCCCGCCGACGGAGCGCCGCCCCGCCTGGCAGCGCTGGCCTTGATCGTGCTGGAAGAGACGCTGCGCCCGGACGCGGCGGAGACGATCGCCTTCATCCGCGAGGAGGGGGTCGACCTGAAGCTGATCTCGGGCGACGCCCGCGCCACCGTCACCGCCGTCGCCTACGCGGTCGGCGTACCGCGCGCTGCCGGCGTGGTCGAGGGGCCGGACCTGCCCGAGGATCCCGAGGCGCTCGCCGAGGTGGCCCAGCGCAACGCGATCTTCTGCCGGATCGCGCCGGAGCAGAAGAAGGCCCTGGTCGAGGCGCTGCGTGCGGCAGGCCGCTACACGGCGATGATCGGCGACGGGGTTAACGACGTGCCGGCGCTGAAGCAGGCGCGGCTCGCGGTGGCGATGGGCTCGGGGGCCCAGGTGACCAAGGGGGTCGCCGACGTAGTGCTGCTCGAGGACGAGTTCGCGCGGCTGCCCCAGGCGGTCGCCGAGGGACGGCGGATCGCCCGCAACATCCACCGGCTGGGACGGCTCTACCTGACCAAGTCCGTCTACGCGGCGGCGCTGATCCTGCTGGTCGCCGTGCCGGGCTTCGCCTTTCCATTCCTGCCCCGCCACCTCACCCTGGCTGTATTCCTGACGATCGGCGTCCCCTCCTTCGTACTGGCGCTGGCGCCCTCCGACGGGCCGCTCTACCGCGGCCGCCTGCTGCGCGCCCTGGCCGCCTTCGCCGTTCCCGCCGGGGTGGCGACGGCGCTCGGCTCGATCCTCTCCTTCTTCCTCGTCGACACCGTCTTCGGCGGCTCGCTGGAGGCGGGCAGGACCGCGGCGACGACGACGCTGATCGTCCTCGGCCTCTGCTTCGTCCTCCTGCTGGAGCGTGGCCCTGGGCGCGAGCACATCGCAATCCAGAGCTACATGCTGGCGATGGTCGCGGGGCTGGGGGCGCTCTTCGCTCTGATCCTGGCGGCGGCTCCGGTACGTGACTTCTTCGAGATGGTCCTGCTCGACGCCACCCAGTGGTTCCTGGCCCTGCTCTGCGCCGCGATCGGCCTCACCATCGCCAGCCTGCTCTGGCGCCTACCCCAGATCGAACAGCTGGAAGCCGTCAGTCCCGAGGCGGAAGCACAAACTGGCTGACGATCAAGTTCGCGGCGAGGCGGGGCTCCTCGCCCTCGCGCAGCCGCTCGATCTTGACCTCGATCACGACGGTGCTCTTGCCGACGTGGAGCGGCTCGGCCCTGGCGACGATCTTGTCGCCGAGCAGGCCGGCGGTGAAGACGTTGAGCTTCAGCTCGATCGTGGTGAAGTTGTGTTCCGGCGGGATGTTGCGGAAGGTGGCCCAGGCGGCGACGGTGTCGCCGAGCGCGGTCCAGACGCCTCCGTGCACGTAGCCACCGGGGTGCAGGTGACGTTTGTCGACGACGATCCTGCCCCTGGCAAAGGAGTCCTCGATCTCGAGCGGCTCGATCGCCAAGTCTCCCGGGAAGCTCCCCGGCAGGAAGGCGCGGACGCTCTCGGGAGTGAATGGCGAGCGGTCGCCGGTGATGGACGCCTCGGTCATCGCGGCGCGGACCCTACTCCAGTGCGCCCGCGCCAACGGGCGTATGCGTGCTGAGCTCGTAGGCACCCGATTCGAGCCGTTCCGTGCGACGGCGGTAGGTGGTCCACAGCCACGGCCACTGGCTGGGGTCGTTGCCGTTCTCGTCCACGTACCAGCTGGTGCAGCCGCTGTGCCAGACCGTCCCGGCGAGGGCGGTGCGCAGCTCGCGGTCGAAGCGCTGCGCCGCCTCGCGGCGGACCTCGATCCGGTCCGCGCTGGCGCGGTCGAGCTCGCGCAGGGCGGCGATCACATGTTTCACGCCGGCCTCGATCGTGTAGACAACGGAGCCTGTGCCGCCGTTCGTGTTGGGCCCGTAGAGCAGGAACATGTTCGGGAAGCCGGGCACGCTCATGCCGAGGTAGGCCCGCGCGACGTCCCCCCACTCCTCGGCGAGGGTGTGGCCTTCGCGACCGGCGATCTCCATCGGCGCCACGAAGTCGTGGGTCGCTGAACCCGGTCGCGAGGACGAGCACGTCGGCCTCTCGCTCCACTCCGCTCTCGTCCCGGATCCCCGTCGGGGTCACCGTGGTGATCCGCTCGGTCACCAGCTCCACATTGGGCTGCGTCAAGGTCGGATACCACTCGTCGGTGAGCATGATCCGCTTGCAGCCGACCTCGTCGGTCGGAGTCGCCTTCGCACGCAGCTCGGGGTCCTCGATCGCCTTGCTGATCTGGCGGCGCCCAACGAACCGGAAGAGCGGCAGCAGCCAGCGGCGTCGGGTCATCGCCGCGGCGCCGATCTCCATGAACGCGAGAATCGAGGCGCGGTCGAGGCGCTGCAGCAGGGGAAAGCGCTCGAAGAGCCGCTGCGCCCAGCGCGGGTAGGCGTAGTCCATCTTGGGGAACGTCCAGCCAGGGGAGCGCTGGTAAACGTCGACCCGGTCGACGAGCGGCTGGATCGCTGGCACCACCTGGATCGCGGTGCAGCCGGTGCCGAGCACGGCGACGCGCTTGCCGGCCAGGTCGAGCTCCCGAGGCCAGCGCGCCGTATGGAAAGCCGGTCCCTCGAAGGATTCGAGCCCTGGCAGCGGCGGGATTTTTGGCACCGAGAGCTGCCCGCAGGCGGTGACCAGGATCTCGGCCTCGTGCGGACCGGCGCTGGTCTCGAGGCGCCATAGGCCCCGGTCCTCGTCCCAGCGGGCGCCCTGCACCTCGACACCGGTCCGGATTCGGTCGAGAACTGCCATGGCTGCGCGCGACCTCCTCCAGGTAGGCCTGGATCTCAGCCTGCGGGGCGTAACGCCGCGACCAGCGCGGGTTAGGCGCGAAGGAGAACTCGTAGAGGTGCGAGGGCACGTCGCAGGCGGCGCCGGGATAGGTGTTGTGGTGCCAGACGCCGCCGATCCGCTCGGCCTTCTCGAACACCGTGACGTCCTCGTAGCCCTCGCGGCGCAGCATCGCCGCCGCGCCGACGCCACCGAAGCCGCCGCCGACGATCGCGACTGAGAGGCGCCTACTCAAGGCCAAACCCCTTCAGGCCGTGATCGCCGAAGGGCTCGTCGCGCTCCCTCACAGCCTCTTTGAAGCCGCCTTCGGCGGCGCGGCGTACGAAGGCGTGGCCCTCCTCGGTGTGGCGGGCGATCCCGTCAAAGAAGGTGCCGAGCAGCTGGGTCTGGTGCAGGCCCTGCGAGTAGAGGGACTGGTTGACCAGCATCTTCATCATCACCAGCTGGTTGACCGGCAGCCGGGCGACCCGCTCGAGCAGGCGCTCGAAGCGGGCGTCGAGCTCCTCGGCCGGTGCCGCCTCGGTCGCCAGCCCCCACTCGGCAGCCTCCTCGCCGTTCAGGGAGTCGCCGGTCAGGAGCAGCCGCTTGGCCCGCATCGGGCCGACGCGTGCGGCCCAAAGCGCCGTCGTAGGCGAGCCCCAGACCCGCGCCGGTGGGTAACCGATCTTGGCATCGGTGGCGACTACGAGCAGGTCCGAGCAGAGTGCCATGTCGGTGCCACCGGCGATGCAGTAGCCGTGAACCTTGCAGAGCACCGGCTTCTCGGAGTGGAAGAGGCTCATGAAGCCGCGCACGTTGCGCCACATGAACTGAAAGTCGGTGACCGGGTCCCAGTTCGACTCGGGCGCGTGGTTGGCGGCAATCGTCGCCGGGTCGAGGGGCGAGCCGGAGGGCGCCTCGACCCCGCCCAACTCACTCATGTCACCCTCGGCCGAGGCGACCAGGTCATAGCCGCCGCAGAAACCGGTCCCGCTCCCCGCCAGCGCTATGACGTGGACGCCGGGATCGAGATTCGCCTGCTCCACACACTCGGCGATCTCGGCCGGCATGCGGGGGGTGATCCCGTTCCCCCGCTTGGGCCGGTTCAGCGTGATGCGAGCGACCCGATCGCTGCTCTCGTAGGTCAGCGTCTCGAGCCGCATCCCTCTCTACCTCAGTTCATCCGCTCCACGATCATCGCCTTGCCCTGACCGCCGGCGACGCACATGGTCTCGAGGCCGACCTGATGGTCGTCGGTCTCCATCGCGTTGAGCAGGGTGCCCATGATGCGGGCGCCGGTCATCCCGAAGGGGTGACCGAGGGCGATCGCGCCGCCGTGCGTGTTGAGCTTCTCCTCCGGAATGTCGCACTCGGCCATGATCGGGATCACCTGGGCGGCGAAGGCCTCGTTGAGCTCGACCGCGCCGACGTCGCCGATCGTCATTCCAGCTCGATCCAGCACCTTCTTGATCGCGCCAATCGGGGCGACGCCCATGTACTCGGGCTCGTTGCCCCAGGTGGCGGCGGTGACGATGCGGGCGCGCGGCGTCAGGCCGAGCTCCTTCGCCTTGGTGTCGCTCATCAGCAGCACCGCGGCGGCGCCGTCGTTGAGCGGACATGAGTTGCCGGCGGTGACTCCGCCGCCGCCGAAGGCCTCGGGCAGTTCGGAGAGCTTCTCCAGGGTCGAGGAGGCACGCGGGCCGTCGTCCTTGGCGACCTCGGTGCCATCGGGCAGCGTCACCGGGACGATCTCGCGGTCGAAGAACCCGTCCTCCTGCGACTTCACCGCCAGTTCCTGCGAGCGCTGCGCGAACTTGTCCATGTCGGCGCGGCTGACCTCGTACTTCTTGGCCACGTTGACAGCCGTCAGACCCATATCGATGTAGGCGTTGGGCTGACCGTTCTCGCCGATCAGGTTCGGGTTGCGGTCGTCTGCGCCGGCCGGCTCGGTGCGCTCGTTGAAGCGGCTCACCCACTCGACCCCGGCGGCGATGTAGACGTCGCCCTCGCCGGCCTTGATTGCGTTGCCGGCGTGGCGGATCGCGTCGAGACTGGAGGAGCAGTAGCGGGAGACGGTGACGCCGTTGACCGTCTGAGGCAGCTTCTCGGAGAGCAGCGAGATGATGCGGCCGATGTTGAAGGCCTCCAAGCCCTGCGGCATACCGACACCGCAGAAGACATCCTCGACCAGGGCCGGATCGACCCCGGAATGGCGCTCGAGCAGCTGGTCGACCACGTAGGCGCCCATCTCCTCGGGGCGGAGCTGGGCCAGCGAGCCCTTGAAGGCACGACCAATCGGCGTGCGGACGGTGTCGACGATCACTGCTTCCGGCATGCGGCTCTTCTCCTTGGAATCTCGAAGCGGGACGTGAGTTGCGCAGCGTAGTTGACGCAGCTTCCCGGCTGCCCCTTCGACTAGGTTTTAGCGGCATGTCGCTAGACGGGCTACGGGCATGGATCGGCGAGGTGGAGCGCAAGCTCGGCATGCGCACCCGCGTCTTCCTCGTCCTCACTGCTATCGCGATCGCCGGCGCCGGCGCCGGCATCTACCTCGCCCTCGAAGCCTCCGACGAGGCGACCGGCGAGGCCGACGTCTCGGCGCTCGAAGAACGGATCGACCAGCTCGAATCGCAAGCGACGGGGGAACCCGCAATCGCGCCGCTGGAACTGCAGCTCGAAGAACTTCAGAAACAGGTCGACCAGCTCGAAGGCAAAGGGACTGGGACCTCTGGCTCTGGCGGCGGCACGAGCGGCGATGGTGCGGGAGGAGTCAGCGCGACCGGCGCGGGCGAAGCCGAACCGGCTCCCGGCAAAGGCGTATCGGGCATCGAAGCAAAATAGTGCATTCGTGACAAAACGCACGTTATTCGTGCGCATCGTCCCCCACCTCCGTTACATTCGCCCAATCCGACCTCGCGACTAATCGCGAGATCTGCCGCCAGCGGCAGCGAAAGGAGGCCCTGATGCCTGAGGGTTACTGCGTCAAGGAGCGGAAGAAGGTCGAGATCAAGGACGCCAAACAGGTGACGATGAAGAATGGCCGCCCGGCGATCCAGGGCGTCTGCCCCGATTGTGGCACCAAGATCTTCAAGATCGGCAAACTCTAGGCAGGAGAGCACACCCCTCCAACGGAGGGAGGCGACGACACCTACGTGACGAAAATCACGTCCCGGACTCGACCGGGACTGGATTGTTGATCCCCGGGGTATCCGCGGCACGAGCCGCTCACCGACCGGCTGTGTCAATCACCACGATCTAAAGTGTCACTGTGTCGCAGAGACCCCTCGAGCTGATCCTCGCCCGCAACCTGATGTCGGCGCTCTCCACGCCGGCCTTCCTCGTCGACGAGGGTGGCATCCTCGTCTTCTACAACGAGGCGGCGGGGATCCTCCTCGGCAAGCGCTTCGAGGAACTCGGCACCGTCGGCCCCGACGAGTGGGGCTCGCTCTTCGGCCCGTTCGACGGCGAGGGCGAGCCGATCCCCTACGACGAGCTGCCCCTGGTGGTGGCGGTTCGCAACGGGCGCCCAGCCCATTCGACCTTCGCGATCCGCTCGACCGACGGGACGAGCCACATGGTGGAGGCCTCGGCCTTTCCAATCCTCACTGCGCACGGCTCGCAGGGTGCGATCGCGGTGTTCTGGCCCGCGACTACGAATGGGACCGGGCACTGAGATGGAGGTAAAGCTCTGGGGCACGCGCGGCTCGATTCCCTCCCCAGGGCCGGAGACGATTCGCTACGGCGGCAACACCTCGTGCGTCGGGGTCACTCTCTCCGACGGCTCGTTGCTCGCGCTCGACGCCGGCACCGGGATCCGCAACCTCGGCCTCTCCCTCCCCGACGAGCCAACCCGCCTCCACATCCTTCTCACCCACCTTCACCTCGACCACATCCAGGGGCTGGTCTTCTTCGCCCCCGCCTTCCGCCCGCAGACGGAGATCGTGATCTGGGGCCCGGCCTCGCCGGAGGCCTCGCTGCGTGACCGCATCGGCCGCTACATCTCGGCGCCGCTCTCGCCGGTCGAGGTGCGGGAGCTGCCCTGCGACGTCTCCTTCCGCCACTGCCCCGAGATCGAGTGGGAGATCGGCTCGGCGCGGATCCACGCCGCCTCGGTCGCCCACCGCGGACCGACGCTCGGCTACCGGATCGAGGACGGCGACAGCACGCTTGCCTACATTCCGGACCACGAGCCGGCGCTGGGTGCCGACCTAGACGCCCTCGACGAGGACTGGATCTCGGGCTTCGCCCTGGCGCGCGACGCCTCGCTGTTGATCCACGATGGCCAGTACGCCGACCGCGAGTACCCCGAGCACGTCGGTTGGGGGCACTCCTCGCTCTCCCACGCCCTCTCCTTCGCCCGCCGCACGAACGCCGACCGAACCGTGCTCTTCCACCACGACCCGTTGCATTCCGACGAGCAGCTTGACCAGCTCGGTGAAGAAGCGAAGCAGGCCTGGACTGCGCTTGGCGGCGAGCCCAGCGAGATCGAGCTCGGCGTCGAGGGCGCGAAGTACGAGCCGCGCGCGCGAGTGCCGAGCGCGACTGGCGCCGGCTGATCTCCAGCGGGCCTCGGCGGGCCGCTACGCTTGCGCTGCGATGTCGTCCACCCCTGGGATCGACGCGGCGATCGAGCGGTCGGGGCTGGTGCGGGAAGCGTTCGAGACCGCGCGGGTCGCACATGCCGGCCAGTTCCGCAACGGCGCCGAGCGGTTCCCCTACATCGACCATCCGCGTGTAGTGGCGGAGCGACTGGCGGAGCACAGCGTCCCCGACGAGGTGCTAGCGGCGGCGCTGCTGCACGACGTCGTCGAGGACACCGAAACGGAGGTCGACGAGCTGCGCGACCAGTTCGGCGACCTGGTCGCCGAACTGGTCGCGGCGATGACCGAAGACGAGGCGATCGAGGACTACGAGGAGCGCAAGGCCGAGCACCGGCAGCGAGCCGCCGAGACGGGCACGGAGGTCCTGGCGATCTACGCCGCCGACAAACTGACCAACCTGGCGACGCTACGCGACGCCTACGCGGTGAAGGGCGAGGCGGTCGCCGAGCAGCTCAGCGTCCCGCTGGACCTCAAGGTCTCCGTCTGGGAGGCCGACCTCGACACCCTCTTCGAGAGGGTCCCGGATCACCCCCTCGTCAAGCAGTTCGCCGATGAGATGGTCGGCTTCTGGGGAGATCGCGTCAGCGACGTTCGCGCTTCAGGCTGAGCCTGCGCTGCAGCGGCAGCGCGTACCAGAGCAGCGCGAAGGCGAGTAGGGCGCTGGCGCTGGCGATCACAGTCGCCGCTGTGGTGAAGAGCAGGTCGGTGACCAGCATGATCGCCCCGGTCATCGCTAGGGCGAGGCAGCCAAGACCGGCGATCGCGAACTTGTTGGCGACGATGAGCAGCTCGTCCTTCTGCTGCATGCGGAAGGTCAGGCGGTGGTAGGCAGAGGGCGAGATCAGGAGAGCGGCGGAGAGCGCCGTGAGGATCAGAACCGCAAAGTAGAGCCACTTCTGGAACTGGGTGATTTCGGTGAACCTCTGCTGAAACGGGACCGCGAGTAGGAAGGCGAAGAGGACCTGGACGCCGGGCAGGGCGACGCGCAGCTCCTGCAGCAGCTCGCTGAGGTTGCGATCGAGGCGTTCCGCCTCGCTCTCCTCCCTCCCGGATGATCGCTCCCCCATGGGCCCCCACGATACCCGCGGTAACTGCGCTCACACGTAGGATCGCGGCAATGGGACGGCTGGCGGTGATGCTCGGCAGCAACGCGCTCGGCCCCGAGGGCGAGGCACTGCTCGCGGCAGCCGCCGAGCGGGATGTGGCAGTGATGCAGCGCCACCGAGGAAAGGCATACACCCTCCCCCACGAGATCGACCACGCCGCCAATCTGCAGGCACTGGTGGACCAGGGCTGCGACCGGGTGCTCGCGATCGGCTCAGTCGGCTCGCTCAGCGTCGAGCTGCCCGTCGGCTCGCTGCTCTGCCCAGACGACTTCATTGCCCTCCACCTCGGCCCCTCGGCCCTCGACGACGCCCGGGCCCACCGCGCGCCGGGGTTCGACCCCGACTGGCGGCATCAGGTACTCGACGCCTGGCGGGCCGGCGGGCAGGAGCTGCGTCTGGGCGGCGTCTACTGGCAGGCAATCGGCCCGCGATTCGAGACCCCCGCCGAGATCAGGCTCATGGCCGCCCACGCGGACGTGGTGGGTATGACGATCGCCTCGGAGTGCATCGTCGCCGGTGAGCTTGGCTTCGCCTACGCCGCGGTCTGCGCCGTCGACAACCTCGCCAACGGCATCGGCACCGGTGAGCTCAGCGTCGCTGGTCTGGAGGCGGCTCGCGCCGCCAATGCCCGGCGTCTGCGCGACGGTCTGGAGGCGGCGCTGCCACGGCTGGAGGCGGCAGCTTGAGGGCGACGGGAAGCGGCGACCCGAAGCCGCTGGCCATCACCGACGCCACCTTCGACGGCGAGACGATCGGGCTGCGCTGCGAGGGCGGCAAGATCGCGGCGCTCGGGCCCGAGGTCGAGCCTGCGCCCGGCGACGAGACCATCGACGCGAAGGGGACGCAGATGGTCGAGCCCCTGCTCAATGGTCACACCCACGCCGCGATGACGCTCTTCCGCGGCTACGGCGGCGACCTGCCGTTGATGCGCTGGCTGCGGGAGAAGGTCTGGCCGATCGAGGAGAGGATCGAAGCCGAGGACGTCTACTGGGGCGTCCGGCTCGCCTGCGTGGAGATGATCCGCACCGGGACAACCCGCTTCTGGGACATGTACTGGCAGCCGGGCGCCACTGCCCGCGCCGTCTTCGACTCGGGCCTGCGAGCGAAGATCGGCGCTCCTCTGATCGACCTCGGCGACAACCCCGCAAGGCTGCGCGAGGGCGCCCTGCGCAGCCTCGGGGAACTAGAGGGGCTCGGACCCGCGGTCACTCCGGCGCTGGCGCCGCACGCGATCTACACCGTCAGCGAGGAGTCGCTTCGCTGGATCGGCGAGCTGGCGGCCGAGCGCGACCTGCCGGTCCAAATCCACCTCTCCGAGACCGAGCAGGAGGTGAGCGACTGCATCGCCACGCACGGGCTGCGCCCCGCCGCCTACCTCGACCAGGTCGGGCTACTTGGTGAGCGCACTGTGCTCGCGCACGGGGTCTGGCTCGATCGCGCCGAGCTGGAGCTGATCGCCGAGCGGGGCAGCACCGTGGTCACCAATCCGGTCGCCAACATGAAGCTCGCGGTGGGCGGCGTCTTCCCCTACCCGGCAGCGCGCGCGGCCGGGGTCCAAGTCGGCATCGGCACCGATGGTGCCGGCTCCAACGACTCGCTCGACCTGCTCGCCGACCTGAAGGTGTTCGCGCTGGCGCAGCGCCATGCGAACGGCGACCCGACCGTGCTGCCCGCCGCCGAGGCCTGGGAGATCGCAACTGGCGCAAGGGCGCCGCTACTTGGCGGCGAGCCCCTCGCAGCCGGCGCCCCGGCCGACTTCCTGCTGCTGCGCCGCGGCGCCTACGAGGTCGGGCTAGGCGACCTCGCCTCCGACCTCGTCTACGCCGCTGGCGGCTCGGTCGTCGACACCACTGTCATCGGCGGCCGCGTCCTGATGCGAGGAGGCGAGGTCGAAGGAGCTGCGGAGGTCGTCGCTCAGGCGGCGGGGCGCGCAGAACGACTCGGCATCGCCTGACCCCCGCGCTGCGGGCGGACCAGCGCGACGTGTCCCGCCCAGGCGGCCACGATCCCGGCCGAGGCGGCGAGCAGTAGCGCCGCCCGCGGGTCGTATGCCTCGGAGAGCCAGCCAACGAGCGGAGCGCCGATCGGGGTCGAGCCGAGGAAGACGATCGAGTAGAGCGCCATCACCCGGCCGCGCATCTCTGGCTCGACGGCGAGTTGCAGAGAGGAGTTGATCGTCGCGGCGAAGGTCACCGCGGAACCGCCGAGCAAGGCCAGCACCGGGATCTCAAGCGCGAGGCTCGGCATCAGTGCCGCCAGCAGCGCCAGTCCGCCGAAAGCGAGCGCCGCGCCGGCGATCAGCCGACCGTCGGTGCGGCCGTGGGCGCCGGTGACCAGGGCGCCGACGACCGAGCCAACACCCATCGCCGAGACCAGCGCCGCGTAAGCGGTGGCGCCGCCGTCGAAACTGAAGCGCGCCAGCAGCGGCAGGATCACCTGAAAGTTGAGGCCAAGCGTGCCGACCAGCGCCATCAGGCCGAGCGGCACCGCCAGCTCCGGCGTGCGCAGGACGTAGCGGAGACCGGCTCGCACGGCGCCGCGCTCGCGGGCGACCTGCGGCGGCGTCTGCAGCGTCGCGGGCTCCATCCGCCACAGCGCCACGATCATCGCCGCGAAACTGAGCGCGTTGAGGGCAAAGCAGGGCTCGACCCCGGCCGTGGCGATCAGCACCCCGGCCAGGGCTGGGCCGACCAGCCGCGCCGAGTGGATGAGGACGCTGTTGAGGCTGACCGCGTTGACGACCCGGTCGGCGCCGACCATCTCGATCGCGAAGCTCTGCCTGGTCGGGTTGTCGACCGCGTTGACCGTGCCGCGCACGAAGACCAGCGCCATCACCATCCAGGGCGCGACGACGCCGGTGGCGACGATCGCGAGCAGGGCGAGGGCCGGCAGCGCCATCAGGGCCTGGGTGACGATCAGCAGGCGGCGCTTCGCGAAGCGGTCGGCCAGCAGGCCACCCCAGGCGCCGAAGAGCAGGATCGGCAGGAACTGGAGCGCCGTCGTCATCCCCACCGCCACGCCGCTCCCGGTCAGCGAGAGGACCAGCCAGATCTCGGCGACCATCTGCATCCAGTTGCCGGAGAGCGAGACGATCTGCCCGGCGAAGTAGCGGCGGTAGTTGGGAACGGAGAGCGAGTCGAAGCTGCGCCTGACCGCGGCGCTCACTGCGATGCCCCGCGCTTCGCTCGCGGCTCTTCGAGGATCTGCTCGAGGATTGCGGCGGCGCGCTCCAGCGCCTCGAGGTCGGACGCGGGCAGGTCACGCATGCGCCGCGCCAGGTAGGCGTTCTTGCGCCCGCGCAGGCGGCGCAGGCGCTCCCGCCCGGCGGGGTTGACGGTGACAAGGGCGCTGCGCCCATCGTCCGGGTCGGGAGCACGGTCGAGGAGACCGGCCTCCTCCAGCACGCGCAGCGTCCGCGTCGCCGTGGGCCGCTTCACCCGCTCGATCTCGGCCAGCTCGCTCGGCGTTAGCGGCCCGTGCCGCTCCACCGTGGCCAGCGCCGAGGCGGCTGTGGGCGTCAGCTCGGCCCCTCCCCCAGCCGCCTCCTGCCGCAACCGTCGCGCAGTCCGCACGATCGCCATCCGCAACCGGGCGGCAGATTCAGTCAGAGAAGTGTCAGACGTAGCCTCGGACAAATGCTTAGCCTCAGTAATTAGTTTAGCAAACTACCTTTGCCTGTCGAGCTCCTGGTGTTCGGACCTAGGATCTGGCCGTGACGGAATCGGCCGAGCAGGCGATCGCGGGGAAGCTGCGCTGGCAGGCCGACGCCTGCCGGATGATCGGCTCACCGCTCTACGGTGAGCTTCTGGACCGGGCGGCCGAGGACGCCGAGGCGCAGGGGCCCGTTTGGGACGTCTTGCGCGGGCACGAGAACGACCCGGAGTTCTCGGTGCTGGGCCTGCGAATGCTGGGCGGCCTGAACCGCATGGCTCTGAGCAGCAGGGCGCCCGAGCTGGCGTCCGCCTATGAAGCGGGCGACGCGGCGGCGGCCTGGGTGGCGCTCTATGAGACGGTGGAGCGGAACGTGGCGGAGCTGCGCCGACTGGTCGAGCTGCCCGTGCAGACCAACGAGGTGGGGCGCTGCGCCGGGCTCCTCTTCGGCTTCCTGACCGTCGCAGCCGAGACCGGCATGCCGTTGCGTCTTCTCGAGGCCGGCGCTAGCGCCGGCCTCAATCTGCGCTGGGACCGGTACGGATACGCGGCGGATGGCTTCTCCTGGGGTCGGAGCGACTCCACCCTGCGACTCGAGTTCGAGCTGGAAGGAGAGCCGCCTTCGCTCCCCGAAACCGTGGAGATCGCCGAGCGCCGCGGCTGCGACGCCACCCCGATCGACGCATCGACGCCCGAGGGCCGACTGACCCTGCTCACCTATATCTGGCCCGACCAGCGGGAGCGAATCGCTCGCATGGAGGCTTCGCTGAAGGTCGCCGCGGAGGTGCCGGCCTCACTCGACCGCGAGACCGCCTCCACCTGGACCGAGCGAGTGCTTGCCGAGCCCACGCCGGGACGGGCAACGGTCCTCTACCACTCGATCGTCAGCCAGTATCTGAGTGACGAGGAGCGCGCTCGCTTCTTCGATCGGATCCGCGCAGCGGGCGGGCGAGCCATCGCCGACGCACCACTCGCCTGGTTGCGTATGGAGCCCAACGACGATCGCGCCGACTTGCACCTAACCATCTGGCCCGGCGGCGAGGAACGTCACCTCGCCCGAGTCGGCTACCACGGCTCTCCGGTCCAGTTGCTTTGACTTTGCATTAAGTAACTGTCACATCAGAGTGTCAATTGAGTCACATTCACTTTGAGGTGACGCTTTCGCCATAGCATCGCCGGCAGGAGGGTGAAGGGGATAGGTGTCCTCAGGCGGTCGACAACCGCCATGTCCGACAAACCATCGGATCCGGTTCGAGTCCGGCGCCCTCCGCAGGAATCCCACGGACGGGTTGAGTCTGGAGGCGGTCCACCTTGGTAGTCTCAATGGTGGTTGTCGGCCGCCTGCGGGGTGGTACCCCGCTTCGCCCAGACTCGACCCGCTCCGGCGGGTCTTGTCGTTTCTAGGCCTCTGACGTAGGTAGGCACAGGGTCGATCACGTCGAATCAGACGCGGAATGGCTTCTGAGGCGATCGAGAAGACCGCGTCGTACGCGCCGGGGATGGACGCGCGCAGCACACGGGTCGCCGAAGTCCTCAACAGGCCGATGCTGGTCGCAGCGGCGTTGACCCTGCCGATGGTCGCGATCACCGAGTCCCAGCCGGGAGGCTGGCTGGAGGACGTTGCGAACCTCCTCAACTGGGTCACCTGGATCGCCTTTGCGATCGAGCTGGTCGTGATGCTCGCCGTCGTCCCCAACCGTCGCACCTGGCTGCGCCACAACCCGCTCAGCCCGATCGTCGTCTTCCTCACCCCGCCGGTGCTGCCGCCCGGCCTGCAGGGTCTCCGCGTCCTCCGCCTGCTGCGGCTGCTTCGCCTGCTGCGCCTGGCCCAGCTCACGCGCGAGGTCTTCTCGTTGCGTGGCCTGCACTACGCGGCGCTGCTCGCAGTGCTGACCGCGATCGGCGGCGGTGCGATCTTCGAGGCCTTCGAGAAGCACGAACAGCATCTCGACACCTGGGACGGCATCTACTGGGCGGTGACGACGATGACCACCCTCGGCTCCGACATCTACCCGACGACAACCGGTGGCGAGATCGTCTCGATCGTGATCCTGATCGTCGGGATCGGCTTCGTCGCGTTGCTTACCGGCGCCTTCGCGCAGCGCTTCCTCGGCCCCGAGATCGCCGAAGTAGAGCAGGAGCTGGAGGCCGAGCAGGCCTCCGCCGAGATGATCGCCTTGCGCGAGCTCCGCAATGTCCGCGAGCAGCTGGCGGCACTGGAGATCGCGGTCGAGCGGATGGTCGACGAGCGCTCCCCCTAGGGCGCTCAGTCCTCCGCGTCGCCGAGCTCGGCAATCTGCCGCTCTAGCTCGGCCATCACGTCCGGGTCGCGCAGCGTCGTCACGTCCCCCAGCGCCCGGCCCTCGGCGATGTCGCGCAGCAGCCGTCGCATGATCTTGCCCGAGCGCGTCTTCGGCAGGTCGTCGGCCCAGACCACCCGCTTCGGGCGAGCGAACTTGCCGATCCGCTCGGCGACGACGCCGCGGATCTCCTCGATCAGCTCGTCGCTGGAATCGGTGCTCCCCTGCAAGGTGACGAAGGCGCAGATCGCCTGGCCGGTGTCCTCGTCGGACTGGCCGATCACCGCTGCCTCGGCGACCTTCTCGTGGGCGACGATCGCCGACTCGACCTCCGCCGTCGAGAGCCGGTGACCGGAGACGTTGACGACGTCGTCGATGCGACCGATCACCCAGAAGTAGCCGTCCTCGTCACGCCGGGCGGCGTCGCCGACCAGGTAGGTCTCCTTGCCGAAGCGGGAGAAGTAGGTCTCGACGAAGCGCTCTTCCTCGCGGTATAGCGTGCGCAGCATCGAAGGCCAGGGCCGCGTCAGCACCAGCAGTCCCTGGCCGCCCTCAACCGGTGCGCCCTCGTGCTCGTTGACGACCTGCGCCTCGACGCCCGGGAAGGGCGTCGTCGCCGAGCCCGGCTTGGTCGCGGTGATCCCCGGCAGCGGCGTAATCATGATCGCGCCGGTCTCGGTCTGCCACCAGGTGTCGACGACCGGGCACCGCCCGCCGCCGATCACCTGCTGGTACCAGAGCCAGGCCTTGGGGTTGATCGGCTCGCCGACCGAGCCCAGCAGTCGCAGCGAAGAGAGGTCGTACTTGGCCGGGATATCGGCGCCCCACTTGATGAAGGTGCGGATCGCGGTCGGCGCCGTGTAGAGGATCGTCGCTTTGTAGCGCTCGACCAGCTCCCACCAGATGCCCTGGTGCGGGTAGTCGGGCGCACCCTCCCACATCACGCTGGTGGCGCCGTTCAGCAGCGGCCCGTAGACGATGTAGGAGTGGCCGGTGACCCAGCCGACGTCGGCGGCGCACCAGTAGACGTCCTCCTCCGGCTTCAGGTCGAAGACGTAGCGGTGGGTGGCGGCGACCCCGGTCAGGTAGCCACCGGTGGTGTGGAGGATCCCCTTCGGCTTCGCGGTCGAGCCGGAGGTGTAGAGGATGAAGAGCGGGTGCTCGGCGTCGAGCGGCTCGGGCGGGCACTCAGGCTCGGCGGCCGCGAGCAGCTCGTCGTAGAAGCGGTCGCGGCCCTCCCGCATCGGGCACTCGATCCCGGTGTGACGGACGACGACGATCGTCTCCAGCGTCCCCAGGTCGTCCATCTGCTCGTCGACCTGCGGCCTTGATCGGCGCCGTCTTGCCCTTGCGGCGGGCGCCGTCGACGGTGACCAGCGCCTTCGCCTGGGAGAACTCCATCCGCTCCCGCACCGCCTCCGCCGAGAAGCCGCCGAAGACGACGTTGTGGGGGGCGCCGATCCGCGCGCAGGCCAGCATCGCAACGACGACCTCGGGGATCATCGGCAGGTAGATGCCGACGATGTCGCCCTTCTCCGACGCCGAGGTCCTTGAGCGCGTTGGCGAAGCGCTGCACGTCGGCGAGCAGCTTGGCGTAGGTGACGTCGCGCTCCTCCCCCTCCTCGCCGCGCCAGTGGAAGGCGACGCGCTCGCCGATGCCGGCGTCGACGTGGCGGTCGAGGCAGTTGGCCGAGGCGTTCAGCCTGCCCGTCGGCAAACCACTTGTAGAAGGGCGGGTTGGAGTCGTCGAGGCCCTGGCTCGGCTCCTGCACCCAGTCGAGCAGCTCGGTCGCCTGCCGCGTCCACCAGGCCTCGGGGTCGGCAGCGGCTTCCTCGTAGACGGCGGGATCGCTGAGCAGCGCCTGCTCGCGGAACTCCGCCGGCGGCTCGAAGCTCTCTACCGCGAGCAGCTCGCTCAGCTCTCGCTCCAGGTCCGCCTCGCTTCCGATTCCCATCCGACTCCCTTTCCTCGCCGCTACCCTGAGCGAACGGTACCGACGAACCATGCTCTTCCGCCAGATCATCCACGAGGACCTCGGCTGCGCCTCCTACCTGGTCGGCGACTCTGCTTCGGGCGTCGCCGCAGTGGTCGACCCGCAGTGGGACATCGATCCCTACCTCAGCTGAGCCGCCTGCACGGGGTGCGGATCGAGCACGTGCTGGAGACCCACAACCACGCCGACCACGTCTCCGGCCACGGCCGACTCGCCCGTGCCACCGGGGCGACGATCCACATCCACGAGGTCGCCGGGGCCGAGTACGAGCACGAGGCCTTCGCCGACGGGTGGACGCTGGAGCTGGGCGAGGGCGCCACGATCGAGGCGATCCACACGCCCGGTCACCGGCCCGAGCACACCTCCTTCCTGCTGCGCGACGCCTCGCGCGGCGGCGAGCCGTGGGCGGTGCTGAGCGGCGACTCGCTGTTCGTCGGCGACGTCGCCCGCCCCGACCTCGCGATCGAGCCGCGCGAGGGCGCCGCCGACATCTTCCGCTCCCTGCACGAGCGGCTGCTGGCCCTGCCCGACGAGGTCGAGGTCTGGCCCGGCCACCTCGGCGGCTCGCTCTGCGGCAGCTCCGGGATCGACCTCAAGACCTCCTCGACGATCGGCTTCGAGCGCCGCCACAACCGGGCGCTGGCGATTCGCCGAGCGAGGCGGAGTTCGTCGAGGACGCGGTCGCGACGATCGGCAGCAAGCCGCCCAACGTCGAGCACATCGTCGCGCTCAACCGAGGCCCCCTGGTCGAAACGATCGGCGCCCCCACCCGGATGACCCCGCACGGCTTCGAGGCGGCGATCGCCGAAGGCGCGCTGGCCGTCGACTCGCGCACCAACGAGCAGTTCGACGAGGCCCATATCCCCGGCTCGATCAGCGCCTCCGCCTACGACACCGGCTTCGCGACCAAGGTCGCCGAGATGGTTCCGGTCGACGCCGAGCTGCTCGTCGTCGCCGCCTCCGACGGCAACGAGCTGGAGGCAGCCGAGCTGCTCGCCGCCGTCGGCCTGCGGGTGCGCGGCTTCCTCGGCGGCGGCATGACCGCCTGGCGGGCGGAGGACCGCCCGGTCGCGCGGATCGAGGCGATCGACCTCGACGAGCTGGCCCGCCGCCTCGACGCGGACGGCGGACCCCAGGTCCTGGACGTGCGCGGCGCCGCCGAGTTCGAGCAGGGCCACGTACCCGGCTCCCTCCACATCCCCTTCGCCGAGCTGCGCCAGCGCCTCGACGAGCTGCCCCGCGACCGCCCGATCGCGACGATCTGCAAGGCCGGCAAGCGCAGCGGCCTCGCCGCCTCGATCCTGCAGCGCGAGGGCTTCGACGACGTCATCCACGTCGCCCGCGGCAACGCCGCAGCCTGGGCCGACCGAACCTAGGGACGTGCCGGTAGTTAACCGCCCATATAGGCGGTTAACTACCGGCACGTCTAGTAGCCGGGCGGGTGGCGGGCGATGAAGCCTTCGGGCGAGTTGACCGGCGAGGAGTGCCAGCGGGGGCCGGCGCCGCCTGAGGTGTCGAAGGCGAGGCCGGCGATGATCACCCAGGCATGGCCGGCGTTGGCGTAGACCGTGATCCACTGCCCGGGCCCCGATTCGCCCCAGGTGGAGAGGCCGGTCGAGTCGAGCGGGCTGGAGAGGAAGCCGCCGCCGTTGAGCGCGTAGCTGACCGCGCCGGAGCAGTCGTAGCCGGAGGATTCGAAGGAGCCGTGGCCACCGCCCCAGACGTAGGGAGTGGTGGCGATCGCGTTGGCCGCTTCGATCGCCGCCTGCACGGCTGGCGGCGCGGCGCTAGGGATGCTGGCCTGGCTTTCGGAGATGAAGTCGGCGCTCTGGCCTGGGGTCAGCGGCGCCGGCGCGGTTGCGGGGACGGACGTGCCCGCGCCTGCCATCTGTTCGGAGATCGCGGCGAGGTTGTCGCTCAGCGCTGCGGAGCGCGAGGAGAGCGAGTCGAGCGTGCGCTGGCGCTCCGCCTGCGCGGCCTTCAGCTCGGCGAAGCGCGCCTCGGCTGCGACCTTCGCCTCGGCCGCCTCGCGCTCCTTGACGGCGATCGCGTCGCGGGCCCCTTCGAGCTGGAGACGAATCGCCTTCATCCGCTCGACCGCTTCGCGGGCCTGGTCGCGCAGCGCCTCGACCCGGCCCGCGACGGCGTTGTCGTACTCCTGGATCTGGCTCAGGTAGCCGGCGCGAGCGGTCGCTTCCGACCAGTTGGCAGAGTCGAGTACGGCGCTCAGCATGTCGGGGCTGCCTGTCTCATAGATCGCGACGAGGCGCTCGCGGAGGACATCGAGCGCCCGCTGCAGGCGCTCCCGGATCCGCGCCAGGCGGCGCTTCTCCGCTTCCAGCTTCGCCGTGGCCCGGTCCAGCTCGGCCTGCTTCGCGGCCAGCTCCGCCTCGAGCGCAGCCTGGCGCTGGCGCAGGGCAGAGACTTCGCCGATCATCGAATCGATCGCGGCGTTCTGCTCGGCGATCGTCGCGGCTACGGCGCTTTCGCTCTGCCGCACCTTGCTGAGCTTGCCCTGTGCCTCTTCGTACTTCTTCTCGAGCGTCTGCGCAGCCGCGACGCCCGTTAGACAGAGGGCGACGAAGAGCAGCAGTGCGGGCAGCAGCCAGCGTGAGTTGCCGCGAAGAGGAGCGCGCATCGACGGCGCACGCTAACGAAATCGCCGCCTGATTGTTAGGAGTTGCTAATAACTTGCAACTTCTCTTGCAAATGCAGGAATTTTGCTGTTGGGGAGTTAGCCCGGCAGGGGTGGAGCGTCTTGTACTTTTTCGCCGCCAGCCCTCAGGAGCTACAGACGAGGCTCGAAAAAAGTTAAGCGGAACCCCTACCGGGCTAAGTCCTCACGCCAGGAGCTTGGCCTTGGCCTTGTCGAACTCCTCAGCCGAGAGCGCGCCCTTTTCCTTCAGCTCGTTGAGCTTGTGCAGTTCGTCGGCGGGAGAAGAGCCGGCCTGCTGGCGTATGTAGCTGTCCACTTGCTGCTTTGCCTCGGTCTGCGCCTGGATCGCCCGCTCACGCATACCGCTGCCGCGGGCGATCAGATAGACCAGCGCCGCCACGAACGGGATCAGGACCAAGAACAGGACCCAGGCCGCCTTCGACCAGCCAGAGATCTCGTGGTCGCGGAAGAGGTCGGTGAGGATCGTGATCAGGATCCAGATCCAGACCACGAAGAAGAAGATCTGCAGGGTGAGCAGTAGTGCTTCACCAAAATCGATGTCGGCGAGCGGCAGCAAGGCGGTCCTTTCGGCGAATTTCGCAGAGGCGCGGGCGCGCGGCGCCTACGCTACCTCACCCGACGACGACCTTGCCGCGCATTTCCGGGTGGATCTTGCAGTGGTAGCGAAAGGTCCCCTTCCGTTTGAAGCGCACACCGACCGAGCGTCCCGGTTTGATCCGCTTCGTGTCGAAGGCGCCGCCCCGGGTCGCTGTGTGAGCGACGCTGGCCGTGTTGGCGAAGACGACCCTCTGCCCCTTGACGATCTCCACCGTCGCCGGGCGGAAGGCGAAGTTGACGATCTCGACCGTCTGCGCCTGACTCGTCGACGCCGGGCCGTCGGCGGCAGCCGGAGCTCCAACTGCGACTATGAGGACGAGCAGCGCAACGCCGGTCAGGATCCTCCTCATCAGCCTCAGTTTACGCCGCGTCGGGCGCGGGTCAAAGTCGCTGCGCGAAGAGCACCGCAGCGACCGATGTGGCGAGGTTGAGGCTCGAAACCCCCTCGCGCATCGGGATGCCGAGCCGGGCATCGGCGCGGGAAAGCAGCTCGGAGCTGAGCCCGTAACGCTCGGTGCCGAAAGCGAGGATCGCGCGGGCCGGCAGCTCTGCCGAGTGCAGGTCCTTCCCTCCGGGGTCGATCGCGACCAGCGGCCTGTCGCCATCTGGCAGCTCCCCCACCGCGGCCACGGGGAGAGCGAAGTGCAGGCCGGCCCCGCCGCGCAGCGCATCCGGGTGCCACGGGTCGTTCTCGCCGGTGGTGAGGACGCCGGCCACGTCGGCAGCCGCCGCGACCCGCACGCAGGCGCCCATGTTGCCCATCGTGCGCGGGTCCTCGAGCAGCACCAGCGGCGCCGGGCGCTCGTCAGCCATGACCTCCGCCACCTCGACCCGCGGGCGGCGGGCGATCGCGACCACCCCCGTGCGGGGAGCCTGCGGGACGAGCTCGGCGAGCACGTCGGCCTCCACCGGGATTACCCGTGCTGACAGGAAGCCCGTCAGGTCCGGCGCCAGCTCCTCGCTGAGGCGCTCCAGCTCATCCGGGTCGGTGGCGACGGCCTCGAGCACCTCGGCACCGAAGCGCAGGGCGTGCTTGAGGGCATGGAAGCCCTCAAGGAAGGCTAGCTCGGGATCGCGCCGCGCCGCTCGGTAGTGCCGCACCAGGGCATCGCTCACGGCCCCATCATGACCCGATTTGGCGCCCGGTAGCCTTCGGACCCTGTCCGTCAAGTACCTGCATACCTGCTACCGAATCGGCGACATCGATCGCTCGGTCGCCTTCTACGAAAAGCTCGGCTTCGAGGAGTGGCGGCGGATGCCGATCGGCGACGAGGCGATCAACGTCTTCATGGGACTCCCAGGTCACGAGACGGCGCTGGAGCTGACCTACAACCATGGGGTCGACTCCTACGACCTCGGCACCGGCTACAACCACATCGCGGTCGGTGTGGACGATCTCGACGGCACGCTGGAGCGCCTCGCCGCCACCGGCATCGAGCCCGAGAAGCCCCCCTACCGCCCCGGCGGCCGCACCGAGGGCCACCGGATCTGCTTCGTCCGCGACCCGGACGGCTACCGCATCGAGCTGATCGGCGAGTAGACGGGGCGATGCTCAGGCGCTCAACGTCTTCGGCCGATACCTCGGCGATGAGCATTGTCATCATCGAGTTCATTGCGAAGTGGCTCGAAGAGGGTCGCTTTCCGCGACCGGCTTCCCAACCGCACCGACCTGATCTCTGCCTCCCCCGAGAGCGGCGCCTGCGAACGGCGGGGCATGAAAGTCACCTGTCGGATCGGCGACCTGGCTCACGATCCAGCCAATCCGGTTGACGTGACGATCCAGGTCCGCCCCAGCAAGGCGGGAACGCTTACCAACAGCGTCGCGGTCGATCCGCTTGAGGCAAACGACCGTGCCGAGGCAACAACCACGGTCACCGAGCCGCGCTCCTCGCGCTGTCGCGGAGTTCCGTCGACCATCACCGGCACGCCGGATGCCGACCGCCTTACCGGCAGCGAGGGGCCCGACGTGATCGCCGGCCTCGGCAGCGGTGACGTGATCATCGGGCTTTCTGGGCGCGACCTGATCTGTGCCGGTGCCGGCAACGACCGGGTCGCGGCGGGCTCGGCTTCCGACCGTGCCTTTGGCGGCCTGGGAGCAGACCGGCTCCTCGGCCGCGGCGGGCCCGACCTGCTGGCTGGCAACCTTGGCCGCGACGTGCTCAGGGGCGGCCGGGGGGCGGACCGACTCCGCGGTGGGGCAGGGCTCGACCGCTGCAACGGCGGTGCCAGGGTCGACCTGGAACGCAGCTCCTGCGCTAGTCCCTCCTAGCTCGGCCGCACCACCTCGAACTGCGACATCAGGCCGTGGTCCTCGTGGTCGAGCATGTGGCAGTGGATCGGGAACTTGCCGGTGTAGTCGGAGAAGTGACCGGCGACGAGGATCCTTTCGCGCGGCAGGATGAGGAAGGTCTCCTTGAGACAGTCTTCCCACGGTGGTGGCGGCTTGCCGTCGCGGGCGAGCAGGTACCAGTCGGTGTGGTGCATGTGCATTGTGTGGGCAACCCCGGTGCGGTTGACGATCTCCCAGGTCTCGGTGGTGCCCAGCACCGGCTTGGCGTCAACGCGCGCGGGGTTGAAGGTTCGGCCGTTGATCGTCCAGGTGGGCCTGAAGAGACCGCCCATCTCGATCGTCCAGGTGCGGTCCGGCTCGGGCGAGGCCTGTCTGGCCCAGGACGGCAGGGGACGGAGGCGGCGCGGCACGCGGGTGCGGTCCGGCATACGCCTGGGGTCCACCCGGAACTGCATCAGGGCGCCGACGTAGGACCTGGCGCCCGGTGGACGACGGCCGCTGCCGGAGCTGCTGCGCAGCTCGACCGACCGTCCCGCCGCCGGACTGAAGTCGACGATCAGCTCGGCCCGCTCCCCTGGCCCGAGCAGGACGTGGCGGCGCCGCACCGGCCTCGGCATCAGGCCGCTGTCGCTGCCGATCTGGACCAATGGCGCTCCGTTGGAGAGGTAGAGGTCGAAGGAGCGGAAGTGGGAGGCGTTGAGGACTCGCAGGCGGTGGCGCTGAGCGCTTACCCGATGGTGGGGCAGGTAGGCGCCGTTGACGAGCACGCCCTCGCCGGCGACGCCGTCGTTGGGCGGCAGGCGGCTCGTGAACGGGTCGGTGAACTGGTTGTCGCGATCGAAGGAGCGGTCGACGATCATCAGCGGCAGGTCGCGCTCCCCCGTAGGCAACGGCAGGCTCCGGTCGAGCTCATCGTCGACGATCCACATTCCTGCCAGCCCTCTCCACACGTTCTGCGCGGTGCGGTCAGAGACGATGGTCGTGGTACCAGTGGAAGGCGGCGCGTTCGGGCCGCCCGTCCTCGATCAGGTCGTACACGTAGGTCATCCGCTCGCCGGGGCGCATCAGCAGGTCGTTGCCGGACTGCCGCCGCGAGAGTCCCTGCGGGATGTCGCAGTAGAACGAAGCCGGCTGCGACTTCGTCAGCCCGCCGGGCTGGCCGTCGAACTGGGAGCGGTTGTGACCTCCGTGCAGATGGACGCTCAACTCCCCGGCCCTGGCCGGCAGCTCGTGATGGAAGGTGACCCTGGTCCGCTGGCCGGCAGGCCGCCGGATCGTGGGGCCGGGGAAGCTGCCGCCGTAGGTCCACATCCTCGTCTTCTCACCGGGGAGGACCTGAACCTCGGCCTCGCGGATCGGGATGCTTAGCTCGGCGCCGCTCAGCTCATGCGGGATCGGCAGCCTGGCGCGAAACGGGACCGCAGCAAGCGCCCGCGCCGGCTGCTCGAAGAGGAGCGGCGCTCCGGGGCGCAGCTTCAGCGGCAGCAGTGATGCCAGCGCACCGCCGCCCAGGACGCCGAGGAAGGCCCGGCGCCCGAGGCGGGGTGAGGATGAAGGCGGACCAGCCGTCGCGCTAGCCGCCGGGCAGGACGTTGATCGACCCCTGCATTTCGGGGTGGATCGCGCAGAGGAAGTAGAGCCTGGTCGGCCCGGCCGAGGTGTCGGCGGTCACCGGCTGCGCGAACGAGGTCCCCGGTTTGTTGCCGGTGAACCAGGAATCACCCTCGACTTTCTTGCTGCCCAGTGTGTCCCAGCCCGGATTGCCGGCCTCGGCGGGGTTCTCTTTTACCGGCCCGTTGCCTTTGACCCCGTGCCAGAGCGCGATCGCCCGGCAGATGTTGCCTGGGGCGAAGCAGGAGCGGCGTGCTTTCTGGGTCTTCGGCAGCGAGGCCTGGGTGACCAGCGAGAAGGTGTGCGGGCCGATCTGTTTGGGGTTGCTCTGGTTGACCACTTTCAGCTCTTCGCCGGCAACGATCGTTTTGGGGCCCTCGAAGCGGATGCCACCTTTGGGCCCCTTCATTGTGATCGTCGCCGCAGAGGCGGTCGAGCCGAACGCGGCTACTGCGAGGAGTGCCCCCATCGCGACGAGGGCCATAGCCCGGATCGACGAGGCACGAGAAATACGCTGCTTCAACTTGCTCTCCTTTCGGCGCCGGTCTCCGCAGCGCACTTGGACGAAACTTGTGCAAAACAGTAGCGAGAGCCTGCGAGGTTTCAAGCTGGGAACATGCCGCCGTGCCCGACGGCGAGGAAACGAGCGGGAACGAGGACCTGGCTGAGCTGCTGCGGCGGCGCGGCCTGACCCAGGACGAGGCGCGCCCTGATGCGGTTGCCCGACGCCATGCCGCCGGCGGCAGGACGGCGCGCGAGAACATCGCCGACCTCGTCGATCCCGGCTCCCTCGTCGAGTACGGCCGCTTCGCGATCGCCGCGCAGCGCGGGCGCCGCGAGGTCGAGGACCTGATCGCCCGCACCCCCGCCGACGGCCTCATCGCCGGCACCGCTCGCGTCAACGGCGACCTCTTCGGCGAGCGCGCCGCCTGCGCGGTGCTCTCCTACGACTACACCGTCCTCGCCGGGACGCAGGGCGCCGTCGGCCATCGCAAGAAGGACCGGCTCTTCGAGCTGATCGAGCGAATGAGGCTGCCGACCGTCTTCTTCGCCGAGGGCGGCGGCGGCCGCCCGGGAGACACCGACTACCCGGTCGTCTCCGCGCTCGACACCCGCGCCTTCGCCCTCTGGGCCCGCCTCTCCGGCCTGGTGCCGCGGATCGCCGTCGTCTCCGGGCGCTGCTTCGCCGGCAACGCGACGATCGCCGGCTGCGCGGACCTGATCGTGGCCACACAGAACGTCTCGCTCGGCATGGGAGGCCCGGCGATGATCGAGGGTGGCGGCCTCGGCAAGGTCGACGCCGACGAGATCGGACCGATCGAGGTGCAGGCCGGCAACGGCGTCGTCGACCTCGTCGCCGCCGATGAGAGGGAGGCCACGGCGCTCACCCGGCGCCTCCTCTCCTACTTCCAGGGAACGACGCCGCCGGGCCCCGAACCAGACCAGGACCGTCTCCGCGACCTGGTGCCGGAACGCCGGCGGCGGGCCTACGCGGTCCAGCCGATCGTCGAGACGCTCGCCGACGAGGGATCGGTCACCTTCCTGCGTCAGCGCTTCGCGCCAGAGATGGTCACCGCCCTGGCCCGGATCGAGGGACGCCCCCTAGGCCTGATCGCCAACGACACCCGGCACATGGCGGGGGCGATCACCAGCGACGGCGCCGGCAAGGCGGCGCGCTTCCTGCAGCTCTGCGACGCCTTCGGGTTGCCGGTCGTCTCACTGGTCGACACGCCGGGGATGATGGTCGGCCCCGAGGCCGAGGCGACCGGCCTGGTCCGGCACTCCTCGCGGTTGCTGGTCGCCGGCGCGGCTCTCCGCGTCCCGCTGGTCGCGGTGATCCTGCGCCGCGGCTACGGGCTCGGCGCCCAGGCGATGGTGGGCGGCAGCCTGCACGAGCCGCTGCTGACAGTAGCCTGGCCAACCGCCCACCTCGGCCCGATGGGGCTGGAGGGCGCGGTCAAGCTGGCCCTGCGCAAGGAGCTGGAGGAAATCGCCGACGAAAAGGAGCGCGCCCAGCGCGTCCGTGACCTGACCGCCGCCGCCGAAGAGAACGCGAAGGCACTGAACGCCGCCGCCCTGTTCGAGCTCGACGACGTCATCGACCCGGCCGAGACCCGCGCGGCGATCGCCGCGACGCTGAGCGCAGCGTCGCGGCACCCCGCGCCGGCCCGCGGGCACCGCTTCGTCGACACCTGGTGACTGCCTTCCCGCCCGCCTAGCTCTCGACGCCGGTGTCGGTGTGGGCTGCCCCGATCGGCTTCGACTCCGGCGAACCGCGCTGGCGCAGGTAGACCGCGAAGACCGCGAAGGAGCCGACCGCGAGGAACTCCGACTGCCAGTTCTGCAGCGTCGCCTGCCAGAAATCGGCGTTGCCGACGTACTCAAGCCAGTTGATCGCGTCCTCTTTGTGATCGCTCAGCTCCTGGTTGTAGGCGGTCCAGCCCGTGAACGACTGGGCCAGCCAGGTGAGCAGGAAGATCGTCCCCATCACGATCACTAGCGAGTTGCCGTAGAGGCCGGCGCGCCAACCACCAGCCTTCGCCGGCCGCGGCGAGTCCGCCTTGGCGTCCTCCCCGATCATCTGCTCCTCGTCCGACTCCCGACCGGCCTGGTCGAGCTTCTTCGACTCAGGGGAGCCCCGCTGCAGCAACCAGATAGTCAGCATCAGGAAGACCAGGAACTGGAGGTACTCGGATTGCCAGTTCTCCATCACTGCCTGGCCGAAGTCGGAGGAGGTGAGGTAACGGCCCAGAGAGATTGCCTCGCCGCCGTGGGCGAGCTGCTCGCTGTTGTAAGCGACGTGGCCGGCGATCGCCTGCCCTGCGAGACAGACCAGGAAGAGCAGGCCGAAGACGATCCCGAGAGAGTTGTCGCGAATCGCTCTCGGCATGCCTAGTGGTGAGTGAGGCCGATCACCGCGAAGTAAGCCACGGTCGCGAGGATGCCCACCAGGTAGACGCCGAACAGCAGCTTCATCACGACCCCTTTCGGCCTTTGTGTGAACCGCTGTTCCCCGATCCCTGCCAGCGCAAACCCGGGGTTTCGAGCGGAGATCCCCGGGTAGATCACGGCCACGATGGCCACCCCCCGCACTCGAACCCAGCCGAACCCAGGCGAGATCTGGCTCAGTTGCCCGCCGTACCTGCTGATCGCGGAGATCCTCGCGGTGGACGCCAAGCGCAGTCCAGGCGTAGTCAGCTACGAGTTGCACGACGAGAACGGGTTCCCGCTCGAACGGGCCAACGCCGCGCTCGATGACGGCTGGTGGCAGGCGTTCCAGCCACTGGTCCGCCGTCACGGCTGACTGTGCGCCCGGTCCGCATCGGCTGCTCTGGCTGGAGCTACCGCGACTGGCGCGACCGGTTCTACCCGTCGGGCACGCCGACCTCACGCTGGCTCGAGCACTACACCTCGGTCTTCGGCACAGTCGAGCTGAATGCGACCTTCTACCGCCTGCCCACCGTCGCCGCGGTCCGGAAATGGGCCGAGGGCACCCGACGGGTTCCTCTTCGCCGTCAAGGCCAGCCGTTACCTCACTCATATCCGCCGGCTCCGCGACATTCGGACCGGCTTGGCGCGATTCTGGGAGCCGCTCGAACCGTTGCGCGAAACGGGCAAGCTGGGGCCGGTGCTTTGGCAGCTGCCAGGCAACTTCCAGCGGGACGAAGAGATCCTCGCCGACGCCCTCGAGTCATTTCCCGGCGATGCCCGTCACTGCTTCGAGTTCAGGCACCCAAGCTGGTTCACGCACGATGTCTACGCACTGTTGGATCGATACGGCGCCAGCCTGGCCCTCGGCCATGACGCCCGGCGCGAGTTGCCCGCCGCCTCACCCGTCGGTCCGATCGCTTACCTGCGGCTTCACTACGGCGCGCGCGGTCGCACCGGCAATTACTCGCGGAGCGAGCTGGACACTTGGCGACGGCGGATCGCCGCCTGGCGCTCCCGGCGCGAGGTCTTCGCCTATCTCAACAACGACTGGCAGGGCTTCGCCCCCAGCAACGCGCTTTATATTCGCCGGGGCCTCTCCTGAGGCCCCGGCCGCTCTTCTATAGGCGGTTGCGCAGCAGCTCCTTGCCCTGCTCGGCACCCTTCCGGCTGGCCTCCTGGGCGCGCCTGAAGAAATCCGCCAGATCATTGTCGTTGGCTCGCTCGGCGTCCTGGATGTAGGTCTCCAGGCGCAGCACGTTGCTCAGGCACTGCTCGACAAACCAGATGACGTTGTAGTCCTTGTCCTTCGTGCCGGTTATCTCGCCGGCCTCTTGCACTGCCATGCCGTCCTCCTTGTCAGTTGTTCGAGTTCGTGGAAATGCCCTCGACCTCGTACTCGCGCAGGAATCCCTCGAAAAGGCGGCGGTGCGATTGCTCGTCGTGGAGGATCGCGGTCACCATGTCCTGGGTGACCGGATCGACCTGGTCGGTCTCCTCGACAATCCGGGTGTAGTGCTCGATCGCGCCGGTCTCCGCCTTGATCACGCCGCGGATCACGTGGACGGTGTCGGTCTGCTCCTCCGGTGGCTGCAGGAAGCTCTGCTCGGCGGAGAAGGCCTCGGATCCCGGGACCACGCCGTAGAGCTCCTTGATCCGCTCGGCGAAGCGCCGCGCGTGCCCGAGCTCCTCCTCGATGTCCTCGGTCAGAGACTCCTTGATCTCCTGCGCACGCACGCCGTCGAGGTTGACCGAGGCAGAGAGGTAGCTCATCACCGTCTCGATCTCCATCCAGTAAGCCTTCGTCAGCAGCTCGACTACGCCATCGCGTGCCTCGCTATTGGCGCCGTCGAAAATGCCCTTGCTCGGGCTGGTCGTCTCCATCGCGGCTTTCGCTCCTCCGCTCGAGGGTTTCCGGTGTGGCTCCCCTACCCGCACCTGGGTCGTTGAATCGCGCGCCCGGGACGGTTTGAGCCCACCCCCCACGGGTAGTCGGGCGACCGGATGGAGACCGGCCGCTACGGTGCGGGGACAGAGGCACGACCATGGCCGCAGAGCAAGACGAAGAACACTCCCAGCACCCCACGCCCGGCCCAGAGGAGCAGCTGGCGAGCGAGGCGAAGCTCTGGGCCCGCTTCGTCGAGCGGCGCGACCCCGCGACGCGGGAGGAGCTGGTCAGCCGCTACCTGCCCTTTGCCCGCAGCCTCACCCGGCGCTACCGGACGGCCAACGAGTCCTTCGACGACCTGCTCCAAGTCGCCAGCCTCGGCCTCGTCAACGCGATCGACCGCTTCGACCCCGATCGCGGCATCCCCTTCACCGCGTTCGCCTCGCCGACCATCCTCGGCGAGCTGAAGCGCCATTTCCGCGACCGGGTCTGGACGGTGCGGGTGCCGCGCGGCCTCCACGACCGGATGGCGGACGTCAGCAAAGCGATCGGCGAGCTGACCGAGGAGCTCCAGCGCTCTCCCTCGGTCACCGAGATCGCAGAGCGGCTCGAGCTCGAGGAGACCGACGTGCTCGAGGTGCTCGAGGCGAACCACAATCGCCGGCCGCTCTCGCTGGACCGGCCGGCCAACGCCAACGACCCGGACGAGACGCCGGCCTCGGAGTGGATCGGCAGCGAGGACGAGGGCTACGAGCTGGTCGAGGGCAAGGTCGCGCTCGACGCCGCCCTCCCCCACCTCGACGAGCGCGAGCGGCTGGTCCTCCGGCTGCGCTTCGTCGAGGACATGACGCAGTCGCAGATCGCCGAGCAGATCGGCCACTCGCAGATGCACGTATCCCGCATCCTGCGCCGCACGCTGCAGCGGATACGCGAGCAGATCGAGGAAGAGGGCTGAGGCTCAGCCGCGGATCGCGGCGAAGCGAACGACGACGTACTCGCCGTTCTCGTCCCGCTCGACGCGCATCTCGTCGGCCAGCGCCTCGAGCGTGCCCCCGACCTGCGGCACCGCGAGCCCGTCGAGCAGTCGCTGGCTGGCGCCGTCGGGCATCGGGCCGATTCGCAGGTCGATGCCGTCCTCACCGTCGGCGATCGCGAAGCGCAGGTGTTCGTTGCCGAACGCCTGCGGGGCGCGCGCCGAGACCGCGTCGGTGAGCAGCATCGCGTCGTTGAGCCGGTCGACGCTGATCGGGTGGCGCGAGGCGAGGGCGCCGACGACGCGCTCGAGCACCGGAGCGGCCAGGTCGGGTCGGCCGATCGTCACCTCCGTCGCCTCGTCGACCGGCGGAACGCTCGCTTTCTCGGCAACGCCGTCGCCTTCCTGCGGGGACCGCAGCGGCAGGTGCATCCTCACTTCCGTGCCGCGGCCGAGGCCGCCGGCGATCTCGAAGCTCTGCGAGAGCGCCGCGATCAGCGTCATCCCGATCCGCAAGCTCGGTCGCTCGACGTCCGGCCGGGGGCGAATGCCGCCTCCCGAGTCACGCACGCAGACGGTCAGGCCCTCCTCCTCTGGGAACGCCTCCACTTCGAGCGGCCCATTGCCGTCGTCATAGGCGTGGACGACGACGTTCATGCAAGCCTCGGTGACGACCGTCTTCAGGTCGCCGATGCTCGGTTCGTTCATCCCGAGCTGCTCGGCGAGCCCGGCGACCGCGTGGCGAACGACCGCTACGTTGGCCGGCTTCGCGGGCAGCTTGAGGTGGAGGCCGTGCGGCTCGCCGTTCATTGTCCTGGGGGCGTGTCCAATCGAGTTCCGGGCATCAGCCCCGCGTAGGAGAGGGCTGCGGTTTGGAAGGCAAGGAAGCGTATCTGCGCGTCGATTCGTTTGGCTACCCGCGACGGGTGCGCCGAAACAAGGCCCTCCACAAGTTGACCTTCCCTCGCTAGCATTGGGAAGGGTCGTCCTGCCTGAAACGGGAGCCTCCACATGCCGACCGAACAACGCGACATCACCGACGGCACCCTGGTCGTACAGACGACTGCGGAGGGAGACCTCAGGACCGTCTCCCTGCGCGGCGAGCTCGACCTCGCCAACGCCGCGACCGCCGAGGCCGCGATCCAGAAGGCTCTCGATGAGGCGGCGCAGACAGTCGTGAACCTGGCGGAGCTGGAGTTCATCGACTCGACCGGGATCGCCCTGCTGGTCGGCGCGCTCGGCCACAACGGCGACAGCGCCAGGCTCCGCTTCGTGCCCAGCCGGTCAGCGGCCGTCAACCGGGTCCTCGACCTGACCGGGCTGTCCGAGCGGCTCCCTCTGGTCGAGTAGCCCGGCGCGATCAGGCCGAGACGCCGGCGAAGCGCGTTTCGGCGAGCTCGGGATCGGGGAAGGCCTCGCCGCGGATGAAGCGGCCCTCCTTCGTCTGCCAGATCCAGGCGATCGGCATGTCCCGGATACCGAGATCGCGGCTGCGCAGATATACCCGCCCCCGCACCAGCAGACGGCTCCCCTCCGACTCGACCTCCTTGACGGTGATCAGCAGCTCCTCCCAGATCCTGGCCACGTCGGTGAGGTACTCGTGCAGGCCGTCAGGCCCCATGTAGGGCTCGCCGCGCCCCACTTCTTCCCCCGTAACCGCGAAGAATTCCATCTCCTGGTGACAGAGCTCCTCGATCGCCTCGGCGTCGCGCCGGTTGAAGGCGTCGAAGAGGCGCTCGACCAGCTGCATCGGAGTCTCGGTCATCGCGGCGCCACCGCCAGGATCGCCGCGTCGTCGTCCAGCGCGCCTTCGGTGAACGAGTGCAGCGCGCCCTCCAGTCGCTGCACGGCGAGCGCCGGGTTCGCGGCGCCGACCAGCTCGGCCCGCAGCCGCTCCTCGCCGAAGCGACCGTTCGGCCCCGAGGCCTCGATGATCCCGTCGGTGACGACGACCACCTGCTGGCCGGGGTCTATCGGCATCTGCTCCAGCGTCCAGTCGGCGTCGTCGAAGGCGCCCAGGAGCGGGCCCGGCGCCGCCATCTCGGTGACCTCGTCCCCGTCGACGAGAAGCGGCGGCGGGTGCCCCGCAACCGCCATCCGAACCGGGCGGCGAGAGTCTTCGGAGAGGGCGAAGGCGGCGACGCTGCACATCGCCGGGTCGTGCTGGGCGAGCAGAGCCCGGTTGAGGGTGGCGAGGGCGACCAGCGGATCGCCGGTGAGGACGGCGGCCGTGCGCAGCGTGTAGCGGGCCTGCGCCGTGATCGATGCGGCGCGGGCGCCCCTGCCGGTGACGTCGCCGATCACCAGCATCCAGCCGCCCTTGACCGGGAAGGCGTCGTAGAAGTCGCCGCCCACTTCGTTCTCGGCGCCGGCGGGACGGTACATCGCCGCCGCGGACCAGCCGGGGAGGTGCGGCAGCGGCGGCGGCAGGAGTCCGCGCTGCAGGGTCTCGGCGATCTCTTCCCGCGCCTGCATGGCGCGCTCCAGGTTGGAGAAGAGGCCGGCGTTGTCGAGCGCCAGCGCCACGCGTCCCGAGAGGACCCGGGCGAAGCTGGCGTCGTCGGGCCGGTAGCGCCGTCCCGACCAAGCCACCCCCAGGGTCAGGGCGCCGGTGACCCGGCCGCGCGCCCGCAGCGCCACCGTTATCGCCGAGCGCACGCCGAGGCCGCGCAGAAACTCGAAATCGTCGTCATCGTGGGAGATCAGGCGCAGGTCCTCCTCCGACAGCCGTTCGAAGAAACGAGGCGCCAGCGCCCTCCCCGATTCCCCGTCGAGCATGTACTCGGGTATCGACGGCTCGCGCTCGGCCAGTCCGCGCTCGGCTTCCGGCGGGGCGCCGGGCCCGACCCGAACCCCGGCCCGCTGGGCGCGCCCGTCGGAGAGCACGTCGATCATGCAGAAATCCGCTATCTGCGGGACGAGGACCTCGCTGATCACAGTGAGGGTTTCCGGCAGCGAGCTCGCCGCGTCTGAGACCCGAGCGATGTCGTCGAGCACTTCGAAGCGCCGCGTCACCCGGCGGGTGCGAACGCGGGAAGCGATCAGCAGATAGGCGAGCGTCGCGCAAGCGACGGCCAAGGCCGCGATCACGATGCCCTCCACCCGTTCTCCTTCCCTAAAACCCCAGCACTGGATGCGGCAAAGAATGCCTTACTAAAAAGAGGGTAGCGCTTCCTGCGCTAGCATCCGGTCACTTTTGAACCCGAATCGATTCGAGGTCGCCGAGGAGGAATATGACGGCGTGCGCATCCTCGCCGTCTCCGGTGAGCTCGACCTGCACACCGCGCCCCAGCTCGAGGAACGGCTCGAAAACGTCGAAGACGGGCTGCTCGTCGATCTCTCGAAGTGTGAATTCATCGACTCGACCGGGATCGGGCTGATCGTCAGGACCTGGCAGCGGCTCGACGCCGACCTCGATGGGGACGACGCCTGCCGCTTCGCTCTCTGCGGACTCGGCGATCAGGTGAAGCGCCTGCTCGAGATCACCGGCCTGGAGAGTTCGTTGCCGACGTATGCGGCGCGCGACGAAGCACTGGCCGAGCTTCGCAGCGAGTGACTCTCCAAGGCACTCAGGGCCCGGCGTTTCGCGGCTCCCGCTACCGGGAAGCAACGATTCGTGATCACTGCGGTGAGAGAGCCGAGCGCATCCGGCGTAACGCTGCCCGATGCCGCGGGACCCATCGGCGAGCTGTTGCTCGATTTTCTCCGTCGCCCGGCGTCTGAGGCCAACGAATTTGACCTTCGGCCCGCCATCGCGCAGCTGGCCAGGGAGGTCGTCGATCCCCTCCTCGACGACGATCTTCAGCTCGCGCTCTACGCCTGCTACGAGCTGCACTACCGCTCCTTCGCCGGTGTCGACCCCGCCTGGGAGTGGAGTCCGGCCCTGCTCGGCGCCCGGGCGGAGCTGGAGCGGGCCTTCTTTGCCCCACTCGAAGCCGAGGTCCTGAGCGAGCCGATCGATCCGAGCGAGGTAGGCGATCGCCTCTTCGAACTCGAGCGTGAAAGCGAGGGCGTATCGCTCTCACGGCGAATCGAGGCTGGCGCCGACCTCGGGCAATTCCGTGAGTTCGTCGTCCACCGCTCGCTCTACCAGCTCAAGGAGGCCGACCCGCACAGCTGGGCGATCCCTCGCCTCTGCGGGGCCGCGAAGACGGCCCTGCTCGAGGTGCAGGGCGACGAGTACGGCAACGGCCGTCCCGAGCGGATGCACTCGGCGCTGTTCGCCAAGACGATGCGGGCGCTCGATCTCGATGACCGCGAGAACGCCTACCTCAGCCAGATTCCGGGAGTTACGCTCGCGACGGTCAACCTGATGTCGGCGCTGGGCCTCCACCGCGATCGTCGTGGCGCGATCGCCGGCCATCTGGCGATGTTCGAGATGACCTCTTCCCAGCCCAACCGCCGCTACGCGAACGCTCTGCGCCGGCTCGGCTTCGACGGCGATGCCGTCGACTTCTACGACGAGCACGTCGAGGCCGACGCGGTCCACGAGAACATCGCCGCCTATGACCTCGCCGGGGGGCTGGCGCGCTCCGAGCCAGAGCTCGCCGGAGACATCCTCTTCGGAGCCGGCGCCCTGCTTCACCTCGACAACCGCTTCGCCCGTCATCTGCTGGAGGCGTGGGACGCGGACCGGACCTCTCTGCGTCAGTCGCTTTGAGCCGGCTGCCGGCCAGCTACGTCCTGCCGCTGCGCTGGTCGCAGCCGGGACCGATCGCCGAGCTCTCGAGCTACCTGCGCTCGCTCTCCGGCGAGATCGACGAGATCCTCGTCGTCGACGGCTCCCCCGAGGCGCTTTTCGACCGTCACGCAACGGCACTGCAGGGGATCGCGCGGCACATCAGGCCTCACCCCGACCTCCGCTTCCGCATGGGCAAGGTGAACGGGGTCGTCACCGGGATCCGCGAGTGCTCGCACGAGCGAGCCGTTCTCGCCGACGACGACGTGCGCTATGACGCTGCCGCTCTGCGTCGCATCGTCGCTCTGCTCGACGAGGCCGACCTGGTGCGGCCTCAGAACTACTTCAACGAGCTGTCCTGGCACGCCCGCTGGGACACCGCGCGCTCCCTGCTCAACCGTGTCTTCACCGGCGACCTCACCTTCCCGGTCGGCGACTTCCCCGGCACGCTGGCGGTCCGCCGCGAGATCTTCCTCGCCCTCGGCGGCTACGACGGCGGTGCCCTCTTCGAGAACCTCGAGCTAATGCGGACGATCCAGGCCGGCGGCGGCTCAGTGGCGAGCCCTCTCGACCTCTACGTGCCGCGCAGGCCGCCTAGCGCGCAGCACTTCCTCTCGCAGCGAGTGCGTCAGGCCTATGACGACTTCGCCGTGCCGCTTCGCATCGGCGCCTTCCTGGCGATCGTGCCGCTGGCGGTGGGAGCGCTAGCGACCGGCCGCAGCCGCTGGCTGGGCGCCGGCGCTGTTGCCTCGGTCGCCATCGCCGAGACGGGACGTCGGCGAGCGGGCGGTACCGAACGCTTTCCGGCAAGTGCCTCACTGCTGGCTCCAGCCTGGATCGCCGAGCGCGCGATCTGTGCCTGGCTGGCGCTGGGCGCCAAGCTGCGGGGCGGTGTCCGCTACGGCGAGGGCCGGATCAGCCACTCGGCGACGCCGCTGTGTCGCCTTCGCCGCCGCTTGCGGAGCGAAAGCCGATTGACTTGTGAGTCCCATCGCAGAACGGGCGCATCTGCGAGCGACCGCAGCGGCAGAGCGCCACGACCGGTCGCCTGACCTCAATCTCCTCGCCGTCCTGGTCGACCAGGGTGAACGGGCCGCGAATCAGGTAGGGGCCATTGCGGTAGGGAGTGATCCTCACTGGGCCGTCCGGCATCGAGCGGCCCCTACCCGGGTATAGCCGAGGCGAACCCCCGAAAAGGAGACGACATGGACATCACCCCCAGCCCCGACTCCCCCAACTCCGACGAGGAGCTGATCCGCCAGGAGGAAGACGCTGCGGCAGCCGAGGCTGGCCAGATCGGCGGCCGCAGCGGCACGGAGGAGATGGACGAGGCCGAGCGTGCCGCGGCTGAGCACGGCGGTGGCGAGGCGGAGGGGTTCGAGCAAGCCGAGCAACTGCTCGAGGAACAGGCAAGCCACGGGGGTCCTGCGGTCGACCCGATGGAGCAGGCGGGCGCTGTCGAGGACGAGGAGGACCCGTCCGTCCATGGCGAGGCAGATCGGATCGACTCCACCGAGAGGCAGGACGCCGACTGAGACACCGTGCGGCCCCGGTGCCGGGCCGAATGTTAGGCTCCTCCGCGCTCAACGGGAGGAGATGCGACTGTGAAACTCGTAATCGGGATCGTTCGGCCTGAGAAGGCGAACGATGTGCTGGAAGCGCTCTATCGGGCGGAAGTGCGCGGGGTCTCGATGAGCCGCGTGCAGGGCCATGGCGGGGAGCTCGACCGGGTCGAGACCTACCGCGGCACCACTGTGAAGATGGGCCTCTCCGAGAAGGTTCGCTTCGAGGTCGCCGTCTCCGACTCTTTCGTGCAGCCCACGGTCGACGCCCTCTGCGAGGGTGCGCGCACCGGTGAGGTGGGCGACGGCAAGATCTTCGTCGTCCCGCTCGAGCAGGCGGTTCGCATCCGCACCGGAGAGACCGACCAGTCCGCAGTCACCCCGGTGGTGAAGTGATGAGCGTCCTGGAGCTGCCGCTCGTCCTCGCCCAGGCCGCCAAGGTCGACACGGGAGACACCGCCTGGATGCTCGCCGCGACGGCGCTCGTCCTGCTGATGACTCCCGCCCTCGGGCTCTTCTACGCCGGCCTGGTGCGCTCGAAGAACACACTCAACACCTTCATGATGTGCGTCGCGGCGATCGCGATCGCGGTGGTCACCTGGGCGCTCGTCGGCTACTCGCTGGCCTTCGACGGCGACGGCTCGCTGATCGGCGGCCTCGGTCACTTCGCCATGCAGGGCATCGACTTCACCCCGCGCGAAGGGACGACCATCCCCCACCTCGTCTTCTTCGCCTTCCAGGCGACCTTCTGCATCATCACCACCGCCCTGGTCTCGGGCGCGGTGGTCGAGCGGATGCGCTTCGGCGCCTTCCTCGTCTTCGCCGCGCTGTGGTCGGTCCTCGTCTACGCCGTGCTCGCGCACTGGGCCTTCGGCGGCGGCTGGCTGATCTCCGGCGGCACCCTCGACTTCGCCGGCGGCGTCCCGGTCGAGATGGGCTCCGGCTTCTCGGCGCTGGCGGCGGCGCTGGTAGTCGGGGCACGCAAGGACTACGGGCGCCAGGCGCTGCTGCCGCACAACGCCGTCTTCGTCCTGCTCGGCGCCGGCCTGCTCTGGTTCGGCTGGTTCGGCTTCAACGGCGGCTCTGGCTTCTCGACCGGGGACGGCAGCGTGCTCGCCTTCACCAACACCCTGCTGACGCCGGCCTGCGCGCTGATCACCTGGTTCGTCCTCGACCTGATCCGCGGCCGCAAGGTGACCGCGATCGGCGCCGCGACCGCGATCATCGTCGGCTGCGTGCTGATCACCCCGGCCGGCGGCTACATCAGCCCCGGCTGGGCGATGGCCCTCGGCTTCCTCGGCGCCCTGCCCTGCTACGCGATGATCGTCTGGCGGCCACGCACCCGCGTCGACGAGACGCTCGACGTGCTCGCCGCCCACGGCGTCGCCGGCTTCACCGGCATCCTCTTCATCGGTCTCGTCGCCCAGATCGGCTGGAACGGCGTTTCCGACGGCCTCTTCTACGGCAACGCAGCGCAGCTCTGGGACCAGGTGCTGGCCGCGCTGGCGGCGCCGGCCTACGCCTTCATCGCGACCTACGTGCTCCTGCGCGTGATCGGCGCCGTGATGCCGCTGCGGGCGACCGAACACGACGAGGCGATCGGCATGGACTTCGCCTACCACGGCGAGGAGGCCTACGCCACCGGTGAGGGCGCGATCCTGGTCGCGCCCGACGCCGACGGCGAGGTCCTCGTCGCCGACCCCGGTTGAGCGTCGAGTACGTCCAGGTCCTGACCACAGTCGGCTCGGAAGAGGAAGCCGAGAGGATCTCCTCGCTTCTGGTCGAGCGCCGCCTCGCCGCCTGCGTGCAGGTCGTCGGGCCGATCGAGAGCCGCTATCGCTGGCAGGGGAAGGTCGAGCAGGAGCGCGAGTGGCAGTGCCTGGCCAAGACCGAGGCGAGCCGCTACGCCGAGGTCGAGGCGGCGATCCGCGAGGCGCACTCCTACGATGAGCCCGAGATCCTCGCGATCCCGGTCTTGGCCGGCAGCAGCGGCTACCTGCGCTGGATCAGCGAGAACGTCGGCTAGCGCGGGCCCCGGCTCGCCGGGACGCTGAAGTAGCGTTTCGGCGATGCACGAGCCCTCGGAGGTGGAGCTTCGGCGTTACCTGCACAGCCAGCGCGCGCTGGTCGCCCAGCTGGTCGAGGCGGACTCGCTGGATCAGGTCGCCTCCGGCTTCCTCTCTACCGTCGCCGAGCTGCTGCGCTGGAAGGCGGGGGCGATCTGGGATGCTCCAGCCGGAGCGCGGGCGCTGCGCTTCGTCTCCGGCTGGAGCATCCCCGGCCTCGACGCAGAGCCCCTCTGGCGCCTCAGCCGCGAGCTCTCCTTCGAGCCAGGCGTGGGACTCCCCGGGCGCGCTTGGGAGACAGGTGACGTCGTCTGGATCGACGACGTCACCGACGATCCGAGCTTCGCACGTCGCCCAGCAGCGGTCGAGCTGGGCCTGCGCGCGGCTCTCGCGATCCCGGTACCGCTCGGCCGGCCGGAGGAAGTGCGGGCGATCGCCGAGTTCCACACCGACTCCTTCGACCCTCCCTCCGAGGAGCTGATCGACCTGCTGGCGACGTTCGCCGAGCAGCTCGGCGCCTTCATCGACCGTCGCGGCACCGAGGCGACGATGCGGACCGCCGAGCAGTTCAAGTCGGCGGTGCTGGCATCCTCGCTGGACTGCATCATCGGCATGGACCATCGCGGTCTCGTGGTCGAGTTCAACGAGGCGGCGGAGGAGCTCTTCGGCTACAGGCGAGAGAACGTCCTCGGCCGGGAGCTAGCGGAGCTGATCATTCCCGAGGAGCTCCGGGACCGCCATCGCAAGAGCCTGCGGCGCTACCTGGAGACAGGACAGGCGACGATCATCGGACGCCGCCTCGAGCTCCCCGCCCTGCGCAGCGACGGCTCGCGGATCCCTGTCGAGCTCGCCGTTACGCGCCTTGCCGGCTCCGAGCCGCCGCTCTTCACCGGGTTCCTGCGCGAGATCAGCGAGCGAGCCGACGCCGAGCGCGTGCGCCACCACCTCGCCCAGGTCGTGCGGGGCAGCCAGGACGCTGTCCTGAGCAAGGACCTGGAGGGCATTGTCACCTCCTGGAACCCGGCCGCCGAACGGCTTTATGGCTACACCGAGGAAGAGGCGATCGGTCGCCATATCTCCTTCCTGGTCCCAGCGGACCACCGGGGCGAGGAGCAGGTGATCCTCGACAAAGTGCGCCGCGGAGAACGGATCGATACCTACGAGACCGAACGGATCCGCAAGGACGGCGCCCGCATCGACGTCTCGCTCACCATCTCCCCGATCGAACAGCCGATCCTCGGCATCGTCGGCGCCTCGGTGATCGCTCGCGACATCACCGGCGAGAAGCGGCGTCGGAGGGCCCAGGAGTTTCTCGTGGCAGCGACGAGGGGACTCGACGCGTCCCTCGACCTCACCGAGACGGCCCGAACCATCGTCGGCACCGCCGTGCCGGAGCTGGCGACGGTGTGCGTTGCGGACTTCGTGCGCTGGGATGGCTCGATCGGGGACAGCGTCGTGGCGGCCGCCGACCCCGAGGTGGCCGTGAGGTTGGAGCAGATTCGCAAGGAAGCTCCTCTGGACCCGAACGGAGAACACCCGGTGGCCCAGGTGCTTCGCGAGGGACGCCCGATGGTGTGGCGCGATCTCACCTCGCCACCGGTGGTCGACCAGGTCGCCCAGAATGACGATCACCGGCGCCTGATGGCCGACACCGGCTACAACTCGGCGGCAGTCGTCGCCCTAGTGGCCCGTGGGCGCACGCTCGGTGCACTCTCCTTTCTCCACGCCCGCACCGACCTGCGCTACGACGACGCCGATCTCGAGCTGCTCAGCGAGCTCGCCGATCGCGCCGCGATCGCCCTGGACAACGCCCGCCTTTACCAGGAGCGGGACCAGACAGCGCGCAACCTGCAGCGGGGCCTGCGTCCACCCCGCCCCGCCGAGGTTCCCGGACTGGAGATATCGGTCGTCTTCGAGGCTGCTGGCGAGGGGATCGAGGTCGGCGGCGACCTCTACGACGTCCTCCCCACCGAAGATGGCTGCTGGATCCTGATCGGCGACGTCGCCGGCAAGGGCAGCGCCGCCGCCGGGGTCTCAGTTGCCGTGCGCCACGCGGTGCGCGGGCTGACACGAGAGATCGAGGATCCCGCCGAGGTGCTCTCCCGCGTCAACGAACTGCTGCTGGAGGGAACCAGCCTCAACGACTTCGCAACCGTGATGCTGCTCCGAATGCACTCCGGTGCGAGCGGCTGGAGGGCAGTGCTTGCGGCCGCCGGCCACCCGCCGGCGATCCACGTCAGGCGGGAGGGGCCGGCCCAGCTGGGCGGCGGCTCGATCCTAGGCGCCCTGCCCGAGGCGCGGCTGGCGCGACACGACGTCGTCTTCGACCATGGCGACACCCTGGTGCTCTGCACTGACGGCTGGCTCGAGGCCGGACCGCCCGCAACCCACGCCGAGCCGGACGCCCTGGCCGAGATGGCGCATGACCTTTCCAGCCTCGAGCTGAGCGAGCTGACCGCGCGTCTCCGTCACGACGCCATCGCCCGCGGCGGGGGAGCCCTGCGCGACGACATGGTCGTGCTTGCGATCAGGCCCGCAGCCGATAGCCGCGCGAGAAGAGACGAAGGTTCAGCGCAAAGAGAGCAGCTGTCGCCGCTGTGAGAGCGACCAGCGAGAGCGCGATGCTGGCTTCGGTGTAGCCGAGGAAGCCGTAGCGGACCAGGTTGATCATGTAGTAGATCGGGTTGAAGTGGGTCAGGGTCTCGTAGGGCTCGGGGAGCAGCGAGGCGGAGTAGAAGACGCCGCCGAGGAAGATCAGCGGGGTCAGGATGAAGGTCTGGGCGAAGGCGACGTCGTCGAACTGCTCGGCGCGGACGCCGATCAGCACCCCCAGCTGCGAGAAGAAGAAGCCGACCAGGAAGAGCGCCGGAATCAGGACCAGGACGTGGTCGACGGGGAGGTCGACGAGGAACGAGGCGGCGGTGAAGGTCAGCGCCGCGACGATGAGGCCGCGCATGAAGCCGCCGAACGAGAAGGCGAGCAGTAGCTCGAGCGGCGAGGCCGGCGAGGAGAGCTGATCCTGGATCGCCCCCTGGAACTTCTGCTGCAGGATCGAGGAGGAGTTGTTGGTGAAGGCGTTGATCGACCAGGCCATCATGATCAGGCCGGGGATGACGAAGACGACGTAGTCGATCCCGTGCAGCTCGTCGATCCGGGTGCCGAGCGCGGCGCCGAAGACCGAGATGTAGAGGAAGGTTTCGAGCAGCGGTGCGCCGATCGTCTGCTTCTTGATCTTCATGAAGCGGTTGACCTCGCGCCGCCAGAGCGTAAACAGCCGGATCCGCGCGGTGGCGCTCATGCCTCCACCTCCGCCGCCACCTCGATGTGGGAGCGGGAGAGCTCTTTGCGTCCGACTAGGGCCAGATAGGCGTCCTCGAGATTGGCCACCCCGAAGCGACTCGCCAGCTCGCCACTGGTGCCCTCGGCGACGATCTCGCCCTCGTTGATGAAGGCGATCCGGTCGCAGAGCTGCTCGGCCTCCTCGATGTAGTGCGTGGTGAGCAGGATCGTCGTCCCCTCCTGGTTGATCCGCTGGACGTAGTGCCAGAGCTCGAGCCGCAGCTCGACGTCGACGCCGGCGGTTGGCTCGTCGAGGATCAGCAGCCGCGGGCGGTGCATCATCGCCCGCGCCAGAATCGCCCGTCGCTTCATCCCGCCGGAGAGAGTGCGGGTGCGCTCCTTGCGCTTATCGGTGAGCGAGAAAACCTCCAGCAGTTCCGCGGTGCGCTCGCGTCGCTCGCGCTTCGGCATCCCGAAGTAGCCGGCGTGGTAGTCGAGAGTCTCCTCGACGGTGAGGAACCAGTCGAGGTTGAGCTCCTGCGGCGCCAGCCCGACCGCCTGCCGCGCCTCGCTGTAGTCCCTGCCGATCGCGTCATGGCCGAAGACCCGGATCCTCCCCCCCGTTGGCTGGGCCAGCCCCGTCGCGCAGTGGATCAGGGTCGACTTGCCCGCCCCATTCGGGCCGAGCAGCGCGAAGAGCTCCCCCGGCTTGATCTCGAGCGATACCCCGCGCAGCGCCTCGACTCCGGTCGGGTAGCGCTTGAGGAGGTTGTCGATCTGAAGGGCCGGCTCGCTCACGTGACCCGAACGACCCTGAAGGTGCGCTGGGCGGGCGATTTGTCAGCGACCCCGGCGAGCACGGCGCGGGCTTCGAAGCGGTAGCGGCCCGGCCGCAGGCGGTAGATCCGTGGTGATTTGCAGGGCCTGAACTGCGGTGTCTGCACCACAGCTTTGCCTTTTTTACCTTTCCCTTTGCGCAGCTTGGTCAGCGCGCATTCGAAGCCAGCACCGGCGTCCGGGGAGATGAACCTGAACTTCACCGTCGCGCGTTTGCGGCGAGTTTTCACCTTGCCTTTCGGGCCTTTCACGATCTGCGTCCGTGGCTCGATCGGGACGGGCGGCGAAACCGAGGCCGCGGGCGGGTCGACGCCGCTGACGCGAGCGACCTTTTTCGCGTTCTGCAAGGTCACCCAAAGCGTGTTGCCGAGGCCAGCGGCGATCTGGCGCGGCCCGGATGCTGCGGCGAACCCGGTCAGTGAGCTCGCCTGATTGTCGGGGGTAACACGGACCAGCCGGTCTCCGTTGAACTCAGCGGACCAGTAGGCGCCGTCGGGGCCAAAAGTGATTCCGAATGGATCTGCGCCGGGAAGCTGCGAGGTCACCCCCGGGAAGCTGGGCGGCGTGAATAGCCCGATCTCCTTTGGTTCTTCGCTCGGCTGCGTATATGCGATCTGACCGCCGGGACCTCCGGCTACTCCCTGGGGCCCGCCAGAGATCACGTACGGCGTGGTCACCGGTATCGCCTCAGTGGTGGCGGTAACGATTCTTTTTTCGCCGAAATCGGCGATCGCTAGCAGCGACCCGGAAGTGTCGATGTCACGCGGCGCCAATCCACCAACCGCAAAGACTTCTTTTCCTTCTGGGTTGGCGGGCGAGATTCGCACCAGGTTCCCAATCGTCGCCACCCAAAGGTTGCCGTCGGGGCCGCTGACGATCGAGTGACTGCCGGTGATCTCGATGATCGTGGTTATGGCTTTCGTGCCCTCTGGGTCAGCCGGCGCGAATTTCGTCACTCCGCCGCTCCGGGTGATCCAGAGGTTGCCGTCGGAGCCAGTGGCGATTCCCGATGGGCCTTCCGCCCCAAGGTCGAACTCCGTGACTTCCCCCGCAGGCGTGATCCGGGCCACGTCCGCGGTCGCCGAACTCAGCGTCACCCAGATGTTGCCATCGGGGCCCTGCGTCAGCTTGTTGTTCGAATCGAGGCCGGAGACTTCGAATTCGCCACTAACCGTGGGTGCTGCGCCAACAGGGGCAACGAAGAGCCCCACGATCAAAAACCCCAGGGCCAGCGAGCGCATGCCGATTCGCGAAAGCACGGGGTCAGTCTAAAGAGGACGCTCTCCGGGACTCAGCGTCGGCGCGGCTCGCCCCGGCAACCGCGGTGAGGCGGTCGTTGAACAGGCGCATCGTCCACTCGTAAGGAGGGGCGAACTTGCGCTGGACCCAGTAGCCGATCCGGGTATCGGCCGAGGTGAAGACCATGTAGCGGTCCTTCTCGATGCCGGCGAGGATCCGCTCGGCCACCCGCTCGGGGCTGACGGCGTGGCGCTCGAAGCGCTCGACCAGCTTCCGTATCCGCCGGTCGTCGCGATCGACGCCGACGATCTCGACGGTGCCGACCAACGGCGTTTTCACCGCGCCTGGGCAAACCAGGCTGACGCCGATACCGTGGCGGCGCAGGTCGAACCTCAAGACCTCGGAGACGCCGCGCAGGCCGAACTTGCTGGCGCTGTACGCGGCGTGCCAAGGCAAACCGAAGAGGCCGGCGGCAGAGGAGACGTTGACCACGTGACCGCCACGACCGGCCTCGATCATCGGCGGCACGAAGCATTCGAGGACGCTGACCGGCCCCATCAAGTTGACGTCGATCATCTTCTGCCAGTGATGGCGTTCGAGGCGCTCGATCGGGCCCCAGGTCGAGACGCCGGCAATGTTCATCGCCACGTCCATGCTGCCGTGGGCGGCGTGGATCTCCTCCGCCATCGCGACGACCGCGGTGTGGTCGGAAATGTCGGCGACCTTGGTAAAGCTGACGGTGCCGCCCGTTCGCCTGACCTCGACCGCGACGCTCTCCAGCGCATCGTCCTGGATGTCGGTCAGGTAGAGGTCCGCGCCCTTCGCCGCCGCAGCCAGCGCCGTCGCCCGGCCGATGCCGCTGGCGGCGCCGGTGATCAGGCAGCGTTTGCCGCGCAAATCCTTCATGAGGAGGCCGCCTTCGACGGAAAGTCAGGCTCAACCCGCAGCGAGTTGAGGGTCATCGCGAGCATCTCGTAGTGACCTATCAGCAGACAGAGCTCGATCAGCTCGACCTCGTCCAGCTCCCCGCTCAACCGCTGCCACAGCGCGTCACCGATGACACCGCTCGCGTGCAGCTCGTCGGCGGTGTCGAGCAGCATTGACTGGCGCTCCGACCAACCCGGTGCGCCATCGCCCTCGCGCACCCGGGCGATCTGCACCCGGGCGATCTCCTCGGTGCCGAGACCGGCGCGACGCCCTAGCCGCTCATGGTGGCCCCACTCGTACTCGCAACCGGTGTTGTGGGCGACCCGCAGGATCACCAGCTCGGTATCCGCGCGCGGCAGCTGGCCACCCGGCATCAGTCCGCCGGCGAACCAGAGCCAGCGCCGGAAAAGGCCGCGATGGCGCCCCAGGGTGGTGAAGATGTGCGGCGGCCTGCCCCTGGTGGCGAGCCCCGCCAGCCGGGCGATCCCGGCGTTGACCAAGCCAAGCTGCCGGCGCGTGCCGGGCGCGATGCGAGGGCTCAGTCCCGCTCCCATGCCTGGACCGTAGCCGAGATCGATTCGGACCGGGTCCTTGGCAATCGACACCTCGTTAGAGGTGAAAGCCACGCATCAGAATGGACTGCAACTTGACAGCGTCGATGAGCATGCCTGCCAGAAAACATCTGCGGTAAGAGCTTGACAACGTAGGCGGCGCAGGGGGGATGCTGGGCGCTCACACACGCGCGCCTGAGGCGCCATCTTCAAAGGAGGATCTCACATGCACTACCGAAAGCAAGGGCTCAAGGCCCTTGGACTCTCGTTCCTCGCCGTGCTTGGTTTTATGGTCTTGGTGGTCAGTTGCGCGCAGGCCTCGGGCAAAGTCCAAGTCACAGGCTTAGCGGCGCCCTTTACCGTAGGGCTTATGGGGACAGCTGACTCACCCGGAGACGACAGGCTGCGGGTCTTAGGCCTGAACGTGGAGCTTTCCTGTCCAGTGTCTATGACGAGCGGTTCAATGTCGAACTCTGGTCACGGCAGTGGGACAATCCGCTTTGGCTTCGGCGTTGGAGAATGCAAAGCGCAAGGCGTAAATGCCGAAGGCAAATTAATCGGAGCTTCGTGCACGATCATGCCATCTGTTATTGACATGAAAGTATTAGCCTTAATCATCTTACACTCAGGCAGCGCATTAACGACGGAACAGCATGGTTCTGGAAGTGGTAATCCCTATATCTTATTCACACCGCTTGACGGTTTAACCTTCGCGACGGTGACTAACTTGAATGAAGAATGCCCGCTACCCGAAAGCGCAACCATTAAAGGTTGCTTTGTGGCGAAAATCGGCACCGGAACCTTTTCTCATCAGTTAATTAACACCAGAGAAATGTTATCGTTATTTGGATGCGCACTAAACTATGGAGCTAACTCCGCACACCTAGAAGCGGATATGGTCTTGGAGTTGACCGGCTCTCATGCCGGCCTCACTTGGAAAGTCGAATAGGCTGGAGTAGTAATCGAGTAACGGCACTAGCCGTCTATGGCATCGCTCGCAGCCCGGGTCGCGCTCCTAGCGATTCCGGGCTGCGCGAACACGTTGTAGGTGACGAAGGCGCAGTAGCCCATTCGCGAGACGCCGGCTATGACGGGTGCCAGGGTGCGAACGATGGGGACGAAGCGGGCGCCACGGAGCGCGGCAGGTAGAGCATCTAGGCTGGCGCCATGTCCCAACCGCTGCTCGCCGTCGACGCGCCTTCGATGCTGTTCCGCGCCTTCTACGCGCTGCCCGACTCGATCGTCGGGCCGGACGGAAAGCCGGTCAACGCGTTGCTGGGGACCGCCAACCTGATCGTGCGCGAGGTCGAGAAGCACGAGCCCCGCGCCGTCGTCCTCTGCTTCGGCCCCGACGCCGCCTCCTACCGCACCGAGCTCTACCCCTCCTACCACGCCGAGCGCGAGGCGGCGATGCCCGACGACCTCTCGCCGCAGTTCGCCGCCTGCCGCGACTTCTTCGAGGCATTCGGCTGGACGGTGGCAACCAGCGACGATCTCGAGGCCGACGACCTGCTCGGCACCTACGCGCGGCGCGAGGCCGAGGCGGGCGGGCGGGCGCTTCTGATGACCGGCGACCGCGACATGTACCAGTGCGCGGACGAGCGGGTCACCGTGCTCTACGTGAAGACGGGGACCAAAGGCTCAGAGGAAGTGGGGCCGGTGGAGGTGCGCGAGCGCTACGGGGTCGACCCCGAGCAGGTTCCCGACTTCATCGCCCTGCGCGGCGACCCCTCCGACGGCCTGCCCGGCGCCAAGGGTGTCGGCCCGAAGACCGCGGCCGAGCTGCTGAGCCGTCACGGCTCGCTCGAGGCGATCCTCGACAACGCGATCCGCGAGCGCCGCGCGGCGCTGCGCGGGGCGCTGATCGACGGCCGCGACGACCTGCTCGCCTTCAAGGACATCGCGACCCTGCGCGACGCCGGGGTCGAGCCCCCACCCGACCGCGAGACCAACTGGGCCGGCGCCGCCGAGGCTGCCCGCGGGCTCGGCATGAACCGACTCGCCGAGCGGCTCGACGAACGCTCGGGCGAGGACGTGCCGTGAGTTAGCCGCCTATATAGGCGGCTAACTCACGGCACGTCCTCGAGCGTAACCTCGCTCGCCGGCTTGTCCTCGCGCAGGCCCTTGAAGGAGCCGTGGCGGACAATTCCGTCCGAGGTCATCTGGGAGAACTCGATCTCGGCGACCAGCTCTGGATCAACGAAGTGCGCGGCCCTCGCTTTCGGCGGCTGGCGACCAGCGAAAGGGCTTGTCTCGCGAGCCAGCGGGCGCAAACGCTCGAGCAACTCGCGCAGGTCCTTGTCAGTGAAGCCAGTGCCGACTTTGCCGACGTAGCGCAGCCCCTCCTCGTCGGCCTCCGGGTCGAAGTAGCCCATCAGCAGCGCCCCGAGCTGGTCCTTGCGCCGGCCCTCGCCCGGCACCCAGCCGCCGATTACCAGCTCCTGGCGCATCGAGTTCTTGACCTTGAGCCAGCCACCAGTGCGCTTGCCCGGCGCGTAGCGACTGTCGAGCCGCTTCAGCACCAACCCCTCCAGGCCCTGCTCGGCGGTCGCCGCGAGCAACTCGGATGCGTGCCCGGTCGAGTAACGCGGCGTCTGCCAACTCTCCCCCTCGAGCTCGAGCTTCTCGAGCAACTCCCGCCGCTGGCTGTAGGGCTGCTCCATCAGGTCATGGCCGTCGAGGTAAAGCAGGTCGAAGATCATGTAGGTGACCGGGTAACTCTTCATCCGGCGCCTGACGACGCTCTCCGAGGTCTGGTGGATGCGCTGCTGGAGGCGGCCGAAGCTCGGCCGGCCACTCTCGTCGAAGGCGGCCAGCTCGCCGTCGAGCACCGCGTCGAGGGAGCCGAGCTGGCGGGTCAGCCCTTTCACCTCTGGGTACTGCTTGGTGACGTCGTTGAGGTTGCGGCTCTGCAGCGTCAGCCGGCCGGGTCGGCAGTAGGCGATCGCCCGCACCCCGTCCAGCTTCACCTCGGCCGCCCAGCCGCCCTCGTCGGCGTCGGCCGGCAGCTTGGCGAGCTTGGCGAGCATCGGCACCACCGACTCGGGGAAGGGGTCCCGCGCTTCCGCCGGCGGGTCCATGCGGTGGATCATCCAGTCCTTGCCGCTGCCTGTCCGGAAGAGTGCGTAGCGGCCACTGAGGCGTTCGCCGGCAAAGCGAACGATGACTTTCCCCTCCTGCCACTTCTCGCACTCGTAGGTGCCCCGGTCCCAGATCCGCATCGTCCCGGCCCCATACTCGCCGGCCGGAATCTCGCCCTCGAACTCGAGGTACTCGAGCGGGTGGTCCTCGGTGCGGATCGCCTTGCGATTCTCCTCCGGGTCATCGGGGATGCCGTTGGGGATCGCCCAGGAGGCGGCGGCGCCATCGTGCTCCAGGCGCAGGTCCCAGTGCAGACGACGGGCGCTGTGCTCCTGGACGACGAAGCGCGACGCCTTCGCTTTCGCCTTGCGGCGACGACGTTTGCGCGGCGCTGGCTCGGGAGTCGCCTCGAAGTCGCGCTTGCTCTCGTACTTCCCGAGCTTGTCGCCTTTCTTCTTCGCCATCGCCTCGACCGTACACTTCCGAACGTGTCGATCAGCGCCGCGCCAGACAAGATCGTCGACCTCTCGGTGACCCTCTCCGAGCACCTGCCGGGGACTTGGCCGGACCACATGCCGTTCGCCCACAAGAACTGGAGCTGGTACGAGGAAGCGAAACTCCCAACCGGCGCTAGCTGCTGTTCGCTAGGCCCCTACGTCACCCACTTCATCATCGTCGACGAGCACGCCGGCACCCACGTCGACGCGCCCAGTCACTTCGTGCCGCCCGAGGGCTCGGGCCTGCCCGGTGCCGGGCCGCTGGGCGAAGCCGGGGTCGAGAAGCTCGACCTCTCGAAGCTGATCGGGCCGGCGGCGGTGGTCGACCTGCGCCACCTCGACGGCCAGGCCAAGCCGGGCGTGAGCCCCCCGATCACCGTCGCTCACATGGAAGCCTGGGAGGAGGAGCACGGCCGCTTCCAGCCCGGCGAGGTCGTCCTGCTGCTGACCGGCTGGTCGAAGCACTACGTCGCGGGGGAAGCCGGCAAGGCGTTCGTCCATGAGCCGGTGGTGCTGCAGTCCCGTCCCGCATGGCCGGCTCCGGAGGCGGCCGTGGCGATCTTCCTGCACGAGCGCGGCGTCGCCACGATCGGTATCGACGCCCCCAGCATGGGCTCGGCCGAGGAGGGGATCAAGGTCCACGAGGAGGGTTTGAAGCGGGAGATGCTCTTCGTCGAGATGCTGACCAGCCTCGATCAACTCCCTACCCGCGGCGCCTCTTTCGTCTTCCTCCCGGTCAAGATCGCCTTCGCCAGCGGCGGCCCAGGCCGAGCGATTGCAATCCTGCCCGAGCCGTAAAGTCTTACCTTGAAGCATCATGACAGCAAAGGACTTGCTGTTATGATGCGCCCATGCGCACAACGGTGACGCTAGACCCGGATGTCGCTGCCAAGCTGAAAGCAGAGGCACGGGAGCGCGACATCTCCTTCAAGGAGGCGCTCAACTCGAGTGTGAGGCGGGGGTTGAGCAATGCCGAGGCGAAACCGCAGCCTTACCGCCTCCCCACACCGCAACGATTGGAAGCCAGGTCCGGCGTCAACCTCGATAAGGCCCTGCGGTTGGCTGGAGAGATCGAAGATGCCGAGACCATGCGCAAGCTCCAGCTGCGCAAGTGAAGCTGCCGGACGTCAACCTGCTGATCTACGCAGTGGACGAATCTTCGCCTCACCATGCCCGGGCTCGATCATGGCTCGAGCAGACACTCTCGGGCACCGAGATGGTCGGCTTCGCCTGGCTGGTCCTGCTTGGCTTCATCCGGATTTCAACCAACCCGGTCGCCTTCGGACACCCGCTTTCCCCAGCTAAGGCTTTCGGATTCATCAACAGCTGGCTTGGTCAACCGGTGGCCGCGGTCGTCCACCCCACAGACCGGCATGCCGCTCTACTACGAGAGCTGCTGGAACCGCTCGGAACGGCAGCGAACCTGACCAGCGACGCCCACCTGGCCGCGCTCGCCATCGAGCACGGCGCTGAGCTTTGCTCACGCGACTCCGACTTCTCGCGCTTCGAGGGTCTGCGCTGGAGCGATCCCCTGCGTTGAGAAGCGCAGCGTGCCGTCCTCGATCGGCGCCCGCCTGATCGTGCGCAGGTCGAAGACGTAGTTCTGGCGCAGCTTCCAAGGCTCCTTTGAGCCCGACTTGGGGAGCTGGTCAATCGAGCGCAGGACGTAGCCGGAGGTGAAGTCGAGTAGGGGTTCCGGGATAACCGTCGAGTCGTTCACCTCGGCGACGCACTTGTCGTAGCCGTGCGCATCCATGTGGGCCAGCAGGCGGCAGACGTACTCCGATGTAAGGTCGGCCTTCAGCGTCCAGGAGGCGTTGGTGTAGCCGACGGTGAGGGCGGCGTTGGGGACCCCGTTCAGCATCATCCCCTTGTAGGTCATCCGCGAGGGGATGTCGACGGCCTCGCCGTCGACGCTGACCTCGACGCCGCCGAGGAAGAGCAGGTTGAGGCCGGTGGCGGTGACGATCACGTCGGCCTCAAGCTCACGCCCCGACTCGAGCAGCAGGCCGCGCTCGGTGAAGGTCTCGATGCGATCGGTGACGACCTCGGCATCGCCGCGGGAGATCGCCCTGAAGAGGTCGCCGTTGGGGACCGCGCAGAGGCGTTGGTCCCACGGGTCGTAGCGCGGTTCGAAGTGGGTGTCGATGTCGTAGCCCGGCGGCAGCGCACGCTCCACCCCCTTGCGCAGGAACTTCCTCAGGAGGTCCGGGCGACGACGGCTGAGCTGGTAGACGAGGGTCTGGAGCAGAGACGTTCTTCCAGCGCACGACCGGGTAGACGGCGCGGTGCGGGAGGATGCGGCGCAGGCCCTTGGCGACCGGGTCGACCGCCGGCAACGAGGCGACGTAGGTGGGCGAGCGCTGCAGCATCGTCACCCGCTCCGCGTCCCTTGCCATCGCCGGCACCAGGGTGACGGCGGTGGCGCCGCTGCCGATCACCACCACTCGCTTGCCCTCGTACTCGAGGTCCTCGGGCCAGTGCTGGGGGTGGACGACACGGCCGGCGAAGCGCTCCACTCCCTCGAACTCCGGGGTGTAGCCCTCGTCGTAGCGGAAGTAGCCGCTGCACATCCAGAGGAACCCGCAACTGAAGCGGACCGTCTCCCCTGTGTCCGTGCGCTCGGCCTCGACCAGCCAGCGCGTCTCGGCCGTCGACCACTCGGCCCGCACGACCTTGTGGCGGTAGTGGATCTTGCGATCGATCCCGGCCTCGCGTGCGGTGTCGCGCACGTACTCGAGGATCGAGTCGCCGTCGGTGATCGTCTTCGAGTCCGTCCAGGGCCGGAACCGGTAGCCGAGCGTGTGCATGTCGGAGTCGGAGCGGATGCCGGGATAGCGGAAGAGGTCCCAGGTGCCGCCAAGGTCCTCGCGCGCCTCGAGGATCGCGTAGCTCGTGCCGGGGCGCCTGTCCTCGAGGTGCCAGGCAGCGCCGACCCCGGAGAGCCCGGCGCCGACGATAAGCACGTCGAAGTGCTGGGGCGACGGCGCGGCTCCATTGGAGGCGGCGGCTCCGTTGGAGGCAGCGTCCATGACACGAGATTGTGCCAGTTTGGCTGGTCAGCCAGTGTGATGGGGAGCAAGGAAGGGATCGTTTTACATCACTCAGATTCTCTTGCACTATTGAAGAAAGTGTGAAAGCGTGCCACAGCCGAACCGGACCATGGCGACGATCACCGACAAACCGCCCGCAGCTACCCGGGCGGAGCTAACCGCCCTGCGGCGTCAGCTCAGCCGCGAAGTCCCCAGGAAGAGCGACGACAACCTCCTCGTCGCAACCTGGAACATCCGGGAGTTCGGCGGGCTCACCGACAAGTGGCAATCCAATGCCGGGGATACGCCCAAGCGAGATCTTCATGCACTTGCCTGCATCACGGAGATCGTCTCGCGCTTCGACGTCGTCGCGATCCAGGAGGTCCAGGCCGACATCCGAGCCCTTCGTCACGTGTTGAAGGGCCTCGGCGATCGCTACTCGGTGGTCCTCACCGATGCCGTAGTCGACGACAAGGGGGATAACGAGCGCCTCGCCTTCGTCTTCGACCGTGAGCGGCTAGAGGTTTCCGGACTAGCTTGCGAGCTCGTCGTCCCACTCAATTGGACAAAAGAAAGCGGCAGAAAACCAGCCATCGCCAAACTTGCGCTCACCCGCCAGTTCGCCCGCACGCCCTACGCCGTCGCCTTCAAACGCAACGGGGCCACCTTTATCCTCATCACCCTGCACGTAATCTGGGCCGGCACGAAAAAATCAGAGCTGGCGGAAAGGGAGGCAGAGCTTTCTTCAATCGCCACCTGGCTCAGGTCGTGGGCGGAAGACGCCAACAGCTGGGACCAGAACTTGATCTGTCTCGGGGACTTCAACATCGACCGCAGGGACGGTGCGCTCTGGCAAGCCTTCACCTCGACCGGCCTTATCGTCCCCGAGCAAATCGACCGCCCGCGCAAAGTCGGTGGTAAACCGCTGAAAGGTTACTACGACCAGATCGCCTGGTTCACGGAGGACCGCGCCGGCGAGAGGCCGCTGCTCTCCCTCCGTTATGACGGCAGGGCCAACCTGTTCGACTGGAGCCAGACCGTGCTCGCCGGTTCCGGGCTCACCACCGGGCAAAAGTCATACCGCATGTCCGACCATTACCCGCTCTGGGTGGAATTCCGCCTCTAGAGGGCGGGTCATCCCTATCCGCGGCTAGCCGTTGCGGCGTATGCCGGCCTCCTCGACTCCCCCCTCGAGTGCGTCGAGGCCGAACCCATCGACGGGGCCGAGTGCGCCGCTGCCCTGCAGCCTGCCGGAGGCGGCACGCTCGGCGGCCCAGGCGACCATGGCGCCGGTGAACGTATAGCCGTCGACCCCGCCGACGCGGGCCTCGCCCAGGACCCGACCGCCGGAGTCGAGGGCCTCGGCGACGATCACCGAGCCCGACTTGGCTCGCTGCTCGGGGGGCGGCCCACCGGTCGAGCCCTTGACGAGGCGAGCGAACGCTCTCTGCAATCCGGTCTTGACACCTGGAATGCGGGTCGCACCGGAGATCCCGAGAGAGGCAATCGAGAGCGCCCGCGAAGCGGGGCCGAACCAGCCCAGGTACACGTCCACCTCCCGCAGGCCGGGATGGATCCTCGGCAGCGCGAAGGCCTCGCTGCTGCCGGCCGAGATCGCTGCCCGGCGGCGACCTTCGACCTCGAAGCTGGCAACGCGTGCCGCGCCGCGCTCGGTGACGAGGCGACCGCCCCGCCAGCCATGACCGGGCTCTAGAAATGCACCCATGGCGGAGGCTTTGGTGCCGCCGCTCATCCCATCCGCCCGCATCTCGCCGCGCATGTAGTAGCCGATCCGGACTGCGGTGGCGGCGTCCCCGGCGTCCCGCAGCGCGAGAGCGCCCGCCAAGTTGCCCGGCACCCAGTCGTAGCCCATGGCGGTGAGCAGCCCGCATCCCCCCTGCTCGGCCCGAGGTCCCTCCCGCTCGAAGACGCGGCGGATGAAGGCGGGCTCGCCCGTCGTGTCGATGTAGTGGGCCTTGGCCGCGATCGCGGCGTCGAGCGCCGCGCCGCCCCAGCGGACGAACGGCCCCACCGTCGTCGCGAGCACGTCCCCGGCCTCGACCAGCCCCGCCACGCTCGCCGGGCGAGCCACGTCGGCAACAGCCGTCTCGAGGCCGCCGAGCTCGGCGGCGAGCTCCTCCAGGCGCTGGGCGCTGCGCGCCGCCAGCACGGGCTTCTGCCCGCGCGCCACCAGCTGCTCGGCGACGAGCCGACCGGTGTAGCCGGTCGCGCCGAAGACGACGATCCGCCCTGCCATCAGCTGGCGTTCTCGTATGGCGCGTAGCGGCTGTGCAGCATCAGGTCGTTGCCGTCGGGGTCGCGGAAGAAGGCCATGTGACAGACGCCGGTATCCATCGTCTCCCCCATGAACTCCACTCCCTTCGCCTCCAGCTCGGCACGGGCGGCGGCGACGTCGTCCACGTGCAGCGCCGGGTGGGCGTTGTGCTGCGGCTCGAACTCCATCCCGAACCGCTTCGGCTCCCAGATCGCGAAGCAGGTATCGCCGACCCAGAACTCGAACCGCGAGTTCTCGTCCGGCCGCAACCCCAGCGTCTCGACGTAGAACGCCCGCGAGCGCTCCGCGTCCTGCGACGGCACTCCGACGAAGTCCAGCTTGCTGATCATCGCAACCTCCTGGTTCGGTTCGGGCTCGTCTCTTCGGAGCCGAAGGCTACGCGGATCAGGGTGACGGAGAAGAACCGGGGCCGCCCGAAGGCGGCCCCGATCAGGTGCTTAGAACGAACGCGGGAACGACGACCGCGTGGGACGAAGCGCGGCCTCCCTTTGCTCGCCGGTGCCCGGGGTGGATTCCGCGGGCGGCCCAAACAGTGCGGCGCCTAGCGGCCCTGCACCTCCAGGGTCCCCTGAAGCATGTGACTCAAAATAGGACCACCTCCTTTCTCTGGTGATCCGATTGAACCAGACCGGCCAGTCCCCCTACAAGGGATTGGCCGCAACTTGCCGCAGTGCCCGCTCCCGCATCCACAGGAACAGAGGCAGGCCGAAGCAGAGGCCGACCAGGAGCGTGGCGGGGATGCAGACCCACCAGCGTTCGATCCCCGACCGCGGCCCCTCCACGGCAGCCCAGACGAAGAAGGCGAGCGAAGCGATGACCAGATCGACCAGCAGCTGCGTCGACGGGATGCTCGCGGTCCAGAGCGAGAAATAGCTGCCGAGCTCGAAGCCCTCGTCGACGAAGAACGCGACCACGAAGGCGTTCGGCACGACGAAGCCGGCGATGACGATGAAAAGCAGCAGGCGCTCCCGCACGGGCACACCTTAAACGCGCTGAAGCCGTTGCCGCGCCCGCCGCTGCCTGGCGCGGACGGCCTGCTTGCGGACTTCCGTCGCGGCCTCCTTCACCATCGCGGGGACCTCGCGTGGTCGCCGGCGGGCGACGCGTCCCGCAGCTCGGCCGATCCGCCGGGGCGTGAACAGGCTCGAGGGCGGGATCTCATGGTTGAGCACTCGCAGGAGCCCCTCGGTGGCATCGTCATCCTCGGCGAGGTCGCAGATGACCTGGTTCGCGAGCGGCAAGGAGCTCGGCTCGCCGAGGTCGGTGGCGAACCAGTGCATCTCGTAGCCGTCCTCGTCCCGCCACCGCCACCAGCGACGAAGCCCCTCGTCGAGATCGGCCACTCCGCCGAGGCCCGCGACGACGACGTCGGCGAGGCGCTCTGCATGGCGGAGGGCGTCGGCCATGCCCTGCGCCGGCGATGGGTCCTTGAAGTGGCCGGCGTCGCCGAGCAATGCCCATCCCGGCCCCACGGCCTCCCGGAAGTAGCCGCGCCAGTAGGGCATCACCCTGATCGGGCCGACCCGCTTCGCGCCGGCCAACAGCTCGGACAGCTCAGGCCAGGCCTCGAGGCCGACTTTGAAGTTGTCCTCCCGCGCAGCGAGGAAGGCGTCCTTGCTCTCCATCGGCGGGCAGACCGCGGCGAGGTAGAGGCCGGCGTCGGTCGGACAGGCGACGTATGCCAGCTCGCCCAGCGACCCGAGGCGCAGCCGCCCCTCGGTCTCGGTCGCGTCCTCGAAGTAAGCCCAGGCGAACAGCCGACCCGGAGGCGCGACGTAGTACTCGTCGGCGCCGACGAGGCTCGCCACCGTCGAGTTGCGCCCATCGGCGCCGACGACGAAGCGCGCGCGGAGCGGCCCCTGCGCGGTCTCCACCCCGGCGACGCGGTCGCCATCCCAGATCAGGCCGGTCGCGCGGGTGCCCGTGCGCACCTCGGCCCCGGCGGCAGCGGCCGCCTCCACCAGCAAGTGGTCAAGCGTCACCCGGCGCATGGACAGGGGCGGAGCCTCGAACTCATACGCGTCGATCCCCGTGTCGATCCGTGCCTGGTCGGTGACGAACGTGAAGCGGTCAAGGAGCACCGCGCCCGCAGCGACGATCGCGTCGAGCATCCCGTGCCGCTCGAGGATCGCCACGCCCGAAGGCTGGATCACGTGAGTCGAGAGCGTCTCGCTGGGGAACTCGGACTTGTCCACCACGCAGACGCGCAGGCCGCGGCGGGCGAGCATCACTGCCAAGGGAGAGCCGGCGCAGCGCCCCCCTACGACGACCACGTCGAAGTCCGTCACGCCGCCACCCTGGCAGCTCTGGGGAACGCTGTCTATTACCCCAGAGGTAGGCCTTGCAGGAACTCAGCGGTCGCGGCGTCGGCAGGGAATCCCAGCTCGATCGAGAGCTCGGAGGCCGTCACCTCCACCGCGGTGCCGAAGGTGGCGACCGTGAAGAAGAACGACAGCTCGCTCTCGTCCGGTCCACGCAACCGCATCAGCGGCGTGAGGATGTTGCCCGCGGCAACTTCGGAGGCTGGGTCGTGCTCGTACGGAGGCGCCGGATAGGCGGAGACCTCCTCGAGTAGCGCCGCCAAATCCTCGTCGCCGGTGACCGCGACCTGGCGCTCCAGCCGCCCTTTGAAGTGCGCATGCACCTCGCCCAGATTGACGATCCGCGCCGCCATCCCACGCGGGTGCAGGCCGACCCGCATCACGTTGACAGGAAGCTCGAGCAGATCGGGGTCTACCCACCCTGCCAGCGCCGTCATCGCCGAGTTGGCGGCGACGAGGTTCCAGCCGCGGTCGACGACGACCGCGGGGTTGGGCTCGTGGCCGGTGAGGATCACGTCGAGCGCCTCCCGCACCGGTGCCATCTCGGGATCCTCCAGCGCGCGCTCGGGGAAGACCGGGGCGTGGCCGGCGGCGAGCAGCATCTGGTTGCGCTCGCGGAACGGCACCTCGAGCTGCTCGGCGAGCAGCAACACCATCTCGGCGCTCGGCGTCGAGCGGCCGGTCTCGACGAAGCTCAGGTGCCGGGCCGAGATCCCGGCGTCGAGCGCCAGGTCGAGCTGGGTGCGGCGGCGGCGGCGGCGCCACTCGCGCAGCAACGCGCCAGCACCCGGCGGGGAGCTGACGGTCGCCGTCAACGCAGCGCTCGGCAGACCGCCTCGGCCTGCGCGCGCCGGATCGCGGCGGCGACCCGCTGGGACCCCTGCCCGGGAATGATCTGGGCGTTGACGACGAAGACGACCGAGCGCCGCCCGGCGGCGTCGCCGGCGACGAAGAGCCGGTAGCCGGGGAACGACCCCGTGTGACCGTAGACGTCGCCGCAGCGGGTGCTGTAGCGGAAGATGCCGAACCCGGCGGAATTACGGCCGGGGCCCGGAGGCGAGGAAGCGCCTGGCCTGAAAGCCCCGGCCAGGCGGCGCGTGGCGCGCAGGATCGTCGGCACGTAGGCCGGGGCGAAGCGCGCCAGGTCGGCAGGGGTCGAGACGATCCCGCCCGAGGCCCAGGCCCCGGCCGGGTTGATCAGTTCGCTGACGTCCTCGGGCCTCTTGCCCGGCTTGACGTCGTAGCCGTGCATGAACGGGCGGGGCATCGCCACCGTCCGCGGCAGGCTGCTGCCGCTCATCCCCAGCGGCCCGAAGATCTCGCCTCGCAGCAGGCTCGTGTAGGAGCGCCCGGAGGCCTCCTCCTCCATCAGCCCCGCGGCGATGTTGTCGGTATCGGAGTAGTGGTAGCTGGAGCCAGGGGCGAATTTGAGCGGGTCGTCGCGAACGAACGCCGTCAATTGCCGCGGCGCGAGGTAGGCGGCGGGGTCGGCATTGAGCTGTTTGCTGAACTCGGGAGCCTGGATGTACTCGGGCAGGCCACTGGTGTGCTGGAGCAGCTGGCGCAGCGTCACGCCTTCGGCGTTCGGCAGAACCCCGGGGATGCTCGAGCCGAGCGTGTCACCCAGCGAGAGTGACCCCTCCCGGGCGAGCAGCACCGCGAGGTAGGCGCTGAACCCCTTGGAGACGCTGGCGATGCGCACGTGTTCGTCGCGCTTGGGCAGGCGGCGACTGGCGACATCGGCGAAACCCGCGTAGAAGAAGTCCGTGCGCCGCGCGCCCGTGGGCTGCTTACGAACGATCAGGACCGAGATTCCCGGCGGCCCCCCGCGCGCGGTGGTGATGCCGGCGAGCATGCGCTGCAGCTTCGGCAGTGCCGCCGTGGCCGAGCCGGCCATGGTTCCGCAGAGCGCAAGGCAAGCCACCCATACGGCCAAGACGCTACGTCCAGTGCGAGGCATTCGTCAGGAGACTAATCGTCCGAAGGCGTCCACAACACACTTGTTCCCGACGGTAGCCTGGCCACACCCCCAATGTCGACGGAGAGCGACCACACCACGGAGCTGCTGATCGGCGGCGAGCGGGCCAGCGGAGCCGCCGCCCCGCTCCCGGTGGAGAACCCATTCACGACCGAGACGATCGCCGAGGTGCGCGCCGCCTCGCCGGAACAGGTCGACGCGGCGGTGAGCGCCGCGCAGGAAGCCTCGCCGGCGTGGGCACACACGACCGCCGGGGGGCGCTGCGAGCTGCTGCACGAGGTCGCACGACGGCTGCGCGAGGCCGCCGAGGAGCTGGCGCGGACGATGACCGCCGAGGGCGGCAAGCCGCTGCTGGAGAACCGCGACGAGCTGGAGTGGACGGCCGCCGCCTTCGACTACTACGCCGAGATCGGCCGCGACCACGCCGGCCGCGTGATCCCGCCGATCGAGTCGACGCAGTTGGCGCTGGTGCTGAAGGACCCACTCGGGGTCGTCGGCTGCATCGTCCCCTGGAACTACCCACTGCTGCTCCTCGCCTGGAAGGTGGCGCCGGCGCTGGCCGCCGGCAACTGCGTCGTCTGCAAGCCCTCGGAGCTGACCCCGCTCTCGACCCTGATGCTGGCCGAGCCCTTCGGTCACATGCCGGCCGGCGTGGTCAACCTCGTCGCCGGCGGCGGCGACGTCGGCGCCGCGATCGCCTTCATCGTCTGCGCCGACGTCGCCTCCGATCTGGAGGTCGCTGCCCGCGGCGGCGCCTGGGCCGCATTCCTCAATGCCGGCCAGGTCTGCACCTCGGCCGAGCGCTTCTACGTGGTCGAGGATGTCTTCGACGAGCACGTCAGCGCCTTCGTCGAGCACACGCGCAGCCTTGTCCTCGGCGACCCGTTCGAGGTCGGGACCGACATCGGCCCGATGGTCTCCGAGCCCCAGCGCGCCAAGGTGATCGCGCAGCTGGAGGCGGCAAGCGCGGCGGGGGCCGAGGTCCTCGTCGGCGGCGACAGCGGCGGCATGGAGCGCGGGCACTTCCTCTCCCCCGCCGTCGTAGTCGGCGCCGCCCCCAACAGCGCCCTGCTGCGCGAGGAGACCTTCGGGCCGGTAGCCCCGATCGTCCCGGTGGCCTCGCTGGACGAGGCGATCGCGCAGGCGAACAGCACCGAGTTCGGTCTCGGCGCCAACGTCTACACCAGCGACCTGGAGAGCGCGATGCGCTGCATGCGCGAGCTGCGCGCCGGCACGGTCTGGATCAACGACCCGCTGACCGACAACGACGCCGGCCCCTTCGGCGGGTTCAAGCAGTCCGGACTCGGCCGCGAGCTGGGACGCGAGGGCCTGGAGGCATTCCAGGAGACCAAGCACGTCCACATAGAGTCGCGGATCGAGCGCAAGGAATGGTGGTACCCGTACAGCGAGTACGGGGCCTCGGCGGGGTCTTGACCGCTCGCGTTCCCTTCCTCGACCTGCAAGCGATGCACCGCGAGCTCGACGGGGAGCTCGAGGCGGCGGTCGGCAGGACGCTCGAGTCCGGGTGGTACCTGCTCGGCCAGGAGCTGGAGCAGTTCGAGCGCGAGTTCGCCGCCTACTGCGGCACCCGCCACTGCGTCGGCGTCGCCAGCGGCCTCAGCGCGATCGAGCTTGCCCTGCGCGCGGGCGGAGTCGGGCCCGGCGACGAGGTGATCGTGCCGGCCTACACCTGGATCGCGACCTGGCTGGCGGTGACGCGGACCGGCGCCCGCCCAGTTGGGGTCGACGTCGAAGAGACGACCTACAACATTGATCCGCAGCTGATCGGCAACGCGATCACGGAGCAGACGGCGGCAATCGTCCCGGTCCACCTCCGCGGCGAGCCGGCCGAGATGGACGCGGTCAGCGAGGTCGCGTCAGCCCATGAGTTGCTGGTAGTAGAGGATGCTGCCCAAGCCCACGGCGCCAGGCATCACGGCCGTCGCGTCGGCGCCCTCGGCGACGCCGGCGCCTTCTCGTTCTACCCGTCCAAGAACCTCGGTGGCGTCGGCGACGGCGGCGCGGTGACGACCGACGACGGCGAGCTGGCCGACCGGGTGCGGCTGCTGCGCAACTACGGCACCCGAAACCGGTACGAGATCGTCGAGGCGGGCGTCAACTCGCGCCTCGGGGAGATCCACGCTGCGGCGCTAAAAGCGATGCTGCCGCGCCTTGACTCCTGGAACCAGACCAGAGCTGCGCTCGCGGAGACCTACCTCGACGCCTTTCAGGGCAATGACTCGATCTCCCTCCCGGTCATCCCGGAGTGGGCAGACCCGGCCTGGCACCTGTTCGTGATCGGCCATCCCGATCGCGACGCCTGCAAAGACGCCCTCGCCGCGCGCGGAATCGAGACCCTCGTGCATTACCCCGTGCTGCCGCCCCGCTCCGCCCCCTACGCCGGGGACTGGCCGCAGGGCAGCTTCCCGGTCGCCGAACGCCTTGCCCCCGCGGCGCTCAGCCTGCCGCTCTACCCCCAGCTCGATCCTGCCGCCTGCGAGCTGGTCGCGGAGGCGGTGCTGGCGACGGTGGCCTCGCCCTCGCCGGCGTAGGATCCCGCGACGATGTCCGAGCAGGACTCATCTCGGGGTCGCGCGCGGCGCACCGCCCGGCTGCTCAGGTCGAAGCTGCACACCGACGTCCACGAAGGGCTCGCCGGTCTGCAGGCTGCGATCGCCGATGTCCAGGCGGACATCAGGAGTCTCCATAGCGAGCTCGGCCAGCTGCGCGCACGGGTCGAGGCGATCGAGGTCGACGCCAGGCGGGCGGCGGAGATCGCCCGCCACGCCTACGACGAGGAGCCGGCGAACAGGAGGCGGCTGCGAGAGCTCCGCGTCAGCGAGGAGTACGAGCTGGCCTTCACCGAAACCGAGCCTCTGGTCAGCTTTATCGTCCCCACCTACAACTCCTACGAGACCCTGCGCGACGTCGCTCTGCCCTCGATTCTGGGCCAGACCTACTCGAACGTGGAGGTGATCGTCTCCGGCGACTGCGCTCCCGCGGAGACCGAGGAGGCGATCGCGCAGGTCGGCGATCCTCGCGTCACTTACATCAACCGCTCGATCAGAGGGCCGTACCCTCAGGAGCGGTCGCGGCGCTGGTACGCAATCGGCGTCCCCCCCGTCAACGACGCGCTGGGCCTGGTCCGCGGGCGCTGGATAGCGATCCTCGGAGACGACGACGCGGTTCGGCCCAACCACACCGAGGACCTCTTGGTCGCAGCCCAGTCGTACCGCTACGAGCACTGCTACGGGCTACAGCTAGTCAACTTCGCAGAAGGGGATCCGATAACCCTCGGCCGGTTCCCGCCCGAGCTCGGGCAGTGGGGTCTGCAAGCGGCCATCTACCACGCCGGCCTTCGCTTCTTCGAAGGCGAGCTCTCGGATGCGATCTACGAGGAGCCGAGTGACTGGTCGAAGTGCAGGCGAATGGTGCGGGCGGGTGTTCGCCTCGGGATGATCGACAAGGTCGTGGTCGACAAGAACGAGACCCGGCGTCGCTCGGCCCGCGAGTGGGAAGAGGGCGCGGTCCCGACTGCGGACTAATCGTCGTTATCGGCAGCGCGAACCGCGGCTCGGAATTCGGCGCGATCGCGGATGTAGTCGCTCTCGTCGTAGGGGGCCGAGGCGAGGACGAGATAGGCCGTTCCCGGAGAGAAGCCGACGAGGTCGTGCCAGACCATCGGCGGCAGGTAGAGCCCAGCACGAGGATCCTCCAGTGCGAACGTCCGGCGTTGCGATCCGTCGTCGACCACGGCTTCGAGACGGCCGGCCACGCAGAACACCGCTTGCTCTAGCGTCAGGTGGGAATGGCCACCCCGGATCGCCGCGGCGGGAACGTCGTAGACAAAGAAGGCACGGGCGATCTGGAACGGAACGTGCCTTTCGGCCTCGGCGAAGGCGAGGTTCCCCTGTGGGTCCTCGACCACGGGCAGCTCGACGGGTTTGCATTCCTCGATCCCCACAGGCGCGGCCGACCCTAGCGGGACAGGCTTACAAGCTCGCTACGATCAGCCGTCCTCCGGAGGACGGAACCGAGAGCCTCGATGCCCACGATCCACAAAAGCGCCGTAGTCGAGACCGACGCGATCGGCGAGGGAGTGGCGGTTGGGGAGTTCTCGATCGTAAGGTCCGGCGCGGTCCTGGGTGACGGGGTGACGATCCACTCCCACGCGATCGTCGAAGCGAACGTCGAGATCGGCGCGGACACGGAGGTGTTGCCGGGTGCTTACCTTGGCCGACGCCCGCGGGCGGTCGGGGCAATCGCCCGCGAGCCGACCTACCGCGAAGAGCTGCGTATCGGTCCCGGTTGCTCGATCGGGGCCCAGGCGATCCTCTACTACGACGTCGAGATCGGCAGCGACACCCTGATCGGCGACAGCGCAGCGCTGCGCGAGACCGCCCGAGTCGGCAACGGCTGCGTGATCGGCCGCATGGCGGTCGTCGATCGCGACATCCAGATCGGCGACGGCACTGTGGTCATGTTCGCTACCTCACTGGCAGCGAAGACCAGGATTGGCAAGGGCGTGTTCATCGCCCAGGGTGTGATCACAACCAACGACAACACGCTTGGCGCAGGGGGCTGGGTCAAGGAGCAGATGGCGGGTGCGACGATCGAAGACGAAGCGAGGATCGGCGGCAACGCGACCCTGCTTCCGGGAGTAACGATCGGCCGCCGCGCAATCGTCGGCGCGGGCTCCGTCGTGACCCGGGACGTCGAGCCCAGCGTCACGGTGCTCGGCGTTCCTGCTAGGCCGGCTTGACACCGATCAGCAGCGCCATCTCGAGCCACTTCCAGTAACAGTCGACGTCATCGAAGCCGAGCTCGCGCAGCCACCCGAGCTGCGTCTCGACGTCGAGGCAGCGGTCGGAGGGGTCCTCGTTCTCGACCGGCTCATCGATCGCCGCGAAGAAGGCAAGATGGAGGCGCTGAGTCGGCGAGGCGACGTGCTCGAAGTTGGCGAAGATTCCGCTGGGCTCGAGCAGTTCGAGGACTTCATCGCAGAGCGAACGCTTACGCTCGTGCGGGAGGTGGTGGATGGCCATCGAGGAGACGACCGCGTCGAAGCGGCCGAGATCGGGGAGCGACTCGGCCAGGTCGTGCTCGACGAGCTCAATGCGCTCGTCCCCGGCGAAGCGCTCGCGCGCCGCCGCGAGCATGACCGTGGAGAAGTCGAGGCCGACCCCGATCATCTCGGGCCGGTCCATCTGGAGCAAGGCGAGCAGACGCCCGTCGCCCGTGCCGAGATCGAGCACGCGCCGGACGTGCCGGGGCACGTGCTCGAGCAGCACGCTCTCCCCCTCGAGACGGCGCGGAAACCCATCTGCCCTAGCCAGATAGCGATCGACACGCTCGACGTTCATCCACTCCCCTCCGGACATGCCGCCATTATCGGGCTTGCTCGATGGCCGAATGATTGAGGATGAGGGCGTCGCCTTTGGGCGAGGCCGGGCCCTTATGGAATGCTCGAGCCAGCGGGAAGCCAGGCCTTGGATAAACCCGAGTCGCCCAGGCTCGACGCGACCGGCAAACACGCGAGGAGAACACGATGCTCAGCAGGATCGCCCAGCACCTCAGCTACTCGAACCTGGTAGCGACGATCGCGCTCTTCATCGCGCTCGGCGGCGGCGCCTATGCAGCCGCAACACAGCGAAAAAGAACTCCGTCAACTCGAAAGCGATCAAGAACGGTCAGGTGAAGTCGGTCGACGTCGCCAACGAAGGGCTGACCAGCACCGACATCAAGAACGGGACCGTGAGCGGCTTCGAGATCGGCGACGGAGTGTCACAGGAGCCAAGAATGCAAACGGAACGGTCACCGGCACCCACATAGGCGATGGTGCCATTACGAGTCCCAAGATCGGCGATGGCGCCATCACGGGCTCCAAGATCGCCGATGGAGCCGTCGGGTCGGCGGACCTCGATCCCAACACCGTCGGAGACATCATCTCAACCGCCGGCACGTTCCCGAACGATGGCGTCTCCAGGGAGGTTCTCAAGGTCCCGGGATTCGGGAAACTGACGGCGAGCTGCTCCGGCGCCGATACCGTCGGCCTCTTCTATGGGCTCGAGGTAGGGGTGAAACAAACGCCCGCATCTGGGGCCAACGACCCATTCGACGAGGAACCCAAAGGGGCCGCGGCGATCACGAGTGAAAAAGGCGGGGGCGTTGGCTTCAGTGGCTCGAAATCGATCCTCGTCGAAGCAGAAGTGTTTGCCTTCACGGATGACCGGGTTCTCGCCATCGACCTGCCTGTTACCCCGGGCTGCGTCTACCGCATCCGTGCCACGCTCGACCACAATGAGACTTAGCGCCTCGAAGTTCCGCTGCGCGCGATAGCCGTCGGCTAGCGGCGCCCCTCGGCCCGCGCCTGCAGCAGCTCGCGTTCGGGCGCGTTGCCGCTCATCGCCGCTGCTCGGGCGAACTCCGCCGCCGCCTCTTCGGTGCGACCGAGGCGCTCGAGCAGCTCGCCACGTGCAGCCGGCAGCAGGTGGTAGCCCCCGAGCGCCGGCTCGCTGGCGAGATCGTCGAGCAGCTCCAGGCCCGCCGCCGGGCCGAACGCCATCCCGACGGCGACGGCACGGTTCAGCCGCACGACCGGTGAGCCGGTGATCGCCGCGAGGCCGTCATAGAGGGCGGCGATCCGCTCCCAGTCGGTCTGCTCAGGCGTTCGGGCCCGAGCGTGGCAGGCGGCGATCCCGGCCTGCAGCGCGTATGGGCCGAGCGGCCGCCCCAGCGCTTCTGCCCGCTCCAACCCCTGCAGGCCACGCCCTATCAGGACGAAATCCCAGCGCGAGCGGTCCTGCTCGAGCAGCGGGATCGCCTCGCCGGCGGCGCCCGTCCGCGCCGGGAAGCGCGCAGCCTGCAACTCCATCAGCGCCACCAGGCCCAGCGCCTCTGGCTCGCGTGGCGCCAGGCCGACGAGGATCCGCCCCAGCCGCATCGCCTCCTCGCAGAGGTCGGCCCGGATCCAGTCCTCGCCGCCGCTCGCCGCGTAGCCCTCGTTGTAGATCGCATAGATCACCTCCAGAACCGAGGCGAGCCGCTGCTCGCGCTCAGCTGCGCCCGGCACCTCGATCGGCACCCGCGCCTCGGCCAGGGTCCGCTTGGCGCGGACGATCCTCTGCGCCACCGTCGACTCCTTGGCGAGGAAGGCACGGGCGATCTCCGCCGTACTCAGCGAACCGACCAGGCGCAGGGTCAGCGCCACCCGCGCCTCGGTGGAGAGCACCGGGTGGCAGGCGGTGAAGATCAAGCTGAGCAGGTCGTCTTCGATCTCGTCGTCGGCAGCGGCGGCGAGATCGGGCTCGGCGAACCGCGCCCACAGCTCGACTTCGCGCCCCAGCTCCTCCTCCTTGCGAGCAGCCATCTCACCGTGCCGAAGACGATCGATCCCCCGGTTCTTCGCCGTCGTCATCAGCCAGGCGCCGGGGTTGTCGGGAACACCCGATGCCGGCCATTGCTCCAGCGCAGCGACAAGTGCATCCTGGGCCAGGTCCTCGGCCACGCCGACGTCGCCGGCGATGCGCGCCAGCCCAGCGATTAGCCGGGCCGACTCGATCCTCCAGACCGCGTCGATCGCGCGGCGGGCGTCGTCCCCCTCCATGCTCAGCCTGCTCGCCGCGCGATCCGGCCCGCTACTGGTTCTGCTCCGCCTGCGCTCGCAGCCGCTCCTCCTGTTCGCGCAGCTCCGGCGTCATCTCCTCGCCGAAGTCCTCGGTCTCGAAGACCTGGCGGATCTCGATTTCGCCCCCTTCTTCATGTGGGTCCGGACAGCGCCTGATCCACTCCACCGCCTCCTCGAAGGAGCCCACCTGCAGCAGCCAGTAGCCGGCAATCAGCTCCTTGGTCTCGGCGAAGGGACCGTCGACCACAGTGCGCTCGCCATCCGCGCCGAACTTGATCCGGGCCCCCTTCGAGCTCGGGTGCAGGCCCTCCCCGGCCAACATCACGCCGGCTTTGACCAGCTCTTCGTTGAACTTGCCCATCTCGGTGAGCATCTCCTCGCTCGGCATCTTGCCGGCCTCGGAGTCCTCAGTCGCCTTGACAATCGCCATCACTCTCATCTCGCAGTCCTTTCGGGTCGTCTTCGCGGGAAATCGTCTCCGATATTTCCGCCCTCTACCCACTACGACGAGCGAGCGCCGCCGAAATCGACATTACTTGTGTAGGGCTTGCGAACCGTCCCAGGAACCTTCCGAAGCCCGCCCATGACAGTCCTGCTCTACGACAACCTGGTCGTGCCGACCGTGGTGCTGGAGGACGGTCGGCCGCTCGCCGAGTCGAATGCGATCCTCTGGTACTTCGCCGACGGCACCCACTACCAGCCCGACGATCCTTACGAGCGTGCCCAGGTGCTGCAGTGGATGTTCTTCGAGCAGTACAAGCATGAGCCGACGATCGCGGTCCTCCGCTTCTGGATCGCGATCTCCAAAGATCCCCCACCCGCAGCGGAGATCGAGGCCAAGCGCACAGCCGGGCGCGCTGCGCTCGACGCGATGGAGCGCCACCTCGCTCGAGCGGGTCGAAGCCCAGCCGGGAATCGTCCCGATGACCGCCTGAACTCCGGCTTAACCGGCGCGCTCATCCCAGGCGCGCTCCATCTGCCGCATCAGCGCCGGGTACACCACCCAGTAGCGGAACGGCTTGATCAGGGCCATATAGGCCCTGCCAAAGGCGCCGCGAGGCTTGACGTAGACGGCCATCCGGCCCTCGTAACGGCCATCGCCCAGATCGACCCAGCCCAGATGAGCGACGCCGTGGACGGTCTTGTTCGAGATCTCGGCAGCGGCCTCGCGGTCGGTGCGGTAGAGGGGGACGAAGGGGAGCGAGCCGAAGGTGAAATCCGACGCGGTGCCGCGCAGGTCGGATGGAAGGCGATCGCGCAGCGAGGTCTCGGTGTCGCCCGGAATCGGCAGCTCTCCCGGCTCCTCGCCGTCGACCGAGGCCGAGATCTCGCCGAGGTCGAGCCAGCGGCCGAGACGGTCGCGGAAATTCCAGAGGAAGCGGGTCGGACGGGACTCGGCCTGGGACGGGTCGAAGGAGCCAGCCATGTCGAGCAGGTCCTGGAACTCACTGGGGCCGCCCCGCATCGGCAGGGCCCAGACGTCCTCCAGGGTGAAGTCGGGAACGAGGTCGTGGATGCGCCAGGGACGGGATTCGTGCTCGGCGTTTGGGAGCTTCATCGCAACCTCCGATCCATACGCTGTCGTATGGACAGTATGGGAGCGACTTGCATCTGTCAATACGGTGCCGTATAGATCTGGCATGGCCAAGGTTCAGACTCCCCGCAACGCTTGGATTGAAGCGGCGCTCGAGGCGCTCGGAAGTGGCGGGCCGGAAAGCATCCGGGTCGAGACGCTGGCGACGCGCCTGGGGGTCTCCAAGGGCGGCTTCTACTGGCACTTCAAGGACCGGGCGGCTCTGCTCGAGGAGATGCTCGACAGCTGGGAGCAGAGCGTGGTCGGCGACGTCATCGCCGAGGTCGAGAGCGAGCCGGGCGAGCCGCGCGCCAAGCTGCAGCACCTTTTCGAGCTGGCGATCGCCTCCTCGGGCGGCATCTTGCCGGTGGAGCTGGCACTGCGGGACTGGTCGCGGCGCGATGAGGAGGTGGCGGCGCGGCTGCACCGGGTCGACAACCGGCGCATGGCGTACCTGCGCTCGCTGTTCGGGCCCATCTGCGTCGACGAGGACGACGTCGAGGCCCGCTGCATCCTCGCCTTCTCGCTCTTCATCGGCAGCAACTTCATCGCCGCCGAGCACCCAGGAAGGAGCCGGTCCCAGGTTCTGCAGCTGGCGATCGACCGCCTGCTCGCCGAGTCCTGGGGCTGAGGTGGCCGGCCGTATGAAGAGGCGCCCTGTGCTTGTCTTCGACGGCGACTGCGCCTTCTGCACCAGTTGCGCCCGCCTGCTCGAGCGAATCGGCCCGGAAGCGGAGATCGTCGCCTGGCAGCTCGCCGACCTCGACGAGCTGGAGATCACCGCGGCGCAGGCGGCTGAGGCCGTGCGCTGGATCGAGGCCGACGGCACGGTCCGCACTGGGCACGAAGCGATCGCCGCGGCGCTAGCCGCGGGCGGGCGGCCCTGGCGGATCGCCGGCTGGGCGATCCTGCTGCCGGCGGTCTCGCCACTGGCGGCGGCGGGCTACCGGCTGATCGCCCGCAACCGGCACCGGCTGCCAGGGGGCACGCCCGCCTGCAGTAAGCACTAGCCCTTCGGCGTGCAAGGCAGAATGTGGACCCCTTTCAGCAGGGAATCGTCGCTGAACAGAATTTCCCCTTTGGTGTAGTAGTGACCGGTCGGACAACTGGCGGTCAGATAACTCTCCTTCTTGCCTTTGTAGGTAAATTTGCGGCCAATGGTGAGCTTGACTTTGATCGCCGAGCCGGCCCCACCGGCGATCACGGGGATCTGCGAGACAGTGTGAATGCCGTAGTGGCCGCGGTGGATGCGGCTGATCTTGGCTGTGACGATGACGGCCGTAGGCGCCGGGACGGCGACGTAGGCGTGGACAAAGAGAAGCGTGGTGCCGCCGTGGACGCCGCCGTTGAAGAAGACGATCGGACCCTTGGCAGTAAACGGTCTCTGTTCAGGGAAGGCGACTTTGACTTCGGCTTCCCCGGAGCCGACGATCGCATCGGGGCAGACCTTCTTCACGTCCGCGGTCGACCGCGCCACGAGCTTGCCCTCCCTGCAGACAGGCAGGCCCTTGGCGTTCACCTGAATGGTCTTGTCGAAGTCGATGTTCAGGGTCCTGACCGCGGGAGGATGGCTGCCGTCGACGGTTCCGATTTCAGCGTTGATGCGCCCGAAAATGGGCACCTGGCTGTGCCTGGGCAGCGTGCTCGGGAAGATCCCTCCATCGTCCTTTAGAAAGAGGTTTCCGGAGCGGATCACGTGCGGCTTCGCCAATGCGGTCGCCCATGCAACCAGTGAAAGCCCGGCTGCGACGACCGCGGCGCGAATCAGGTGCTTGCTCATGCTCTTTCCCCTCTGCATCCGTGAGATGGAATCGAGCTGATCTTCCCCGGCTGCGCACGGCCGCCGCTTCCCCAATATGAGGTTTTGCTCAGCCGGGATTCACCAAACTGGGAAAGGCACGCGACCGATCAAACGCCGAGGCGCAACGCGGTCTCCAGGTCCGTCGCGAAGTCCTTGAGGGGGCGGCCGAAGAGATCCTCGATGGCGCGAATGCGATTCGCGACCGTACGACGATCGACGCCCAGCGCGGCAGCGGTCGAGGAGATGTTCCGCTCGGCGGCGAAGTAGGCGCGCAGGGTTTCCCGCCCCACCTCGCCGCCGTCCCGCGCTCTTTCGAGCGGCTCCAAGTAGAGCTGGTGCAGCGAGGTGGTGACGAGGTCATCGCGGAGCATCGATGCCAGCAGGGCGACATCGGCGTAGCGGAGGATGGCCTGCCCCCTGCGCTCGGCGATCGGCAGGGCCGCCTTGGCCTGGCGGTGGCTGAATCGCCAGCCCGAGAGTCCCTTGCCTCGCTCTCCAACGGTCACGAACATCCGACCCAGGGAGATTTCGCCAAGCGCTCGCAGCGCCTGCTCGACCTCGAGCGGGTTCCTGCCGCCAAGCCAACAGGCCCAGACGGACTCCTCCTCACGGCAGACGGCGAGCAGGCGGCGGTCGAGCTTCCCCGCCAGCACGCGCATCGCCTCCGGTGACCCCTCTCCCCTCGCCATCAGGGCGATGTGGTGGGCATCGAGGTCATACCCGAGCTCAGAGTGATCGACCTGCTCGCCGGCGAGCAGGCTCTTGACGCACTCGCGGCGCCGCTCCGCCGTGTTACTCGGCCAGCTCTTCGTTTCGCGGACGTGCTCTTCGCTCACCGCCTCGACCAGGCGATCGAAGAGCGTCGCCTGCCTGCGTAGCAGGGGGCGAAGGGCAGAGCTCGAGACTCCAGCGCGCTCCGCCTCTTCGACGAGGAAATCGCCGAGAAGAGCATTGCCGGCGATGTAGCGACGCAAGACGGTGTCGAGGGCGACGCCGACGCGAGCAGCAAGGCGGGCCTCTGCGAGAACGGCCGGTGGAACACCGGGGGCGCGACGCTCGCCGAGCTCGATGACGGCGAGGGCGTAGTCGAGAGCTGCGGTGAGGGCGCCGTTCAGGGTGTGCAGGTAGGTGGGATCAGCGACCTCGTGTGGATCCGAGATTGCGTAGACGCGGGTTGTGATAGCCGCTTCCAACTCGGGGAACCGCCCACGCAAGCACGATGCGAGCGCGGAGCAGGCCTCGTCGAAGGAGCGTATGGATGCCGATGCTCGACGGGGCCGCCCCGCGACGACGGCGAAGCGCGATCCGTCGGCAAGGGGGCGCAGGCCACGCTTGCTCACGGGCTCACCTTAGCGGTCGACAAGCGCTCCAGGCGCGACCAATCGCGGCTTTTTGATCGTGGCGGCAGGTCGCTGCGGCTGGGGACCTGCCCGCCACGGAGCGTGATCGTAGAGCGACGAGGGGCGTAGTCGTTTAGCCGTTTGAACGGGCCGCCGACCGGGGTAAGATTCAATCGATACATAGGGAGAAGAGGCAGATCCCTCCGCTCCCCTCGCCATAGGCGCGGCTCTCCGGAGATCCCGGAGTCGCGACAAATCCGCCGGTGGAGGCAATCCCGAAGCCCGGCAAGAACCGAGAGGCGAAGAGATATGACGCTCAGCTATGCGAGCGCGGTACGCGATGCCACCGCTCCAGACCGTGCGCTGCTGACTCGAGAGGATCGCGCGCAGCTGCTCCGTTACATGACGATGATGCGAGCCGCCGAGGAGCGAGGTCTGGCTCTCTACAAGCAGGGCAAGGTCCCGGGGTCCTTCTACGACGGCCGCGGACAGGAGGCGATCGCCGTCGGGGCGGCGTTCGCGCTGGCCCCGCGCGACCGGCTCTGCATCCTGCACCGCGACCTCGGTGCGCATTTCGTCCGCGGCGTGACTCCCGACCGCTACCTGGCCAACTACATGGGCAGGGCAGGCGGAGTGACCGGCGGCAAGGACGGCAACATGCACTTCGGCGACCGGCAGCTCGGCTGCGTGGGGATGGTCTCGATGCTGCCCGACATGGCGCAGGTCGCCAACGGGATGGCCCTCGCCTTCAAGATGCGGCGCGAGCCGCGCGTCGCGATGACGTTCTTCGGCGAGGGCTCGACCGCCAACGGGCAGTGGCACGAGGCGATGAACCTCGCCGGGATCCACCGCCTGCCGATCGTCTTCATCCTCGAGAACAACCAGTTCGCCTACTCGACTCCCAACGAGCTCGAGTTTGCGGTCGACCCGGTCCAGCACGCAGCTGGCTACGGCTTCCCCGGAGCGAACGTCGACGGCAACGACGTCGAGGCGGTGTTCGAGGCGACGCATGCCGCTGTCGAGCGCGCCCGCGGTGGTGCGGGACCGACCCTGATCGAGTGCCAGACGATGCGCATGCACGGGCATGGCGCCCACGACGACATGAGCTACGTGCCCGACGGGATGCTCGAGGAGTGGGAGAGGCGCGACCCGATCGAGCGTTATGCGACCCGGCTCGCCTCTGACTTCGGCTTTGCCGAGGACGAGATCGCCGGGATTCGCGAGCAGGTTCGCTCCTACGTCGCCGAGTGCACGGAGAAGGCGCTCGTGTCGCCGCTGCCGGACCCGGCGATCGCGATGGAGGGGGTGTTCGCGGAGCGCTGGGAGCCGCTCGGCGACGGAGAGGCGCCGTGGTCGCGCTGGGAGGCGGCGTGATGGCCGAGATGACTTACCTCGAGGCGATCTCCGACGCGCTGCGAACGGAGATGCGCCGTGACGAGTCGGTGTTCTGTCTCGGTGAGGACATCGGCGCCTTCGGCGGCGCCTTCAAGGTGACCGACGGCTTCGCCGAGGAGTTCGGCGCGGACCGCGTGCTCGACACGCCGCTGGCCGAGAACGCGATCGTCGGCGCGGCGACCGGGGCCGCGATCGAGGGCATGCGCCCCGTCTGCGAGATGCAGTTTGCCGACTTCATCTCCTGCGGGTTCGACCAGCTCGTCAACGTCGCGGCGAAGCTGCACTACCGGCAGGGGGTCGCGGTCCCGATCGTGGTGCGGCTGCCCTCGGGAGGAGGCTTTTCCGGCGGCCCGTTCCACTCCCAGAACCCGGAGGCGTGGTTCCTCCAGGCGCCGGGGCTGAAGGTGCTGACGCCCGCCACGGCGGAGGACGCCAAGGGGATGCTGGCGAGCGCGATCCGCGATCCAAACCCGGTCTGCTTCCTCGAGCACAAGGGGCTCTACCGCCACGTGCGCGGGGAGGTCCCCGAGGGTGAGTACACGGTGCCGATCGGCGAGGCACGGGTGGCCCGCGAGGGCGAGGAGATGACGGTGATCGCCTATGGCTCCTCCGTCCACCTCGCGCTTGAGGCCGCCGACCAGCTCGACGAGGACATCGAGGTCGTCGACCTGCGCACCCTTTGCCCGCTCGACAGCGAGTCGATCCTCGCCAGCGCGCGCAAGACCGGCAAGGTGCTTATCGCCCACGAGGCGACCCGCGCCTGCGGCGCCGGCGCCGAGGTGGCGGGGCTGATCGGCGAGGAGGCGTTCGAGGACCTCGACGCCCCGGTCCGCCGCCTGACGACGCCGGACGTTCCGACCCCGTTCAGCCCCCCGCTCGAGCAGGCGGTCCTCCCCCAGCTCGACGACATGAAGGAGGCGTGCCGTGAGCTCCTCGCGTACTGATGCCTCGATCGTCGCAGTCGCGATGCCGCAGATGGGCATCTCGGTCGCCGAAGGGACGATCCTCGAGTGGCGCAAGCGCCCCGGCGACTGGGTCGAGGCTGACGAGTCGATCTGTGACGTAAGCACCGACAAGGTCGACGTCGAGATCCCCTCCCCCGCCTCCGGCCGCCTCGAGCGGATCCTGGTCGAACCCGGCGAGACGGTCTCGGTGGGAACGCCGCTCGCCGAGCTCGACACCGCTGCGGCGCCCGGCGAGGCGCACCCGGAGGAGTCATCGCCGCAGCACCCAGAGGAGTCGCCCGAGGTCGACCGCTCGGGCTTCTACTCGCCGGTCGTGCGCAGGATCGCGGCGGAGCACGGGATCGACCTCGAGCGGGTCGAGGGCAGCGGCGTCGGCGGGCGGGTGCGGAAGACGGACCTGATGGCCTTTCTAGAGGACGGCGGGACGAAGGAGGAGCGCGGTGAGCCGGCGGTACATGAGGCGCGGCCCCTGCACACCGAGTCGCCCTACCGAGGCGAGCCGCAACCGGTCGCCTCGGCCGAGGACCTGGTCGGCCCCACCCGGCGCGAGCGGATGTCGCCGATGCGGGAGCAGATCGCGCGCCACATGCTCGACAGCCGCCGCAGCTCGGCGCACTGCACGACGGTCGTCGAAGTCGACTTCTCTCGCGTCGCCAACCGGCGCCAGGAGCTGCGCGAGGTGATGACTCGTCGCGGTGTCAACCTCACCTACCTCGCCTTCGTCGCCAGGGAGGCCGTGGCGGCCCTGGAGCGGTACCCGGTCCTCAACGCCTCGATCGAGGGCGAGGAGATCGTCTACCACGACCAGGTCAACCTCGGCATCGCCGTCGCCCTCGAAAACGGCTTGATCGTGCCGGTGATTCGGCAGGCCGAGCGGCTCAGCCTCGAGGGCCTGGCCGCCGCGATCGGCGAACTGGCGACCCGCGCGAGAGAGAAACGGCTGCACCCCGACGAGGTCCAGGGCGGGACGTTCACGATCACCAATCCAGGCCAGTTCGGGGCGGTGCTCGCGACGCCAATCATCAACCAGCCGCAGGTTGCGATCCTCGACCTAGAGGCAATCGTCAAGCGACCGGTCGTCATCGAGCGCGACGAAGACGAGGCGATCGCGATCCGCCCGATGTCTTACCTCTGCATGTCCTGGGATCACCGGGCGCTGGACGGCGCCGAGGCGGCCCGGTTCCTCGCCGCGATGAAGGAGGCCCTGGAGGAAGGGGGGCCGGAGTGAGCGCCTCTTCTGACGCGCGACTGACTGCGATAGCCGCCGGCTACGAGGACCTGCGGGTCGTCTCCGGCCCCCGCAGCGACGCCACGATCGCGATCGCCGTTCATTCCACTGCCCTCGGCCCGGCGCTCGGCGGCGCAAGGATGTGGCATTACGACTCCACGGCGGATGGTGTGGAAGACGCGCTGCGTCTGGCGCGGGCGATGACCTACAAGGCCGCCGCCACCGGCCTCGAGCTCGGGGGTGGCAAGGGCGTGATCTGCGCCCCGACGCTCGAGCGGCCCGTGGGCGAGCTGCGCCGGCGGATGCTGCTCGACTTCGGCGACGCGGTCGAGTCGCTCGGGGGGCGCTACGTAACGGCTGAGGACGTCGGCACCTGCGCCACCGACATGGTCGCGATCGCCGAGCGGACCGCCCACGTGGTCGGCCTGCCAGCCGAGCTCGGCGGCTGCGGCGACCCGGGCCCACTGACCGCGCGGGGGGTGCTCGGGGCGATCCGCGCCTGCCTTGAGCACCGTTTCGGCGGCGTCTCGCTGTCCGGAGTCCGGGTTTGCGTGGTCGGCGTCGGCAACGTCGGCGGCCGGCTCGCGCGAATGCTCGCCAGCGGCGGCGCGGAGCTCGCGATCTCCGACATCGACCCCGGCCGCAGGGCCCTCGCAGAGGAGCTCGGGGCGGCCTGGGTCGATCCGGATGAGGCGGTCGCGACGGAATGCGACGTGCTCGCCCCCTGCGCACTCGGCGGCGCGGTCAATACCGCCACGCTTGCGCGGCTTCGCTGCCAGATCGTCTGCGGCGCCGCCAACAACATCCTCTCCGACGAGCGGCTGGCGGGCGCGCTGGCGGCGCGCGGGATCCTCTTTGCACCCGACTTCATCGCCAACGCCGGCGGCCTGATCAACGTCTACGCCGAGCTGCGCGACCTGGACGGCGAAGTGGTCACGCGCCTCGTCGATCAGATCGGCTCGACGGTTCACCAAGTCCTCGAGACAGCCGATCGGAAGGGAATTACACCACTTGCCACAGCCCAGGGGCAGGCGCTGGAGCGCCTGCGAGCGGCAACAGCCGCGGCCGCCTAAGCGCAATGCGGAGATCGAGCGAGGTCATCCTGGGGAGTCGATCCAACGAGTGATCAGTCCGTCGCGCACCTCGTGATACGCCGGAGGCGCCGGCGGCGGACCCTCCTCGGACAGGCAGGCGATCACCTGCTCCGTACCGTGCAGGTGCTCCTCCACCGCCTTCGTCCAACGGACATCGGGATCCAGCAAACGCTCCAAGCGCGGCGAATCCCGCCGCTCGATCGTGGTGAGCACGTCGCCGACCGCTGGAGCCTGCTCCGCCACGGCGATCTTCAGATTCCTTGCAGCTCCACCGGAGTCATCGCCCCGGGCCCCGTTGCGGACGAGCTCTTCGCGCGAGCTGGCAACCAGGCCGCCAGCACAATGGCGAAAGGAGGGAGGTCGACATTTTACTTGACATTTCCTGAGCGATGGTGGTTTAGTAGTTAAATGGCGACGTACTCGCCAAAGACAACTCTGCCGCGGCCCTGAGATAGGGATGAGTGACGACCCCCAACAGCCGTCCTCTGCGGCTTTGGGGCAGGGTACAGAGGCTATAGTGCGCCGATGCCGGCCCGGACCGACACCTTCCACTCGCACTGAGAGATTCCCCAAATTGTCTGAATCCGCCCTGGTAACAGCCTCGATGCCCGCGACGCTCCCCGACTTGGAGCCGATCAGCTGGCTGATCAAATACCACGCAAATCGGGCTCGGTTTCTAGACGAACTGGATCCCGACCGAAAGATGGTTGCGGCTGAAATCCTGCAGAGCGCGACGCAGCTCGAGCAGACCACCGGATGGGACGGCGAGACGCTCGTGCAGTGCCTCGGATGCCCAGCGACCACCGTGGGCGAGTTCCGCAAACTCGAGGAGGTGCGTCTGAAAATATCTCGTGACTATCTGAGCCTCCTGCAAACGCTCGCCGCGTTGGTGGAGACCGAGATCGACAAGCGGATGCTGCTCCTCGGTTACGGCACTCTCTACAGACGGGCCGATCGGGATGTGGAACGGGTCAGCAAGGCTTTCAAGGATGCCGCAACGTTCTCGGCGTTCGACTATCTGCAGCTTGGCGAGGTCCAGACGGCACTCGACACCGCAATGGGCCGACTCGACCCGGAGTTTGGCCCCAAGGGCCGCAACCCCTTCGACGGGCTGCCAAAGGTCCACATCAGCACCGCTCGCCTCGATGTCCTGATCGAGGGCGATCAGAGCGAACTGGACACCCTGGGCACCTCGGTCCTGATCGGGAGAATGAAGAGTCACATCGATGGCTGCGAGGGCTGTGAAGCGGCGTACCAGTACCGGGAGGAACAGCTCGCGAAGGGCAAGACCTTCCCCAGCCAAGGCGCTTAAGCCAAACTAACTCGACCGTTAAGGCACGTTTGAGTTGGGCTGGTTATTGTTGCGCGCGGATTGGGGCTTCTTCACATACACATTGGACCCGGCGCCCTGGGTCTCGGCTTGGTCGTCGCCTGTGCGAATCTGGTCGACCTCGATAGTCATCTCATCGGTCGCAAGGGCACCGCGAAGCCGGTCAAGAACCCCACCCTGGCGTTGACCGGAAGAGAGCAGATCGCACTCAAAGTAAGGACCTACTCTGAAGCCGCCAAGTTTGAGGAGCTCGATGACGAAGCGATAGCGGAGATCGAGGACGGCGTGCCGCTGTTGATCACTACTGCCTTGGGCAGTGCCCTGGAGCAGTGTGTGGAGCTGATCGTCGAGATTGCCTCGCGCCACCCCGGCGAGGAGACCGTCTTTATTGCCTGCGAGAACCACGTCGGGGATTGCCACGCAGAACTGGTCGAGCGCCTGCAAGAGCGCGGAGTGGACTGCCGCGCGACGATGGTCAATCGCCTCTGCCCCGAGAGAGCGTCCGACGAGACCGAGACCAAGCTGATCGTGAGGGCTGATCCCCAAGCGGAGTGGATGATCGAGGGCGAGGTTGACAGCGAGGTGTTGAAAGAGCTCGATCGACTGCCCGACGTCTCTTTTGTCGCCGACGTGAAGCCGTTCTCGATGCGAAAGCTGTGGTTGGTTAACGGTGGCCATCTCGCCCTCGCCCTCTTCGCACGCATGGTGAAGGAGCCGAGCATCAGGGCGATCGCGCGCTCACAAGAGCGCCAAGAGCAGCTGATCGAACTGCACGCCGACATGATCGGAGTGCTTCCAGTCGAGTGGCTGCGGACGCTGGGGGACAGCGTCGCCTACGGAAAGAAACAGCTCGTGCCGATGTGCAGAACCGAGGACGACACGAAAAGGATCCTGAAGCGGCTACTTCGAGCCGATCTGCGCCCATTCCTCAAGGACGCAAATCGGAAGCTAGGCGAGCCGGCAAGGCGCTACCTAGAAGCACATAGACAGCAATCCTTTCGCTTCGAAGCCATCTTCGAGGTACTGCACGAAGTGCTGCTGAATCTCGACGCCTATGAAGATGTAACCGCCCTGCGCAACCGCAAGGTGAAGCTTGACGCACGCAAAGACAAGGAAGCGGTGGACGCCTACGGCGAGCTCCTGAATGGTGCGGTGACGCCGGACACCGCGGCGGCGCGGATAACCAGCCTGGACAGGCGCCTGCAAAGGCACCGGGTCATCGGTCTCTAGTACCGAGTTGACGGTTGGGTCGTCGGGCCGGGCCCATTCCTAATGCTGCCGGCCCCACCATCGTCAAACCCTCTGTGCATTACTCGTTCGAGATCCGCGTTGACGCTCCCCCAGCGGCGACCGCCAGCTGCCACACCCCCTAACGCGGCCCGTCGGTATGCACGAACAGCACCGGGTCGCCGAGGCGGCCCTCCGCGCGCAGCGCCAGTAGGCCGGCCATCGCCTTCGCGGTGTAGACGGGATCGAGTGAGAGCCGTTCCTCGGCGGCGAGGGCGGCGGCGCGCGTGGCAGTCTCGGTGGGATGGCCGTAGCCCGCTCCGATCTGGTCGCGGGTCAGGTCGAGCATGCCCGGCTCGAGCTGGAGCTCGCCGAGGCGAGCTCCACGGCGCTCCAGCAACTTGGCGGTGCGCCGCGCGAGGCGGGAGAACACCGGCGCGTCAAGACGAAGCTGGTCGTTGACCACGACCCCGACGACGCGGGTGCGCAGGCCGGCGAGCTGGAAGCCGAGCGCCAGACCGGCAGCGGTGCCGCCGGTGCCGACCGGGACGACTACGTGCGCCGGCTCCGGCAACGAGCCGTCTTCTACCTGCGCGGCGATCTCCAGCGCCGCCTCGACATAGCCGAGCGCTCCGACCGGCGAGGAGCCGCCCGCCGGCAGCAGGTACGGCGGTCGGCCACCGCGGGCGTTGCGGGCGATCAGCCACGGCAGCACCGCCACGGTGCGCCGCTTCGTGTGGGTGCGATAGATGCGCGCGCCCGAGGCATCGAGCCGGGCGAGCTGGTCGCGGACGTGGTCGTCGATCGGCTGGTCGACGAGCGCGAGCGCGGTCTCGAGGCCGTGTTCGCGGGCGTAGAGCGCGGTCGCGAGCCCCCAGTTCGTGCCGAGACCGCCGAAGGTGAGGATCGAGCGGCGGCCGCGGCGCCGAGCATCCGGGATCAGCCACTCGAGCTTACGCACCTTGTTACCGCCCCAGCCACCCGAGCCGAAGCTGCCGTCTTCCTTCACCCAGATGCCGAGACCGGCCAGCTCGCAGACGGGCGTCGGGCGCTCGGACAGCACGAGATGAGGGAGGGTCTTGGCCAGGGCCGGAAAGCGCTGATGCAGATAGGTGATCAAGACTGTGAGCATGACTGCTGCCCTATCCGTCCGCGGTCTCTCGAAGCGCTACGGCAGTACAACCGCGCTCGGCGCCGTCGATCTTGAGGTCGCGGCGGGAGAGCTCGTCGGCCTGCTCGGGCCCAACGGAGCAGGCAAGTCGACGCTGGTGAAGATCGCCTGCGGCCTGGTTCGGCCGACGGCCGGGGAGGCGCACGTCTCCGGTGCGCCGGCCGGCAGCCGGGCGGCACGCGCGTCCACCGGCTACCTCGCCGAGCTGTTCCGCTTCCCCGGCTGGGCCCGCGCCGAGGAGGTGCTGGCGCTGCATCAGCGCCTGGCCCGCTCCGACGGCAGGACGGCGGAGCGCGAGGCGCTGCTTGCGCGGGTCGGCCTCGCGGGCGAGGGCCGGCGCCGGGTGGAGACGATGAGCAAGGGCATGCAGCAGCGCTTGGGCATCGCCCAGGCGCTGATCGGCGACCCACGGCTCGTGCTGCTCGACGAGCCGACGAGCGCGCTCGACCCAGGCGGCCGCCGCACCGTGCGCGAGCTGCTCGTCGAGCTGCGCGACCAAGGGCGTCGGCGTGCTGCTGAACTCACACCTGCTCAGCGAGATCGAGCTCGTCTGCGACCGGGTCGTGATCATCGACGGTGGCCGGGTGGTGACCGAGGGACGGCCGGAGGACCTGACCGCGGCCGGCGGCGTCGAAGTCGAGACCTCCGAAGGCGTGCAGCGTCCTGCCCGACGCGCGCCGCGAGGACGTCCCGCGAATCGTCCGCGAACTGGTCGCCGATGGCGCCGAGGTCTACGGCGTCCGCGTGGTGAGCGGCACGCTCGAGGACGCCTATCTCGACGCCGTGGTGGGGCGCGACGGGTGAGCGACGCGATCACCATCGCCGGTCATGCGCTGCGGGAGGCGGTCCGCCGCCGCGTGCTGCTCGTCGTCGCGCTGCTGACCGCGGCCTTCCTCGCTCTCTACGCCCTCGCCGCCTTCGAGACCTTCGACTCGCTCGAGCAGACGAGCACTGGGGGCTTCATCCCGATCGACGAGCGGGCGCTGGCGGGCGGGACGCTGCTCGGCCTGGCGATGTTCGTCGCCCTCTTCCTCGGCGTGGTGCTGGCCGTCTTCCTCACTCTCGGTGCGGTCCGCGGCGACGCCGAGCGCGGCCTGCTGCAGCCGCTGGTCGTGCGGCCGGTGGGGCGTACGACGCTGCTGATCGGGCGGCTGCTCGCCGCTTCCGCCGTCTGCGCGCCCTACGTCGTCACCGTCTTCCTCGTCGCCGTGCTCATCACGCAGGCCGCCGGCGACTTCACGCCCGGGTCGCTCGTCGTCCCCGCCGCCGGCCTGGCGCTTGGCGTAGTCACCGTGGTGGCGATCTCGCTGCTCGGCTCGACGCTGCTCGGGACCACCGCCAACGGCATCGCGATCTTCATGGTCTTCGCCACGGGGCTCGCCGCCGGGCTGCTGGGCCAGATCGGCGACGCGCTCGACGTCGACAGCTTGACGACGGCGAGCTCGATCATCTCCTGGATCGTCCCGTTCGAGGCGCTCTACCAGAACGGCCTCCACGCGCTGACCTCAGATATCGACGGCGCAACCGGCGTGATCGTGCAGCTCGGGCCATTCGGCGGCGCCAGCGCCATCGGCGCCGCCATCTGGCCCTGGGCGGTCGCCTGGTCCACCGCCGTGCTGGCGCTGGCGGCACTGGCGTTCCAACGCCGCGATCTCTGAGCTATGACGTCCCTCACTGCCTTTTGGCCGTTCGGTGGGGCCGCTTGGAGACGCAACGCATCTTGCCTTTCACCCTCGCTTTGCGCTTGCCCTTAGGGCAAGCTCTGCGCTTGGAGGGTGGGTCGCCAGGGCCGACGAAGGCAGAGGGAGATTCGATCGCCGGCGGAGGAGGAGGTACCGGGCGGCAGGAGTCCAAGGTCCGGCACGGGTCGCCTGGCGGTTCGTTCTGGGAGCGAAGGCCACCCCCAACGCGGGCGACGTAGACATCGAAGAGTTCATCCTGGTCCTGAAAAGCCAATCCGGGCGAAGAGGTGACGAGGAAGGCGTCGGCACCGGAGGCGCTCGCGTCGCCGAAAAAGGAGGGTTTGGGTTCGGTGCCGGTCGAAAGCAGGTATAGACAGCCACCGTTTTGAGTTTCGCTTTCACAGGAGCCCTGCCCGGCTTTCTCCCACATGTAGACGTCCTGGCAAGAAGGGAATTCGTCGGCGCCCGCCTCGAAGGCCAGGCAGCCAGCAAGACCATTAGTGTCGGCGCCGACCAGCGCTTCCGTCGTCTCAAAGAAGAAGCGGCTGCCGTCAGCAGAAAGGTTGCGGGTGAGCACCGAGGTTGGCACCCCGGTACTCGGGGAGGCGCTGATCGTCCCGAGGACCGGCGCCGCCCCGGGCGACGCGCCGGTTGGGTTGCAGGAGAGGCAGCTCAGCTCGTGCTCCGGGGCGTCGTACCGGTAGAAATGAGGGACGCCTTCGTTCTCGTAGTCCGTCAGCTGGCGCGTGGAGCGGAAAACGAGGACGCTGCCGTCGGCGCTTAGGCGGGCAGTCTTGTGGGTGCTGTCGTCAATTGCACCCGAGGACGTCGCTGCCCAGTTGAGGGCGTCGTTGACGAGGGTCCCTCCGCTGGCATTAAGCCTGGCGACGAATTCGAAGCCGGTATCGCCCTCATCCCAGAGATAGAGGTTGCAGGAGCCGGACCCTTCCAAAGCTGCTCCCGAACAGGTGCCGGGCGCCGCGCTTTCACCTTGAGGATTCGGGATGTCGGTGAGCACCCCGTTGGCGACGAAGTAGGCTCGGGAGCCATCCCCAGAGACGCCGAGCACACCTCGTACTTCAGCACCGTTGGGGACAGGCCCGTCGCCGACCACATCGAGCAGCTCTCCGGTGTCTGCCTCATAGCGGTAGAGATCGTTGCCGGGGTTGGGTGGTACCTCTTGATTGGCCGCCCAGTAGAGATGGGTGGCATCGACCGCGAGGCCTGCCGGGGAGCCGGCCCCTTCAATGAATTTTTTATCCTCTTCACTGAAGTCGAGGTTGCTCAGACCGATGCTGTCGTCGTCACCGTCTGACCAGTAGACATGAGCGGAGTCGACCGCGATTCCCAGTGTGTCACTGAACGGACCGATGCCGATCGATCGCTGTTCGGAGCCGTCCAAGTTGGACCGGGCGACGCTGGCGAAGTCGACTACATGTACCGTCCAATAGACCTGACTAGCGCCGAGAGCCAGCCCTCTCGGTTCTTGGTTGAGGCCTGCCGGTGCGATTGCTTCCTGGTTTGCTTCCTCGCAATCGAGCTCCGCCCGCCCGATCGTGCCCTTGCGGTCGGTGACCTGGATGGGGTTTGTCCAGTAGACATGGGTCGCGTTGACGTCGATCCCTTCTGGTCTACTCGCTCCTTTGACGCATTCCGGATTGATGTTGTCGCCTTCGATCCCAGCCCGCCCGATCGTGCCGGTACCTTTTTTGCCGTCGGTGGAGTTGGTCCAGTAGATGTGGGTGGCGTTGACTGCGAGGTCGCGGGGGTTGGGCGGAGTCGATCCGCCGGGTTTGGTTTCGATCTCCGGCACCTCGATGAACTGCCCTTCGATGCTTTCCGGTTCGCAGCCGAGCGCGGCGCGCCCGATCGTGCCGGTCGCGGGATCAGTCCAGTAGATGTATTCGTCGTCCACTGTTACCCCCAAGGCGGAGGTCGGCAGGCAGTCGATATCGAGAGGGTTTCCGTCGACAACATCAGCCTGGGCGACCGCCGGTGCGATCGAGATCTCTGGCCCGGTGGAGGCGTCGTTCGTCAGCTTCTCCGAGCTAGTGAAGAAGGCGTGTGAGCCGTCGGGGGTGGCGGCCATGAAGGCGGCTGGCCTCGAGCCCAGCGCATCGGGCGAAGTGCGCTGCGATTTGGAGACGTGCTGGGTGGACGCGTCGGGCCTGGTCGCGTTCTCGCGAAGGTAGATCTGGCCGGTGTCGCCGGTGGTGAAGAAGGCACGGCTCCCGTCATTGGAAATCGCGTGGTCGTCTTGGGTGTAGTAGGCGCGCTGGGCGCCGCCAGTGGCGCGGCTCGCTCTATCGGTGCCCCGGACCCAGTCATAGGGACCAGCGAGGGAGCCGCCCGGTGGCGTTGAGCCATCGGGGAGAACGCCGGCAAGGTGGAGCTCGCCGGTGGCATGGTCCCAGGCGTAGAGGTTATTGCGGTTGGGCGCGACGTCAGGACTGAGCTCGCCCTGGTTGGGACCGGTGGCTTCGAAGTAGACGGTGGAGCCGTCGGTGGCGGCGCCGGCGAAGAAGAAAGTGCCAGGGGTAAATGGGTTGACTTTGCCCAGGTCGGTGTAGTCGACGACCGTCTCCAGGGAACCATCGGCACTTGAGCGCGCCAGGTAAGCCTGTTTTTTCTCTACTGATTTTCCCGCCCTGGAGAAGGACCACAAAAAGTCGCGCGTCCAGCCGCTCACTTTGGCCGTGTCCCCTGCTTTGCCGTGCGGAAGCAGGTCTTGGGTCGACCAGTCATCTGCCCCGCGAGTGGCCAGGTAGTAACGGAAGCTTTCGAAGCCAACCGCGTCTCCCGTTACCGACGCTCTTAGCGGCGGCAGTTCGCCCAGCAGAGTGGTGCCATTCTTGTCGACGGGGCTAGCCTGCTCATAGGCGCGACAATCGGGGAGGCCCAGTCCCGGTCCATTGCCGGCGGGGCCGGCGCGGAGTCGATCGTTGGGGCAGGGCGGGAAGGGAGGCTGGACGAGAAAAGTGGCGCGGGCACGGTCGGGGGCCTTGGCTTCGCCTTCTGAGTCCTTGGCGACGATACGGTAGAGCGTGGCTGGAGCGACGCCTTCAATTACCTGCCTCCGCTCCGCCAGGTCGATCCCGGTGTTCAGGATCGCCGACTGGGTCGTTACCCCCGAAACTGAGGCCTGCATCATCTCCGATGTCGCAGCCGGGGCGCTGGAAGCAGCAAAGCCAAGAAAACAGAGGGCCGTCACCGCCAAGAGCAGGCCGCAGAACCCTTGGCCCTCGCAAACCTTGTCTCTATTCATGCCTCTGCGCATCTCTCTTCCCTCCGGCATCATCCTTCGCCCCGGAAGCCTGGAATCGCTGACTGCGATCCCAGGCTTCGCAGGGCGCCGGGTTTAATGCGCTACCAGGCTCTTGCCCACAGCGCTATTCAACTCCCCATTTCAATCCACCATGGTTGCCGTGAATCGAATTACTCAGTGCTACGAGCGCATCAATTTCCAGATGTCCTTCGTTTGCTCCGTAGCTAAGTTTGCAACCGAATAACGATAACATCCCTTTAGTAGAAATTAAGTGTGTTACTAGATCACCCGCCGTGGCAACTTTTGCCACTATGCAACCTTTGACGTTCATAATTTCCGGCAACCCGCATTCGGAGTGGTTTAACACTTTGGCGAACGTTAATCCGTCTTGCGGTGTGAATAAGACGTAAGGGCTACCCGTCCCGGTACCGTGCTGCGCTGTCGTTAATGCGGTGTTTCCTGAATGTAAGATGATTAAAGCTAATATTTGGGCTACCACATTGGGAATTTGACACACGGAGCCGGTTAAGCTTCCGCCGCTTGTGCCCTGCGTTAAGCAGTTTGAGAGTGTAAGCGTGCCACTGCCATGCCCTGCGTTCGTCAGTGTGCCACTGATCGTGGATTCATGGCAGAAAATCTCCATGTTCAAACCTAAGATCAGAACCCTACCTTCTAAGGCATTCTCCTCCTGCCCAACAATCCCGACAGTGAAAGGCGCTGTTAAGCCTTCAACTAAGACTTTTCCGGACGCCTGCGCGCCGGTAGCCGCAAGGGCTATCAGGCTGAATGCAGCGAGCAGTGACAAACCAAGGACCTTGAAGCCTTGCTTTCGATAATTCACGATGCTCCTCCTTGTAGATAACGCCATTAGGCGCTGGTGAAATTCAAGAATCTCTCTTTACTGGAAGTGTGTCAAGTTAGGATGACATCTATGCCCAAAGCCTTCTACGGGGCAGTGGCCGCCCAGGTCCCGGCGGCGGCCTGATTGGGGGGTCCTTTGAACGTAAGGAGAGCGCCACCGTTAAAAGAGAAGCTCTCATCGAGTTCGAGCCCTTGGTCCACCCCCGTATAGAGACAGAGATTGCCTTTCGCCGCTCGTGGTAGCGCAAAGCTGCCGGGGCACTCGGCTGCATGTTCTTTTCCTGCTTCGCCTTGTGCGACCAAATAGATATCGGGCGGGATTAGAAGGGGTATTCCGAACGAGATCGAGGCGCCGCCTTCGCCTTTTCCTGGCTCTGTTTCATCACCGAGCACCGCGGCAATCCATGTGCCGGACTCGGTTTTCCCGGACGGCAACGTACCCCCACCTGTCCAGGGACTGCCTTCGGTGCCCCTGGGGCCAGTTGGGCCTTCGAGACCCTGGGGGCCAGGCACGCTCTGCCCTGGTGGGCCCTGGGGTCCTTGGATTCCTCGTGGTCCCCTCGGACCCCGTTTTGGCTTCTGAAGTTTCTGTGAGCTGGGTCCCACCAGAAAGTCACGAGTCGCTTGCGCAGCCCCACTCATCGCGAAAACCAGCGCGATCACCGCGATGACACCGGGAATTCCAAATCTTCTATCGACCCCTGAAAGCACTACTTCCTCCTTTGGTTTGAGATAGGTCACGCAAATGGATTGCGAGATGTCGTTTTCGAACGCCGCAAGCACCGCTGAGAACGGATCGACGACTCTCCTCTTTCCCGTTATGAGAGACGAAGCGGCTAGAAAAATACGAGCGACGGATGCACAGGTCGCGACGATTAACTAGAAGACCCTTACGACCTCCATGCAGAGAAATCACGAGCTTCGAGACCGGTACGTCGGGAAGACCTGCAAAGACGAGTTGAGCCCGTCTTCCCTTCAGGCGAATCTTGCCAACAGCGGTGAGCGAGAGCTGGCCGTCGAGGGCGAGCATCAAGTCTGGCGGACCCTTATCCGTCGGCATCAAGGAGATCGAGCCTTGCAAGGGTCGCTCGAGGAGTGAGCTCCAAGCGGTCACATAGCCGTAAGTCGAATGAGGGGGGCAGCTGTGCTGTGCAAGCTGAGTCGCCACGCAGGCAGCCTCGAATCGGGTTCTGTCCAGAGCTACCGACCTCGGCAAGCTGAGGCGTGCCCTTGCGATCCCGGCATCTCCCGGCATAGAGGTCAAAATCGCCCGTAGCCTCGGATGCTGACCCGGCCGGCTTGTTCCGGCGAGACGGACTCTGAGCTGCGGTCGAAACCCAAGGCGCTGACAGCCAGCAAGCTGGAAGCGGTTGATCCGTTTGACCTGCCTGCCGTCCGAAGCTTCGATGACTGCTTCCATCTTCATTTCATCGCAACTGCTCGAATTGCGAATAAAGCCTGGCCGGTCAAGCCGGAGCCTTATGTCCTTGATTCTCAGTGGTATGCCGGCAATGGCTTGCGGAATGGGGTCAGACACAGCACTGACCTGAGCAGTTCGGGGATCGACCTTCAAGGCGACACGGGTGACGATCGTCCCAAGGTCAAAGAGAGGATCGTCCTCGGTACCTCCCGCAACCAGGGGCGTAACTACGACCAGACTGAACGGGGAACCTCTGTAAGGGCCAGCCAGGTAGACAACGCCTCCAATAAAGAGAGATGTTGACCCAGGCCCCGCTCTGACGAGGAGCGAACCGACCCTTGAGCCCGCCGGGCAAGAGTGATCGCTCAGCTCAAGCATTCCTCCCTCCGGAACGTCTCTCGCTTTAGCCCGTGCAATCTCAGCTTCGGTGCACAGTTCGGCATTCTGCATACTCGCCACAAGACCTCGTGGCAACTTCATGGTCATCGTCCGCAGCTCCTGATGACCCTCTGGTCGCTCGACGCGCAGAACAAAGGGGGAGGAACCCGCTGCAACAGGGTCCTTAACTCCCGCCCCTATAGCAGGAGAAAAGGATGGGGCTCCGACACCCTGGCAGGAGGTCCCACCCGAGAGTGCTTTGAACGTCAGGTGGTTTTGAACTACCGTGGGCAACCCCGACAGGGGCGAAGACCAGGGGGCGAAACGTGACTCGGCCGTGTGCTCTCCACATGCCATTGGCGTTGCCAGGGATGCCCACGGCCCCTCGAACAAGCTGAGTCGTATTTTTTCAAGAGCAAGCTGCGGCAGCCAATCAAACGTAGTAGTAAGTTGACCAGTTTGCTGATCGACGTCTACCCGGGCAGCCAACTTAATCGTGAACGCCTGGCTTTCGACAACCAGATAGAGGGCCAAGAGCGACTGAAACGGGTTTTTGTAGGGCGTCGCGAGATAAATCGCCGCCTCGGCCGACTCATCTACCAACGGGGTGTCAACGACACCGACTCCAATCTTCGATGCATCTGGACAGCGCGCCCCGCCCGGAGAAAACCTGATTGGGTTGGGCAACGGGAACTCGGTTCCCTGGAGGCCGATCTGCTCCGGCGTACAGCCCGCGAGACCGCCGGCCGTAGCGAGATTTATGGACATTCCTTCTGGGAGGGTGAGCGTCGCTTTCCTCAAGGGGGGCGCTTCGAGACTGTCTGGAGCATGGCTCCGATGCAACTCCAGATTCAGGTTGAGCCCAGCGGGCGAGTCAGGGTCGCTAGTTGAGGAGGAGAGCTCGAAGCTAGGATCGAAGCTAAGCATCTCGCAGCCTCTTGGCTCAGGCACAAAGAATCGGTACGCAAAGTCCTCGATATCGCTTGGAAGCCAGCGTTCTGGCTCAGACCAGTACCGCATCCGCAGCTTGGCTTCCAAAATTCCGGAACCACAGTCACTGGCATTAGCAATAAGAGGAGCACTTGGACCGTCAAGCGCGGCCCCCCAGTCCTCCTGATCAGGGTCCCAGCGTTCGGAATCATGAGTCGGATCCGCCGGCGTCCCCCAGAAGGTAATAAAGGGGGCTGGAACAAACGAATTAAGGACTGATCTACGCTTGAGCGTGATGCCGTAATCACTGTGCGTGCGCAGGTCGGCGTGCATGACGACGCCCACCCTCTCCGTGAACAGTTCATAAGGAAAGCCAAAGGTGGCTATTGAGCCGGAATTGGTCGATACCTTGTAGAGAGGATAGGCACGATCAGGCAGCAGCCCTCCAAACACCGCTCCAACCACACCCACCTGACTAGCAGGTGAACACCGGGGTCCGGCATTTCCGTGAACGGTATTTTCAAAGGCGCCGAATCTGCACTCAGAAAACGCCCCGAGATTGGCGACGACGCCAGGCGGAAGATCGATCAAGATGTCCGAGGGAACTTCAGATCCGTTGAACAGCGCCTGGGTGCCGCTAATCGAAAATACCGACGTCAAAGACATGTCAGTATGAGTGCCGGCCTGATCCACTGTTGGTGAGTTGAAGAGTTTTGCCACATCTGGCACTCGCCGAAACTCGGCTGAGAAGCCATCGGCGGAAATGAGCGGCACGGTTTCGTGAAACTTGTACCTAAACGACCCTGGAGAGACACCCTTGGCTTGTGCGTGAGCGGCGCTGCTGACCAAAAGGATAATCACCATTCCCACCGCACTACCCAGAGCATGGCGGTTGCACTGCGCGTGGGCCCATCGGTTTGATTGCCGAGCGCCAACGCGCTCAACCGACACCGACAACATCTCTTGCCTTTCCCCAGCGGCCATATGCATAACTCTGACACTCGCCCAGCATTGATGGTGTGCCACTATGGCTCACTCGTGCATATTTTTTGTTGCGGGTGGCTCAATAGCGGACGGCTTAATGGACGCTTGGTCAAGGCCTAACACCAAGCGGATTGGAACCCGCTGGACCGTAAGTTGAATTGTTTGATGGTTATTAAGTACGGTGTTGTCCAAATGAGCCAAATTTACAGCTGGAACTCAGAGGTGCTGGTGGCCTGCGTCCCCTCTCCTGGGAGCATGCACAGTGGATGAGCTGATCCTGTATTCAATCCCTGTTTTTGTCCTATTGATCGTCGTCGAGTTGATTTCTTACAGATTCGCCGACGTCGGCGAAGACTTGGTCGGCTACGAGGCACGTGACACTCGCACTAGCCTGGCGCTGGGCGCGGGTGGCGTAGTTATCAATATTTTTTGGAAGCTCGGGGTCCTGGTCATCTACACTGCGCTTTACGAGCTGACGCCGCTGCGAATGCCCGTCGACCAGTGGTGGACCTATGCTCTGCTCTTCTTTGCTGACGACTTTGCTTTCTACTGGTTTCACCGGGTCCATCATGAGGTGCGGGTGTTGTGGGCGAGTCATGTGGTCCATCATTCCTCGCAGCACTACAACCTTTCGACAGCGCTGCGGCAGAGTTGGACGGTGCCTATAACCGGGACGCCGTTCTGGATCCCGCTGGCACTTGTCGGGTTTGCTCCTTGGATGATCCTGATGCAAAAAGCAATCAACCTGATGTACCAGTTCTGGCTTCATACCGAGCGGATAGGCAAGCTGCCAGCGTCCATCGAGTTCATTTTCAACACCCCCTCCCATCACCGTGTCCATCATGCAGCCAATGACGCCTACCTCGATAGCAACTATGCCGGGATTCTGGTCATCTGGGATCGCCTTTTCGGCAGCTTTCAAGGGGAGGACGAGCACCCTCGCTACGGACTAACCAGGAACGTCGGCACCTTTCGCGTCGTTCGTGTCGCGTTCGACGAGTTCGGAGCGCTCGTCCGCGACCTCCACGGCGCTGAAAGCTGGAAGGATCGACTCCGCTACACGCTCGGGCGCCCTGGATGGTCACCGGATGGACGCGACCACGGGACTCGCGGCTAGCTCTCTGTTTTTGGCACGTGACTAAGCGACCTCGGAATCCCTGATCTGGACCGACCAGCGCTCCTCGATGTTGCCGAAGCGCCAGATCGCCATCGCCAATAGCCAAGTGGCGACGAACAAGCTGGCGATCGCAAGACCGATCGTGTTGGGGTCGATCATTAGCAAGTTCCAGACACCATCGGTGAGGCCAAGTTTTTCGGAGACCAAGGAGAGGATCTCGATCGAACCGATCACCAGCGCGACGACGATCGAGAGCGCCGTGATCGTGATGTTGTAGAAGATCTTCGGCACTGGTTTCGAGAGGGCCCAGCCGTAGGCGAAGTTCATGAACGAGCCGTTGATTGTGTCGAGCAGGGACATCCCGGCGGCGAACAGGATCGGCAGACAGAGAATCGCGTAGAAGGGCAGCCCGGCTCCTGCCGCCCCCCCGGCGAGGAAGAGCAGCACCACCTCGGTCGCGGTGTCAAAGCCGAGACCGAAGAACAGCCCGACGGGGTACATCTGCCAAGGCTTGGTGATCGTCTTTGTGAATCGCTTGTAGAAGCGATTCATCAGGCCACGGTGGTCGAGCTGGTATTCGAGCTCGGCTTCGTCGTACTCGCCACGTTTCATCTCGCCGAGAACGCGGAAGATCCCGACTAGGATGACGATGTTGAGCACGGCGATGATGTAAAGGAAGGTGCCGGAAACGCCAGCGCCGATCCAGCCGGTGACTTCGTGAAGGGTTGAGCTTTCGTTCGCGACCTGACCGCTCAGCGCCTTGATCCCGACAGCAAAGATGAAGACGAGAACGAAGACGATCGTCGAGTGTCCGAGCGAGAAGAAAAAGCCGACGCTCATCGGAGGCTTGTCTTCATTCATCAACTTTCGGGTCACGTTGTCGATCGCGGCGATGTGGTCGGCGTCAAAGGCGTGACGCATGCCGAGCGTGTAGGCAGTGAAGCCGACGCCGATGGTGAAGGTGCCGGAGGCAAGCATGTAGTCATTCGGCGCGACGAAGGCAAGGAGGAGGACGAAGCCGAGGACGTGGAGGACGAGAACGACCGCCACCATCGCCCCTATGGTTTGCCCGCGCGAACTCCACCACCCGCTCACAGCGAACGACTCCGCTCGGTGGCCGGCGCACCGGGCTGGTCAGTGCTGACCCCTCCGCAAGAGAGACGCGCCCCCCGCAAAGAGACGAACACACACCAGGCAATCAGTAGGCCGCCGACGAGGAGAAGAGTCTCGGAGAACCCGGCTACGGCCGCCGCCCGACGTGAACCGCCGGCCAGGTGCGAGAAGGCGAAGAAGATCGTGCCGACGACCGCGACCCCAGCGACGTTGGCGACCTGCAAGGTAGTCGCGACCAGACCAGCGGCCGCGCCGGTCAGCGCCTCGGGAACCGACGTCACCGCCTGGTCGGCGCTCGGTGCGAAGCCGAAGCCGATGCCGATGCCACACAGCAACAGCGTCGGCAGCGTCGGCAGCAGCCCGAAGCGGTCCTCGCCCGCGAGCAGCCCGAACGCCCCCAATGCCAGGAAGCCAAGCGCAGCGACCATGAAGCCGAGGGTGGTGACAGCGCGCGGCGTCGATGCCGAGGCAGTGCGATAGCGGAGGAGGGAGACGATCGCGAAGGCAACCCCGGGAACGACCAGCGTGTAGCCAATCTGGGCCGCCGAGCGCCCCAGCCCGTCCTGGAATGTCAGTACGTAGACGAAGAGGAAGGCCGCCAGGCTCGCCTGCATCAGGAAAAGAACCGCGAGCGCCTCGCGCAGGCTCCGATAGGAAGCGACCGCCGGATCGAGCAGCCCGCCGGGGCGCCCTTCCCGCTTACGCTCCCGCTCGTACCCGACGAAGAGAGACCCGGCCACGGCGCCGACTCCGGCGACCGCGAGCAGTATCGGGCTCCAGCCGAGCGAACGGCCAAGCAGCGGCGCAGCCCCCAATCCACAGAGCGCTAGGCACCAGAGGGCGGCGCCCCGGCGGTCGAACCGCTCATGGACCTCGACGCTGCGTTCCTCACGCACGGTCGCACCGACCCCACAGAAGACGAGCACCGCCACCGGCAGATTGACGAAGAAGATGAGCCGCCAGCCGAGGTTCGCCCAGTCGGCCGATATGAGCGCGCCACCTAGCAGCTGGCCCAAGATCGAGCCGAGACCAATCGCGGCACCGTAGATGCCCATTGCGAGCTTCCGGTCCCCATCCCCGAACTGGCTACTGATGACGACTAGGACCTGTGGAACCATCAGCGCCGCGCCGACGCCCTGCACGAGCCTGCCGGCTACGAGCCAAGTCATGCCCGGCGCAGCGCCGCAGAGCGCGCTCGCGAGCCCAAACAAGGCGACTCCTGCCAGCGCCAGCCGTCGGCGACCGTAGTGGTCCCCCAACCGCGCGCCGACCAGAAGAGCGGTCCCGTAGGTCAGGGCATACCCAGCTACCACCAGCTGCAGAACGCCGCTGCCAACATTGAGGTCGTGGCCGATCGACGGAGCAGCGATGTTGGCGATGAAGACGTCGACCAGCGCCATCAGCATGATTCCCGCCAACGACAGCGCCATCAGCGCCGCCCGCCGACTCGAGAAGCCAAGCGGTCGCCTGAGCGTTCCCATCCGAGAGCCCGCCGGCGCACCCTATCGGGAGCCGGAGTGGTGACTCTCCACGCCGACGCAGACGTGACATGGGCAGTGCTCGCAGCCAACATCGTGAAGGCGCATCGGAGCAGACGCAATCTCGTCGCAGATCAGGCAGTGCAAGTCGCCCACCTCGCCGACCACCTCTTCGTAGTCGACGAGCGCCATCCGGTCGACGGCGTCGACCGCCCTGTGCGGACTCCCGGCCGCGAGGATGAGGTGATCGGTGATGGCGCCGACAGCGTGCGGGACCAGCCCCTCGACGAGGTAGATCTGCCCTGCCCGGGTCGGGTAGACAACGCCGTCGTAAGTAATCGTTCCCTTTCCCGCAATCACGATCAGCAGATGATGCCCGGGATGCGTGTGGGGGGCGAAGCCCTTGCCGGCGCCTAGGCGGATGATGTCGGCGCCCAACGCGCCGTTGGAGACCAGCCCCTCCCCAGTCGCCCCCTCCGCGCCGTGCATAGTCACCGGCCGCACGTGGTGGCCGATCTTCAGCACGGTCGCGTCGGCGTCGCTGCTGGCCTCTTCGACCCAGTCGACAATTTCTAGCGGCGTCGCCGAGGGAACGGCGTCACCTGCTATTGCAATTCTTCCCGACATCCGAATCTCCTATACGGCGAAGAACCCGCTGTTAATCTCACTAAAGTGACTCCATTTTTCTGGTAGCGCATCATGTTTGAAGATCGCATTGACCGGGCACACAGTGACGCAAAGATCACAGTCGATGCACCGCTCGGGGTCAATGTAGTACTGGCTGTTGGCATCCTTGGTTTCGATGCAATCGGCTGGACATACTTCGACACATGACCCATCCTTGACATCGATACAGGGTTCGGCGATCACGTAGCTCATTGCCCGCCCCCCGCCGCCGCCGCTCCGACATCCAGATCGGGACAGGCAGGTCCTCGCAAGCACGCGCCGCTGCGCAAGTCGAAGGTCGCCCCGTGCCACGGACAGCGCAGGAACGCTCCTTCGAGCACGCCCTCGTCCAACGGCCCGCTGTGGTGAGGGCACTGCCGTGGTACTCTGACCTCGCGACCTTCGACGGTGACAACCAAGTGGCGTCCTTCCAAACGCATCGCCCCGTCGGCAGTTCCCTTTCTAATCGCCATCACGCCCGCCTCCTCCGTTCCGATCAGGATCTCTCGCGGCATCTTCCCCAGTCGAGGAGTGTTTCTCGAGCTTCCTGCAGTAAACGCTCTCGAAGAGCAGGTCGCGTCGGTAGGTCGCGTCGGCGATCCCCTTCTCCCACTTCACATAGCGGAGTCCCACCGGAACTTCGCTCGGCATAAACGGATCAGCGGAGGTGTAGTCAAGTCGATTTAGGCGGACATCGGCTAGCCCCCTCCACGTGAGTCCATGCCAATGGACCGTATTTGGCAACCTACAGCTAAGCCGTATCCCGCTGGCGCGGTGGCCGCCGTGGTTGGCGTCCTCGCTGACAGCTATATCTGGCAAGTTGAACGATTGCGCAGGAAATCTGCGGACGAGCGCATAGTTCTGGGCCTTCTTGACGACGTTGTAACGCATGCGCTGTCCTATCGCGTTCTGTATTCCGACGGAGTCGAAGGGTACCCCGCTCTGGGATAGTTCGAGGTCGTTGCGAAAAGCCGTGTAGCAAAATACGTCGGTCAGCTCCAACTCCCAAGGCCGGTCCAGCTTGACCCCTCGAGGTGTGGTGAAGATCGCGTAGTCGACCGGCAGGTCGGGAGCGTTCGCAGCCCAATCCGCCACGCAACAGATCAGGTCGGTGGGCGTAGCCCCACCCTCCAAGATCACTTCCAGATAATGGTCCCAGGCATCCAGAGACGCCCCCTCTCCTTGGAAGGAAACTCCGAATTTCCGCTCCAGGGCAGCGTGGAGCTCGTAAGGAAGTGCCTCATGGGAGACAAGCGAAGTCCGCTCGATCAGAAACTCGCGCCGCTCCCAGTTGCCTCCGTCGAAAGAAATGCAGCGCAAATGGCTCCTCTCGACCTCGGCGCGCCTGAGAGCCAGCAAATTAGCCGCCTCGTGGGCCGTTCGTGGTGCTGGACTTGAAAAGCCAAGGATCGCGTCGTAGTCTCCGATTCGCTTCTCCATGAACACCATTAGTGTCGGCAGGAAGATCAGCGACTGGTTCAACTCTTGGAGAATGAAGCCGCCGTCCCGCCAACACCACGCGAGCGTAGCGAGCACAAGGCGCTGAAGAGACCACTGCGATGGGTGCTCTTCGGCACACCGTCGAAGCTCGGTGGCAACCGCCTGGTTGTTCAGAATCTCAGTTCCAGTCGAAAGCCGTATTTGCTCAAGGCTAAGTACGCGCTGCTCGAGTTCGATAAGCAAAGCCGTGCGGTCCTCCTGCATCAATACGCGCCAGGTCTGTCGGGTGTTCTCTACCATCCCTTTCAACCTCGGCTGGCGGCCGTGGCACAGCATTTCAAGTGAGTCCTGCCCAAGCGCTGGTTCCACTCTCCCCTCAGCAGGCCGGGATGACAGCAGTGGCACTTCCGCCGCCACTGCCCGCGCCAAAGCGTGCACGTCCGAAAGGTCCGTGGGCGTGAACACTGGCTTAGAAGACCCCTGGAGCCCAGTAAGTTCGGTGAATAAGCTCGGCCGCATCTCGCCGTCAGCCGCCTCCAGGCAATCGATCCAGGCAGACGTCGCCGCGAGTGCCTTCGCCGGAGAGAGATCCGGGTCTCTTAGGGCAAGAGACAACAGGTACCACCACTGCAGCGAGGCCCGACCGAAGGGAACTTTCAGTCTGTACCAGAGATCGTAAAACAGGCGAATTGAATCCAAGGTCGCGCTTCGCAGCCCGGATTCCGTCGAGTCTGCGAGCGCGTAAGGAGTCCGCAGCCCGACCAACTCCTCCGCCGAGAGTCCGCCCCCGGCGATTCTTCCTGCCGCTCGCAGCCCGAGTGCGACCACGAGGTCGTCAAAGCCATCGCCGAGCATCATCCCCGAGCGCTGATTCAGGTCAGCGTCACCATCCTTGTTCCGCCGTTTTTTCGTGATTGAGATGGCCAACTCAGGCACCTCCCAATCGTCGGACGACCGATCCGTCCTCGCCGAACAGTTTTTTGCGGAAGGCATCGCACTTCTCAATAAAAGCCGGTACTTCCTCGCGGTAGATGTAGCGGTGATTGAACTCGCCGGGTCCGGCGAGACCATCGGGATCCTCGAGATGAACCGTTTCGACGACCGGCAGGAAGCGATCCAGGAGCTTGTTGATCGCGATCACACGGGTCCGCGTCTGCAAGACCATCCGCTCAATCGGGAACAACTCGAAGAGCAGCTCGAAGCCATAGGGCATGCAGGCAGACGCCCCTCCCATCGTCCTGTGCTCTTTATCCATCACATGAAAGTGCGGATAATTTTCCAGCGGCGAGTACCTGTTCAAGTTGAAATAGCCACCAACGTCGGCATCGTTGAGGGCGATGCCGAAAGTAACCGTCTGCTGATCAGGGTCACCAGTTCGCACTGAGGCACGGAACCGTTCATAGGTGTCCTCGGGCGTGCCCAGTGCATCGCGATCGATATTCAGATAGCGCAAATGGTCGTCGCCGCTCTGGTGCCAGTAACGCACGAACTGATCGATGTCGCTCTGCTCGATATCCCTAACGAACACCGTTCCAAACGGGAGTTCGAATTCGAAGAAAATCGTCGGAGGCGCCCACTTCTCGGGTACTTGGTTAGCCATTTCCCGTCCTGCTCCCCTCTCGCAATGTCGCTGTGACTGATCGCCGTCAGCTCGCACACACCTCCGTCGTGCAACGTTTAGCTAGGTATGCAGTTTGGCGAGCAATATCCCTATTTGTCAACTTGCAGTTCAACTGCACCCTAAGCAACAGGGGGTCGAAGCGATGGCAAGATTGGAGTGTGCTCAGCTGAACCCCGGCCTGATCAGGCTCACGCACTTCATCGGCGGTCGGGCGTGGGACCGAGAGGGCGGGAAGCCAATGCAGGTGATCGATCCGAGCACCGGGGCTCCTTGGGCAAGCTTTGCTTGTGGGACTCAGGCCGAGGTGCACGAGGCAGTGCTATCCGCGCGGCAAGGACTTGACGCGCTTGCTCAGCTCACTCCGCTGGACCGTGGCCGGCTACTTGGCCGGATCGCCCGACGCCTTGACGCTGACTTGGAGGATCTCGCCGACTTGACCGTGACCGAGGTCGGCAAGCCGCTCGGCCAAGCCCGGGTTGACGTCGCCAAGGCCGTCGATTGGTTCGACTACGCCTCAGGGTGGCCGACGAGGCAGTCGGGCGTGGTCCCACCCACGTCGGTTCCGGGCCGCTGGGCGTACACGCTCAGGGAACCGATCGGCGTGGTCGCCGCGATTCTTCCGTGGAACTACCCCCTGATGCTGTCGGCCTGGAAGGTCGCCCCTGCCATCGCCGCCGGCTGCAGCGTCGTTCTCAAGCCAAGCGAGTTCACCCCCACGTCAGCACTGCGTCTGGCGGAGCTGGCAAGCGAGGAGGGGCTTCCCCCGGGCGTCCTCAATGTCGTAGCGGGCGACAGCGAGACCGGCGAAGCCTTGATCCTCGAGGACGTTGACAAGGTGAGCTTTACTGGCAGTGTCCCGGTCGGGCAGCGGATAGCGTCGTTGGCAGGCGCGCGAAGTAAGGCCGTCACCTTGGAGCTTGGCGGCAAGAGCGCCGTGATCGTGGCTCCTGACGCCGTGAGCAATTCCAAGACGCAACAAGTCGTCATCGCAAAGATTGTCAACGAAGGTGTGCTGCACAACGCCGGCCAGGCCTGCAACGCGGCGAGCAGGCTTATCGTTCCAGCCGAGCATGAGGACGCCATCCTCGACGCCGCTCGGGAGATCTTCGCCGCCACGGTGATCGGACCCCCGCGGCAATCGGCCACGGACCTCGGCCCACTCGCCTCTGCACGACAACTCGGGCGCGTCGAGGGGTTCGTACGGCGAGCGACCGAAGACCGCGCCAGGGTGGTGGGAACCGGTCGTCTCTCCGGTGACGGCTATTACTACCGGCCGGGCGTAGTCTGTGCCTCTCCGCGAGCCGAGATCGCTCGTGAGGAGGTCTTCGGCCCCATCTTGACACTCCTTCCATACCGCGACCTCGATGAGGCAGTAGAAATCGCCAACGACAGCGCGTTCGGCCTTGCTGCGGGAATTTTCAGTCGAGACCTCGACCTCGTCCACCGGGTCGCGCAACACCTGGCCGCAGGCCACGTGTACGTGAACCACTGGTCGACTCAGGACCCTTCCGTGCCCTTCGGCGGCAGGCGATCCAGCGGGGTCGGAACGGAACACGGCGAGGAGGGTGTCGACGCATTCCTGGTCACCAAGAGCGTCTGGCTCGAAGACAGTTGATAGATGAATCTGTCTCGTACGATCTTACGACGCCAGCCACCCTGCATCCAGCTTCAGGCGGATTCCAACTCGACAAGTATGCCATCCCACAAACGCTCGCGCGCCTGGATTGCTTCGACCCCTACGCGGTTGGCCTGCTCAATTCTCCCCGGGTCACCGCCGCACAGCACGTCCAGCAACCGTGACGCGAGTGGGCCATGCTCATCGTGGTCCAACGTGATGTGACGTTCAAGATAGTGTTTGAGGATCGGCGCCCGATCGAGTTCAGGGCCAAGGCTCACCTGGACTCCGGTCAGCACGTCAGGAAGCAGATTCTCCCGACCGTGGCAAAAGGAGGCGGCAACCTCATGCGGCTCTCCTGTTAGCGCCACGGTGAGCGTGTTCGTCACGAAATCACAGACAAAGGAAGGTACGTCGATCAGCCTCAGCGCATCGAGCGGATCGGCTTCTGCTCTCAACATCGACAGGTAAGAGTTGATAGCGCTTTGGTCTGCTCCAATCTCCTCCATAGCGCTTAGGTAGAGCTCGAAATGACTGATGTATCCAGAGTCAATCGCCTCGTCTGACTCCTCAGCGATGACAATATCGAGGATAAAGCGGGCGTGATCGCTCATTCCCCTTGGGGTCCAAGGGACATCCACACAGGTCACCTCCCTTTGGAGCCTCTTTAGAAGCGAGAAGAAGTCCCACACAGCGAAGACATGGAACTGTGAGAACACCTTGGCATCATCGAAGGACCTGAGCCGTCCGTACAGCGGATGAGCCACCAGCCTTTTACGGGCCTCCTCCACAGTTACATTGCTAACAGGTCCTGCCTGCGTGTTGTTCACGTCGCTTCCCCCACGTTGTCTCTTTGCTCCAAATGAGTGACTTACAACTAGATCGCGAGGCGCGAACTTAGCAAGCCTTCTGATATCTGCAAGTCTTCCTCCTAAGAGTTTCTGCCAGACGCCGCGTCACGACCCCCAGACTGTTTCAGCCGCCCTGGGGCTGGTTCCCGTAGGCGACTGAGTCCTCTGCTTGGCGACCGTCGACATGGATTGGCCCCTCCCGATCCCTGACCAGAACGGGCACGTTAGCTCGCTGCAAATGGACGATCCTGCCACAGAAAAGTTGAAGACACCTTATTCCGGCGACCGTCACTACGAGGTCAGTAGCACCTGCTCGCCACAGCGTGGACAAGTCACAGCTCTGCCGGCTGATGAATCCGCACGCCTTCCAGCTCCGGTTGAGTCGTTCCTTACTGATCCGTTTTGTGCTCGAGCGCGAAATTCCTGGACGGGCGGGCGATCAGGTGGACCGGCGGGATGCCCATCCTCTGCTCTATCAAGGTCCTTATCCCACTTTCGCGCCGCGCGCAGCATCATCCGTAGATCGGAAACCGACCATCGGTGCTTACTGGCCTCATCAAGCCAGTGATCCTGCTCCGCGGGCTTCAGGGAGGCAAGCGTCTCGTGATGACTCCAAGACAGATTCTCCCGACGTCGGGATACTTCAACTCGCCCCGCGACGTAGGCGATGTTTCGTAGAGTTTGAACGTCATAGCCGGTAACCCTGGCCGCCTCGCTGTACTTTTCACCCCAGCGTGCGGTCCCATAGCGAATCCAATCGCCCAGCCACCATTGACTGCACCGCGTCATGGCACCCAACCTTTGACCGATCCGCACCCAGCCTACGATATCTAGACCCTTGCTTGGTGCCCAGGTCACAGGGGCTGCGGTTCTAGCATGCGACCTATTGTCAGTACGCTCGGCCGGTAGCATCGTTTGGCGTCCCGCAGCAGTAGCCACACGCACGATTCTGGCACTCCTTGACATCTGATGGTGTGTCACTATGGCTTACTCGTGCATACGTTTTGTTGCATATGGTCAGGAGCTAGGACAATTTGAGCAACTCCTCGGCATGAAGCGCAACCTGCATCTGGGCACTGCAGCTGGCCAGATTCTGGCCAAGTTTCGCCTCTACACGACGAATGTGGCGTTCCACCGTATTGCGAGCAACCCCAAGGGCCGATGCTGCGCTGGCAGCATTTCCATCAGCCTCGAAGTATGCGCGCAGGGTCCTTCGTAGAATCTTGCCGATGTCGCCGCGGCCCTCTGCCAAGGGAGCCAAATAAGTGTCAATCAGAGAGGCGGTCAGGAATGGATCACGCAGGACCGCTGAAACCAGAATGACGTCGCGACACCTCGTGGTCTGCAGGGGTTGGTAGAACACTACTTGAAGTGCTATCTGGGCTTCACGAAACGTCTGGCGCCATCCATTTAGTCCCTTCCGTGGCTCACCGATGGCCACTAAAGTGTCGCTGGGCAGGTCTTCACCAAGTAGACGTGCTAGCTCTGCGATGTCGAGTCTTCGCCTGCTGCCAATCCACGCCCAGACAGTTTCGTGATCAGGCACCACCTTCAGCAGGCCACAACCGAGTTGCTCCACCAGTACGCGTATGGCCATCTCTCCTCCGCGACCGGCTAGTATCACTCCTACGTGCCATTGATCAAAGTCGTAATCGACGTCAACTGGCCTCAAGGAGCTACCTCCCTTGAGGAAGCTCATGATGCGATCCGCTTGCTTTTGAACCGCTGATCGCTCTATTTGCTGGAGCTCATCTTCGTATTCAGCCGCCGCTAATTCCATGAGCCGGTCAAAGCGGGGACCTTGGTCGCTTAGTATTTGGCAGAGCAGTTGGCTCGAGATCCCATCGGCCTCGGCCACAACGAACTCCTCCAGCAGCTTATTACCGGCGACATAGCACCGCAGCATTGTGTCCAGCCTCACCCCCTCTCGTGCAGCACGACGGGCCTGCCGAGCCGTCTCGGGCGGACTCGATACAGGCAATTCCTTTCCCTTTTCGATTCCTTCCAAGCCGTAGCTGAGCGCCTCCATAACGGCGCGTCGAAGGTCGACTTCATAGACAGGACCGTTAGACCCTCCATTAACTTTGGACAGGCTGCTAATCCTCGTAAAGATCGTCTGCTCGATCTCTGGAACGCGAGTTCGTAGCCGAGAAGTGAGCTCCGCCCTGATCGCTTGAGGAGACTCCTTCTGACTGCCGGACTGCTTAACCACACCAGCCACGATCTGCGGCCCTAGTAACCAAGATGTTCTCTCCCTCCCATTGCCAAGGGTTCCGACCGTACCCAGCTCGGGACAATCGCTGCAAACCCTGTACGAGTCCTCTCGCCCGCCCAGAGAACTTAGGACAACCTACCCAGCATCAAGCTCCCATCCACCCGAAAAGGCTCTATGCGAGGCCGGGCCTGGCAAATGAGGTGTGATTCGATCCTAAGATCCCAACGACGCACCTCTACATGAAGACTCAGAAGCGTATCCCGACGTCGGGATGAATTTATTCAGCTCACCACATTGATGTTACACGGGCCCTTGTAAGGCAAAGCTGCTACACCAAGGCTGGACGAGGTACACATGTCTACAATTAAGGACGGGACGGCGCTGAGTGGAAGGGTTGAACAGTTGGTCAGGTATCTACATAGTCCGCGGCGAGCAGCTTGGTGTACGTCGCCGGGTTTCACAAGCCCCGGATCGTTGGCGGCGGCGGCGCGCACTCGGATCAGGTGCGGCGTACGAGGGCGACTGCGTGTCCGTCCCGTAGCCATGCCCCTTGATCCCTAGACCGCCGGCGGGGCGCCTGTGCTCCGTTTCGACCCCTGCCTGGCGGGGGAATCAGCCTGGCGACAAGGGCGAAGCCGAGCGGGGCGCACGCAGCGGCGACGATCACCTCCCAGTGCATCCCGTCGACGAACCCGTGGAGGCGACGTCGAGCAGCTCAGCGCCGCCGCTGCTGCCGACACGGCGGCTGGACCAGCGAGACGCCGGCGCCGGCGAGGAGCAGGCCGGCGAGGACCACGAAGTAGGAGGAGTCCGTACTGGTGGCGAGGAAGGCGAGTGGGGCGGCGACGAGGACCGCCATCCGGCTATGACCGTGCGCCGGTCGCCGCGGCGCTCGGCGATTTTCGGCGCCAGCGGGGCGACAATCAGGAGCGCTATGGCGAAGGGCACCATGGCGACACCCGCCTTCAGCGGCGAGTAGTCACGCACCGTCTACAGGTAGAGGGTGAGCTCGTAGACGAGACCATCAGGGCAAGGAAAGCGAACAGGCAGCCGTCTTACGGTGTTCGCGTAGGCTTCGGTCAATCCCCGACGTAATCCGCGAGGTGCTCGCCGGTGAGTGTGGAGCTGGCGGCGACTAGGTCGGCGGGCGTGCCTTCGAAGACGATCCGGCCGCCGTCGTGGCCGGCGCCAGGACCTAGATCGACGATCCAGTCGGCGTGCGCCATTACCGCCTGGTGGTGCTCGATGACGATGACCGACTTGCCGGAGTCGACGAGCCGATCGAGCAGGCCGAGCAGCTGTTCGACGTCGGCGAGGTGGAGGCCGGTGGTCGGCTCGTCGAGGACGTAGACGCCGCCCTTCTCGCCCATGTGGGTGGCCAGCTTGAGCCGCTGCCGCTCACCCCCGGACAGCGTGGTGAGCGGCTGGCCAATGCCGAGGTAGCCGAGCCCGACGTCGGCGAGCCGCCGCAGGATCTTGTGAGCCGCCGGGATCCCCGCCTCGCCGGCGCCGAAGAACTCCTCGGCGTCGGTCACCGACATCGCCAGCACCTCGCTGATGTCCTTGCCGCCGAACTCGTACTCGAGCACCTTGGCCTGGAACCGCTTCCCCTCGCACTCCTCGCAGGTGGAGGCGACGCCGGCCATCATCGCCAGGTCGGTGTAGATGACGCCGGCGCCGTTGCAGTTGGGGCAGGCGCCCTCGGAATTGGCACTGAACAGTCCCGGTTTCACGCCGTTGGCCTTCGCGAACGCCTTGCGGATCGGGTCGAGCAGCTTGGTATAGGTCGCCGGGTTGCTCCGTCGCGAGCCGCGGATCGCGGTCTGATCGATCGACACCACTCCGTCCCGTCCCGACACCGAGCCGTGGATCAGCGAGCTCTTTCCCGACCCGGCCACGCCGGTCACCACCACCAGGACGCCGAGCGGGATGTCGACGTCGATGTCCTGCAGGTTGTTGGTGCTGGCGCCGCGGACCTCCAGCACCTCCGACGGCTCCCGCACCGACGGCTTCAGGGAGGCGCGGTCGTCCAGGTGCTGCCCGGTGAGCGTGCCACTGGACCGCAGCCCCTCGACGCTGCCCTCGAAGACCACCTCGCCGCCCTCGGTGCCGGCGCGCGGGCCGAGGTCGACGACGTGGTCGGCGATCGCGATCGCCTCCGGCTTGTGCTCGACGACCAGCACCGTGTTGCCCTTGTCCCGCAGCTGCAACAGCAGGTCGTTCATCCGTGCGATGTCGTGCGGGTGAAGGCCGATGGTCGGCTCGTCGAAGACGTAGGTGACGTCGGTGAGCGACGACCCGAGGTGGCGGATCATCTTGGTGCGCTGCGCCTCGCCGCCCGAGAGCGTGCCCGATGGCCGGTCGAGGCTGAGGTAGCCGAGCCCGATCTCGGCGAACGAGTCGAGGGTGTGCCGCAGCGCTTCGAGCAGCGGCGCCACCGACTTCTCCTTGACGCCGCCGACCCAGTCGGCCAGGTCTCTGATCTCCATCGCGCAGGCGTCGGCGATGTTGATCCCCTTGATCTTCGACGACCGAGCCGCCTCGCTGAGCCGGGTGCCGTCGCACTCGGGGCAAGTGGTGAACGTCACCGCCCGCTCGACGAAGGTGCGGATGTGCGGCTGCAGCGCGTCGACGTCTTTGGCCAGAAACGATTTCTGGATCTTCGGAATCAGGCCTTCGTACGTCAGGTTGATTCCGTCGATCTTGATTTTGGTCGGTTCCTTGTGGAGGAGCTCTTTGAGTTCTTTCTTGGTGAACTTGCGGATCGGCTTGTCCGGGTCGAAGAAGCCGCAGCCGCGAAAGATGCGGCCGTACCAGCCGTCCATGCTGTAGCCGGGGATCGTCAGCGCGCCCTCGTTGAGCGACTTGCTGTCGTCGTACAGCGCAGACAGGTCGAAATCGGTGACCGAGCCCCGGCCCTCGCAGCGCGGACACATGCCGCCGGTGCGGCTGAAGGTCGCCTTCTTGGTCTGAGTCTTGCCACCGCGATCGACCGTGATCGCACCACTCGCTTTGACCGAGGGCGCGTTGAAGGAGAAGGCGTTGGGCGAGCCGATCTGCGGCCTCCCGAGCCGACTGAAGAGGATGCGCAGCATCGCGTTGGCGTCGGTGGCGGTGCCGACCGTGGAGCGGGGGTCGGCACCCATCCGCTCCTGGTCGACGAGGATCGCCGTCGTAAGCCCGTCTAGTACGTCGACCTCGGGCCGCGCCAGCGTCGGCATGAAGCCCTGCACGAAGGCGCTGTAGGTCTCATTGATGAGGCGCTGCGACTCCGCGGCGATCGTGCCGAATACAAGCGAGCTCTTACCCGAGCCGGAAACGCCAGTGAACACCGTCAGCCGGCGCTTTGGGATCTCGATGCTGACGTCCTTGAGGTTGTTCACGCGCGCGCCCTGCACGCGGATCCACTCGTGGCTGTCGGCAGCGTGCAGCGCAGGGGGCTGCGGATCGGTTCTCGTGGCCATGCTCTTCATCCTCCCTAATCCCGCCGCCGCGGCGGCGACCGCCGCTCAGCCTGAGCTAGGCCGCGGTCTCGCGGTTGGCAGCTTCCACGCCTGACCTCAAGAAGGGGGGCGTGCAGCCTTCGGGGTAGCGTTGGAAGTAGCCCTGATCTTCGGCCTCGGCCTCCCAGAAGGGACCGGCCTCGGTGATCTCGGTCACGACCTTGCCGGGCCAGTGGCCCGAGGCGTCGACGTCGGGGATCGTCTCCTCGGCCACCTGGCGCTGCTTGTCGGTCGTATAGAAGATCTCCGAGCGATAGGCGAAGCCGACGAGACCTTTGTCAAGGTCGGGGCGGTGGATCTGGAAGAAGAACTCGAGCAGGTCCCGATAGGAGATCCGCTCCGGATCGAAGACGACTTCGACCGCCTCGGCGTGGCCGGAATTGTTCTCCTCCGTCGGGTTGTCGTTCTCGCCGCCGATCCTTCCCACGCGGGTGGAGATGACTCCGTCGCGGTCGCGCAGCAGCTGCTGCATGATCCAGAAGCAACCTCCCGCGAGGATCGCGGTCTCGGTGTCGTCGCTCACGGCCCTTGTCCTTCCCTCGAAGTTCTTTGAGACTAGCGTCGAGTCCGCGCCTCCTCGTTCGTCTCATGGGTAGAGGGGCTCAGAGAGGTCCATAACCGAAGGAGAATCGAGATGGGCAAGCTGATCGCGACAACGCAGGCCACCGTCGACGGCGTCATCGACCCGGTCGGCGAGTGGGTGCAGCCGGACGGAGACCACGGCGACCACTCGTTCGAGCGCCAGGCGAGATCCAGTGGGATGGTCCTGGGCCGCAAGACCTACGAGGGGCTGGCGGGGTACTGGCCGAGCCAGTCGGGCAAATGGGCGGACATGGTCAACCCGATGCCGAAGTACGTCGGGTCAAACACCCTGTCAGGAGATCTCGAGTGGAACGCAACCCTGCTTGAGGGAAACCTCGAGGACTCGATCCCGAAGCTGAAGGACGAGGTCGACGGTGACCTGTTCATGCACGGGAGTGGCGAGTTCGCATACGCCCTAGCCGAGCAGGGCCTGATCGACGAGTACGAGGTCTACCTGAACCCGCTCGTCTGGGGCGAGGGAAACGTCCACGTGCTCGGCGACAGAGGAACCATCCGGATGGAGCTCGACGACATGAAGCGGTTCGACTCCGGGGTGGTCCTCCTCACCTACCTCCCGGCGTCTTGACCCTGGCCGGGACGAGGACACCGGCCTCGGTGGCCGGCGCCGTATAGGCGGCGGCGAGCGTCGCGACGGTCTCGTGGGCGTTGAGCCCGCTCGGGTTGGGGACCACCCAGAGTGCCGCGTCGGACCAGCCTGCGCTATCGAGCGTGTCTGGCTGCCGACCCAAAGTCGCGCCGCGCTCGTCAAACGCGTCGCGGTAGGCGGAGATGCCTGCGATCGCGACGACCTTCGGCCGGTGATCGGCAACGAACCGCAACAGCCGCTCGCCACCCTCGCGCAACTCCTCGCGCGAGAGCTCGGAGGCGCGCGCGGTGGCCCGCCGCACGAGGTTGGTGATCCCGACGCCCCTCGCCACGAGATGCGCGCGATCGACATCGGTCATCCCGACAACCCGATCGACCTCGTAATCGGTGATGCCGGCCGCGGCCAGCGCCGGGTAGAAGCGATTGGTGGGATGCGCGAAGTGGGTCCCGACCGCGGCCGTCCACAGGCCCGGGTTGATGCCGACGAACAGCAGCCTTAGTCCCGGCCCGACGAGATCGTCGACCTCGCGGCCGCGAAAGGCCTCCAACTCCGCCTGCGTGAACCTCACGCCCGCGATCTTGCCCGAGCAGCGCCGCGCCCGTCGCGCGGGTGACCGATCGCGACCAGCCTGAGCGAGGATCTTGGCTCGGCACCCGACCGCGGGCTACGACCACGCGCAGGTTGCGGCTGAGCGCACTCGGTGCTGTTGGCAACGCTTCCTCTATCTCCATTGCCCTTATTGGTCGCGGGGGAGAAAGCGTTACTGGCCGAGCGAATGGGCGGTCATGCTGCCGCGGGGCGCAGTGGATCCGAGCCGTCCCAATCCTGGGCGCCCCTGCGGATCGTCTCAAAGAATTCGCGGAACTCCGCGCTGTCGACCTGAATCTCGATGTCATGGCCCAGCAAGGCCGATGCGTCATGGAAGGTGTTATCGACTTCGCCAAGTTGAGCGCTCAGGTACTTCGGCAGACCGCGCAGATCGAGCTCGCTTCGCAGGTCCTCGACCATCGCACGCGGCATGGCGTAAGCGACGTGGTGGATTCTTGGCCGCGGACCCAAGAAGGCCCTCTCGAGGCGATCCGGCGCCAGACGGATCGTTTCGATCAGCTCGACTGGGCCACCCCCGCAATAGCCGAATGCTGAACTGTGGACGAATTCCGCGGGCTCGCCACCCGACTGGATGTTCTCCAGCGGCACGTTCTCGATGAGGAAGAATGGCCCTGCGCCGAGCTGCTCGGCCAGCCGCTCAACAGTGGCCTCGATGTCCTCGACGAGGTAGCCGTAATGATGGGCCTTGCCGAGTCGCGGTGTAAGCAGATCGCCAGGCACTTCTCCCCCTTGGTCGCTGCTCAGGCTGCGGGTCGACCGATGACCATACCGACCGGTCCCGCCCCTCCATGTAATAACGGGGCGGGATTCGACCGCACCACTTGCAGATTGCAATCAGTCATCGACAGGAGGAGCAACGATGCCCAAGGTCACCGCAGACATGACGATCACCCTCGACGGCTACGCGAGCGGCCGGAACCAGAGCCGGGAGAATCCGTTCGGCGATATGGATCCGGACCGCCTGCACGCATGGATGTTCGACTACGTCGATGAAAACGCCGAGGAGAGAGCGGCGATTACCGTGGCCGGGGCCTATGTGATGGGACGCAAGATGTTCGCTTCCGATCAGGGCGAGTGGGACCTCGATTGGCACGGCTGGTGGGGACCCAACCCTCCCTACCACGCACCGACGTTCGTCCTCTGCCACCGCCCGCGCCCCAGCATCGAGATGGAGGGCGGCACCGTCTTTCACTTCGTCACCGAGGGGATCGACGCGGCGCTCGAGCGGGCCCAGGACGCCGCGGGCGAGAAGGACGTCTCGATCGCCGGCGGTCCCAGCGTCCTCAACCAGTACCTGGCGGCCGGCGCGGTCGACGAGCTGCGGCTCCACGTCTCCCCCTTCGTCGCCGGCGGCGGCGAGCGGGTCTTCGCCGATGTCGGCGACCTTGAGCTGAAGCCCGTCTCCAGCCGCACCACGCCGCACGTCACCCACCTCGTCTACCGACGATGAGGGTGTCATAGGATCGCGCCGTGCCGTTCACGCTCAGGAACCTCAAGGAGGATCTGGAGGATGTCGGGTCCAAGTTCGACGGCGCGCCGGACCTGGAGTTCCGCTTGGCGACCAAGGCGCTTGAACTCGAGAAATCCGGCCTGAGCTACCAGCGCGTCCCGCCCAACTATCGCTTTCCGTACGGCCACACGCACAAGACGCAGGAGGAGGTGTACGTGGTTCTGCGCGGGAGCGGGCGGATGAAGCTCGACGATGAGATCGTCGAGCTCAAGGAATGGGACGCGGTGCGCGTTCCGCCCGGTACGTGGCGAGGCTACGAGGCCGGGCCGGAGGGCCTAGAGATCTTCGTCATCGGCGCGCCCAATCTCGGCGAGGCTCCGCGCGAAGACGTCGACGGCCAGCGCAATTGGTGGGCTGACTAGCGCCAGGGTAGATGTAGCGCGCCGCCGGGGCCACTTATTTCGCGCTTCTCGCGGCCGAACGTAGGTGGACTGGAGACACCGCGCAAGGCCTGGATCGACCTTCACTTGAACCTCTCCCTTCCCAAGGCCATTTTTCGCCGCTTTTGAGGTCCCCCAAAACGCGGAAACCCGCTTGATAAGCGGGTTTTCAGTCCTATAGCGGGGGGCGGGATTCGAACCCGCGACCTTCGGGTTATGAGCGCGCCCCGCTGACTCGGCTGGGCACTGTGGGGCGCGTTCTAGAGCGGTTTTGCGAGATCGAGATCGGCTGGGACCTGTGGGGCATGTTGCCCCAATTGTTGGCCCCAGCCGGCGGACCCTCTAGCCGCGCCGGCGGTAGTGCAAGTACACGGTCGCGCCGAACGTGCGGGTCTCGACCAGCTCAAGGTCGATGTGCACGTCCGGCGAGAAGTACGGCGTGCCGCCACCGACCACAATCGGGATGACGAACAGCTCGAACTCGTCGATCAGCCCGCGCCGCATGCATTCCGCCGCAAGGCCGGCGCCGCCGACCGCGATTCTCCGGTCCCCGAGCGCGGCGATCTCCTCCTCGAGCGTTCCCGTGGCCAGGCGGTTGCTGCCCTCGACGCTCGTCAGCGTGGTCGAGAACACGATCTTCTCGAGCGGGCGCCAGATCTCGGCGAACTCCGCCATCGCGGGGTCGGCGAACTCCTCGGTGTCCCACACGAGCATCGTCTCGTAGAGGCGCCGGCCGAGCAGTTGTGCGTCGATCACGGCGACCCGTTCGTTGTGGAACCGGTGCAGCTCCTGGCTGGGCATCGCCCAGTCGAAGCTTCCGTCGGGTCCGGCGATGTAGCCGTCGGCCGACAGGCTCATGGAATAGGAGATCACGAGGACGCAGTAAACCGCGTCGAGCCGACGGCCTTCTCGGCGACCCCGTCGCAGTGATCGTGGGGCCTGCCCGCGCCTAGGCGCGATCTATTCTCGGATCTCCGCCAACGTCGTGTCCACCCCCGAGCCGTCCGTGCTCCACCCGACCCCCATGCAGGTGGTGCTGCGGCACGAGACGCCGAAGAGAGCGCTAAAAGACGAGCCCGAGGGAGTAGAGGTGCCCTGGATCGACCAGCTGCTGCCGTTCCACTTCTCGGCCAGGGTCTGAGGTGATCCGCCGCTGAGTGAGCTTCCGGCCGCCGTGCAGGAGGTTTCGGTCGCGCAGGAGACCTCCTGGAAGACGCTCGCGGTGCTCCCGGAGGGGTTGGGCGTGCTCTGTAGCGTCCAGGTCGACGTCCCGTTGAAGCGATAGGCCAGCGTGAACTGTTCTTCTTTGCTGTTCTCCCAGCCTCCCACCGCCGTGCAGCGGTTCGGCGATGGCGTGCAGGAGATGTCAAGCAGGGTGCTCTCCGTGGCTCCTTCGGGGTCGGTCACGGTCTGGATTTTCCATTCGGTGCCGTTCCAGAACATGGCGAGGCTTTTGATCGAGCCGCCGCTGGTGGTGTAGCGGCCGACGGCGACGCACCAGGTCGACCAGAGGCAGTCGATGCCGTCGAGCTGGCCGAGGTGGCCCCTTCGGGGACCGGGACGGTCTGCAAGCTCCACGTGGGGCTGACCCATCTCTCTGCGATCGCCGTTTTGACGCCGCCTATCACCGCAGAGCCCACGGCCCCGCATTTCTGAGGTCCAGCTGCAGCCGATCGCCACCAGTTCGCTGGAGGTCGCTTCAGATGGGACCGGCGTCGTCTGGACCGTCCATTTGCTTTCGTTCCAGAGCTCCGCCAGGGTCGCCGGACCGCCTTCTGATTTCTGGTAGTTGCCGACCGCCAGGCAGCGGGTTTCCGAGGGGCAGTCAACGCCAAACAGGCGGTTGTGGGTGGAACCGGACTTTTTCGCTGCGCTCTGTTCAGACCACGAGCTGCCGTTCCAGCGCTGGGCCACCAGGCTCGCGCCGAGGTCCCGGCTCCGCCGCGTCGCTCGATCACCGCGACGCCTTCTTGGCCTTCGCTCTCCGTCGCTGAGCGTGAGGTCTGCGCCTGATCGCCTGAGACCCCAGCTAAGCGACTGAACAGCGACCAGACGCCCGCTGCTCTAGTGATCCGCCGGAAGCAAAATCGCTCAGTCAGGCTCCCTCATTAGGCTCGCACCGGGTCGGGGAGGGAAGTACCGCCGCGATGGGCCTCGAGACGGGCGACATTGTCGAATACGGCATCGTTACGTCCACGCCGTAACCGATCGGGGAGGACGCGACTGACCAACCGGTGGATCGATGCGAGCGTCAAGAAGGCGGCTTGGTGCGCAGTTGTCCATCTAATGCCGAAAATCTCGCGAATTTGCTTGGGAAGGGTTCCTTTGACCATCAGGTTGTTGAACCGAAGTATCGGCCGGCGGGCGACCGGCACAGGTAGGTCAAAGGCAACAATCGGTGCCACGACCAGACCATGAGACGTCGGGCGTGAGTCCGGTGAGTCAATTCGTTGCTGCAGCCAAGCGTTGAACTCGCGATAGCTGGCCGGCATCGCCTCGCGAGACATTCCAAATAGCTCACCAAAAAGCATGTAGTCCTGCCAAAGCAACTCGAGCTCGGACTCAGAAAGTGAGTGGATCATTGTCTCGTACACTGCGCGAGCCGAATCGGCGATCACGGCGAGGGTCCAAAGCATCAGCTCCTGGTCAAAAGCGGAGTAGTGAGTACCAGCCGGGTGCCTGCCCACAGGCTTTTCCAACCTGCCCTCAACGCGCTGATGCAATTGGTTGACCGTCCTAAGCGCTCTATCGGCTTCCTCTCGGGTGCCAAGCAGGACCGTCTCTTGGAGCTTTGCCGTCTGGGCGAGACGACGAAAGGGACGGTTGATGAATCTGGTCCCCAGCATCGTGCCCGTGTAGGTGAGAGGGTCCAGCGCGCCCAAGATCAGTGCGCGAGGTCCGTAGAGAATGCCGACCGCGTGCTCTTCGTGAATACGCCGAGCGAGCGACTTCCCTGGCGGGAAATAGTAGTCGGCGGCTGTGGAAACTGGCTCAGCCATTTGCTAGATACAACCTGCGGAATGAGCGCCCGGTAAAGACCGTGCGACCGGCCTGACTGCGCTTGGCAGTAGGTGCGACGCCCGGAAAGACACGGTGGGCGAGGCCCCACAGCCGGCGCGCGCTCGACGCGGTCGCCTTTGCGATGCACGGTCGTGACTCGATCGTCACCGTGAATATGGATGACAGGTCGCGATGCGGCGGCCGCTGGCGGATGATCAAGAGACTTGACCCTCAGATCGCTCAGCGATTCCCGGTCGGCCCCACGCCCATAGCACCACGACAGCCGGTGCGACAATCATTGCCAGGGAGACAACCTCGCTAATCGCATTGGCAGTTTTGAAGCCCTGCAAGTGGGTCGCGTGGAAGGTCAGATGTAAAACTGCTGGCGCCAACCAGGCCGAACATGTCGCGCGTATGAGTGTGGGCTGCAACGTGAAACCCGCCCAGGCGAAGAGGACGGCGAAGCCGAGATAGAGCCCACCGACATCAGTGATCAGATGCTCGTTATACGGAGGCAGTAGACGAACCCACTGGGTGACGAAAGGGAAATCGTCGTAAAAGACGCGTGGATCGACCGCGGCGACCAGGCCGATGGTCAGCGTGGATAGAAAGAGGAACCCGAGCAGGACTCGAACTAGCGAATCTCGTTCCACGATCAGGCGGGAAGAGTGACGTGGGAGAGCTTTTCCGGATTTCGCACGATGTCGATCCCGACGATGCGGCCACTGTCGAAGGCGAAAGACATCACGGTGAGCACGTCGCCGTGTTCAGCGACGATCCCGAACCCGCCATTGACACTGGCCAGCTGACCACGGGGTGCCCCCCCTTCGCGCAGCTCTTGGCGAGCGATACCGACGAGCGCCTTAGCGACCCGATCGGCGCCGTGCAGGGGTTTCCGTACCGCCCACACGTGCCCTCCCCCGTCGGAGCGGTAAACCACCTCGGGGTCCAGCAAGCCGAGCAGCTGCTCAACGTCACCGATCGCGCAGGCGGTGGCGAAAGCGATGATGATCTGCTCCTGCTCCTCCCGACTGACCGGGAAGCGCGGCTTGGCCGCCTCGACGTTACGACGCGCCCGCGCCGCCTGCTGTCGCACCGACGCCGGCGACCGCCCGACCAGCTCAGCTATCTCTGTGAAGGGCATGCCAAACGTGTCGTGGAGAAGAAAGGAGGTGCGTTCGGCTGGGCTCAGTCGCTCGAGCACGACCAGCAGCGCCGCAGCAACCTGCTCGTCGAGCGTCACCCGGTCCTCAGGTCCCTCTACGGCGAGCCCGGCGACTAGCGGCTCGGGCAGCCACTCCCCCACGTAACGCTCGCGCCTACGCCGGGCGCTGTCGAGGGCATCGAGCGAGAGGCGGGCGACAACCCTCTTCAGCCAGGCCGGAAGGCATTCGATCTCCTCGCGATCGGTCCGCTCCAGGCGAAACCATGCCTCCTGGACGACTTCTTCGGCTTCGGAGACGCCGCCGAGAATGCCGTAGGCGACCTTGAAAAGCTGGGGTCGGAGCTGCTCGAAGGTAGACGAGAGTTCATCCATGCTCGATCCCTACATAGCGGAGTATCGCTCGGCTCGATCCTCGCCACGGGCGATCAGGGCCGTGCGGACCACGCCACTGCGGAGCGCCATCCGTTGCAGCGTCGCCGCCACCCGCCCAGGCGGTGTCAGCTTGCCGAGCTTGAGCAGGTCGGTGGCCTTTTCACTCGCCGGCGGATAGATCAAGGACCGGTTGACGAAGCGCTTGAAGCGCTTCCCACGCTGACCGGTGGCGACGATTGTGTCTCGCTCGAAGCCGGACGTGATCAGCGCGCCTGCCGAACCCAGGTCGAGGCAGGTGAGGTAAAGCGGCTGCCTGTAGTGGGCGAGGGAGCGACCGAGGACCGCGGCGGCGGCGTTCTCCCCCGCCTGGCGGCCTTGCGGTATCGCGTGCTGGCATGACATCAGGGCGAGGTGCTCGTCGTCGACCGACACCCGGGCGCTGTCGCCGGCTGCCCAGACACCGTCCGCGCCGGTCGCCATGTGCGAATCGACCGAGAGGCGCCCATGCCGATCAAGCCTCAGGCCAAGCTGCTCGTTCAGGGAGCTGGCCCGCGGCCCGACGGTCCAGACCGTGAGGCTGGTGTCAATCCGCTCTCCGCCGGAGAGCATCACCCTGTCCTCGTCCACTTCGGCGACGTGCGCGCCCACCTGGCTTTCGACCCCGAGCGAGCCCAGCGCCTCCTCGATGACGGTGCGCGCCTTGAGCCCGAATTCCGGCGCAATGGTCGCCGCCTGCTCGATGAGGCGAACCGACACCTCCTCCGGTGGCACTCTTGCCGCCTTAGCAGCCGCGCGCAGCATGTCGGAGAGCTCAGCCGCGACCTCGAGCCCAGAGAACCCGGCCCCAACCACCGTGGCGCTGAATCTCTGATCCGGTTGAGCGCCCAGCAACTCGACCGCGTCGTGCAGCGCCACGGCTTGCGCATAGGTGTCGACGCAATGGACACCGGCGGCCTCTGGCAACGACACCGCGCTACCTGCGCTGAGGACCAACTGGTCGTAGCGGAGCTCGCCGGGGGAGTCGCCGGCCAACGTCAGCGTGCGGCGATCAACGTCGATTGCCTCGACGCTCGCCCGCCGGCGCTCGACCCCGACGGGCGGCAGCAGGCAGTCAAGCGGTACATGCACGCCGCCCAGATCAGATTCATGAAGGCGCGGTCGAATGACGAGGCTGTCGCCGGGGCTGACCAGCGTGATCTCGACCTCACCCTCGGCGCGACCCTGACGCAGCGCTCTCGCAGCGCCCATCGCCGCCCAAACCCCGGCGAAGCCCCCGCCAACGATCACGATCCTTCGTCGCCTCATACAAGAGAGACGACACAGCCCTCGGAAATGTGACGGGATCTCGCTCGGGCAGCTTGTACTTCCGACTCTCCCTCTTAGGCCTCACCTCGCCCCAGCGCTTGCCCCAAGGGCCGATTTTGCACCCTGTTGTCTGCGCTCCCAGAAACGCGAAAACCCCGCATTTGCGGGGCTTTCGTTGATATAGCGGGGGCGGGATTCGAACCCGCGACCTTCGGGTTATGAGCCCGACGAGCTACCTGGCTGCTCCACCCCGCGGCGGTCTGTCAATGCTAGCAACGCGGCTAGAGTGCCGGGACATGCCTGGAGATCCTCGCAAGGTCGCTGTCGTCGACGTCGGCACCAACTCGACTCGGCTGCTCGTCGCCGACGTCGATGGGCGCGTCTCCAAGCTCGAACGGCAGAGCCGGGTGACGCGGCTGGGGCGCGGGGTCGACCTCTCGGGCCAGCTCTCCAACGAGGCGGTCGAGGCTACCTGCGCGGCGATCGCCGACTACGTCTCGATCTACCGCGAGGCTGGTGCCGATGCTGTCGACGCGATCGCGACCAGCGCCGTCCGCGACGCCGCCAACGGCGAGGCCTTCATCGCCGAGCTGCGCGAGCGCTTCGCGCTCTCGGCCCGCGTCCTCGACGGCGCTGAGGAGGCGCGCCTCACCTACCTTGGCGCGACCTCCGAGCACCTGCCCACCGAGCCGACCGTGGTGATCGACATCGGCGGCGGCTCGACCGAGCTGGTGGTCGGCGTCGGCGAGGAGATCGACTTCCGCGCCTCGCTGCAGGCGGGGGTCGTCCGCCACACCGAGCGCCACGTCTCGGCCGACCCCCCGACCGCGACCGAGCTGGAGGCGCTGGCCGCCGACGTCCGCGGCCTGATCGAGACCGCGATCGACGGCCAGCCCGAGGCCCGGGCCACGGCCGGGATCGCCGTCGCAGGCACCCCCACCTCCCTGGCCTCGATCGAGTTGGAGCTCGAGCCCTACGACCCCGCCCGCGTGCACGGGCACGTCCTCACCCTGGAGACGATCCAGCGACTGCTCTCGCAGCTGGCCTCGGCTCCCCTCGCCGAGCGGGCCGAGATACGAGGCCTCCACCCCGACCGCGCCCCGACGATCGTCACCGGCGTGGTCATCCTGGTCGAGGCGATGCGCGCGTTCGGACTCGACCGAGTCGAGGTCTCCGAGCACGACATCCTCTACGGGGCGGCCCTCTCGCTCGCTTCCCGCGCCTGATCGCGGGTAACTATGCATACCGAAGGGGAGCGAGTCCGGGTCCCCGATGGACAGGGAGCGGGCAAGTTGCGCTCCAGATGGGAAAAGCCGACCCTCGAACCCATAAAAGTGGGTAGTCTCCGTATACTTACTATCTAGTAGCCACCAAAACGGTGACTAGACGTATCGGATAGCGGGGCAGATAATCGGCTCAACCGGAAAGAGGTGGGGTCAATCTTCACCCCGGATCCGGTACAGGGTTTGGACGATTGCCGCATCATGGCGCCTCCCGCCGTCCGGACCCACCAAATAAAGACTGGTCCCTGAAGACGTACCCCTGCCCGTCCTGAGGGACCAACTTGAATCGGCCGCCAGCGATGGCGGCCGATTCTCGTTAGGGAAGACCTCCCGGCACCGCATGCACAGCAGCGGGAAAATTCCCTTTTCTCAAGCCAAATTCGACTTGCGGGGGTAGGCGATCGCGGGGTCGGTGAGGACGTTGACCAGGGTTGGCTTACCGGACGCGAAGGCCCGCTCGAGCGCCGGCTTCAGCTCGTCCGGCTCGCGCACCAGGACCCCCTCGCAACCCAGTGACTCGACCACTTGGTCATAGCGGGTCTCGGGCCGCAACTCCGCCGCAACCGAGTATCCGTAAAGGAACTGCATCGGGTGATGCTCCAGGCCCCAGATCCCGTTGTTGCCCATCACACCCACCACACCGAGACCGTGACGCGCCATTGTGTCGAACTCCATGCCCGCGAAACCAAACGCGCCATCGCCGAGCAAAAGACAGACCTGGCGATCCGGATTGGCCAACTTGGCACCGATCGCCTGACCGGGCCCGGCGCCGAGGCAACCGAAGGGCCCAGGGTCCATCCAACAGCCCGGCTCGAACGTCTCGATCAGGCGACCTGCATAGGAGACGAAGTCGCCGCCGTCGCCGACCACGACCGCGTCGCGGTCGAGCACTTCGCCGAGCTCCTTGTAAACGCGCATGGGGTGTAGCGGCGAACGCGGGTCGTTCAGCTCCTCCTGCTCGGCCGCCCGCTTCTCCGCCTCGATCTTGCGCAGCTCGGTGAGCCAGGGCTCGCTGCGCCGCGACCCCTCCCCCACCTGCTCGCGGATCGCGGCCAGACTGGCGGCCACATCGCCGACCATGTCAACTTGCGGCCCCCGGTTGGCGGTCAGCTCGTTCGGGGCGGCGTCGAGGCGGATCAGCTTCGTCTCCTCGCCGAAGCTGTCGCCGAAGCCGAGGCGGAAGTCGATCGGGACGCCGACGACGAGGGCGACGTCGGCGCCGCGCAGGCCGGCGCCCCGGGCGCGGCTGAAGGCCAGCTCGTGGTCGGCGGGGAGACAACCGCGGCCGAGGCCGTTGAGGAAGACCGGGATCCCGAGCGCCTCGGCCAGCGCCCGCAGCTCAACCTCGCCGTGTCCCCAGTAGAGGCCGCTGCCGGCCATGATCGCCGGCCGCTCGGCGCCGGCCAGCAACGCCGCCGCCTCTTCGACTCCGTCGGCGGGCTGCGCCTCCCCGGTCGCGGGCAGAGGCGGCACGTCCGGCTCGGCCTCGGTGAAGACGACGTCGAGGGGGTAGTCGACGAAGGTGGGGCCGCCCGGCGCCGTCAGCGCCAGGTCGAGCGCCGCCGCGGTCCGCGCCGCGATCTGCTCCGGCGCCTTGACCGTCTCCGCCGACTTGACCAGCGGCGTGATGAAAGGCAAGTGGTCGATCTCCTGTAGCGACCCCGAGCCCCAGCGCAGCTCCGGCGCTCGCCCGCCGAGTACGCAGACTGGTGAGCCATTCGCCTGGGCGCCGGCGATCGCGCTGATCCCGTTCGTCACCCCCGGCCCGGCGGTCAGGGCGGCAACGCCGACCTTCCGCGTCGCCTTCGCGAACCCCTCGGCGGCGAAGGCGGCCGTCTGCTCGTGTCGCACGTCGACGATCTCGATCCCCTCCTCGCGACACCCGTCATAGATCGAGAACAAGTGCCCGCCGGAGAGCGTGAAGAGATGCGTCACGCCCCTGGACTTGAGGACCTTCGCGACTATGCGCCCCCCGTGCTCCATAGATTTGAGCCTATATATGCCGCCGCGGAGCTGTCTTGGAGGAAATGGGTGCGCGGCTGGCGAGCGCCGGGCTAAGCGAGGCAAGGACGCAAGGAGGTCAGGTAGCAGCGCTACCTGACTGACTGAGGACGCAGCATCGCGCCAGCCCGCCGCCGTCAGACGCGTGCCCAGAGACTCCAAGCCAGCTCCGCGGCGGCGGAAGTGCCCGGGGCGGGATTCGAACCCGCAAGCCCACCTCAACGGGCAGCACCTTTTAAGGGCACCGCGTTTGCCATTCCGCCACCCGGGCCCGGCGATTCTAGCCACGCCAGAACGGCATAAAGCAGGCATAAATCTTTGCCAAGGCGCAACTAACCCATTGCTACGGTGTCTCTTGAGACAGGAACACGCCTTCCCTGGATTGGAGAGATCGCTTGGAGGCTTCCGCTCTTACACACGCCAGTCGCCGCGGATTGCTCGCTCGGCGCACGCCCCTGCTCAAGCTGCAGGGCGACCAGCGCCTGATCGCGATCGCCCGCAGCGGCAATCCTGGTGCCTTCGAGACGATCGTCGACCGCTACCAGGGCCGCCTGCTCGGCTTCTGCCGGCAGATGCTGGGCTCGACCGAGGACGCAGAAGACGTCCTGCAGGAGGTCTTCGTCAACGCCTACCGGGCGATGCTCGCCGACGAGCGCGAGATCAACCTGCGCCCGTGGCTCTATCGGATCGCCCGCAACCGCTGCCTCAACCAACTGCGCAAGCCAACCGCCGACGCCCAGGAATCGATGGACATGGTGCCGGCAGTTGAGGCCTCTTCGACCGCGGAGAAGGTCCACAACCGCGAGGAGTTCCGCCAGCTCCTCGCTGACGTCAGCAAGCTTCCCGAGACCCAGCGCTCCGCCCTGCTGCTGCGCGAGATGGATGCGATGTCCTACGAGGAGATCGCCCAGGCGATGGAGACCAGCGTGCCCTCGGTCAAGTCGCTACTGGTGCGGGCGCGGATCTCGCTCGCCGAGGCGAGCCAGGCGCGCCAGCTGACCTGCGGCGAGGTGCGGCTGGAGCTGGCCGAGGCCGCCGAGGGCCTGCGCAAGGTCTCCGGGCCAGTGCGCCGCCACGTGCGCGATTGCGAGGAGTGCGCCGACTTCCGTTCCCAGGTGCGCAGCAACGACAAGGTCCTTGCCGCGCTCTTCCCCGCCGGCCCGCTGCTGGCGATGAAGGCCTTCCTGATCTCCAAGCTCGGCTTCGGCAGCGCCGGAGGCGGGGCCACCGCAGCCGGAACCGGCGCCGGAGCGGGAGCAACCGCAGGTGCTGGCGCGATCGGTGGAGTTGGCGCAGCGCTCGGCAGCGGTGGCGCCGCGGGCGGCATCGGCGCGGTCGGCGGAGCACTCGGGACCAAGGCGGTGGCGGGAATGGTGACCGCAGCCGTGCTCACCGCCGGCGCCGTCGGCGTTGAGCGGCAGGTCATCCATCCCTCTTCGGACCAGAGCCCCGTCGCGTCGATCTCGCAGGCGCCTTCCAGGGTCTCGCTCGGCGCGGCGCACCCGACGCTGCCGCAGCCGGCAGAAGCCCCAGCACCACCAGTCGAAACCGTACCTCCGCCCGAGCCAACGCCGATCGCCGCGGAGTCGGTCCCGCCGGTGGAACCGGCAACCCTCCCGGCCGACGAAGCCGCGGGCACATCGAAACCGGCCCTCGACGCCGATGAGACGGCGAGCGCCTCCCCTGCCGCCCCGCACGTGACCGGCGCGACCTCTGAGGCCGGTGCGCCGGCTTCCGGCGAGACCGTGGTCGTGACCGTTGGCACGTCGCCGCCACCTCCGCCCCCGGCGGAATCGAGCCCACCGGCGGAATCGACCCCGCCCCCCGCTGCGACCGAACCGCCGCCACCCGCGGAACCCGCCCCGGAACCGGGCTCAGGCTCCTCCGGGGGCTCACCTGAAGCAGGCGGCGGCTCACCCGAAGGCGAAACCCCCTAACTACCCGCCGGTGCCCGGGCCTCAGGAGAGGCCGATCACCTTGAGGCGGCGCATCAGGCAGGTGCCGGCGAATTTGCGCGTGTCTTCGAGCGAGTAGCCAAATAGCTCGAAGTCGTCGTCGAAGTCTTTTGCCCAAGGGGGCTGCAGCACGCCGTCGGCGACCGGCAGGGACTCCTCCAGGGTGCGTTTGATCGCCTGCTTGTAGCGGTCGTCCTCGCGCGCCTTTTCGCGCAGGAAGACGGAGCCGAAGGCGACGTGGCGGTGCTCGTCGCGGGCGACGTTCTGGAAGCCCTCGACGAAGGCGGGCAGCGTCCCCTCGCTTTCGTTGTAGTCCATGATGAAGTGCTGGCCGGTGAGGGCCAGCATCCCCTCGATCACCATGTGGTAGAGCGTCACCGCTTCGACCAGGACCTCGGTGTCCTCGGGTTCGGCGGAGAGGCGGTCGGTGCGCTTCTTCAGCATCTCGTCGAAGAGGCGACCGAAGTTCTCGTTCAGGTGCTCGGAGGTCTCGGCGAGCATCTCGGTAAGGCCGTCGGCCTCGAGCACCCCGACCTCGCGGTAGAAGCGCTCGAAGAAGCGCACGTGGCGCGCCTCGTCGGCGATCTGGGTGCAGAGGAAGATCCGCTGGTCCTCGGTCGGGGCGGCACGCATGATCGGCCCCAGCTCCTCGGCCACCTTCTGCTCGCCGATGAAGAACGAGGACAGCCCGTACATCCGCTGGAAGCGCTCTTCGGCGCTGATCCGCTCGTGCCAGTCTTCGCGGTCGCGAGTGAAGTCGAGCTCCTGGGTCTGCCACTGCTGGCGCTCCCAGAGCATGTAGAGGTCCTCGTAGCCGAGCAGTTTGACGTCGGCGGTGCGGTCGGCAGCCTCCATCAGCGCCGGGTCGGCGGTGGCCTGGAAGTCGGCCCGTTCGGTCCTCGACTGCGTCCCGGTTGCCTCTTTAGTCCCCATCAGGCTCATCTCCTCAGCTCAGCTGGCGTTCGAGCGAGACTAGCACCGGACTGGCTGGTCAGCCAGTCGTTCTCAGGCGCTGTGCGACTCGCCTGGCGCCAGCACGACCACCCGCGAGGAGGTCTTCTGCTCGACCTCGCCCTTGAACGCCTCGGCGTCTGTCTCGATCGGCGGGAAGGTGTCGTAATGCATCGGGATCACGGTCGGGGCGGCGACGAACTCCGCCGCGACGACGGCGTCGTGGCGGTCCATCGTGTAGTGGCCGCCAATCGGCAGCAGGGCGATGTCGACCGGGTTGCGTTCGGCGATCAGCTTCATGTCGCCGAAGAGGCAGGTGTCACCGGCGTGGTAGACGGTCTTGCCGCCGATGTTGATCAGCAGGCCCGCCGGGACCCCGATCGAGATCCCGTGCTCGGCGCTGAACGGCGCCTCATCGGAGCCGGGGATCGTGTTGGTGTGCCAGGCGGGGACGAGCTTGATCCAGCCCCACTCGAACTCGACCGTGCCACCGAGATTGGGGTCGCTGACCGCGTCCGCCCCCTGCGAGTCGAGCCAGTTGGCGAGCTCGACGATCGCGACGCAGTGCGCACCGGTGCGCATGGCGACCGCGACGACGTCGGCCATGTGATCGGCGTGGCCGTGGGTAAGCGCGATGTGGGTCGGCTCGACCTCCTCCGCGGTGGCCACGGCAGCGGGGTTTTTGGGCTTCAGGAACGGGTCGACCAGGAGCGTGGTCTCTCCCTCGCTCAGCTCGAAGCACGCCTGCCCGTGAAACTTGATCTCCATCTCTCAGTTCTCCTCTTTCGACTCTTCCGCCGCCGCGGTCTCCTCGCGTAGTGCCCAGCCGACCGCGACTCCAACCATCATTCCCATCCTCGCCTCCTCGGCGAGCAGCGTGCGCACCGCGGCGATCCGCGCGTCCGGGTCGGGGACGGTGGCAGCCTTCAGGGTCTCCGCCTCGTGCGACTCCCCGAACCAGCCGCCCTCGGCCAGCGCCGAGGCGAGCACCCGCTGCAGCTGCGGGGCGGCACGCGTGACGATCTGCTCCGCCTCGGCGAAGCGCTCCACGTCGCTCAGCCGCTCGATCGCGGCCTCCAGCTGCTCGTCGGGGATCATCGCTGGCGGCCAGCCTACGACTTAGGACTGATCGCCGGGGCGCAGCGCGGCGGCGAAGCCGCAGAGTCCACCGACGAGGCCGCCGACCAGCCCGGCGAAGACATTCGCGGTCGACTCGAAGACCGGCAGCGCCAGCAGCACGGCCGCGGCGACGACAACGCCAACCATGTCGTACTCCTGCTCAATCGAGCGGCGGACTTCGGTGCGCCGGATCGCAAACCAGGCGGCGAGCGCGGCGAGCGCCATCCCGTTGCCGCCGGCGATCACCTCGAAGTCGCCCTGCGCGTCGGCGATCCCGCTCGCCGCCAGCATCCCCAGCGAGCCGGAGGCGACCAGCAGGAGCGCGGTCGCCGGCGTGCCGAGGCGGCGCTCCAGCGGCAGCGCGAAGAGCGCCAGCCCGATCGCGACCACGAATAGGTAGCCGACGTCCGCATAGGCGAATGGAGCCGTCAGGACTCGCCACCACTCGTCGTCGAGCGGCACGATCAGGCCGCCGAAGGTGCTGAGCGAATCGCCGCTCGCCTCGTAGACGAGCAGCAGGACAGCCGAGGCGATGATCGCGGCGAAGGTCGCGTAGGGACGAGCGGGCCCTGCCCCGCCGCCGCGCCTGAGCCGGACCTTGAGCGGCTTGCGGCGGCGGCTTGCCTTCGCCTCGAGGGCGTCGCCGCGGCGCTCGAGCTTCGGCGCCCGCTTGCGCAGGCGAGCACCGCAGTACGGGCACTCCGTCACGTAAGGGCTGACCTCGGAACCGCAGTTCTTGCAGATGACGCTGAGCTCGGTCTCGCTCACGGTCAATCGAGGATAGCCGCCCGCTCGCGAGGCGCCTCGGGCCCGCCCCGGTGGCATACTGCGGGACACCCGTCTTTCGTGGACCACTAGGAGGAATCAGCGTGGAGTTGAACAGCCTGACCGAGCAGAAATCGCTGCTGGCAACCCTTTCCCCGGGCAAACGCACCCGCCTGCGGCGGCTGCTGTTCGAGTTCGGACCGGGCAACGGCACGCTGATGCTGCTGCCGATCGACCAGGGCATCGAGCACGGTCCGCGCGACTTCTTCCCCAACCCGGCCTCAAAGGACCCCGACTACCAGTTCCGGCTCGCCGCCGAGGCGGGCTACTCTGCCCTCGCCTGCCAAATCGGGATGGCCGAGAAGTACTACCCCGACTACGCCGGCCAGGTGCCGCTGATCCTCAAGGTCAACGGCAAGACCGACGTCCCCTCCTCCGCCAAGGCGTTCTCGAGCTGCAACGCCAGCGTCGAGGACGCGGTGCGGCTCGGCGCCGACGCGGTCGGCTACACGCTCTACGTCGGCTCACCGCGCCAGGACGAGGATCTCGCCCAACTGCGCGGGGTGCGCGAGGACTGCGACCGCTTCGGGATGCCGCTGATCGTCTGGTCCTACCCGCGCGGCGAAGCGGTCGACGCCAAGGGCGGCGCGAACTCCTTCTACGCGATCGACTACGCGGCGCGGATGGCGATGGAGATGGGCGCCGACGTGGTCAAGCTCAACATGCCGAAGATCGACTCGGGCAAGGACAAGGACGCCCCCGCCCCCTACAACGAGATGGAAGTCGACCAGGCCGAGGCGATCCGCCAGTGCGTCGAGTCGGCCGGCCGCTCGCTGGTCGTCCTCTCCGGTGGCTCCAAGGTCGACGACGAGACGGTGCTGACGAACACCCGCGAGGTAATGGAAGCGGGCGGCTCCGGCGTCATCTTCGGCCGCAACGTCTGGCAGCGCGAGTGGAACGACGCGCTCGAGATCATCATCCAGATCAAGGAGACGCTGCTGGCGAACGTCAGGCGGATTCCATAGGGGGCAATCCCGGCAGGGGTTCCACTTAACTTTCTCGGTGGAGCGGAAGCGGCCGTCCGAGATACGAGGTGACGAGAAAGTACAAGACGTTCCACCCCTGCCGGGATTACCCCTTGATCGCGCGCTGACGGGCTTCAGGTCGTGAGAGGAGGGGTTGCCGGAAGCGTGGTGCTACTGGCTGCGGTGGCGCTTGTCGTGCTGCGGCCCTGGGAAGGCGGTGAGGACCAGGGGGCGGCGTCGGTGACGGCGCTGGTGACTCGGGTCGTCGACGGCGACACGGTCGAGGCGCGGATCGGCGGCGAGGTGGAGGACGTGCGGCTGATCGGGGTCGACACTCCGGAGACGGTGAAGCCGGGAGAGCCGGTTCAGTGCTTCGGCCTCCATGCCTCCCGCTTCACCCACAGTCTGCTCGAGGGCCGGCGCGTGAGGCTGGTGTTCGGCGCCGAGCGGCGCGACCCCTACAACCGATTGCTCGCCTACGCCTATCTCGACGGCCTCTTCGTCAACGCGACCTTGGTCCGCCGTGGCCTCGCGCGCACGCTGACGATCCCACCCAACGACCGCTTCGCCCCGCGCCTGCGGCGGCTGGAGCTCAAGGCGGCCCAAGCCGGGCGCGGCCTTTGGGGCGCCTGCTCGCCGTAAATAAGCATTTCGTAACGATCCGCACATCTCTTCTGCACAAGCCGTTGCGTCCCTTTGCTACGGTGCGCCGCGGCCTCCGGGCCACCCCTTCTATGCGAATGCGTCAAAGCATCTCCCAGTTCGAGACGGCCTTCGAGCAGGAGACCGTCCTCGAGCGTCGTCGTCGCGAGCAGCTGCGCCGCCGCGCCGCCAACCGTTCGCGAGAGCGGCGGATCGTCCGCGTCGAGCAGGAGAGCAAGGTTCGCTTCAGCGTTCTCGCCGTCTGCCTCACCGTCACGGTGATCGTCGTCGTCGTCACCATGTTCGAGGCACTCGCCTTCCTGATGGACTAGAGAGTCCATCCCCGTCCCGGTTGAATAGACTCGCGCGCCGATGGCACGACGCTCACTGAAGCCACAGCTAAATCAGATCCGCGCCTGGGTTCGCCAGGGGCGCACCGACGCCTGGATCGCCCACCAGCTCGAAGTCAGCGCCTCCGAGCTGCGCGAGTTCCGCAGCCAGCACGGCTTCACTCCCGACGAGGAGGACGCGAGCTCGCCGGAAGTCGATCTCCGCGACGAGATCGAGGCCGAGATCGAGGCCGCCGCGGCCGAGGAAGCCGAGCAGGAAGCAGAGGCCGCTCCTGACGAGGATGAGGCCGAGAGCGAGGATGGGGACGAGGACGACGAAGGCGGCGGCGAGCCCCCCAGCCGCGAGCGTGGCGGCGAGGGTCGCCCGCGTCGCAGGCGCCGACGCGGTGGACGCGGTCGCGGACGCGGTCGCGGCAAAGAGCTTGAGGCGACCTTCGACCACGGCGAGACCGACGGTTACGGCCTCTGGCTGGACCCTTCAGTCGCCGACAACCCTGTCTACGTTGAGAACTGGGCGGGGAAGCGCGAGGTCACCGTGCGGATCGAGGCCGATCAGATCGTGATCCGCCGCCCGGCCGAGCCGGGCGACCAAAGCAACGACTCAGACGAGTAGCTCGCAGCCGTCAGGTGCCGGGAGTGTCCGGAATGCGGCGAAGCGGCGCGTTCCGCCGATCGCAGGCTGACGGGTCGAGTTCGCTGTTGACCTTCCAGACCGTGACGGAGCCGCTGCGTCGAATCGGCTGCACGGCTGGCTCATCGCGTAGCCAGGTCGCCTCGGGCGAGGGGATCGGGTTTGAGGGGTTGAGGAAGTTGAGGAAGGGAGCGGTGACCAGGTAGTCGAGGTCGGCCGCGTTGAGGGCGGTGCGGAACTCGGTGCAGGACGGGATGGCGTTGAAAGAGCCGTGCGGACCCTTCACGCCCAGGTAGCGGGCGCGGTTGGAGAGGTCGGTTCCGTAGAGGCCGTACTCGAGGAAGCCAGCCGTCGTCCCGGCGAGGCCGATGCGGGAGTCCTCGACGTCGCGGGCCCAGCTGTAGGCCGAGTCGAGATCGAAGCTGGGAATTGCCGTTTCGGGATTCTGGTTGGCGAAGCGTTCGTCCAGATAGTCCCGCTGGACCGGGTAGCCGATCGCGACCGCTGTGAGGCCGAGAGCGGCGAATCCGGTGGCGACCGCCGCGAGCGAGGCGCCACGGTGACGCGCGTAGAGCAGCGCCGCCGGAATCAGCACGGCGATCGTCGCGACCAGCAGGCCGAAGAGGCGATCCGGGTCGCGCAGGACGGCGTCGGCGCGATTGGTCAGCAGGAGCACGACGAGGAGAGCGCCGAGCAGCGCCCACTGTCGCCGCTCTCCATCGAAGGCCCGCGCCAGCGGCAGCAGCGAGATGCCGAGCAGCAGCGCGGGGATCGCGTAACGGATGTTGATCCCGAAGCCGGTTGGAGCACCCTCGGCTCCCGCAGCGCTGAGCGGCGTGAAGAGGTAGGCGAGCATCGCGAACAGGGCGACGCCACCGGCCCAAGCAACAATCCGATCTCCGCCGCAACGCTTTGCGGACCCAATAGGTGCCAAAGACGTTGCGGCCCGGCAAAGGGCGAGGACGGCGCCGACAATCGAGGCGGCCAAGACGAGGGGCCAAAGAGCCCCGAACGCCTGGTCCAGCCCCGATCCGAAGTACTCTCGCCAAACAGTGGTGTCAGTCGCGTAATGGGCGATCGAGAAGTCGGGACGACCGGTCTGCAGCTGCTCCGGGTGGGGGAGCGAGATCGGGCCGATGCTCTCGAGCTGCGGCAGCGGGTTGCCGGTGGCGATCAGGTTGCGCAGGTACCAGAACCCGCCACCCGCCAGAGCCGGCAGGAACCACCAGCCAGCAGCCGCCCACCGCCGCCCCGCGGGCGCCAGGACCACGACCGCCAAGGTCAGCGCCGCCGCCATCGCCAGTGCAGTCGACTTGGTTCCTACCGCCAAGCCCGTCGCTAGCCCGGCAGCCGCAAGGGGGGCGGGGGTGGGGGTTGCCCAGTTGAGTGCTGGGTTTTTCGCCGGGCGGCTCGTCTCTCTCGCTGAGTGGTCAGTGCGAAAAACAGGACGCCGCACCCAACCGGGCAACCCCCACCCCCGTCTCACGCACGCCCCCCAATCGACATTGACCAGGATCGCGACGGCGGCAAGGAGCAGCGCAGCAGCAACGACATCGTTCTTAGCTGCCCCTGGCTCGCGCACGACCAGCGTGTGGCACTCCAGGAGCACTGCCGCAGCAGCGACAGTCAGATGACCTCGGCCATACGGCCTCCCGATGCACCAAGCAGCCAGGAAAGCCAGCCCAAGGAACCCGAAGTTGATGAAGAGCGACAGCGTGTCCCGCTCGGTGAGCAGGATTCCGACCGCGTGCAGCAGCTCAGAATTCTGTGGATACAGCCAGTTCGTGAAAACGGTCTCCGTGTAGTGGAACCCCGTCACCGAGTGGCTATGAGCCATTTCCGCCGCGAACGGCATGTGGTACCAGAGCGAGTCGAAGTTGAATATGCCCCGGTCCAAGGCGTCCTTCGCGGTCAGCCCCCAGTGGACAAAGACCAGCGCCACGACCCCAACGGTGATCAGCAGCTGGAGCGTGCTCGGGCCGGCGGGTGGCGCCGTAGGGGGTACCGCCCCTGAGGAAGCTTTAGCTACCGGAAGGGGCGGTGGGTCCCCTGCGGCGACAGGACCCGCCGGCAGGAGCGCCATAACTGCCGCGACCACCAGCGCGGCAGCGACGAGTGCCCACGCATAGAGCAGCCCGAAGAGCCCAAGCAGCTCGGCCAGCCATATGAGCAGTGCGATCCCTGTGACCGCCTCTACTAGACGAGCAGGGGCGCCATTCCAAGCCGGCAGGAGCTTCTGTCTTAGCCGGAATGCGGAGAATCCCAGCGCCAGCGCTACAGCCGCCAGGGCCAGGGCGCTGAGGATGTAGGAGCCGGCGCTGACCACCAGGCTAGCCCCGGGTGGAGGTCAGCGGTTGAGGCCGCTGACCGTCAGCGGCCGCTCGCCTTCGGCCACCATGCCCTGCGCGCGCGCCTTGCCGGCGAGAAAGACGGGATCGTCGGCGTGCTGGACGCTGTGGTGGAGGCGCTGGTTTTCGTCCAGCAGCTCGTGCAGTTCGGCTTTCGCCGCGGTCGTCGCCGTGTAGGTCTTGACGAAATCGATCGCCGGGTTCAGGTAGGAGTAGAGGACCGCCGCGAGGACAAGAGTCAGCGCCACTCGCCCCACTCGGTCCCACTGGATGCGGCTGGCGCCGCGCCGCGCCGCGGGCCTGCGGCGAGCCGCCGGTCGGCGTCTGGTGCGCTGAGCCGGCGTTCTGAGGGCGTGGGCACGTGCGGCCACGCCTCCTCCTACGCGGCCGGGCCCCGCATTCCTTCACTAAGCGGACCGTTGGCGGAATGCCTGCAAGCCGGGGAACTGCGCGGAGCTGCCCAGCTCCTCCTCGATCCGCAGCAGGCGGTTGTACTTCGCGACGCGGTCCGAGCGCGAGGGTGCGCCGGTCTTGATCTGGCCGGCGCCGGTAGCGACGGCGAGGTCGGCGATCGTCGTGTCCTCGGTCTCCCCGGAACGATGTGAGATCACCGCCGTGTACCCGGCCTCGCGAGCGATCGCGATCGCCTCCAGCGTCTCGGTCAGGGTGCCGATCTGGTTGAGCTTGACCAGGATCGAGTTGCCCACCCCCGCCTCGATCCCGCGCCGCAGCCGCTCCGGGTTGGTGACGAAGAGGTCGTCGCCGACCAGCTGCACCCGCTCGCCGAGCCGTTCGGTCAAGAGCTTCCAGCCGTCCCAGTCCTCCTCGTCCATGCCGTCCTCGATCGAGAGGATCGGGTAGCGAGCGCAGGCATCTGCCCAGTAGGAGGCCATCTCCTCCGGCGAGAGCGAGCGGCCCTCGTGTTCGAGCCGGTAGGCACCGCCCTCGAAGAGCTCGCTGGTCGCCGGGTCGAGGGCGATGAAGACATCGGCGCCGGGCTCGTATCCAGCTGCCTCGACGCCAGCGAGAACCGCTTCCAGGGCAGCCTCGTTGGACTCCAGATTGGGGGCGAAACCGCCCTCGTCGCCGACCGCAGTGGCAAGGCCCTTGGAGGCGAGACTCGTCTTCAGGGCGTGGAAGATCTCCGTGCCCACTCGCAGGCACTCGGAGAAGCTGTCGGCGCCGGCCGGCACCACCATGAACTCTTGGAAATCGACCGAGTTGTCGGCGTGGGCGCCGCCGTTGAGCACGTTCATCATCGGCACCGGAAGCGTCGTCCCGTCGCCACCGCAGAGCTCTGCCAGGTAGCGGTAGAGCGGCTGGCCAGCATCAGCGGCGGCGGCCTTGGCCGACGCCAGTGAGACCGCGAGGATTGCGTTGGCGCCCAGCCGGCCCTTGTTCGGTGTTCCGTCGAGCTCGATCAGCGCCCGGTCGATCGCGGCCTGGTCATCGGGCGCCAACCCCTTCAGGGCCTCGGCGATCTCGCCATTGACGTAGGCGACGGCGTTCGCAACGCCCTTACCGGCCCAGGTGGAGCCGCCGTCGCGCAGCTCGACCGCCTCGAACTCACCGGTAGAAGCCCCCGAGGGCACCGCGGCCTGGCCGCGGGCGCCCGAGTCGAGGATGACTTCAGCCTCGACCGTCGGGTTGCCGCGCGAGTCGAGTATCTGGCGGGCGTGGATGGAGGAAACGGCGCTCACGGGCGCGCCAGTCTAGTCGTGGGCTCGGCGTGTCGCTATTCGCCGGTGACGCCGGGTGGGAGCCCGGTGGTCCCGGTCGGCGGCGCGGCTTCGAGTTTCGACGGCCGCGGGCGCTGGGGAAGTTTTTCGCCTTCGGGAGTGAGCACGCTCACCGTGCCGGGCATGGCCGGCGTCACCTGCTGTACCGGGGCCGGGCAGGCTTCCGGAGCCGGTCCTTTCGGATCCGCTTCGTAGCAGGCGGGCGGGGCGCTCGCCGACCTCCCGGAGCCCTCGAAGTTGGCACAGCTTTCGGTCAGGAAGTCCTCGGCGCAGAAGGTGCGAGAGGTCCACTTGCTGCGGAAGTTACGGATCAGCCGGGCAGCGGCCTGCTGCTGGGTCTGTTCGCCGAGCTGGGCGCTGATCTGCGATTCGACTTCTTTCAGCGACTGAACTTTCTCCGAGTTCACCTTGTCGACTTCGAAAATCGTCCAGCCCTGCGCGCTTTTCACGGGCCCTTCGACCGCCGCCGGAGGGGCACTGAAGATCGCGCTATCGAGTTCGGGAAGGGCACCTTCCACCAGGCTCGTGCGCAGCCCGCCTTTGCCCTTTGTGGCGCTTTCGGTCGAGAACTCTTTGGCGACTTTTTTCCAGCTCTGGTCCGAGTTGTCTTTTTCGAGCAGCGCCGCCGCTTCGTCGATTTTTTCCCGGTCTTTGTTGACGACGAGGCGCACGTCACGCGTTTCCGGCTGCGTGAACTGGGTGGCCTTCGCGGCTTCGTAGAACTCCTCAACTTCAGTGTCGCTGGGAGTGGCGGATTCTTCGGCAGCCTCTTTCTGGATCCGTTCGCTAAGCATCTGGATCTCGATCCGCTCGTCGACGTCCGTCTGGGTGAAGTTCGATTCTTTAAGGAATTTCTGGTATTGCGCCTCGGTTTTGAAGGCCTGTTTCTTCAGTTTCTCGAGTTCGTCGGAGACTTCCTCGGGGGTTACTGCGATCCCCATTTCCTCTGCCTCCCCCTGGATCCAAACCCGTTCCACCACTTCCCCGAGGGCGGATTTTTCGAGTTCTTCGTACTGGGGGGTCCCCTCTTTGGGGACTTTCTGCCCGGCCTGCCCGGCTGTCTGTTCAATCGCTCGTTTCAGGTCCTCTTCGGAGACCGTTCCGAGACCGTCGGGGGCGTCCTCGACGACCGCGACGTCACCGGAGGAAACGCTGGGGTTGCCGAGACCTTGGGCGACAGCGAGGATCAAAAAGAGCAGAACGAGAAGGCCGGCGAAAGCGAGCAGCGTGAGGCGCTGCAGGCCGGCTGACTTCTGATCTCCCCGCCCTTTCGAAGCCACGGAGCGGGCAGCATAGTCAAATTGGCTAAAGGCAGGCTAACTCGCGGGGGCGACCGCGAGTCGCTTTGCATCTCGGATCCCCTCCGTCATCGCCAGGACCGCGGCAAGGCGCGCCTCGGGCTCATCCGGGACCCGCACGGCAGCGGTCTTCTCACGCCACTCGTAGACCGCCCCCTCGACCTTCTCCGCCAGCGTGCCGGCGCCCTCGGAGTCAAGCTCGACCCCGGTTACGCTCAGCCGCCCGCCGCGGAACTCGACACTGCGCGCTCCGGCCAGCCCCAGCTCAATCCGGGCCCGCTGCAGCGCCAGCAGGTTCTCCGCCTCGGGCGGCGGCGGCCCAAAGCGGTCGCTGAGCTCGTCGCGGATCGCTCGCAGTTCGCCCGGCTCCCGGGCAGCTGCGACGCGGCGGTGGACGTCGATCTTGGCCGCCTCGAAGGGGATGAAGCTGGCCGGCAGGTAGGCATCGACCGGCACGTCGAGGCGGACCGGCTCTGGGGCAGCCTCCTCCCCCTCTTCCGCGTCACGGGCCTCGGCCACCGCCTCGTCGATCAGCTGGCAGTAGAGCTCGAAGCCGACCGCGGCGACGTGCCCCGATTGCTCCTCGCCGAGCAGGTCGCCGGCGCCGCGGATGTCGAGGTCGCGCATCGCGATCTTGAAGCCGGAGCCGAGCTCGGTGTGATCGGCGAGAGTCGAGAGGCGGGCGGCGGCGTCCTCGGTCAGCGCCACGGCGGAGGGGTAGAGCATGTAGGCGAAGGCGCGCTCGCGGGAGCGTCCCACCCGGCCGCGGATTTGGTAGGCCTGCGCCAATCCGAGCTGGTCGGCACGCTCGACGATCAGCGTGTTGGCGCTGGGGATATCGAGGCCCGACTCGATGATCGTCGTCGTCACCAGGCAGTCGGCGCCGCCACGCAGGAAGTCGAGCATCGTCTCCTCGAGCTGGCGCTCGTCCATCTGGCCGTGCGCTTCGGAGAAACGCGCCTTCGGCACCAGGCCACGCAGGCGCTCGACCGTCTCCGGCAGCGAGTCGATCCGGTTGTGGAGGAAGAAGGCCTGGCCGCCCCGCTCGATCTCGCGGTTGACCGCCTTCGCCACCAGGTCCTCGTCGTAGGGGCCAACGTAGGTGCGGACCGGGCGGCGTCCCTCCGGCGGCGTCTCGATCGTCGAGATGTCGCGCAGCCCGGCCAGGCTCATCTGCAGCGTGCGCGGGATCGGCGTCGCCGAGAGCGCCAGCACGTCGACCTTCAGCTTCAGCTGCCGCAACAGCTCCTTCTGCTTGACGCCGAAGCGCTGCTCCTCGTCGAGGATGACGAGGCCGAGGTCTTTGGCGCGCACGTCGCGGGAGAGCAGCCGGTGGGTGCCGATTATGACGTCGACCTTGCCCGCCTCGAAGCCGGCGAGCGCCTCTTTCACCTCAGCCGGCGGCCGCAGCCGCGAGACGCCCTCGACGGCGAATGGCAGGTCGGCGAGCCGCTCGCGGAAGGTGCCGAGGTGCTGCTGGGCGAGGATCGTCGTCGGCACCAGGACCAGCGCCTGCTTGCCGTCGGAGACCGCCTTGACGGCAGCGCGCAGGGCAACCTCGGTCTTGCCGAAGCCGACGTCGCCGCAGACCAGCCGGTCCATCGGCTGCTCGGACTCCATGTCGCCCTTCACCGCCTCGATCGCTTCGATTTGGTCGGCGGTCTCGCGGTATGGGAAAGCCGACTCGAGCGCCAGCTGCCACTCGCCGTCGGGCGAGAAGGCATGGCCCTTGCGGGCGCGCCGCTCGGCGTAGAGGTTGATCAGCTCGCCGGCGAGAGCGCCGGCGGCGCGGCGGGCGCGGGCCTTCATGTTCTGCCAGCGCTTGCCCCCCAGCGCCGAGAGCGTCGGCGAGCCGCCGGCGCCGACGTAGCGGCTCAGCTTCGCCAGCTGGTCGGTGGGCACATAGACCCGGTCCTCGCCCTTGTACTCGAGGTAGAGGTAGTCGCGGGTGACACCGCCGACCTCACGCGTCTCGAAGCCGGCGAAGCGGGCGACGCCGTGGTCCTCGTGGACGACGAAGTCGCCGACCCTCAGGTCGCTGAAGGCGAGACGGCCGCGGGCGGCGCCCGGAGCGCGCTCCTCGGCGCGGCGGCGCCGGTGGACGAGGCGACGGAAGGGATAGACGGCAAGCCGCAGCTCGGGGCTGACAAAGCCCTCGCGCAGGCGCGCCTCGGCAAAGCTGAGGCCGGGCTGCGGCGAGAGGCGGCCGCCGTCGAGCAGCTTCGCGTCGAGCCGGTCGAGGCCGTAACGGGCGCGCTCCGCCTCGCCGCGCCCGTCGAAGGCGACGACGGTCCGGTAGCCGGAGCGCACCTGCTTCTCAAGCTCGCCCTCGGCCTCTTTGACGCTGCGCGCCGGCGACTCGGCGCGGGCGGCACGGAAGGCGTCCTCGTCGTCCTCGCCGGCGCCAGTCATCGCCAGGGCGGCCCGTTCGGCGAGCGGGTCCGCAACGTCGACGTAGAGGTGGCGGGCGTCGTCGGCGTGCATCGCCGTGGTCGCGTCCTGCCAGTGATCGCGCAGGGCCGGCTCGATCTCCTCCGCGGCGGCGAGGATCACCGCCGTCTCGGCCGGGATCAGCTCGAGCGGTGCCCGGAACCTGTCAACCGGCAGCAGGTCGGCGAGGTTCGAGGGCTGCTCACCCTCCTCGGCCGCTTCCATCGCCGCCAGCTCGGCCAGCTCGCGGTGCTCGACGTCGAGCTCCGCTGCGGGGGCGAGGTTGACGGAATCGGCTTCGCCAAGCGAGCGCTGGGTGAAGGTGGAGAACCAGCGCAGCGACTCGACCTCGTCGCCGAACAGCTCGATCCGGACCGCGCGCTCCTCGGTGGCCGGGAAGACGTCGAGGATGCCGCCGCGGGCGGCGAGCTGGCCGCGCTCCTCCACCTGCTCGACGCGCTCGTAGCCGGCGGCGGCAAGATCGGAGGTAACGGTCGGCAGGTCGATCTCCTCGCCACGCGTGATGGTGAAGCCGGCCGGGCGCAGCGAGTCATCGGGAACGGCCTCGGCGAGCCCGGTGGCGCTGGCGACGACGACCGCGTCGTCCTCCCCGCGGAGTGCGTCGAGAGCGTCGATCCGCAGGCCGACGAGGTGCGGCGGGGGCGTCACCTGGGAGGCGTAGCCGGTGCCGCGCGAGGGGTAGAGGCGGACCCGGCGCGGCGCCAGGTACGCGCTCAGGTCGGCGGCGAGGTCGCGGGCGGAGCGGTCGTCGGCGCTGACCAGGAGCGCCGGCCGGTCCGCGAGGCCGCGATCGTCCTCCAACAGGCAGGCGAGCAACAGCGGCCGCAGCATCGTCGAGGCGCGGACGGTGACCTGCTTGCCGCTCGTGGCGGCCTCGCGCGCACGACCGGCAAGCGCGTGGACGCGCTCGTTCTCGGCGGCGATCTCAATAAGCGGTCTGAGACTCATGGCATGCGAAGAGCCCGGACCTTGGGTCCGGGCTTGCCGGCCGATTCTACGAGCCGGGATAATCGGCGTGGTGAAGTTGCGAAGCACGCCCAAGGGAGTGATCGTCGAGGACCCGGAGCGCGAACGCTGGATCGCGCTACCCCCCGGCCGCGATCTGCTCGCCGTCCTTGCACACGGCGCGGAGACCCGCGCCAGGATCGAGCGCCAGATCTATGCCGGCGACGCCATAATCGCCGACCCTGCTCCGGCCGGACTTCCCTTCGCGCCGCGCTCGCTGCGCGCCTTCAGCCTCTGGGAGTCGCACTACGAGGGCTCCGCCCGGATGCTGGTCAAGCGCTTCTTCCCCAAGCCGGTGCAGCGGGCCGCCGACGCCTTCGAGCGCGTCACGCGCAGAACCTTCCCGCCCTTCAAGCCGAACTCGCGCTTCTACGAGGCCCCCGCCTTCTACGTCGGCAACCACGCCGCGATGCTGGCCGACGGCGAGGAGATGCCCTGGCCCTCGCACACGAAATACCTCGACTTCGAGCTGGAGCTGGCCTTCGTCTTGGCCCGCCCCCTGGCCGACCCCAGCCCGGCCGAGGCGCGCGAGGCGATCGGCGGCTGGCTCGTGCTCAACGACTGGAGCGCCCGCGATGTGCAGGCCGAGGAGGCCCGCCACGGGGTGTTCGGCCCGGCGGTGAAGTCGAAGACCTTCGCCAACTCGCTCGGCGCCGACGTCCTCACTCCCGACGAGCTGCCCGACTGGACGGCGGCGACCGGGCGCGTGCGGGTCGACGGCGCGCTCTGGTGCGAAGGCGGCACAGCGAACCCGGCCCACGACGTCGGTGAGATGCTCGCCTACGCCGCCGCCGGCGAGCGGCTCGAGCCCGGCGACGTGATCTCGACCGGGACGATGCCCGGTTGCTGCGGCCTCGAGCTCGACCGCTGGATCCAGCCGGGGCAGACGGTCGAGCTGGAGATCGACGGGGTCGGCACCCTGACCAACCGGATCGGCGGCCGCCGGTGAGGAAGCTGCTCGCCGTCGGCTCGACGCTGGGCCTGCTCGCCCACAACGCCTTCGAGACCCGCGCCGGGGTCGGGCTCGTGTTCGAGCCGTTCCTCGGCCGTCGCGGCGCATACGCGCTCTGGGGCGCCTACTTCCCGCTGATGCTCGCCGCCGCGACCCGCGACGGCGAGGGGGCGCGCCGGCTCACGGCCTATGGCGCCGGGATCGGCGTCGCCGGAGTCGCCGTCCACTTCAAGGCCTGGCCCTGGTCCCTGCACAACGGCCTGCCGATGCTCGACGAAGCCGAGGGGCTGAGCGATGACCAGCTGCCCGCCTACAACGCGGTGCTCTGGTTCTGGCTTCTCTGCAGCGCCCTCAGCCTGCCAGCCGCCAACCGGCCCGGCGCCCGCGGCTTCGCCCTGGCCGGCCTGCTCAACTTCCCGATCCTGCTCGCCTCGGCGCGCCATCACTTCGAGTGGGCGCGGGAGCAGGCGAAGCTGGAGCCGGAGCGCTGGAGCCCGGCGCTGCGCGAGTCGTGAGCGGAACGCCGCGCTGGCCGGACGACGCCCGCGGCGCGCTCAGCCTCAGCTTCGACAATCTCGGCGAGGCGGCCGAGCTGGAGCTGGGTGCGATCGGCCCGGATGCCCCGCTCGGCGAGCACTTCACCGCGACCCGGGCCCTGCCGACGCTGCTCGCAGCGCTCGGCGAGCGCAACCTGGCCGCGACCTTCTTCGTCGAGGGGATCAACGCCGAGATCTACCCGGACGAGCTGAAGGCGATCGGCGCCGGTGGCCACGAGCTCGGCTACCACGCCTGGCGCCACGAGCAGTGGACGGACCTCAGCGCAGAGGAGCAGGCCGAGAACCTGGCACGCGGTGTCGTCGCCTTCGAACGGCTCGGCTTCGAGCTCGCCGGCCTGCGACCACCGAGCGGCGGGCTGGGGGCGGGCGGCGTCGGCGTCATCCACGATGCTGGTCTCCGCTACTGCTCCCCTGCCGGCCAGGGCGCCGGCTGGGACAGCGGCATAGCCCTGCTCCCCTTCCAGTGGCGCCACCTCGACGCCAGTTGCGTGCTGCCGCCGCTGGCCGAGGTGCGCAAAACGATGACCGGGTCGCCCGATCCGGTCGAGCCGGCCGCCTTCCTCGCCTTCCTCGAAGCGGAGATCGAGGCGCTGGCCCGAGAGGGCGGCTACGCGGCGATCGTCCTCCACCCCTTCATGCTCGACTGGCTCGGCTGGGAGAGGCTGGAGCAGTTGCTCGACAGGGTCGCCAATCAAGAGGATCTCTGGGTTACGCGCTGCATCGACGCCGCCGAGCACGTTCTAGCTAACCGCGATGCGTTCCGGGGGCGAACGGCGCTCGATCGGACGAGCTGGACAGACGCAGGCGATTGAGGCCCATCTCGGTAGGGGTGAAACGTCTTGTACTTTTTCGGCCGATCCAACCTCAGACGGCAGCGGCGACTCTCCGAAAAAGTTAAGTGGAACCCCTGCCGAGATGGGCCCCCAACCCGGGCCCCGTGCGCTGCCACTCGACCTGGCCCACACCCTCGGCCTTCGAGCGACCCTCGACGTCATCCCACTCGTGCAGCAGCCGCTTCAGCGCGGCGAGCGCCTCCGGTGGGTGCGCCGCCACTTCGACCGCCAGCCCCAGCGCCGACTCCTCGGTCGCAGCGGCGGGGGCGACGCGGTTGACGAGGCCGAGTCGCAGCGCCTCGTCGGCGCCGATCGTGCGCGAGGAGAGCAGCAGATACTTGGCGGTGGCGAGGCCGCAGAGCGTCACCAGCCTGGCCGGGCCGACCGGGACCCCGAGCGCTCCGCCCGGGAAGCGCATGCGCAGGTTGGCGCCGCCGACCCGCATGTCGCAGGCGACGGCGATCTCGGCGCCGCCGCCGACGACGTCGCCGTGACAGACCGCGATCGTCGGCTTGGGGAAGGCGACGATCGCGTCGTAGAGGTCGGCGAAGAGCTGCATCCGCCGGACCTTGCCCTCCTCGTCGAGCTCCTCCTTGACGTCGGCGCCGGCGGAGAGACCCATCTGGTCGGAGGAGCTGAGAACGAGCACCCGGACGGCCTCGTCGGCGCGCGCGACGGCGAGGTGCTCGAGCAGCTCGAGCAGCATCTGGGTGTCGATCGCGTTGCGGGAGCCCCCGCGCTCGAGCCGCAGCACCGCGACCCCCTGCTCGTCGACGGCGTAGGTGGTTTTCTCAGCCATCCTCGGAACCTAGCCGCTCGATCAGGCGCTCGGTCTCCTCAGCGGCGCGATCGACCAGGGCCGCGACCTCCTCGCGCGGCTCGCGGAAGCGCGAGAGGACATAGGAGGCGACGATCTCCGGCTCGCTCGACGGGGGGCGCCCGACGCCGGCCCGGACCCGCCAGAAGTCGGCGTCCCCCAGGCCCTGCCGCAGGCTCTTGAGGCCGTTGTGGCCGGCCAAGCCGCCGCCGAGCCGCACCTGCACCTCGCCGAAGGGGAGGTCGATCTCGTCGTGGAGGACGACGACGCGGTCGAGCGGCGCCTTCAGCGAGCCGCGCGCCGGACCGACCGAGTCGCCGGAGGCGTTCATCTGAGTCTGCGGCAGCAGGATCGCCACCCGGGGCCCACCGGGCGCGGTCCGCCCCTCGGCGAGCAGCCCGCCGAACTTGCGCTTCGCCTTGGGCAGCTCCCAGCGGCGCGAGAGCTCAGCGGCGACCTCGAAGCCGAGGTTGTGTCGGGTTTCCGCGTAGCGCTGGCCCGGGTTGCCGAGGCCAACGATCAGGATGCGGTCGCCCGGCTCGCTTTCGCCGCGATCCGCACGGCGGCGAAACAGGGACAGGGACTACTCCCCGCCGCCCTCGCCCGAGTCGCCGCCATCGCCCTCGGCGGCCTCGCCCTCGGCGGCGGGCTCCTCGCCCTCCTCGCCGACCAGCTCGGCCTCCTCCTCGACGGAGGGCTCGGGCTCTTCCTCGACGCGCGGCGGCGAGAGCGTCGCGATCGTGACCTCCTCGGGCTCGTCGGCGACGAGCTCGACGCCCTCGGGCACGACCAGCGCCGAGAGCTGCAGCGTGTCGTTGATCTCCATCGCCGAGACGTCGGCGACGATCCGCTCCGGGATCTCGGTCGGCAGCGCTTCGACGGTGACCTCGCGGGTGACGTGCTCGAGCGTGCCGCCGCCCTTGACGCCGGGGGCGGAATCCGCTCCCTCGAGCTCGATCGCGACCTCGGCCTGGATCGCCTCGTCGAGCTTCACCTCCTGCAGGTCGATGTGCTGGAGCTGGTCGCGAACCGGGTGGTGCTGCTGCTCCTTGACCACGACCGGCACCGCTTTCCCTCCCTCGATCTCGAGGTCGAAGAGGGCCTGGCCGCCGGCGAGCAGGGTACGGACCTCGCGTTCGGCCACCTGGAAGGCGCGCGCGTCGGAGCCGCCGCTGTAGACGACGCCGGGCACGAGGCCCTCGCGGCGCAGGCGGCGCGCGGTGCGCGAGCCGAAGTCGGCGCGGGGGGCGGCCTTGAGCTTTTCGCGGGCGGCAGCCATCGGACGGGAGAGGATAGAGAACCGAGGCGAATCGGAACCTGTGGCCAGAACCAGTACCCAGAACCAGTACAACTCCTCAACATGGCCGACGACTCGAAGATCCCCAAGGGACGAATCCGGCGCTCGGCGAAGCTGGGCTCGATCGTCGGCGTGCAGGGGGCCCGCTACGCCGGGACGAAGGCGACCAACGTCGCCCGCTCCGAAGAGGGGAGCAAGGAGAAGCTCGAGCAGCGCCATCTCGAAACGGCGATGAAGATGGTCGGCGCGCTGGGCCAGATGAAGGGCGCCGCGATGAAGCTGGGTCAGTTCGCCTCCTTCATCGACACCGAGTTCCTGCCCGAGGAGTACCGCGAGATCTACCAGGAGCAGCTGGGCAAGCTGCGCACCGATGCGCCGGCGATGCCCTGGGAGAAGGTCGAGAAGGTGCTGGAGGAGGAGTACGACGGCGAACCGCTCTCCGAGCTCTTCGCCGAACTCGAGCAGGAGGCGTTCGCCGCCGCCTCGATCGGCCAGGTGCACCGTGGCGAACTGCTCGACGGGCGGCGGGTCGCGGTCAAGATCCAGTACCCGGGGATCGCCGAGGCGCTCGACGCCGACCTGCGCAACGCCGGCACGATCGTGCGGCTCGCCCGCGCCCTCGCACCCGGCCTGGACGCAAAGGAGATCGCCAAAGAGCTGCGCGAGCGGGTGATGGAGGAGCTCGACTACGAGTACGAGGCGCAGAACCAGCGCAGCTTCGCCCGCGCCTACCGCGACCACCCCTTCATCTACGTGCCGGAAGTGATCACGCGGCTCTCGCGGCGGCGCGTCCTGGTCACCGAGCTGGTCGAGGGAGTCGGCTTCGAGCAGGTCAAGCAGCTGCCGCACGAGGAGCGCAGCCGCTTCGGCGAGATCGTCTTCCGAGGCAGCTTCGGCTCGATCTACCACCTCCAGCACTTCAACGCCGACCCCCACCCCGGCAACTACATCCTGATGGCGGACGGCCGGGTCGCCTTCCTCGACTTCGGGATGACGAAGAAGCTCGACCACGAGCAGATCGTGCTCGAGCAGCGCGCCTTCGACGCCGCCTCGCGCGACGACCCGGAGGCGTTCCGGGCCGCCCTGCACGACCTCGGCTTCGTCAAGAACCCCTCCAAGCTCGACGCCGAGCGGCTGATGGAGCACATGCGGGCGGTCGGCGGCTGGTACATCGAGGACCGCGAGATCGAGATCAGCGCCCGCCGCGTGATGAAGATCATCGAGTCGACCAACGACCCGCGCTCCGAGTACTACGACCTGATGCGGCGCGAGGCGCTGCCGGCCGACGAGCTGATGGGCCGGCGGATGGAAATCGGCGTCGTCGCCGTGCTCGGCCAGCTGCGCGCCAAGCGCAACTGGCACCGGATCATGCGCGAGTGGATCTACGCCGATCCGCCAGCAACTGAGCTCGGCGAGCAGGAGTGGGAGTACTTCGAGGGAAGAGGTGTGGCGCAGACGCCGATTGTCGAGCGGTCCCTGGAGGGAGAACAGCGATGAGAAGGATTCGACGGGGTTGGGAGCTGTCCAAGAAGAGCTGGGGCCTGCTGCGGGAGAACCCCACCCTGCTGCGCTTCCCGCTCTACGGCGCGGCAGCGACCATCGTCTGCGCCGTGATCGTCGTCGGCCCGGGGCTCTACCTGATCGACGACGGCGAGGTCCTCCTCGGCGGGCCGCTGGCGGTGATCGGCTTCTACTTCCTGGCCCTGATCGGCTTCTACTTCAGCGTCGGCCTCGCCGCCACCGCCGACATGATCTTCCACGGCCGCGATGCGACCGTCTCCGACGGGCTCGCCGTAGCGCGCAGCCGCTTCTCCCAGATCGCGGGGTGGGCGGCGGTCTCGACCGTCGTCGGCCTGGTCCTCAGCGCGCTCGAGAACCAGGCCGGCATCTTCGGCCAGATCTTCAGCCGCCTGCTCGCGGTCGGCTGGTCGCTGATCACCTTCCTCGCCGCTCCGGTCGTCGCCCTGGAGGGCACCGGCCCGTTCGAGACGTTGAAGCGCTCCGGCGGCCTCTTCAAGTCGCGCTTCGGCGAGCAGGTGACCGGCAACATCGCGATCGGCGGCGCCGTCTTCCTCTTCGGGATCCTGCCCTCGATGCTCTTGATCGCCGCCGGCGTCCTGGTCTGGGCCTCCACCGGCTTCGTCGGCGCCCTGCTGGTCGTGCTCGGCGTGATCGGCTTCGCGGTCGCGGCGCTGATCAGCAGCGCCCTCAGCGGCATCTTCGGCGTGGCGCTCTACCGCTACGCCCTCGACGGCGAGGCGGTCGCCGGCTTCACAGCAGAGGAGTTCGAGTCCGCGGTGAAGAGCAAGGGCGGCCGCAATGCGCCACCGACCGCCACACCCGGCACCGTCTGATCGCGCTTGCCTGAGCTCGAAGTCCGCAACCTGAGCAAGCGCTACGGCAGCCTCGGGCAGGTCAGCGGCGGGCTCGTCCTCGGGGCCTGGGCCGCAGCGCTCATCGCCCTCGGCACCCTCTTGGTCTGCCGGCGCGACCTCAGCGAGTAGCCAGCTGCGCGAACAACCGCGGGTCGTTGGAGCAGAGCCCGGTGACACCGGCGGCGGCCAGCTCGCGCATCCGCTTCAGGTCGTCGACCGTCCAGGCGATCAGCTCGATCCCCGCCGCGCGTGTCACCTGTGCGAGGCGCTTGGTGACGATCTGGTGGTAGACCCACATCGAGTCGACCCCCATCTCCGGTAGAGCGCGGGCGGCAATGCCGGGGAGGCGGCGACGCATAGTCACCAGTGCCGCCAGCATCGGCGCTCGCGCCCAGCGCTTCGAGGCCCAGTCCTTGGTCACCTTCGGGTAGGTCCAGCCGCGCCGCAGCCCCGGCTCCATCTCCCTGATCTTGGCCAGGGTCGAGAGCTCCATGGTCGAGATCATCGCCCGGCCCAGGAGGTCGCGCTCGCGCAGCGCCGCGACGATCTCCTCCTCGCGGCCCGGCAGCTTGATGTCGAGGTCGATCTCGACCTGGTCCAGCGGCGCCGCAAGGAAGGCGTCGAGCCCCTGCCCCAGGGTCAAGGGGGTGCGCCGCTCGGCGTCGTGCCAGTCGTGGGCGACGACCAGCGGCGTGCGCTCCGCCGCGGGCAGCTGTGGATGCCCATCCCGGGTCCAGAGCACATCGATCTCGATCGTGTCGACCTCCGCCTCGACCGCGGCGCGGAAGCTCTCCACGGTGTTGCCGGGAGCGATCAGATCGGCCCCCTTGTGGCCGACCAGTCGCAGGCCGTCGGGCATCAGAAGAGCTGGTTCTCGCCGGCGAAGATCTCGGAGACCGAGTCGTCGGTGAAGATGCGCCGGATCGAGTCGGCGAAGGTGCTCGCAGTGGAGAGCACGGTGATGTTGTCGGGGGCGCCGGGGCGCAGCGGGATCGTGTCGGTGACGACGATCTGCTCGATCCCCGAGTTCTCGAAGGCGAGCCGCTCGTAGGCAGGGCCGGAGAAGACGCCGTGTGTGGCGCAGGCGATTACCCGCGCCGCGCCCTCGTCGCGCACGGTCTGGGCCGCCGCGCAGAGGGTGCCGGCGGTGTCGATCATGTCGTCGACCAGAACCGCGGTCTTGTTCTTGACGTCGCCGACGACGTAGCCGATCTCGGCGACCTGCTGAGCGGGCCGCTCCTTCTCCATCACCGCCCAGTGGGTGCCGACGCGGCGGGCGAAGTTGCGCGCCGTCTTCACCCGGCCGGCGTCGGGCGAGACGATCACCAGCTCTTCGGTCAGGTGCTGGTCGGCGAACCACTGGGTCAGCATCGGCATCGCCGTCATGTGGTCGACCGGGACGTGGAAGAAGCCCTGTACCTGGCCGGCGTGCAGGTCCATGGTGAGGACGCGGTCGACGCCGACTCCCTCCAGGCACTTGGCGACGATCCGCGCCGAGATCGGCTCGCGCGGCGCCGACTTCTTGTCCTGGCGCGCATAGCCGTACCAGGGCATCACGGCGATGATCCGGTGGGCGGAGGCGCCCTGCGCCGCGTCGATCATCGTCAGCAGCTCGATCAAGGAGTCGTTGGGAGTCATGCCGGTCTGCTCGTTGGCGCAGGTCGACTGCACGAGGAAGACGTCGGCGCCGCGGATCGACTCCTCGTAGCGGCAGTAGACCTCGCCGTTGGCGAAGGTCTTCAGCGTCACCTGGCCGAGATCCATTTCAAGCTTGCCCGCGACCTTGGCGGCGAGCTCCATCGAGCTGCGGCCGCCGAAGACCATCAGCCGCTTCGAGTAGTCGTGCGTCATCGCGGTGGGTGCCACCGCCACTTCAGGACGCTCCTCGATCGTGCTCACGCTTTTTGCTCCTCTTGCGTCTCCGCCGCCTTGCGCTCGGCGAATCCCTCGATGTTCCGCTGATCGTTCTCGCTCACCGCCAACGCCCCGTCGGGGACGTCTTCCTTGACCACCGCGCCGGCGCCAGTGTAGGCGTTGTCGCCGACTTGTACCGGGGCGATGAGCATCGTGTCAACGCCGATACGGACGTTCTCGCCGATCTCAGTCCGGTGCTTGCGGAAACCGTCGTAGTTGGCGGTGATCGTGCCGGCGCCGAGGTTGCTGCCGGCGCCGACCTCGGCGTCGCCGACGTAGGCGAGGTGAGGAACCTTCGCCCCCTCGCCGATCCGCGAGTTCTTGACCTCGACGAAGGTCCCCGCCTTGGCACCGGGTTCCAGCAGGGCGCCGGGACGTAGGTAGGCGAAGGGGCCGACGGTGGCGCCGTCGCGCACCTCGCACTCGCTCAGATAGGAGTGCGGGACGGTGACGTCGTTGCCGAGGGTCGTGTCAGTCAAGGTGGTCAATGGCCCGACCACGCAGCCCGCGCCAACCGCGGTGCGACCGCGCAGGCTGGCGCCGGGCTCGATCCGGGTGTCGGCGCCGATCGTGACGCCGGCATCGATCCAGGTCGAAGCCGGGTCAGCGACGGTGACGCCGGCGAGCATGTGGGCTTCGAGGATGCGACGGCGCGCCTCGGCCTCCGCTTCCGCCAGCTCGACCCGATTGTTGACGCCCATCGTCACAGCGGGGTCGCGAGCGGGGTGCACGGTGACGCGGCGGCCAGCCTCACGCATCAGCGGCAACACGTCGCCGAGGTAGTACTCGCCCTGGGCGTTGTCGTTGCCGATCCGCTCCAGGGCGTCGGCGAGCGGTGCGGCGGCGAAGGCGTAGGTGCCGGTGTTGACCTCCTGGATCGCCAGCTCCTCCTCGCTGGCGTCGCCGGGCGCCTTGGACTCGACGATCCGTGCGAGGTCACCGGAGTCTTCGCGGACGATGCGGCCGTAGCTGCCTGGGTCCTCGAGCACGGCGGTCATCACCGTCGCCCCGGCATCCGCCTCGCGGTGCGCGTCGAGCAGCCCGGAGATCGTCTCCGCCGAGACCAGCGGGTGGTCGCCCGAGAGGACGACCACGGTCTCCCATTCGCGGATCAGCGGCAGTGCGGCGCGGAGCGCCCCGCCGGTGCCGTCCGGCTCGGGCTGGGTGACGATCTGGACCTGGTCCGGCAGGCCGCTGAGGAGATCGCGCTCAGGCGAGACGATCGCGGCAATCCGCCCGGCACCGGCCTCGCGCGCGGCGAGGATCGGCCAGGCGACCAGCGGTCGTCCGCAGAGGGGATGCAGCATCTTCGGCAGCGAGGAGCGCATGCGCGTTCCCTCGCCCGCCGCCATGACGAGCACAAGGGGAGAGCTCACCCAGAGATCGTAGTCCCCGGCGCATGGATCCTGCCTCATAAGCGCAAAGCGCACGGGTCCTGTCGCCGCAGGGGACCCACCGCCCCTTCCGGTAGCTAAAGCTTCCTCAGGGGCGGTCCCCCCTGCGACGCCACCCGTGCGACAGCCGCGCCAACAGACGCAGCCACCCACGACCTACCGGCAACCCTCCTTCGAGCGCGCTTCGCCTGAACTCAGGCGCGAGCGAGGTCCCGGCCGACCAAAGCGACGCTGACCAGAGTCCAGCCGACGAAGATCAGGTCGATGCCGACCAGGAGGCCGATAGCCCAGTCGGCGGAGCTGGGAAGCTCGGCCAGGACGAGGATCCCGATCAGCAGGCCGGCGATGCCGCTGAGACCGACCAGGCCGGCGCCCTGCTGCCCGCGGGCGGCGAAGGCGACTGCGATCCGCGTCAGGCCCATGAAGAGGAAGTAGATGCCGAGCACGATGGTCAGAGTCAGCGTTCCGTTGTGGGGCTCGACGATCAGCCAGAGCCCGACGACTACGGTCAGCAGCGCCCAGAGCAGGCGCAGCACGACCGTCCCGATCGAGTGCGCGGCGAAGGCAGCGGCGACCAGAAAGGCACCAACGATGACCAGGATCCAGCCGATGAAGATCGCCGTCCCGACCGAGGCGACGGCCGGCACCAGGATCGCCACGCAGCCGATCAGGATCGCCAGGATCCCGATCGCCATCAGAGCCTTCCAGGTGCGCCTCAGCCCCTCACGCACCTCCGGGTCCATCGCCGCTCCACCCATCTCCATGAGACGACCCTAGGCGCCTCTCCGGACGCGATCACCCCCCTTTCGTCGCTAGGCTCGGAGTCGATCCGGGGTGGTGTAATCGGCTAGCACGCCAGGTTTTGGTCCTGGAAGCGGGGGTTCGAGTCCTCCCCCCGGAGCCTCACAGGATTTAGCCGGCATCGAGCGTTTGCTCGATCCTCTCCAGCGTGGCGCTCAGTTCGTCTTCGAGCTGGCTCCAGGTGATCCTGACCGTCCGATAGCCGGCAGCCGCCAGGATCTGATCCCGCCAGCGGTCGCGGTGAAAGGCAGCAAGCGTCCGGTGCGTCTTCGCCCCGTCTGTTTCGACGATGAGCCGCTGCTCTTCCCAAAGGAAGTCGACCGCGGCCGGTCCTCGCCGAGACTGCGCCATGGCTCGAGGATCGCACGAAGGCGCGGTGCTCCCCGGCGGCGACTCCGACTCAGAACTCGATCGATGTCCTCAATGTCGAGGAGCCGGAGCACCGCGGCCTGCTCGACCAGCCCTCGCATCGATCTGTCTCCCAGCCTTCCCGCAAGATCCACCAACGTCCTGGCCACACTGGTACTGGGAATTCCATCGCGTCGATCGGCTTCGATCTCTGCCACCGAAGACCGGTGCCAGCGCACTCCGTCGATCTTCCTGCCGCCCTGACGACGAGATGTGACGTCGATTAGAACCGGCTGCTTCTGCCAGAGCCCGAGCAGCTCGGCGGCGCTGCCGTGAGAGACAACCGCGCCCTCCCCGCAAGCGAGCACCGCCGCCTGCATCTGCCCGCGCCGCCCGATGGCGCGATGGCCGACCGCGAACACGCCTCGCAGAATGGGGTGCAGTCCCCCAGCCGCCACGCGGGTGGCGATCATCCGATCGGTCAAGCCAAGCTTGCGCAACTGGTGCCTGGATACGACCCCATGCTGCTGAGCAGCCAGGGCCGAAACAGGGGGCCCCTTCCCTCGGGTGTTCCTTCTGTCCCTTATAGGTACATAAGGAACACCCGAAGCGATCTCTCCCCTTCGAATTCGCCCCGGCCCGGAGAGGTGCTCTGGCTACTCCTCCGAGGTGCGGGGGACTTTGCCGGCTTCGGCGCCGGGCTCGAAGGCTGGGCCGCGGGGGGAGGCGATGCCGAGGACTCGCATGGCCTTGAGGCCGAGGCCGAGCTTCTCGCGGCCCTCGGTGGCGGAGACGTCATGGCCGCAGAGCTCGCGCACCCGCTCGAGCCGGTAGCGGATCGTGTGGCGATGGGTGAAGAGCTGTTTGGCGGTGGCGGCGACGTTGCCGTCGTTGTCGAGGTAGGCCTCGACCGTCGTCACCAGCTCGGTCTCGTACTGGTCGTCGTAGGCGGAGAGCGGCTCGATCGTCTCGGCGTAGAAGCGCTCCAGCTCTCGCGGATCCTCGCTCATCGCCCCCAGCAGCAGTCGGTAGGCACCGGTGTCCTCGAAGGCGAGCAGCGCCTGGCCCTCCGCTTCACCGACGTTGAGCGCCAGCCTCGCCTCGTTGCTGGAGCGGTAGAGGTCGACTGGATCGGCGGCGCGCCGGCTGCAGCCGATCGTCATGTGGAAGCCGGAGAGGCTGTCCTCAAGCTCGCGTACCAGCCCGGCGGCGGCCCGGGCGAGACGCTCGTCGTCCTCGGCGGGGACGATCGCGGCGATCTCGACCGCCGCTTCGCCGCCATCTGCGGTGCTGGCCAGCGCCCCGGGGGCAAGCGAGCGCAGCGCCCGCATAGCCAGCGTCATCACCCTGGCCCGCCACTCGCCGGCCTGGGCGGCGCGCGGCGCCGCGCGGAGGATCACCACGCCGGCGCCCTTCTCCAGGTCGGCGCCCATCTCGGCCGCGCGCGCGACGATGTCGCCGCGGTCGGTCACCTCACGGCCGAGGACCGCGGCGACGAAGGCACTCGCGACCTCCTCGCTCTCCCACTCGGGCGAGCGCGAGCGCTCCAGCTCCAGCGCCAGCAGGGTCGCCACCATGCGGGCGATCGCCGGCTCAGGGGGCGCTTTGGCGCGGTAGCGAAGCTCCCCCACCGCCTCCCCGGCCACCAGCAGCTCGACCGTGGTCACATCCTCGCCCCCGGCGAGCAGCTTCTGCTCCTGATCGGAGGAGGCGCCCGCGACGGCGAGCACCGCGCTGGAGCGGTCGATCAGGGCGACGCTGGCGTCGAGCACCTTGGCCGCTGCCCGCGCAACCGCGGGCAGCCCCGCTCCTGACTCGACCGCCTCGGCGACCGCGTCGAGCGTTCCCGTCTGCTGCGAGGGCGCTGTCACCCCGCAATTATGGGCGAGGCGGGTGCTTTTGCCGCAAGAAACCCGCCGGGCAGGCCGGGCTCAGCCGAGCAGGTTGACGAGCTCGTCGTAGTAGTAGACGACCGCGAGGCCGGCGACGACGCCGATCAGGACCAGGGCGACGAGGACGAAGATCGAGAGCACTCCGGCCGCAGCCTTCTCCCAGACCCGGCCGTAGGAGCTGACCGCGGGGACGAAGATCAGACCGACGAAGGCGACCAGGCTGACGATCCCGGCCGCCACGAACAGCAGGTACTCATCCTCGATCTTCTGAAGCGCCAGCAGGAGCACCGAGGGCATTCTGCCGCAAGGGTCCGTCTGAAGGCCAGCGTGTGCGGCTGGCGAGCGCCGGACCAAGCGGGGCGAGGACGCAGGGAGGCCGAATAGCAGGGCTATTTGGCCGACTGAGGACGCTGCACCGCGCTGTGTCCGCCGCCACCAGGCGTGCGCGGTGCTCTTCTGACGGACCCCAGCGTGGAGATGACGAGGGCCACGGCGGCGCAAAACGAGAAGGCGGCGGCGCCGAGCGCCCAGCCCGCGTTGACGTCGCTGAGGAAGTGGGCTTCGAGGAAGACGCGGGAGAGACCGACCAGGGCGATCAGCGCGATCCCCGTCATGACCACGGCCGCGCCCCGGGCCATGCCGGGCCGCAGCCGCATCACGATCGTCACCGCCAGCCAGACGTAGAAGGTCGAGTAGGCGGCATGGCCGCTGGGGAAGGAGGAACCCTCGGTGTCCACCAAGCCGCCATCCGGACGGGGCCGGTCAACCGCGGCCTTGAGCTCGTGCACCCCGACGAAGACGATCGCCAGCCCGATGACGAGGACGCCGAGCTCCGGCCAGCGGCGGCCGACGGCGAGCGCGACGGCGCAGACGGCGGCCAGCGGGAGGACGACCGCGAAGGAACCAAGCTCAGTGACGACCTTGGCCACGTCGATCAGCCAGTCGGTCTGGAGGCTGCCGGCGACGTCGAACGCGGTCAGATCGCCAGGGGTCGGCCCAGCGTCGCCGCTGACGATCACCGTGTAGGAAACGAGGACGAAGCTGGCGACGGCGAGGATCGCCATCAGCGAGGTGAACTCGAGGCCGAACGTCCCGCCCGGCGTGACCCGGTCCCAGAGGAAGCGAAGCTGGGGGCTGAAGCGCCGCGCCAGGACGACGATCCAGCGCGTCGCGGTGCGCTCCTCCATCCAACGCACCGCGGCCCGGCGGTTCTCCTCGACCCGGAAGCGACGAACTAGGACGACCGTGCCCACGGTGACCGCGATCAGCGTGCCGAGCAGGAAGACCCCCCGCCCCGCGTACTCGGCGGCGGTATCGATGCTGCGAGAGAAGAAGTAGCCGATCAGGATGTGGGCGGGAGCCCAGATGCCGGTGCCGAGGATGCTGTAGGGGACGAAGGCGCCGTAGCGCATCCCGGAGCTGCCGGCGATGAACGGCGCGAGAGCGCGGACGACGCCGACGAAGCGGCCGATGAAGATCGTCTTGCCGCCGTGGCGGGAGAAGTAGTCCTCGACTTTCTCGAAGCGCTCGTGGCTGATGCCGAAGCGGGGACCGTTGCGCAGCACGAAGTCGCGGCCGAGGCGACGGCCGATGAAGAAGCTAGTCGTGTCGCCGGCCCAGGCGGCGAACCAGGCGATCGCGATCAGCAGGTAGACGTTGATCACGCCCTGGCCGGCGACGGCGCCGCCGAGCAGCATCACGGTCTCTCCCGGCACCACTAGCCCGACGAAGGCGCCCGTCTCGGCGAAGGCAAAGACGCCAACCAGCAGGTAGGTCCAGGCACCGAGCGTGTTGGAGACGTCCTCCAGAATCCCCTGCAGGTCCTCGTGGGGGATGACCCGGCTGATCAGGTAGTAGCCGGCGACGACGCCGATCGCGATCGCGAAGATCAGCAGGCGTTTGCGGCGACGGTCCTCGGGCAGCTTCATGGAGCGCGGCCAGCTTCGCAGACGATCGCGTCGTCACGGTCCAGTCGCTGCGCGGCGGCGCAAGCGGCGGCGAGGTCGTCGAAGAGGCCGAAGGCGGTGGGGCCGGAGCCTGTGAGCAGGGCGAGCGGCGCGCCTGCCTCCCGCAGCGCTTCGAGAGCCTCGCCGATCTCTGGCCGCAGCGAGCGGGCGGGCGGCTCGAGGTCGTTGGCGAGCAGCTCGGCGAAGGCGAGCGGCGAGGCGCCGGCGCCGGCCGCGACCCGCAGCCGCGCGGCCATCTCCTCCAGCTCGCCCGCCTCGCGGCCGAGCCCGAGGCGGTCGGCCTCGGCGAAGACCTCGACGGTGCTCAGCCCGCCCCCTCCCGGCAGCAGCACGACAGCGTGCGGGGCCGGCTCGGGCAGGCGCTGGACCCGCTCGCCGGCGCCACCGACGAGGGCAAGGGCCGGCTCGAGCTGGGAGGGCACGTCGGCGCCGATCTCGGCGGCGATCGCCGTCAAGTTGCTGACCTCGCCCCGAGCCAGCCGCAACACGGCGGCGGCGTCGGCGCTGCCTCCTCCCAGCCCGGCCGCGACCGGGATCAGCTTCTCGATCTCCACCCTCAGCGGCGGGCTGCCCCAGCCGCGCTCGCGGAGGGTGGCGAGCGCCCTCGCAGCAAGGTTCTCGCCATCGACACGGGGGCAGACGACCTCGTCGGGCTCCCCCGGTACGCGCTCGTCGATCTGGATCGGGTCGGCGAGCGTCAGCGGCTCGAACAGCGAGCAGAGCTCGTGCAAACCGTCATCGCGCCTTGGGCCGAGATAGAGGCAGAGGTTGAGCTTGGCGGGAGCAAGGATCTTCATCGCGTCACTCTCAGGAGACAGGACGCAGCTTCGCTGACAACGCCGCGAATTGCCCTGGCGCCAGCGTCTCAGCGCGAGCGTCTTCCGGTAGCCCGAGCGCGGCCAGCGCCTTTCGGGTCGGGCCGAGAGAGCCCGGGCGAACGTGCTCCAGCGAGCGGGCCAGCGCCTTGCGGCGGTGGGCGAAGCCGGCACGGACCAGGTCACGTGTCGCCTCGTCGGCGCCGGGGCCGGTCCGACGCAGCCCGAGGATCGCCGACTCGACCCGCGGCCTGGGCCGGAACACGGCGGGATCAACGGTGCGCAGCAGCCTCACCTCGCAGGCGAACTGCACGAGGACGCTGGGCGACCCGTAGACGCGGCTGCCCGGTTCCGCCCGCAACCGGTCGGCGATCTCGCGCTGCACCATCACGGTCCAGCGCCGCACCGAAGAGAGCCCTTCGATCGTGCGCAAGATCATCGGCGTCGCCACCGAGTACGGCAGGTTGGAGACGACCGCGGTCGGTGCCGGACGCAGGGTTGCGAAGTCCAGATCCATCGCGTCGGCCCAGTGCAGCTCGACCTCAGGTCGTTCCGCGATCGGCGCCAGCACCGTGGCAAGCCCCCGGTCGAGCTCCACCGCGTGAACGTGGGCGGCGGCGCGAGCGAGCCGTTCGGTCAGCACCCCCTCCCCCGCCCCGATCTCCAACACGATGTCGTCCTCCCCGAGTCCGGCGTCACGAACGATCGCATCGAGCAGATTCGGGTCGGCGAGGAAGTTCTGGCCGAGTCTGACCACGGTGGCTACCAGCCGAAGAGGGCCCGCGCGTTTGCCTCGACCGTCCGCTCCAGGTCGGCGTAGGAGACGCCGCGAACCTCAGCGAGGGCCTCAGCGGTAGCGACCACGTGGGCGGGTTCGTTCGGCTTGCCCCGCACCGGTTGCGGGGCAAGGTATGGCGCGTCGGTCTCGACCAGGAGCAGCTCGTCGGGCAGCTTGGCCGCAGCCTCGCGCAGCTCGTCAGCGCTGGGGAAGGTGACGATGCCGGAGAAGGAGCAGACCCAGCCGCGCTCGATCGCGTCGTCGACCCGCCAGGGGGCGAGGAAGCAGTGCAGGACCACCGGGACACCATCTGCGCGAGCGTCGAGGATCTCGAAGATCTCGTCGCTTGCCGTCGTCTCCCCCTCCGGGTCGCGGGCGTGGATGACGATCGGCAGATCGAGGTCGCGGGCGATCTCGATCTGGGTCTCAAAGGCGCGCCGCTGCTCGGCCGGGCTGGCAGTGTCTCGGTAGTAGTCGATCCCGGTCTCGCCGATCGCCCGCACCTTCTCGTGGGCGGCAAGGCGAGCGATCTCCTCCGCCAGGGCGTCGTCGAAGGCGCCCGCGTCGGTCGGGTGGCACCCCACGGTCGCAAAGATCCCCGGGTGCCGCTCGGCGGCAGCGATCGCGGTCTCGTTGGTCTCGCGACCGAGCCCGACGTTGAGCATCTTCTCGACCCCCGCCTCCTGCGCACTCGTCACCACCTCGACCTCGGGCCGCTCGCAAAGGAAGAGGTGGGTGTGCGAGTCGATCACGCCGCTCAGACTATCCGTGGCCTCTGAACCGCCTCGAATAATCTTGCCTCTTCAATGGCGGACTTCGCCGACTACTACCGTGAGATCTACGCCCGTGGCCTGGGTGGCGAAATGCCCACGATCCCGGTCTCTGTCGCCGAGCTGGAGCAGGCCGCGATCGAGGCGATGGACCCGAAAGCGGCAGGCTACGTCTGCGCTGGCGCGGGCAGCGAGGACACGATGCGCGCGAACCGCGAGGCCTTCGCGCGGCATCGGATCGTCCCCCGGATGCTGCGCGACGTCGCCGAGCGCGATCTCACCACGACGCTGCTCGGGACCGCGATGCCGGCGCCGCTGCTGCTGGCGCCGATTGGCGTGCAGAAGATCCTCCACCCCGACGGCGAGCTGGCGACGGCGCGCGCCGCGGCGGCGCTCGGCCTGCCGATGGTCGCCAGCACCGCTTCCGCCTTCACCCTCGAGGAGATCGCCGACGCCGGTGGCGACGGGCCCCGCTGGTTCCAGCTCTACTGGCCCAATGACAAGGACCTGCTCGAGAGCTTCGTAGGCCGCGCCGAGGCGGCGGGCTATGGCGCGATCGTCCTCACCGTCGACACCTTCATCCCGGGCTGGAAGTCGCGCGACCTGCAGCAGGCCTGGCTGCCCTTCCTGGAAGGGACGGGCAACGCGAACTATCTCCAGGACCCGGTCTTCCGGGCTGCCCTCGAGAAGACGCCGGAGGAGGACCTCGGCGCCGCGACCGGCCACTATCTCGGCGTCCTGGCCAACCCATCGCTGACCTGGGATGACCTCACCCTGCTGCGCGAGCTAACCTCGCTGCCGATCCTGGTCAAGGGCATCCAGCACGTCGACGACGCGAGAGAGGCAGCACAGCGCGGAGTCGACGGAGTCGTCGTCTCGAACCACGGCGGTCGCCAGGTCGATGGCGCGCTCGCCTCGCTCGACACCCTCGCGCCGATCGCGGAGGCGGTCGGCGACAACCTCGCCGTCCTCTTCGACAGCGGCGTCCGCGGCGGCGCCGACGTGATCAAGGCGCTCGCGCTCGGCGCCGACGCGGTACTGATCGGCCGCCCCTACGTCTGGGGCCTCGCTCTCGAGGGCCAGGCCGGAGTCGAAACCGTGCTCAAGATGATCCTCGCCGAGCTCGACCTGACGATGGCGCTCTGTGGGTACACCAGCCCAGAGCAGCTCGGCCCCGACGCGCTTGCAGGAGACGACCCGGCTTGAGACGGCTGCCATTCCCGGCGGGAATGGCAAGCCTCGGGCTGGCTGCGCTCCTCACGCTGTCGCTGCTGGTGCCAGCCCCGGCCAACGCCGACGACCCAGCCGAGCGCGCCGCAAACCGGCACTGGAAGCCATCGATCGCCGGCGCGCGCCGGTACGCCCGCGCCCGCCTCGGCGACGTCAGCTTTGCGATCGCCGGACGGCGCACCCGCCTGCGTTCCTTTCGCGGCGGACGCACCGCGCCGGCGGCCAGCACGATCAAGGCGATGCTGCTCGCCACCTACCTGCGCCAGCCAGGGGTCCGCAAGCGTCGCCTCCGTGAGGACGAGCGGGCGCTGCTCGAACCGATGATCCGCGTCTCCGACAACTCGGCCGGCATCAGCGTCGCCGCGATCGTCGGCGAAAGGGTCGAGCGACTCGCCCGCGCGGCGGGGATGCGCGACTTCGAGTGGGTCTACGAACCGGGCTGGCTCGGCGGCCTCTCGCAGATAAGCGCCCGCGACCAGACCCGCTTCATGCGTCGCTACGAGCGCTACGTGCCGGGCCGCCACCGCCACTTCGCCCGCCGCCTGCTGCGCTCGGTCGTCTCCTGGCAGCGCTGGGGCATCGCCAGAGTGCGCCCGCGGCGCTGGCGCCTCTACTTCAAGGGAGGCTGGGGAATCGCCGACGACGGTATCGGCACCGTCAACCACCAGGTCGCCTTCCTCGAGCGGGGCCGCTGCCGGCTCAGCCTCGCGATCCTGACCGAGCACAACCCCTCACCCGGCTACGGGACCGAGACCCTCCGCGGCGTCGCCGCTCGTCTCCTGCATGGCATAGCGCCGCTCCCTGCGGGCGGGACAGGCGCCCGGGGCGCGAGCTAGTCCCGCGACTCGACCTCGATCTTGGGGAAAAGCGGCGGCACCCGCTCGACCCGCTGGCCGCCGGGGCGTGAGCCGAGACCGGCGAGGGCGCGGGAGTCCTCGCCCAGCGCCGCCAGCAGGCGTTCGCTCGATGCCGGCAGGAAGGGCACGAGAAGCAGCGTGGTCACCCGCAGGCCCTCGGTGAGGTTGTAGAGGACCTCGTCGAGGCGCTTGGGGTCGGCCTCGTCCTTGGCCAGGTCCCAGGGCCGCATCTCCTCGACGTAGCGGTTGAGGCGGCGGACCAGCTTCCAGGCCTCCTCCAGCGCCTGGGTCAGCTCGGCCCGGTCGAGCAGCTCGCTGAAGCGGACGACGATCCCTTCGAAATCCTCTTCGAGCACAGCGTCGACGGCGGCCTCCGGCACGACGCCGTCGCGGTAGCGGTCGACCATCGCCAGCACACGGCTGGCGAGATTGCCGAAATCGTTGGCCAGCTCGGTCTCGTAGCGGGCCTCGAAGCCGGCGGTCGAGATCGAGCCGTCCTGGCCGAAGCTGACCTCGCGGAAGCAGTAGAAACGCAGCGCGTCGGCGCCGAAGCGCTCGATTGCCGCAAAGGGGTCGAGCACGTTGCCGAGCGACTTCGACATCTTCTTCTCGCCCATCAACAGGAAGCCGTGGATCGCCATCCGCCGCGGTGGCTCGAGATCGGCCGCCCAGAGCAGCGCCGGCCAGATCACCGCGTGGAACTTGAGGATGTCCTTGGCCATCACGTGCAGCGCAGCGGGCCAGTAGCGCTCGGTCAGGTCCTCGCCCTCGCGGGCGAAGCCGAGCGCGGTGACGTAGTTGAGCAGCGCGTCGAACCAGACGTACATGCGCTGGCCCGGGTCCCAGGGCAGCTCCATCCCCCATTTCAGCTTCGGCCTTGAGAGCGAGACGTCTTCGAGGCCCTGCTTGATGAAGGAGACCGCCTCGTTGCGACGGAACTCGGGCACGACGAAGTCGGGGCGCTCGGCGTAGAGCGCTTCGAGTCGTTTCTGGAAAGCGGAGAGGCGGAAAAACCAGTTCTCCTCGCGCAGGCGCTCGAGCGGGATCTCGTGGATCGGGCAGGTCTGGCCGGGACCTAGCTCGCGCTCGGTCTTGAAGTCGGCGCAGCGCGGGCAGTACCAGCCTTCGTAGGTGCCCTTGGTCACCCAGCCGTTGTCGTAGACCCGCTGCATGATCTCGGCGACCCGCTCCTTGTGGCGGGGGTCGGAGGTGCGGATGAAGAAGTCGTTGGTGGCGTCGATGATCGGCATCAGCGCCCGGAACTTCTCCGCGTTGCGGTCGGCCAGCTCCTGCGGCGTGATGCCCTCGCGCTCGGCCGCCGTCTCGATCGGCTCGCCGTGCTCGTCGGTGCCGGTGAGGAAGAAGACGTCCTCGCCCCGTTGGCGCATGTGGCGGGCGAGTACGTCGGCCGCCATCGTCGAGTAGGCGTGACCGAGGTGCGGCTCGGCGTTGACGTAGTAGATCGGCGTGGTGATGAAGAAGCTCTTCGGACTCATTCCGATCGACCACGCTAACTGAAGCAGCCCTGGCGCTAAGTCTTCGCTTCTAGCAACCCAATGTCTGCATATAGACCGAAGATCGTCCGCTCAACGAGAGCCAGTTTGGCAATCACGGCCTGCGATAGATCGCGACCCTGACGGGGAGTAGTCAAGAATTGATCGCTATCAAAGTCGTCAATGACGGCGATGTCCTCGGCTTCGCTCGAATAACGGATCCTCAGCTTTCCTTGTACGCGCTGCACGCCGAACCAAGCACTCTCGACAACCTGATGGTGAGCAAGCTGATCCCGGATGGAGTACCCATCTTCGGTACCCACAATGCTCGACATATTGACGTCAGCCAAGCGCGCTCTGACCGCCTCCAACAGCTCAGTCGGCTCTCTCCCTTCAACCGCTCGACCGAGCCGTCGAAAGCTGCCGCCGTCGGCCTTGAAGAAGGCGGCGACTGCAATCGCCATGTAGTCCAAAGTCCTACGGAGAGCGAACTGGAGGGCCGCATACTCGGCGCTCAAGGAGGGGATTCGAAAGTTCGTGTCGTGGCCCTCTCGAAACACCTCACCGCGTGCCTCGCAGAGCTCGATGATCTCGTTCTCTATCTGTTCAATACGACTCACGTGGTAATGGCAAGCGGTAAGTCCGTCGCGGACAGATTGTGATCCTCCCCGAAGCGTGTCGAGCCAGTTTCGTCGCGCCCCACCCTCTGGGGTCAGACGGACCAGCGACTCATCAAGAGGATCTCGCCAATGATCGACGACCTCATCGAGTCGCTGTCTCTGTCTGTCAGGCAGCCATTCCCCAATGACCGTTTGAAGAGCAGCGTGTGTCTGAAGTGAGGTAAGGATGAACTCGAACTGGCGAGCGTCGTCGGCCACGTCTAGGCGAGAAGCCGGAGAAGATCCTCGGTGCTCAAGTCTGCATCGCGGAGGATTCCGGCGAGAGTCCCACGGCGAATCTCCTTGTGGAGCGGCACGACGAGGGCGTGCCGGCGCCCCGCCTTCTTCAAGCGCACATGGCTACCGCGCTGGCGAACGACCTCCAGCCGTCTTTGCGAAGCGCCTTGATGAGGCGTTCGCCGGAGACGACCGGCTGGCGAGGGCTCACGCTGGCAGGGGAATCGTGCGACGGATCACGCCGCTGTCGAGCGGTTCGCCATCTTCTCGCAGGCCCTCGACGTAGAGGGCAACCGCCTCGTTGGCGTTAGCCATCGCGTCGTCGAAGTCGTCGCCCTGAGTGTGCAGGCCAGGGAGATCGGGGGCATAGACATGGAATCCGCCATCGTCCTCTGGCTCGAAGACCAGCTCAATCTCTTTTGCGATGTCTACCATGAACTTCCCCTAGCTTAGCCAGCTATCCAGTCTCATCTCCTGGGTTTGACGACAAATAAGTAGTCGGCGTGGTGACGTAGCTCACTGTCTGGGCTCTCTTCCCGTCAACGCACGGTAAAGGTCGTTGGCGCGGGTGCCGGTGAGGGCGGCGACGACGCTGGCGGCGGCGCGCGGGCGGGCTCCCGACTGGACCAGGTGGCGCAGGGCGTCGACGGCGAAGCCGACGTCGCGGTCGTGGTCCTCGGCGGCGGCGGGCCCGATCACCAGCACGATCTCGCCCTTGACATCACTGCGGAAGCGGCGCGCCAGCTCGGCCAACGAGCCGCGGGCGACTTCCTCGTGCATCTTCGAGAGCTCGCGGCAGACGGCCGCCGGGCGGTCGGGGGCGATCGCTGCCAGCGCCGCCAGCGAGTCGCCGACCCGCCGCGGCGACTCGAAGGCGACCACGGTCTCGGCCGAGCGCAGCACCCGCTCCATCTCCCCCGAGCGCTTCGGCAGGAAGCCCTCGAAGCGCCAGCGGTCGGTCGGCAGGCCGGAGGCGACCAGCGCCACCGGCACCACCGAGGGGCCCGGCAGCACGACTACCTCGAGGCTGCGTTCGATGCAGCGCCGGATCAGGCGGAAGCCGGGGTCGGAGATCGCCGGCATCCCCGCGTCGGAGACGAGGGCGACGACCTCGCCGCGTTCAATCCGCTGCGCCAGCTCCTTGGCCCGCACCGGTTCATTGCCCTCGTGAATGGAGATGAGCGGCGGGGCCGGGCGGATGCCGAGCTTCTCCAACAGGGAGCCGGTGCGACGGGTGTCCTCGCAGGCGATGAAGTCGGCGGAGACGAGCGCGTCGCGGACCCGCAGCGTGACGTCGTCGAGGTTGCCGATCGGGGTCGGGCAGACGACCAGCGCACCCGGCATCAGGCGTCTCGCTCCAGCTCGAGCCGCGCCATTGCAGCGGCGCCGATCATCCCCGCGTCACTGCCGAGCTGCGCCGGGACCACAGGCGTGCGGTCCATCGGCGGCAGGGCGCGGGCCTGCAGCTCGCGGCGGGCCGGCTCCAGCAGCAGGTCGCCGGCTGCGATCACGCCGCCGCCGATCACGATCACGTCCGGCTCGAAGATGTTGACGAAGCTGGCCAGGGCGACGCCGAGCCTGGTTCCGACCAGGTCGAAGACTCCGATCGCCGTCGCGTCGCCCTCCTGCGCCGCCACGGTCACGGCCCTGCCGTCGATCGCGCGCCCTGCGGCCAGCTCCCGCCCCAGCGCCGAGTCCGGCTCGCGCTCGGCGACTTCGCGGCCGGCGCGCCCGAGCGCGGTCCCCGAGGCGTAGGCCTCGACGCAGCCGTGGTTCGGGCAGTTGCCCTGGCAGCGCGGGCCGTCCATCGCGATCACCATGTGGCCGAGCTCGGCCCCCGCGCCCGTTGAGCCGCGGTAGACCTCGCCGCCGAGGATCAAGCCGCCGCCGATGCCGGTGCCGATCGTCAGCATCACCGCGTTCGCGGCGCCGCGGGCGGCGCCGTAGAGTGACTCGGCGAGCGCCGCGACGTTGGCGTCGTTGTCAACGAAGACCGGCAGCCCGGTTCGCTTCTCGACCAGGTCGCGGATCGGCAGGTTCTCGATCGGCAGGTTGACGGCGGAGACCGCGAGGCCCCGCTCGTGGTCGACGGTGGCGGGGATGCCGAGCCCGACGGCTGCGGCGTCAGGGCGAGCGGCGCGGGCCTCCTCGATCTCTCCGACGAGCAGCTCGACCAGCTCGTCCTCGCTCTGGCCGGTGGACGCCTCGCGGTCCTCCCAGAGCACTTCGGAGTCGCGATCGAGGACGCCGGAGAGCATCTTCGTCCCACCCAGGTCGATGCCGATCGTCTCCTCAGCGCTCATCGCAGGAGAGGACTCTGGAAACAGGCGACCGCGGGCATCGGCATGATTTCTAGCCCTTTATGCCCGAGAACGGCGAGCAGCAGCCCTCGGGGCCGCCCGACTACAAGGTCTACCGGTCCCGCAAGGGCCTCCTGTCCAGGTTTCGCTCCCCCGACCTCTCGGGGTTGCGTGAGCGTGGCAAGGGCGAGCCGAAACAGCCGGGGAGCCCCGAGGAGCCGGAGCGGCGGCGGCGCCTCCCCAGTCCTCCGCGCTCGTCCCGCCGGATCCTCAAGTGGGTCGGGCTGGCCGCCCTCGGCTGGATCCTGCTCAGCTTCCTCGCTTTCGCCGTCTCCGCCCAGCTGCAGTCCTTCAAGCTCTCCGGCGAGGCGAAGGAGGCGCTGCACGGCAACCCGCTGCTGCTGCCGCAGGCGCAGACGATCTTGGTAATCGGGACCGACGCCCGGCCGCCCGACACCGAGGGGCCCGGAGCCCCCTCCGAGGAGTGCTTCGAGCAACAGGCCCATGGCGACGCGCCCCACGGCGAGTGCTCGGTCGGCCAGTTCCGCGCCGACACGCTGATGCTGATCCGCGCCGGGGGCGGTGCCTTCCGCAAGCTCTCGATTCCCCGCGACAGCTACGCCGAGATCCCCGGCCAGGCGCCGACGAAGATCAACGCCGCCTACGCCTTCGGCGGTGCCAAGGCCCAGATCGAAGCGGTCGAGGACTTCCTCGACATCGAGATCGACCACGTCGCGATCGTCAATTTCACCGGCTTCGAAGACCTGATCGACGCGGTCGGCGGAATCGAGGTCGACGTCCCCGTCAAGCTCTGCACCGACATCTCCGGCGGCGCCGGCGGCGGCCAGGGCGGCGTAACGCTGCGCCTCGGCAAGGGCGAGAACACCCTCAACGGCGAAAAGGCCCTGGCCTACGCGCGGGCGCGCAAGGTGAGCGAATGCCCCGGCCCGGGTGCCAGCGCCTACTCGCTCGGCTACGACGACTACGACCGCCAGGCAGCACAGCAGGCGGTGATCAACGGGATCAAGGGCCGCCTCACCAACCCCCTCCGCCTCCCCTACAACTTCGTCAAGGGTCCGATCATCGGCTGGAACGCACCCAAGGCCTTCGTCAGCGACATGGGCTTCTTCACGATGCCGCAGCTGATCCTCGCCGCGGGAATCGGCGGCAGCTCTCCCGCCGACGTTCTCTGCGCGGGTGAGAACGCGGGCTGTGGCGAAGGCCCGGAAACAAGCACCGAAGTGCCGGAGTCGGTGCGGCGCCAGGCGGTCGACCGCCTGCTCAACGGCTAGTCGCCGCTGGCAGCGGTCTTGGTCTCGGGCTTCTTCGAGTCGCCCGACTTCGACTCGGAGCCCTTCGACTCGCCCGAGCTCTCGGATGAGGAGCCACCGCCGTTGGCGCCGCTCTTCTTCTTCCCGTAGTCGGTGTTGTGGAAGCCGGAGCCCTTGAAGTGGATCGCGACCGGGTGCAGCACGCGCACGGCTTTGGCGCCGCACTCCTGGCACTTGGTGAGCGGCTCGTCGCTCATCCGCTGGATCACGTCGAAGACGTGGCCGTTGTCGCACTTGTACTCGTAGATCGGCATGGCGGTGGGCGATTATCGCAGCCGATACGGTTCGGGCATGGCAGCCGCCGAACCAGGAACGCGTCCGACCGAGGTGACGATGGAGGAGGTCGTCGCCCTCTGCAAGCGACGCGGCTTCGTCTTTCCCTCCTCGGAGATCTACGGCGGCCTCGGCTCGACCTACGACTACGGCCACTACGGGGTGCTGCTGAAGAACAACGTCAAGGCCGAGTGGTGGCGGGCAATGCTGCAGGACCGCGACGACATCGTCGCCCTCGACTCGGCGATCCTCCAGCACCCGAAAGTCTGGGAGGCGTCGGGCCACCTCGAAGGCTTCACCGACCCCCTCGTCCAGTGCCTCGGCAAGTGCAAGAAGCGCTGGCGCGAGGACCATCTGCGCGAGGACGTCGAGGCGAAAGGCGGCGACCCGGCAGCCGAGCTGCGCTGCCCCGAGTGCGGCGGCGAGCTCTCCGAGCCGCGCCAGTTCAACCTGATGTTCGAGACCCACGTCGGCCCGGTGGCAGGCGAGGGCTCAGAGGTCTACCTGCGGCCGGAGACGGCGCAGGGGATCTTCATCAATTTCAAGAACGTGCTCGGATTCGCCCGCAAGAAGCCGCCCTTCGGCATCGCCCAGATCGGCAAGTCGTTTCGCAACGAGATCACGCCCGGCAACTTCATCTTCCGCACTCGTGAGTTCGAGCAGATGGAGATGGAGTTCTTCGTGCCACCGGCCGAAGCCGAGAAGTGGCACCAGGTCTGGATGGAGGAGCGCGAGCGCTGGTACACCGAGCTCGGCCTCCGGCCCGAGTACCTGCGCGTCCGGCCGCACGGTGAGGACGAGCTCTCGCACTACTCCTCGGCGACCAGCGACATCGAGTACCTCTTCCCGATCGGCTGGTCGGAGCTGGAGGGGATCGCCAACCGCGGCGACTTCGACCTCACCCAGCACACCAAGTTCAGCGGCGAGAAGCTCGAGTACTTCGACCAGGGGACAAAAGAGCGCTACGTCCCCCACGTGATCGAGCCGGCCGCCGGCGCCGACCGCGCCGCGCTCGCCTTCCTGGTCGACGCCTACGACGTCGAGGAGGTCGAGGAACGTAAACGCACGGTGCTCCGCCTCCACCCCCGCCTCGCCCCAGTCAAGGTCGCCGTCCTGCCCCTCGTCTCCAAGGAGGGGATGCCGGAGAAGGCGCGCGAAGTCTTCGAGCAGCTGCGACGACGCCTCCCCACCGAGTTCGACGAGGGGGGCTCGATCGGCAAGCGCTACCGCCGCCAGGATGAGATCGGCACCCCCTGGGGGGTCACCGTCGACGGCCAGACGATGGAGGACGACACCGTCACCCTCCGCGACCGCGACTCCCTCGAACAGACCCGAGTCCCGATTGAGGGCCTGGCCGACGACCTGGCGAACCGCCTGGCTCAGCCCTGGCGAAGCCCGAAGCTCAGCTAGAGGAGGCTACATGCGCTCATTTGGGGTCATGACTAGCTGTTGCTGAACTCGCGGAAGCCGAAGCCTTCATGCGATAAGTCTTTGACTCACTCGTTATCCGCTTCCGCAGCAATATTGCGCGCCAGATGCATAGTGCGGTCAGGAGACCGAACACCACCCCGACCACAAGATAGGTGCCATCACTGTGCTGCGTCCCATCACTACCGCGCTGAAAGCTCTGCATGAAAGCCACAAAGAACCCAACCGCGGCCGAAGCAACCATTGACGATGCGAGGAACCAGATCTCGTACTCCTCAAGCGCGGCTGCATTGACCATTCGCACCTCAATGGAGGGAACAGACAGGCGGAAATCAAAGTGCTCTCCGAGTGGGGTTTGAACCCGCCACCTCGGACCCAGGCGAATCCGCATCCACCAATGCGGGGGCCTCTTGAGGCCGAACCAATCCCGCACTGGATGCGTCGGCAACCTCCTCTAGCTCGACAACCTCCTCTAGCTCATCGGCCTCTACGCCAATGCGATCTTCAGAGTCGGGGCGGCTCATTCAACCGACCTCTTGTTGAGCTCGGGCCAAATGCCTTTTGCTGCCCAACCTGAATAGGTGCCGCGATCCTTGGGTATTGGGGGTGACACCAAAACGTAGGCGCGGGCTCCATCACCTCGCCGCTCGGTCAGACTTTTCGCGACCTTCGCAAAGCCGTCGATGAGCTCTTTTCGCTCCTCGTTGTAAATAAGGGCAATGACGAAAGCCCCCGGGAACACTTTCGCCCATGAATGTCCGGCTAGGACTTTTTCAAAGGCCTGATGCTCCTCCGGCGTAAGACACGCATTGACGTCCGTACTGCCCCAAGCCACCATGCAATGCAACGGATTTCCCCTCAGCTAACAGTAGATAACTATCAGTTCCAAGAGCAGACCCTATCGTTTACTAACCACCTGCAAACGCGATCATGCCCGTGGCTCGACCAAGAGCGCGCGGGCGATAGCGAGGGTCTCGCCGCCGGCGGAGAGGACGGCTGAGGCGGCTTCGCTCTTGCGGCCGTCGGCCTCGAGCGGCCAGGAGAGGACGACGTGCTCCTCGCCCGCGGCGACTGGGCAGTCCATCCGAGCGGCCTGGCGGACGAGGAAGCCGACGGGCAACGGGTCCCGCCGCAGGTAGGCGGCGAAGTAGGTGGGGCAGTCGAGGACTCCCCAGACGATCTCGGAACGGACCAAGCCGTCGCCATCGGCCGCCCACTCGGGTGGCGTCCAGGGTGAGGCGACCACCTCGCGGCCCTCGACCTCGCCGGCGAAGACGCCGAGCGAGTCCGCGCGGTCGAGTCCGCAGACGAAGCAGCGGCTGAAGGGGCCGCCCCTCATCCCCCGGTAGCGAGCCGCCGCTTCGCGCGCCGCCTCCAGGCTCACCTGCTGCGGTGGCTCGACGCCGAGATCGTCGACGGAGCGCGCCTCCGCCACCAGCGTCTCGCCGTCGCTGATCCGGATCGTGCCATCACCGACGGGATCGACGGCCAGCTCGGTGTCGAGCGGGACCGGACTGCGCAGGCTCACCTCGGCAATGTCGCCGTCGACGAAGGCGGCGATGGCTCCGGCCGAGTAGCCGCCGTTGCCGCTCTGCAGCGGCCCGTTGAAGCGACTTAGGATCGCGATCGATTCGCTCACGGCTGTATCGAAGCACGCGCGTGGACGGCTGGCAACGCGGCGCATATCCTCGCCCGATGCAGCCGAGCCTGCTCCGAGACCGTGACTTCCTCCTCGTCGCGGCATCAGTCGGGCTCTCGGCACTCGGCGACTGGGTTGCGATCGTCGCGCTCGGGCTCTACGTCAAGGAGGCGACCGACTCGGGCCTGGCTGTCGCCGCGCTTTGGATCTGCCTCTTCGGGCCCTCGGTCGCGGTCGCGGGATACGTCGGGCTGCTCGTCGATCGCCTCGAGGCGACGCGGCTGCTCGCGGCCGTCTCCGCCCTGGGCGCCCTCGCGGCCGCCGCGCTCGCCTTCAGCAGCGGCATCGGCCTGGTGCTGGCGCTGACCGCGACCCTGGGCGTCGTCTTCGCCACCTCGCAGCCGGCGGAGTTCGCGCTGGTGCCGCCGCTCGCGGGCGAGGCGCGGATCCAGGAGGCGAACGGCCACGTCGAGACGGCTCGCTACATCGGCTTCGGGATCGGGCCGCTACTCGGCGGCCTGCTCTTCTCGGCCGGAGGCCTGGAGCTGGCGATGCTGGTCGACGCCGCCACCTTCGCCTTCGTCGCGCTTGCCGCCCTCGCTCTGCGGGTGCGCCGCGATCCCAAGTCCCTGGGTGATGCCGACCACACACCCCGCGCTCGCGACGGGATCGCCTTCCTCTTTCGGGACCAGTTGCTGGCGTTGGTGATGGTCGTCGCCTTCTCCTCGCTGCTCTTCATGTCCGCCGTCTGGGTCGCGGAGCTCTTCTTCGTCGAGGACGTTCTCGGCCGTGGCGACCTCGCGTACGGCGCGATGCTCTCGATCTGGACCGCCGGCATGGCTTTCGGGGCGATGCTGCTCTCGCGACGGGTCGTCGCGGCCGCCGTCGGCGTAGTCGGCCTCGCCGCCGCCACGATCCAGGGCGCAGCTCTGGCCCTGCCGGCGCTCTGGCTCAGCTTCGCCTTCTTTCTCGCCTGCTCGTTCGCCGGTGGCCTCGCCCATGGCCTCAAGAATGTGATGTTTCGCAGCCTGATCCACGTCCGCGTCCCAGACGATCTGCACGGCCGCGCTTTCGCCGCCTACAACGGCATCCGCAACACGGCTGAGCTGGGCGCCTTCGCGGCCGGCGGCCTGCTCGTCGCGGCTATCGGGGCGCGTGGGACGCTCGCCTATGCCGGCGGCCTCTCGGCACTGGCCGGAGCACTGGGGCTGCTGATGCTGACGCGGCGCTACGGGGGCTTCGTCCCAACTGGCCCGGTCGGGCCACCACTCGATGCGAAGGACGCGGGCGACGAGCCGCCGGCCCCAGCCCAGCCCGCCGCTTGAGTGCAGCGCTCAGGTCACGGCGAGAAAGCGAGACACGTCAGCCGCTTCCAGCTCGAGCGCGGCGGCAGCGGCCTTGCCAAGCCGCTCGAGCGGCTCGATCGTCACCTCACCGCTGGCGAAGCCCCAGTTGGCCACCGCGCAACCGTCGACCAGGGCAAAGGGACGGAAGATGCCGTTGCGGGTGACGAAATGGGTGTGCGGACCGAGGATCGCCTCGCGCGAAACCCAACCCAGCAATACCGGCTCGAAGGAGCCGAGCAGGCGTGGCTCCGGGACATCAGCCGTCGGTGGATGCTTGGCGAGGTGGACTAGTCCGTCCTCCCTCTCGACGAGCTCGGAGCCGATCGCGGCGAGCCCGGCGCGGGAGTCGCGCAGCGGCAGCCCCGCCCAGCGGGCCAGGTCGCGATCATCGGCAGGCCCGTGGCCGACGAGGTACCGGCGCGCCAGCTCCGCCAGCGCCGCCTCCCTGTCGACGGCCTTCTGCGGCCCCAGCCAGTCGCGCACGAGAACGTAGGCGTGCTGCTTGCCGATCATCGGGCCACGCACGGCGATCCCGCGCACGGCGGCAAGGAAGAGCAGGTGGATTAGCGCCTGGCCCTCCGTCGGAACATCCGCTGAATCGAGCCGTTCACGTAGTTGCTGCCGGGTCAGGGGACCCTCGTCGGCCAGCGCCCGCTCGATCGTCGCCACAGCCCGTTCGCCATCCGCAGGAGCGACCCCCTCCTGCCTAAGCCGGCGCGCGCACGAAGTCAGGAGTGGCGGCGTAGTCAGGGCCTGCAGCCAGGGGTAGTCCTCGCTGCGAACGAGGTGCAGCGTGCCGCGGTTGAGCCAGGTGATCAGCAGCGAGCGGTCCTCGCTCAGCGCCCGGTCGACGTCGGCGGCGGTAAGACCCGACGTGCGGGCCCGGATCGCCAGCCGCACTCCGCGCGGATCCTGTCCCTGCACCGCCAGCAATCTCTCGGCGACAGCGACCGGATCGGGGAGCGACGGGCCAGCAAGACCCTGGGCGGCAAACCGCTCGGCAAAGGCGGACTGGGCAAGCGGCACGAGCAGGATGATTGCGCAGCTATTCGATCTTCAGCAGATCGACGACGTAGAACAGCGGGCCTCCCCCAAAAGCCAGCTTCGAGGGGATCAGTAGTTCCCGTCGGCCACCGACCTTCATCCCTTTCACGCCTTCGTCCCAAGCCTCGAAGAAAGCACCGGAGCCGAGGTCGTAGGTGATCGGTGGAAAGCCCCAGGAGGTGTAGCGCTCGGTGCCGTCTTCGTCAACGCCCAAGTAGTGGATCGTCATTTTGTCGCCGTACTCGACCTCCGGACCCGACCCCTCCTCGATGTCCTTGACGATCAACTCCGTCGGCGGTGTCTTCGGAGGCTCGATCTCGGGCTTGGTCAGCTTTGCCGACTGCTCTGGCTCGGCCGAGGAACTGTCCCCGCCACAGGCGCTCAACGCCAATGCCAAGGCGGCCACGGCGGCGGTCAGGAAGAGGTACTTCATTGCTCGATCTTCAGCAGGTCGACCACATAAAACCTGGCTTCTCCGGTCATGCTTGCCGGGAAGGTCAGCTCACGCCGGCCACCCTCTTTCATCCCCTCGAAGCTTTCGTCCCAGCCTTCGAAAAACCCAGCGGAGCCCAGCGTGAAGGTGAGCGGATTGTCGCTCCAGTTGCCGTAGCGTTCTTCGCCGTCTTCGTCGACTGAGGCGTAGTGGACCAAGAGCTCGTCTCCCCTCTTGGCTTCGGGGCCAGTGCCCAACTCGACGTCCTTGACGAGCAGCTCCGTCGGCGGCGGTCCCCCAGGGAATTCGAGCGCGGGCCTAGCGCGCTTGGCTACCGGGCCGAGCGACTCGTCCGAAGAGCCTGAGCTGTCGTCCCCGCAGGCGGCAAGCGCGAGCGTCAAGCAAAGCAAGGCGGCTAGTCCCAGTGGCTTCACAGTGGGAGCGCGCTATTCGATCGCGAGCAGGTCGATTACGTAGAACAGCGCAGAGTTTGTGTATCCCGCCCGGGGCGCGGGAACACTCAGCTCTCGACGGCCACCCACCCTCATTCCCTCTATCCCTTCTTCAAAGGCTTGGGAATACTTGATGGAGCCCAACTTGAAGACCAGCGGTTCGCCAGGTTCGCCGCCGGGCCAGGTGGAAAAGGCCTCTTTGCCGGCCTCGTTGTCGGCGACGAAATGGACGGTGACTTTGTCGCCCTTCTCGGCCTCGGGGCCAGATCCCTCGTCGACGTCTTCGATCACGACTTCCGTCGGCGGGGGACCACTCGGGGGCTGAACGTTGGGCTTGGTGGGCTTCCCCGTGTCGGCCCCTTTGTCAGCTTCATCCGGCTCCACCGACTCCGGCGGCGTGTCCGGCTGCGAGCTCTCCGTCGTCGTGCCCGCCGAACCCGCCGCATCGCCAGAATCGTCGCTGCCGCATCCTCCGGCAGCGAGGGCGGCGCAGAGGATGATCGTCAGCACCAACACCTTCACAATTCGAGAAATACTAGGGAAATCTCGATTGCTTGGCCACGCTATCCCGGCTGAGGAGGGCGGGGCCGATGAGACGGACGAGGGCGCAGGGCTATTTGAGCGCGAGCAGGTCGACGACGAAGATCAGCGTTTCGTTCGGGCCGATCGAAGGAGGGAAGCCGGCTTCGCCGTAGGCTAGTTCCGATGGAATGGTCAGCTGGCGGCGTCCGCCAACCTTCATCCCCTCCAGGCCCTGGTCCCAGCCTTCGATCACCTGGCCGCTGCCGAGCTGGAACGTAATCGGTTCCCCGCCCCAGGAGGAATCGAACTCTTCGCCGCTTTCATAGCCGACCCCGACGTACTGGACCGTGACTTCATCGCCAGCTTTAGCGGCGGGGCCCTTGCCTTCGACCACTTCCTCCTTCACCAACTCCGTCGGCGGAGCGTCTTCCGGAACTTCGATCTTGGGCTTTGTTTTCGTGTCCGTGAGGTCGGCTTGGGGCGCGGTGGCCTCAGTCGTCCCCTGTTCGGTGGCTGTCTGCTCGGTCGTCGAGTCGTTGTCGTCGCCGCAGCCGGCGAACGCCAGAGCCGCGCACGCGACGATCGCTATTAGCAATGCCTTCACGGCGCGCAATGCTACGCAAAGCTACGCTCGGCGGCGTGGACAGCCCGATCCTGACCTCGGTGGTGCTGCCGGGCGCAATCGCCGTGATCATGTTCAGCCTCGGCTTGACGCTGACGCGCGAGGACTTCCAGCGCGTCCTCGTCGCGCCGCGTGGGGTCGCGATCGGGATGCTCAACCTGGCGCTGATCTCGCCCCTCCTCGCCTTCGCGATGGCAGAGCTGTTCTCGCTGCCGCCCGAGCTGGCGGTCGGCCTGGTCCTGCTCGGGGCGTCCCCCGGCGGGATGATGGCCAACATGCTGACGCACCTGTCGCGTGGCGACACGGCGCTGTCGGTGACGATGACCGCGATCAGCAGCGTCGGCGCGACGATCACGGTGCCGCTCTTTCTCAGCCTTGCCACCAATCACTTCGACGCCACCGGGATCGGCGACGTCAGCATGCTCGGCGTCGTCGCCCGGGTCTTCGCGATCACGATCGTCCCGGTCGCGATCGGGATGGAGATGCGCAGACGGCGTCCCGCCCAGGTCGCCGCCATCTATCCGCGTGTACGACGCGCCTCGCTCGCCCTGTTCGCGCTCGTCGTCCTCGGCGCGATCGCCAGCGAGTACGACACCGTCGGCGAGAACCTCGCCGACGTCGCCGGCGCGGCGCTCGCCCTCAACGTGGCGGCGATGACACTCAGCTTCGCGATCTCCAAGCTCGCTCGGCTAGACGATCGCCAGTCGACGGCGATCGCGCTCGAGCTGGGGATCCATAACTCGGCACTGGCGATCGCCGTCGCCGCCCCCCTCGCGGTGGACGTCGGCATCCCCGCCGCCGTCTACGCCTCCTTCATGCTCTTCACGGGTGGCACTTTCGCCTGGGCGATGAGCCGCCGCAACGGGAATCTGGAAGAGAAGGCGCACCGCGTGGAGCCAGCCGAGGCTTAGACTTCCGCGCGGGAGGATGAGATGAACCTGGCTTCGACAGTCACCGAGAGTGCCGAGCGCACACCCGACAGCCCGGCGATCCGGCTCGGCGATGCAGAGCTGAGCTACGCCGCGCTCGACGACGCCAGCGCGCGGCTGGCGGGGCTGCTGCGCGAGAAGGGGCTGGAGCAGGGAGACCGGGTCGGGGTGATGCTGCCCAACGTGCCCCAGTTCCCGATTGTCTATTACGGCGTGCTGCGAGCGGGCGGCGTCGTGGTGCCGATGAACGTCCTGCTGAAGCGGCGCGAGATCGCCTTCTACCTGGAGGACTCGGGCGCGAAGCTGCTGCTCGCCTGGCACGGCTTCGCCGAGGAGGCGCGCGAGGGCGCGGCCGAGGCCGGTGCCGAGCTGATCGAGGTCGAGCCGGCCTCCTTCGCGGCCACGCTGGCGGAGCATGAGCCGGTAGGCGGCCTCGCCGACACAGCCGAGGACGACACGGCGGTGATCCTCTACACCTCGGGCACGACCGGCAAGCCCAAGGGCGCCGAGCTGACCCACCTCAACCTCGCCCGCAACGCCGAGGTCTCCAGCCACACCACCTGCGAGGTCGCCGGGGGCGACGTCGTCCTCGGCGCCCTCCCCCTCTTTCACTCCTTCGGGCAGACGGTGGGGATGAACGCCTCGCTGCGGGTCGGCGCCTGCCTAACCCTGGTGCCGAAGTTCGACCCCGGCGAGGCGCTGGCGACGATGCAGCGCGACCGCGTCACCCACTTCTACGGCGTGCCGACGATGTTCGGCGCCCTCCTCCACCATCCCGAGCGCGAGGGCTTCGACACCTCCTCGCTGCGCACCTGCATCACCGGCGGCGCCTCGATGCCGGTCGAGGTGCTGCGCGGCTTCGAAGATGCCTTCGGCGCCGTCGTGCTCGAGGGCTACGGCCTCTCGGAGACCTCTCCGGTCGCCTGCTCCAACCACCCGGACAAGGAGCGCAAGCCCGGCTCGATCGGCACCCCGATCGAAGGGGTCGAGATGCAGGTGGTCGACGAGGACGACAACCCCGTCGCCCAGGGCGAGGTCGGCGAGATCGTGATTCGCGGCCACAACATCATGAAGGGCTACTGGCAGCGCCCCGACGCAACCGAGGAGGCGATGCGCGGCGGCTGGTTCCACTCCGGCGACATGGCCCGCACCGACGAGGAGGGCTACTTCTACATCGTCGACCGCAAGAAGGACCTGATCATCCGCGGCGGCTACAACGTCTACCCACGCGAGGTCGAGGAGGTGCTTTACGAGCACCCCAAGGTCCGCGAAGCCGCGGTCGTCGGCGTCCCCCACGACGAGTGGGGCGAGGAGATCGGCGCCGCGGTCGTCCTCCACGAGGGCGAGGAGCTCGCCCCCGAGGAGGTCAGCTCCTACGTCAAGGAGCGGATCGCTGCCTACAAGTACCCGCGCGTCGTCTGGTTCCTCGACGACCTGCCCAAGGGCCCCACCGGCAAGATCCTCAAGCGCGAGATCGAGCTGCCGGCTTCAGTGTGATCGACGTCACCCAACGGAAACTGGCTGGCTGGCCAGGATCGCGGTAACCTGGCCCTAGGAGACCCGGAGGCGCCCCTGTTTGCGCGGCGCCGCTGCCAAAAAGGAGAGATATGAGCGTCGCGTCCCAGAAGTTGATGGACAACATCACCTACGAGGACCTCTACCAGCGCTGGGAGGGGGGCAACTGGAGCGCCTACGACATCGACTTCTCTCAGGACAAAGCAGGCTGGGATTCGCTCAGCGACATCCAGCGCCGTTCGGCGATGTGGATCTACTCGATGTTCTTCTACGGCGAGGACCGGGTCGCCGACACCCTCTCCCCCTACGTCACCGCCGCCCCGACCGAGGAGCAGTCCTACTTCCTCGCCACCCAGCAGGTCGACGAGGTGCGCCACTCGATCTTCTTCCACCGCTTCTTCAAGGAGGTGATCGGGGTCGGCGGCGACTCGATCCAGCAGACCCTCTCCTCCACCCTGCCGCAGCTCAACTGGGGCTATCGCGGCATCTTCGACCGGCTCGACGTGATGGCGGAGGAACTGCGCAAGGACCGCTCGCTGCCCAAGTACGCGCAGGCGATCACCCTCTACCACCTGATCGTCGAGGGCTCGCTCGCCCAGCCCGGCCAGCACTTCATCGAGGACTTCTTCGCCTCCGAAGAGACGATGCCCGGCTTCAGCTCCGGCATGTCCAACGTCTCCCGCGACGAGCAGCGCCACATCGGCTTCGGCGTCAAGGTGCTCTCCGAACTGCTCGGCGAGGGCAAGCCCGGTTACGAGGAGAACCGCGCCGCGGTGACCGAGCTGCTGCGCGAAGTCCTGCCCTACGGGCCGGCCGTCTTCTCACCGCCCAACCTCGACCGCGAGTACACCGAGTGCTACGGCTTCTCGCTCGAGGACATCTTCGCCTTCGGCCTCAAACTGATCCGCCAGCGCTGGCGCACGATCGGCTACCCGACCGAGGAGATGCCGCCCGGCGTCTTCCCCTTCGACCCCGAGGCCAGCGAGGAGCAGGTCGCCGAGCGCCAGGTGAAGTTGATGATGGCCGGCATCCTCGGCCCCCCCGACGCCACGCCGGAGACGTCGCCGGAGTTGCAGCGCCTCTACTTCGACGTGGTCAAGCGGGTGGTCGATCCGAGGGCCGCCAACGGATCGCCGCTCGTCTACCAGTGGCGCTTCACCGACGCCGACCCCTGGCACCTGGTGATCGACAACGGCTCGACCCGGGCCGAGCCCGGCGAGGCGCCGAACCCGAACCTGGTCCTGGAGACCAGCTGGGCCGACTTCGTCGCCACCGGCAAGCCCGACGCCAACCCGCTGAAGATGGTGCTGCAGCGCCGCCTGCGCCCTCGCGGCTCGATCCGAGAGCTGGCCCGGATGCGGCGCGTATTCCCGAGCTGAGGCTACTAAGACATCGGCGGGCGCTGGTCCGCCCAGGGGCGCTCGGCCTCGAGCTGGGCGGCCAGGGAGAGCAGCGTCGCCTCGTCGCCACGGCGGCCGATGACTTGGACCGAGAGCGGCATTCCGTCCGGAGCGAAGCCGGCCGGAACCGCCATCGCCGGGTTGCCGAGGTGGTTCCAGGGCACGCAGTAGGGATAGAAGCGGCTCATCCCGAGCACGGTGCGCAGCGCCCCCCGGCTCTCCCAGCGACGGACCGGCAGCGCCGTGCCGCCCATCACCGGCATCAGCAGCACGTCGCAGGAGTCGAAGATCGCGTTGACGCGGGCGACGTCTGCCTCCCGGCCGCGCATCGCACGCTCGTAGAGGGCTTCAGGAAGGATGCTCCCGAGCCGGCCGAAGCCCCGGGTCCGCCTTTCGAGCCGCTCTGGATGCGGCACTTCCTTGACGGTCTGCGCGACCCCGTGCAGGAATCGCGCGCTGATGTTGTCGCCGATCGCGCCCCACTCGGGATCGCGCTGGACCAAGTCGTGCCCGAGCGAGCGCATCAGCTCGGCGGCGTCGGCGACGGCCCCCTTCGCGTCGTCGGAGACGGTCGGCGGTGCGATCGCACGAGGAGCGAGCGTCGAGTAGGCGACGCGAAGCTTGCCGGGGGATTCCCTGGCCGACTCGACGAAGGGCCGATCCGGAGGCGGAGGCGCCTCGGCCTCCTGCGAGCCGCCGGAGACGATGTCGAGCCAGAGGGCGGTGTCGAGCACCGTGCGACTCAGGCAGCCTTCGACCGCAAGGCCTTTCCAGCCTTCGAGATCGGGCGCCAGGGAGACGCGGCCGCGCGACGGCTTCAAGCCGAACAGGCCGCAGGAGGCGGCCGGGATGCGGATCGAACCAGCCCCGTCGCCGGCCGAGGCAATGGGAACCAGCCCGGCCGCGACCGCGGCGCCGGACCCTCCGCTCGAGCCGCCGGGGGTCCGCTGCGGGTTCCAGGGGTTGCGGGTGACCCCGTAGGTCGCCGACTCGGTGAAGCCGCAGATCGCCAGCTCCGGCAGCAGGGTCAGCCCGACGATGATCGCGCCGGCCTCGCGCAGGCGACGCACCATCTCGCAATCCTCCTTGGCCGGCTCGCTGAAGGCGTCGGTACCGTGCGTATTTACCTCGCCGGCGATGTCGACTTCGTCCTTGATCGCGATCGGCACCCCTAGCAGCGGCCTCTCCTCGCCCGCCTTCAGGCGCGCCTCGGCCTGCTCGGCTTCGAGCAGCGCCTTCTCGGCGAAGACCTTGCGGATGGAGTTCAACTCCGGGTCGAGGCGGGCGATGCGGTCGAGGCTGAGTCGCACCAGCTCGGTCGGCGAGACCTCACCGGCTCGCACCATCTCCGCCTGCCGCGCCGCCCCGGCGAACGCGACATCCTCGTCCGCTCGAACGGCCTCACTCGCTCCCATGGGCGGTGATCCTAACCGGCGACTGTCGAGGACCGATCCTGGTAGGGGTGGAGCGTCTTGTACTTTTTCGGTCGATCCGCTCTCGGACGGCCATTCTCGACGACCGAAAAAGTTAAGCGGAGCCCCTGGCGGGATCGGTCCCTACGCCTCGGCCGGCTCGGGCTCGGCCCCGCCGCCCTCGAACGAAACGTCGGGCAGCGCCCGGTCGAGCCAGGAGGGCATCCACCAGTTCCACTCGCCCATCAGCTTCATCGCCGCCGGCACTAGGACCAGCCGCACCAGGGTCGCGTCGATCGCGATCGCGATCGCGCAGCCCAGCCCCAGCTCCTTGATCGAGGGAACGCCGGTGAGGACGAAGACGGCGAAGACGGAGCTCATGATCAGCGCCGCTGAGGAGATCGTCCGGGCGCTCGAGGCGAGACCCTCGGCGACCGCTCGCTCGTTGTCGCCGTGCTCCAGGTAGCGCTCGCGGATGCGGGACATCAGGAAGACCTCGTAGTCCATCGAGAGGCCGAAGACGATGGTGAAGATCAGCGGCACGTTGATCGTGTCCAACGCACCCTGGCTTTCGAAGCCGAGCAGGCTGTCGAGCCAGCCCCACTGGAAGATCGCGACGACAACACCGAAAGCGGCGCCGATCGAGAGCAGGTTCATCAGCACCGCCTTCAGCGGCAGGATCAGCGAGCGCAGCATCAGCATCAGGACGATGAAGCTGAGCGCGAGGACGAAGAGGACGATCTTCCACATCGAGCCGCTGATCTGGGCGCGCGCATCCTGGCTGCGCGCGGTTTCTCCGCCGACGCTCACCGCCGCGCGCTCGCTCAGTGCCGCGGCCGGCACGACGCTCTCGCGCAGGCGCTCGACCAGGACCACGGCGGCGTCGGACTCGCTCGGCGCGCTCGGTGTCGCCTTGATCAGGACGCTGTCGCCGGCAAAGGCCGGGGGCGCCACCGAGCTGACGCCCGGCGTCGCCTCGACCGTGCGAATGAAGCCGGCGACGGCGGCACGATTCGCGGCGGGGCGCGATTCGCCATCGAAGGCGGCGACGATCTGGACCGGGTCGGCGCCGCCGCCGACCTGCTTGCCAGCGAGCTCGTTGCCCATCCGCACGTCGCTGCCCTTGGGGAACTGCCCCAGCGCCTGCGTGCCGGTCTCCAGCGAGAGGATCGGCGAGGCAAGGAGGAGCAACACCGCCGAGACGCCAGCGACGGCGAGCCAGGGGCGCGCCATCACGGTCGATGCCCAGCGCTCCCAGAAACCACCGTCGCCTCCTCTGCTCTCGCGAATCCCTGAAGAATCGGATATGGACAGGGATTCGCTTCCGCGTCCGGGGGCGACGGCACCGCGCCGGAACGGACGGCGCACGAAACGCAGCGCCCGGGCGATGATGCCGCCCGGCATCACGCGGTCGCCGAGCATCGCGATCAGAGCCGGCAGCAGCGTGGTCGCGGTGAGGATCGAGACGGCGACCACGGTCATCGCACCGAGCGCCATCGAACGCAGCGCCTGGTTGTCGACCATCCAGAGGCCGGCGAGGGAGACGATCACCGCGAGGCCGGAGAAGGCGACGGCGAGGCCAGAGGTGGAAAGGGCCTCGGCGCGCGCCTCATCGCAGTCGCGTCCGGCGTGGCGCTCCTCGCGGTAGCGAGCGAGGATGAAGAGCGAGTAGTCGATCGCCACCCCGATCCCGATCATCGAGGCCATGTTGGTGACGAAGACCGAGGTGGTCATCTCCAGCGAGATGAAGTAGATCAGGGCGCCGGTGACAATCACGCTGACGAAGCCGAGCGCCAGCGGCAGCGCCGCGGCGGCGAGCGAGCCGAAGACGACGAGCAGGATCAGGGCGACGATCGGGAAACCGCTCGCCTCGGCCTTCGCCAGGTCTTCCTTGGAGAGCTCCTGCATCCCGGCCCAGATCGTCGGCTGCCCGGCGAGGTAGGGGGTGACGCCGCCCTGAGGCGTGCCTGGATCGAGGTCTTCGCGCAGGGTGACGGCTGAGTCGACCAGTTCGTCGGGCGAGCGTTCGCTGCGCAAGGGCAGGATCGCCGTGTCGGACCTGGCCAGCTGAAGCTCGGCGCGAGCGGCGGTGCCGGGCGCCAGGGTCACTTCGTCGAGGCCAGCCACCTCCTCGCGAACCCGGTCGATCGCCGCGGCGCGCTCCGGCCCACCGGCGCTCCGGTCAGCCCGCAGCAGCACGACGATGCCGTCGGCGCTTTCGCCGAAGTCCTTCTCGAGCGATTCGCTGACCGTCTGCGACTGGCTGCCGGGAACGTCGAAGCCGCCGCCCGTCAGGTGTTCGGTCTGGCGCGACGCGAGCGGCAAGGCCAGCAGCACGATCGCGATCCACGCTCCGAGGACCCAGCGACGGCGGCGGCCGAGATACCCTGCAAGCTGGACCATCAAGTCACGCATTGGCTGGTTAGCCAGTTTTTCGCAGGCGTAACCCCCTGTCTGTGAGGACGATCACTCGAACTTCGGCCAGCTACTCGCTGACGAGCAGGTACCGAGCTGAAGCGACACCGGCGGCCAGGGCGCTGTCGACCTCACGGCTCGGATCGGAAAGCGCCTGCAGGGCGAAACCGTCGCCGACCGCGAACAGGTAGGAGACGATCGCCTCGGCATCGAAGCGAAGGTTGAGCACACCCTCCCGCTCCTTCGCCTTGAGGACCTCGGCGACGTGGGAGCGGGTGCGCTCGAAAAGCTGCCCGACCTCGTGCTGGATCTCCGGGTTGCGTCGGCCGGCGCTGAACAGCTCGTAGAGCAAGAGGAAGAACCCAGGTTCGTTCTGGATCAATTCGGTGAGGCTGTTGACGAGGACGTCGAGGACGTCATCGACTGTTTTCGCCCTACCCAGCGGCTCATCCAGGCGAGCGACGCGGAACTCGGCGTCGCGGCGGACCACCTCGACCAGGAGCCGCTCCTTGGTCCCGAAGTAGTAGTGGAGGAGACCGCGGCTGACGCCGGCCTCGCGGGCAACGTGCTCGAAGGTCGAGCCGGCGGCGCCGCGGGTGGCGACGCTGTCGCGCATCGCGTCGACGATGCGTTGCGCCTTCTCGCCGCTCAGCTCGCGCTCTGTGGTCGCTGCCTCCATGGATTCAGTTTATGTGGGAGGCCGGGCGGCGCGCCCGGGCCGGGCCGGCGTTGCTCAGGAGCCGTTGATCGAGGAGCTCGTGTACTCGAACTCCTCCTCGGCGCCGAAGAGGGCATCGAGGACGGTCTTGCGGGCGTCCTCGCTGAGGATCAGTGCGATTCCGGCAGCCACGAGCCCGAAGAGGAGGAGGCGCCCGAGCCGACTCTTCTTGCGCTTGCGCGGCGCCTTCAGCTGCTCGGAGACGTCGCGCAGGCTCTCCGCCGCGACGCGCAGGTCCTTCTGCACCTTCTTGTCGCTGGTGACCGCCTTGACCGCCCCCTTGCCGTTGCCGGTGGCACGGGTGTAGGCGCCGCGGGCCGCCTCGAACGCCTCACGGAGGCTGTCGCGCAGTTCTTCGTCCTCGACCAGGCGCTGCACGTAGGGGTTTTCACGCGCAGTCGAGTAAAGATCGGCTGCCTGGCTCGTCTTCGTCTTGCTCATGCCTTCTCCTCGCTGGATCTCCGGAAGTCCAGCTCAGGATAGCCCGGAACGCTCAGTGGCGGTGTGACCGGGCAGATCAAGACGCAGGGAGCATGGCGTGTTCTGCACGCGAGCGACCGAGGACGCAGAAGCGCGTGTCACACCGTCACTGCGGGCCGATTCCGTCGAGCAGCACCCCATTGCTGCGAAAGCCGGTGTCGACCCTACGCACGTCGCGCAGGCTCAGCCGGGCCAGGTCTGGCCCCGGCAGCTCGTAGCGGCGGATGTAGAGACGGCCGACGCGCTCGTGGCCGACTTCGCGGAATCCCGGCGCAAGCAGCCCCCGCGGCGCCGGTGGGACCGGACCATCGGAGATGACGTCGACCTCGTGTACGAACCAAGAGAGGCCTTCGGAGGAGCGGGCCTGGAAGGACCCAGTCGAGAGGTAGTAGCGCAGCGAGGCCTGGCCAATCGTCCAGGTGACCATCGCCCGCGGCGCGCTCGGCTCCCCGAGCCGCTCCGCTACCGCCTCCCAGTCGGGTTTCTGCAGGGCGGACGAGAAGTTGGTCCAGACACAGAAGCCGAGCGAGTAGACGACCAGCGCGACCCCGAGCACGGCACCGGAGCGGCGCGCTCCTCGCAAGGTCAGGCCGATCGCCACCGCGACCAGCAGCGGGACCAACGCCGGCAGCAGGTTGCGGGCGAGGACGTAGTCCTTGCTGGGGATGAGCACGGCGAGGACGAACGGGATCGCAACGGTGGTCACGGCGATCGCCAGCACCAGACCGCCCCCGCGGCGCTCGCGACGACTGCCCCGCAGGACCAGCAGCGCCAGCGCGGCCACCATCAGCGCCACCGGCGCCAAGGCGAGCAGCGGCCGCTCCGGGCGGGCGATGATGTCGCCGACCTCGCCGACGCTGAAGACGACCCCGACCTCCCAGAGGCGGTGGCCGAGCGAGTGACCGGCGATCCATTCGGCGTGGCCATAGGACATCTGGTGGTAAGCCAGGGGCAAGAGGAGGAGACCAAAGGCAGCGATGATCACGACACCGCGGAGCGCCTGCCGGCGACGGCGGAACAGCAGCCAGGCGGCCTCGGCAACGATCGCGAAAAAGGCAAAGTAGTGGGTGGCGAGGGCGAGGCCGGAGGCAAGGCCCCAGAAGGCGAAGTCGCGGCTGCGGCCGCGCTTTATCGCGCGCAGGTAGTAGAGCAGCGAGATGCTGGTCAGCAAGGCCAGCAGCGCGTAGCCGCGTCCCTCCTGCGAGTACCAGAGCAGCATCGGGTTGACGGCGACCAGGGCGGCGGCGGCGATCCCGGCACGGTGATCGCGCAGCTCGGCGGCGATCAGGTAGGCGACCGGCACGGTGGCGACCCCGGCCAGGGCGGAGAGCGAACGCAGCCCGAACTCACCGGTACCGGTGACCTGGGTCCAGAGCCAGGCCAGCGCGTAGTAGAACGGCGGCGCCGACTCGCTGAAGCCGACCGCGTCCATCGCGTGCCAGAAATCCCCGCGCAGGACACGGCTGGCGGTAACGATCTCGTCGTGGTGGTAGGCCTGCAGGCCGAGCGTGGCAAAGCGCAGCCCGGCGGCGAGCAGCGTCAGCCCAGCGACGATCCAGAAGGTGCGGGAGCGTGCCCGCACCGCCTCGCGCACCGACTCAATCCAGGTGGACAGGCTGCCCCTGCCCAGGGCGCCGGCGGCCTCCATCGTCAGGAAACCAGAGCCTCGTCGATCGCCTTCGAGACCTCGTCCACGTAGGCGAACTCGAGCTCGCTGCGCTCGTGCTCGGGGATCTCGGCGATGTCGCCCTCGTTGCGCTCGGGAACTATCACCCGCTTGATCCCCGCCCGCTGGGCGGCGAGCGACTTCTCCTTCAGCCCGCCGATCGGGAGCACCTGGCCGGTCAGCGTCACCTCGCCGGTCATCGCGACGTCGTTGCGAACTGGCCGACCGCTGATCAATGAGGCGAGCGCCACGGTCATCGCCACGCCGGCCGAGGGCCCGTCCTTCGGCACCGCGCCGGCCGGCACGTGGATGTGGATGTCGTGCTCGGCAAACCAGTTCTCCCCCAGCTCCGGCGCCAGCTCCCGCCAGTGGCCGCGCACGTAGGAGAGTGCCGCCTGCGCCGACTCCCTCATCACGTCCCCGAGCTGGCCGGTGATCGTCAGCTTGCCCGAGCCCGGCATGGCCGTCGCCTCGATGAAGAGCACGTCACCGCCAGTCGGAGTCCAGGCAAGTCCGGTGGCGACGCCGGGGTCCTTGGTGCGGCGCCGCTGCTCGGCGAAGACGCGGCGGCGGCCGAGCAGCTCGCGCGCCCGCTTGGCCGAGATCTTCACCTTGCCGTCGATCTTGCCCTCGGCGACTTCGCGGGCGACTTTGCGGCAGATCGTGCCGATCTGGCGCTCCAGGTTGCGGACGCCTGCCTCGCGCGTGTACTCCTCGATGATCGCGGTCAGCGCCGGCTCGGCGTACTCGATCTGCGAGGGCTTGAGGCCATTGGCCTCGATCTGGCGCGGGACCAGGTAGCGGCGAGCGATGTGGCGCTTCTCGTCGACGGTGTAGCCGGCCAGCTCGATCGTCTCCATCCGATCCTGGAGGGGGCCGGGGATGGTGTCGAGGACGTTCGCGGTGGTGATGAACATCACGTCGGAGAGATCGAACTCGAGGTCGAGGTAGTGGTCGCGGAAGCTGTCGTTCTGGGCCGGGTCGAGCACCTCGAGCATCGCCGAGGCAGGGTCGCCGCGGAAGTCAGCGCCCATCTTGTCGATCTCGTCGATCATGAAGACGGGGTTGCGCGAGCCGGCATCGCGCAGAGCGCGGACGATCGTGCCCGGTAGCGCGCCGATATAGGTGCGGCGGTGGCCGCGGATCTCCGCCTCGTCGCGGACGCCACCGACCGAGATCCGCTCGAACTCGCGGCCGAGTGCCTTGGCGATCGATTTCCCGAGACTGGTCTTGCCGACGCCCGGAGGCCCGGCGAAACAGAGAATCGGGCCTGGCGAGGAAGGGTTCAGCTTGCGCACCGCCAGGTACTCGAGGATGCGGTCCTTGACCTTCTCCAGGTCGTAGTGGTCGGCATCGAGCACCTCGCGAGCATGGGCGATGTCGAGGTTGTCCTCGGTCTCGACCGACCAGGGCAGCTCAACCAGCCACTCGAGATATGTACGGATGACGCCGTGCTCGGCCGCTGCGGGCGGCAGCTTCTCCAGCCGCGAGAGCTCGCGCTCGGCCGCTTTCTGGGCGTGCTCGGGCAGTTTCGCCTCCTCGATCCGCTGCCGCAGCTCGTTGACCTCCGCCTGCTGCTCATCCCCCTCTCCCAGCTCGTCCTGAATCGCTTTCAGCTGCTGGCGCAGGAAGAACTCGCGCTGGCCTTTGTCGATCTCCGACTGGACCTGCGACTGGATCTGGGTGCCGAGCTGGACGACCTCGAGCTCGCGGGCGAGGATCTGGGAGAGGTGGCGGAGCCGCGCCGTCACATCGACCTGCTCCAGCAGCTGCTGCTTTTCCTCAGTGGAGATCCGCAGGGCGCCGGCGATCAGGTGAGCCAAGGCGGCGGGGTCGTCGATGTTGGCGACCGCCATCTGCAGCTCCTCGGGCAGATAGGGGATCTGCTCGATGATCTCCGAGAAGGTGCGCTGTACGTTGCGGGTCAGCGCCTCCAGCTCGGGGCTCTCATCGAACACGTCCGGCAGCTCGGAGATCCGTGCCACCAGGTAGGGCTCCTCGGCGACGTAGGGACCGAGGCGCACCCGCTGCGCACCCTGGACGAGGATGCGGATCGTCCCGTCGGGGACCTTGAGCATGCGCGCGACCACTCCGGCGACTCCCACCTCATACAGGTCAGAGGGACCGGGCTCCTCGTTCTCCGGGTCTCGCGAGGCGACCATCACCAACATTCGGTTGGCGCCGAGCACATCGTCGACCAACTTGATCGAGCGTTCCTGGCCGACCGCCAGAGGCGTGAGAGTCTCGGGGAAGGTGACGGTGTCGCGTAGCGGCAGCACCGGCAGCGCGTCGGGCAGTGGCTCGCTGGCCCGGATCGCGTCCTCCGCGTCGAGCTCTGATTCGACCACTTCCAGGACCGGGCTGCCCTCCATCAGCGTCGCCTCTCGCGAGTCCGCACTAGTCCCTTCCAATCGGCACCCGCCGCGTCGTCTCGGCGGGATCGCGCAGCGGCAGCTCGACCCGCAGCACACCGTCTTCGTACGTCGCTTTCGCCCGCTCAGCGTCGACGTCTACCTGCAGCTCGACGATGCGCCGAAACGGCCCCGAGGGAATCTCTACCTGCTGGTAGACACGGCCCTCGGTCTCCTGTACCGGTCGCTGGCCGACGATCGCCAGCTGCCGCGCGCTGACCTCGATCCCGACCTCCTCCAAATTGATGCCGGCGAGGTCGACCTTGACCACCGCCCGCTGCGGATCGCCGCAGTAGTAGACGTCCACATTCGGCGAGAATCCCCTGCTGCGCCGGGCCACGTAGGTAGTCCGGCCCCAGGCGAAGTTGGCGAATAGATCGCGCTCAGGCATGAGCGAAAACCATAGCCAGCGCGAAGGCTATGCGGCGCCGGTCTGGCTCGCCCAGCGCGGAGGGCGCATCAAGAGGACCGGCTGGCGAGGCGGAACGAGGCCCTCGGGACGATCGGGGCGGAAGGTCGTGCAGGGCTCCTCCAGCTCGAGCGCGCAGAGCAGATTCTTGCGGAAGTAGCAGTCCTCGCAGGTGGGCGGCTTTTTCTTTCTAGAGGCCATTCGAACATCCCCCGCGCACGCCTGACGGCGGCGGACACTGCGCGGTGCGGCGTCCTCGGTCGGCCGAATGGCGCTGCCATTCGCGCCTCCCTGCGTCCTTGCCCCGCTTGGTCCGGCGCTCGTCAGTCGCACACGCTGGATGTTCGAAGGGCCTCTGCGGCATGGCGGCGCATGTAAGCACTGCCGTGACGATTCCGCGAGCCTCATTTCCGCAAAGCGCTACCTCTTTGACACAGTCTCGTTACAACTTCCCCGCGTCTTGCGAAAGCTGGGTCTTGCCGTCGCTACCATTGGCAAAAGATGGACGCCTCCAACCGGACCGACAAGCTCGCGGCCTCCCCGCAGCTGTTCGAGAGCGAATTCCTCAACTTCTTCTCTCGGGTGCACCCCGCGATTCCAGCTCTCGTCTTCGGGCCCGTCGTCGTCGCGATGGAGTGGCTGGCCGCCGACCGCAGCCTCGCCGCCTGGCAACTGGTGCTGCTCAGCCTCGGCGGAGTCGGCCTCTGGACCCTGACCGAGTACTGGCTGCACCGGCTGGTCTTCCACTGGGAGCCGGACAATGCTTTCGGCCGCCGCATGCACTTCATCATCCACGGCATCCACCACGACCACCCCAACGACAAGATGCGGCTGGTGATGCCGCCGGCCGTCTCGATCCCGCTTGCCGCCCTCTTCTTCGGAGCCTTCACGCTGCTGTTCGGCACGCCTGAGGCGTACCCGCTGTTCGGTGGCTTCCTCCTCGGCTACCTCTTCTACGACTACACGCACTACTACGTGCATCACTTCGTACCCAAGTCGAAACTCGGCAAGCGGTTGCGTGCCCAGCACATGCGACACCACTTCCAGGACCACCGCTACGGCTACGGCGTCTCCTCGCCCCTCTGGGACGTAATCTTCCGCACCCTTCCGCGCAAGCGGGAGAACTAAAACCCTCTCGCGTTCCCCGAGCTGGCGCGCCCAGCCCTGGTCCCTTCTGAACCCGGTCGTCCAAACGGACAAGCATGCGCAGAATCATTTGACCATATGAACAGTCACAGTCACTGTCACTGTGCCAGACTCCCAAAAAGTTCAATGCTGACAACCCGCGAAGGCGCAAGGCTTACGGGACGAAAGGAACAAGATGCCAAACAGCAACGCACTCGATGATTCGCGCGCGGATCTCGAAAAGCACCTTGCCAACCTCGATGAGGAGCGCGATCGCATTGCGCAGGCCATCGCCCTCCTGGGCAGCGGCGGCTCTTCGAGCACTGGCAAAGTCGCCCGCCGCGGCCCCGGCCGCCCTCGTGGCTCAGGTCGTCGTGGCCCAGGCCGGCCGCCCAAAGCCGCCACAGCCACCGCTGCTGGCCGTAAACCGGGCCGCAGGCGCCGTCGTCGCGGCGGTACGCGCGCCGACCAGGCGGTCTCGCTGGTAGAGGCAAGGCCCGGCATCAGCGCGTCCGAGATCGCGAAATCGATGAAGATCAAACCCAACTACCTCTACCGTGTGCTCGGCGAACTCGAGCAGGAGGGAAGGGTCACGAAGAAAGGGCGTCAGTACCACCCGACCAAATAGTCCTTGGTGTACGCGCTTTTCGCAAGAGGCCGGTCCCCAGCGGACCGGCCTCTTTTTTGACTACGTAAGTCCTAGATCAACCCCAGGCCACTGACCGCGTCGCGCTCGTCGCGCAGCTCGGAAACGCTGGTGTCGATCCGGGCCCGGGAGAACTCCGGTACCTCCAGGCCGTCGACAACCGTCCACTCCCCGCCCGAGCAGGCACACGGCAAGCCGGCGACGATCCCCTCCTCGATCCCGTAGGAACCCTCGGTGGGAACGCCCATTGAGACCCAGTCCCCATCAGGTGTGCCGAGCACCCAATCACGAACGTGGTCGATCGCCGCGTTCGCCGCCGAGGCGGCGCTGGAGGCGCCGCGCGCCTCGATGATCGCCGCTCCGCGCTTGGCCACCTTGGGGATGAACTCGTCCGAGATCCATGCCTCGTCGCCGACCGCGTCCCAGACGCTGCCACCGTTCACCTTCGCGTTGACCAAGTCCGGGTACTGCGTGGTCGAGTGGTTGCCCCAAACCGTCATGTTGGTGACGTCGGAAACCTGCTTGCCGAGCTTGTCGGCAACCTGGGCGATCGCGCGGTTGTGGTCGAGCCGCATCATCGCGGTGAAGCGCTCACGCGGCACACCGTCCGCATTCGACATCGCGATCAGGCAGTTGGTGTTGGCCGGGTTTCCCACCACCAGCACTTTGATGTCGTCTGCCGCCCCGGCGGCGATCGCCTCTCCCTGCGGCTTGAAGATGCCCCCGTTGGCCTCGAGCAGGTCGGAGCGCTCCATGCCCGGCCCGCGCGGGCGAGCGCCGACCAACAGCGCCACGTTGGTGCCCTCGAAAGCCTGCTTCGGATCGTCGTAGATATCGACCTTCCGCAGCAGCGGGAAGGCGCAGTCGTCGAGCTCCATCGCGGTGCCCTCCGCCGCCTTGACCGCATTGGGGATCTCCAGCAGGGCCAGCTCTATTGGAGTGTCTGGGCCGAGCATCTGCCCGCTGGCGATGCGGAACAGGAGGGCGTAGCCGATCTGCCCGGCAGCGCCGGTAACGGTGACTTTGACTGGATCGCTCACGTATCTGTTCTCCTGGATCGTTGATTCGGAAGTTTGGTGGGCGCCGGCTAGGCCATCGCCCGCTGCAGGCTCTCGTCGATCGAGGCGAGGAACTCCTGGGTGGTCTGGAACTCCTGGTCGCTGCCGACCAACAGCGCCAGATCCTTGGTCATCTTGCCGCTTTCGACCGTCTCGACGCATACCCGCTCGAGCGTCTCGGCGAACCGTGAGACCTCGGGCGTGTCGTCCAACCGACCGCGAGCGGCTAGGCCCCGCGTCCAGGCGAAGATCGAGGCGATCGGGTTGGTCGACGTCGGCTTGCCCTGCTGGTGCTGGCGGTAGTGGCGGGTGACGGTGCCGTGCGCTGCCTCGGCCTCGACCGTCTTGCCGTCGGGGCTCATCAGCACGCTGGTCATCAGTCCCAGCGAGCCGAAGCCCTGAGCGACGGTGTCGGACTGGACATCGCCGTCGTAGTTCTTGCAGGCCCACACGTACCCGCCCTCCCACTTCAAGGCGGCGGCGACCATGTCGTCGATCAGCCGGTGTTCGTAGCTGATGCCGGCGGCCTCAAAATCGGTCCTGAACTCGCTCTCGTAGACCTCGGCGAAAAGGTCCTTGAAGCGGCCGTCGTAGCGCTTCAGGATCGTGTTCTTGGTCGAGAGGTAGACGGGGTAGCCGCGGTCGAGGCCGTAGCGCATCGAGGCCCGGGCGAAGTCGCGGATCGAGTCGTCGAGGTTGTACATCGCCATCGCGATGCCTCCCCCCGGGAAGTCATAGACGTCGAGCTCGACCGGCTCGGCGCCGTCCTTGGGCGTGTAGGTGAGAGTCAACGTGCCCTCGCCGGGGACGACCATGTCGGTCGCCCGGTACTGGTCGCCGAAGGCATGGCGGCCGATCACGATTGGCTTCGTCCACCCAGGAACGAGTCGGGGGATGTTGGAGATCACGATCGGCTCGCGGAAGATGACGCCGCCGAGGATGTTGCGGATCGTCCCGTTGGGCGAGCGGTACATCTCCTTCAGACCGAACTCCTCGACCCGCGCCTCGTCGGGAGTGATCGTCGCGCACTTGACGCCGACGCCGTGGCGCTTAATCGCTTCGGCGGCTTCGACCGTGATCCGGTCTTCGGTCGCGTCGCGGCTCTCGATCCCGAGGTCGAAGTAGACGAGCTCGACGTCGAGGTAGGGCAGGATCAGCTGCTCCTTGATGAAGGCCCAGATGATCCGGGTCATCTCGTCGCCATCGAGCTCGACGATCGGGTTCTTGACTTGGATCTTCTCCACAGGCGCGGCGATGCTACCGACGCGGACGCGGCGGCGCGGATGGCGCGCGAGTGCGACAATCGAGGCGATGGCGACCGTCGAGCGCCGCTCTGCGAGCACCCACGAGGTCTTCAACCAGCCACCCCCGCTGGAGGATTACAACCCCTTCGACGCCGATCTCCCCCTGGTCGAGGCGCTGCGCCGCGAGGGCGGCGAGTGGGCCGAGCAGCAGGCGAAAGAGCTGGGGGCGATCTGCGGTTCGCGGCAGACGATCCGCTGGGGCTTCGAAGCGAACGAGAAGAAGCCCCAGCTGCGCACGCACGACCGTTACGGGAACCGCGTCGACGAGGTGGAGTTCGACGCCTCCTGGCACGAGCTGATGCGGATCGGGATCGACCACGGGCTGCACGCGACCCCCTGGCGCAAACCGGGGTCCGGGGCCCACGTCGCCCGTGCCGCGATGTTCATGCTGCTGATGCAAGCCGAGAGTGGCGTCGGCTGCCCGATCTCGATGACCTACTCGGCGATCCCGGCTCTACGCAAACAGCCTGAGCTTGCCGCCGAGTGGGAGGAGCGTTTCCTCTCACTCGACTACGACGAGCGCTCGCTGCCGGCAGAGCGCAAGCGCGGCTCTCTCTGCGGAATGGCGATGACCGAGAAGCAGGGCGGCTCCGACGTGCGAGCCAACACCACGACCGCGACGCCGCTGAACGGCGGCGGGCCTGGTGCCGAGTACGAGATCGTCGGCCATAAGTGGTTCTGCTCGGCGCCGATGTGCGACGCATTCCTCGTCCTCGCCCAGACCGAGTCCGGCATCTCCTGCTTCCTGATGCCGCGCTGGACGCCAGACGGCGAGCGCAACGCCTTCCATATCCAGCGGCTCAAGGACAAGCTCGGCAACCGCTCCAACGCCTCCAGCGAGGTCGAGTTCCGCGGCGCCTGGGCGCGGATGGTCGGTGAGGAGGGGCGCGGCGTACCGACGATCATCGAGATGGTCAACCACACCCGGCTCGACTGCGTTATCGGCGCCGCGACGGGCTACCGGGCCGGGGTCGTACAGGCCCTCAACCACGCCGCCCATCGTTCCGCCTTCGGCGCCGAACTGATCGAGCAGCCGCTGATGCGCAACGTACTAGCCGACCTCTGCGTCGAGTCGGAGGCGGCGACGGTCGCCGCGATGCGCCTTGCCCGCGCCTACGACGAGGTCGCTGCAGGCGACGAGGAGGCGGCCGAGTTCCGGCGCCTCGCCAACGCGGTACTCAAGTACTGGCTCTGCAAGCGCGCGCCGTCGCACGCGGTCGAGTGCCTCGAGTGCCTGGGCGGCAACGGCTACGTCGAGGAGTCCGGCATGCCTCGTCTCTACCGCGAGGCTCCCCTCGCCTCGATCTGGGAGGGCTCGGGCAACGTGCAGTGCCTCGACGTGCTGCGCGGGATGGTCAAGAGCCCGACTTCCGTGGACGCCTTCTTCAATGAGGTACTCGAGGGGGCGGGAGCCGAACCGAAGCTCGATGCCTACGTCTCCTCCCTGCGCGATGAGATTCCCGGTGACATTGACACCATCCAGACCCGCGCCCGCCGCATCGTCGAGCGCATGGCAGTCGCCCTCCAGGCTTCGCTTCTGGTCCGCTACGGCGACCCCGCCGTCGCCGACGCCTTCTGCGCCTCCCGCCTAGCGGGCGACTGGGGCCAGGCCTTCGGCACGCTGCCGGCGGGCACCGACTTCAGCTCGATCATCGAGCGCCACAGACCTCAGGCCGCGTCTCGTAGCGCTCGTCCGACCTGCTCTGCGGTGATTACGCCGCAAAGCCTCCCGTCCGCATCGACGGCCATCAGGGCGCCGAAGCGGCGCAGGTTCTGATTGCCCAGCAGAGAGTCGAGGGGGGCGTCGGCGCGGACCTGAAAGGTGCCGTCATCGAGCTCGAGCAGGTCGGAGACCAGGGAGGTGGCGCGGGAGATCTCCGGCACCTCGTCCGCTTTGTCGCGGACCACGAGCCCGAGGAAGCGGTGGGCGGCATCGACGACGGGGAACCAGGGCCAGCGATAGCGGAGGAAGTACTCGTCGAGCGCTTTCTCGACCGATAGCTCGCCGGGAATCGCAACGGGTTCGCGATCCATCACGTCGGACACCTGCATGTGCTGGATCCGGCCGGTGATCTGGGTCTGAGCCGAGGCGGCCCGGGCCGAGCCGTTGATGACGACGCCGATCAGGGCGAGCCAGACGCCGGCGAAGACCGCACCGTCGAAGATCAGGAGGAGGCCGCCGCCGATGAAGATGTAGGCGAAGACACGCCCGAGGCGGGCGGCGAAGCGGGTGGCAGAGCTGCGGTCGCCGGTGCGCCACCAGGCCAGCGCCCGCACGATCCGCCCCCCGTCCATCGGGAAGGCCGGCAGCAGGTTGAAGACGAGGACGAGGAAGTTGATCGTCGCCAACCAGGCGACGGCGGCAAGTGCCCCCGAGACTCCGGCGTCGGACTCGATCAGCACCGCCCGCCAGAACTCATCCGGGCCGGCGGCAGCGAGGCCGATCGCGGTGAGGACGACGACGATCGCCAGGGTGACCAGGGGGCCCGCGACCGCGACCTTGAACTCGGTCGCGGGACTGTCCGACTCGCGGTCCATCCGCGCCATCCCGCCGAAGATCCAGAGCTGGATGCTGGTGATGCCGATCCCGTTGCGCAGGGCGACCATCGCGTGGCCGAGCTCGTGCAGGACGATCGAGCCGAAGAAGCCGGCGGCGCTGACGACGGCGAGGGCAAACGGGGCGGCCTCCGAGCCCGACTCCCCCAGCACGTCGCCATAGAAGCGCGAGAGCCAGAAGATCACCAGGAAGAGGACGAGGAACCAGGACCAGTCGACGGCGATCCGGATGCCGCGCACGTGGAAGAGGGTGATCGAGCTGCCGCCGAACATCGTCCAATGGTAAGTGGCGGGTATGGTCGAATCTCGATGACCGATCCGAACTGGCTCCGCGCCCAGCTCGAGGAGCTCGAGCAGATCTACCGCCCCTCCGCCTCCGAAGGCGAGCGGGAGGCCGCCGAGTGGCTGGTCGAGCGCTTCGCCGAGCTGGGCGCCGAGGCGCGAATCGAGGCGGAGCCCGCCCATGGCACCTACTGGTGGCCGCTCGGGATCGGCGCTGCGCTGGGCGCGCTCGGTGGACTGGCGGCGCTGCGCGGAAGAAGGCTGCTCGGGGCCATGCTGGGCGCTGTGGGGGCGGCGGGGATCGCCGACGACTTCCCACCCGGGAAGCGACGCCTGCGCAAGCCGCTGCCGACCCGCAGCGCCTACAACGTCGTCTGCGAGCTGGGCGACCGCGCGGCGGAGCGCACGGCGGTCATCGTCAGCCACCACGACGCCGCCCACTCAGGCTTGATCTTCCACCCGGGGCTGCCCAAACTCGCCGACAGGCTCGGGCTGATCGAGGGGCAGGACACCAGCCCGGCACTGATGGCGCCGGTGGTCGGGGGGCCAATCCTCGCCGCGCTCGGCGCCCTCAGCGGGCGCCGTCTGCTCGCCAAGCTGGCGATCTTCCTCGGCATCGGGACCGTCGCGGCGATGGCAGACATCGGCCGCCGCAAAACCGTCCCGGGCGCCAACGACAACGGGACCGGCGTCATCACCCTGCTGGCGCTTGCACGCCGCCTGGTCGAGGAGCCGCCCGAGGGCATCCGCGTGATCTTGCTCTCGACCGGCTCCGAGGAGTCGTTCAGCGAGGGGATCAAGGGATTCGGCGACCGCCACTTCCACGAGCTGCCCCGGGAGAGCACCTTCTTCCTCTCGATCGACTCGATCGGCTCCCCCCACCTGCTCGTCCTGCGCGGCGAGGGCTTCCTGAAGATGTACGAGTACCCGCGCCGCTCGCTCGAGCTGATGGACGGCCTCGCCGAGGAGCTCGGCATCTGGCTCTACCCCAACCTGCGCCTCCACAACGGCACCGACGGGCTCGAGCCGCTGGCGGCGGGATACGAGACCGCCTCACTCTGCGGCTGCACCGACCTCAAGAACCCGGCCAACTACCACTGGCCCAATGACGTCTTCGAGAACGTCGACTTCGGCAGCGTCGCCGACGGGATCCGCCTGGTCGAGGCGGCGATCAGGCGACTCGGCGAGCGCTGGCTGTAGGCGCCGAGCGGCCGTAAATCCGACCGCGGGCTCGGATTTTCCCTCTATAGAGTCCGCGCTCGTGCCCTCCCACGATGTGCTCGTAATCGGCGCCGGCCTCGCCGGGCAGCGCGCCGCCCTCGCCGCAGCGGAGCAGGGCGTCTCGGTCGGCATCCTCAGCAAGGTCCACCCGGTTCGCTCGCACTCGAACGCAGCCCAAGGTGGGATCAACGCGGCGCTCAACCCCGGCGACTCCTGGGAGTCGCATGCCTTCGACACGGTCAAGGGCTCTGACTACCTCGGCGACCAGGACGCGATCGAAGTCATGACCCGCGAGGCGCCGGAGGAGATCCTCCACCTCGAGCACCTCGGCGTCACCTTCCACCGCAACGAGGAGGGCAAGCTCGGCACCCGCGCTTTCGGTGGCGCCTCCGCCGCTCGCACCTACTACGTCGCCGACATCACCGGCCAGGCGATCATGCACGTCCTCTACGAGCAGCTGATGAAGCACTCGGAGGTGGTCGCCCGCTACGAGGAGTGGTTCTGCACGGCGCTGGCCCTCGACGAGCAGGGCGAGTGCTGCGGAGTGGTGACCCGCAACGTCGCCGACGGCTCGATGGAGCTGTTCGAGGCGAAGGCGGTAATCCTCGCCTGCGGCGGCAACGGCCAGGTCTGGAAGCCGACCACCAACGCGCTGATCTGCACCGGCGACGGGATCGCGATGGCCTACCGGGCCGGGGCGAAGCTGATGGACATGGAGATGATCCAGTACCACCCGACGACGCTGGCGGGCAAGGGCTTCCTGATCACCGAGGGCGCCCGCGGCGAGGGCGCCCATCTGCTCAACGCCAAGGGCGAGCGCTTCATGGAGCGCTACGCGCCGAACAAGATGGAGCTGGCCTCGCGCGATGTCGTATCCCGCGCCGAGCAGACCGAGATCAACGAGGGCCGCGGCTTCCCTGACGGCACCGTCGCCCTCGACATCACCGTGGTGCCGAAAAAGCGGATCCACGAGGCGCTGCGCGAGATCGTCCTCGTCGGCCGCGACTTCGCCGGCGTCGACATCACCCGCGAACCGATCCACATCAAGCCCGGCAACCACTACACGATGGGTGGGATCAAGACCGACGTCGACGGCCGCACCGACATCCCCGGCCTGTACGCCGCCGGCGAGACGGCCTGCGTCTCGGTCCACGGTGGCAACCGGCTCGGCGCCAACTCACTGCTCGACACGCTGATCTTCGGCCGCCGCTCCGGCGTCGACGCGGCGGGCCGCGCCAAGCGGATCGAGGGCTCGCGCCCGTCCCGTTCGGTGCTCGAGGCCGAGCAGGCAGCGGTCGACGCGATCCTCTCGCGTGAGAAGGGGAGCGGCCGCCGCGTCTCCGAGATCAAGCTCGAGTTGGGCACGACGATGGACAAGCACGTCGCCGTCTTCCGCGACGAGGTCGGGATCCAGGAGGCGCTGGAGACGGTCCGCCGGCTCGCCGAGGAGGCGAAGTCCGCCTACGTCGACGACCACGGCCGGGTCTTCAACCAGGACCTGCTGGCGGCGATCGAGCTCGGCTACATGCTCGACAACGCGATCTGCACCTGCGTCGCGGCGCTGGAGCGCAAAGAGAGCCGCGGCGCCCAGTACCGGACCGACTTCCCGGAGCGCAATGATGAGGAGTGGCTCAAACACATCGACCTGCAGCGCGGGGACGACGGGCCCGAGATCTCATACTCAGAGGTGACCATGACCCAGTGGGAGCCGGAAGAGAGAAAGTACTGACCGGTGATTAGCGAGCGTGCATATCTGACTCTTCGCGAGCGGCGCCGATGGACCGGCGGGAGGTTGTTCTAATGGCCGAGTACACGCTGAAAGTCCGCCGCTACCAGCCGGAGAGCGGTGAGGGGCCCTACTGGGAGGAGTTCCAGGTCGACCTCGATCCCTCGCTCTCGGTACTCGACGGGATCCTCCAGGCCAAGGACCGCGACGACGGCTCCCTGGCGGTTCGCTGTTCCTGCCGGGCAGCAATCTGCGGCTCCTGCGGGATGAAGGTCAACGGCCAGTCGGGCCTCGGCTGCAAGACGCAGATCGGCGAGGCGCACGAGGCGGCCAACAGGCGCAACGGCGGCTCCGAGCCGATCGTCGTCGAGCCGATGGGGAACATGCCCGTGATCAAGGATCTGATCACCGACATGGAGTCGACGCACTGGGAGAAGATCCGCCGCGTCACCCCATGGCTCCTCCCCCACGGCGACCCGCCTGAGCGCGAGTACGTGGTCGAGCCGGAGTCGATGATCGACATCACCCAGTCGATGGCCTGCATCCAGTGCGGCGCCTGTGTCTCCTCTTGCCTCTCGATGGAGGCCGACCCGGGATTCATCGGCCCCGCTGCGCTGGCCAAGGCCTACCGCTTCGTCGGCGATCCGCGCGACGCCGAGACCAAGGAGCGGCTCCACGACCTCGCCGACGACCCGCACGGGATCTACGACTGCACCCACTGCTTCAGCTGCATCGACGCTTGTCCAAAGGGCGTCGCGCCGATGGACCAGATCATGCGGCTGCGCCGCAAAGCTGGCGAAGAGGGGATCGAGGACCCCAACAACGGCCACAACCACGAGGCCGCCTTCATCAAGATCATCGAGAAGAAGGGGACGCTCGACGAGGCGCTGCTGCTGCAGGAGTCCTACGCGCCCGGCGTCAAGGGCAAGCTGAAGCCGACCAAGAGCGCGATCAAGGGCCTGCTCGGCTCGATCCCGACGGGGATCCGCGCCTTCAAGACCGGCAAGGCGCGCTCGCTGTCGAAGCTGATCCCGGGCGTCCACCCGAAGCTCCCCGACGGCGCCCAGGACGAGGTGAAGGCGATCTACGCTCACGCCGAGGAGCACCGCGAGGAATTCAACATCTACATCAAGGGCGAGGAGGACGTTGAGCCCGAGCCCGACGAGAGGGAGGTCGAGACCGCATGAAGCTCGCCTACTGGCCCGGCTGCGTCTCGCGCGGCTTCACGTCGGAACTGCACGGCTCGATGGCGCTGGTCGCCGAGCGGCTCGGGATCGAGCTGATCGAACTCGACCGCGCCAACTGCTGCGGCGCCGGGGTGATCGCCGAGCACAACCAGGAGCTAGCCGACACCCTCAACGCGCGCACCTTCGCTCTCGCCCAGGAAACCGGGCTGGCGATGATGAACATCTGCTCGACCTGCCAGGGCGCCCAGTCCGAGTGCCAGCAGCGCCTCGATGCCGACTCCTCCTACCGCGCCCACATCAACGAGGTGCTGAGTGGCCAGGGACTTGCCTACGAGAAGGGCAAGGACGGCTTCACCAACAAGAACTTCCTCTGGGTTCTGGTCGAGGACTACGGGCTCGACCAGCTTGCCGAGAAGGTGCAGCGACCGCTCTCCGGCCTCCGCGTCGGCCCCTTCTACGGCTGCTACGTGGTGCGGCCAAAGGAGCGGCTCGGCTATGACGAGTTCCCCGAGCGCGACCTCTACCTGGAGAAGGTGATCGAGGCGCTGGGCGGCGAGGTCGTCGAGTACGACGGGGCCCGCAAGTGCTGCGGCTTCCCGGTGATCACGATGAACCGCGAGACCTCGCTGCGCCAGTCCGGCACCCACGTCGGCGACGCGCTCGACGCCGGCGCCGACTGCCTCGTCACCCCCTGCCCGCTATGCCACCTCAACCTCGACATGCAGCAGCCCGAGGCGGCCAAGGTCGTCAATCGCGACCTCGGCCTCGCCGTCCTCCACCTGCCGCAGCTGGTCGGCCTCGCCCTCGGCTACGAGCCGAAGCAGCTCGGCATGAGCAAGCACATCGCCTCGACCGGCTCGGTCGAGGAGCGGCTGGCCGGCGTCCCGGCCTGAGGCAAAGAGAAGGCCGCACATGGCGGCCTTCTCCTAGCAGGTGTGTCTCGGCGTCCTATTTGCTCGACACGAACAGATCTGTTTCTGCTTTGCCGCGATCGAGATTGAATTCCGCTGTCTGTTTCAACGCTTCAGGGCACCCTTCGTTTCCTTCTTCGAGCGACCACGAGGCCGCCAGCCGCAACTCGGTGGGCAGCCCATTGATCACCTGGCCGCTCAGGAACGTCGGTTCATACATGCATTTGGTCGATTCGCCGAAGAGGAACAGCCGCGGCTGCACCCCTTTGCTGCCCGCCAGCACCAGTGAGGCGTGGGGCGCCAAGGCCGACAGGTAGACGAATTTGGAAGCGTCGAGCGGCAGTTTGAAGACCTGGACTCCAACCCCTTCGGCAAATTTCAGCGTCGAGGGGCAGAAGATTTCGCCACTGGCGAATTCCAGCTGGGTGACGCCGCCTTCGGGGCTGCTCGTTCCATCTTCTTCAAACGCCCCAATCAGTGTGGCTTCGGAGCACGAAACCGTTCCTTCCGGGCCCGCGGTCGATTCGAACGTCGCCACCGTTTTCGGCTTTAGCGTTCCCCTGACTTCGCCCGCGTAGCCTTCGCCTTTGGGGCAAATCAGGGTTCCTTCCACGTTTTCCGGAGCCGACCTGCACAGCACCGCCGGCCCTTCGCCTTCTTCTTTTTCTTCGCCTTCTTCGCCTTTGATCTGACCGATGGCGATGGAAGCCACTTCGGCAACTGCGCCGGGCAGGCCTCTGTACCAGTGGCCGTGCCGCCCCGATCCCCCGATTTCAGTCGCATTGACGTACTGGAGGTAGTCCTTCACGGTCGTCGCGACGCCCTGGCTGAAGATATCGGTCGCCGCCACCACCCAGGTCAGGGTGCAGATCGGGTAGGCGCTCGCTTCCACTTTTCCGATTTCCGGATCGGACCCGTAGACCTGCGACCAGTCGACGTTGACGCCGCTTTCAGCGCCTTCCGGCAGCGTGTATTTCGCTGCAGCGCAGTTGGCATCGTTTTCTTTGGTCGAGGGGTTCGCGGCTTCGACGCCGTTGTCGACCTCGAGGATGAGTTCCGCAGCCACGTTTCTGGCTTCGGGAAGGCCGGCGTAGGTGATCGTGCCGGGGCTGACGGAGACGAATTTCGGCGGACTGAACGACCCTTCGCCGACTGTCGCGACGGTGGTCACGGGCCCTTCGCCTTTCTGGCAGTCCGCCTGACGCGGCCAGTCGCGATTCGGGCTTTCTTCCCCGCCGGTGCTGGCTTGCAGCTGATCCCATGTCCGCGGCGATTTGCCTGTGCATTCCAGCGCTTCGGGTTTGACCTGGTCGAGGTAGTGCTTGAACTGATAAGTCGTGCCCGAGTCTTCTTCGCGAACGATGCGGGTGATCGCCTGATCGCAGTCGCCACCGGCTTTCCGGTTGGAGGCCGCTTCGAGCTGCCTCCAGTTGGTCACCCGACCGGAGAAGACGCCTCCGATCTCCGCGGCGGAGATCTCGCTGACTGAGCACGCTTCATGGGCCGGCAGCGCCGGTGGGTTGGCGACGATCGCGATCGCCGTCTGCGTTACGGGAATGACCGCCACGTCGGAGCCGATGGCGCTGGTCATCCGGTTCAGCTGCGTGCCTTCTTCTTTCGCATGACCCGCAGGCGGCTCAGTCGTGCCAATGAAACGGGCAGTTTTGTCGTGGAAGACCCCGTCGAAAGCGCCCCAGGCGTTGAGGCCCTGGCCGCTGCCGGTGGCGATATAGGTGACTTTGGGGGTTCCACCGCTGCCCTGTTTACCGCTGCAAGCGTTCGGGTTGCTGTCACCGTTGAAGCCTTCTTCGCTCGACCCCGCCCAGACACCCCCTTGGATTGGGGACTGCAGGTAGGAGCCCTTGCCGGTGACGTTCGAGCCCGAGCACTGTTCGCCCAGCGCAGCCGCGCCGCCGGCCGCAAAGACACCGACGCAACACACGGTGACCGCGAGCGTCATCGCCAACGCCAGCAGACGGCGCCGGCTGTCGCGCAGCCCGCGCTTGCCTGATGCAGACATGTTCTCTCCTTGTCTCTAGTACCGCGGCCATCGCCGCGAGATCAGTCCCCACTAAACGAAGAGGACTTAGTAGTCGCGGCACACTAGAGCGCTAGCCCGACGTTCCGACTCATAGGATCGGGCGATGGCGATCGCCACGGCGACCACGGGGGATGCGGCGAACGTTCTCACCGACCTCTTCATAGTCCTGCTTGCCGCCAAGCTCGGCGACGAGGTCTTCAAGCGGATCGGACAGCCGGCGATCGTCGGCGAGATCCTCGGCGGGGTCCTGGTCGGGCCCTCGCTGCTCGGGCTGGTCGAGCCCGGCGAGGTGCTCAGGGTCTTCTCCGAGCTCGGCGTCATCTTCCTGCTCTTCTGGGTCGGGCTGGAGACGAAGCTCTCCGAGATGCGGACGGTCGGCCGGATCGCGGTCACGGTCGGCAGCGCCGGTGTCGTCCTGCCCTTCCTCGGCGGGATCGGTCTCGGCATCGTCCTCGGGGAGAGCACCGAAACCAGCGTCTTCCTCGGCGCCGCGCTGGCAGCCACCAGCGCCGGGATCACGTCGGCGACCTTCCTCGACCTGGGCATCGCCCGCACCCCCGCCGCCCGCACCGTCCTCGGCGCCGCCGTCGTCGACGACGTGCTCGCCTTGATCCTGCTCTCGGTTGCGGTAGGAATGGCGGCTGAGGGCGGAGTCGCGATCGGCGACATCGCTCTCGCCCTCGGCGTGGCAGTTGCCTTCCTCGCCTTCTTCGCCCTCGGCGGGACGCGCCTGCTGCAGAGTCGTCCGCAGCTGCTCGATGCGCCCCGTTTCGCCGACTCCCCACTGCTCCCCGCGGTGATCCTCTGCCTCGGCCTCGCCGCCTTCGCGGCCCAGATCGGGCTGGCGGCGCTGATCGGCGCCTTCCTCGCCGGGATGATCGTCGCCGAGACCAAGGACCAGAACGCGATCGAGGAAGAGGTGCGACCGCTCTACGCCTTCTTCCCGCCGTTCTTCTTCGCCTTCATCGGCATCGAGCTCGATCTCGACTCGCTGCTAGACGGACATGCCCTGCTGCTGCTGGTGACGATCACGGCGCTAGCGATCGTCACCAAGCTGATCCCCGCTTACCTAGCCGCTCGCGGACTGGGCAGGCAACAGGCCTCGATCGTCGGCGTCGGCATGGTGCCGCGCGGCGAGGTCGGCATCGTCGTCGCCTCGATCGGGGCGGCGGAGGGGGTCGTCGACGCAGAGCTGTTCGGCGTAGTGGTGGGAATGTCGATCCTCACCACCCTGCTGGCGCCGTTCGCGCTGAGACGGCTCAGCCGCCGTTGAGCAGGTTCCGCTCGATCAGGAGCTCGGCTACCTGGACGGCGTTGGTGGCGGCGCCCTTGCGCAGGTTGTCGCCGGCGACCCAGAGGTTGAGGCAGCGCTCCTGGCCTGGGTCGCGACGGATGCGGCCGACCAGGACCTCGTCGCGACCGGCGGCGTCGATCGCCAGCGGGTAGCGGCCGGCGGCGGGGTCGTCGACGACGGCCACTCCAGGCGCCTGGGCGAGCAGCGCCCGGCAGTCATCGGGCGAGAGGTCATCGCGGGTCTGCACGTTGACCGACTCCGAGTGGCCGCTGAAAACCGGCACGCGGGCGCAGGTGGCGGAGATCCCCACCTCCTCGCCGAGGCCAAGGATCTTGCGGGTCTCGGCCATCACCTTGCGCTCCTCGGTGGTGTAGTCGTCGCCGTCCTTAAAGCTCTCGACCTGGGGCAGGACGTTAAAGGCGATCCGGTGCGGGTAAACCGAGGCCAGCGGGTGCTCCTCGCCCTCCAGGACCTGCTTGGACTGCGACCGCAGCTCCTCGATCGCCTTCTGGCCGGTGCCGGAGACCGCCTGGTAGCTGGAGACGATGATGCGCTCGAGGCCGACCGCGCGATGGATTGGTGCCAGCGCCATCATCGCCACCATCGTCGTGCAGTTGGGGTTGGCGACGATTCCCTTGTGGGCGTCGGCCGCCTCCGAGTTGACTCCGGCGACAACCAGCGGCACGTCCTCGTGCATGCGCCAGTAACTGGTGTTATCGACGACGACGGCGCCGGCCTCGACCAGCTTAGGCGCCCACTCGGAGCTGACCGCGCCACCCGCCGAGGAGAGGACGACGTCGAGGCCTTCGATCGTCGTCTCGTTCAAGGGAAGGCACTCGAGCACCGAACCGTTCCACTCGATCTGGCGTCCGGCGGAGCGCTCAGAGGCGAAGGGAACCACCTGAGAGGCGGGAAAGCCACGCTCGGCGAGCACACCGAGAATGGTCGAGCCGACCGCTCCCGTGGCGCCCAGCACTCCGACTCTGTAGCCGTTGCCCGTCATTCACACAGTTTCGCGCTTCGCTCGCGGCGCGAAGAACCAGATATGCACGCTTGCTCGCTCCGCGCTCATGCCGAGTATGACGGCCGGGCTCAGCCGCTGACCGTGGGCCGGTGTTCGGCGCCGGTCGGGTCCTCGGGCTTGACCGCGTCGGCGCCGAGGTCGAAGGCCTGGTGCAGTGCGCGCACCGCCTGCGGGATCTCCTCGGCGGAGATGACGCACGAGATCTTGATCGGCGAGGTGGAGATCATCTCGATGTTGATCCGCTCGCGGCCGAGCACCTCGAAGACCCTGGCGGCAACGCCGGGATGGGAGCGCATGCCGGCACCGATGATCGAGACCTTGCCGATCCGCTCGTCGGTGCGGATGCCCTTGCTGACCTCGCCGAGCGCCTCGATCGCCTCAGTCGCCTTCGTCAGGTCGCCGCTGGCAATCGTGAACGAGAGGTCAGCCAGCTGGTCGTCGCTCACCGGCTCGTTCTGGATGATCACGTCGACGTTGACGTCGGCGTCGGCGAGCGCGGTGAATATTTCCCCGGCGACGCCGGGCTCGTCGCGGATCCCGGTCAGGGTGACGCGGGCCTCCGACTCGGAGTGGGTCACTGCTGTTACGAAAGGCTGCTCCACGGTCTCCTGCTCCGCCTCGGTTTCGGTGACGACGAGGGTACCGGGGCCCTCCTCGAAGCTGCTGCGGCAGTGGATGCGGACGCCGTGGTTGCGCGCGTACTCGACCGAGCGCAGCTGCAGCACCTTGGCCCCCGAGGCCGACATCTCCAGCATCTCCTCGAAGGAGGCGAGCGAGAGCTTGCGGGCATCGGGGACGATCCGCGGGTCGGCGCTGAAGACGCCGGCGACGTCGGTGTAGATCTCGCAAACGCTCGCCCCCAGTGCCGCGGCAAGGGCGACCGCTGTGGTGTCGGAGCCGCCGCGGCCAAGCGTGGTGACGTCGCGGCTGTCGGTCGAGACACCCTGGAAGCCGGCGACGAGGACGACCCGGTCCTCGCCGAGCTTCTCGCTGATGCGGTCGGCACGCACGTCGATGATCTTCGCGTTGGTGTGGGAGGAGTCGGTGACGATCCCCGCCTGCGAGCCGGTCAGCGAGATCGCCTTGTGGCCCATGTCGTGGATCGCCATAGCGCAGAGCGCGCAGGAGATCCGCTCCCCGGTCGAGAGCAGCATGTCCATCTCGCGCGAGTCGGGCCGCGGCGAGATCTCCAGCGCCTGGGCGACCAGCTCGTCGGTCGTCTTGCCGCGGGCGGAGAGCACCGCGACGACCTGGCTGCCCGCCTCGCGGGCGGCGACGATCCGCCGCGCCGCGCGCTTGATCTGCTCGGCGCCGGCGACCGAAGTGCCGCCGAACTTCATCACGACGATGTCGGAATTCCCCTCGCTCATGCAGAACGGCTGAGGATAGACGGGCCTGAGCACCCATATCCGTGCGACCCAAATCACACTTGCTGATATATCGGAGCGATATATTGCCAAGCATGGAGCTGAGCCCGACCGCCTACGTGATCCTCGGCATGGTCAGCCGCGAGCCGCGCTCTGGATATGAGATCAAGGCCCTGGTCGACAACTCGACCCGGTTCTTCTGGGCGACCAGCTACGGGCAGATCTACCCGGAGCTGAAACGACTCGCCGAGGCCGGGCTGATCGAGGGGGTCAACGCGCCCCGCGGCGAGCGTAAGCGCACCGTCTACGCGATCACCGCGAACGGCGAGCAGGCCCTGAAGGACTGGCTGCGGCAGCCACCGGCGACTTACGAGATGCGCGAGGAGGGGTTGCTGAAGCTCTTCTTCGCCGGAGTCCTTCCCCATGAGGAGGCAGCGCCGATCCTCACCTCGATGCGTGAGCACCGCCGCCGCACGGTCGAGCGGCTGCGCGCGATTGAGCCCAAGGCGGCCGCCAAGGCCAACGACGGCGATCCCTTCCCGCTGATGGTGCTGCGGGGCGGGATCGAGTTCAACGAGTGGTTCGCAGAGTGGTGCGAGCGGATGGAGGCCCAACTGCTCACACAAACCGCCAAGGAAGGGAGCAACTGATGTTCGACGCCCTCGCCCGTCTCGCCAACCGCCGCGCCCGCCGCGTCGGACTCTTCGCGATCGTCTTCTTCCTCGCCGCCGGGGCACTCGGCGGCTCGGTTGCCGAACGGCTCGACCCCTACGGGGCCGACGACCCCGACACCGAGGCCGTACAAGCGCGCGAGGCACTGCAGGACGCGGGCTTCCGCGGGCCCGGAGTGATCGTCGTCGTCGACGACGCGCCGGTCGCCAAGCCCGCCACCCGTAACCGCATCGTCGCCCTCGAGCGTGAGCTGCGCGCCCGCGGCGACGTCCAATCGGTGACGGGTTACTACGGCACGCGCTCTCGCGACTTCGTCTCACGCGACGGCGAGGCCACCTACCTGGCGGTTGCGCTGAAGCCCACCGACGACAAGCAGCAGCAGGAAGCCGGCGAGGAGATCGTCGACCAGCTCGCCGACCAGCCGGGCGTCACCGTCGGCGGCGGAGCGGTCGCCCAGCAGCAGGTCAACGAGCAGGTCGAGGAGGACCTGCGGATGGCCGAGCTGATCGCCTTCCCGCTGCTCTTCCTGCTCTCCTTCGTCTTCTTCCGCAGCCTCGTCGCGGCGCTGCTGCCGGTGATGATCGGCCTGCTGGCGATCGTCGGCACCTTCCTCATCCTCAGGATCACCAGCGAATTCGGCTCGATCTCGATTTTCGCCCTCAACCTGACCACTGGGCTGGGGCTCGGGCTGGCGATCGACTACAGCCTCTTCATCGTCTCCCGCTACCGCGAGGAGATCGCCAAGGACGGTCCGGGCCTGGCGGCGATGCGGCGGGTGATGGCGACCGCCGGGCGTACCGTCTTCTTCTCCTCGCTGACCGTGGCGGCGGCGCTGGCTTCCCTGCTCGTCTTCCCCCAGCGCTTCCTCTACTCGATGGGCCTCGGCGGCGCCCTGGTCGCGCTGCTGGCGGCGGCGGTCTCCCTGACCGTCCTCCCCGCCGTACTCACCCTGCTCGGCAAGCGCGTCAACTCGCTCGCGCCCCGCGCCCTGCAGCGCCGCGCCGAGGCCGACACGCGGCCCGATGAGCACGGCTTCTGGTACCGGCTCTCGCGCTTCGTCATGCGCAGGCCGATGCCGATCGCGACGCTCAGCGCCCTCTTCCTGATCGTGCTCGGCCTGCCCTTCTTGGGGATCAAGTTCAACACCGTCGACCCCACCGTCCTCCCGGAGAAGGCGAGCGCGCGCCAGGCCTATGACACGGTCAGCGAGGAGTTTCCGCCCTACCGCGAGTCGCCGATCTGGGTCGCGGTCGAGGGCGCTGGGCCGAAGGGCTCGGCCCAGCTCGCGGCGGAGATCCGCCGCACCGAGGGCGTCGCCGCGGTCGCCCCACCGCAGCGACTCGGCGGCGGCCTGACCGTGATCCAGGCTGTCTCGGCTAACCCGTTCGCCTCCGAGGCAAGCCAGTCGACGGTCGAGCGGGTCCGCAGCCTCCAGGGCCCGCCCGGCTCAGCAGTGCTGGTGGGCGGCGCTACCGCCGACTTCATCGACTTCCAGGACAGCCTCACCCGGCACCTGCCGATCGCCTTCGCGATCATCGTCATCGCGACCCTGGTGATCCTCTTCCTGATGACCGGCTCGGTGGTACTGCCGATCAAGTCGCTGATCATGAACGTGCTCAACCTCAGCGCCGTCTTCGGCCTGCTGGTGCTGATCTTCCAGGACGGTCGTTTCGAGGGGGTACTCGACTACACCAGCCCGGGCGCGATCGAGCAGACGATGCCGATCCTGCTCTTCGCGGTCGCCTTCGGCCTTTCCACCGACTACGCCGTCTTCTTGCTCTCTCGGATTAAGGAGGCCCGCGACCACGGCGCCTCGGACTCCGAGAGTGTCGCGATCGGCCTGGAGCGGACAGGGCGGATCGTCACCGCCGCGGCGCTGCTCTTCGCGGTCGCGATCGGCGCCTTCGCCACCTCGCAGATCATCTTCATCAAGGAGAACGGCGTCGGCACGGCGCTGGCGGTGCTGATCGACGCCAGCATCATCCGCGCCCTGCTCGTACCCTCGCTGATGGAGCTGCTCGGCAAATGGAACTGGTGGGCGCCGGCGCCATTGCGGCGACTCTACGAGCGCTTCGGGATCAGCGAGACGAGCGAGCCGGAGCCGGAGCGCGCCTAGGTCAACGCTTCAGGTCGCCTAGAGCGTCGACAGCGGTACGCCGATGATCTCGAGGCGCCGTTTCAGGCCCCCGATGGCGAAGTCGCGGATCTCCTCCGAGTTGGCGCCGAGCGCATCCCAATCGGTGCCGTCGCGGTCCGGCGGGGTCAGGGACTCGGCGACCGCCGGCAGCAGGTCGCGCAGCGTCCGGCGCACGACGTCGCCAAGCGCCGGATCGTCCGCGACGGCCTGGCGCAGGTACCAGGTGCCGTAGCCGATGTGGCGCTGCTCGTCGTGGTGGATCTTCGAGTAGCCCTCGACGAAGCCCGGCAGGAGCTTCTCGCGCTCGAGGTACCCGGTGACGAAGTTGAACGAGGTCAGCCCCAGCGTTCCCTCGAGGACCTGGTGGTAGAGGGTGACGAAACGGACCTTTGCCTCGGCGTCCTGGGGGTTGGCGACGAGCTGCTCGTGGGCCTCGATCAGGGCCACGTCGAAGATCGCGCGGAAGGCCGGTGAGATCTGCTCGCGGGCGCGCTCGACGTGGGCGGCGATCGCGGCCGCGTCGGCGACGACCTCGTCCTGGAAGCGGGCGTAGAACTGCATGTGGCGGGCCTCGTCGACCTGCTGGGTGGCGAGGAACGTCGCCTCCTCCTCGGTGCCGTAGGCGCCAACCAGACCAGAGAACTTGGTCGTGATCCGCTCCTCGGCCACCATCAGCGAGGAGAGCACCCAGAAGATCAGCCCCCGGTCCTCGCCGCCGAGTCCCTGCCACTGCTCGCGGTCCGCCTCGAGGTCGATCGCGAAAGGAGACCACTGTTGATCCTCCCAGTGGCGGTAGAGCGTCTGCGGATCGAAGAGGCGAATCTCGCTCATAGCGCCTAGCCTACGCGCGCTGCGAACCCGACAATCTCAGGCGAAGGCCTGGGTGGCACGGCGGCGGAGGTCGGCGTTGAGCATGCCGGTCACCTCGCTTGGCGCGCTCCCCGCGGAGGGGATGGCGTCGCCGATCAGGCCGCTGGCGCGGAAGCCGAAGAGGGGCGCGTCGAAACCGAGCTCGCGGATCTTGCGTACCAGCTGTACCGCGGAGGCGGTGTCCTGGCCCGGGCCGCAGAGGACGATCGCGGTCGGGTCGAGCGCGCGGATGGCGCGATCGAGGCGCTCCTCGCCGAGCTCATGGGAAAGCATCAGGACCCGGAAGCCCGCCCGCCGCAAGGTCAGGTCGAGCGCCTGGGCATGGACCTCCTCCGCGTCCTGGGCGTTGCTGGAGTCGAGCAGCAGGATCCCAGCCGGGCGAGAGGCGGCGGAGGCGAGGCGGCGAGCGCCGTGCAGCCAGCTCATCGCCCAGCGGGCGGCGAACTCCAGCTCGGCCTCGCGCTCGGGATCGACAGCGAGCTCGTCGATTGCCGGCAGCAGCAGCTCCTCAACAGTGCGCTCCAGCGGCCGCAGCGCCAGGCTCTCCTCAACTGCGCGGTCGGCGGCGTCCTCGTCGAAGCTCTCCAGCGCCGCGAGCAGGTTGCCGCTGCTCGCCGGTGCCTCCTGCCGCTGGCGCGCCAGCTCGATCGCCGAGGAGATGTTGCCGGTCTGGGCGAGCGCGTCGCGCAGGGTCTGCAGCTCGACCAGCTCGTAGTTGCGGTGGTTGCCCTCGGTCCGCTTCGGTGTGGGGTAGCCGTAGCGGCGCTCCCAGCTGCGCAGCGTGTTGGGGCTGACGCCGAGAACTTCGGCAGCGGCATTGGTTCGGATCCCCGGCATGCGCAGCATTCTGGCACCGAAAACCCAGGTTTACGCCGGTTATGGACAGATTTACGGAATCTGTCAGCGATCTTGCAAGGAGCCGGAACGGGACTCCAGCGCGCCGACGCCGACCGGCTGGCCGACGGCGCGTGCTCGCCACATCGCCTCGTCGGCCTTGCGCAGTAGCGCGTCCGGATCGTCGCCGTGGTCGGGGCAGGCGACCACGCCGGCTGAGATCGAGATGCTCAGGCCCCCGGCGGCCTCCAGCTCGTCCAGCATCCCCAGCAGCCGCTCCGCCATCTGCACGCCGCCGACGGTGCTCTGGTTGGGCGCGAGCACGCAGAGCCCGTTGCCTTCGAGCCGGAAGGTGTCGTCGAGGATGCGAACGCTGTCGTGCAGGGCCGCCCCAGCCACGGTCAGCGCCGTGTCCCTGCCTCCCTCGCCGGCGCCGTTACGGGCCCCAGGTCCTTCGACGTCGAAGACGACGAGGCTGAAGGGATGCTCGTAGCGGCGGTGGGCCTCGATCAGCTGGTCGAGTCGGCGGCGTACCTCACCGTTGCCGCGCAGGTTGGGGCGCGGCTCCGCGTCGCCGACGCCTGCGGCCGTGGAGGCCCTTCCCTCCCGCAGCGCCCCGACCGCGGTCTCGGTGACCGAGCTGAAATCCTCGGCGAGCTTTTGCGCAGCCACGGCGAACAGCTCACGGGCGAGATCGCTCGGATTCGAGCCTGATCCTGAGTCGTTGCCAGTCGTCACATAGTCACTTTGCCCAAGAGTCCGGATGACACTCGCAGAAAAACTCGCTATTTGCGAATAGACAATCGTCCAGTCAATTCGTCCAAATTGGAACTCTTCAGTCGAGGCTGCGGCGGCCGGCGAGGGCCTTGCCGAGGGTGACCTCGTCGGCATGCTCGAGGTCGGCTCCCACCGGCAGGCCGCTGGCCAGGCGGGTGACCGTGGCCTGGCCACGCAAGCGCTCGGCGATGTGCAGCGCGGTCGCCTCCCCGGTTGTGGTCGGGTTGGTGGCAAGGACGACCTCGCGCACCTCGCCGCCCTCGACGCGGCGCACCAGCTCGGCGATCTTGAGGTCCTCAGCGTCGACGCCGTCGATCGGCGAGAGGGCACCGCCGAGCACGTGGTAGAGGCCGCGGTACTCGTGGGTGCGCTCGATCGGGATCACGTCGGCGGGTTCCTCTACCACGCAGATCGTCGCCCGGTCGCGAGTCGTGTCGGTGCAGATCCGGCAGAGTGGATCCTCGGCGAGGTTGAAGCACTGCTCGCAAAGGCCGACCTTTTCCTTCACTTCGCGGATTGCCTCGGCCAGCGCCGCCGCCTCTTCGTCGGGTGCACGCAGCAGGTGGAAGGCAAGCCGCTGCGCGGTGCGCTGGCCGATCCCCGGCAGGCGCGAGAGCTCGACGACGAGGCGCGCCAGCGGCGCCGGACCCTCGGCGCTCACATCCCTGGCAGGCCGCCCAGGCCGCCTCCGGTGATCCCACCCATCTTCGAGCTGGCCAGCTCCTGGGCAGCGCGCAATGCCTCGTTGACCGCGGCCTGGACCATCTCGGCGAGCAGCTCGGCCTCCTCGGGGTCGATCGCCTCGGGGTCGATCACGATCTCGCGCAGGCTCAGGTCGCCGCTCATCTTCACCTTGACCATGCCGCCTCCTGCGCTTGCCTCGACGACCTCGTCCTTGAGCTGCTCCTGGGCCTGGAGCATCTCGTCCTGCATCTTCTGCGCCTGTTTCATCAGCGCGTTCACGTCGAACCCACCGGGCATGCCGCCGCCTCTCGCCACGATCTAGCTGACCTCCTCCGCGTCGAACTCGCTCTTCAGCCTTTCTATCAGCGCGTCCTCGTCCATCTCGTCGGACTCGGGCGCAGCACTCTCTTCGCCCTCCGCTGCCGCCTCAGCCTCGCCGTCGAGCACCACGTAGACGGGCCGCAACCTCATTCCGGCGATTGCCTCCAGCGCGTCCGCAACCAGCTCCCGCTTCTCGGGCGCTTCCGCCTTGCGCTTGTTGAAGGTCGAGTCGGGAGGGAACCCGATTTTTAGACCCTCCTCGTCCAAGCTCACCGGCCGGGCCCCGTCAAATGTCGCCGCCAGCGCCGGACTCGTCTCCCGCAGCTTGTCCAGCACAGCGGGCCAGATGCGCTGAACCTGTTCCAGGTCGAGAGAACTCTCGCCGGCGGGTCCTGACACGACTGTGGAGGAGCCTGCGGGCGGGGGCTCCGCCTCCGTTCTCGGCCCCTCCACATCCGCGCCACCCGCCGGAGATACCTCCTCATTAGACGGCTCAGGCTCGGCCGCATCGTGTGGAGCAACGTCGTCAGCTGGTGCGGAATCTGCCGCGGGTGGCGCCGTAGGGGGGCCCACCCCCGAGGAAGCTTTAGCTACCGGAGGGGGTGGGGGGTCCCCTGCGGCGACAGGACCCGCGGCCGGAGCGGCCCCCGTCCCTTGCTCGAGTCGCTCGATTCGGCGAAGCAGTCCCTCGGAGGATGGATCCAGGTCGGGTCGAGCAGCCTTCAGGAGGGCAATCTCCACCGCCATGCGCGCATCGTCGCCCTCACGTACCGCGGTCAGAGCAGTGGCCAGCTCGTCGATCGTGCGGACCAAGGTGGCGGGACCAACCGCGGCAGCCTGGGCGGCGAGCCGGTCGGAGTCGGTGGCGGTGATCACGAAGGTGTTGGGAACCTCACCAACCGTTTGGGTGACGAGCAGATGACGCAGGTGGCCGAGCAGGTCGCGGGCGAACTGGGAGGGGTCGCGGCCCGAGCGGGCCATCCTCTCGACCCCGAGCAGGACCGCCTTCGGGTCCTCGGCGACGATCGCGTCGACCGCTTCGAAGAGCAGCTCTGCGTCGGCGGCACCGAGCACTTCCAGCACCGCTTCCAGCTTCACCTGCTCGCCGCCGAAGGCGACCAACTGGTCGAGGGTGCCGAGCGCGTCGCGGAAGCTGCCCGAGGCGGAGCGGGCGATCATCGCCGTCGCGCCGTCCTCGACCTCGATCCCCTCCGCCGCTGCCACCCGCGTCAGCACCTCGGAGATCTGCTCCAACGAAGGGCGCTGGAAGTCGAAGCGCTGGCAGCGATCGGCGATCGTCGCCATAACCTTGTGCGACTCGGTGGTGGCGAGGACGAAGACCGTGTTCGGCGGCGGCTCCTCGAGCGTCTTCAGGAAGGCGTTCCAGGCCTCCTTGGTCAGCATGTGCGCCTCGTCGAGGATGTAGACCTTCCAGTGGCCGCCGGCAGGGGCGTAGGCGACCCGCTCGCGCAGGTCGCGGACGTCGTCGACCGAGCGGTTGGAAGCGGCGTCCATCTCGATCACGTCGATCGAGGTGCCGGAGGCGATCGTGACGCACGATTCGCACTCACCGCAGGGGGTGACGGTGGGACCGCCGCGCTCGCAGTTGAGCGAGCGGGCGAGGATCTTCGCCATCGAGGTCTTGCCGGTGCCGCGCGAGCCGACGAAGAGGTAGGCGTGGTGGACCTTGCCCTGCTCGACCGCGTTACGCAGGGTGCGTACGACGTGCTGCTGACCGACCACCTCGTCGAAGGAACCGGGGCGGTGACGGCGGTAGAGGGAGGTCGAATCGCTGGGCGAGGGCACTGCGGCCAGTGTATCCGCGCCGATAGCTTGCCCCGATGCGCTCGGGGGCGAGAAGCCTGCTCGTACCGCTGGCCTGGGTCGTCGCCGTCGCGGCCGTCCTGCTGCTGCTCTTCCCGCTCGGCTTCCCCAACTACGACACGATCTACAGCCTCCTCTGGGGACGGGAACTCGCGGAAGGCCTTAGCCCGGACCGCGGCGCCACGCTGCCCCCCACCCCGCACCCGCTCGCCGAACTCTTCGGCCTGATGGCCTCGCCGCTGGGCGATGGCGCAATCGACCTGACGATGGCGATCGCCTACGTCTCTCTGGGCCTGGTCGGCTACCTCGTCTACCGGCTCGGCTCACTCTGGTTCGACCGCCCGATCGGCGCCGTCGCAGCCCTACTAGTCCTAACCCGCGCCCCCTACCTCTCCAACGGCCTCCGCGCCTACATAGACGTCCCCTACATAGCCCTAGTCCTAGCCGCGCTAGTCCTAGAGACCCGCCGCCCCCGAGCCGGCTGGCCCGTCCTAGCCCTCCTAGCCCTAGCCGGCCTGCTGCGACCAGAGGCCTGGCTGTTCTCACTCGCGTACCTGGCCTATCTGCTGCTCGCCCCCTCGCAAGCTTCCGCTAGCTCGGATGGGACCACTGACCCCCCGGGCTCGTCACATCAGGGCGGTACCGAAGGGGAGAGAAGGGCACCCCTCGAGCGGGCGGATACTCAAAGTGCCGGCCTCATTAGGCCGGCACTTGTCCGGGCGAGGGGTGCCCTTCTCTCCTCCAACGGAATCGTGCTCATTGCCCTTGCCCTGGCAGCCCCTCTCATTTGGGCGCTGTTCGACTGGATAACAGCCGGCAGCCCCACCTACTCGTTCACCGGCACCCGCGAAACCGTCGAGACGCTGGAACGCCAGACCGGCCCCGTCGACCTCATCCTCTACGGCCCGCGCCGCCTCGGCGAGGTGCTGCAGTGGCCGGGGATGGTCGGTGCGGTCGGCGGCGTCGTCCTCGGGCTCGCCTTCCTGCGCCGCCGCTCGACCGTGGGGGTCGCCGCGACGGCACTCGCCCTCGCCGCCTTCGCCGTCCTCGCCACCGCCGGCCTGGCGATCATCCCCCGCTACACGATGCTCGCCGCGGCGATCCTCGCCGTCTTCGCGGCACTGGCACTGCTCGGCTGGCGCCTGCTGGAGCCAGGTCATCCCTGGCGCCGCGCCTGGCAGGTCTTCGCCGCGATCATCGCCTTGATGTTCGTCGTCTGGGGGCCGAACCAGTACGACCTCCTGCACCGGGTCGACGTCGACCTGACCAACCAGAGCGAGATCGAGGACGACCTCGACGACCTCGCCGCCTCCGGCGCGTTCGAGCCGCCCTGCCTGCCGATCTCGGTCCCCAACCACCGTGCCGTCCCGCGCCTCGCCTTCGACCTCGACCTGCGCCCGAGCCGGATCGTCAGCTCTTCCGAGCAGCGCCAGCCCCGCAGCGGCTACTTCCTCGACCCGGCCAGCCCCTTCGTCATCCACAACTTCATCCTCGACCCCAACGACCCGGCCCGCCTCAAAACCGACGTCCCCCCCGGCTTCCGCGAGGTCGCCCGCAACGAGTCCTGGGTTCTCTACCGACGCTGCTAGCCGCGCTCTACCGCCTCGACGGCCGCGTGGGTCGTGGTGGCCAGATCGGGGTCGGCCAACTCCACCCGCGGTGGCAGCTCGACGTGGAGGTCGTTGGAGGGATCGAGGCGGACGCGTAGGTCTGCGGCTCGCGAGCTGAGTACGTGGCCGCCGCGCGAGCGGTCCTCGCTGATGAAATGGAGGTGATAGCCGCCGACCTCGATCCCCTCGGTATAGACAGGGAAACGGAAGCCGACCATGGTCCCGGTCACCCCGGCGAGCTCGAAGACGTGCTGCTCGGCGACGACCTCGGTTAGCGGCCGGTAGGGCGGCTCCTGGCGTGGGACCGACCGGGCGCGGACCAGCTCGAAGTCACCGTCGAGGCGGATCGCGCACGACGAGGTACCGGCGGGGATCATCCCGTCAAGCCGCGCCAGCAGCTCCTCGTGCACCAACGGCCCCTCGATCACCGCCTCGATCGTCGGTGTGAACTCGGTGACCACGGCGAACGGCGTCCTCTCGCTAACTGCCACCGGGTGGACGAAGCCGTCGAGGTCGGCCCGGTAGAAGCCGCCATCAAGTGCGATCATCTCGCCGTCCAGCCCGTTCAGCGTGCCGAGGCCGAGGTCTCCGTGCTCGGCCAGCTCGGCGAAGCTGAGGTCGCCCTCGTAAGCGCCATCGAGCAGCGCCCCGATCGTCGAGGCCTGGAACAGGACGTGCGGCTCGTGCTCGGCGTGCAGGTCCTCCTCCCGCATGGTCGCCACGTGCAGCGACTTGATCCAGTGCTCATCCAACACCGTGCGCAGTCTCCCAGCCACCGTCGACGGTCCAGCGACGCGCGCGACCAGCCCGCCGTGCAAGCATCCGGAGCCGAGCGATGAATCTCAGTCACGAACCAGGTCTTTAGGACGATGGCAGCGATAGAGCTCCGCGGAGTCGTCAAGCGGTTCGGCCCGATCACGGCGGTGGACGGGCTCGACCTCGACGTGCCCGAGGGCATCTGCCTCGGCCTGCTCGGCCCCAACGGCGCCGGCAAGTCGACGACGATGCGGCTGCTGACCGGCCAGGCGATCCCCGACGCAGGCGAGCTGCGGGCGCTGGGCCATGAGCTGCCCGGCGATTCCAAGGCCGCCCGGGCCAGGATGGGCGTCGTCCCCCAGCTCGACAACCTCGATGTCGACGTCACGGTCGAGGACAACCTGGCCGTCTACGCGCGGCTCTACCGGGTCGAAGACGTCGGCGCCGCGGTCGAGCGGGGCCTGGCACTGGCGCGCCTCACCGAGCGTCGGCGCGATGCCGTCGACGAGCTCTCCGGCGGCATGCGCCGCCGCCTGCTGCTCGCCCGCGGCCTGGTCCACGACCCGGAGCTGATCCTGCTCGACGAGCCGACCGTCGGCCTCGACCCGCAGATCCGCACCGAGCTCTGGTCGCTGATCGACGGCCTGCGCTCGCGCGGCGTGACGATCTTGATGTCGACCCACTACATCGAGGAGGCGGAGCGGCTCGCCGACGAGGTGGCACTGATGAACGAGGGGAGGATCATCGCCCGCGCCCATCCTGCCGAGCTGATCGCCGCCCACGCCGGCACCCACACCGCTGAGGTCTACGGGCCACCCGAGCGCCTCACCGAAGTGCGGGGGATCGCCGAGGAGCAGGGACTGCGGGTGCGGCCGGCCGGCCCGGCAATCGCGATCGTCGGCTCCGAGCGCGCCGTCGACGGCGCCATTCCCGAGGACGCGGTGATCCGCGCCGCCACGCTCGAGGACGTCTTCGTGCTGCTGACAGGGGAGGAGGCCGAATGAGCGCCCCGCGAAGCAGCCTGCGCCGGCTCGAACCGGCGGCGATCGGCGGCGTGATGAGCCGCGAGGTCGCCAACTTCCGCACCTACTGGAAGGGGACGACCTTCTCCAGCGTGCTCGAACCGATCGTCTACCTGCTCGCCTTCGGGCTCGGGCTGAGTGCGACGCTGGTCGACGAAGTCAACGGCCTCCCCTACGTCGAGTTCGTCGGCACCGGCATGGTCGCCACCGCGGTGATCTTCTCCAGCGCTCTGCCGGCGATGTTCGGCACCTTCGTCAAGCACCGCTTCCAGAACACCTACGACGCGATCCTCGCCGCCCCGGTCGACGTCGAGGAGCTGGTCACCGCCGAGATGCTCTGGATCGGCGTGCGTGCCGGGGTCTACGGCTGCTTCCCGCTGTTCGTGACGATCGGCTTCGGTCTCAATCCCGCCTGGGGGATGCTGCTGGTGCCCCTCTTCTGCTTCGTCACCGCGCTCGGCTTCGCCGGCTTCGGGGTCGCGATGGCGGCGACCGTGGCCAAGATCGACCAGTTCAACTACGTGACGGCGCTCTGCATCACGCCCCTCTTCCTCGTCGCCGGCACCTTCTTCCCGATCGACGGCCTGCCCGAGGGGGTGCAGGTGGTCGCCCAGCTCAACCCGCTGCACCAGCTGGTCGAGCTGGTCCGCGGCGGCGCCTTCGGCTTCGAGGCGGTCGACCTGGCCCGCTTCGCTTTCCTGCTCGGCTTCGCCTTGCTGACCTGGCGGATCGCGGTCAGGCAGATGACGTTGCGGTTGATCGATTAATGGACCGTGCACCCGTCTTCGAAGCGAGGTCACCGGGCGTGTCCGTCGCGTTTGGCTCGAGCCGGGCTCGCCTGCGGCACCCGCGGCATCCGCTTAAGGCTGCTTCCTTCCGGACCTGACCTGATTCGCGTGCCCACGTCGCGCAGGACCCGGCCGTCAACGCCGCCCGCAACGCACTGACCCCGACGGCCAGCCCCTCGGAACGGTTTTCGGCCCCGCTAGAGCGGATTGCGGGTTACAGGGCACCGCTGATTCCCCGCCTAGCACGGTCCGCTGACGATCCTAGCGCGCTAGCGAATTCGAGAACGAGGCGATCAAGGCCCAGGAGGAGGGCGAAGACGCCACCCGGACATCAGCCGACCTCCCGGCGGATCAGCTTGCGGCTCTTGACCACGGTCGCGGTCACCTTGCCGGCCCGCACCTTCTGCCGCACCAGCAACCGTTTGCGCTTCGCCACCTTGGCCCGCGCCTTTGGCTTGACCCGCAGCACGACCAGCCTCGCCCTGCCCTGCGCAGCCTTGACCGTGCGCCGGTTCGTCGCCGGCTTGCGCTTGCTTCAGCAGCCCCTGCGCCGTGATCCGGCAGGTGCGGCCGACCTTGCGCGGGCACTTGACCCTGACCAGGAGGCGCTTGCCCTTGCCGGTCAGGATCGCGGTCGCGGGGGTCGCGGCGCGGACCAGCTCGCCGAGGCGCTTGTCGCTGAGCCGCCGCCGCCGTTGCCGTTCCCATCGCCGTCGCCGCCGGCCGCGAACCGCGCTCAGCTCGACGTTGTCGTAGTCGGCATTGCCGCTGACGAGGACGCTGGTGCCGGTCGTGTAGCGGGTGGTGATCTGGATCCGGTACTCGTGCCCGATCGCGAGCTGGCCGGGATCGATCGAGCCTCGCCGCACCGCCGTCCAGGAGTCTGCCCCGGCCAGAGTCGAGGGGCCGACCAGGGTAGACGCCTCGCCGCCCCCGGTGACGTCGACGAGCCGCACCGCGAAGTCGGCCGAGTTGCCCGCCACCGCGAGCAGCTGACCGACGCTGGCGCGGCGGTCCATCGCGAAGCTGACTGTCGGCGAGGCATCGCCGTCGACGCCCTCGTAGGAGAAGGGGGGGCTCTGCCAGACCGCGGTGGTCGTCCCGGCGACGGCCATCACGCCGGCGACGCCGCTGTAGGCGGAGCGGATGAAGCCGCCGCCATCGGCGCCTCCAGCAGGCTGGAAGCTGTTCGTCGCAGCGGGGCAGAGCAGCGGCGCCAGGCAGCTGCCGTCGAAGCTGGTCGAGCTCTGCCAGCCGGCGGCGCCGCCGTTGAAGCCGCGCGCTGCCGGGTCGGGCGGGTACTTGCTGGCGGCGCGGCGAGGGCGGGCAATGCCAGCAGAGACGGCGAGACAGGCGGCAGCTATGCCGAGACCACGGAGACGTGCAGAGCTCATCTCGATTGCTCCTCTTCGCTCGGTTCCGCCGTCAGAGGGGCGGCTACTCGGCTTTGGTACCCCCGAGCCAGATCGCGATCGCGACGGTGGACGAACGTAGGATCGGCGCCACACGTGATCGAGGTCGACGCCGAATCCTTCTTCGTCATCGTCACGGTCGCCGCGGTGGCGGCGATCACCGTGGCGGTCGTGCCGCGCCGCTTCGCGCCCCCGGTCGTGGTGGTCGAGCTGCTGCTGGGGATCGCGATCGGGCCCGAGGTCCTCGGTCTCGCCCACACCGACGAGTTCATCGACTTCTTCTCCAACCTCGGCCTCGGCATGCTCTTCTTCTTCGCCGGCTACGAGATCGACTTCGAGCGGATCAAGGGCAAGCCGCTGAAGCTGGGCGCGCTCGGCTGGCTGCTCTCGGTCGCGCTCGCCTACGGCATCGGCGGCGCCCTGGCCGCGGCCGGGCGTCGTCGTCTCCTTCCTCTACACCGGCTCGGCGATGGCGACGACGGCGATCGGCACCCTGATCCCGATCCTGCGCGACAACGGCGAGCTGAAGACCAGGTTCGGCACCTTCCTGCTCGCTGCCGGCGGCGTCGGCGAGTTCGGCCCGATCCTGCTGATCACCCTGGTGCTCTCGGCCAAACAGCCGCTGCACGAGGCGGTGATCCTGATCGCTTCGTCTGCGATCGCCCTGGTCCTGGCGCTGACCTCGGTGCGGCTCGCCTGGCGCGGCTGGCCGGCGCTCGAGCGCACCTTCGAGGCGAGCAGCCAGCTGGCGGTGCGGATCACCGTGGTGCTCGTCTTCGGCCTCGTCCTGCTCGCCAGCGAGCTCGGCCTCGACGTCCTGCTCGGCGGCTTCGTCGCCGGGATGATCGTCCGCATGGCACTGAAGGGGCGCGAGCTGGCAGTCTTCGAGTCGAAGCTGACCGCGGTCGGCTTCGGCTTCTTCGTCCCCTTCTTCTTCGTCACCAGCGGGATCGAGTTCGACCTCGGCGCGCTCGGCTCGGCGGAAGCGCTGGCCAAGCTGGCGCTGTTCTTCGTCCTCTTCCTCGTCGTCCGCGGCGCTCCCGCCCTGCTCCTCTACCGCGGCGTCCTCAGCCGCCCGCGACCGCGCCGCCCTCGCCTTCTACTCAGCGACCGAGCTCCCCCTCGTCGTCGCGATCACCACCCTCGCCGTCGACGGCGGCCACATGAAGTCCTCGACCGCCGCCGGCCTGGTCGGCGCCGCGATGCTCTCGACCCTGGTCTTCCCCTTCGTCGGCCTCGCCCTGCGCAAGCGCTCCGAGGCCGAAGAGCTCCGCGCCGCCACCAGCCCAATCCCGCCAGACCCGCCTTCGCGGCCTATGATTGGCCCTCTCCCGGGCGCGTAGCTCAGTGGGAGAGCGCTCGCCTCACACGCGAGAGGTCGCTGGTTCGAACCCAGCCGCGCCCATACCGATTTGTAGACAGAGCACGTCACGGAAACGGTGTGCTGTGCCCGCTTGTGCCCGATAGTCGGGGCCTATTCGGAACGCGTTCGGTTTTCTGCTCGCCGTGGTGTCTCGTTGTTGGTTCCGAAGGCCGCGATAGCTTGGGTAGATGCTTCTTGCGGTCACGAAGGAGTGCGTTGAACTCATCGACGCCCTCGCCTGGCCCGTGGTCGTTGCGATCATCCTTCTCGTCCTGAGCACGAAAAGCGGCTCAGAAGCTTTCGCCAAGATCTTGAGTCCGTTTCGCAGAGTGAAGGTCGGCGTCGTCGAGTTCGAGCTGGGCGAAGAAGAGGGCCGCAAGTTCAGGGCATCCCTCGAGGAGGAATTCCGCCACTACCGCGACGAGGTCGAGTCGGCGTTCACCATCCAAGCCGAGCGCTGTGACGTGGGGAGGCTCTGCGCGAAGGTCGCCCATGACGTGATCGGCAGCCTCCTGAAGCCAGGGGACCGCGACTACCGTTGCACGATCTACGTGGAAGACATCCTCTTCAAGGGCGCCCTCTACCGGCTGATCCCGTACTACCCGGGGGGCGGCGAGGTCGGCTCGGTCTACTCCGAACGCTTCGGGATCATTGGCAGGACCTGGAGGCTGGACGAATCTCAGTACAAGAAATCCGTGCCAGCGAATCAGCGCGAGCTGATCGAACAGTGGGGGATGACACCTGAGGAGGCGCTCGGCCAAGAGGAAGACATGTCGTACGTAGCCCTCCTCCTCCGAACCAAACCGAACGCACCTCCTGATGGGCTGCTCTACGTACAGGCGAAAAAGAACGCGTTCGAGCAGGACCCGCTCGCACGCATCGAAAACGGCAAGGGCTGCGTCGACGACCCGCAGGTGGTCGAGATGGCGGAAGCTGTTTCCAAGGTCATGAAGGAGATGCGGGGCAAGGGACCCCGGTTGCGGCTCTTCAAAACCTAGAGCAGGCGGCAAGCGTCGGCCAGCCCGCGGCCCACGAGACTTCGGGCCACGGATCGCCTGTCCAATTGCCGGTGACGGTCGCGCCCACCCCGCTCACCCGCAGACCGCTGCGCTCGAATAGGTCTGCGAGCTCGGGCGGATCGAGAGCGAGCGAGCGAGAGAACACGACCTCGCCGGAGGCGGTCCGGAAGCGGGTGCGATCCAAGGCGACGCCGAGTCGCTTGCGCTCGGCGACTGCCCAGCGCCTACTCGGAACGGTGACGAAAACCATTGTCTCGAGATCGCCGACCCGAACCAAGGCCTGCAGCTCAGAGCGACTCAGATAGGGATCGGCAAGTCCTGCCGCGATCACGTCAGGACGAAAGCCGATCCTGGCCGCTGCCTCCGACGCGCCAGCGATCAGCGGGACCGCTGGCACCGGCTTCTCAACCTCCGCCAGGCGCTCGGTCGCCCGGCCGACCATGCCTGAAGACGGGTCGGAGAAGACGAGGTACCCCCCGCGCATCGGCCGCAGCAGCTCTTCGGTTAGCACTCCCGTCCCGGCTCCGACCTCGAGCACCTTGGCACCCGGCCTCGAAAGCTCTCTCGGCAGACCTGCCGCACGGAGGGCCTCGATCCCGGCTCGCTCCAGGCCCCTCGTGGTCCAGTGGGAGGCACCGTCGTACTCGTCGGCGAGGAGATCGTACGCAGCGACACTCTGCGCCCGGCCCGGCGCCGGTCCGGCAGGCGAGAACCCGAGGGTCGGCTTCGGCGCTGTCTGACTCACTGCAGTCACATTAGCCAACACCGCGGCCAGTCTTGCCAAACCTATACTCGCCGCATGGGTGAGCACATTGCGATCTCCGGGATCATCGGCGCCGGGAAGTCGACCCTCGTCCGGGGACTCGCCGAGGACCTCGGCTTCATCCCCCTGGAGGAGCGCTTCGAGGAAAATCCCTACCTCCGCCGCTTCTACGAAGACCCACCGGCCTGGGCCTTCCGCAACTACGTCTTTTTCCTCCAGCGCACCGCCGAGGGCTACCTCCGGGCCCGTGCGTCGAAGTCGGGTGGCGTCCAGGAGCGAACGCTGGAGGAGCATCTCGAGGTGTTCGGGCGGGAGTTTCACGCGAGGGGTTACCTCAGCGAGGAGGATCTGAAGATGGTCGTCGACCTCACCAGGACCGCAACGCAGGCGCTCGAGCCTCCGGACGTACTCATCCACATCGAGGTTGAGTCCGGCCTCGCCCTTTCTAGGGTGGAAGTGAGGGGCAACTCGGCGGAGAAGGGGATCGGCCTCGATTATCTGGACGACCTGGGAGACCGCTACGAGGCCTTCCTCTCGGGCTGGGGGCGCCCGCTGATCCGCCTCGACGGGAACCGCTTGGACTTCCGACAGGCAGGCGACCGGCTCCAAGTGCTCGAGCTGGTCCGCGACCAGCTCGAGCAAGAGTCGTGAAGAGACACCGTGCGCGATCTCGTACTGCTTTTGGGAATGCAGGGTGCGGGAAAGGGCACAGTCGGCCGACTGCTCGCCGAGGACGCGGGTGTCACCCACCTGAGCGCGGGGTTTTTGCTGCGAGAGCATGCCCGCGCCGGCGGCCAGCACAGCGCCGAAATCCTTGCCCACATCGACAAGGGCGAAGCGGTCAACCCGTCGATCTCCTACGGACTGCTCAGCGAGCGCGTGCGAGAGCTCGAAAGCGACCAGCTACTGCTCCTCGACGCCTACCCGAGAGAGGCCTCGCAGCTCAACCTCTTGGAGGAGACTGTTGGCACCCGGCCGGCGCTAGTAGTCAACCTAGTCGTCCCCCGGCCGGTCGCAATCGAGCGGCTCCGCGACCGCGAGACATGCGAGGACTGCGACGCGACCTTCGGTCCGGACCTTTCCCCCCGTACAGCGGGAACCTGCGACCAGTGCACCGGGCAGCTCGCACGACGCGCGGACGACACCAAAGCTGCGATCGGAGAGAGGCTCGACGGCTGGGCTCGCCATGGGCCGCTGCTGCTCGCGCGTCTCGCCGAGATCGCACCCCAAGTCAACGTTGACGCGACCCGCAACATCGAGCGCGTCGTGGCAGACGTCAAGAAGTCCCTCCCAAATAGCCCTAATTAGCGGCTTCCGGTTTCTGGCATTGCGATGCGATTTGCGCAAGCTGCAGGGTGTTTGCTTACGGTCATCCGAGGGTCTCGTTACCTTCGCAATGTGCCCGTGATCGACCGTCGCAACTATGTCTGACGTCGTCCATCTTCCGAAGCGGAACGAGGCGACGCCCGGCGCCGAAACCGTCGGCGAGGACTCGCTCGCCGGGTTTGCTGAGCGCCTGCGATCGTTCCGCGACGAGCGCGACTGGCAACGCTTCCACACCCCCCGGAACCTTGCCGTCTCGATCGCGATCGAGACGGGGGAGCTCCTCGAACACTTTCAGTGGGTCGACGACGAAGCGATCTCCAAATTGGTCGAAGAGCAGCGCGACGCGATCGGCCAAGAGCTCGCCGACGTGGCGATCTACCTGATCCAGCTCGCCGATGTGATCGGAGTCTCACTCGGCGAAGAGATCAAGTCCAAGATCGATGTCAACGCCACCCACTATCCGGTTGATAAATCACGTGGAAGCGCGACGAAGATCCGGAGATCAGGGCGCGCAAGCTAGGCAACTCGCGGTAGCTGCCCCGCGTTTGCCTAGCCGTTGGGTCCCTCCTGCCGCGTTCTAAGCTCGGCGCCGCTGATGACATTGACCCGAGACAGTCGTCCTTGTTAACCCTGACGGCGAGACTGTCTCAACCGACTAGTGGGTAAATTGATTGCCGCAAGCGGGCTTGGTTCTTTCGGTTCGCGATATGGCTGAAACCGCTGGTTCAAACCCCGCCGCGCCCATCGAGCCTCACTGCGCAGACTCGGCGATCTGATCGACCAGCCGCCCCGCATCCAGACCTGGGCTGTCGCCATAGCGTTGGAACGCTTCCTCGAGAGCGCCGAATGCGATGTAACGACAGATCTCTTCAAGCGGGGGGTCGAGGCCAAAGCGGAACAAAGGCCTGCCCAACTCCGTGAAAACCCGTTGCCGCTTCTCTTCGGGGGCGACGACGAAGAGTGGAATTTGGAGATTCGGCGCCGCGGCCATGAGGTCACCCATACGCTGAAGGCCGGTGAATACGGGCGTGGTGGCCTCGATCTCAAAGGCCGAGACGTAGATATTCCGCTTCAGCCAGACGACGTCGATGAGCTCGATGGTCCGCCTCACCTCGGCCGGCAACCACTCGGGCAATGAATCGACGGAGAAATCACCGAGCCGCTCGCCGTCGACCATGGTGCTGCGGTCGTTGCGAGCGATCCAAACGTCCAACCCCGCCTGTCGTCCGATCTTCGCCAGCTGCAGCTGTGCTGCGGAATGTCCGGTATCCCTGCGCGGCCTCGCCGGTTCCTCCTCTTCGGCTGGTTCAGGCAGTGGGGGCTCGTCGTCCGGAACGGTGAGCTGGGTTTTGCCGCGCAGTTGATCCATGACCCACTCCGCTTCGGAGTCGGGAATCGCGTTCCCGGAGTTCCGAAACACCCAACCCCACAACGGATCGTCGTCGCTCCACATGCGAACCTCGGAGAGCGTTACTCCTTCCGCTACCGGGACGCGGACCTCGAGCTCGGTTGGAAAGCGCAGCGGGTAAAGAGCTCGGCCCCAGATCCTCGGACCGTCAGCCTCCACCTCGAAGGCGGGTCCCGTGACCCTCAGGGCACCGACGAACGCTGAGATCTTGGTGATCCAGCAGAGGAATACGTCCCCTTCGTCGATCCGGTCTCGGTTGCGCAGTCTCTCGGTGTGTCCACTGACCTCCCAGCCCGCGTTCAGACGGCTCTCCCGCCACGTCTCCTCGGTGAAAAGGTTGATGTAGTAGGCCACGCGATCCAAACCCTACCGTCGGATATGGTGTTCGAGATTCGATGCAGGACTACGACTGCTGCAGCACCGCCAAGATGTTGCCAGCGGGGTCCTTGAACCAGGCGATCTGGGGGCCGGGGCCGCCGCTGGCGATGCCCTTCTCGTCCTGGTCGAAGCCGTCGTAGCGCTCGAAGGAGACGCCGCGGGAGGTGAGGTCGTCGACTGCGGATGCGACATCCTCAACTTCGAAGTTGAGGATCGTGTAGTTCGCCGGGGTGAAGCCCTCCTTGGCGTAGACCAGGGTGTCGCGACCGCCCGCCAGGTGCAGCGCCATCACGCCGAACTCCTCGCTCAGGGTCGTCGTCGTCAACCCGAGCGTGCCCTCATAGAACTCCTTCGCCTTCTCGAGGTCATCGACGGCGAAGCTGTTGGTGGCTTTCGTGCTTCCGAACATCACGGCTCCTCTCGTTGCGGCTCGTGCACAGTCTTCCTGTCCCCTACCCGGCCAGGCCGGGGATATGGCGTTCCAGGTGGGTGGCGATCGTCTCGCGGACCCAGCGCTGGGTCTCGGCGTCGGCCATCCGGTAGCGGCCGAGCAGCATCTTCTGGTCGGTCAGCGGCAGTCCGGCGATCTCCCAACGCACCGCAAGTCGCTCGAAAAGCAGCTCGAAGCGGCGGCGCCAGGCATCGTCCTGGGTAGTCGCGGCTGTCGCCGGTCCCTCGCCGATCTTCGCGATCGTCCCCGTGCTGAGCGTTTCGCGCAGGGTGAGGACGTTGCCCTCGGCGTCGGCATAGTCGACGGTCGGGACCTTCTCGCGGGGCTGGCGTCGCTTGCGCTTGGCCATCAAGCCCGAGTCTGCCACGGCGCACCCGCAGGCGGCAACGCTTACTCGTCAGCGGATGGTCGTCGGCGGGCCTGCTTGCGCTCCCCGGCGAGGCGCTTCTGCTCGAGCCGTCGCTCACGCGCGGCGCGCGACGGCTTGGTCGGCCGCCGCTTCCGCGGTCGGGCCAGGCCGCCGCGGATCTTCTCCGCCAGCCGCGCCAGCGCAAGCTCGCGGTTGCGGGCTTGGCCGCGAGCGTCCTGGGCAACGGCCGTGATCACCGGCCCAACGCGCTCGCGCAGCCGCGTCCGCTGCGCATCGTCAAGCGACGTCGAGGCCTCGACGTCGAAGACCGCTTCGACTCGGGAGGCGGTGACGTTGGCGTGCTGACCGCCCGGTCCAGAGGAGCGGCTGGCGCGCAGCTCGATCTCTCCCAGCGGGATCGAGAGGCGCTCATCGATTCTCAACAGGTCAGCCATCCCGCCTCAAGGTAGCCTGACTGGAGAACGTGACCGCAGAGTCGTTCACTCTGATCGGCGTGCCGATCGACTCGGTCGGTCGTCGCGGCGGGACCGAGCACAGCCCGGCGACGCTTCGTGAGCTGGACCTCTCCGGCGCGATAGGAGGCGATGATCGCGGCGACCTCCCCGTCAGGATCCGGGGCGACCAGCGCGACCCCGAGACCGGAATCCTCGCCAGCCAGGATGTGCTCGCGTCGACGGCGATGATCAGGGCGGCTATCGCGGAGGCGATCTCGCGCGGCGAGCGCCCGTTCCTCGCCGGCGGCTGTTGTGCCGAGCTGCCCGGCGCACTCGCGGGCGCTCGCGACGCGCTCGGCGACGTCGGCCTCGTCCACGTCGACGGCCACCTCGACCTCTATGACGGCGTCACCTCGCCTACCGGAGAGGCTGCCGACATGCCCGTTGCCGTCGCTCTCGGTCGCGGCCCGGAGCGCTGGGTGGAGATGGCGGGCGGCGCCTCTGTCGCCCCCGAGCGCACCGCGATCGTCGGCTACCGCGACCGCGACGAGTCGCTCCGCTTCGGCATGGCCCAGCCGGAGGAGATCGGCGCCGCGCTGACCCACTGCCCTATCGACGCGATTCGTGCCGAGGGCCCCGGCGCGACCGGCGAGCGGATCGCCGCGAAGCTGGCCGAGACGGCCCCCTTCTGGCTCCACTTCGACGTCGACGTCCTCGACCAGGAGGTCTTCCCTGCCACCGATTACCTGATGCCCGGCGGGTTGATCTGGGAAGAGCTGGTCGGCTTGCTGACCCCCCTCCTCGCCTCACAGGCGCTGATCGGCGCCTCGCTCGCCTGCTACAACCCGGAGAAGGATCCCGGCCACGCCCACGGGCGGGCGCTGGTCGATGCGCTCAGTGCCGCAACGTCCCAGCGGCACCGCGCCTGAGCCGGCCCTCAGCTCAGCGCGTCGATCTTCTTAGCCAGCTCGAAGTCGTTGGCGGTCAGGCCGCCCTCGGAATGGGTCGAAATCGTCACCGTGACCTTGTCCCAGGAAATCTCCACGTCCGGGTGATGGTTCATCCCCTCGGCCGGCTCGACGAGGCTCTCGACGAAACGCACCGAGCCGACGAAGTCGTCGCGCTCGAAGGTCTTGGCGATCGCCGCGCCGGAGCGCTCCCAGCCGTCAACCTCGCCCAGCTTCGCTTCGATCTCGCTATCGCTCAGCAGCGCCATCCCACCTATCCTGGCACAGGCTGTTTCATCGCTTCGAACGCGTTCGCTCCAGCCAGCGCCCCCAGTGCCCGGTAGGACTCGAACTTCTGGTCGGTGTAGAGCTGGTCGATCGTCGGGTTGTTGGGGAAGCGCGGATCGGCCTTCTGGTGGGCCCGCACGTCCCACGGCGCCTTCGCGGTCATCGTGTTGCGCACGTAGACCAGCTTGCCCATCAGCGGCTCGCCGTCCGGCCCCCCGACGGGGTAGACGATCTTCCCGATCACCACATCGCGTTCCGCCATTCGCGTTTTCTCGTCCGGGACCAGTTCGTCGGGATCTGTTCCGACCGGCTCGTCCTCCTCGCCATCCTCATGGTCCCGTGGCTCGGCGGCGAACTCGATCTCGACCCCGAGCTCGCTGCGCGCCAGCGCGATCGCGTCGCCCAGCGCCTCGAACTCCCCCTTGCCCTCGCCGACGCCGCTCGCGTCGAGGCAGTAGACCTCGGTGCAACCGCGTCGCAGCAGCTCGACCAGGCCGAGGTTCTCGTAGTGCCCGCCGTCGGTCACGTACAGATACCTGCCCCGGACCCGGTTGAGGCCGAGCAACTCGCAGAGCAGATACCAGGGTCGCGGCCGCGCGTAGAGCATCCGCCGCCACCCGCCGCCATCGTCCTCTTCCAGCTCCTTAACCCGTCGCGGGCTCGGAACCCAGACGCCGAGCCGGATGTTGGCCAGCGCCATCAGGAAGGTCAGTGATCGTTTCGTCATCTTGCCCATCGAGGGGGAGATCGCCGCTCCCGACATCGCGATCGTCGCCGGCAGCGTCAGGTCGCGGGAGCGGCGCTGGCCTCCCCTAATTCGCTCCTTGATCCAGGTCGCGACCTTGCCCAGGCCGCCGCGAGCTGCCTTGCGGTCCCCACCCGCCTCGAAGGCTCCCTCGAGGTCGGTCATCCCGACCGCACCCACCAGCGGCCCGCCGACGCTGTTGGCGCTGAAGGTGAAACTGGTCACCCGGCGACCTGGCGGAGTCGCGCCCGCGTCGGAGACGTTCGCGGCCGCGCAGACCAGCAGCGTCGGCCACTCGCAGTCCGGGCCCCGCTCGGTCAGCGCCGTCTTCGAGATCGGCACCAGCTCGTCGTAGTCACGCTCGATCGCAACCCCGCCCTCGCTCCCCGGGACTCCTTCGTCCAGCGCCTCGACCCGGTGGAGCTCCTTGTCGTTGAGGCCGTCGACACGGACCCGCTTCAACGCGAAAACGCTGGCCAAGCGCCGCTTGTAGAAGGGGTGCAGCGACCAGGTCGTCAGGTCGACGAAGAAATAGAGGACGGCAAAGATGGCGAGCACGGCGACGCCGAGCCCGACCAGGCCAGGCTCGAAGCCACCGCTCACTTCCGACATCGCGGCGGCAACCGTCAGCACTACAACCCCGAGCAGCAGCAGGGGTCCGATCAGCCCTCCCGCCACGAAGGTGACGGCAACCCTCGCCGCCGTCCCCAGCCTGCCGAAGGCCTTGCGAGTGCGACCCAGCTCCTCGACCGCTTCCTGCGAGGACAGCAGATGGCCCAGCTGCGTGACCACGCCGACGAGCAGCGCGACGGTCCCGGCTCCGAACTTGGAGGCGGCGGAGGAAGCGAGGGAGCCGGTCGAGTCGCCGCCGTCGCCGAAGTCGCGGATCCGGTCGACGAGGTACGGGATCGCGACCAGCACCAGCGCCAACACGGCGGCGGCGATCAGCAGTCGCGTCGCCCAGACCGCCCAGATGCGCCCCACCGCTTCCTTTGGCGACCGCGTCAACAGCGAGATCAGTCCGGACAGGGCAGCGAAACCGAGAGCTACCAGGGGCGCCGACCTGGACCAGGTCGGCAGGTGGAGAGTGCAGCTTTGTTTGGCGGTCGTGGCAGCATTGGCGGTGGCAGCAGCCGACTGGCTGGCCGCTTGACCACAGGCACCCGCCAGCTCCGATAGCGCCGGTGCGTAGAGGATGCCGGTGAGGACGAGGGCGACACCGATCAACGGCATCGAGACGAAGGCCAGGTTGAAGAGCAAGCCGAGGACTACCCGCCATCCCAGGTAGAGCTTTTCCATCAGCGTCGGCGCCAGGTAGGAGCTGCGGTTGCGCAGGTACTGCTCCTCGGGCGAGTTTGGGGCGAAGGCACCGGCCCCTCGCAGAAGGGTCGGATCGGAGTTGCGCGGGGACTCGACATCGGGCCCCTGCGGGCCGGTCTTGTTGACCATCGAGATCGCCGCTGCGATGTATGAACCACCGGAGACCGCCGCCAGATACGACGCCCGGCGCAGCTCCCCCGCCTCCTGAAGTAACTGCAGGGCGCCGAGCGAGAAGGCGGCCGAGCGGATGCCGCCACCCGAGCAGCAGATCCCTGCCTTGCCAGGCTCGGGATTCTCAACCGGGCCGGTGTACGAGGGGACCGGCTCGCGCGCGGGGGCGCCGCGCAGCCATCGCCCCAACCCGCCGGGGAACGCTCTGTCGGCGTCGCGGCGCGGACCGGCGGGGGCCTTCTCGCGCAGGCCGCCGTCGTCCGAACGGGGCCGCGGGCCCTTCGGCCCCAGGAATCCACGCACAAAGATCACCGCCTCCTCCCGCGAAGCACGGCCGCAAGCTATCTGTTCGATCAAGGAGATTCAATTAATTTGCTCTCGGGGGCGCGGGTCGACAGCCAAGAACTAAGCTCCCTTGGGAAGACCGCGATGAACGACTCGAAGCCCACCCTCTGGCACATCGACGTCTCGCACTACAGCGAGAAGATCCGCTGGGCCCTCGCCTACAAGGAGGTCGAGCACCGGCGGCGCGCGCCTGTCCCCGGCGCCCATATCCCGATTGCCCTCTGGCTCACCCGTGGCTCGCAGGCGACCTTCCCAGTGCTGACCCTGGACGGGCGCGCCATCGGCGACTCAACCGCGATCATCGCCGCCATCGAGCAGCGCTACCCGAACCCGCCGCTCTATCCCGCCGACCCCGAGCAGCGTCGCCGCGCGCTCACGCTGGAGGACTACTTCGACACCCAGCTCGGCCCGCAGATCCGCCTGCTTGCCTGGCACGAGTTCGGCAACGATCGCGAGCGCTTCGCCAAGCTAATGACCTACGTGGCCCCGGGTCCGCTGGCCAAGATGAGCGGCGTCGCCGCCGGCTACGGGCGAGCCTTCACCAACCTGCGCTACCGCGTTCGCGATCCCAAAGCAGCGGAGCGCGCTCGCGCCGAAGTCCTCGTCGCCCTCGACCGGCTGGAGGAAGAGTTGGGCGAGGACGAGTACCTGGTCGGCGACTCCTTCACCGTTGCCGACCTCACCGCCGCCTCGCTCTTCTACCCGCTGGCCCTTCCCGAGGAGGGGCCGCTGCCCACCGAGCTCACCCCGCCCGCCGGGTTCGAGCGCTTCCGTGAGCCGCTGAAGGAGCGTCGCGGCTTCAAGTGGGTGGCAGAGATGTTCCGCCGTTACCGCAAGCCGGCCGAGCAGCAAGCGGACGTCCCTGCGCCGCCATCCGGAGCCGCCGCGGAGTGACCACCGAGCAGATGCCGGCACGCCAGCGCCCCTCGAAGCGAGTCAGGAACAGGCCGTAACGACGATCCATGCGACGGGGCAGCGCGCAAGCGGCCGCACGGCGAGCGCTGCGCACCGAGAGCATCTGATCGGCCTCGATCATCTTCGCGCCACGGTAGACCCGCTGCACCTCGTAGCGGTAGTCCGCCTGCATTGGGCCACGGGGGACAACTTCGACGAGGCGCCCGACCATGGCGGCGTCGGATTCGCGCAACGCCTCCCCCGGTGCAGTCGGCGCGCAGGAGCAGGCCCCAGCGCTTCCGGCGACGCCGAGCATGGCAAGGAGGACGAGCGCCCCCGCAACTGACAGGCGCCTCACACGCATCACGGTTCAATGTAGACATAAACGCCTGGATTCACAAATCCAGGCGTTGCGCAGCGCGACGCTCTATGGCGTCAGGACGATCTTCAGCGCCTCGCGGCGGTCGTAGATCGCGTAGGCCTCGGCCGCCTCATCCAGCTTCATGTGGTGGGTGACGAGCGGCGTGGGATCGAGCTTGCCGGCGTCGATCAGGGCCAGCACCCGGTCGACGTGGGCGATCACATTGGCCAGCCCCAGCCGCAGGGTCAGGCCCTTCAGCCAGGCGAGACCGAGCGGCGTCTCGCCGACCCCGGCGTAGGCGCCGATCCCCGAGACCGTGCCCGCGTCGCGGGCCAGGCTGATCGCCATCGCCAACGGCGCCGGATCGCCGACCGCGTCGACGACGACGTCGACCCCGCGGCCCTCGGTCGCAGCCCGCACCACGCGCTTCGGCTCCTCAGTCAGGTGGACCGGCGTGGCGCCAAACTTCCCCGCCATCGCCAGCCGCTGCTCGACCGAGTCGATCGCGAAGACCTGCACCGCGCCGCCGGCCAGCGCCGCCTGCACCGCGCAGAGGCCGACCGGGCCGAGGCCTAGCACCGCCACCATGTCCCCCGCCCTCATCCCGGCGTGGGCGACAGCGTGGTAGCCGGTCCCCATCACGTCGCCGGCGAACAGCGCCGCCTCGTCGGACATCCCCTCGGGGACCTTGCGCAGGGTCAGGTTGGCGCGCGGCACCAGCAGCTGCTCGGCCTGAGCACCCTGCAGGTCGCCGAGCCGCGAGCCGTGGCCGAAGATGCGACCCCGCTCGCAACGGTGGTAGTCGCTGCGCACGCAGGCGGCGCAGGTCGCACAGGCGGTGTGGAAGCAGCCGAGCACGCGGTCACCGACGGTGACCCGCTCGACGTCCTCGCCGGCCGCGAGCACCGTGCCGACGAACTCGTGCCCGATCGTGAACCCGGGCTCGACCGGCACCCGCCCGTGGAATATGTGCAGGTCCGAGCCGCAGATTCCGCTCGCCTCGACCCGCACCACCGCCTCGTCAGCGGCGCCGATCTCCGGGTCGGGCTTCTCCTCGATCCCGACCTCGCCGGGGGCCTGCAGGGTGACGGCGCGCATAGCGCGGAGAACCGTACCGCCAGCGGATGGGGGACGGCGATCAGCCGACGCCGGCGCGGGAGACCTGGAAGCGATCGCCGGAGACACTCGGGTCCGCCGTCTCAGCGATCCGAGCCTCCAGCGCCAGCTCCTTCTCGAAGTCGGCTGCCTCGCCGTGCTGGAAGGAGACGTCCTTGCCCTCGAGCAGCTCGATGAAGATCTCGACGAAACGAGCGTCGAGCTGTTTGCCGGCGACCCGCCGCAGCTCCAGCATCGCGTCGTGGGTGGAGACCGGCGTGCGGTAGGAGTCGCGCGCCGTCATCACGTCGTAGGTGTCGGCCACCGAGATGATCCGCGCCAGTTCGGGGATCTCGTCACCTTCAAGGCCACGCGGGTAACCCTTGCCGTCGATCCGCTCGTGGTGGGCGAGGATGATCTCCGCCACCGGGCCGTAGCCATCGAGCGAGGAGACGACCCGTGCCCCTTGCTGGGGGTGGCGGCGAATCAGCATCCAGTCCTCATCGGTGAGCGGCACGTTCGCCTTCAGGATCCGGTCGGGGAGGATGAACTTGCCGATGTCGTGCAGCAGCGCCGCGATGTGGACCAGCTCCTCTTCCTGGCGCGGGAAGCCGGCGCGCTGGGCGATCGCCCGCGAGTAGCGGGCGACGGCGGCGCTGTGGCGGGCGGTCATCTGGTCACGCAGGTCGAGCGTGCGCAGCATCGCGCTCAACATCCCGACCTGGAAGCTGGCCAGCTGCTTGCTGCGCCGCTCCAGCTCCTCCGCCCGCTGCTGGGAGACGAGCAGGGCGCCGAGCAGGTACTGGAAGGTGACGAGGACGACGCCGAACAGGGCGACCCCAACGAGGCCGACCTGGACATAGAGGAAAGCGACGGCGAGCGCCATCAGCGAGGCCATCAGCTCCGACGGCAGCAGCGGGAAGAGGGCGGTCTTCACCTTGGAGATGAACGTGGCCCGCTCGAGGTAGCAGACGTAGGAGATCGTCATCGTGAAGTTGATCGCCAGCGCCAGCAGGAAGAGGCCGAAGACGCAGAGGTAGAAGCCGGGTTCCGCGGTTGTCAGGCCGAGGGCGGTGACCGCTTCGTGAAAGACGATCCCCCCAACCAGCGGGAAGACCGTGTAGCCGAGCACGTTGGCGAGCAGCGAGTGCCACTCGGTGCGCCAGCGCAGCCAGCCGACCAGGATCGTGACCACGCCGATCAGGGCCGCCGGGGCGCCGCCGAGGAAGACCATCGCCACGACCAGCGCCAGGAAGCTGCCGGAGACGACCAGGCTCGATTCGGCCGGCGCGGCGGTCAGGTCGCTGAAGATCGAGAAGGCAAGCAGGACGCCCAGCAGGGCGATGTCCCAGTCGCCCAGCGGGGCGCGCCAGACTGCGACCATCCAGGCAAGGAGGAGAGCGACGGCCATGACGCCGACGACGCGGCTGGTTGGACGTTGTGATTCAGCCATAGGATCGCGGCCCTTTATCCTGGCCGGCGCGCACAGCTCACCTGGCTCCAGCGCGAGTTACGGACGGCCAAACTACTCAGGAGCTTGGGGACTGGCAAGGCTGATGGACGCATTGCAAGAACCTTTTCCGTTCCAAATGCGAGAACCCTTTGATGGCTGACCGCCAATTGACGTGCCCGTCTGGGCCCCAGAAAAGGAAAAGCGCCCTCAGGGGGCGCCTTTCACGAAGTTGGCGAAAGCTTGTTTCGCCTGAAGGTCTAGCGGACGCGGTAGCCCATTTTCAGTTTCCCCCTTCCTTCGTCAAAGCTCAAATAACTGGTTCGGCGCTGCTAAAAAGCTTCATTGCCAGCACTGTTTGTAGCACAACCTCTCCAGAACTTGTGCATTTGAACGAAAACTTGTGCAGAAATCGAGTAGGAAGACCCTCCAGTCGTGCGTAAAACGCGCCTGAGAGACCCCCTGAGGCGGCCTCTCTTCCGCCGCCTGGCGGCGACCTTCGCGGTCAACGAGCTGGGGGACTGGATGGGGATCGTCGCCCTCTCGGTGCTCGTCTACGACCGCACCGAGAGCGCCTACGCAACGACGGCGCTTTTTCTCGGGACCGGATTCCTGCCGGCCCTGCTCGCCCCCCTCTTCGTCATCCGCATCGAGCAGCCGCCGCCGCGCTTCGTGCTGCCGGTGATCTATTGCGGGGAGGCGATCGCCTTCGGCGCCCTCGCTCTGCTCGCCGACAGCTTCTCGCTCGCCGCCGTGGTCGCCCTAGCCGCAATCGACGGCGCCCTCGCCCTGAGCGGGCGAGCGCTGACCCGTGCCGTGGTGGCTGCCCAGCTGGAGCCGGTTGGCGAGCTGCGCGCCGGCAACGCGATCCTCAATGTCGCTTTTACCGGCGGCGCCGCGATCGGGCCCGCGGTCGCGGGACTAGTCGTAGCTGGGTTCGGCGTGCCCACCGCCCTGCTTCTCAACGCGGTCTCCTTCTATGTCACCGCCTGGATCATCTTCACCGCCGGGCCGCTGCCGCAGGCTGACCCCGAACCGGGCCGCATGCGCGAACGGGTCCGTGCCGGGGCCGCCTACATCCGCGAACGGGCGACCCTGCGCTGGCTGCTGCTTGGCCAGGGCGGTGCCGCCGTCTTTTTCGCCGCAGTGCTGCCGGTCGAGGTGATCTACGTCAAGGAGACCCTCGGCGGCGGCGACTCCGGCTACGGCCTGCTGCTGGCGAGCTGGGGAGTTGGGATGGTGCTCGGCGGCGTCGCTTTCGCCATGGTGCGCCGCTCGCCGCTGCCCAAGCTGCTCTTCTTCAGCACCCTGACGATCGGCTTCGGCTACCTCGGCCTCGCCGCGGCGCCGACGCTGGCGCTCGCCTGCGCTGCCTCCGTGCTGGGCGGCGCCGGCAACGGCGTGCAGTGGGTGGCCCTGGTCAGCGCCGTGCAGGAGCTGACCGCGCAGAACATGCAGGCACGCGTGATGAGCGTGCTCGAATCGATCGGGGCTGCGATGCCGGGAATCGGCTTCCTGCTCGGTGGCCTCACCGCAGCCGTCCTCGACCCCCGCGTCACCTTCCTAGTCGCCGGGGCGGGAGTGCTCGCGATCGTCGCCATCGTCACCCCGATTCTTGCCTCAAAATGGCCTGAACGCAGGGAAAAACTTAGGTCCAGTGAGCTTGACTCCGGTTCCGAGATTGTGGTGGAGTTGATTCCACCGGGCAGGTTTTCCCGCCCAGAGGGCGAAGGCCCCGTCCAGTCAACAGGGGAGGTTTCGCGGTGAGGAAGCTGGGTGCATTGCTGGTGGTATCGGGTGCGATGGCGGCGTTCGCGATCGGCATTGCCGGCTGCGGCGATTCGAGCAGCGCCAAAGAGGGCGGCACGCTGAAGGTCAGCTTCGTCGTCGGCACCGACTACCTGGATCCGCAGCTGTCCTACACAGCCGAAGGCTGGTCGTCGATGTACAACACCTACCTGCCGCTGCTGACCTACGCCCACGCCGAGGGCGACGCCGGCAACGAGGTGATTCCGGCGCTAGCCGAGGACCTGCCCAAAATCAGCGACGACGGCAAAACCTACGAACTGACCCTGCGCAAAGGCCTAAAGTACTCAGACGGGAAACCGGTCAAGGCCTCCGACTTCAAAGCCACGGTCGAACGACTCTTCGAAGTCGAATCCCCGGGCTTGCCCTTCTTCACCGACATCGTCGGCGCCGAAGACTTCCTCGAAGGCAAAGCGAAAGAGATCTCCGGCATCGAGACCGACGACGCGACCGGCGAGATCACGATCCAGCTCGTCCGTCCCCGCGGCGCCTTCGCCAGCGAGCTGGCGACCCCGTTCGTGGCCGTGGTGCCGGCCGGTACGCCCGCCAAAGACCAGACCCCCAACCCGCCGCCCGCCACCGGGCCCTACGAGATCGTCGATTCGAACCCCGGCCGCAGCTGGTCCTACCGCCGCAATCCCGAGTGGGAGCGCAACAACGCCAAACTGATGCCGGACCTGCCCAGCGGCTACGTCGACCGGATCGAGGCCAAAGTGGTCAGCAACGACTCGACCCAGGTCAGCGAAATCGAACAGGGCGACACCCACTGGATGTTCGACCCGCTTCCGCCGGACCGCGTCGCCGAGGTCAGGGCCCGCTACGAGGGAACGCAGTACCGCACCGTGCCCTCGAACAGCACCTACTTCTTCTGGATGAACACGACCCGGCCGCCGTTCGACGACGTCAAGGTCCGCCAGGCGGTCAACCACGCGCTCGACCCGGCGGCGCTCGAACGCATCAACGCCGGCGAGGTCGAGGCGACCCAGCAGGTCCTTCCCCCGGAGATGCCGGGCTACGAGCAATTCGAGCTCTACCCCCACGATATGGCGAAAGCGAAAGAACTGATCGCCGAAGCCGACCCGGCCGACCGTGACGTCACGGTCTGGACGCTCAGCCTCAGCCCCAACGACGACGCGGCCGCCTACTACCAGGACGTGCTGAACAAACTCGGCTTCGACGCAGAGCTGAAAACGATCAACCCCAACAACTACTTCACCGTGATCGGCAACGCCTCGACCCCGGACCTCGACACCGGCTGGGTCAACTTCTTCCAGGACTACCCCCACCCCGACGACTTCTTCCGCCAGCTCGACGGCACCAACATCTCGCCGGTGAACAACATCAACCTCGCCCAGTTCGACGACCCGAAAGTGAACGCGAAGATCGAAAAACTGGCCGAACAGCAGCTCGGGCCCGAGCAGGAAGAGGAATACGCCCAGCTCGACCGCGATGTCATGGAGCAGGCCCCGTGGGCGCCCTACGGCAACCGTAGCCTGTCCCTATTCGTCTCCGACGACGTCGACTTCGACGAGGTGATCTGGAGCCCGACCTTCGCCGGGGACCTGACCAGCTTCCAGCTCGAATAGTGGAGGGCAGCCCCCGGCGCACCGCCCTCAGGCGCCTGCGGGGCGATCGCGGGGCGATCGCGGGGCTGGTCCTCTTCGCCGCAATCGTCGTCTTCGTCCTGGCCGCGCCACTGTGGGCCAACCACGTTGCCGACACCGGCCCCAACGACACGCACACCACGGAGAAGGTCGAGGTCGACGGCGAGCCTCGGGAAGTCGTCAGCGTCGAGGGCACGCCCGTGGGCCCGCTCTGGCTCGGCGCTGGCGGCAAGTTCTTCCTCGGCGCCGACGGCCGGCTCGGCCGTGACGAGATGGTGCGGCTGATGTACGGCGGCCGCACCTCGCTCCTCATCTCCCTCGCCGCCAGCCTGATCGCCACCCTCTCGGCGCTGGCGCTGGCCCTGCTCGCCGGCTACTTCCGCGGCTGGGTCGACGCCGTGATCTCGTTCCTGCTCGACGTGATCTGGGGCTTCCCCGTGCTGCTGCTGGGAATCGCGCTGGGCACCGCGCTGGCGGTCGGCGGGCTCCAGCTCGGACCCATATCGATCTCGGCCGGCTCGGTCTGGATCCCGACCTTGATCGGCGGCTTCGTCTTCGCTTCCTACATCGCCCGGCCGCTGCGCGGCGAGGTGCTGGCCCTGCGTGAGCAGGAGTTCGTCAAGGCGGCCATCGCCGCGGGGGCCAGCCCGTGGCGGGTGATGCTGCGCGAGCTGCTGCCGAACCTCTGGCCGACAGCGATCGTCCTCTTCACTGTCAACGTCGCCAACATGATGCTGCTGGAGGCCGGGCTCTCCTTCCTCGGCGCCGGCGTGCAGGCGCCCGACGCGTCCTGGGGCACGATGATCGCCGGCGGCTTCGAGCTGATCTTCAGCTCGCCGCTGCTGATGATCCTGCCCTCGACGCTGATCTTCCTCACGGTGCTCTCGCTGAACCTGATCGGAGACGGGCTCGGGACCGCGCTGAACCCCCGCTCCCGGGCGACGATCGAGGCCCACACCGGTCGCTTCGAACCGAAGCGCGAGGCGGTCTGATGGGTGCCTTTCTGCTCAAGCGACTGGGGCGCATGCTCGGCGTCCTCTTCGTCATCTCTGTGGTCGTCTTCCTGATCTTCAACGTGATGCCAAACGAACCGGCGGCGCAGATCGCCGGCAAGAGCGCGACGCCGGAGCTGATCGCGCAGGTCGAACAGACCTGGGGCTTCGACGACCCCTTGCCGGTCCAGTACCTGACCGTGATGGAGCTGACCTTCACCGGCGAACTGGTCTCCTACACGCGCCAACTCGACGTCGACGAAGAGATCTGGAAGGGCCTGCCGGCAACTCTCTCGCTCTGCGCTGGGGCCGCCGTGATCTGGCTCTTCTTCGCGGTCCTCTTCGGCTACCTCTCCGCCTTCCGCGCCGGCCGGCCCACCGACCGCGTGCTGATGCTGGTTTCCCTGCTCTCGATCTCCCTGCCGATCTTCCTCGTCTCCGCCCTCGCCCTCAACTACCTCAGCTACAAACTCGAGCTCTTCCCCTCCAGCGGCTACGTCGGGCTGACCGAAGACCCGCTCGACTGGGCCTACCACCTGGTTCTGCCCTGGACGACGATGGCGGTGCTCTTCATCGGCCTCTACGCGCGCGTGCTGCGAGCGAACCTGCTCGAGGTGATGGACGAGGACCACGTGCGCACTGCCCGCGCCAAGGGCCTCGGCGAGCATCGGGTGCGGACCCGCCACGTCCTACGCAATGCCCTGCTGCCGATAGTCACCCTCTTCGGACTCGATTTCGCGGCGCTGGTCGGCGGCGCGGCGATCATCACCGAGTACATCTTCAGCCTGCAGGGGATCGGGCAGCTGACCGCGGATTCCGTCGCCAACCTCGACCTGCCGCCGGTGATGGCACTCTCGATGCTCGCCGCCTTCTTCGTCGTCGTCTTCAACGCGCTGGTCGACGTCGCCTACACCTGGCTCGACCCGCGGATCAAGCTGGAGAGGTCACGGTGAGCGCGGGGAAGGGCACCGCGCCCGTGCTCGAGGTCGACGGCCTTCGGGTTGGCTTTGCGAACGAGGCGGGCGTGACCCAAGCCGTCGACGGCGTCTCGCTCGAGCTGGGCGCCGGTGAGGTGCTGGCGATCGTCGGCGAGTCGGGCTCCGGCAAGAGCGTCACCGCGCTCTCGATCATGGGCCTGAATGGCGCCGGGGCGCGCGTCGAGGGCTCGGTTCGGCTCGAAGGGCAGGAGCTGCTCGGCGCCACCGAGGGGGAACTGCGCAAGGTTCGAGGAGCGCAGATCGCGATGGTCTTCCAGGACCCGAGCAGCTCCTTCAACCCTGTCTACGAGGTGGGCAACCAGATCGACGAGGCGATCCGCGCCCACCGCGCCCTGAGCGCGTCCGAGACCCGCGAGCTGACGCTGCAGTCGCTTGGCGCGGTCGGGGTCTCCGATCCGGAGCGACTCGCCGGCAGCTACCCGCACCAGCTCTCCGGCGGCATGGGCCAGCGAGCGATGATCGCGATGGCATTGGCGCTCGAGCCGACCGTGCTGATCGCCGACGAGCCGACCACGGCGCTCGACGTGACGATCCAGGCACAGGTGCTGGCACTGCTGGCGCGCCTCAACCGTGAGCGCGAGCTGGCGACGATCCTGATCACCCACGACCTCGGCGTCGTCGCCGAGGTCGCCGACCGCGTGGCGGTGATGCGTGACGGGCAGGTGGTCGAGGAGGGTGCGCTCGACCAGGTCTTCTACGAGCCCCGGCACCCACACACCCGCGAGCTGCTGGAGGCGCTGGCCCGCCTCGGCCGGCCGCGGGTCGGCACGGCGGGCTCCGCCGGCGAGGAGGGCTCGTGAGCACCGCAGAGACCCCGCTGCTGGAGGTAACCGACCTGGTCAAGCGCTACGGTCGCGCCGGGGACGGGGTGCAGGCGGTGGATGGGGTCAGCCTCTCGATCTCGAGCGGCGAAACCCTGGGGCTGGTGGGAGAGTCGGGCTGCGGCAAGTCGACCATCTGCCGCACTGTGCTGCGACTGGAGCGTCCTACCTCAGGCTCGATCCGCTTCCAGGGACGCGAGATCGCCGACCTCTCCCCCCGCGCCATGCGGCCGCTGCGCCGGGAGATGCAGATGGTCTTCCAGGACCCCTACGCTTCGCTCAACCCGCGGCGGCGGGTCGGCGAGGCCGTCGCGATGCCGCTGAAGCTGCAGGCCCTCGCCAACGGGAGCGAGCTCCGCGGCGCGGTCGAGGCCCTCCTGGAGCAAGTCGGGTTGGCCCCCGAGCACTACGACCGCTACCCGCACGAGCTCTCGGGTGGACAGCGTCAGCGGATCGGCATCGCCCGCGCCCTCGCCCCGCGCCCGAAGCTGGTGCTCGCCGACGAGCCGGTCTCGAAGCTCGACCTCTCGATCCAGGCGCAGATCGTCGACCTGCTCGCCGAGCTGCAGCGGGAGATGGGACTGAGCTACCTCTTCGTCTCCCACGACATCGGCGTCGTCCGCCACGTCTCCGACCGAATCGCGGTGATGTACGAAGGGCAGATCGTCGAGGAGGGACCGGCCGAGCAGGTCTGCGAGCGCCCCTCCCACCCCTACACCCAGGAGCTGCTCGCCTCGGTGCCGGTCCCGGACCCACGCCGGGCGCGGGCCAGGCGCGCCGGGTGACGCTCTTGCGGACTGGGTAGGCAGACTATGGACCGATGCCGCTGCCCCTGGCCCCGCCAATCAAGCCACAGCTGGCGCTGACCCGGAAAGCGCTGCCGACCGGCGAGGAGTGGGCCTACGAGCAGAAGCTCGACGGCTTCCGCGCGATCGTCTTCGTCGACGGCGCGGACGCCTACATCCAGTCGCGCGGGGGGAAAGAGCTGGGGCGCTACTTCCCCGAGCTCAGCTTCGCTCCCGGCCGCTACGTGATCGACGGCGAGCTGGTGATCCGCGACGGCGATGGCAACCTCGAGTTCGACGCCCTGCAGAGTCGCATCCACCCGGCCGAGTCGCGGATCAAGCTGCTGGCGGAGGAGATCCCTGCCGACTACGTCGCCTTCGACCTGCTTGCAGAGGGTGACGAGTCGCTACTCGAGACGCCGTTCGGCGAGCGCCGGTCGCGGCTGGAGGAGCTGGCCGAACAGACCGGGGTCGAGCTGAGCGTGCTCAACCCCGACACCGCCCAGGCCGAGGAATGGCTGCGGCGGACCGAGGGCACGATGGCGAAGCAGCTCGACGCGTTCTACCTGCCCGGCAAGCGCAAAGGGATGGCGAAGGTGAAGCGGGAGCGCACGATCGACTGCATCGTGCTCGGCTGGCGGCCGGGTAAGGAGGAGGGCACGGTCGGCTCGCTGATCCTCGGCCTCTACAAGGGGGAGAAGCCGGTATCGGTGGGTCACATCTCAGGGTTCAGCATGGAGATGAAGAGGACCCTGCGCAGCCTGCTGGAACCGCTGGAGACCGGCGAGAGCGGTACGGCCGAGCCGAGCCGCTGGACCGGCGGTCGCGACCTCGAGTGGGTGGCGCTGCGGCCCGAGCTGGTGATCGAGGTCGGCTACGACCACGCTGCCGCTGGGCGAATCCGCCACGGCGCGCGGTTCCACCGCTTCCGCGACGACAAGGCGCCGGAGGAGTGCCGCTTCGAGGACCTGGACGAAGGCTAGACCTGGAGGCGCCGCGTCAGCCGCGCAGCGTCTCGACGGCGATCGCAGCCGTCTCGGTCGGGCTTTCGCCCACCCGCACGCCCTTCGCCTCGAGCGCTTCCTTCTTCGCCTGCGCGGTGCCCGAGGAGCCGGAGATGATCGCCCCGGCGTGGCCCATCTGCTTGCCCGGCGGCGCCGTGAAGCCGGCGATGTAGGCGACCACGGGCTTGGAGACCTCGGCGGCGATGAACTCGGCCGCGCGCTCCTCCGCGTCGCCGCCGATCTCGCCGACCATCACGATCAGCTCGGTCTCCGGATCGGCCTCGAACAGGGTGAGGATGTCGATGAAATCGGAGCCGACGATCGGGTCGCCGCCGATGCCGACGATCGAGGAGTTGCCCTCGCCCGCCTGCTTCAGCTCGTTGCCGATCTGGTAGGTCAGCGTGCCCGACTTAGAGACGACGCCGATCTTGCCCGGGTCGAAGAACTGCGCCGGGATGATGCCGACGTTGGCCTTGCCAGGTGAGAGCACGCCGGGGCAGTTGGGGCCGATCAGACGCACCCCCGCCTCCTTCGCCTTCCAGTAGGTATTCAGCATGTCGAGCACCGGGATCCCCTCGGTGATCGCGATCACCGTGTGGACGCCGGACTCGATCGCCTCGTCGATCGCCGGCGCGGCGAAGCGCGCCGGGACGAAGATCATCGAGGTGTTGGCGTCCTGCTCCTCGACTGCCTCCTTGATCGAGTCGAAGATCGGCACCCCCTCGACGTCCTGCCCCCCTTGCCGGGGGTGACGCCCGCTGCCAGGTAGGTCCCATAGGCCTGGTTACGCAGGCCGTGGAAGGAGCCCTCGCGCCCGGTCAGCCCGGAGACGACGAGTTTCGTGTCCTTGTCGACGACGATCGACATCAGCCGCCGCTCCCCGCCAGCTCGACTACCCGCCGTGCCGCGTCGAGCATCGTCTTCTCCTGCTGCAGGTTGGGCAGATCGGCCTCGGCGAGGATCGCCAGTCCCTCCTCGGAGTTGGTGCCGTCGAGGCGGACGACGAGCGGGACATCGAGGTCGAGCTGCGAGGAGGCCTCGACGATTCCCTTGGCGATCTCGTCGCAGCGGGTGATGCCGCCGAAGATGTTGAAGAGGATCGCCGTGACCTTCTCGTCGGAGGTGATCACGGTGAGCGCATCGACGATCGCCTCCGCCTTGGAGCCGCCTCCCGCGTCGAGGAAGTTGGCCGGCCTGCCGCCGGCCTGGGCGACGACGTCGAGCGTCGACATGCAGAGCCCGGCGCCGTTGGCGAGGATGCCGACGTTGCCATCGAGCTTGACGTAGGTGAGGCCCTTCTCCTTCGCCATCGCCTCCTGGGGGTCGTCGGCGGTGTCGGCGATCTCGGCCAGCTCCTGATGGCGGAAGAGGGCGTTGCCGTCGATCGTCACCTTGGCGTCGAGCGCGACCACCTCGCGCTCCGCGGTGACGATCAATGGGTTGACCTCGATCAGGGTCGCGTCCTCCTCACTCGCCACCTCTGCCAGCTTCGCCAGCACCTCGGCCGCCCCCTCGCGCACGTCCTCATCGAGCCCGGCGGCCTCGATGATCGGGCGGGCTGCAGCGGCGGTAAAAGGCTGGGTCGGGTCGATGTGCTCCCGCACAAGCGCGTCCGGGTCCCCCTCGGCGACCGCCTCGATGTCCATCCCGCCCTTGGCGGAGACCATCGCCAGCAGCTTCTTCTCGCCGCGGTCGAGGATCACCGAGGCGTAGTACTCGGCGGCGATGTCCGAACCGCCCTCGACCCAGACCTGGTCGACGCGGAACGGTCCCTCGCCGCGCGGCCCAAAGATGTCCATGCCGAGGATCGCGTCGGCATGCGTCCGCGCCTCCTCGGCGTCCTGGGCGATCTTGATCCCCCCGGCCTTGCCGCGGCCGCCGATCAGCACCTGGGCCTTGATCGCGCAGGGGAAACCGATCCGATCCGCGGCGGCAACCGCCTCCTCGACCGTCGAGGCGACCTCGCCGCTTGGCACGGCGATGCCGTGCTTGGCGAACAGCTGCTTACCCTGATACTCGAGGAGGTCCATTTTTCGGCGCGGGCGGAGCGGCGCGGGCGGGCAGCCTACCCGAATGAGGAATAGGGCATAATGCCGCGGCCTTCCTCCCCTTTTATGCCCCTCCCGAGCCTCAAAACCATCAAATGGGTGACCACCGACTGCTATGGCACCCTGATCGACTGGGAGAAGGGCATCGTCGACGCCTGCAAGAAAGAGGCGGAGAAGGACGGCTTCAGCTTCGAGGAGGGCGCCTTTCTGGCCCGCTTCATGGAGGTGCAGGCGGCGATCATGGCCGGCTCTTACGAGCTCTACGCCGAGGTGCTGCGCCGCGCGATCGTCAAAGTCGCCGGCGAGATCGGCTGGGAGGTCGAGCCCTCGCGCGCCCAGTTCCTGCCTGACAGCGTCGCCCGCTGGCAGCCCTTCCGCGAGGCGAACGCGGCGATGGACCGGCTCGGCAAACGCTACGAGATCGGGATCGTCTCCAACATCGACGACAAACTGCTCGGCGTCTCGCGACGCCACCTGCGCACGGAACTGGATCTCGTCGTCACCGGCCAGCAAGTGCGCAGCTACAAGCCCGACCCGGTCCACTTCAAAGAGGCCGCGCGACGGATCGGCGGCAAGAAAGGCTGGGTCCACATCGGCTCCGGCTACACCAACGACGTTGCCCCGCTGCTGAAAATGAACGTGCCGGTGATCTGGGTCAACCGCCACGGCGAGAAGCTCGACGGCCGCAAAGCGCCTGCCGCGACCGTCAAAACCTTTCGCGACGCCGTCAAAAAGCTCGGCGCGTCCTGAGCCTTCTCTAGCGTTTCGCAACTTAACCGCCGGGTGACGGTTTCCGGACCTAGGCCCTCGCGGCCACAGCGACGCATGTACCGACTGGAACAAAGCAGGGTGTCTCGAAGTACCCGCCTGCCGCTCGCGGCGGGCCTGCTGGCGCTGCTCTACGTCTTCTCCTTCGCCCTCCAGCCGCAGGCTGAGGCGCAGACGGAACAGCCGCCCAGCTTCGTCGTGATCCAGACCGACGACCAGACGCTCGACCAGCTTTACGCCACCTTCCGCCAGGAACCAACCCTGCAGGCGATGCCGAACACGCTGCAGCTAATCGGGCGGCGGGGAATGACTTTCAACCGCTACTACGTCTCCTATCCCCTCTGCTGCCCCTCGCGGGTCAGCATGCTGACCGGCCGCTACGCCCACAACCACAACGTGCGCGGCAACGTGCCGCCGAACGCCGGCTACACCGGCTTCTCCTTCCGCGGGGCGATGACCCACAACCTCGCCACCTGGCTACAGGGCGCCGGCTACCGCACCGTCCACATCGGCAAGTTCCTCAACGGCTACGGAGACGAACCGTACGACGACGGCAAAACGGTCCCACCTGGCTGGAACGCCTGGCACACGGTGATCAAGGCGGACACCAACCACTACTTCTACGGCTACACGCTCAGCAACAACGGCCTACTCGAGGGCCCCTACGGCGACTCGGGAAGCTGGGAGACGCGCGAATACGGCGTCCGCGACGATCTTGGCTGCCCCTTCGCGCCACTCAACGGGCTGCCCTGCCACTACGAGACCGACACGCTGACCAACATCGCGGCGGGGGAGCTGCTCACCACCCCACCCGAACAGCCCTTTTACCTGCAGCTCGACTACACCGCCCCCCACGGCGACTTCCGCCGCCCCGCAGGGCCCGAGCCTGCCCCCCGCCACTACGACTGGTTCAAGGGCGCGCCCTTTCCGCATAGCCGCTCGGAAGGGTTCGCCGAGGGGAACGTCAGCGACAAGCCCAGCTTCATCAAAGAAGCTCCCTACCTCTCGCTCAGGGACATCCACACCTACCGCGTCTACTACCAGAAGTCGCTCGAGTCGCTGCGCGCCATCGATGACGGCGTGAAGCTGGTGATCGACACGCTCGGCTATCTGCAGCGCCTCCGTAACACCTACGTCATCTTCACCTCGGACAACGGCTTCTTCTACGGCGAGCACCGGCTCACCGGCGGCAAGTTCCTCGCCTACGAGCCCGCCGTGCACGTGCCTTTCCTGATCCGCGGCCCCGGCATCCGCCCCAACAGCTCGACCGGGGAGCTGACCGCCAACGTCGACGTCGCGCCGACCATCCTCGAGCTGGCGGGGGTCGAAGCCGACAAGAGCATCGACGGCCGCTCGATGGTCCCCTTCCTCCAAGATTCCGAGCTGCGCAGCCGCCGCCCGATCCTCTTCGAGTCCTTTGTCGAGACCTCAGACGTGGAAGCGAACGCCACGCCACCACCGGAAGCTCCCGCCCCCGCCAGCGCCCGCCGCGGCACCGGCGCCACCGCCTCGATCCTGGCGCCGCCGAAGGACTACGAGGGAATCCGCCTCGGTCCCTTCAAGTACATCGCCTGGCCGAGCGGGGAGAAGGAGCTCTACGACATCAACAAAGATCCCAACGAGCTCAACAACATCGTCCGCATCCCCAACTACTTCCCCGTTCGCAACCTGCTCCACCGCGAGATGCGCAGGCTCGAGAGCTGCATCGGCAGGGAATGCCAGGAAGTCGGGCCAAAAGTCCCGCTGACGCGCAAGGAACGCCAGGCGCAGATCCGCCAGGAAAAGCAGGAACGGCGCGAAAAACAGCGCGAAGAACGGGAAAAACGGCAGGAAAAAAACCGCTAGAGGAGAGCCGGCGGGCGGCTACTCGATGACCGCGAGGACGTCGCCGCTGGAGACGGCAGCGCCCTCGGCAACCTTCAGCGAGGTCACCTTGCCGGCGCGGTGGGCGGCGATCTCGTTCTCCATCTTCATCGCCTCGATCACGCAGATCAGGTCGCCCTCGGCGACCTCGGCGCCCTCCTCCACCGCCACCTTGAGCACGGTGCCCTGCAACGGCGAGGGGAGCGACTCACTGGAGGCGCTGGCAGCGGCGCCGGACTTGCGCTCGCGCTTGGGCGGGCGCTTGCCCCCCGCGGCCGGAGCGGCGGCGCCCGCGGCGGCCTCGCCGATCACCTTGACGTCGAAGACCTTGCCGGCGACCTCGACCTTGTAGTCGCGGGCGACCAGCTCGGGGGAGTCCTCGCCCTCGGCGGGAACGGCCGCAGCCTCTGGCGCGGTCGACTTCAGCCACTCGCGATCCTCCATCAGGTCGCGGCAGGTCTCGCCCTTGGCCCATTGCTCGGTGGCCAGGATCGCGCTGTGGAAAGGGATCAGCGTTGTCAGACCGCCGACCTCGTACTCGCCCAGCGCTCGCAGCATCCGCCGCGTCGCGTGCTCGCGATCGACGTCCCAGACGATCAGCTTGGCGACCATCGGGTCGTACATCGGCGTCACCTCGGAGCCCGCTTCGACCCCGGAGTCGACCCGCACGCCGGGACCGGCCGGCTCGCGGTAGCTGGTGATCGCGCCCGGCGCCGGGGCGAACTTCTTGTGCGCCGCCTCGGCATTGATCCGGCACTCGATCGCGTGGCCGCGCAGCTCGACCTCGTCCTGGGAGATCGAGAGCTCCTCGCCGGCGGCGACCAGCACCTGCTCGCGGACGATGTCGACGCCGGTGACCATCTCGGTCACGCAGTGCTCGACCTGGACCCGCGTATTCATCTCGAGGAAGAAGTACTCGTCGCCTACCTGCATCCCCTCGACCGTGCCGGCGCCGCGGTAGCCGACTGCGGCAGCCGCATCGGTGGCGATCTTGCCGATCCGCTCGCGCATCTCCTCGTCGACCTGCGGACCGGGCGCCTCCTCGATCACCTTCTGGTGGCGGCGCTGGATCGAGCAGTCGCGCTCGCCGAGGTGGATCACGTTGCCGTGCGAGTCGGCGAGTACCTGGACCTCGACGTGGCGAGGGTCCTCCAGGTAGCGCTCGACGTAGACGCGGTCGTCGGAGAAGAACTTCTCGCCTTCGCGGGCAGCTCCCTCGAACGCCTCCTCGAGCTCGTTAGCGCTCAGCGCCACGCGAAAGCCCTTGCCGCCACCGCCGCCCGCTGCCTTGCAGGCGACCGGGTAGCCGGCCTCCTCGGCCTGCTTCTTCGCAGCCGCCAAGTCCGCGGCCGGCTCAGTCGCCCCGGGGACGATCGGCACACCCGCCTCGGCCATGATCTCGCGCGCCCGGGTCTTGGAGCCCATAGCTTCGATCGCCTCCGCCGGCGGGCCGATGAAGACGATGTCGGCCTCGGCACAGGCCTTGGCGAAGTCGGCGTTCTCGGCCAGGAAGCCGTACCCGGGATGGATCGCCTCGGCACCGGCTTCCTTGGCGGTCTCGATGATCTTCGGGATGTTCAGATAGCTCTCAGCGGGGACCGCCGGGCCGATCAAAAAAGCCTCGTCGGCCTCGCGCACATGCGGCGCGTCCCGATCGATCTCCGAGTAGACGGCGACTGAGCCGATCCCCATCTCCTTCAGCGTGCGGGCGACGCGGATCGAGATCTCGCCGCGGTTGGCTATCAGCACCTTGGTGAACACGGCGGCGCAGTCTATTCAGGCGAAAGGCGGGGCGATGGGGGACGCCCCGCCCGGACAAGTGCCGCGCTAATTAGCGCGGCACTTTGAGTATCCGCCCGTTCGGGGCATCCCCATCGCCCCGCCAGCCGACCGGTTGGCTCGTGCCGCCATCGCCCTCTCGCCGCAGCGAATAGGGTCCCGCTCCGTGATCGAGCTGCAGAGCCATTCGACCGTCTCCGACGGGCAGCTGGCGCCGGCTGAGGTCGTGGCGAAGGCATGGGAAGCGGGCGTCACGACGCTGGCGCTGACCGACCATGATGCGATTGCTGGGGTTGCTGAGGCGGAGGATGCGGCGAAGCGGTTGGGGATTGAGCTGGTGCCGGCGATCGAGATGTCCTGCGTGCACGAGTACGCGGAAGATCTTCATATCTGCGGGTATTGGGTCGACCTGGGCAAGATCGCCGGGGCCTGCGAGAAAGCGCAGCACGAGCGGGTTACGCGGGCCGGCGAGATCGTCGAGCGGCTGCGGAAATGGGGGTTCGACCTCCATCTCGAGGACGCCGTCCGCGAGGCCGGCGACGCGCTCTCTATCGGCCGGCCCCATATCGCTCGCGCCGCCGGCGCCGAAGGCGACCTCGGGCCCTTCTTCGAGGAGTACCTGGTGCCCGGCGCCAAGGCCTTCGTGCCGCGCCGCTGGCCCACCGCCGCGCAGGCGATCGAGCTGATCCACGACGCCGGCGGCGTCGCCGTGATCGCTCACCCCTACTGGGACATCAGAAGCGCCCGACGAGGTCGACGACTTGATCCGCTCCCTGGAGGCCGATGGCGTCGAGACCTTCTACCCGACCCACAGCAAGGAGCAGACCGCACACCTGCTGGAGCTCTGCGCGGAGCTGAGCCTGGTCCCCACGGCCTCCTCCGACTACCACGGCCCGACGCACAAGACCTTCTCCAGCTTCGGCGCCTACGAGACGTACGGGCTCGGCGAGCCGCAGGTCCCCCCTCGTCCCTAGATCTATTAGGGTGCCCTAACCGTGAAGTCCGGAGACCCGGTCAGCGAAGGCGCCGCGGGCGCGATCGAGCACCTGAACGAGGACCATGACAACGCGCTGCTCGATATGGCGCGTGCGATCGGTGGTTGTCCTGAGGCGACGGCGGCGCGGTGCGTCGATGCTGATCGCACGGGCCTCGACCTGATCGCCGAGACGCCAGACGGCGAGGTCAGCGTGCGGGTGCCGTATGACGAGCCGATCGAGGGGCCCGAGGGGCTGCGCAAGGCGACAGTCAAGCTCGCCCGCCGCGCCAGGGGCGAGCTGGCCTCGTAGATCTTTGGCTACCCTAATTAGGTCAACCTAATTAGGGTGCCCTAAACGACGCTGGCTGAATCGTCCCGGGCGCCCTCTCGAAAGGAGCGGGGCCTTGGTAACGGTGATGAATGTGGTGCAGGTGCACGAGGAGCGGCGGGAGGCATTCGAGCGGGCCTTCCTCGAGCGCGAGAGCCACGTCCACAAGGCCGAGGGCTTCGTCGGCTTCGAGCTGCTGCGTCGCGAGGGCGAGGGCGCCGGCGAGTACGTCGTCCTCAGCCGCTGGGAGAGCGACGAGGCGTTCAAGGGCTGGGTCAACAGCGACTTCTTCAAGATGAGCCACCGCCACGCCGACGGCGAGCTCGCCCACGGCAGCGAGGTGCGCCACTACACGGTGATCGACGCCAAGGTCCCCGCATAGCGATGGGGCGCTTTATTCGGCGTATGCGCGGACAAGGCGCCCCGCTGGCGGCGCTGCTCGTCGCGCTGCTCTGCCTGCCCGCCGCCGCGCCGGCAGCGCAGGCAGCGCCGCCGAAGCGGATCGTCGCGCTGACCCCCTTCGGCGCCAACACGCTGATCAAGCTCGGCGTCGAGCCGGTCGGCATCGGGCAGACCCTCGGCGGCCAGGAACGCTTCTCGCCGAAGCTCGAGGACGTCGAGGTCCTCCCCCTCTCCCATCCGAACGGGCCCAACCTCGAGCAGCTCGCCGCGCTCGACCCAGACCTGGTTCTCTCCTCGCCGACCTGGGCGAAGGGGAACGACTCGATGGGCGACCTCGGCATTCGCGTCCTCGTCCGCGAGCCGCGCAACGTCAACGCCTCGTTCGCCCAGACGCTGGCGATCGGCGGCCTGGTCGGCAAGCGCTCGCAGGCCGAGCGGCTGGTCAAAGCGATGAAGAAAGATGTCGACGAAAGCGCGGCGGGGAATCGAGCGGCGCCCGACGGTGATGCTGATCCTCGGCGTCGGCCGCACCCCCTTCACCTTCCTGCCCAACAGCTGGGGAGGCGACATCGTGACCAAGGCCGGCGGGCGCCTGCTGACCGGCGGGGTCGAGTCGAGCTCCGGCTTCGAGCGGATCTCCGACGAGGTCGTGGTCGCCGAAGATCCCGACGTGATCGTCGCCGTCCCCCACGCCAACGAGGACGACATCCCCAGCCTCACCGAGTACCTGCGGACCAACCCCGCCTGGGCGACTACCTCGGCGGTGCGCAACGGCCGCATCTACATCTCGGTCGACAACTCGTTGCTGCAGGCCGGCACCGACGTCGCCCGCACGATCCGCAAGGTTCGTCGCGTCTACCTCGAGAACTGAGCGTCCTTGGCCCGCCGCACCCTCGTCTTCGCGGCGCTGCTCGTCGCGCTCGCAGCGGCGGTCGTCGCCTCGCTGGCGCTGGGCGCGGTCAAGGTCCCCTTCTCCGAGGTGATCGACGTGCTGCTCGGCAACGGCAGCGGCGGGCCCAGCCAGCAGATCGTCGAGACCCTGCGGCTGCCACGCACGGTCGAGGCGCTCGTCGTCGGCGCGGCGCTCGGCATCGCCGGGGCGATCCTGCAGGGAGCGCTCGCCAACCCGCTGGCCTCGCCCGATGTGATCGGGGTCACCGGCGGGGCCGGCTTCGGCGCGATCCTGATCATCATCGCCTTCCCCGGCTCGATCGCGCTGCTGCCGGTCGGCGCCCTCTTCTTCGGCCTGCTCGCCGCAGCGCTGGTCTTCGCCTTCGCCTGGTCGGGCGCCAACCGCGGCAGCGTCGGCAAGGTGATCCTCGCCGGGATCGCCATCCTCTCCCTCTTCACCGCCGCGACCACCGGCCTGCTCGCCGCCTACCCGGAGCGAGCGCCCTCCGCGATCTTCTTCATCGCCGGCGGCCTCACCTCCAGCGGCTGGGACGAGCTGCAGACGATCTGGCCCTACTTCGCCGCCGGCTTCGCCTGCGCCCTGCTGCTGATCCGGCCGCTCGACCGGCTGGCTCTGGGCGACGACGTCGCCGCCTCGCTCGGCTCGCGCCCGCACCTGGTCCGGCTCGGCGCCGCGGTCTCCGCCGCGCTCCTGGCTGCTGCCTCCGCCGCGATCGCCGGCCTGCTCGGCTTCCTCGGCCTGGTCGTGCCGCACGTGGTGCGGATGGCCGGCGGCACCTCGAGCCACACCTTCGTCGTCCCTGCCTCGGCGATCGGCGGCGCCGCCCTGCTGGCGGCAGGGGACACCCTGGCGCGGACGCTGCGGGCGCCGATCGAGATGCCGGTCGGGCCCTTCATGGTCGTGCTCGGCGTGCCGCTCTTCCTCTGGCTGCTGCGAAAGGCGGTGTGATGGAGGCTGCCGCTCAGCTGGCCGCGCCGCCGCTGGAGGCTCGGGGCGTCGAGGTCGAGGTCGGCGGCGTGCCGATCCTGCGCGGCGCGGACCTGCGCCTCGATCACGGCCGGCTCGTCGCCATCGTCGGGCCCAACGGCGCCGGCAAGTCGACGCTGGTTCGCGCGATCTCGGGACTGCAGGGGACCTGTGGCGGCGCCGTCCACTGGTCCGGCCGCGAGATCGGCGAGATGCGGGGGCGCGACCTCGCCCGGGTACGCGCCTTCGTCCCACAACGAATGCCGGTGCCGGCGGGGGTCAGCGTGCGGGAAGCGGTGACGATCGGCCGCTCCTCCCACCTGCGCCCGCTGCGCCGCCTCACCGGCGCCGATCGCGACGCGATCGGCGGGGCGATGGGGCGCGCCGGCGTCACCCGCTTCGCCGAGCGAGCGCTGACCACCCTCTCGGGCGGCGAGCTGCAGCGGGTCCAGATCGCGATCGGCCTCGCCCAGGAAGCGCCGGTCCTGATCGCCGACGAGCCGACCTCGCAGCTCGACCTCGGCGCCACGGTCGGCGTCGCGACCCTGCTCAGGCGGCTGGTCGACGACGGACTGACCGTGCTGCTGGTCGTCCACGACCTGGCGCTGGCGGCGGCCGTTGCCGACACCGCCGTGGTCGTCTCCAAGGGGCGCACGGTCGCTGCGGGAAAGCCGGCCGAGGTGCTCGACGCAAGCCGTCTCGCCAAGGTCTGGGGGGCAGACGCGCAGCTGACCGAGCACGACGGTCGAACCGCGCTGCACGTCGCTTGGGTGGCCTCGGACCAAGGGTGTTAGGGCACCCTAATCCCGACTATGTTAGTTTGAATTTCTTAGGGTGCCCTAATCAAAGGGGCCGGACACAAACAGCGCGCCCGAGCGCGCAGGACAGGCAAGGAGGCGCCTGAACAGATGAGAAGGCAGAGGACCAAGAGACGCTCGATCGGCAGAGGGTTGATGGCGGCGATGGTGGTCGCGGGCATCGCGGCGGCAACCGCCGGTCCCGTTGGCGCCGCGCCGGCGGTAGGCACGGCGTCGGTCATCCTCGCCAGCCACGCCAAAGGGCGCACGCTGAGCGGACAGGGAGTGACGATCCAGGCCGGCAGCCCAGCGACGAAGGACGACCGCACGGTGTCCCTGCCGATCTCGGCCGTCGATCCCGGCGCCGGCGCGTCGACGACCGCCGACGGCTGGCTCCGCTTCAAGCGAGGCAAAAAGGGAGTCGTCGTGTCCGCGCTGCGCTTCGACTTCGCCGCCGGCACGCTGAAGGGGAAGCTCGGCGACGAGGAAGCCGCGATCTTCAGCCTTGGCGCCGCCGCGAACCTCAACGCTTCCACTGGTGCCGTCTCCCTGCAGGACGCCAAGCTGCGTCTCACCGCTGACGCCGCCGGCACCTTGAAGCAGAAGTTCGGCCTCGAGCGCGCCCTGCGCCGAGACGGCGTCGGCATGATCTGGCTCTCGGCCAAGGCGAACCCGGTCCTGGAGGCGGCCAAGCCGGTCGTCTCGGGCAACGCGTCCTGGGGCATGCTCGCCTCCTGGCGCGCCTATGTCCTCGGCCATCAGGGGCCACCGCCGCCCGCTCCCCCCACGAACGGGACGATCGAAATCTCCGGCGGGGCGACGGCAACCGGGCCGCTCAACGATCCGGCGACCACCTACGCCTTCCCCGCTGCCGGCGGCAGCTTCCACAAGGGCCTATACGGCGCCACCGACAAGCTGGTGCTGCAGACCCAAGGCAGCCTCGAGTTCGCCAAGCCGATGCACTGCATCCAGGAAATCGAGCTCACCGACCTGACCCTGAAGATAGATGGTGCCAGCTCGTCGATCGTCGTCGGCGACTACAGCTACGACATCGACAAATTCACTGGGAAATCCTGCGAAGACCTGCCGGGCGTGCTCGAGCAGGACACCAAGTTCGCGACCCTCGACCCGAGCGCCGTCACCCCGACCTACTCGGCGGACGGCAAAACGGTCACCTGGACGAACGTCCCGGCAACCCTGACCGCCGCCGGAGCGGCTCCCTTCGCTCCGACCTACAAAGCGGGTCAGCCGCTCGATCCAGTCACGATCACGGTGACCACCGGGTGAGGACCCTCCCGGACAGGCTGCGGAGCCTGAGCGCGACGGCGGCGCTTGCCGCCGTCGCGGTGCTCTGCACAGCCCCGGCGGCGCAAGGCGCCGCCGGGGCCACCACCATGGCCCTGAACGGGCCGGCGGCCAAAGCGCTGCAGGAGAGCGGCGTCAGGATCGCTGCCAGCGGCGCGGCGAAGAACGGACCGAACCGGATCGTGCTCCCGGTGCGCTCGGGCCTGGCGGGTGCCACGACGACACTGGTCCGGCACCGGGGCGGGATCCTGCTCGATGCCGACGGCGCGAAGCTGAGGCTGAGCTCGATCGGCATCTCCCTCGGGCGGCGCTCGCTGGTCACCGCGAGGGCGAGAGGAAAGGAGATCGACCTCTTCCGCATCCTCGGCGGCAAACGTCGCGTCGACGCGGGCGCGGGCACAGTCAAGCTCGCCGCCCTGCGGCTGAAGCTGACCGGCGCGGCGGCAGCACTGATCGATCGCGACCTCGATCCCGACCTGCCCAGCGAGCAATTGCGCAAGCGCTTCGCGGGACTCTCGACGAGCGCCACCGGTCTTCTCGCCGGCGGTAGCGAGTCGCCGGACGCCGCGCCGGGAGGGCCCGCCGGCGCCAGCGGCTGCCCGCTGCCAAGCGGCGCCGGGCCTGCGCCCGAGAACCCGCCACCGGTAGCGACCCCGCCGTCGGGCGCTCTCGGCGTCACCTCAGCGTCGATCGATTGGCACGTCCGCGAGTCCTTCATCCGCTACATCAACACCGGCGAGGGGACGAGCGTCTCCGGCGGCGCCAGCGCGGATCCGCCGGTGCTGCTGGGCGGCGCCTCCACCCCGCTCACCTACGACTTCCACTTCCCCTTCGCCAAAGGCTGGCACCACGCCGGCGCCAACCCAGCCGACCCCGCCGACGACACGGCTGCGATCTACTTCGGCGGCGCCGTCCGCTTCCTCTACAGCGGCCACGGGATCGACCTGACGACGGCAGAGCCGGAGATCGAGATCGCCGGCGGCGGCTCGCGCGCGATCTTCTCCATCAAGGAGGATGCCGACCCGGCCAAACGGCAGGTGCTAGTCAACCTCGACCTGAGCCGCGCGGCGACGATCTCAGCCAGCGGCAACGCCCACGTCTACGAACGGGTCCCAGGTGCGATCCCATCGGGGACCGCCTCCTCAGTCTTCGCCGGTTTCTACTCGCCGGGAACGGACTTCGGATGCTTCACGGTCAGGTACACAACCTCCTGAGGCAAACCCTGGTCGCGACGGCGATTGCCGTCTGCTGGCTGGCGGGACCCTGGCTCGGCGCGGCTCAGGCCGATGTCGCACAGGTCACCGTTGTTGCTCCCGGCGGTACGCAGCAGGCGCTCTCACTTGACGCCCTCGCCGGGCAGGAGGACGTAAGCGAGCGTCCCTACGTGCTGCGCTCTACCAGCGGGGAGAGCACCCAGGCGGTGACCGGGTTCTCGCTGGGAAGGGTGCTCGAAGCGGCCGGCGCCGACCCGTACGGCTTCTCCTATCTCGAAGTGCAGCGGCCGGCCGGCGGCACGGTCCTGCTCAGCCGTCACCAGGCGCTCGATCCCGGCGCCTTCCCCGACGGCCCGCCGGTCGTCTACGCGACCGCCGCGGGGACCGGCTTCCTTCGCCCCAGCAGCAGTGCCGAGGACGTCAACGCCCCCGACTCCTTCGAAGCGCCCCAGGGCATCACGCTCGTCCTCCATAAGGGGTCGCCGCTGCAGGTCAAAGCAGAGGCCTCGCCCGTGCAGGCAAAACCAGGGCAGCCGGTCTCCTTTGAGGCGATCGTCGAGCGTGCCGGCGCCGGCGAGCAACTGACCTACTCCTGGTACTTCGACGACGGCCACTCCGCCTCGGGAGTCACCACCCGGCACAGCTTCGCCCAGCGTGGCAGCTACGACGTGGTCGTCGGCGTGACAACCCCCGGTGACAGCGCAGGTGCCTCGGCCGTAGTGACCGTCCAGATCGGGGCACCGCTATCGGGACCGGGCCGTAAGGGGGGCGGGCACAACCGTGATGCGGACGCTCCCGACCACGGTGCCGCAACTGGCACGCGCGGTGCTATGGCTCTTGGTCCGGCTGCTGCGTCGCCTGGGAGCGGTGCCGGTGTTGCTCCGACGGACGCTCAACGCGGCCGCAGGCCGCGTGTCCGGCGGAGTAATACCGGCACCGCTCTGCGCAATGCCGCGGCCGGCGAGCCGGTCGGCGGCGAACTCGTCAGCGCTACTACCACTCCGATCGATGCAGCGAAACCGATCGCGGCGCGGACTGGTCAGCTCAAGGATGAGGGCGACAGTCCGGGGCGTTCCGGCGCCGCCCTCGGGGTCCTGATCACAGGCGCCCTGCTGGGCGCCGGCGCTCTGATCGAGACCAGAAGCTTGCTGCGATGACGGTCGAGCAGATCCTCTTCGACGTCTCCGAAGCGCTGCGGGTCCCGGTCCTAGTTCTCGCCCTGCTCGCCCTGGTGGTCGTCGTGGTCGAGCTGGGGGCACTCCTGGCCGAGCTGAGGCGCCGCCGCGGCCGCAGCGTCTGGCAGCTGGAGAACGCGGTGGCGGAGTGCCAGGGTCGCCTCGCCGCCGGCCAGCAGGCCGAGGCGCTGGTGGCCCTAATGCCGCTGGCCCGCAACCGCACGATGGAGGAGGCGCTCGCTGGCGTGCTCGAACAGGTCGGCAGGCCCGACGCCGAAGCCCGGATCGCCAAGCGCCTCGCCGAGTACGACTACCTCTCCCTGCGCCGCCTCGAGCGCACCCGCATCCTCGTCCGCATGGGCCCCGCCCTGGGCCTGATGGGGACGCTGATCCCGCTCTCCCCCGCCCTCGCTGGTCTCGCCGACGGCGACGTCGCGACCCTGACCGAGAACCTCCGCGTCGCCTTCGGCGTCACCGTCGCCGGCCTCCTGGTCGGCGCGATCGCCTTCTCAATCTCCCTGATCCGCGACCGCCTCTACGCCCAGGACTACTCCGACGTCGAGTACGTAGCCGCCTGCCTCACCGCCGGCAGCGGCAACGGCCTCCCGGTCGGCCATCACTCCCACTGGGCGGTAGCCCCATGAAAGTCACCGCAAGAGCCCGCAGCCGCGACGACCGCGCCGGCGACCCCCTGGACGGCCTAGTCAACCTCTTCGACCTGGGCATAGTCCTATCGGTCGCCTTCCTACTAGCAGCCCTCTCCTCCCTGAACCTAACCGAGGAGCTGACCGCCAAGTCGAAAGCCGACCAAGTGACCCGCCCAGCCGACGCCGTGGTCGCGAACAAAGACCAAAGCGTCGAGGAAATCCAGCTAAAACCGGGCCAGCGAGTCGTGGGCCGTGGCGAGCCAGTCGGAACGCTTTATCGCCTCGCGGACGGCCGCACGGTCATCGTCAGAGAGAAATAGAAGCTACGCGGAGGGACCGGCGGCTGCGGTCCTGCCGAGACGGCCTGGAAGGAGGGGCGGCAGTCCCCTCAACTGGCGGATACTCAAATCGCCGGGCTAATTAGCCCGGCGATTGTCAGGTGAGGGGACTGCCGCCCCTCCACCCCGCTACGTCCTAGGCAGTAACAGCAGCCGCCGGGATCAGCTCCCGCGACTCGAGGTACTCGAGCAGCTTCTGCGCCGACTCCTCCGGCGACTCGTTTTCGGTGTCGCAGACCCAGGCCGGGTTCTCGGGAATCTCGTACGGGTCAGACACACCGGTGAATTCCTTGATCTCGCCGGCGAAGGCCTTCGCGTAGAGGCCCTTAACGTCGCGCTCGGCGCAGGTGTCGACCGAGGCCTTGACGTAGACCTCGATGAAGCGGTCGCCCATCAGCTCGTGCGCCTCATCGCGGATCTCGGCGTAGGGGGAAATCGCCGCGGTGATCACTGGCACGCCGTTGCGGCTGAGCAGGTCGGCGACGAAAGCGATCCGGCGGATGTTCGTGTCGCGGTCCTCCTTCGAGAAGCCAAGCCCCTTGGAGAGGTTTTCGCGCACGATGTCGCCATCGAGGATCTCTAGCTTCGAGCCACGCTCGCGCAGTTGAGTCTCCAGCAGTCCGGAGATGGTCGTCTTGCCGGCACCGGAAAGCCCGGTGAACCAGAGGGTGAAGCCCTTCTCGCCAGCCATGCTCGTTCAGTCCTCCTTGTAAGCGTCGATCAGGATGTCGGCGACCTCGTCGCGTGAGAACTCGTGCGGCGGCCTTTCGCCGTTGCCGAGCATCTCGCGGACCTTGGTCCCGGAGAGAAACAGGTGCGACTCCTGGTCGTGCGGGCAGGTCTTGCCCGAGGCAAGCCCCTCACACTCGTTGCACCAGAAGGTGTGCTCGAACATCAGCGGCTCGATCCCGAGCTCGTCGATGTCGATCTCGTCGAAGATCTTCTGCGCGTCGTAGGTGCCGTAGTAGTCGCCGGCGCCGGCGTGGTCACGGCCGACGATGAAGTGGGTGGCGCCGTAGTTGCGGCGGACGATCGCGTGCAGGACGGCCTCGCGCGGGCCGGCGTAGTGCATCTTCGCCGGCTTCACCCCGAGCACGACTCGGTCGTTCGGGTAGTACTTCTCCATCAGCACCTCGTAGCAGCGCATCCGCACATCGGCGGGAATGTCGCCGGCCTTGGTCTTGCCGATCAGCGGGTGGATGAAGAGGCCGTCGCAGGTCTCCAGCGCCGCCTTGGTCAGGTACTCGTGGGCGCGGTGAATCGGGTTGCGGGTCTGGAAGGCGACGATCTTCTTCCAGCCGCGCGCCTCGAAGTCGGCCTTGTGCTCGGCGGGCGTCTTGTAGCGCCGCATGAAGGCCTCGTCGTGGTCGGGCAGGGCGTCGACCTCGATCGGGCCGGCGATCATCCGGTTGCCCTCCTCGTAGATCGCGGCGACGCCGGGATGGGCCTCGTCGGTGGTGCCGTAGACCTGCTCGGCCTCGCGCTTGGCATCGCGCTCCCAGATCTCCTCGACGGTGATCCGCCCCAGCGGCTTGCCTTCGTCGCTCGACAGCGCGACGACGTCGCCGACCTCGCACTCGAGGTCGGTCGCCAGGGTGATCGGGATCGGCCAGTACTCGCCGGCGGCGGTGCGCATCTCGGCGCAGACGCGCTCCCAGTCGGCCGAGCCCTGGAAGCCGGTAAGCGGCGCGAAGCCGCCGTTGCCGATCATCTCGAAGTCGGCCGTGTGGCGCTCGGAAAGGGTCAGGGAAAGCTCAGTCATCGTCTCGCTCATCAGGCAGTTCTCTCACCAATCGGTCGGAGGGAAGGGTCAGGAGTTCGTGCAGGCGCCGCTAGTTGATCCCGCACTCGGTCTTTTGCAGGCCCACCCAACGGCCGTCGCGCGGCGAAGCGCCCGCGGCGACCGGCTTGGTGCAATGGGTGCAGCCGATCGAGGGGTAGCCCTGATCGTGAAGCGGGTTGTACGGGAGGCGGTGCTCACGGATGTAGTTCCAGACGTCGCGCTCGGTCCAGTCCGCGAGGGGGTTCAGCTTCCACAGCTCGAAGCGCTTGTCCCGGGCGAACTTGGGGGTTTTGGCGCGACTGGCTGAGTCTTCGCGGCGGACGCCGGCGAGCCAGCAGTCTACGGAAGAAAGCGCCCGACCCATCGGCTCGACCTTGCGCAAGCCGCAGCAGGCGTCGGGATTGCTCTTCCAGAGCTCGTCGCCGTGCTCGGCGGCCTGCTCTTCGAGAGTCAGGTTGTGGAAGCGGTCGAACTCGATGCCGAGATGCTCCGCGAGGCGGTCGCGCGTCTCGTAGGTCTCGGGGAAGAGCACGTCCGTGTCGAGATAGAAGAAGCGCGCCTCGGAGTTGATCTGGGTCGCCATGTGCGCCGTGACCGAGCTCGTTTTCTGGAACGAGCAGGCGATGTAGTGGCGCTCGCCGAAGGTCTCGAACATCCACTCGATCGCCTCCTGGGCGGAGCGGCCCTCGAGCTCGGCGGCGATCGCCTCGGGGTCCTCGATCAGCGGCGAGACGGCTACGGGGGTCATATCGCGCACTCGCCCTCGCCCCTCTCCACTTTGTAAGGGCTGGAGCGCTGCCAGTCGATGAACTGCTGCATCGTCTCCAGACTGAACTCCGCGGGGAGGGTTAGATCCTTGACCTCTTCTTCGAAACGGGGGGCGCCGGCACGCTCGGCGAAGGCATTGAACTCCTCGGCCTCGTCGGAGCGCTCGGCCTCGTAGAGGCGCACCCAGCGCTCGACAGCTTCGGGGACACGCTTGGCGGGCAGGCGTGACTTCAGCCGCGTGCCGAAGATCACCTCACCGCCCTCGTATTTGCCGCCGATGTGCGGGATGTAGGCGGGCATCTGGCGGTCGCCGATTTTCAGCGAGGCGCCGTAGAAACCGATGTTGGCGATGTGGTGCTGGCTGCATCCGTTGGGGCAACCGCTCATCTTCACGTGGATCTGACGGGTCAGCCCGTCCTTGACGTCCATCGCCTCGAGCCGCTCCTTGACGGCGCGGTTGAGACCCATCGAGCTGGTGATCCCGAGCTTGCAGCTGTCGGTGCCGGGGCAGCTGACCACGTCGGTGATCTCGCGGGCGCCGGCCTCGCTGAGGCCGAGCGCGTCGAGCCGCTGCCAGACCTCGAACAGGGCCTCGTCGCGGACCCAGCGCAGGACCAGGTTCTGCTGCACGGTGCTGCGCGCGTAGCCGCCGGTGAACTCGCGCATGATCGCGGCCAGGCCGCGGAACTGCTCCGGGGTCAGGTCGCCGCGGTCGATCTTCACCTCGACCGCCGAGAAGCCCTCCTGGCGCTGCGCCTGCACGTTGGCCTCGCAGAAGCGCTCGAACTCGGAGCGCTCGCCGTTCGGCGACGCGGGCGCGGCGGGCGCATCCGGGGCGTTCGCCTCCTCGTCGTCGTCGAAGCGCAACCGCTCGACCAGCCCCGCGTCGAATTCGCGCTCCTCGACCCAGTCGCCTTCGAGCTCCTCGTCGACCAGCTCACGGAAGGCGTCGATGCCGATCTTGTCGATCAGGACCTTGATCCGGGCGCGGGCGCGGTTGACGCGCAGCCACTCCTGGCGGTCGAAGATCCGCAGCGCTGCCTCCGCCACCTTGAGGTAGTCGCCATTGTCGGCCTCGACGAACTCGTAGAGAGTCGGCGCGACGCGGGCCATGATCGAGGTGCCGCCGCCGACCCGGACCTCGAAGCCCTTGACCCCGTCCTTTTCGCGGGAGAGGAAGGCAATGTCATGGATGCCGGTGATCGCCCGGTCCTCGTCGGAGCCGGTGAAGGCAGTCTTGATCTTGCGCGGCATCAGCTGCGTCGTCGGGTGGCGGACGAAGTAGCGGACGTAGGCGCCGGCGTAGGGCGTCGGGTCGAAGACCTCGTCAGGCGCGACGCCGGCCCAGGGATCGCCGGTCACGTTGCGGACCGTGTTGCCGCAGCCCTCGCGGGAGGAGAGGTCGACCTCGGCGATCTCGCGCAGCAGCAGCTCCATGTCGCGCAGTGGCACGTGGTGGATCTGGATGTTCTGCCGCGTCGTGATGTGGCCCTTGTCGAGCGGAGCGTATTTCTCGACGACGTTGGCGAAGACCTCCATCTGCTCTGGCGTGACGCCGCCAAAGGGGAGCTTCACCCGCACCATCTGGACGTCGGCCTGGCGCTGGCCGTAGACGCCCTGCTTGAGGCGGAAGCCGATGAACTCGTCTTCCGGCATCTTGCCCGCGAGGAACTCCTCCGCTTCGTTGTCGAAGTCGTCAAACTCGCGCTCGAGGATCGGGATGATGCTGCCGGGGACGTTCTCGTAGGTCTCCGGGTTCTCCAGAGAACCGGTGCGGCCCTTGCCGCGCTGCTCCTTGCCTTGATCTACGACGACCTCCACCCCAAGGAAAATAGCAAAACCTGACAGGGATTCGGGTATTTAATCCAGAAGGCGCTTCAGGACTTGCTCGGAGGCAGTTTCCCTCCAGCGTGGAGAATCGCTGCGGCCTCGCCCGACTCGGCCACTTGACCGCCCTCTGGCTCGAGCGCCAACCCAGCCTCAGACCAGCCGACGATCCCCTCGCTCAGCTTCGCCGCGTCGTAGCCCTCGGCCGCCAGGGCCGCGGTCGCCATGCTCGAGCGATTGCCGCCGCGGCAGTAGAGGACGACCGAACGATCCTTGTCGATCTCCCCGGCCCGCTCGGCGAGCTCAGCCAGTGGCAGGTGGGTCGCGCCCTCGATCCGCCCCATCTCCCACTCGTGGTCGGCGCGCACATCGACCAGCTGCGCGCCTTCGTCGATCAGCTTTTGCGCTTGCTCGCGAGAAACCTCGGGTGGCTCAGAACTCATCAACGGAAATCTAGCCAACGCCCGCGGGGAGGGATGGGCAGGGCTCTCAACGGGCGGATACTCAAAGTGCCGGTCTCATTAGACCGGCACTTGTCCGGGGAGGGTCCTGCCCATCCCTCCCACTCGGCTGTTAGTCGATGTCCGTTCCCTCGATCAGGAAGGCGACCCGCACGTGAGCGCGGTACTCGTCGAGGTTCTCGCCCCGAATCCCGGTCGAGACGATGTCGACGGCGCGGATGTTGCGCAGGGTGCCTTGCGCCTGGCTCAGCGCCTGCCTCGCCGCATCGTCGGTCGACGTCTTCGAACTGCCGACCAACTCGATGATCTTCACGACAGCCATTTCGATCCTCCTTCGTCGAGGTCCTGAATGCTTGCCTTGGCGCCGACACCCTCGATCAGCGCCGCACGCTGCCAGGGGCTCGCCGCCTCACCGTCAGCCGCGGCGCTCGGAGCGGTCTCGGCCTCGAACCGGGCGATTGCCGCCGCGATCGCCGCCGCCTCGTCGTTTCCGGCGCTTTTCGCCATGCCCCCCACCCTACTGACCGTGCGTGGCCAGGCCGGCCTGAGTTCCTCCAGCACTAGCCGCCACTCCTCCTGCGCGTTCGCTGTTTGCAGTGCTTAGCCCCTAGAAAAGGCGAACGCGCTCAGGCGCAGAACGGTGGCGCGCAAGAAGCGTGGCTATGCGATCGATCACCGCGTCGGGTTCGCGATCAAGGCGGGACCCAGTGACACGGATCATCTCGATTCCAATCAGCTTCAGATCCTCTTGGCGTAGACGGTCCCGCTCGAAGGCAGCACGCGTTCCATGGGTCTCGAAGACATCGAGTTCGACCACGAAGCGCTCCGCTTCCCAATAGGCATCGAGCTCATAACCCGCCAGGGTGTAGTTCATCGCTGGCAGCGGGAGTCTCGCGTTGCGGACCAGGCCCAGAAAGCGTCGCTCGAGTTGCGATCGAGTGAATGGGGGCGGACGGTAAAGAGCCACGGCGCGCCGCAATCGACCCGTACCGGCGTGACCCCTGACTCGCCTGAGCACTGCGTCAACCGCGGCAAGATCGAAAAGCCCAAGCTCTTCGGACCGCTCGATCACTCGATCGAGGCGATGCCGCGAAAGCGGTACGGCTAGATCGAGCATGGTGCGAGGCACAGCCGTGACCGGTATCTCGTCGCAGGTCGCGAGATCCTCCTCCGCCAAGGTTCCGTAGTGAAGCCGGAGCGAGGACTTGGTGTGGCGCCGCGTGGGCGCGGTGACGTGAATGGTCCCCGAGGGACCGGCAAGCAGACCCCAGAGCCAGCCAGCCGAGTGATGACTGAGCATGGCGCCGGGCTCACAGGCAAGGACCGCAGCCAGATGGCGACCGTGATCGGTGATGCGCCGATGGCCAACCGCGTAGACGCCACGGTGGATCCGGTGCAACCGGCAAAGCCTGGTCGCGTAAGCGATCGCTTCGGGCGAATAACCAAGAGCTTCGAGCTGCGAGGTCGAGACGACCCCGTACTGCTTCCTCGCCAGCTCCGCTAGTGGAAAGTGCGTTCGCTTCTTACCACCCACTGCCCTACTAAAGGACGAGCCCACAATGATCTCTCCCCCTCGTCCGAAGCAACCGGCGAGCGTTCGCTCTTTATCCGGGCCTAACCCCGCAAACAGCGAACGCGCAGGGGAGCACCGTCCGGGCGGGCGCGTCGCCGCAGCCGCTGACGCGGTTCAGCCGTCGTGGTTCAAGCCAGGCACGGGGACGCCGTGCTTGTGCTCGGCGCAGAGGGCGGGGCCGGGGTCGAAGCTGTCGGTGAGGGCGAAGCCGGCGGGGGTGCCGACGATGATCGGCTCCGCTTTGGCTTTCGATTTCCCTTTGGGCCTGACGGGCTTGCCGCGGCCGCACTGAATCGAGAAGTCACGGACGCCGTCGCGGGCGTCGATCACGTCATTGCCACCGCCGCCGTAGAAGCGGTCGGCGCCGGGCTGGCCGAGCATCGCGTTTTTGCCGCCGTCGCCGATCAGGACGTCCCAGTCGAAAGACCCCTCCATGTCCTCGTTGGAGTCGTCGAGGCGGACCGAGTCGCAGCCGCGGACCTCGTCGACCCAGGCCTTGTCGAGCGGGAATGAGATGTAGAGCAGGCCAGGGTGCGCTTGGGTCTCGGCGAAAGAAGCGTCATCGCGGCCGGGCCCGCCGACGATCGCGCCGCCGGCACAGCCGCCGCCCGCCGCCAGCAGGTCGCCGTGCTCTTCGCCATAGAGGAAGGTCGGGCCGGGCGTGCTCCCGATCAAGCCGTCGGCGCCTGCTCCGCCGTAAAGGCGATCGGCGCCGAAGCCCGCCTCGATCAGATCGTCCTCGGGCCCACCGCGGATCACGTCGTCGCCGGTTCCCCCGGCGACGCGGACGTTCTCGACGCCGGAGAGGTCGCCTTCGACCCGCAGACGGTCGTCACCGGGCCCGAGGTCTGCCATCAACCAGCGCGCCGGCCCACCGGCCGCGCAGCTCGCCTGCGTCGGGCCGGTCCGGGTGCAACCCGGACCGAGCGCGATCCCGTTGGCGGCGGTGACGCCGAAGGTCGTAGAGCGTTCGTCGAAGGCGACGGTGAACTCGTCGCGACCGCCGCCGCCGACGATCGCGAGGCCGCCGCCCTCAGTGTGGGAACGATCGATCTCGATGTAGGCCGAGGCTTTGAAGCGGGGTTCTTTCCCGCAGGAGGCCGTGCTCCCTTTCGCGCCGCGGCAGCCGTCGGAGCCCGGGCCGCCGTTCAGCTCGTCGCGACCCTTGCCGCCGACGATCGAGTCGTCGCCGGGACCGGCGTCGATCTCGTTGTCGCGGGGGTCGCCGATCAGGACGTCGTCGAAGGCCGAACCCTCGAGGCTCTCGAAGCGGAAGAGTCGGTCGTGGCCGTCGCCACGTGCCTTATGGGTGACGAGCGAAGCGCGCACGCCGCCGCCGCTCGGTGAGGCGACGTCGGTTGCGAACGAGGCGACGTCACCGCCTCCCGGGCCGCCGTCCATGCGGTCGTAGCCGTAGTCGCCGTGGACGTGGTCGAAGCTGCCCCGCCCGCCGCTGACCATGTCGATTCCAAGGCTGCCCGCCGCCTCGTCGTACTCTCCATTGCCGCCCAGCACCTTGTCGTCGCCGAGGTCGCCGATCGCCCGGTCACCGTCACCGGCGCCACCGTCGACGAGGTCGTTGCCGCGCCCACCCCGGACCAGGTCGGCCCCGGGCCCGCCGCAGATCAGGTCGTTGGCGAGACTGCCGAAGATCGTGTCGTCGCCGAGGCCGCCCCAGATCACGTCGCGGCCCGGCGTCCCGTGCAGGACATCCGCTTTCTCGGCGCCGATGATTTTCGCCCGCCGCCCGTGGCAGCGCGGGTCCTCTTCCTCTGCCGGCGGCGCCGCGCCCAGCGCGAGGAAGGCGCCGAGCAGCACCGCCCCAACCGCTATTCCCCTGCCTACTCGGTTCACGAAGAGCTGATCGTATGCCCGTGGTCGGCTATTCGAGGTTGATCATCACGTGCTTGATGTTCGTGTAGTCCTCGAGCGCGTAGACCGAGAGGTCCTTGCCGTAACCGGACTGCTTGTAGCCGCCATGCGGCATCTCGGAGACGAGCGTGATGTGGTCGTTGACCCAGACGCAGCCGAACTCAAGCGCGTTGGCGGCCCGCATCGCGCGGCCGACGTCCCGCGTCCAGACCGAGGAGGCGAGGCCGTAGCGGGTGCCGTTCGCCCACTCGATCGCCTTCTCCTCGTCGGAGAAAGGCTGGACGGTGATCACCGGGCCGAAGATCTCGTCCTGAATCATCTCGTCGCCCTGCTCGAGGCCGGCGACCACTGCGGGCTCGAGGAAGTAACCCGGCAACTCGGGCTGGCCGCCGCCGGTGACGATCTCGGCGTTGCCGGGACGCCGCTCGAGGAAGCCCTCGACCCGCTCGCGCTGGCGCATGGAGTTGAGCGGCCCCAGCGTGGTGTCGGGCGAGAGCGTGTCACCGAGCACCAGCGCTTGTGCTTCGGAGCTAAGCCCGTTGACGACGTCGTCGTAGACGGCGGTCGAGGCGAGCACCCGGGTCGCCGCGGTGCAGTCCTGGCCGGCGTTGTAGTAGCCGGTGCCGGCGATCGTCTCCAGCGCAGTCTCCATCTCGACGTCGTCGAAGACGATGACCGGCGCCTTACCGCCGAGCTCGAGGTGGACGCGCTTCAGGCTGTCGGCAGCGGCCTTGGCGATCCACTTGCCGGTCGGTGGCGAGCCGGTCAGGCAGACCATCGCGACGTCGGGGTGGGTGACCAGCTCGGCGCCGGTCGGCTCGCCGTGGCCACCGATCGCGTTGAACACCCCCGGCGGCAGCAGGTCGGCGCACCACTCGGCGAACAGGAGCGTCGTCAGCGGCGTCATCTCAGCCGGCTTGATCACGATCGTGTTGCCGGCGGCGAGCGCCGGACCGATCTTCCAGACCGCCATCATCAGCGGGTAGTTCCAGGGGGTGATCTGGCCGATCACCCCGACCGGCTCGCGGCGGACGAAGGAGGTGCGGGCCTCGGCGTACTCGCCAGCAGCACGGCCCTCCATCGTGCGCGCGGCGCCGGCGAAGAAGCGAAGTTGGTCGGCCATCACCGGGACTTCGTCCTCGAGCACGGCGGTGCGCGGCTTGCCGGCGTCGGCGGACTCGAGATCGGCGATCTCATCGCCGCGCTCCTCGATCAGATCGGCCATCCGCAGCAGCGCCATCGCGCGCTCCCCCGGCGGCGTCGTCGCCCAGCCATGGAAGGCGGCCTTGGCCGCCTCGACCGCGGCGTCTACGTCCGCCTTGGTAGAGAGCGGCGCCTCGGCGATCGCCTCACCGCTGGCAGGGTTGACGACGTCCTCGGTCTTTCCCTCCACCGGGTCGACCGCCTTGCCGCCGATGAAGTTCCTCAGCCTCGTCTTCTCCGCCCTCGCCACTTAGCTCACCTCCACGTTGTCTCTTATTTCGAGCGCCTCCTCGACCGGCACGCAAGTCGTTCCCACCCCCTCGGCGACCGCCGGGTGGGTCACCTCCCCGGTAGCGACGTTGACCCCGAGCCGTAGCCCGGGGTCCCGCCGGATCGCTCCGGCAACGCCGGCGTCAGCAAGGGAGATCGCATATGGCAGCGTCGCGTTGGTGAGGGCGTGGGTCGAGGTGATCGGCACCGCGCCGGGCATGTTGGCGACGCAGTAGTGAATGACGCCATCGACCTCGAAGGTAGGGTCCCGGTGGGTAGTGGGGTGTGAGGTCTCAAAGCAGCCGCCCTGGTCGATCGCGACGTCGACCAGCACCGCGCCGGGCTTCATCAGCGCCAGCTGCTCGCGGCTGACGACAAAGGGAGCGCGGGCGCCGTGGACGAGGACGGCGCCGATCACCAGGTCGGCGGTCGGCAGCATCTGCTCGATCGCCAACGTGGTCGAGTAGACGGTGGAGCAGCGGCCGCCGAAGGCCGTCTCCAGCTCCCGCAGGCGGTCGATCGACTTGTCGAAGACGAAGACGTCGGCCTCCATCCCGATCGCGATGAAGGCGGCGTTCATGCCGACCACGCCGCCGCCGATCACGATCACGTTGGCGGCAGCGACGCCAGGGACGCCGCCGAGCAGAATGCCGCGGCCGCCCATCGGCTTCTCCAGCATGAAGGCGCCGGCCTGGGTCGCGATCTTGCCGGCAATCTCGCTCATCGGTGCCAGCAGTGGCAGCTGCCCGCGAGCATCCTCGACCGTCTCGTAGGCGATGCAGGTGGCACCCGACTCGCACAGGCCACGGGTCTGCTCTGGGTCGGGGGCGAGATGTAGGTAGGTGAAGAGGAGCTGGCTCGGGCGCAGCATCTCGATCTCGCCCGGCTGCGGCTCCTTCACCTTGAGCACCATCTCGGCCTCGCCGAAGATCGCCGCCGCGTCGCCGGCGATGCGGGCGCCCTGCGCTTCGAAGTCGGGATCGGGGATCGCGCTGCCCTCCCCAGCGCCGGCCTCGACCAGCACCTCGTGGCCGTGTTCAACCATCTCGCGCACCCCGGCGGGGGTGATCGCGACGCGGTGCTCGTCGGGCTTGATCTCCCTCGGCACCCCGACCTTCATGACCCAACCAGCTCTTTCGCCCGCAGCGCCAGCCAGAACTCGATCCGGTCGTGAGCGCGCGAGAGGTCGCGCCCGGTCAGCTCTTCGACCTTGCGCATCCGGTAGCGCAGCGTGTGGCGATGGCAGTAGACCTCGCGCGCGGCGCGCTCCCACTGGCCGTTCTGCTCGATGAAGGCGGCCAGCGAGCGCAGCAGCTCGCCGCCGTACTCCTCGTCGCCCGCTTCGATCGGCCCGAGGACGCTGTCGCAGTAGAGCTTCAGCGCCTCGTCGTCCTGGATCGAGAGCAGCAGGGTGAAGGCGCCTAGGTCGCGCCAGGAGGCGACCTCCGGCTCGCTGCCGTTCTCCGAGAAGGCGGTCGCCTCGAGCGCGCAGCGCGCCTCGTGGAAGGAACGGCGCAGGTCCTCGGGCGGGCCGGGACGGCTGGCGGCGGCGCGGACGGTCCCCCGGTCCCTGGTCAGCGCTTTGCGGGCGTCGGCGGCGACGTCGATCGGGTCGCGGTCGGAGGCGTCGACCACCGCGCAGAGCAGATCCTGGCCGGCGCTGGTGTGGAGGGCGACGACGGCTGGGCAGGCATCGGCGGCGAGCGCGTGCTCGAGCGCCGGCTCGGCGGAGGCGGGATCGTCGAGGGCGAAGACGAGCACCGCGGCCTCCTCGCCGATCCCGAACGGCTCGAGCCGCCGGCGCAGCTCGGAGGGGTCCATGCGACCGCCCAGCGCCCCCGCCAGCACGTCGCCGGCGAGGCGGCGCTCGGTCTCGCTGGCGACGCGGCGGCGCATCATCTCGAGGGCGACGACGGCGACGGCCTGCTGCAGGATCAAGCGCTCGAAATCGCCCAGCCCACCGGAGTCGCGGACGATCACGACCCAGGCCTGCGGCGGCCCGCCGCCGGGCGAGATCACTGGGTGGGCGAGAGCGCGGCCGGCCACCGAGGGGTGGCCCGGGACGAAGGGGTGACCGTCGCGGGTGTGCGAGAGCGCTTCCTCGCGAATCGCCTTCACCGCCTCGGCCGAGAGCTGGCGGCGGAAGCCGCGCCCGGCAAGGCGCTCGCCGCGGCCGCCGAGGATCGCCACCGTGCCGCCGACAGCGGAGGAGATCGGCGGCGACGATCTCCTCCAGGCCGCGCTCTTCCAGGACCAGCCGCTCGAGCCGGCGCTGCACCGCGATCCCGCGCTGCAGCACCTCGTACTGCTCGTTGACGAGGCGCGCGAAGGCCTTCTCGGTGATCGCGATGAACGGGGTCGAGTAGGGCACCTCGAAGACGGGAAAGCCACGCTTGGTCGCCTCCTCGACTAGCGCCTTCGGCAGTTTCTTGTGGCTGAAGCCGGTGCCGAGGCCGAGACCGGCCAGGTTGTGATCGGCGAGGCGGCCGACGAAGGAGCGCTGTTTCGCCGCCGAGTCGAGCGGGATGCCGGTGGTCAGCATCAGCTCGCCGCCGGAGAGCCAGGGGGTCGGGTCCTCCAGCTCGGAGATGTGGACCCACCGCACCGGCGCCTCCGCCGCGTCGCTGCCAGCGGCCAGCTCGAGATCGAGCTCGTCGAGCAGGCTCTGCACGGTGAGCATCGCCGGGCCTATCTCTGGACCCTCTTCCAGGCCTCGGTGAGCACGGCGTGCAGCACGTCGTGGATCTCTTCGAACTGCTCGGTGTCGGCGATCAGCGGCGGCGCCAGCTGGACCACGGGGTCGCCGCGGTCGTCGGCCCGGCAGATCAGGCCACGCCGGTAGAGCTCGCCGGAGAGGAAGCCGCGCAGCAGCTCCTCGGCCTCCTCGCCCTCGAAGGTCTCCTTCGTCTCCTTGTCCTTGACCAGCTCGATCGCCTGGAAGTAGCCGGCGCCGCGCACGTCGCCGACGATCGGGAGGTCGTGGAGTGTCTCCAGCATCTGCCGGAACTCGTCCTCCTTGGCGAGGACATGGCCGCAGAGGTCCTCGCGCTCGAAGACGTCGAGGTTGGCCATCGCGACCGCGGAGGCAAGCGGGTGGCCGGCGAAGGTGAAGCCGTGGGCGAAGGACGCATCGCCCTGCATGAAGGGCTCAGCGACTCGGTCGGAGGCGATCAGCGCCCCCATCGGCGCGTAGGCCGAGGTGAGCGCCTTCGCCACGGTGACGATGTCGGGCTGGTAGCCGAAGCGCTCGCAGCCGAACCAGTGGCCGAGCCGACCCCAGGCGCAGATCACCTCGTCGGAGATCAGCAGCACGTCGTGGCGGTCGCAGATCTCGCGCACCTGCTCGAAGTAGCCGTCGGGCGGGACGAAGCAGCCACCGGCGTTCTGCACCGGCTCGAGGATCACCGCGGCGACGGTCTCCGGGCCCTCGAACTCGATCCGCTCCTCGATCGCGGTCGCCGCCCAGAGCGGGTGGCGGTCCTCCGGCCAGCGGTAGACGTTGGTGTTGGGGACGTGGCAGCCGCCCGGCGCGAGCGGCTCGAACTGCGAGCGCAGCTCGGTGATCCCGGTGGCGGAGAGAGCGCCGAGCGTGGTGCCGTGGTAGGCGATCTCGCGGGCGATCACCTTGTGCTTCTGGCCTTTGCCGTGCAGCCGGTGGTAGTTGCGGGCGAGCTTCAGCGCCGACTCGACCGCCTCCGAGCCGCCGGAGGTGAAGAAGACGCGGTTGAGGTCGCCGGGGGCGAGCGAGGCGAGCCGCGCGGCGAGCTCGATCGCGCGCGGGTGGGCGTAGCTCCACAGCGTGTAGAAGTCGAGCTCTTCCATCTGGCGGGCAGCGGCCTCGCCAGCTCGGTGCGGCCGTGGCCGGCGTTGACGCAGAACAGGCCCGAAAGCCCGTCGAGGTAGCGGTTGCCGTGGTCGTCGTAGACGTAGCAGCCCTCGCCGCGGACGATGATCGGTATCTCGTGCATCGGCGCCGTAGGCACCCATCCGCGAGAAGTGCATCCAGAGATGCCGCTTGGCGAGCTCTTGCAGGCTGGTGTCGAGCTCCCGGCTCGCCTGCGACGCGACGGCCATGCCAACCTCCTCTCGTGTTACGACGATATGGACAAAGCTAGACCCAGTTGGGACCTCATGCAAGTTGCCAATGGGTACATGCGAAAACGTGATGCCTTGTCCAGAATCGTATAAGGACTTTGCATTAGTACCGAGAGTTACGATGCGCCGTGAGGCGACTGAGAGTCGGCACAGGAGCCAGGCCGAGCACGGGCTGAAGAAAGACGCGATCACCTTCAGCGATGGCCTGACGATCGCGCTCGCCTCGACCGCTCCGGCCTACTCGCTGGCGGCGGTGATCGGCTCGATCGTCGTCATCGTCGGCTTCCAGGCCCCGGCGGCGCTGCTCGTCTCCTTCGTGCCGATGTTCTTCATCGCCGCGGCCTTCTACTACCTGAACCGCGCCGACCAGGACTGCGGCACCAGCTTCTCCTGGGTGACCCGGGCGATCGGCCCGCAGAGCGGTTGGATCACCGGCTGGGCGATCTGCGTCACCGGCATCCTCGTCGTCGGCTCGCTCGCCGACGTCGCCGCCTACTCCTTCTTCGACCTGATCGGCGCCGAAGGGCTGGAAGAAAGCACGGCCGCAGTGACGCTGCTGGCGCTGGCGCTGATCGCGCTGATGACGACGATCTGCGTGCTCGGCACGGAGCTCTCGGCCCACCTGCAGAAGGGCCTGATGGTGCTCCAGATCGGCCCGCTGCTGCTGTTCGCGGGGGTGGCTCTGTACAAGGTGCTCGCCGGCGACGGGCCGGCAGCCGCGGTCGACCCCTCGCTCTCCTGGTTCAACCCGTTCGCGATCGACAGCGGCGGGGCGCTGACCGGCGGCGCTGCTGCTCGGGGTCTTCATCTACTGGGGCTGGGAGAGCGCGGTCAACCTCAACGAGGAGACCGAGGGATCGGTGACGGCGCCGGGCCTCGCCGGCCTGATCAGCACCGTCCTCCTGCTCGTCACCTACCTCGGGGTGGCGACCGCGCTGGTCGCCTGGAAGGGCGCCGCCGGCGCCGAGCGCTTCGACGACAACGAGGCGATCCTCTCCGGCTACGCGACCGGTGTGCTCGGCGACCCGCTCGGCAGCATCGTGCTGCTCGCGGTCGTCGTCTCGGCGCTCGCCTCGACCCAGACGACGATCCTGCCGGCCGCCCGCACCTCGCTCTCGATGGCGCGCGCCGAGGCGATGCCGTCGGCGCTGGGCGAGGTCAGCTCCCGCTTCTTCACGCCCGTCGTCTCGACCGTCACGATCGGCGTCCTGGCGGTCGTCTGGTACCTGCCCTCGAAGCTGATCAGCGAAAACTTCCTCTTCGACTCGCTCTCGGCGCTGGCGCTGATGATCGCCTTCTACTACGCCTTCACCGGGATCGCCTGCGCCGTCTACTACCGGCGCGAGCTGACCAAGTCGGTGAAGAACTTCCTCTTCGTCGGGGTCGCCCCGGTGATCGGCGCGGTGCTGCTCGGCTACTTCTTCTTCAAGGCGCTGGTCGACTACTCCGACCCGGCCAACTCCTATACCGGCGCCTCCTGGTTCGGGGTGGCGCCACCAGCGGTGATCGGGGTTGGGTTCCTCGTGCTCGGTGTGGTCCTGCTCTTCGCCTGGCGCCGCCACCAGCGCGAACCGTTCTTCTTGCGGCGCCGCGAAGTGGCGCCGCCGGGCCTGCTCGAGGAAGCGCCCTCGTCCACCCCGCCGCCGGCCGGCAGGCCGCCGGCGTTCGCCGAGGGAGAGTCGTAAAGGGATTGGGATCGGGGTAGTAACCAGGAGGAGAGATGGAGAGAGGCAGCACCCCAAGCGTCGAACTGGTGGAGGTCAGCAAGCGATTTGGTGACCTGCTCGCCGTCGACGGCCTCAACCTCGAGCTGGGCGCCGGTGAATTCTTCACCTTGCTGGGACCGAGCGGCTGCGGCAAGACGACGACGCTGCGGATGATCGCCGGCTTCGAGCAGCCGAGCGAGGGATCGATCCGGATCGAGGACGCAAACGTCGACGGCCTGCCGCCGCACCGGCGCCCCACCAACACCGTCTTCCAGAGCTACGCGCTCTTCCCCCACATGAGCGTCGAGGACAATGTCGCCTTCGGCCTGAGCCGCAAGCGCGTGCCGAAGCAAGAGATTGGGCAGCGAGTCGCAGCCGAGCTGGAGCGGGTCGGGCTCGCCGACTTCGCCAAGCGACGGCCGGCGCAGCTCTCCGGCGGCCAGCAGCAGCGGGTGGCGCTGGCGCGGGCGCTGGTCAACCTGCCCAAGGTGCTGCTGCTCGACGAGCCGCTGGGGGCACTCGACCTGAAGCTGCGCAAGGGCCTCCAGATCGAGCTGAAGCAGATCCAGCGCGAGGTCGGGATCACCTTCGTCTACGTCACCCACGATCAGGAGGAGGCGCTGACGATGAGCGACCGGATCGCGGTGATGAACCATGGTCAGGTCGAGCAGGTGGGCACCCCCGAGGACGTCTACGAGCGACCCGCCACCACCTTCGTCGCCGGCTTCATCGGCGTCTCGAACCTGATGCCGGCGACGGTGGCGGGACCCGACGAGGTGCGACTCGACCAGGGTCCCACCGTGAAAGCCCGGACGAACGGGCTCGTGTCCGGTGAGCGCTGCTACGCCGTGGTGCGGCCGGAGAAGCTCCTGATCAAGCCGTTCGAGCCCAGCGAGACGCCGTCGCCAGATGGTGCGCCACGGGTCGAAGGGGTGGTCGAGAGCTCGGTCTACCTGGGAACCACGACGCAGGTCGTGGTCGACCTCGGCGAGGGGGTGCGGATGACGGTGCTCGTCCCCAACGCGAGCGAGGCGGAGCGGCAGCGGCTGCCGGGGGGCGGCGCACGGGTGGCGCTGAGCTGGGAGCCGGAGCACATGCACGTGGTGCGGGAGTCCCCACCGACCGATGCGGGTACTGGAAGGCAGGGGAGCGAAGCGGCGAGCGACGCCGAACTCGAGGCATTGAAGAGGTGAGAGAGATGGGGAGCAGAGATGGGCGAGCGCAAAGGATGTTGGTGGCATTCGCGTGCGCGGTGGCCACGATCATGCTGGCGCTCGGAATCGCCGCCTGCGGCGACGACACGGTCGGTGGAGGCGGCAACGGCGGCGAAGTGACGACGGCGAAAGGCGGCCCGGCCAAAGGCAGCCTGACGATCTCGAACTGGCCCGGTTACATCGACCCTGGTCCGAAAGGAACCGTCGCCGAGTTCGAAGGCAAAACCGGCGTCAGCGTCGACTACATCGAGGACATCAACTCGAACGACGGCTTCTTCGGCAAGCTGCAGCCCCAGCTCGAACAGGGCGAATCGGGCGGGCGCAGCATCTTCGTCGTCGCCGACTACATGGCGAAGCAGATGTACGACCTCGGCTACCTGCAGGAGATCAACCATGACGACGTGCCGACGGTCTTCGAAACCATTTTGCCCAGCCTCGAGAGCCCGGGATTCGACCCGGAGCGCAAGTTCTCGGTGCCATGGCAGGGCGGTATGACCGGGATCTGGGTCGATACCTCCAAGGCGCCTGAAATCCGCTCGGTCAACGACCTCTTCGACCCGAAATACAAGGGCAAGGTGACGATGCTTGACGAATTGCGCGAAACGCCGTGCGTTGGTGATGCTCGCCGAAGGGGTCGACCCAGCCGAGGCGAGCGCCGAGGAATGGTTGAAGGCGATCGACAAACTCAAGGCGACGCCGCCGAGCTCCGGGCAGATCCGCCGCTTCACCGGCAACGACTACACCGAGGACCTGACCGCTGGCAACATCGTCGCGGCGATCGGTTGGTCGGGCGACGCCTCGATCGATCGAAAACGAGAACGCCGAATGGCGGATGCCGACCGAGGGTTGCACGCAGTGGATCGGAAAACATGGTGATCCCGGTCGGGTGCCCCCAACACCGCCGCGGCGCTCGCCTGGATGGACTTCGTCTACCAGCCCGAGGTAGCGGTCGACATCACCAAATATGTCGACATACATCTCGCCGGTCGCAGGGCGTCAAGGAACTCCTCGAGAAACGCGGGTCGGAACTCGCGGAGACCGAGATGGTCTTCCCGAGCCGAGGAGTTCACCCGCAATTGCACGGGACCAGGACTCGCCGCCGGAGCTGGAACCGGTCAACGAGGCCTGGCAGGAAGTGATCACCGGGTGACTATGAGCGCGGAGCGAGCAAGCGTGCATATCTGGTTCTTCGCGCCGCGAGCGAAGCGCGAACGGTGTGAATGATGAACCTGCGGCAGCGCCTGGTCCCATACTGGCTGATGGGGCCGGGCCTGCTCTGGCTCATCCTCTTCTTCGTCGTGCCCATGTACTTCATGGGCGAACTGGCGCTGCGCTCGGGGACGCTGACCACCGGCTTCACCTTCGACTGGGCGTGGTCGAACTTCCCCGACTCACTCTCCGGCCACACCGAGCAGATCCTGCGCTCCTTCTTCTACGCCGGCACGGCGACACTGCTCGCGCTGCTGATCGGCTACCCGCTCGCCTACGCGATCGCCTTCCGCGCCGGCCGCTTCAAGCTGCTGCTGCTGTTCGCGGTGATCGCGCCCTTCTTCACCACCTACCTGATCCGCACGATCGCCTGGAAGACGATCCTCAGCGACTCCAGCCCGCTGGTCGGCGTCCTGCAGACGCTCCAGCTCGTGCCCCAGGATGGCCGCGTCCTGGCCACCTCGGGCGCGGTGATCGCCGGCCTCACCTACAACTTCCTGCCCTTCATGATCCTGCCGCTCTACGCCAACCTGGAGCGGCTCGACCTGCGCCTGATCGAGGCGGCGAAGGACCTCTACTCCTCCTCCCGACAGGCCTTCCTCAAGGTGACGCTGCCGCTGACCATGCCGGGGATCGTCGCCGGCGTCCTGCTCACCTTCATCCCCGCCTTCGGCGACTACATCAACGCGCAGCTGCTCGGCGGCACCCAGCAGGCGATGGTCGGCAACGTGATCCAGTCGCTCTACCTCAGCCAGCGCGACTACCCGGAGGCGGCGGCGCTCTCCTTCCTGATGATGGGGCTGATCCTCGCCGTCGTCACCATCTACATCCGCTTCGCCGGGACGGGGGCCTTCATGGGCGACGAGGACGAGGGGAGGACCTGAGATGCCCGCTGCGGCAGGCACCTGGGCCTGGCTGCGGCGCAACGCGCTGCTGATCTACGCCGGCCTCGCCGTCGCCTACATGCTGATCCCGATCGTCGTCATCGCCGTCTTCTCCTTCGGCGACACGCCCAAGGGAAAACTCACCTTCGGCCTCGACAACGGCTTCACCACCGAGTACTGGCGCAGCGCCTTCACGCTTCCCGAGCTGAACGAAGCGCTGCTCACCAGCCTGCGGCTGGCGGCGCTCTCGACCGTGATCTCAACCGCGATCGGGACCCTGATGGCGATCGCCCTGGTCCGCCACAGGTTCCACGGGCGGCGAGCGGCGAACCTGCTGATCGTCATCCCGATGGCGACCCCCGAGGTGGTGATCGGCGCCGCGCTGCTCTCGATGTTCATCTACTACTCGTTCGCGCTCGGCTTCGGCACGCTGCTGATCGCCCACGTGATGTTCTCGATCAGCTTCGTCGTCGTGGTCGTGCGCTCGCGGCTGATCGGCTTCGACCGTCACCTCGAGGAGGCGGCGGCAGATCTCGGCGCGACGCCGCTGGCGACCTTCCGCACCGTGACGCTGCCGCTGCTGGCGCCGGGGATCCTCGCCGCGGCGCTGCTCGCCTTCGCCCTCTCGATCGACGACTTCGTGATCTCCAATTTCAACTCGGGGACGACTGTGACCTTCCCGCTCTACGTCTACGGCGTCAGCCTGCGCGGCGTTCCGGTGCAGGTCAACGTGCTGGCGACGATGCTGTTCGTGGTGACGTGCTCGCGGTCGACGCTGGTGCTCTGGCAGCAGCGCCGGGCGGAGCGGATGGCGGCAGTGCGTCCCGAACGCGAAGCGCACCCCGGTCCCGGCCCCGCCCGCGCAGGCGACGACATGACGGACGTGCCGGGAGTTAACCGCCTATATGCGGCAACACCGGCACGTCGGCCGCTGGGGAGTCGGTGCGGCTGGCGAACTACGTCGGCGGCGCCTGGCGGCCGGCGGACGGGGTCGACACCCTCGACGACGTCGACCCGGCCAGCGGCGAGACCGCGGCGCTGGTGCCGCTCTCGGGCGCGCGAGCAGGTGCGCGAGGCGGTCGAAGCGGCGCGGGCGGCCCAGCCGGAGCTGGCGCGCGGTGCCGCCGCAGCGGCGGGCGCGGGCGGTGCTGGCGCTGCGCGAGGAGCTGCTGCGCCGCCGCGAGGAGCTGGTCGCGCTGGTCAGCGCCGACATGGGCAAGACGCTGGCCGACGCCGACGGCGAGGTCGGCCGCGGGATCGAGTCGGTCGAGTCGGCCGCGGCGATCCCCCACCTGCTCAAGGGCGAGACGCTGGAGGGCGTCGCCGCCGGGGTCGACGTCGAGCTGGTGCGCCAGCCGGTCGGCGTGGTGGCCGCGATCACGCCCGTTCAACTTCCCGGCGATGATCCCGCTCTGGTTCCTGCCCTACGCGATCGCCTGCGGCAACTCGTTCGTGCTCAAGCCCTCCGAGCAGGATCCGCGGCCCGGCGGCGCTGATCGTCGAGATCGTCGACTCGATCGAGGAGATCCCGCCCGGGGTCGTCAACCTCGTCCACGGCGGCCGCGACGCGGTCACGGCGATCCTCGAGGACCCGGGCATCGACGCGATCTCCTTCGTCGGCCGCGCCGAGACGGCGCGGATCGTCGCCGAAGGCGCCGTGCGCGACCGGCAAGCGGGTGCAGGCGCTGGGCGGCGCCAAGAACTCGCTGGTGGTGATGCCGGACGCCGACCTCGAGCGAGGCGGTGCCGGCGATCATGGGCTCGGCCTTCGGCGCCGCCGGGCAGCGCTGCCTGGCCGGCTCGGTCTGCGTCGTGGTCGGCGACGCCGAGCGGCGGGCCGAGGTGCGCCGGGCGCTGGTCGCCGCCGCCTCGGAGCTGGCGGTCGGCCCCGGCGACGAACCCGCGACCGACGTCTGCCCGATGGTCTCCGCCGCCGCTCGCGAGAAGGTCGCCGAGGCGATCGGCCGCGGCGAGCACGACGGCGCCGAGCTGCTGCTCGACGGGCGCGGCGACGGCGGGCCGGCGGGAACCCTGCTCGGCCCAACGATCGCCGTCGCCGGCCCCGAGTCGGAGCTGGCCCGCGACGAGCTGTTCGGCCCGCTGCTGACCCTGGTCGACGGCGCCCGACCTCGACGCCGCGCTCGAGTTCCTCAACGGCTCGCGCTACGGCAACGCCGGCGCGATCTTCACCGGCTCCGGCGAGGCGGCGCGCCGAATACCGCTACGGAGCCGAAGCGGGAATGCTCGGCGTCAACGTCGGCGTCCCCGCCCCCGTCGCCTGGTTCCCCTTCGCCGGCTGGAAGGACTCCTGCGACGGCGACCTGCACGCCAACGGCACCGACGCGGTCGACTTCTACACGCGGAAGAAGGTTGTTACGAGCCGGTGGTAGTGGGAGGACGGAGGTGTCCCTCCGCCGGACAGTGTCGGTTTAATTCGCCGACACTTGAGTATCCGCCCGTTCAGGGGCACCTCCGTCCTCCTTAACCCGCGCCGTGTCCCAGCACAGCCGGATTGACCACACCGTGGGGTGAAAGTCGGCTGCGTTCCGTTACCGGCCGATGTGGAAGCCGATCAGCTCGGGGATGCGTGAGACCAGCCTGAGCTGACGGAGTCTGGGTGCGTCGACCCGCGGACTCGGCGTGCTCCTTGCGCCATGATCGCGCGGCGGATGGCGTCGCCGCCGAGCCAGTGGAAGGGCTCGGGGGGGACGCGTTGGGGAGCGGGGTCGACGAAGGCGAGGCGGGAGTAGCTCGTCGCGGCGGTCAAGGGCCAGAGAGGCGAGGGTGCGGCCGACCATGTGGGAGGGGCCGACGCCGTTGCCGGTGTAGCCGGCGGCGGCGAAGGCTGCGGCCGCCGCGCAGCGGCAGCGACCAGCGGTAGGTGGGTCGGCGAGACGTCGATCGGGCCGCCCCAGGCGTGGGTGAGTCGGCGGCCCTTCGAGACCCGGGAAGTAGTCGCGCAGGCGCTCGGCGGCGAGGGCGACGACCTCGGGGTCGAGCTCGACGCGGCCGCGCAGGCGGGCGCCCAGTCGCGATCCGGCCGCCGCCGAGCCGAAGGCGATGCGGCCGTCGGGCGTGGTGCGGAAGTAGTGCGAGCATCGTGCGGCTGTCGGTGATGCACTCGCCGCCGGTCCAGCCGATCTCCTCGAGCAGCTCCGGCACCGGCTCGGTGAGGACGATGTGGGAGGAGGTGACGGTGAGCGCGTTGCGCAGCGGCCCGCGGCGGGCCTTGGCGGCGCCGCCGACCGCGAGCACCGCGGTGCCGGCCCGCACCGTGCCGCTGGCGGTGCGCGCCTCCACACCACTCGGCGCCATCGTGCGAGCCGCTGCACCGGCGAGCGCTCGAAGACCTCGACCCCGGCGGCGACTAGGCGCTCGCGCAGTCCCAGCGCCAGCCGCGCCGGCTGCACCGTCGCCGCGTCAGGGTAGAAGGCGCCGCCGCGAAAGGCTGGGCGAGGCGCACCGCGCGGCCACCTGCGCCGGGGTCGAGCGGCTGAACCGCGTCGATCGCCCCAAGCTCACGACAGGCGGCGAGGGCCTCCTCCCAAGCGCCGTCCTGGGCGGGCGCCGTCGACACCTGCAGGTAGCCGGCGCGGCGAAACCAGGCATCAACCCCCTCGTGCTCGCAGAACGCCCCAACCCCGGCCACCGCCCCTTTCGCGGCCCGCGCGACCGCCAACGCCGCCGCATCCCCCCAGCGCCGCCGCATGTTCGGCAGCGAGAACCACATCACGTTGCAGAACCCCCCATTCCGCCCACTCGGCCCGAATCCGCAAACGTCCGCCTCGAGCAGCACGACCCCGCCTCCGGCTCCAGCTGCTTCAACTGCCAAGCCGCCCACATCCCGGTGTAGCCGCCGCCGATGACCAACACATCCGCACTCCGCTCTCCGGTCAGCTCCGGACAAGGCGCGACCGCCGGCGCCTCCTCAAGCCAGTACCCATGCGCATCGTGCTTCATCGGCATCGAGTCTGGCAGGGAACTCGAGGGAGGAGGTGGGTGTCCCTCGAACGGGCGGATACTCAAAGTGCCGCGCTAATTAGCGCGGCACTTGTCCGGGCGAGGGGCACCCACCTCCTCCGTAGACTGGCCTGCCAATGGCCACCTTCGACGCACTCGCCGACCTGCCGCTGGAGATCGAGGGCTACGAGCTCGAGGGCCTGGAGCTGCAGATCCCCGGCTTCGAACGTCTCTCCACCGTCATCCACCTCCGGGGCGGTGGCGAGGACGGCCTCGGCGAGGACGTCACCTACGACGCCTCGACCACGTCGCCCTGCAGGACGCCGGCCCGAGCCTGGACCTGACCGGCTACTCGACCCTGGGCGAGTTCTGCGAGTTCATGGGCGACGTCGACACCTTCCCGGCCGAGCCACAGCGCGACGTCTCGCGCCGCTACCGCCGCTGGGCCTTCGAGTCGGCAGCGCTCGACCTGGCGCTGCGCCAGGTCGGCAACGGCGTCGCCGCGGCGCTCGGCCGCGAGCCGCGGCCGGTCGAGTTCGTCTGCTCGATGCGCCTCTCGCCCAGGCGGCGACGAGCCCTCGTCGATCGAGACCCTGCAGCGCAAGCTCGACCCCTACCCGACCCTGCGCTTCAAGCTCGACCCGACCAACGACTGGACCGACGAGCTGATCGCCGCGCTGGTCGAGACCGGCGCCGTCGACTCGCTCGACCTCAAGGGCTTCTACAAAGGCACCGTGGTCGACGTCGAGACCGACCCGGAGCTCTACGCGAAGCTGATCGAGGCCTTCCCCGACGCCTGACTTCGAGGACCCCGACGTCAACGAGGAGACGCGGCCGATCCTCGAGCCGGTCCGCGACCGCCTCACCTGGGACGCGCCGATCCACTCGATCGCCGACATCGAGGCGCTGCCCTGGGAGCCGAAGATGGTCAACGTCAAGCCCTCGCGGATCGGCGGCCTGCGCGACCTCTGCGAGACCTACGACTACTGCGCCGAGCGCGGCATCGGCGCCTACGGCGGCGGCCAGTGGGAGCTCGGCGTCGGCCGCGGCCAGATCCAGGTCCTCGCCTCGCTCTTTCACCCCGACACGCCCAACGACACCGCCCCGCGCGGCTACAACGAAGCCGACCCGCCGCCGGGCCTGCCGACCAGCCCGCTGGAGCCGCGACTGTCCTCGACAGGCTTCCGCTGGGACGGCTGAGCGTTAGGCATACCTCACGCCTGCTTCGGCCAACCGAATCCGGGGTTTCGGCTACGTTGGCGGACCGCAGTCCGCCCCCAACCAGCAAGGAGAGGACATGGCCGAGAAAAGCTTTGCCGCCGCGCTCAACGAGCAGATCGCCAACGAGTTCGCCGCCTCGCAGCAGTACGTCGGCGCCGCCGTCTACTACGACGCCGAAACCCTGCCCCGCCTCGCCCACTTCTTCTACCGCCAGGCGCTGGAGGAGCGCGAGCACGCGATGATGATGATCCAGTACCTGCTCGACGTCGACGAGGAGGTGCACATCCCCGACATCAAGTCCCAGGAGACCAGACTACGGGGACGGAGTGGCGCCGGTGAAGATGGCGCTGGAGCAGGAGAAGCGCGTCGGCGAGGAGATCTTCGCCCTCTTCGAGCTCGCCCGCAAGGTCAAGGACTACCGCGCCGAGCAGTTCATGCAGTGGTTCGTCAAGGAGCAGGTCGAGGAGGTCGCGCTGATGAGCGACCTGCTCAACGTGGTCGAGCGCTCCAAGGACAACCTGCTGCTCGCCGAGGACTACATCGCGCGCGAGAATCCGGGCGAGGGCGACGGAGATCCGACTGCGCCACCCCCGGCCGGTGAAGGGTGAGGGTGCTGAGGGGCGGGGATATCCCTCGCCCGGACAAGTGCCGCGCTAATTAGCGCGGCACTTTGAGTATCCGCCCGTTCGAGGGATATCCCCGCCCCTCGAACACGAAGACTCGTCCCTAGCCGAGCCAGCCCGCTCCTTGGCGCATTCGCTTCACTCGGCGGAACTCTGCGATGTCCTCGCGTAGCGCAGCTAGGAGCAGGGGCTGGGAGGAAGCGGGCGGGGAGTGGAGACTCGATGACGCCGGTCTCGTCCGACTGGACCCGGTAGGCGCGGGCGCCGCGGCGGGCGGTTAGGGCTGCGGGGGTGCCGTTGCCCTCCCAGAGCAGGCCGGCGTAGTCGTCGAGGCCGTAGCCGTCCGGCATGCCGTTGCCGACGGCGTCGAGGTAGGCGGCGCGGCGCTCGGGCTCGTCGTTGTAGTGGACGCAGAGACTGCCCTCGAGCAGGCCAAGGCCGGCGCCCGGGGCTGGGCGGCCCGAAGACTTGGTGATTCCGGCCTCGAACCAGCACATCGCGCCGGCGCTCTGGCCGGCGAGGACGATCCCCTGGCGCCAGGCCAGGCTGAGGATGCCGCCGAGCTCGTGCGCCTCCCAGACAGCGAGCAGGTTGAGCAGGCTGCCGCCGCCGACGTAGATCAGGTCCTGGTCGAGCAGGTGGTCGCGCAGCGCCATCGGCCGCCGGCCGAGCCGGAAGAGGGAGACATCGGAGGGCTCGCAGGGCCGCTCGCCGAAGGTCGCGTAGAAGCGGCCGATCTGGTCCGAGGTGTCGCCGCTTGCGGTCGGCAGGATGCAGATCCGCGGCCGGCCCCCGGCGCGCTCGGTCGCCAGCCGCAGCATCAGCTCGCTGACCGCGCGATCGGGCGGGCGCGAAGTGAAGTCGTGCCCGCCGAAGGTAAGGATGCGGCGCACCGTCATCGGGCTCAGGCCGCCAGCGCCGTTGAGAGCGACTCGGGCAACGGCGCGACCGGTCTGCTGCCGTCGCCGAGGAAGACAGTGGCGATCTGCATCTCGATCACTCGCTCACCGGCGGTGTCGAGCCGGTAGCCACGAGCCGCCGGGCGGGAGGCGACAACCCGGCTCAGCTCAGCGCCGCTGAAGTGCAGCGCGGCGCCGTCCTCGGCCGCGTACCCCGGCCGCATCCCGGCGCGCAAGAAGTCGTGGTAGGCGCGTCGCCTGCTCCCTCCGGTCTCGTAGTGGACGCAGTTGCTGAACGGCAGCAGGCCGAGCCCCTCGACTCGCCGCGGCGCGCCGTGGAAGCCGGTCACCGCGTCGGCGAACCAGCAGAGCGAGCCGGCGGAGAGGCCGCAGAGGACGACACCCGCCTTCCAGGCCTCGCGCAGGATCTCATCGATCCCGTGCGCGCGCCACACCCCGAGCAGGCTGACGACACTGCCGCCGCCGACGTAGATCACGTCCTGGGAGAGCAGGTGGGCGCGCAGGTCGGCCGGGCCCTGCTCGCGCCGGAAGAGCGAGATATGGCTCGCCTCGCAGCGCTCGGCCGGGAAGGCGCGGTAGAAGCGGACGATGTAGTGGTCGGCGTCGCCGCTGGCCGAGGGCAGGAAGCAGACACGCGGCCGCTCGCTCTGCGTCAAGCCGAGCACGTACTCGTCGAGCAACGGGTTCCCGGATTCCATCGAGAAGCCGCCGCCGCCGAAGGCAACGATCTGGCGAGGCGTTCTCTGCATCGTCAAATGGTCGCCACGCACGGCGAAAGCGACCTTGTACAGGGGTCCGAAGTTCCTGTCAGCGCCCTCGCCCGATGTACAGGCGCCGATGACCCACGAGGCCCGCAGCGGCGAGGCCTCGAATCCGGCTCCAAGTAGCCGGATCCCGCTTGCGTTCCCGGCAGAGCGCCCTAATATTAATTCGGTACCGAATCGTCCACGGGCAGCCATATGGGGTGTACAATCGCGTTTACCGAAACACGGTTGTCTGCATCTAGGAGAGACCCGCAAATGCCTTCCACCTCCCCCCAAGGCGCCAGCTCGAGCGACATCGGCGGCGTGATCGAGCAGGAGCACCTCCCCGCCGGTCGCGAGGACCTGGCCGAGCCGCTGATCGCGCACTCCCAGCGCGAACGGATCCTCGTCTCGATGGCGGAGACCTGTGCCGAGAAGGGCTTCGGGGCAACGACGATCGCCGACATCTGCGAGCCGGCCGGCGTCTCCCGCGCGACCTTCTACGAGCTGTTCAAGGACAAGGAGGACTGCTTCCACGCCGCGATGGAGCTCTCGCTCGCTGACGCGATGGGGCGCATCGTCGAGGTCTACTCGCCCGACAAGCCCTGGGCGACGATGGTTCGCGACGCCGCCGACGCCTTCCTCGACCTGCTGGCGAGCCGCCCCGCCTTCGCCCGCATGGCCCTGGTCGAGGCGCCTTCGGCGAGCGAGCGGGGGCTGGAGCTCTATGCCTCGGGCAAGCGGGTGCTGCAGTCGCTGCTCGACCGCGGCCGCAACGACCCGGTCGAGGAGCAAGCGATCCCCTCGAGCGCCGGGCGAGCGGCGTTGGCCGCCGCCGAGTCGCTGATCGTCGGCCAGATCCTCGCCGGCAACGCTGAGCGGCTGCGCGAGCTGCTCCCCGACATCGTCTACATCACCACCGTGCCCTACCTCGGCCAGGACGAGGCGCTGCGCCAGTCGCGCGAGGCAGAGAAGCTGGTCGCCGCCGGCCGAGGCTGAGAGCGGATGCCGAGCGCCAAAAGCCGCCGTGAGCCGTGGCGGCCGCCACGGGGACGGCACCGGCTGCCGCCCGAGGTCGTCGCCCGCTCGCAGCGAGAGCGCCTGCTGGAGGCGGCGGTCCGCGTCGTCGCCGAGAAGGGCTACGCCGCGACGACAGTCGCCGACCTGACCCGCGAGGCGGGAGTCTCCCGCACCACCTTCTACGAGCTCTTCGAGGACAAGGGCGCCTGCTTCCTCGCCGCCTACGACAACGCCGTCGACGCCCTGGTGCGACGGGTCGGCGCTGCTTACGAGTCGCAGGAGCGCTGGCCGGAGCGGGCGCGGGCGGGCCTGACGGAGCTGCTCGCGGCGCTCGCCGAGGAGCCCGACCTCGCCCGCCTGGCCCTGGTCGACATCGGCTCCGCCGGCCCCGCCGCCCAGCGCCGCTACCGGGCCGCGGTGCAGCGACTGACGCCCCTCTTCGACGAGGGCAGGGACTTCGCCGCCGCCGGGCGCAGCCTGCCGGCCAACACCTCGCGGATGGCGATCGGCGCGGTCACCGGCCTGATCTCCGACGAGTTGGTGGCGGGACGCGCGGAGTATCTACCGGAGTTGCTTTCCGACCTGCTTTTTGCCACGCTGGTCCCATATATCGGCCCAGAAGCGGCAGCCAGGGAGGTGGGCGCAAGGTCTAGATAAACACCTTCGTACACGTTGCCGCTATGATCCAGATACCGAGTAGTTCCTACCTTCTGGGATGGCCGATGGCAGCTACCGAATCGCGGCGCGACCTGATCCTGGCGGCGATGATCCGCGTCGTCGGCTCGCAGGGATACAAGGACCACCTCGGTCGCCGACGTGATCGAGGAGGCGGGCACCTCCCGCACCACCTTCTACAAGCATTTCGAGGACAAGCACGAGTGCTTCCTCGCCGCCTACGAGAGGCTGGTCGAGCGCGTCTTCGGCGAGGTCGTCGCCAACTGCGACGGCGAGCAGTCGTGGCTGGAGCGGATGCGCACCGGCCTGGAGACGATCGTCGAGCTCTTCGCGGTCGACCCGAAGCTGGCCCGCACTGCGGTGGTCGAGGTCGCGGCAGCCGGCGCCGACGCCCGCCAGCTGCACTGGAACGCGGTCGCCCGCTTCACCGAGTTCCTCGAGGCGGGGCGTGAGCTGGCCGGCGGTCGCGAGCTGCCGGACAACATCGCCCTGATGTCGGCCGGCGCGGTCTCGGGACTGATCTTCGACGAGGTCCTCGCTGGGCGAGCCGAGCGACTGCCGGCGATGCTGCCCGATCTGCTCTTCGCGATGCTCGTCCCCTACATCGGCCCACGCGCGGCCGCCGACGAGATGCGCCGGGCGACTGCGACTGGGTGACTTACCGGGTCAAGCGTCGAACGCGCGCCGCAACTTGTGGCGCGCTCGGTGGAGGCGAACCTTCACCGTGCCCTCGGGAATGCTGAGACGGCGAGAGATCGCCGATTCGGTCAGGTCCTCGTCGTAGCGCAACCGCAGCAGCTGCTGCTCGCGCTCGCTGAGACGGTCGATCGCGGCACGAATGTCAGCTCGCTCAACCGTGTCCACCACCCGCTCGTCGTCGGCGGCCTCGAGGTGGAACTCGACCTTCTCAACCGGCTCGGGACGCACCCGTTCATGCTCGCGAAAAGCCTCCCTGCGAACGATCGACGTCAGCCACTCCTTGCGGCGGGCGTTGTCCCGCAACTTTGCGCGATTGCGCCAAGCGCGAAGCAAGGCATCCTGAGCTATGTCTTCGGCCTCGCTCCGGCTCTTCGCGAAGTAAAACGCCTCGCGCAAGCAGATCCTGTGCGCCTCTCCCCATTCCCACCCGTCGTCTGAATCTCGGTTTTGGATTAGTGGACGGTTGATCTACTGACCGTACACCGCTGTAAATCAAACGGGGGAAATTGAACGCTGAAACTAACTTGAGTATTGGACGGGTCTTCTATGCATGGGAGCGGAGGCCGCGGGGGAGCAGGATGTGCGCTGGGCGGAGCTCACCTACGAGGCGATCGCGCCGGTCTACGACGCCTACACCTCCTTCAACGACTACGAGGGCTGGATCGCCGCTCTGCTGCCGGCGCTGGAGCGGCGCGGCCTGCGCGGGCGGCGCCTGCTCGACGTCGCCTGCGGCACCGGCAAGAGCTTCCTGCCGATGCTGCCACGCGGCTGGGAGGTGACCGGCTGCGACATCTCGGCCTCGATGCTGGCGGAAGCCAGCGCCAAGGTGGGTGAGGAGGTGCGGCTCAGCGTCGCCGACATGCGCGAACTGCCCATCTTCGGCGAGTTCGACCTGATCTGGTCGCTGGACGACGCGGTCAACTACATGCTCGACGAGGAGGAGCTGACGCGGGCGCTGCGCGGGATGGGCGCTAACTTGGCCCCCACCGGGCTACTGCTGTTCGACGTCAACGCGCTGCACGGCTACCGCACTTTCTGGTCCAAGACCGAGGCCTTTGCCGAACTCGAGGACGGGCGGCGGGTGGTCTGGCACGGCGAAGTGGACGCCGATGCCGAGTCGGGTTCGATCTGCGAAGCGCGGATGACGATCGAGGGCACGGAGACGGCCTCCGCCGAGGAGGACGGCGAAGAGCTCGCCACTCACCGCCAGCGTCACTTCCCGGAGGAGGAGGTGCTGGCGGCGCTCGAGCGGGCGGGGCTGGAGTGCCTCGACGTGTACGGACACGGCACCGACGGCATCCCGCGCAAGCCGCTTGATGAAGCGACGCACACGAAGGCGATCTTCATCGCCCGCTCCGGCTGAGGCTCAGCTCTGCAGCCCGGCCTGCGCCTCGGAGAGGCGGTCCGATGCTCGCTCCCAGCCGCGCTGCAGCTCCGGTTCGACCGACGCCGTCTCGCAGCCGGCGGTCGCCAGGCACTCGCCCCAGGCGTTGGCGGCATCGATGTACTCGTTGAAGGCGCTCTCGCTGGGGGCGCCGGCGGCGAGGACGCAGCCGACGCTGAGCCGGTCGACGGGGACGTCGCGGTAGACCTTCCGCAGCCTGCGCACCTCGTCGATGTACTCCTCGTAGGTGAGACCGACGGCAAGCCGGCGACGCAGCGTGTCCAGCGAGTCGACGAAGGCGCCGACCTGCGCCACACACCGCGGGCTGCCCTGCTGTGTGCTCATCCGCGCCTCGACCTGTGCGGTGGCTTCCTTGTGCGCCGTCGCCGTGCTGTCGTCCCCGCAGCCCGAGAGGACCACCAGGCCCAGCAATGCGAGCCCGGCGATCGACCACGAGCGCATCGGCGTAGTGTAGAAATTCACCCGATGCCGAGGACGCGAAAGCTCGCGCTCACGGCCGTCGCAGCCAAGCTTCTCGTCCTCCTCGCAATCGCAACGCCCGCGAGCGCAAGCGGCAACGGTGGGGTACTCGTCGTCGGCGACAGCCTCGAGGAGCTCACCTCCCCCTACCTGCAGAGGTACCTGCCGCGGCGTGCCGCTGGCGATCAATCCGGTCGGCGGCTACAACAGCTACCAGATCTTCGACCTCTTCCAGGCGAGCTTCGGCCCCTCGCACTCGGTGATCGTCTTCGACGCCGGCACCAACGACAACCCCGCCTATCCCGAGATCCTCGCCGGCAACCTGCAGGCTGTCGCCGCCGCGATCGGCGACAGGTGCATGGTCGTGCCGACCATCCACGGTCTTACCGTTGACGGCATCGGTAACGAAGGCAAGAACAGGGTGGTCGCCGAATTCGCCGCCTCACGCCCGGGCACCCAGACGCCCGACTGGGCCGGCGCCATCGCCACTCACCCGGAGCTGATGCAGGCGGACAACCTCCACCCCACACCCGAAGGCGCCGACTACCGCGCCCAGCTGATCGCGCGGGGAGTGAAGGGCTGCCTCAACTACATGTCGCCCCCGCCTCCCGAGAAGCCGGTGCTGGAGTCGAAGCCCGAGCTTGCGCCGGCCGAACGGATCGCCAAGCGCCAGCGCTCCCTGCTCCGCGACGTCGGCGCTGCCGTCGCCAGCCGCACAGCCCTGCTCGCCGCGATCTCCCTCTATGCCTGAACCGATCCGTCGCGGCCAGCGGTACATGCCGGGCCTGGACGGCCTGCGGGCGATCGCCGTGCTCGGCGTGATCGCCTACCACCTCAACTTCGAATGGGCCGAAGGAGGGCTGCTCGGCGTCGGCGTCTTCTTCACCCTCAGCGGCTACCTGATCACGGACATCCTGCTTAACCAGGTGAGGAGGAGCGGCCGGATCGAATTCAAGTCGTTCTGGCTGGCGCGGGCGCGGCGCCTGCTCCCCGCGCTGTTCGTGATGCTCACCGTGGTGATCGCGTGGGTGACCCTGATCGGCCCCCACCAGCCGCTCGACTTCCGCAACGAAGCTCTCGCCGCCGCCGGTTACATCAACAACTGGTGGCTGATCTTCAACGACGTCTCCTACTTCGCCCGCTTCGCCCCACCCACGCCGCTCAAACACCTCTGGTCGCTCTCGGTCGAGGAGCAGTTCTACATCGTCTGGCCCTTCTTGCTGCTGCTGGGGATCAAGCTCGTGCCGGAGGTGAAGTACTCGACCGGGGTGCGGTTCCGTCTGGCCGCCGTCACCCTGGCCGCGGCGGTGCTGTCGGGGATCCTGATGGCGATCCTCTACGAGCCGTCGCTGGATCCCTCGCGGGTCTACTACGGGACCGACACGCGAGCGCTCGAGCTGCTCAGCGGCGCGGCGCTGGCGATGGTGTGGCCGAGTCGCCAACTGAAAGCGGACGTGCCGAGGCAGGCGAGGTCGATGATCGACGCGACCGGCGTGCTGGGGCTGGTGGTCATCGGGCTGATGTTCTGGCGGGTCTAGCGAGTTCTCGCCATTCCTCTACCGCGGCGGCTTCGCACTGCTGGCGCTGGCCTCGGTGCTGACGGTCGCCGCGCTCGCCCATCCGGCTTCCAGGCTCGGCCCGATCGTCGGCTGCCGGCCGATGCGCTGGGTCGGCGAACGCTCCTACGGCATCTACCTATGGCACCTGCCGATCATCGTCCTCACCACGCCCGAGAGCGCCCATGGCCCGGACCTGCTCCGTGCCGCGCTCCAGGTCGCCGCGACCTTCGGGGTCGCCGAGCTGTCCTGGCGCTTCGTCGAGAACCCGATCCGCCACGGCGCCCTGGGGAGACTGTGGAAACAACTGCGGGAGGGACGGCTGCGGCGCGAGAACATCCCCCGCTGGGGCTGGGCCGTCGGCGGCGGCAGCGCGATCGTCGTCGCCCTGGCCCTCGCCGGCATTGCCGGGATCGGCGTCTCGAACGAGCCGCCGGCGCTCGCCGCCGTGACCAGAACGGTGAAAGTGGAAAAGAAGACGCAGGCGCCGCTGGCGACCTCCTGCGACGCGGTCGTCCACATCGGCGACTCGACCTCGGAGGGCCTCGTCTCCGAAGAATATCTGCCCGACCCCGACCAGCTGATCAGCGCCCAGTACGCGCGCGTGGGCGCCACCACCCAGCACCTCGAGGTGTCCGGGGCGCGCTCGATCTACGAGAACTTCGAAAGCCTGCCCAACGCCCAGGAAGTGGCGGAAGCGTGGACGAACGAAGGGTTCAAAGGCTGCTGGGTGATCGCGATGGGCACCAACGAGGCCGCCAACGTCGCCGTCGGCTCAACCGTCACCTACGACGACCGGATCGACAGCATGATGTCGACGATCGGCGACGCCCCGGTGCTGTGGGTCAACGTCAAGTCGTTGGTGACCAGCGGCCCCTACTCGGCCGAGAACATGGAGGAGTGGGACAAGGCCCTGCTGGAGGCCTGCGACCGCAACCCGTACATGCGGATCTACGACTGGGCCTCCGACGTCAAGGACGTCTGGTTCATCCCCGACGGGATCCACTTCACGACGCCGGGCTACGCGGCCCGCGGCCGGCTGATCGCCGACGCCCTGCTCGAAGCCTTCCCCAACTCGGAGACGCTGGAGATGGCGGACAGGGACAACTGCCTCATCTCGCCGGCCTGAGGCTCATTTCACCTTCTTGAAGTACGCCCAGCGGTCGTAGAGGCCGAGGGCCGCCGCCAGCGTGTCGCCGCGGATCGTCGACGGTCCGCCGGTGCCGATCAGCCTCGCGTAGTCGATCCGGGGTGAGTCGCCGCGCTGGGTGACCCTGATTTCGCGCAGCCTCCCCTGAACGTAGGGGCCGAGGCGTGAGCTCATCTCCGCCTGGGAGAAGCGGAAGGTCCAGGTGTGCAGTGGCGAGTAGTAGTCGTAGGGGTCGGGGACGCTCTGCAGGTACGGAACGTCCGGCGCGCCGAGGAACCCCGACTCAGTGCGGCCGCCGGAGGAGGAGAAGTAGGTCGTTTGCGCCACCTCACCCCGATAGGTCGCCACCTCGTTGCGAGTCGCCGCCACCGCCCGGTCGGTGCGCTCGGACTCCAGTTTCACCCCGCCGTAGATCTGCGTGCGCGTGTCGGAGTACAGATCGAACCCCTCACCGCCGACGTCGGTCGAGAGCGCGATCGACCTCGCCGCCACCGCAAACGTCTTCAGCGTCGCCATCGGCCATTCCGGCGGCACCTCCCCAGGAACCGACCCCCGCGCGTAGTTGTTGACGTTGAGCACGTTGACGACGCTGACCGACCCGCCCCCGGTCGGCACCACCTCGAACGCCCCCCGATAGACCCCAACCCCCTCGATCCGGACCATCCCCGCGCTATCCGCATGCAGCCGCTGCCCACACCGAGCCAGCAACTTCCCCGAGCTCGACAGCAACCGCACTGACGACCCCCGCGGCCGAGCCCGATAGCTCCGCCCCGGATCCAGTTTCTCCCCACAAGCCCGAGTGGCGCCCGAGAACGAAACCTCCCCAGAGCGAGTCGTCAGCAGCACCCGCACCAAAGGCGCCCCCCGCATCCGCGTGACCTCGATCCCCCGAAAGTAGTGCCCCAGGATCTGCCGATACCCAGCACCGTGCTTGCCGAAGCCGTAAGCGCCATAGGCACTCAACCCAACTCCGTGCCCGAAGCCACCACCTTTGACGACCCAAGTTGCGGCGCTAGCCGGTACTGACGCAATACTCATCGCTGCCACGGCCAATGACAGCATCAGTGTTTGCACCCGCTCCATTTCACTTGAAGATACTTATATCAATGGAACTCCACTGACCCGATAATGTCGAGGACACAGGATGGCATAACGGAGGACGACCTCTTCCTACTTCAGATGAAAGGCCTAGTGATGCACGATGACGATTGGGGTAGCGTGGATTAGAAAGACTGGCCGTGCAGACCAGCTTTGGGTTGCCACAGACAGTCGCCTTAGTGGCGATGGCAATATCTGGGATGAGTGTCCCAAGCTCCATGGGTTGCCGCGACAAGGCTCGATAGCAGCCTTCTCAGGAAGCACCGCACAGGCTTATCCCCTGATGCTGCAAATCAACAACGCGATCATCGGATATCGCCCCGCTCTCGATGGAACACTTGAGCTGAACTACCTACTTGACCATCTTGAGCGAATTGCAAACTCAATGCTCAACCAGCTCAAAACGGATCCGGCGGTGCAAGCCGAGGATAAACGTCGAGAGTTCTCCACCTTTGATGACATGATCCTGATTGGGGGGTATTCCCGACAAAATGGGCTCATTCTTCGGACTCTTCGCTATGAGCGTCCGCTTGATAGTTGGAAGTTTGCGCGAGTGCGGAGTCAACAACGTATTGGGCGTAACAAGCCGTTTCACATCTTTGGTGATCGAATTGCTTCTAAACGCTTTTACGGTTACCTGGAGTCCCTTCTTCGGCAGAAAAGAAAGCTTCGAACCGATAAGCCTCTGGACTTCGAGCCATTGGAAGCGTTGTGGGACTTCGTAAAGCTGCCGCAATCTCCACTTGTTCCCCTTCCTAAAGGCTATCGTCCAGTAACCGTGGGTGGATCCGTTCAAGCAGGGCGAGTCCTTGCCGGTGCACAGATGACGCCTTGTGTTGTGCGATGGGATGGCACGAAAGAAAGGGGACTGTATCTGCTTGGCAGGCGTCTACTCGAATACGAGAAGGTGAATCTTCCCCTTATAGAAGAGAGTGAAGGATCTCCACGCCTGCTCGTGAGGCCACCCGGGCAGTGGGAAGCACAGGCATCGTCATCCACCTCATGATGGATCAGTCCATGGCTCGGCGATGCCGGGGGCAGCGACTGGGCGTGCTGACCAAGGACGAGGCGGTCCGTCGTCGTCCTGCGGAGCGCGATGCACTATTTGCCGCCAAGTCCGGATCTTCTGTCTAGTCACTCGGAGCCTCCGCGGGCTACGAGTTGGGCCGCGCAGTTCCTGGCCAACCGCGAGCGGATCCTGCACCCAGTACAGACCCCAGGCCCCTACATATGGCGTTTAAGAAACAAGCCTGCGACGACTATGACCCACCTAAGTAACACCGCCTGTCCCGACGACGCCGCTAGGCTGACAAACACCTTCGTTACTACTGATTTCGGTTCCCAGCGGGACTACCCAGAACCTTCTTGCGGCGAGGAGGGGTGGCGTGTGCCAATGCAGACTCAAAGACCTCAAGCTCGTCCCGGAAGTCTTTTAGGCGTTGGAACACATCAGCCATGTTGGTTTCGGCGTCTGCCGAAATAGCGGGCTCCTTCCATGCTCGATGCGACTCGGCTCCTGCGGTATCCCGGGCCACGCTGATTAGTCGGTCGTATGCATCAGAAATCGCCTGATCCCCATCGGCGGACAGGAGAACGCAGCACGTCGACAGCTCTGCCTGTATCTGCGAGAAGGAGTCCGCGAGTCGAATCCGCTCACTGCTTCTGTACTCCTCCTCACAGCGCCGCCGTCTAATTCGGAAGGGCATCTCCCCGTAGGCAATAACAGCCGACAGAGCCCGGGCATGAAGCTCTCGTTTTCGGGCCCGCTCGGCACGATCGCCATTGACCCACAAGCCGAGCAGAACGCCGAAGAGGCTAATTGCGCCGACCACCAAGGCTGGATTGATGTCTACGGAGATCCCTGCCCACGGCATGTTGGACACCCCTTTTTTCGCGGGTGATCACCAGGGGACTCCGCCTTTGGCCAGGTATTTCCTGCCCGGCATTCTGCCTCGCAGAAAGCGTGCTCTTCGATGTGCCCGATCAAAGCGAGGAGTCCGTCTCGAGGCAGCCAACGGGCCTCGGGAGAGTCCCCCTCCCACCACATGCAAAGCGATTCATCACCCCACCGGTGACGTAGGCAAGGTGGTCCGCCGAGATGAACAACCGGGGTGCTCGGCAAAGCAGTCGACATGAATCCGACCGTCACCTCGAGCGATTTATCGAAAATTGGCATCTCGATCCCGAACCGGTATCGAATTCGACGCGGGTGCGGTGCGAACTCAGTGTTTAGATCGTAGCCCTTCCGCTTGACACCTCGCTCAAACAAGATGCACTGAGCTGGAGTGTCAAACCAGGGCTGCTGACCGCTATCCACCGTGAGAGCTGGTCGGCTTTTGCGCTGCGACGGGCAGGCCGAGAGTCGAGGCGACCTTTCGTCCGTCCCCTTCCCTATAAGCGCGACGTGCTCGCGAGGCTTCGGTCTCCCGAATCTCTTCGATCTCCTGCCCGAACAACGGCTGGAGCTCAAGGCGGGCACCGGCCTTGCTGCTCTGAGAAAGGGTCCGCTCGACCACCCCTGCCATTTCTCGGAGTCGGCGAGACGCCATTTCCTGGCTTATGCCTTCAGGGAGCTTGATCGGCTCAACAACCGCCGGGGCGGGATCCTCCGTGAGACCGGCAGAGATGCTGGCAGAAGCACCGCTCAGGAAGTCGTAGAGGGAGACACCGATGGGTCCAGCCTCGGTTACGAGCTCAAGCGCCAGCGCGCTCAGGTTCCAGGAGCACATGACTGCGACGCCCCCATTAGCGCCGTCGCGCTTCACGGCCCTCTTGGCCAGGCGCAGCACGTGCGCCCGCAAAACGCGTAGAGATTTGGCGTCTTGCTTGGTCATGAGCTCGGTATGGAGCTCTGGGTCGGCCGGGTCCCATCCGCGTCGGCGGCGGTTCGGGATCCATATGCCGGGGCCATCGACGCGATCCAGGCCGACGATCAACTCGATGTAGGGATCCACCTCACCCCATTCGTCGATGTCGACGGTCTCGTTGAAGAGAAACTTAATCGCCCTGTTCCCCTCTAGGTCGACTTCGGCGCTCGGGTAGCTCCGGCAAAGTCTCGGGAGGACGAATTCCGAGAACATCTGGATGAAGGCCTCGGGGCCGCGATCCTCCACAGCGTCGGGGCCGAAGGCTCGAAAGGCCTCGAAGCGACGGTTGACCTTGATGCCGCAGTCAGCGTCCTCCAAGGGCCGATTGGTCGTGCCGTGAGCAACGCTCCCAGAGGCAAAGCCTGCGCCCGTTCTTGCAGCATCGTGTTCCTCGGCAATTTCGAGCACGAGGTTGCGACGTGCTTTCGCCTCTTCTAGGACCGCCATTGGCACAGCAATCTGACGCCGAATTTCTTCGAGCGCCTCATTTGCTCCAACTCCGGTCGGCCCGCCAGGGCGGGCATCACCTGAATACATAGTTACTTCTCCTTGTCTAGGCGGATTGGACCACCCGCACCGCCACGCCCAAATGCATACGACGGACTTCCGCGCAAAGCAGGCGACCCGCCACCCGGATGGTTAGGCCGGGTATGGGCAGGCCGCCAAGAACGCTTTGACAAGGAGTGAAGCATCCGGATTTGTAACCGATCAACCCGGCGGAAACTGCCCAACCGTCGCCTGATTTTCAGGGCGAATCGGTGGTTGTTGGGTACCGGTGGGTACCTCAAACACCTCATGCCTAGGGGCTCGCGATCCCGGAATCCCGCATACCAGCAGAATCGGGCAACGGGAGCGACGGGACTCGAACCCGCGACCTCTGGCGTGACAGGCCAGCGCTCTAACCAGCTGAGCTACGCCCCCGGAAGGCGGGCGACTAGCGCCCGGCGGCATTATCTCAGGGTCGCTGGATCTGGAGCTTGTAGGTGCCGGCGGAGCCGCGGGTGGGCTTGATCGCGATGCCTAGGCGGGACTGGCCGCAGACGGTGTAGTCGAGGCGTCGCTGAGGGCCGATGCCCTGGCGCGAGGTGCGGAGGACCCGGCCGTTGGAGCTGCGCAGGACGACGCGGTAGCCGCGACGATGCAGGCCGCTGGGCCGCAGGCTGAGCCGGCCGTCGAGCGGGGTACGTAGCCAGTGGACCGTCGGGCCGCTGGTGGAGAAGCGGCCGCGGATCGTCAAGGTGCGGCGCGCCTGCCAGGGAGCCAGCACGTCTTCTTCGATCGCCTCGAAGGTGGCGGGGGTGGGTTTCAGGTACTCGGTCCAGCGCCACCTGACCCGCGTCTGGGGGAAGCGGTTGTGCGCGAAGGCCTCGGCGAAGGCCTCGCCGGGGTGCGAGAAGTAGTGCTCGCCGTATTCGTCGGGAAAGAGCGTCCCGCTCCGCCAGCCCTGGCAGACGCGCTCCTGACTGGCCCAGTGCGGCGGGCCCCACTCGATCGCGGCCGGGAACGGCGCCGGGTTTTCGCGATGCTGGGCGAGGTGATGGCCGTACTCGTGGGCGATTACGAACTCGCGGGTGGCGCCGCCGATGCTGGTCCACGATTCACCGCTGATCACCATCTTGTTCTGGCCGCTGTAGTAACAGGCTTCGGCTTCGAATCCGCAGTCGAGACCGAGCTGGAACGGAGTGTCGAGCTGGACCGTGAGCAGCTCGATCTCGTAGCCGTGGACCAGGGTGCCGATGAAGTCGGCGATCGGCTGCGGGTCGGCGGCTTCGCAGGCGGCTGCGCACCCCGCGGTGACCGCGATCGCGACCGTCGCGCTCGTGCCGTCGTTGACCGGGTAGCGCTGGGTCGAGGCGGTGGCCGAGATCCGCGCCGAGGCGGCGCCTGGCCGGACCAGCACGACGTCGTGCACGGGCGCCGCCGTTCGCGGTCCGGCCAGAAGGCTCAACGCCTCCGGCGAGCGCGACACAGCGCCCGGCGGAGCGGCAAGGATGAGGATCATGGCTATGCCCGCAAGCGCCCCCGCCGGGCGCTTGCTCAAGGAGCAGGTCCCTGGTCTATCTCGTACGCCTTGGCGGGCATGGCCTTCACGTGGACCTCAAACACGGTAGGAGCGAAGCGTCGCCGTCGCAAGTCACCGGCGTCCACCCCCGTACCCAGACTGGAGGATCCCTGCACCGGGCGACTATGGTTCGCGCCATGATCGTCGAGCGGACCGAGAACCCGCAGTGGCTCTCCAACGCCTACCTCGTCGTCAGCGAGGCGAGCGGCCAGGGAGTGCTGATCGACGGCAACGACCTGCTCGAGCCGCTGCTGGAACGGGCCGAGCGGGACGGGACCGAGATCACGCACATCCTCGTCACCCATCCCCACCCCGACCACGTCGCCGGACTTGCCACCGCGCGCGAGCGGCTCGGCGGGCCGCCGCTGCTCGCCCACGCCGAGACCGCGGCCGAGCTGGACGAGGAGGTCGCGCAGACCCTCGCCGACGGCGAGAAGCTGAGCGCGGGCGGGTTCGAGATCGAGGCGATCGCCACGCCCGGCCACGCCGCCGGCCACCTCGCCTTCCTCGTCGACGGCAGCGACGTCTTCACCGCCGACGTCCTCTTCAGGGGCACGGTCGGGGGGACGATGGCGCCAGGCGCCAGCGGCCTCGACGACCTGAAGGCGTCGGTGATGCGGCTGATGGAGCTGCCGCCCGAGACCCGCGTCCACCCCGGCCACCGCGAGCCGACGACGATCGGCGACGAGCTGGAGGGCAACCCCTTCGTGCGGGTCTGGCGCGAGCTCGATGAGCTTGGCGAGGAGCCCTGCACGGTCTGGGGCCGGGACGCCACCCTGAAGCTGTGGGCGCCCGACTACGACGGCGGCAACAAGGCCTGGGTCGCCTTCGTCGACACCGGCGAGGAAGCGATCGTCGGCGGCTCGCAGGTCGAACGCCGCTAGGCGCCGAAGCTCCCCCTCCTGCCGCCAATCTTTAGCCCTGCGGCCGTTTTTGGACGGATGTGCGATGGGAACGGCCGTCGCCAACCCCCACACTGCCTAGACACTTTCAGCGACCGGGGGGACGGAGCGCTGCAGTTCGTACAGGCCTTCCAGGCCACCGACATCAAGGAATTCTTCTTCGACTGGTATCCCGTCTTCGGGGTCTTCTTCATGTTCGCCCTGCTGCTCGTCTTCGTGACGCTGCTGCGCGGGACCTTGGGCGCGACCAAGCCGGAGACGGTGAAGGCGAGCAAAACCATGCCCGTGCCCTGGGAGGAGGTGCAGGGCGTCGACGCCGCCAAGGAGGAGCTGATGGACGTGGCGGAGTGGCTGCGCGACCCCGACCGCTTCGAGGCGCTGGGGGCGCGGGCGCCGCGCGGCGTGCTGCTCTTCGGCCCGCCCGGCACCGGCAAGACGATGCTGGCGCGGGCGGTGGCGGCGCAGGCCGGGGTCGACTTCTTCTCCGCCTCGGGCTCGAGCTTCGTCGAGATGTTCGTCGGCCGCGGCGCCGCGCGGATCCGGCGCCTCTTCAAGGAGGCGCGCAAGTCCGGGCAGGCAGTGATCTTCATCGACGAGCTCGATGCGGTCGGCGGCGCCCGCAGCGGCGGCGGGGGCGACGGCGGCACCAGCGAGCGCGAGCAGGCCCTCAACCAGCTCCTGGTCGAGCTCGACGGCTTCGAGCGCGACCCCGGCACGGTGATCGTGATCGCCGCCTCCAACAACGTCGAGAAGCTCGACAAAGCGCTGCTGCGCCCCGGCCGCTTCGACCGCCAGGTACTGGTCGCGCCGCCCGACCGCGACGGGCGCGAGGCGATCCTCCGCGCCCACGCCAAAGGCAAGCCGCTGGGGCCCGACCTCGACCTGGCCGACGTGGCGCGCAAGACCACGGGGATGACCGGCGCCCAGCTCGCCAACGCGCTCAACGAGGCGGCGATCATCGCCGGCCGCGCGAAGCGCTTCGCGATGGCCCGTGCCGACCTCGACGAGGCGCTGTTGCGTCAGGCGGTCGGCTCACAGCAGGCGCGGCGGCTCAACTCGAAAGAGCGCTGCATCATCGCCTACCACGAGGCGGGGCACGCGCTCTGCCGGCGCCTGCTCGGCCTCGACCCGCCGGAGATCCTCAGCATCGTCCCCCGCGGCCCCGCCCTCGGCTTCGTCGGCCACTCGCCGCAGGAGGACACCTACCTGCGCTCTCGCGACGAGTTGCTCGACGAGGTGGTCACCCTGCTGGGCGGGCGCGCCGCCGAGGAGGAGGTCTTCGCCTCCTCCTACTCCGGCGCCGCCGACGACCTCTCCCGCGTGCACGCGGTCTGCAAGCAGATGGTCACCGAATTCGGCATGGGCGTCGCGCTCGATGCTGACGGAACGCCGCCGATCGCGATGCCGACTGCCGACTACGCGGTCTCCGACCGGACCCGGCGCGACGTCGACCTCGCCGCCTCGACCCTGGCGCGCGAGGCCTACCGGCGGGCGCGGGCGCTGCTCGCGGCGAACCGCCACTGCCTCGACGCGCTCGCCGCCAACGCGCTGGAGCGCGAGACGCTCACCCGCGAGGACCTAGACGCGATCTTCGCCGCCCACGAGCTGCACCAACCGTCGCGCATGCCTGGCTCGAGCGCAGCGCTGATCGCCCTCTCGCGCGATTAACGTCAGGCGCTCCGAGCGCGGCTAGCATTCAGGCTGCCGTGAGCGTTGCGAGCGACAGCGAGCACTACTTCCCCCCCGGCCAGTCGGTCGCGAGGCGGGTCCATGGCGATCGTTCAGTCGGCCTTCTCTACGGCCAGCGTGCACTGCTGATCGGGGCGCTCGAGCCACTCACCTACACCGGCACGATGCTGAGCACACGCTCGGCCGACCGGCCCTTCGAGCGGCTGGCTCGCACCGCGAAAATCCAGGAGACGGTGCTGCTCGGCACCCGCGAGGAGGCCGACAAAGTGCTGCAAAAGGTGCACCGCCTGCACGAGCGGATCAAGGGGGAGCTGCCGGAAGCCGCCGGCACGCATCCCGCCGGGACGACCTACTCCGCCTTCGACCCCGAGCTGATGCTGTGGACGCTGGCGGTGATCGCCGACTCAGGCCGGGCGATGTACGAGACGATGGTCCGGCCGCTCTCCGACGAGGAGCTCGAAGGCCTCTGGCAGGACTACGCCTTCTTCGGCGAGCTATTTGGGCTGCCGCGCACCGAGGTGCCGGCGACCTACCGCGAGTTCAAGGCCTGGTTCGACGGCAAGCTCGCCGCGCCTGACCTGCAGGCGACCCCGCACGGCCTCGAGATGGCGCCGCTGGTCGCCTTCCGGCAGCCCGTCCCGGCTCCGGCGCGCGGAAACATCGCCCTCCAGAATCACCTGATCAAGGGCACCCTGCCGCCGCAAGTGCGGGAGATCTTCGGCATCCGCTGGAGCGGCGCCCACGAGGCGACGTTCCGGGCCATGGCTGCCTCACACCGCCGTGCCCGCCGCTTCTTCCCGCGGAAGATGCGCCGCGGCCGCAACGACGTCTTCTTCGACGTGGTCACGCGCACCGAGCGCCAGCGCGGCGGCACGCCGACGCCCCAGTTGGGCGTCGGCGCCTGAGCCAGGGGGCGGCAAATTCGCCGCCTCGTGCCCGCGGGGCTTAGCTACGTACTTTGCAGGGAAAGAGGAAGCTGGCCTTCATCAGTTCGTCCGTTTCTTTGAAGCTGAACTCGCCACGGACCTGGAAATGGCCGGTTTCACAGCGGGCATTGATGTAGCTGTGTTTCTCGCCCTTGAAGACCCATTTCTTTCCGACCCTTGCGCGACCGGAGAGCGGGTGACCGTAGCCGCCGGCGATTTTCGGAATTTTGACGATGACCCGGTAGCCGTAGACGCCTTTATTGATTTTTTCGATCACGATCGGGACGATGAAGGTGGTCGGCGCCGGGACATCGAGAAAGGCGTGGGCGATGATCGTGTCGTTGCGGCCCTTCTTCGGCCCGTTGAAGATCGTGATCGGTGAGCCCACGTCGATCGCGCCCTGTTCGGGGAACTTGACGACCGCCCGGCCGAAGCCCTTGCCGACGGTCGCCGGGCCGCAGGCGCGGCGCGCGGCGGGCACGTCCGTGGCGACGAGTTTGCCCTGGGTGCAGACCGGCAGGCCGGTGGTGTCGACTGCTCCGTGCTTGTCGAATTCGAGCATGAAGGTGTCGAGGATCGGGGGCAGGTTGCCGGAGACGGTCGAGAGTTTGCCGCCGCCTTCGGTGATGATCGGCGCGTTTTTGAATTTCGGCAGCGCCTTCGGGAAGAAGTCGCCATGGGCGTCGAGGATCAGGTCGCCAGCACGCACGCGGATTTTGATCGCGCTCGCCGTGCCGACCACGGCCAGTGCGCCCAGTGCCGCCACCGCAACCAACGCGAAGATCTTCAACTTCATTCCCCAATGCCCCCTATCGCTAGCTTCCCTCTCAAGAGGGTAACGCCGATTCATGTACACAACCCGCGTCTCCCCGTTCCTTAACGAAACACGGCAATTGCCGCAAAGGACCGATGGGCGGTACTGGGCTCGAACCAGTGACCTCCTGCTTGTAAGGCAGGCGCTCTCCCAACTGAGCTAACCGCCCGGGATATGTAGCTTGTCAAGAATGCCAAAGCTAAAGCTGCAGATCTCAATCTCGTTGGATGGCTACGTCGCCGGACCGAACCAGAGTGAGGAGGACCCGCTCGGCGAAGGCGGGGAGGCGCTGCACGACTGGGTCCTCAAGCTCGCCGCCTGGCGCGAGCCGCACGGCAAGGAGGGCGGCGAGGTCAACGCCAGCACCGAGGTCTTCGAGGAGGGATCCGACAACACGGGTGCGATCGTGATGGGCCGCAACATGTTCGGCGGCGGTCCCGGCCCCTGGGGCGAGGATCCCTGGCAGGGTTGGTGGGGCGACGAACCGCCGTTCAAAGCGCCGGTCTTCGTCCTCACCCACCACGAGCGCGAGCCGCTGGTCAAGGGCAAGACCACCTTCACCTTCGTCACCGATGGGATCGCGTCGGCACTCGCGCAGGCGCGGGAGGCGGGAGGCGGCAAGGACGTCTCGCTTGCCGGCGGCGCCAACGTGATCCAGCAGTGCCTGGCGGCGGGCGAGGTCGACGAGATGTGGCTCAACATCCCCCCGGTGCTGCTCGGCGACGGCACCCAGCTGTTCGACGCCTCCACCGCCGAAGTCGGGCTGGAGCAGCTGCGCGCGATCGAAGGGCCGGACGCCGCCCACCTCAAGTACCGCGTCGTCACTGGCTGAGCGGCCGATGGAGCTCGGCCTGGAGGGACGCGTCGCCCTGGTGATGGGCGCCAGCCGCGGGATCGGACGCGGGATCGCGGCGGTGCTGGCGCGGGAAGGGGCGAAGGTGGCAATTGCCAGCCGTTCGCAGGAGAGGCTCGACGAGGCAGCGGCTGCGATTGAGGGCGATGTAACCCCCTTCGTCGCCGACGCCACCGACCTGGAGCGGCTCGCCGGGCTTCCCGAGGAAGTAGAGACGGCGCTGGGCCCAGTCGACGTCCTCGTCACCAACACCGGCGGCCCCCCATTCGGCGGCGCCCTCGACCACGACCTGGAGGAGTGGGAGACCGCTTACCGCTCACTCGTCCTGGCGCTGGGGGTGCTGGCCAAAGCTGTGCTGCCGGGGATGCGCGAGCGCGGCTGGGGGCGGATCGTCAACGTCGGCTCCAGCTCGACCCGTGAGCCGATCTCCGGCCTCAGCCTCTCCAACTCCCACCGGATGGCAGCGGTCGGCTTCCTGAAGACGCTCTCGCGCGAGGTCGCCGCCGACGGCGTCACCGTCAACACTGTCGCCAGCGGCCGCTTCGCCACCGAGCGCCTGGCAGATGCCGGGGGCAGCCTCGACGCGGCGGAAGAGGCCGCGCGACACGAAGTGCCCGCCGGCCGGCTCGGCCTGCCTGAGGAGTACGGCGACCTCGTCGCTTTCCTCTGCTCCGAGCGCGCCGCCTACCTCACCGGCACCGTGATCCCGCTCGACGGCGGGCTCCTGCACTCAGCCTTCTGAGCCAAGCGTCTGCAGTTACCCGTCGTATACAGGGGTAACAACAGACGCGTGAAGAGAATCAGTCAGCGGCGGCCTCGCGCAGGGTCGGGAAGAGGATCACCTCGCGCAGGTTCTCCGCCTCGGCGAGGATCATCAGCAGGCGGTCGATGCCCACCCCAGAGCCGCTCATCGTCTGCATCCCGTATTCAAGTGCCTGCACGAACTCCTCGTCGTTCGGCTGCGGCGCCTCCTCCGCCCCTTCTTCCTGGCGCTTACGCTGTTCGACGAATCGCTCCCGCTGTTCGACCGGATCGTTGATGTCCGAGCCACCGCCGAGGACCTCGATCCCGGCGACGATCCCGTCGAAGGCCTCAGCCAGCTCGGGATGCTCGGGGTGGGCGGGCACCAGCGGCCAGACTTCCCGCGGCAGGTCGTAGAGGAAGGTCGGCTGTCTCAGCGTCGGCTCGACCAGCTTCGACTGGATGGTCTCCACGATCGAGCCCCAGTCGGCCTTCGGGTCGACGTCCTCGTCGAGGATCTGAATCAGCTCCTCGCGGCTCGCCTCGAGGATGTCGACTCCGGCGCGCTCGCGTACTGCGTCGCGCAGCGAGATCCGCTCCCACGGGGCAGCGAAGTCGATCGTCTCGCCGTCGCGGTCTATCTTCGTCGTCCCCAGCACCTGCTCGACGACGGTCGAGATCAGACCCTCGGTGTAGGCCATCACGTCTTTGTATTCGGCCCCGACCTTGAACCACTCCATCATCGTGAACTCGGGGTTGTGCTGGGACGATATGCCCTCGTTGCGGAAGAACTTGCCCAGCTCGTAAACGTTCTCGAAGCCGCCCACGACCGCCCGCTTCAGGTGGAGTTCGGAGGAGATGCGCAGGACGAAGTCCTGGTTCAACGCGTTGTGGTGGGTCTCGAACGGGCGCGCTGCGGCGCCACCCGCCAGCCCCTGCAGCATCGGCGTTTCCAGCTCGACGAAGTCGTGCTCGTTCATGTAGCCGCGGATCGCCGCGATCAGCTTCGCCCGCAGCAAGAAGATCTCGCGGGTGCGCTCATTGGCGATCAGGTCGAGCTCGCGGTGGCGATAGCGGGTCTCGGAATCGGAGATGCCGTGGAAGAGGTCGGGCGGGTCGCGCAGCGCCTTCGCCAGCAGCGTGCACTCGCGCACCTCGATCGCCAGCTGGCCCCGCTTGGTCACGTAGAGATCGCCCTCGACCCCGACGGCGTCGCCGATGTCGAGAGCTTCGATCCGCTCGAAGGCCTCGTCGCCGAGCGTGTCGCGGCGGGCGTAGGCCTGCATCGTGCCGGAGAGGTCGCGTAGGTCAAAGAAGGCGGTCTTGCCGTGGCCGCGCTGCCCGGTCAGCCGTCCGGCGATCCGGTAGGACCACTGCGAGTGCTCGCCCGCGCCCAGCTCCTCCGGGTCGTGCGCGTCGAGGACCGTCGCGATCTTGGTGCGGTCGCGAAAGGAGCGGGCGTACGGCTCGACCCCTTCGGCGCGAAGCCGTTCGGCCTTTTCGAGGCGCTCGGACACGCGCGGAAAGTAACAGGGGCTATGCGGGCCGGGCGAACGTGCCGTGCTGGCGACGGACCGCCGCCAGCCAGATCGCCCCTGCGAGGACCATCGCCACGCTCTCCAACTGCGCCGTGGTCAGGCCCAGGGCGACGTCGTCGTTGCGGCGGACGAACTCGACCAGGAAACGCTCGCCGCCCGCGTATAGGAGGTAGAGAGCGAAGAGGACGCCGGTGCGGAAACGGTCGCGCAACTGCCAGAGCAGCCAGGCGCCGAAGCCCATCGCCAGCGCCTCGTAGACCGGCGTCGGGTGGACCTCTTCCTCGGTGGGGACGGTGCCGTCCGGGTAAGCCATCGCCCAAGGCCCGTCCCAGGGCTTGCCGTAATCGCCGTCACCGGAGAGCTGGCAGCCGATGCGGCCGACGGCGTAGCCAAGCGCGAGGGCAGGCGCAGCCAGGTCGAGCAGGGCGAGACCGAGGAAGCCCCGGTACCAGGCCCAGAGCAGGACAGCGATGGCGCCGCCGATCGCGCCGCCGTACCAGACCAAGCCGGAGCCAGAGAGGACATTGCCGAGCAGGTCGTCGCTGACGCTGTCCCAGTTCTCGACCAAGAAGTAGAGGCGCGAACCGACGATACCGCCGATCAGCGCCGCGAACCCCATCTCGTAGGCCCAGTCGACCGGCTTGCCGAGCTCCTTCAGCCGCTTCGCGATCAGCGCACCCGCGGCGAGGAAGGCGAGCGCGAACATCAGACCGAAGGCCTGCAGGGTCAGCGGCCCGATGTTGATCTCGGGGTACACGGCGGGCTAGCCGTCGCCGACCAGCGCCTCGAGCAGCGCCTTCTGCGTGTGCAGGCGGTTCTCCGCCTGGTCCCAGACCGCGGAGTGCTCGCCATAGAGCACCTCGGCGGTGATCTCCTCGCCGGGGTGCGCCGGCAGGCAGTGCAGGACGATCGCCTCGTCCTTGGCGGCGCCGAGCAGGTCGGCGTCGACCCGGAAGGGCGCCAGGTCGGCGCGCCGACGCTCGGCCTCCTCCTCGTCGCCCATGCTGACCCAGACGTCGGTGTAGATCGCGTCGGCGCCCGCGGCCGCGGCACGTGGGTCATCGATCAGCGTCGCCCCGTGGTCGTCGTCCAGTTGGTAGCCGGCCGGCGCCGCGATGACGACCTCGACGTCGGCCAGCGCGCCGGCGATCGCCAGCGAACGGGCGACGTTGTTGCCGTCGCCGACGTAGGCGACCCGGAGACCGGCGAGCTCGCCGAAGCGCTCACGCAGGGTGAGCAGGTCGGCCAGCGCCTGGCAGGGATGGTGGAGCGGCGTCAGCGCGTTGACCACCGACGCCTCCGCCCCGGCAGCCAGCTCGGCGACCGCCTCGTGCGAGCCGGAGCGGATCACGATCGCATCGAGGTAGCGCGAGAGCACCCGCGCCGTGTCGCCGAGCGACTCGCCGCGCGAAAGCTGCAGTTCGTCGCCGCGCAGGACGATCGGGTTCGCGCCCAGCTCGGCGACGCCAACCTCGAAAGAGATCCGCGTCCGGGTCGAGGGCTTCTCGAAGACGAGGGCGACGCTGCGGCCGGCGAGCGCCTCGCCGCCAGCCCCCTCCCTCCTGCCGGCCTTTAGCTCGAGCGCGCGGTCGAGCAGCTTGCCCAGCTCGAACGCACCCAGCTCTTCGCCTGTGAGGAAGTCGCGCTTCAAGCCGCGGATACTACGGCCGTGGAATTCACCGCAGTCACCTGGAACCTCTTCCATGGGCGCGACTTCCCGCCCGACCCGACCCTGTTCACCTGGCGCTCGCGACTGCTGCGCGTGAGCGAGCGCAGCGCGACCCACGTCCAGGTCAACCGCGACCTGCTCGACGAGTTCGCGACGATGCTGGCGGCAGCCAAGTGGGACGTGGCGCTGCTGCAGGAGTGTCCGCCCCGCTTCGTCGAGCTGGTTGCCCGCGCCTGTGGAGCGGAGCAGCACCGAGTGCTCACCTCGCGCAACTCGCTCGGCGCCCTGCGCGCCCTCGCCGCACGCCTCAACCCCGACCTGATCGCCTCCGGCGAGGGCGGCTCGAACCTGACCCTGGTGCGGGCCGACGGCCCACTCGGCCAGATCGTCGAGCGGCGCGAGATCGCGATCCACGAGGGGCCGCAGGAGCGCCGGGCGATGGCCTTCTCCCGCACCGCTTCCGGCCTCTGCGTCGCCAACCTGCACGCGAGCGCTCATGACCCGCAGCTCGCCACCGACGACGTGCTGCTGGCGGCGACGACAGCCACAGAGTGGGCAGGCGATGCGCCGCTCCTCTTCGGCGGCGACCTCAACCTGCGCCCGGCCGAGACGCCATTCGCCTTCGAGCAGCTGCGCGAGCGCTACGACCTCACCGGGACGACCGCACCGCGCGCGATCGACCACCTGCTCGCGCGGGGCCTGGAGACGGTCGAGTCACCGGTCCAGTGGCCACCCGAGCGGCGCGAGCTGCCCTGCAATGGCCTCACCCTGCGCCTCTCCGACCACACCCCGGTCGAGGCGCGCTTCCGCAACCTGGCGAGCGGGTAGAGCCTCGGGGTGAGATAGTCACCTACAACCCCCTGCCCAGTCCAGCGATCAGGAGATAGAAGATGGCCGCGAAAAAACAGACCTCCGCGAAAGCGACCAAAAAAGCAAAAAAATCCACGTCGCGGACCAAAAAACCTGCGGCGAAGAAATCCAAAACAGCGCGTAAATCCACCAGCCGCTCGAATGGGCTCGACCACAGCGTCGAGCAGTTCCGCAAAAGCCTCGAGCGAAGCGTCACCCTCAGCCGCGAGCGACTTCAGGATGTCGTCGACGACGCTGTCAAGCGCGGCCGGATGACCCGCGGCGACGCCGAGAAGATGCTCTCCGACCTGGTCAGCAAGGGGCGGCGGCAGACCGACTCGCTGCTGAAAGAGCTGGAACGCTTGGTCAAACAGGCGCGCCGGGAGGTCACCGGTCGAGCGCAGCCGGTCCGTAAACAGGCGACCCAGGCGGCACGTCGCGCTCGTAAAAAGCTGGGCTAGGTGGAGCAAGCGACGGGCGAGAGACCGGCAGCCCGCGCGCACCGCGGGGAGCAGCTCGAGCTGGAGATCGAATCGCTCGCCTTCGGCGGGCGCGGCGTCGCCCGCAGCGGCGGCTACGTCGTCTTCGTCGCCGGCGCCCTGCCGGGCGACCGCGTGCGCGCCGAGGTGACGAAGGCGAAGCGGCGTTTCGCCGAGGCGCGTACGGTCGAGCTGCTCGCGCCCAGTGCCGACCGGGTCGAGGACCGCTGCGCCCATGAGGGCGAGCCCTGCCCCGGCGCCCCCTGGCAGGGCCTGCCCTACGAGCGCCAGCTCGCCCAGAAGCGCGACCAGGTAGACGAGGCGCTGCGGCGGATCGGCGGCCTTGACGGCTTCGAGCTGGAGGAGATTGAGCCGGCGCTGGAGCAATGGCGCTACCGCAACAAGCTCGAGTACTCCTTCGGCGACCGCGACGGCGAGCCGATCCTCGGCTTTCACGCGCGCGGTCGCTGGGACCTGATCGTCGACGTCGAGGACTGCCATCTCGCCTCAGAGCGCGGCAACGAGGTGCGCAACGAGGTGCGCGAGTGGGCACGAAGCGAAGCGGTCTCCGCCTACGACCGCCGCGGACGCGAGGGCGTGCTGCGCAACCTCGCCGTCCGCGAGGGTCGCCGAACCGGTCAGGTCCAGACCCGGCTGGTCACCTCCGCGGCGCGCTTCCCCAAACCGCCGGTCGACCTGCACACCGCGATCGAGGGCGACTCCGGTAGCACCGACGGTCCCACCGGTGTGCTTGGCGAGGAACGCCTGCGCGAGGAGCTCTGCGGCCTGCGCTTCGAGATGTCCCACGGCGCCTTCTTCCAGACCAACACCGAGATGGCGGAGCGGCTCTACGCGGTCGCCGCCGAGTTCGCGGGACTGAGCGGCGGCGAGCGGGTCTTCGACCTCTACTGCGGGATCGGCACGATCGGGCTGACGATGGCGGCGAAGGCGGGCGAGGTCTGGGGGCTGGAGATCGTCCCCGAGGCGATCGCCGACGCCGAGCGCAACGCCAAGCGCAACGGAATCGAGAACGCCCGCTTCCTGGCCGGCAGCACGCGCACCGGTGTACGTCCACTGCTGGAGCAGGCCGGCAAGCCAGACGTCGTCCTCATCGATCCGCCCCGCGCCGGACTCTCGCAGAAGATCGTGCGCCGAGTGCTCGAGTGCGAGGCGAAGCGGATCGTCTACGTCTCCTGCAACCCGACGACGCTTGCCCCGAACGCCGCCCAGTTGGCCGAGGCCGGCTACACCCTGTGCCGCGTGAAGCCAATCGACATGTTCCCCCAGACCCCGCACATCGAGTGCGTGGCGCTACTGGAGAAGTGAAGAGCTAGAGCAGCGCCGCGAGCAGGGTGCACATCGCAGCAAAGCCGGCGATGATCGCGCTGGTCTGGGCGATTGCTGCGAAGGCGATCGCGCGCTGAACGCTGTCGATGCGGTCATCAATCCTGCCCATCTGGCCGCGCAACCCGCCCATCTCACCGCGCAATCCTTTGATTTCCTCTCGCAGCTCGCCGCGCATCCCTTTCATCTCGTCGCGCACTGCGACGAATTCGGCCTTCATCTCGGCCCGCAAGGCGCGGGCCTCGGCATCGGCTTTTTTGAAGCCTTGATCGACCCTGCCGCTCAGTTCGTCGAGCCGACCCTCTGTCCATTCCTGTGGCATCGCCTCCACCGACCCTCTGTCCATTCCTGTGGCGTCGCCTCCATGATGATGCCACGCTACGACGAAATGTGTTGTCTGTGGTTGAGCTGGAATTAGAAAGCGTCACGGCTTTCATACAGAAGTCAGCGATTAGGCTTCCTCGCCATGAGCGAGCAAGGCAGAGGCTTCGGAGTCGCAGCGGGGCTCGATCCGGAGGTGGCGCGACCGCTGGCGGAGCGCTGTGCCGAGCTCGGCTATTCCTCAATGTGGTCGAACGACCATCCGGGGGCCAAGGGGCTGGAGACACTCGCCGAGTTCGCCGCCGCGGCGGCGGAGATCGAGCTCGGTGTCGCCGTGATCGCCCTTGACCGCACCCCGCCCGAGCAGATCGCCGCCGACCTCGACCGCCTCGACCTCGACCCGGCCAAGCTCTGGCTAGGGGTCGGCGCCGGCTTCTCGGAGAGGCCGCTGACCCGGATGCACGAGTCGCTGCCGGAACTGCGCGAGCGGCTGCCGGGCGTTCGCCTCGTCCTCGCCGCGATGGGTCCGAAGATGTGCGCCCTGGCCGGCGCCTCCTACGACGGCGCCTTCTTCAACTGGATGACTCCCGATTTCGCCGCCAGCGCCCGCCAGCACGTCGAGGCCGGCGCCCACGATGCCGGCCGCGACACACCGCCCATCTTCGGCTACGTCCGCACCGCCGTCGGCCCCGACGCCGCCGGCCGCCTCGCCAAGGAGGAGTCCTTCTACCGCGACCTCCACGACGGCTACCGCAACCACTTCGCCCGTCTAGGTGAGCCCGAGGGCACAGTAGGCGTCGCGGCCGCCGCCCCGTCCGCCGCCCACTCTGAGCTAGCCCGCTACGAGAAGGCCCTCGACACGATCGTCGTCAGAGGCCTCGCCAGCGCCAAGGTCGAGCCGATGAGCGAGCTTGCCGAAGCCGCAACTCTCCGCTGAGCCGCCCAGCATCGAGGAATCAAGAAGAGCCGCCCAGACTGGCGGCTCTTCTAATGGACTCCGAGAACAGCCGTGGCTCTCGGTTCGGCTTTTTCCCTTCTCCGCCGAAAGCCTGGATCTATCCCGATATCTCGCACTTACAGGACGGCTCAGTGCAAGTCGTCTTCCATTTGAGCTTCGCTGCCGAGTTTCACGGCATCCAGGTCAGGAGGGTCACAGAGATAGCACGAGTACCCCCTTCCTTCCGGTGAGTCTAGCTGCCAGTTGTCCGTTGCCGGACTGAGCGGTCGCCGCAAGCAGACATGCCCGTGGGGCCGTGACTGGGCAAACATCCAGACGCGTCATCCGCGGGTGCGTCCGCGCAGCGGCGCCCGATCAGTACGGCGGTAGGTCCTCGTACCAGTCGCCCAGCGTCTTGAACGACTTCCAGAAGCGCTGCTTGGCCCCCTCCTCGTCGAGGGATTCGTCGATGTCGGGGGTGTAGAGGGCGTCGATGGTGGGGGTGAAGGCCTGGATCTCGCCCAGGCGCGGCTCGATTGGGCGGGAGAGGGGCAATTCTAGGCCGTTGAGGACGCGCAGCGCCGGCTCGCCCATGACGACGACGATTTTCGGCTGCACGATCGCGATCTCCTCGACTATGCGGCGTACGCATTGCTCGTCGGCGAGGTCGGGCTCGGCGATCGGACACTTGACGCAGAGCGTCCCGTAGACGACCAGCGGATCGATCCCGAGCCGCTTGAAGCTCTTCATCAGGGCGTTGCCGGCGCGGCCGTAGAAGGCGACGCCCTCTTCGATCTCGGCTACGCCGGGCGCGTGCTTGACCATGAAGACGTCGGCCTGCGGATGGCCCGAGCCGAGCACCGGCATCAGCTTGCCGCGCGGGCAGTGCGGGCACTCCTGCAGGTCGTGGGTCATCTGGTTGAGCTCGCGGATCGCGCGCTCCAGGTACTTCTCTCTTATCTCGTCGTCGGTCGCCGGCACGCTCGGCGATCTCTTTGACGGGCCGGGCGCGGCTCCTTTCGCAGCGCCCGTCTGCATCAGCTCTTGCTCGCCGAGCGCCGGCGCCGGCGCCGCCCGCCCCGCACCGGTTTCGCGTTGGGGACGCGGCGTTTGGGGGCCTTGGGCCGGCCCGTCGTCTGCAGCAGCTTCAGCGCCTGCACGTAGACCAAGTTCTTGTGCTTGCGGACGATGTCGGCGTCGCGCATCGCCTCGAGGAACTCCTGCGGCCCGTCGAAGTCGTGGATCCGCACACGCACGCTGCCCAGCCCCTGGGCGACGTGGCTGTCGGAGCCGGCGCCGGGGACGATCCGGTACTTGCGGGCGAAGCGTTCGGCCTCCTCGTTGAAGGCGGTCAGCGCCACCCGCGGGTTGAAGACCTCGAGGATGTCGACCTCCTCGACGATGTCGAGCAGGTGCTCGTAGTCGGGCACCGAGTGGAAGCGGTCGAACGGGTGGGGGACGTAGACCAGACCCCCCTGGCTGCGGATCGCGGCGATCGTCTCCGCCATGGTCAGCCCCTTCGGGATCTTCTCCTCGAGGAAGAGGCCGATCACCTCACCCTGCTCGGCGGTCTTCACCTCCTCGGCGACGATCACCTTGATGTCCCCCATTTCCTCGGCGATCCCGCGCGCCTCGAGCGCGCCCGAGACCTCGTTGTGGTCGGTGATCGCGATCGCGCCGAGGCCCCGATCGCGGGCCGTCTCCAGCAGGACCTCGACCGGGGTCGCGCAATCGTGCGAGTGGTCGGTGTGCATGTGCAGGTCGACCTCGATCAGCGGGTTGCCGGTGATACGCGCCCGCACCTCCGGATTGCCGGCCGGGTCGTGGCGGCGTGCGGCGATCTGACGGTAGATCGACTCGAAGCGATCGGCGACCTCGGCCCAGTCGCGCTCGGGCCCGCCCGGCTCGACCAGCTCATAGTTGCCCGGGAAGTAGCGCTCCAGCAGCTTCCCCGTGGCAGGCGAGGCGACGGTGCGGGCATCGAGCCGACCGAAAAGGATCTCGACCAGCGGCCGCGCCAGCAGGGTCGAGAGAACCCGCTCCTGCGGCGCGTGGAAGGTGGCGACGTTAAGCGAGTAGGAGTTGCGCAGCGCGGTCGAGGAGGCGCGCGGGGCGAAAGGCTCGTGGACGTGGACGATGTCGAACGAGCTCTTGCGCAGGCGCTCTTTGACTCGGTCGCCGTAGCCGGCGATCGTCACCTCGTGCCCGCGTCGCTCCAGCTCCGCCGAGAGCCGTTCGACGTACTCGTTGACCGGGTTGCTGACGCCCCGTCGGTGGGGCGTCACCTGGGCTATCGAGAGTGAGCCGGCCGGCACGGCCCGGCTCAGGCCGAGACCTTCGCTCCGCCCGCGACCCCAGACTTGCCGCGCGCGTTGGCCGCGATGAACTCCTCGGTCTGCTCACGCGCCTCATCGTCGGGGCGCTGCGAGTGCGGCGACTTCATCAGGTAGCTGGAGGGACCGTCGAGCTGACCGGCGATGCCGTTGTTGAGCGCCAGCTTGATCAGCCGCACCGCGTCGATCACGACGCCGGCCGAGTTCGGCGAGTCCCAAACCTCGAGCTTTAGCTCGGCGGTGAGCGGCACGTCGCCGAAGGCCTTGCCCTCGAGGCGGATGTGCGCCCACTTGCGGTCGGTTAGCCAGGGGACGTAGTCGGAGGGGCCGACGTGAACGCTGTCCTCGGGCAGGTCATGGCCCATGATCGAGGTGACGGCGTTGGTCTTCGAGATCTTCTTCGAGTCGAGCCGCTCGCGCTCGAGCATGTTGTAGAAGTCCATGTTGCCGCCGACGTTGAGCTGCGAAGTCCGCTCCAGCCGCACCCCGCGGTCGTGGAAGAGGCGGGCGAGCTGGCGGTGGACGATCGTCGCGCCGACCTGGGACTTGATGTCGTCGCCGATGATCGGCAGCCCCGCCTCGCGGAAGCGCTTGTCCCAGTAGTCCTCGCGGGCGATGAAGACGGGTAGGCAGTTGACGAAGCCGACCCCGGCCGTGAGCGCCTGCTCGACGTACCACTTGGTCGCCTCCTCAGAGCCAACCGGCAAGTAGCAGACGAGCACGTCCGCTTTCGTCTCTTTGAGAATCCCGACGACGTCGGCGGTTTCGCCCGGCGCCTTGGTGATCTTCTGCTTCAGATACTTGCCGAGGCCGTCGTGGGTCATCCCCCGCTCGACCTTGACGCCGATCTCCGGCACCTCGGCGAACTTGATTGTGTCGTTCTGGCCCGACCAGATCGCCTCGGAGAGGTCCTTGCCGACCTTCTCGGAGTCGATGTCGAAGGCAGCGACGAACTCGACGTCACGCACGTGGTAGCCGCCGAGGTCGACGTGCATCAAGCCGGGAACTTCCTCGGAGGGGTCGGCGTCCTTGTAGTAGTGGATGCCCTGGATGAAGGAGTTGGCGCAGTTGCCGACGCCGACGATCGCGACGCGGACCTTCTCGTCCGTGCGGCCGGCGCCGTTGCTTGCTCCGTTGGTATCGCTCATGAAGTCTGGGAATCCTTCCTCGTCTCGCTAGGTGGCAAAGCACACCTGCGGTCGGGAGTTGTTACAGGTCGGGAGTAGCGGAGGTCTCGCCTGAGAGCTGGTTGCGGACATGCCATACGCGCTGGATCGCGGTGAAGGTGGTCAGGGCGGCGATCACGTAGATCGAGGGAGCCAGTAGCTCGAAATCGCCGATCCCAGCACCCTTCGCGAAGACCAGGCCGATGGAGAGGATAACTACCCGCACGGGACGCGTGGCCAAACCGACCTTGCACTCGACCCCGAGCGCCTCGGCGCGCGCCCGCGTGTAGGAGACCATCAGCGAGCCGAGCACGGCGATCACGCACATCGCCGCGGCGAAGTCCTGGCCGGTGGCGGCGAAATAGCCGGCCACCGCCGCCAGCACGATCCCCTCCTCGATCCGGTCGACGGTCGAGTCGAGGAAGGCGCCGAACAGCGTCCCCTTGCCCGACATCCGCGAGTAGCGGCCGTCGAGCGTGTCCATCACCGAGCCAACGATGAAGGCGACCCCGGCTAGGAAGAAGAGCCGCTGCGTGACCAGGCCCGCGGCGACCAGGTTGAGGACCAGGCCGGCGATCGAGATCGCGTTCGGGGTCAGCCGCGACTCGATCAGGCGGTTGCGCGCGTAATCGCGCAGCTCCTGCCCGTTGCGAGGCGAGCGGCCGTTCCCACGGCGGATGCTCGCGCCCTTCGGGGGCGCCGAAGAATCCATTGACGTGAGGCTAGAGGATGGCGGCGTCGCCGTTACGCCTCGGCCTCTCGAGGCGAGCCCGCGCGCCATGCCCAGGCCTCCGGCCGGGCGCGAGCGAGGAGGCGGTGGGCGACGAGTGCCGCGACGGCGGCGACCATCCAGCCGAGGGCGATGTCGGCCCAGTAATGGTTGCCGGTGACAACGACGACCCAGGCGACCAGCAGCGGCCAGGCCAGCCAGAACGCTTTCATCGCCCGGTTGCGGACCAGCCGCGCGCCGCTGAGGCCGATCATCGCCGAGAAGGCGCAGTGCATGCTGGGCACCGCCGCGTAGGGGTTGATGAAGAGTTTCGCCAGCGCCGAGTCGTGGTTGACGCTGGAGAAGTCGTTGATCGTGTCGACGAAGCCGTACTCGGGATAGAACCGCGGCGGCGCCGTCGCATAGAACGTGTAGCCGACCAGGGCCAGCCCCATCGCGACGATGAACATGTTGCGGACGAAGTAGAAGGCTTCGTTGCGGAAGAAGTAGAGCCAGAAGAAGAAGGCGACGACGATCGCGAACTGGCTGTTCATGTAGACCTGGTTGGCGAAGTCGACTATCCAGTTGAATTTGAGGAAGAACGCCTGCAAGCCAGGCTCGAAAAAGGTCCCGGTCGCCTTCTCGGCATCGATGATCTGCTGGCCGTGGGCGAAGGCGGTCGCGCGCTGGCCGTCGGAGATCCCGCGGACGGTCTCGTAACAGAGGTCGACGAGTATGAGCAGGCCGATCTGGCGGCCGAGGTCTCCCCAGCCGTGCGGCAGCTTGGCCGTGATTGCTGCAAAGGCACGCGCCATTCGGCAATTGTAATTACCCGGTTAACGAAGGAAGTGGCGGCCGGGGCGGGGGTGCGCTCGCCCCGACAAGTGCCGCGCTAATTAGCGCGGCACTTTGAGTATCCGCCGGTTCGAGCGCACCCCCGCCCCGGCCACGCAAACCGCTCCGTTAGGCGACGAATTCCAATACGCGATCCACGACAGAGGAGTCGTCGATCCAGGGCCAGTGGCCGGCGCCCGGGACTATCTCCGCCTCCGCGTTGGGGAGAGCAGTGGCGTAGTCGTGGGCGAAGCGGGTTGGGAGATAGAGATCGCGGTCGCCCCATAGAACCAGGGCGGGGCAGGTGAGCTTGTCGAGGTCTTTGCCGGCGGCGGCTAGGCGATCGGGATCGGCGTCGCGGTAGAGCTGGAGGACGGCGCGCTTGGTGCCGCGGTCCAAGTGGCGCCAGATCATCTCGACAAACTCGGGCGGCATCGGGCTGCGGTCGCCGCGTGCCTGGCGCAGCGTCAGCGCTAGCGAGCGCCTGGTCGTCGTCGCGTTGACGATCTCTCCCCATGGCTTGCGACGCCAGACCTGGGCCACCCAGTGCCAGCGGTAGCCGGGCAGTAGCGGCACCGCGTCGATCACGACCAGCTTCTCGATTCGCTCCGGACGCCGCTGAGCGCCGATCAGCGCCAGCGAGCCCCAGTCGTGGACGACCAGCTTGTGCTCCGCTACCCCCAGCTCGTCCAGACACTGCTGAAGGAACGCCGAGAGCCCATGCATCGAGTAGTCGAAGTCGCGCGGCTTGTCCGAGCGCCCCCACCCCGGCATGTCGATCGCGATCGCCGGGCCGGCACTGCGCTCGAGGAACGGCACCCAGTCCTCGCCATGCGTCGGGTTCCCATGGCAATAAACAGTCGGCGTCCCGTCCCCCGCCACCCGCCGGTAGAACACCCGCACCCCGTCCACTACAAGCTCGGATCCTTCGACCGCACCTGCCATTGGGCTGAACCATATGCGGGAGACGTGGCTCGGGCGGGTGGCGCCGTAGGGGGTACCGCCCCTGAGGAAGCTTTAGCTACCGGAAGGGGCGGTGGGTCCCCTGCGGCGACAGGCCCCGCCCGCCAGTAGGGTCGCGCCCGGATGTGGAAGCGACCCGAAAAGCGGCGGGTGCGGGCGATTCGCGACCGGTTGCGGGAGATGTACGGGCAGCCGGTCAACGAGCCGCATGGCGACGCGATCGCCGAGCTGGTCCGCACCGTGCTCTCCCAGCACACCAACGACCGCAACCGCGACCGCGCCTTCGACAGCCTGCGCGAGCGCCTCCCCACCTGGGAGGAAGTTCGCGACGCGCCGGTGAGCGAGGTCGAGGAGGGGATCCGCCCAGGCGGGCTCGCCAAGCAGAAGGCGCCGCGCATCCAGGCGATCCTCGAGCAGCTGGGCGAGAACCCCGACATCGACTGGCTACAGAGCGCCCCCCGCGAGGAAGCGCTGGCCTATCTGACCTCGCTGCCGGGCGTCGGTCGCAAGACCGCCGCCTGCGTCCTAATCTTCACCTGGGGGGTCCCGGAGATCCCGGTCGACGTCCACGTCTACCGGGTCGGCGGGCGGCTCGGGCTGTTCCCGCCGAAGGCCTCGTTCGAGCGGGCCCACGACGAGATGATGGCGATCGTCGACCCCGAGGACGCCTACGAGCTGCACATGAACCTGATCCAGCACGGGCGCCAGATCTGCCGGCCGACGCCGCGCTGCGAGGAGTGCGCGCTACGCCGGATGTGCCCCTGGTACCGTGCCGAGCGCAAATGAGCCGAAAGACGTTCGTCATCTTCGGGCTGGTGGTCGTTTTCCTCGCGGTCCTGATCCCCTGGCTCGCCTTCCGCGCGGACGGCGATGCGGAGCGGGGAGCGCTGGAGGTCCCCGCCAGCCTGGAGGAAGGACAGTCGCTCTTCCAGGACAACTGCGGCAACTGCCACACGCTCTATGCGGCGGGAACCGACGGCAACTTCGGGCCCGACCTGGACATAACCCTGGCCGAAGAAGGAGCGCCTGAAGGCGAGGGCGCCGAGGACGAGATCAAAACGACCGAAGGGCGCGTCCTCACCGCTATTGAAAAAGGGATCGACGGGACCACCACGCCGGGCCGGATGCCGCCCGGGATCCTCTCCGGCGAACAAGCCGAGGAAGTCGCCGAATTCGTCGCCAACACCGCCGGCAGCGGCTGAGCCCTAAGCCGAGGGGGCGGACCGCTCCGCCCCCTCGACCGTCAGGGCACTCTCTTCCTAGCGCTGGAAACGCAGCTCGCTGAAGACGCCTGCATGGTCTGAGTTCCAGAACCCGTTGACCGGCCGGAGCCCGGTGACCGTCGATGACTTCAGCGTCACCTGGTCGGGGTCCCGGGTCAGGATGTGGTCGACCTGGTGGTCGAAGTCGTCGGGACCGGCTCCCGCTTCTTCTGCCGCTTTCACCGCCAGCAGGCTCGAGTTGAGGCAGCAGCTGAGCGGATTGTTCGTGCTGCGCTTGACCATGCCCGCTGCTTTCAGGACTTCGAAGGCCAGCGTGTCGGGACCCGTGACCGTTTCGTCGTCGGAGTTCAGGTCGCCAAGCAGCACGACCGGCAGCTCGCTCGTCGCCGGCCCGCCGGGAGCGACCAGCTCCCCCGCCTGCAGGGCGCGGAAGTTGGGCTCGAACGCCTCCAAGTGAGTGTTGACGAAGCGGAACGGGTGGCTGCCGCGGACCTTGACATCGGTCGCCGTCCAGCCCCTGAGGATCGGCACCGTGGCGCCGAGGATTTTCACCGGCAGCGGGTTGGCGAAGTTCGCCGATTGCTCGTTCCAGGTCTGCACTCCGGCTCCGTGCCGGACGAGGATCACGTCGCGCATCGTCAGGCGGCCGTTGATCTCCGCGTCGGCGAGTTCCCCACCGGGGCCGTCGCCGGGTTTGCCGTTCTCGTCGGCCGGGGCCTCGAGGTCGAACTCGTTCTGAGAGATGACGACGCTGTACTGCGGCTTGCCGTGGCCTGACCCGCCCTTACCCGCGTTGAGCTCGTCGAGCAGGAGCTGGAGATAGTCGTAGCGGACGGTCGTCGCGCTCGGGCCTTTGGTCAGCACTTCGGGGTTGACCGGGGCGGTGCGCCACAACGCCACCTCCTGCAGGCCGACCAGGTCGGGCCTCGTCTCGAGGATCTCGTCGGCCAGCCCCTCCGCCCGCGTCGGGAAGTCGTTGATGGTGACTTCGCGCAGGATTTTGCCGTTGGCCGCGGCGAAGGCTTTCAGGGTCGGGGCAAAGATCGCCGGTGTTAGGTCCGCGCCCAGATAGACGTTGCGGGTCATCACGCTCGCGACCTTGCCGTGGCCATGATGGTGGTGGCCCTTTTGCTTGGCCGCCGCTGAGCCGGGTAGGAGCAGAGCGAAGGCGAGTGCGGCGATAATCACCGGCAGCAGTCGCCGGATAGTTGCGTGACCTAGGTTCAAGATGCTTCCTCCTCATCCGAGGTCCCGTCGATGGGACCGCTTGGGGTTGAGGCGCCTCCGGCCTGACAGCATCTGGCAACACCCATCTGCCCGGGCTCGCTACTCGTGAAACCCGGATACAGGCAATCGATTTGAATTAGATCACAGATCTGCCATACTCGGACTTAGATTTTTGGAGTCTCCCCAAGGGGACCCTCCCCAGTCCATCAACCAACACTCCCTGGAGGTACGCAGCGTGGGCAAGACGATCGGAATCGACCTCGGCACGACCAACTCTTGCGTCGCCGTGTTGGAGGGCGGCGAGCCGACCGTTCTGGAGAACGCCGAGGGCGGCCGGACGACCCCGTCCGTGGTCGCTTTCACCGAGTCGGGTGAGCGCCTTGTCGGCACCGTGGCCAAGCGCCAGGCGGTGATGAACCCCGAGAACACGATCTTCTCGATCAAGCGCTTCATGGGACGCAAGGAGTCCGAAGTCAAAGAGGAGGAGACGATCGTCCCCTACGCGGTCGTCGCCGGCCCCAACGGCGACGTCCGCATCGAGGCGCGCGGCGAGCAGTACAGCCCGCCCGAGATCAGCGCGATGACCCTCCAGAAGCTGAAGACCGATGCCGAAGCGAAGCTCGGCGACACGGTCGACGGCGCCGTGATCACCGTCCCCGCCTACTTCAACGACGACCAGCGTCAGGCAACCAAGGATGCCGGCAAAATCGCCGGCCTCGAGGTGAAGCGAATCATCAACGAGCCGACCGCCGCCTCGCTCGCCTACGGCCTCGACAAGGAGGCGACCGACCAGACAATCCTTGTCTTCGACCTCGGCGGCGGCACCTTCGATGTCTCGGTGCTGGAGATCGGTGACGGCGTCTTCGAGGTCAAGTCGACCGCCGGCGACAACCACCTGGGCGGCGACAACTGGGACAAGGCGATAGTCGAGTGGCTGGTCGCCGAGTTCAAACGTGACCAGGGCGTTGACCTTGCGCAGGACAAGAACTCGCTGCAGCGCCTCTACGAGGCGGCCGAGAAGGCAAAGATCGAGCTCTCCTCGGTGCAGGAGACGCAGATCAACCTGCCCTTCATCACCGCGGTCGAGGGCCAGCCCAAGCACCTCGACATGAAGCTGACCCGCTCGAAGCTGAACGAGCTGACCTCGGAGCTGCTGGAGCGCATCGTCGGGCCGGTCAAACAGGCGCTCGGCGACGCTGACACCACGATCGACCACGTCGTCCTGGTCGGCGGCATGACCAGGATGCCCGCCGTGCGCGAGCGGGTTGAGGAGCTGACCGGCAAGGAGCCGCACCAGGGGGTCAACCCCGACGAGGTGGTCGCGGTCGGCGCCGCGATCCAGGCGGGCGTACTCGCCGGCGACGTCAAGGACGTGCTGCTGCTCGACGTCACCCCGCTAACGCTCGGGATCGAGACCAAAGGCGGCGTGATGACGAAGCTGATCGAACGCAACACGACAATCCCGACGAAGAAGTCGGAGATCTTCTCGACCGCCGACGACAACCAGCCCTCGGTCGAGATCCACGTGCTACAGGGCGAGCGCGAGATGGCTGCCGGCAACAAGAGCCTGGGCAAGTTCCAGCTGACCGGGATCCCGCCGGCGCCGCGCGGCATGCCGCAGATCGAGGTCACCTTCGACATCGACGCCAACGGCATCCTCCACGTCACCGCCAAAGACCTGGGGACCGGCAAGGAGCAGAAAATCGAGATCAAGTCGGGTTCCGGCCTCTCCGAGGAGGAAGTCGAGCAGATGGTCGCCGACGCCGAGTCGCACGCCGAGGAGGACCGTAAGCAGCGTGAGCTGGCGGAGACGCGCAACCTCGCCGAGCAGGTTGCCTACCAGTCCGAGAAACAGCTCGAGGAGCTGGGCGACAAAGTCGACTCCTCGAACAAGGAGGAGATCGAGGCGGCGATCAAGGAGGTGCGCGAGTCGCTCACCTCTGAGAGCGTCGAGGAGATCAAAGCTAAGACCGAAGCGCTGAGTGCAGCGTTCCAGAAGGTGTCGGAGCAGATCTATGCGGCGGCGCAGGAGCAGGCGGCGGCGTCCGGCGATGGGGCGTCTGCGGATGGCGACTCCGGCGATGAGGAGGAGGTCGTTGACGCAGAGGTTGTTGATGAGGGTGACGAGAAATGACGCAGCCGAGGGACGACGAGGGACGGACCGAACAGCCCGCGGGTCCTGTCGCCGCAGGGGACCCCCCACCCCCTCCGGTAGCTAAAGCTTCCTCGGGGGTGGGCCCCCCTACGGCGCCACCCGCGGGAGGTTCGGCTGCCGCAGACGCCGAGGGTTCGGATGTAGCAGGTCAAGTCGAGTCCGATCTCAACGAGCTACTCGCTGACACTCAGAAGGAGCGGGACGAGTATCTGGACCTCGCGAAGAGGACGAAGGCTGACTTCGAGAATTACCGCAAGCGGATGACGGCTGAGGTTGAGGCCGCTGGTGTGCGCGGAAAGGCCGAGTTGGTCGCCGGGCTGCTCGACGTAGTCGACAACCTCGAGCGGGCGTTGGCGGCTGCTGGGATCGATCCGGATGCGGAGCAGCAGCCTGAGGAGTCGCTGGCGCAGGGGATCCTGCTCACCTATCGGGAGCTGTGCTCTGCTCTGAATCGAGCTGGTGTCGAGTCCGACGATCCTGCTGGGGAAAAATTCGATCCTGCGCAGCACGAGGCACTGCAGAAGCTTCCGGCCGATGGTGCTGAGTCGGGCACGGTGTTGGAAGTTCTCCAGAAGGGCTATCGGGTGAACGATCAGTTGATTCGACCTGCGCGGGTGGTCGTTAGCGAGTGAAGACCCTGGATCGCGAGAGTCCATCCCGAAGCTCCGCGTGTGCGGCTGGCAAGCGCCGGACCAAGCGGTGCAAGGACGCAGGGAGGCCCAATAGCAGAGCTATTTGGCCGACTGAGGACGCCGCACCGCGCAGCATCCGCCGCCGCCAGACGTGCGCGAGGAGATTCTGAATGGACTCTCGCGATCTCTACAAGGTTCTGGGTGTCTCGAAAAAGGCTTCCGACGAGGAGATCAAGAAGGCGTACCGGAAGCTGGCGCGCAAGTACCACCCGGATCGCAACCCCGACGATCCCAAAGCCGAAGAGCGCTTCAAGGAGGTGCAGGGCGCCTTCGACACGCTCTCCGATCCCGAGAAGCGCAAGGAGTACGACGCCGGCGGGGCCTTCGCCGGCTTCGGCGGCGGTGGCGGCCCGTTCGGGGGCTTCGGCGGGCCCGGAGGCGCGGGTGGCGGACCGCCCTTCGGCGGCGGAGGTGGAGGCTTCGGCGACATCCTCTCCGACCTCTTCAACCGTGGAGGGGGCGGCCGGGCGCAGGCGCAGCAGGCGCGCGGGCGCGACCTTGAAACGGAGATCAGCCTCAGCTTCGACCAGGCAGTTAACGGCGACCAGGTCAGCGTCACCGTGCCGAAGGGGGAGCGCTGCCAGACCTGCCACGGCAGCGGCGCCAAACCCGGCACTGCCCCGACCACCTGCCCACGCTGCGAAGGCAGTGGGATTGACGCGCAGAGCCAAGGCATCTTCTCGATCAGCCGACCCTGCCCACAGTGCGGCGGCGGCGGGCAGATCATCGAGGACCCCTGCCCCACCTGCGACGGCTCGGGCCTGACCCAGCAGTCCAAGCACTACAAGGTCAACATCCCCGCCGGGGTCAAGAACGGGGCGCGTATTCGCCTCGCGGGCAAGGGTGAGGCCGGCCCACGCGGCGGACCGCCGGGTGACCTCTACGTGGTGACACGGGTCACCTCCTCCCCTGTTTTCAAGCGGCTGGACGACGGCAACCTCGAGGTAACGGTGCCGATCACGATCGCCGAGGCCCTGCGCGGCGCGACGATCGAGGTTCCGACCCTGAAAGGGACGAAGAAGATCAAGGTGCTCCCGGGAACCAAGCACGGGACGATCCAGCGGCTGCGCGGTGAGGGAGCGCCGAAGCGTGGCGGCAAGGGCAGCGGCGACATTCGCTACCGGCTCGTGATCGAGATGCCTCAGGAACTGACCGAGGAGCAGCGCGAGGCGGCCGAGAAGCTGGCCGAGGCCTTCAACGGCTCCGACCCGAGGGCCGAGCTGCTGGCCAAGGCGAGGACACGATGAGCGCAACCGGCGACGGTCGGCGGGTGACGCGGCGGGTCGAAGCGACGCTCGACGCCGAGCGCGGCGTCTTCATGATCTCGGTCGCCGCCGAGCTCGCCCACATGCACCCGCAGACGCTGCGGATGTACGAGGCGCGCGGCCTGATCGAGCCGAAGCGCTCACCGAAGAACACCCGCCTCTACTCGCAGCGGGATCTCGAGCTGCTGCAACGCATTCAGCAACTGACAGCCGAAGGGCTGAATCTGGCGGGAGTCGAAGAGGGTCCTGGCGCTGGAGCAGCGCCTCGCCGAACTCGAGCAGGCCATGTCTGAGAAGGGAGTGCACTGATGCAGCCCGACCGGTTCACCGTCAAGTCACAGGAAGCCGTCGCCGCGGCTCAACAAATCGCCGCGCAGCAGCGCAACACCGAGGTCGACCCAGCCCACCTGCTGCTGGCCTTGATCGAGCAGACCGACGGCATGGTCGCGCCGATCCTGCAAAAGGTCGGTGCCGACCCGGCGGCGGTCGCAGCGCGGGCGCGCGAGGCGGTCAGGGCACTACCGACCCTGAGCGGCGGCGAGACACCCGAGGCCCGACCCTCCTCGACCCTCGTCAAAGTGCTCCAGACCGCGGAGAAGGAGATGGCGAAGCTCGGCGACGAGTACATCTCGACCGAGCACATCCTGCTGGCGCTCACTGACAAGGGCTCCGGGGTCACCGAGGTCCTCCCCGACCGCGACTCGCTGGAGAAGGCGATCGCCGAGGTGCGCGGGCCGCACCGCGTCACCTCCCCCAATCCCGAGGACAGCGTCCAGGCGCTGGAGAAGTTCGGCCGCGACCTCACCGTCGAGGCCGAGGCGGGCAAGCTCGACCCGGTGATCGGTCGCGACGAGGAGATCCGCCGCGTGATCCAGGTCCTCTCGCGCCGCACCAAGAACAACCCGGTGCTGATCGGTGACCCCGGTGTCGGCAAGACGGCGATCGTCGAGGGGCTGGCACAGCGGATCGTCGACGGCGACGTGCCGGAGAGCCTGCGCGACCGCCGCGTGATCGCGCTCGACATCGGCTCGCTCCTGGCCGGCTCCAAATACCGCGGCGAGTTCGAGGAACGGCTGAAGGCGGTGCTCTCCGAGGTGCAGGAGGCTGAGGGTCAGATCGTCCTCTTCCTCGACGAGTTGCACACGATCGTCGGCGCCGGCGCTGCAGAAGGCGCGGTTGATGCGGCCAACCTGCTGAAGCCGATGCTTGCCCGTGGCGAGCTGCGCGCGGTCGGTGCCACCACGCTCGACGAGTACCGCAAGCACATCGAGAAAGATGCGGCGCTGGAGCGGCGCTTCCAGCCGGTCTACGTCGGCGAGCCCGACGTCGCCGACACGATCGCGATTCTGCGCGGGCTAAAGGAGCGCTACGAGGTCCACCACGGGGTGCGGATCGCCGACTCGGCGATCGTCGCCGCGGCGACCCTCTCCGAGCGCTACATCGCCGACCGCTTCCTGCCCGATAAGGCGATCGACTTGATCGATGAGGCGGCCTCGCGGCTGAAGATCGAGATCGACTCGATGCCGACCGAGATCGACGAGGTCGAGCGCCGCATCCAGCAGCTCGAGATCGAGCGCGAGGCGCTGAAGAAAGAGAAGGACGATGCCTCGAAGGCCCGCCTCGACTCGATTGAGGCGGAGCTGGCCGAGCTGCGCGAGCGCTCCGGCGAGATGAAGGCGCGCTGGTCCAACGAGAAGGAGGCGATCGACGCGATCAAGGCGGCGAAGGCGCGACTCGAGGAGGCCGGCCGCGAGGCCGAGCGGGCCGAGCGCGACGCGGACCTCGAGCGGGCAGCGAAGCTGCGCTACGGCGAGATTCCCGAGCTGGAGAAGACGGTCGCCGAGCAGGAGGCGAAGCTTGCCGAGCTGCACGCCAAGGGCGGCTCGATGCTGACCGAGGAGGTGACCGAGGCGGACGTCGCCGAGGTTGTCGCCAAGTGGACCGGGATCCCGGTCAGTCGCCTGATGGAGGGCGAGGTCGAGAAGCTGATCCATATGGAGGAGCGCCTGCACGATCGGGTGATCGGCCAGGACGAGGCGATCGCCGCCGTCTCCAACGCGCTGCGCCGATCCCGCGCCGGTCTCTCCGACCCCGACCGGCCGATCGGCTCCTTCCTCTTTCTCGGCCCGACCGGGGTCGGCAAGACCGAGCTGGCCAAGGCGCTGGCCGAGTTCATGTTCGACTCCGAGCAGGCGATCGTCCGCCTCGACATGTCCGAGTACATGGAGAAGCACACGGTGGCGCGACTGATCGGCGCGCCGCCCGGCTACGTCGGCTACGAGGAAGGCGGGCAGCTGACCGAGGCGGTGCGGCGACGCCCCTACGCGGTGGTCCTGCTCGACGAGATCGAGAAGGCCCATCCCGACGTCTTCAACACGCTGCTGCAGATCATGGACGACGGCCGGCTCACCGACGGCCAGGGCCGCACGGTCAGCTTCACCAACACGGTCCTGATCATGACCTCGAACGTCGGCAGCGACCGGATCGTGGCCGAGTCGGTCGACGAGAAGATCCGCGAGCAGATCGAGGAGGTGCTGGCGTCGACTTTCAAGCCCGAGTTCCTCAACCGGATCGACGACACGGTGATCTTCCACCGCCTCTCCAAGCAGGACATCGGGCGCATCGTCGAGCTCCAGGTCGAGCAGCTCATCGGCCGGGTGCGCGAGCGCGGGATCGAGGTCGAACTGACCGAGGACGCGCGCACCCTGCTCGGCAACCTCGGCTACGACCCGGCCTACGGCGCCCGCCCGCTAAAGCGCGTGATCCAGAAGCAGCTGGTCGACAAGCTGGCGCTGAAGATCCTCGAGGGCGAGTTCGCCGCAGGCGACGTCGTCCGCGTCGACGCCGAGAACGGCGAGCTCGGCTTCGAGAAGGCCTCCGTGCCGGCGCCGGCAGCGGCCGCGTAGGCGCACCGCATCGACGCATTAACAATGCGTTTACCTAGTTGTCGCATCATGCGATTGGTATTTCGGGGAGCGACAGCGCCTGGGAAGCGCAATCCAGCGGTCCGGGCTTGAGGAGACGCAGCGAAATTCCGACGTAAGATTTCAGCGAGCCTGTTCGATCACATGGCCAAACGAGATCCGACCAACTCAAACCCCGGCGCCTCGCGCCTGCGCTCGGTGCCGGCTGCCGTGGGGCGCTGGCTGCGCAACGCGTACTGGGCGGTGGAAGACCGCATCCTCTGGGATGGGCGCAACGCCCTTCGCCGCGTCTACGACGTGGCGCGCTGGCCCTTCGAGCGGCTCGTCTGGATACTCGAGGCGAAGCTGGTCTGGCCGCTGCGCGAGCGGCTCGCCGGACGGAGGGGACCGACGCGCGCCGGCGCCGGCGTCCTCTGCGCCGTCGCGGTCGGCGCCGTCGCCTTGGTTGTGATCCAAACCACGGGAGACAGCAGCGAAAGCTCCTCCCGCGAAGTGCTGGCGACCCCACCGCTGAGCGCAAGCGAGCCTGCGAGCGCCGCGAACGCCGAGCCGGACGAGCCGGTACTCCAGGGCGCTCCGCCGGTCCTCGGGCTTGACGGAGCCGTAGCGACGGCGCCTTCGTCCGGAGACGCGGCAACTGAAGACGTGGTGCGCAGCACCGAAGGCACCGGCGCTCCCGACGATGAAGTCGCGTCCGCGAGCGCGAGCACCGAGCCGGTTCCCGCCGGACCCGACGCGATGAAGGTGGCCCGTCGTTTCGCCGAGGCGTTCGTCGTCTACGAGGTCGGTGAGCAGCGCGCTCTAGCTCGCGAGACCTTCGACGAGACCGCCGCTCCTTCGCTCGCGGGCGCCCTCGCCAAGCGGCCGCCGCGACTGCCGGAGCAGGTGAAAGTGCCGCAGGCGAAAGTCGTCAACCTCGTCCCCGGTCCGCGCCGCGGCAAGGCCTACTCGGTCAGCGTCTCGCTGCTGCGCGTCGGGGTGACCAGCGAGCTGCGGCTCGAGCTGAGAAGGAACGTCGACGGCTGGCTGGTAACGGACGTGCGAGGCTGATGCGACGCTCGAGGAGAATCGCGGCAGGAGTGGCAGCGACGATGGCACTTGCCGCCTCGCCTGCGCTCGGTCAGGAAACGCCGACGACGATCGCACCAGCGGCGAGCCAGACCCAGGCACCCGCACCTGCGCCCGGCCCGACGATCGCGCCGCCGTCCCCGGCCCCCGAAGAAGGCGCGACGATCGCACCGCCATCCGCGCAGCCGCAGGAGAGCGACGGCGGGGTCGAAGCCAAAGAGCCGAAACCGACGACGACCCCCGAGCCGGAGCCCGAAGCTCTTCCCGACGGCGGCACCGTACCTGTCGCGCCCGCCTCTCCCTTCGCGATCCCCTACGTGCCCTCGCCGAGTTGCTCGCCGGCGGCGGTCCCCGCGATCCTCGTGCCGATCTACCAGCGCGCCGCCGCTGCCTACGCGCTCGGCCCGCAGGGGCCGGCCGTGCTGGCGGCGATCAATGAGATCGAGACCGCCTTCGGCACCAACCTCAACGTCTCCTCAGCCGGCGCAGTCGGGTGGATGCAGTTCATGCCGGAAACCTGGGCGGCCTACGGGGTCGACGCCAACGGCGACGGCGTCGCCGACCCCTTCGACCCCGAGGACGCGATCCACGCCGCCGCCAACTACCTCAGCGCCTCGGGCTTTCCCGAGGACACCTACGGCGCGATCTACGCCTACAACCATGCCGACTGGTACGTCGCCGACGTGCTCGCCGGCGCTGCTTGCTACGGCTCCCTCAACGGCTTCGCCTCCTCCTTCGCGCTGACCCCGAAACTGCAGGTGCTGCGCTGCGAGGTGGCCAAGCCCTGGCGCAAAGCGCTGCCGACCGAGTACCTCAACGCCTTCGAGGCAGCTGCCGCCCGCTACGGGCTGGGCCGCGACGGGGTCTGGGCGCTGGCCGCGGTCGCCCGGCTCGAGTCGAACTTCGGCAAGGGGATGAGCAAAGCGCAGCTCGAAAGCAGCGGTCCGCTCGGCCTCGACGGCTCCGAGTGGCAGCGCTACGCGGTCGACGGCGACGGCAACGGGCGCATCGAACGGGCCGACCCGGACGACTCGGCCTCGACGCTGGCGCGCCTGATCTGGTCGCGCGGCGGCCTGCGCGCCGGACTCTTCAGCCACAACCAGGCCTCCTGGTACGTGCAGGCGATTCTCGCCGACGCCGAGCGCCTGCGCGGCAGCTGCGAGGCGAGCGAGGTCGAGTGGGCGCTCTCGCTACCCGAGGCGGTGATGGCACCAATCGAATGGGAGAACCTGACGATCCTCAACGAGGCAGCCCAGCAGGACCTGGAAGGCGGCGCGGTCGACCCGCGGATAGTCGGGCTGATCGGCGCCATCACCCAGGAGCACACCATCGTGATCTCCTCGCTGCGCTCCGACCACTCGATGTACACGGTGTCCGGCGGTGTCTCCAATCACTACTACGGGCGGGCGATGGACATCGCAATGGTCGACGGGGTGTCCTGCACCGACACCGCCCCGACCTCACCCTGCGCGGAGCTCGCCACCACGCTATCCCAGCTCCCAGAACCGGCAATGCCGACCGAGCTGATCTACTGCTACGACGTCGACGGTCCCGGGCCGGCCTTCGCCCGCAGTGATCACTGCGATCACGTCCACGCTGGCTACGACGGCTGAGCCGCACCGCTCGCAGTAACGTAGGCGCTGTCCCCCGCCGAGAGGAGAGCTGATGCCTACTTACCTGATGCTGACCAACCTGACCGCCGAGGGCATTCGCACCCTGAAGAACAACCCAGGGCGCGTGGCCGAGGTCAACAACGAGGTCGAACAGATCGGCGCCAAGGTGGTGGCCCAGTACGCGACCCTCGGCCAGTACGACTTCGTCACCGTGGTCGAGGCGCCCGACGAGAAAACGATGGCCAAGGTCTCGGTCGAGCTCGGCTCGCGCGGGACGATGACCAGCCAGACGCTGGCGGCGATGTCGGCCGAAGATCTCGCCAGCTCCCTGTAGAGGCGCCCGAGCTTGAGGATCCTGGTCGTAGGTGGGGGCGGGCGCGAGCACGCGATCGTGCGGGCGCTGGCCCGCTCCCCACACTCACCCGAGCTGCTCTGCGCCCCGGGCAACGCCGGGATCGCCACCGACGCCGAGTGCCTGGTGGGCGTCGAGGCGGAGGACGTCGAGGCGATCGTCGCGGCCGCCCGGGAGCAGCAGGTCGACCTGGTCGTGGTCGGGCCGGAGGCGCCGCTGGTGGCCGGCGCCGTCGACGCGCTCGAGCAGGCAGGCGTGCCCGCCTTCGGGCCGAGCGCTGGGGCGGCAGAGCTCGAGGGGTCGAAGGCGTTCGCCAAGCAGCTGATGGCAGACGCCGGCGTGCCCACCGCCGCCCACACCCTCCTGCGTGACCGGGAGCAGGCGATCCGGCAGCTCGCCGGCGCCTCCTACCCGACGGTGCTGAAGGCCGACGGCCTGGCGGCGGGCAAGGGGGTCTCGATCTGCGAGACGGAGGCGGACGCCCAGGCGGCGATCGACGTCTTCTTCACAGAGCGACGGTTCGGCGCGACGACGGTGGTGCTGGAGGAGTTCCTCGAGGGAGAGGAGCTCTCCCTGCTCGCCCTCTGCGACGGCGAGAACGTGGTGCCGCTGGCTCCGGCTCAGGACTACAAGCGGATCTTCGACGGCGACGAGGGCCCGAACACGGGCGGCATGGGCAGCTACTCGCCGGTGCCGGGGTTCGGCGCAGCCGAGGTCGAGCAGATCGTCGACGCCGTGCACCGGCCGGTGGTGGCGGAGATGGCGCGGCGCGGGACCCCCTTCCGCGGCGTTCTCTACGCGGGCCTGATGATCGGACCGGACGGACCGAAGGTGCTCGAGTTCAACACCCGCTTCGGCGACCCGGAGACGCAGGCGGTGCTGCCGCGGCTGCGTTCCGACCTCGCCAGTCTCTGCCTGGCGGCGCGCGAGCCCGGTGGGCTCGCCGGAGTCGAGGCCGAGTTCTCCGACGATTGGGCCGTGACCCTCGTTCTCGCTTCGGCCGGCTACCCCGAGTCCTCCTCGAAGGGCGACGTGATCAGCGGCCTGGAGGCGGCGGTGGGGCTGGCCGAGGTGACCCACGCCGGCACCGCCAAGCAGGGCGGTGAGATCGTCACCGCCGGTGGCCGCGTGCTCAACGTAACCGCCCTGGGACCCACTCCTGCGGCGGCCCGCGATCGTGCGTACGATGCCGCCAGCCGGATCGAGTTCGACGGGAAGCAGGTGCGAACCGATATCGCCGCCCGCGCCGTCGACCGAATCCCGAGTTAGACCCGACCAGCCAGAGAGGAAGCGATGAGCGAGATCTCAGAGGAGCCGCAGCGGACCCCGGTGACGATGCCCGCCGTCGAGGAGGCCTTCGAGGAGATCAGCGTCGACGAGCCCCTGGTCGGGATCATCATGGGCTCGAAGAACGACAAGGAGAAGATGCAGCCGGCCGGGGCCGCACTGCACGACGCCGGCATCCGCTACGAGGTGCGGGTGATGAGCGCCCATCGCGACCCCGAGCTTGTCCGCGACTACTGCACCAACGCGCGCCTGCGCGGGCTGAAGGTGATCATCGCCGGTGCCGGGATGTCGGCAGCGCTGCCCGGCGTCGCCGCCGCCCACTCCGACCTGCCGGTGATCGGCGTGCCGATCCTAGGCAAGAGCCTGGGCGGCCTCGACGCGCTGCTCTCGGCGGTGCAGATGCCCCCTGGAATTCCCGTCGCCTGCGTGGCCATCGACGGCGCCAAGAACGCCGGCATCCTCGCCGCCCGGATCATCAACTGCTGATGATCCCCCGCTACACCCGCCCTGAGATGGGCGCCGTCTGGTCCCAGCAGCGCAAGCTGGAGTGCTGGCTGGAGGTGGAGCTGGCGGCGACCGAGGCCTGGGCCGAGGAAGGTGCGGTGCCGCGCGAGGCTGCGGAGGCCGCCCGGGCGAGCGCGGCCTTCACGGTCGAGGCGGTGAACGAGCGCGAGAAGGTGACCGACCATGACGTCGCTGCCTTCGTCGACATCGTCGCCGAGTCGGTCGGCGAGCACGGTCGCTGGATCCACTACGGCCTCACCTCCTCCGATGTCCTCGACACCGCCCTCGCCCTGCAGCTGCGCGAGGCGGGCGAGGTCCTGCTCGCCAGCGCCCGCGCCTTCCGCGACGCCCTGGTCGAGCGGGCGCTAGAGCACCGCGACACGCTCTGCGTCGGCCGCACCCACGGCGTACACGCCGAGCCGACCACCTTCGGCCTGCGCCTCGCCGGCTTCGCCTTCGAGGCCGACCGCAACCTGGCCCGTCTCGAGAACGCCTTCGAACAGCTCGCCTACGGCAAGCTCTCCGGTGCAGTCGGCACCTACGCCTCGATCCCGCCCGGGGTGGAGGTTCGGGTGATGGAGCGACTGGGATTGCGGCGAGAGGACGTCGCGACCCAGGTGATCCCCCGCGACCGCCACGCTGTCCTCACTTCGCGGATCGCGATCGCCGGCGGCGGCCTCGAGCGCTTCGCCACCGAGGTCCGCAACCTGCAGCGCACGGAGGTGCGCGAGGTCGAGGAGCCGTTTGCCTCCGGTCAGCAGAAGGGCTCCTCGGCAATGCCGCATAAGCGCAATCCGATCCGCACCGAGCGGATCACCGGCCTCTCCCGCGTCCTCCGCGGCTACGCCCAAGCGGGGCTGGAGAACATCGCCCTCTGGCACGAGCGCGACATCTCCCACTCCGGCGCCGAGCGGGTGATCCTGCCCGACTCGACCACCGCACTCGACTACATGCAGGACCTGGCGGCGAAGGTGGCGAGCGGGATGACCGTCCGCGCCGACCGCATGCGCGAGAACCTCGAGCACACCAACGGCGCCCTCTTCAGCCAGCGCGCCCTCACCGCCCTGGTCGAGTCCGGCATGACCCGCGACGACGCCTACCGCCTGGTCCAGGAGAGCGCCCAGAAAGCCTGGGACAGCGGCACCCACCTCCGCGACCTGCTCGCCGAGTCCGCCCCGGACCTCGACCTGGACGCCGTCTTCGACTACGACGCCTACCTCACCCACCTGCCGGAGATCTTCGAGCGCCTCGAAGCGATTCACGGGTAGGCTGCACAGCAATGGTCCTCTACACCTGCGGGCAGAAGACGACTGGGCCGGGGTTCGCGCATCCGTGCGCGAAGGCGGGCAAGGCGCTCGACGACGCCGGCTACGAGTATGAGCTCAAGACGGTCGGCGGCTACCGGCTGATGCCCTGGACCTGGGGCAGCCGCGGCGATGACCGGGCCGAGGTGAAGAAGCTGAGCGGCACCAACGAGGTGCCGATCCTCGTCCTCGACGACGGCGAGGTGATCTCCGGCTCGGGCACGATCGCGCGCTGGGCGGAGGAGCACCCGGCAGCGCGCACCGGCGACGCGGCCTAAGCCGCGACCAGCTCGTGCTCGCGCGCCGGATGGCGCGCGGTGACGACCACCGGGGTGCCGTCCTTGGGCGAGAGGGTGATGTTGCGGCGGCCGATCTTCTCCGGCGCTGGGCTCACCTTCTGCAGCTCGCAGCGGCCGAGGACCTCTCGCAACACGATCCGCATCTCGAACTCGGCGAAGGCGGCGCCGATGCAGCGGCGGATGCCGCCGCCGAAGGGAATCCACGCGTACGTGTCCGGCCCGTCCTCGAGGAAGCGCTCAGGCTTGAAGGCGAAGGGCTCGGGATAGACGTCGGCGCGAGTGTGGGTGAGCCAGATCGCCGGCGTCACGTCGGTGCCCGCTGGCAACGTCAGCCCATCGGCGACCAGGTCCGCGGCGAGGCGGCGCCCCGCCAGCGGCACCACCGGGCGCAGTCGCAGCGACTCGGTGATGACGGCACGCAGGTACTCGTCCTCACCCGCCTCGAGCGACTCACGCAGGCGCGCCAACTGTGTCGGGTGGCGAAGCAGCAGGTCGAAAGTCCAAGCAAGCGCGGTCGCCGTGGTCTCGTGGCCGGCTAGCAGCAGCGTCATCAGCTGGTCGCGCAGGTCCGTGTCGCTCATCTCCCCACCGTCCTCGAAGCGGGCCTGCATCATCAGCGAGAGGATGTCCTCGCGCTCCTCGAAGTCCCCGCGGGCGCGGTGCTCGGCAATCTCGGCGTAGAGCAGCTCGTCGACCGCGTTCAGCTGGGCTTCGAACTTCCCCCACGGCCCGCGGCCGCCGAAGCGGCGGGTCGCCAGGCCGATCAGCTGGGAGAAAGGCGAGGCGGTCTCCTCCAGCACGTTGGTGAGCACCACGCGCAGCCGCTCCAGCCGCGGCCCCTCGGCGACGCCGAAGACCACGCGCAGGATCGCCTCCAGGGTGATCGACTGCATACGCGGGTGGATCGCGAACTCCTCGCCCAGAGGCCACGAATCGATCTCGGCGTCGACGATCTCCTCCAGGACCGGCCCGTAAGAGCGCATCCGCTCGCCATGGAAGGGCGGCAGCATCAGCTTGCGGTGGGCGAGATGGTCGGCGCCCTCGAGGATGAGCAGCGAACGCTCGCCGAGGATCGGCTTGAGGATGATGTCGCGGCCGGGCGGCAAGCCGTGCGCCCGCTCCGTGTACAGGGCCTTGATCGCAACCGGATCGGAGATCATCACCATCGGCCGTTCGAAGCTGAGGAATTTGACGCTGAAGCTGTCCCCGAAACGCTCGCGGCACTCCTGCATGAAGGGAAGCGGCCGCAGGCCCCAGCGCAGCGTCTGCACCAGGGGAGAGCTCTTGGGTTCCGGGGGCAACGACACGTACCGAAGGATCGCAGAGCTGCCCTCGCCCATGCTCCGCTCCCCCGGTGGTTAGCATCGACTTAATGGCGCAGGTGGCCGACCTCGAGCTGCACTCCTCCGGCAAGGTCCGTGAGATCTACGAGTGGGAGGACGACCTGCTGATGGTCGCCTCGGACCGGATCTCGATCTACGACGTGGTGATGCCGACGCCGATCCCCGACAAGGGCAAGGTGCTGAACCGGATCTCGGAATTCTGGTTCGAGCTGACCGCCGACATCGTCCCCAACCACTTCATCTCCAGCAACGTGCCGGAAGAGGTCGCCGAACGGGGGATGCGGGTGCGCAAGCTGGAGATGTACCCGGTCGAGTGCGTCGTGCGGGGCTACCTCTCCGGGTCGGGCTGGAAGGAATACAAGGCGAGCGGCTCGGTCTGCGGGATCGAGCTGCCGCCGAACCTGCTCGAGTCCGACAAGCTGCCGGAGCCGATCTTCACCCCCGCGACCAAGGCCGAGATCGGCGACCACGACGAGAACGTCGACTTCGACCGCGCCGCCGAGATCGTCGGCGACCGGGCGCTGATGGAGGAGCTGCGGCGAATCTCGATCGAGGTCTACGTGCGCGGGGCGGAGCACGCGGCGGAGCGCGGCATCATCCTCGCCGACACCAAGTTCGAGCTCGGGCGCCATGCCGGCGCTGAGATCGTCCTCGCCGACGAGGTGCTGACCCCCGACTCCTCGCGCTTCTGGCCAGCCGACCGCTACGAGCCCGGTCGCACCCAGCCTTCCTTCGACAAGCAGTTCGTCCGCGACTGGGCCGATGAGGCCGGCTGGGACCACACTCCCCCGGCCCCGGAGTTGCCGCCCGACGTGGTCGAGCAGACCCGCGCCAAGTACGTCGAGGCCTACGAGCGGATCACGGAGCGCTCCTTCTAGTGGCGCGCGCCAGGGTCTTGATCCGGCCCAAGGAGGGAATCCTCGATCCGCAGGGCAAGGCGATTGAGCGGGCGCTGCCGGCGCTCGGCTTCGACGGGGTCGAGCACGTGCGTGTCGGGCGCATGGTCGAGCTCGAGGCCGAGGACCCCGAGCGCCTCTCCGAGCTCTGCGAGAAGCTGCTCGCCAACCCGCTGATCGAGGACTACGAGATAGAGAGCCTCGACGGCCCCTGATGCTCTGGGGCGTCGTCCAGTTCCCCGGCTCCTGCGACGAGCGGGACGCGCTGCATGCCTGCTCGCTGCTCGGCGAGGCGCGCATGGTCTGGCACGAAGAACGCGACCTCGGTGGCGCCGACGCGGTCGTCGTGCCCGGCGGCTTCTCCTACGGCGACTACCTGCGGGCGGGGGCGATCGCCCGCTTCTCGCCGGCGATGGAGGCGGTGGCGGAGTTCGCCGCAGCGGGCGGGCCGGTGCTGGGGATCTGCAACGGCTTCCAGGTCCTCTGCGAAGCGGAGCTGCTGCCGGGAGCGCTGCTGCGCAACGAGGATCTGCGCTTCGTCTGCCGCCAAGTCGAGCTCTTGACCGCGCCGTTCGATCGATTGACCACACCAGAGGGTGGTCAATCGATCGAACGGCTTGCAATCCCGGCCAAGCACGGCGAAGGCCGCTACTACGCGCCGGAGGAGATGCTCGACGAGATCGAGGCCAACGGCCAGGTCGCCTACCGCTACGCCCCGGGCCAGAACCCGAACGGGTCGCTACGCGACATCGCCGGGGTCAGGAACGAGGCCGGCAACGTGCTCGGCCTGATGCCCCACCCCGAGCACGCCGTCGACCCGCTGACCGGGTCGACCGATGGCCTGCGCGTCTTCGAGTCCCTGATAGCCGCCCCCGCACGCGCCAGCGGAGGAGGAGGCGACTGATGTTGGAGACCGCCAAGCACCGCGAGCTGGGACTGACCGACTCCGAGTTCGAGCTGATCGTCGAGAAGCTGGGGCGCGAGCCGAACGACGTCGAGCTGGCGATGTTCAGCCTGCTCTGGTCCGAGCACTGCGCCTACAAGCACTCTCGCAAGCTGCTGCGGCGGCTGCCGACCGAGGGCGAGCGGGTGGTGATGGGACCAGGCGAGAACGCCGGCGCGGTCGACGTCGGCAGCGGCTACGCGGTCGCCTTCAAGGTCGAGTCCCACAATCACCCAAGTGCGGTCGAGCCCTTCCAAGGGGCCGCGACCGGAGTCGGCGGCATCCTCCGCGACGTCTTCGCGCTCGGCGCGCGGCCGATCGCGATCCTCGACTCGCTGCGCTTCGGCGAGCTCGACTCGGTCCGCTCGCGCCACCTGCTCGACGGCGCGGTGCGCGGGATCGGTCACTACGGCAACTCGATCGGGGTGGCGACGGTCGGCGGCGAGATCTACTTCGAGGCCCCCTACGAGCACAACTGCCTGGTCAACGCGATGTGCGTCGGGTTGGCGAAGCAGGAGGAGATGGTGCGCGCAGCGGCGGCCGGAGTCGGCAACGCCGTCGTCCTGATGGGCGCCTCAACCGGGCGCGACGGGATCGGCGGCGCCTCGGTGCTGGCCTCGGCCGAGCTCGGCGACGGCGACGAGGCGAAGCGGCCGACGGTGCAGATCGGCGACCCCTTCGAGGAGTCGAAGGTGCTGGAGTGCTGCCTCGAGCTGCTCGGCAAGGGGCTGTTGGTCTCGCTGCAGGACCTCGGCGCCGCCGGGCTGACCTCATCGGCCGGGGAGATGGCCTCGGCCGGCGGCGTCGGCATCGACATCGACGTCGCCCGGGTGCCGCTGCGCGAGGCCGACATGGAGCCCTTCGAGGTCATGGTCTCCGAGTCGCAGGAGCGGATGCTGGCGGTGGTCGAGCCGGCTCGGGTACCCGAGGTGCTCGCCGTCTGTGAGAAATGGCAGACCGGCTCAGCCGAGATCGGCGTCGTCACCGACACGGGCCAGGTGCGGGTGCTGCGCGGCGAGGAGGTCGTCGGCGAGATGCCGGTCGAGGCGCTGGTCGACGGTTGCCCGCTCTACGACCTCGACCCGGCCGAACCGGAGGGCTGGATCTACGGCAACCGCCGCACCCTCGACCCCGGCGTCTCGGCGGAGGAGACCCTGCTGGCGCTGCTCGCCTCGCCCAGCATCGCTTCCAAGCGCTGGGCCTTCGAGCAGTACGACTCGGTGGTCGGCTCGCGCACGGTGCGACGGCCCGAGTCTGCCGACGCCGCGGTGCTCCAGCTGCCCGAGGCGGGCAACGCGATCGCGGTCTCGATCGACGGTAACGGCCGCCGCGTCGCCTGCGACCCCTACGCCGGCACGATCGAGGCGGTGCTCGAGTGCGCGCAGAACCTCGCCTGCGTCGGCGCCGAGCCGCTCGGCCTGACCAACTGCCTCAACTTCGGCAACCCCGAGAAGCCGACCGGCGCCTGGCAGCTCGACCGCGCGGTCAGCGGCCTCGCCGACGCCTGCGAGGCGCTCGGCGTTCCCGTCGTCGGCGGCAACGTCTCCCTCTATAACGAGGGGCCCGACGGGCCGATCTACCCGACGCCGGTGGTTGGCATGGTCGGCGAACTGCCCGACCCGGAGCGCGCCTGCGGCGGCGCCTTCGCCCGCGAGGGCGACGCGATCGCCCTGCTCGGCCCGTTCAAGCCGTCACTGGTCGGCTCGGAGCTGGCAAAGCAGCGCGGCGAGCTGACGATGGGCCTCCCCCGGTCTGACATCACCGCCGTCGCCGCCGCCTGCAAGGCGGTCCGCAACGCGGTCCGCGCCGACAGTCTCACCTCAGCCCACGACATCAGCGACGGCGGTCTCGCCTGCGCCCTGGCCGAGTCGGCGATCGCCGGCGGACTCGGCTGCCGCGTCGACCTCTCCCCGCTGCTCGATCGTGGCCTCTCCTTCGAGGAGGCCCTCTTCGGGGAAGGCACCGGCGGCTTCCTGATCAGCGGCGATCGCGCGGCGCTCGAGTCGCTCGGGGGCGATGGCACGGAGATCCTGATCCTCGGTGAAGTAGGCGGAGGAGAGATCGAGATCACCGCCGGTGACACCTCGCTCATGACCGGCCTCGACAAGGCCAAGATAGCCTGGAACGACATTTCCAGGGCAATCGCTCTTTAGTCAAGAATTCCGCCCCGTCATGCGGAGTTCGGCTATATGCTGCCGCCGAAACCTGACCTAACGAAACGACGAAATATTGGGGGAGACAGACGATGAGAAAGCTCATCGGGCCAACCGCGGCGATCATGCTCGCAATCTCGGCCCTCGGCGCGCCGAGCGTCTCGGCGGCGACCGAATTCGGCGACAACTGACCGCCAGCGCGACCGACCTGATCGGCCGCGTCACCACCGACAAACTCAAGTCTGGCTGAAGGCCAGGCGAGCGGCTAGTGCCGTCAATAGAAAGGAAACGAATGGCTAAGCGAAGACTGTGGGCGATCGTCGGAATTGTGACGGCGTTGGCCCTGATGGGAGCACAGCCTGCATCTGCGGCTACGCAAGTGGGTAATCAGTGCTTGGGGAACAAAACAGAAAAAGACTTCACAATCTTCTCAGTGACTAATGCTCCGGGCAACCCCCTTCCGGCCACTGTGCCTAGTGCGGGTGTGATAACTCGCTGGACCTTCAACGTCGCACCGATCCCGCCCGGGGTTTTGAGCCAGACGCTTAAGATTCTCCGCCCCACCGGGGTGCCGGGTCAGTTTCAGGTCGTTGGAGAAAGTGGTCTAACCCCGATCGTAGGTGGCTTGAATACGTTCACAGCGAGGATCTCGGTTCAGGCTGGCGACCACCTAGGAACTTATGGCACAGCAACCACAGAAACCGTCACGGTGTTCTGCGAAACGGGCAACCCCGGCGATGCAGCCGGTGCATTTGCAGGTAATATCCCTGTTGGCTCAAGCGGAGCCAATCTCGGCAACAAAGCCGGAAGTCAGATTCCGATCACCGCGACTGTCGAGCCCGACGCCGACAACGACGGCTTCGGCGACGAGACGCAGGACCAGTGCCCGCAGAGTGCCTCCACCCAGGTGCCCTGCCCGGTGGTGGCGCTGAGCGCATCCTCAGTCGTCAAGAAAACCTTCGCGAGGATCCTGGTGACGAGCAATATCCAGGCCCCGGTGACGGTCAAAGGCACGGTCAACCTCGGCAAAGGGAAAAAAGCGAGGTTGAACGGCGGCACGCAGATCGTCGTTCCAGGAACGATCGCCAAATTCACGCTGCTCTTCCCCGGGTCGTTGAAATCGGCGCTCAAAACGCTGAGCCGCAAACAGTCCCTTCAGCTCGCTCTCACGGCGACCGCCCCGAATGTCGTAGGGGTGCCGACCACCAAAAAACTGAAAGCGAAAGTCAGGGGTCAGAAAAAACCCGCTCGCAAAGGGAAACGGAAAGGCGGCAAACGGGGCTAGAACCGCCCAGCCGCGTAGGCATGTGCCGAGCCCGGTGGGAACGCTCAAGCGATCCCACCGGGCTCTTCCTCGTTTAGAGCTCGGCCGATCCGGGCATCTCCATTCGTGCGCCCGGGCCCTCGCGGCCGGAGCGGGCGAAGGAGGAGCAATTGACAGCACGAGTTGCGATCGGGCTCCTGGCCACGCTGGCCGTGGTGGTTCTCGTGGTCATCGCGCTCAGCGCCGGCGACGAGGAGTCGGCGGGCGCAGGGCGCAGCCTGACCTGGTTCGTCGCGATCCAGCCCGGCGGGACGATTGAGGAAGTGGCGGCGCGCTGCTCGAAAGAATCGGGCGGGCGCTACACGGTCGAGCCGGAATTCCTGCCGACCGACGCGAGCCAGCAGCGCGAACAGCTGGTCCGCCGCCTCGGCGCCGAGGACAGCTCGATCGACATCGTCGGCATGGACGTGATCTGGACCGGCGAGTTCGCCAACGCGGGCTGGGTCGAGCAGTGGAAAGGGACGATGGCCAAAGAGGTCACCGACCAGGTCTTCCCCAACGTGATCGAGACCGCCTCCTTCGAGGGCGACCTCTACGCGGCGCCATTCAACACCAACACCCAGCTGCTCTGGTACCGCAAGGACCTGGTCAAACAGCCGCCTACCACCTGGGACGAGATGATTGACCAAGCCGAACGGCTGGGACCCGACAACGCCGGCACGATCCAGGTGCAGTCCAACCGCTACGAGGGCTTCACGGTCTGGGCCAACGCGCTGATCGAGAGCGCCGGCACGCAGCTCCTCTCCGGGCCGGAAGCTGTCGAGCTGGCCGAGGGGCCGACCACCAAGGCGCTCGAGGTGATGGGCCGCCTTGCCAACTCGAGCGCCGCGCCCGCCAACCTCTCGACCTCCAACGAGGACACCACCCGCATCGGCTTCGAGGGTGGCGACTCGGCCTTCATGACCAACTACACCTTCGCCTACGCCAGCGCCAAAGAAGAAGCGCCCGACATCTTCAAAGTGATGGGCTTCGCCCGCTTCCCGCGGGTCGACGCGAAACGGCCGAGCCGGCCGCCGCTGGGCGGCTTCAACCTCGCGGTCAGCTCCTTCTCGGAGAACAAGGACATCGCCTTCGACGCGACGGCCTGCCTCGCCGGGCGGCAGAGCCAGCTCACCGCGGTCGAACTCGACGGGCTGCCCCCCTCCCGCTCCGACCTCTACACCGACAAAGTCGTGACCGAGGCCTACCCCGGCTTCGCCGGTCTGGTCAAGAAATCGATCGAGGGCTCGGGGCCGAGGCCGACCGCGCCGGCCTACCAGGACGTCTCGCTCGCGGTGCAGCGCACCCTCCACCCACCGGACAAGATCGATCCCGAGGACGCCACCTCCGTCTATGAGGAACTGCAGGAAAACCTCGAAGACGCGGTCAAGCGCGAAGGGCTGCTCTGATGGAGGCCAACGCACCGGCCCATCCGACTCCTCCCGCGGCCGCCGGCGGCGCCAGCCAGCGGACCCGCTCGGAGCGCCGCCTCGCCTGGATGCTCTGTGCGCCGGCGGTGATCGCGATGCTCGCCGTCACCGCCTACCCGATCGGCTACGCGATCGTCCTCTCGCTGCAGCAGGTCGACCTCCGCTTCCCCGAGGAGGGTGGCTTCGTCGGCCTCGACAACTACGGCGCGGTGCTCAGCTCCGACCTCTGGTGGACCGACCTCTTCAACACCGCCTTCCTCACCCTCACCACCGTCGCGATCGAGCTGGTGCTGGGGATGGCGATCGCGCTGGTCATGCACCGGGCGATCTTCGGCCGCGGCGTCGTCCGCACCGCCGTCCTCATCCCCTACGGGATCATCACCGTGGTCGCCGCCTTCTCCTGGCAGTTCGCCTTCGCCCCCGACAGTGGCTTCGTCAACAACCTGCCGCTGATCGCCGACGACATGGACTGGTTCGGCGGCCGCTTCAGCTCCTTTGCCGTGATCATCATGGCCGAGGTCTGGAAGACGACGCCCTTCATGGCGCTGCTGCTGCTCGCCGGCCTGGTCACGATCGACAGCCAGCTCTACGAGGCGGCGAAGGTGGATGGGGCGACCGCGTGGCAGCGCTTCACCCGCATCACCCTGCCGCTGATGAAGCCGGCGATCCTCGTCGCGCTTCTCTTCCGCACCCTCGACGCCTTCAGGGTGTTCGACACGATCTACATCATGACCGCCGGTGCGCAGGACACCGAATCGGTCTCGATCCTCGGCTTCAACCAGCTGATCTCACGGCTCAACCTCGGGCTCGGCTCCGCCGTCTCGGTCCTGATCTTCATCTGCGTGCTGGCGATCGCCTTCGTCTACGTGAGGGGCTTCGGCGTCCGGGTAGAGGAAGGGCGACCGGGGAGGTAGACGATGGAGCGAGGCACACGTGAGTACGCGCTGTGGAGCATCGGCATCGTCGTGGTGCTGATCTTCGCCCTGATTCCGGTCCTTTGGCTGATCTCGGTCTCGCTGAAGCCGCCGGAATCGATCGCCGACGGCAACTTCCTCCCCACCGAGATCTCCTTCGAGAACTACGAGAGCCTGTTCGAAGGCGGCATCGACGAGAGCCCCTTCATCAAGCCGTTGATCAACTCGATCCTGATCGCCCTCTCCACCACGGTGATCGCAATCGTCCTCGCCTCTTTCACCGCCTACGCGATCGCCCGGCTCGAATTCCCGGGCAAGCGCCTGATCCTCGCCGGGGCGCTGGCGATCGCGATGTTCCCGCCGATCTCCACGGTCGGGCCGCTGTTCGACATGTGGCGGGAGATCGGCCTCTACGACACCTACCTCGGCCTGATCATCCCCTACCTGACCTTCTCGCTGCCGCTGGCGATCTACGCCCTCGTCGCCTTCTTCCGCGAGATCCCCTGGGAGCTGGAGCAGGCGGCGCAGGTCGATGGGGCAACACCGTTCCAGGCCTTCACCAAGGTGATCGTGCCGCTCGCCGCCCCAGGCATGTTCACCGCCGCGATCCTCGTCTTCATCTTCGCCTGGAACGACTTCCTCTTCGCGATCTCGCTCACCTCCACGGACGCCTCGCGCACCGTCCCTGCCTCGCTCGCCTTCTTCACCGGCGAGTCGTCCTTCACCGAACCGACCGGCAGCATCGCGGCCGCCGTCGTCGTCGTAACGGTGCCGATCATCGTCTTCGTCCTGTTCTTCCAGCGCCGCATCGTCTCCGGCCTCACCGCCGGGGCGGTCAAGGGATAAGGAGAGAGCCGTCATGGCAGAGATAACCCTCGATGGAGTCACCAAGGTCTTCCCCGACGGTCAGGAAGCCGTCAAGCAGATGGACCTCGAGATCGGCGACGGCGAGTTCATGATCCTCGTCGGCCCCTCGGGCTGCGGCAAGTCGACGGCGCTGCGGATGATCGCCGGGCTCGAGGACATCACCGATGGCGAGCTGAAGATCGGCGGTGAGGTCGTCAACGACCGTGCCCCCAAGGACCGCGACATCGCGATGGTCTTCCAGAACTACGCGCTCTACCCGCACATGACGGTGCGCGAGAACATGGGCTTCGCGCTGAAGCTCGCCGGGGTGGACAGCGGTGAGATCGGCCGCAAGGTCGAGGACGCGGCGGAGACGCTCGACCTCACGCAGCACCTCGACCGCCGGCCGGCCAACCTCTCCGGCGGCCAGCGCCAGCGGGTGGCGATGGGCCGGGCGATCGTCCGCGACCCGAAGGCCTTCTTGATGGACGAGCCGCTCTCCAACCTCGACGCGAAGCTGCGGGTGCAGATGCGGACCGAGGTGGCGAGGCTGCAATCGCGGCTGGAGACAACGACCGTGTACGTGACACACGACCAGGTCGAGGCGATGACGCTGGGCGAACGGGTGGCGGTGATGCGGGCAGGAGAGCTGCAGCAGGTCGGCCCGCCGGCCGAGCTCTACGACGAACCGCGCAACCTCTTCGTCGCCGGCTTCATCGGATCGCCGGCGATGAACTTTATGCCGGCCGAACTGCACGACGGCAAGGTGAAACTGCCGATCGGCGACGTCGACGCGCCGGAGGGCGTGCGGGCGAACGGCGACGGCCGCGTTGTCGCCGGCCTGCGACCGGAGGCGTTCGAGGACGCGGAGATCGTCGGCGACCTCAAGCAGGAGCGCGGGGTCGTGGTCGAGGCCGAGATCGATCTGGTCGAGTCACTCGGCTCCGACCTCTACGCCTACTTCCACGTCGAGTCCGAAGGGGTCGAGTCCGAGCAGCTGGCCGACCTGGCCGAGGAGAGCATCGGCGAAACCGGCGCCGCCAGCCTGCGTGAGGGTGAGGAGCAGATCGTCGCCCGCCTCGACCCGGCGAGCAGGATCAAACGCCGCGACCACGCCCAGCTATGGGCCGACACCTCGAAGCTCCACCTCTTCGACCCGGAGAGCGGCGACCGGCTGACGGCGGAGCGCTAGCCGGGATCCGGCTCAGGCAGCTCCGGCTCGTATTCCATCAGCCGCGCCTCGATACGTGAGCCGGTCAGCGCGACGTCCTCGGCGCCCGGCAACGAGACAGTGAGGGAGCCGGTCCAGCTCGTCGCGCTTCCCGAAGCGCGACGCAAGGTGGCACTGCCCTCGAACGGCTTCCGCGGCTTCACGATCGCGAAAGTGAGAGCTTTGTTGAACTTGAAAGTTCGTGGTGGGCCCGATGCAGATGCGGAGCGGAAGACGAGCATGCGTCCTCGTTGTTCGACCAGGCCCGCGTTGAAGCCGGTCAGGCTGACTTCCCCAGGAGGACTGATGCCCACCGCAATGAAGAACAGGCCCTTCCCTCTCGCCTTCGCATCCAGCAGCACCGAGTCAAGCGGCCGCGACGAAACCCTGGAGGGCGCCGCTGCCGGCCCGCCTGCCTCAGGACATGCTGAAGGAGGCGAGACACGAGTGCGACCCGCGGCCTGGGTCTCGCGAACCTTCGTATAGCCATTCTCGCCAGTGAATTCGATCGTCCCGGCGAAGACCCCGTACTGGATAACTGTGGTGCCTTCGCACTCGCGAAGCGGCTCACTGCGAACGATCCTTCCCGACGGTTGAAACTCGACCGCCACCGTGCCGAGGCCGCCGAACCGGGCTTCGATGCCTTCGGCGGACGCCTCTCCTCGCACTTCGTATTCGGCGCGCTGGCCCCGTCTGACAGCCGTGAGCCTAACTTCGCGATCACTACCCCCGACCTTGAGCAAGTATCCGTTGCTGCCCTTGAGGCTGAACTCAGCCTCTGGCCGCGGGTTAAAAGAAATGGAGATCGAATCCGCAGTCGCGGACGGTGCCGTCGCGGTCTGGATAGAGAATGTCGCGACAAGCGCCAGGATGAGTGCAACGCATGAATATCTCGGCGTACCAAGCATCGACTTGCCGAAACCTATCGCGATCGCCGGTGGCTACCCGGGGCGTCTGAAACGGGGAGGCCCCCGAGCTCATTTGAACTGCCCGCGGCGCTGCCATACGCTGCCCCCCATCGAGCTGGACCTTGGGGGGTAGGAAGCATGAGGAAGTTGAGTGGAGCGATCACCGCAGCAGCCCTGGCGGTCTCGCTGCTGGGGGCGCCAAGCGCCTCGGCGGCGATCGAGGTGGGCAACGACTGCGAAGCCAACGGGATGATCGTGGGAGCCACCATCTTCCCTTTGGCCAACAGCGCGAGCAGCTCGCTGCCCGCCAGCGTGGCTTCCGCTGGGGTTGCGACCAAGTGGATAGTCAGGGTGCATCCAAGCACCGACGTTCATGCCGAGCGGCTGAAGGTGTTCCGCCCGATGTCAGATCCACATCGGGCAGAAGTAATCGCGGAGAGCGGCCTGGAGAACGTAACCGGTGGTCGAAACTCTTTCGACATCAGGATTCCAGTCGGACCGGGCTTCCGCTTTGGTGTCTCAGGCAGGACCGGAGGGGGAGCAATCGCGTGTATGACGGCGGGTCCCGGCGACGTCGAGGGGATCTTCTTCGGCGATAGCCCAGTGGGGTCGACGATTTCCTTCACAGAGGACGAAACCGCTCAGGCTGCGGTCTCGGCCGTAGTCGAGCCCGACTCGGACAACGACGGCTACGGCGACGAGACGCAGGACAGGTGCCCGAAAAGCGCCGCCTACCAGGGCGAATGCCCTGTGGTCACGCTCACCGCCACCGGCAAAGCCCGGAAACGGTCGATCCTGGTGCGCGTCACCGCCAGCTCGGAAGCGTCCGTTCTCGTCTTCGGCCAGGTCGGCTGGGGCTTCCACTCGAAACGGAAACCGAAAGCGGGCAAAAGCAAACCGACGAGGTTGATCGTCGGCCTCAGCGGAGGGACGAAGACCGTCTTGCCGGGCGAAACCGCCCGCTTCACCATCCCACTGCCGAAAACGGTGCTGCGTCGACTCGGCAGGATCGCGCCACAGGAGTCGCTGAAAGCCAAGATCGCGGCTCGGGCCACCGACCTTGCCGGCCGCCTCACCACCCGCCGGCTGACGGTCAGGCTGAAGGGCCGGGAGAGAGCCTGAGCCCTGCCTCCGCGGCGGGGTCCGGTCCCCCGCCGCTGGTACCCTCCGGGAGTAGGCAGTCCGCCTGCGCGTCACGTCCTTCCACCTGCAAGGAACACGCGTCTTGACTCCGGCTCAGGGGTATTCGACCGATCGCGACGGCCCGCGCGAGGAATGCGGGGTCTTCGGCGTATACGCACCCGGCCACGACGTCGCCCGTCTCGCCTACTTCAGCCTCTACGCGCTCCAGCACCGCGGCCAGGAGTCGGCCGGGATCGCCACCTGCGAGGGCGGCCACATCACCACCCTGCGCGACTCCGGCCTCGTCTCCCAGGTCTTCGACGAGGAGAAGCTGAAGGCACTGGAGGGCGACATGGCGATCGGCCACGTCCGCTACTCGACCACCGGCGGCGGCTCCTGGGAGAACGCGCAGCCGGTCTGGCGCGACGACGGCCGCGAGCTGGCGCTCGCCCACAACGGCAACCTGATCAACGCGGTCGAGCTGTGGGGCGAGCTGAAGGAGAAGGGCATCTCCTTCCGCGGCACCTCCGACTCGGAGATCATCGCGGCGCTGCTCTCCTCGCACGAGGGCAAGCTGATCGAGGACGCGGTCACCGACACGATGCCCCGCATGGAAGGGGCCTACTCGACCGTGGTGATGACCAAGCGCGCGATCGTCGCCTTCCGCGACCCGCACGGGGTGCGGCCGCTTTCGCTCGGGCGGCTGAAAGACCGCTTCGTCGTCGCCTCGGAGAGCTGCGCCTTCGACATTATTGGCGCCGAGCTGATGCGCGAGGTCCACCCGGGCGAGATGGTCTCGCTGACCGAGCGCGGCCTCGAGACCCGGCAGGTGGTGAAGGCCGAGCGGCCCGCCATCTGCGTCTTCGAGCACATCTACTTCTCCCGCCCCGACAGCCGGCTCGAGGGCAAAGTGCTGCAGCAGGTGCGCGGCCGGATGGGCGAGATCCTCTGGCGCGAGGCGCCGGTCGAAGCCGACCTGGTGATCTCGGTGCCGGACTCGGGCAACCCGGCCGCTGCCGGCTTCGCCCGCGCCTCGGGGCTACCGCGCGACGACGGCCTGATCAAGAACCGCTACGTCGCCCGCACCTTCATCCAGCCGGGGCAGGAGCTGCGCAAGCACGGGCTGCGGCTCAAGTTCAACCCGCTGCCGGAGATCGTCGCCGGCAAACGGATCGTCGTCGTCGACGACTCGATCGTGCGCGGCAACACGACGCGGCAGATCGTCGGCATGCTGCGTGACGCCGGCGCGAAGGAGATCCACCTGCGGATCTCGGCGCCGCCGATCCGCTACCCCTGCCACTACGGGGTCGACATGTCGACCCGCGAGGAGATGATCGCCCACAACCGCACGGTCGAGGAGATCGCCGACGAGCTCGACGCCGACTCGCTCGCCTACCTCTCGCTCGAAGGCGTCTATGAGGCCGTCGGGACTCCGCCCGAGGACCACTGCGACGCCTGCTTCACCGGCCGCTACCCGCTCGGCGACCCCGAGGACGCGAACGGCAAGTTTGCGCTCGAGGACATCGCCGTGGTTCCGGCTAGCTCCTAGCGGGGTCGAGGGCCCCAGGTCGGGTCGCCGACCCTGATGCCGAAGCCTTCTTCTTCGGTTCCGCCGCTGTCGAAGCCGCTGTAGGAGCCCCTGCCATCGCTCCGCATCACCTCGATCCCGCTTGTGTGGGTGGTGCTGCTGTGGGCGACGATGTGGTTTCCGTCAGGCGAGAAGGCAGGGTGGTAGAAGGTGCGGCAACGGGGCGGGAACGGGTTGCAGGTGGTGAGCTGCTTGACCTGACCCCCACCGAGGCGCGCAACGAAGACGTTCGAGCCTCCACGGCGGTTGCTGACGAAGGCTAGGCGGCTGCCGTCGGGCGCGTAGTCGGGTTCGGACTCGTTGCGCGGCCCGTCGATCAGGACGCGCAGGCGGCTGCCGTCGGCGCGCATCGAGAAGACGTCGCTGCGGTCGCGTTTCTCGTCGGGGTCGCGGTCGCTGGTGAAGGCGACGCGCCTCCCGTTCGGAGAAACGGCCGGGTCGCTGTCGTCATAGGGGCCGCTGGTGAGCTGGCGCAGGCCGCTGCCGTCGAGACGGATCGTGAAGATGTGGTTGTGGCCTTCGACGTGGCGGGAGAAGACGATCGCCTGCCCGCCGGGGAAGAAAGCCGGGTCGGCGACGCCGAGGATGTCTTCTCCGGTCACCTCCCTCCTTTCGGAGCCGTCGTTGCTCATCACGTAGATGCTGCTTGTCCTCGCTGCAAAGTCATCGTTCACGAAGACGATCAGCCGGCCGTCGGCCGAGTAGGAGGGGCTGTGGTCGTCGGTGTTCGTGGTCAAGGGGCGCGGCGGCGGTTTGATCCTCGGCCCGTGCGCGAACAGGCCGCCGACGCTTTCCACCCGCCCTTCGGCGACTTCGTCGGTGGAGACCTTCGAGTAGGCGATTGGCCCCGGTTTGCCGGGGAAGGCGGCGAGAGAGACTTCGGTGCCGAGAGTCAGAAGCACGGCCGTCACGCAGAGGAGCGACGCTCTGATCACGGCGTGAGGGTAGCGACAATCCTCGCGGCGGACTGAAGCTGGTCGATGCGCGCGACGGTCTCGCCGGCGTAGAGAGGACCCGCGTCGAGCAGATTCAGTGGCCCGTCATCGGTAGGAACGAGCGGCGAGAGCAAGCGACTGCTGGGACGCTGGGCACGGGCGAGCCGTCCCTGGATCCCGGCGGGCATGAAGCGCGCGCCCGGAGCGGTGAGGCGATTCAGCGCCCGGTTGAGAGTGGGACCACGTGGATCGTCGCCGAGCCAGCGGCGGGTGGCCGCGTTCGCGATCACACGATGAGGAGCGGGCCAGCCAGCGCCGAACAGCTCGGTAAGGATCGTCTCCCCTGCGTCGAGCAGCCGCTGCTTGTACTCGGGATGCGCGCGGCTCTCCTCCGAGAGTAGAAAACGAGTGCCGGCTACGGCCGCGGTCGCGCCGCCTTCCAGAGCCCGCAGGACGTCGCCGCGCTCCGCAATCCCACCCGCGAGCAGCAGCGGGTAGTCGTCAGGCAGCACAGCCCTCACCTGCCCGAGCAACTCCATCCCGGGAGCGCTTCCGCGCACGTGGCCGCCGGCCTCTACCCCCTGCACGATCACCGCGTCGGCGCCGGCGCCGTAGGCAGCACGCGCCTCCGCTACGGAGCCGCACTGGTGAACCCAAGTGCCGGGGGTCCGCCGCTTGGGGGCACCCCAGAAGGTGACGACGACATCGGCCTGGGCCGCCGCCTCGAACCAGCCGCGGCGAGCAAAGGGCAGCAGCAGGTTCACGGCGAGCGGCTTCTCTGTCAGGGCGCGCGCCGCGGCCAGCTGGTGCTTAATCCCCTCGGCACCGGTGACCGCGATCGTCCCCAGCCCGCCTGCCTCGGAGACCGCGGCGGCCAGCTCATGCCGACTCAACCCGCCGCCCAGCCCGGCCTGGACGACCGGTGCCTCGATGCCGAGGTTCTCCAGGAACGCCACCTTCGCGATGATGCCAGGGTGAGCGGTTTTCGCATCGTCGTCTTGGCCTCGGGATCGGGGACGAACCTGCAGGCGATCCTCGACCGGCTGCATGGCCAGAACGGGATCGAGGTGGTCGGGGTCGGCTCCGACAAACAGGCGGCAAGGGCGCTGGAGCGGGCCCGGGATGCCGGGGTCGAGACCGCGGTCTTCCCGCGCGATGAGTACGCCGACCGGGGAGCGCGGGACGCCGCGGTCGGCGACTGGATCGAGTCGCTGGGCGCCGACCTCGTCGCCCTGGCCGGCTACATGCAGCTGCTCAGCGCCGAGTTCGTCGCCCGCTTCCGCGGTCGCATCGTCAACGTCCATCCGGCGCTGCTGCCCGCCTTCCCCGGCCTCGACGCGATCGGGCAAGCGCTCGCGGCGGGGGTCGAGGTGACCGGGGTCACCGTCCACTTCGTCGACGAGGGGGTCGATACCGGCCCAGCGATCGCGCAGCGAGAGGTTCCCGTCCCGGCCGATCGCAACCGCGACGCGCTGGAGGAGGCGATCCACGCCACTGAGCACGAGCTCTACCCGGAGGCGATCCGCATGATCGCGGGGGGCAAGGTTAGGATCGACGCAAGCGATCCGCGCGTGGTCGTCGTCGATGAGTGAGGCCCCCGCAGACACCCGACCCGAGGCCGTGAGCGACGGACAGATCCGGGTGCGCCGGGCTCTGCTCTCGGTCTCCGACAAGAACCGGTGTCGCCGAGTTCGCCAAGGGTCTAGCGGCGCTCGGGATCGAGCTGCTCTCGACCGGCGGCACCGCGACCGCCCTGCGGGAGGCAGGTCTGGAGGTGACCGACGTCGCCGAGTTCACCGGCCAGGAGGAGATCCTTGGCGGCCGGGTGAAGACGCTGCACCCGCGACTGCACGCGGCCCTGCTGGCGCGCCGCGACGACCCCGAGCACATGGCGGTCCTGGAGCGCGAGGGAATCGAGCCGATCGACTTGGTCTGCGTCAACCTCTACCCCTTCGAGGAGACCGTGGCCGACCACGAGGTCGCACCCGAGGTCGCGGTCGAGAACATCGACATCGGCGGGCCGACGATGATCCGCGCCGCGGCCAAGAACCACGCCGGGGTCGCCGTCGTGGTCAAACCGGAGTCCTACGACGCGCTCTGCGCCGAGCTGGAGGAGTCGGGCGGCGAGGTCTCCGCCTCGACCCGCCACTGGCTCGCCAACGAGGCCTTCGCCCAGACCGCCCGCTACGACGCCGCGATCAGCCGCTGGTTCGCGACCGAGTACGAGGACTTCCCCGCCCACCTGGCGGTCGCCTACGAGAAGGTGCTCGACCTCTCCTACGGTGAGAACCCGCACCAGCGCGCCGCCCTTTACGCCGAGGCCGGCTCGCGTAGCCACGTGCTCTCGCGGGTCTCGAAGCTGCACGGGCGGGCGCTCTCCTTCAACAACGTGCTCGACCTCGACTCGGCGCGGCGCCTGGTCGAGGACTTCGACGAGCCCGCCTGCACGATCGTCAAGCACAACAACCCCTGCGGGGTGGCGATCGGCGAGAACGCACTCGACGCCTACCGCAAGGCGCTGGCCTGCGACCCGATGTCGGCCTTCGGCGGCGTGATCGCCCTCAACCGCCCGATCGGCGCCGAGCTGGCGGAGGCGCTGCACGAGAACTTCGTCGAGGTGCTGATCTCGCCGGAATACGAGCACGGCGCCCTCGCCGTCCTCCAGCAGAAGGAGGCGATCCGGATCCTCTGCGAGGAGGAGCGGCGCCAGCCAGACCCGCGCGAGCGCGATGCCAAGCGTGTGCTCGGCGGCCTGCTGATCCAGGACCGCGACGGCGACCCGGAGCCGCGCGAGACGATGGAGGTCGTCACCAAGACGCAGCCGAGCGAGGAGCAGTGGCGCGACATGCTCTTCGCCTGGATCGTGGTCCGCCATGTCCGCTCCAACGCGATCGTGATCGCCAAGGACGGCGCGACGCTGGGAATCGGCGCCGGTCAGATGAGCCGGGTCGACTCGGTGCGCCTGGCGGTCGAGAAGTGCCGCGACGCCCGCGGCGAGGAGTCGAGCGGTGTGCTCGCCGGCTCGGCCGTCGCCTCGGACGCCTTCTTCCCCTTCGACGACGGCCCCCAGGCGGCGATCGAAGCCGGCGCCACCGCGGTGATCCAGCCCGGCGGCTCCAAACGCGACGCCGAGGTGATCGAGGCCTGCGACGCCGCCGGTGTGACGATGGTCTTCACCAAGCACCGCCACTTCCGTCACTGACACTTCTGTCATACAGATTTTTCACTGTGTGACACACCCGTGACGGTTGCAGGTCTAGCGTCGGCCGGGCCGTGCGTGAGCGCGGTGGACGCCCCGGCCGCCGGACGCGGATCCCACCCTCACGAAGTGGGAATTGGCGGGTTCGACTCCCGCTCGGGGCGCTAAGATGCAAAGACTTCGTGAGGGTGGGTCACCGTATCCGGTGGCAATCCCCAAGCAACGGCCCGCTTCGGCGGGCCGTTTGCGTTCAGCGCTCTAGTCAGCCAGCGGCGCGGAGCTGATGCTGCTCGTCGCGAGCTTGGCGTACATAGCCGCAAATCTCCTCGACCGTGTCGGCGGTGACGAACAGCTCCATGTCGGCGGGTGCGATCAGGCCGGCGTCTTCTAGGGCGTCGTCGATCCAGTCGAGCAGCGGTTCCCAGTGCGCTTTGTCGACGAGGATCGTCGGGAAGAGCTGGATGCGGTGGGTCTGGATCAGGGTCAGGCTCTCGAACAGCTCGTCCATCGTGCCGAAGCCGCCGGGGAAGATGACGAAGGCGCGGGCGTAGCGGACGAACATCAGCTTGCGGGCGAAGAAGTAGTGGAAGTCGACGCCGCGGTTGACGAAGCGGTTCGTCTCCTGCTCCATCGGTAGCTCGATGTTGAGCCCGACCGAGAGACTGCCTGCTTCGGCAGCGCCCCGGTTCGCGGCCTCCATCAGGCCGGGACCACCGCCGGTGATGACGGTGAAGTCGTCCTTGGCCAAGCAGGCTGCGGTCTCGCGGCAGAGCTCATACCAACGGTGGCCCTCGGCGATCCGCGCCGAGCCGAAGATCGAGACGCCGTCTTCGATGTCGCGCAGCGCGTCGAACCCCTTCTCGATCTCGGCGCTGATCCGCTCCACCCGCTCTCGGTCCTTCGCCTCGACGTCGCTCGGCTGGCGGAGCAGTTTCTCGTCGCGCTTCGCGCCCTGTGCCATGGGTCCCTGTCTACCCGGCAGCAAAGAGATCGAGGCTGCCGCCGGCGGTGCGCAGGCGCTCGTAGCGCTCGACCTCGCCGAAGTCAGCCTCGCCCAGCAGGGCCGGAATGCGGCCGGCGCGGTGTTCGGCAGTTCGCGCGAAGCCGTCGATTGCCTGGCTGACATAGAAGACCGCGCTCATCAGCGGATCCTGCGGAGGTCCCCAGTCGGCGATATGGAAGCTGCCGCCTGGCCTCAGTACCCGCCTGATCTCGGCTAGGGCCTCCCGCTTCTGCGCTGGCAGCAAGTGGTGGAGGACCAAGGACATCGTCACCACGTCGACGCTGTCGTCGGCCAGCGGCAGCTCTCCGGCTAGGCCTTCACGCCACTCGACCCCGTCGGCGCCGGCCTTGGCCCGGGCCCGCGCGAGGATTTCAGCGTCGCCGTCGATTCCGGTCACCTGCGCGTCCGGACGGCTCGCGGCGAGGACGATCGCAAACGTGCCTGTGCCGCAACCGACGTCGAGGACGCTGCCGCCCTGCGGAAGCTCGGCGTCGACGCGTTCGCGCATCGCGGCGCGAAAGTGGCCTTCCCGCATCGTTAGCGCCAGCACCGGGTCGTAGACGCGCGAGAAGACACGCCACCTGGCGGCGGGGATGTACTGAGGCTCGGCGTTCGTCGACTTCCCCACGCAGTGCCCCCGACCGGATTCGAACCGGCGCCGCGCGGCTTAAAAGGCCGCCGCTCTAACCAACTGAGCTACGGGGGCGCGGTCGCCCATGGTAGAGGGGTGCTAAGCGATCCGCGGCGGCGGGTCAGGAGAGGTCGGGCAGGCCCTCGGCCGGGGTCGAGGCCTCGGCGTGGGTGCGGCGTGGGATGCGGCCGGCGCGGCGGGCGGCGTGGCCGGCCTCGACCGCCTGGCGCATCGCGGTCGCCATCGCCACCGGGTCCTCGGCGCCGAAGATCGAGCTGGCGATCATCACCGCGTCGCAGCCCAGCTCCATCGCCAGGGCGGCGTCGGAGGCGGTTCCGATGCCGGCATCGAGGATGACCGGGACGCCGGCGCGCTCGGCGATGATCGCGACGTTGTAGGGGTTGCGGATGCCGGCGCCGGAGCCGATCGGCGAGCCCAGCGGCATCACCGCCGCGCAGCCCGCCTCCTCGAGGCGGCGAGCGAGGATCGGGTCGTCGTTGGTGTAGGGGAGGACGGTGAAGCCCTCGCCGACGAGGGTCTCGGCGGCGTCGAGCAGCTCGACCGCGTCGGGGAAGAGCGTGCGGTCGTCGCCGATCACCTCGAGCTTGATCCAGTCCGTCTCAAACGCCTCGCGGGCGAGGTGGGCGGTGCGGACCGCGTCGCGCGCGGTGTAGCAACCGGCCGTGTTGGGAAGCGCGGCCATGCCGAGGCGGTCGAGCACGTCGAGCACCGAGCCCTTCGCCGCCGGGTCGATCCGGCGCAGGGCGACGGTGACTATCTCGGCGCCGGAGGCGCTCAGCGCCGCCTCCATCTGCTCGAGCGAGCGGAAACCGCCGGTGCCGGCGATCAGACGGGAGCGCCACTCGCGGCCGGCGAGGCTCCAGGGCCGGGTCTCGGCGCCGGGCGCGAGGTCGACTTCCTGGCCGCCCTGGATCGCGGCCAGCACCTCGACCTTGCCCCCCTCCATGAGCGGGGTCGAGGGCCACTCCCCGCGCGGCACCACCTCTCCGTCGAGGGCGACAGCAACGCCGCGGGCCGTCTGCTCGGCGCCGGCTTCGCGCACCGCGTCGGCGAGCGTGGCGCCCGTCGGCAGCTCGCACGCCTCACCGTTCAGCTCGATCCTCATCGGGCCGCCTCGCGCAGCACCGCCCCGCCCTCCCTGCGCGTTCGCCCTTTCACCGGGCTAGGTACGTCAAAAGGCGAACGCGCTGCGGGGGCGGAGAGTTGCTCGACGACGGTGTCGGCCGTGAGCGGCGCGAGCAGGATGCCGTTGCGGTAGTGGCCGCAGGCGAGGATCAGGCCGTCGAGAGCCCCGGGGCCAACCAGCGGCAGGTTGTCGGGGGTGCCGGGGCGGAGGCCGGCGGCCGCGTCGAGCAGCTCCATCTCGGCGACGTCGGGCAGCAGGCGGTAGGCCTCGCGCAGCAGCTCGTGGACGCCGCCCGCGGTGACCGCGGTATCGAAGCCCTGCTCCTCCACCGTGGCGCCGGCAATCAGGCGGCCGTCCTCGCGCGGCACCAGGTAGACCCGCTCGGAGGCGAGGATCCGCTGGCAGGGCGCTGCCCCGTCGCGGGAGCGCAGCTCGACGATCTGACCCTTGACCGGGCGGACCGGGGGGCGGGCGGGCTCCGGCAGCCACTCGGCAGCACCCGACCAGGCCCCGGCGGCGAGGACGACTGCGGCGGCGCGAAGCTCCTCACCCGAGGCGGTGCGCACACCGACGATCCGCTCCCCGTCCAGCTTGGCTGCGACCACCTCGGTCCCGGTCAGCACCTCCACCCCCCTTCCAGCCAGCGCCGCGAGCAGGGCAGCGCTCAGCGCCCTCGGGTCGACCGCCGCCTCGTCCGGAGCGTGGACACCGCCGTTGAAGGATGGGGTCAGGCCGGACTCGAGCTCACGGCAGCCCCGCGGGGGCAGCCACTCGGCGCCGAGCCCGAGCGAGCGCTGCAGGTCGTAGACGCGGCGCAGCTCTGCCGCCTCGTCGCGGTCGAGTGCAATGTGGAGGGCGCCGAGCCGCGTGTACCCGGTCGAGATGCCGGTCTCCGCCTCGAGCTTCTCGACGAAGCTCGGGTAGCGCTCGGCGGCGGCAAGAGTCATCTGCAACAGCTCGGGCTCGCCGAAGGTCAGCTCGCCGACCGGCGCCAGCATTCCCGCGGCGACGCGGGTCGCTCCGGCGGGCGGGTCGGCGCGGTCGAGGAGCGCCACCCGCGCCCCGGCCTGCGCTACGCGCCAGGCGCAGGAGAGGCCGATGACCCCACCCCCAACGATGATCGCGTCGTAGCTCCGCTGCTCGTTCACTCTTGCCTCCGCCGGCATTACCCGGATCAGGTCCAGACGGTCGGTGACCTCGTCGCCACCCTCTCAGCCCCGGCGCGGGACTCCCGTACACAACCGATGCTACCCCCTCTACTCATCGCCGTTCGTTCGATTGACCACACTCCAGTGTGGTCAATGCATCGAGCGGCGAGATCGAGTGTCCTAGGGATAATCCAGACATGAGCCTGGCACCCCCAGAGGCGACCGGTCCGCTGCGCCGCGAGCGGCTGCGCACCGCGCGGCTCTACTTCGTCTGCGATGCCAGACCCCGTGGTGAGGATCCCGAGGCGCTGCTGCACGCGGCGCTGAGCGGCGGCGCCGACATCGTTCAGATGCGTGAGAAGTCGCTCCCCCGCCGCGAGACCGAGATCGCCGGACTCACCTTCCGCCGCTTGTGCGACACCTTCAGCGCCCTCTTCATCGTCAACGATGACCCGGGCCTGGCCCGAGCCTGCAAAGCCGACGGCATCCACGTCGGGCAGGACGACATGCCGGCCGAGGAGGCGCGAGCGATCCTCGGTCCCGACGCGATCCTCGGTCTTTCCACCCACTCGAAGGAGCAGCTCGCGGCGGCCGCAGAGCGGCCAGTGGACTACGTGAGCGTCGGCCCCATCTGGGAGACACCGACGAAGGAGGGACGCCCCGGCGTCGGCCTGGAGCTGATCTCGCACGCCGCCGCCAACGCTCCACATCCCTTCTTCGCGATCGGCGGGATCGACCCCTCGAACGCGGAGCAGGTGGTGGGCGCCGGAGCGCGACGGCTCTGCGTCGTCCGGGCGATTCGCGATGCCGAGGACCCGGCCGCAGTGGCCACAGAGCTGCGCCGCGCCTTCGCCGCGGGAGAGCCAGGGGGGGTCGCACCCGGTGGCTGAGGACGCTCCGCGCAAGCGCAAGCGACGCGACGCCTCGAACGGACGCGAGCGGATGATGCGCGGCTACGCGAAAGCCGAGCAGCGAAACCAGGAAGCGCGCGACGCGCTGGAGCCATTGCGGGACGGCGAGCGGCCGCTGGTGGTGACGATCGGCGCCGTGCTCTCGGCGCTGATCGCCCTCTCGATCCTGGTCGGCTACGTCGCCGGGGTCGAGGTCGACGGCGAGCGGGCGAACTTCGCCCAGGTCGCGGCGCCGGCGTTGCTGATGGGAATTATGGCCTGGGGCATGTGGCGCGCTCGCTACTGGGCCGTGCTCGGCTTCCAGGTAATCCTCGTCTTCCTCATCTTCAGCGCCGTCTTCGGCCTCGCCGCGCAGGCGGCCTCGGTGAGTCAGATCGCCGCCACGCTCGGCCTGCTCGCCGTCTCGGGCAGCTTCTTCTACTTCATGGTCAAAGCGATGGCGCGGATCCAGATGCCGAGCCGCGTGCCACGCGAGTGAGAGAGCTTCGGGTGTTCCTTTTGCGTCCTATATACGCATAAGGAACACCGCAGCGGCGGTTCTATAGGCTCGGGGCCGTGGCGGACTCCTACGACGTGATCGTCATCGGCGCGGGCCCGGGCGGCTACGTCGCCGCGATCCGCGCCGCCCAGCTGGGCAAGAAAACGGCCGTGGTCGAGAGCGACAAGGCGGGCGGGCGTTGCCTCAACTACGCCTGCATCCCGGCCAAGACGGTGCTGCGCACTGCCGAGATCTACGAGCAGGCCCGCAACAGCGCCGAGCTCGGGATCACGGTCAAGGACGCCTCGATCGACTGGGAGGCGCTGGGCAAGCGGCGCGCCTCGGTCTCGGAGTCGCTCTCCGGCGGGGTCAAGATGCTCTTCCAGAAGAACAAGATCGCGCTGATCGAGGGCGAGGGATCGCTCACCGCCGAGGGCGACGTCAAGGTCGGCGACGAGGTCTACGGAGCCGGCACGGTGGTGCTCGCAACGGGCTCGGTCGCGCTGCCGATCCCCGGGGTCGAGTTCGGCGACCGCGTCCTCGACACCTGGGGCGCCTGGTCGCTGCCCGAGCAGCCGAAGAAGATCGCCGTCGCCGGCGCTGGCGCCTCCGGCTGCGAGATCGCCTCCGCCTACGGCCGCTTCGGCACCGAGGTGCTGCTGATCGAGATGCTCGACCAGATCCTCCCCGCCGAGGACAAGGACATGGCCCGGGTCGTCGAGCGCGCCTTCAAGAAGCAGAACATCGCCATCTCGACCGGGACCCCGGTCGAGAACGTCGAGGCGGGCGGCAACTCGGTCAAGCTCAGCTACGGCGGCGAGTCGGCCGAGGTCGACTACCTCTGCATCGCCGGCGGCCGCGGTCCTGACGTCGAGGGCCTGGGACTCGCCGAGGCCGGGGTCGATCTTGAGGAGAACGGCAAGGTCAAGGTCGACGAGTTCGGCCGCACCTCGAACCAGAAGGTCTACGCGATCGGCGATCTGGTCAACGCCAAGGCGCTCGCCCACAAGGCCTCCGAGGAGGGCGTGGTCGCGGTCGAGCATGCGGCCGGCGAGCGCACCCACCCGGTCGACCAGAACCTGGTTGCCGGCGCCACCTTCTGCCACCCGCAGGTGGCGAGCGTCGGGATGACCGAGGCTGCCGCCAAGGAGGCGGGGCATGAGGTCAAGGTCGGCAAGCAGAAGCTGGGCGGGGTCGGCGGCGCCACCGTCTACGACGACAAAGACGGCCTGGTCAAGCTCGTCGTCGACGCAAAGTACGGCGAGGTGCTCGGCGCCCACGTGGTCGGCAACCGGGCCTGCGACATGATCGCCGAGCTGGTCGCGACGATGGCGCTGGAGGGCGGCTACCAGGAGCTGGCCCGCGTCGTCCACCCCCACCCCACCATCTCCGAGGCGGTCCTCGACGCCGCCCGCGCCGTCGACGGTTGGGCGATCCACGCTTGACCGCCGAGCGGGTGACCTTCTACTTCGACCTCGGTTCCCCCTATGCGTACCTGACCGCCGAGCGGATCAGCGGCCTCTTCACCGACGCCGAGCTGGAGCAGCCGGAGTGGCAGCCGATCCTGCTCGGCGGCCTCTTCCAGCGCTTCGGCCGCGACTCATGGGCGAACGGGCCGGATCGGGACGATGGGATCGCCGAGGTCGAACGGCGCGCCGCCGCCTACGGTCTGCCGCGACTCGTCTGGCCCGACCCCTGGCCCGGCAACACGCTGGTCGCGATGCGCGCCGCCACCTTCGCCAAGCAGACCGGCCGCACCGTCTCCTTCGCCCTCGCCGGCTTCCGCCAGGCCTTCGCCGCCGGCCGCGACCTCACCGACGGCGAGAACGTGTTAATCGTCGCGGCCGCCTGCGAGCTGCACCCGAACGCGGTGACCAAGGCGGTGCAGACCGACGTGGTCAAGAACGCCCTGCGCGAGGCGACCGACGAGGCCGCCGAGCGGGGCGTGATCGGGGTGCCCTCGCTTCTCGTCGGCGACGAGGTGTTCTGGGGGGATGACAGAGTCGACGAGGCGGTCGCCGCCGCGAGCTAATGTCAGTCCCGAATGGCTGATCTCCCCGACGCCTCCACCTGTTACGAGCTACTCGCGAAGATGACGCTGATCCGCCGCTTCGAGGAGGAGGCGGGGCGTCAGTACCAGCGGGCGAAGGCCGGCGGCTTCCTCCACCTGGGGATTGGTGAGGAGGCGACGATCGTCGGCACCACCTCGGTGATGCGCGACGAGGACTACCTGATCGGCACCTACCGCACCCACGGCCACGCGATCGCCCGCGGCACTGAGCCGAAGCGGGTGATGGCGGAGCTGTTCGGCCGGGTCGACGGGACCAGCGGCGGCCGCGGCGGCTCGATGCACATCTTCGACCGGGAGAACCGCTTCATGGGCGGCTATGGAGTGGTCGGCGGCAACCTGCCGCTGGCTGCGGGGCTGGCACTCTCCTCCGAGTACAAGGGCGAGGACGCGGTCACCGTTTGCATGTTCGGCGACGGCGCCTCCAACACCGGCAACTTCGGTGAGACGATGAACCTGGCGGCGCTCTGGAAGCTGCCGGTCTTCTTCCTGGTCGAGAACAACCTCTACGGGATGGGAACCTCGGTCGAGCGGCATTCCGCCCAGACCGATCTCTCGAAGAAGGCCGAGGGCTACGGGATCAGCGGCGAGCGGGTCGACGGCATGGACGTGCTGGCGGTCCGCGAGGGCGTCGCCGAGGGCATCCGCCTCGCCCGCGAGGAGCGCCGGCCGACCATCCTCGAGGCCTTCACCTACCGCTACCGCGGCCACTCCGCCGCCGACCCCGAGGTCTACCGCGAGCGCGAGGAGGTGGAGGAGTGGCAGACCAAGGACCCGATCGAGAGCTTCTCCCGGCGCTGCGTCGAGGCGGGTGTGCTGGGCGAGCGCGAGGTGCAGGAGACGCGCGAAAAGGCGGAGGAGACTGTGATGGCGGCGGTCGAGTTCGCCGACGCCTCGCCTGAGCCGGCGCTCGACACCCTCTACGAGAACCTCTACGTGCTGGAGGGCGAAGCCGGCTGGTACGCGGTCGACGAGCGCAGCCCCGAGCCGCATCGCGGTGAGGACGAGGAGCACATGCCCGAGGCGGCGCGTGAGCTGGCCGAGGCGGGCGCCGCCTACGCCGGGCGGCCGGATGGGCCGAGGCCGAACCCAGCCGAGCATGGCGACGCCCAGGAGGGGGTCGAGCCCGAGGTCGCCGATGAGGGCGACGACTCGCCGGTTGCCGAGGAGGCCGAGGAGCAGGGTGTCGTTGAGGAGGCGGGTGACTGATGGCGACGTTGCGGATGCGAGAGGCGCTGCGCGACGCGATGGCCGAGGAGATGCGCCGCGACGAGGGCGTCTTCGTGATGGGCGAGGACGTCGGGGTCTTCCAGGGCGCCTTCAAGGTGACCGAAGGGTTGCTGGAGGAGTTCGGCGAGCGGCGGGTGCGCGACACACCGATCTCCGAGAACACGATCGTCGGCACCGGAGCCGGTGCGGCAATGGCCGGGCTGCGGCCGATCGTCGAGCTGATGACGGTCAACTTCTCGCTGCTGGCGCTGGATCAGATCGTCAACCACGCCGCCGCGATCCCCTACATGTTCAACGGCCAGGCGCGGGTGCCGATGGTGATCCGGATGCCGGGTGGCGGCGGGCACCAGCTCGGCCCAACCCACTCGCACAGCTTCGAGGCTCTCTACCTGCAGGTGCCGGGGCTGCTCGTTGCCTGCCCCTCCACCCCGGCCGACGGCAAGGCCTTGCTGAAGACGGCGATCCGCGATGACAACCCGGTGATCTTCATCGAGCACGAGTCGCTCTACGGGCGGCGGGGTGAGGTCGCCGACGACGGCGACGAGGTGCTGCCGTTCGGCCAGGCGGCGGTGCGCTGCGGGGGCGGCGACGTGACGATCGTCGGCATCCTCAAGATGGCCCACGTGGCGGAAGACGCGGCGCGGGTTTTGGCCAACGAGCACGGGGTCGAGGCCGAGGTGATCGACCCGCGCACCCTGCGCCCGCTCGACCTCGACACGATCCTCGAGTCGGTGCACAAGACCAACCGGGCGGTGATCGTCGAGGAGGGCTGGCCGCACGGCGGCGTCGGCGCCAACCTGGCGACGCTGATCACCGAGCAGGCCTTCGACCATCTCGACGCGCCGGTGCAGCGGGTGACCGGCGCCGACGTCCACATGCCCTACTCGCGACGGCTCGAGCAGGCGGCGATGCCGCACACCGAGCACGTCGTCAAGGCCGCGCTGGCCACCCTGGAGGGGTCGATCTGATGGCCGAGATCGTCATGCCGAGGCTTTCCGATTCGATGGAGGAGGGAACCGTTCTCCAGTGGCTCAAGTCCGTGGGGGACGAGATCTCGATCGGCGATGAGATCGTGGAAATCGAGACCGACAAGGCGAACATGGCCTACGAGAGCGACCTGGCGGGGACTTTGAGTGAGATTCTTGTGCAGGAGGGCGAGACGGTCGTGATCGGGACGCCGATCGCAACGGTCGGTGATTCAGGTGGCAGCGATTCTGGCGAAGGACAAGCCGCCAAACCCGCGGGTCCTGTCGCTGCAGGGGACCCCCCACCCCCTGCGGTAGCTGAAGCTTCCTCGGGGGTGGGCCCCCCTACAGCGCCACCCGCGGGAAGGGAGGCTGAGCCTGCAGCAGGCCCAGCAGCCGAGGCGACCGCCCCGGCCGAGTCGCCAGCCGAACAGCAAGAGCAACAGCCCTCAGGCGACGGTCACCGTCCGAAGGCTTCGCCCCTCGCGCGTCGCATAGCTAAGGAGCAGGGTTTGGACCTCGGCCAGCTGGAGGGGTCAGGCCCTGGTGGGCGGATCGTCAAGGCAGACGTCGAGAAGGCTGCTTCCGCGGGTGGCGGCGTAGGGGGTACCGCCCCTGAGGAAGCTTCAGCTACCGGAAGGGGCGGTGGGTCCCCTGCGGCGACAGGACCCGCGGACGGAGCGGCCGGTCCTGAGACGGCGAAGGGTCAGGTCACCTACGAGGATCCCACCAAGACTCAGTCGCTGATCGCTCGGCGGATGGCCGAGTCGAAGGCTACGGCGCCGCACTTCTATTTGGCCGCCGAGGTGGACATGAGCCGGGCCGTTGCGGGGCGGGCTCTGATCAAGAAGGACGCCGAGGAGGACGAGGTGGTGCCCTCGTTCAACGACATGGTGGTCAAGGCTTGCGCGCTGGCGCTGCGCGAGCACCCACGGGCGAACGGCGCCTACCGCGACGGTCACTTCGAGCTCTACTCGCGGGTCAACGTCGGCGTCGCGGTGGCGGCGCGCGATGCGCTGGTCGTGCCGACTGTCTTCGACGCCGACCGCAAGGGGCTGCGTCAGATCGCCGTCGAGTCGCGGGCGCTGGCCCAGAAAGTCCGTGACGGTCAGATCACCCCGCCCGAGCTCTCAGGCGCCACCTTCACCGTCTCCAATCTGGGGATGTACGGGGTCGACCGCTTCTCAGCCGTGATCAACCCGCCCCAGGCGGCGATCCTCGCCGTCGGCGCGATCGCCGAGCGCCCCGTCGTCCGCGACGGCGAGATTGCCGCCGCCCACCTGATGAAGGTCGACCTCGCCTGCGACCACCGCATCCTCTACGGCGCCGAGGGCGCCGAATTCCTCGCCAAGGTCCGCACCCTGCTGGAAGAGCCCCTCTCTCTAGCCCTCTAACCCCGCCGCCTGACGAGCGGATAACTCTCCACTTTTCACCCGTCGCCAGTTTCTCACTAAATAACACTTGTATAGTCAGTGAAAATCTGAGAGGGTGCGCGCCATGCTCGCGCCCTCGGGGAGTAGCGAACAGTGAAGGTCAGGTACGGCCTGCTCGTCGTGGGAGCGCTGCTGGCCATAACCGGGACGGTCCTCGTCTTCGCGCTCGAGAAACCCGACGAGTCGATGGGCGCGATCGAGGTACAACCGTTCGGCGGCGTGCTGCTCGCCAGCGGCCTTCTGCTCATGGGGGTGGTCGCCATCTCCCTGATGGGAAGCGGCGGCGGCGGAAACAGCGGCCCCGACTCCAACAGCGTCAAAGCGATCGGCGGCCTGATCGCCGTGGTCGCCGGGATCGGCGCGATCGCGCTGCTGGCGATCGTCACCCTGACCCGACTCGACAGCACGGAGGAAAGCCAGGCGATCGCACTCGCCTCCTCGGCCTTCGGCGTCATATCCGCGGTGGTCGGTGCTTACCTCGGCATCAAGGTCACCGCCGATCACAGCACCGAGGCCAAAAACGCGGCCCTGGCCGAACAGGAGACCGAAGGCGTCGAACAGGAACTTCAAAAGGTGAAGAACAAGGTCAAGGAGGTGGTCGACCCGGAGAAAGCGGTCGAAGTGCTGGAGGCGGGGATCCGTGGAGACGAGGAGGAGAGACACATAGCGGACCCTCCGAGTGGGGGCGGGAAGCAGTGACGCCGCCCCCGCCCAAATCCCGGCAGATCGACGACGAGGAGGCCCTGCGACGCCTCGGCGAGATCAAGCACATCGTCGTGCTGATGATGGAGAATCGCTCCTTCGACCAGATGCTCGGATTCCTCGAGGCCGAAGGCCTGGACGCCGACGGACTCAGCAAGGCGAAACCGAACTTCGACGCGGCCGGTAACGAATACAAACCGTTCGAATGGCCGGCCGGGGAAACGGCGCCCGAGCCGCCCGAGGGGATGAAGCCGAAGGTGCTCGACCCCGACCACTCCGTCAAAGGGGTGGGGATCCAGCTCGAAGACGGCAACACCGGATTCGTGAAGAGCTTCGCCGGCTCGCGCAAGAACGAGGACAAGAAACCTATCGAGCTGGCGGAGTCGTTCCTGCGGGTGCCGATGGGGCACTACGGAGCCCAGCACCTGCCCGTCTACCGGCACCTCGCCCACAACTTCTGCGTCTGCGACCGTTGGCACTGTTCGGTTCCCGGCGACACCTGGCCGAACCGGCTCTACTCGCTGGCCGGAACCGACGCCCCGAGGCTCGGCTACAAGCCCGGCCTGCTCACGCGGCTGAAGCGAGTTCTGAAGCGACTGCCGAAGCTCAACTTCCTCGGCGACGCACCGATCTTCGAGGTCGACGCCTTCACCCACCAGCTCCGCGACTCGCAGTGGCGCTGGTACTCGCATGACCCCGCCACGCTGCGCGCCGCCGACCGGCATTACCGGCGCCTCGGCGACCTCAAGCGCGACAACTTCACCTTCTTCAACCGGCGCCGGGTGCATCCCAGGACCCAGGCGCTCGAGAGTGCGATCGTCGCGCGCGACAGCTTCCTCGACGACGCCGCCAAAGGCGAGCTGCGCGACGTCTCCTGGATCGACCCCAACTTCGTCGACCTCAGCGTCTTCGACCCCAACTCCAACGACGACCACCCGCCGTCCGACGTTCGCGCCGGCCAGTCGCTGGTGCTTGAGCTGTACGAGGCCCTCGCTCGCAGCCCGCACTGGAACGACACGCTGCTGGTCATCACCTACGACGAGCACGGTGGCTTCTACGACCACGTCCCGCCGCCGAAGGTCGACGACCACCCCACGCACAAGACCCTGGGAGTGCGGGTCCCGGCCCTTATCGTCGGGCCGCGGGTTCGCAAGCACGTTTGCCACGACGTCTTCGAGCACACCAGCCTGATCGCGACGATCCTCAAGCGCTTCGCCCGCAACCCGGAGCAGGCATTGAAAGCAATGCCCCCGCGGGTGCAGAACGCCCCCCACCTGGGGACCCTGCTCGAAGCCGCGCCGCGCACCGACATCGAAGGCCGGGAGGAGCTGCGCGCCCAGATGGCCAAATGGCGAAAGGACGCGCGGGCGGAACGGCGATCCGGGAACGGGAACTCACCTTCCCCCGCCCCCGACGGCGCCGGCCACGAGCTCGAACTACACGACTTCCAGGAGGAGTTCGTCAAGTTCGTGTTCGCGATGCGCGAGAAGGGGCTGCCCTCCAACCAGCCCTAGGGTCGCGGCCCTCAGCAGGTCTTGCGGGCGCCAGTAGCGGCATTCCACGCTCGGCCGAGCGAGAAGTCGGCGGCCACCCGGAAGACGCCGGGGCGGGAGGCACGAACCAGTGTCCAGTCGCGGCGGTGGAGCAGGCAGCCCTCGCCGCGGGCGATCGACCAGTAGGGGGTGAAGTTGACTCGGACCAGGAACTCGCCGGGACGGCGGACGTCGAGTGCGAACCCCTCGTGGCCGACCCAGCGGGTCTGCGCCACACCGTCGCCGAGCGGTTCGACCAGGGGCGCGGCACCGCGTACGGCGTAGATCCGCCAGTGCTCATCGCTCCAGTGCAGGCTCAGGTACGACGGGTCGCGCAAGATCAGCCGCCGCTCGGCAAGCGAGGAGTAGTCGAGCGAGGCATCCGGCAGAGCGACGTAGGAGACCGCGTTCTCGCGCAGCCATTGGCTGTAGGCGGCGTCGGTGAGGCGGCTGTCCTCGGCGTAGAAGATGTCGTCCCGGGTCGTGTCGATCTGGCGCAGCCAGCCGCGGGCGAGGTCCACCTCAGCAGCCAGGTACGCCGACTCCCAGTGGTTCGCCGTCGGTGGCACCTCAACTCGCACTCCCTCGCCACCGTGGGCTCGCAGCCAGGCCGCCGCCGGCTGGAAGTAGTCCGACTTGGTGGAGGGATCGCCGACGCTGCGGGCGATCTGGGTGACGCTCGCGGTCAGCTGCCAGTAGAGGCCCCCGGCCACGAACAGCACCAGGAACCAGGTCGGGACGCGGGGCCGGTGGGCGAGCAACACGGCGGCCAGGACCGGTCCGCCGAAGAGGGCGCCGAGCCGGACCGCGTTGCCGCCCATCGCGTTGGGGATGAGCCAGATCACGGTCGCCGCCAGCATGTAGCCGAGCAGGACCTGGCGCAGCTGCCGCTCCTCGTCCGCCAGGTCGCGGGTCAGGTAGAGCGCCGACCCGCACCAGAGCGGGATCGCGATGAAGGAAGAGAAGGCGAAGGGGAACTCGCCGGCGCCGGGGAAGAGCAGGTTGGGGATGAGCGTCAGGGCTAGGGCGAGGGACGCTGCCCAGAGCGCCGGCCCGCGGGTCCTGTCGCCGCAGGGGACCCCCCACCCCCTGCGGTAGCTAAAGCTTCCTCGGGGGTGGTCCCCCCTACGCCGCCACCCGCGGGAGAAGCGACTGAGGTCGACGTTCACCCCCACCACCCCGGCCAGCAGCACGCCGGCCAGGAAGACGGCCGCTACCGGGCTGCTCAGTGCACAGCAAGTCGCTGCCGCGAGGGCCAAGGCGGTGTGGCGCAACTGGAGGGCGCGTAGGGACGCTAGGCCGAAGGCGACGCCCAAGGCGAAGGTGAGCTGGCCGTCGGCTAGGAGGGTGACCACGCCGGCGGCGAACCAGAGGGTCGCCGGGCGGGCGGCCTCGCCCCAGTGGTCCCGCACCAGGCGGTCGAAGAGGTAGGCGGAAGCGACCACCGACAGCATCCCCACCAGCTGCGGGCTGAGCAGGGCGGCGAACGGCGGGAAGAGGACGCTGTAGGTGAGGGTGTAGTGGCCGCCGTACCAGCTGCCGTTCCAGATCGCCAGGCCGGCGCGCTCGAACAGCTCGACGCGGAAGACCTGGGCGGCGAGATCGCCGACCTGGGGGTTCCAGGCGAGCATCGCGGCAGCCAGCGCGGCGCTGAGCGCCACCGCGGGAAGCCAGTCGGGTCGGAGGGACTTGGCTTGAGACATGGAATGCCGAAGGATAGGGCCGCGGCGTGAGACGATTTCAAGAGTGAGCGATGAAATCCTCGTCGTCCGCTGCGGCACCCTCCCCTACGAGGAGGCCAGCGTCGCCCAGCGCTGGCTGGTCGAGGCACGCCAGGAGGCCGCCGTCCCAGACGTGCTGCTGCTGCTCGAGCACCCTCCCGTCTACACCCGCGGGCGCCGCTCCAGCGCGGAGGAGCTGCCGATGGCGCCCGAGTGGTACGAAGCGCAGGGGATCGAGATCCACGACACCGACCGCGGCGGCCGCGTCACCTACCACGGGCCCGGCCAGCTGGTCGTCTACCCGATCGTCTCGCTGAAGGCCTACGACGACGATGTTCATGAGTACGTGCGCCGCCTCGAGCGGGTCGCGATCGAGTCGCTGGCCGCACACGGGGTCGAGGCGGGCACGATCGAGGGGCTGACCGGGGTCTGGACCGAGGGCGAGCCACCGGGTTCGGCCGCCGGCGCGGACGAGGCGCGCAAGATCGGCTCGATCGGCGTCCATGTCAGCCGCGGCGTCACCACTCACGGCCTGGCGATCAACGTCAACAACGACCTGCAGCCGTTCGAGTGGATCGTCCCCTGCGGGATCGAGGGCTGCCAGGTGACCTCGCTGAGCCGCGAGTTGGGGGCGGAGCAGGATCTCGACGCCTTCGCCGGCACGGTCGCCGCCCGCTACGGCGAGGTCTTCGAGCGCACCCCGGTCGCGACCACCCCCGCCGCTCTGGGACTCGACAACGCTAGGCTCGGAGTGACATGAGCGAGACGGCAACAGAGGCGGCCGAGCGGGTCCACGTAACCCGCTCCCGCGCCAAGCCGGGCGGGACGGCGGCCGACGCCGACGGCACGGTCCCCTTCCGCCGCGCCCGCAAGCCGCCCTGGCTGAAGGTGCCGGCGCCAGGCGGGCCGACCTACCGCCGGCTGAAGGCGGAGATCGGCGGCGAGGGGCTGCACACCGTCTGCGAGGAGGCCAACTGCCCCAACGTCGGCGAGTGCTGGGAGCGCGGCACCGCGACCTTCATGATCCTCGGCGACGTCTGCACCCGCCGCTGCGGCTTCTGCAACGTGAAGACGGGCGTGCCCAGCTGGAACGACCCGCTGGAGCCGCTGCGCGTCGCCAACCAGGTGAAGCGGATGGGGCTGCGCCACGCGGTCGTCACCTCGGTCGACCGCGACGACCTGCCCGACTATGGGGCCGGCGCCTTCGTCGGCACGATCCGCTCGATCCGCATGCAGGCGCCCGGCTGCAAGGTCGAGGTCCTGACTCCCGACTTCCGCGGCCAGGAGATGCCGCTGGCAAAGGTGATCCACGAGCGCCCCGACGTCTTCAACCACAACGTCGAGACGGTGCCGCGCCTCTACCCGAAGGCCCGCCGCGGCTCCAAGTTCATGCGCTCGGCTCGGGTGCTGAAGATGGCAAAGGAGATGGGCGGCGCCGACGTGGTCACCAAGTCGGGGCTGATGGTCGGCCTCGGTGAGTCCTTCGAGGAGATGGTCGAGACCTTCGAGATCCTCCGCGAGCACAAGGTCCAGGTGCTGACCGTGGGCCAGTACCTGCGCCCGACCGAGAACCACCTGCCGGTCGTCCGCTACTGGCATCCCGACGAGTTCGAGGCACTGGAGAAGGCCGCCCACGAACTCGGCTTCGAGTCGGTCGCCTCAGGGCCGCTGGTCCGCAGCAGCTACCACGCGGACCAGAACCTGCCCGAGCCCAAGCGCGACGCGGCCTGAGCGTCGAGCTGGCTTGCAATCGATCCGGGGTGCGCATACTGTGCGACCAATGCGGAAGGCTCTTGTTGCGAAGTTGTCGTTTGTCGTCGCCGTCGGGATTCTGCTGACGCTCCCGTCGATCGCCGCCGCGGTGCTCTCCGGTGCCAACGGGCGAATCGCTTATGTGAGCGGGCGCGGCGCCACCGATGCCCAGGCGAAGATCTACCTGCGCGTCGCCGCCGGCAGCTTCGGGCTCGGGCCGAACACCGGACCGGTCAGTCTCGCCTCAGGGCAGCACCGCCACCCGACCTGGTCGCCCGACCGCACCAAGATCGCCTACGCGCTCGGGGACGCGAGCTGCGCGACCGACTGCGACATCTACGTCCTCGACCTGACCAGTCCGTTCCCGTTGCCGGAAAACATCACCAACACGCCGACGGTGACCGAGGACCGCCCGGCCTGGTCGCCCGACGGTACCCGCATCGCTTACGAAAGCGAGATCAGCGCGGGCAGCGGCCAGGTGGACATCCTGGTCGACCCAGTGGGGGCCGGCCTGACGCTCAATCTGACGAACACCGCTGGGGCGGGGGAAATTGAGGGCAAGCCCGCCTGGACCCCGGATTCGGCGGAGATCTACTACCACACAGGTGACCCGGCGGTTGACAACTCGCTCAACATCGTCAAGGAGCCCTCCGGTGGCGGAACCGTCACCAATATCGCCACCAGCGGTGGGGAAAACGAGTTCCAGCCATCGCTCTCTCCCGACGGCAAACAGCTGTGCTTCACCAGAGGCACCGGCAAAGGCTTCAACGGAACCGCCGACGTGATCGTCTCGCTGGCGAACGGCGGCGCCCAGAAAGACCTCTCCGACAACATCGGCACCGAAGCGAAACACGGCGATTTCAACTGCACCTGGTCGCCCAACGGCGTCTTCGTTGCCTACGTGCGTGGAACCTTCGGGAACGGAGACCTGGTCATGGAGCGCGCCGACTTCTCCGAACCGATCCCGATCGAACTCGAGACGAGCGTCAACCTCTTCGACGGCAACCCCGACTGGGCTCCGGACGGCAGGCCGGTCTGCAAAGACGCGACCGTAGATACGGGCTTCAACCAGCCGGTGACGATCCCACTGGAGTGCTTTGACAGCGGACCCTTCTACGAGCGGACGCAGGTGCAGGAGTCCGCCCCCGAAAAAACCGCGAACGGAACCCTCAGCGGAATAACCCAGGGGGACCAGGAGCCGTCCACGGTGACTTACACGCCGAACGCCGGCTTCTCGGGCAAAGACACCTTCCAGACCAATTCCTTCGACAAAATCGCCGGCTTCGGCGAACCGAAAACGGTCACGGTCAACGTCGCGGCTCCTCCCCCGGCACCCAAAGCACCGGTGGTCAGCAACGTGAAAGTGACGCCGCGCAAAGCGAAAGCCGGCGCCAAACTCACGGTCCGCTGGCAGCTCGACGAGGCGGCCGCGACGAAACTGACCGTCGAGCGAGCGCCCAAAGGGAAAAAAGGCAAACGGCGCTTCGTCACCGTCGGCGCGGTCGACGTCCCCAACGCCCAAGCCGGCGCCAACGCGCTGAGCTTCCGCAGAGTGAACGGCCGCAAACTGCCACCCGGCCGCTACCGCGTCTCAATCCAGGCACGCGACGCGGACAACCTGCTCTCGAACATCAGCCTCAGCCCGATCTTCCAGATCGTTCCCAAAAAAGGCTGACCCGCCACCACAGCGGGGCTAGCCTGGCCGAGTGTTCCGCTCGAAATACATCGTGATCGTGTGCCTCGGCGGCGCCCTCAGCTACACCTATCGCGTTGCCCTCGGCGATCACATCGCAGGAGCTTCCGGCTGGCTCAGCTTCGTCGCGATCTGGCTGCCCTCGGCCATCCTGCTCGGGCTGGCGGTCGCGTACATCGGCCCAGCGATCGCGTGGAGAGTGCGGGGTGCCAAAAGCAGCCGCGTCCGCGCGCAGGGAGAGGTTCGCGGTCGCAGCAGCGAAGCGATTCCTCCGCAAGTGGGCACTGCCCCTCGCGCTCGCCGGGGCGGGCGGCTTCCTACTCGCCCGCGGCGAGCTCTGGGGCCTGGCCCCAGTAGTCCTTGCTCTGGCTGTGGCTCACGCCGGCTCGATGCGCTCTAGGTCGCAGTCCAGATAGGCGAGAGGGCGACGATGGAGCCAGCCGGACGACTCTCGAACCCCGCATTCCTCAGAAAACTCCGGACGCTACTTCGGGGCAAGTAGCCCGACTATCTGCTCGCGCGCTCAAGCGCTCGTGCCCGTCTGGCGCAGTGGCACCCGTAGCCGCGGCGTCACGCAGCGACCGTTTCCGGCTGCGAAATCGTGGGCTTCCAAGGGACTCCCAAGTAGCCCTCGATGGCTGCCTCCCTGTAAAGCAGAGATGCCACAGAGTCCCGATTCGATCCGTCCTAGTCCTTGCAAAGTTCAACTTTATTTAATAGAAGAAGAAGTTCGCGCTAATCCCTGAGAGGAATGAAATGTCGATTTGGGCATTGCTTGGAGTTGTCGTGGTCGCCGGAGCAATCGGTGGCGCAATCAACGCACTCATGACGGACAACGGATTTAGATTGCCTAAGTGGGAGGAGGTCGGCGAGGCCCGAATCTGGCGGCCAGGCTGGATTGCCAACGTGGTCGTAGGCTTTTCAGCCGCCACCGTATCTTGGGGTCTTTACGGTCCCTATGCAAACGACGTGCTCGTGGGAAATCAGAATTCAACCACGCCGCAGAACTTCGTTTTGACGCTCTCAAGCGTCGTGGGAGCTTTCCTCGTCGGCATAGGGGGGTCGCGATACCTGACTAGCCAAGTGGACAAGAACTTGCTCAGAGTGACCGCCGCCACAGCGGCCAGCACGGACGGGGATGCGACCGCGGCAGCAGCGATCGCCACGGCCACACCTGCCGCTGCATTGAAAATCGCCGATGACCTGACGGAGGCGAGCTAGCTGTAGCTACTCAGGACGTTGTTCCAGCTGGATGAGCCAAGCGGCGGATTTGACCAGAGGCAAGCAAGCAGACGAATGGAGCCAGCCGGACGACTCTCGAACCCTGAGTTCATTCACAAGCTCCGTCGTATCCTCAGTAAAGGCCAGCATTTTTGAGTGCTGGAGAGTTCCAGCAGGGGCGGATACGGCAAAGCATCGACTCGCGTCGTTGCCTTGAGGCCGCCGAATGCCGCAACGATGAGAACAGGAAACCGCGGTACTTACGCGAATCAAGGCCAAGATGGGGGGTCAACAGAATCGCGAGAGCTGTAAACTCACGCGGTTCCGTCCGCGGCGACAGGCAGAGTCTTGGCCTGTTGACAGCGGGACTGGGCCATGAGCAAATGTGAATGATGCCGAAGCCGACCTCTCCAGAAAAGGCCTTCCCCGACGAGATCCTTGATCTCCGCGACGAAGGGGTACCGCTCCCAGCTTGGTACTCAGGTCCTCTCTACCAGGGAAACGGTTCGGAGGCAGCACGGGAAAAGTTGGCGAAATTGGCGGAGCTTAGAGGCTCAGATCCGGAGCGGGTCATTCCGGACGTAGAGGCCGAAATCGACCAACTAGCGGCTCCGCTCCCTTCGGACTTGTAGTCGAATCAGCCCCGCTGTCGTGACGAGCAGCCTCGCGAGCCAGGCGCGGTCATGTCTTGATCTTCTGGCCGCTAAAGCCGATTGGGCAATTCGGAGGAAGCATCGCGTCGACTTGCTCGAACCCACGCTATTTCGTCATCACCTCAGCCTGGACTTCGAGCTGCCGGTCGCCGCCGCTGAACTTAGCCCTGGGGTTCGCCTCGTCCCCCTCGCGTTGATGCGCAAGGCGCCCGGTGACTTCTTCCGGTTTGATCTGAGAGACGAGGTTGATCGGTCGCTTCCGTTTCCGACCCGCACCGAGAACGGGACGCTTTCGGCGGCTGCTCTGCTACTCCTTGCACAAAAAGTGGTGGGTTCCAGCGCGGTCACGGGTGGGCTTGCCGAAGAACTCAGCTACATCGCTCACGCTCCCAAGTCGGATGCCCTAAGTCTCATCGTCAACGAGTGGATGGAGGAGCCTCGGTCGAGGTGGGGACGCCGCAAGCGACTCGTCCGAATCCAGCAGGGTATGCGAGGCAAGCTTGCGGAAGATCACGACTTCTGGTGGCTGGTTCGGGCACTTGCGCACAGCTCGATCGTGGCACTCCCCATCGACGGAGTAGTCGGCGACCGGCGTCTGATCAAGCTCTCCTACGATGAAGTCGTACCTGACCTTACGACCGGGTCAATCAGTCATCCGACGTCCTGGCTTGGCGCGTTCGGCTACCGCAGTGGGTACCGCGGCTACGAGGTTAGCTTCGTAATTCCCTGGAGCACTGCCCGCAGTTTTCACTTCGAGCTTCATTCTCCCGCCGGCCTTGAGGTGATCGAGGCGGGGCTAAGCGGTCGAGAGCCCCAGGTTCCCGAGAACCGTGCCCACGTCCACCTCTATGCGCCGTTCGACCCAAAAAAAGCAGGACGCAACCGTGTACGGACCCCGTATGTCCAGTTTCGCCTGCGGGGTACGTCGCTGAGCTTCGCAGCGGTGGCTGCGGCAGCAGCGATCACTGCCCTCATGTGGCTGTGTAGCCGTGAGGCATCTCACCTCAGCGGGTCGGGTCTCGGTCCCGCGGCTTCAGTATTGCTGCTGTTCCCGGCGCTGATCGCCAGTTACCTGGCTCGGTCTGAGCATCCAGTTACGGCTCTTCTCATGAAGTTGTCGCGCGGACTTCTGTTTGGCACGGGAATCTTGGCGATCTTTGCTGCGGCCCGATTCGCCATTGCCACTGACGATCACCCTGCGAGCACCGATGGTCTCCGGAGCTATTTCGCAGTTCTGGGCTGGGCAGGTGTCGCCGGCACGGCACTCTTGGCTCTAAACCTCATATTTCCTCTCCGGCTACACGGCCGAGTGCGGCGGGCGACGCGCTGGAGACCGTGGCGATAAGTGGCCACTGGGCGGGTCTGGGGATGAGGTAGTGGCATGCTCCCCCCAGATGCTGAGCGCCTTGGGCAGGGACGGTCAAAAGCAAGCAACCTTTCATGGAGCCAGCCGGATTCGAACCGGCGACCTTTCGGATGCAAACCGAACGCTCTGCCAGCTGAGCTATGGCCCCTCGCCTGAAAGTGTAGGCGGCTCAGGCCGCGACAGTGAAGTGCTCGAGCAGCCCGGCTGCTCAGTCGTCGAAGTCGAAATCCTTCGGAGGTTTCTGCTCGAACCAGAGCTCGTCATCTTCCGGCGCGTCCTCAAGGAAGTCGGGGGTGTCCTCGAGTACATCGTGGTCGGCGGCTGAGCCGGGCGCCGGGGCGTCCTCGTCGTTTTCCTCCGCGGGCGATGCGGCCTCCTCCGCCTCCGCCTCAGCCGCGGGCTGGGGCTCCTCGGGGAGCGGCGCGTCGAGCGCCTGGTCGAGCTCCTCGGAGAGGCGCTGGTCGCTCCAGAACTCGTCCTCCTCCTCGTCGTCCTCCAGCTCGGCCTCCGGCGTCGCCTCGACCTCGATTTCCTCGACCGCTTCCACGTTCGCCAGCGGATCGACCGGGGCAAGCCGCGGCTCGCTGATCTCCTCCTCGACCAGCTCCTCGTCGCTGGGGCCGGGATTGCTCTCCGCAGCCGCCAGCTCCTCCTCGACGTCGAAGTGCTCGGTCGGCTGCTCGGCAATCGTCTCGCGATTCTCCTCCTCGGACGGGGCCTCCTCCTCGGAAGGCTCTTTGTCAGCGGGTTCCGGAGCCGGAGGCGCCTCCTGAAGGTCGGCCACCGTGGGCTCCTGCCGCTGCTGCGGCTTCTCGCCGGTCTCGGGGGCGGTCATGAATTCGGTCGGCGCCTCAGCGGCCGTGTCGCTCCCCTGCTCGCCGCCGGGCCGCTCCGCCTGCCCGAACGCCTCGTCCTCGAGCTGCTGCAGCTCGGAATCGGCGGCGCCGTGCTGCCGCTTCAGTTCCAAATGCTCTCTGATTGCCTCGTCGAGAATGCCCATGACTGCGTTCCCCGGGAACCTAAAGCCTATGCGGTTATCCTTGCTCTTGCGAGGGTCCTGGGACGAACCTCCCAACCCCGCATCGAGGGGCTATAGCTCAGCTGGCAGAGCGCCTGGATCGCACCCAGGAGGTCGGCGGTTCGAATCCGCCTAGCTCCATCGGAGGATGTCCCTGCACGTCGCGGCTTCTGTATTTCGAGGGCCATTCGAACCGCGTCCGGAATCCGCACCTATTTCGGGCACTAGTGCCCGAAATCGCGGGGATGCGAAGGGATTAGCAGGGATCGCCGTTGATTCCGTCTCGCTTTTCAGCGATACGGAGCTGGCTTGGACCGTGTCTACCGCCCTCTCCTCTTACCGTGCTTCTTGCGCCGACGCTTCTTCTTGGACGGAGGGCCCGGCAGCGAGGCGATCCAGCCGGGGAGCTCTTTAACCGAAACGATCTCGAATGCGACCTCGGCAATATAGGGGCCCATCACCGGGCGGCCAGTGACGAAGAGTCCCTCGACGCGCCATTCATCAGCGTCGCCCTTTACCCCGAGCTCGTTGAGTGCGCTGTCGACGCGGCTCGAGAGCCAATCGACCCGCTCGCCGTGCTTGATCGCGGTCTCGCCCTCGTGGGCAAAGTGCTCGGAGAGCTCGCCGGCGACTTCGCTCGGGCTGAGGGCGCCGACTAGATCCTTGCACTCGACCGCATAGAGAACGTAGCCCCGGGTGTCGGCGGCGAGGACATCAATGTCGCCGAGGGTCTCGCCGTTCGGGCGCTGGAGCGTCTCTGCGCCGAGCGCGGTGACGTTGGCTTTTACCTTGAAGCGACCGGCGGCGTCGAAGGTCTCCCCGACCTGCTGCTCGAACTCCGCTCCGGCCTCGACGGCAAGCCTGCCGAGCTCGGCCCGCAGCTCTCTGCTCTGGGCGAGGTCCTGATAGCGGCCGGAGAAGAACTGGCCGTAGATGACGAAGAGCGCGGCGAGCACCTCGCGCCGGCCCCAGAGCAGCTCTTGGCCGCGCAATAGAAACGGCCTGCGCAGCAGCGACCAGCGCCTGGAGAAGCGGGAGGGGACGACATCGTGCCAATCGCCTTCGGGCGGCTCGAGCAGCTTCTCCCGCGGCCCCATCCCTAGGTAGTCGACCGCCGCACTCACCCTCACTTGCCCCCACTCAAGCATCTCGGCAAGCCTGCGCTCAGCCTCCTCACGATCGAGGACGACAACGTCCTCGCCGCGCTCACGAGCCAGCTGAGAGGCGGCGTGCATGAGTTCGCGCAGGTCGGTCAGGCTCGCGCCAGCCTCGGCCTCGACCAGCGGGTCGACGCGTTCGCGCAATTCGCTCTCGCTCGGGCCACCTTCGGTGTCGAAGCGGCGCATAAAGATCCGCTCCGAGCTGCGGCGCTGCTCACTAAGCAGATCGTCGAAGTGGCGGGAGCGCCCCTGCTCGTAGTCGTCGAGTTCCGCCAGGCGCAGATGGCAGGTGTCGTCGTCGATCAATAGACCGACCTCGGTCATCCCATAGTGATAGGCATCATCGAGATAGGCGAGCTCGACTAGCACCGTGCAGAACGCCATCGCGCGGTCGTAACGGGCGGTGCTCCACGGCTCAGTGCCTGACGGCGGCTGAGCGGCGACGTGCTCGACCAGAAACCTCGCGCAGAGCGCAGCGGCATTGGTGCGGTTTGCTTCCTCGCGCAAGTGCTGCTGCTGGGCAGCCTCCGGGTAGGTGGCAGTGCGCGCCGGACCAATCGCGCGGCGTTGCTCGGCTTCAAAGACAATGCCCTCGTTCGCCTCCAGCAGCCGCTCAAGCAGCCCCTGCGGCGAGACGGAGCCGAGCAATGCGCCGATCTCGGCGAGCAAAAACTCGACCGCCCCGCGGACTACATCGCGACGCTCAGCGGTCGGGACCTCCTCTCCCCGGTGCCCGAACTTTTCGACTAGATGGGCGCCGAGCTGATCGCGCACCGCGGTGACGTCAGCTTCTTGGATCAGCCGTGGTTCCTTCGCCGACGGCGCCAGGATCTCGTTGCCGGCCCCTGAGGGGAAGGCGAGAAAGTGCTTCTTCAGCCCCAGCGGAGCGACCTCCTCGCGCACCGCCTCACGCTCCTCGGTGGCGATCTGCTCGACCCCGTACGCCTCGAAGAGATCGCTAAGCGCTTCGACCGCGATCGTAACCAGCATGCGGTCGGCCCCATTGTCGGCGACGGGCGCCGCCCGTCGCATCGTCGCGCCGAGCGAAATCCGCGCTCTGAGACCTTTTACCGTTACCTCGCCGACCTGCTTGTCGCCGGGATCATCATCGTCGCCAAACCAGTAATCGGGGTCGGTTATCTCGAGTTCGACCTCGACCGCTGGCGCGCGCTCCGCGAGGAGCGCCAAGCGCTCAGCGAAGTGAGGCGCAATCTCATCCAGCCAGTAGGCGAGGGTCTCGACCAAGTCCCAGCTGCGCTCCAGTTCCTCGACGCCGCTCGGCCCGGCCACCCAGAGCGCCAGCGGTAGCCCCGGCAGGTAGCGAACCAAGCGCACCTCGTCGGGCTCGCTCAACCCATAGAGGCGGCTGATTAGCGGGTCGCTGTTGTCGCGCTCCACCTCGCGCAGGGTGCCGTCCACGTAGGGCACCGGATGGCGGTCGCGCATAGCCCGAGCCTCGACCCGCAGCTCGGCGCACGCGCCGGGCGGTACGGTCAGCATCCCGTTCGCTTCCACCCGCTCGAGACTTTGTTCCCAGTCGCGGTAGGCGGCGAAGACGTCGAGTACGTTGGCGCTGTTGATTCGACCGCGGCGTTCCAGCGAGTTCATCGAACGAGCGAACTTCCAGAGCGTCAGCGGGTCGCGCGGCTCAAGGATCGCGAAGATCTCGAGGTCAGAGGCTTGGATCGCCGCGTAGACGACGTTCTCGTTCTCGGCCCTGCGCAGGCGATAGGCGAAGGGGCGGCCGCTCGACTGGGTGACGAGGAGGACGAAAAGCATGCCCTCGGATTCGGCCGCTGCTTCCACTACTCTCGTGTTCACCGTCGCCACCGTTGGCGGATCCCTGACCTCGCGGTAAGGGTCAGAACTGAGCCCGCGCATGTCGTCGCTAAACACGAGGCACAGCAGCTCGACGTCGTCATCAATCTGCGCCTTAAGCTCGACGAACTCGCCTTCGGCGACCCGGGAGGCGTCAATCCCCATCCGCCGCAGCGAACGCAGCGCATCGTGGACGACGAGGCGCGAATAAGCGGCGGCCGTCTCCTCTGCGCCGATCTCCTCGACCGCGCGCTGCAGGACACGGTGGTTGAGCGCCATCGCCAGGCCGAGCGGACGCGCGAGGACGAGCTTCTCGCCGAAGCGCAGGATTGGCCAGGCCTCCCCTTCCCCTTCGCCCAGTCCCTCTTCGTCAAACGCCCGGATGCCGGCATCGAGGACCAGCGACTTGAGGTGCTCGAAGCCGATCGGGGCAACGATCGCCGCCAGCTGCTCAGGCTCAAAGACGAGATTTTTGGCTGCTGCGCGCAGGCTGGCTCGACCGGGGAACTCGACCACCCCGCGCGGCGGGTGCACCGGCGGCGCAAAACGCTCAAACCGCGCCTCGGTCAGGACGTGGTCGCTCAGCTTCAGGACCGCGCCGGCGAGCAGGTTGAGCTCGCGCCGCGCCTCGACCGGCAACACCTCGCTCAGCAACAGTGCCTGCGTCAGCATCCGATTGATGTAGACGGACTCGGGGCCGATCCCCGAGCTGAGCAGAAATGGTCCTTCGTAATAGGCGACTTCCTCGCAAAGCACATTCTCATAGGGGTCCTCGTAGCGGTCGGCGTGACGAGCGAGACCGCCATCGGCGAGCAAGGCTTTTAAGGCGCCGGGGTCGATCGGCTGCTTCTCGAGGTCGGCGACACGCTCGGAGGCAAGCGTCGTCAATGCGCTAAGGCGCCAATTGCGATCGATGTTCGTCGGAATCAGACTGAGCGCAGCAAGGCTCGCGACCAGATCAACTGGATCGCAGGTCCGGATCGTCTCGATCTCCTGCGCAAATCTGCTGTCGGCCGGTCGCGGGGCAAGTGGCACGAAGCCAGCCTACGTAAGGGCGTCGTCCGAGAAAGACAGTCAGCGAGACCAAGTAATTGGGTTGGTCGTCGTCTTGATCTCCAATGCTCCGCTTCTTTTCAGCGTCTCTCGGGACTACGGTGCCAACCAGCATGACCTCCGAGCTCAACAGATTGCGGATCGGGGACCTGTTGGTCCTGTCGCGCTCTGTCTTGGAAGAGCTACGGAGGCGGGGAGTGGTTCGAACCTTTAACGCCCCTACTGGCGACTATGCCGAGTGGCTGGCGGCTCGCGCCACCGATGGTCAGCGAGCACCTAACTCACGGCGCAGCTGGGACCTCGTCACGAAGGACGGAGATCGAGCACAGGTCAAGGCTCGAGTCACGAGTGAGATCGCCAAGAAGGGACAGCGTCAACTCTCCCCCTTTCGATCCTGGGATTTCGACGCCGCACTGATCGTGCTCTTCAACGAGCAGCTGGAGGTGAGACGAGCGGCTTGGATCCCCGTCGACGAGGTAAAAGGCGCAGCCCGCGCCGACACTTATGTGAGCGCCTCGCGCGTAATAGCCACCGACTCCTTCATGGAGCGCGGCACGGACTGGACGGGGCGACTGCGCAAAACTGCGAGCAGTCAAGACGACTAATGCGAGAGACCAGAACGCGCGGACTATCAGGGCTCCGAGAGGTCGTGCCAATCATCGCTTCCTCTGCCGCGGAGCTAGATCTCGACGGTCATTCGAGCCTGAAGAACATCTTCCAAGGCAGCTAGAGATTTCTCTTGCGCCCGTTCGCGATCTTTGAATTCTTGCGCTAGATCTTGCTGCAAGGACAGCAACGGCTCCCCCTGGCTATCAATTGGCACCATGATCGACACAACCGCTTTCACGTTCCGCAAACTGGCCCGGAACACCCGATCGAACCCGTAGCGTGATCTCGTAAATTTCAGCCAGGACCAAACGTATTCCGGATCAACCCGCCCATCCTTTACCTGAAGCCTTCCACAATGATCTGTGGTAGCGAACTTAACGCCCCTAGGCACAAAATTCCAATCAAAATTTCCGTCAATTCCCCACAATAGTGACGGCCGACTGAAGTCACTCAGATTCGAGTCTTCGACGTACCCAAAGGGACGAAGAGCATTCGCGCTATACACAGGTACCCCTGTCTCTTTATGCTCACTTCGGAGGACACGTTGGCCGATCGACAACTCAAATACTGCAGGGTCTCCTAGGCTGAGTCCCTGCACGGGCTCGGGCACCTCAAGCACGGCAGCCGCCCGCTCAAGCATTTGTCGCGTCCGTTCGACCTCTCTCTGTCGCAGCTCAATACGCCGGAGTCTGTCGCCAGTTGTAATCATCTGTTGGTAGTCGAAGGAGCCTTCGTCCGTGACCGGAATGCGAATCAAAACATCCATTGCAGTTTCGGGATAGAGCTTCGTATATTCATTCAATCGTCCATCCACGCGCCGACCTACCGCAGCTGCCATCAGCTGTGCTTCCATAGCAAAGCGTAGATAGGTCAGGTCCGGCGTCCTATCAGGATTTCTAGGGACCAACACACCCCGATCTCTGTTCGCGGCAAAGCGACCGAAGATCTCTTGGACTCGGCCACCGTATCCATTCATTACCCAGGTCAGGTATCTGCCGTCATATTCAAAGGTGTCCACATACCCGAACGGCTGCGCCAATGACGCCGAGTACACAGGGAAGTCGCCCTTATGTTCTTCCATATAGTCGCGAATGTACTTAGGCTTCCCGCTTCGAGCAGTGAACAGCTCGCCAATCGCTATCTCGGCATACCTAGTCATGCCAGCTCTTTCATCAGTGCGTCCAGAGCGGCTCGAGCATCCCCCACCAAATCGCGAAACTCATCTGGACCCACCTCGAAGGCTTCCTCAACGATGCCGAGTTCGACCTTCTCATTGTGGGTCCAGTTCCGATCGACGAGCCAGTTCCGCATCTGGTCGAACTCAGCCCAAGGAACCAATCGACAGCGGGCCTCTGAACTGCTGAACACACCGGGGCTCGCCCGGAAAAACCGGAACTGCTCGACCATGGGTACTAGATCATTTGCCTCGACGGGCACTCTTCTCGTATCCCGCGACTCGCCGATTTCCGAGACCAGATAGGTGAAGACCGGACTCCGTTGCTCTTTCGGAGTTTTCTTTCGCCTCAGGCCCAGAACGTAGGTCTTCTTCGGCGTTGAGTAAAAGGTTCGACTGGGCAACGCAACAACACAAAGGACCTCGCACTGCTGCTTGATCATGGCAAGCATCGTCTCTTGATTCATCAAGCCATCCGGCACAATTACGAATGCCTCGCCCTCCGGCTTGAGGTGCTCCACGATCCACTGAATCGCGAGGGCCTCGGTTCCCCGTCCCCCATTGGGGTAGTACTCGCCAAGTCCTGCCGAGTCAATCGCCGCGCGGATGCTTGCTGACCCACTAGTAACGTACGGAGGGTTGGTCAAAATTAGGTTGTATCGCTCGTCCTCACCATTTCTGCCAAAAGTACCGAGGTTGGATCGCAGCAAACGGAAGACGGAATTAAACGCGCGTGCAAACTCTTTGAGGTGGGCCTCTGAGTGATATTCAGATAGAAGGTCAGAGAGATAGACCAACATATTCGCCTTTGCCAATATGATCGTCCGCTCATCATCCTTCTCGTCCGTCCCCTTGTCGTATCCTCGAATGAGGATCTTGGGAGTAACCCTGCCGTTCTGAGGCTCGAACTGCCGAAGTAGGTTTTCGTTCTCCACAATCGCCTCGAGAAGGAAGCCACCTACACCGCAGAATGGATCGCAGAGGCTGTCCCCCTCTCGCAAGGACCCAGCCTCCGACATTTGGACAACAGCCTGAACTACATTGCGGGGAGTAAAAAACTGCCCCAGCGATCTGACGCCGGCCTGTTGTCTGAGGAAGGACTCATATAGACGAGTCTTGAATTCCCTGACGATGTACCGAAGTGATCCGTGCTCGTCGTCATAGGCCTGAAAAGCGCGTATAACTTCGGCGAAGAGACTCGCTTGGGCCATGTTCGGCTGTCCGGCCTCATTTACAAAAATGGTTCCATTGATAACCGTGGTCTTGTCTTCACCGGGCGGAAAGAGATCGCGAATTTTTGCCCTACTTATGCGCCCATACTGCTCCAGTGCGGCTTCATCCCCGTCGCTAACGAGGAGTTCAACTACTCGGCGAAACGCATAATTCCCAGTAAGTACCCCGATGTCGCTCAGGAACTTGAATAGCAAAAGCTCGACAACATTGTAAAGACACTTCTCCGGCTCCTTACCAGTGTTGATCCAAATCTTCTGCCAAACAGACCTAGCCAAGCTGCTTGGATCGATCACCTGAAGCTCATGAAACTGGTTGTTCGTCTCCGAAAGGCTGTAGTCAGCCTTCTCAATCAGATCAACCAGGTTTGCCTCCTCCTCCTGAGTAAGCGACTCTGAGTCGAGCTTAGGAAGGTCCACATGAGAGTGGACCGCGTTCCCCTGCTCATCGAGTACGGGTGATTCGGTAAGGGCGTTGTACCAGTAGGTCTTTTTCCCGTCAGTAATGATCAAGAGCTTGCAGACTGCCCTTGCGATGGGGCTATAGCGTTTGACTACATCGGGAACCTTCTTTTTGGTTAGCTCACTCGGGCGCTTTACCTCGATGATCGACTTAATTCCGCCCAGCGGAAGGAAGATGATCCCATCAGGCTTACGGCGTTCCTCCTCGACAGATAGCTTCGTTCTGACGAAGCGACTCCTTTTGAGCTGAGCGAGCGTGGTGCTGCCCAAAGAGAGATAGCCGAGGCGGCCCAAGCGGCGGGCCTGCCGAGTTACGAGATCCTCGCTCATGCGACGCTTGGATCGCTTTTTCCTAGGGCCAGATCCTCGATCCCATGCCCCCACGTCCGAGTTCCTCCGACGACCTGCTGGTCCATCAGATCTTTCCGGGCACAGGAAGGAGTCGTCAGCGCAAGCTGGGATCCCAATCTCATGCCCCTCAGCGTAGACACGATCGAGGTCGTCAGGCTGGCACCTAGTAGATGGGCATGCCTGGCGAGCTCGCATGCCCCTTGCCGCGCTTTTCTTCGCTGTTGTCATCGCTCAGCCTTGCCTCTCCCCTTAGATCCGATCTATAGCCTCCGCTTGGGCGCCCCTATAGATAGCTAGCGGCTATGACGACAAAACATTTCGCCCGGAGCGAGCTAGGGGGATTCCCTTGATTTGCTGAGGCAAAGGGCTGTCTGCTGCGGACCTGGCCCAGATCTGACGACACCGAGTCCGCGCTCCAACCGCCCTGCGCCGTTTCGGGCACTTCTCGCCAGAAGTGCCCGACTCCCGGCATATCGGTGCATATCCCTGCTCATCTAGAGAATCTGTGCAAAGTCAGCAGACAATAGAAGGTCCTGGAAATAGGTATCTTTCCTGCACTCGCGCGCCGCACGACCCGTATGGATCGCACCCAGGAGGTCGCCGGTTCAGTCTCGGCTAGCTCCATCTGCATAAGCCCCTGCACAGCGGGGCTTCGCAATGATCTCAGCCGGGCTGATCGAGAAAGCGTCGCTCGATGCCGTCGAGGACGGTCTGCAGGCCTAGTTCGAAGCGCTCGATCGAGGAGCGGTTGCGGAGGTTGTCGGGGAGGGCGGCGAGCTCGGGGAACTCGACCATGTCGGTGGCGGCGATCGCCGCCTCCATGTCCTCCGGATTCACGGTACCCACGGTTCGAAACGAGTAGCCGATGACGTAGTCGTTGACGATCCCCTGCACCTGCCAGACATCCCCATGCTCGAGCGGGAGAGCTGCGACCCCCCGCGCCATCTGCTTGGCGAGCTTGATGGCGTTGGGCCCCGGGCCGAGCCGCTCGGCGGCGACAAAGATCGCCCAGGGGTGACGGGCGTAAGCGGCGTACATCTTCCGCGCGGAGACCGCGACCGCCTCACGCCAGCCGTCCGGCAGGGGTTGGGAGACCAGCATCTCCCCCACCACCTCGTCGGTCATCGAGGCGAGCAGCTCGCGCTTGCTGGCGAAATGGTCGTAGAGGCTCATCGCTCGCGCGTCGAGCTCGGCGGCGACGCGCCTGATCGAGACCGCCTCAAGACCCTCGGCGTCGGCCAACTGGATCGCCGCCTCGGTGATCGCCTCGGGCGACAGTCGTCGCCGTTTCTTCGCCTGTCCCCCGGAGGGTTTCGTCTCCCGCACGCTTGAACCGTAGTCCCGACAGACCGGATCGCGTGAAAAGGACCCCTCCCCTTAAAACCGCTTCACCGTATTCCCTTGAGTGCTACAGTGTAGCGGGCTCACGCCAGGGAGCCGACGTGAACCAACAGGTCGCAGTACCCATGCAAGCAAGGAACAGCGGGAGGCCATCGATGGGTCCAGGGGAAACCGGGTCGGGGAACGAAGCGCCGATCGGCCGCAGAACAGTGGGAGCCGCGGGGACGATCGCGCTCTTCTTGCTCTTGGCGCTGGGCGCCTGGGCATCGACGGCGAACGCCGAGCCCCTCTCGATGACGTTCACAGAGGCCCGCGCCAACGTCGGGGCCGACCAGCTCATCGACGAGGCTCTGTTCGAGGCGCCCAATACAGCCCCATTCAAAGCCCAGATCAATCCAGAGAGCGGCTCGATCACGGGAGGTTTGCTGGAGGTTCCCGAGTTCGAAACGTTCATCGAAGACGACCCCGTCGATGCCGACGTCACCGTCGAGTTCGAAATCGGAGTCATCTCGGGGAGCTTTACCCAGGCGACCGGCGCACTCGCCCTGAGCGGCGAAGCAGGCGGAACGCTAACGGCCAACGGAACGGAATGCACCGTTGCCGTCACGGACCCGCCGGTCCTTACCCTCTCGACAGTGGGGAACTCCGGGGGCACAAGCCCGCGCTCTGGAGCGCCGTTCACCGCGGGGCTCACCGGCACGGGGGCGATCGCCGGGCAGTGGAACGACATGACTGCAACGCCAGTCGGCCCCGGAGGCGACGCCGTTTGCGAAGTCGTCGAAGAAGCCATCGAAGGGCCGGGAGGCGTCTGGCTCGAGCAGAAAGACTTCTTGCCGCCGTTGGCGCCGCAGCTCACGAGCACCGACCCGGCGTCGCCGAGCTCGAGCGGCACGCCGCGGATCCTCGGCGCCGCCGAGGCGGGATCGACGGTGCGCGTCTATGCGAGCCCGGCCTGCGCGGGCACGCCAATCGCCACCGGAAACGCAGCCCAGCTTGGCTCGCCCGGCATCGCCGTCGAGGTCGCGAAAGGCGTCACCGCCGCCTTCTCGGTGACTGCCAGCGACGCAGCCGGCAACACCTCGGCTTGTTCGGCGCCGATCTCATACACGCGCCTGAGAGATGAACCTCCTGCATGCACCGTCCCAAAACTGGTCGGCAAGAAGCTGGCGCGGGCGAAGGCGGCGCTGAGGGCGGCTGACTGCAAGCTAGGCACGGTCCGGGGGCCAAAACGGAAAGGCAAAAGACGGCGAGTGCTCGTCGTCAGGTCGTCGAACCCCACAGCAGGGGCGAAACCCGCCGACGGCACGGTCAACCTCAGGCTCGGGCCGAAGCGCAAATAGGCGCCGTCGTTCGGCCATGCTCCAACCGCTGAGCTAGAGGTCGACTGGCTCGAGGAAATCCGTCGGAGATCCCAGGGACGGCCGGTAGGCTCGTAGCAACGTGGACGCGATGAGCGAGGACAGGGCGCTGAGCGAGCTGGGGTCCTCCTTCGCCGGGGAACTCGTGGCGCCGGATGACGCCGCCTACGATCGACACCGGGCGGTCTGGAACGGCTCCATCGACCGGCATCCCGCTCTGATCGCGCGGTGCACCGGCCCCTCCGATGTAAGCGCGGCCGTGACGTACGCGCAGCGGACCGGTCTCCCCCTCGCTATCAAGGGCGGCGGCCACAGCTTCCCCGGTCAGTCAGTCTGCGACGACGGCATCGTCGTCGATCTGGGGGAAATGAAGGGCGTAGTCGTCGACCCGCAGGCGCGTACGGCAACGGCCGAGGCCGGCGTGCTCCTCGGAGAACTCGATCGCGAGACGCAGGCCTACGGGCTCGCGGTTCCGGCCGGAATCGTCACCCACACGGGTCTCGCCGGGCTCACCCTGGGCGGCGGCATAGGTTGGCTTCAGCGCAAGTGCGGGCTGACGATCGACCAGCTCCTCTCGGTCGATCTGATCACCGCCGAGGGGGAGCTGGTGAAGGCGAGCGAGACCGAGAACGCCGATCTCTTCTGGGGCGTCCGCGGTGGTGGCGGGAACTTCGGCGTCGTCACCAAGTTCGAGTTCCGCCTCAACCCGCTCGGTCCGAATCTGGTCGCCGGGCCGGTCTTCTGGCCGATCGAGGAGTCGCCGGAGGTGCTGCGCTTCTACAGGGATTGGATCGCCGCGGCGCCGGACGATCTGATGACGATCGTGATCCATCGCAAGGCACCGCCGCTTCCGTTCATCCCGTCCGAGCTTCACGGCAAGCCGGTCGTAGCCGTCGTCTGCTGCTACGCCGGATCGGTGGAGGAGGGGGAAGAAGTAATCGCACCGCTGAAGGCATTCGGATCGCCAGTGCTCGATCTGTGCGAACCGAAGCCCTTCCTCGAACATCAATCGATGTTCGATCCCTCCTTTCCGCACGGCCAGTGGTACTACATGCGGGCCTGCGACGTGGCGGAACTCTCCGATGAGGTGATCGACGTAACGGTGGAGCACGCGATGCGCATGCGCTCTCCGCTAACGGCGTTTCCGATCTGGCAGATGGGTGGTGCGATCTCGCGGGTGGGCGAGGATGAGACGGCGTTCAGCGGCCGTGGGGCCGGCCACACCTTCAACATCACCGCGGCGACCGCAGGGCGCGAGGGCTTCGATGAGGAGCGCGAGTGGGTGCGGGATTTCTGGTCGGCCCTCAAGCCCCATCACACGAGCGGCGTCTACGTGAACTTCCTTATGAACGAGGGCGAGGACCGGGTCCGCGAGGCCTACGGGACGAAGAAGTACGACCGCCTAAAGACGCTGAAGCGCCGCTACGACCCCGACAACCTTTTCCGGCTGAACCAGAACATCCCGCCCGACTGAAGGTCCTGCTTGTGCCTCGTCGCGGCAACAAACCTAGATAGTTCCTGACAACCGCTCCCAGCAGACGTTGCAATCTCATAGGAGGCAAGAGCAAAAGTCTCGTGCGACTGAGAGGAGAAAGTTTCATGCACCGTCCAAACTCGGATCCCTTGCGCCCAAAGCGATGGGCCCCCTACGCATGGCTTCTCCTGTTCGTGCCAGTCCTCGCTATCGCCTACGCCAGCGGAAGCGTGTGGGCAGCGCCCGGCTCGAGCGACTTGAGGATCACCAAGAGCGACAGTCCCGATCCGATCAACATCGGATCGGTCCTCACCTACACCATCCAGGTACAAAATTTCGGGCCTGATGCGGCGAGCGACGTCACCGTCACCGACCAGCTCCCGAAAGGCGTCGATTTCGTCTCTGCCACCGCGACCTCAGGCCAGTGCGCCCAAAAAGGCAGGAAAGTCACCTGCGATCTCGGTGGACTCGGTGCGCCGACGATCGACTACGGCGGCGCTCCGACCGTGACCATCACGGTCATCCCTCGCAAAGTCGGAACGATCAGCAACACCGCCTCGGTGAAGGGAGGCCAGAAAGACCCGGCCAAATCGAACAACCGGGCTACCGCGACGACGCTCGTCATCGGCCCAACGGCGACCTGTCGCGGCGTCCTCGCAACGAGGGTCGGAACGGCGGGCGACGACGTCATCACCGGCACCGGTGGACCTGACGTGATCGCCACCTTTGGCGGCAACGACACGATCGCCTCACTGTCAGGCCGAGACCTGGTCTGCGCGGGACGTGGCCGTGACTACGTCGGCGGCGGGTCCGCAGCGGACCGCGTCTTCGGCGGAGCGGGCAGGGACCGCCTCCTCGGCCGCGGTGGCCCCGACGTGCTCAGGGGCAATGCCGGCAACGACGTGCTCAAGGGCAACCGCGGCGCCGATCGCATGCGCGGCGGGTCCGGGATCGACCGCTGTCGCGGCGGCGCTGGCGTGGACTCGATCCGGAACTGCGAGCGGTAGGAGCCTCGGGCCGGACCCCGCGGCCTCCGGCCGAGTAGCTCACTCCTTTACTCCGCGCGCGCGTAACGCAGGTAGACGACGCGAGAGGCAAACGTCCGGGTCTCGACCAGCTCCAAGTCGATCCTTTGATCCAGGGCCGGCAAGTACGGCGTGCCACCTCCCAGGACTACGGGATAGATAAATGGCCGGTACTCATCGACGAGACCCTGCGCGATCAGGGCGGAGGCGAGGCTCACTCCGCCGACGGCGAGGTCCTTGCCCTGCTCTTCCTTCAGCTTTGTGACTTCCCTGACGACGTCGTTCTTGACCAGCCTTGCGTTGCCCTCGACCTGCTCGAGGGTCTGCGAGAACACCACCTTTGGCAGATCGCGCCACACGCGCGCGAACTCGAGCTCCCACGCCGGGGAGGACGGGTTCTCCTCGGCCGTCTCCCAATACAGCATCACCTCGTAGAGCTTGCGCCCACAGAGATGAGCGCCCAGCTCACGCGTCTGCTCGTTGTGGAAACGGTGCAGCTCCTCGTCGGGCACCGACCAGTCGATCTCGCCGCCCGGCCCGGCGATGTAGCCGTCCAGCGACACTCCCATCGAGTAGATCAGCTTGCCCACTGCACGGATTATTACGAGAAGCGACTACGGCAATCCCGCTCAGGAGGACGGAGAGGGATCGTGCTCCTCCTCTCGCTCGAGCTCCTCAGCGTCGAGCATGGCCCAGCCGACCCGCTCGACCAGCTGACCCGAGAAGTGGTCCGAGTCGAGATCGGTGAGGCTGATTCGCTCCCGGTAGACGACGGCGTCGTCGAAGTCCTCCCGGGTGTCGGCCACTACGAGTATCTGCGGCATGATGGCTCCTTCCGCTGATTGGTCGCAGCAACCAGTGTCTCCGGTGCGGTTAAGCGGCAGGTGAAGAAAGCGTAAAAAGTCACTCTAATCGCGACTCCCGCCGTCAAGCCTGATCTGACTGTCCCACCAACCCGAGCGCCTCGGCTTGGGGTTCCAGGGCGGCGATCACGAAGGCGATGTGCTCGTCGAAGTCCTCGTCGAGCGCTGCGGCCGCCGCACGCATCTCCTCACGGTTGACCGCTGCCGCAAAGCTCGGCTGCTTCAGCTTCTTCTTGACCGATTTCGGTGTCATCCCGGCGATGCCGGTCGGCCGCACAAGGGCGACGGCGGCGATGAACCCGGTCAGCTCGTCGACTGCGAACAGCGTCTTCGCCAGGCGCGTCTCACGCGGCACCCCGAGGTAGGGAGCATGGCCGGCGACGGCGTCGACCAGCTCCTGCGGGTAGCCCTTCTCCTCGAACAACTTCAGCGCCGGCCGCGGGTGACCGCTCTCCAGGTCTGGGTAGCGCTCGTAGTCGAGGTCGTGGAGGATCCCCGTCACTGCCCACAGCTCCTCGTCCTCCCCGAACTTGCGGGCGTAGGCGCGCATCGCCGCTTCCACCCCGAGCACGTGCTTGCGCAGCGAATCGGACTCGGTCCATTCGCAGAACAGGCCCCAGGCCTCGTCGCGGCTCGGTGCGCTCATCCAGGATGAGGTTAGAGACCGCGCCACCGCTGTCGCCGAAGCTCGGGTCGCGGAGTGAGAGCTACCCGGCGTGGGTTCCTCCTCCGGCGGGTACACGAGGGGCAATGAAGGGCGGGGGACAAGCGAAGCGGACGGCACGATCGTGTGGCGTGACGCCGAGGGCCGGCTCGACCGCGCGGACGGACCGGCCCGCATCTTTCCCAGCGGGCGCGAAGAATGGTTTAGCCATGGTCGCCTGCACCGCGACGACGGTCCTGCGGTGATCCACGCCAATGGCTCGGTCAAGTACTACGTCGACGGCGTTCGCCACCGTGAGGGCGGTCCCGCCTGCGTCTACGTGAACGGGACGGAGAAGTGGTACCGGAAAGGCCGTCGTCACCGCGACGACGGCCCGGCGGCCATCTATCCCGACGGTCGCCGGATCTGGTTTATCGAAGGTCAGAAGGTGCGCGAAGAGTGCAGTGCTCGCCAGCCCTCGCTGGTCAAGGCCAGGTAGGTCTTCCCGTCGGGCCCGCGGCGCTCGAGGACCAAGCCGCGGCGTACTGCCCGTCTGCGAAGCCGCACCAGCTCGCGATGACCCAGTCGCGGGAAGCGGGAAACCAGCGCAGAGACCGGGTAGAAGCCGTCGTCGACCGCATCGGCGATCGCCGCCAGCAGCTCTTCAGGCTCGGTTTTCTTCCTCTTCATCCAATTCTCGGGTACAGGTTTCGCCGCTTGGCATCGCGGGGTAGCTCCCACCCATGCTCAGAGAGGCAAGATTGGGAAACGTAACGCGGGGGCAGCGCTCGACGGCTTCCCTCGTCCGTGCTATGCAAGCTCTGCGAGCGATCCGCGGTCAGGGGTCGGGCATAGAGCCCGAGATGCGAATCATCGCGATTCGCGGCAGCAGGCGCCTGGCCTAGAAGGCCACCGAGGCGCAGGCTTTGCCGCCAAGCACGCCCGCGCGGGTGCGGCGCCGCTAGCGAAGGCAGAGGCGCTCGCGGGCGATCCAGTCGGAGCCGGGCGGCGGCTTGTGTAGCGAGCGGCGGGCTTTGCCGCACTCGAGCTGGCGCTGGTTGTCGCCGGCGCGGAGGAAGCGAGCGGTGAGGGACTCCAGCAACAGCGGGACGGGGTCGATCGGCGTGTCGTAGCGGCGCACCTCGAAATGCAGGTGCGGTCCGGTCGAGTACCCGGTGGAGCCGACGTAGCCGATGCGGGTGCCACCGACGACCTGCTCGCCGACCCAGCTCGTGATCGTGGAGAGGTGGGCGTACCAGGTGGTGAAGCCGAGCCGGTGCTGGATCACCACCAGGTTGCCGTAGCCGCCGTTGTTGTAGCCGGCGAAGATCGTGGTGCCGCGGCCCGCAGCGCCGACCCGCGTCCCGTAGGGAACCGGGAAGTCGAGTCCTTGGTGGCGGCGGCCTCCGTCCCTGGGGGCGCCGAACCCGTCGCCGATCGGACCGGGGACCGGCCGCAGGAACCGCACAGGGTCGCCCGGCGCCACATCGCCGTGGCGCAGGTAGCCGACCGTCGCCGGCCCGGCGAGCCCGTCGGCCCCGATGCCCGCAGCGCGCTGCGCCCGCAGCACCGCTCCCTTAGTCAGCGGTCCGAAGACCCCGTCGGCCCTTCCCGGCCCGTGGCCCGCGCGCTGGAGCAGGAACTGCAGCGCCGCGACGTCCCAGCCCCGGTTCCCGAACCGCATCACCCGGCTGCCGAGCGGCGGCCTCCCCCGCCAACCGAGCGCCCGACGCGTTCGCGAGCCGGCGATGCCGTCCACCGCCAAGCCGTGGCGGCGCTGGAAGGCGTTGAGCCCACGCCGGGTGAGTGGGCCCCTGATGCCGTCGACGAACCCCCTGTAGAGGTGCAGGCCCTTCAGCGCCGCCTGCAGGGCGGCCACGTTGGCGGGGGAAGCGTCGGCGCGTGAGGGAGCGGCCATCACGACGACGGCGATCAGTGCCGCTGCCCCGATTCCTCGGATCGTGCGCATCTCCCAAATGGTCGGTAAGGCCGCTCCTGCTCACAACCCCCCGCAACGAAGCGTGCATTTAACGCCTGCGGCCCCGCTGTCGATTCAGCCGCTTCCCGTTCGTCTCATAGGCGACCATCCCCTAAAGGAGGAAGCGATGAAATACATGCTGTTGATCCATCAGGGCACCACCCCGACGCCGTACGACCCAGAGGCGTGGGCGCGCCTCTCCGAGGACGAGCAGAAGGAGATCTACGCCGCCTACCAGGGGATCAACGAAACCCCTGGCGTCAGCCCCGGCGTCCAGATGCAGCCGCCCGAGACCGCGACGACGGTGCGGGTGGACGGCGGCGAGACGCTGACCACCGACGGGCCGTTCGTCGAGACCAAGGAGGCGCTCGGCGGCTACCTCTTCTTCGAGGCCGACGACCTCGACGCCGCGATCGAGATCGCCGCGCGGATCCCGGCGGCGCGCCTCGGCGGCGCGATCGAGGTGCGGCCGCTGGTGGAGCGCTAGCCATCGTCGAGCAGGCCTACCGCGACCACTGGGGTCGCGTCCTCGCTGCGCTGATCGGCTTCCTCGGTGACTTCGACCTCGCTGAGGAAGCAGCGCAGGAGGCCTTCGCAATCGCCGCCGAGCGCTGGCCGCGCGACGGCGAGCCCGACAACCCGGGCGCCTGGCTGCTGGCGACGGCGCGCAACCGGGCGATCGACCGGATCCGCCGCGAGCGCACGCTGGCCGCGAAGACGCGCCAGCTCGAGGTGCCTGAGGCAACGGAGGAGCAACCGATGGACGCGACCGCCTTCCCCGACGAACGGCTCGAGCTGGTCTTCACCTGCTGCCACCCGGCACTCGCCACCGAGGTGCAGGTCGCGCTCACCCTGCGCACGCTCGGCGGCCTCACCACCGAGGAGATCGCCCGCGCCTTCCTCGTCCCCGAGGCGACGATGGCGCAGCGGCTGGTGCGGGCGAAGCGCAAGGTCAAGGCGGCCGGAATCCCGTTCCGGGTCCCGCCTGACCACCTGCTGCCCGACCGGATCGGCGCCGTGCTCGCGGTCGTCTACCTGATCTTCAACGAGGGCTACGGCGGCCGCGGCGAGCTTGCCGCCGAGGCGCTGCGCCTTGGCCGGGCGCTCACCGAACTGATGCCGGACGAGCCGGAGGCGCACGGCCTGTTGGCGCTGATGCTCCTCCACGACGGGCGCCGCGAGGCGCGCTTCCAGGACGGCGACCTGGTCCTGCTCGCCGACCAGGACCGCTCGCTCTGGGACGCGGCGCAGGTCGCCGCCGGGCGGGCGGCGCTCGACCGCGCTCTGGCCCTGCGCGGGCGCGGCCCTTATGTAGTGCAGGCGGCGATCGCTTCCCTGCACGCAGACGAGCCGCAGGACTGGCCCCAGATCGCTGCCCTCTACGGCGAGCTCACCCGCCTCACCGACTCGCCCGTGATCGAGCTGAACCGGGCGGTCGCGATCGCCGAGGTGGACGGACCGGAAGCGGCCCTCTCGATCGTCGACCGCCTCGACCTCGGCAAGTACCGCTACCTGCACTCGACGCGGGGCGAGCTGCTGCGCCGCCTTGGCCGGGCGGACGAGGCTGCCGACGCCTACCGCCGCGCGCTGGCGCTGGCCCATGACGACGCCGAGCAGCGTTTCCTCCTGCGGCGACTGGCAGGGCTCGGCCTGCCGAACGACTGCACACTCCGGATCGCCGGCGAGGCGGATGCCGAGGAGCTGTCCGCACTAGTTGACGACGCCTACGGCCACTACGTCGAGCGGCTGGGCATGCTGCCGGGCCCGATGACCGATGACTACGCGGAGGTGATCCGCGACCGGGACGTGACAGTGGTCGAGAGCGAGGGAACGATCGTCGCGGCGATCGTGCTTGGGGTCACCGAAGAGGGCTTCACGATCGAGAACGTCGCGGTCCACCCCACGCGCCAAGGGGAGGGCATGGGGCGGGTCCTGCTCGAGCTCGCCGAGCGGGAAGCGCGCCGCACCGGGTTCGACGCGATCCACCTCTATACACACGAGAAGATGGCCGAGAACCTGGCGTTGTACGCGAGGATCGGCTACGCCGAGTACGAACGCCGCGCCAGCGAGGGCTTCTCGCGCGTGTTCATGCGGAAGCGGCTTTCGCGAGGCTAACTCGCGCGTGCATACAAAGTCTCTGGCGCGATATCTGCTTCGTTGGGCCAGACGATCGTGCCAGCGTCTGAGTCCACGCGAAGCTGGCGGAAATACTCGACGTCACGAAGAGGCTCGAACACACCGCCGTAGTCGAGTAGATAAGAGAGGTCGACGTCAGCAGTCAGACCGTCCTCGAAACGAACTTGGACGGTGTAGTCACTGGACGGCGTAGCCTCGATCAAGAGCGGTGTGCTGCGCATGGGTTTGATGGTAAAGCGTCTATTGCAGAGGCTCAATGGCGACGAGCGGCTGATGATCACGTGCGCGCTCCCAGTTTTCACGCAGCTCGGTCCGATGCTCAGCAGCCCACTCGACCACGAGCCGTCGGGCACGTGGAGGCAGCTCGCCGGCAATCACGCTGAGGTTCTCGATGTCAATTGAGACCTCGGCCTCGCCGTAGCGAGCATGAAAGTGTGGACGGCCGCGGTGTTGAAGAAGAGGCCGGCAAAGATGACGATCCCGAGCAGGCCGGCACCGGCGGCAAGCAGATCGGCCCGGCCCCAGCGGCTGTCGCCGCGGAAGCGCCAGGCCATCGCGAAGACCGAGAGCAGCAGCGCGATTGCGACGGCGATGAAAGAGAGGGCCCAGATCGCGACAGCGATGTTGAAGAGCCAGGGACGCGTCGCGGTGTCCGCCCCCAGCTCGCTGACCGCGTCGCGGATCTCGCTGTAGCCGGGCTCCAGGAACCCGGCGGCGAAGGCGATCGCGACCCAGGCGAGCTGCCCGGCGATCGAGGCGACTGCCAGACGACATATGAGGGCATCACGGGACATCAGGGTCCCGAACCAGGTTTGGACGAAGTGGCGGCTGGGGTAACGACTTCTCATCTGAGTTGGACCAGAGAGGAGGGGTAACGATGTTCAAGTGTGAGAGGTGCGGCAGTCGGTACAGCGCCTTGCATACAGCGACCGAGAACTGCCCGCGCTGCGGGATCCGCGACCGGATCTCCGCGCCGCTGACGATGTCGAGAATCGAGCTCGCCGACCGCATCGAAGCTTCCGCACTCCCAGAGGGGGAGCCGGGCCTGCAGGTGGGCGACGACCCGGCTTCTCCCCCGCTCGCGTAGTTTGAGTCCCAGTCGGAGCGGGGTACCAGCCGACCATGGGGAGACTGGGGACGGAGGGCGCGTCCGATCGCTACGCGCACCGTTTTGGCGACTCGCCGCCGCTGTCGCTTGGCGTCGAGGAGGAGCTGCTGCTGGTCGACGAGGGCCTCGAGCTGGCGGCGACGAGCGAAGCCGTGCTCGACAGCGTCCCGTCCGCGCTCGCAAGGCGCGTCTCCTCCGAGATCTTCACCGAACAGATCGAGCTGAAGACGGGCATCTGCCACGGGCCCGGCGAAGCCCTCGAGCAGCTGGGCGAGTTGAGGCGAGCGGTCGACGAGGCCGGCTTCGGACTGCTCGCGGCGGGGCTCCACCCGTCTGCCCCTGCCGGCCAGGCGAAGCTGGTGAGGAAGCCGCGCTACGACGTCGTCCGCGATGACTTCGGGGACCTGCTGGCGAACCCGCCCTGCGGACTTCACGTCCATGTCGGGATGCCCGAGCCGGACGTAGCCGTGCGGCTGGCCAACGCCTTTCGTCTCTACCTGCCGGTCCTGCAGGCGCTGAGCGCCAATTCCCCCTTTCGCGAGGGGAGTGACTCCGGCCATGCCAGCGCCCGTACCTCGGTGGTGCGGGCCTACCCGCGCTTCCAGGTGCCGCGGCTTTTCCGCGACTACGAAGATTTCTGCCGGGTCGCCGACCAGCTGATCGCCGCCGCCGGGGTCGACGACTACACCTACATCTGGTGGGACGTCCGGCCCCACCCCAAGCTGGGAACGGTCGAGGTTCGCGCCCTCGACGTGCCCACCGACCCCCTCACCTCCAGCGCGATCGCCGGCATGATCCAGGCGATCGCGGCGAAGGAGCTCGACGAGCCGACCAAGCCGGCCCTCTACCGCGAGGCCCTGGAGGAGTCCTACTTCCAGGCCTCCAGTCACGGGCTCGAGGCAGAGATCGTGCTCGACGGCCAAACCCCGGCGCCAGCCCGGCACGTCGCCCGCCGGGTGCTCGACTCGGTGCGGCCCTACGCGCGCGAGCTCGGAGGAGACGCCGTCCTCGACGAGATCGAGCGAATCCTGCGCGAGGGAAACGGCGCCGACGACCAGCGCCGGGTGTACCGCGAGCATGGGATGGACGGACTGCTCGGATACCTGGCGGAGCGCACGCTGCCGCCACGGTAGTCGCGGGCCGCACACAGGTTCTTTTTCAAGGGATGGCGATCTCCCGGACCCGGACCGCGGTGGTGCGGACGGAGACGAAGCGCGGCAGCAGCGACAGGGCCGCATCCTCGTCCGCCGCGTCGACGCACCACCAGAGGCGGTGGTCCTCGCTGAGACAGGTGGACATCGCGGGCCGCCGACGCAGTGGACTGGGGAAGCCCTGCCATGCGGCGAAGGCCGCCTCGCAGTCGGCGGCCTCATGGCGGTGCTCTAGTAGGAAAGTGGCCATCTCGGCTCCATTTTGGGTGGGCCGTCCGTTCCCGGCGCCCGCGGGTGGCGGGCGCCGGGACGGAACGGTCGGGGACTAGGCGCGGGCGGGCTCGGCCTCGAGGACAGGCTCGCTCTCAGGCCTCTTGACCTTGGGCAGCCAGCCGAGCCGGCGTGGCAGCCACCAGTTGCGATCGCCGAGCAGTGACATCGTCGACGGCAACAGCACTCCGCGGACGATCGTCGCGTCGAGCAGGACCGCGACCGCCAGGCCGACGCCCATCTGCTTCATTTCGAGGCTGGCGATGGTGGCGAACATCGCGAACACTCCCACCATCACCACCGCTGCCGTGGTGATCACGCCGGCGGTGCTCTTGATCCCCTCGGAGACCGCTTCCTCGGTGCTCATCCCACCGTCGAAGAGCTCCCGGACCCGGGTCAGGATCAGGACGTGGTAGTCCATCGAGAGCCCGAAGAGGATCACGAACAGGAACAGCGGCAGCCAGGCCGTGATCGCTCCGTTCGACTCGAAGCCGAGCAGCGACTCGCCGTGACCGTGCTGGAACACCCAGACCAGAACTCCGTAGGCGGCGCCCACCGAGAGCAGGTTGAGGGCGATCGCCTTGATCGGGATGACGATCGAGCGGAAGGTGACCAGCAGCAGCAGGAACGCCGCCAGGATCACGAACCCGAACACGTACGGCAGGTGTGACGTCATCGTGTCGTTGAAGTCCTTGATCCCGGCTGTGGTGCCGGTCACGCTGGCCTCGACTCCACTTACCTCGCCGACGGTCGACGGGACGATCTCGCCCCGCAGCTCACTGAGCGCGTCGTTGGAGACCCGGTCGGTGCCGTTGCCGACGATCGGGATCGAGATCGACGCCACCGTCCTGTCCGGGCTGACCTCGACCAGGGGCGGGCCCTCGAAGAGGCCCGGGTGCGCCGCGGTCTGCTCACCGAGTCGGTCGATTGCACCTTGCACCTGCGGCGCGGTGACGTCGGTCGCCTCGACGACCACATCGGCGGGCAGGCTCTCCGAGGGGAACTTCTCCTGGATCCTGTCGTAGGTCTGCATCACCTCGAGGTCCCGTGAGTAGGACTCGACGCCCGACAGCGAGGTGTTGATTCCCAGCGTCGGAACCGCCAGGGCGAGCAGGAAGCCGGCGCTGAGCACTGCCGAGAGCAGCGGACGGCGCAGGACCCGGTCGATCACACGCGACCAGATGCCGATCCCGCCCATCCGGCGCTTGAAACGCCCGATCAGCGGGACCCGTCCCCGGTCGATCCTGTCGCCGAGTGCTGAGAGCACCGCCGGCAGGACCGTGAGCGAACCGATGACCGCCACGGCGACGACCAGGATCGTCCCGGTTGCAAAGGCGGCGAAGTTGGAGACCCCGCCGAAGTACATCCCGGCCATCGCGACCATCACGGTCAGGCCGGAGATCATCACGGCCCGGCCCGAGGTCGCGGCCGCGATCTCCAGCGCCGCCTCGTTGCTGCGGCCGCGGGCGCGCTCGTCGCGCATCCTGCGGATGTAGAACAGCGAGTAGTCGACGCCGACGGCGAGGCCGATCAGCATCACCACATGCGCCACCGCGGGGTTGATCGGGCTGAGCTGGCTGACCGGCCCGAGCAGGCCCATCGTCGCCACGATCGAGGAGATCGCGAGCAGCAGCGGCACGCCAGCGGCGACCAGCGCCCCGAAGGCGAAGAGCAGGATCAGCAGCGTGAACGGCAGCGAGGTCATCCCCGCCTTGCCGATGTCCGCGTTCTCCTTCTCCATCACCGCATTGTTGGCGCTGGCGTCGCCGAACTCGCCGATCCACAGCGCGGGATTGGCCTTCTGGGCGGCCTCAACCGAGGCGAGCGGCCCGTCGACGAGCGCTTTGGCCTCTTCCGCGTCCCCCGGGATCTCGTAATTGACCAGGGCAGAGCTGCGGTCGGCGGAGATCTGCCCCGCCTGGCCGGCTTCGTAGGGACTCCGCACCGCGGCGACGCCCTCGGTGGCCCGCAGGCGGGCGACCACGTCGGCGACGCCGGCGCGGAAGCCGGCGTCACTGGCACTGCCGGGCTCTCCCTGGACCAGGACCATGCCCTCTGACTTTTCGGGGAAGGCCTCGAACGCGGCCTTCTGGGCGTGGCCGGACTCGCCGACCCCGGAATCCTGCGGTTCGACGTTCTGAGTGCCGATCGACTTGCCGGCCATGAAGAGGCCGACCACGATGACGAGCCATCCGACGATGGCCGTCTTGCGGTGCCGGGCGCTCCAACGACCGGCACGGGCTGCGATGTTGCGTGGGGCTTGCATGGGCTCTCCTCCGTTGTGGGTGAATTGCATGCCGCCAGACTCGCCGCGAAGGGCGTTTCGAACATCGGGGAGACCCCCTGAACCAACCCCCTGAAAACGGCTCTCAGGGTTCGGTTCGTGCCTGGGCAAACCCGGGTCTATGCTGGATCGCGTCGTGACAGCCTCGGCACAGACGGTTGGGCGGGCGCCTGAGCTCGAACAACTGGACCTGATGCTCGGCGAGCTGGACGGCGCGGCGCCAGCCTGCCTGGCAGTGGAGGGCGAGCCGGGAATCGGCAAGACCCACCTGCTCTCGGAGCTGCGGCGGCGCGCCGACGGCCAGGGCATGCTCGTCCTCGCCGGGACCGGAGCCGAGTTCGAGCGCGATCTCCCCTTCGGCGTCTGGACCGACGCGCTGGATGCCTACGTCGCTTCCCGTGACCCCGACGAGCTGCCCACCGCGGTGAGCGACGAGCTCGGCGGGGTGCTCCCCTCGCTGGCCGGCCTGGCCGAGCCGCCACCGGTCGACGAGCGCTACCGGACCCACCGCGCGGTCCGCGCCCTGCTCGAGCGGATCGCCGCCGAGCAGGCGCTGGTCCTTGTCCTCGACGACCTGCACTGGGCCGACCAGGCGTCGCTGGAGCTGATCGCCTCGCTGCTAAAGCGACCCCCTTCGGCGCCCGTGCTGCTCGCGGTCGGCTACCGGACGGGCCAGGTCTCCCCGCAGCTCCTCGTGGCGCTGGCCGAGCCGCTGGTGCGGTTGCTGGAGCTGGTGCCGCTCGGCGAAGAGGAAGTCGGCGAGTTGCTGGGCGAGCGGGTGGAAGCGAGGCAGCGTGCCGCAATCCACGGTGAGAGCGGCGGCAACCCCCTCTACACGCTGCAGTTGGCGCGGGTGAGCGAGCTTCCCGCGCGCAGCTCCTCGGGCGATCGGGTCGCCGGAGAGGCCGGCGTGCCGAGCCTCGTCGCGGCGGCCCTGATCGAGGAGGTGCAGGAGCTGGAGCCCGACGCCCGGAACCTGCTGGAGGCCGCCTCGGTGGCGGGCGACCCGTTCGCGCCAGAGCTTGCCTTCGCGATCGCGGAGATCGAGACCGGAGCCGGCCACGACGCGCTCGACGAGCTGCTGCCGTCCGGGCTGGTGCACGCCACCGACGTGCCGCGCCAGTTCGGCTTCCGTCACCCGCTGGTGCGCCGCGCGGTCTACGAGTCAACCAAGGGCGGCTGGCGGCTGGGAGCGCACGCGCGTGCCGCGGCGGCTCTCGATGACGCCGGGGCGTCGGCGTTGGCCCGGGCCCACCACGTCGAGCAGTCGGCGACCCACGGAGATCGCGAGGCAGCCTCAGTCCTGATCGCGGCGGCCCAGGCGAGCGCGAGCCGGGCGCCCTCCGCCGCCGTCCGCTGGTACGACGCCGCCCTGCGGCTGCTCCCCGACGACGACGGCCAGGCGAGGCTGGGCGCTCTCGTCATGCAGGCGCAGGCGCTGCGCGCGATCGGCGACCGGGGGCGTTGCCGCGCGGTCCTGCTGGAAGCCCTCGATCTGGTCCCGCCCGAAGCGGCGGCGATGCGCGTCGCCCTGACCGCCGCCTGCGCTTTCTGCGAGGACGCGCTCGGGCGCCACACTCAGGCAAGGGGGCGCCTCGAGCAGGCGCTGGTCGAGCTCCCCGATGGCCACTCGCCCGAGCGTGTCGACGTCCTGCTCAACCTCGCCGGCGGCGCCTTCTTCACCAACGAGCTGGAGCGCATGCGCGAAAAGCGCGGCGCAAGCCACCGAGGAGGCGAGCTCGCTCGGCGACGCCGGGCTCGACCTCGCCGCCGCGGCGATGCTCGGGCACGCCAACGTGCTGCTGGGGCGGATCGAGGAGGCGGCCGAGAACGTCGACAAGGCGGCGACCCTCATTGACGACCTCTCGGATGGTGAGCTGGCGGCCAAGGTGGACGCGATCAACCGGCTCGGCTGGGCCGAGTTCTACCTCGAGCGCTTCGAGCGCTCGATCGCCCACCTGCGGCGCGGGGTCGCGGTCTCGCGCGCGACCGGACAGAGCCAGTTCATCCCCTACATGCAGCAGGGCTGGGCGCTGAGCGAGATGACGCTTGGGAATCGCGCGGTGGCCGACGAGCTGAGCGAGAACGCGATCGAGTCGGCGCAGCTGATGAACATCGAGTATGTCCTCGGCGCGGCGCTCTGCAGCCGCGGCGGCACGGCGCTGATGAGCGGCGACCTCGAGACCGTCATCCGGGCCGCGAAGCAGGCGCTGCCGATGCTCGCGCAGCTCGAGGGGAGCCACGTCCTGGGGCTCGCCGGGGGCGGGCTCGCCGCGGCGAGCGTCGAGGCCGGCGACCTCGGCGCCGACATCGACACCTACTTCACCGCCGCGGGCGGGCCGGAGATGCCGATGGTGACGGCGAACTTCCGGGTCCAGTTCCAGGAGGTGATGACCCGGGGCTGGCTTGCCGCCGGCGAGCTCGCGCAAGCCGAAGAGTGCGCCGCGCGGTCGGAGGCCGAGGCCGAGAAGCTCAGCCTGCCGGTTGCCCTGGCGATGGGCCGCCGGGCGCGTGCCGGGATCCTGCTGGCCATGGGGAAAGCAGAGGCGGCGGCAGAGCTGGCGCTGGCCTCGGCGCAGGGAGCGGCGGCGGCCGGGGCGCGGATCGAGGCCGCGCGGTCACGGCTGCTGGCAGGCCGGGCGCTGGCCGAGGCGGGCGATCGCGACGCGGCCCTGCGAGCGCTGCGCGAAGCGGAGCCCGAGCTGGAGGCCTGCGCCGCGGAGCGTCCCCGCGAAGAGGTACGGCGCGAGCTGCGACGGCTCGGGGCGCGGATCGAGCCGCGCGGCCCGGCCGCGGACGGCGACGGGCTGGCCTCCCTCTCGAAACGAGAGCGCGAGGTCGGCGACCTCGTCACCGAACGCAAGACGAACAAGCAGATCGCGGCCGAGCTCTTCCTCAGCGAGAAGACCGTGGAATCCCACCTGCGAAACATCTTCTTCAAGCTCGGCGTCTCCTCGCGGGTCGAGGTGGCGCGATCGATCGAGCGCGAGGCTGCCAATCTTTCCGATTGATACCTGACAGGTATCGCCCTGCCTCCGCGGCGAGAGCGACTCCTGCGTCGTCCTTCAGACTTTGCCCTGCTTGGCCCGGTGACACCGGGCTCGCCCGGGCTGGCCTCTGGGCGTGGCTGACAGTGGGGTCGTGATTGGAGTGGGCGACGATGCCCGGGGCTTCGTCAGGTCCCGTCGCGACGGCGCGCGTCGCGGCGGTGGCGGCGGATGACCGGGGCGACGTAGCCGATCAGCGCCCCGACCGCGATGGCCGCCAGCAACGTCACGACAAGGGGGGCGTCGATCGTGACGAAGAGGACGTCGACCCTGACCTGCTGGGAGTTCTGCAGGGCGACGATCAGGGCGAGGGCGATGAGGATGCCGACGACCCAAATACGCCAGTTGGTTTGCTTGCTGCCCTCGGTCATGGTTATGAGCCCACGCTACCGTTAGTCGATGGCGCGCTCTACGTCGTGGCCGTCCATCTCTTATGAAGAATGGAGCGAGACCTGCGACACGCTGCACGCGCACACCCAAGCGCTTGGCAAGATCGCGGCGGTGCTGGCGCCGCCGGAACCGCAGCTCCAGCACGCCGCGCTGCGGCTGGCCGCGCGCGGCTGGGAAACGGCGCCGCTGCCAGCCCCCGACGGCTCGGGCGCGCTGGTCGTCGCCCTCGACCTGCACACCCATGAGGCGGTAGTCGAGCACAGCGACGGGCGAGTGTGGAGGATCGCTCTGACCCCCGACCGGCCGGTGGGGATAGTGACGCGTGAGCTGCTGGAGGCAGTTGGCGATCTCGCCGGGCTGGTCGAGATCGATGCGACTCCGCAGGAGGTGCCGTGGAGCACGCCGCTTGACGAGGACGAGGAGCACGCCAGCTACGACCCCGCACCGGTCTCCTCCTACCTCGCCGCGGCGACCCAGGCCGCCCTCGTCCTGGCCGCCTTCCGGGCGCCTTTCCGCGGTCGCTCTACCCCGGTCAACGCCTGGTGGGGCTCCTTCGATCTCGCGGTAAACCTCTACTCCGGGCGCTCCGCCGATCCCCCCTCCCCTGACTTCATCATGCGCAACTCGATGGATGCAGAGGAGGTAGCCGTGGGCTGGTGGCCGGGCGACGTCAAATACGGCAAGGCTGCGTTTTACGCCTATGCGCATCCCGCCCCGCCGAAATTCGCGGACGCGGAGCTCGAGCCCGCCGCCGCGCACTGGCATGAGGCGCTTGGGCTCTATGTCCTCGACTGGGACGACGTGTGCGCGAGCGAGAATCCCCACGCCTTCGCGCTCGCGTTCGCTCGTTCGGCCTTCCAACACGCCTGTGCCACCTGCGGCTGGGACGAGGATCTCGCCGCGAGCGCAGAGGGAACGCCGCCACCGGTGGCGTAGCCTGGCGCAGGCCAGTTACCCATGAGACCAGAGGTGACCATTCGCCGCGCGACCGTCGCCGACGCCGACGACATCGGGCGCCTCCTGCACGACTTCAACACCGAGTTCTCTGAACCGACTCCCGGTGCTGCGGTGCTGACCGAGCGGGCGGCCGCGTTGATCGAGGACGGAACCCTGACCTTCCTGCTGGCCGGCGACGGCCCGGACGGAATCGTCCAAATGCGCTACCTGCTCTCTATATGGAGCGGTGAGCTCGACGCCTACCTTGAGGAGCTATACGTAGTCCCCGAGTTACGCGGCAAAGGCATCGGCCGGGTGCTGCTGGAGGCCGCGATAGAAACGGCCCGCGGCGCCGGCGCCACCCACATGGACCTCAACACCGGCGAGACCGACACCGCGGCCCGGGCGCTCTACGAGAGCACCGGCTTCACCAACCGCGAAGGCAGCGAGGACGGCCCCTCGATGCTTTACTACGAGCGGGAACTCTGACGCCGATGAAGAGCTGGGACCTGAGAAACATCGAGGCGGACTCGCACGAGCCGCAGATCCTCTCCTCCGCAGACGACGCCCGGGCGGTCGTGCTGCATCTTCCTTCGGGCGAGCAGATGCAGGAGCACGAGGTCCACGAGCGAGCCAGGATCGTGGTGATCGACGGCGAGGTCGAGGTCAGCACGCCCGAGGGCGAGAGCGTGTCCGCCGGCAGCGGTCACCTATTCGAGTTCGCGCCCGGCGAGCGGCGCACGATCGTCGCCAGCTCGGACGCCCGTCTCCTGCTGCTCCTCAGCCCGTGGCCCGGCGACGGTCACCCCGGCGCGATGACGCTCGAGCAGAAGGAGAGCGTGCGCGAGCGGGCAGCCGAACGCGCCGATAGCGATAAGTAGCGGGGTCTGGGCTACCGGCTCATCGCCGAGGGCGGCACGATCGTTCCCCGCTCCTCGTCTGGCCGGCCGAAAACGATGTCGGCGAGGGAGATCATGCCGACCACCTTGCCCGCCAGGCAAACAGGGAGGTGCTGGACTTCATGCTCGCGCATTCGCGAGGTGGCCGCCTCAACGTCCTCCTCGGGTGCACAGGTGACCGGATCCATCGTGGCGACGTCGCGGACGAAGACCGCGCGGGGCTCCCGCCCCTCGGCCAGAACTCGGACGACGATGTCACGCTCGGTCAGGATGCCTACGCACCCTTCGCCCTCGCGATCGAGGACCAGAACGCCGCCTACTCCGCTGCTCCGCATCTGCTGGGCCGCTTCGACCAGCGAGGTGTCGGGGCGAACAGGCGAGACGTCGGTACTCATGCACTCACGGACAGTGATCGTTCCCACTCGTCTCTCCTTGGGTCGGCCTCACCTGTGCGCTACCCGCTCCTCGTCGTACAAAAACGGTCGGGGATGTCGCTCCTCTGCGGCGCGGCCGGCGCCCAGGCCTTCCGATCATTTTGACCGCGGGGCGGGTAGGTGCCGGGCGTGAACAACGATGTAAAGCGGCTTCGTTCTTGGGTCCTAGCCATCGGCGGCCTGATCTTGCTGGCGGTAGCGGGGTGTGGAGGGGCGCCGGAGTCCCCCTCGGCTCACGAGCCCTCGATTTCGATCGCGGGCCTCTACCCGGACTTCGATCCGACCGAGTCGCGCTATGTCTCGCGCTGCGGTCGCAACGCGAGTCCGATCCGCGCCGAGGCGGAGGATGGCGCCAGGGTCGCGGTCAGCTCCGGCCCGGCGCGCACGGGGAGCTTTCCGATCGATCCCGGCGTGCGACCCGGCGAGGACTTCCAGATCGCGGTCATCGACGGCGGGAAGCGGCACGCATACAAGGTGCGCTGCCTCCCCGAGGACTTCCCCGCCTGGCAGTTCGAGCGCCTCGGCGACATTCCGTCAGGCCTGTTCGCGGTCAGCTTCAGGGACTCGCGTCCCTGGGTGATCGTCTTCGACCACGAGGGCGTACCGCGCTGGTGGTACAGCCCGAGGACACGCGCGTTGTGGGCGCAGGTGCTTCACGACGGGACCATTGCCTGGGCCAGGTCGTTCGGGGACGGGTACGGGCTCGACCCGCGTATGGCGCACGAGATCCGCTCGCCCGCGGGCAAGCTGCTGCGGCTGGTCAGGACGAAGGGCACCATCGTCGACGGGCACGAGTACCGCGAGCTGGGCAACGGCAACGTCCTGGTCGACACCTATGTCCCGGAAACCGCTGACCTCAGCCGCTACGGCGGGCCCCGTAGGGCGGCGATCGTCTCCGCCGAGGTCCAGGAGCTCGATCCCCGCGGCCAGCTGCTTTGGCGCTGGAACTCCCGCAAGCAGATAGCCCTTGCGGAGACCGGGCGCTGGTGGCGCAACGTGCTGAGCAACCCAAGGCGAAGGCTGCAGGGGCGCCAGGCATTCGACCCGGTTCACATCAACTCGATCGAGCCGCGCGGAGCGGACGAAGTGGTGATCTCGACGCGCCACACCGACGCGGTCTACGGGATCCGCCGCTCGACCGGCGAGATCCGCTGGAAGCTGGGCGGCAGCAAGACCGCCGACTCGCTGTGGATCGCCGGGGACCCAGCCAGGAAGCTGCTCGGCGGGCAGCACGACGCTCGCATCGCCGACGACGGGAGCCTCAGCATCTACGACAACGGAAAGGACCGGCCGCGGCGGCCGCGGGTCGTCTTCTACCGCCTCGACCTCGAGCGCGGCAGGGCGACCTACCTCGGCCAGCTCAACGATCCCGCCGTGCGCACCAGCCATTGCTGCGGCTCGGCGAGACAGCTCGAGGACGGTGGCTGGCTGGTCAGCTGGGGCGACAATCCGCTCGTCACCGCGTTCGACCGCAACCGGCGGATCGCCTTCCGGCTGAGGCTCCTGGCCTCCACCTTCCGAGCCGTCCCCGCCCCCGCCGGTGCGGTCACTCCCGCCAAGCTCGACCAGGGACTGGAGCAAATGGAGCAGAGACGGTGAAAAACCGCTGCACCCAGGGTGGGCTGCTACGGTGACTGAGTCGGGCAGGCGTTCAACGCTGCCCGAGAGGTTCCGTTTCCTCCGTGCGCTGCTTTGCGTTTAGGGGTCGCTGGATCTCCCTACAACGCTCATACAAGGAGCCACAACAATCACCTCTTTTGCCGATCTCGGCATCTCTGAACCTGTGGTGCGCGCGCTCGCACGCCGCGACATCACCCAACCTTTCCCCGTCCAGCAGCTGGTCGTCCGCGACGCGCTCGCCGGCCATGACCTGCTCGTCCAGTCACCGACCGGCTCGGGCAAGACGCTCGCCTTCGGCATTCCCCTGGTCGAGCTCGTCGAGCCAGGCCGTCTCTCGGCGCTGGTCCTTGCCCCCACCCGCGAGCTGGCAAGCCAGATCGTCGACGAGCTCGAATCGGTCTCCGAGGCTTGCCGGCTGCGGATCGCGGCCGTCTACGGCGGGGTCGGCTTCGGCCCCCAGAGCAAGGCCGCCCGCAGCGCCGACATCGTCGTCGCCACCCCGGGCCGCCTCGAGGACCTGATCTCCCGCGGCGTCGTCTCGCTCGAGCACATCGACGTCCTCGTCCTTGACGAGGCCGACCGCATGCTCGACATGGGCTTTAAGCCGGCGGTGGACCGGATCGTCGCCCAGACGCCGAAGCGCCGCCAGACCCTCTTCTTCTCCGCGACCCTGCAGGGCGCGACCGGCAAGATCGCCGCCGCCTACACCCGCGATGCCCGTCGCCATACCCAGGCGGCGCCCAAGCAGGCGAAGGCCGACATCGAGCACCACTTCTTCCATTTCGACGCGCAGAGCGACAAGCTCGACCGACTGGTCGAGCAGCTGCGCAGCGAGGAGGACGGCCGCACGCTCGTCTTCGTCCGCACCAAGCGTGGCGCCGACCGGCTGGTCAAGCGCCTGCGCAGCCGCGGAATCGAGGCGGCTGCGATGCACGGCGACAAGAACCAGCGCCAGCGCGAACGGGCGCTGGCCAGCTTCGAGAGGGGTCAGATCGACGCGCTGGTCGCGACCGACGTGGCCGCCCGCGGGATCGACGTCCCCGACATCACCCACGTCGTCAACTTCGACGCACCCGGCGACCGCGAGTCCTACGTGCACCGCGTCGGGCGCACCGGCCGCGCCGGCCGGCGCGGCACCGGGATCAGCTTCGTGCTCGCCGACCAGACGGACGAAGTCCGGCGCATGGCGGGCGCGCTCGGCCTCTCCCGGGAGTTCGACCGGCACCACAAAGGCGGCGGACAACGGAACGGCCCGGCGCACCAGGGCCAGCGCTCCCACCGGCGCCGCCGCCCTCGGGTCGCGAGATGACCGTCACCCACGACACCGCGCTGAAGTGGACCTGCGACCGCTGCGGAGTGGCGGTCAGCCGGATGCACGGCCAGCGCGTCCCACTGCCCGACACCTGGACCGATTCCGCCGATGGCTGCTTCTGCCTCGGGTGCAGGCGGGAGCGCGCCGCGGACGAGGCTCTCGACGCGGTGCCAAGCGACTGGAGCCGCGACTCCCGCGCCAAGCTGCGCCGCGCGAGCTTGATCGAGTTCGAGATGCAGCGGGCGCCCGATCACACCAACAACGTGATCGCGAAAGCGTGCCGCACGACGCCTGCCGCGGTCGCGGCGGTGCGCCGCCAACTGCCACCCACGGATCGGTCCTAGGACTTGGCGCAGGCCGGAATCGCACTCGCCCTTCTCGCCGCACTGCTGACGAACCTCGCGTCGCTGCTGAAGCACCGCGGCTGCCACCACCTGGAGCCGGTCCGCATCCGGCAGCCGCTCCGTAGCGCCCGGCAACTCGCTGGGTCCCCCTGGTTCACAGCCGGCTGGAGCCTCGCGGCGATCGCCTGGCTGATCCACGTCGCGGCCCTCTCGATGGCGCCGATCTCGATCGTGCAGGCGGTGCTCTCCGGCGGCGCGGTGACCCTGGCGGTGATGTCGCAGCGAATCTTCGGCGACACGGTCGAGCCGCGCCAGTGGCTGGCGCTGCTCGTCGGCGGCGCGGGCCTCGCCCTGCTCGTCCTCACCGTGCCCCACCTGAGCGGCAGCCACTCCGAGTTCTCGCTCGCCGCCATCCTCGGCTTCGAGGGAGGACTGGCGCTGATCGCGCTCGGCCTCGCGCTCGGTCACCGCTCGGAGCGGCTCGTCGCCCGCCGCGGCCTCCTCCTCGCCGCTCTGGCCGGGACCCTGGTCGCCTTGGCGGGGGTCGCGATCAAGGGCCTGACCGGCGCCGACGGAGTCTCGATCGCAGTCATCCTCCCCTGGGTCGCGCTCATCATCGCTTGCGGCGCCCTCGCCCAGTACGCGGTGGTGGCGGCGCTCCAAGGCGGACAGGCGATCGAGACGATTGGCCTGATGGGACTGGTCGCCAACACGAGCCAGATCGCCGGCGGCATCCTCGTCTTCGACGATCCCCTCTCCGGCAACCCGCTCGGGATCGGCCTCCAGGCGACCGCCTTCGGGATGGTCTGCCTCTCAGCCCTGCTCCTGCCGGCGCGCGGCGGCCGGTCGCAGCTGGCTACCTAGCGCGCCGGCTTCTTTGACATATATGTCAGGCGATGCCGACGCCCCGGTCGATCCAGCGCACTTACCTGACCCTCCTGCTCGGGAACACCCTTGCGGCGTCGTTCATCTGGGGGATCAACACGATCTTCCTGCTCGACGCCGGCCTAACGAACCTGGAGGCATTCGCGGCCAACGCCTTCTTCACGGCCGGGATGGTGCTATTTGAGGTGCCGACCGGGATCGTCGCCGACACCGTCGGGCGCCGCGCCTCCTATCTGCTCGGCACGGTGACGTTGACAGCATCGACGCTGCTCTACGTGCTGCTGTGGCAGGTCGAGGCTCCGTTCTGGCAGTGGGCGGTTGCCTCGATGCTGCTCGGCCTCGGATTCACCTTCTTCTCCGGCGCGGTCGAGGCCTGGTTGGTCGATGCGCTCGCCGCGACCGGCTTCAAGGGAGAGCTGGAGTCGGTGCTCGGACGCGGTCAGGTCGTCACCGGGGCGGCGATGCTCACCGGCTCGGTCGCAGGAGGAATCATCGCCCAGCAGACCAGCCTCGGAGTGCCGTTCGTGCTTCGCGGTCTCGTCCTGATCGTGATGTTCGGAGTGGCTTTCAGGCTCATGCACGACACCGGGTTCACGCCCGAGAAGGGCGGTCGGCCGCTGGCCGAGATGCGAAAGGTCGCCGCCGCCTCGATTGACCACGGCTGGCGAGTGCCGGCGGTGAAGTGGTTGATGGTCGAGTCCCTGTTCACCGGCGGCGTCGGGATCTACGCCTTCTATGCCCTGCAGCCATATCTCCTGGAGCTCTACGGCGATCCGCAGGCCTACTCGATCGCCGGGCTGGTGGCGGCGATCGTCGCCGGCGCGCAGATCGCCGGCGGGGTGGCGGCGCCCCGAATCCGCCGGCTCTTCCACCGCCGTACCTCAGCGCTGATCGTGATCGCGGGACTCAGTGTGGTGGTGCTGGGCCTGATCGGAATCGTCGAGAGCTTCGCGGCGGTGATCGGGCTGATCGCCGTCTGGGCGTTGCTGTTCGCGGCCTCGATGCCGATCCGCCAGACCTACCTCAACGGCCTGATCCCCTCGCGCCAGCGCGCGACGATCCTCTCCTTCGACTCGCTGATGGACTCCAGTGGGGGGGTCTGGGCCCAGCCAGTGCTCGGCCGGGCCGCTGACGTCTGGGGGTATGCGCCGTCCTACCTGATGGGAGCAGGGATCTCAGTCCTGGCGCTGCCATGCCTTGCCCTCTCCAGGAGGCAAAACGCGTCCGCGGACACCGTCGAGATTTCCGACGTACAGGCCGCTCCGCAGCCTGGCTGAGGACGCTCACTCGAGCTTTCCGGCAGTCAGTCGCCGCAGGGTGAAGGTGAGCAGCTTGCGTCTGGCACGTTTGTCGAGTCCCTTGACGAAGGTCCCGTCAACCGTCGCCCTGAAGGACTCGACAGCGAGAGGTAGCTCCTCGGCGGGGATGTACTCGCGCAAGACATTGGAGAGCATCTTCGAAAGCAGCGCATCGAGCTGTTCGGTGAAACCGGCGACGACGGGCGAACGGGGGGCACGGTCGTTCATCGCGGCCCTCAAGCCTGAGAGAGCCTGGAACTGGTCGGTGAACCAGAGGATCCGCTCCAACTCTCCCACCCTCTTGGAGGGCTTGCGAGCCGCGATCTTCTCCAGCATGCGGTTCATCGTCGCGACGAACAGCTCGTCCTTGGAGGGGAAGTACCAGTAGATCGCGTTCTGCGCGAGACCCAGCTCGCGGGCGATCGCCGCCACCGAGAGCGCTTGGTAGCCGCCCTCGCGCAGTCGCACCTGGGCCGCGGTGAGGATCTCGTTCATCTTGTCGTCGCGGCTCTCCGCCGGGCGCGTTTTGGGCATTTCTTGACATGCTCTCAAGAGGGGGATAAGTTCTTGAGAACCTCTCAAGGATATGTGCCAGAGATGACGACCGCCCAGTTCCTGCAGTCCCTGACCCGATTTCGCCGTGTCCAGCCCAAGGTGGGTCGTGTGCACGCGCGACTACTGCGGCTCAGCCGCGGACGCATCAAGCGCTCCCGCCTCCTGGCCGGTGGCCAGCCCGTGCTGGCGCTGACGACCACCGGCCGGCGCTCCGACGGGCGGCGTACCACGGTCGTCGCCTACGTCCGCCACGGCGACGCCTACGCCGTCGGCGCCCTCAACCTCGGCAGTGACCACAACCCGGCCTGGTGCCTGAACCTGCGCGCCGACCCGCGCGCCTGGGTCGAGGTGGACGGCGAGCGCATCGCTGTCACGGCGCGCCAAGCTGCGGGCGAGGAGGCCGAGGTGCTCTGGCAGGCGTTCACCCAACGCCTGCCAGCGATCGCCGATTCCCGCGCGCTGGCGCGCCGCGACGTGCCGATGCTGGTCCTAGACCCGCGCGCCCCGGTGATGGTGACCGCCGTCGACCCGGCGCATCACGAAGCCGGCGAGCAGCAGAACGATGACCACACCGATCAGGGCGCTGAGGATGCCGCCCAGGTCGAACGCGTCGTCGTCGCCGATCCCGAGGCCGGCGGTGAAGACCGCCCAGCCGAGCGCGGCGCCAACTAGGCCCAGCACGATCGAGACCAGCCAGGAACGTGGCCCGTGCATGCCCTCGAACACGTCGTTAGGGACGATTGCCCTTCCGATCGCTCCGGCGACCAATCCAAGTAGCAAGGCTCCAATCATCGTGACCTCCTCCTCTGTTCAGGACTCATCTCTCTCCTCCCCTGGCCACCTTCCGGTCAGCCGCGCGAAGCCACCGCGGACGCCGTGGTCGACCAGTCCTTTGGTCAAGCGGAAGACCGCGCCCTCGATCAGCAGGGCCGGGATCAGCTTGGCGTAACGGATCTCACGCTGGTCCGGCTCCGGCGGCTCCTCTTCGTCGAAGATCGCCCACAACCGGTCGAAGCCCTTCTGGGCGATGAGACCAGCGAGCAGTCCAGCGACGATCCCGATCGGAGCGAAGATCAGCTTCATCTCAGCTCCGGTAGCACCGAGCGCTCGTAGAAGTCGAAAAAGCCCTCCTGGCCGGGCCCGATCTGGTGGACGTAGACGTGGTCGTAGCCGGCGTCGATGTATTCCCGGATCGCCTCGAGGTGACGTGCGGCATCAGGCCCGCAGACGACGCTGTCGGCGATGTCCTCCTCGCCGACCAGCTCGGCGGCCTCTTCGAAGTGGGCAGGGAGAGGCAGCTCGAGGAAGTGGCTGCCGCTGACCGCGGCGTTCGGCCACCACTCGAGGGCGGTGCTCCTCGCCTTCTCCTCATTCTCTGCCCAGCAGACGTGCAGCTGTCCGTATGTCGGCTTGCCCTCGCCCCCGCCTTCGCGAAAGCGCGCCACCGACTCGGCCTTCGGCGCGGTGCCGACGAGCCCGTCGCCAGCTCGCGCAGCAAGGTCCACCGAGCGCTCGCCGGCGACCGCGACCAGGATCGACGGCGGCTCGTTGGGCAGCGAGTAGATGCGGGCGTTCTCGACCCGGTAGTGCTCGCCGCGATGGGATGCGAGGGCGCCCTCCCAGAGCAGGCGGATGATCTCGATCGCCTCCTCCAGCCGGGCCTGGCGCTCCTGCACCGGGGGCCAGCGTTCGCCAAGGACGTGCTCGTTGAGGTTCTCGCCGCTGCCGACCCCGAGCGAGAAGCGGCCCGGCAGCAGCGACGCCGCGGTGGCGGCGGCCTGGGCAATGATCGCCGGGTGGATGCGGAAGGTCGGGCAGGTGACCCCGGTGATCAGCTCGAGCCGCTCGGTCCGCTGCGAGATCGCCCCCAGAACCCCCCAGACGAAGGGGCTGTTTCCCTGCTTGTCGATCCAGGGATGGAAGTGGTCGGAGATCCCGGCGAAGGAGAAGCCGACCTGCTCAGCCCGGGCAGCCAGCTCGACCAGCGCCTCGGGCCGCTGCTCCTCGCTCGAGAGGGTGTAGCCGATCGCCGCCACGGCCTGAGCTAACCGTCCACCCTCATGGCTTCAGCAGGACCTTGACTGCGCCGTCGCGCTTCTCCTGGAACATCTCGTAGCTGGCCGGCGCCTCGTCGAGCGGCACTTTGTGGGTGGCGAAATCGTCGACGCCGAGCGGGTCGTCGTCGCTGAGCAGGGGCATGATCTCCTCGACCCAGTTCTTCACGTTCGCCTGTCCCATCCGCAGCTGGATCTGCTTGTCGAAGAGGGTCAACATCGGCAGCGGGTCCGCCATCCCGCCGTAGACGCCGATCAGGGAGATCGTGCCGCCGCGGCGGACGACCTCGATCGCGAGGTGGAAGGCGCTGAGGCGGTCCACCCCACCCTTTTCCATCAACTTCGCCGCCAGCGCGTCGGGCAGGAAGCCGACGAGGTTGTGGGCCAGCTTGCCGAGCGGTGCGCCGTGCGCCTCCATCCCGACGGCGTCGATGACCGAGTCGGGGCCGCGCCCCTCGGTCATCCCGCGAATCGTCTCGACGACGTCGTCCTCGGCGCTCAGGTCGAGCGCCTCGACGCCGCGCCGGCGGACTCGCTCCAGCCGCTCGGGCACGAGGTCGACTCCGATCACCTTCTCGATCCCACGCTGCAGGGCGATCCGGCAGGCCATGTCGCCGATCGGGCCGAGGCCGAGCACGACGAGGCTGCCGCCCTTCGGTACGTTTGCGTACTCGACCGCCTGCCAGGCGGTCGGCAGCACGTCGGAGAGGAAGACGAAGCGTTCATCGGGCGGGCCCTCGGGGACCTTGATCGGCCCGTACTGCGCCTGCGGCACCCGCAGGTACTCGGCCTGGCCGCCGGGCACCTCACCGTAGAGCTTGGTGTAGCCGAAGAGGGCGGCGCCCATTCCCTGGTCACGAACCTGGGTGGTCTCGCACTGCGTCTGCAGCCCCTGGTTGCACATGAAGCAATCGCCGCAGGCAATCTGGAAGGGAATCACCACGCGGTCACCGGGTTTGATGCCGGTCACCTCGGCGCCCACATCCTCGACCACGCCCATCGGCTCATGGCCGAGCACGTCGCCCTCCCCCATGAACGGACCCATCACCTCATACAGGTGAAGGTCAGAGCCGCAGATCGCGGTGGTAGTGATTTTCACGATCGCGTCGGTGGGCTCCTGGATCGTCGGGTCGGGGACCTCGTCGACCCTCACGTCTCGTTTGCCGTGCCACGTCACTGCCTTCATCGCTCTCTCCAAGCCCTAGCTCTCACTTCTTCGGCAGTTACCCCAGCCCCCGGAACGGAAACAGAGAGCTGGGCCGGGGTTCAGGTCGCCAACGCCCCGGGTAACTGTCGGGCAAGTTGAAGGCCGTGATCGTCAACTGCACGCTGAAGGCGAGCCCGGAGCGCTCCAACACCGGCGCGCTCGCCGAGGTGGTCGGCGCCGCGCTCCGCGAGCACGACGTCGAGGTCGAGGAGGTGCGCGCGGTCGACCACTCGCTGCCGCCGGGGGTCGAATCGGACCTTGGCGAGGGGGACGAGTGGCCGGGGATCCGCGCCCGCATCCTCGACGCGGAGATTCTCGTCTTCGCCAGCCCCACGTGGCTGGGACGGCCCTCAAGCGTCGCCCAGCGAGTGCTCGAGCGGATGGACGCGATGCTCTCCGAGCAGGACGACGAGGGCCGGCCGGTCGCCTACAACCACGTCGCCGGCGTCGTCGTCACCGGCAACGAGGACGGCGCCCACCACGTCATCTCCGAGATCTCCGGCGCACTGCTCGACATTGGCTTCACCGTCCCCGGCCAGGCCTGGACCTACTGGAACCGCGGACCCGGACCTGGCGATGACTACCTCGACGTCGAGGAGGGCCATGAGTGGTCCCACTCGACCGGCAGGGCCGCGGCCGGGAACCTCTACGCCGCCGCCCGGGCGCTTGCCGAGCGCCCGATTCCACCCCCACCCAAATGACTGTGAAAGTTTCTGTAGACCGGGGTATCGAGTCGGCATGAAACGCGAAGACCGTCTCGCCTGGATCTTCGGCTCTTCGCGCAGCGGCAGCACCTGGCTGCTGCGAATGCTTTCCGACTTGCGCGGCGTGGTGCCGATCGATGACCCGCACCTCGGACACCACCTCGGCGTCTGGCGGCCGATCCCGCTGGCCTGGGCCGCGTGCGAGGACCCGCCCGAGCTGACCACCCTGCTCGACCTCAAGGCCGGCGAGCCGGACTACTTCTTCTCGGAGCGTCACCGCGACAGCTGGTGGGAGCCGCTGCGGGGCCTGATCGCGGCCCGCTTCGAAGCGCAGGCCGGCAACGGTCGTCGCCGCTTCCCTACCACCCCCACCTATGTGGTCAAGGAGCCCGGCTCGCACGCGGCGCCGCTGCTCGCCGAGCTCTTCCCTGGCTCGAAGCTGATCTTCCTCCTGCGCGACGGCCGCGACGTGGTCGACTCCTGGCTCGCCGCCTACCAGGACGGCACCTGGGCGATCCGGAAAGGCGCCTTCCCCGTAGCGCCCGAGGGCCGAGTGCCGCTGATCCGCTGGCTCTCCAAAGTCTGGGCGTTCCGTTGCCGCGCTGTCCAGCAGGCCTTCGAGACGAGGGCGCCCGACACTCGCGTGCTGATCCGCTACGAGGAGCTGCGCGAGCGTCCGCTCGAGGGCATGGAAGCAATCTGCCAGGTGCTCGATCTCGACCGCGAGCGGCTGCCGGAGATCGTCGCGCGGCACGACTTCGAACAGCTGCCCGCCGGCGCTCGGGGTCCGAAGCGGGAAACCCGGATCGCCTGCCCCGGCTCATGGCGCGAGAATCTCTCGCGCAGCGAGCAGGAGGCGATGCACGAGGTGCTCGGTGAGACGCTCGAGCAGTTCGGCTACGGAGGGGCCGCAGTCGAGCCCGGAATCGCGGCAGTTGCCTGATGACGACCTCGGCCGCCGACTTCCTGCCGCGCAGCCGCAAGTTGCCGACACTGCGCAAGGCGGCGGCGGAGTGCCGCGGCTGCGAGCTCTGGAAGGACGCCACGCAGACGGTTTTCGGCCGTGGACCCGACGGCTCGAAGCTGATGCTGGTCGGCGAGCAGCCCAGCGATCGCGAGGACGTCGAGGGCGAGCCCTTCGTCGGTCCCGCCGGCACACTGCTCGACAAAGCGCTGGACGAGGCCGGGATCGCTCGCAAAGCCGTCTACCTGACCAACGCCGTCAAGCACTTCAAGTGGAAACCGCGGGGGAAGCGCCGCCTGCACCAGACACCCCGCGCCGGCGAGGTCAACGCTTGCAGGCCCTGGCTCGAGGCCGAGATCGAGGCGGTCGGGCCGCGTGCCCTGCTCGCACTCGGCGCGACCGCGGCGCGGTCTGTCTTCGACCCCTCGGTCAAAGTGACGCGCGACCGCGGCCGGCTTCTGGAGACCCCGCTGGCTCCGCTCGCCTCGGTGACGGTCCATCCCTCGGCGATCCTGCGCGTGCGCGAGCGGGAGGAGCGCGAGGGCGCCTTCGCCGGTCTGGTCGAGGACCTCGAATCGATCGCCGCGGCGCTGAAGAAGACCGCAGCCTGATGAAAGGGCGGGCGAGGACGCGCGGTCGGCTGCGACGCTCGGACTGCTCAGGCGAGGGAATCCGCCGGCACCGGCGGGGTGGCGGATTCATCTACCTCGATCCCGGCGGCGAGCGGATCGAGGACGAGGAGACGCTGGGGCGGATCCGCGAGCTGGCGATCCCACCGGCCTGGAAAGACGCCTGGATCTGCCCTGACCCACTCGGACACATCCAGGCGACCGGAATCGACGCGGCCGGGCGCAAGCAGTACCTCTACCACTCGCGCTGGCAGCGGCGGCGGGCGGAACGCAAGTTCGAGGCGGTGCGTGAGTTCGCCGCCGAGCTGCCCGCCCTGAGGCGGGCGGTGGCGCGTGACTTGAAGCTCGAAGGGATGCCGCGCGAGCGGGCGCTCGCCTGTGCCGTGCGCCTGCTCGACCTCGGCTTCTTTCGCATCGGCGGGGAGGAGTACGCCGAGGCCAACGAGAGCTACGGGGTGGCAACCGTCCGCCGCGAGCACGTCACGGTCAGCGACGGCGAGGTCGTCTTCGACTTCCCGGCCAAGAGCGGCCAGCAGCGGGTGCAATCGATCCGCGACAAAGGAGTGCGGCAGGCAATCGAAACAATGCGTCGCCGTCGCGGCGGCCCCGAGGACCTGCTCGCCTTTCGCGAGGGCGGCGCCTGGCGCGACGTTCGCTCCGATGACGTCAACGCCTACATCCAAGAGCACGTTGGCGAGCGGTTTTCGGCCAAGGACTTCCGCACCTGGCACGGGACCGTGCTCGCCGCGGTCGAGCTGGCCGGCCAGCCGCGTCCCCGTTCGAAGAACGGGGCCAAGCAGGCGATCCGGGAGGCGGTCGATCGGGTCGCCGAGGCGCTCGGCAATACCCCGGCCGTCTGCCGCAGCTCCTACATCGACCCCCGCGTACTCGACCGCTTTCGCGACGGCGTCACGATCGACCCCGCGCCGCCTCGCAACGGGAAGCTCGGTCCGCGGTCAAGGGCGAGAATCGAGCGGGAAGTGCTGGAGCTGGTCTCCTCGAACGGGCGTGGCTAGCGCTGGTTCGCACCGCGGAACGACGGGTAGGGAAGTCAAGAGGTCAAAGCGAACCTGAAGGGAGAGGTGGTCATGTACGTAGTCCTGATCGTCGCGCTCGCACTAGTGATCGTCATCGCCTCTTTCTGGGCGCCGATCTTCGCTCTGATCATCGCCGTGCCGCTGTTCGCGCTATTCCTCGCATACGTCGGCTTCAGCCGGCGGGCGGACGAGAAAGCGGCGGCTGCGAGCGGGGCGCCTGCCTCAGGTGAGGGCCAGACCCATGAGCCGCATGGCGGCATCTGGGGCGAGAAGAGCGCTTGAGGCTCTCGTCGGACCCCGCAAACCTGCTGGCGATCTACCTCGACGACCACCTCGCTGGCTCGACGGTGGGCGTCGAACTGGCGCGGCGACTGGTAGCCAGCAACGAGGGCGATCCCGACTTCGGCCCGCCGCTGAAGGAGATCTGCGCCGAAATCGAAGCCGACCGGGCGACACTCGACCGGCTGATGAAGCGCCTCGAAACTTCTCGCAACCCGGTCAAGCCGGCGCTGGCCTGGGCGGGCGAGAAGCTCGGCCGCCTCAAGCTGAACGGCCAGCTACGCGGCTACTCGCCGCTGAGTCGGCTAGTCGAGCTGGAGGCGCTCGCGATCGGCGTCAACGGGAAGCTACGGATGTGGACAGCGCTCCAGCACACGCTCGGCGACGGCCTGCCGGACTTCGACTTCGGACAGCTGGCCGAGCGGGCGTCGCGACAGCGCAGCGCACTCGAGGAGCTCCACCTCAAGGCCGCGGCCCGCGCCCTCCCCTCCGAGGCCCGTTTGTCCTAGCTCCTCGCGGGGATCAGAAGAAGCGAATCCACCGCCACGACGAAAGGAGAATGGGCAATGGCCAAGGACCACGGGTCGAGCGTCAAGAACGACAAACAGTACGAAGGGCTGCGCAAGAAGGGGATGAGCAAGGAACGCGCTGCCTCGATCGCCAACTCCTCCGAATCCTTCTCGAAAGGCGGAAAGAAGAGCGGCAAGGGAACGGTGGGAGCAAGTCCCAGAAGCGGGCCGCCGGCCGCAAGGGCGGCAAGAAGTCGAGCTGAGGGAGTAGACGTGCGGGTGACTTGACTCGTTTGCAACCATACGAACATACGTTCGTATGGTTGCCTGCGTCCTCATCCCTCGTTTTTCGCTCAGGGTTGCCTCCCCTGATCGAGTCGGCGAGGCGATTGCGCTGGCGCCGTCGCCTGGAGGACGGCAGGCGGTGGGCGAGGTTTCCTGTGCCGCCGAAGCGGCGGGCGTCCATGCCGAGATGCGGCTTGGCGAGGCGCTGGCCCGCTGCCCCTCGCTGGGGTTGATCTCGGCTGACCCGGCGCGGGTCGCCGAGTTATGGGACGGGTTGCTGCGCGAACTCGAGGGGATCGGGGCGGCGGTCGAGTCCGAGCGTCCCGGCGAGGCCTTCTTCGCGATCGACGGGTTGCTGGGGATCCACAGCGGCGAGGTGACCGGGGTGATCGCAGCTGCCCGCGAAGCGGCCGCGAGGCCGGTGCGGATCGCGGTCGCGCCCAACCGCTTCGGCGCTTACGTCGCCGCCGGGCGAGGGGTGCGCTTGCCGCGCGCCCTCTCGGGGCCACGGGGCGAAACGATCGTCCCGCACAACGCGCTGCGCGAGTTCCTTGCCCCGCTTCCAGTCTCGACCCTGAACAGCCGGCTCGACACGAGCGATGCGGAGGCGAGCAAGCTCGTCGTCGCCCTGCAGCGGCTCGGGTTGCGCACGCTCGGCAGGCTCGCGGCGCTCTCCCCCGACCAGGTCGCCGACCGCTTCGGCGCGCTTGGCCTGCGGGCGCTCCGGCTCGCCTGCGGTGAGGACTCGGAGCTACGGCCGCGTGTGCCGCACGAGGAGCTGGCGGCGGAGATAGAGCTGGCGGAAGGAACCGCGGGCTCGCAGCTGGACCGGGCCCTGGCGCTGCTGGTCGACCGGCTGCTCGCCGCACCGCAGCGCAAGGAGCGGACGGTGCTGTTGCTGCGCCTCTCCGCCCTGCTCGTCAGCGGCGGCAGCTGGAGCGTTCAGCAGGGGCTCGCTCGACCGACCGCCTCGGCGCGGACGATCGGCGCGCTGCTGACGCCAAGACTGGAGACGCTGCCGGAGCCGGCGAGCGTGCTGCGCCTGCGGGCGATCGCCCTGGGGCCGCCGGCGGCCGGCCAGCTCGAACTGTCGCTCGGCTCGCGAGCAGCGCGGCGGGGAAGGCTGGGAGCGGCGGTGCGAGAGGTGCGGGCGGCGGCAGGCGCGGAGGCCCTGCTCAAGGTGGTCGAGGCAGACCCAGGCTCGCGCGTGCCCGAGCGGCGTGCCTTCCTCACTCCATATCCAGGGCGGTGAGTCGCGCGCACCGCATCTACGCCCCGCGGGGGGCGAGGGTCGAGACCCGCGAGGACGGCGTGCCGCGAACGGTCGACGGAGTTACGGTCGAGGCGATCCGCGAGGAGTGGGTGGTCGAGGATCGCTGGTGGACCGGCCGCCCCCTGCATCGTCACTACTACGAGCTGGTCCTGGCCGACGGCCGCAACGTCACGATCTTCCGCGACGTACGAACCGGGCGCTGGGCACGCCAGCCGGCCTGATGGACACCGACTTCTCCTACGTCGAGCTGCACGCTCACTCCGCCTTCTCCTTCCTCGATGGCGCCTCGACCCCGACCGAGCTCGCCGGCGGCGCGGGGGAGCTCGGCTACGAGGCGATGGCGCTGACCGACCACGACGGGGTGTGGGGATCGATGGAGTTCGCGAAGGCGTGTGAGGGACTCGGGGTGCGAGCGATCACCGGGGCGGAGGTGACCGTCGCGCTGCCCGCGGGCGAGCTCGCCCACCTGACGCTCCTGGTTGAAACCCCGGCGGGCTACCGCAACCTCTGCCGGCTGCTGACCGCCGCCCACTCCCACACCCGCGACGGCGCCCAGCGCAGCGCCGGCCAGCCGAGCGTCGGCCTCGAACGGGTGGAGGAACACGCCGAGGGGCTGGTCTGCCTCTCGGGATGCGCGCGCGAGGGGGGCGTCGCCGGCGCCTGGGAGCGGGGGGACCCAGCGCGGGGAGCAGAGCTGGCGCGGCGCCTGCTCGCCGCTTTCGGGCGAGACCGCTTCCGGGTCGAGCTGCAGCGTCCCTACGAGCGCCGCGACCGGGCGCGCAACCGCTGGCTCGAGGACCTGGCCGAGCGACTCGGCGTCCCCTGCGTGGCGACCGGCAACGTCCACTACCACTGTCGCTCACGCGGGCGGCTGCAGGACGCCTTCGTCGCCGTCCGCCATGGCGTCGGCCTCGACGAGTCCGAGCCGCTGCGGCGCGGAAACTCAACCGCGGCACTCGTCTCCCACGAGGGAATCGCCCGGCGCTTCGCCGAGCACCCCGGGGCCATCGCCGAGACGGCCCGCCTCGCCGAGCGGCTGCGCTTCGACCTCACCGCCGAGCTCGGCTACAGCTATCCCGGCGCTGAGAACGAAGACGCCGACCGCGAGCTGGCCGAGGTCTGCAGGACGCTGCTCTCCGATCGTTACGCCGGCAGACCGGACATGCCGGAAGCAAAGAGCCGGCTGGGGGAAGAGCTCGCCACGATCCGCGGCCTCGGCCTCTCCGGCTTCTTCCTCCTGCACCGCGACCTGCTCGAGCTGGCGCGCGAGGTGGCGGTGCAGGTCCGCGGCCCCAGCGCGGTCCGGGCGAAGCTGCCGCCGGGACGTGGCCGCGGCTCCAGCGTCAGTTCGATCGTCTGCTACCTGACCGGGCTCTCCCACATCGACCCGGTCGAGACCAAGCTCTTCGCCGGCCGCTTCCTCAACGACGAAGTGACGTCGATGCCCGACATCGACCTCGACTTCCCGCGCGACATTCGCGAGAAGCTGATCCCCGAGGTCCACCGCCGCTACGGCAAGGAGCACTCGGCGCTGGTCGCCGCCTTCCCCACCTACCGCCCGCGCGGCGTCGTCCGCGACCTCGGCAAGGCGCTCGGCCTGCCGCCGGGGGAGATCGAGCGGGTGGCCGGGATGGTCGGATTCCACGAGCGCACGATCGAGATCGAGCGCGACGTCGCCGCTGCGATCGGCGCCGAGCGGGCCGCTTCGCCACGCTGGCAGGCGCTGGTCGATCTGAGCGGCGACGCGCTGGGCCTGCCCCGCCACGCCTCCCAGCACCCCGGCGGCATCGTCATCTCCACCCAGCCCCTGATCGACGTCTGCCCGGTCGTGCCGGCGGCGATGGAGGAACGCCAGATCGTGCAGTGGGACAAGGACTCCTGTGGCGACGCTGGCTTCCTCAAGATCGACCTGCTGGGGCTGGGGATGCTCTCGGCGGTCGAGCGCTGCGTGGTCGAGATCGAGCGGGCCCGGGACGAACAGGTCGACCTCTCGCGCATCCCCCTCGACGACTCCGACACCTACAGGTCGATCCATGCCGCCGAGACGACTGGGGTCTTCCAGATCGAGAGTCGCGCCCAGATGCAGATGCTGCCGCGCACGCGGCCGGAAAACCTCGACGACCTTACCGTGCAGGTAGCCCTCGTCCGCCCCGGCCCGATCCAGGGTGGCGCCGTCCACCCTTATATAGAGCGGCGCCAGCGAGTGCGCGAGGACCCTGCCTACGAGATCCCCTGCGAGCACCCGCTGCTGAAGCCTGTGCTGGAGGACACGCTCGGCACGATCGTCTTCCAGGAGCAGGTGATCGAGGTGGCGATGAAGCTGGCCGGCTTCTCCTCCTCTGAGGCAGAGGGACTGCGCCGGGCGATGAGCCGCAAGCGCTCTGAGGAGGCGATCCGCTCCTACCACGACGACTTCGTCGCCGGCGCAGAGCAACGAGGTGTTCCAACCGAGACCGCCGAGAGCATCTGGGGGCAGATCCAGGGCTTCTCCGGCTTCGGCTTCCCCAAGGCGCACTCGGCCGCCTTCGGCCTGCTTGCCTACCAGTCGGCCTGGCTGCGTGAGCACTACGCGCCGGAGTTCCTCTGCTCGCTGCTGAACGAGCAGCCAATGGGCTTTTACCCGCCCGATGCGCTCACCCACGAGGCGCAGCGACGCGGGGTTCGGATCGCTCCCCCGGCAGTCAACGGCAGCGACGTCCGTTGCCAGGTCGAGCGCGAGCGCGGTGGCCTGGTCGTGCGGATCGGCCTCGGCTACGTCAAGGGGGTACGGGAGGAGGAGATGGAGGCGCTGGTCGCCGAGCGCGAGCGGAGCGGGCCGTACCGGACCATCACCGAGCTCGCCTCGCGCGCGGGCACCGGCCGCGAGGGGCTGGAGCTGCTCGCCTGGGCCGGCGCCCTCGACGGGCTCGCGCTGAGCGGCGATGCGCAACGCGTTGACCACCCAATGGGACGCGCACGCGTTGCACTTCGCAGGGAGGGCTACTGGGAGGCCGGCGTCGCCGGCGTCGCCCGGGGGCCCGCACCGAGCAGGCAACTGTCCCTGCCGCTCGACCCGCCGCCGGCACCGGAGCTGGAGCGGATGAGCGCCTGGGAAGAGGTGATCGCGGACTACCGCTCGACCGGGATCAACCTCGGCCGCCACCCCATGTCCCTGCTGCGCGAGGGGCTCGGCGAGGGGGTGAAGGCCAGCTCGGCGCTGGCGGGGGTTGAAGACGGCGCCACGATCGAGGTCGCCGGCATGGTCGTCGCCCGCCAGCGCCCCAGACCGCGAAGGGGATCGTCTTCATGCTGCTCGAGGATGAGCGCGGCACGGTCAACCTGATCGTGCCGCCGCCGGTCTACGAGCGCCGCCGGGCCACGGTCCGCACTGCGCCGCTCCTCCGCGCCCGTGGCCGCCTCGAGCGCCGCGAAGGCGTCGTCAACCTCCTCGTCGCCGACCTCGACCCGATCGAGTGGAACGGGCCAGCCGAGAAGGCCGAAGTGAAGTCACTCGACCCCCGCTCCACCCAGCAGTCCAACCGTGCCCAGGCCGTCGCCGAGCTCCGCGCCGTAGCCCCCGCCGGTCACAGCTGGGGCCGTCGCGCCGGCTAGGCCTCGTGCTTGCCAATGAAGGCTTAGGAGTTAAGCGTTGCGTGCAAGCGATTGCGGGCGCGCTCCAAGAGACCGCCCTGGCTGTCGGGGCCGAGCAGCTCCAGGGCGAGAAGCATGAGAACGCCGGCGCCAGCCACCGCGAAGAAGCCCAGCACGAAGCTGCCCAAGAGAATGCCGGCAGCGACGCCCGCTGCAAGCGTGGCCACGAGAACTGCGATCTCCAGTCGGTTGACCATCGGTGAACCAAGCCCGCCGCGACCACCGAAACGCTTGGCATAGGTCTTACCGCTCATGAGCAGCAGTATAGGTCGGTCATCGCCTTGTCAAGGCTAACGATCAGGCCCGGCATTTGCGAACCAACATCTGTCCTGCGCTGGTGATGATCAAGGTCCCGAGCAAGACGCTCAGGACCGCGGCAGGGCTGCGGTCGGCGACGAGGAGGAAGACGCTCCAACAGCCCCATGCAGCGGGGAGAGCCAACCCACCGCCATAGCGACGCAAGTTCCCCGTGTCCCCACCGAAGAGCTCGACGAACTTCTCGATCGCCAAGACCGTGGTCAGCAACGCCGTGAGGATCCCGATCAGCAAGAGGATCCATCCGGCGACCGTGCTCGGCAGCTGCGCGCCAAGGATCTCAGTGGCGACTACCATCCTTCGAACCCAGCTTTCTCCGGAACCGCAGCGACGCCCAGCCACGACTCGCTTGCAGCCCTCGGTCCCAACAACCTGTCGTAGATCAGGCCGAGTGCGCTCACATGGCTGAGGAAAAGCGCTGAGCGAGATCGGTCTCCGCCGGTGCGTCCGAAACGGGACAGCGTAAGCATCTCGCGGGTGAGAGGTCGCTCAGCTTCGATGCAGAGCCGCTTTGAAGTCGTCAGCTTGCATGTGAAGGCCTTGGTGATGGGGCTGGTCTGAACGTCGTACAGCCACGCACTTGTGGTGCTTTGCGCCAGCTCGTCGCGCTCCGGGGTATCGCACAGATAGTCGAGTGCGTGGAAGAGCCCTTTGGCGTGAGATTTGCTCTCGAGGATTTCGACGTCGTCGATCAAGAAGAAGTTGGCTTCGCCAATGGCGCAACGGAAATCGGGGTCGAGCTCATTGATGATGAGGAGCCAGCTGGCTATCACTGCCAGCGAGTGCGGCTCGTCAGGATCGGAGGGATTGAGACGGTCCCTTTCGCCGAGGATGAATCGATCGAGTTCGCAGCGGGTGTCGGAATCGGCTTCGGCGGCGGCCTCGCGGACCACCCTTGCAAGCAAGGGCCTGTGGCCGGTTACGGCAGGAAGGCTGAGGAAGGAGTCGAGTTCGTCCTCGATCAAATCGTCCTGTTCGGCGAGTGCCCGCGAAACGAACCCGGGATGCTCGGAGTCGACCACGACTTGGTAGAGGCTGTGTGCGTCGAGAACGCGTCCGCGCGCGCGCAACAACTGTGCGAGCGTCAGGGCGGCGCGCGGCCCGAGGTCCGGATGGTCGCTGGCAAGGGCTTCCCGCAGCAGAGCCTCCGCATGCTCGTCTTCCCCTTCCATCTCGAGCAGCGTTTCCGCCAAGCTGACCCTGGCGTGCGCCACGAGGGTGGCGCTTCCTTCCACGAGCACACGACGCCAATTGAGCGCTGCCTGCTCGAGCATGCCGGCATCGCGCTGAATGTCGGCCAGCCGAAAGCAGGCGACGGCGCGCACTGACGCCTGCGTGGCGAGATCGGCGACGCGCTCGTAGGTCTCCGCGGCGCGAGCGGCGTCGCCTCCCGCCTTCCAGTGGGCGGCAAGGTCGATCAGGGCCTCGGGGCAATCCGCTCCGGAGGCGAGACCGGCCGCCCTCTCGTAGAGGAGGTCTGCCTCATCCGACCGCTGCTGATCCTCCAGGAAGCGGGCGAGGATCAGGGCGGCGAAGATCGCGGTACTCCGGGTCGATGCTGCCAGGGTCGCCCTGAGGAGCTCCTCGGCCTTGACCCACTCACCCCGGTGACGCAGCAGGGCCGCATGATCCAGAGCTGTGCGCTCGCCGCTCATCGCCTGGCAGGTTCCCTCGGAAACAGGCCCAGGAAGGTCGCCTGAAGCGCGGAAGCGATGAGCGCGGCGGCCTCCCAGCCAGCCTCGTTCTGATGGCGGAAATTTGCCACCAGCAGCTCCTTGGCCGCATTGGGAGGATAAAAGCGGCCGAGCGCCCGGCCCAGCTCGGCGGCGCGCCGCCGAGCGTGGTGCCCTGCCAGCGCCCCCGGCGCCGCCTTTACCTCGGGGCGGGCTATCGCGTAGGTCTCCTCGCCCTGACGGCGGAGAGGGACGACGAATTCGCGGCTCTCAGGCCCCGCCAGGTGATCGAGAAGCTGGGGCGGAGGTGCGGGGGCGCCCGGTGCAAACGGGATCTGGTCACAAAGCACCGAGCGCCCGGACAGTGACGCGTAAGGATCATCCGGCTGCTCAAAGCCGGCGTACTCCGGGCCGACCTCAAGAATGTGCTCGAGGCCAAAACCGGCCAATCCCTTTCTCACCGTCTCGCTCTCTCCGTAGCGGTAGTCCAGCGAGATGACCGGCATGCCGGGAATTCGGTATCCGAGCCGGAGGTAGTCGCACTGCAACTGCCTGATCAGGAAAGCCACCGCATCGAGCTCCCCCTGGCCGAAGTTGCTGCCTCGATCGTCGTCCGCTTCGGAGAACCCCATCCGTCTCCAGCCAACGGGGAGCGAGAAGCCGGAGCCCAGGAGATGGATCGAGACGATGTCGATGACCTCCACTTTGTCGGTGGGGATTTCGCAGGTCTCCAGCACCAGAGCATCGACCCCGGCATCGACTGCGCAGGCGACCAGCTCGGCTCGCAGGCGGTCAACGTCCCACCCCGCCCCGTCTATGAAATGGCGCAGCTGACGAGAGCTGGCAGGATGGAGCGACTTCATGCCACGGCGCAGCGCCTGCACCGTGAAGAAGTCGCGCTCGAAGCAGGAGGGCAGCGCGGCAGCAAACGCCGCGGCCTTTGCGGCCTGGTCCCTGCGATTGACCACCCCCGCCATCCCCGCTTCGAGACGCTTGAGGACCGACTCGTCGATCGGCTGCTCAAGCAAGGCGTGCCTGCAATCGATCTGCGCGCACAGCTAGCGGCACCCCCTCACGAATGGTGTTGCAAAACGACGGCGTCGACCCATGCCCCTCTCATAAGGTCAAGTTAGCCGCAAACTCTCCATCGACTCGGAAAGTGCCAAGTCGCCACCGCCGGGACGAACAGCGGCCGCCGCTACCAGACCGCGTCGTGCTGCTCCATCACGCCGAAGCCCTCGGCCAGCTCGACGCCGTCGAGGGAGCCGCTGAACTCGCCGAAGAGGTGGCGATAGCTGGAGCGGAAGATGAGGAGGTTGTCGTCGCGGACGCGCTCGGAGCCGGGGGTGAAATCGAGCGAGCCGCCGTCGGCGAACTTGACCGCTCCCAGTCCCTCGAAGGAGACGGGGTCCGGCTCGGCAGGGTCTCCGTCAAGCCAGATCGCCCGCTCGCTGCTCACCGGCGGGTCGTTGATGCCCTCGACCAGGTTCCAGGCAAGCGGCCGACCGTCCGTCGCCCGGCCGATCCCCGCCGACCAGTGCCAGCTGGTGCGGCGCTGCTGGTAGCCGGCCGACTGATCGTCGACGCCGTGCCCGTCGACCTCCCAGCGCCGCTCCGGCGTCTCGATCATGCCCTTGATCGGCACCCCCGCGCGCTTGCGGGTCCAGCCCCAGCCTGAGCCGCTGGGGCAGATCGCCTCCACGGGGGCGGACTCCCCCAGTTCCAGCCGCGCCCGCAGCCCCCGGGCCTCGATCTCGATCAGCGGCCCGTCCATCTTCACCTCGACGCTGCCCGGCCGCAGCCGCGTGTTGGCGAAGCTGCGCTCGCCCTCCCGGTCCCAGAGCGCCCAGAAGCACTGGCCGAAGGGACCGACCTGCGCCCGGGCGGCGCAGAGCATCAACTGCGGGCCGTAGAAGCCGACGTAGCGCCACCGCTTCCGGGTCTGCCCCTGGCTGCGCAGAGGCATGCGGGCGGGCGGAATCGCGAGGTCGGGACGGCCGGGACCCGGCCCACGCCACGGAATTTGTTCCTCGCCGCCCACACGGCGACGCTACCACCGGCCGGGCTGGCCCTTAGGCCTCCTCGTAGGGATCCTTGTCCCCGGCAAGCCGCAGCGAGCACTCCTTCACTTCATTGAAGTGACGCTCCTGGATCGGCTCCGCCCAGGAGACGAGCTCCGCGACCTCGTCCTCACCCGCCGACTCGTTCAGCTTCCCGAGCACGGCCCAGTGGCCGGCCTCGCCGGCCTCCGCCATGGTCATGAACTCGAAGCCGTCGAGCCCGTCCGCGTCGTCGCCGAGGTAGGTGGACATCATCTCGGTCGCCTCGCTCTTGGTCTCGCGGGCCTTGTCGAGGATCGCGGTCTTCTTGCCGTCGCGGTTGTCGGCGAGCTCGGTGCAGCGGCGCTCGGTCTCCTCGGCCTCCTCGCGCATTTTGCTCAGCGCGCCGGCGATCTCGTCGTCCTCGACGAGTCCTTCGACTTTCTCGGTCGCGTCCTGAGCAGCTTGAGCCAGGCCCAGCACCTCTGCCAGCTTCTCCTCCAACGTCGTCAACTCGGCCACCTTCGTCCTCCTTTCGCTCGTTTTGCGTCTCGCCCACCTACCCCGCTCCGACGCCGGGCCAAACGGTCGCCGGCAGCGTCCTCCACAACTCCGTTGCGCTGTTTCCCAGACCTCCCGTCGGGTAGCCGCAGGTGATGAAGATCGTCGTCACAGGTGCCACCGGAAACGTCGGCACCAGCACGATCCAGGCTCTATCCGAGTCGCCCGAGGTCGACGAGGCAGTGGGGCTGGCCCGCCGCCGTCCGACCTGGAATCCGCCCAAGGCGAGGTGGGTCGAGACCGACATCCTCGAGCCAGGGCTCGCGGACGCGTTCCGCGGGGCCGACGCGGTCATCCACCTCGCCTGGGCGATCCAGCCCTCCCGCGACGAGGAGACGCTGGAGCGGATCAACGTCGAGGGCAGCCGCCGCGTCTTCGAGGCGGCTGCCGCGGCGGGGGTGCCGAAGCTCGTCTACGCCTCCTCGGTCGGCGCCTACTCGGAGGGCCCGAAGGACCGTGAGGTCCCCGAGAGCTGGCCCACGACGGGTACGCCGAGCTCGTTCTACTCGCGGCACAAGGTCGCGGTGGAGCGCCTGCTGGACCGCTTTGAAAGAGAGCACCCGGAGACGGGCGTCGTGCGGCTGCGACCAGCCTTGATCTTCAAGGGGGACGCCGCAGAGGAGATCCGCCGACTCTTCATCGGGCCGTTCCTGCCCAGCTTCCTCGTCCGCTCGAGTCTGGTCCCGGCTTTGCCCCGCATACAGGGGCTGCGATTCCAGGCGGTCCACTCGGCCGACGTCGGTCAGGCCTACCTGCGCGCGGCCCTCGGCGATGCGAAAGGCGCCTTCAACATCGCCGCCGACCCGGTGCTCGACTCCAGGCGGCTGGCTGACGTGCTCGACGCGCGGACCTTTCCCGTCCCTCCTTCCCTCGTCCGCGGCCTCGCCGACCTGAGCTGGCGCCTGCGCCTGCAGCCGACGCCGCCGGGCTGGCTCGACATGGCGCTGAACGTGCCGCTGATGTCGTCCGAGCGAGCCCGCAAAGAGCTGGGGTGGAAGCCGCGCTTCAGCGCGGTCGAGGTTGCGGAAGAGCTGATGGAGGGCCTGCGGCGCGGCCAGGGGTACCCCACGCCGCCACTGGAGGAAGCCGGAGCGGGCGGTCGCCTCGACGAGGTCCGTACCGGCGTCGGCGCTCGCCAGTGGCGGCGCGACCGCGGCGAGCAGTTGGTCAAGTACCTCGCTGACGTCCACTCGATCGAGGAGCAGGCGTTGACCCAGATGCGAACGGCGCCCGACATCGCCGGCGAGGAGAAACTTGCCGCGATCTTCCGCGAGCACCTGGCCGAGACCGAAGCGCAGGAGCGCCGCGTCCGCGAGCTGCTCGAGGCGCACGATGCCGGGCCGTCGAAGCTCAAGGATTTGGCCGGCAAGGGCGGTGGCGTCGGCATGCTCCTCTTCGCCCGCAGCCAGCCCGACACGCCGGGCAAGCTGACCGCCCACGCCTTCGCCTACGAGCACATGGAGGTGGCGGCATACGAGTTGCTGCGACGAATCGCCGAGCGGAACGACGATGAGGAGACAGCACGGGCGGCGCGCGAGATCGGCGCCGAGGAGCAACGCATGGCGGATCGCTTGGCCGCCTGCTTCGACCTCGCGGTCGAGGCCTCGCTGGCAGAAGTTGCCAACGACGACGTCGGGGAGCAACTGATCAAGTACCTGGCCGATGCCCACGCGATCGAGCAGCAGGCGGTCCAGCTGCTCGAGTCGGGGCCGAACCTGGCCGAGGACGAGGAGCTGGCGCTCGTCTTCCGCCAGCATCTGAAGGAGACCCGCCGCCACGTGGAGCTGGTCGAGTCGCGGCTCGAGTCGCGCGGTGCCAGCCCCTCGCTGGCGAAGGATGCCGCGCTCCGTGCCGGCGGCCTCAACCTCGGCGGTTTCTTTGGCGCCCAGCCAGACACCACGACGAAGCTCGCCGGCTTCGCCTTCGCCTTCGAGCACCTCGAGATCGCCGCCTACGAGTTGCTCAAACGAGTCGCCCGCCGGGCTGGTGACGAGGAGACGGCCAGGATGGCAGAGAAGATCCTCAGTGAGGAGCGGGTGGCGGCGGAGAAGGTCGCCGCGACCTGGGACCGGCCCGACGTGCCGCTCGGAGTCGCGTCTTGAGCGCCGGCGCCAACGGCGGCGGGCGGGCCCTCGTCGTCGCCAACGAGGCGGTTTCCGGCGACGAGCTGCGCGACAGCCTCATCGTTCATCTCGGCAAGGAGGTCAGCGAGGTCTTCGTGGTGGCCCCGGCTCTGACCGAGTCAGGCCTCAAATACATGCTTGGGGACGTCGACGCGGCGATCGGCCCTGCCCGGGAGCGGCTCGAGCGCACGCTCGAGGAGCTGCGCGGGGCGGGCATCGAGGCGACCGGCGAGGTCGGCGACTCCGACCCGATGATGGCGATCAGCGACGAGATCCACAAGTTCCACCCCGACCAGGTGCTGGTCGTCGCCCACCGTGACGAGGACGGCGCCTTCGCCGAGCGGGGGTTGCTCGAACAGATCGAACGCGACCTCGACTTGCCGGTCGTCGAGCTCATCGTCGACCGCGCCAGGGACCCCCACGTGCTCGACGTCGAGGAAACCGAGCCGGTCGCCGGGCGGCGCGAAGGCTGGCGTCCGTCTTACAACCTGCCGCCCCTGACGCCCGTACAGGTGGGCGGGGTCCTGGTCGCGATCGTCGGCACGCTCTTGCTCGGGTTTCTCGCCGCCGACTCCCCTTCCGCCGGGCGCATCCTGATCGCGCTGGCGATGGCGCTGGTCAACCTCGCCCATGTCGTCGGCCTCTTCCTCTTCCAGAGCGTCGGCTATGAAGGCATCTGGAGCCGCTTCTTCGCCCGCCTCAGCCTCGTCGGCACCCCCGTCGCACTGGTGGCTTCACTGCTGGTCGGCGCCCTCAGTTAGGACCACCGCAGGCGTTGCGAGCGGCGAAGAACCTCACCAACGCGTTTCACATCGCCAATAGCGGGAATCGCAGTGAGACGAGGGAAGGAGGAGTAAATGTCCACACTCGCGATCATCGCCATCGTCGTCGCAGCACTGATCCTCATCACGATCGTCGCCATGATGGCCCGCCGCAACAAGGAACGGCGGGAGATCGGGCACGCTCAGGTCGAGGCGCAGCACGACGACGTCCAGCACCACCGTGGCCAGGCCGAGGAGCGGCGAACGGAAGCCGCCGTCGCCGAGGAGAAGGCGAGACGAGCAGAGGCCGAGGCGGAGCTGGACGAGAGACGCGCCGCCGAGCGCGAGCGAGAGCTCGAAAACAAGAACTGACCCCCCGGCCTCCCGCGGGCCACCTAGACAAGGAGTGAGAGCAATGGCTCAGGCCAAAACCCGAGCATCGACAAAACCATCGTCGACCCGCAAACGATCGAGTCCGAAAAAAACACAGGCGCGGGCGAAATCGAAAGCCGCCGCAAGCAATCGCAGCTCGAACGGCAAAACCCGCATCAAAGCCGTACGGCAGACGGTCGAGCACACGACCAAAGACGCCGGCAAAACCGTCAGTAAAGCCGCAAGCAAGGCAAAGACGCCACTGCTCGCGGGTGGCGCGGCACTGGCCGGCGCCGCCGGCGGCATGGCGATCGGGGCGATGCGCTCCCGCCACTCGCATCCCCACAAGCTGCTGGGAGTGAAGATGCCCCAGCCGAAGCGAGTCAAGCTCCGCTCGCGCGACGTCGCCCGGGCGGCGAAGGAGGTCGGCAGCTTCGGCCAGCACGTCGGCGAGCTCGCCACCGAGCTCCGTCACGCCCGCGAGGAGAGCGGCAACGGCAAGCATCGCTCGCCGGTGGAGGTGGTCCTCGACGGCCTGACCGCGCGGCGCTGAGTTAGACGGCGGGCGTCGCCCGGTCGCCCGCCGTCACCTCAAGGATCGCCTCCGCAACGCGCGCCGGGTCGTCTGACATCGGCACGTGCCCGAGGCCCTCGAGCCGGTCCAGTTCGCTTGCGGCAGCAGCCGGCGCCGCGGCCCGACTCGATCGTGCGCACGACCTGCGGGTCCTGGTCGGACTCGCCGCGGCGGACGACGACCGAGCCTTGTTGATTGGTGTGGGCGAGGGCGTCACGGATCGCCGACGGGCCCCGCCACCGCTAGCCCAAAGGCGGACTGCCACACCGCTCCAAGGACGAAGGTGGCGGCCAGCGCCAGGGCGACCGGGAGACGAAGCTTGCGGTTCCTCATCGGCGTGAGAGCATTCGAGGCCAGTGACCGACTTCCTGGTCAAACGAGGGGAGCTGCGCGAGTGCCGCGTCGCCGAGTCTGGGGCGCCACAGCTCGAGTCTGGCCAAGCGCTGCTCCGGGTCAAGACCTTCGGGATGACCGCGAACAACGTCACCTACGCGGTCTTCGGCGATGCGATGTCCTACTGGGACTTCTTCCCCACCGAGGAGGAGGGCTGGGGCATCCTCCCCACCTGGGGCTTCGCCGAGGTCGAGCGCAGCGAGGCGGTGGGAGTCGAGCCCGGCACTCGCCTGTACGGATACCTCCCGGCTTCCTCGCACCTCGTCGTCACACCGGCGAGCGCCGGCGAGAACGGCTTCGTCGACCGCTCGCCACACCGGGAGAAGCTGCCCTCGGCTTACCACCGCTACCTGGCGAGCGGGTCCGACCCCTTCTACCGGGCGGACACCGAGGAGATCCAGATGCTGCTGCGGCCGCTCTTCTACACCTCGTTCCTGATCGACGACCAGCTCGCCGACGAGGGGCTGGCCGAGCGTGGCCCGGTCCTGATCTCCAGCGCCTCGAGCAAGACGGCGATCGCCGCCGCCTTCCTGCTGGCGCAGCGCGAGGGAGTCGAGCTGATCGGGCTGACCTCGCCGCGCAGCGTCGAGTTCGTCGAGGGCCTGGGGATCTACGGCCGCGCCGTCGCCTACGACGCGATCGACTCGCTCGATCGCGGGCCGGCGACCTTCGTCGACATCGCCGGCGACGCGGAGGTGCGGCTCGCCGTCCACTCCCACTACGGCGACGAGCTCGTCCACAGCATGGCGGTCGGGTTCACCCACTGGGAGGAGGGACAGGGACCGGACCAAGCCGAGCTGCCCGGACCGAAGCCCACCTTCTTCTTTGCCCCCGACCGTGTGGTGAAGCGCTCCAAGAACTGGGGCCCCGCCGAGCTCGAGAGGAGGGTGGCCGACGCTTGGCACCCGTTCTGCGAATGGATGGATAGGTGGCTGGAGACGATCCGCAGCGAGGGCTTCGAGGCGGTCCAGAGCGCCTACCTAGATGTGCTCGAGGGCCGCGTCGACCCCAAGCGCGCCCACGTTCTTACGCTCGTATGAGCAAGCTGATCGTGACCGAGTTCGTGACCCTCGACGGAGTGATGGAGGCGCCGGGGGGCGAGCCCGGACATCCCCACTCCGGCTGGGTCTTCGACTACATCGGCCCTGAACAGGAGCAGTACAAGATGGAGGAGACACACGAAGTCGAGTCGCAACTGATCGGCCGTGTCACCTACGAGTCGTTCGCCGGCGCATGGCCGCAGCGCAAAGGCCCCTTCGCCGACCACTTCAACTCGATGAAGAAGTACGTCGTCTCCTCGACCCTTCCCGAGCCGCTCGAGTGGGAAAACTCGACCCTGCTCAAGGGCGACGTCGCCACCGAGGTCGCGAAGCTGAAGGAGCGCGAGGAGGGCACAATCCTAGTCGCCGGCAGCTGCACGCTGGTGCACACGCTGATCGAGAACGACCTCGTCGACGAACTGAAACTAATGGTCTTCCCGACGATCGTCGGCAGCGGCAAGCGACCCTTCCCCGAGTCTGACCAGAGGAAAAGCTTCAAGCTCATCGACAGCCAGACCTTCGCCACCGGCGTCATGGCCAACGCCTACCAGCCGGCCTGAGTTTCTCGGTGGGTTGCGGGGGTAGCTGCTCTTGGCAACCCACTGAGGAGGAACAACGATGGGAATCATCGACAAGATCACCGGCCGGGCGAAGCAAGCCGCTGGCGATCTGACCGACGACGCCTCGCTGCGCCGCCAGGGTAAACGCGAGGAGGAGAAGGGCGAGAAGAAGGAGCAACTGGATCACGCTCAGGAGCGCGCCGACGAGCGCGCCGAGGAAGTCGCCGACCTCGAGCGCAAGACCTGAGCGCCTGAGCGCTACTCCCCGGCCGCGGCGACGAGCGCGACCATGAGGTCGACCGCGGCGGTCGGGGGGAGCTGCTGCTCACGCACGAGCGAGCGCCAGGTCGGAAAGGAGATCGCGTGGGCGATCGCCGCCCTGACTGTCTGACGCCGCGCGCCGCGCTGCGGGCGCCCGCGGAGGAGGACATCTGCCGCGGCCTCGGCCCAAGCCGCTGATGTAGCGACCGGCCGCTCCATGGCTGGCACCAAGGCAGCATCACGGGTCGTCCTCTCGAGCATCCGCTCACCGCGTTCGAACCAGGCGTAGCGCTCAGCTAGCGCTACGCCGAGGCGCTCACCGGGGTCGGCGATCTGGGCCCACGTGGCGAGGTCGGGAAGTGGGTGTGCTGCGATCCAGTGCGCTGAGCAGGCCGCGAACAGGGCCTCTTCGTCGGGGAAGTGCCGATAAACGGTCGCCCGCTGCACGTCGGCGCGCTCGGCAACGGCGCTGACCGTGGTCCGGGCAGGCCCCAACGTCCCGTGCAGGTCGACCGCAGCCTCAGTGATTCGCCGCCGGGTCTCGTCCTCCAGCTCGGCGCGGCGGCGCTTGCGGTAGCGCCGTTTCGGTGGGACTTCTGATTTCGAGGACATAACTGTTCGATGAATCTTGACAGACCCCAAGGACGCTTGCTAGTTTCATTGCACACTATTGTTCAATGAACTGGAGGAACGAGATGTCAGGCACCCAACTCACCGACTCCCTGCGACGCTTCGACGCCTCGCAGGGCCCGCGCAAGATCGGGCCTGCCGACGGCCCCCTCGCCGAGCTCGGCGGCTGCGATGCGCGTTTCCTGGTTTGGGGCGAGGAAGCTGGCGGCAACTTCTCGCTGGTCGAACACCCGATCCCGCCGCGCTCGCTCTGCGCTCCGCTGCATCGCCACGACGGGGTCGACGAGTACAGCTTCGTGCTCGAGGGACGGATGGGGGCGCTGCTCGGCGACGACGTGATCTATGCCGAGGCGGGCGATCTGGCGTTCAAGCCGCGCGACCAGTGGCACACCTTCTGGAACGCGGGCGACGAGCCGTGCCGCATCCTCGAGGTGATCTCGCCGGGAGGCTTCGAGCACTTCTTCCGCGAGTTCGACGAGATGACGAAGAGCGGTAACTTCAGCCCCGAGGTCTTGAGCGAGCGCTACGGCATCGAGTTCGAGATGGAGAGCGTGCCGCGAATCTGTGCCGAGCACGGCCTCACTCACCCGCTGCTGGGCTAGCTCCAACTCACTTCCTGGGCGGGGCCGTGAGCCCCGCCGAGGTCGTTTTACCGCCCTCGCGCCGGGTAGCCGGCGAAGACAGCAATCCGCTGAAAGCTTGAATCGAAAGGAGTGATCTCGTGTCCGATCAGCTCAAAGGCAAGCGGATCGCCTTCCTCGTCGCCAACGAGGGTGTGGAGCAGGTGGAGCTAACCGAGCCACTCGAGGCCGTGCGCGAGGCCGGCGCCGAAGTCGACCTGCTCGCCCCCGAAGAAGGCGAGATCCAGGCCTTCGACCACCTCGACAAGAGCGGCACCTTCTCCCCCGACCGAGCCGTCGGCGACGCCGACGCGGGCGAGTACGACGGCCTGGTTCTGCCGGGTGGAGTCGCCAATCCCGACCAGCTGCGCACGAAACCGGAGGCGGTCGAGTTCGTCCGCGCCTTCTTCGAGGCCGGCAAGCCGGTAGGGGCGATCTGCCACGCGCCCTGGACCCTGGTCGAGGCCGACGTGGTGCGCGGGCGCACGCTCACTTCATGGCCGAGCTTGAAAACGGACCTTCGCAACGCCGGCGCCGAGTGGGTCGACGAGGAAGTCCACGTCGATCAGGGCTTGGTCAGCAGCCGCAAGCCGGATGACCTCGAGGCCTTCAACGCGAAGTTGGTCGAGGAGTTCGCCGAGGGCGTGCACGAGGGTCAGCGCGCGCAGACAGCGCACGCCTGAAAAGGCCCAAGCGAGAAAGGAGCAGAGATGCCACCGCGCGGAGTCAAAAAGGGCAGCAAGCGAGCCCGCCAGTACGAGCATGTCAAGAAGAGCGCTAAGGAACAGGGGCGCTCGGAGGATCGCGCCGAGGAAATAGCGGCGCGAACCGTCAACAAGGAGAAGGCCCGCTCGGGCGAATCGCGCACGAGGTCGCGCAGCTCGACCAAAGACATCTCCTCGGGCCGGCGCGGCGGCCGGCGCTCCGGCACCAAACGGTCGAAGGGCAAAACCCGCGAGCAGCTCTACAACGACGCCCGCAAGCTCAAAATCGAAGGCCGCTCGAAGATGAGCAAGAAACAACTGCAGCGCGCCGTGGCCGGCGCGAGCTGAACGCGCTTGGCGACTTTAGGGGGCTATAGCCCCGAAAAGTCGCCAATCCCTCAGTCCTCGTCGAACTCGTGCTCGTGGCCCTGGCCGGTCCGCGGCTTGGATCCAAACCCCTGCTGCATGCCGCCCGTGCTCGCGCCGGGCGGCGGCCCCCCCGGCTGGGGATCGCCGGCACGGCCGCGCTGCTTCGGCCGGTCGCGGTCGCGGCTGGGCTGGACGCGCTTCGGCTCGCCGTGCTGCTTGGGGAAGTGCGGCGGCCAGGGCGCGTCGCCGAGACCCTCCTCCTCGTCACGGCGGGCGAGCTCCAGCAGGGAGTCGAGCGAGCCGGGGCGCTCGTCGATGTCGGCGGCGGGGTCGCCCAGCTCACGCAGCCGGTCGGGCACGGTGTCGAGGCGCAGCTCCGCCGGCTCGGCGTCCGGCACCTCCTCCCAGCGCAAGGCGCAGGAGACGCGCGCGTCCGGCGTCGGGCGCACCGACCAGCAGGAGGCGACGGTGCGGTCGCGGGCGTTCTGGTTGTAGTCGACGAAGACGCCGTGGCGCTCCTCCTTCCACCACTTCGTCGTCGCCAGCTCGGGAGCGCGGCGCTCGACCTCGCGCGCCATCGCCAGCGCCGCGCGGCGCACCTCGAGGAAGTCCCAGCGCGGCTCGACCCGCAGGTTGACGTGGATGCCCTTCGAGCCCGAGGTCTTCGGGTAGCCGCGCAGCCCGTGCTCCTCGAGCACCTCGCGCACGACCATCGCCGTGCGCCGCACCGCGTCCCACTCGATCCCGTCGGTGGGGTCGAGGTCGACCCGCAGCTCGTCGGGATGGTCGAGGTCGGCACGGCGTGCCGGCCAGGGGTTGAAGTCGATCACCCCGAGGTTGACCGCCCAGGCGAGGTGGGCGGCGTCCTCGGCGACCAGCTCCTCGGCGGTGCGCCCCGAAGGGAAGGCGACGGTCGCCGTCTGCAGCCACTCGGGGATTTTCCGCGGCACCCGCTTCTGCCAGATCGGGTCCTCCATAATCCCGTTGACGAAGCGCTTCATCACCGTCGGCCGCTCGCGCAGGTGGACCAGGGCCGCGTCGGCGACCGCCAGGTAGTACTCGACGATGTCGAGCTTGGTCCAGCCCGACTTGGGGAAGTAGACCTTTGCGGGGTTGGAGAGCCGGACCTCGCGGCCGGCGACCTCGAGCATCGTGTACTCGCCCTTGGCCATCTGCTACTCGAGACTAGAGAGCGCCATCGCCACCGCAAAACCGAGGGTGGTGACCAGCCCGGCGACACGGCCGGACTCCCTCGTCGCCTCGGGGATCATCGAGTCGATCAGCATCACCAGCAGGGCCCCGGCGGCGAAGCCGTCGATGGTCGCCCGCAACTCGCCGGAGGTGACGTCGGCGATCGCGAAGCCGGCGGCGCTGGCGAGCGTGCAGATCGCGGCGACCGCGCACCAGAGTCCGAGTACCCGCCCGCGGGATCGCCCGGAGGCGCGCATCGCGCTGGCCGAGCCGATCGCCTCCGGCAGGTTGGAGACAAAGATCGCGACGAGCAGCCCGAGGCCGACACCATCGCCGGCCGCCAGCCCGATCCCGAGGACAAGCTGCTCGGGGATGCCGTCGAGGAAGGCGCCGAGTGCGAGGGCGTTGCCTGGATCGGACCCACCGGCGCGGCCGCTGCGGCCGCGGCCGGCGGAGAAGCGCTTGGCGATCCACCCGTCGAGGCCGAAGTAGACGAGGGCTCCCGCCCCGAGGCCGAGCGCGGTGGCGCCGAGGCTGCCGACCTCGATCCCCTCCCCGGCCAGCTCGAAGCTGACGGCGCTGATCAACGCGCCGGCGCCGAAGGCGAGCACAAGGCCCACCTGCCGGGGCGACCAGGGCCGGACGAAGGCGAGCAGGGCGCCGAGCGCGAGGGACGAAGCCGCCAGTGCTCCCCAGGCGAGCGCCTCGGGCACCTCAGCCCCCCACCGTTTCGGTGAACGCTTCAGCGAGCAGGCGGACGCCCTGCTCGATCGCCGGCTCGGAGAGGTTGCCGAAGCCGAGCACGAGAGCGGGCGGGCCGGCGGCGGCGAAGCGGTGCAGCGAGAGGCCCTCCAGACCGATGCCCCGCGTCTCGGCGGCGGCGAGCAGACCCGGCTCGTCGGTCCCCGCGGGCAGCTCGACCAGCTCGTAGAGGCCGGCGGCGCCCGTGCCCGGGCGGCCCTGGGGCAGCCAGCGGCTAAGCGCCCCGATCAGCGCCTCGCGGCGCCGCTGGTAGCGCAAGCGCATCCGCCGCACATGCCGGTCCAGCTCGCCGCGAGCGATGAAGTCGTGCAGGGCGAGCTGGCCGATCGCCTCCGAGCCGCCGTCCTCGATCGCCTTGACAGAGATCAGCGGCCAGGCCAGCCAGGAGGGCATCAAGAACCAGGCTAGGCGCATACCCGGCGCCAGCCGCTTGCTCGCCGAGCCGATGTAGGCAACGCGCTCCGGTGCCAGGCCCTGCAGCGCCCCCACCCCCGCCCGGTCATAGCGATACTCGGCGTCGTAGTCGTCCTCGACGATCAGCCGCTCCCCCTGCTCCGCCCACTCGATCAGCGCCGCCCGCCGCCTGCTGCTGAGCACGCAGCCGGTCGGGAACTGGTGCGCGGGGGTGACGACGACCGCGCTCGCCTCACTCGCTTCGAGCGCGTCGACCCGCAGCCCCTCGGCGTCGACCGGGACGGGTGCCACCTCGAGGCCCGCCTGCTCGACGATCAGCCGGTGCGTGTGCCAGCCGGGGTCCTCCAGCGCCACCCGTTCGACGCCTTGGGCCTGCAGCCAACGGCAGATCAGCGAGAGGCCCTGAGTGAAGCCGGTGCAGATCATCGTCTGCTCGGGATCCGCCGCCGCGCCGCGCACCCGCCCCAGGTACCCGGCGAGCGCTTCGCGCAGCTGCGGCACGCCGCGCGGGTCGGGATACCCGACCGCATCGACGGGAGCCTGGCGCCAGGCCGCGCGCAGGGAGCGCAGCCAGCTGGCGCGAGGGAACCCCGCCAGGTCGGGGACGCCAGGGTGGAAGTCGTAGGCGAAGCTAGGCAACAGGGAGCGGGCCGGCAGCCGCGGCTCCGAGGTTCGCACGGACCGCGCCACCCGCACCGGCGCCCCCTGTCGCGTCAGCAGGTAGCCCTCGGCGGTGAGCTGACCGTAAGCCTCGGTGACGACGCCCCGCGAGACCCCCAGCTCCGCCGCCAGGACCCGGGTCGAGGGCAGCCGCGCGCCAGCGTCGAGGCGGCCGTCCCGGATGCCCTCCCGAATCGAGCGCTCGATCTGCTCGTGAAGAGGCAGGTCGCCGTCGCGATCTATCTCCACCAACAGCAGGTCCAGGCCAACTGGTCCTCTTGATTGGGGCATTACTGGAACTGTATATCGATCCAGTGGCTCCCTAAGATTCGTCCTCCCCCAGCATGAGGAGGATCGCCATGGATCGGATCACGGTTGTAGGAGGCGGGCTCGCGGGCCTCACCGCAGCGATCGCCTGCGCCGAAGGCGAGGCAGAGGTGCGCCTGCTCGAGGCGCACGACGCCCTCGGCGGGCGGGCGCGCAGCACCGGTGGTCCATATAAGGCAAACCTCGGTCCGCACGTCATCTACAAGGACGGTCCGCTCTGGACATGGCTGCAGGAGCGCGACCTCCTTCCTCCCTACGCCGGCGTGCCGCTGGCGCCGATCCGCTTCCGCTGGCAGGGGACGGTGCGGCGCACGCCGCCACTGGGAACGATCCCCTCGACGCTGCGGCTGCGTGGCCGCGAGGCACCGGTCGACCGGGACTTCCGCGGCTGGGCTACCGACCTCACCAACAAGCGCACCGCCGAGATGCTCTCCGCCGCCGCCGGCGTCTACACCTTCCACCACGACCCGGGCGAGCTCTCGGCGGCCTTCATCTGGGAGCGCACCGTGCGAGCCCTGCTCACCGCCCGCCCGACCGCCCGGTACCTGATCGGCGGCTGGCGCGCGCTGGTCGACTCGCTCGAGGCCCGCGCCCGCAAGCTGGGGGTGCGGATCGAGACAGGCCACCCGGTCGAGGCGCTGCCGGAGCCGCCGGTGATCGTCGCCACCGAGCTTGACCAGGCCCGCGAGCTGCTCGGCGACGACTCACTGCGCTGGCTCAGCGGCAACACCGTCTGCATCGACCTCGGCCTGCGCCACCGTCGCGGCGACCCGTTCATCGTCTCCGACCTCGACGAGGCCGGCTGGCTGGAGCGCTACTCGGCCGCAGACTCCTCGCTGGCGCCCGAGGGCGAGGAGCTGGTCCAGGCGCAGATGCCGATCCGCCCCGGGGAGAGTTCCGAGCAGGCCGCACTGCGCCTCGAGCGCCTGCTCGACCTCTCGCTGCCGGACTGGCGCGAGCGGGAGACCTGGCGCCGGCGCCAGGTGATGGACGGCCGCAGCGGCGCGCTCGACCGTCCCGGGCAGAGCTGGCGCGACCGGCCGGCGATCGACCGCGGCGACGGCGTCTTCCTCGCCGGCGACATGGTCGCCGCCCCCGGTCTGCTCTCCGAGGTCTCCTGGGCCAGCGCGGTCGAGGCGAGCGAGCTGGCCCTGGCCGCCGTCGCTTCGAGACGTCCAGCGCTGCGACGGGTCGCCTAGCTGTAGTTCCTAGCCAGGTTGTTCCCGAGCAGCTCATCAAGTCGAGTTGCCGGCGGGCGATGGCCGAGGGAGCCGTGCTTTCTGCGGTAGTTGTAGCGCTCGAGCTGCCGTAGAGGCGTCCGTAGGCCCACTCGCGCAGCATCGTCTGGATGAAGCGCTCGGCCTTGCCATTGGTGCGGGGCCGGTAGGGCTGGGTGCGGAGGTGGCGGATGCCGAGCTCCCGGCAGGCCCGGGCATGGACGGTGGAGCGATAGGGAGAGCCGTTGTCGGTCATCACCCGCTCCACCTTCACCCCGCGCTCGGCAAGCCAGGCGACGGCACGCCGCAGGAAGCTGACGGCGGTCTCGCCCCGCTCGTCAGGCAGCACCTCCACGTAGGCGAGGCGGGTGGCATCGTCGACGCAGACGTGGCAGCACTCCCAGCCGTAGCCGCCGCTGGTGTGGCGCTTGCCCACCATTCGCTTGCCTGCCACCCCGAAGCGACCAAGCTTCTTGACGTCGATGTGGATCAGCTCGCCCGGCCGCGAGCGCTCGTAGCGGTTGGGCGGCTCCGGTGGATCGAGGCGGCTGCGCTTGCCGAGGCCGATCCGCTTCAGCCAGGCCGAGACGGTCGAAAGCGCCAGGCCGAGGATCTCGGCGATCTCGGCCGCTGTCATCCGCAGCCGCCGCAGAGCTGCGATCGCCTCGACCACCGAGTCCGGGGTCCGGTGCGGGATGCGCTTCGGTGCCGAGGAGCGATCCAGAAGGCCGGCCTCGCCCTCTGCTCGCCAGCGGCCCAGCCACTTGCGGGCTGAGCGCTCGCTGATGGCGGCGGCCTCGGCCGCAGCCATCAGCGACCAGCCCTCCTCTTCGATCCGGCGGACCAAGAGCCTGCGGCTATTCGGGCAGGTGCGGGCGTTAGCGTGAAGTCTCATCCGGTGTCCTCCTTGTTGCTGGGTGGCTTCGACACCCCCAGCCTTCAAGGAGGCCCGGATGAACAACGTTGTTAGGAACTACAGCTAGCTAGGGCTGGGCCGCGGCAGCAGCAGCCGCGAGCTCCTCGATCAGCTCGAGCTGCTTGCGGTGATAGGCGATGCCGGTGACCAGGGTGCGCTCGCTCGAGTCCCAGCCCTCCGCCTCGCGCACCTCGTCGAGGTATCCCTGCAGCTCGGCGACCTTCGCCTGATGCCACTCGACGCGCGCCTGCACCAGCGGCTGGGGGTCGGCGCCGGCAAAGATCTTGAGGACGAACTCGTCGCGGATCTGGGGCGGCGCGGCGCTCGGCTCGTTCGCCCACTCGCGCAGCGCCTCGCGTCCCTCCTCGGTGAGCGAGTAAACCTTGCGCCGGCGGCCGGCGGGCTCCTGGCTCACGGAGAGGCAGCCGGCGGCGGCGAGGCGCGCGGGCTCCTCGTAAGCGGTCGTATGCGGCACAGGCCAGAAGTTCTCGATCGTCATGTCCATCGCCTGCTTGATGTCGTAGGAGGTGGCCTCGCCGAGCTGGTCGAGCAGCGCCAGCAGCGCGTAGGAGGTGGAGCTCAGCCGGATTGACTTGCTTTTCATGATTCGTAACGTATAGTACGGGATGTATGGTGAAGGATCGCTACGACGCGGTGGTCGTCGGCGCCAGCCTCGCAGGTTGCGCCACCGCGATTCAGCTCGGCCGCGCAGGCGCGACCGTCGCCCTGGTCGAGAAGAGCCCCGACCCACAGGCCTTCAAGCGGATCTGCGGGCATTTCATCCAGGCCTCGGCGGCGCCGACCCTCGAACGCCTTGACCTACTCGAGCCGATCCTCGCCGCCGGCGGGATCCGCTCGCGGATCGCCGCCTGGACGCGCTGGGGCTGGATCGACCCGCCGCCCAAGCGGGCTGGCTACGCGGTCAACCTGCGTCGCGAGCGGCTCGACCCGCTCGTGCGCGAGGTTGCAGCGGCGACCCCGGGAGTCGAGCTGATGCTCGGCCACCCGGTGCAGGAGCTGCTGCGCGAGGACGGCGCGGTCACGGGCGTCGCCGTCGAAGACCGGGAAGGCCGGCGCAGCGAGCTTCGTGCGCGCCTCGTCGTCGGCGCCGACGGTCGCGGCTCGGCGACCGCGGAGCTCGGCGGTCTCACCGGGAAGACCCTTCCCCACGAGCGTTTCGTCTACGCCGCCTATTTCGAGGGCAGGCCCGACCCGCCCGACAGCGCACTCTGGTTCCTCGACCCGGACGTGGCGGCCTCCTTCCCCACCGACGACGGCCTCACCCTTTACGCGGTCGTGCTCGCCAAGAATCGCTTGCCGGAGTTCAAGCGCGATCCGGGAGCCGCCCTCACCTCCTTCCTCGCCGGCCTGCCCGACGCGCCGCCGGTTCGCTCGTCCCGCATCGTCGGCCCAGTGCTGGGCAAGATCGAGATGCCCAACCGGATCCGCGGCCCGGTCGCGCCGGGACTGGCGCTGGTCGGCGACGCCGCGCTGGCGAGCGATCCGCTCTTCGGCATCGGCTGCGGTTGGGCTTTCCAGTCAGCCGAGTGGCTTGCCGACAGCGTCTCCCCCGCCCTACAGGGTGTCGAGCCGCTCGAACGCGGCCTCAACCGCTACCGACGCCGCCACCGGCGCGAGCTGCGCGGTCATGCCTTCTTCATCCACGACTACGCGACCGGCCGTCGCCTCAACCCCGCCGAGCGTCTCCTCTTCTCCGCCGCCGCCCGCGACCCGAAGCTAGCGCTGACCTTCGACGAATTCGGAACCCGGCAGATCAAGCCGGCGAAGATGCTCGTGAAGGCCGTCCCTCGCACGCTCGCCGTCAGCCTGCGCCACGCATTGGGTCGAAGGCGACAGCGGCAAGATCAAGGGACTCCCCCAATTTTCGACGACGCTGCTTCCGCTAGTTAGCACTGATCCGGAAGAGGATCAGCAGCGCCGGCATAGCGCCAAAGATTGCGACCACCGCGTCGGCCGGGGCGCCAAGCTCGCGGACGGCCTTCGCAAGGCGCAGCATCGCCTTGGCGAGCGTGGCAATGATCGCAATCAAAAGCACGATCGGGATGTAGTCGAGCGCTTCCCAGGCACTGCGGTCGACGCTGAAAAGGCTGAGCCAATCGTCGGATCTCTCGACTCCGAACCAGTCGAAGAACATGAGCACGAAGAGCAGGATCGCCAAACCCCGCAATCTTCTTCTCGCCGTGGCTGATCCTGTCTAGGTCCATCTGCCATGTCCTTTCTTGGCACTGAACAGCTGAATGCAGCAACGGTTACACCAAGGTTTCGGTCAGGTCTATTACAACCAGCCAACACGAGCCCAATGGAAGGCCCCTTTCCCGCTGTGTCATCGATAGACCGTACGCGCCTCCACTATCTCTTACGGCAGGTTTGTTTGTTGAACTTGACTGGGCGCTTCAAACTTAATGACTCGACGAAAGTCTGAGTCCAATATCAGCACCGGGTTACGGTGCTTCTTCCGGATTGTTCGCGCCACCATCTTCATCGATTATCGAGGGCCCACGGGAGGCCAGACTCGGTGTCGAGAATAGCTCCCGTCATAGAGAACCAAGCCGCGAATAGGACGCTTGAGTGTAACTACTCGTCGGAATCTAACGCCAACGTCGACGCAAGTAGGTCCTGGTTCTCCTAGACGCACTGAGCCCACGATCTTCCTCGGTGCCGGAAACTTAGCGAACACGGTGATAATTGCTGAGTCGCTATAGATTGAAGACTCTTCAGTTACCTTTATACGATGAAGCTGTGGAGGAGCTTCTCCTGCGCAGTATCCAATCTTTACAGTGAGAGAGAAGCTGCGTTGCGCTCGATCGGACACTGGCACGGATTGTACTTTCCACGACACACGTTCAACCCTAGGAGGACCGACTACATAGCTCCAAGCCCCTGCGTTAGGCGTAACCGCTCCCCAAATGATAATAGCGGTGAATCCAGGAATGAGGAGGCAGGTGAGTTTGTGCCGCATTACTTCCACCGGACTAGATGGAGATTCCCGGTCGGCGTACCTAGCGCTGCGAAAATGCCTGGTGCCGCAGGATAGCCAGCACTTGGCAGCAGCGGCGTTATCCAGTTTTCCTTGGGCGGCGTTTCACCAGGTTTCCAGGGTTCTGCGCCTGCGGTCATGAGGCCAATGGCCCTGCCAGTTCCGGCCTCCCACACAGGAGAACCACTGTCTCCGCCAAGCGAGTACTCTTTGAATGGAACCTGCCACATTGTTGTATCGGTGCCTTCATATGCAAAAGCTTCTGGAGGACCGATCACCGGTCCACATCTGGTGTGATTGGAAGTTATGCCAGAGAAGCAAACGATCATCCCTGGCTGTGGGACCTTTGACTCGTTGATCCGAATGGATTGATCCCAAGTGTGATAAATCAGGCGTGGCGCAAATTCTGGGGAATCAAGCCTGGCGGCGATCGCATCCACCACGAAACCGCCACCAGTTTCTCTGTAGTTAGTTCTTCGGAACCAGCCCAGATGCTGAGTCTCTTCGTCATTGAGAACGTCGGGGGTTTGATGTTCTCGATAGGCTTTCCAACCCTCCTTAAAACAGTGACCAGCGGTGAGAATAAAGTGTCTGTAGCTCGGGCTGCCGGTCGCCGGATTGGTCCCTGCGGTATCCCAGGCACCAAAGCCTGTAGTGCATCCGTTAACTTCTTCGTTTGCTGGGACAGGTTCACCACGCAGCAGATCACCCGCCTTCACCGGTCCGGTGAGGCGATCACGCCGGCGAGGCGCAATTCTGAACGAATCGGCGTATGCAGTGATCGGGGCCTGTGCTCCATAGGTACCCGACAGAATGCTTTGCGCTTGCGTTGGATTCGTGGCACCTACTGAGACAGCGTTGCCTTTCACATCAATGCCCACGCGCGTAACGATCCCAGCTGTGCCACTGTGTTCGGCGATCCCAACTTGGAGGGACTCAAGTGCGTTCAGAGTGTGTTGAGGCTGACTTGGAAACGCTCTGAGCCGGTCTGAGGGTACGAGAAGGGCACCGGAGGCTTTGAGCTGGGTCAAGCGATCCGTCTGGTTTGACGTGAATCCAGCGTGAACCAAACCCCCTTGCCTGTGATCGACGTAATAGCCGGCGTATCCAACACCTTGAGATGCCGTCCAGCCAGGCAACGCGGTGGCCGCTTGCTCCACGTAGCGTTCGCGGAATTCCAGCTCGACGACATCTGCAGGGCGGAGTGGAACTCCCCACTTCTCCATTGTGGCCCTGGCGTAGGCATCCCCTTCGTACCACGCATTGATCAGGTTAAAGATGCGTTCGTTGCGCTCGACCTCGTTTTTAACTGGGAAGACGACCTCCAGTCCGAATTCTTCGCGGAAGTCGAGGATCTGATGGAACTTCGGTGGGACCGGTGAGCCGGACGCGGGTGGCGGTGGCTCGGGGATGTCCACCCAAAAGCGCTCGCTACTGCTGTTGCCGATGCGATCGGTCGCGATGACTTCGAGCTGGAGGTGGCCCGGCGGGTGCGAATCGGTGCTGGTGACCCACTGGTCGATGATCAGACCGTCGCACTCGACCCCTTCTTCTTGGGGGTCTTGCTCACAGGTCTCTTCGCTGACTAGTACGTCGCCATTAGCGATGACCTGGACCAAGGCGATTCCCTCTTTGGATTTGGCCTGCGATTCCAGCCAGTGATCGCCGTTCCAGATCGGCTCCGGTTTTTCCTTGTGGTCGTATAGCGTGCCCGCGAGTTTCAGTTCCGGTGGCAGCTCTTTATTCCACCACTTGAGGACCGAACCATCGATGCCAATGTCGTAGACCAGGTGCTGGTCGTCAGGTGGGATCACCGTCGTGCGCCGCGGGTCGGTGTCCTTGTACTCGAAGTAAGTCGTTTTGGCGTTGGAACCCTCTGGCGCCACCTCGACCGATTTGACCCGCCCGTAGGCATCGTATTCGACCTCGGCCCAGGTGCCGTTTGGCAGCGTGACTTTCGTCATCCGACCGCTTCCGTCTTGCTCGTAGGTCGTCTCCCCCTCCGGGCCGTCGTGGGAGACAAGGGCATCGTCTTCGTGTTCGTAAGTGTGCTCCCCGGCGGCGTTGCCAGAGACGCCGACGATCAGGCCGCCTTCCGATTCAACCTCGACGGCAGGGTCGCCGTCAGACAGCTCGATCGGCTCAGCTTCCACCGGCGCGTAGTTCGCGGTGAGCCAGCGCTGGATGCGGTGGTTGTTGACGTCGGCTACCCAGAGGCTCCCCTTGGAGTCGGTCTCGATCCCCAGTGGGATGGCAAATTTGAACTGGCCAGGACCCGAGCCGTTGGAGCCGAACTGCTTGACGTATTTGCCTTCGGAGTCGAAGAGCTGGATACGGTGATTGGTCTGGTCGCCGACCCAGACATTGCCTTTGTTATCGACCTCGACCCCGTCCGGGCGATTGAATTGTCCAGCTCCTGCTCCGAAGGAACCGAACTGGAAGAGGAATTTGCCGTCGGGCCCGAAGACGTTGACCCGGTTGTTAGTCCAGTCAGCTGCCCAGATCCTTCCATCAGGACCGACATCAATCCCGGTGCAGCGGCCGAACTGCCCTTCTCCGGACCCTTTCGAGCCCACGACTTCAATGAATTTGCCTTCCTCGTCGAAACGCTGGATACGGCCGTTGAAGCTGTCGCAAACCCAGACGTCGCCAGCGAAGTCTGTGGTGACTGCTTCGGGCCTGTTGAGTTGGCCAGTTTCCCCGATCTGGGTGATGAACTCGCCCTGTGGGTCGAACTTTTCCACCCGGTAGTTTTCCCGGTCTGCGACCAGCAAGTTGCCGTCGCGATCGACCGCGATCGACGCTGGTTCCATGAACTCCCCTTGTCCTTCACCGTATTTGCCGAACTGGAAGAGGAATTTGCCGTCGGGGCTGAACTTCTGGATGCGGGCGTTCAAGCGGTCTGCAACCCAGAGGCTGCCACCGAGCCCGACCGCCACGTCGGCGGGTGCCCTCAGCTGACCGTCGCCTTCACCCACTGAGCCGAAGGAGCTGTGAAAGGCCGGCGCCTTGACCGGCACCTGCCAGCGCTGGATGCGATGGTTGCTGACGTCTGCAACCCAGAGGCTGCCCTTGCCATCGGTCTCGATCCCCAGCGGGTAGGCGAAGCTGAACTGGCCCTCGCCTGAGCCATAGGAGCCGAACTTGGCGATGAATTTCGCTCCCGAGTCGAACTGCTGCACTCGGTTGTTCGACTGGTCGCCGACCCAGACGTTGCCTTCCTTGTCGACGTCGACTGTGTCGGGATGGTTGAAGTAGCCGTCGCCGGTGCCATACAGGCCAAAGGAAAAGAGCCATGCGCCGGCTTCTGAGAAGACGCTTACGCGGTTGTTGGTCCAGTCGGCGACCCAGACCTTGCCTTCACCAACATCGAGGCCGGCGGACTCGCCAAACTGCCCATTGCCCGAACCAGATGAGCCGACTGCCTGGACGAATTTGCCACTGGGGTCGAAGCGCTGGATGCGGCCGCTGTAGTCACTGACCCAGGCATTGCCCTGGGCGTCGATCGCGACGCCCCTCGGGCCCCAGCCTGAGAACTGCCCGTCGCCGCTGCCCTGTGAGCCGAACTTGAGCAGAAATTTGCCGCTGGGGTCGAACTTCTGCACCCTGCGGTTGCCGCTGTCTGTGACCCAGAGGTTGCCCTGAGAATCGATCGCGATCGCGGTGGGGCCCGCGAACTGGCCATCTTCTTTGCCGCTGGTGCCGAACTTGGCGAGGAATTTGCCGTCGGGGCTGAACTTCTGGATGCGGTTGTTTGACTTGTCGGCGACCCAGAGGTTGCCGGCCGAGTCGACGGCGACGTCCGCTGGAGATTTGAGCTGGCCGTCGGCACTGCCGTTTTTGCCGAAGGAGCTGGCGTAGGTCGGTTTCTCGATAAGGCCGCTGTCGATCTCCAGTTCGTTTGGATCGGCAGCGAAGGTCGCCGGGTCCTGCACCTCGATCTCGGCCAGCTCGTCGGCCTCATAGACGTAGTCGACCTTGGCATAGCCCTCGGTGCGAAGCGCCTCGGTGCGGCCGTCTTCGTTGAAGGCGACCGAGGTGGCCGATTCCCCCGTCTCGTCGGTCAGCTCATAGCCGCCGTCTGGCTCCTTGGCGATCGTCGCCTGCAGCTCGGGATCGAACTCCTCCTCGCCGGCTTTGGCCGGCAGCTCTACGCCATCCTCAAGGGCTCCGCTCGCGTCGAGCAGGTCGGCTTCGCTCGGAGGGCCTTCACCTCCCTCGGGATCGAGCTCCGGCGTCTCGGCGAGGGTCCAGCCGTCTCCCCACTCGGTGCTCTCGGAGTCGGGCAGCTGCGAGTTGTAGAAGCGTTCCAGCTCGAGGTCGACCGCAGCTCCCTGCACCTCGAAGTCGCGCTCGCGGTAGACGAGGCTGCCGTTCATCACGTTGACCGCGAGTTCGGGACGGGCGGGATGCTCTTCTTCGGCTTCGTTACCGAGCCCGTCGGGAAGCGGGAAGTAGTGCATCACGTACTCGTCCTTTATCCCGGTCGCTGGGAAGTATTCGAACTCGATGTGGCGCACGTGTTCGTTACCGGCGAAGTCGACCGCAGTGATTTCCAGCGTGTGCATGCCGGCGGTCTCGATTCCACTCAGCCCGAGGGTGTAGGTGACATTCAGTTTGCAGCTGGTCGCTGGACAGGAAGGCAGCGGTTCCCAGGAAACGTCCATCTCTTCTTTGTCGAGGGAGACCCTGATGTCTTTGACGCCGGAGCGCTTGGTCAGATTACTTTCCGTACTGCCGTCGGTGGTTTTGATTGTGAGGTTGTAGACGGGGAGGGGGAGCGTCTCGGCTCCGTCTTTGCTCTCTTCACTGCCTTTCTCATCAGTGGCGTTGGCGAGCTGGCCTTCCAGAGTGATTTCCGGGGAGGTGCGGTCGACCATGGTCGGGCCGATCGAGTATGGGCCCCAAGCCTTGCCGGTGGGGTCTTCAGTGCTCGCGTTCAGTGTTCTTATGCCTTCTCCGAGACTTTTGCTAGTGAAGTCGAATTTCGCTTCCGCCGCGGTTGGGCAGCGGTGGGCGGAGAGGCCGGTGCAACCGCCGATGTTGTCGTGAATGGGCGCATATGACTCCGGATGAAGAGAGATTCTGCGGACTCCGAGACCGGCATCGCTCGCTTTGACAGTGATCGACAGAGGCACTTTGTCGCTGAACCATTTGTTCGGGACGATGCCCGAGACCGAGTCGATTACCGGGTATTGCCAATCGTCGAGCCACACAACCACACCGCCGACGTAGAGATCGCGCCAGCAGGGGATGCTGTAGGAGCTGTTGCCCCCGCCGGTCGAGAGGCCGAGGATGAAGGACTCTCCCCAGGATTGGATGTCGACCGAGCCGACTTCGGCCGCCTGGTTGTTGAGGACGCGGTTCCATTTGCCCTGGTACCACATGCCGACGTAGTCGTGGGGCTTGGGGTATTTGGAGCGGTGACAGTTGCTGTAGTCCTGGCGAACGAACGGATTCGCCCAGGCGTTGACGAGGTAGCTGTTCGCGTTCGGCGCCGAGTAGATCCAGCGGCCGTACTGCTGTTCCCAGTGAGTGCCGCTGGGCATCGATACGAACAGGCCGCGGTTCGAGCCGCCCCAGCAGTAGTAGATGCAGTAGGTGTTGCCGTGGACCCAGGAGTGGGTCTCGTCATATTTCCAGGAGCCATTGGTCAGCGCGGCGAGGCCGCCCCCGCTGAACCAACTCAACCCCGGGTTGATCCAGTCCTCAAAGATGGCCGGGTCGACCAGCAATGGATAGGCGACATCGGCTTCGCGGTGGGGCACATGTAGGACGAGATCGTCACTCTCGACCTCCATCTCGACCGGGACCTCGCTGCCCTGGGCGTCAACCGCATAAGGGACCGGGACGGAGGCGATCCCCTCTTCGCCCTTGACGATCTTGGCGCCGCCGAAGCTGTCGGAGCGCAGCTCGGCGCCTTCAGGCATCTCAAGGTGGAAGCGCAGCACCTCGGGGCTCTCGGCTGAGCGCAGGAGATCGAAGATCTCCACCCCGCCAGCGATCGGCGAGATCAGGCGGTCGACGTCGCTGTCAGGTCCGAGCGCTTCGGGATAGAAGGCGTTCTTGTCACCGAGGAGCTGCGCGGTGCTCTCGTCGGTGGTGGCCAAGCCTGAAACCGCGAGACCTTCCTCGCCGATCTCCACGGGCCGATTGGCTAAGGCAGGGATTCGAACATCGACAAGAGGGTTGATCGGTTCGAACCCGCCGGTGATCGGCTCGAGGCCCAGGTCCACCTTGCGCAGCTCGCCGCTCTCGTTCTCGGTCCTGACCGGCATGCTTGCGTCGAGCAGGAGCTCGTTCCCTTCGTCCTTGACGGTTGCGGCGACTTCGTCCTCGCCGAGGGGGCGTACGAGCTGGGCGTCGCTGAGGAACCTCGCTGGTTCATTGTTCAACTTCTCGAGCTCGGCGGAGAAGGTGGCGAGCAATAGCTCGCCAGCCTCGGCGACGGAGAGGCGGGCGAAGGCGTAGCGGGATTCTTCCCGCTGGCGAGCGGCCTCGGGGCTCTCCAACCAGCGCTGGCGTTCAGCGTCTTCGCGTTCGGCCGTCTCGATCCCCTCGCGCATGTCTTCGGCGTCAGGAAGCTGGACCGATTCCGCCTCGACCGACGCGGGCGCTTCGGCTGGGAGCTCCGGTGAGGGCTCAGCAGCCAGCACCGGGACCGCCGAGCTGATCAGCAGAAGGGCAGCGAAAAGGGTCGCCTGGTACGCGCGACTCCTCGCGCCACCTCCCCTGCTGACTCTCCCCATGGTGCCTTTCATTACAGCGAGCTTGCGAAATGTTCTGTCTAACAGACAAAAGAATCCTATGTCACGATCCAGCGGAGTGTCAGCTGCGTAAACTTACCTTGAAGTGACCTGTTTAGTCAATTACTCTTGTCTAGATGGAGAGAGGCCGCGAACACCGAGACAAGGTCACCGTGATCACCCTCGGGCCCGAGGGGACCTGCCACGAGCGCGCGGTCCAGCGGTACCTGGACTTCCAGGGGGTCGATGAGTACGAGATCGTGCTGATCACGGATTTCTTCGACGGCCTGGAGATCTTGCGCGAGACACCCGGGGCCTTCCTCGTCCAGTGCAGCGCCCACCCCAAGGTCCACGAGATCACCGAGAAGTACTGGACCGAGATCTTCGTCGTCGACACCTTCATCTACCCGACCAAGCACCTGGTCCTGCTCAGCCGCAAGGATGTGGAGAGGCCGCTCTCGCTAGGGATCGTTCCCGCCACCAAGGGCTACGTCGACCTCTCCCAGTGGGAGGAGATCATCGACGTGCCCTCGAAGCCGATCGTCGCCGAAGAGCTCCTGGCGGGCCGCTACGACTCAGGCCTGACCCACATCGAGCACGTCGAGGAGCACGCCAACGAGCTGCGGCTCGACCTCGACATCGGCGAAATCGACACCACCTGGGTCGTCTACGGGCACGAGAAGCGCTTCAAGGGCGATGTGATCGGGATCCCCTCGGCCGAGCTCTTCCGCGATGCCGTTCCCGCGGGCTGAGCCGACCGACCGGCCTGGGTAGCATCAGGCCGGTGAGGCGTTGGGGCACCGCCGTCATCGTGATCGTCGCCGCGGCGGCGACCCTGCCGACCGCCACCTCGGGCGCAGCGCTGGTTCCCCTCGCGCCCTCCTCCGCCTGGCCCTCCGACCCGATCCACGCGACGGCGCCGCCCGGCGACCCGCGCCTGTTCGTGGCCGAACGAGGCGGCGGGGTGCGGACCTTCGAGAACGGCGCGCTGCGGACGGCCCCGTTCCTCACCGTGCCGAACGTCGACACCGAAGGCGAGCGGGGCCTGCTCTCGATCGCCTTCGCTCCCGACTACGCCTCCAGCGGCCTCTTCTACGTCTTCACGGTGGCCAAAGCGGCGGGCGAGTTCGGCGCCGAACCGGGAGAACTACAGGTGGTCGAGTACAGGCGCTCTGCCAGCGACCCAAACCTGGCCGACGACGCCTCCGCCCGGCTCGTGCTCGGGATCCCCCATTCCGCCACGAACCACAACGGCGGCCAGCTCGCCTTCGGGCGCGACGGCCTTCTCTACGTGACGGTCGGGGACAACGCTAACTCGGCCAACGCCCAGGACTCGGCCAACCTCTTCGGCAAGGTGCTGCGGATCGATCCGCGCGGCTTTGCCAACGACGGTGAATACGGCGTGCCGCCCTCGAACCCGCTCGTGGGAGTCCCCGGGGCCAAAGAGGAGATATACGCACTGGGCCTGCGCAACCCCTATCGCGCCTCCTTCGCGCCGGATGGCCGCCTCGTCGTCCCCGACGTCGGCGCCAGCACCTGGGAGGAGGTCAACACCGGCAACCTCGCCGGCGCCAATCTGGGTTGGCCGATCTGCGAGGGCGCCTGCACGCCGCCTCAGCCGGGACTCACCGACCCCATCTTCCAGTACGCCAACGCCGGCAGCCCGCTGGAAACGACCGGCTGCGCGATCATCGGCGGCTACGTCGTCCGCGATCAGCCACTGGGCGAACTGTTCGGCCGTTATCTCTACGGGGACGCCTGCCGGTCCGACCTGCGCACGATCGACCTCGACGCAGCGGGCGGCCAGCCGCGACCCGCCAACCTGACGATTCCGAACGGCAGCCTGCTCGGCTTCGGCGAGGACTCCGGCTGCGGCGCCTACGTCCTCACCACTGGGAGTGCTTACCGCGTTGCGATGAGCTCGGACTCGTCACCGTCCAGTGGAGCGCCCGCCTGCGGAATCGTCGACCCGGTCGGAAAAAGCGAGCGCCTCCGCCTCACCGTTCGCGCCGCCCGTCGGCAGCGGCTGCGCGGCCACGTCAAGGTCGTGGCGATCTGCTCGGAGGCCTGCGCGCTGCGCGCCCGCGGTCGCCTGCACTTCTTCAAGCGAGGCCGGAAAGCCGGCTCGGCGCGGCTGATCCCGGTATCGCGCCCCGCCAAAGCGGGCGCCCGCAACCGCTTCCGCCTCGCCGTGCTGAAGGTGAGGGTGCGGCAGCGGGCGAAGCGGATGCTGAAGCAGGGGCGCCGGGTTTCAGCGCGGGTGACCGTGGTCGCCTTCGACGACGCAGGCGACAGGGTGCTCAGAACCGTTCCCGTCAGGCTGATCCGCTGAGCGCAACGTTTTGGGCACCCAATAGGTCTCCAAAACGTTGCAGGCAATATCAGCCCGCGATGGCAGCAGCCAGCACGTTCGCCGCGCCGCGCATCCCGGCCGCGTTCGGGTGGATCGGCGCCGCCGGGTTGAGCGGCACGACCGGCTCGACCCAACGCGTCAGCGGACCCTTGCAGGCGTCGTGGCCGATGCTGGCCTGGTACCAGCTGACCAGAGTGGCGCCGTTCGCGGCCGCCTCGCTGGCGAGCATCGCGTTCAGCTCGCGCTGCTTGGCGCGCAGGTAGGGCACGTCGGCGAAGCCGACCGGCATCTGCGGCCAGCAGCCGTGGCCGGTCTCGGGGAAGATCGCAGCGTAGTCGACGACGAAGGTCCGCGCCTGTGGCGAGCGCGCCCGGATCGCGTCAAACACAGCATCGACCTTGGACGCGGTGGCGGCGATCCTCTCGCTGAGCTGATCGACACCGCCGGCGGTGTATTTGTCCCGGCACGGCGATTCGAACGGGTTGACGACGACGCAGCCCTCGGCGATCTCGCCGAAGCCGATGTCGTTGCCGCCAATCGTCAGCGAGACCACAGTCGTGCTCGCGTCCAGCGAGTCGAGCTGCGGTGGATTGGGGCCATCCGGCTCAACTCCCTGCGGCGCGAACATGTCCTCGGTTTGAGCGCCGCTGCAGCTGGCGTCGCGCAGCGGCAGGCCGGTGCGCGACGCGGTCAGGTGCGGGTAGTTGCGGTCCGACTTGAGGCAGCCGAGCGGGAGGACCGGGAACGGGATCAGCGGCCCGGCAGCGTATGAGTCGCCCAGCGCGACGTAGTTCGCCGCGCGAACCCCCGTGGCGGCGCTGGCGAGAAGGGCCAGCGCCGCGACGAAGGCGATCAGCAATCGCAGCGGCCGGGAGGAATTTAGCCGCACGCTCATGTGTGGGACGCGTTACCCGCGTCCCACACTGATCAAACTCCCTAGGCCTCGGAGTAGGCGGGCTTTCGCTCGCCGGCCGGCTCGCCCTCGCCCTCCTGCGGCGCAGCGTGCACCGCTGCCGGGTCCACTTCGCGCAGCACGGTGATAGCGATCACCAGGGCGATCGCGACCAGCCCGGCGCCGACCATGTAGGCGAGGTGGAAACCGGAGTTGAGCGCTGCGTCATTCGAGACCCCGTCGGCGAGCAGGTCGTCGGTCCGCCCCGTGGCCAGCGTCGCCAGAATCGCGAGGCCGATCGCCCCGCCGACCTGAGCACTGGTGTTGACCAGGCCCGAGGCGAGGCCGGAATCCTGCGGCGTCGCCCCCGACATCGCCACCGTCATAAGTGCCGGGAAGGAGGTCCCGATGCCGACGCCGATGAGCAGCATCGGCGGCAGGACGTCGGCCACGAAGGTGCCGTCGACCGGTGTCCGGGCAAAGAGCAGCAGGCCGGCGCCGATCAGGGCCAAGCCCGGCATCAGCGTCCGCCGGGCACCGAAGCGCATGATCAGCCGTTCCGAGAAGCCAAGCGAGAGCGTCCCCATCACCAATGTCGCCGGCAGGAAGGCAAGGCCGACCTGGAGCGGGTCGTAGCCGAGGATCTCCTGCAAGTAGAGAGCGCCGAGGAAGAACATCGCGAACATCCCCGCGACCAGCAGCGCCTGCAGCGCGTTGGCGCCGGAGACGTTGCGGGAGCGGAAGAGCCGCAGCGGCATCAGCGGGTTGGCGATCCGCGCCTGGCGGGCGATGAAGGCGGCGCCAAGCGCGAGCGAGATCGCGCCGAGAATCAGCGTCTGGGTAGCCAGCCAGCCGACCTCGCTGACCTCGAGGATCGTGTAGGTGCCAAGCATCAGGCTGGACGTGATCAGGAGCGCACCCGGGACGTCCGCTCCCTCGGCGAGACCAAGCCCCTCGTGGTCCTCGACCAGGCGCCGGGCCAGCAGCGCGGTGACGATCCCGACCGGCAGGTTGATGAAAAAGATCCAGTGCCAGCTGATCGCCTCGGTGAGGACGCCGCCGGCAAGCAGCCCGATCGAGCCGCCGGCGGAGGCGACGAAGCCGTAGACCCCGATCGCTTTCGCCTGCTCGTTCGGCTGCGGGAACATCGTCACGATCATCCCCAGGACTACGGCCGAGGTGAGCGCACCGCCGATTCCCTGGATGAAGCGGGCGCCGATCAGCATCTCCTGGCTCTGCGAGAGCGCGCAGAGCAGCGAGGCGCTGACGAAGACAGCGAGGCCGGTGAGGAAGACGCGGCGCTGGCCGAGCAGGTCGCCGAAGCGGCCGGCGAGCAGCAGCAGGCCACCGAAGGGGATCAGGTAAGCGTTGACGACCCAGGCCAGGTTGCTCTGCGAGAAGCCGAGGTCGTCCTGAATCGAGGGCAGCGCGACGTTGACGATCGTGATGTCGAGGACGATCATCAGTACGCCCGCGCAGAGCACGTAGAGCGCCAGCCAGCGGTTGCGGTCGAGTTGATCGGGCTGCGTGGTCACTGCGGCTCCTTCCGTCGAGTCTGGACTGGGGAATTGGGGCTTCGAGGGATAAGACCGGGGAAGGACCCGGAACTCATCGGTGAGAGCGAATTCGCTCGGGTGTTCTTTATCCGTATATAGGACGTATAAGGAACACCCGAAGACTAGCCAGCGAGCTCCGTCGGCAAGCCGACGAAGCGCTCGAAGGCCGCGCTTACGGCGCGACGGTCGAATTCCTGCTCCGGCAGGCGGAGGATCGTCTCGGGGGCGGGATCCTCGGTGGTGCGGGTGAGGAAGGCGTCGACCTGGGAGATCTTGCCGTCCGTCGCGAAGGTGAGCACGTTGAGCGCGAAGCGCTGGTAATTGCCCGCGTCGGGGTCCCAGCTGTAGAAGGCGAGCGCCTCCTGGCCGTTGGCGCGGACGCGCAGGGCGCGCCAGCGCCAGTCGCCCCCGAGCGGCGAGGAAGCGAGGAAGGCGCGGATCTCCTCACGACCCCGGAACCAGGACTGCAGCGGCGGCATCGTGAAGGCGGCCTCCTCGCTCAGCATCGAGACGACCTTCTCGACATCGGCGCGTTCCCAGGCCTCGACGTAGCTCTCGACCAGCTCGGTGATCTGCTCGTCGCCAAGCGCCCGCAGGGTCTCTTGCTGGCTCTGCTCGGGCAGCTTCTCCTCAACCGAGGCGCGGGCGCGCTGCAGGGCGCTATTGACCGACGCGGTGGTCGTCTCCAGCGCCTCCGCCGCCTCGCTGGCGGAGAAGCCGAGCACCTCGCGCATGATCAGCACCGCCCGCTGCGTCGCCGGCAGGTACTGCAGGGCGGCGATGAAGGCGAGCTCCACGCCCTCGCGCCGCTCGTAGCGGGCCTCGGGCGCGGCGAAGCCGTCCTCGACGCCGATCGCCTCGTCGGCGAGGGGTTCGACCCAGACCGACTCGACCAGCGGCTCGCCCGGGCCTTCGCCGGGGTCGGCCGCCGGGTACTCGGTCGGCAGCACCCGCTTCGGCCGCTTGCCGATCGCGTTGAGGCAGGTGTTGGTGGCGATCGTGTAGAGCCAGGAGCGCAGCGAGCTGCGTCCCTCGAACCTCTTCAAGCCACGCCAGGCACGCAGCAGCGCTTCCTGGAGTGCGTCCTCGGCGTCGTGGATCGAGCCGAGCATCCGGTAGCAGTGCGCCTGCAGCTCGCCGCGGTAAGGCTCTACGAGTTCGGCGAAGGCGCCCTCGTCTCCCTTCTGCGCCGCCTCGAGCAGCTGCTTCTTGTCCGCCTCGGTGCCTGTCGGAGCAGAGCTCATCTCCACCAGCCTAGAGGGAAGCGCGCGGTGGCTAGGCCTGCTGCTCGCTTCGCGGCACCACGCCAGGCGGTGCGTAGCGATTGTGGATCGCCAGGGCGTTGCCGTCGGGGTCGAGGAAGAAGGCCTGGTGGCAGACGCCGGAGTCGAGCGTGTCGCCCTCGAACTTGACGCCGCGCGATTCGAGCTCGGCGCGCGCCGCCTCGAAGTCCTCGACCCGCAGCTCGATCGGGTGCACATGAGGCTTGAACTCGAGGCCGAAGGCGTCGGACTGCATCACGGCGATGGTCAGGTTGCCGGTCTCGAACTCGGCCCCTGGCATGCTGCCCCAGCGCTTCGACTCCGGCAAGCCCAGCACCTCGCCGTAGAACCGGACGGCGGTGTCGAAGTCCTTGGTACCCACACAGATGAAGTCGGTGCCAGTGATCAGCGGTGCCTCGGTGCTCACTGAGTGCTCCTCTCCTCGTCGTACTCGTCGTGCAGGCGCCACCATTCGTAGGCCGGGCCCTGCGGGCGTCCCTGCGGCGAATCCTCCCACTCCTCCTGGCGACCCAGTGGGGTCAGGTCGAGCAGCGCCCAGTTGCTGGATAGCGGCTCGACCCCGCGCCGGTCGGTGAAGTAGGTGCGGAAGATCCGCTCGCCGTCGCGGATGAAGACGCTGAGGCCGAAGGTCTCGCCGTCCTGGTACTGATCGGGCTGCGGGTCTGGCGGCGAGATGCCGAAGTCGGGATTGAAGTCGCTCTCGAACGAGGAGTACCAGGAGATGTCGTCCCACCCCATGCGACGCTTGAACTCCTCGAGCTTCGGCAGTGGCGCGCGGGAGACCAGGGCGAAGGAGGTGTCCCGGGCGCGCAGGTGCGCCAGGTGGCCGAGGTTGTCGACGAACATCGAGCAGCCGTCGCAGCCCTGGTCCGAGCTCGGCCCGTACATGAAGTGGTAGACGATCATCTGCGGCCGCCCTTCGAAGAGGTCGAGCAGCGTTACCTTCCCCTCCGGCCCGTCGAGCACGTACTCCTTCTCGATCTCGACCATCGGCAGCCGCCGGCGCTCCGCGGCGAGCGCGTCGGCGGCGCGCAGCTGCGCCTTCTCCTTGGCGAGCAGCTCCTCGCGCGCCGCCGCCCACTCCTGCGGCGAGACGACCGGCGGTGGGTTGGGAATCCGGTCCGTCGTCTCCGTCATCGCGATCGGCCTCCTAGCGCTCGGCGAGCATGAAGTGGTTTCCGTCGGGGTCGCGGAAGAAGAACATCGGCGGCACCGGGTCCCCTTCCCGCATCACATCGTCGACGTCGACTCCGCGCGAACGCAGGGTCGCGTGGTCGGCGTCGACGTCGTTGGTGTCGAAGCCGATCCGGGTCATGATCCCCACCGTTTCGCCCTCGCCCGGCGGAATCAGCGCGATCGGCGTCGTCCCTCCCGGCGGCGCGACCTCGACCCAGCGATTGCCTTCCCCATAGGCGGTGTCGCCGCGCAGCTCGAAGCCGAGCTTCTCGACGAAGAACTCGATCGCGCGGTCCTGGTCGCTGACGGGGACCATCACGGTGCCCACCTTGGTGATCCGGGTCGCGGTGTCTGTCTCAGCCATCTCTCTCCTCCTACTGGTCGGGGGTTCTGAAGCTACGACTACCCGTGGGGCCGAAACTAATCGGTCGGGCGCCGATGAATTCGGCGGTCCCACCTGGTCTTAACTTCACCCGACACCTGACTCGAGGAGCGAAGCCCAATGCAGAAGATCACGCCGTTCTTGTGGTTCGACGACCAGGCCGAGGAGGCGATGAACTTCTACACCTCGGTCTTCGAGGACTCGAAGGTGATCGGCATCAGCCGCTACGGCGAGGCGGGGCCGGGAGAGGCCGGCACGGTGATGATCGCCACCTTCGAGCTGGAAGGGCAGCGGTTCACGGCGCTCAACGGCGGGCCGCGCTTCAAGTTCACCGAGGCGATCTCCTTCGAGGTCGATTGCGAGACCCAGGACGAAGTCGACTACCTGTGGGAGAGCCTGACCGCCGGTGGCGGCGAAGAGAGCATGTGCGGCTGGCTGCGCGACAAATTCGGCCTCTCCTGGCAGATCGTCCCCCGCGTCCTCGGCGAGCTGATGGGAGACGACGACCGCGAGAAGGTGAAGCGCGTCACCGAAGCGATGTTGAGCATGCGCAAGATCGAGATCGCCGAGCTGCAGCGGGCCTACGAGGGCTGATCAGCCGGGTCGACCTCGATCCGGCTAAGAACCGAGCAGGCCAGCCATCACGCCGAAGCCCGTAATGATGGCGGCAGTCAGTGAGATGACGCCGTAGACCATCGTGCGCTGCATCGAATCGAGGCGGGCATTGATTCCCCCCATCTCCGTGCGCATCTCCCGCATCTCGAATTCGACTCGGCCCAAGCGCCTGTCCACTTCGTCGAATCGTTCGTCGACGCGGTCGAAGCGTTCGTCCACCCGCGCACGGAAATGGTCGAGCCGCTCGTCTGTCCAGCTTTCCCTCATCGCCTCCATGATGATCCCATGTTAATGAGTTGTCTGCACGCTGGAGGGCGCGAACGTGAAATCTCTGTGCCAACTTGCGCGCGGATGTGTCAATTCAGGGCCGATGAGACGATCTCGATAGCTTGCGGGCCTCCCAACCGATGAGTTTTCGCCCTACTCGCGGTCTCAGTCAACGCAAACTTCGAACTGGAGGTGGTCCGTGGCATCGCTGACCCGCTGGGTGCTCGCCCACAAGCGCACCGTCGTCATCACCTGGATCGTCCTGACGATCGCCGGCATGGCTGCCGCCGGGCCAGCCTCGGAAGCGCTCGAGCCCGAGTTCTCGGTTCCCGACAAGGAGGGCTGGGAGACCAACGTCGAGATCGCCAACACCTACTTCGGCACCGGCGGCGACACTTCGCCGCTGCTCCCCGTCGCCACGATCCCACCCGGCGAGTCGGTCGACTCCCCCGCGGTGAAAGCCGACCTGGCGCGGCTCGACAAGCGGCTGGAAAAAGCGCTGCCCAACTCGCGCCTCGCCTCCTTCGCCTCGACCGGCGACGAGACCTTCGTCTCCGACGACGGCCGCACCACCTTCGCGATCGTCTACCCCCAGCCCGACCCCGACTCGGCCTTCGGCGAAAACCCGAAAGCGGAGGAAGCGGCGAGCGCGGTGCTGGCGGACGCCACCGTCGCCGGGGAGCAGGTGCGCCTGACCGGCTTCGACGCCCTCTTCGAGGACAGCGGCGCCGGCAACGAAGGGCCCGGCGTGCTGATCGAGGCGCTGATCGGCGGCTTCGGCGCGCTGCTGGTGCTGATCTTCGTCTTCGCCTCCTTCCTCGCGGTGGTCCCGATCCTGATGGCGGCGGTCTCGATCCTCACCACCTTCCTGCTGCTGCTGGGACTGGCCGAAGCGACCGAGGTCTCGCCGATCGTCCAGTTCCTGATCGCCCTGATCGGGCTCGGCGTCGCGATCGACTACTCGCTGATCGTCGTCTCCCGCTGGCGCGAGGAGCGCACCCACGGGCGCAGCGGCGACGAGGCGGTGCAGCGGGCGATGGAAACCGCCGGGCGGGCCGTCGTCTTCAGCGGCATCACGGTGGCGATCGGACTGCTGGCCCTGATCGCCCTGCCCCTCCCCTTCCTGCGCTCGATGGGCTACGGCGGGATGCTGATCCCGCTGGTCTCGACCTTGGTCGCGATCACCCTGCTGCCAGTGGTACTCGCCAGATTCGGCGGCCGCCTGGACTGGCCGCACCGGCGCACCGATGACAAGGCGAGCCGCAACTGGACCCGCTGGGCGGAAGCGGTCGCGCGGCGGCGCTGGCTCGCAGCCGGCGCTGGGATGGCCGTGATCCTCGCCCTCGTCTTCGCCGCCACCGACCTGCAGCTCGGCGCCTCCGACGCCAACACGGTCGCCAAGGAGGGCGAATCGAAGGACGCGCTGACGCAGCTCGAAGACTCCGGTATCGGCGAGGGCTCGCTGCTGCCGCACGAGATCCTGGTCACGGGCGGCACCGACCCGGCCCTAGTGGCGAGAGACCTGAACGAAGTCGAGGGCATCCACGGCGCCGTCGCTCCCAGCAACTCCGACTGGCAGCGGGGAGGGACCGCGGTGGTCGAGGCGATCCCGATCCCCGACAGCGGCAGCGAGGAGGGGGAGGCGACGCTGGCCGAGGTGCGTGAGGTCGCCCACGCGGCCGGCCCCGACGTGCGGGTCGGCGGCCAGCCCGCCGCCAACGACGACTTCATCGACGCCGTCTACGGCAGCTTCCCGCTGATGATCGCCCTGATCACGATCACCACCTTCATCCTCCTGGCGCGGGCCTTCCGCTCGCTACTGCTGCCGCTGAAGGCGATTGTGCTCAACATCCTCAGCGTCGCCGCCGCCTGGGGCGTGCTGGTCCTGGTCTGGCAGCACGGCTACGGCTCGGAGCTGATCTTCGGCATCGAGGCGACCGGCTCGATCCCCTCCTGGATGCCGCTGATGATCTTCGCCTTCCTCTTCGGCCTCTCGATGGACTACGAGGTCTTCATCCTCTCCCGGATGCGAGAGGAATACGACCGCACCGGCTCGACCGACATCGCCGTGATCCAGGGCATCGGCCGCACAGGCCGCCTCGTCACCAGCGCCGCCCTGATCCTCTTCCTCGCCTTTACCGCGATGGCCTCGGGACCGGGGACCGACCTGAAGATGATGGCGACAGGTCTCGCGGCCGGGATCTTGCTCGACGCAACGGTAGTCCGAGCCATGATAGTCCCCGCCGTGATCGCCTTGATGGGCCGCTGGAACTGGTGGCTGCCGGAGCGGCCGGCCCGGTGGCTGCGCGTCGAGCCCTCGGCGCTGGCGCCGCCGCGGGCAGCGACTAGTGAGGGCGAGGCGTGAGCTGGGAAGCGCCTGCGCTCTTAGAAAAGCTGGGCTGCCAGAAGCCCGGCTTGGGTGGCGATAAGGGTGACGAGCGCCGCAATCATCACGCCCGCGAACTGGATCATCGTGCGCTGGAGGGCGTCCAGGCGCGCGTTCAGCGCGTTGAAGCCTTTGTCCATACGCCGTTCGAGTGAGCCAAAGCGCCGGTCGACGGCTTCGAACTGCCGGTCGACGGTGTCGAAGCGGCGATCGACAACATCGAACCGATCATCGATCCGGTCGAACCGCTCTTCCAGGCGCTCATCGGTCCAGCTCTTCGTCATCGCCTCCATAGCTTCGCATGGTAATGAGCTGTCTGCAACGCGTGACCCGCTAGCGTGAAATCTCTGTGCCAGCTTCCGCACTTCGGGGTGCAATACAGCCCTCGAACTCTGCCGCTGTCGGTCCCTCTTCACTGACGGCTCGCCGAGCGACCAGTGCGACCATTGCGGCGACGGTCGCCCAGGTCTCGCCCGAAAGCTCGGCAAGCCGCTCGATCGCAGCGTGCTGGAGCCGCACCCCCTCGGCGCCGCCGGCGAGGATCTCGACCGCGAGCAGGCGCGCGGTGGGGATGTCGCCCGCGAGCAGCTCAGCGGCGATGCGGATTCCGGCTTTCACCTTCGAGTCCCGCTCGACCTCCGTCTCGCACGCCGCTTCAACCGCCTCCAGCAGCCGCCCGAACAGCTCCTCGAAGCTCGCCAGCAGGCACGCCTGCCTGTCCTCGAACTGCTTATAGAAGCTGGCGGTGGAGACTGACGCCTGTCGCGTGATGTCGGCCACCGCGACCGCCGCATAACCCCGCTCCGCACACACCTCCGCCATCGCCGCGATCAACCGTTCGCGCTGGTTGCGCTCGACCACCTCTCGAGGAATCCCGTGCTGTCCGCCGGGCAGCCTACGGATTCTGTCAGCGTCACCCTCGCCCATGGTCAAGAGAGTAGACCGGGCCTTCAGGATGGCCAAGTCGCTGCATAGGGCCGTTCCGCAAAAGCGGATGGGCCCGGACGGGGATGCCGTCCGGGCCCATATAGCTGAATACCCTCAACCGTACTTAGCCGATTTTGGCAACTTTCAGCAGAACGACACCTCCATATTTTCCGTCGCTATAGGAGCCCGAGGCAGGTTTGCCGGGGCATTTCGTTCCATCGACGATTTGGTAGGAGACGCCACTCACGTTCGCCTTCGCTTCGACCTTTGCGCTGCTGCCCGAGCCGACGTTGAAGAATTTCAATCCGGGACGGGTTTGACCCCCAACGATGACAACACATGCGGTGCTAGTGGGTTTGATTTCGATCGCGCACAAGCCCAGGTTTCCTGCCTGTGGACCGGCGACGTTGAAGTCGTAAAAGCAGCCTGCTTCCGGTGTCACGGTCGCGTTGATACCGGCGAAAGTGCACCCTCCATACGTCGGCGCCAAAATCAGGTCTTCGACGTCTTCGGTCAATCCTTCGGGGAAGAAGAATGATGGAGTGACGAATGTCGCCGTTTTGCAGGTCAGGTTGGCCCCCGGCCAAGTTCGGAGTACGATTTTCGCATACGGCACTCCTTCTACAGTTCCTTCAACCTGCTCTCCACTGATGATCGAGGGGTATAGATCGGAGTGGAATCGCGCCCCTTCTCCTTCTCCTATGATCGAGGCTCCAGGAAACGGTGCCACCGAGATCCCAGCCGAACTGCCTTCGCTTTGGCCTTTTACTGTCCACGTGGTGTCATAAGAGGCATCGTTAAAGACAGTTTCTTTGGGGCCACAGTTCGACGAGCTATGTGCTAGGCCTTCAGCTTCAGCATCGATCTCAATCGTTGCGCTGCTTCCCGTTCCTTTGTTTTGGAACGTAGCCGGAAGGCCTTTTTTGGTAAAGACCGTTACCAGACAAACGCCGACCGAAACAGTAAAAGAGCTGCACGAAACGCCACCTATGTCGAATGTTCCATTGGCGCTTTCAGATTCAGGGTGAAAGCTGAACTCGCATTTGTTCGCTGCGAATTTGCAGTTTTCGGAGAGTGTCGCCGTCAACGTCAGAGTTTCAGTGGGCTTGGTCATGTTACCCGCGAGAACTGGACTCGGGCATTTCGCGGTTCCCCAGTGGGTTGATAGATGCCCAAATGATTCAGGGCCTATATTCGCGCTGACGGTCGCGGGATATTTTTCTGCGGTAAAGACTCCCGGCGACGCCGAGGCGACGCCGGGGAGCCCTGCCAGGGCGAGCGCCATCACGACGGCTAGCCCAAAGGACTTGATCTTCACTTCTACCTCCCTTCCCGGCGGCTCAGCCGCCGGGGCTTGACTGGTTTGACTGGTTGGGGTGGTTGGTCTTAGGTGGTTGCTTCTAAGCTCTATGCGGCGCTGGGCGCTTTAGCGCCCTTTGCCTTTGCGCGAGGCCTTGCTGCAGCTATTTCGCATCGGCGGGTGCAGGGTGATCGCCCTGCCGTTGTGGGCCTTGAACTTGGCCGTCGCCCGGTAGGTCTTCTTGCAGAGGTTGCGGCTGTTGATCAGAAGACCCTTCTTGCCGCCGAGGAAGTCGAAGGCCGCCCAGGTGACCGGGGCGTCGGGGACGAGGTCGAAGGTGTTGCGGATCCCTCCCCGGATCGAGTCGATCCTTCCTACGAGGTTGAAGTCGACCCTGCCTCCCCTGAAGGCGACGACCAGGTCGGGGAGGAGGTTGTCGGAGGAGCGCAGGTAAATCGGCCCGCGCAGGGCTTCGTCAAGCAACGGCGTCTTCACTTCGGCTTTGCCGTAGACGGAGGCGGCGGGGCAGTTGTCGGCTTTGAACTGGACCCTGGTGCAGACGGTGCCGATGTGGCTCTGGTCGAGGAACTCCGAGCGCGGCAGGGCGACGGAGGCCTTGGCGATGTTGGCGCCTCCGGCGGGCATCCTGACCACGGCTTTCAGTCGGGGATGGGCTCCGCGCTGGGTGCCGCCGAAGAGGCGGAAAGAGAGCGTGGGCTTGAAGCTCAGCGAAGCGCACTCGCCGACCTGGAAGGGGGTGGAGCGATTTACGAAGAGATCGTCAGCTGCCGTGAAGAGACTCCCTCCCACGCCGCCGATCAGGCCGTCGACCGACATCGGCGCGCAGCTGGTCGGGTTGATCGTCGTATCTGGCCGGTCCATCTTCAGGCGGATGTCCCTCACCCTGAGCAGCACGCCGTGGACGATCGCCGGGAAGGGGTCGGAGGTGGCTGTTACCTGCGCCGTCTCTGGATCGACGTTGATCGCCGTGCGCACGAGGACCGAACCGAGGTCGTAGGGCCCTGCGAGAGCCGGGACGACTATCGCCAGGCTCAGCGGGGCTCCCTTATAGGGACCGGCTAGGAAGGCTTTGCCGAGAAAGTAGTTGGGACCCGTTCCTGCTCCCACCCCGGTGTTGACCGTGCCCACTTGAGAAGCGAGAGGGCAGCTCGGGCTGGCCGACTCGGATGCTCCCGTTCCCTCGGCGGTCGAGATCGAATTGATCGCCGCCTCGGGGCAGAACGGGATGCCGGCGATCTTGGCGACCAGCCCTGGAGGCAGGGTCGCGGTGACGCTCGAGATCTCCTGGTCGGCGTCGGTGCGGTCGAGGCGAAAGACGAAGGGCGAGTAGCTACCCGCCGTGGGGTTCAGCGTGCCGGCGCTCATTCGTGGCGCGAAGGGGCGTGATGCTGCGCTCGGCGGGCAGGGGCCGCCGCCTGGACCCTCTGAGACCTCGTAGGTATTCGAAGCATCGACTGGTTTCGTCGGCTGGGTGTAGGAGGCGACCTCGATCTCGATCTTGTGAGTACCGCAACTGGGTGGGTTGATCAGCGGCGCCCTCTGACCGCTCCGAAAGCTCAGCGTGAAGTCTTCGAAGGGGAACTGCGGCAAGTCATCGAAGGTCGTCGTGATCTGGCCTGTCACCGGGTGCAGGTCGATCCGGCCTGGGATCTTGACCAGGGCGCCGCGTTCTTCGGTGTCCTCGACCGCCATGTACATGGCGAAGGTCGACTGGAAGGGGTTGTCGCCCTGCTTGGCCAGGTACATCGAGCCGACCACCGGTTTCGGCAGAAGCGGCGTGGCCAGGCTGACCTCTCCGATCCGCGAGTTGTCGGGGCATTTGACCGGGTTGTTGGTGAAGAGGCCGATCTGGGCAGGCGTGCAGCCGTCGAGGCCGTCGGCGAATGAAGGCGAGACCGTCATCCCCTCGGGCAGGGTGACCACGGTCCTCTTCACCGGTGGCGTCGCCGGCGCATTGGCGTTGTCGACCTGGGGGACCTGAATCGAGACGTCGAGGCCGGTCGGGGTGTTCGCCTGCCGCCCGGTTGGGTTGATCTCGACCGAGGGCTCAAACACCGGCTTATCGCAATCGGTCGTCTGGCCAGGCATGGTGTAGGTGACGTCGGGGCCGAAGACGCCCGTGTTCTCCCAGGAGTCGTAGTGGTGCAGGCGCATCTGGTGGTCTACGCCACACTCGAAGGGCACCGTGAGGAATGCTTTGCGCGGCGCGGTGCTCGGACAGTCCACGCTGGTGTCGGCGAAGCCGCAACGCTCCGAATCGTGGGAGGGGTCGGCGGGGATGCCCCAGACGGTCAGCTTCTGGTTGAACGGTGGCAAAGACTCGTTGATGCTGGGAACCGAGGTCGTAACGGCATAGCGCTCGGTGGGGTCCAGAGAGGCGTTGATGTGGACCGGCTGCGCCGCGAAGTCGAAAGCGAGATCGCTCACAGAGCCGCGGGGATGGGCGAGATTGAAGACGGAAGCGCTAGAGCCACCGAGATGAATGTCGGAGCTCAAGGGAGTGAGCACGATGTCGATCACGCCCACCTGAGTCGAGTCCGGGCAGGTCCCTGATGAAAATTCCGCCGCGCTGCACTCGGGAACCGCGGTGGGATCGCCGAGGAAGCCGGGTGGAAGGTTGACCTTGAGGTTGCGGATGTTCTCGACAGGAGACTTGTGGACCGGATCCGCCCCCGGACGATGAACGGTGTTGAAGTCGAAGGCGAAGGTCGCCAACTCAGGATGGGCTCCGGACTGTCGCACTGGCGTAAGGCTGTCGGGCCGGAAGAAATCGGCCTGGAAACTGCCGGGAAAGATGCCGAAGGATGCCGGCTCGGAACTGATGGGAGTCGTCTCGGCGTCGGCCACCGTCTCGGCACCGCCGCCCGCGACGCTCGCCGTCGTGGTGAGGGCACCACTGGCGGAGGAGTCGACATCGACCGTGAGGATCGGGCCCACCGTGAAGCGGTGGCGGGCGACGGAGTCGCTCGAGGTGCAGACGACGGTGCTGGCGCCAGCGACATCTGGACAGGACCAGGTAGTTCCATTGAATCCCGTCACGTCCATATTGCTCGACACCGAAGTGCCCGTGAGCCCACTCGGAAGGTTGACGGTAAGGGTGATCGGCCCACTGGTTTCGGTATCGCCGACATTCTTGATCCTGAACCAGTACTCGGCGTTGCCACCTGGAGGAAAGTTGGTCTCGTTGTGGCTGATGGAGAGATCCCAGGCCGGAGCGGCGGAGGCGGAGGCGGCTCCAACCGCACCCAGTGCAGTAAGCGCTGAGAGGATGGCCAGTAGGGCTGCGCGTCGAAGCTTCATCGTGCGGTCCTCCGGTTGTGGTTGGCTCGGTTAGTGGTGCGTTTCACGCAGCGCACCTTTCCGGCGCGGCGCACTTTGCGCCTGCCTTTGCCGCAGCGCTTTCGCTGGGGACGTTCCTGGACGTTTCCACGGCCCGCGAAGTCGCCGCTGGCCGGCGACGGATCGTCCGGCGCGCCTTTCGGGGTCCCTTGGCAGACCTCCAGCGGACAGGGGGAGGGCGGCTCAGGGAACTCGAAGCCCCCATTGACATGGGCGGTGTAAAGGCGGACGAAGGCGTCAGGGGCGTCGGGGGTGAGGCGAGCAGCAGCAATGAAGAAGACGTCGTCGCCACTCCTGCTGACGCCGTGGAGGCGCGGCGGCTTTTCGGGAAACCATTCGGTAAGGCCGTCGGTGATGAGCAGCAAGCGTCCATCACGCCACTCATAGATGTCATCGCCCACTTTTGGGCTCTGGCCAGAGGCGCCCGTGTTCTGGTCAGTCGGCAAAAGTGCGGTGGGGGTGGGAAAGGCCACGTCACCGCCGGCGCCGCCGATCGGAGTTATGTTGTTGCCGTCGGTGCCACCGAAGTTGCCCATGAGGCTCAGGTTTACGGCGGCATGCGGGATGGAGCCATCTTGCGGGCAAGAGAGGCAGATCAGCGAACGGTCACGATCGTCGTAGCGGTAGTACTGAGCGGTGCCTCCATTCTGCTGGCCACCGATCACGTTTAGGTATGGGTGCGCCGAGCGGAAGACGAGAACGGAACCGTCATGCGAGATGTGGCCTGAGGTGTCCAGACGATCCCCGGTCTTGATGCCCTGGCCGAGCCAGCGGATCTCTCCTGTGTCGACCTCCACAACATAAGCATTTCCGTTCGAGGCTCCTTCACTAGCACCGGGAGTAAGGCGACGCTGCGACTGGAAGTAGACACGGGAGCCGTCGGGAGCCACAGCGATCTCGCTGACAGCCGTTGATTCGGAGACGTGGACTTCCACATCGGTGTCGAGTCCTGGGATGACGCAAGTGACACAATCGAGCGTTTCATCGCCGAGGTCATAGCGGTAGACGTCGCCATCGGGCGGAGCTTCGAAGCTAGTCGAGCAGCTGGGCGGAGCGCTGTCCTCGGACACGAGACGCGACTGTGTGTAGAAGAAGGCGGCGTCATCGTTGCTCTGAAGAAGAGCGCCGCCGCATTTCGGTCCAGACAAGGTGACTTCGCCGGGCAGCAAGGAAATAACTCTTGTCTCATCGGCGGCAATGTCGCGAGCGTAAAGCTGAGCCGTGGGAGGAAAGCTGTTACAGCCAAACGGACCACCGGACCCTTTGAATGAAGGGCCTGGGCTGGGAAAAAAGGCGAAGTTGCCGTCCGGTGTAATCCAGTTGACGTCGCCGAAGCGACCGACGCCGTTTTCCTCACCGTTGCTGTAAATGCCAGAGCCTATAACGCACGGAGCCGGGGTGCCGTCGGGAAGGAGGCTGACCAGCTCGGGGTTGGATTCAGAGCTAACGTCGTAGATGCCGTAGCCGTTTCCCGCAACCGGATAATCGGGATCAATGCCTCCACCTTTGATCGAGGCGACGGCCCGAGTCGAATGCTCCGACCCGGCGAACCAGAAGCCAGGTTCCTGGGGAAGGACAGGGTTGAAAAGCCTTACGGGCGGCGAGCCGGGTGTGACACGCCAGTAGTTCATTTTGAAGCTGCCGGCCGTATCGGCGTTGACGAGGAAAAGCGAAGAAAGATCGGTGGGGCCCGCAGGAGCACGATATCCCCCGCCAACGAGTTGGTCTCGGGGCGGAAACTCGGAGGGGTGGATTTTCCAGCCGTCGGCTTCGCGTTCGACTAGGAATGCGCTGATGAAGCTGCCTACGTTGGAATCAGGGGTACCGCCCGAGACCGAGTAGACCGCTCGGTCTCCGTTGTCGGAGAAGGAGAGCCCACTGCTGACGCTATTGCCACTGAGATCGGGTGCGTTTACCTGCTCCCAGGCGCGATCCGAGCCAGGCGGCCCCGGGAAGTCGCCGTGGCTGAGCGGCGCATCCGTGACACGCGTGGTCACGGTCATGTCCTCGCCGAAGACGGGCGACCCGGGAGCGCCGTTGTCGGCGACGAGGCGGTAGTGGTACGTGGTGTCGGGCTCGAGGCCCGTGACTTCTTTAGTGACCAGCTGGTAGACGCCGCTGGAGCCGCCGGGCTGGGTGGGGGTGCTCTGTCCGTAGGCTTCCGTCAAGCCGTATTCGAAGTGGTAGCTAGCCGGTGCGTTGAAGGCGACGAAGCGGCCGTTCAGCTGCGCGGTGGTGGCGGTGCGGATGGGAGAGCCGGTGGTCTCCGCGATCGGCGCCTGGGAGAGGGTTTTGAAGGTTGTCGAAGCACTTATCACACTCGGATTGAAGGGTCGGGTCGCGACGACCCTGACGTGATAAAGCGTGTTCGGTTCGAGGCCTATGCCTGGTTTCAACAGCTTGCTGACCGACTGGGTCGTGACCTGGCTGCCGAGCACCGTGTCCGGGGCCGAGGCCGGGGTCCAGTCAGTTCCGTTCAGCGAGTACTCGAAGCGGTAGCTAACGTCAGGTGCGCCATTGGGGTTGACCTTGCCGTGCAGCATGGCGCTGGTCGAGGTGATCGCATCGACCGCCGGCGTGTCCAGTTCGGCGGTCGGGGGGGTGAGGTTGTCGAGAATGTAGACGCGCTGTCCGCCGGTGGTCGATGACTGATAGATCGAGGCGTCGCCTGCTTTGACCGCGAGGCCAGCGGAGTTGGTGAGACCGCTGCCGGCGCCATGGGTGAACTGCAGGGCCCCTGAGGAATCGAGCTGGCGCACCTGGCGGTCGCTTGGAGAGTTGGCCGGCTTGGTGACGTAGGCGTGATTGTTCGAGAAGTCGATCGCCACGTCGGTGGGCCCCGGGAAGCCCGACAGCAGGGCTTCGGCGAAGACGGAGGGTGCAAGCGGCGGCGGGCCTGCCTGGGGCGTGAACTTCTGCACGCGGTTGTTGGATTCCGACTCGACCGTGTAGATCGCTCCCGTGGTGTCCACCGCAACCCTGGTGGGTTGGCCATTGGCGAACTGGCCGATGCCCGAGCCGACGGTCCCTGCCTGGCAGTTGGCTGCCCCAGCAACCGCCTGGGTGCAGACCTCGAACCCGATGCCGGTGTTGTCGGCTCCCGCTCCAGCTCCCGCGATGTCGAAGCCAATGGCCCTGACGAAGGCGCCGGCAGGAGTGAACTCCTGCACGCGGCGATTGTCCCCGTCGGCAACGACCACGTTGCCGGCATTCGGTGCCCCGGCGGGAGCAACGGCCAAGTAGCCCGAGAAGCCGAAGAAGGTCGAGCCGAACTCGCCGCCGAGGGATCCAGAGACTCCTGCCTTGCAGGTAGCTGCCGTCGGGCAGGCCTCGGTGGCGGTGCCGCCGCCGCTGTCGACGTCCTTGCCGAAGGCGAGCTGGAAGGCGCCTGTGGAGGAGAACTTCTGCACCCGCCGGAAGCCCTGTTCGGAGACGTAGACCGAGCCGTCTGACTGGTCGATGGCGATCCCGCGGGGATTTGAGAGCTGGCCACCCGGTGCCGGGGAGACTGAGCTGATCCCGGCCTTGCAGTCTGCCGCCACTGTGCAGACCTCGAAGACGCTGTTGCCGAGGTCGCCCGGTTTGCCAGGTTTGATCACGTCGAAGCCCCAGGCGCGGATGAAGGCGCCAGCGGAGCTGAACTGCTGGATGCGGCTGTTGAAGCGGTCGACTGCGTAGACGTCGCCGCTCGTGTTGTTGACGGCCACGCCGGCAGGGCCGCTGAACTGGCCGCCGAGGCTTCCTTCGGAGCTGGTGCCGATCCAGGAGACGACTCCCTTGGCGCCGGGGGCTGCATTTGCGACAGGGACAAGCAGAGCGAGGGCAAGCAGCGAGCAGATCGCGAGGACGAGGTGGATGGAGCCGAGGCCGTGGCCCCTGCTCGAAGTCAGTCCCGCGGACAATGCCTTCGCGTGGCTTCTCACGTAGCTCTCCTTGTCCTTGAGCCCCTCTGCCGGCCGCTTCCCTGGGCGGCGCTCCCGCGAGGCTCGGTTGTCCCTGTTACAGGCGTTTCCCTGATTTGTCTGGCTGGAATGGCTTACGTTCCCAATAGAGGTATGCCGTACCAGCTTGGGCGCTAGGAAAGCATCCCGTCAGGGAGTTGTCAAGGGAAAGTTCCCAAAAGAAAAGGAACGTTCCTAGAGGCGTTCCCGCGCAGAGATACAGGGGTACCGAAGGGCTACTGAGTGGCCCGGGCGCGACGCGCAGCCGCTAGGCCGCTTCGCGAGCCAGGCGACCCGCTTCCTCCGCCCCCAGGTAGGGCGAGAGGATGAACTCGGCGCAATCTGAAAGGAGGTCCTCGAGCTGCGCGGCTTCGCCGGCGGCGACCTTGCGGCCGGCGAGAGAGACGAGGGCGCCGATGACCGACTCCTCGGTCGAGTCGGGGAGGGCGCGATCGCGCTCGCGCTGCGCCCGGCCCAGCTCGAGGAAGGGGACCGCCTCGTGCACCGCGTCGTGAAAGCGAGCCGCCACCGCCGGGCCGGCGCCCTGCGACTCAACCAAGCAGAGGCGGGCGAGGTCGGGCTCGGAGGCGAGGAAGGCAAGGACGGCGCGGGTGGCGGCGATCGCCTGGTGGGGCCAGTTGGGGATTCCCGACGTCGCCTCGGCGGCGAGCTCGCGGACGTGGCCGGCAAGCACCTCGAAGGCGGCGAGGAAGCACTCCTCCTTGCCCTCGAAGTTGGCGTAGAAGACACGGCGAGAGACTTTCGCCTCGTTGGTGATGTGAGTGATCGTCACCGCGGCGTAGCCGTGCTCGGCGACCGCGGTGGCGAGGCCGGCAATCAGCCGCTCGCGCTGGTTGTGGGCGACCTGCTCGCGGGTGAAGCCGTGGCGGCCGGCGGGCAGGGGACCGAGCTCGTCGACGGCCACGGTGCTCCGTCAGTCCTCAGGCCGAGGCGGCGTCGGCCAGGTCGCCGGCCTCCCGCGCCGCCTCTTCCTCGCCGACGTAGGGGCGGAGCAGGAACTCGAGGGTCTCGGGCAGGAGGGCGCGCAGCTCGTCGGCCTTCGCCGGCGACGAGGCGCTGATTGACGACCCAGAGGACGCCGCCGGCCAGCGTGTCCTCCAGCGTCGCCGGCAGCTCCGCCTGGCGGGGGTTGAGCTCGCGCCCCGGCCGCAGCAGCGGCGCGAAGCGTTTCAGCGCCGCCTCGTGGCGCGCCACCGCCTGCGGCCCCGCGGTCAGCGCCTCGACCATGCAGGCCCGCGCCACGCTGGGGTGCTCGGCGATCATCGCGAAGAGCGCGCCCAGGCCCGCCCCCACGCGGTCCGTCCAGGGCCCTGCTTCGCGCTCATAGGCATCCTCGACCGCTCGCGCGGTGTGCTCCAGCGCCGCGTCGAAGAGGGCGAGGAAGCTCTGCTCCTTGTCCTCGAAGCTCTTGTAGAAGGTGGCGTAGCCGACTTTCGCCCGGCGCACGATCTGCTCGATCGTCGTCGCCGGATAGCCATGCTCGGCGACGAGGTCGGCGGAGGCCTCGAGAATCCGGCGCCGCTGGTCGGCGGCGGCGGCATCGCGAGTCACCGGCTGCGGGCCGGGCGGCTGCCGGGAGTCCTTTCCAGGCAATGCGCGCACACCCTCAGGATAGCGCTCGTTCCCAAAGGTACGCCACCGGTATATGAAGTGCTGAAAGTTCCCAAAGATGGGCTAAGGTACCTCGAAGTGGAAGCCTCGACCACACTGCGCGCGGTCCGCTCCTGGGAGGAGGCGGTGCCGGGCCGGGGCGCAGACCAGGGCGTGCTGGAAGCAATGCTGCTGACCGTCGGCGCGCGAGGCTACGACAAGGCGAGCGTGCAGGAGGTGACCGAGCGCAGCGGCGTCTCGCGGCGCACCTTCCAGCGCCGCTTCGCGAGCAAGGAGGCATGCTTCGCTCTCGCCTACGAGGAGGCTGCCGACCGGCTTTGCAAGGACCTGCTCGACGCGGCACGGGGGTTGGAGAGCTGGCGAGACGGATTCCGGGCCGCGCTCGCCGAGCTGCTGCGCACCGTCGCCGAGCAGCCGCTGCTGGCGAAGGCGCTGCTGATCGAGGTCCGCGCGGCGCGCGGAGAGGCATGGGCCAAGCACCAGCAGGTGGTGGAGCGCCTCGCCGGCGCGGTCGACACGGCGCGGGGCGCGCCGGGAGCGACCAGCGCAGCCTCGCCGATGACCGCGCAGTTCGTCGTCGGCGCGGTCGAGGAATCGATCGCGGTCGAGATCGGCGCCGGTCGCGCCGCCAAAGCCGAGCGGCTGCTGCCCGACCTCGCCCACCTCGCCGTGCTCAGCTACTTCGGCGAGGACGAGGCCTGGCTCGAGCTCGGCTCCGCCCGAGTTTCGGCAATCGGTCCGGCGAGCTGACGTCTACCAAACCACTCGCGAGGGATCGGCCTCGCGCAGGCGCCCGTCAGCTGTGATCAGGCGGACGTCGTGCTCGACCGCAGTCGCATAGATGAGCCGATCGGCCGGGTCGCCGTGGAATTTACTCGGGTCGAGCGAGCCGGCGCGCAGCGCGACGGAGACGGTCGGCGACAATGCCTCTACTTGGTGAACGTTCAAGGCGTCTCGGATCCAGGTCGCCGTCGGTCGGTCCATCTCCAGCCTGCCGCGAGTTGCCAAGTAGGCGATCTCTTGGACCGAAGCCATGCTGATCGTAAGCTCGCCATCGGAAGAGATGGTCTCGGATGCCTTCCCGCTGAGCCGCTCTCGATCCCCGGCAAGCCAAAGGAAGACGTGGGTATCGAGAACTATCACTCGCTCTCCATGTCCCACGGCCCCATCGAGAAATGGATCAGCTCCTCATCCGACATGTTGATCTTCACGCTGCCCTGCAGATCGTCGGGTCCCAGCGGAGGCTCGACCCGGGCAACCGGCTGACCATGCTTGGTGACGATCAGCGTCTCGCCCGTCTCCGCGACTTGATCGAGCAGGCGGAGGCAGTGGGTCTTGAACTGAGTGGCTGTGATCTCTCTCTGAGGGGATCCAGGCATGACCATGGTCACGGTACCATGGTCATTGGTTAGAAGGACCTCCATGCCCTCCTAAGCCCTCTGCGGACCAGACTCGCCCCGCCGACTCTTCGAAGCCGCTACTTCTCCTTGGCGATCTTCGCCGCTTCCTCGCTCCCTAGATAAGGAGTGAGGGTGAACTCGACCAGGTCAGGGAGCAACTCCTCGAGATCCTCGGCTTTGCCGGCGATGATGCGGCGAGAAATCAGCGAGACCATGCCGCCGACCAGGGCCTCCTCGGTGGCCGCCGAGAGGCGGTCGAGGACCTCCTTCGGGCGGCCCTCGCGGCCGCTCTGGAAGTAGGGGACGAAGCTCTGAATCGCGGCGTCGTAGCGCTCGACCACGACCGGGCCGGCGACCAGCGCCTCGACCATGCAGAGGCGGGCCAGGTGCGGCTCGGCGGCGAGGAAGCCAAGCATCGCGCCGATCCCGGCCTTGACCGCGTGCGGCCAGTCCTCGGCTTCCTCGAAGCCGGCCGAAACGCGCTCGCGCAGCTGCTCCATCACCGTGTCGTAAGCCGCGACGAAACACTCATCCTTGCTCGAGAAGTGCTCGTAGAAGGTGCGGCGGGAGACCGCCGCGTGGCGGGTGATGTGGGCGATCGTCGTACCGGAGTAGCCGTTTTCGGCGATCGCCTCGGCGATGCCGGCGATCAGCCGCTCGCGCTGGTTGTGGACGACGAACTCGCGCGGTAGCCCGTGGCGTCCCGGCGGCAGCCTCGCCAGCTCCGGCGGGTAGCCCTCCGGACTTTCCTCAGGGGGTGTTTTTTTACTGGAATCAGGGATGACATCCCGACGATATCGCGCAATTGGCTCAGAATCCCGAGCAAGCTCAGCTAGGGCCGCGTCGATTCCCAAATAGGGCATGACGGCGGCCGAAACGAGCTGCGGGACGAGATGCTGGAGCTCCTCTGCCTGCCCACGCACGACCTTGGCGTAGACCTGTCCGTAGGCGGAGCCGGCGAGAGCCTCGGCGGTGGTGTGGGGGACCGATTCTGGATCCTCCATCTCGTTGCGGCCGGCGTCGATGAGCGAGGCGATCACCCTCATCGTCATGTCGCGGCGGGCGCGGGCGGCATCGCCGGCCGCCAGCACCTCGACCGCGAAGCAGGCGCGGCTGCGATCCCGGCCGAGGTTGCCGACGATCTCGTAGGCGACCGCGCGCAGGCGGTCGGGCCAGTCCTCGTAACTGTTGTAGGCGGAGAGGATCTCCTCCATGCAGCGCTCGTTCATCTCCTGCCAAACGGAGAGGAAGCAGTCGTACTTGCCACGGAAGTGGCGGTCGAAGGCGGGGCGGTCGAGGCCGGCCTGCTTGACGATCATCTCGACGCTCGTATCCGCGTAGCCGCGCTCGGCGGCGATCTCGATCAGAGCCTCGACGATGCGCGCGCGCTCGGGACTGGCGGCACGCTCGCGGGTCTCAAGGTCGAGCACTAGGTCATGGGACCTCCGATCCCTGCCCTGGCCACCGGACGCCCCTCCCTACCCCGTCGCGGCGGGCTCGGCTTCGGCCGCGACCCGCTTCGCAGCCTCGGCGGCCAGGTACGGGGTGAGCGAGAACTCGACCAGCTCGGGAAGCAGCTCCTCGATCTGCTCCGTCTGGCCCATGATGATGCGCTGGTAGATGATCCAGAAGATCCCGCCGACGATCGTCTCCTCGAGCGTGCCCGGCAGCTCCTCGCCCTTCGGGGAGACCTTGCGTCCCATGCGGAAGAGCGGCACGAAGGCCTGGATCGAGCGCTCGTAGCGGTCGACCGCGGCGGGGCCGGCGGAGAGCGCCTCGACTATGCAGGTGCGGGCGAGTGCCGGCTCTGAGGCGACGTAGTGGAGGAAGGCGCCGAGGCCGGAGTTGACCCGCGCCGGCCAGCTGTCGACCTTGCTGGCGGCGTCGACGACGCGGCGCAGCGCTTCCTTCACCGCGTACTCGGAGGCGGCGAGGAAGCAGTCCTCCTTGGAGGAGAAGTTCTCGTAGAAGGTGTTGCGGGCGATCCCGGCGCGGCGCACGATGTCGGCGACCGTTACCGCCCGGTAGCCCTTCTCGACCGTCTCCTCGGCGAGGGCCGCGATGATCCGGGCGCGCTGGTGCTGGGTTATGAACTCGCGTGGTAGTGGATGCCTTCCAGGAGGCGTTCTGATCGCTTGCGGGACACGATCGGCCACGAACGCCAGGGTACCCAGCCACGACTCGGATTCCAAGCTGGACGTATTAGCTAGATACCGGTACAGTACCGGAGTCCAGACAAACGATTCCCTTGATCGAGACAGGAAGGGATTTCGATGACGAGGCAGGCCGTATCCAAGGTCCGGGCAGGGGCTGAGGGGACCGGCACAGCGGGAAAGGCAGGGAATCCCGCGCCCAAGCTCAGGCTGGTGACTTCTTCCAAGCGGCAGAGGATTCTGGAGGGCATGCTCGAGGCGGTCGGCTCGGTCGGCTACGACGCTGCCTCGGTGCGGACCGTGCTCGGCAAGACCGGGCTGTACCGGCAGGCCTTCTACGACAACTTCGCCGACAAGGACAAGTGCTACCTAGAGGCCTTCGACTTCGGGGTGGAGCGGCTCGAAACGCTCGTTGTAGGCGCGGCGGTGGGCGAGGAGAGCTGGCAGGGCAAGTTGCGCGCCGGCCTCGGTGCGCTGCTCGACGCACTCGACGAGGAGCCCGACATCGGCCGGGCGCTGATCGTCGAGGTCCACGCCGCGGGGGCCGAGGCGCTCGCCAAGCGAACCGAGGCGATGGGCCGCGTCATCGCCTTCGTCGATTTGGCCCGGGCCGAGGCAGAAGACGAGTCGCCGCCGTCGATCGCCCCGGAGGGGATCGTCGCCGGCATCCACGCGGTGGTCCACTCGCGGTTGGCGACCGGGGCCAACGACGGCTTCCGCGAGCTGCTGCCGGAGTTCATGTACTTCGCGGTGCTGCCCTACTTCGGCGGCGACGTCGCCAGCGCGGAGATGCAAGCCGCACGCGCTTGACAGAGAGAGGGACTGCCCTACGCTGAAGGAGATGGATTCGTCCTCAACTTCGAATCCACAGCGTCTACCCGAGAGCCAAGGGTTGCCGCGGGCATATGAGGTGAGGTCGCAGAGAGAGCGGCTGCGGGAGGCGATGATCCGAGTGGCGGCCGCCAAGGGCTTCGAGGCGACGACTGTGGCCGACGTGGTCGAGATCGCCGCGGTCTCCGAAGAGACCTTCTACGAGATGTTCGAGAGCAAGCAGGCATGCTTCCTCGAGGCCTACGACGCGGTGATCGACGTCCTCGTCGCCCACGTCACCAGCGCCTTCGAAGCCGCCGCCGGCGAGCCCTGGCCGGACCGGATCGCGGCGGGGCTGCGAGCGCTGGTGCAGCTGCTCGCCGCCGAGGCTGACATCGCGCGGATGGCGATGGTCGAGGTGACCGCGGCCGGCGATGACGCGCGTGAGCGCTACCGGGCCGCGCTCGGGCGCTTCACTCCGTTCTTGGAGGAAGGGCGGGCGCACTCGGGACAGGGCGACGAACTACCGCCGGACACAGCCCGCTTCGCGATCGGCGGCGCCACCTCGATGATCTTCGACGAGATCCGCGCCGGCCGCGGGCCTGAGCTGGAGCGCCTCCTCCCCGACCTGGTCTTTGCCGTGCTGATGCCCTACCTCGGCCCGGAAGCGGCCGAGGACGAGATGCGCCGGGTTCGCTAGACGCCCTCGCCGTGGCGGCCCTCGCCGCCGGCGAAGCGGGCTGCGCCGCGGACGGCGACCTCGAGCACCTGGTTGCCGAGCTCGCGCTCGAGGGCGAGTCCCTGCTCGAGCGGCTGGCCGAAACCCTCGATCGCTCCGCGGCGGTCGGCGAGCATCGTCTCCTGCGGAAAGGACGCGATTTTCTCGGCCAGCTCGAGCGCTCGCTCCAGGTGCTTGTCCGGCTCGACCACCTCGTTGACCAGCCCGATCCGGTGCGCCTCCTCGGCCTCGACGGGGCGGCCGGTGAGGATCAACTCCAGCGCCCGGCCCATACCGACCACGCGCGGCAAGCGCTGGGTGCCGCCGTCGAGCAGCGGCACGCCCCAGCGGCGCTCAAAGAGGCCGAAGGTGGATTGCGGCGTTGCGATGCGCATGTCGCACCAGAGGGCGAGCTCGACCCCGCCGGCGAGGCACCAGCCGTCGACCGCGGCGATCGCCGGCTTTGAGGGGGTGAGGCGCGTCGGCCCCATCGGCCCGGCGGGATGGGTGACGTCCAGGTTCATCGCTTTGAGGTCGGCGCCGGCGCAGAAGGCCTTGCCGCCCGCCCCGGTGAGAACGAGGACGCGCGCCCCCTCGTCCGCTTCGAAGTTCTCCAGCTCCTGGCGGAACAGCTTCGCGGTGGCATCGTCGACGGCGTTGCGCCGCTCGGGGCGGTCGATCGTCAGTACCGCCGCCGCGCCGACCCGCTGATAACGCATCTCCTCGCTCATCGCCGCGATCCTCCCATACGTCCCCCGGCCGCAACGTTTTTGACACCCAGCAGGACCGGAAAACGTTGCAGTGCAGAAGAGGTGGGAGCGGGCAGGCTAGGCGTCGGCAAACTCACGGGGCTGGCCGACAGCGCCCTGCTCCCGGATGCGCCCCGGTCGCGAGTCTGGAGGGCAGGCTCTCCATGACCGCCGCCAAAGCTAGGCCGCGGGTCGGACGCCGCCGGCGCCACAACAAAACGCGACCGGTGGTGACGTTCGTAGCCTGCCTTGCGCGTAGCCTTCGCGCTTAGAAGCTCTTCCCGCCACCTTCGAGACCGACTCCGCTTGGCTTCCGCGGACTCCGGTCTCTCCCGGTCGCAAAGCGAACTTACGCCTCGTCGATTGGGCGCGCAAGGGGTTCTCTGCAGGCGTTTCCGCAAAGTACGGGGAAATGCCTCGTCCGAGGGCGTAAAAGTCGACAGCCGCCAGGCGTCGAGGCAGGCGAATTCGCGAAGCGTCGCTTACCCTGCGCTGATGCGCATCGATCAGATCCTCTCGAGCCGATCTCCGGTCTTCTCGGTCGAGTTCTTCCCACCGAAGACGGCGGAGGCGACGGAGCAGCTCTACGCGACGGCGCGTGAGCTGAGCGAGCTCGGCCTCGACTTCGTCTCGGTCACCTACGGCGCCGGCGGCTCCACCCGCGATGGGACGGTGGAGATCACCACGGCGCTCAAGGACGACCTGGGCTTGGAGACGATGGCTCACCTGAGCTGCGTCGGCGAGAGCGCCGAGGGTCTGGCGGAGACGCTGGACCGGATAGCGGCGGCCGGGATCGAGAACGTCTTCGCTCTGCGCGGCGACCCGCCGCGAGGCCAGGAGGACTTCGTTCAGCCGGAGGGCGGGCTGGGCAGCGCCGCCGAGCTCGCCGCCTTCATCGGCGAGGGTTGGGACTTCGCCGTCGGCGGTGCCTGCTTCCCCGAGGTGCATCCGGAGGCGCCCGACCTCGACACCGACCTCGACTACCTCAAGACCAAGGTCGAGTCCGGCGCTTCCTTCCTGATCACCCAGCTCTTCTTCGATAACCAGGTCTACTTCGACTTCGTCGCCGCTGCGCGGGAGAAGGGCATCGAGGTTCCGATCCTCGCCGGCGTCATCCCGGTGGCCAGCTTTGCGCAGACGAAGCGGATCTGCGACCTCTGCGACGCCTCGATCCCGGCCCCGCTCGAGGCGGCGTTCCAGGCGGCGGACGGTGACGAGCGGGCCGAGTTCGAGCTCGGCGTCGCCTACGCAGCCCAGCAGTGCGCTGAGCTGCTTGTCGCGGGCGTTCCCGGCATTCATTTCTACGCCCTCAACAGGGCGCCGGCAACGCGGGCAGTCCTGGGCGCCCTGCGCGCGGCGCGACCCTGGGGAGCGCGGCCGGGCAGGATTTACTTCCCGCGAAGGCGTCTCTGACTAAACTCCTCCGGGGTCGATGGCGAATCGCAGGGAGGAAGAGAGGGAACGGCTCCGCCAGGCGCGGGAGCAGCGCGAAACCAAACAGTCGCGCTCCGATCGCCGCCGCCTGATGCTCGGCTACGGTGTCGCTGGCGTGATCGGGGCGATCGTCTTGATCGGGATCGTGGTCGCGATCGTCTCCTCGCTCGGCTCCAACGACGGCGGTAAAGCGCACATCAACCTGGCCAGCGGCTCGACCAACGGCATCGAGCCGGACCAGCGGGAAGGCACCGATCCGCCGACGGCGAAAGTCCTCGAGCTGAAAGAGGCTGCGAAAGCGGCGGGCTGCGAGCTGCGCATGGAGCTGCGGGACGAGGGCAAAACCCACCTGCCGGTGACGGCAACTGAACCTTCCTACTCCACCAACCCACCCGTCTCCGGCAATCACGTCGAACCGCCTTACCAGGAGGCTGACGGTGCCTACAGCGAGTCGGTCAAGCCGCTCTACTTCCTGCACAGCCTCGAGCACGGCCGGATGGCAATCATGTACAGCCCCGACCTCGACGAGAGCGGGCAGCTGGAGCTGAAGGGCCTCTACGACACGATGTACGCGGCGACGCTGCTCTTCCCCGATGAGAAAATGCCCTACGAGGTGGCGGCTGTGACCTGGACCAACCTGATGGGCTGCGACGAGTTCAAAGGCGCCGCCACCCTTGACGCGATCCGCGCCTTCGGCAAAGAGACCTGGGGCCAGTACGGCAACGAGCCGGTGGCCGCGTTCACCTTCACCGGTCCCAGCCCGGAATCGCCGGCGCTCAAATAGAGCGCCTCAGCTAGGAGCGCGGTAGAGCGGGAAGAACCCCGAGGGGTCGCGGCCCGCGGACAGGCGCGCGTAGGCGGTCGGGTCGCAGACGATCTCGGAAGTCCGCCAGGGCTGTTCGCGGTTGGCGAAACCGCGCTTGAACTCCTCTAGCCGGTCGCCGGGCGAGATGCCGCCGCCGAGGTTGAGCGGCAGGCCCTGCTCGGAGGAGAGTTCGACCAGCGCGGCGACGACGTTCTTCATCGGCGAGTCCCTCAAGGTGGCGTCAGCGCTGCCGCTGAGGTAGTAGTGGATGAAGCCGTCGCTGGCGGCGCCGATCGAGGCCGCGGCGACATCGCCCTCAGGGGAGAAGGCGAGGGCGAGCCAGGTGCACGGGGATTCGAGGATGCGGTCGAAGTAGGCGGCATCGAAGAAGTAGCGCTCCGCGGCGCCGGTGCGACGCATCGTCTGCTCGTAGGCGGTGAGGAAGCCGGCGCGCTGCTCGGACGTGGTCTCGGATCCGGCGACGATGCGGGTCTCGTAACCCACGCGGCGGTTCTTGTTGACCTGGTTGCGATCGCTCGGGCGGCTCTTGCGCGGCAGCTCCGGGTCGGCGATCTGGACGACGTTGCGCTCAGCGGCGCCGGCGAGCGGCGGGTCGGCGAGCGTGTGGCGAATGAAGGCACTGACCAGGCCGGTGGCGGCGAAGTCGATGACTTCGGGGTCGATCGGATCCCCGGTCAAGCCCGCAATCCCCGGATACCCGTACGGAGAGATTGCGTCCTGCATGACAGTCCGTTCGCTCTTTGTGTCGCTGTCCGCCATAAGCGACGAACTGAGCGGAATCTCGCGGACGATCAGCGGGGTGAGCAGCTCGCCGTCGCTTGTCTCGATCCGCAAGGTGTGAGTGACACCCTCGGCGTCGAGGAATGGGCGTGAGCGAAAGAAGTCGTCACTGACCGCGGTTTCGCCGCGGTCCTCGATCAGCTCGGCGGTGGCGCTCACTGGAAGAGGTCCGCTGCAGCGGCGCGGAACTCATCGGGGAGGACGCCCCAGACCTCGCAGTCGTCGGCCGCCTCTCCGTCGCGGCGCAGGTGGGCGCGCATCGTCCCCTCGTGCTTCCAGCCGAGGCTGGCGACCGTCTTCTTCGCGATCTCGTTGCGGGCCGGTATGCGCCCGTAGACGCGGTGGGCGCCGAACTCGTCGAAGGCCCTGGCGATGGTCAGCGCCTCGGCCCGGCGGCCCACTCCCTTGCCGCGCACCTCGTCGCCGATCAGCGCGCCGAGCTCAGGCGCGGTCTGGCGGAAGAGGCCGTAGAGGGCGGTGAAGCCAACCGGCTCCTCGTGTCCCTCGACGGCGATCGCGTACTTGCGGTCCTCGCCCGAGTCGTCCATCGCCCGCCGCACCCAGCCCTCCGCGTCCTCCAGCGAGAACGAGTCCCGCTGCTCCATCAGCGACGCCGTCGCCCGCGGGTTGTTGAACCAGCGGTGGACCGCCGCGGCGTCGCCGGGCTCGAACGTGCGCAGGCTGACCTCCGGCTGCTCACTCATGCCTGAAACCCTAGTCCGGGGCGAGGCCGTGGCCCGTGACCAGCAGCCAAGTCGTCTTGGCGAGGATGCGGAGGTCGAGGGCGGCGTTGCGGCGGTCGACGTACTCGACGTCGAGCTCGATCCGCTCCTCCCAGGGGATGCCGGCGCGTCCCTGGACCTGGGCCCAACCGGTGATCCCAGGGCGGACCTCGTGGCGCCGTTTCTGGCGCGGCGTGTAGTCCATCACCTGCGTGGGAATGGTCGGGCGCGGGCCGACGATCGCCATCTCACCGCGCAGCACGTTGACCAGGTTGGGGATCTCGTCGAGGGAGGTGCGGCGCAGGAGGCGGCCTGCGGCGGTGACCCGAGGGTCGTCGCGGGCGACCACCGTGCCGACCCCGACCGGGTCCGAGCCCTGGACCATCGTGCGCAGCTTTAGCATCTCGAACTCGTGCCCGTCCCTGCCGACGCGGAGCTGGCGGTAGACCACCGGGCCGCGGCTGCCCAGCTTGATCGCGAGGGCCGCGATCAGCAGCAGGGGAGAAAGGATGACCAGCGCGAGGGCCGCGATCAGGATGTCGAAGGGGCGCGGCACCGCTAGCGGGTTCCCTCGGCCTTCTCCCAGGTCCCCGGCGCGCCGCGGCGCGCCCGGTCCCAGAGGCCGGCCGCAATCGAGGCGGTGGTCATCGCGTAATAGCGGGCGACGCGCAGAGGCGCCAGCGGCCAGCTGCCGCCGAGCAGCGCGGCGAAGATGAACGCGACCTGGACGGCGTAGGTAGCGACGTAGACCGGACCCTCTCCAAGGAGGAGCAGGTTCGTGACGAAGGCGAGCAGGTGCAGGAACGGGGTCAGGTAACGCAGCAGCCGGTGCGAAAACAGCTCGAAGGCGTAGAGCAGCGAGTAGCTCCGCGGGCGCAGCATTCCCTCGCCGACGACGATATCCCAGAGGCCGACCATCATCCGCCGCTTGCGGGCGAACTCGCCCTCCAGGGTCGGCGTCATCTTCTCCTCGGCCCGGGCTGCGGGGACGTAGATCGAGCGCAGCTTGCGCTTGGCCAGCTCGAAGGGGAAGGAAAGGTCGTGGCTGGCGGCGGCCGGCAGAGGGATGTAGGCGCCGGTGCGGACCGCGTAGATCGCACCGTTGCCGGCGGTGATCCCGGCCAGGGCCGACTCCATCTCCCGCACCGCCATCTCGTAGCGCCAGTAGGCGCCCTCGAGGTTGTCGCCGTCAGGGGAGAGGAAGCGAACCTGACCGCAGACGTAGCCGACCGACGGGTCGGAGAAGGGCTCGACGAGACGATGGAGCGCGTCGGGGGCCCAGGCGCTGTTGGCGTCGGAGAAGGCGAGGATCTCGCCCGAGGCGCGCTCGGCGGCGGCGTTCTGGGCGGCGAGCTTGCCGGCGCGGGGCAGGTCAAGGACGAAGTCGGCGCCGGCGGCGCGGGCGCGCTCGACGGTGGCGTCGCTGGAACCGTCGGAGGCGACGATCAGCTCGAGTCGCTCGCGCGGGTAGTCGAGCGCAAGCGCGTTGGCCACCTTGGCCGCGATCACGTCCTCCTCGTCGTAGGCGGCGACGATCAAAGAAACAAATGGAGCTCCGGCGGCGGGTCCTGTCGCCGCAGGGGACCCCCCACCCCCTCCGGTAGCTAAAGCTTCCTCGGGGGTGGGCCCCCCTACGGCGCCACCCGCCGTCCGACCTCGCAGGTGCACCAACATCCGCAACACCAGCGGGTAGCCGAGGTGCGTGTAGACGATCAGGGTGGCGCTGAGCCAGAAGATTACGGCCAGCGCGGTCAACGGCGGGCCTCCAGTAGCTCCTCGTACAGGGCCAGGGTCTGGCGGGCGACCTCGTCCCAGGAGTAGGGCCCGGCGGCGGCGGCGCGGGCGGCGGCGGCGAGCTCGGCGCGCGCTGCCTCGTCGCCGATCAGCTCGTTCAGCGTCGCGGTCAGGGCTGGCGGGTCATCCGGCGGGACAAGGCGTCCCGCGCCGCTCTCGGCGACTTCTGGAAAGCCGCCGACTTCGCTCATAACCAGCGGCTTGCCGAAGGCGAGGCCGGTGTAAAGGACGCCCGAATGCTCGCCGTCGCGGTAGGGCAGGGCGACCAGGTCGGCGCGGCGGAAGATCGCCGGGATCTCGGCATCCTCGACGAAGCGGGTGACGAAGCGGACCCGACCCGGCGCCTCCTCGGCGAGTCGGCGCAGCGGCTCGACGTCCATGCGCGGGTTGCCGACGATCCAGAGCTCGGCGCCCTTGACCTGGCGGAACGCCTCGATCAGCGTGTCGAGGCCCTTATAGGGACGCAGCAGGCCGAAGAAGAGAATTACCGGGCCCTCGGCGCCCTCCAGCTCCGCCGGCAGCGGCTTCTCCTCCAGCAGGCGGGTCAGGTAGTCAAAGGCGCCGTGGGGCACGACCCGAACCCGCTCCGGGTCGAGCCCGACCTCCTCCCGCAGCCGCGCTGCGCTGTGCTCGGAGTGGGCTACGACCGCGTCCATGGCGCCGAACACCCGCTGCGCGGACGCGCGCTGGCGGCGGCTCGCCTCCGGCGGCAGGACGTAGTGGGCGGTGATCACGCGCGGGCGGGAGGGCGGCAGCAGCAGCCGGTCAAGCGAGGGGACGGTCAGCCATTGGTAATGGATGAGGTCGGCATCGGCGATTCGCCGGAAGCGCAGCATGTCGCCTGCGTGCTCGGCGAGCTTGAAGGCGCGGCGGGCACGGGCGTCGAGGCCGCGGGTGGAGCTGTGGCGATAGAACAGCTGCTCGACCCTGTAGCCATCGGCGGGCGGGACCGGCCCATAGAGGAAGCGGCTGGTCAGCAGCTCGACCTCGGCGCCCTCGCGGGCGAGCGCGGCCGCCAGGGAACGGTCGTAGGGCGGTGTGAAAGCCGATGGGTCGACGAGCTGCACCTTCATGGGGCGCGTGACCCCCTGGCCACCTGCGCCTGGGGGCGTGCGTGGCCAAGCAGGTCAAGGACGCAGGGTGCAGCCTTTGGTGGAGCCAAAGGCAAACCCGAGGACGCAGAGATGCGCAGTGCCACGCGCGTCATCCAGGTGTGCGGGGTTGGGGGGTCACGCGCCTACGATTATCGTGACCTGCTTGGCGCCCAAGCTCTCCTACTGCGTGGTGAACACGAACGGCCGCGAGGACCTACTCGCATGCCTGGCTGCGATAGAGGCAACCCACCCGGAGGGAATGGAGGCTGAGATCCTCGTCCTCGACAACGCTTCCGAGGACAATTCGGCAGCGGCGACTCGGGCCTGGGAGGCAGCGCGCGACGTTCGCCGGGCGGGCCCACTGCGGCTGACCGCGCTCGAGCGGCGGACCGGCAAGGCGGAGAACGACTCGACCTTGATGCGCGAGGCGGAGGGCGCCTACTGCCTGCTACTGAACGAGGACTCGGAGCTGCGGCCAGGCGCGGTCGCGACGCTGGTCGCGACGCTCGAGACCGATCCCAGCGCCGCCGCGGCGGGCGCCCAGCTGTTCGACTCAGACGGCGAACCCGTTCCCTGCGCCTGGCGCTTTCCGGGCGTCGGCACGGCGGCGGTCGGCGCCGTATTCCTGCACCGGCGGCTCACGGTGCAGAGCATCGGCGACGTGACGCGCCCAGTCGACTGGGCGCAATCGAGTGCCCTACTGGTGCGGCGGGAGGCAGCGGCCGAGGTCGGCTACATGGACCCCGACTTCTTTGTCTACTACGACGAGTGCGACTTCGCCAAGCGGTTGCGCGATGTCGGTTGGCGCACGCTCTACGTGCCCGGCGCCGAGGCCGTCCACCACGACCAGCTCTCCACCGACCTAGGGGCCGGTCTGCCCCGCATCGTCGAGTTCCACCGCAACCGCGACCTCTACATGCACAAGCACCACTCGCCCGCCGCCGCGCTGGCGGTCCGCCTGCTCACGGCCTGGACCTACTCCCTACGCGCCCTCGCGGCCACCGTCATGCCCCGGCATCCCGCCCGGATCTACTGGGCCCATGCCCGCCAGGCGCTCCTGCCAGGCCGCGGGGAAGGGCTCAGAGAACGCGCCGGTCGTCGTCCATGATCTCCGTCTCGTAGGTCTCCGGTACCCGGCCGTCGACCTCAGCGGGCCGGTCGCGGAGCGCCCGGTAGCCGGCGAGCAGCTCGCGCGGATGACGCAAGCGGGCGAGGTTATGGCGCTCGTCGCGGGTGAAGAAGCCGCTGGCCAGAAGCGCAAGCGGGTAGGCGAGGAGGAAGGTGAGCCTGCCGGCAAGTCCGGCGAGGCCCTCGGTGGGAAGGAGCAGCTCGGCGAGGCCGACCAGGACGGTGGAGACGAGCACGACCTTGGCGAGGCGCCCCCACTCATAGGGAACCGGGAAGAGGCGCTGGGTGAAGCCGTACATCGTCAACACGACGATGAGATAGGAGGTGACCAAGGCGATGCCGGCGCCGACGATTCCCAGCGGCGGGACCAGGATCAAATTGAGGACGACGTTGGCGACCAGGGCCGCGATCGTCGCCGGGAGGTTGAGCTCGGTGCGCCCCGTGCGGCCGAGGATCACGACCTGGACCATGTAGAGGGCGTAGAGGGTGACTGCGGTCGAGATCAGCCCAATCGCTTCGTAGGAGGCGAAGAACTCCGGGGCCGCGAGGGCGCGGACGATCCAGCGCGAGAGCAGCCACATGCCGGTAACGACGAAGGCGCAGGTGGCGATGAAGTAGGTGACGACCAGCGCGTAGGCCCGGCGGGCCTCGTCGTCGTCGCGGATCGAATAGGCGAGCGGCGGCCAGGCGAGCTGGAAGCCGCGGACGAGGACGTTGACCGCCTGGGCGAACTTGACCGCGAGCGAGTAGAGGCCCGCCTCGGCGAAGCCGGCGGCGCGGACGATGATGATCCGGTCGACGAAGTTGAGCATGTAGAGGGAGAGCTCGGCCGGCATCGTCGGCAGGCCGAAGCGCATCATCCGCCGCAGCAGCGGCCGGTCGATCCAGAGTGAGATGCGGTGGTGGTGGACGACGATCAGCCCCAGCACGAAGACCGCGCCGCTGGCGTAGCTGCCGAGCAGCAGGCCGCGGGCGCCCTCGTCGGCGCCGACCACCAGCGCTACGGTCAGCGCAATCGCGGCCAGCACGTTGGCGATCGTGACCGCGAAGAAGGCGCGGGCGCGCTCTTCGAGGCGGAAGATGGTGAGCAGGTACTCGTGCAGGGTCAGCACCCAGAGGCCGCCGATCGAGATCCGCACCAGGTCGTCGCCCGGGTCGCCCAGGGCCTCGGAGATCGGCCCGGCGAAGGGCAGGGCGATCAGCGCCGCCGCGGTGGCGAACCAGAACAGAGCGGCGAATGAGGTGGAGAGAACGCGGGCGGGGTCCTCGCCGGACTTGTAGTAGAAGCGCAGCACCGCCTCGATCACGCCGAGGCGGATGACGATGCTGGCCGCGACGACCGCGGCGAAGAGGACCTCGGCGGCGCCGTAGTCTTCAGGCGTCAGGTAGCGCGTGTAGAGCGGCAGCAGCGCGACCGCGATCAGCTTCGAGAGGATGCTGGCCGCCGTGTAGGCGGCGCCGGTGGTCGCTAGCCGACGCAGGTATCCCGACACGGCGCGAGCCTACGCCGCGTCGCGGACCACGGGTGTCACCGCGAGCGAGGCGCCGACCGCGAATAGTACCCAAGTGATCGGGTCCTCATAGAAGCCTGCGTAGGCCATGGTGTGCACTAGGAGAGCGACAAAGGCAGCAAGGACCGCTGCCCTGGCGACCGCGTGACCGGCGGGTCCTGTCGCCGGAGACGCGCTCCAGGTCAGACCCCGTGCCATGGTCCAGAGGGCGACGACGATTAGGGCTATGTAAGCGATAAAGCCCACGATGCCCTGCTCGGCGGCAACGGTGATGGGCTCTGTGTGCGAAACAGCTACGGGGACTTTGCGGCTCTTCACGTGTTCGCGGTAAGCCTTGGGGAAGCTGCCCGCACCGTAGCCGTATACGGGGCGGTCGGCGAAAAGGTGGAGGCCGCCGGAGACTAGGTTGGCGCGTCCGCTGGTGTCGATGTTGATGCGGTCGGGGCTGAGCTTCTCCGAGCCGCCGGCGAGGAGCACAACCAGGACACCGGCAACTGCCGCGGTTGCCACCGCACCCAGGGTCCATCGCCAGCTCCATCTCAGCGCTGCCAGCACAGCCAGACCCCCTAGGAGCGCGGCAAAGCTCGACTGCGAGAAGGTCGGGACGAGACCGATCCAGAGCACGGCGATCAGCCCGGAGAGGAGCCAGAAGTCTCGTCTCCCGCGAGCCCACAGCAATGCCGCCATCGCGAGCACCGCCACCAACGCCAGATAACGCCCGTAGATGTTCGGATCCCAGAAGACGGAGTTGACCCGGAAGTAGGTGTGGAATTCGTTCGACCTGATCACCAGGTCGTTCCAGAAGAGACTCCTGGTCACCCACTCGACCGATCCGATCGCGACGAACACCACCGCCTCAATCGCGACGATGACGAGGGCCCAGGTCAGCAGTTCGCGATCCCAGCGGATATCACGCAGCAGTGCGTAAACGAGTGAGAACGGCACGAAGAAAAAGCAGACGTTCTGGAGCGACTTCGAGAAATCTGGCGAGTAAAGGGTTTGCAGCGCGTAAAGCAGAACTACGGCCGCTAGAACTCGCGGCAGCCAGAAGGCGGCTCCTCCGGCGGGTGGCGCCGTAGGGAGGCCCACCCCCGAGGAAGCTTTAGCTACCGCAGGGGGTGGGGGGTCCCCTGCGGTGACAGGACCCGCCGGCCAGGTGCGCCAATTTCTGGCTACTGAGGCAAGCACGCCACCGGCGATCACCAGGTAGAGCGGCACTAGGAGGTTTGCGGTGTCCCCGCCGGACTCGAGGGGGACGCGGAAGGGGAGGGCGAAGACGATCGCCAGTGGCAGCGCGATCGGCTTGCGATGAAAGGCCCCAGCGAGAGCAGTCGCGATCGCCACGGCGAGAGCGCCCAAGCCGACGAAGCGCAGCGTGTCGTCGCGCAGGTCGGCGATCTGGCGGGTGTCCCACTGGTCGCCGAGGATCAGAAGCGGGACGAGAACGAGGGCGGCAAGCATCGCGCTCGCGCGCAGGCGGCCGGCAGGCAGCAGGATCGCCGCTGCCGCGGAACCGGCGGCGGCGATCACCCCCAGGCTGGCGAGCACGTCGCTCACCGCGCGCGCTCACAGTCCGGCAGCGGGCGCTGCGGGGCGCGGTGGAGGCGCATCGTGCCCGGCGGGACCAGGGTACGGTCCTGGTCGAGCAGCTTGACACGCAGCTTGTAGCGGCCCGGCGGCGCGATCCCGCCATAGCGGCTGCGACCGTCCCAGTAGAAGGTGTGGAACTTGTAGCGCTTGAGGAAGCGGTCGCGAGCGAGGGTGACGACAAGAACGCCCACCGGGTTTGACGACCTGCACCGTAGCGTCGTCGGACTGGGTGACTCGGAAGCGAATCCGGATGTGGTCGAAGCGACAGTCTCTGTTCGGCGTGAAGGCGTGTACGCGAGGCGCTTTGGGGTTGAGGATGGGAGCGCCGACAAAGGTGACCTTGTCGAGGACGAGCGGGTCGCGCTTCAGCCGCTGTGACCAGGCGAAGGCGGCGAGCGTGGCGAGGACGAGTAGCGCGAAGACGACCCCCGCGCCGCTAGGGCGCCTTCTCATCGGGGCCGCCTGGAAATGACGAGGTCCAGACGTTGCCAGGCAAGGACGCAGGGAGGCCGAATAGCAGCGCTATTCGGCCGACTGAGGACGCCGCATGGCGACGATCTGGGGCCGTCATTTACGGCGAGGCCCGGTGTGAAGGCGCCCTCAACCCGCCGTCGCGGCATTGTCCTCGCCGACGATCACCGAGACCGGGGCGCCGCCGGAGACCGAGGCGATGTCCGACGTCATCGCGCGCACCTGCGCGATTTCCAGCGCGTCGGCGACGCGGTGCGCCTCGCGGGCTTTGCCCGGCTGGTACATGACGACGCTGTCGACGAAGCTGGCGCTGCTGTTGGTGACCGCGCCGAGCTCGAAGCCTTTGCCCTCGACCATGTCGCCGTAGGTGGCGGCGAGTCCCGGCACCGCGGTGCCGTTGAGGACCGTGACCTCGATCTCACTGGGTCTGACTTTCGCCGCGCGATTGTTGTCGCTGCCGTTTCCGCCGGCGTCGTCGGAGCCCTGGGTGATGAGATAGGCCGCGCCGCCGGCCGCGACCACGAAGACGGCAAAGAGGGCGACTAGGTAGCGCGGCTCGGCGAGGCGCGACCGAGTCCCATTGAAGGTTTCGCGCAGGCGCTCGCTCCGGGTCAGTTCCGGTTGGCCCGCCTCGCGTCGCTTGCGCCGCTCCTCGCGCAGGCTCGCCGCCTCATGCTCCGCCGTGCGCGCCTCCTCCAGCCGCCGCAGCTCCTCGGCCCGCTCGGCGGCGGCCGCCGAGGTCGACTCCTTGCGCTCGGAATCGCGCTCCGGAGCGGAACCCGCCCACTCGCGCAGGCGACGGATGTCGCGCCCCTGCGCGAAAGAGAGGAGAGCAAGCACGGCGAGGCCGAGAAACGCGGCCAAGCCGGCGAAGGCGCCGATGTCCTTGAGCAGCTCCACGGAGTGGCTGCGAGAGGCTACTCGTCGTAGACGACTGCCGCCGCGTCCCCGCCCGGCGCGGCGATCAGCTCAACCACGCGCTGAGCCAGATTCGCCTCGTCGCCGGCGAGCACCAGGTTCTCCAGGGAGTTCAGCGTCGACTCGACCCACTCCGGGTTGAGCGGCACCTGGCGGACGGCGCGGCGGATCCGCTTCGCCGCGGTCGGCTGCTGGTCCTCGTCGCCGCCGAACAGCTCCTCGTGCAGCTTCTCCCCAGGTCGCGGCTTGGTGAACTCGATCGCGATCTCCGCTTCGGGCTCATAGCCCGCGAGCCGGATCATGTTGTGGGCGAGGTCGACGATTCGCACCGGCTCGCCCATGTCGAGGACGAAGACTTCGCCCTTGCCAACGCCGATGTCGCCGGCTCGGATCACCAGCTGCACTGCCTCTGGGATCGTCATGAAGTAGCGAGTCATCTCCGGGTGGGTGACGGTGACTGGCCCGCCGCGCTCGATCTGGCTGCGGAAGATCGGCACGACGCTGCCCGAGGAGGCGAGCACGTTGCCGAAGCGGACGCTGGCGAAGCGGGTGCCGGGGTGCTTGTGGCCGGCGAGCTCGACGATCCACTCGGCCATTGCCTTCGAGGCGCCCATCACCGTCTTCGGGTTGACCGCCTTGTCGGTGGAGACGAGGACGAAGCGCTCGACTTTCGAGGCCGCGGCGGTCTCAGCCGTGACCCTGGTCGCGATCGCGTTGTTGCGCACCGCCTCTAGCGGGTTGGCCTCCATCAGCGGCACGTGCTTGTAGGCGGCGGCGTGGAAGACGACGTCGGGCTTGAAGCGCTGCATCGTCTCCAGCATCCGGTGCGGCTCCTTGCAGTCGGCGAGCACCGACTCGACGTTGGAGAAGTGGCGCACCTCGACCATCTCGCGGTCGATCTCGAAGAGATTGTCCTCGGCGTGGTCGAGCATCACCAGCAGGCGCGGGCCGACGCGGGCGATCTGGCGGCAGAGCTCAGACCCGATCGACCCGCCGGCGCCGGTGACGAGGACGATGCGGTCGCGCAGGTAGGCGCCGACCCGGTCGAGCTCGACGACGATCGGGTCGCGACCGAGCACGTCCTCGACCTGGACCTCGCGCAGCTGTTTGTTGAGCTGAACGCCGCCGCGCAGCAGCTCGAACACGGTGGGCAGCGTGCGAACACGGATCTCCCGCTCGCGGCAGGCGGCGACGACCTTGCCGCGCAGGGTGCCCGGCGCCGAGGGGATCGCGATCACGACCTCATCGGGCTTGGTCTCGTCGAGGATCGCAGCGATCTGCTTGGTCGAGCCGAGCACCTTCAGGCCCAGCATCCGCATCCCCCGCTTGCGCGGGTCATCGTCGACGAAGCCGATCGCGGTGGCGCCGAGGTCGGGGTTGAGCTGCAGCTCACGGACGACCATCTGGCCGCCGGAGCCAGCGCCGATGACCAGCACCTCGTGCTTGGGCACCCGCGAGCCGCGCGAGGGGCGTTCGACGACGAGGCGCACCGCGAGGCGCGCGCCGGTGATCAGGAGCAGGGTGAGGATGAAGTCCATCACCGCGACGGAGCGGGGCAGGTCGTGCGCAAACGGCTGGATCACCGTAAAGGCGACGACGAGGATCGCGCTGGCGACGGCGACCGCGCGAGCGACGAGCAGGAAGTCGCGACCGCTGACGTAGCGCCACCACTTCTGGTATAGCCCGAAGGCGGCAAAGACGACGATCTTGCCGACGACGACGAAGCCGACCGCCTGGGCGAAGAGGGTCTCGTAGCGCTGCGGCAGTCCTTCGTCGAGGAAGCGCAGGCGGAAAGCCAGGTAGAAGGCGATCGCGACCAGGACACCGTCGGCGATCACCTGCAGAACTCGGTTGCGGTAGACGGGGTGGTTCAACCGGCCCATGGAGGAACCCGATTCTAGATGCTGGTTGGAGCGGTCCCTACAATGCCCGCTCCGCGAATGCTCCCTCTCGCCAGCGTCACAGACTTCTTCTTGGACCCGATCGTCAACGCGGGGACCGACTTCATCAGCTCCACCGGCTTGCCGGCGGTGTTCATCCTGATGGCGCTGGAGTCCGCCTGCCTGCCTGTTCCCAGCGAGGCGATCATGCTCTTCGCCGGCTCCAGCGTCGCCGCCGGCGAACTCTCGATGTTCGGGATCGTCGCCGCCGGTGTGCTCGGCAACCTGGTCGGGTCCTGGGCGGCCTACGCGGTCGGCTACTACGCGCGGCTGGACCTGCTGGAGAAAAACCGGCTGATCCACCTGCCGCCCAAGTACCTGAAATGGGCCGACGACTGGTTCGAGCGCTACGGCGACGCGACCGTCTTCTTCACCCGCATGCTGCCGATCATCCGCACCTTCATCTCGCTGCCGGCGGGGGTCGCGAAGATGCCGTTCTGGCGCTTCACCGTGCTCACCCTGCTCGGCTGCATCCCCTGGGTGCTGATGCTGGGGCTGGTCGGCGAGGCAGTCGGGGAGAACTGGGAGGAGTGGCGGGGCCACCTGCACTACCTCGACTACGCCGTCGTCGTCGCCGCACTCGGCCTCGGCATCTACCTGCTGGTCCGCCGTTATCGCGGCGGTGGCCCGGGCGCGAAGCCGGAGACGGTCGGCGAGGAGCATGGCGGGCCAGGAGAGCCGGCCAGCTCCAGCGGCAAGGCTTGAGCGAACCGGCCGACGGCAGCATTCCCGACCGGCGCGCGCTGGCACTGGGGGTCGTGCAGGGGCCCACGGAGCTGCTGCCGGTATCCAGCTCTGCCCACATCGTCCTCGTCCCCTGGCTGGCGGGCTGGGAGTGGGAGGCGATCGACCCCGAGGTGCGCAAGAGCTTCGAGGTGGCGCTGCACGCCGGGGCGGCCGGGGCGTTGATCGTCGGGCAGCGGCGCTTGATCGCCGAAGAGCTACGGGCGTTCGACCTGCGCGGCGCCGCCGTCCTCGCCCTCTCCTTCCTCCCAGCGGCGCTCGCCGGCTACTCGCTCGAGCGGCAGATCGAGCGGCGGCTCGGCGGGCCGCGGGCGACAGCGATCGGGCTGCTCGCCGGAGCGGCGGCGATGGCGCTCGGCGACACCCGTCCTCAGCTGCGCGGTCGGGGCGAGGCGGGGGCGGCGGATGGGCTCGCCCTCGGCCTCGCGCAGGCAACCGCCCTCGCGCCCGGCGTATCGCGCAACGGGGCGACCCTGGCGGCGGCGCGCTGGCGGCGCTTCTCACGTGACCAGGCGAATCTGCTCTCGCGGACCGTCGCGCTGCCGATCATCGTTGGCGCCACCGCGCTGAAGGGCGTGCGCCTCGCCCGACGCGGCACGACGCCCTCCGTCCGTCGCTCGATGACCCTCGGGGTCGCCGCCTCCTTCGTCTCGACCCTCGCCTCGCAGCGGCTGATCGACCTGGCCGAGCGCGACCGGGCTCTTTGGCCGTACGCGGCGTACCGCGCCGCGCTTGCGGCCGCAGTGCTGGTGAAGCTGCGCCAGCGCTGAGCTCAGGCCTACTAACACCCCCCTAGCTCCAAATCTTGGAGAAACTTGGAGATAACTGGGAGATGTGCTACAAACTCCAAATCTTGGAGAAACTTGGAGATAACTGGGAGATGTGGTGTTCGTAGCCAAAGCGCCGACGACCGAAGAGGTTCTGGAGAAGCTCTCTGCAGCTGAGCTCATGGGCGTGGTCGCTGCCCCAGAGGACGTGCGCGCGAGGCATGAGTACCTCCACTGGGACAAGTTGCGCCATCTGAGCCCGCCGCAAGGGCTGACCAGCGAGCAGTGGTGGCTCAAGGTCAGATACGCGAGGGAGGGCGAGCTCCGCAAGCTGCCGCTGACCGACTCCCAGGGGACACCGTTCAGCTATGGCGTGCTGGACAGCATGCTTCGACAGCTTCACCACATCGACCAGCGCTGCGGTGGTGAGGTGGCCATGGACGAGGTGGTCACTTCAGAGAAGCGCGCCGGGCGCCGGTTCCTCGTCAACTCCCTGATGGAGGAGGCGATCCGTTCGAGCCAGCTAGAGGGGGCGACGACGTCGAGGGTTGTCGCCAAGGAGATGCTGCGCAGCGGCCGCGAACCGCTCGACCGCAGCGAGCGGATGATCGCTAACAACTACCGGGCGCTGCAGTTCATGCGCGAGGAGATGGACGAAAGCCTCAGCACCGAGTCGGTGATGGAGCTCCACCGGATCCTCACCGAAGGGACCCTCAGGGATCCGTCCGCGGCCGGACGCATGCAGCTTCCAGATGAGCCCCGAGTAGCCGTTTTCGACCGCGACGAGCAAACGCCGGTTCATCATCCGCCGCCGGCAGAGCAACTGCCCAAGCGGATGCGGACGCTCTGCGAGTTTGCCAATGAGGGAGACGATGGTGAGCGCTTCATCCATCCCGTGCTGCGAGCGATCCTGCTGCACTTCTGGCTCGCCTATGACCACCCTTTCGAGGACGGCAACGGGCGCACCGCGCGGATCCTCTTCTTCTGGCTGATGCGGGTCCGTGGCTACTGGCTGGCCGAGTACCTGCCGATCTCGCGGCTGATCCGTAACGCCCCTAGTCAGTACGGCCGCGCCTTCCTGGAGACCGAGACGGACGGAGGCGATACGACCTATTTCCTGATCCACCAGCTGGACGTAATCGAGCGGGCGATCGCCGATCTCCACGACTACCTGCAGCGCAAGACCTCCGAGGTCCAGGACATGGAGAGGCTCCTGCACGGCGCCGACTACCTCAACGGGCGACAGCTGGCCCTGCTCATCGACGCGGTGCGCAATCCCGATGCCGCCTACTCCTTCGAAAGCCACGCGATGAGCCACCGCGTCTCCCACGAGACCGCGCGATCGGACCTTCGTGGCCTTGCTGAGCGCGAATTGCTGGTGCGGCGGGCGCGAGGTCGCAAGTACCTGTTCGAGCCGGCTCCCGATCTCGCCGAGCGACTGAAAGAATCGCCTGCGTGAGCGGCGACGCCTATGCACGAGCCGGGGTTGACCAAGGGGCGGCGGACTCTGCCGTGACGGCGCTGGTCGGGGCGCTGAGCTCGATCGAACTTGGGCGGCCGTCTCGCCAGGTGCCGCTCCCCGGTCACTACGCGAGCGTGATTCGGATCGACGAGCAGCTCGGGATCGCGCTCTCGACCGACGGGGTGGGGACGAAGCTGCTGGTCGCCGAGCAGCTCGGGCGCTTCGACACGATCGGGATCGACTGCGTGGCGATGAACGTCAACGACGTGATCTGCGTTGGCGCCGAGCCGCTGGCGATGCTCGACTACATCGCGATCGACCAGGCCGTGCCGGGAGTCTGCGAGCAGCTCGGGATCGGGCTGGCCCGTGGTGCGGAGCTGGCCGGGATCGAGATCCCGGGCGGCGAGCTAGCGCAGCTCGGCGACATGGTGCGCGGCTTCGACGTCGCCGGCGCCTGCTTCGGCACCGTCGCCTTGGACGAAGTCATCGACGGCTCGACGGTCCAGCCAGGCGACCCCGTCATCGGGCTGCCTTCCTCCGGCCTTCACTCCAACGGCTACACGCTGGCCCGCTCGGCGCTCGGCGGCCTGGAGCTCGACGAGGATCCCGAAGGCAGGCTCGGCCGCCGGTTGGGCGAGACCCTGCTGGAGCCAACCGAGATCTACGTCAAGCCGGTGCTCGAGCTGCTGCGCTCCAAGGTCGAGGTGCGCGGACTCGCCCACATCACGTCGGGCGGTCTTGGCAACCTCACCCGGCTCGCCGCCGACGTCGGCTATGAGATCGACGAGCCGCTACCGGTACCGCTGGTCTTCGAGCTGATCCAGGAGCGTGCCGGCGTCAGCGACGACGAGATGCACGACGTTTTCAACATGGGCTGCGGCTTCTGCTGCATCGTCGCGACCGACGACGAGGCGGCAGCGGTCGACCTGCTGCGCCGCCATTACCCTGAGGCGCGGCGGATCGGTCACGCGGTCGATGGCCCGCGCGAAGCCCGCCGTCGCTAGATGGACACCCGCCCCTCGAGCTCGATGATCGGAACCACGCTCTCCGGCCGCTACCGGCTGGAGGCGAAGCTGGGCAGCGGCGGGATGTCGACGGTCTACCTGGCGCGCGACGAGACGCTCGACCGCTCGGTCGCGGTCAAGGTGATGCACCGGGAGATGTCCGAGCAGGAGGACCAGCTCGAGCGCTTCCGCCAGGAGGCGCGCGCCGTCGCCAAGCTCTCCCATCCCAACGTCGTCTCGGTGATCGACGCCGGCGAGGACGGCGGCTATCCGTACATCGTCTTCGAGTACGTCGAGGGGGAGACACTGAAGCAGCGGATCGCGCGGGTCGGGGCGCTCGACACCCAGGACGCGATCGCCTACGCGATCGAGGTCGCGCGCGGCCTCAGCGTGGCCCACGCCCGCAAGCTGGTCCACCGCGACATCAAGCCTCAGAACGTCTTGATCGACAGCGAGGGGCGGGCGAAGCTGACCGACTTCGGCATCTCGCGCCAGCTCGAGCAGGACGGGATGACGGCGACCGGCCGCGTGCTGGGCACCACGGACTACGTCTCCCCGGAGCAGGCGATGGGCAAGCAGGTCGATCCTCGCTCCGACATCTACTCGCTCGGCGTCGTGCTTTACGAGATGCTGCTCGGCCAGGTCCCCTTCCAAGCCGACAGCCAGGTCGGGGTGGCGATGAAGCACGTCAACGAGGACCTGCCCGACGTGCAGCGGCGGCGCGAGGACCTCTCCGCCGCCGCTGCTCTCGTGGTCGAGCGCGCCACCTCGAAGGACCCGGGCCAGCGCTACCAGCAGGTCGGGGAGATGATCGACGACCTCTCCACCGCGCTCGAGGTCGAAGCGGCGCGGGCGGGGTCGACCACCGGCGAGGCGACCACCGTGCTGGAGGCGGTACCGCCTCCGAAGCGCAAGCTCTCGGAGAGGAGGGGGTGGTCATGGGCCGCGATCGTCGCCCTGCTGCTTGTCGCCGGCGGCGCCCTGCTCGCGGTGAAGCTGATCTCCGACGGGCTCGGAGGGGGCGGCGCCAACGAGGGCAAGGGCCAGCCGGTCGCGATCTCCTCGGCCACCGACTACGACCCGCAGGGCGACGAAGAAGAGAGCGGAGGCGAGGTCGAACTGGCTGTCGACGGTAACCCGACCGGGAGCGCCTGGGAGACCGAGCACTACGACTCCGAGGTCTTCGAAGGGACGAAGACCGGTCCCAACCCCGGCGTCGGCATTTACGTCACGGCCGTCTCGGCAGTTACCCCTGTACGGATGCTCGTCCGCACTTCGGCGCCGGGCTGGGACGCCGAGGTCTACGCCGCTGTGGCCGGGCCCCCCGCCGAACTGTCCGGCTGGGGCGAACCGGTCGGCACGGTCAGCGACGCAGCGGCACTGGAGGAGATCGCCCTACAGGTCCCGCAGCCATCGCGCTACTTCCTGCTCTGGTTCACCAAAGCCGCCGAATCCCGCGACCAGCCAGGCCGTTACAAGGTAGAGGTCTCGGACATCAAGCTGCTGGGCTGAGCCGCCGGTAGCATCGGTGCGATGCGACGGGCAGTGGGAGCGACGGTTCTGAGCCTGGTGTTGCTGACCGCCGTCACCGGCGCTGCCCAGGCCGAAGAACGCTACGCGGCGGCAGGCAATCCCGGCGGGCCCTGCACCAAAGCGGAACCGTGTTCGCTGCAGGAGGCGGTGACAGGGGCGGCCAGCAACGACGAGGTGATCGTCACAGCGGGGTCCTACTCGACCAATGCCTCGATCATGGCGCCGCTCGGCGTGGAAAACCTTTACGTGCACGGCGATTTCGGCGGGCCGATGCCGACCATCTCTGCCGTCATCACCGAAGGAGCCCCGATCTCGATCGGGGCTGGAGGACGGATCGGCTACCTCGACGTATCCAACACAGGCCCGGAAGCGACCGGGGTCAGCTGCCCGGCGGGAGGTCGCGTCGACCGGGTGCGCGCCAGCGTCAGCGGGGAATTCAGCGTCGGGCTCTCGCTGGCCGAGGGGTGCGTCGCGCGCGACAGCCTCTTCCGGGCCAGCGGCACCACCGCGCGGGCGGTGTCCGCTTTCGGGACGAACGGGCAGACGAGCGTGGGACGCAACCTGACGGCGATCGCGACGGGCGCCGAATCGACCGCAGTGCGCTCGCACTACAACGGCCTCTTCGAAGAGGGCTCCTACACGCTCAACCTGGCCAACGTGATCGCCAGCGGCCAGGGCGGCGACCTGGAAGCGACCGAAAATCTTGAAGGCCCGGGGCACATCGTCGTCTCCAACTCCAACTTCGACGTTGGCCTCCAAAAAGGAGGCGCGAAAATCACCGGCTCCGCCAACCAGACGGCGCTGCCTCAGTTCGTCAACGCGGCGGCAGGCGACTACCGCCAGGCAGCGGGCTCGCCGACGATCGACGCCGGGACGACGGACCAGATCGGAGCGCTCGACCTCGCCGGCAATCCGCGGGTCCAGGGCTCCGCGCCCGACAGCGGGGCCTACGAGGCCTTCCGTCCGCCAGACCCGCCGCCGATAGCAGCGATCACGTCGCTCAGCATCGCCCCGAGCGCTTTTCGCACGGTCAACGCCGGGGGGGCAGTCGTCTCCACGCGGCCTGCTCGGAGCGGAAAAGTCCCTATCGGCGGCAGAGTCTCCTATGGCCTCTCCATCGCCGCCACTGTCAGCTTTACGGTCGAGCGGGTGCTGCCCGGGCGCAGGGTCAAAGGGAAGTGCCGAAAGGTAACCCCCGCAAACCGCAACCGCCGGAAATGCGTCCGCTACAAGCCTGTCAAAGGCAGCTTCTCTATCTCCGGCGCGGCGGGCGTCAACCGGTTCCGCTTCTCCGGTCGCATCAAAGGCAAAGCGCTGCGATCTGGTCGCTACCGGCTCGTCGCCCGGGTTAGCGACTCGGTCAAGCGCGACGCCTTCCGGATCGTCGGCTGACGAACCGGAGAGGAAGATCACTAGGCTGGCAAGCATGAGGGTTCACGGGATTCGAGCCAGTGTCGTCAGCCTCGCGCTGACCGTCCTGCTCTTCGCCTCCTCCGCCAGCGCTGCGACCACGATCGGTCAGGCGCCGCCGACGACGGGGAAAGCTTCGTGTGTGGGCCCGGCGTAGGGCTACAGCTGTCGGTGGAAACCGGCGTGCTCTACACGATTCCAGGTGCAGGGGTCATCACTCGGTGGCGCAGCTCAGCGAGCGGCACGGTGGCGCTTTCCGTGTGGAAAGGCAGCGGAACGGTGTGGACGGTGATCGCCGAGGACCAGCAGACCATCGCCGGCGCCTTGACCGAGTTCGGGGTCCGGATCCCCGTCGCCGGGGGCGAGCACATCGGCCTTCGGATGCCGAACCCGACACCTGACTGCCTGTACCAGACCAGCGATGCTGGAGATCAGATCGGGGTCGCCGTAGCGGCGCCAATCGGTTCCCCCGTCGCGATTACCCCCGTGAGCGGCTATCGGTTCAACGTCGCGGTCGACGTCGAGCCGGACGGCGACAAAGACGGCTACGGCGACGAGACCCAGGATCAGTGTCCCGGCAACTCGGCGACTGCGGGTCCTTGCCCAGACGTCATCCCTCCCGTGACGACGATCGGCAAACACCCTGCGAGGAAATCGGCCAAACGCAAAGCGAGGTTCACGTTCACGGCCAACGAGCCGGGAGCAAGGTTCGAGTGCAAGCTCGATAAAGGCAAATTCAGGCCATGCAGCTCTCCGTTCAGGCGGAAACTCGGCGTCGGCCGACACAAATTCTCGGTGCGCTCGGTCGACGCGGCCGGAAACGTGGACGCCACGCCGGCCAAATTCAGCTGGAAAATCCTCGAGGGCTGACTAGAACTCGTAGGAGCGAGCCTTGGCGTGGCGCTCGAGCGCTAGCCGGACGAGGCGGTCACAGAGGTCCGGGTAGGCGATCCCGGAGGCCTCCCAGAGCTTGGCGTAGACGCTGGTCTCGGTGAAGCCGGGCATCGTGTTGACCTCGTTGAGCAGCACCTCGCCGTCCGGCTCAACGAAGAAGTCACAGCGGGCGAGGCCGGCGCAGCCGGCCAGCTCGAAGGCCTCGCGGGCGAGCTCGCGCAGCCGCTCGGCCTGCTGCTCGGAGATCGGCGCCGGGACGGTCAGCTCCATGCCGCCGTCGCGGTACTTGGTCTCGTAGTCGTACCACTCGCCGTGGGCGATGACCTCGCCCGGCAGCGAGGTCTCGATCTGCTCGTTGCCGAGCAGCGAGCACTCGACCTCGCGGCCGCGCGCCGAAGCCTCGACGATCACCCGCGGGTCGTGGCGGCGGGCCAGCTCGACCGCCTCGTCGAGATTGGAGAGGTCGTCGACCCGGCTGATCCCGACGCTGGAGCCAAGCCGCGAGGGCTTGACCCAGAGCGGCGCGCCGAGCGCCTCGCAGCGCTCGCGCCAGCCGGGCTCGGCGGCGGCGGTGAACGCGACTTGCGGCAGGCCGCCCTCGGCGCAGAGACGCTTCAGCGTCAGCTTGTCCATGCAGACGGCCGAGGCGAGCACGTCGGAGCCGACGTAGGGAAGGTCGAGCCACTCGAGCAGGCCCTGGACGCTGCCATCCTCGCCGAACGGCCCGTGCAAGGTCGGGAAGGTGGCCTCGGCGCCGAGCAGGCCGTCGCCGGGGGTCAGCTGCACCGCAGCGTCGCCGTGCCGCCAGCTGCCGTCGGCGGCGATCGTCACCAGCAGCGTCTCGTGGCCGGCTTCCGAGAGCCCCCGCACCACCGCCTCGCCGGAACGCAGCGACACCTTGCGCTCCGAGGAGCGGCCGCCGCAGAGGACCGCGACCCTCATTCTTCGCCTGCTTCCGGTTCGGGCGAGCTGGCCGGGGCCTTGCCGACGACCAGCGTCACCGGGGCCCCCGGTTCCACCTCGGAGCCGGGCGGTGGGAATTGGTCGGTGACGCGGCCGACCTGGGATGGCACATCGGTTTCCTCTTCTTCCACCGACGGCTCTAGCCCCGCCGCGCGCAGCGCTTCCACTCCCTCGCGGCGCTGCTGGCCGATCACGTTCGGCACTTTCACCCGTTCTTCCCCTTCGGAGACGACGATCGAGACCGAGGAGCCGGGGCCGAGGTCAGAGCCGGCGCTGGGCGACTGCGAGATCACCTCGCCGGCCGGAGCCGAGCTCGATTCCTCGGTGACCAGGGGCACCAGCCCGCGGCCGCGGATCCGTTGCACCGCGACGGATCGCTGGACCCCGACCAGAACCGGGACCTTGGCCAGCCGTGGCCCGCGCGAGACAACGATCGTCACCGCCGAGCCGCGGGTCAGCGTCGTGCCGCCGGGGGGACTCGAGTTGATCACCAGTCCGGCTTCCACGTTTTCGGAGTTCCGCTGCTCGACCTGCGGATCAAACCCCGCGTCTTTCAGCCTCGTCTCGGCCTCTTCGCGGCTCAGCCCCGCTGTGGAGGGCACTTTCGCCGTGCCGGGACCGGCGCTGACGGTCAGCGCCACCTGCGGCTTGGAGCAGAAGAAGCCGAGGAAGGCACAGTCGAGCGAGGCCTCGTCGGCGGGGGGCGAGGCGGCGGGGTCCTGCTCGAGCACGGTGTTGGCCGGCGCTTCCCGCTCGACTCTCTTCACGTTGCCGACGCCAAAGCCGTCTTCTTTCAGCAGCGTTATCGCGGTGTCGAGCTGGTTGCCGGTCACGTCGGGGACCGAGGTCGTCGTGTCGCGGGTGAGGCCGAAGACGAGCAGCGCGATCAGCAGCAGCGCGAGGGCGCCGAGAGCCCATCGCCACCAGCGGCGGCGCTCCTCCTCCCGGTCTAGCTCATCCTGCTCGGGGGTCGCGACGACCGGCGGCAGCGGAGCGAACGCGGCCGTGCCGCCGCTGGTCGCACTCGGGTCGTTGAGGGCTGCATCGAGCGCAGCGATGAACGCATCGGCGCTCTGGAAGCGCTGACCGGGGTCCTTTTCCAGCGCTCTCATCACGACCGCGTCCAGTGCCGGCGAGACCTCCGGGGCGATCGAGCTGGGTCGCTGCGGCGGCTGCGATACCTGCTTCATCGCCACCGCGACTGCGCTTTCCCCTTCGAAGGGGACGCGCCGAGTCAGGGCCTCGTAGAGGATCACTCCGATCGAGTAGAGGTCGGAGACCGCGGTCACGTCCTGTCCCTGAGCCTGCTCCGGCGAGAGGTAATGCGGAGTTCCCATTACCGAGCCGGTCTGGGTGATCTCGGAGACCCCGGCGCGGGCGATCCCGAAGTCGGTCACCACCGCCTTGCCCTCGGCATCGACGATCACGTTCTGCGGCTTCAGGTCGCGGTGGACGATGCCGTGGCGGTGGGCAAAGCGGGCCGCCTCGAGCACCTGGCGGATCAGCATCGCCGCCTGCTCCGGGCTGAGGCCAGCGTCGATCAGCTCCTTCAGCGAGTTGCCCTCCAGGTACTGCATCGCGATGTAGTAGGTGCCGTCGATGTCGCCACGGTCAAAGACGGCGACCACATTGGGGTGCTGGAGGCCCGCCGCCGCCTCGGCCTCGCGACGGAAGCGTTCGACGAACTCGCGGTCTTGGACGAAGCGGCGGTGCAGGACCTTGAGCGCGACCTGGCGCTGCAGGTGCGTGTCCTCGGCCAGCCAGACGTCCGCCATGCCGCCGGTGCCGAGCCGGCGCAGCACCCGGTAGCGGCCATCGACCACGCTGCCCTCGCTTACCTCAGCCACCTCTCCCCACCTCCGTTGCGCTTCCGTTCGTCAACTCAATCACCGCTCAGAATCGCTTCGGCGACTTCGCGGAAGATCGGCGCCGCGATGTCGCCTCCGAACGCTTCCGTGCATTCGACCGTCGCCGCGATCGCGATCTCAGGGTCGTCGGCGGGGGCGAAGCCGATGAACCAGGCCTGGTTCAGGTCGCCGCCGCCGCAGCTCTCGTTGAACGGCGTTTCTGCGGTGCCGGTCTTGCCGGCGACCGCTACGCCGGAGATCGCGGCGCCGGTCCCGGTCCCTTCGTCGACCACGCCTTCCATCGCCGTGGTCAGCGTCGCCGCCGTCTCCTCGTCGATCGGCTGGCTGTACTCGGCCGGCTCGAGGCTCTCGGTCGTGCGGCCATCGGGATCGACGACTCGGCTCCAGATCTGCGGCTTCATCAGCCGCCCCTCGTTGGCGACCGCGGCTGCGACCTCGGCCATCTGCAGCGGCGTCACCGCCAGCCGCTCCTGCCCGATCGCAACGCGCGCGGTGTCGACCGGGTCGCCGCGGCCGAGCAGCTCTTCTTCGTCGAAGACGCCGCTCTTGTAGACCTGGTCGTCGGGAAGGTCGATCGCCGGCGTGGAGCCGAAGCCGAAGCGGTCCATGTACTCGAACAGCGTGTCGCCGCCGAGCCTTTCGCCGAGCTGGGCGAACCAGGTGTTCACCGAGTTCGTCAGGGCGGTGTCGAGTGGGATCGAGCCGAAGTCCTCGTTGAAGTCGTTGGAGAGGGGATGTCCTTCCGCCTCAATGGTGCCGGGGGCGTTGATCGTCGATTCGGCGCTGATCGCGCCACTGTCGAGACCGGCCGCCGCGGTCACCACCTTGAAGGTCGAGCCGGGCGGGTACTGGCCCTGGGTGGCGCGGTTGAGCAGGGGTCTTTCCGTCTCGTTCGCGTTGAGCTGTTTCAGATCGAAGGGAATCCGGTTGGGGTCGAAGGGCGGGTTGGAGGCGAGCACCCGCACCCGGCCGCTGCTCGGCTCGATCCCCACCACGGCGCCGTAGCCTGCTGCTTCGAGGGCGCCCAGCGCCACCCGCTGCGCCTCGAGATCGAGGTTGGTGACGACGTCGTTGCCCTCCTGCCGCTTACCGCGCAGCTCGTCGAGGATCGAGGTGAACTCAGAGTCCTCGCCGACCAGCTCGTCGTTGTGGAACTGCTCGAACTCGCTGTCGCCCTCTTCCACGAAGCTATATCCGATCGGGTGGCCGAACAGCGTCCCTTCGGGGTAGCGGCGCACGTAGCGCAGGTTGTCGCCGGAGCCCTTGGGGACGGAGCGGGCGAGCACGGTGCCGTCGGCGGCGCGGATCCGGCCCCGCTCGATCTGCTGCTGCTCGAGCAGCGGACGCTTGTTCGCGGTCTTTTCCTCCAGCGCCTCGGCCTCGAAGACCGACCAGTACGAGGTGAACCCGACCAGCACCCCGAAGAGGACGACGATCAGACCGTAGAGCTTGACGATCTGGCGGTTCACGGCCCGCCCTCCAGCGCCAGGGCGCCGACCGAGGCGGGAGCACTCGCCTCGCGGCGGGCGCGGTCGGAGATAAGCAGCAGCAGGGCGAGCAAAACGAAGTTGGCGACGATCGAGCTGCCGCCGTAGCTGACGAAGGGAAGGGTGACGCCCGTGAGCGGAATGACGCGGGTGACGCCGCCGACGATGACGAATGCCTGGATCGCGAAGACCGCGGTCAGCCCGGTTGCCAGCAGCTTCGAGAAACCGTCGTCGACGAGCAAAGCGATCTTGAAGCCACGAGCCGCGATCAGCAGGTAGATCGCGACCAAGGCGCAGCCGCCGAACAGGCCCAGCTCATTCACGATCAGGGCGTAGATCGTGTCGGTCTGGGCGGCCGGCAGCAATGCGTTGTCGGTCCCTGGGATCACGATCAACGCCTGGCCGAAGCCCTGGCCGAAGAGACCGCCGTCAGCCTGGGCGAAGATCGATTGCAGGACCTGGTACCCGCTGCCCTGCGGGTGCGCGTAGGGATCGAGCCAGATTTCGATCCGGTCGTGCACGTGCGGCACGGTCTCAGCGAAGAACCAGGCGCCGAAGAAGAACATTGCCATCCCGATCGCGACGAATGAGAAGCGGCCGGTGGCGACGTAGAGCAGCGCCAGGAAGGCGGCGAAGAACATCAGCGAGCTGCCGAGATCGCGGATGAAGACGAGCATGAACATCGACGCTCCCCAGACGACGAGCAGCGGCCCGAGGTGCTTGAGCGGGGGCAGGGTGACGCCGAGGACCCGCCGAGCGCCGACGATCAGGACCTCGCGGTGCTCACGCAGGTAGCTGGCGAGGAAGACAACGATGCAGATCTTCGAGAACTCGGCCGGCTGGAAGGAGAGCGGGCCGAGCTCGACCCCGAGATAGGCGCCGTTGACCTGTTCGCCGATACCCGGCAGGCGCGGTGCCAGCAGCAACAGCAGGCCGACGCCGGCGATCGTGTAGCGGTAGCGCTCGAGCACGTCGTAGTCGCGCAGGAAGTGGATCGTCAGGGCGAAAAGGAGAAGGCCGAGGACGAACCAGTTGGCCTGGTCGCGGGCCAGGTCGGCGTCGATCCGGTAGACCATCACCAGGCCGAACGTTGTGAGCAGCGCAACCAGGGGAAAGAGGTAGGGGTCGGCGTTGGGGAGCCGGATCCGCAGGTAGATGTGAGTGGCGAGGCAGACGGCGAGGAAGTAGGCACCGTAGATCAGGCTGAGGTTGTCGAGGCGCTCGCTCTCCTGGGCGAAGACAGCGGTGAAGCCGGCGGTGAGGAGGAGGGCGACGGGGACGAGCGCGGTCAGCTCGCGGTTGCGCGCGGTCATCGAGACTGTTCCCGCTCCGCTCGCGGCGCGAAGAACCAGAGATGCACGCTTGCTCGCTCCGCGCTCACCGGACTCCCTGTGAGCGCTGGATGTCCTCGACCAGCGAGACGGCGTCGGAGCGGGAGCGAAGGTCGTGGCCGGTGACGGCTTCGCTGCGGCGCGGCGGCAGCGCCTCGGTCTGTATCGGGCTCGCGTAGCGCTCCTCGTAGAGCTCGACGCCAAACGGCAGCTCGTAGGGCAGGCCGCGATAGAGCGCCACCCTGCCCGCCTCGTCGGTGCCGAGGAACCAGACCTGGCGGTTGCCGTACCAGGCACCGAAGATGAGCGCGGCAACGAGGGCCAGCGCGGCAAGAGCCTTGGCCAGGGTCCGGCCGCGGTTGCCGCCGCTCTTCGCGGCGAGGGCGTCGCGGCGCTCCCGCGCGGCCGCGGCGGCGGCTCGGCGGCGCACCTCAGTCGCGGTCAAACCGGCCTCCTCCGCCGTGGAGCCGATCAGCGTCGCTCCCTCCTGCGCTGGGGCGGGCGCCTCGGCGTCATCGAGGCGGAAGGCGAGAGCTGTGATGTTGTCCCGACCGCCGGCCCGGTTGGCCTCGTCGATCAGGGCCCGCACGGCCGCTTCCAGCGAGCTGGCGGCGCTCAGCAGTCGCGCGATCCGCTCGTCGTCGAGCATCGTTGTCAGGCCGTCGGAGCAGAGCAGGAAGACATCGCCGGGGGCGACGGGCACTGTCTGCACGTCGACCTCGACCTCGGGTTCGGGACCGAGGGCGCGGGTGATGATCGAGCGCTGCGGGTGGTCCTCTGCCTGTGCCTCGGTGAGCTGGCCCTTGCGCCGCATCTCCTCCACCAGCGAGTGATCGCGGGTGAGGCGATCGAGCTTGCCGTCGCGCAGGCGGTAGGCGCGACTGTCGCCGACGTGGCCGATCCCCACCTCTTCGCTGCGGGCGTTGACGATCGCTGCGGTGATCGTCGTCCCCATCCCCGCCCGCGAGGGGTCGGTCCGGGCGAGGTCGTGGATCTGCCGGTTCGCGGCAGCGATCGTCTCGCGCAGCACCCGCTCCGGCGGCTCGTCGGGAAGATCGACGTCGAAGGCCTCAGCCGCCGCTTTCGAAGCGACCTCTCCCGCTAGCGCGCCGCCCATCCCGTCGGCGACGACGAAGATCGGCGCGCGCACGAAGAGCGCGTCCTCGTTGGCGTTGCGCTGGCGCCCGGTGTCGGTGCGGAAGGCCTGGTCGACGATCTTCAGCACCTGACTAGCTCCCCGCCTCGTATCTGAACTCGGTGTCGCCGATCCGCACCACGTCGCCGTCGATCAGCTCCGCCTCGCCGTGGAGCGTCGCCTCGTTGAGGATCGTGCCGTTGGTCGATCTCATGTCCTCGACATAGGTGCGGCCCTCACGGGAGAAGATCCTTGCGTGCAGGCCGGAGGCATAGCGATCGTCGATCCGCACGTCGGCTTCACCGGAGCGGCCGATCGAAAGCCCGCCGATCAGGTCGAAGCGCTCGCCGGCGGTGAGGCCGCCGCCGCGCTCCACCACCAGCCAGGCTTCGGCCGCAGACCGGGAGTCGCTGAAGGCCGGCACGTGGTGGAAGCCGGTCGCATCAGGAGCGGGGGCCATCGTCCGCCGCAGGTCCTTGAGCGCGCTGCGGGCGACCCAGAGCAGGAAGAGGTAGAGAACGGCGAGGAAGCCGAACTTGAGAGCTACCGAGATCGGGTCGTAGTCCACGCCAGCACCCTAATGACGGGCCCAGAACACCACTGGGCTGCGTCCTCGGTCACCCAATGGCGCTGCCATTGCGTTCTCCTGCGTCCTTGCCCAGCGGCGTCTGGACCTCGTCATTAGGGCGCTGGGATCACTACTGCTCAATGTCGAACAGGAAGGTGGTCGTGCCCAGGGTCACCCGATCGCCCGGGTTGAGCCGGGTCGAGGAAACCCGCCGGCCGTTGACCTTGACCCCGTTGGTCGAGCCGAGGTCGGCGATCGTCCACTCGCCCGATCCGGCTTGGCGCAGCTCGGCGTGGTGACGCGAGACGTTCGGGTCGCGCAGCACGCAGTCCGCGTCCTTGGAGCGCCCGATCGTGGCGCGCGGCCCCTCGAGCACGTAGCGGCGGTCGTCGAGCCCCACCACCGCCCTGGTTGCGACGGTGGCGGCGGGCTGGGCCGGTGGCTGGCCAGCGCTCTCGCGAACCGCCGAGTAGACCATCGTGTGGCCCTCCTCGCCCTGGCGCGGGCTCTCGCCCTCGTGGGCGGGTGGCTTGACCAGGCGCGTCTGGATCCCGAACTCGCCGAGGCGGAGCCGCTCGTCGGTCTTGAACTCGACCGCCGGCCGGGTCAGCAGGTCGTAGCTCCTGCGCCGCGCGTGCTCCAGCAGGTAACCGGAGAGCTCCTGCTCGAGCGAGCGCTCATATCCCTCCAGCTTGGCCCGGTCCGCCTTGGAGAGGTAGACGGTGTACTCGTTGGGGACGTAGACACGGGCGATCCCGGCGGTCTTGTGCGCATCCATCTCCTTGGCCAGCTTGCGGGCCAGCTCGACCGGTTGCACCTCGGAGCTGAAGGCGCGGCTGAACACCCCCTCGACGAGGCCTTCTATCCGACTCTCGAGGTTGCGTAGAACGCTGATCGAATGGCTCCTTTTCGCACGCCCTGCGGGTGGCCGCGAACGCGCTGAATCCTACGGGAGCAGGATCCCGTGGCCGGTCGCGAGCCAGGCTCCGAGCAGCGCGGCGGCGACAGCCACCCCCACACGCAAGCCCAGCGGCCGGGTTGTGCCGGGGAGATGGTCTGAGAGCGCCTCGAGCGAATCCTCGATCGCGGCGCCCAGCTGCTCCAGCGGCGGCCGGTGGGCGGGACGGGAGTCAAGGCAGGCGTCGACGGCGGCGGTCAGCCCGGCGGGGAGGTCAGGGCGAAGTCGTCGCAGGGGCCGGACGCGGGCTCCAATCGATCGCGCCGTCGCCGCGGGGGTCGAGCGGCGGTGCGGGTTCTCGCCACTCCAGCACTCGTACAAGGTCAGTGCCAACGAGTAGACATCGGTCTCCGGGCCGGTCGCCTGGCCCTCCGCCTGCTCCGGCGACATGTAGGCGAGCGTGCCGACGACGTCGCCGGGAGCGGTGAGCGAGGCGCCGTCGGCGAGGCGGGCGACGCCGAAGTCCATCAGCTTGGCCCGCGGTTCGCCCTCGGTGATCTGGACGTTCTGGGGCTTGATGTCGCGGTGGACGACGCCGCGCGAGTGGGCGTGGTCGAGTGCCTCACAGAGATCGGCGCCGATCTCGCCGATCTCATGGTCGCTCAGCTCGCCTTCCCGGGCTAGGCGGGCGAGGGTGTCGCCCTCGACCAGCTCGGTCACGAGCAGGGCGTTGCCGTCCTCCTCGCCCAGCTCGTAGAGCGTCACGATCCCCGGATGGTTGAGCCGCGCCGCGGCCTGGGCCTCGCGCAGCACGCGGCTGCCGGCCTCTCCGGGGGACTCGATCGCCTTGACCGCCACCGCCCGCTCGAGGCGTCCATCCCAGGCCTCGTAGACGACGCCAAAGCCGCCGCTGCCGATGCGGCGCTCGATCAGAAAGCGGTTGAGGACGAGTGAACCAACCAAAGCATTCTCGACTTCGCCGCTAATCCGCTTCTTCCTGCGACATACTCCCTGCACCTTGGAGGATTTCCCAGCAGCTCGGCCGGAGCGGAAGCGGCGCTCGCCTCGCCGGCCGGAGCGACAGCAGATCTTGATCCGGCGCGGACTCGCTCTCGGGGCGGGGCTGCTGGTTCTGATCCTGATCGTGCTGGGGGTGAGGGGCTGCCTCGACGCACGCAAGAACAGGGCGTTGAGCGACTACGCCAACGACGTCACCCAGATCGTCGACGAGACGGACCAGACCAGCAAAGCCTTCTTCGACAAGCTGGAAGACCCCAGCAGCCTCTCGGTCACCGACTTCGTCGAGGAGGTAAACGCCGACCGCAGCGCGATGGACAACTACGCCAGCCGCGTCGACGGACTCGACACCCCAGGCGACATGGGGAACGCACAGGACAATCTCGAGCTCGTCTACCAGCTGCGCAGCAGCGCGATGGGAGAGATCGCCGACAGGATGAGCACTGCGCTCGGCGACGTGGGCTCAGAGCAGGCGATGGCGATCATCGCCAACCAGATGCAGGTCCTGCATGCGAGCGACGTCCTCTACAAATCGGTGGTGCGGCCGGAAATCGACGGCGTCCTCGCCGACAACGGGATCTCGGGCGGCGAGGTGCCAGAGAGCGTCTTCGTTCCGGACGGGATCAGGTGGCTGGACGAGGCCGAAGTGAGTGCCGCACTCGGCACGCTCAGCGCCGGCGGTGGCGAAACGTCGGGAGTGCATGGGCTGGGGCTAGCCGGCGTCAGCGTCAACGGCACCGAACTCGTCGAAGGCGGGGCGACCGGCGTGGTCGACGAAGAAACCCCGGAAGTCGAAGTGCAGGTGGAAAACCAGGGTGAATCAACCGAGAACGAAGTGACCGTCTCGGTGACCGTGAACGGCGGCAACACGCTCCAGCAGGCCATCAGCAGCATCGGCGCCGGCGAAGTCCAAGGTGTCTCGATCCCCCTCACCCCGGCGCCGGAAGGCGAAGTGACGCTCGAAGTGGAAGCTGAGCCGGTCGCGGGCGAGCGGGTCTCCACCAACAACAAAGCCAGCTACACGGTCGTCTTCGAATAAGTCGTGCAGCGCTTCGCCTTCCTAGGGCCGGCGGGGACCTTCACTGAAGACGCGCTGGCCGAAGCGGCGCGTGGTGCGCAATTCGAGCCGTTGCGAACCGCGACCGTTCCCGACGCGATCCTCGCGGTGGAGCGGGGCGAGGCCGAGCGGGCTCTGGTCCCCTTCGAGAACTCGATCGAGGGATCGGTGCGGAGCGCGCTCGACGCGCTCGCCTTCGAAGCCGAGGGGGTAACGATCATCGGCGAGCACGACTACACGGTGCGGGCTCACCTGATCGCGCGGCGAGCGCTCGAGACCGCGCGGGTGGAGATGGTGCTCTCCCACCCCCAGCCGCTTGCGCAGTGCGCTCGCTTCCTGCGGGAGCAGCTGCCGCGGGCGGAGCGACGCAGCGTAAGCAGCACCGCGGAGGCGGTCCGCCTCGTCAGCGAGTCCGACGAGCGCTGGGCGGCAATCGGGGCAAGGGCGGCCGCGGAGCTCTACGGCTGCACGATCCTGCGCGAGGGGATCGAGGACGAGGCCGACAACGTCACCCGCTTCGTCTGGATCGCACCGGCGGGCACCGAGCCCGTGGGCGAGGGGGCGTGGAAGACTTCGCTGGTCTTCTCCGAGCTGGGCGAGGACCATCCGGGGGCGCTGGTCGAGGCACTGCAGGAGTTCTCGACCCGCTCCGTCAACCTCTCCCGGATCGAGTCCCGCCCCCTGCGCCAAGGACTCGGCCGCTACATGTTCTTCTGTGACCTGGAGGGATCGGCGAACGATCCCGCCGTCTCGGATGCGGTTTCTGCGCTCCGCGAAAAGGCGGCCTCGGTCCGAATCCTCGGCTCATATCCCGTGGGTTAGGGAGGAATGGGCATCCCCCGCCCGGACAAGTGCCGAGCTAATTAGCTCGGCACTTTGAGTATCCGCCCGTTCGGGGGATGCCCATTCCTCCCAAGCCGCCGTCTAAGCCGCGAATCCTCGTTACGCAGCTGCAGGGAGGTACTGCTGCCAGGCGGCGGGGATGCTGGGGCTGGCTACTTGGATGAAGACGTTGGGGCCGGGAGCCTTGGGGCGCTTTTGGGGATGCATCTGGATCTCGCGGGGGAGACGGTTGCCCTTGCGGCGGTTGCAGGCGGCGCAGGCGGCGACGATGTTCTCCCAGACCGATTTGCCGCCACGGCTGCGGGGGATGACGTGGTCGACCGTGAGGCGCGATTTGCGCGAGCCGCAGTACTGGCAGGTCCAAGAATCGCGGGCGAGCACGGCGCGCCTCGTGATCTTCCGCCTATGAGCCTCGCGTGGAATCCGCACGTAGCTGACCAGGCGGATTACGTCGGGGCGATCTAGAGCCATGTGCTCGGAATGGATCGCCCCCTCGCGCCGCTCCAACATCTCGGCCTTTTCCTTCAAGAGCAGCACAGCAGCACGTCTCACGGTGCAAACGTTGATCGGCTCAAACGTCGCATTCAAAACAAGCACGCGTGCCATCTTGCTCGGAAATTCTACGCAGGCGCCGGCGGAGGGCCGGGAATTGGTCCCCTCGCCCGGACAAGTGCCGGGCTAATTAGCCCGGCACTTTGAGTATCCGCCCGTTCGAGGGGACCAATTCCCGGCCCTCTACTCCGCCAACTGCGCTTGACCGTCGTCTGGCTCAGGAGAGTCGTCTGAGTCGATGACCAGAGCGACCGCGCTGACTTTGTCGTCGTCCTTCATGTTCATCACCCGCACCCCCTGAGTCGGCCGACCCATCTGGGAGATGCCGCCCGCGGGGGTGCGCTGGACCATCCCGTTCTGGGAGATGAAGAGCAGGTCCTGGTGCTCGCGGACGATCAGGGCGCCGGCGAGGCCGCCCTTCTTCTCGGTCAGCTTTGCCGTCAACACTCCCTTGGTGCCGCGCCCCTTCACCGGATACTCGGCGACCGAGGTGCGCTTGCCGTAGCCGTTCTCGGTGACGACGAAGAGCTCGGAGTCGTCGCGGGCGACGTCCATCGCCAGCACCCGGTTGGGCACGCCGTTGACCTTGGCGGAGACGTTCATCCCCTTGACGCCGCTGGTGTCGCGTCCCATCGGCCGCACGACCTCCTCGGAGAAGCGCGACGCGTGCCCGGACTTGGAGACGAGCAGCAGGTCGTCGTCGCCCGAGGTGAGCCGCACCTGGACTAGCTCGTCGCTGTCGCGGATCTTGATCGCGATGATCCCGTCGGCGCGGATCGGCGTGTTGTAGGCCTTGAACTCGGTCTTCTTGACCAAGCCGCCGGCGGTTGCGAAGACGAGGTATTTGTTCTCGCTGAAGTCCCGGGTCGGGATCACCGCGGTCACCTTCTCGCCGTCGCGCAGGGGCAGCACGTTGACCAGGGCTCTTCCCTTGGAGGTACGCGATCCCTCCGGCAGCTCGTAGACCTTGAGCCGGTAGACCTTGCCGCGGTTGGTGAAGAAGAGCAGGAAGTCGTGTGTCGAGCAGATGTGGAGGTGCTCGATGTAGTCGTCCTCCTTCATGTCCATCCCCATCACCCCGCGCCCTCCACGGTGCTGCTGGCGGTAGGTGGCGAGAGGAAGCCGCTTGGCGTAGCCAGAGTGGGTGATCGAGATCACCATCTGCTGGTCGGCGATCATGTCCTCGATATTCATGTCGCCCTCGAAGTGGGTGATTTCGGTGCGCCGCTCGTCGCCGTAGCGTTTGTCGACCTCGTCGAGCTCCTCGATGATCAGCGCGTCGATCCGGGCGGGATCGCCGAGAATTGCTCGCAGCTCGGCGATCCGTTTGGACAGCTCCTCGTGCTCCTCGCGCAGCTTGTCGGACTCGAGTGCAGTGAGGCGGGCGAGGCGCATGTCGAGGATCGCCTGCGCCTGCTCTTCGGACAGCTCGAAACGATCGACCAGACCGGCCTTCGCCGTCTCCGTATCAGCGGAGCCGCGGATCAATCCGATCACCGCGTCGAGGTGGTCGAGCGCGATCAGCAGTCCCTCGAGGATGTGGGCGCGGGCCTCGGCGCGGCGCAACTCGTGCTGGGTGCGCCGGATCACAACCTCGCGCTGGTGACTGACGTAGTGCTCAATCAGCTCCTTGAGGCTGAGCGTCTTCGGCACGCCGTCAACGAGGGCGACCATGTTGACGCCGAAGGTGCTCTGCATCGCGGTGCGCTTGTAGAGCTGGTTGAGCACAACCTCGGGCGGGTCGCCGGCGCGCTTGGTCTCGATCACCAGCCGCATGCCCGAGCGGTCGGACTCGTCACGCAGGTCGGAGACACCGGTTATTTTTTTGTCGCGGACGAGATCGGCGATCTTGGTGATCAGGCCCCCGTCGCCGCCCTTCTTGACCATGAAAGGGAGCTCGGTGACGATGATCGCGTCACGGCCTCCCTTGAGCGGCTCGACATGTGCCCGGGCGCGGATCCGCACTGAGGCCCGGCCGGAGGCATAGGCATCGCGGATGCCTTCGGCGCTCATGATCCCGCCGCCCGGGAAGTCCGGGCCTTTGACGTGCTCCATCAGGCCGGCCAGGTCGATCCCGGGGTTGGCTATGTATGCCTTGACGGCCCCGATCGCCTCGCGCAGGTTGTGAGGCGGGATGTTGGTGGCCATGCCGACTGCGATCCCGGCGGCGCCGTTGACGAGCAGGTTGGGGAAGCGCGCCGGCAGCACCAGCGGCTCCTGCTGGGACTCGTCGTAGTTCGGCCCCCACTCGACCGTGTCAGCCTCGATGTCTCGCAACATCTCGGTCGAGAGCCGGGCGAGCCGCGCCTCGGTGTACCGCATGGCGGCCGGCGGGTCGTCGTCGATCGAGCCGAAGTTGCCCTGACCATCGACGAGCATGTAGCGCAGCGAGAAGTCCTGCGCCATTCGGGCCAGCGTGTCGTAGATCGCGCTATCGCCGTGGGGGTGGTACTTACCCATCACCTCGCCGACGATGAAGGCCGACTTTCGGTACGGCCGGCTCGGCTGCAGGGCGAGGTCGTGCATCGCGTAGAGCACCCGGCGGTGCACTGGCTTCAGCCCATCGCGGACGTCGGGCAGCGCCCGTCCGACGATCACGCTCATCGCGTAGTCGAGATACGACGAGCGCATCTCGGTAGTCAGCTCGCGCTCCTCGATCCGCCCCCCAGTCAGGGCCTCGGCACCCTCCATCTAGACCACGCTCCCCAGGACAGGACTCTGGCTAGACATCGAGGAACCTGACCTCTTTGGCGTGGCGTTCTATGAACGCCTTGCGCGGCTCGACCTTGTCGCCCATCAGGTCGGTGAAGATCTTCTCCGCCATCGCCGCGTCGTCGATCTGGACTCGCTCGAGGGTGCGGCTGGCAGGGTCCATTGTCGTCTCACGCAGCTGTTCGGCGTTCATCTCGCCCAATCCCTTGAAGCGCTGCATAGTGACGCCTTGGCGAGCCAGCTCCAGCACAGTCCGCCGCAGCTCAGCGAAGGACTCCGCCGTCTTTTCTTTCTGATCCAGCGAGACCCTGAAAGGGGGGCGACCGACCTGGCTCAGCAGCTCGCGGTGCGAGTCGACCAGGCGCCGGTAGTCGTGCGACTCGACCAGATCAGCGGAGAGCTCGAAGGCCTTGGCAAGTCCGTCGCGGCGATGCACCGCGCGGACCAGGATCTTGTCGCCAGATTCGGAGACGATCTCGGTGTCGAACGGCTCGGCCTCGCCGGCGTCGCCGTTGAGGACTTCCTTCACCTCGACGAGCGAGGTGACACCGCGGTCGAGCACTTCCGACTCGCCGAGGAAGCGCACCAACTCGTGGCCGAAATCCGCCTGCAGTGAGTCGGCCCAGCCCTCATGCTCCTTGAGACGGCGGTTGAAACGCTGCCAGCGGGTCGCGGTCAGGTTGTGCGAGTTGCCCTCGGCGTCGGTGACCTCCATCTGCTCGAGCTTGTCGCGCAGCAGCAGCTCCTCTAGCTCCGACTCCTTCTCGACGTAGGTCTCCTGCTTGCCGTTTTTCAGCTTGTAGAGCGGCGGCTTGGCGATATATACGTAGCCGGCCTCGATCAGCTCCGGCATCTCGCGATAGAGGAAAGTAAGGACCAAGGTGCGGATGTGGGCGCCGTCAACGTCAGCGTCGGTCATCAACACGACCTTGTGGTAGCGCGCCTCCTTGACGTCGAACTCCTCCCGGATGCCAGTACCGACGGCTGTGATCAGCGCCTGGATCTCCTGGTTGGAGAGGACCTTGTCGATGCGCGCCTTCTCGACGTTGATGATCTTGCCGCGCAGGGGCAGCACCGCCTGGGTGTTGCGGTCGCGTCCCTGCTTGGCCGAGCCGCCGGCGGAGTCTCCCTCGACGATGAACAGCTCCGCCAGGGCCGGGTCGCGCACCGTGCAGTCGGCGAGCTTGCCCGGCAGGGTCGAGTTCTCCAGTGCCGACTTGCGGCGGGTGAGATCGCGTGCCTTGCGGGCCGCCTGCCTGGCGCGCGCGGCGTCGACAGCCTTGCTGACAATTCGCTTCCCTTCCCCGGGGTTCTCCTCGAAGAACTCGGCGAGCTTGCGGTTGACGGTCTCCTTGACCAGGCCCTCGACCGGCGGGTTGCCGAGCTTGGTCTTCGTCTGGCCCTCGAACTGGGGGTCCGCGAGCTTGACCGAGATCACCGCGGTCAGGCCCTCGCGCACGTCGTCGCCGGTCAGGTTCTCGTCTTTCTCTTTGAGCAGCCCCTTGCCGCGCGCATAGGCGTTCAGGGTTCGGGTCAGGGCCGAGCGGAAGCCCGAGAGGTGAGAGCCGCCCTCGTGGGTGTTGATGTTGTTGGCGAAGCTGAAGACCGATTCCTGATAGGAGGAGTTCCACTGCATCGCCACCTCGACCTGACCGTCGTCGGTCTCGCCCTCGAAGTAGATCGTCTTGCGATGCAACGCGTCCTTGTTCTCGTTGAGGTGGGCGACGAAGTCGACGATGCCGCCCTCGTAATGGAAGGTGTCGCGCTGGCCGGCGGCCCGCTCGTCGATCAGGTCGATCTTCAGGCCACGGGTGAGGAACGCCGTCTCGCGCAGGCGCTCGGCCAGGGTCGCGTAGTCGAACTCGAGCTCGTCGAAGATTTCGGCGTCGGGAAAGAAGGTGATCGTGGTGCCGCTCGACGTTGTCTCCGCTCCTTGCGTCAGCTCGCTGAGGGGCTTGCCGCGCTCGTAGTCCTGGCTCCAACCATGGCCGTCGCGCTGGATCTCCAGGTGCAGCCGCTCGGAGAGGGCGTTGACGACGGAGACGCCGACGCCGTGCAGGCCGCCGGAGACCTTGTAGCCGCCACCGTCCCCGAACTTGCCGCCGGCGTGGAGGGTGGTCAGCACGACCTCCGCGGCCGGGCGCTGCTCCTTCGCGTGCATGTCGACCGGGATCCCCCGGCCGTCGTCAGTGACGGTGCAGCTGTTGTCCGGGTGGAGGACGACCTCGACGCTTTTGCAGTGACCGGCGAGGGCCTCGTCGACCGAGTTGTCGACGACCTCATAGACGAGGTGGTGCAGACCGCGCGGGCCGGTCGAGCCGATGTACATGCCGGGGCGCTTGCGAACGGCCTCCAGCCCCTCGAGGACCGTGATGTCCTTGGCGCCATAGGAGGAGGCAGCAGCTTTCTCCTTGCCGGCGTTCTTCGTCTTCTCAGGCAATTAGTCCCTTCCCGATCTCATAGAAAACCCCGGCCCACCTTGGTTGTGTCACGCGGGTCGGGGTGAAATGCGAATTGACATAAGAATACCAGCTCGGCCCCCTCGAAAACCTTCTTTAGCAGAAGAAAATCCCTGCAAATCATGCATAAATGTCATCGGATCGCCTCGTCTTCCACACGAAAGCGCAAATTCTGCGGAGCCTGATTGCCGAGCCTCTCCCGCAGAAGGCTCAGAAGCCGGTCCTGCATCAGGTCGAGCTCCTGCGCCCAGACCGGATCGGCGCAGCCGACGGTCACCGTGCCAGCTCGCTCCGCGACCGGCTGGGCGACGCCCGCCACCCTCTCTCCCACGGTCGCCGCCCAGGCGGCCTGCACGGCCGCGAGCCTGGTCTTCGGCGCAGCCTCGGCGAGCGCCGCCTGAAGCGCGGTGGCGGCCTGACGAGGGGCGCGGCGTCGCGTCATGCCGCAACCGCTCCCGACTCGGCAGGGAGCGGCATGCGCACCGTCTGGGTCAGGGCCGCGGGCGGGACCGACTCCGCCGCGGCGGCGGTGATCAAAGTCTGGCCCGCCCCCTGGAGCCGATCGACCAGCCGCTCGCGGCGGCCAGGGTCGAGCTCGCTCATCACATCGTCGAGGAGGAGCAGTGGCGGGACGCCGCGGGACGCGAGGAGGGCGTCGCGCTCGGCGAAGAGCAGAGCCAGCAGCGCGCCCCGTTGCTGGCCCTGGGAGCCGTAACGGCGCAGCTGCTTCCCGCCCGCCAAGATCTTCAGCTCGTCGAGGTGCGGCCCCCAGGAGCTCCTGCCGAGAGCGAGGTCGGCGTGGCGCCGCTCGGCGAGCCCTGCGCAAACATCCTCCGCGCTGCCCGGTGCGCGGGGCGCGTACTCGATCGCGGCGCCGCCCTCCAGGCCCAGCTCCTCGGCGGCTGTGGCGAAGGGCTCGCCGAGCTCCGCCGCGGCCTCGGAGCGGGCCTGACCCAGCTCCGCCGCGGCCTCGGCGAAGGCGGCGTCCCAGGTTTCGAGGTCGCCGGTGCCGCTGCGGCCCGCGGCGATCCTTCCGAGCAGAGCGTTGCGCTGGGCGAGTGCCTGCCCGAAGCGCTGGCGCAGCTCGGCGCGGGAAGGCCAACGAGCGGCGAGGAAACGGTCCAGGTGCGCGCGCCGCTCGGCCGGGGGGCCCTTGACCAGTGTCAGCCGGTCCGGTGAGAAGACCGCCACCGGCGGGCGACACCTCGACACCGTCGCCGGATCGGCCGGGTTGCCGTCGAGGAGGTGGCGGCGGCCCTCGGAGCGACTGACCGAGGCAAGCAGCCGGCGCTCGCCGGCGTCGCCGCCTCGAATCGCGACCTCCGCGCGAGCGAAGGCCCCCCCGAACGGGATCAGGTCGCGGCGATCGGAGGTGCGGAAGGAACGTCCCGTGAGGGCGAAGTAGAGCGCCTCGAGCAGGTTGGTCTTGCCGGCGCCGTTGGGGCCCACCAGGCTGACGATGCCGGGGCCGAGCTCGACCCGCGCCTCGATCAGGCTGCGCAGGGGCCTCGCTTCGACAGCCGCAACGAGCATCGCTAGACGTTGAGGCGAATGGGCATCACCAGGTAGCGGAAGTCTTCGTTGTCGACGGGCTGCAGCAGGCCCGGGCGGAGAGGCGAGATCAGCCGCAGCAACACCTCGTCGCCCTCAACGCTTTCGATCCCCTCCTTGAGGAACTCCGGGTTGAAGCCGATCTCCAGCGCCTCCCCCTCGAACGCGGCGGGCATCGTCTCCTCCGCGTCCCCCACGTCGGGCGTGGAAGCCGCCACCGTCAGCTCGCCGGGAGCGAAGGCGAGGCGGAGCGGAGCGTTGCGCTGAGCGAGCTGGCTGACCCGCCGCGCCACCTCGAGGAACTCGCCGCGCGGCAACCGCACGTCGTGGTCGTAGGACTCGGGCAGCAGCTGTCGAAAGTTGGGGAACTGGCCATCGATCAGCGTCGTGCTGAGGATGACCCCGCCTGCGCTGAACACAGCCTGGTTGCGAAGCAGGCTGACCGCGACCTCCTCGATCCCATCGCTCGAGAGGATCCGGCCGAGCTCGCGCAGGGCGCGGGCGGGGATGTTCGCCTCCAGCTCGCCGCCGATGCCACCTTTCAGCTCGGTCCGCTTCACCGCCAGCCGGTAGGAATCCGTCGCCACCATCGTCATCTCCTCGCCGGCGACGTTGACCAGGACGCCGGTGAGGACAGGGCGCATATCGTCGCGGGAGGCGGCGCGAGCTACCAGCTCGACGGTCGAGGCAAGCGCCTCGGCGGGAATCTTCAGCGGCTCGTCTCCCTCCTCGGGAAGCTTCGGGAAATCAGCGGCGGGCAGGACGCGCAGGTGGAAGCTCGAGGCGGCGCTGCGGATCTCCACGTCCCGCTCGGCCTCGCGCAGCTCAACCTCGACCGTCGTGCCGCCGAGCGAGCGGGCGATGTCGGCGAGGAGGCGGCCCGGCAGGAGCACCGATCCCGGCACCTCTACCTCCGCGGCCAGCTCTGTTCGCAACCCCATCTCGCCGTCGGTGGCGCCCAGGGTCACGCTCTGGTCTGACGCCTCAACATGGATTCCCGAGAGCGCTTGGGTCGCGGTGCGGGTCGAGAGCGCTCGAGAAACAGTGGAGAGCTTGGTGACGAATTCCTCTCTTGGAATTTTCAGCTTCAAAGACCGATTGCCTTCTTGAGTTGAGTTAGGGGCTGTGGAAACTGGTGAATCTGGGGCTGAATCGAGCACGTGTGCGGATTGCGGCTGTGGATCGGGGTTGTGGAAGGCGTTGATTCTTACAGCGCGCCCGGCCGTCTAGGCGTCGCCGAGGGTGGGGTTGTGGATTGCTGTGCGCAATTCGCTGACCCTGGCGCTGAGAGCGTCGTCGTCGGCCAGCCCGACCTCGATCCTGCGCAGCGCGTTGAGCACGGTGGAGTGGTCGCGCCCGCCGTAGACGCGCCCGATCTGCGGTAGCGAGAGGTCGGTCATCTCGCGAGTGAGGAAGATCGCGACTTGCCGGGCGCGAAGGGGGGTGGCGGCGCGGCTCGTGCCCACCAGCTCAGCCCGCGAGATGCCGAAGGACGCCGCCACTCGCTGCTGAATCTCCTCCACGGGGAGGTTCGTCGGCCTCGCCGCTTTCGGCACCACCTCGGCGACCAGATCCGAGCTGAGCGGCTTGGAGGTCAGGGAGGCGTGGGCGAGCAGCCGCGTGAGCCCCCCGTGCAGGAGCCGGACGTTCGCGTCGATGCGCCGCGCCAGCTCGTCGATCACGCTGCCGTCGGTCTCGACGCCCGCCTCGCGAGTGAGGCGGCGCAGGACGGTGACGCGAGTCGCCAGGTTGGGCGGCTCGACCGCGATCGCCAGCCCCCACTCGAAGCGGTCTCGCAGCCGCGCAGCGAGGGTGGAGAGCTCGCGGGGAAGCCGATCGGCGGAGAGGACGAGCTGGCTGCCGCCTTCGTGGAGGGCATTGAAGGTGTGGAAGAACTCCTCTTCGGTCTGTTTCTTCCCCTGCAGGAACTGGATGTCGTCGACGAGGAGAACGTCTATGTCCCGGTAGCGCCGCTTGAACTCTTCCGCACCGCTCGCCCGCAGCGCCGCTACGAACTCGTTGGTGAAGCCCTCCGCCGTCGTGTAGCGGACGTCGAGCTCGGGTGCGTGGGTGCGCAGGTAGTTGGCGATCGCAACCAGGAGGTGTGTCTTGCCCAGCCCGGGTGGGCCGTGCAGGAAGAGCGGGTTGTAAGCCTCCGACGGGGCCTCGGCAACCGCCAGCGCCGAGGCGTGCGCGAGCCGGTTGCCGTCGCCGATCACGAACCGCTCGAAGGTGAGGCTGCTGTTGAGGTCGAGACTGGCGCTATCGCAACCCGCTGCTGCTTCAGCCGGTCCGAAACTGATCGCGGATGGGCCTCCGGCAGCGACCACGGCCTCGCGGATCAGCGAGGAGTAGCGTCGCTCTGCCCAGGCCCCGACTTTGTCCGGCGCGGTGAGATAGAGCGTCCCGCTGCGCACCGCCGTCGGTTGGAGCGGGTCCAGCCAGAGCGAGAAGGTGGACTCCGGTACCGAGGATCTCAGCCGCCCCCTGGCGTCTTGCCAGAGAGCTTCGAGATCGTGTCGGGAGGCGCCGTCTTCCACAAGCGAGCGACCATAGCGGCGGCCTGGCACCCGGAACGCGGGCCCACCGCAAATCCCGTCAAAAAGATTTTGGGCCGGCTGGTTGGCACCCGGATCGCGTCCGTATACTGCGACGCCCGATGAAGCGCACCTACCAGCCGAAGAAGCGCAAGCGCGCGAAGACGCATGGTTTTCGGGCACGGATGAGCACCCGCGGCGGCCGCGCGATCCTGAAGCGCAGACGCCGCAAGGGTCGGAAGCGCCTGACTCCGTAGATGGCGGCGAAGCGACGCCGCCTCTCGCGGAGTGGAGAGTTCGACCGCGTCTACCGTGACGGATCGTCGAGCGCCACCCGCCACCTGGTCCTCTACAGCTTCCCTCGCCAGCAGGACGAGGAGGCCGGCGTAAGGCTAGGCGTCTCGGCGAGCCGCAAGATCGGATCCTCGGTGGAGCGCAACCGGGTCAAGAGGGTGCTGCGCGAGGCCTTCTGGGATCTCTCGGACCGGCTTCCCGAGGACCACGACTTCGTCCTCGTCGCCAGGCCGGAAATCGCCGAGCTGATCGAGCGGGAAGGAGAGTCGGGAGTGAAAGCAAGCATCGAGGAGGCACTGGCGAGTGCCTCGCCCGGGGGGCGTTCCACGTGAAACGCGCAATGTTGGCCGCGATCGCGGCCTACCAGCGCTTGCTCTCCCCGGCACTGGGCCCTCGCTGTCGCTATGAGCCGAGTTGCTCTACCTATGCGGCTGACGCGGTCAAGCGATACGGCGCACTCCGCGGCCTGCTGCTCGCCTGCTGGCGCCTGCTGCGCTGCAACCCCTTTAGCCATGGTGGCTTCGATCCGATTCCCGAGCGCTTTACGCTGCGGGTTGGCCCGGTCGATCCCGCTGAGTACCACGGCGAGGCGAGAACGTGATCTTTCTCGCGAACATCCTGCAGCCGCTCGAGGACGCTGCCGAGGCGGTGCTGCAGTTCTTCCACGACGACGTGGGTCTGAGCTGGGGCACCTCGATCATCGCCCTGACGATCGTCGTCAGAGCGCTCCTGATCCCGCTTACCTACAAACAGATCAAGGGGATGCGCGGCCTGCAGGCGCTACAGCCGCAGATCAAATTGATCCAGGAGAAGTACAAAAACGACCGGCAGCGCATGCAGCAGGAGATGATGCGCTTCTACCAGGAGAACAAAGTCAACCCGCTGGCCTCGTGCCTGCCGCTGATCCTGCAGCTGCCGATCTTCTTCGCCCTCTTCCAGCTGCTCAAGGGAGACAGCTTCGAACAGGATGTCGAGGCGGGTGGCGAACAGGGCTGGTTCTTCGTCAACTCCGTGGTCGAAAATCCCCAGGGCGCCGAGACGATCATCCTGATGGTCCTCTTCGCCGCCTCGATGGCGCTCTCGATGTACGTCACCATGCGCTCCTCGCCGAGCACCGTCGGCAATCAGCAGTACTTCCTGCTCGGCGCCTTCGCGCTGGTCGGCGTCTTCTTCGTCCCTTCTTTCCCGGCCGGCCTCAGTCTCTACTGGATCACGACCAACTTCTGGACCGTGCTCCAGTCCTACGCGGCGGCCAAACTGATCCCAGCGCCCGCCGCTCCGACACCCGAAGAGGTCGCGGCAACGAAGCCGCCGCCTAAGCCGCCGAAAAAACGGAAGAAGCGGCGGTAGGGAGAGAGGGGACACCCCTCTCTCCCTCCACAGCGCACCGTATTTCGCATGCTTTCGGAAGCGAAGCTGGGCTAATCCCACATGCCTCGGCGGCCCCATCGGGGCCGCATTCGGCTTGTTGGAGCGTGTCGAGAGGCGGTTGGACACTCTTTGGCGCAGCCTCCCTACGGCACCGCGGAGTGTTTCTTGCCCCGAAGGGGCACAAGATTGCCCCACCGCAGGTGGGCTGGGCGGAGCTGAGGAGTGTCCAACCGCCTCCCACACAAGCTCCGGTTGTGGAATATGGTGCCCGCTGTGACTGATGGGGTGGAGTGGCCAGCAGAGCCCGCTGAGCGGGTTCGAGAGGTAGTCGAGGGCGTCCTCGACGAACTCGAGCTCGACGGCGACGTCGAGGTCTCGGAGGGCGATGAGCGAATCGTCGCCACTGTCGAAGGCGACGATGACTACGGCCTGTTGATCGGCAAACGAGGCCAGACGATCGATGCGCTTCAGTTGCTCTGTTACCAGGCAGCTTTTCGTGGGATGCGGGATCGCAAGCGGGTGATCGTCGACGCCGCCGGCTACCGGGAGCGCCGTCGCGAGACGCTGACAGCCCGCGCCGACCGCGCCGCCGAGCAGGCGCTGAGCGGCGACCGGCGGGTGACGATGGATCCGATGAGCGCTCAGGAGCGCCGTGTGGTCCACGAGCACCTGAAGGAGAGGGCCGGCGTCGAGACCTACAGCGAGGGCGATGAGCCCAGCCGCTGCGTGGTCGTTGCGCCGCTCGTCGCAGAGTGAGCGGCGACCCCACGGCGCATCTCGACCCGGACGCTCGCACAGCGCTGCAAACCGTCCTCGAACTGCTCGCGGAAGAGCGTGCCTCGGTCAGTTCGATCGTCGACGAGCGGGCATGGACGGTCCACGTCGTCGACAGCCTCACCGGGCTTGAGATACCGGCTCTGCAATCTGCATCTACAATCGCCGATATTGGCTCTGGAGCTGGATTTCCCGGCCTTCCTCTGGCCGTGGCCCTGCCTGGGGCGCGGGTCGATCTGATCGAGTCGGTGGGCCGCAAGTGCGACTTCATCGAGCGGGCGATCGGTGCGGCCGGGATCGCCAACGCCAACGTCCTCAACGCCCGCTCAGAGGAGCTCGCCCGCGGTGCGGGCCGGGAGGCCTACGAGGTGGTCACGGCGCGGGCGGTGGGCCGCCTCTCGACCCTGGCCGAGTTGGCCTCCCCGTTGTTGCGCGAGGAGGGCGTCCTGGTCGCCTGGAAGGGCAGGCGCGACGAGGATGAGGAGTCGCAACTGAATCGCGCCACCGAGTCGCTCGCCATGCGTCCCGAGCGGATCGTCGATGTCGGCGACCGCGCCGGCTCCAGGCATCGCCACCTCCACGTGATTCGCAAGACGGACCAGACTCCGCCGGATCTTCCGCGCCGTCCCGGGGTGGCCAAGAAGCGCCCCCGCGGTTAACTAGGCTGGCGCGGATGGGGCTCGTCTACGCGGTCGCGAACCAGAAGGGCGGAGTCGGCAAGACGACGACCGCGGTGAACCTGGCGGCATGCATCGCCGACGCCGGCTCGCAGACGCTCCTGGTCGACCTCGATCCGCAGTGCAACGCCACCGTCGCCCTGGGGGGCGACCGCGAGGGCCATCCCTCGTCCTACGACTGCCTGATCGGCGAGGTCTCCGTGGCAGAGGCAGCACGGCCCGCCGGGCCCGACAACCTCTGGTTGGTGCCCGCCAGCCGCGACCTCGCCGGCGCCGCCGTCGAGCTGCCGCGACTCGAGCGGGCGGAGGTGCGCCTGCGCGAACGGCTCGGCCCGGTACGGGAGCGCTTCGCCTTCACCCTGCTCGACTGCCCACCCTCGCTCGGCCCCGTAAGCGTCAATGCGCTCGCCGCCGCCGACCGCGCGATCGTGCCGGTCCAGGCGGAGTACCTGGCTCTCGAGGGCCTGGTCCAGTTCCTCGACACGCTGGGCATGATCCGCCGCGAGCTGAACCCGGCTTTGATGGTGTCGGGGCTGTTGATCACCATGCACGATGAGCGCACCCGCCTCGCCCAGGACGTGGAGCGGGAACTGCGCGAGCATTTTCCCGAGATGGTCTTCGAGACGGTCATCCCCCGCAGCGTCAGAGTCGCCGAGGCTCCCAGCTATGGTCTGCCCGTGACCGAGCACGCTCCCTCCTCGCGCGGGTCGACCGCTTACCGGGCGCTCGCCCAGGAGCTCGCCGCTCGTGGCTAGCGCCGCCAAGCGCGGCATGGGACGAGGCATCGCGGCGATCCTGCCCGAGTCCGAGGCGGGAGAGCTCGGCGAGCTGCTCGAGCTGCCGGTCGAGCTGATCAAGCCCAACCCGAACCAGCCGCGTACTCGCTTCGAGCCCGAGGCCCTGGCCGGGCTGGCTGCGTCGATCGAGACGTCCGGCGTCGTCCAACCGCTCCTCGTCCGCCCCCTGCATGACGGTGGCTACGAGCTGATCGCCGGTGAGCGGCGCTGGCGCGCTGCGCAGCAAGCCGGCTTGGAGAAGGTGCCGGCGATCGCCCGCGATTCCGAGCAGGCGGAGCGGCTGCAGGTCGCGCTGATCGAGAACATGGTGCGCGAGAACCTCAATCCGATCGACGAGGCCCGCGCCTGCGCGGCGCTGGTCGAGGAGCTCGGCCTCACCAAGGAGGAGCTCGCCAAACGTCTCGGCCGCAGCCGCCCGGCCGTCTCCAACCTGATCCGCCTGCTCGAGCTCCCCGACGAGGTGCTCGAGCTGCTGGAGACGAAGAGCCTCAGCGAGGGCCACGGCCGAGCTCTTCTCGGCGCCGACGGTAACGACGTCCGCCGTCGCTTGGCTCGCGACGCTGCCAAAGCCGGTTGGTCTGTGCGCGAGATCGAGAACAGGGTTAAGCTGGCTGGCCAGCCAAAAGCCAAAGGACCGCGACAGGGGGTTGCACCAGAGGAGGCGGCGGCGATGAGGGAGGCGGCAGACCGCTTCGAGTTGGCGCTCGGCCACGAGGTCAGCGTCCGACCGAGCCGGGGGGATATCGCGGTCGAGATCCGCTTCGACGACCTCGAGGAGGCTCTTGTCCTGGCCGGTCGATTGAAACGGCTGCGCGGCTGAGGCCGGCCGCTATCATCGCCAACCCATCGCGGGCGATTAGCTCAGTTGGTTAGAGCGCGTCTCTGATAAGGACGAGGTCCCTGGTTCGAATCCAGGATCGCCCACTGCCGCTTGCGCGACTCTGGTTCAGCGCCGTAAATCTGGCTCGGGACCGCGCCTATAATGGCCATCCACTGCGGTGCGGAGCGATTCTTGTGCAGCAAATGCAAATTTATGGCGTCAGCTTCGACATGGTCGGCAAGCAGCCGATCGTCTTGCTGAAGACGGTCGACGGTAATCGCTTCCTGCCGATCTGGATCGGCCACCCCGAGGCGGCGGCGATCCTGATGAAGCTGCAGGGCGCCTCGACCCCGCGTCCGATGACCCATGATCTTCTCTCCGACCTGCTCGAGCAACTCGATGCGAAATGCGAGCGGGTCTCGGTCACCGAGCTGCGCGACAACACCTTCTACGCCTCGATCACCGTCTCGATCAACGGCTCCGAGCTGGAGATCGACTCCCGCCCCTCCGACGCCCTCGCCCTCGCCGTCCGTGTCTCGGCGCCGATCTTCGCTGCCGAGGACGTGATCGAGGAGTCGGCGATCGAGTTCGAGCAGGACGTCGAGGACACCGAGGAGGTCGTCGACAAGTTCAAGGAGTTCCTCGACGAGGTCACGCCGGAGGACTTCGCCAAAGGCGAGGATTCCTAGGCGGCGGCTGGCTTCAGCGCAAGGTCGAGGATGCGTTCGACCAGTTCCTCGAAGCTCATCCTGGCCGCCTCGGCAGCCTGGGGGAGGAGGCTGGTGTCGGTCAGCCCGGGGATCGCGTTCACCTCGAGCACCTGCGGACCGTCGCCTCCGAGGATCAGGTCGACGCGGGCGAAGCCCGCGCAGCCCAAGGCCTCGTAAGCGCCCAACGCCGCCGCGGTAACGGCCGCCTCGTCACCCCCCAGGTCAGCGGGGCAGGCGAACGTGGTGCGGCCGATCTCGTAGCGAGCCTCGAAGTCGTAGCGGTCGCCGTTGGCGGGAATCGCCTCGACCACCGGCAGCGCCTCGCCACCCAGCACGCTGACCGCCAGCTCTCGTCCCTCGACGAAGCGCTCGAGCAGCACCCGATCGTCGTAGCTGAAGGCGGAGACGAGCGCCTCGGGTACCTCGAACCAGCTGGCGGCGAACTTCACCCCGAGGGAGGAGCCGCCGCGGCTCGGCTTGACCACCAACGGGAAGCCGAGCCGTTCCTCCAGCGCACCCAACGCGTCGGCCGCCCCCAGCTCGCGGAAGGCGGTCTCGTTGAAGGCGAACCAGTCGGGAGTCGGCACGCCTGCGCCGCGCATCTCATGCTTGGCCAGGACCTTGTCGATGCAGCGGATACAGGCCGCCACCCCGGGGCCGGTGAAGGGAATGCCGAGGATCTCGAGCAGCTCCTGCACGGTGCCGTCCTCACCGCCGCGGCCGTGCATGGCGATGAAGACAACGTCGGGCCGCGCCTCGTCCAGCCGCTTAACCAGGGCGCCCTCTGCCTCGAGCGGCACCACCTCGTGGCCCAGCCGCTCCAACGCGTCTTCGACTCTGGCACCGGAGCGCAGCGAGACGCCTCGCTCCAGCGAACGGCCGCCCTTCAGCACGGCGACTTTCACCCGCCACCCTCCACGGTCTTGCGGAAGGGCACGACGTTCTCCTCGCCGATCTCGTCCGGGCGGGCCGGAACCGCGGCCCGTTCCCCTGTCAGCGTCCCGTACAGCTCCAACTGCTCGCTGACCACCTTGCCGATGCGCCGTATCCCCTCACGGATCTCATCCTCGTTCGCGCCGGAGAAATTGAGACGCATCGAGCTGCGACCGCGCCCGTCGACGTAGGCGGCGCGTCCGGGTACGAAGGCGACGTCCTCGCGCAACGCCTTGGCCAGCAGGTCCTCGGTGTCGATGTACTCGGGAAGGGTCGCCCAGATGAAGAGCCCGCCTTCGGGTTCGGTCCAGGTCGCCTCTGCGGGAAAGTGTTGCCGCAGGGCCTCGACCATCACGTCGCGACGGGCGCGGTAGATCTCGACCAGGCTCGCTATGTACTCGCGCCAGTTGCCGTCGGCGAAGTACTCGCGGACGAAATACTGGGTCAGGGTCGAAGTGCAGAGGTCGGAAGCCTGCTTGCCGAGCACGACCTTCTCCATCACCGGCGGCGGCGCCACCATCCAGCCCAGCCGGATTCCGGGCGAGAGGATCTTCGAGAAGGTTCCGACGTAGATCACGAAGTCGCCGCCGTCGAGCTGGTAGAGCGGCGGCAGCGGCTCGCCGCCGAAGCGCAGCAGGCCGTAAGGGTTGTCCTCGACGACCAGCATCTCTCGCCGCTGGGCCAGCTCCACCAGCCGCCCCCGCCGCTCCAGCGACATCGTCACTCCGGCGGGGTTCTGGAAGCTCGGCACCGAGTAGACGAACTTTGGGCGGCGCCCTTCGCCGTCGAGCCGCTCCAGGGCCGCTTCCAGCTCGTCGATCCGCATCCCGTCCTCGTCGCACTCGATCTGGACCGTGTCCGCCTGGTAGCTGCAGAAGACCGGCACGGCGCCGGGGTAGGTGGGGGCCTCGCAGATCACTACGTCGCCCGGATCGACCAGCGTCTTGGAGATCAGGTCAATCGCCTGCTGGCCGCCGGTGGTGACGATCACGTCCTCGGGGTCGGGAAGCATCCCCTCGGCGGCCATAACCTGGGCGATGCAGTCGACCGTCTCCTCGAAACCCTCGGTGGGCCCGTACTGAAGGGCCTCCGCTGCGGACTCTTGAGCGATGCGGGTCATCTGGGCGGCGAAGGTCTGGGGCGGAAAGGTCGAGGTGTCGGGGAGGCCCCCTGCCAGCGAGATCACGTCGGGTCTAGCGGTCACCGCCATCAGGTCTCGCATCGCGGAGGAGCGCATCACCCGCGTCCGCTCGGCGAACAGGCCCGCGTAGCGCTCCAGGTCACGGGTACGGGTGTGGGCGCGACGCCGGTGGGGCGGCTCGGGCATGGGGGATAGTGTGGCGAATCCACGCCCTGTCCCCGGGACGGCTAGGTTTTCCGCATGGGATCACTCTCCGATATCTGCTTCGTGCTCGGCATCGGTCTCGCGATCGGGATGCTCGCCGGGACCACGGGGACGCACGGCTCGGCGCGTGGGCGGATGACCCTGCTTGCCGGCGTGATCGGTTTCGCGGTCGGCGCCCTGCTTGCCGGCACCGCCGATCTCGACCTTCCGGTCAGCGCGATCTTCTGCTTGATCGGCGCCGTCGCAGCTTGCGTCGTCGTCAGCGAAGTCGTCGGCGCAGCCGGCCGTCGCGAGGGCAGCGGCACGGGCGCGCTTGCCTTCCTCGTCTCGCTCGCGGCGCTGATCGTCCTCGCGATCGCGATCGTCTTCTCGCCGCTGGTCCTGCTCGTCCTCGCCGCTCTGATCTGGGTCGGGATCTCACGCCACCGCCGCAGCCAGCGCAAGCACGCCGGTCTGCGCGTGCTCCGCTAGCCGCGCCGCCCGTTCGAGGATCATTCGCGACCGATGGCCGCGAAGAAGCTGATCCTCACCTACGTCGACTCGCTGCGCACCGACATGCTCGAACGCGCCGTCGACGAGGGCCGCGCGCCTACCTTCGGTGCCCTGCTCGAGCGAGGGACCCTCGTCGCCGATTGCGTCTCGAGCTTTCCCTCGGTGACCCCAGTCGCCTGCGCGGAGCTCGTAACCGGCCACGGCGCCGACGGCCACTGGATCAGCGGCATGAACTGGTACCACCGGCTCGAGCGGCGTTACGTGGAGTACGGCACCTCGCTCGAGGCGAGCCGCGCCTTCGGCATCTTCCGCGCCCTCTACGACCTCGTCTACAACATGAACCTGGCCCACCTCAGCCCCGAGGTCGAGACGCTGTTCGAGCAGCTCGACGACGCCGGCCAGCGAACCGCGTGCACGCCGTTCCTGATCTTCCGCGGCCGCCACCGCCACCAGGTATCTCTCGACGGACTGCTGCGCCGCGCCGTCGACGCCACCAGGCTCAAGTTCCGCCATCACACTTGGGGCCCGCGCGAGCTCTTCTACGGCGATCTATACGCCAGCCGCGAGGTTCCCTGCCGCCCCACGTCGATCCCCGGCAGCCGCGACCGCTACTCCGCCTGCTGTGCAGCGGAGCTGGTCAGCGACGACGGCTTTGACTTCCTCCTGCTCTCGCTGCCGGACAACGACAACTACTCGCACCGGCACGGCCCTGAGGCCAGCGTCGAGTCGATCGCCAAGGCCGACAGCTGCTTCGCCGAGCTGGTCGAGGCGGCGGGCGACCTCGACGGCTTCCTCGCCGAGCACGCGGTGATCCTGCTCACCGACCACGCGCAGACGCCGGCGATCCGCGGCCTTCCGCTCGCCGAACTGCTGGGCCGCGAGTGGCAGGTGCTGCAGCCCTCCGACGACCGTCCCGAGCAGGCGCAGCTGGCGGTCAGCCCGACCGGTCGTGCGGCCCACATCTACCTGCTGCCTTCGGAGGGGGAAAGAGCGCAACACGGCGACGTCGGACAACGCCTGGCGGTGACCGAGGGGATCGACCTGGTCTGCTGGCTCGAGGACGCCGATGGAGCGCCGCTGGAGCGAAACGAGCCGGGCGCGCCACCTCCAAGCGCTCGCGCTGTGGTGGAGCAAGCCGGCGCCCAGCTCCGCTTTCGTCCCGGCGACGCCGTCGCCGACCTCCGCGGCGAGCGCTGGGACTTCGACGGGGAACTTGGAGCGCTGCAGGCGACCGTCGAGGACGGCCGCCTGCGCAGCGAGGAGTACCCAGACCCCCTCGCCCGGGTCTGGTCGGCGCTCGCTGCACCGCATGCCGGCGACTTCATCGTCTCCCTGTCCCCGGGCTATGAGGCGGTCGACTGGGGCGGGGTCAGTCACGCCGCCGGTGGCAGCCACGGCTCGCTGCGAGCCGGCGACTCGCTCGGTCCCTTGCTCTTCGTCGGCTGCGGGCCGGACGACCCGCGCTCTCGGCCCCAGTGGGCGCTACGCGATGTGGCGCCCGTCGTACTCGAGCATTTCGGCTTGAGCTGATGGCGAAGCGGCCGGTCGTCCTGGTCCTGACCGCGATCCTCGCCGTGCTGCTCGTTCCTACCGCCTCCATCGCCCAAGAGATCGACGAAGCCGCCGCGGTGCGTTCCGCCAGCCGCGACGCGAAGGTGCTCGACCAGCGGGAGAAGAACCCAGGGCTGACTCACAGCGCTGCCATGGTCGACAGCAACTGGGAGGTCTCCTACTACGCCGTCGACGAGCGGGTGGCCCTCGTCGTCGTCGACCCCGCGACCGGGGTGGTGCGCGAGTCCTGGACGGGCGACCAGGTCGCCTGGAAGATGGCGCGCGGGTACTCGGGCGCCTTCGGCCACAAGCTCAACGCCCCCTACGTCTTCCTGCCCCTCTGCGCCCTCTTCCTGATCGGCCTGCTCGATTGGCGCCGCCCCTGGCGAGTCGCCAACCTCGACCTCCTCGTCCTGCTCGCCTTCGGCCTCTCGCACTTCTTCTTCAACCGCGGCGACATCGGCGTCTCGGTGCCACTCCAATACCCACCGCTCCTTTATTTCCTCGGACGAGGGCTGTGGATCGGCTTCCGTGGTCGAGGCGAGGGCATCCGCCCGGTCTGGCCAGCGGTATGGCTACTCGTTGCGGCGCTCTTCCTGATCGGCTTCCGCGTTGGGCTCAACGTCGCCGACTCGGGCGCAATCGACGTCGGCTACGCGAGCGTCATTGGCGCCGACCGGATCACCCACGGCGAGCCGATCTACGACAACTTCCCGGAGGACGTCTCGCAAGGAGACACTTATGGGCCCGCCAGCTATCTGGCATACACACCCTTCGAGCTGATCTGGCCATGGTCGGGGAGCTGGGATGACCTCCCCGCCGCCCACGGCGCCGCCGTCGGCTTCGACCTCGCCACCTTCGCCCTGCTGATCCTGCTCGGCCTGCGGATTCGACCGGGACCGTCCGGGCGCAAGCTCGCCGCGACTCTCGCCTTCGGCTGGGCCGCCTACCCCTACACAGCTTTCGCCCTGGAGTCGAACTCCAACGACACCCTCGTCGCCCTACTTCTCGTAGCGACGCTTCTGGTGCTCGCAAGACCGATTGCCCGCGGCGTGATGCTGGCCCTGGCAACGCTCACGAAGTTCGCTCCCGCACTGCTGGTGCCAATGCTTATGACGTACCGGCCCGCGGGTCCTGTCGCCGCAGGGGACCCCCCACCCCTTCCGGTAGCTAAAGCTTCCTCAGGGGTGGCCCCCCCTACGGCGCCACCCGCGGGAGCCACGTTCGCGATTGTCTTCGCACTCACCATCGCCGCCTTGCTGATGTGGCCGGTACTGGACCCTGGCCTCGGGACTCTCTACGACAGAACGCTCGGCTACCAGGCGGGAAGAGACTCGCCGTTCAGCATCTGGGGGCAGGTAGCCGCACTGGAGCCACTGCGAATCGCGATAACGGCCGCGGTCGCCGCACTGGCACTGCTCCTCGCCTTCCGCCCCAAGGAGAAGCAGCTCCTCCAAGTAGCCGCCCTGGGTGCCGCCTTGCTGATCGCCGTGCAGCTAACGATGCAGCATTGGTTCTACCTCTACATCGTCTGGTTCTACCCCTTGCTTCTGGTGACCCTGGCTGCGGTGGGTGAAGAGAGCGGGGATACCCCTCGAACGGGCGGATACTCAAAGCGCCGAGCTAATTAGCTCGGCGCTTGTCCGGGCGAGGGGTATCCCCGCTCTCCTATCCACCAGGAGCCGGAACCATCACTTGCTCGATGGAGTCAGCCAACCCATCCTTGTTGACCTCAACCACCGCACCCATCACCCAGACATCCTCTTCAGCCGTCTCGAACTTGACTGGCATCTGAGTGATGAACCTCTCCAGGATCAACTCCGGCTTCACGCCGAGCACGCTCGTTCGCGAGCCGGTCATACCGACGTCGGAGATGAACGCGGTCCCCTGTGGGAGGACCCTGGCGTCGGCGGTCGGCACGTGGGTATGGGTGCCAAGCACCGCGGCGACGCGACCGTCCAGGTGCCAGCCCATTGCCACCTTCTCGCTCGAGACTTCGGCGTGGAAATCGACGATCGAGAAGTCGGCCTCGATCCGCTCGAGGATGTTGTCGACCTCGTGGAAGGGCGAGCGCGCCACCGTCAGCCCGATCGCACCGCTGAGGTTGATCACGCCCACCCGCCTACCGTTCACCTCGATCACGGTGTAGCCGCGGCCGGGGTTGGCGTAGGGGTAGTTGGCGGGACGGAGGACGCGATCGCTGCGGTTCAGGTAGTCGTAGACCTCGCGGTGGCGGTAGACGTGATTGCCGGTGGTGATCGCGTCCGCCCCCGCCTCGAACAGGGCCCCGGCGGTCTTCTCGGTGATCCCCATCCCGCCCGCCGAGTTCTCGCCGTTGACGACGACGAAGTCCGGCGCGTAGCGTTCGCGCAGTCCGGACATCGCCGCTGCCAGCCCTCGCCTCCCGGGCCCGCCCACCACGTCCCCGATGAAGAGCACCCGCATGGCCAGTGCACACTAGACGGTCGATGAGCACCCAGCACGAAGTCGTGGAGCGGGCGCTGGCTTATCCGTACGCGGTTCCGGCCAGCTCGTTCCTACTCGCAGGCGATGAGCTGCGCGCCGCCACCGACCTTGATCCAGGCGACCGCCTCGCGCCCGGCCGAATGCCCCTCCTCGCCTATGGCTCCAACGCGGCGCCGGAGGTGCTCATGCGCAAGCTTGGCACCGCTACCCGCCGCGCTCCGGTGCTGGCCCTGCGAGCGACACTCGCTGACCATGACGTCGTCTACTCCGCTCATATCTCGCGCTACGGATCGATCCCGGCGACGCTCCATCCCAACCCTGGAACCGAGTTGCCTGTGTTCGTCCTCTACCTCGACCCCGACCAGGCCCGGGCAATTGCGGCAACCGAGCCCAACTACGAGCCGACCCGACTGCGCGGGATCGCCTGCAAGCTCGACGCCGGTGGCGAAATGAGCGACCTCGAGGCGTATCGGAGCCGCCACGGCTGCCTGCTGCTGGAGAGTCGCGAGGTCGCCCTCACCGAGGTTGCAGCCGCTGGCAGGACGCTGCCGGCGATGACCCAGCCGCAAGTCCAGGAGCGCCTGCGGTCCTACCTGGCACCCGACAGCACACTCGAGCAGTTCGTCGTCGAGAACGCGACCGACCGCGAGCTGGCTCAGCGGCGGACTGAGCTGCTGAGCGGGTAGCGCTCAGGTCGCGGCGAAGCGACGCAGAGCGAAGCGGGCCAGGAGGCCATAGGCGACGGTGAGGGTGGCGAGGTGGAGGAGCGGCCCACTGACGCCGTCGCCGCCAGAGTCGAGCGCTGCGGTCATCGCCCGCAGCGTCGGCTTGAAGGGAAAGAGGGCGGTCAGCGCTTGGATCGCGTCGTAGAGGCCGCCGCTGACCGCGCCGGAGGGGATCAGCGAGAGGAAAGCGATCGGCAGCGAGACCATGAAGGCGAGCAAGGAGACCGCGCGAACGTCGCGGGCGCCCGCCCCGAGTGCCGCCCCTGCTGCCCCGAGTGCCGCCCCGCCGGCGACGATCGCCACCAGCCAGAGGGCAAAGCGGTCCCAGGCGAGCGAGACGAAGAGCTCCAAACCGGTCAGCATCAGCAGGGTTACCGCCAGCCCCACCGCAACTCCCAGACCGACCTTCTCGCCGAGCAAGCCGGAGCGCGAGACAAGGCCGCGGGTCAGGCGCGCGAAGGCGTTCTCCTCGCGCTCCAGGGCGAGCGAGCCGGCGACCAGGAGGACGACGACGAAGGTCAGCGTGAGCGCCGCCGCCACCGCGATAGCGAAGAGGTCGAGTGGCGGCGCGCCACCGCTGACAACCTGCTTGTCGACTGCGATTGGCTGGGTCAAGCGAGAGAGCAGAACCGCGCCGACGTCGAGGTTGCTACGGGAGAGATTCGTGAACTCGATCACCTGGTCCAGCGATTTGCGCAGGGCGCCGGGGGGGAGGGTGGGCTGCAACGCCTGGAGGATCTGCGCGGAGGCGCGCAGCCCGAGGATCTCGATCGTCTGGCCGATCACTTCGAAGTCGCCGCCGTTGATGACGAGGTCGAGGAATTTCCCGCCTTCGTTGGCAATCCGCCTGGCGATCAGCAGGTTCGCCTGGGCCAGGAGCGAGGTGATGCGATCGTCGACCAACTGCGCCTTGACTGGGTCCTCCTCGTTGACGATCACCTCGACCTGCGGTGCGCCAGGCCGCGGAGTCGAGAGCGAGTTGATCTGATCGACGAGGTCCGCCGGCAGGATCAGTGCGGCGAGCACGTCGCCTGAGCGGACCTCCTCGGCCGCCTCCTCGCGGCTCGCTACGTCCACGCAATCGACCCGCTGGCAGATGCGCTGATCGACTTCGACCGCGGGCAGCTCGGTTTGGCCAACGCTGACCCTGGAGCCCGCCGGGATCTCGTTGAGGAAAGCGACGCGCGGCTTGTCAGAGTCGCGGGAGATCGCAAAGCCGACCAGGATCGCGATCAGGACCGGGTAGGCAACCAGCAGCACCGCCTGCAGGGGGGAGCGGCGAAGGATCTGCAGGTCCTTGAGCAGCAGCCAGCGCATCAGTGGCCCCGGTGGTGGAGGAAGGCGACGAAGGCGGTCTCGAAGTCCTGGTCGGCGGCCTCGGGTGCCTCACGCCGCACCGCCTCACGCAGGCCGACCGGAGCACCGTCGAAGAGCGCCTCGCCATCGGCGAGCACCAGCAGCCGCTCCCCGTAGCGCTCCGCCTCCTGGATGTCGTGGGTAGAGAAGATCACCGTTGCGCCGCCACCCACCAGCCCGGAGATGAACTCCCACAGCCGCGCTCGCTGACGCGGATCGAGGCCGACGCTGGGCTCGTCGAGGAGCAGTACCACCGGCCGCGAGAGCAGTCCGATCGCGATGTTGACCCGCTGCTGGTTGCCGCCCGAGAGCCGCGCCACGATCTCCCCCCGCCGCTCACCCAACCCAGTCAGTACCAGCATCTCTTCAACAGAGGCGTGCGGATCCTCATGCCCCTCGAGTCGCGCAAACAACAGCAGGTTCTCCTCGACCGTCAGCCGCCTGTACAACGCCGCCTGCTGAGGAACCCAACCGACGTCGCCGCTGGGCAGGTGGACGTCTCCCTCGTCCGGTTTCGATATCCCCGCCAGGATCGACAGCAGCGTCGTCTTCCCGGCCCCGTTCGGCCCGATCACCGCTAGTACCTCTCCAGGGTTCACCCCGAAGTCGACTCCGCGCAACGCTTCGCGCGTCCCGTAGCGCTTGACCAGCCCCCGAGCCTCGATCGCCGCCGTAGCAGTCCCCTCCATCTGCGCGAGAACGCTATCTAGCTGGGGTTGGGCGGGTATTAGGCCCTAAACTCGCTCCCGATGTCCTTCCCCGCCACACGTATGCGACGCTTGCGCCGAACTGAGGCCCTGCGCGGGCTTGTGCGCGAGACGAACCTTGGGCCCGAGCACCTAATCCAGCCGCTATTTGTAGTGGCCGGTGAGGGCGTGCGGGAGGAGGTCGATTCGATGCCCGGCATCGAGCGCTTCTCTATATCGGAGCTAGTGGCAGAGGCGACTGAGATTGCGACAGGGGGCGTCAAAGCGGTTCTGCTCTTCGGTATCCCCGCGGAAAAGGATGAGTCGGGGACGGGGGCCTATGACGACGAGGGTGTGGTGCAGATGGCGGTGCGCGCCCTCAAGGAGGCGCATCCGGACCTGACGGTGATCACCGACGTCTGTCTCTGTGAGTACACCTCGCACGGACACTGCGGCTTCGTCCGCGACGGCGAGGTCGACAACGACATCACGGTCGAGTTGCTGGCCAAGACCGCCATCTCTCACGCCGAGGCGGGCGCCGATGCCGTCGCGCCCAGCGACATGATGGACGGCCGGGTCGGCTCGATCCGCCACCAGCTCGACGAGGAGGGACACCCCAACACCCCGATCGTCGCCTACAGCGCCAAGTACGCCTCCGCCTTCTACGGCCCCTTCCGCAACGCGGCCGAGTCGACCCCGGAGTTCGGCAACCGCCGCGGCTACCAGATGGACCCTGCCAACGCCGCCGAGGCGGTGCGCGAGGCGAAGCTCGACCTGGAGGAGGGCGCCGACATGCTGATGGTGAAGCCGGCGACGCCCTACCTCGACGTAGTACGCAGGGTTAAGGAGGAGACTGAAGCTCCGCTCGCCGCCTACCACGTCTCCGGCGAGTACTCGATGCTGAAGGCGGCGGCGGCGAAGGGCTGGATCGACGAGCCCGCTGCGGTGCGCGAGACCCTGACCTCGATCCGCCGAGCCGGTGCCGACGCGATCGTCACCTACTACGCGAAGGAGGCCGCGGCATGGCTTCAGTAGGAGCACCGAAGGTGCCGCAGTCGAAGGCCCGCGCCCGCAAGGACGGCGCCGCGATCCCGCTCGACGAGGCTGACAAGCGACTGATGAACTTGCTCCAGTCGAGCTTTCCGCTCGACCCGGAGCCATTCGCGCTGGTCGCCTCGGAGGCGGAGATGGAGCTGGACGACGTCCTCGCCCGCACGCGCCGCCTGCTCGACGAGCGAATCATCCGCGAGATCACCCCGATCTTCGACACCCGCGCGCTCGGCTACGAGTCGATGCTGGTGGCTGCCAAGGTCGATTCCGACAACCCCCAGCGCGCCGCGGCGGTTGTCAACTCCCATCCCGGCGTCTCGCACAACTATCTGCGCACTCACGATTTCAACCTCTGGTTCACGATCGCTACGCCGCCCGACTCTGAGCTCGGCCTCTCGGGCACCCTCGAGGCGCTGATGCAGGAGACCGGTGCCGAGTCGATGCGCGAGCTGCCGACCCTCACCTTGTTCAAGATCAACATGAACCTGGAGATGGAGGGCGACACTGACGCTCTCGCTGCCGCCGTCGACGCCGCGCCCCCGCGCGAGCTGGAGGCGCAGCCATACGACGATCGTGACATCGCCACGATCCGCGCCCTGCAGGGGCCGATGGAGGCGGTCGAGCGCCCCTACGACGTTCCCGCGCACGAGCTCGGCATTGACACCGAGGAGCTACTCGAGCAGTTGCGCGGGATGATCGAGCGCAAGCTGCTGCGCCGCGTCGCCGCGATCCTCTTCCACCGCCGCGCCGGCTTCTCCGCCAACGGGATGGGTGTCTGGAAGGTCCCGGAGGAGGACATCTTCGAGACCGGCCGCCGCATGGCCGCCTTCCGCGGCGTCTCTCACTGCTACCAGCGGCCGACTTACCCCGACTGGCCCTACAGCGTCTTCACCATGGCCCACGGCCGCTCGAAGGAGGAGTGTGACGCGATCCTCGACTCGATCGCCGCTGAGTGCGGGATGGGCCCGGAGGACCGCGCCACCCTCTACTCCTCGACCGAGTACAAGAAGATCCGTCTCCACTACTTCACCGACGACTACGCCAAGTGGGAAGCGGAGCACTCGTAGGCACTCAGTTGTCCCGGTCCTCCGAGCTATACCAGCGGGCGCTGAAGGTTCTCCCCGGAGGGGTAAACAGCCCCGTGCGCGCGATGCGGCAGATCGACCGCGAGCCGGTCTTCGTCGCCCGTGGCGAGGGCTGTGAGCTGATCGACGTAGACGGCAACCGCTACCTCGACTGGGTCGGCTCATGGGGCCCGCTGATCCTCGGCCACGCGAACCCCGAGGTCGTCGCCGCGGTCACCGAGGCGGCCGGGCGCGGGACCAGCTACGGCGCCGCGACCGCCGGCGAGGTCGAGCTGGCCGAGGAGGTCGCCACGCGAGTGCCCTCGGCGGAGATGGTGAGGATGACGAGCTCCGGCACCGAGGCGGCGATGAGCGCCGTGCGCCTCGCCCGCGCGGTCACCGGCCGCGAGGTCGTGGTCAAGTTCGCCGGCGCTTACCACGGCCACTCTGACGGCCTGCTCGCCGATGCCGGCTCGGGCCTGGCAACCCTGGCGATCCCGGCCAGCCCCGGTGTGATCGCCGCCCAGACAGCGGCAACGGTGGTGGTGCCGTGGAACGACAAGGATGCCGTGGCCCGGGCGCTCGGGGAGTACCCCGTCGCGGCTCTGCTCGCCGAGCCGGTCGCCGCCAACATGGGCGTCGTCCCGCCCGAGGAGGGGTTTCTCGAGTTCTTGCGCTCCGCCACCCGCGACAGCGGCGCTCTACTCGTATTCGACGAGGTGATCACCGGCTTCCGTCTCGCCCGCGGGGGGGCGCAGGAGCTCTACGGCGTCGAGCCCGACCTGACCGTCCTCGGCAAGGTTCTCGGCGGCGGCCTGCCGGCGGCGGCCTTCGCTGGCCCACGCAAGTTGATGGAGCGGGTCGCCCCGGCCGGCGACGTCTACCAGGCGGGCACCCTCTCCGGCAACCCGCTCGCGATCGCCGCCGGCCTGGCGACGCTACGCCAGCTCGACGCGCCCGCCTACGACCGCCTCGCCGCGCTTACCGACCGCCTCGCCGCCGGCTTCGCCGAGCTGGCGCAGGACCGGCCGCTGCAGCTCGCCGCCGCGCCAGGGCTCGTCACGCTCTTCTTCAGCCCGACCCCAGTCGCAAACTTCGCCGGCGCCGCGGGCTGCGACCTCGAGGCGCACGCTCGCTTCTGCCGCGCGATGCTCGACCGCGGGGTCTACCCGCCGCCCTCCCAGTTCGAGGCCTGGTTCGTCTCCCTCGCCCACGACGAGTCGACGGTCGACCGCACGCTCGAGGCCGCGTCCGATTCGCTCGACGAAGCGCTCCCATGAGCGCGGAGCGAGCAAGCGTGCATCTCTGGTTCTTCGCGCCGCGAGAGAAGCGCGAGGATTTGTTGTGAGCGACGTCCTGCGCGCTCTGGCGGATCTCCTGCGCGGGGGAGACACCCCGATCGCGGCGTACCTGGTCGAGCCAAAGGAGGAGGCGGTCTTCGGGCCGCTCGTCGCAAGCGGGCCTCGTGCCGCCGCCGCGCCCGATGAGTACTCGCTCGTGGTCGAGTCGGTCCGCGAGGGCTACCTGCTCCACTACGGCGACCCGCGCCTGCTCGCCGGCCAGGACGCCGACCTGGCCCTGCTCGCCGGCGACTACCTCTACGCGCTCGGGATCGAGCGTCTCGCCAAGCTCGGCGATCCCGCAGCGGTGCGCGAGTTGGGCGAGTTGATTGCCGACTGTGCGCAGCTTCATACAGAGGGCCACGAGGTCGCGGCACCGGCCCGCTGGCAGGCCGCCGCGCGGGCGATCGGCGGAGTCAAATAGACTCCGTTCTTCCTAGGCAAGCAGTGGCTGACGAAGCGGACAAGCAGAACGGGGCCGAGACGGCGGCGCGGCAGGAGCGGGCGAAGCCCGATCCTCCCGGCTACTTCGAGGGCGAGTCGATGACCCGCCGCCGTGTCTTCACGGTGGCCGCCCAGGGCATCGGCGGTATCGCCGGCGCCGCGATCGTCCTGCCCGCAGTCGGCTTTGCCGTCGCGCCGATCTTCCATCGCGGCAAGGAGCGCTGGGAGGCGGTCGGGCCGGTCGACGACTTCGTCGCCGACACCTACCGCCAGGTCGTCTTCACCGAGACCGAGGGCATCGGCGATGCCGGCAAGACCACCGCCTACGTGCGCAAGGGCTCCAAGCAGTTCGGCGAGAGCCCGAACGAGGTCATCGCTGTCTCCAACCGCTGCGCCCACCTCGGCTGCCCGGTCAGCTACATCGAGGCCGCAGGCAACTTCATCTGCCCCTGCCACGGTGGCGTCTACGACTTCCAGGGCAAACGGCTCGGGGGGCCGCCGGTACGCCCACTCGACCAGTTCCAGACCCGGATTCGCAACGGCCAGGTGGAAGTGGGGCCGCGCTACAGCGTCACCTCCCAACTGGAGCCGGTTCGCGCCCGCGACCCCGGCGAGTTCACCGGCGGCATCTGGGAATATCTGTATCCACCCCGTCCATCGACCTTCCCGCCCCCGAGCGGCTGAGGGCTAGCCCGCGATGAAGCTCGACTCGCTCATTCCCGCCCCGCTCCGTAAACCGGCCAAGCCGGGCACCGGTAACGGCGCCAAGGGCCAGGCCCCGGCAGACCTGAAGACGGCGCCGCCGGAGCGCCCCTCCGAGACGCAGAAGCTCGTCGACAAGGCCAAGGAGGCTCCGGTCGACGTCCTCGCCTGGGTCGACCAGCGCACCGCAGCCTCCGGCTTCCTCACCGGGATGCTCTTCCGCAAGGTGCCGAAGGGGACCAACTGGTTCTACACGCTCGGCTCGGCCACTCTCTTCGCCTTCATCGTCCAGGCCATCACCGGGGTCTTTCTGGCGATGTTCTACACGCCCTCGACGACCCAGGCCTACGCCTCGATCTCCCACATCAACAACGAGGTCTTCCTCGGCGCCTTCGTGCATGGCATGCACAAGTGGGGCTCGAGCCTGATGGTGATCCTGATCTTCCTCCACATGGGCCGCACCTTCTTCTTCGGCGCCTACAAGTACCCGCGCGAGCTCAACTGGGTGATCGGGGTCGTGCTGCTGATCCTGACGATGACGATGGCCTTCACCGGCTACCTGCTGCCCTTCGACCAGCGCTCCTTCTGGGCCTCGGTCGTCGGTATCAACATCAACGGCACCGGCCCGATCGTCGGCCCCTACCTGAGCGACTTCCTGCGCGCCGGCCCGGAGCTCGGCGCGACCACGCTCTCCCGCTTCTACGCGATCCACATGCTGCTGCTGCCCGGCGCGATCATCGCCCTGATCGGCGCCCACCTCTACCTCGTCGTCAAGCTCGGCACCACCGCACCGCCCTGGGTCCGCGCCGAGAAGCCCAAAGTCGCGGTACCGGTCTCCCGGCTCGACGCCGGCGCCGACGGCAACGGAGCGACGCCCGCGCGATGAAGCCGCAGGACAAGCAGGCATACCTCCAGGAGTACGAGCTGCTGAAGAAGAAGGGCAAGCCCTTCTTCCCATATGCGGTGATGAAGGACTCGGCGATGATGCTGATCGTCGCGGGCGTGATCATCGCGATGTCGATCATCCTCGGCGCCGAGCAGGGCCCCAAGGCCGACCCGACCTCGACCAGCTACGTGCCGCGTCCCGAGTGGTACTTCTTCTTCCTGTTCGAGGTGCTGCGGGTGATCAAACCGCCCGAGCTGGTCCCGGTCGCGACGATCGGCATCCCGACCATCTGCATGGTCCTCCTACTCCTGCTGCCCTTCTACGACCGCGGGCCGGAGCGCCATCCCGGCCGCCGTCCGATCGCCACCACGGCTGGCTGCCTGACGATCGTCGCGATGGCCTACCTCACCTACCTCGGCGCGATCGGCGGCTCGCCGACCGAGATCGAGATGGAGGTGGCGCCGCGCTACGAGCTCGGCAAGGAGGTCGTCGCGGGGGCGGGCTGCCTCGCCTGCCACAAGCTCGGCGAGAACGGCAATCACGGCCCGGGACCGGACCTGACTCACATCGCCTCGCGCATCCCCCGCGCGGCGATCATCCGCTCGGTCGAAATCGGGCCAGGCATCATGCCGTCCTTCCGGGACCTGCCACCGAAAAAGCTGAACGAGCTCGCTGACTTCCTCGCGTCCCTCAATTAAGCCTTCCCGCGACTCCGCCCAGTTCGCGGAGCAGGTCAACCGCATGTTCGACCGGGTGGCGGGTCGCTACGACCTGCTCAACTCGTTGATGAGCGCCGGCCTCCACCACCGCTGGCGCGAGCGGGCCGCCGACCGAGCCGAGTTGGCCCCGGGGGACTCGGTGCTCGACGTCTGCTGCGGCACCGGCGACCTGACCCTTGAGCTGGCCGGACGCGTGACGCCCGCGGGCCGGGTCGTCGGCTGCGACTTCTCCGAGCCGATGCTCGACCTGGCGCGGGAGAAGACCGCCAGGCGCAGCATCGAGGGCGTCCGTTACGAGTGGGCGGACGCGCTCAGCCTGCCCTATGACGCCGGCCGCTTCGACGCCGTGACCGTGGGGTTCGCCGTCCGCAACTTCGCCGACCACGATCGCGGTCTGCGCGAGATGACTCGGGTTCTTCGTCCCGGCGGCCGCCTCGTCGTGCTCGAGTTCACGGAGCCGAGCCGAGCGCCCTTCTCGACTTTCTACGCGCTCTGGTTCGACCGCATCGCTCCGATCCTGGGGAAGCTGTCCGACGACCCGGAGGCCTACTCGTACCTGGCGGAATCGGTCCACAGCTTCCCCGGACCGCGCGGGCTGGCCGAGAAGATGGACGCCGCCGGACTCGAGCAGATCAGGTACACGATCCTGGCTGGTGGGATCGTCACGATTCACAGCGGCATCGCGGCAGGGTGACCCGGCGCTCGGCCGTTCCGCCGCCGGTAACAGCGGTCCTCGATGCCTCGAGTCGTTGGCTGCCGGCGCGGCTGGCCGAGGTCGAGCGCCGGCTGGGCGAAGAGAGCGCTGCGCGTGGCGGCGCCCTCGGCGAAGACGCCGCCACGACCCTTGCCGCCGGTGGGAAGCGATTGCGGCCGATGCTGGTTCTGCTCTGCGCCGGAGCGGATGGGGGGGAGGAGGCGGTGAGGGCCGCCGCTGCAGTCGAGCTCGTCCACATGGCGAGTCTCGTCCATGACGACGTCCTCGACGCCGCGCCGCTGCGGCGGGGTCACCCAACCGTCGTCGCCAGTTCCGGCCGTGAGCGCGCAGTCGCCGCTGGCGACCTGCTCTTCTCTCGCGCGTTCGCTCTGTTGGCAGAGGCTGGCGACGAGCGCGCCGTCGCACTCTTGGCCGAGGCCTCGGCAGCACTGGCCCGCGGCGAGCTGGCCCAGCACGAGGACGCTTTCGACACAACGATCGACGAACGGCGCTACCTGGAGCGCTGCCAGTTGAAGACGGCGAAGCTCTTCGAGTGCGCCTGCCTGCTTGGACGCGACACGGAGGAGATGGCTGAGTTCGGCGGCGCGATCGGACTCGCCTTTCAGCTGCTCGACGACGTGCTTGATGTCAGCGGCCCGCCTGAGCGCACGGGGAAGGCGCGCGGCACGGACCTCCTCGACGGAACGGTCACGCTGCCGCTCATCATCGCTGCCGAGTCCGACCCGGAGCTCCGCGGGGCCGACCTACGTGCCCTCGACGCCGCCGCCGCCGAGGCGCTCTGCGACCGCATTGCCGCGACCGGTGCGCTCGAGCAGGTCCGCTCGCGGGCCCTGGAGATGGTCGCCGCGGCAAAGCGACGCCTTGAGGTTGCCACCTTCGACTCCGAGCAGCGGCACCTGCTCGGCCTCGTCGCCGACGGCGTCGTCCAGCGCTACAGCTGAGATCCCGAACGGGCTCTAAGAGAAGTCGTCAGCGCTGATCAGGTCCGCCTCGAGCGCGGCGGAGAAGGTGGCACCGAAGTGCTGCATGTTCTTGTGCTCGAGTTCCTTCAGCACGCTGCTGAGCGCCCGCGTGCCGTGGTCGAGCTCCTCGTCGAAGGCGTCGATCTCGGCCTCGCCGTAAACCGAGTCGAAGCGCCACTCGCACTCGGGGCATCGCCGCCACAGTCGCCAGTTGCCGCGGTCGCCGGCCTGCTCCCAGCAGGTGGGCTGCACTAGCTGCGATCCGCACTCGGGGCAGACGTGGAGCTCGAGTGCCGATTTCGTCTTGCTGGCGGCTGCGTTTCGCATGACTCAACTATCGAACCCGCGAGCGAGTAATTCCATCCGCAGTTTTTGGTGAGTTGCCGAGAAAGTTCCATTACCGGGTAGGCAAGCATCCACAAAAGCGCGCGGCTGTACCATGGGCTCATGCTCGGAAACATCGGCCCGCTGGAGATCGTCGTCGTCCTGATCATCGCCCTGATCGTCTTCGGGCCCAAGCGCCTGCCCGAGCTGGGGCGCTCGCTGGGCAGGGGAATCCGCGAGTTCCGCGGCTCGCTCGGCGGCAACGACGACGACGACGAGGATGACCCCGCCTCACAGCGGGAGATCGAGTCCGGCAAAGGGAGCCCGGTCGGCTCGAAGCGCGGCTGAGGCCCGCCCATGGCGCGCCGCGTCAGGGCGGTCTCCCACGAGGATCGTCTCACCCTGGTCGAGCACCTCGACGAGCTGCGCGCCCGGATAATCGTCTGCGTCGCGACGCTCATCGTCGCCCTGGCGCTCTGCTTCTGGCAGAACCACCTGCTGCTCGAGTTCGCCTCCGGCCCGCTGCCGAGCGGCCACGAGAAGCTCCTCACCCTCGGCGTCACCGAGCCCCTGATGACGACCGTGACCGTCGCCGTCTACGGCGCCCTGCTGCTCTCGATGCCGGTGATCATCTACCAGGCCTACGCCTACGTCCTGCCCGCCTTCAGCGACGTCGAGCGCCGTGCCGTGCTGCCGATCCTGCTGCTGGCTCCACTCCTCTTCCTCGCCGGCGTCGCCTTCGCCTACTTCGTCGTGATGCCGGCCGCGGTCGACTTCCTGCTCAACTTCAACGACACCGAGTTCACCGTCCAGGTCCGTGCCCGCGACTACTACGGCTTCTTCGGGACGACGATGCTCGCCGGGGGCGTCGTCTTCCAGCTGCCGCTGGCGGTGATCGCGGCGACCCGCCTCGGCATCGTCGAGATCGACCAGCTGCGCGCCAACCGCCGCTACGCGTATCTGGCGATCGCCATGATCGCCGCCGCGCTTCCCGGTGTGGACCCGATATCGATGCTGCTCGAGATGGTTCCGCTCCTCGCTCTGTATGAGTTGAGTATCTTGCTTGCCAGGGCCCTCGGTCGGCCGAGGGCATCGGGAGGCGTGCCCAGACCCTCGACCCAGGAGCGGTGAGCTAGAGAGATGGCAGAAGGCGAGCGACGGATGCTCTTCGACACGCGCGGGCGACGCCGGCACGTGATCAGGGTCGTCTACGCGGTTCTCGCTCTGCTGATGGGGGCCAGCCTTTTCCTCGTCGTAGGCCCCTTCAACCTCGGCGAACTGGCCGGGAACGGTGGGTCTACGAGCGCCAGCGACGCCCTCGAAGACCGGGCGGAGAGGATCGAAGGGCGGCTCAAAGCAAGCCCGCAGGACGAGGACCTGCTGCTCTCGCTGAGCCGGGCGCGAATCAACGCCGGCAACGCGTTGTTCGAAACCGACCCCCAGACCGGCAACCCGATCATTACCCCCGAGGCACGGGTCCAGCTCGAAAAAGGCATCTCGTCCTGGAACCGCTACCTGGAACAGGCCGGCGAGCCCAATCCCGCCGCCGCTTCGATCCTGGCGACTACGTACTTCAGCCTGGCGGAAATCTCGACGACCTTCGAGGAAATCGAGGGATACGTGGAGAGCGCGGCGGAGACCCAGGCCCTGGCGGCGAAAGTCCGTCCGAGCGTGGGGTCGCTCAGCTCACTTGCCATCTACCAGTACTTCAACGGCGACTTCGGCGCCGGCGACAAAGCCAGCCGACAAGCGCAAGACCTGGTCCGCACCAAAGCTGAAAAGAAGGCGGTGGCGCGCCAGCTCGCTCCCTATCGCCAGCGAGCGAAACGCTTCGACAAGCAGGGCAAAGAACTCGAAAAAACCCAGCAGGGCCAGGGCAAAGAAAGCTTCGAAAACGCTCTCGGCGGCCTCGCCGGAGGTGGCCTGGGCGGCCCTTAGCCGCCAGCGTCGAGTGGGCCGCGAAGGACTCGAACCTTCAACCTTGAGCTTAAGAGGCTCCTGCTCTAACCAGTTGAGCTAGCGGCCCGGGACGGGCAAGTATAGGAATCGGGCGCGCTCTATAGAGCCCGACAGGGCTTTTCGACGCTGCCGTCGATGATCGTGCCGTCGGCGAAGGTGAAGCGCCCGCGAGTTTCGAGGACGCCGTCGCTGCAGCGCGCGGAGATGTAGCTGCGCTCGCTGCCGCGAAAGCGGAATCGAGCGCCGACGTCCGCTTCCACCCGGGCAAGCGACCCCCGACCACCGGCGATCGTCGGGATCTCCACCGTGGCGCGGTATGAGTAGCCGGCCCGCCGTTCGAGCGGGATCACGACGGCAAAGGTCTGCAGCGCCGGCACGGTCGTCTGGGCGTGGAAGATCACCGTTGGCTTGCCGTCCTGTCGAGGCGCGTTGAAGAGCGTCAGCGGCGACGTAACGCGGAACGGCGCGCCTCCCTCGACCGCGATCAGGGCATCGACCTGCCCCGTGCCGACCATCGCCTTCTCGCAGAGCCTCCTGGCCTGCTGCGGGCTTGCCGTCTCGACCTGCGATCGGGAGCAGGTCGCCAACCCGTTCGTGTCCAGGCGTCCGTCGCGGTCGAAGTTGAGAACCATGGACTGCAGTGGCGGCGGAGCGCCACCGCCGACTGCCTTGACCGAAGCCCAGCCCTCGAAGTCGATTGGTGCGAACTCACGGCGCGGCAGCTCACGCGGCGTGAACCCGCCGTCGGCGCGCAGCACGAGGCCGTTCACCTTGACCAGCGCGGCGCCGGCCCCACCCGCGAGTAGCAGAGAGGCAATCGACGCCCCGATCGCCAGAGTCTTCTTCACCCACTTCAAAGGTAGCGCGAAGTGGATTTCTTAACACAGTCTTCTGCAACATCCGCCCTCTTCGCTGCTCGGACCGCCAAACTATCGTCCGTGTCCTTGAGGAGAGGGAGCAGGGGGCGGAGCGATTCTTCGCGCGGCGACGGCGAGGACGAAGCGCGCCCGCCCATGTCGCTGCGGCATCCGCGCCGCACGCTCGGCATCGCGGCGGTCCTGGTCGCGATCCTGATCGGTTTCGGTTTCAACCTCGAGGAGAAGCTCAGCCCCAGCTCGATCGACATCCCCGGCACGTCGGCCTCACGCGCGAACGACTTGCTGGAGGAGCACTTCGGCCCCGCCTCGCCCTTCGCCGTGCTACTGCGCGGCCCCGAAGCCGCCCTCGACCGTCAGGGACCGGAGCTGATCCGCGCCCTGCGCCGCGACCCGGTCGTGACCACCGTCTCTCCCTGGGACCGCGGTAGGGTCGAGACGCTGCGGCCGGGCCCGAACAGCGCCCTGATCCTCGTCGACTTCCACGTCGAGATCAACGAGGCGGTCGACGAGAAGGTCGATCTGCTCGATCGCACGCTTGAAGAGGAGATCCGCCCTCCGGCCCTCGCCACCCAGTCGAGCTTCGCCACTCTCAGCCGTGAGATCGAGGACGAATCGATCCACGCCACAGAGCGGGCTGAGCTGATCGCGCTGCCGATCCTGCTGATCGTCCTCCTGATCGTCTTCCGCTCGCCGATCGCGGCGGCCGTGCCACTCGCCTTCGGCGCGATCTCGGTGTTCGCCTCACAGGGCCTGCTCTCGCTGCTCACCGGCTGGTTCGACGTCAGCGCCCTGGCCCTCGTCGTCTGCACGATGATGGGCTTGGCGCTGGGGGTGGACTACGCGCTGCTGCTGGTCTCCCGCTTCCGCGAGGAGCTGACGAAGGGAGCCGCGCCGATCGACGCCGCCTGGACGACGCGGCGCACCGCCGGGCGGACGGTGATCTTCGCCGGCAGCACGCTGGTGCTCTCGATGGTTGTCGCCTTCTTCATCGTCCCGGGCGCCCTACTCGCCTCGCTGGCAGCGACGCTGGCCCTCGTCGTCGTGCTCACCGTCCTCGTCGCGAACGTCTTTGGTCCGCCGATCCTCGTCTTGCTAGGCACCCACGTGAACCGCTGGCAGCTCGGCCAGGAACCTGGAGAGGGGAGCTCGCGGCTGATGGCGCTGGTCGGCGCCGCCCTGCGCCGCCCCGCTCCTGTCGCTGCGGCGATCGGGCTCCTCGTCCTCATCCTCGCCGCGCCGGCGCTGGCGCTGAAGACCGGTCCCTTCGACATCGGTCAGTTGCCCGAGGACAACCAGGCCCGCCAGGACGCGGAACTGATCCAAGCAGCCGGCGCCCCGGGCTTCGAAGCGCCGTTCACGATCGTCGTGGCCGCTGATCGCGGGACGATGACCGAACCCAAACGCCTCGCTGCTTTGACCCGCTGGCAGCGTCGGATCGCAAAGCAACCCGGTGTCGAGGCCGTGATCGGGCCCGGGCAAGTTTCACGTGCGGCCCAACCGTTGCGCCAAGTCGAGCAGATCTTCGTCTCCGGCGACGATAGAGGGCCGCTGGCGACCCTGAAACGGCTCGGCCCGAGTCTCGGGCGCGCTTCCGCTGGCGTCGCCACCCTCCGCGAGGGCATCTCTCAGGCTTCCTACGGCGCCGCTCTGCTTGCCAAAGGGTCCGGCACCGCCGAGGAGGGCGCGCGGATCCTTGCTGGGGGTCTTGGTCAAGCAGCCTCAGGCAGTGGCCGAGCGGTGACCGCGATCGACCGCATCGCCAGCGGTACGAGCCAGCTCGCGAAAGCTCAGGAACGCGCCTCGCTCGGCGCCCTTGGCCTCAAGCTGGCCCTGCCGGAAATCGCCCGCAACCTCAACCGGAATGGATTGCGCCGCTCGCGCATCCTGCAGAAATCTCTCAGCCAGGACGCCAAAACCAAGCTCCCCGAGTTGCGCTCCGCCTCCCAGATGGCGAGCGACCAGCTGAATGCCGCCATCTCCCTGCTCGAAGGCATGACGGTGGGCAAATCCGATCCGAACTACGGACCTGCGCTAGCGGCGGCTCGTCAGGCCGCCGCCTCGACCACCGGCATCTCGGCCGAGCTGGCGATGCTCGAAACCCGCCTGCTCCAAGACCTCGCAGAAGCCAAGCAGGTCACTTCTTGGCTCGTCACCGGCATCGTCCAGATCAAACAGGCCTCGAGAGGTGCGGACCAGCTCTCCGACGGTCTCAGGCAGATCGAGAAAGGCGGCAAGACGCTCGCCAGGGGGACCGCTCTACTTTCGAAAGAAGCGAAAGCCCTGGGCAGCGGCCTGGGTCAGCTCGCGGAGGGAGCCACCAGGCTCGCCGGAGCCCTGGGACGGCTCACCGGTGGGACGAGCGCGCTGGAGCGCGGCCTGGCTGAGGGCTATAGCCAGTCGCTGCCGCTGCAGACGAACCTGAGCCGCGCCGCGGTTCGGATAACCGACGGCAACGAGCGCCTGCAGGGCCAAATCGACGACCTGCGCCGCACCTCGCCGGGCATCTTCGACTCCGGCTACTTCGTACTCTCCGCCCTCGACGGGGCCCGTCCGGACCTGCGCGAGCTCGCCGCCGGTGCGATCGACGTCGACCGCGGAGGACAGGCGGCGACGCTGTTCGTGATCTCCCGCTACCCCTTCAACTCAGACGGCTCGATCGAGCTCGACAAGCGCCTCAAAGAGGACGCCGCGGCGATCGGCCGCGACACGGACTCGACCGCCGCCGTCGCCGGCGGGCCGACGACGCTGAACACCTACAGCAAGGTCACCAGGGAGCGGATCCCGATCATCGTCGCCGCGATCACCCTCGCCACCTTCCTCGTCCTCGTCCTCGTCCTGCGTGCCCTGCCGCTGGCGGCGATCGCGGTCGGACTCAATCTGGCCACGGTCGGGGTCGCCTTCGGCATCCTGATGCTCCTCGCCGAGGTTCCCGCCAGCTGGCCTCTGGGCGGCCGCGAATACGTCGACGCGGTCGGGACGGTGATGATTTTCGGCGTCGTCTTCGGCCTCTCGATCGACTATGCGGTCTTTCTCTTGGTGCGGATGCGGGAGCGTTATGACGCCACCGGCGACCATTCCGATGCGATCGCCTTCGGCCTCGAGAAGACCGCCCGGGTGATCACGGGCGCGGCGGCGATCATGATGGCGGTCTTCATCGCCTTCGCCGGCGCTTCGATCGCGACTGTGAGCCAGCTCGGCATTGGGCTGACGGTCGCCGTAATCCTCGACGCCACGGTTGTTCGCATCGTTCTGCTGCCGGCGCTGATGCTGCTACTTGGCGAGCGGGTCTGGTGGCTGCCGCGCTCGTTGGAGCGGGTAATCCCGCGTCTCAACGTCTGAATCGCGAATTTCCCCTTTGCGAAGCGCGTTGAATTCCAGTTAAGTCCCTGCTCGGACGGGCTTGCCGGGGGATCGCTCGGATACGATTCTCGCGCGGTTACACCGGGTCGGAGGCCGGGGGCCGCAAGCGACGATACGTGGCTGCAGCTAAACCCCTAGGCGAGGAGAAAAGCGCGGCGCAAGGCCGGGGCATCACCCCTGTCCGCGTCGCGGTCATCGCTGCCCTCGCGGCCGCGGTGATCGCGCTGGGGGTTGTCATCTTCGGCGGCGATGACAGCTACGAGTACGAGCTGCTCTTCCAGAATGCTGCCCAGCTCGTCACCGACAACCAAGTCCTGATCGGAGGCCAGCCGGTCGGCTCGGTCGAGAGCATCGAGCTGACCGACGACAACCTGGCCAGCATCCGCATCTCGCTGAAGCAACAGCTGCACGAGGGCTCGACCGCAGTGATCCGTGCCACCTCGCTCTCCGGCGTTGCCAACCACTACGTCTCGATCAGCCCCGGCCCCAACAGCAACCCGGAGCTCGAGGACGGCGACATCCTCGGCCTCGGTTCCACCACCACGGCGGTCGACCTCGACCAGTTCTTCAACACCTTCCCGCCCTCGGTGCGTCGCGGCCTCTCCCAGTTCATCAAGGGCAACGCGCAGTGGTACGCCGGCAGGGGCGAGGACGGCAACCGGGCCTACAAGTTCTTCGGCCCGGGTCTGAACCGCGCCGCCGCCTTCGCCCAGGCGCTGAACGCCGACCAGCGCCTGCTCGAGCGCTTCGTCGTCAGCTCCAGCAGGCTGGCCACAGCCGTCGCCCACCGCGGCAACGAGCTCTCCAGCGCGATCTCCAACGCCAGCACGGCCTTCGGGGCGATCGCCAGTGAGAACGTCGCCCTCAGCCGCAGCCTCGACCTGGTGCCACAGGTCTTCCGCCAGGGCAGCACCACCTTCGTCAACCTACGCGCAGCGCTCGATGACGTCGAACCGCTGATCGACGAGTTCAAGCCGGTGACCGACGATTTCGCCCCCTTCCTGCGCGACCTGCGGTCGGTCCTGTCCCGGGCGGTGCCGACCTTCAAGAACCTCAGCCTCACGGTGCGGCGGAAAGGGTTCGCCAACGACAGCGCCGAGCTGCTGGCGACCCTCCCCGCGGTGGAACAGCGCGCCTCGAGGACCTTCCCCCATGCCGAAGAAGGGATCTCCGCCTTCCAGCCCAACCTCAACTTCGCCCGCGCCTACACCCCCGACATCTTCAACGGGTTCGGCAAGCTGGGCCAGATCGGCGCCGGATACGACGCCAACGGCCACTACGCACGGGTCCAGGTCGCCAATCTCAACGTCTTCGACTTCAACGATGAAAATGGCGAACTGAAACCGATCTCGCCGAGCCAGCAGTACGACGTCTTCGGCGGCTCGGCAGCGGTCAAGCGACTCTGCCCCGGCGGTGCGACCCAGTCCGCCCCCGATGGCTCCAATCCCTTCACCGAACCGCCCTTCACCGGCTCCGGTGTGACCCCATCCGACTGCAACCCGGCCGACGCGCCACCGGGACCATGAGCAGGCGGCTGATCATCGGGCTGGTTCTGGCGGCGGTCGCCGTGCTGGTCGTCGTCCTCGCCACCGGGGACGGCGACGACGATGCCTACGTCGTTCGCGCGGTCTTCGACAGCGGCGGCTTCATGGTCAAGGGCGAGCTGGTGCGGGTCGCGGGCGCTGACGTCGGCGAAATCGAGTCGGTCGACGTGACCCGTCCGGGCGAGGTCAGCAGCTACGAAGACGGCCGCCCGCAGGCGATCTCGGGCAAGGCCGTGATCGTGATGCGGATCAACGACCCCAGTTTCCAGGACTTCCGCCGCGACGCAAGCTGCCACATCCGTCCCCAGTCACTGATCGGGGAGAAGTTCGTCGACTGCCGCCCGACCCTGCCCCGCGCGCCGGGCTCGCCGCCGCCGCCGCTGTTGCGCGAGATCCCCGAGGACCAGCCGGGGGAAGGGCAGTACCTGCTGCCGCTGGAGAACAACAGCACCAGCGTCGACCCCGACCTGATCAACGACATCAACAGCCTGCCCTACGCGCAGCGCTTCCGCCTCATCCTCAACGAACTCGGTGCGAGCCTCGCCGGCCGCGGCGAGGACATTCGGGAGGCGGTCAAGCGGGCCAATCCCGCCCTGCGCGACGCCGGGCGCCTGATCGGGATCCTCGAGGAGCAGAGCGAAGATCTCACTCAGCTGGTGGTCGATTCCGAGGAGATCCTCGGGCCGTTCTCGCGCGAGCGCGAGCACGTCGCCGGGTTCTTCGCCAACGCCGGCGCCGCGGGCGAAGCCAGCTCCGAACGGGGCGACGAACTGGAAGAGTCGCTGCGCAAGTTCCCCGAGTTCCTGCGCAAGTTCCGGGCCACGATGCGCAGCCTCGGTGCCTTCTCCGATGCCGCCTCGCCGGTCTTCGCCGACTTCGACCGCGCCAGCCCCGCCTACGCCGAAGCGACCCGTCTGCTGACCCCCTTCTCGGCCGCCTCGACCGTGGCGCTGAAGTCGCTCGGCGCCAGCGGCGAAGTCGCGGGGCCGCTGCTGCGCGCCACCACCCCGGTTCTCCGCAAGACGCGCGATCTCGCTCGTTCCGGCGTCGTCCCGACCAACGAACTGTCGCGATTCCTGACCAGCACGCAGCGGACGAAGGGCTTCGACGGGTTGGTCGACCTGATCTACAACGGCGCCGCCGCCAACAACGGCTTCGACCAGTACGGCCACTTCGTCCGCAGCCTCGTCACCCTGACGGCTTGTTTCGAATACACGGTGACGCCGGAAAGCCAGTGCACCTCGAACTTCAACTTCGGCGCAGAAGCCTCGAGCTCGGCCAGCTTCGCCGACCACTACCGCCTCCTGCAGGAGAAGCTGGAAAGCCAGGGCGAGAGCGCTTCGGGCGGCACGGTTGCCGGCCAGCCGCAGCGTCCCCCGGCGCCGATCTCGCCTGCCGTCCCAGCGTCTCCGGCCGGGCCCGGTCTCGGTGAGAGCCAGCAGCTCGGCGCCGGGGAATTGCCGTCGGTGCCGCAACGTGCCCTTCTCGACTACCTCCTCGGGCCATGAGAAACCGCAGCGGCATACAGGGAGTGGCCAGCAGCCCGGCGATCGTCGGCGCGGTCACCGTGCTGGTCGTGATCGTCGCCGTCTTCCTTGCCTACAACGCCAACAACGGGCTGCCCTTCGTCTCCACGTACAACCTCACCGCCCGCGTGCCCAACGCCGACGCCCTGGTTCGGGGCAACGAGGTGAGGATCGGCGGCGCCCGCGTCGGCATCGTCAGGACGGTGACCCCGGTGCAGCTCGAGGACGGCCGAGTGGCGGCGGAACTCGAGCTCCGCCTCGACAAGACCGCCGAACCGCTGCCGGTCAACTCGACGATGATGATCCGGCCGAAGTCGCCGCTGGGCCTCAAGTACCTGCAGATCGTCCCCGGCGACTCCTCGCGCTACTTCGCCGCCGGCGACACGATCCCCGAGTCCTCCGCGCGGCCCGAACCGGTCGATATCGACGAGTTCTTCGACATGTTCGACGAGCCCACCCGGAAGTCGATCCAGCGCAACCAGGCTGGCTTTGGCAACGCCTTCGCCGGTCGCGGGCCGCAGATCAACGCCGCCTTCGCGGCGCTGCGGCGGCTGGCCGAAAGCGGCACGCCGGTGCTGCGCACGCTGGTCGCTCCCGGGACCAACTTCGGCGGCTTCTGGCGTGCCCTCGAGGCGCTCTCTGCCACCGTCGCGCCGGTCGCCGAAACGCAGGCGACCCTCTTCGTCGCCCTCGACCGCACCTTCGGCGCCTTCGCCCGCGTCTCGCGCCCCTACATCCAGGAATCGATCTCGAAGGGCGACGACACCCTCGACGCCGCGAACAAGGCACTGCCAGTGCTGCGTCCCTTCCTCGACGACTCGGCCCGTTTCTTCACCGCGCTCCAGCCCGGCGCGCGCGCCCTGGCCGACACCTCGCCGACGATCGCCGCGGCGCTGCGCGCCGGAGTCCCTGCCCTGAACGCCTCACCGACTCTCAACGCCCAGCTGGCGCCGACGGCGGAAGCCCTGCTCGCCTTCCAGGGTGCGCCTGGCGTCTTCAACGGCCTCGACCTGCTGACCGACCTCAACAACCAGCTCAGGCCGGCGATCCGTCAGATCGCGCCCGCGCAGACGGTCTGCAATTACCTGACGCTCGCCTTCCGGAACCTGGCCAGCGCCACCAGCGAGGGCAATGGGCTGGGCAACTGGCTCGCCTCGCTCGCTGTCGAGCCACCCGAAGGGCCGAACTCCGAGGGGACACCATCTTCCGCTCCCGCCAACGGGCCCCTCCCAATCAACCACCTCCATACCAACCCTTACCCGAACGTGGCGGCGCCAGGGCAAACCAGGGAGTGCGAGGCCGGCAACGAGAACTACGTCGCCGGCACGACGAGGATCGGCAACGTACCCGGCAACCAGGGGACGATCACCGCCGGCCAGATCAAAGGCCAGGGGGGTAACTGATGGGCCGTCTGCCGGAGCGAGACACCAGGGCGGGGGCCAAGGAGGGCGGTTTCAGGTGGCGGCCCAGCAACGCGACGATCGCGGTGATCTTCCTGCTCATCTTCACCGTCGGCCCCTACCTCGCGTTCACCAAACACATCCCCTTTACCAGCTACGGCTACGAGCTCAAGGCGACCTTCGCCAACGGCGTCAACATCGCCAAAAACTCACCCGTGCGGATCGCCGGCGTCGACGTCGGCAAAGTGATCTCGACCGAGCGCGACGGCGACGCCGCTACGGTCACCTTCACCGTCACCGACAAGGGCCGGCCGATCCACGAGGACGCCTTCGCCCAGATCCGCCCGCGGATCTTCCTCGAGGGCAACTTCTTCGTCGACCTCTACCCGGGCAGCCCCAGCGCCCCGGAGATGGACAGCGGCGGCGCGATCCCGATCAGCAACACCTCGACGACCGTGCAGCTCGACGAGATCCTGACCGCGCTGCAGGCACCGGTGCGGGCCGACTTCAGCCGCCTGCTGGAGGGCATCGGCACCGCCCTCAACCATGAGCCGACCGCCGCCGAAGACGCCACCCAGCTGCCCGAGGTGCAGGGCAAGACCGGCGGCGAGGCGCTCAACGGGGCCCTCCTCTACGGCGGCGACGCCGGCCGCTACAGCGCCCAGGTGACCAACGCCCTGCTCGGCACCCGCCCGGGCGACCTCTCCCGCATGGTTGCCGGCGCAGGCCGCTTCTTCGGCGCACTTGCCGCCAGCGAGGAGGAGCTCGAAGGCCTGATCGTCAACTTCGACGTCTTCACCGGCGCGCTTGCCGCCCAGTCCGCCAACCTGAGTACCACGGTCAACCGCCTGGCGCCGACCCTTAGCGAGGCCCGCGCCTCCTTTGCCAGCCTCAACGAGGCGCTGCCGCCGCTGCGCGCTTGGGCGATAGAGATGCGCCCCGCGATCGCCGAGCTGCCCGGGCTGATCGACGCTGCCGAGCCCTGGACCGAACAGGCCTACCCGCTGCTCTCGGGTCGCGAGCTGGGCGGGACGGCCCGGCTGCTCGAGGAAGCGACGCCGGGGCTAGCCGGATCCGCTCAGCTCGGCAAGGCGCTCGTCCTGCCGCAGATCAACCGGATCAGCCTCTGCACGAGCCAGGTGATCGTGCCCACCGGCAACCAGACGATCAACGACCAGTTCAGCACCGGCGGGCCCAACTACCGTGAGTTCTTCTACATGCTCGCCAACTTCTCCGGCTGGGGCCAGGGCATCGACGGCAACGGCTCCTTCCTTCGCGTCCAGCCCGGTGGCGGCGACACCCTGGTCAGCGCCGAAAATCCCTTCGGCAACCTGACCACGGACAAAGTCGACTTCGCCCACACGATCGCCGCTCCAAGCGGCACCCAGCCCCAGCTGGGCGGCCGCCCGCCGAAGAAGCCAGGTGTGCGCTGCGACAGGAACCCGGTCCCTGACGTCAACGGCCCTCTCGGCCAGGTGGGCCCCCCGACTCCGGCGGCGATCCCATGAGCACCGAGCCCCGCAGAAGCCGCTGGCGCCACTTCCGCGCCTCGCTGGCCCGCCAGTCGCGCGGCCGCAGCAAGGACACGATCGCGATCGCCCTGCTCACGATCGCCGGGATCGTGATGACGCTCTGGATCTTCACCCAGCAGAAAGCCTCGCTGCCCTCGTGGGCGCCCCTCGTCGGCGAAGACTTCGCCCACCTCACCGGCGAATTCAGCGTCGCCCAAGCGGTCACGCCGGGCCAGGGCCAGGCGGTGGACATCGCCGGGATCCAGATCGGCAAGGTGACCTCGGTCGACCTCGAGGAAGGCAGGGCCGTGGTCGGGATGGACGTCGAGCCCGAGTACCTGGAGCTGATCCACTCCGACGCGACCCTGCTACTGCGCCCGAAAACCAACCTCAACGACATGGTCGTCGAGATCGACCCCGGCGCCGGCAAAGGCCATATCGAGGACGGGCACAACTTCCCGCTTTCGCGCACTGAACCGAACGTCAACCTCGATGCCTTCTTCGCCACCCTCGACGCCGACACGCGCCAGTACATCCAGCTGCTCGTCGCCGCCGGCGCCGAGGGAATCGGCGGCCGCGGCCGCCAGCTCTCCGGGGCCTTGCGCCGCTTCCAGCCCTTCGTCCACTACGTCGCCGACCTCAACCGGGCGGTGGCGCAGCGGCGCGTCGCGCTGGCGCGGGCGATCCACTACTTCAGCCTGCTGACCACGGAGCTGGGCCGCCGCGACGCCCAGGTCGAACGCTTCGTCCGCGGCTCGCGGGCGGGGCTCGCCAGCTTCGCCAACGAGCAGCAGAAGGTCCAGGAATCGCTGATCGAGCTGCCGGCAACCCTGGCCGCGGCCCAGGCCGGCTTCGCCAGCTCCGACCGCTTCTCGACCATCGCCCGCCCGGCCTTGCTCTCGCTGATCCCCCAGGCACAGGCGCTGGGGCCGGCCTTCGACGCGACCAGGCGCCTCTTCGAGGAGACCACGGCGCCGATCCGCGACCAGATCCGGCCCTTCACCCGCCAGATCCGGCCCGTCCTCAACCTCACCCAGCAGAGTGCGACGCCGTTCGAAAAGTCGCTGCGCGGCTTCGGCAGCTCGCTCGGTGCCTTCAACAGCTTCCTCAACACGCTCGCCTTCAAGCCGAAAGGCTCGCGCGAGAGCTACCTCTTCTATCTGCCGTGGGTCAACCACAACATCAATGCCACCTACAACCTCGCCGATCCGGCAGGGCCGATCTCCCGTGGCCTGGTGATGATCTCCTGCAACGGCGCCTTCCTCGCCGAGGGCGTCGGCAACATCAAGCCGTTCCTGAAGACCGTCCTGCAGGGTGCGAACGTGCCACGGGCCGACCAGCTGCCGGTGATCCCCCCCGACCCGGTAGCCCTCAAACAATCCGGCGAAGGTGCCTCGAGATGCGGCCCTGAACTGGCGGGACCATGAGCAAGCAAGCACCCAGCACAGCCCAGCTTCTCGCGATCGTCGGCTTTGCGCTGTCCTGTTTCGGGATCCTGCTCTTCCTCTGGATCACCTTCGGCGGCCCGACCCCCTTCAAGGCCAAGTCCTACGAGCTGAAGATCCCCTTCCGCGAGGCGACCCAGCTGGCCCAGCAGTCCGACGTGCGAATCTCCGGCGTCTCGGTCGGCAAGGTGCAGTCGATCGGGCTCACCCCCGATGGCAAACAGGCGCTGGCGACGATCGCGCTCGAGAACCGCTACGCGCCAATCCCGGAGGGCTCCCGCGCCGTCCTGCGCACCAAGACGCTACTCGGCGAGACCTACGTCGAGCTGACCCCCAGTGACGGCGAGTCGGAGATGCTCGCCGACGGTGGCACCTTGCCCGCCGCCAACGTCGCCGACTCGGTCCAGCTCGACGAGATCTTCCGCACCTTCGACCCGCAGACGCGGGCGGCCTTCCAGACCTGGATGCGGGACGGGGCGCTATCGATCGAGGGCCGCGGCGCCGACCTCTCCTACGCCTTCAGCCAGCTCGAACCGTTCTTCACCGAGTTCGACAAACTCTTCCGCGTCCTCGATACTCAGCGCCGCGCGGTCGGCCAGCTCTTCAGCAACGGGGCCATCAGCCTGCAAGCGCTGCGCGGCCGCGAAGGCGAGCTGGCGAACCTGATCGACAGCTCCAATGCGGTCTTCCAAACGACCGCCGCGCGGGACCGTGAGATCGAAGCGCTATTCCGCGCCTTCCCGACTTTCCTCGACGAGTCGAAACTGACCCTCGAGCGCCTCGAAAGCTTTGCTCGCGACACCGACCCGGTGATCCGCCAGCTGGTGCCGGCGGCGGAAGAGCTCTCCCCGACCCTGATCGCCTTCTCCCGGTTCGCTCCAAACGCGAAGGGATTCTTCGAAGGCCTCGGGCCGGTGATCGACCGCGCCCCCTCGGGCTTCTCCGCCCTGCGCAGGTTCTTCCGCGACGAGTTCCCACCCTTCCTGCGAGCCCTGGATCCGTTCCTGCGCAACCTCAACCCGATCGTCAGTGGCGCGAGCCTCTACAGGCGCGAGTTGAGTGCGGCGATGGCGAATGTCGCGGCTCTCACGAACGCACGGCTGCCGAACAACGCGAAAGGCGTCCAGGTCCACTACCTGAGGGTGCTGCCCGTTCTCGGTCCCGAATCGCTTTCGACCTATCCTCGGCGCCTAACCAGCAACCGCAACAGCGCTTACAGCCTGCCGCTCGCCACCCAGCGGCTGGCCGAAGGCCTGCTCAGCTTCGACACAAGCCAGTGCAGCTCGGGTGTCGTCGCCTCGCTCAACCCGGAAAGCGCCAAAGACCCCGCCCTCACGGGCCGCATCGCCGAAAACAACAGGACGGCCGCGGAAAACGAAAAAAGATCAACCGAATTCTTCGACCGGCTGAAAAAGTATGCCTTCGCCGAACAGAGCGGCTCGGCCTCGATCCCAGCGCCGGCCTGTGCCCAACAGCCGCCCTTCAGCCCGCTGGGCAAAGAAGGCCCACCCACCGCCTACCAGCAGACTTTCGCCCAGCAGGGCGAGTAGCAGACGGGATTCGAGCCGCGACCGCTGAGATCGGCTGGAATCCATGGGCGTGTTGCCCAGGCGCCCCGGTCGGACGGCGCCTCTGCTAGCGGGGGGCGCACATGATTACGCCGATCCCCATCAGACAGAGGGTCGCCCCAGCCAGGTCGAAGCGATCCGGATGGAAGCCATCGAAGACGATGGCCCAGAGCAGCGAGCCGATGACAAATACGCCGCCATAGGCGGCAAGCACCCGGCCAAACTCGCTGCTGGGCTGCTGTGCGGCGAGCAAACCGTAGACAGCGAGGGCAACGGCGCCGGCTACCGGCCCCTTCCCTTCTCGTAGTCCGATCCAGATCAGATAGGCGCCGCCGATCTCAGCCAATGCAGCAACGCAGAACAGCGCAATCGAGCGCGTCGATCTATCCGTTCCCACGGCCCGCAGCCGGTCGCTACCGGTCGCGCAAGCATGACGCTGGGAATGGCCCCAAGCTCCGGGCAGCCGGAGTATCCGGTCATGCCGGCAACGAGGTGGGAGATCCCAAACCAGGTGGGGACAAGGGCCGTGGGCCAGAGCGCGATCCCGCCCGGCAACTGACGCGAACTCAACGCTCCCGCGATCGCAAGGAAGCTGACACCGGCCGCCGCCCGGATTGCTCGGGACGAGCGGCTCATTACCGCTTCGTCGGTTGCACAGCAACCGCCATCAAGAGGGCTAACGGGGACTTCGGCGCCACGTCGTGGGACAGAGCAGCTAGGGCCGTCTGCGATGGAACTTGTGGGGGATTTCGGGGACGTATCGGACATGCATTTCCTTTCGTTGTAAGTCGCTTTACTGGAGGGTCTACCACCTCAAGTAAGCTTTAAGTCAAGGGCACATGGCCACCGAAGATGAACTGACGATTGGGGAGGCAGCCAGCTTTGTGGGAGTTCCCGCCTCGACTCTCCGCTATTGGGAGACGGCGGGATTGCTGAAGGCGCCTCATCGAGTTAGCGGCAAGCGCCGATACGACCCCGAAGGCCTGCAGCAAATAGAGATGGTCGCGCTAGCCAAGCGGGCTGGGTTTACGTTGGCCGAGATTCGGATCATCCTTTCCGGCGTTTCCGGCAAAACGCCACCGTCGGAGGTTTGGAGAGCGCTCGCCTCCGACAAGCTCCCCGAGGTAGAGCAAACGCTCGCCGAGGCTCAGACGATGAAGAAGATTCTGGAAGCGGGCCTGCGATGCGAGTGCCTGAGTCTGGAGGACTGCCTAGCCGACACCGGCCGACGAACCGCGACAAGGGGCTGAGAGGTCCTGCCTCGATTCAGAATTCCCTCCCCGGGGTTCGCGCTTGCAGCGCTAGCGCTGGTCGCTTCAGGTCTGGCACTCCAGGGAAAGACGGGGGCGGAATGCGGGAAGAGGTCGTAGTGCGCAACCGGGCGGCCACCTCGGTTGCTGTAGTCGCGGCGTACCCGTGCGCTCTCGCTGCTGGCCGCTAAGAGGCGTCCATCCTGAGAGCGACCGTGGATCGGCGCGAGGTGTGGTCTGAGCACGCCAAAGAGAAAGGGCGGCCTTGCGGCCGCCCTTTCCAACCCCTGCTTCGTCCTGAGTGGAAGCTGGCGTTAGCCCTTCGGGGTGCAGGACCGGACGAAGGTGCCGCTTCCGTTGGTCCCATCGTCGAAAATGGCTTTGGTCACGCGGGCATTGAGGTGTCCGTCCGGGCACTTTGCCTGCGCGTAGTCGCCCAGTTTTTTGTTGACGGTGAATTCGAATGAGGTCACCGAACCACTGCCGCCGGCGATCACCGGGATCTTCGAGACGGTATGGAGTCCGTAGCGACCGCTGCGCTGTTTGGTGATTGTCACAGTCGTGATCAGCGCGGTCGGCGCCGGCACGGCTACGTAGGCGTGGATGAAGAGGGTGATCTTCCCGCCTTTCTTACCGCCGTTGAAGAAGACCAGCGGGCCCCGTGCGCTGAACGGTTTCTGTTCGGGGAATTCGACTTTGACTTCGGTTTTGCCTTCGCCGACGATCGACGGGCCACATTGTTTCTTTGCGGTCGTGGTGTCGGTGGCGACGAGTTTGGCCTGCGTGCAGACCGGCAGGCCGGTGACGTCGTTGGCCGCGTTCTTGTCGAAGTCGACCACAACTTCCCTCAGTGCGGCCGGGTGGGTGCCGTCGGCCGTTTTGAGATTGCCGCTGACGTTGAGCTTGATCGGGCTCAGTTTGGTTTTGAACAGCTTCTTCGGTGCGAAGTCGCCGTTTACGGTGAGGATCAGGTTCCCCATCCGGATGATCGTGGGTTTGGCCGCAATCGCCACGGCGGCGAACGCCACGGCGGCGAACGCAGCGAGGACGACTGTCCATGTCAAACGCTTGCGCATGTCCCTATATCTCTCCTTTGTGGCCTGCCCCTTTGAGCCCCGGCCTCTCGAAAACTTGGTAGTGCTTCTTCAGTCCAAGTTACCAACATCCGTCCTAAGGGAAACCTCTTCATCTACAGAAAGAGCGGCCTTGCCCAAGCCGTTCTAACCCTGCAGCATCGAGAGGCGCGTCCGCTCACGCTCTTCCGCGGCACCCTCCGGTCCCAGGAAGGGAAGCGTGATCCAGAACATCAGATCGGGCAGGCGGCTCGGCAGCCGTGCCGTGGCGCCGTGGAGGATCTCGCTGTAGAGCAGCTCGTTGATGCCGCCGGCGAGCGAGAGCGCGGTGATCCCGGGCAGCTCCACCGAGGTCTCCGCCCGTCCGGCATCGAGAAACCCGGTGAACTGGCGCAGCGCCGCGTCCCGCCGCGCCAGCGCTTTCGGCCCCGCCGCGAGCACCTCGACGATCGCGAAGCGAGCCTCGTCGGGATGCTCCGCCAGGTGTTTGAGCAGTTCGCCGAGGCCTCCGGCGACCCGCTCGGCCCAGGGCGAGCCGGGTTTTGACTCGAATCCCCGCGCGGTGTCGCCCAGGAGGTTGCCAAGGAGCACGTCGTAGGCTGCTAGGAAGCAATCCTCCTTGCTGACGAACAGCTCATAGAACGTCTTTCTCGACACTCCCGCGACCTCGATCACGTCGACGACCCGGGTCTCCGGATAGCCGCGCTCGGAGACCACTTCGATCATCGCCTGCACGATGCGCTGCCGCTGAGACGCCGTCACAGCCTCCCGCGTCAGCCCGTGCCGGCCCCTCGGCAGGCGCTCGCTCACTTTAGCCGTGCGTCTACCCGAAGCCACCAACAAAATGTAGAGCAGGAAGTGGAAAACCGCGAGTTGTGTACTCCCGAGTCTCCATCACAGGCGAGCAACCGCAGAGCCTGCATAGAATCCCTGGCCGTGAGGGGGGGAATTGCCAGGATCTTGATCGCGGTTGTGCTCACCGCCGTGCTCGCCCTGGGCGTAACCGCCTGCGGTGGTGGCGATGAGGCGACGACGACGGCGTCCTCGAACGGCGACGGGACAGTCGCCACGGGGGACGGTCAAGGTTCGGCGCAGAAAAACGGATCGGGGCGATCGGACGAGGTCGAGAAGGAGCAGGCCGATAACGGCCGTGAAGCCGCAGGAGCCGACGTCGAACCGGCCCCGCTGGAGGTCTCCGGCGGCGGCTCCGGCCAGTTCCGCGTCAAGGGCGGCGACAACAGCATCCAGAGTTGGGGCGAGGAGAGCGACGAATCACAACTCGAAGCCGCCGCGGAGGCGGTGCACGATTTCTATGCGGCACGCGCCAACGAAGAATGGGCCAAGGCCTGCACCTACCTGGCATCCTCGATGGTGGAGCAGCTCGAGCAGTTCGCGTCGCAGTCGGGGCAGCAGGGCTCGCCCGATTGCGCGAGGCTGCTCAAGGCGCTGACCCGGCATCCCCTGCCCGCGTCGGTGCGGCGTGAATCGACCGTCGTCGATGCCGGCAGCCTGCGGATCGGCGAGGACAACTCGTTCTTGATCTACCGAGGCGCCGGCCGGACAGTGTTCGCGATGACGGTAGTGGAGGAAGACGGCGCCTGGAAGCTGACCCTCATCTCGCCGACGACCCTAGGCTGAATCTCATGAGGAATGGAACCTCCAAGGTCTTTGTCGCGGCAGCGCTCGCGGCTCTGCTCGCGTTGGGTCTCGCCGCCTGCGGCGGGGACGACGACGGCGGCTCGCCGGATGGCGGAACCGCTTCCAGTTCGAAGGAAGGCGGATTCGAGCCGGTTCCGTTGCAGGTCTCCGGGGACGAACCGGAGCTGCGCGAGGCGGCGGAAGCGGTGCATGGCTTCTACGTCGCCCGCGCCAGCGACGAATGGGACGCCGCCTGCTCCCAAGTCGCCCAGCCCATGCTCGAGAAACTCGAAGGGCTCGCCGCGCAGACCGAAGTGAAAGGCTGCCCGGAATTCCTCGAGTCCTTTACGACCCCGATGTCGAACGCGGCCTGGCGGGAGGTCACCGTGATGGACGCCGAAAGCTTGCGCAGCGAAGGTGGGCGCGCCACCCTCGTTTACCGGGGTACCGGTGGCGAGACTTACTCGATGCCTCTACGCGAGGAAGGCGGAGAGTGGAAGCTGGAAGCGCTTCAGGCTGCCCCTTCGGGCTGAGGCTCAGTCGGGCGCCGGCAAGATCACCTGGTCGCGGCCCGGGCCGACGCCGATGAGGCGGATGGGGACCCCGACGAAGCCGGCGATGAAGTCGAGGTACTCGCGGGCCTGGGGCGGCAGGTTCTCCAAGTCGCGGCATCCGGTGATGTCGGCGTCGAAGCCGGGCAGATCCTCGTACTCGGGCTCCGCCGAGTGCAGGATCGACTGGTGGTACGGGAAGCTGTCGAGGACGGCCCCCTCGCGCGAGCGGTAGCGGACGGCCAGACGCAGCGTCTCCAGTCCGCTCAGCACGTCGAGCTTGGTGATCGCCAGCGCGCTCATCCCGTTGATTCGCACCGCGTAGCGCAGCGCCACCAGGTCGATCCAGCCACAGCGCCGCTCGCGGCCGGTCGTCGTGCCGTACTCGTGGCCGCGCTCGAGCATGTGTCGTCCGGCCTCGTCTTCCAGCTCGGTGGGGAAGGGTCCCGCCCCGACTCGGGTGGCGTAGGCCTTGGCGACGCCCCAGACCTCGTCGATGTCGCTGGGGGCCACGCCGGCGCCGACGCAAGCGGCACCGGCGATCGGGTTGGAGGAGGTGACGAAGGGATAGGTGCCATGGTCGAGGTCGAGCAGCGTCGCCTGGGCGCCCTCGAAGATCACCGTGCCGCCGGCGTCCAACGTCTCGCAGCAGAGCCGCGAGGTGTCGGCGATGTGGGGCTCGAGCCGGTGGCCGAAGCTGACGTGCTCCTCGGTCATCGTGTGCAGGTCGAGACGGGGATCGGGCGCGTCGCCGGCTGCCTGCTCAACCGCCTCCTTGTCGCCGCCCTCGCCCGCCTCCTTGCGCAGCTTGCGCCGCTGCACCGAGAGCTCCCGCAGCGCCTGCTGCTTGGGCTCGAGGGCGGCGCGGATCTTAGTCCGCAGGATCTTCTCGTCAAGCAGGTCCTGAACACGGATGCCGAGGCGCAGCGCCTTGTCCGCATAGCAGGGGCCGATGCCGCGCCTCGTGGTTCCGATCGAGAGCTTTCCCAGCTTCGTCTCGCCCGCCGTGTCGAGCAGCACGTGGTAGGGCATGATCAGGTGGGCGTTGGCGGAGATCCGCAGGTTGCCGACGTCGATGCCGCGCCGCCGCAGGCCGTCGATCTCACCCAGCAGGATCTTCGGATCGAGGACGACGCCGTTGCCGATCACGCAAGCCTTGTCGGCGTAGAGGATCCCGGACGGGATCAGGTGGAACTTGAACTCCTCGCCGTCGCGCACGATCGTGTGGCCGGCGTTGTTGCCACCCTGGAAGCGCACGATCGCGTCCGCGCGCGCGGCGAGCAGGTCGGTGACCTTGCCCTTGCCCTCGTCGCCCCACTGGGCGCCGACTATGGCTAGACCTGGCATAGCGCTTCGAGATTCTCCCTATTGCCCGCCGCGCGTGGGTTGTCCCCTCGAGCTAGCTTGCGAGCTTGGTGGGATGGACCCTGTTGTCCGTACCGAAGAGGGGAAGCGGATCCCCGCAGATCTCGATCAGGCGCGAGACGGTTCGCGGGCCGATCTGCTCCTCCAGCTCCGCCTGACCCTGGGCGATGTCATCGGTGGCGTTGCTGGTGACGAGCATCGAGCGCTTGCGCTCGTAACGCTCGTTGACCAGAGCGTAGAGCTGCTCGACCACCCAGTCGGTGTGGCGCTCGGAGCCGAGGTCGTCGATGTAGAGCAGGTCGACTGAGGCGAGGCGCTCGAAGAAGGCGGCGTAGGAGTCCTCGCCGTCCGCGGCCTGGTAGGTCTGGCGGATCCGGGTCAGCAGCTTCGGGGTGAAGTAGACGCCGACCGAGTACCCGGCGTCCGCCGTCGCCTTTGCGACCAGCATCCCCAGCGTCGTCTTTCCGGTGCCGGTGTTGCCCATCAGCCAGAGGCCGCGTCCCTCACCGAGGTTCTCCTCCAGCCCGTCTATGAACGCCCGGCTTGCGGCGACCGCGTGACGGCTGGCCATGTCCCGCGTCATGTCGCTAACCGGCGGGCGGTCGAAGGAGACGCCGCGGTAGCGCGGCGGGATCACCGAGGCGACGCCGCGGCTGCGGCCGCGCTTGAGCCGTTGCTCACGACACTCGCAGGGCCGCGCCACGTCCGCGGGGCCGAGGATCCAGCCGGAGCCGTCGCAGACGCCGTGGGGGCAGGCCTGTTCGCGAAACGGTTCGCTGCGAGCGATCGCCGCCACTAGAGTTCAGGCCCCGCTGCCGCGGCGTCCTCGAGCGGCGGTCCCTCGCCCGCGGGTTGCTCGATCGGCCGGTCCTGGCCGGAGAAGTCGGCGAACTTGGGGAAGCGGTCGAGGAAGACCAGCTTGCGGGTGCCGATCGGCCCGTTGCGGTGCTTGGCGATGATCAGGTCGGCGAGGCCGTCGGGCTCGTCCTCGGGGTCGCGATAGTAGTCCTCGCGAAAGAGGAAGCCGACCAGGTCGGCATCCTGCTCCAGCTGTCCGGACTCACGCAGGTCGGAGAGCTGCGGCTTCGGTGGGTGGCGCTGCTCAGGTGCGCGCGAGAGCTGGGAGATCGCCAGCACCGGCACCTCCAGCTCGCGGGCAAGGATCTTCAGCCCGCGGCTCATCTGGCCGACCTGCTCGACCCGGTTGGCGCGGTGGTCATCGGAGCGCATCAGCTGCAGGTAGTCGACGATCACCAGACCCAGGCCGCCCTTGTCCTGCTCCTGGGCGTGGAGGCGGCGGGCCTTCGCCCGCAGGTCGAGGATGCCGAGGTCGGAGGAGTCGTCGAACCAGAGCGGCGCCTGCTCCAGCTCGTTGCAGGCGCGCACCACCTTCGGCCAGTCTTTCTGGGCGACCTGCCCCTTGCGCAGCTTGTCGCCCGAGATCCGCGCCCGGCAGGCGATGAAGCGCTGTGCCAGCTCCACCTCCGACATCTCGAGCGAGAAGAAGGCAACCGGCAGGTTGCGCTTCACCGCCACGTTCTCGGCGATGTTGGCGACCAGGGCGCTCTTCCCCATCGCCGGCCGCGCCGCGACGATGATCAGGTTGCCGGGCTGGAAGCCGCCGGTGATCGCGTCGATGTCGCGAAACCCAGAGGGGGTGCCGGTCAGCTCGGTCTCGCCGGTGGAGAGCTTCTCCAGCCGGTCGACCTCGTCGTGCAGGATCTCGGAGAGCAGGCGGAAGTCACTCGCCTGCTCTTTGTGGGCGACGTCGAAGAGCAGCTTCTCGGCCCGCTCGGAGAGCTCACGCGGCTCGCCATCGCGCTCGTGCACCCAGCCCTGGATCTGCTGGCCGGCGCCGAGCAGGCGCCGCAGCAGCGAGTTCTGCTGGACGATCTCCGCGTAGTGCTTGGCGTTGCCGGCGGCAGGGACCTTGGCGGCGAGCTCGGAGACGTAGTGCTTGCCGCCGGCCTCCTCGATCTTGTTGTGCTGGACCAGCGCCTCGGCGACGCTGAGCTCGTCGACCGGCTTCGAGGCCGCGTAGAGATCGTGGACGCAGGCGAAGATCACCCGGTGCTTGTCGAGGTAGAAGTCCTCGGCGTTCAGCTTGACCTCGTCGATGACCCGGGTCAGGGTCGGCTCCGCGACCAGCATCGCCCCCAGCACCGACTCCTCCGCTTCGATGTTCTGCGGCGGGACGTGAGTTGTGGGAGCCGTCGAGGGCATCCGTCTAAGAAACCACACGGACTGGTCGTCCGCGCGGGATGACCCCGCTCTTACGGCGAAGGAATCAGGCCCTCGGCCTCTTGACGGCGCTCGCCGCGGCGCAGGATGCGCTGAGTGAGGATCGCGATGCTGAGGATCGCGGTGGCGCCGAGGCTGAGCTGGATGCTGAGCAGGCCCTCGCGGGTCCAGTAGACGTCGCGAAGGTCAAGGAGGAGCGCCGCCTCGTCGAAGGTCAGGCCCATGCCGACGCCCATCGGTACCGCGAGGCGGTCCTCGAGCGCGTCATTGTCGGTCAGTAGGGCCGCGGTGCCGGAGGCGAAAGCGATCAGGATCCCCGGCACGAAGTGGTGGATGTGCCGACCGCCGACGCTGACGTTGCGAAAGGGCCCCCAGCCGTCGCGGATCCCCCAGGTGGAGAGCCGCACAAGCGCGAAGGAGGCAAGGAAGCCGGCGAGCAGGTTGAAGAGCACTGTCTCGCTGCGCGGCGCTGCTTCGTAGCCGCTCACGGCCACGTTGACCGTGTCCACCGCGGCGGCCGGCGCCGCTTCGACCAGGCCGTCGTCGCGCTCGTGGGAACGCCGCCGCAGCAGGCGGCCGAACTGGCCGGCGAGGACGACGCCGGCGCCGCCGAGCGAGAGGACGGCGAGTCCCAGGGTCGCCCGCTCGGAACGCGCCCACCCGAACCGGGTCCTCGCCCTGGCGCGACGGGTCAACCTCTTGGTCTGCAGACGAGGCGAGGCCACGGGCCCCAGCCTAGCGACGACTTGGGTTACTTCTCCTCGGCGACGATCGTCTTCACCGTGGCCACGGCGCCGTCGGCGAGCTCGATCTCGACCATGTGAGTGCCGATCTCGCGGATCGGCTGCTCAAGCTTCACTTTGTGGCGGTCGACGGGAAGGTCGCGCGCGTCGCGGATCGCATCGACGATCTCCTTCGCCCCGACCGAGCCGAAGAGCTTGCCGTCCTCGCCCGCTCGCTGGTAAATCGTCAGCACGGTCTTGGAGAGCAGCCCCGCCGCCTGCTCTTCGCGCTCGGCCCGCACCTCTGCCGCCTTCTCGGCGGCTACGCGTCGCCGCTGCGCCTCCTCCAACGCTCCTGGCGTCGCCGGCGCGGCCAGCTTGCGCGGGATTAGGTAGTTGCGCAGGTAGCCGGGCGAGACATCGATCGGGTCGCCGCGTTCGCCGAGATCCTCGACGTCCTGGAGAAGGACTGCCTGCGCCATCAGCGCTCGCCGACGTAGGGCAGCAGCGCGATCTCGCGAGCGCGCTTGACCGCGACCGAGAGCTGCCGCTGGTGCTTGCGCGAGAGGCCTGTGACCCGCCGCCCGCGCGTCTTCCCCTTGTCGGAGAGGAAGCGCCGCAACAGATTCAGGTCCTTGTAGTCGACCTGCTCGGAGTTGATCCGGGTGTACTTGCGCGCACGCATCCGCTCGGCGCCCCGCTTGCCGCGGCGTGGCGCTGCCGATGCTCCTGCGTCTCTAGGCCTGGCCATAAGAAGGCGAGATGCTACAGACCTGACACCGATGAGGCTCCCGCCTCAGGCGTCAAAAAGGAATGTCGTCGTCCGCGCCGCCACCACCGCTCGGGGCCGCCGCGCCCTCGAAGTCGGAGGTATCCGCCGGCACGTCGCTGCTCGGGCTGAAGCCGCCGCCATTCCCGTTCCCGCCCCCGGAGCCGTCGCGCGAGCCCAGGAACTGAACCGAGTTGGCGACGATGCTGACCGCTTGCCGCTTGCCGCTGCCGTCTTTGGCCTCCCACTCGCGCCAGTCCAACCTTCCTTCGACTGCCACCGGGCGTCCCTTCGAGAGGTACGTGGCGCAGTTCTCTCCCTGCGCTCCCCAGACGGTCACGTCGAAGAAGTTGGGCTTGTCGACCCAGTCGTTCCCTTCCTTGCGACGGCTGTTGACGGCGACGCGAAGCTCGCAGACCGCCGTTCCACCCCCCGTATGACGCAGCTCGGGATCGCGGGTCAAGTTCCCGGTGATGACGACCACGTTGACGTTCGAAGCTGCCACAGCTCTCAACTCCTCGGTATCGCTTTCTCTGAACACTTACTCTAAGAGCCGCCGCGGCGCGTCTCTCCCCCGCGGCACCGAAATATCCGCAAAACGCGACGCGCGTTGCGGCTTTTGACCGGCTCTGGGGCGACCGAGAGCTACTCGTCGCCAGAGTCGGCAGCCTCGGAGCTGGGCTCCTCGGCGGCGACGGGCGCTGGCTCGGGAGCGACCTCCGCAGGCTCAGCTGCAGCCTCGGCCGCCGGCTCTGTCGCGGCAGGCGCGGGCTCTGCCTCGGCCGCCGGCTCGGCCGCTTCGGGCTCCGCTCGAGGGGTGTCCGGCCCTGGACGCTCGCGCGAGGCTCCCGGTCCAGCCGAGCCGGTGGCCGGCGGAACCAGCACCGGGGTGTCGGCGTCGACCTTGAAGATGCGGAAGCGCATGACGCCGTCGGCGATCCGCAGGCTGTGGTTGAGCCCGTCGAGCAGCTCGGTCGGCGCCTCGAAGCGGAACCAGCGATAGTCGGCCTCGTTGCGCTGGCCGATTTCGTAGGCCATCTTGCGCAGGCCCCATTTGTTCTCGTGCTTGAGGGTGCCGCTCGCCTCGATCTGCGCCTTCGCCTCCTGAGCGAGGGCATCGCGAGCCACCTCGTCCCCACCGGGGTCGAGCATCAGGACCAACTCGTATTCGCGTGCGGCGACTGCCAAAACGGCGGCTGACTATAGCTAGTGCGGCGCGAACTCCATTGACCCGTCGTCGGGCGGAGCGGGCGGCGCTGCCGGTTCTGGAGCGGGAACGGCGGGTGGGGGAGCTGGCGCTGGCGTAGGAACTGGTACGGACGGGGGCGCAGCGACGGGCGGGTCCTGTCGCCGCCGGGAGGCGCCCTCGGCGGCTCTACGCGCTGCTTCGGGCAAAGGGACCTCGCGTTGCGAGCGACGAGGCCTCGCCCTCAGCAGCCTCCGAGCCGGCGAGTCCCCCTCCCCACGACGCCACCCGCTCGAGCCACGATCCCCGACGGACGCCACAGGACTCACCCGAGGCAACCCCACATCTGCCGGCAACGGCGCAGGCTCCGGCGGCTCCAGCAGCTCAGGACCGACCCGCAGCGCAAACAGCACCGCTCCGGCAACAAAGAGCGCACGCCCAGCAGCTGACCAGCGAACGCGGAGTCCCATGCACGGCTAAGTCCCTGAGCAAGCTCGTTCTCCCCGTCTACGTAACCGCTTCGCGCAACTCCGCGATATCGGCCAGCTGATCGTCGACCCAATCCCCAGGATTCCGCGCGAACACCAGCTCTTTGAGGTGCCGCGCCCGCAGCCGCCGCTCCTCGGGGTCCATGGTCAGCGCCCGGTAGATCGCGTCGGCCTGCTCCTGGATGTCGAAGGGGTTGACCGAGAGGGCGCAATCGGCCAGCTCCTCGTGCGAGCCGGTGTTCTCGGAGAGCATCAGGACGCCGTCGCGGGTATTGACGGCCGGCGCCTCCTTGGCGACCAGGTTCATCCCGTCGAAGAGCGAGTTGACCATCAGCAGGTCGAAGTGCTTGTAACGGGCAACCGCGTCGTGGAAGTTCTCGTAGATCTTCAGGTCGATCGGCATCCAATCGGTCGTCCCGTGACGGTGGTTGACCACCGCGACCAGGGCCTCGATCCGTTCCAAGTACTCGGCGTACTCGGGAACGTCCTGCCGCGAGGGCTGCAGGTGGGCGATGAAGGTGACCTGCTCGCGGAACTCGGGGTGCTGGGTGAGGAAGGTGTCGAAGGCGGTGAAGCCGCGCAGCACGTTCTTCGAGAGGTCGGCGCGGTCGACCCTGATGATCAGGTGCTTGCGCCGCCGCTCCAGCACCTCGCGCTCGGCTGCCGCCACCTCGGGCGATTCGGCCGCTCGCCGCAGCCGGTCGGCGTCGATCGAGAGCGGGTAGGCCCGGCACAGCGTCTGACCCTGGCCATGGCGCACGATGCAGCGGTCGTAGTCGACTTCCGCCTCGAGCAGTTCGTCGCAGCAGCGCAGGAAGTTGATGCAGTAGGCGTGGGTATGGAAGCCGATGATGTCGTTGGCGAGCATGCCGCGGTAGAGCGCCTCGCGGATGCGGCCGGGGAGGATCCGCCAGCTGTCCGGCTGCGACCAGGGGATGTGGACAAAGTGGTGGAGGAAGGCGTCGGGACGCTCGGCGCGGATCATCGCCGGCGCCGTGTAGAGGTGGTAGTCGTGCAGCATCACCAGCGGCCGTTCGCGTCCCTCGATTTGCTTCAGCACGGCCTGGGCGATGTCGCGGTTGACGGCCTGGTAGCCAAAGTCCCAGGCGTCGAGCTCCTCCTGGCGGATATCGGGAGCGTTGGAGAGGTCCCAGAGGTAGTGCTGGATGAACCAGAGGATCGGATTGGCGATCACGTTGTAGAAGCGCTCGTAGGCAGCGGCGTCGCTGCCGACCAGGAGCACCCGGTACTCGATCCCATCGATCGAGAGCTCGACCGGCCCGCCGCGTTCCTCCGAGACCGCGACGTCCTCGTCGGTCATCGCCGAGGCGACCCAGAGCGCGTCGCGGTGGGAGACCAGGCCTGAGAGCGCCGTGACCAGGCCGCCGCCACCGCGCCGCACCGTTCGCTCCCCGTCCTCGTCGCGTTCGAACTGGGCGGGGCCGCGATTGGAGACGATGATGAGCGGATCGGAGGCCTCGGGCATCCGGATCAGACTATCTCGCGCTCGAATTCAGCCGAGCGTTTTGGGCGGGTCCGCGATCAGCCGTTCAGCTCGGTCAGCAGCTCGACCCAGTCGCGCAGGAGGCGGGGAGAGAGGAACTCGCGGCGGGCGTGTTCCTTGCCGGCCCGACCGAGCTTCATCCCCAGCTCCGGGTTGCCGAGGATCTCCAGGCAGCGCTGTGCGCACTCGGCGGGGGAATCGACCAAGAAGCCGCCCACGCCGTCCTCGATCTGCAGGGGGATGCCGCCGACCCGTCCGGCCACGGTCGGCCGCCCCTTCCAGAGCGACTCGGTGACGGTCAGGCCGAAGCCCTCGCGGATCGACTTCTGGACGATCACATCGGACTGCGACTGGAAGGCGTTGACCTCGATCGCACCGACGTTGTTGAGGTTGTTGAGGATCTTGATGTCGGGGTCGCCGTCGGCGTACTCGAAGGTGCGCTGGAAGAACTCCCAGCCCTCGGGGTCGTCGGTCGCCATCGATCCGACCAGCGCGAGCTGGGCCTCGGGGATCTCCGCGGTGATGTCGCGGTAGGCGTCGATCACCCCGATCGGGTCCTTCCAGGGATCGAAGCGGGACACCTGGGTGACCAGCGGACGGTCGACGTCGATCCCGAACTGGCTGCAGACGAAGGCAGCGTCGTCGGGGGAGAAGGCCATGTTCTTCGGCGAGAGCGGGTCGATCGCCGGCGGGATGATGCGAACGCCGTTGTGGCCATTTATCCCGCTGGGCACGTAGGTGGGCATGTGCCAGACGGTTGCGTCGTACTCCTCGATCAGCGGCTGCAGACGGGCGATCGGCTCGGGGTTCGGCTCAGAGAGGTCGATGTGGCAGCGCCAGATCCATTTGCCGGCGCTGTCGGTCGCCCCCCGCCGCAGGCCGATCGGCTGCGGGTCGTGGACGATCACCGTGTCCCACTCGCCCTGCAGGCCCTTCGCATTGAGCTCGTTGACCTCGTCGAACAGCGACCACTGCTCGTCGGTCAGGGTCTCCTCCGCTCCCTGCAGCGAGTTGTGGAGGAGCTTGGTCGCGTTGTAGAACTCCTCTTTGCCGAAGATCACGTGCCAGTGCGCGTCGAGGCCGATGTCGCGCATCAGCGGCACGATCGTGTAGAGGATCTCGGAGACGCCGCCGCCGAAGGCAGTGGCGCTGACGTGGAGGACCCGATGTCCCTCGAGCGGCTCGGCGAGCTCGCGGATGCGGCCGATCAACTCCTTGCCGGCGATGTGGGTGTAGTCGGCGAGGGACTTCTGGCCGAGAGCGATTTCCTGGAGCACCTGCGGAGTTCTACAGACACCGGCGGTCGGGCGGCGCTCGTCGCGCTAGCCGCGCTGCACGTCTTCGGGCCGCCTGCCCAGCGTCACCTCGACCTGCTCGCGCTCCCCGCCGTCGCGCAGCACGTCGAGCGTCACCCGCTCGCCCGGCTGAAGTGAGGAGATATAGCGGGCCAGGTCGTCGGGGGTGACGAGCTTGCGGTCGTCGACCGCGAGGATCACGTCGCCGCCGGTGCTGTAGGTGGCGGCCTGGAAGCGCAGCTCCTCGTCGCCCCCCTTCAGTCCTGCCCGGTCGGCCGGCCCACCGGGCACGATTTCGGACAGCAGGCCGCCGAAATCCGCCTCTATCTCCAACTTCTCGGCGAGCTGGGGGTATAGCGGCTGGCTGCTGACGCCGATGTAGGCGTACTCCGCCTCGCCGTCCTCTCGCAGCTGCTCCACCGAGCGCCGCACGGCGGATACCGGCACCGCGAAGCCGACCCCGTCGTTGGCGCCGGATTCCGTCTCGATCTGCTGGTTGATGCCGATCACCCGCGCCGCGGCGTCGAGCAGGGGCCCGCCCGAGTTGCCGGGGTTGATTGAGGCGTCGGTCTGGATCGCCCCCTCGATCTGGAACTGCGTGAGCGATCTCACGGAGCGATCCATCGCCGAGACGATCCCGAGCGAGAGCGACTGCTGCTCGCCGAAGGGGTTGCCGATCGCCGCCACCGGCTGTCCGACGACCAGGTCGCGGTCGTCGCCGAGCTCCAGCGGGCGCAGTTCGAAGCCGTTCGGCTCCACCTGCAACAAGCCGACGTCGTAGAAGGGGTCGAAGCCGACGATCTTGGCCGGGAGGATGTTGTGGTCGGGGAACTCGACGAAGACGGCTTTGGCGGGCTCGCGCTCGCCGCCCGATTCGTCGGTCACCACGTGCGCGTTGGTGACGATCCTGCCCGACTCGTCGAGCACGAACCCGGAGCCCTCGCCGGCGCCGGCGTCGAAGATGGAGCGGACCGTCACCACCCCCGGCGCCGCTTCGCGGTACACGCGGGCGGCGTTGAATCCGCTCGCTGCCGCCTCGATGATCACCTTGGGCGGGGGTGCCGTCGACCGCGAGCTCTGCGCAACCGAGTCCTCGCCGCCGTCTGAGCCCCCACAGCCGCCGAGAATCGCCAGCGCTGCCAACACCGCCGCGCCTCCGGCGGCTCTCACGCGATCGCCCCCGACCGGTGCTCCGCGAGCGCCGCCGGCGCGCTGAGCGGGGACGCCGGCGGCAGGTCGAGAGTGAAGGCGGTGAAGCGCTTGCTGGAGGCGATTGCGATCCGGCCCTGCATCCGCTGGGCGAGCTCGCGGGCGATCGCCAGGCCGAGCCCGGAGCCGCCCGCGGAATCGGCTGTGTAGAAGCGCTCAAAGACGCGACCCTGGATCCGTTGGGGTATTCCTGGGCCGTCGTCAGAGACGGTTAGCTCGGCGCGGCGTTCGACGGAGTAGGCGGTCACAGTGACGTTGGTCCCCTCGGGCGTGTGCGCGAGGGCGTTGTCGAGCAGGATACGAATGATCTGGCGCACCCGATCGGGATCGGCGCTGGCAAGGACCGGCTGGTCGGGGGTGCGCAGCTCGAGCCGCGAGCCATGCGCGTCGGCACGCGGGCCGAGCTCGCGGGAGACTTCGCGGGCCAGCGAGCTGAGGTCGACCCGCTGGGTCGCCATCGCGACCGCCCCGGCGTCGAGCTGGGAGAGGTCGAGCAGGTCGGTGGTGAGCTTGGTCAGCCGGGCTATCTGCTGGCGCATCGTGCGCACGAACTCGTCGCGATCCTCGGGGCTCGGGTCCTCCTCTTCGAGCAGCTCTATGAAGCCGCCGAGGCTGAAGATCGGCGTGCGCAGCTCGTGTGAGGCGTTGGCGATGAATTGCTTGCGGGCGCTGTCGAGCTCGGCAAGCCGCCGCTGCATCTCGTTGAAGGTGCGGGCGAGCTGCCCGAGCTGCCCGACCGAGGAGACCGGGATCGAGGTTTCAAAGTTGCCGTCCGCGACTTTGCGAGCCGCCTCCTGCAGGCGGGAGATGTCCTTCGCGGCGGCCCGCGCGTAGTAGGCGCCGACGCCGACGGCGATGACGACCGCGACCATGCCGCCGATCAGGATCTGGCCCTTGACCCCGTCGAGCCCGCTGGCCGAGCCGCCGATCGCGACCGTGTAGACGTAGATGAGGAGGGCCGTTCCCCCGGCGATGGCCACCGCTACGCCGGTGATCCTGTTGCCGAGGTTGGTGAGGCCGAGTCGCCGCAAGTTAGTGCGCTACTCCCGGAACTGGTAGCCGACGCCCCGCACCGTGAAGAGGAACTCGGGCTCCTTGGGGTCCTGCTCCAGCTTCTCGCGAAGATGACGGATGTGGACGTCGACCGTGCGCGGGTCGCGGTACTCGGAGTCCCCCCAGACGTGCTCGAGCAGGGTCTCGCGGCTGAAGACGCGGCCGGGGCTGTGGGCGAGGGCGCCGAGGATCTCGAACTCGACGTAGGTGAGCTTCACCTCTTCGCCGCGCAGGGTCACCATGCGCTGCCCGAAGTCGATGCTCAGGTCGCCGCGGTCGATCGAGCCCTGGGCGGGGAGCTCGCCGGCCATCCGCGAGCGTCGCAGCACCGCCTTGACGCGGCTGCGGAACTCCCGCATCGAGAAGGGCTTGGTGATGTAGTCGTCGGCGCCGACCTCCAGCCCCGCGACCTTGTCGGACTCGCTGCCCCGTGCGGTCAACATGATGATCGGCACCTGGCTGCGGGCGCGCAGGGTCCGACAGACCTCGACCCCGTCGACCTTGGGCAGCATCAGGTCGAGGATGACGAGGTCGTAGCGGGCCTCGCCGAAGCGTTCCAGCGCTTCCATGCCGTCGAGGACGGAGGTGACGTGGTAGCCGTCCTTGCGCAACGGGTAGCTGAGCAGGGTCTGAATCGACTGCTCATCGTCAACGAGGAGAATCCGTGCAGACCCGTTGGGCATGATCAAAGGGTAGTCGGGCTGGGCCCGGCGGCCCGGTATGGACGCATGTGCTAGTACCAAGAACTAAGGGGTTGTAAAAAGAAGCCGATATGAGGCGCAGGATGCAACGACGACAGCTGAAGAGCCTGATCGAGTCCGGTCACTACCGGCTGGACCCTGCGCTGATTGCCGAGGCGATGCTGGAAAGGCGCGGCGTGCGGTCCCTACTGATGCCGACGCCGGCTAGCCCAACTGGTCAAAGCCCCTCGGCTCAACAGGCCCCCCGCCACGCGGCTTGATCTCGACGCCCTCTCCGGGCTCGACTTCACCGATCCGCGTCAGGCCAATTCCTTCTGCCTTGTCGACTGCCGCCGCCGCCGCCTCGACTCGCCCGGCGGGCAGGGTTGCCAGCAACTCGTAGTCCTCGCCGCCGGAGAGGGCGAGGCTCCAGGGGCTGTTGCCTGTCGCGGCGGCGATCTGGGCGACGCCGTCGGCGAGCGGTGCCGCGTCGGGGTCGATCCTCAGCTTCACTCCGCTCGCTTCGGCCAGGTGGCCCGCGTCCCCGCCAAGCCCGTCGCTGAGATCGACCATCGCCGTCGCGCCGGCCAGCGCCAGTGCTCGGCCCGACGCGAGGCGCGGCTGCGGTTCGAGCTGGCGGGTGCGCAGCCGCTCCGCCGCTTCGACTGGGGCGACGACCGCGGCTTCGGGATATTCCAGCGCCAGCAGGCCCGCCGCCGCCCCGCCGATCTCGCCGGTCAGGACCAGTGCGTCGCCGGGACGGGCACCGGACCTGGTCACCAGCTCCTCCGCCGCGTCGGCGTGGCCGACCACGGTCATCGCCAGGAACAGCTGCCCCGACCTGGTGATGTCGCCGCCCACCAGGCTGGTCCCGGTCGCGGCGGCGAGCTCGAGCAGCCCGTCGAGCAGTTCCATGCAGCCTTCCTCTCCCAGATCGGGAGGAACACCGAGCGTGACGTAGGCCTCGCCCGGCTCCGCCCCCATCGCCGCCAGGTCGGAGAGTGCGGTGGCGAGCGCCTTGTGCCCGATCTGAGGCAGCGTTGCCTGACTGCGGCGGAAGTGGACGCCGTCGACGATCGCGTCGACTGATGTGGCGGTCGCCCCGCCGGGCACGCTGACCGCGGCGTCATCGCCCATTCCGACGCGTAGGCGTGGGCCAGGCGACGGCAGCCGCTTCCTCAGCTTCGCTAGGAGCTCGAACTCACCCATCGGTCAATTGTCCCCACTATGGTGCGACGGACGTGGGGAACGGGCAGCAACCACTCCTACACCGGATCGGCGAGGCCGGCGCGCGGGTCGGCACCAAGCCGCCGCGCAGCAAGCGCGTGCGGCTGGCGCTGCAGCTGGGGATCGCGATCCTGGTCTTCGGTTTCCTCGTCCTCACCGTCGTCAACCAGTGGGCGGAGATCCAGGACCAGGGGGTGCACTTCCATGTCGTCTGGCTGATCCCGGCCTTCGTCGTCCTGCCGGTCTTCTTCGCCCTCAACGCTGTCGGCTGGGACCTGATCCTTCGCTTCCTCGGCTGCAAGCTCGGCTTTGGACGGGCACAGGTGGCCTGGGGACAGCCGCTGCTGGCTCGCTACGTGCCGGGCAGCGTCCTCTACGTGCTGGGCCGGGTGCTGCTCTCCGAGCGGGCCGGGGTGCCACGCCGGATCACGATCGCCAGCATCGTCTACGAACAGGCGCTGCAGGCGACCTCGGCGATCTGCGTCGCCGCCTACTTCGTGATCAGCCATCCGGATCTCCAGGGCCAGCCGCTGCGCTGGGCGGTCCTGCTGCTGATCCCACTGCTGATCGGGCTGCTGCACCCGCGCGTCTTCGGACCGCTCGCCAACCGCGTCCTGCGCGCCTTCGGCCGCGACCCGCTGCCGGAGGTGATGTCGCTGCGCGGCGTGATCGTCGTGCTCGCCTTCTACGCGCTCAACTGGGGCGTGGTTGCGGTCGGGCTCTACTGCGTCGCCCGCTCTGTCAGCACGATCTCGACCAGCGACATCCTCGTCGTCGGCGCGGCGCAGGCGATCGGCTACGTGGCGGCGCTCGCCACCCTCATCGCCCCCGCCGGCCTCGGTGTCCGCGACGCCGCCTTCGCCTGGGCGGTCAAGGTGGCGGCGCCTGGCAGCAGCTTCGCGATCGGCTCGCTGATTGCGATTGCCGTACGCGGCGTGCTCACCGTGGTCGAAGTGCTCTACGTCCTCGCCGTGACGGCGCTCGGCCGTCGCGAGGGATGGTCGATCCCGACCGGCATCGTGCATGCGTCGCCTGAGGAGGACGCGGCGGAGGAGGAGATGGAGGTCGAGGAGGAGGGGGCCTATCCCTCGCCCGGACAAGCGTCGGGCTAATTAGCCCGACGCTTTGAGTATCCGCCCGCTCGGAAGACATCTCCTCCTCCTTCGCGAGCGTGCTCACAGAGGGATGCGGGCGGCTAGTTGCAGCGCCGTTAGGGCTAGGACCAAAAGCTGGAGGGGTCTGTCGCGGGAGAGGGCGGCTAGGGGTAGGGCCCAGATTAGGTACCAGGGTAGGAGCCAGGCTGAGGCTAGGAGGAGGCCTAGGGCGGCCCAGCCGGCGGCGCGGAGCCAGTCGGCGCCTCGCCAGACCCAGAGCAGGAGAGTGGCAAGAAGGCCGAGGTAGGTAGCGATCGCCGCGGCACGGACCAGGTCGATGTCGAGGTTGAGCAACTCGGAGAGGAGGTTGGGGACGCTGTAGTTGCTGACCCGGCCCTGGTTCTCGCCAGCGAGGCCGAGCGAGTCGAGCCAGTGCCAACCGAAAGCGGCGTAGCCCGCGGCGCCGATTACCAGCACCGCGATTGCCGCGCCGAGCAGGAAGCGCCCGCCACCGCCTGTCGAGCGCCGCGTTGCACCGAGTAGGGCGAAGGGTGCGACGAAGGCGGTGCTGAGCTTCAGGCCAATGGCCGAGGCAATCGCGAAACCGCCGCTTGCTTCACGCAGGGTGAGCACTGCGGCGCACCCTGCGACGGCGACCAGCATCGCTGTCGCGTCGTTGTGGGCGCCGCCGACGACGTGGACGAGGACCAGCGGGTTGAGGGCGACGAATGCTGCGGCGCGGAGGGGGTCGATGCCGCGCGTCGGTGCGAGCCGCGCGACCAGAACCGCCAGCCCCAGCACCGAGGCAGCCGCGAGCGTCTTCAGGAGGTACACGGTCGCGTCCACCGGCGGCCAGGCCAGCGGGTAGGTCACCAGCGTGAACAGAGGACCGTAGGCGCTGGTCGCCTCGGTCCAGCCGACCTCCTCGTAGACCGGATCGGCCGGTGCCGCCGACGGCGGATGGAGGTAGGGGTTGAGGTCATGGACGACTCCGAGCCGGGCGTAGTCGACGTAGCTGTAGACGTCCTGGGAGAGCAGCGGTGGCACGGCGGCGAAGATGACCAGCATCAGCAGGATCGCGCCCCAAACCAGGCGGCGGCCGAGGACTGGTGCCTTCGCCAGCGCGCCCAGATAGGCGAGAAAGCCGGCCCAGAGGAGGACGTACGTCGCCGCGCCGCTCAAGCGCCGCTAGCCGGCGCCGACGCCACCGGTCGCGACCCCGCCACCTGTGCCCCCGTTGCCGCCGCCTGGGGGCGCGGGCGATGGGCTGGGCGCAGGTGTGGCCTCCGGCGCCGGAGTCGGCTCCTGTCCGGCTCCCGGCGCATATGCGTCCGGGTCATAGCCGCCGGTCGCCTCTTTGCCTTTGTGCTCTGCTTCGCTTTCGTCTTCGGAGTCTTCTGGGGACGATTCGTATTCGTATTCGCTGCTGCCGCCTGACTGGGTGTACTTGCCGTAGTAGGGCGCCCAGCTGACCGAGCTCTCCGGGGCTTCGAATTCCTCGCAGGGGATTTCGCCGTTGACGTAGAGCGAGTTCCAGATCTGGGCGGGGAAGGTGCCGCCGAAGACCGTGGTCCCGTGGACGCTGGTCATTTCAATGTCGTTCGATTCGGGGTAGCCGACCCAGACCGAGGTGGCGAGGTTCGGCTGGTAGCCGGCGAACCAGGCGTCGGTGTAGTTGTCGGTCGTCCCCGTCTTGCCCGCCTGCCCGCCGCAGCCGGTGTAGGCGGAGGTGCCCGTGCCGCCGGTGATGTTGTCGCGCAGCAGCTGCGTCACCTCGTAGGCGACCGCTTCCGGCAGGACCCGCTTTGGGTCGGCTTCCTCCGGGTGGTCGACTCGCTCGTCGGGGAAGATCACGCGGCGGATCGCGATCGGGTTGCGGTGGATGCCGCCGGAGGCCAGGGTGGCGTAGGCGTTGGAGAGCTCCAGCGGCGAGACGCCGATCCGCAGGCCGCCGATCCCCTCCGCCGGGATGCCGTCGAGTTCGGTTTCGATCCCCATCGACTTCGCCGTCTCGGCGACGTTATCCGGGCCGACATCGAGGTCGAGCTGAGCGAAGACGGTGTTGTCGGAGGCAACCGTCGCCTGCTGCAGGTTGATCGTCCCCTGGTAGCCCTCGTCGGCGGTCGCCACCTCCCAGTGGCCCCATTCGGGCAGGTCGAGGTTGAGCGGTTTCGAGGTGTAGTAAGTCGAGTAGGGGTCGATCCCCTGCTTGATCGCGGTGGTCAGGACGAAGGTCTTGAAGGTCGAGCCGGGCTGGCGGTGGCCCTGCGCGGCGAGGTTGAACTGGCTTTGTTCGTAGCTGGAGCTGGAGACCATTGCCTTGATCTGTCCCGTTTCGGGCTCGATCGCCACCAGGGCGGCGGCAGGGTCTTCGGAGTAGGGGAGGGCGGAGCGCATCGCCTCCTCGCCGACTTCCTGCAGCTTCGTATCGACCGTCGTGTAGACCTTGAGGCCGCCTTTGCGCACGGTGTTGACGCCGTACTCCTCGATCAGCTTGTCCTCGACGTAGTCGAAGAAGTAGGGCTGGCGCTGCACGAAGTAGGTGTCGGAGAGCTTCAGCCCGAGGCCGCGCTGCTGGCCCTCCAGTGCCCGTTCGCGCGAGATGTAGCCGAGCTTCGCCATCCGCCCCAGCACGTCGTTCCGGCGCTGGCGGGCGCCCTCGGGGTTGAGGATCGGGTTGTAGTCCGTGGGCGCCTGCGGCAGGCCCGCCAGCAGCGCCGATTGCTCCAGCGTCAACTTCCAGACCGGTTTCGAGAAGTAGATCCGCGAGGCGGCCTGGACGCCGACCGCGGTGGTCCCGTTGACCGTCCCGTAGGAAGCGCCGTTGAGGTACTTGCCGAGGATGTCGCGCTTGGAGAACTTGCGCTCGTACTCGAGCGCAAGTTCAGCCTCCTGGATCTTGCGTTCGAGGTTGCGCTTGGGATCGGTGATGCAGAGGTTACGCATCAGCTGCATCGTGATCGTCGAGCCGCCCTGGACGATCTCGCCGGCCTCGATGTTCTCGATCAGGGCGCGCAGGCCGCCCTCCCAGTCGATCCCGTCGTGCTCGAAGAAGCGCTCGTCCTCGATCGCGACCGTGGCGTACTCGAGGTCGGTGGGGATGCGGTCGATCGCGACCGGCGTGCGCGCCTCTTCGGAGGCGATGTAGCCGAGCCGGCTGCCGTCGCCGGCGAAGAGGATCGAGTTGCCGCCTTTGTCGATCGGGCGGCAGTCGGAGAGCGGCGGCGCCTTGGCGGCGACGTCGAGCACCCAGGAGGCGACGCCGATCGCGCCCACGGCGAGCACGCCGAGGACGGCGACGCCCACGAAGAGGAACTTGCTGCGGGCGCCGCCACGGCGCCGCAGACGTCGGCGATTGCGCTGCGTCATGTCAGAAACTGCACCCCACTAACGAAAAGGGTACTTCGACGCGGCTGGCGCTCAGGCCTGCGTGTCTTCGGTGGAGAGGTTGTGCACGATCCCGTCCACGAGCATCTGGTTGGGAATGACGACCGTGCTGCTGTCGCCGGGGTCGACGTAGGTGTAGGAGAGGGTGATGTCGGTGACCCGGCCGGTGACGTCCTCGAAGGCGATCCGGTCGCCGATCTTGATCGGCTGGGAGACCGCCAGCTGGACGCCGGCGACCATGTTGCCGATCGTGTGCTGGGCGGCGAAGCCGATGATTGCGGCCAGCACCGCGGTCGAGGCGAGGATCCCCGTTGCCAGGCGCTTCAGCTCGGTGAACTGGGCGAGCGCGATCGCGACGAGGACGAGAAAGACGACGAGTACAAGCAGCCGCCGCAGGAAGCGCAGGCGGGTTCGCGTGGACCGCGAGACCTGTGAGACTGCCGGCGACATGGAGGCCAACCTAGCCGTAGAGGCGGAGGAGCGCCAAGCCCCGACGCGCTTTCCCTATGCCAACTGGGGCGCCGCGGCCGCAGTGCTGGGGGTGCCGCTGGCGATCGGAACGGGGCTGGTTCTGGGGGTGATGCTGGCGATTCCGGCGCTGATCGCCGAAGACCCGCCCGCCGGCGAGTCGACCAGCACAGCCAACGCGCTCGCCCAGCTCGGAGCGGCGACCGCCTTCCTGATGGTGCCGATGCTGATCGTGGCCCGGGGCGGGGCGAAGTCGATCGGAGAGGCTCTCGGCAGGCTGGGGGTGAAGCGCTTCCGGCCCTCGGCAGTGCTGTGGATGGTCGCCGCGGTCTTCGCCTACCTCGCCTTCGCTGCTATCTACGTGGCCCTGGTCGGCGAACCCGAACAGGAGGACATCGCCGAGGGCTTCGGGGCGATCCCGGTGCAGATTCTGCTGATCGTGTTCGCGGCGGCAATCAGCGAGGAGGTCTGCTTCCGCGGCTTCCTCTTCGGCGGCCTGCGCGAGCGTTTTCCGCGGGCCGCCGCGGCGCTGCTCAGCGCTGTGATCTTCGGCGCCCTGCACGCGCTGACCGGCATCAGCGCCGTGCCACCCCTAATCGCCTTTGGCTTCGTCCTCGCCCTGCTCTATGAGAAGACGGGCTCGATCGTCCCCGGGATCATCCTCCACATGCTGAACAACTCGGTTGCGTTGCTGGCGCAGTAGGGGGGAGGCGGCGAGCAAAGAAACGGCCCGCAGAAGCGGGCCGAATCTGGGTGACAGGAGGATTGCTCCTCCTAAACGCCTGACAAGCCAGCTCAGGATACCAAGCAGGTAATGCTGAGAGGCGAAGACTGGGTCGCATTTTGGCGGGCGTCACCCCGCAGGCCGCATGACAATTTGCACCTCAACCCAATCTTCGCACTCTCAGACAATACATGGCGGAGGGCGAGGGACTCGAACCCTATTCGGACGATATGTCCGAACTCGCGCTTGTCATGCGTTTGCCGTGACCTCACGGCGTCACCCTCCGCTATCGCTGAACCTAGTCTCGGATTTGGCTATTTCAAGCCATGTTTCACTCATTTGACAGAGATTTGACTGACTTGGCCCAGAGATGTTCGAAAGCGCCCCGCCGGGCCATCGGTAAGAATCCCTGGTCGTGAGTCGTCGTCTCGTCCCCGCGCTGGTCCTCGCCGCCCTGATGATGGCGCCGGCGACGGCAGTGGGGGCGCCGCTGCCCGGCAAAGGGGCGGCGAAAGCGCCCAATGCCCCTGCGCCCACCGGGCCGGAAGCGGCGACGGTGAAGATCCGGGTCGGCCACCTCAGCGGCGGCAAGGCCCAGATCATGAGCAAGGTGCCGGTGATCGGCACGCTCAGCCCGTTCGTCCCCGGCCGGCGCGCCGAGGTCAGCTTCTTCCTCAACGGCAAGCGGATCGAGCGCAAGACGGTCAAGGTGAGCAAAGGCAGGGGCGACTTCGGCGTCTTCCGCGCGAAGATCCGGATCGAGAAAGCCGGCAAGTACGCGGCGAGCGCCAAGCACGTCGCCACCGCGACGCTCGGCGGCGACAGCACGGTGCGCAAGAGCTGGCGAGTGAGCTTCCCCTCGCTGCACCAAGGCGAGTGCAGCGACGTCGTCGTCGGCTTCAAGAAGGCGATGCGGAAGCTGGGGTACATCGCCAACGACGGCCGCTGCCTCGGCGGCAAGACGGCGCGCGGCATCCTCGCCTACCGCAACGTCAACGACATGACCCGCAGCGCCCGCGCCGGCAAGGGCCTGGTCAAGCGCGTCTTCGTGGGCCGCGGCGAGTACCGCGTGCGCCACCCGGGGGCCGGCACGCACGTCGAGGCACCCCTCTCCAAGCAGGTGCTGGTCTTCGCCGAGGGCGACAAACCGGTGGCCGTCTACCCGATCTCCTCCGGCAAGTCCTCGACCCCGACCGTCACCGGCCACTTCGAGTTCATCCGCACCGAACCGGGCTACAACTCGCACGGGATGTACTACTCCTGGTACTTCTACGGCGGCTACGCCGTGCACGGCTACGAATCGGTCCCCGACTACCCCGCCAGCCACGGCTGCCTGCGCACCTTCATCGCCGACCAGCCCGAGATCTACGAACGCATCCAGTTCGGCGAAGACATCTTCGTCTTCTGAGGTGAGCGAGAGGTGATTGGCGAGAGGGCGCTGAAGGCGGTCCTCGCCTTTATTGCCGTCTACCACATCGCGCTCGGCCTGCTGCAGTTGCTCGCCCCCGGGACGTTTTTCGACGAGATCGGCAACTACGGGATCGAAAACTCGCATTACGTTGGCGATGTGGGGGCTTTCACTCTTGCCTTCGGCGTCGCGGTGGGGATCGCGGTCGTGCGCCCCTCCTGGCGGGCGCCAATGCTCTGGCTGGGGGCGCTCTGGTACGGCTTCCACGCGATCAATCACGCCTTCGACACAGGAGAGGCGCGCAGCGAGGGCCGCGGCTGGGCCGACACGCTGCTGATCGCCTTCGGGGCGTTTGCATCCGCCTGGCTGGCGCGGGTAGCGGAACGGCTGAACGGATCCGATTCGGAGAGGAGCGCACTATGAAGGTCTTCATCGCGGGAGCGAGCGGAGCGATCGGCAGGCCGCTGGTGCGCCAGCTGGTTGCCGCCGGCCACGAGGTGACCGGGATGACGCGGCGCGAGGAGCGCGCGGAGGAGATTCGCGCCACTGGGGCGAGTGCGGTCGTCTGCGACGTCTTCGACCGTGAGGCGCTCGAGGCGGTCGTGAAGGAAGCTGCGCCTGAGGCCATCGTCCACATGCTGACCGCGCTTCCCGCCCGGATCGACTGGAAAGCCAGCGACCCGCTCGGCCCAACCAATCGGGTGCGCAAGGAGGGGACCCGCAACCTGATCGATGCCGCACGAGCCGCGGGCGCGCGGCGGCTGGTGGCGGAGAGCGTCGCCTTCCTCTACGCCGCGCGCGGAGACTGGGTCAAGGACGAGGACGCGCCGCTGTTCAAGGGCGCGCCGGCGCCATTCGGCGATACGGTTGAGGCGCTCGCCGATCTCGAGCGGCAGGTCCGGGGCGCCGAGGGCCTCGACGGGGTCGTCCTGCGCTTCGGCTGGTTCTACGGCCCCGGCACCGCCTATGCCGCCGACGGCTCACAGGCCGACGAAATGCGCAAGCGTCGCCTGCCCGTCGTCGGCAAGGGCACCGGCACCTTCTCCTTCATCCACGTCGAGGACGCCGCCTCGGCGGCGGTCGCCGCGGTCGAGCGTGGCGGCCCCGGCACATACAACGTCACCGACGACGAGCCCGCGCCGATGCGCGAGTGGCTGCCGGTCTACGCCGAGGCGCTGGGCGCCAAGCCGCCCCGCCGCGTCCCGGTCTGGCTCGCCAGACTGGTCGCCGGCCGCGCCCTCGCCGGCAACGCGGTCGAGCTGCGTGGCGCCTCCAACGCCAGGTTCAAGAGCGAGCTTGGCTGGCAGCCGCGCTACGCGAGCTGGCGCCAGGGCTTTCGCGAGGCGCTGGGGTAGGCAGTGGAGCCCGACGCCGTCGAGATCCGGGTGCTCGGCTGCCTGATCGAGAAGCAGCGCACGACGCCGGACACTTACCCGCTCTCGCTCAATTCGCTGCGGCTGGCTTGCAACCAGTCGACCAACCGCGACCCTGTGGTCGAGTACGACGAGCAGACCGTGGTGGAGGCGCTGCGGCGACTCGCCTTAAGGGGGTGGACGCGACTGGCCAGCGGCGCCGGCAGCCGCGCCCGCAAGTACCGCCACTTACTGAACGAAGCGATCGGACTCGACGATGCTGAGATCTCGGTTATGGCGGTGCTGATGCTGCGCGGGCCGCAGACTCCCGGCGAGCTGAAGCAGCGAGGCCAGAGGCTCCACAAGTTCTCCGGCCTGGACGAGGTGCACGAGGTCCTCGACCGCTTGGTCGAGCGCGAGCTGGTCAGTCGTCACGCGCGTCAGCCGGGTCAGAAGGAGGACCGCTACGAGCAGTTGCTCGGTGAGGGTTCGTCGGAAACTTCATCGTCATCGCCCGCGGCGAACGACCTCGATGTGGCCAAGGCAACTTTGCTCGCCGAGCTGCGCGAGCACTCACTGGTGATGGGTGAGGTGACGCTCTCCAGCGGCGCCACCGCGCAGTACTACGTCGACGCCCGTCGGGCCCTGCTGCGCCCGGCCGGCTTCCGCGCCGCCGGCGGGCTGATCGCTGACGCCGCAGTGGAGGCGGGCGCGACCGCGGTCGGCGGCCCGGCGACCGCTGCGATCCCACCGTCCTGCGCCGCTCTCGCGGTCCCCGCCGGCAAGGACCTGGTTGGCTTCTTCGTCCGCGGCGAGCGCAAGCAGCACGGCCTGCAGCGCTGGGTCGAGGGCCCGGTCGAGCCGGGCGACCGCTGCCTTGTCGTCGAGGACACCGTGACCAGCGGCAGCTCGACCGTGGCCGCGATCGAACGAATCCGCGAGCAGGGCCTCGAGATCGCTGGGGTAGTCGCTGTCGTCGACCGCCTGGCCGGGGGAGGCGAGGCGATCGAAGCCGCCGCGTCCGCTCCCTACAAAGCCCTGCTCACGATCGACGAGATTTACCCCGACCGCCCTGACCGAGGTGATGCCCAAAGCTGAGACGGAAGTCTTTTTCTCAAAAACATCTCCTTGACATTTAAAAAGGTCTCTGTTTTCATAGCCCCATCGTCCGTTTGCGGGCGACCAGGGAAACCAGAGGGACCACCGAGCCTCGCGGGAGGGCCGCCCAGGGAAGCGGCCGCAAGAGGGGCTCACGGGACAAGGAGAGAGCTACGTGAGACGCCACGCGAAGGCATCGCCCGCGGGATCTACTTCGAGCAGGGGCAATGCCCTCGGCTCCATCCACCTTGTCCTCGTGGCGCTCTGCTCCTTGCTCGCCCTCACCTTGCTCACCCCTGCGGCCAACGCCGCTCCCGGCACGAAGGGCGTCGTCTCCTGGATCGGGACCGATACCTTTGGCACCCTCGGCGGCCAGTTCATCGGCCCCACCGGCGTTGCCGTCAACGACACGAGCGGCGACGTCTACGTAGCCGATCGCTTCAACAACCGCATTCAGCAGTTCTCTTCCTCGGGCGCCTTCATCAGGGCCTGGGGTTTCGACGTGATCCAACCGGGCAAACCGGGCGATCTCGGCAACGAAGTCTTCGAGGTCTGCACCGTGGCGGCGGACTGCAAGGAAGGGATCGGCTTCGTCTCTCCAGCCCCCGGAGGAGAGCTCTCCTCCCCACAGGGAATCGCGATCGACCAGTCAGACGGCTCGGTCTACGTCTACGAAGAATTCACCCGGGTGCAGAAGTTCTCCTCTACGGGAGCCTTCCAGCTAGCCTTCGGCAAGGACGTCGACACAGGCGGCGGTGCCGGCGCCGAGGTCTGCACCACCGCCGCCAACTGCAAGGCGGGCGAACCAGGCACGCTAGGCGGAGAGTTTGGCTTCACTTTCTTCGGGCTTCAACTCGCCGTTGTCCCGGCTGGTGCCCCCAACGCCGGCAACGTGATCGTCGCCGACCCCGCCAACCGCCGCGTACAGGAGTTCACATCCGCAGGCACCTTCGTCAGAACCTTTGGCTTCGACGTCGCGGGAGCTGGAGCTGGGGCCGATAACACTGGCACCGAATTCGAGGTCTGCACCCAGACGGTGGCAGGGGCGGCCAACTGCCAGGCAGGAACGGCTGGCTCTGGCATTGGCCAGTTTGCCAGCAGCCAGCCCAGAAGCGTGGCTGCCGACACCACCGGCGCCATCTACGCGGTCGAGTCGGAATCCAACAATCGGGTGCAGAAATTCACCCCCCAGGCAGGCCCACCACCGCTTGCCCCTACGGTCTTCGCCGAAGCGCAGCTCTCGGGCTCACCCGGACCGACAGACGTAGCCGTCGATCCCTCCAACAACCACGTCTACGTGACCAAGCCGAGCTTCTCGCCATCCGATCGCCAGGTGCGCCAGCTCGATCCAGCAGGCGCCCTGCAGTTCACCCACGGCGCAGGCAGTGACCTAACCAACGCCTCTGGCCTCGCAGTCAAGGCAGGGGATGGGCCGATTTACCAGTCCTCATCCACCGGTGGCCAGCGCGTCTACATCCTCGACAACCTCACTCCTCCCACAGCGGAACTGGATACTCCGGCGATCACGGCGATCACCTCGACCAGCGCGATGCTGCACGGCAAAGTCAACCCCAACGGTCCGCCCGACGTCAGCTACCGCTTCGAGTACTCGCTAAACGGGACGGATTGGAGCCCGGCTTCGACGCCTGACACCCTGCTCGGCAGCCAAGTCACGACCCAGTCGGTCAGTGAGCTGCTGAAACCAGGAGTAGGCCTCGAACCGAACACGCTCTACCACGTGAGGGTCGTCGCGACTCGACCCTTCAACGCACCCGTCGCCAGCGCCTCGACCACCTTCAAAACTCTCGCCGGAGCGCCGATTGCCGAGACCACCGGCGCCCCGGTACGAACCACCACCACCGCGCAGCTGAACGGCCGCTTCGTCGCCTTCAACTCGCCGACCGACTACCACTTCGAGTACGGCCTGACCGACTCCTACGGGCAGAGCACCCCGACTCAGCCAGGCGGCTCTGACCCTGTCTACCAACTGGTCACTGAAGAGATCACTGGCCTTGAGCCCAACACCACCTACCACTACCGCCTCGTTGCCGACAACGGCGCCTCCGGTTCTCCTGTCTTCGGTGAGGACATGACCGTGACGACACGGGCGTCGGATGAACCGCTCACGCATGGAGATTTCCCTGGCCCCGTTGGCTCAGACCGGGCCTGGGAGATGGTCAGCCAGCCAGACACGAGTGGGAATCCGGCGACCACCGCAACCGCCATCTCAGATGATGGCAATCGAGTGGTTTACATGATCTCAGGTGGGGCTGAACATTCAGAATCTTCAAGCATCTTCAACCAACTGTTCGCTGAACGAACCCCTAAAGGTTGGCAGACAAATGGCATCTTTCCCAAACGCGCGGAAGCGAATGCTCCTACCTGGGGAGACCCGACCGGAAAACGTGACCTGTCCGAATTCGTCGGAATCAACTACTCTTTCACGGGAGTAACTCCTACGTCCTGGCGGATGTTCCCCGACAAACCTGCCGAAAAGGTATTCGGTATTCCCGCGACGGAATGGGGATCAGGAGTGACAGTCGTCTCGGACGATGCCTCAAGGGTAGCCTGGGGTTTGACGGGCCCGCAGGATCCCGACTACCCAGTCGCACCTGGAGTTGAGCAGCTCTACGACGTCACCTCCGGTGAGCCGCACTTGATCAGCCTCATGCCCGATGGCAGCGTTCCTGCCTGCCCAATCGAAGGAATCCCGACAGTAATTCAGACACAGCAAAGAAGAAAGTGGATTACCGAAGACGGTTCACATGCGTTTTTCGGCAGCCGGGGCAACAACAGCTGTGGATCATCCAGTTCGCAACTGTATGTACGAGACATTGAGGCCGAAGCAACCGACCTGGTATCTGGGCCGCCCGCCTCGGGACTTAACTGTGAGGGGCTCTTCATCAAGTCCACTCCCGGGGCCGGCTTTTTCCTGACAGCGAGCCGGCTCGTCGCAGAGGATTCGACCCCCACAAGCTGTTTCGCCGGAACCGGCAAGGATGTTTACCGCTATGATCTTGGCAACGGATCACTGGATTGCGTGACGTGTGTGGTCTCTGGTGTCGACGCCAACGTAAATGGTGAAGGACCTTACTTCGCTAATCAATATGTCGGCGTCTCCGAAGACGGCTCGCATGTTTATTTCATAGCAAGTAGTCGCTTGGTTCCTGGTGCCGCTGCACGTGGGATATACCGAGTAAACGTCTCCTCACAGGATCTGGACTACATTGGCGCAGTACTCCCAGAAGTTGCCGAATTTGCAGGGGATTCTTCCAGTAGAAGTAACGCGATTACGCGCGACGGCTCGAGTTTTATCTTCAAGTCAAGCAACCCGCGTTACAACGCGCTGAACGGCCAGAGCAACGGCGGCACTAATCAGTACTACCGCTATGACGGCGACGACGGCTCGATCATCTGCGTGTCGTGCCCGCAGGACGGCGGTATTCCCATCGCCGAGGTTAAACAAGGTCGATATGGGAATATTGTGACAAACACGCAACAGGGCCCAAACACCGAGCCTCTCGACGCTAAGGGCAACTTCCTTTTCACTACTCCGACGCCTCTCGTCACCCCTGATCAGAACACATCCTTCACCACTCCCTATGTCGGGAACGACGTATACGAGTGGCGCGACGGAAGGTTGCTGCTTGTAAGTGATGGGCTGACGAACTGGGCGCGGCGGCTCTCATTCGGAGTCGAAGAAATCGAAGGCCCTGAAGTGGCCGGCTTTACACCGAGCGGCCGCGACGCCTTCTTCACCGTCCCGGCCCAATATACCCGCGACGCCCTCGACGGCTTCAGGCGTGTATACGACGCACGCATTGGTGGCGGCATCGAGTTCCCACCGCCACCGCCGCCCTGCCCGCTCGAGGTCTGCCAGGGCACGCCGAAAGGCGCGCCTGAGGAAGCCGCTCCGGGTACCAGAGCCTTCTCGGGTCCCAGCAACGTTCAGGAAGCGCCCCAGCAAAAGCGCTGCGGCAAAGGCAAGCGCAAAGTACGAAGGGCAGGGAAGACTCGGTGCGTCAAACGCCAGGCACCCCGCCAGCGCCGAGCCAACCATAACCGGAGGACTGCACGATGAAGCTTCGACGCCTTGCACTCTCGACCGCAATCGCCGCGCTGGGCGCCCTTGGCCTCATCGGAGCCTCGTCTGCCACGGCGGCGACGGTCTGGAACCTCGACATCCACCACCACCAGACGCATTTCGCACCAGGTGGCAAGGGGCAGTACTGGTTCGACGTGAACAACGTCGGCAGCACGAGCTCCAGCGGTCCAGTCAGTTTGAAAGTCGAGCTGCCGCCTGGGCTGACCGTTAATGAAGTGATTCCCTTCAATATCGACGGCAGTTCTTTTCACATGGAATGGGAATGCTCCTTCACAGTTGGGGGCTCGGTGGTGACATGCACCACCTTTGGCCCAATCTTTCGCCACAACCTTGCCCGCAAGCTATACGTTGTCGCCTCAGTCGACCCAAGTGCAGAAGGGACCCTGGTCGCCAAAGCGACGCTGGAAGGCGGCGATGCGGCGAAAGCGATCACCGCGACCGAGCCGACGCCGATCGACCCCGTGCCGGCCCCTTTCGGCATCGTCGCTGAGAGCTTCCTGCCCGACTTTTTTGAAGCCGACGGCCTGACGCCAGAACGCGAAGCGGGTGCTCATCCCGACCTGTTCACGGCACCCTTCGACTTCAACACCGACTTCGGCGGCAGCGGCGACCCGGAACAGCCGATTGAGGTCGAGAACATCCACACCCTCCATGTCGACACGCCACCCGGCTTCGTCGGCAACCCGACGGCGGTGGGCGAGTGCAGGCAGGCCGAGTTCACGCTTCAGGTCTGCCCGATCTCAAGCCTGGTTGGCCGCGAGGACATCAGCCTCTACCCGTTGGGAGCCAGCCAAGAATTCCGCTACTTCCCGCTCTCGGTCAAGGTCTACAACCTCTCCCATCCGCGCGGTGCGGTCACCGACCTCGCGTTCGTCATTTCCGGCAACCCGGTCCACATCAAAGTCACACTCGACCCGGCCAACCGCTACGCGCTCACCTCCGAAGTGGCGAACATCAACGAGTCGCTGCCCGCCTTCAACCAGCAGCTGACGCTCTGGGGGACACCGGGAGATCCGAGCCACGACTCGGAGCGATGCGCGAGCCAAGGCACCACCATCCCCACCGGGGAAGAATGCTCCAGCGAACTGGGCAAGCCCTTCCTCTCGCTGCCCTCCCAGTGCGATGAAGACAACACTTTCCGCCTGCACACCTACGACTCATGGGACAACAAGGGCGTCATGGGCCCCGAAATCACCTACACGGTGCCCGAGAAAATGACCGACTGCGACCGGCCGCGCTTCGAACCGAGCGTCGAAGCGATCCCAACCGGCAAAGAAGCCAACACGCCGACCGGCTTTGACGTCCACATCAAAGTCGCCCAGAACGACAACCCCAATGCGTTGGCCACTCCACCGGTGAAGAGCACGGTGGTGACGCTGCCCGAGGGAATGAGCTTCTCGCCCTCCTTCGCCGACGGCCTGCAGAGCTGCACGCCGGCTCAGATCGGCCTCTTCACCAACAACCCGGTCAAATGTCCCGATGCCTCCAGGATCGGCGAGGTCGAGCTCTCGACCCCACTGCTGCCGAAACGGGCCGAGGGTTCGATGTACCTGGCGGCGCAGAACGACAACCCCTTCAACACCACCTTTGCCCTCTACATGGTGCTCGAGGACACCGAAGAACGCGGCGCCCTGATCAAGATCCCGGGGCGACTCGACGTCGATCCCGTCACCGGACAGATCACCACGTCCTTCAACGACCTGCCGCAGTTCCCCTTCGATGACTTCACGCTGAAGTTCAGGAGCGGCTCGAGAGCGCCTCTCGTCAGCCCACCGGCTTGCGGAAGCCACAAGATCGACATCAAGGTCGCCTCCTACGCGCAGCCGACTAGCCCGGTCGATGCCTCCAATACCTATGAGGTCTCCGAAGGCCCGGGAGGCTCGCCTTGCCCACCGGATTCGACGAACAGGCCCTTCGCGCCCACTTTCTCCGGCGGCACCCTCAACCCGGTGGCGGGCACCTACTCGCCCTTCCTCTTCCGTCTCTCCAGGAATGACCGCGAACAGGAACTGAGCCAGGTCACGACGATCCTGCCCCCAGGTCTGGTGGCCAAGATCGCCGGCATCCCCTACTGCCCGGAGGCGGCGATCGCCTCGATCTCCAAAGCCGAGGGAGCGGGAGCTTCCGAGCTCAACAGCCCGGCCTGCCCGGCGGCTTCTCAGATCGGCACCGTGAGCGCCGGTCTTGGAGCAGGCCCCGGCCCCAACTACTTCGGCGGCAAGGTCTACCTCGCCGGCCCATATAGGGGGGCGCCTCTGTCGCTGGCGGTTGTCGCCCCCGGCATCGCCGGCCCCTTCGACTTCGGCAACGTCGTGGTCAGGGCTGCGGTCCACGTCGATCCCGACACTGCCCAGGTCAAGGCGATCTCAGATCCCTTCCCGACGATCCTGCATGGCGTCATCTTGCGAGCCAGGGACATCAGGTTGCGAGTCGATAGGCCGAATACCACCCTCAACCCGACAAGCTGCAAAGAGATGTCGGTCGACGGCCAGATCACCGGCGTGGGGACGAGCCTTCTGAGCACAGCAGACGACTCCATCTTCAACGCCTCGGTCCCCTTCCAGGTCGGCAGCTGCTCTGACCTCGGCTTCAAGCCGAAGCTGTCGCTCCGCCTCTTCGGCGGCACGAAACGAGGAGCCCATCCGAAATTCCAGGCGACCTTGAGGATGCCCCAGGGAGGAGCGAACATCTCGAGGGCCTCCGTAGCGCTACCGCGCTCTGAGTTCCTCGACCAGAGCCACATCGGCACCGTCTGCACCAGGGTGCAGTTCAAAGCGAACGCATGCCCGCCGGCATCGGTCTACGGCTCGGCAGTTGCGAAGACCCCATTGCTTGACGAGCCCCTCAAAGGCATCGCCTACCTGCGCTCCTCCGACAACCCACTGCCGGATCTGGTCATTGCCTTGAGAGGCCAGATCGACTTCAACCTCGTCGGCCGCGTCGACTCGGTCAGGGGCGGCATCCGCAACACCTTCGACTTCGTCCCCGACGCCCCGGTCGAAAGCTTCACCCTGACTATGCAGGGCGGCAAAAAGGGCCTGCTGATCAACAGCCGCAACCTCTGCAAGAAGACCTATCGGGCGACGGCCAAATTCAACGCCCAGAACGGCAGGCGGATCACGATCCAGCCTGAGATGCAGAACAGCTGCGGCAAGGCACGTAAAGGAGCGAAGCGCCGCTAACTAGGGCTTAGAAGCAACAGACGCACGCTTAAGAAGCAACCACCCACGACACACAACCAGTCAAGCCAGTCACAGTCATAGCCCCTGGCCGAGCGCCAGGGGCAAGGGAGGGGTTAGCGATGTCACCAAAAGGCGGCGTTCCTTGGGGAACGACAGCTCGGAGACTGCTCAAAGCCTGTGCAATGGTCGCCTTCGCGACCACGCTCCTCACCGCGTCGACAAGCGCCGCCGATAACCGCGCCCCCTACATCATCGTCTTTAAGAGCTCTGTAGATCAGCCTGGCAACCTCGCCCGCGCCCAGGTCACCCAGCGCGGCGGCGAGCTCGGCCTCATCTACCGCCATGCCCTCGAGGGCTACTCCGCCGAGCTCCCCAAGGGAGCCGTCGAGGCGCTCCGCCGCCTGCCCTCGGTCGCTTCGGTCGAGCCCGACGTGTATGGCGAAGAGGCCGCCCAGACAATGCCCACCGGCATAAGTCGCGTCTTTGCGCCCGCCAACAAAACTCTCGACATCGACGAAGCCGATGACCGCAGGGTCGACGTCGACGTCGCCGTCATCGACGGCGGGATCGACGACAGCCATCCGGACCTAAACGTCGTCTCGGAGGTCAATTGCAGCGGCGCCCAATCACCGACCTGCGTCGCGGGCGGGAAAGTCGGCACCGGCCACGGCACCGCCTCGGCGGGGCCAATCGGCGCGATCGACAACGGCTTCGGCGTAACAGGAATCGCCCCCGGCGCCCGGATCTGGGGCGTCCAGGTCATAGATCACTCATTCGGCAAACCTCTCCTCTCCGAATACATCGCCGGGATCGACTGGGTGACCGCGCACGCCGATCAGATCGAGGTCGCGAACTCCAGCTTGGGTTACCCGGGACCCGTGAGCGAAGCCTTCAGCAAAGCGATGAAAGCCTCGCTTGAAGCCGGCGTAGTTCACGTCGTCGCCGCCGGCAACCAGAGCGAAGAAGTCCAAAACAGAATCCCCGGCAACTACCCCGACCTGATCTCCGTCTCCGCGATCGAAGACCTCGACGGGCTGCCGGGCGAAGGCAAAGACCCGCTCGCCTTCTACAGCAACTTCGGCGCCCTGGTCGACGTCGCGGCGCCTGGGCATGAAACCCTTTCCACCTGGCCCGGGGGCTACGAAAAAGCAAACGGCACCTCGATCGCCTCCCCCCACGTCGCCGGGGCGGCGGCGATCCTCGCCAGCCAGTCCGATCCCGAATCGATGGAAGACGTGCAAGCGATCCGCAACACGATCGTCGCGGAGGGCAACTTCAACTGGAAAGACACCTCCGGCGACGGGATCCAGGAGCCGCTGCTCGACGTGAGCGACGAATCTGTCTTCTACCTCCCCAAGGCCACGACCGAAGCCGCCACCGCCGTAACCGCCTCCACGGCGACCCTGAACGGCACCGTTCATCCCGACGGGACCGCCACCACCTACCAGTTCGAATACGGAACGACGACCAGCTACGGCACCAAAGTCCCGCTCTCGCCGAAAAGCGCCGGCTCGGGCACCAGCCCGGTGAAAGTCAGCGAGGCGATCAGTGGCCTCAGCCCCAACACGGTCTACCACTACCGGCTCGTGGCTAATAGTGGCGGCAAAGAATTCTTCGGCCAGGACGAACAGCTCGACACCAGCCCGAGCTTTCGCGCCAAAGAAGCTCCCGCCACGATCACCGGCAAACAGGTGCCATCGGAAAGCGCGCAGAAGCTGCGCATCGTGACGCCCAGCAACGGCTCGCTTCAATGCAGCACGGCCGGCTTCAAAAGCGAAATGAAAACCACGTCATCGCAGACCCTGACGGTCAACCCGACCTTCGGCGGCTGCACCTTCTTGGCAGAAGCCACCACGGTCGAAATGCGCGGCTGCGCCTTCGTCTTGCACCGGTCGGGCACGCTCGATGTCGCCGGGGCCAAATGCGAAAGCGAACCGATGCAGTTCTCGGTATGGGGTTGCACCGTCACAGTCGGTCCCCAGACCGGTCTCTCGCAGGTCTCCTACGCCAACTACAAGGCGGCCAACTCGCTGCGCCAGTTCGCGGTGGCCTTCGAAGTCCCGAATCTCTCGCTCACCGCCAAAGGCGCGGGCTGCCTCGCGACCGGGACCTTCAACACCGTGAAGCTCCACTCGCTGCTGGCAGCGGTGGAAGGCACCAACTCCGCCAAAGTGGCGCAGGACGTTTGGGTCGGAGCGAGTGAATTCCAGGCCAAAGAAGCTCCCGCCACGATCACCGGCAAACAGGTTCCCTCAGAAAGCGCGCAGAAGCTGCGCATCGTCACGCCCGGCAACGGCTCGATCGTCTGTGACACGACCGGCTTCAGCGCCGAAATGAAAGCCACGGGGGCGAAAACGCTGACCGTCAACCCGACCTTCGGCGGCTGCCAGTTCATCGGGCAGTCAGCCACGGTCGAAATGCGCGGCTGCGCCTTCGTCTTGCACCGGTCGGGCACGCTCGACATCGCCGGGGCCAAATGCGAAAGCGAACCGATGCAGTTCGGGATCCCAAGCTGCACAGCCACGGTCGGTCCCCAAACGGGCCTCTCGCAGGTCTCCTACGCCAACTACAAGGCGGCCAACTCGCTGCGCCAGTTTGTTACAGCCTTTGAAGTCCCGAATCTCTCGCTCACCGTCAAAGGCGCGGGCTGCGTCGCGACCGGGACCTTCAACACCGTGAAGCTCCACTCGCTGCTGGCAGCGGTGGAAGGCACCAACTCCGCCAAAGTGGCGCAGGATCTGTGGGTCGATCCTTAGCGATTTGATGGGAGGTGCGGGGCCAGGAGAGATCGTGGGCCCGCATCGTGCTTCACGCCCCGAGCAGGATTCGAACCTGCGGCCTACTCCTTAGGAGGGAGTCGCTCTATCCAGCTGAGCTATCGGGGCCGGATGGCTCATCGTAGAGCTATTGGCCGGTGGCATCGAGGTCCTCTAGGTCAGCGAGATCGCGGGTTCTGCCGGCGGCTCGCTTCATCTCCTTCAAGTCTTCAAATGAGCAGATGGCGACCTTGATTCCGAGAACCTCCGCCTCGGTTGCTCTCGCACGCAGCTCCTCATAGCCCGGAACCCCCTCCAGTCCTTGGACGACGTCCAACTGGCCTAGTTCTGTCTCGATGGCCGCTCGCTCTCCGGTGGCGAGCTGCGCCGTAATCGATGGTGAGCTGCTTAGGAGCGATTCGCCGGTTTGGATGTGACCACGAAGAGCAGCAGCAAGCTTGGCGACGCGCTTGAGGTTCTCGATGTCAGGAGCGACGACGATGTCTACGTCCTTAGTACCGCGGACGACACCCCAGGCGTTGAGAGCGAGGCCTCCAATCAGAACGAACTCAACGTCGGCCTCGGTAAGTCGGCGGAGCAGCTGATCGAAGGCCGGGTCGGTCAACTGTGACGAGCGGAGCCGGTGAATCGCATCAACTTGTGGCTAAGTTCGATGCCCTCAGCCAAGTTCACGCTCATCGGACGCTGTGCGTCCTCGCGCAGCCGGTGCAGCCGAATCTTCTCTGCCTCAGCTGCGGAATGTTTCGGGGTTTTGTCCGTCGGTTGAGTCGATGCCATAGCCACACGGTAACGGAGCGGATAGGGTCGACCGCGTTTGGGACTGATCACGGGACGATTCCGGAGGCGGGCGGGAAGGCACCTCGCGGGACTGACTCTGCTGCGGGAAGACGACGCCAACAGCTTCGGGATCGAGTCGGCCGGGGCTTGGCAGGTGCGTGGCAACGGCAACCTCGCGCTGACCAAGCACGAGCTGCTGTTCGCTCAGTGGGTGCCAAACCGGCTGGTGCGAATCCCGCGCGACTCGATCGTCGAGGTGACCACGGCGAGGTCGCATCTCGGCAAGTGGATCGGGCGGGACCTGCTGAAGGTCGTCTGGACGACCGATCTCGGCACGCAGGACTCGATCGCGCTCTGGGTGAAGGATCTCGACGGCTGGCTCGAGGCGCTCAGGACCTGATCCCTATCCTGGTACTCGAGGATGTCGTGGAGCGGGAAGGCAGTGGGGCTGGTCGTCGTGCTCATGCTCTTGGGCGCAGCCGCCGCGCCTGCCCAGGCTGAGTTGACTGAGCATGGTGATCTCTTTGTCCGCTTCGACGGCGGGATCGCTCCCAACGCCCTGCCGCGCGAGCAGTTGGCGCCGATCTCCGTCCAGGTCGAGGGCACGGTCAAAACGCTCTCCGGCGAGCGCCCTCCGGCGCTGCGCCAGATCGAGATCGAGATCAATCGCGGCGGCCGCCTCAGCAACCGCGGCCTGCCGGTTTGCGGGTACAACCAGATCGTGGCCGCCTCCCCGCGGCAGGCACTCGCCGTCTGTGGAGGCTCGTTGGTAGGGGAAGGGATCTACCGCGCCGACACCGCCTTCCCCGAACAGGACACCTTCCCATCGCGAGGCCACATCCTCGCCTTCAATGCCGTCTCCAAGGGCCACGACGCGATCCTCGCCCACATCTACGGCAACGAGCCCGTCCCGATCACTCGCATCATCGTCTTCCACATCCGCCGGACCGGCGGCACCTTCGGGACGGTGCTCACCGGCAACTTGCCGGTGGCGGTCAACCGCTACGGGTACGTGAAGTCGATCTCGCTGTCGCTGTTCCGCCGCTACCTCTACCGTGGCCGCGTTCGCAGCTACATCAGCGCCGCCTGCGCCGCGCCCGCCGGCTTCTTCAGTGCCCTCTTCCCCTTCGCCCGCACCTCGATGACCTTCGAGGACGGCCGCACGCTCTCCAGCACCCTGACCCGCAGCTGCGCGGTCAATCGCAGCGCTAACGGCTAGTCGTAGAGGCTCTCCGAGGCGAGCTCCTGGGCGCGGCGGCTCCAGAGCTTCACCTCCATGAAGACGTCGTCGCCGTAGCCTTTGAGGGCGTCGAGGGCGATCAGGGTGAAGCGTTCGTCGGTGACGATCTCCTGGTCGACAGTCTCCGCATCCAGCTCGGCGCTGGCGGCGACGGCGTTACGGACCAAGGGGCGGCCCCAGACCAGGGTGACGTCGCCGGCGCGACCGTTCTCGCCCCGCCAACGGCCGATCACGTCGTCGTTAAGGTCGATCCGCCATTCGGGGTTGTCCTCGGCGAGCACGTCGGTGAAGTCGGCCTTGGCCTGGAAGTCCACCGGCTCGCTGCCCTCCTCTGGTTGCGCGTAGGAGACGTGGCCGAAAAGCTCCAAGGTGCCGTCGCCGGGACCGTCGACGCGCACCGTGCAGGGAACCCAGACGCGCCCGCCCCAGGCGCGCTCGGGAAACCAGCCGATCGCCTCGGCGGCCGGCGTCTCAACTCCCTCCGGCAGCTCCTCGATCTCACTGCACGCGTCCCCGAACGCCTCAACCAGCCGCTCGGCGAACCGTCCGTGCGGGATCCCCTCCTGGGTCGAGTCGGCGATGAAGCGGGGGATCGGACGCGGGTTGGGCGGCATCGACCGACCCTACTTGGGCAGCGATTCCCGCAGGTCCGCGGCCGCCCGCTCCGGCGGGTAGGTGCTGATGTCGACGCCGGTGGCGAACTCGAAGCTCGCCTTGACCATGAGGCGGGGGGCGATATCGATGTGCCAGTGGAAGCTCTCGGTGCCGCGCGGGGCGGTGCGCACCCAGAGGTTGAGCTCGGGCGAGCCGTCGAAGCGCGCGGCGAGGGTGCGCAGGGCGGTGCGCAGCATCGTCGCCCCGACGGTGTCCTCCTCGAAGCGAGCGGCTCCACGTCGGGGCACGACTCGCAACTCGAAAGGAGAGCGCGACGCCCAGGGGCAGATCAGCGCCGCCTCGTCGTCGATCGCGACCAGCCGCTCACTGCGGCGCACCTCCTCGACCAGGACGTCGCTGAGCAGCCCGCCGCCCGCGGTCCGCTCAGCGTAGGCGCCCGCCCGCTCGCGCTCCCGCGCCACCGCCGCCGGCACGAAGGGAAGCGCGTAGAGCTGGGAGTGGGTGTGCTCGAGCGAGGCGCCCGCCTCACCGCCCTCGTTGACGATCAGCTGCACGTAGGCGGCGCCGTCGTGGGCCCGCATCCGCTCGCGCCAGGTCTCGACCGCGGCGGCGAACTGCTCCTCGTCCAGCTCCGCCATCGCGGTCGCGTGCGTGGGCGCGTTGACGATCACCTCGTGGGCGCCGGTCACCGGGCGCGAGACGAAGAGGTCGGCCTCGCCGGCGCGCCGCGACTCCAGCAGCGGGTCGCCGGAGCTGGCGAAGGCGCCCGCCTCGCCGCCGGTCGCCGTCGCGCTCGGGTTGCCGCCCGCAGCCGAATCGCCGGGTTCGCCTTCCTCAGGCGCCAGTGCCGGGTAGAGGTTCGGCACCACCCGTGTCGTCCAACCCGGCGTGTCGGCCTCACCGCCGCCGGCACGCGTTGCGTAGACCTCAGGTGGGGTGCGGTCCTCGTGGCCCTCGCAGAATGGGCAGCCCTCCGCCCCCTTGGGCTCGCTCTTCGGCGTCCCGAAGTTGTCTGGACGGTCGGCGCGGCCGGGCGCCAGGATCGTCCGCAGCCCGGTCAGCTGGTCGATGCGGAGCTCGGGAGCGCTCAGGACTGCGAAGGGGGACGGTCGTCGGCGCCGCCCTCGGCCGGCGGGGCGGACGACGTTTTCCTGGCTTTCGCCCCGCCCTGGGCCCCGGCGAGGAACGGCTCGAGCACGTCCATCGGCAGCGGGAAGACGATCGTCGTGTTCTGGTTGCTGCCGATCTCGAGCAGCGTCTGCAGGTAGCGCAGCTGCAGCGAGGCGGGGTTGGTGCTGATGATGTCGGCGGCATCGGTGAGCTTCTGCGCCGCCTGGTACTCGCCCTCGGAGTTGATGATCTTGGCTCGCCGCTCGCGCTCGGCCTCGGCCTGGCGCGCCATCGCCCGCTGCATCTGCTCGGGGATCTCGACGTCCTTGATCTCGACCGCGGTCACCTTCACCCCCCAGGGCTCGGTCGACTCATCGATGATCTTCTGCAGCTCTTCGTTGAGCCGCTCGCGCTCGGCCAGCAGCTGGTCCAGTTCGGCCTTGCCGAGCACCGAGCGCAGCGCCGTCTGCGCGATCTGCGACGTGGCAAGCAGGTAGTTCTCCACCTCGACGATCGCCCGATTCGCGTCGACGACGCGGAAGTAGGCGACCGCGTTGACGCTGGAGGGGACGTTGTCGCGGGTGATCACCTCCTGCGGCGGGATGTTGAGGGTGACCGTGCGAAGGTCGACCTTGACCATGCGGTCGATGAACGGGATCAGCAGGATCAGGCCGGGACCCTTCAGCGCGATCAGCCGCCCGAGCCGGAAGATCACCCCGCGCTCGTACTCACGTAGCACCCGCACCGAGGCGCCGAGCGCGATCAGCAGGAAGATCGCCAGGACGACCAGTACGCCGATCAGGACTTCCATCAGCCTGCTCCTTCCTCGGACGCTGCGGGTTGCGACTCGGGGCGCACCACCAGGGTCAGCCCCTCGACCGTCTCGACCCTGACTCTATCCCCAACGCTGACCCGGCCCTCGCCCCCGGCCAGGCGCGCCTTCCAGAGGGCGCCCTCAATCCAGACCTGACCCTCCGGCGCCAGCGGGGTGCGTGCCTCGGCGAGGGCGTCGACCAGCTCCTCCGAGCCGGTCCGCACCGGCTCGTCGCGGTGCGCTTCGAGCACCTTGCGGCCGACGAAGAAGAAGGTGATGAGCGAGAGGATGCCGAGCGTGATCAGACCCGGACCGATATAGGAGGAGGAGTCGGAGCCGCTCTCGAGCGCGACCACCCCAGCACCGACCAGGCCGAGCGCGCCGAGCACTGCCAGCACCCCACCGGTCGGCAGCAGCAGCTCGGCAACGAGCAGGGCGACACCGAGTAGAGCGATGACGACGTAGGCATCCACGGGCTGATTATCCGCTCTCGCACTCGGGAGGCTGCCCGAGCGCGCAGCGCTCGATCGCGGTACGCAGGTCCTCGTGCTCGACGTAGGGGATGTACGTGAAGTAGAGAAGCTCGCCCCGCCTGTCGTAGAAGGCGGTGGCGGGGAGGCCGCGCGAGGCACCGATGCTGTCGGCGATCTCCTCGTCGGGGTCGGTGTAGCTGGGGTAGGGGACGGGGTTGTCGCCGAGGAAGGTACGGGCCGCGTCGTCGTTGTCCTGACTGTCCACGCCGAGGAAGGCGACGCGTTTGCCGTATTCGGCGGCCAGCTGCTGGAAGGCGGGGAACTCGATCCGGCAGGGCCCGCACCAGGAGGCCCAGATGTTGACCACGACCGGGTATCCGCGCAACTCCTCGATCCGTCGCTCGTAAGCGTCGACGCCGCCGTCGAGCAGCTGGTTCTCCTGGGCGTGCAGAGCTGCCAGCGGCGGCGGCGACCCTGCCAGTGCCTTCTCGTAGTCGGGGTGCTTGCCGCCGCCATCGTCGGAGGAGCCGCAGCCTCCCGCGGTAAGCGCGGCTATCGCCACCAGGCAGATTGCCAGCTGTCGCCCCGGCTTTCGCAATTCCTTGATTACAATACGTTTGTTCTGTCCGCGTTGGATGCGGACTCCGAGAATCGTCGGGGGGAGGAGAGACCGACTCCCGGCCCCTCACTACTTGTCCCGGCCGCAAGCTCCGGCGGGGACGGACTCACAAGCCGCCATGGCCAAGACCAGCGAAGTTGCCGCGCGAGCGGCAGTTCCCTCAGGCGCCGATATCGAGCGCGCGGCGAAGTTCGTCCGCGAGCCCTTCCTGCTCGACGGCGAGGGCCCGGAGGCGCTCGCCCCGGGAACCGCGCGGCGCCGGGCGCTCGACGCCGCGCTGAAGGAGCTGGACGCGGGCGCCGAGGATCCATCGATCCAGTGGCGCCAGGACTTCTCGCTGCTGCTCGGGCTGGAGCGGTTGCTCGCCGATGAGCCACCGACCCTGCGCGACGGCGCCCAGCTCAACCCCCACCAGGTCGACGCGCTCTCCGGGACGCTGACCGAGCTGATGGCCGAGCAGCAGACCGCCGCCGAGAACGGCAACGGCGCGGCGGCGACCGCGCCCCCGCCCGAGGCGGCGGAGTCCGAGGACGGCGCCTCCGGCAACGGTGACGACGCCGAGGCGCTGGAGGACGACGACGAGCTCGCCCCCGACGAGGAGCCCCAGGACTGGGAGGAGGCGCCGGCCGATGCCGAGGACGAGGAGGCGATCGAGGAGGCGCCCGAGGATCCAGGCGCCGACCGCCGCTTCTGGTTCGAGCACGCGACCGGTGCCGGCAAGACCGTCGCCGCGGTCGGCTTCATCGAGGCCTCGCGCACCGGCGGCGTGCTGATTCTCACCCACCGCCGCAACCTGGTCGACCAGTTCATCGGCGAGATCTCCGACCGCGGCTACAAGGAGCGGCTGCGTCCGCCGCTGCTCGACGGTCGCGACGACCCCGACGGCCCGGTCACGGTCGAGACCTACCAGTGGTTCGTTCGCAACCACAAGAAAGTCTCCGACGCCTACTCGATCGTGATCTGCGACGAGGCGCACACTGCCCTCGGTGAGAAGACCAGCGCATGCATCCGCGACTGGACCGGGCCTGTCTACATCGGCATGACAGCGACCGGGGCGCTGATCGCCCGTCACGTCGCCGACCTCTTCCCGACCCAGACCTCGCGCTTCGACCTCGCTCAGGCGGCCCGCCGCGGCGTGATCTCGCCGCTGCGCTGCATGCGGATCCCGCCGGGGCCGGGGGTGCGGACGATCGCCAAAGTGCCGCTGCGCAAGGGCGAGGTCGACCAGGACTTCGACCAGGAGGAGCTGGCCGCGCTGCTGGACCAGGCGCCCTTCAACGTGGCGATCGCCGACCTCTACAAGACCCGCTTCAGCAAAGTCCCCGGTGTGCTCTACACGGCCGGGGTCCAGCACGCGAAGAACGTCGCCAAAGCGCTGCAGGCCGCCGGCATCGTCGCTCGCGCCGTCTCCGGCGAGACGCCGAAGCGCGAACTGGCCGAGATCCTCGCCGCCTTCGAGCGCGGCGAGGTCGACGTGCTCTGCAACGCGATGCTGCTCGCCGAGGGCTGGAATTCGCCGAGGGCGACGATCTGCATGCACCTGGCGCCGACCGCCTCGAAACGCGTCTACCAGCAGCGGGTGGGCCGCGTGACGCGCCGTGCCCCCGGCAAGGAAGCGGGCCTGGTGATCGACTTCGTCCACCCGGCGACGACCCACGACGAGACGATCGTCACCCTGCACAGCCTGCTCGACCGCGACGTCTATCGCGGCGGCGCGATCGTGGTCGGGCCGGTGCGGCGCGCGCGCGGCCGGCGGATCCGGGTCGAGCGGCGCATCGTCCCCGTCTCCGACAACGAGGAGCGTCGCACCCAGGTGCTGGAACGGGAGCTGTGGCGGATCGCGGTCGAGAACCTCGACCACGCCGAGCAGCACGCCTGGGCGGCGCTGGCCGGAGCGCGGGTCAACCCGCAGAACTGGCGGCGGGCGCGGGCGATGCTGCGCGGCGCCCAGACCCAGGAGCTGCGTCGCCGTTTCCTCATCACCTGCATCCAGCGCAACCGCAACTCGCAGCTGAAACTGAAAGCGCTGAGCGAGATCGCCGAGCTGGGCGACGGCGACGCCTTCGACGACGCGATCGACATCGTCGGCACCTGGAGCCGCGACGACAAGCGGGCCGGGACGAAGACACTGCTGCAGGCGCTGATCGACAAGAGGATCGGACGGCGCGACCAGGCACAGGCCTGGGTCTGGCGTCTCGCCTCCTACACCCGCGACCTGCACGAAGAGTATGCGGTGCAGCGCTGGCCGGAGACGAAGCGACTGCTCGGTCTCCTGGTCAACTCCTCCGGGCGGGCGCACGGGCGCAACGCCCGCCGCCTCGTCCACGCGGCGCGCAAACAAGACCGCCGGCTGGGGGTAGCGCTGCTGGCGGCCGCTGTCGCCCACACCCCGGAGGGCGAGGAGGTCCTGCGCGGCGCCCGGATGAGGATGGCCCGCAAGCCCTCCTCGATCGGGCGGGAGCTGCTGCGCAACTTCCCCAAAGGCGGCAGGCGGCGCAAGCGCGCCAAGAAGAAGAAAGACGCCAAAGGCGCCGGGAGGACGAGGGACGCGAAGGCGCGGAAAACCTCGGAGGCCGAGAGGGACACGGACTCAGAGACGCAGGTGGACCTCGCCGGCGAAGAGAACGGTGCTGCCGCCGCCGGGGAGGCGGACGACGAGGCCGCCGCGGTCGTCGATTCCGACGGCGACTCCTGAGCCGGCGACCTCGTTGAGGTCGGGCCCGGAGCTCCAGGAGATCTCGCGGCCGCTGAGCGCGTCGCGCTCGCGGTAGGCGTCGAGGACCGAGTCGCGATCTGCGCCGAGCCAGCGCTCCAGGTGGCGACTTAGAACTGCAGCTGCGGTGAGGGGGGTCGGGGGGAGCCCCGACGGAGCAACAGCGGGGAGGCTCCGTCGGGGCTCCCCCCGACCCCCCTCAATCGAGCCGAAGAGCGAGACTGCCGCGTCACGGAGGTCGGCCGGAAACTCCTCAGGGGCGATCTTCAGGTTGAACCCGACGCCGATTACCGCCCAGTCGTCCTGGACCTTTGTCTCGATCAGGATGCCGGCGAGCTTTCGCTCGCCGATCCAGACGTCGTTCGGCCACTTAATCTGGCAGGCGGTCGCTGGCGCCAGGTCCTCGGCCGCCTCGGCGACGGCGAGGGCTACGGCCAGTGGCAGCAGCGGCCGGTCGCCGAGCGGGTGCAGTACCACTGAATAGAGCAGCGCTTTGCCGGCGGGAGCGGTCCAGGCACGGCCTTGCCTCCCGCGGCCGGCAGTCTGCTCGTCGGCGGTGACGACGGTGCCGCCGGGCGCGCTGTCTTCGGCGAGCTCGCGGGCACGGGAGTTGGTCGAGTCGGTGCGGCGGTAGTGCCTGTGCGGCGCGCCGAGGTTCATCCTGGCCCCACGCGTTCGCTGTTTGTCCCCCTATAGCGCCACAAACAGCGAACGCGGGAGGGGATCATCTGCCTGCATCGGCGAGGAGAGCGGCGACGAGGCCGTCGACGTCGTGGCGCTCAGCTTCGACGTCGACCTCGAGGCCGGCGGCGCGGACGGCCTCGCTGGTCACCGGGCCGATCGAGACGACGCGGGCGGTGCGCGGGAAACGCTCGCCGAGTGCCTCGGTCAGGTTGCGCACGGTCGAGGACGAGGTGAGGGTGACGTAGTCGGCGCTCTGCGCGGCCTCGACTGCCTCGGGGTCGGGCTGCTCGCGCAGGGTCTCGTAGAGGGCGACGACGTCGACCTCGGCGCCGCGCTCGCGCAGCGCCTCGGGGAGCACGTCGCGGGCGTCGGCGGCGCGGGCGACAAGCACCCGTCGACCCTCCACTTCGATGCCGGCCAGCGCTTCGACCAGCGCCTCGGCGACGAAGCGATCGGGAATGACGTCGGCGGCGATGCCGTGCTCTGCGAGGGCTCGGGCTGTGCCCGGGCCGATCGCGGCGACTGTCGCGCCGGCGAGAGCACGGGCATCCTTGTCGGCTGCCGCCAGGGCTTCGAACAGAAGACGAACCCCGTTGGGACTGGTCAGGCAGATCAGCGCGTAGTCCTCGATCGAGTCGATGGCACCCTGCACCTCCTCGCTTCCGAGCCGCGGCTCGATCCGGATTGCCGGCAGCTCGATGACCTCGGCGCCCAGCGCGCGCAGCGTCGTGGCGAGGCCGCTGGCCTGGGCGCGGGCACGGGTGACGACGACGCGGCGGCCGTGTAGAGGGCGTCGCTCGAGCCAGGCGAGCGCTTCGCGGCGCTGTACGACCGGCCCGACGACGATCAGCGCCGGGGCGCCGATGCCCTCGCGCTCTACCGCCTCGGTAAGGGTCGCCAGCGTGGCGACGACCGTGCGTTGCCCATCCATCGTGCCCCGCTCGACCGCGGCTGCCGGCTCGGCTGGGTCTCGCCCCGCCGCGATCAGCGCCCTTGCGTTCTCGCCGAGCCGCTTGACCCCCATGTAGAAGACGAGCGTGCCCGGGAAGCGGGCGAGGGCTTCCCAATCGAGCGCGGTCTCGCTCTTCTCAGGGTCCTCGTGCCCGGTGACGAAGGCGACCGCGGAGGCGTCGTCGCGGTGGGTGACGGGGATGCCGGCGTAGGCGCTTGCGGCGACGCCGGCGGTGACGCCGGGGACGACCTCGAACTCGACGCCGGCAGCGTGCAGTACCTCGCCCTCCTCACCTCCGCGACCGAAGACGAACGGGTCCCCCCCCTTCAACCGCACGACGCTCTTGCCGGCCCGCGCTGTCTCGACCAGCCGCTCACCGATCTCGTCTTGGGGGACGGACGGTGCTCCCGGCGCCTTGCCGACGTAGACCAGCTCGGCGTCGGGACGGGCGCCGTCGAGCGCGCCCGGTGGGATCAGGCGGTCGTGGAAGACCGCGTCGGCGGAGGCGATCAGCTCCAGGGCGCGCGCCGTCATCAGGCTGGGGTCGCCGGGCCCTGCGCCGACCAGGTACACGACTCCCGGCCGCGCGCTCATTCCGGTGTTCCTTTTGTACCTATGAGGGACATTTCGAACACCGGAAGCATCAGCCCGCCGGTTTCTGGGCACAGTCGAGAATCTCGCGGGCGCCGGCGCTCTGCAGGCGCTCGGCGAGCAAGCGGCCGAGACCCTCGGGCTCCGACGCGCCGCCCTCGATGCGGTCGCGGACCCACTCGCTGCCATCGGGGAGGCCGACGAAAGCCTCGATCGACATGCGCTCTCCGGCGGCGCTCGCCCGCACCCCGATCGGCGACGTGCAGTCGGCCTCGAGCAGAGCGACCGCGGCGCGCTCGGCGCGCAACTCGCGCAGCGCTGTCGCGTCGCCGATGGCCGCTCCAGATGCCGCATCGGCCCCGGCGCGGGTTTGAAGGACGAGTGCTCCCTGTCCGGCCGCTGGAGTCATCGTCTCGGCCGGGATCGGGAAGCCGATCTCGTCCTCGCGACCGAGCCGCCGCAGGCCGGCGACAGCGAGGACGATCGCGTCGAGCTCCTCCTCGGCGAGCTTGCGCAGTCGGGTGTCCACATTGCCGTGTAGCTCCTCGACCCGCAGGTCCGGTCGCGCCGCAAGCAGCTGCGCCCGCCGCCGCAAGCTCGCGGTCCCCACACGCGCCCCCTCGGGCACATCGTCGAGCGATGAGCCAACCCCAATCCATGCGTCCGCCGCCTCCTCCCGCACCGGCACCGCAGCAATCACCAGCCCCTCAGTCATCTCAGCTGGCAGGTCCTTAGCCGAGTGCACACCAATATCCGCCTCACCGTTGAGCAAGGCGTGCTCCACCCCCCGCACGAACCGAGCCTTATCGCCCTGTACGCCATCCGAAGACACCTCAACCAGCTCGGCCCCCCCAAGCATCTCGGCAACCTGCCGAGCCTGAGCTATAGCCAACGCACTGCCGCGAGTGGCAATTCGAATCATCAGAAAGTGTGGTGAGCCAATCCCGGTAGGGGTGGAACGTCTTGTACTTTTTCGCGACCAGCCATCGTCGGGAGCCACAAACGCGGCTGCGAAAAAGTTAAGTGGAACCCCTACCGGGATTGGCTCTCCGCAGAGGAGTCACTTTGCCACCCGCTTCCGTCTCCGGCTCCGTCTCAGCATCAAGCCCGAACAGCTCGCGCAGAGCGCTCACATAGGCGTAGGCTTCGTCGCTGCCGGCCGAGCGCTTCATCCGCAGGGTCGGCTCGTGCAGGAGGCGGGAGACGATCGCCTTCGCCATCGTTTCCAGCCGTTCCCGGTCCGCCTCGCCGAGGCTCTCCCAGCGCCCATCGTTCTCGGCGAGCACGCGTCGCACGACCTCGTCGCCGCGCTCGCGCAGGGAGGCGATCGTCGGCACCACCTCCAGAGAGGCGAGCCAGCGCTCGAAGCGGTCCTGCTCGGCGGCGAGGATCGGCTCCGCCCGCTGCGCCTCGGCCTCGCGCCCGCTCGCGTTGCGCTCGACGATCTGCTGCACGTCGTCGATGTCGTGCAGGCTGACTCCGGCGATCTCGCGGCAGGCCGGCTCGATGTCGCGGGGCACGGCGATGTCGACCAGCAACAGGGGCCGTCCCTCGCGGGCGCTCATCACCTGCTCCAGCTCGTCGCGCTCGACGATGTGGTGGGGGGAGTTGGTCGCGGAGACGACGATGTCGGCCGCCTCGAGCTGCTCGGGCAGCTCCTCGAAGCGCACTGCCTCGCCGCCGAAGTTCTGGGCGAGCCCGATCGCACGGTCGTAGTGGCGGTTGGCGACGAAGACAGTGGCGACGCCGCGAGCGACCAGCGCCCGCGCGACCAGCTCCGCGGTCTCGCCGGCGCCGACCACCAGCACCCGGCGCTCGCTCAGGTCGCCGAGCGTGCGCCGTGCCAGCTCGACCGCGACCGAGGGGATCGAGACTCCCTTCTCGCCGATCGAGGTCTCCTCGCGGACCCGGCCGCCGGCGGCGAGGGCGCCACGGAAGAGGCGGTTGAGGATCGGTCCGGTGCCGCCCTCGACCAGAGCCAGCTCGTAGGCGCGCTTGACCTGACCCTGGATCTCGGCCTCGCCGACGATCATCGAGTCGAGCCCGGCGGTGACCTGGAAGAGGTGGCGGGCGGCCTCGCCGGCGCGCAGCGAGTAGAGGTGGCCGAGCAGCTCGGTGGGCCTGATCTCGGCCTGGCGGGTGAGCACGCCGAGCGCGGTCGACTCGGCTTCGACCGGGTCGGAGACGACGAGGTAGAGCTCGGTGCGGTTGCAGGTCGAAATCGCCGCCGCCTCGTGGATGCCCGGCGAGGCGGTCAGCTCCTGCAGAGCGCCGACCGCGCGACCCTCTGTCAGCGAGAGGCGCTCGCGCAGGTCGAGCGGCGCGGTCTTGTGGGAGACGCCGAGGGCGAGCAGCTCGCTCATGGAGCGCTCACCTCCTCTTGCCGGGGCGCAGCCTCCTCCGCGTTGGCGCGGGCCTCGGCGAAGGTCGCCAGCTCACGCAGCTCACGCTCGATCCGCTGCAGTTTCGCCGCCATGATCGCGACGTAGACGACGAGCAGGACCATGAAGACGAGGTAGGCGCCGGCGACGTACTTGCCGGCCTCGTCGAGCGGCAGCGCGGGCGCGGCTAGCGGCAGGAAGTCCACTAGCTCACCTCCGGGGCGACTCGGCTGCCGCCGCCCGGCGCCGGGGCGTCGAGCGCCCGGCGTAGGCGCTTCAACTGACCGGAAGCGCTCTTCGCGGTCAGCTCGAGCTTGACCAGGGTGACCCAGAGCAGCGCCATCGCCGCCAGCGAGACGAGGAAGGTGAGCATCATCGAGCCCGGCAGGCCACCCTCGGCTGTGGCGAAGGTGCGTGGGTGGACGAGGCTCTCGGCCATCCGCACCGCCATGAAGTTGAGCGGCACGAAGGCGCCGGCGGCGATCGCGAAGACCGAGGCGTAGCGGGCCTGCCGCTCGGGGTCCTCGATCGCGTAGCGGAACGGGTAGTAGGTGGCGTAGAGGAGGAAGACGATCAGGAAGCTGACCAGGGTCGGCTCGTCCCAGACCCACCAGTGGCCCCACGAGGCCTTGGCCCAGATCGCGCCGGTGATCAGCACCGCGACGCCGAAGATCACCGACATGTGGATCGCGACGTAGGACCAGGCGTCCCAGCGCCGGTCGCCGCTGCGCAGGTGGGCGATCGCGAAGGCCCCGCCGGCGACGAAGCCGAGCAGGGCGACGATCGCCAGCGGCACGTGCAGGTAGAAGATCTTCTGCACGAAGCCCTGGTCGGCGTCGAGCGGCGCGTAGAAGAAGGTGAGCGAGAGCGCCGCGGCAATCAGCACCACGGTCGCGATCGAGAGGGGTCTCAGTCCTGTGCCGTACATGGTTGCGCCGCCTTTGGAGCGGGGCGCCTCAGTCCTCCAGCAGGAAGTCGAATACGGCGTACCCGACAAGGAGGAAGACCAGATCGTATAGCGCCAGCACCGCCAGCCAGCCGCCGAAGCCGTCGTAACCGGGACCGCCCAAAGCGAGCAGGGGCTCGCTGGCCCCGGCCGCGGCGATCGTCAGCGGCACCGAGAGGGGGAGCAGCACGAGCGGGCCCAGCAGGTCGCGGGCACGGGAGTGGACCGCCATCGAGGAGATCAGCGTGCCGGTGGCGGCGAGGCCGAGGTCGGCGAGCAGCAGGACCGCGACGAGCGGCCCCAGCCCGGCCGCCGAGTCGAGGAAGAAGAGGGCGAAGACCGGGACGACGAACAGCTCCAGCGCCAGCAGGTATATGAAGAGCGCCGCGGCCTTGGCGGCGAAGAGCGCGGTGCGGTCGATCGGGGCGAGGCGGATCGCGTCGAAGCCGCCCTCCTCGCGCTCGGCGACGAAGAGGCGGTTGATGCCGAGGATCGCGGCGAAGAGCAGGGTCGCCCAGAGCACCCCGGCCGCGAGATCGCCGGAGAGGCTGGTGCGGTCGAGCCCGAAGCGGAAGATGACGAAGGTGGTGACGGCGAAGAGCGCCATCGCCGGTAGCGACTGCAGGGTGCGCACCTCGCTGCGCAGGTCCTTGGCGAGGATCGCGGCGAAGGCGGTCCGGGATGGCGTCATGCCGCGACCACCTTGCCGCCCGACTCGAGGCGGAGGACCTGCTGCGCCTCGGGCGCGAAGCGCTCAGGGTCGTGGCTGACGATCACCCGGATGTGGCCCTCGCCCGGACCGATCAGCGCCCGGGCCAGCTCGCGGCCCTCGGCGTCGAGGTGGGAGTCGGGCTCGTCGAGCAGCAGCAGCGCCGGCTCGTGCAGGACGCAACGGCAGATCGCCAGGCGCTGGCGCATCCCGGCCGAGAGCTCGGCGACGCGGCTCTCGGCCCGGTGCTCCATGCCGGCGGCGGCGAGCAGCGCGCCGATCCGGCGCTCTGCCTCCCCCCGCTCGATCCCGTGCAGGTCGGCGTGGAAGCGCAGGTTCTCGCGCCCGCTCAAGTCGCGGTAGAGGAGCGGCTCGTGGCCGAGGTAGCCGACTTGGCCGCGCAGCCGCCAGGCTTCGCGCGGCAGCTCGCAACCGAGGACCCGCACCTGGCCGGCGCTCGGGCGCAGCAGGGTGGCGAGGACTCGCAGCAGCGTCGTCTTGCCGGCGCCGTTGGGGCCGAGGACGAGCAGCGTCTCGCCGCCGGCGAGGGCGAAGTCGACGCCGTCGAGGGCACGCCGTTCCCCATAGTCCCGGCGCAGATCGGTGACGGAGATGGCGAGCTCGCTGGGTTCGATCCCCGGCACCCTGCCATATCGGCGTCCGGCTACGCTTTGAAATTCGTGAGCGCCGAATCCGCCCATCTCAACGAGACCGACAACTACGGCCCTGCATTCATGCGCGTCGCGTCGCGGCTTGGCAGCTACGACACGACCGCCGAGGACGCCGCCCAGACGGTCGAGCTGCTCGGCCTCGAGCCGGGCGCGAAGGTGCTCGACGCAGGCTGCGGCTTCGGTCGCTTTGCCGCGGCACTGATGAAGCACGGCTGCGAGGCGGTCGGGGTGGACATCTCGCCGGCGGCGATCGCCGAGGCTGAGGCGCGCTGTCCCGGCCCGACCTACCTCGTCGCCGATCTGCTGAAGCCGCTGCCGGAGGGCGTGGCGCCGTTCGACGCCCTGGTCAGCGTCTACTCGAGCTTCGGCTACGGCGCCACCGAGGCCGAGGACATGGCGATGCTGCGCGCCTTCCACCGCGACCTGAAGCCGGGCGGGCGCCTACTGATGCAGCTCTCCGACCTGGAGCGCTCGCGCTACCGGCTGAAAACCGACGAAGGTGTCGTCGTGCGCGAGACCAACGGCGTCAAGGAGACGCTCGACGTCGACTTCTCGACCGGGATGCTGCACGTCCGCTACGAGCTCGACGGCGAGATCGTCGACTCGCGCATCCGCATGTACGAGGCCGAGGACCTGGAGCGGATGGTGGAGGAAGCGGGCTTCCGCGACGTCGAGCGCTACGGCGACTTCGCCGGTGGGCCGAAGCGGCCCGAGGACCGGCAGGTCCTGGTGGCGACGGCATGAGCGACACGCGCACGAGGGTCGTCGTCGACGCCTACTCGACCGGGGCCAAACTGGCGCCTCGCTTTGCCGAGGCGGGCCTCTCTGCCGTCCACGTGCAGAGCGACCCAGGCATGCCCGGCTTCTACCTGGCCTCCTTTCGCCCGGAGCACTTCGTCGAGAACATCGTCCACGAGGGCGACCTCGAGGCGACCGCGGCGAGGGTTGCCGCCCACGACCCGGCTTTTGTCGTTGTCGGCTCCGAGCCGGGCGTGTTGCTCTCCGACGCGCTCAGCGAGCGCCTCGGCCTCCCTTCGAACGGCAGCGCCGGCAGCAGGGCGCGCCGCGACAAGCACGCGATGGCGGAAGCGCTGCGCGCCGCCGGGCTGCGCGCCGTCGAGGAGCTGAAGACCGGCGACCCCGCCGAGGCGGCCGCCTGGGCGCGCGAGCGCGACGAGTGGCCGGTCGTGGTCAAGCCGCTCGACAGCGCCGGCACCGACGGGGTGACGCTCTGCGAGGACCCAGCCGCGGTCGAAGCCGCCTTCGCCGCCATCCTCGGCCGGCCCAACGCCCTGCAGGGCGCCAACGAGGAACTGCTCGTGCAGGAGATGCTGCGCGGCACCCAGTTCTTCGTCAACTCGGTCAGCTGGGAGGGGCAGCACCGCGTCTCCGAGGTCTGGCAGGACAACAAGCGCCGCATCGCCGGCAACCTCGTCTACGACTACGAGGAGCTGCACCCGCGCCACGGCGAGCAGCAGGACGCGGTGGTCGATTACGTGGAAGCCGCCCTCGATGCGCTCGGGATCCGCTTCGGCCCCGCCCACACCGAGGTGATGCTGACCGACACCGGGCCGGTCTTGGTCGAGTCAGGCGCGCGTCTGCACGGCTCGACCCGCGACGACGTGATCGACCGCTGCACGCCGAGCCACGCGGCCATTACCGCCGAGGCCTACATCGACCCCGGCTCGGTTGCCCGCCACGCCGGCAAGCCCTACGAGCTGAAGGCCGCCAACTACTGCGTGATGCTGATTTCCCAGTACGAAGGGCGGATCGTCGGTGCCGACGGCCTGCGCCGGATCGAGGCACTCCCCACCTTCGCCGGCTCGATCGCGATGCTCGGCCCCGGCGACGAGCTGAAGCGCACGATCGACCTCTTCTCCTGCCCCGGGATGATCTACCTGGTCGACCCTGACCGGGAGCGGCTGAAAGCCGACTACGACCGACTGCGCGAGCTCGAGGCCGAGGGGCTCTACGAGCTCGCCGAGCCGGTCGCCTCCTGAGTCACGCTTTCGCGCGGAAGATAGCCCGAACTTATTACATTCCGCGCACCACGTGTACGCAGACAGCAGGTTACGGTGTCATCATGCAGACGATGACGAAGAGCTGGACCGATGAGCGGCTGGAAGAGCGCTTCGACCGGATCGACGATCGCTTCGACTCGATCGACCGGCGGTTCGACGCGGTCGACCAGAAGTTCGAGGCAGTAGACCGGCGATTCGACAAACTCGAGGCAAAGTTCGACGCGAGGTTCGAAGGAGTCGACGCGAAGTTCGGAGGAGTCGATTCCAAAATCGACGGGCTGCGCGCGGAAATGAACACGCGGTTCAATGCTCTGGAATCACGTTTCGACGCTGTGCAGCGAACGATGATTCAGTTCAGCGGCGCGCTGATCGCGGTTCTCATCGCCGCGCTGGTCGGCATCTTCGCCCAGATCTGATGGGCGCCTCGAGCGGTGCCGACGACGCTCAGCTGCGCCGCTTGCGCAGGGTGCGGCGGCCGACCTCGAGCAACGGGCCGGCGCCCTCCTTCAGCGCCTGGGTCCGCGCCGCGCCTTTGCCGTAGAGCAGCTTCGCCGAGGCGCGCACCGCTTCGCCGAGCGTGCGGTCGTAAGGGTGCCACCAGAAGTCGCGGGTCAGGCCCGGCTCCCAGGCGTTCATCTTGATGTTGACGCACTCGTAGAAGCCGAACTTGGAGTGGGAGCGGCCGACTCCTGAGTCCTTGACGCCGCCCCAGGCGCACTGGCAGGCGCCGTGGCTGAAGGAGTGGTCGTTGACCCAGACCATTCCCGACTCGATCCGGCGGGCGATCCGCTCGCCGCGCTGGCGGTCTTTGGTCCAGACCGAGGCGCCGAGACCGAACTGCGAGTCGTTGGCGAGCTCGATCGCCTCCTGCTCGGAGTCGACGACGACGATCGGCAGCACCGGGCCGAAGATCTCCTCGCGCATGATCCGCATCTCGTGGGTGACGCCGGTCAGCACGGTCGGCGCGACGTACTTGCCGCTGAAGCCGCTCACCTCGGTCGGGCCGCCGCAGAGCTTGGTCGCGCCGGAGGCGACTGCGTCCTCGATCAGGTCGACGACGATCTCGTACTGGCCCTCGGAAGTCATTGGGCCGATCTCGGTCTCCCACTCGCGCGGGTCGCCGAGACGCAGCTTCTGCGCCTCGCGGGCGACGCCCTCGACGAAGCGGTCGGCGACCTGGCGGTCGACGTAGACGCGCTCGATCCCCGAGCAGGTCTGGCCGGCGTTGGCGAAGCCACCCCAGACGGCGCCGGAGATCGCGTTGTCGAGATCGGCGTCGGCGCAGACGATCATCGGGTCCTTGCCACCCAGCTCGAGCACCGAGCCCTTGAGGCTCTCCGCGCAGACCGCGCCGACCTTGCGGCCGACCTCGACCGAGCCGGTGAAGAAGACCTTGCCGACGCTGGAGCGGGCCAGCGCGTCGCCAACCGCGCCGCCGCCGTGGACGACGCGGACGAGGCCCTCGGGCAGCCCGCCCTTCTCGAAGACGCGGCGGATCGCCTCGCCCAGCAGCGGCGTCAGGCTGGCCGGCTTAAGCACCACGCCGTTGCCCGCCATCAGCGCGATCGCGACCTCGCCGAAGGGGATCGACCAGGGGTAGTTCCAAGGCGCGATCACGCCCACGACGCCGATCGGCTCGTAGGAGAAGCGGCCTTTCTTGGTCATCAGGAAAGCCTGCGACATCCGCACCTTCTCGTCGGCGAGGATCTTGGGGCCGGCCTTGGCGCACCAGTGCAGGGCGTCGACGGTCGGCAGCAGCTCCATCGTGTAGGCCTCGGCCCGCGGCTTGCCCTGCTCGTTGACAAGCAGGTCGGCGATCTCGTCGATTTCGTCGAGCAGGACGTCGGCGGCGCGGCGCATGTAGCGGCCGCGGTCGGCCAGACTCAGCTCAGCCCAGGCAGGCTGGATGCGGGCGACGTCGTCGACGACGGACTGGACCTGGTCCGGGGTGATCGTCGCGACCGAGCCGACCAGCTCGCCGGTGGCGGGGTTGAAGCTCTCGAGGGTGGACTGGGCAGGGGGTGACTGCGTGGCGCTCTCCATGCGTTTGAGTGTAGAGGGGATCGGGGGAGGTCTCGTGGGTGCCTGGGTTCGCTTCGCTGGCGCTCCGCTCACGAATTTGGTGCCGCTTCGCGGCTGAGAATTACCTTGCCGGGGGCCGCTTCGCGAGGCACCCCGAGACCTCCCCCGATCCCCTCATACTGAGCCGCAGTGGAAGACCGGCTATTCGACACCTCGCAAGCCCAGTCTGCTGACGTTCCAGCTGCTGATGCGCCGCTGGCGGTGCGGATGCGGCCGCGCTCGCTTGATGAGCTGGTGGGGCAGGAGCATGTGCTCGGGGCAGGGTCTGCGCTCAGGACGGCGATTGAGGAGGGGCATCCGCATAGCGCGATCTTGTACGGGCCGCCGGGGTCGGGGAAGACTACGTTGGCGCGGATCGCGGCTGCCGGGGCCGAGGGGGCTTTCGAGGAGGAGTCGGCGGTCAATGCGGGCAAAGCCGAGATCCGGGCGGTGATCGAGCGGGCTCGGGAGCGGCGGCGATCGGCTGGGCGGCCGACGGTGCTCTTCCTCGACGAGATCCACCGCTTCAACAAGGCCCAGCAGGACGCGCTGTTGCCAGCGGTCGAGGAGGGGCTGCTGACGCTGATCGGCGCCACCACCGAGAACCCCTACTTCGAGGTCAACTCGGCCCTGCTCTCGCGCTGCCAGGTCTACGAGCTGCGCCCGCTCGAGCCGGAGCAGGTCGAGGAGCTGCTGCGCCGGGCGCTCGCCGACCCCCAGCGGGGCCTGGCCGACCCGCCCCCCGTCGAGGACGCAGCGTTGGAGATGCTGGCGCACCGCAGCGGCGGCGACGCCCGGGTGGCGCTCTCGGCGCTGGAGCGCGCTGCGGAGCGCTCGCACGGCGAGCCGGTCGACGTCGCCGCGATCGAGGACGCGCTGCAGCGCAAGGCGCTCGACTACGACCGCCAGGGCGACCGCCACTACGACTTCATCTCGGCCTGGATCAAGGCCACGCGCGGCTCCGACGTCGACGCCTCGCTCTACTACCTGGCGGTGATGCTGGAGGGAGGGGAGGACCCCCGCTTCATCGCCCGCCGCATGGTCATCCTCGCCTCCGAGGACGTCGGCAACGCCGACCCGCAGGCGCTGCTGGTCGCCGATGCCGCCGCCCGCGCAGTCGACCGCGTCGGCCTGCCCGAGTGCGCGCTCAACCTCGCCCAGGCCGCCGTCTACCTCGCCCTGGCGCCGAAGTCCAATGCTTCCTACAAGGCGCTCTCGGCGGCCCGGGCCGAGGTGCGCGAGAACGGCGCCCAGACCCCGCCTGACTACCTCCGCGACGCTCACTACCCCGGCGCGAAGCAGCTCGGCCGGGGCGAGGGCTACCGCTACGCCCACGACGAGCCGGGAGGTGTCAGCGACCAGCGGCTGCTGCCCGACGCGCTCGGCAACCAGCGCTTCTACACCCCCACCGATCGAGGCTTCGAGGAAGAGCTGGGAAGGCGCCTTGAGCAGCTGCGCAAGCGCTTTGGCAGGGGTTAGTCGCAGGCGCAACTTCCCGTACCGGTCAGTGTTTTAAAGGCGGCTTTCCAAGTTAGAGCCAGGGAGAGCCGACACACCGGCCGGAGGCCTGGACTGGGGGCCTCCGGCCGGACCTAACAAGGGAAGCCCAGGGGGGAACCGACGACCGCGCCGAGTTTCGCGCGGCCGTCGGGCATTGAGGGCTTAACTGCTCGTCGAGGAGCCGGGATACGCTCGCGGCCCGATGGAGCCGCTGGAGCTGATCTGCGTCGCGGTCTGGTCGTTCGCGGTCGCGGTCGCTGGAGGCATCGCCGGGCTGGTCCTGGGCAACCTGCGGCTGCCTGTCGTCCTCCAGTTCTCCTCATCTGCGGCGGCCGGCGCCGGGGCCAACGTGGCGATCAGCGCTGCCTCCGCCTTCACGGCCTCGATCGCCCACTGGCGCGGCGGCCGGATCGACTGGCGCCTGTTCTGGCTGATGGCGCCACCCTCGCTGGTCGGCGGGATCGTTGGCGGGTTGGTCTCAGGCGAGCTGCCCCAGCGGCTGCTGCTGGCGACGATCGCGATCGTCGTTCTCTACGGGGCGTTCGAGATTGGGCGACGACAACGGCAGCCCGCTGCCGCAGTACCACCGTCGGGAGGCGCCGCTGTTGCGATGGCGATCGCCTTTGCCGTCGGCGTGCTCGGCGGCCTGGTTGGCCTGATCCTCGGCACCCTGCGGCTGCCGGCGATGGTCAAGTGGCTCGGTACGGCGCCTAAGGCCGCGGTTGGCACGAACGCCGCGACCGGTGTCGTTGTCGGGATCGGTGGTCTGATCGGCCACATCGCGGGAGGAGTCGAGTGGGTGCTGCTCGCTGCAGGTTGCCTCGGCGCGGTCCCGGGCGCATATCTCGGCGCCCACCTCACCGGGCGGCTCGACGATGACGCTCTGCTCAGGGCGATCGCGGCAATCCTCGTCGTCGCCGGCCTGGCCCTCGCTGTGCAGGCAGTGGTCGCATAGATGGCGGGGCCGTCTATCTTGGAACCATGACTGAGGAGCCTCTGCGACTCGGCGGCATGGCGCTGCGCAACGGGTTGCTGATCCACGGCCCGACGCACTGGGCCGCGGCCGTGCGCGACGCCGACGGGAAGATCCAGGTCGCCTCGGAGTGCAAGCCCGAGCTGGCCCCGGACTTGGCGGCGAAACTCCCCGGACTGCGCGGACCGCTGCGCCTGGCCGAGGCGCTGGCCGTGCTGCCGCTGACCCGACGGCGGCTGCGCGCCGCCCGGCTCCCGTTTGAGGACTGGCGCGTGCTCGCCGCGATCGGGGCGACGCTGGTGGCGACCACGGTGCTGCGCAAGCGCGTCGGCAGCTCGGCGTTGCGTGAGAGCGTCATCCAGGCGGTTGGCGCCGTGCCGGCTGTGGTGGCACTGCTCGACCGTGACCTCGCTGCCTACCACGGCGTCGAGCACAAGGCGATCGCCGCCTACGAGCAGGGAATCGAGGACCCGGCCGGCGTGCCCAAGGAGCACGACCGCTGCGGCTCCAACCTGGTTACTCCAATGATGCTGCTCTCCGTGGGCGGCACGGTCCTGCTCGAGCGGCTGGTCGAGCAGCCGGGGCCGCTGGCCCGCGCCGCGGTCGGGCTCGGTGGCGCCTCGATCGCGGTCGAGATGTTCGCCTGGAGCGACCGGCACCACGGCGCTCCCCTCGCGGAGGCGTTCCACACGCCGGGCCGTGAGATCCAGCGCCACCTCGCGACCAAGGAGCCGACGCCGGAGCAGCTCGAGGTCGGCGTCGCGGCACTGGCCGAGATCCTCCGCGTCGAGCAGGCAGGCGGCGCCGGGGATGGGCCGCCGCCGGCCACGTAGACTGCCGCCCGTGTTCAGCAGGATCGACCACATCGGCGTCGCCGTCGAGGACATCGAGGCGGGGATCGAGTTCTACGCGAAGAGCTTCGAGATGGAGCTGGCGCACCGGGAGACGGTCGAGTCGCAGGGGGTCGAGGCGGTCCTGCTCGACGTCGGCGACGGCCACGTCGAGCTGCTGCGGCCGCTGGGGCCAGACACCGCGGTCGGCAAGTTCCTCGCCCGCAAGGGCCCCGGTCTGCACCACGTCGCCTACGCCGTCGAGGACATCGACGCGACGCTGGAGCGCCTGGCTGCGGCCGGGATCGAGCTGATCGACAACGAGGCGCGGACCGGCATCCGCGATAGCCGCGTCGCATTCCTGCACCCGCGCTCGACCGGCGGGGTGCTGACCGAGATCGTCGAACCCGCTGGAGGTGGGCACTGATGGCAGATGCGCAACGTGTAGAGATCGGCTTCGAGGGCGGCCAGGTCGTCTCCGTGCGGCTCACCGACGACGAGCTGAAGGACCTGCGCAAGCAGGTGGAGAAGGGCGGCTGGCACGACGTCAAGACCGAGGACGGCGTGCTCGCCGTCTACCTCGGCAAGGTCTCCTTCCTGCGCATCGACTCGGGCGAGCACCAAGTCGGCTTCGGCCTCAACCGGCCGGGCTGATGCGGGCGCGGACGCTGCTCGGCGTCGGCGCGGCGGCAACGCTGGGAGCGGCGCTCTGGTGGCGCAAGAACCCCTCGGCTTGTCCCTATGGCCAACGTTTCTGGGTCGAAGCGCCGCACCCAGTCGTCACGCCTGAGCGGCTGCGCTCGGTCCTTCGCCCCGAGCCGGGCGAGCGGCTACTTGAGATTGGACCGGGCACCGGCTACTACACGCTCGACATGGCGGAGTGGGTGGGGCCCGAAGGAAGGATCGAGATCTTCGACCTGCAGCAGGAGTTCCTCGACCACACGATGGGTCGTGCGGCCAAGCGTGGCCTCACCAATTTGGTCGCGACCCAGGGCGATGCAACCGACCTCCGATACGAGGACGGCTCGATGGACGCCGTCATCCTCACCGCTGTGCTCGGCGAGATCCCGGACCCCGGGGCCGCCCTGCGCGAGATCCGCCGCGTCCTCAAGCCGGACGGCCGTCTCGTGGTCGGTGAGCTCTTCGGCGATCCCCACTTCACCACCCTCGCCAGCCTCAAGCGCCAAGCTGCCGAGGCCGGCCTTGTCTACGAGTCCCACTCCGGCAACTGGTTCGCCTATTTCGCTCGGCTGACGCCTGCCTGAAGCGATCCTAGCTCCACAGGCGAAGGGCTCGCGGGCAGGAGATGACCCCGGCGGGCCGAAGCGCCGCCGGGGTCATTCCCGTCACCGAAGGCTGACGCCTTCGACTATCGAACTACCAACGCGAACCTCCCAGCCCACTGATGTTGGACTGGATCACCTTCACCTCGTTCGAGGCCTCGGCGTCGCCACCGTCGGCATCGGCGTCTCCGCCGTCGCCTCCGGTCGCATCGCCGCTGGTCGCCTCGGTGTCTCCACCCTCGGCGTCGGCGTCGTGGCTTCCGCTATTGCCGTAGTCGCAACCGCAGGAGGACTTGTGCTCGAGTGGCACGTTCTCCTCCTGGGGCTTTGACTCGGCCTTGGCGTTGCCGTTGTACTTCTGGGTGTTGCCGGTGTTGGCGTTGCCGCCGTCACCGCCCGTTGCGTTGGCGTCGCCGCCGGTCGCTTCGGGGTCACCCTGTTTGACGTCCGACTTGTTGCTCTGCGAGGAGCCCGAGCCGTCCGTCGAGTGACTCTTGCAGCCGCAGTCGCCGTGACGGGAGCTGCGGGACTTCTTGCCTGACGACTCGTTGGTCTGCTTGACCACCGCGTCGTTCTTGGCCTCGGCGTCGCCGCCATCGGCGTCGGCGTCTCCGCCGTCGCCACCGTAGGCGTCGCCACTGCGGGCCTTGGTGTCTCCACCCTCGGCGTCGGCATCGTTGCTGCCGCCCTTGCCGTGGCGATCGCAGCCGCAGGACTTGGTCTGTCCGTTGGGCTGCTGCTCGCGCGGCTCGGACTTGGCCTCGGCGTTGCCGTTGTGCTTCTGGGTGTTGCCGGTATTGGCGTCGCCGCCCTTACCGCCCGTCGCGTTGGCGTCGCCGCCAGTCGCTTCCGGGCTGCCCTGGTAGACGCTCGACTCGTTGCTCTGGGACCCAGAGCTCGACCCGTTCATCTCCCAGGGAACTTTCTGGCACCCGCAATCCCCGTGAGAGGAGTAGCCGGAGCCATGGCCGCTCGACTCGTTGGTCTGCTTGACCACCGCGTCGTTCTCGGCCTCGGCGTCGCCGCCGTCAGCGTCGGCGTCTCCACCGTCGCCGCCGTAGGCGTCACCGCTTCTCGCCTCGGTGTCTCCACCCTCGGCGTCGGCGTCGCCGCCGACCGAGATGGCAACGGCGTTGCCGTTCCCGATCTGCGTGTTGCCGGTATTGGCGTCGCCGCCCTTACCGCCCGTCGCGTTGGCGTTACCGCCATACGCGCTCGGGTCGCCTTGCTCGATTTTCGAGCTGTTGCTCTGTGAGGAGCTCGAGCTGTCCGTCGAGTGGCTCTCGCAGCCGCACTTCTCGTACGAGGAGTGACCGCCGCTCGACTCGTTGGTCTGCTTGACCACCGCGTCGTTCTCGGCCTCGGCGTCGCCGCCGTCAGCGTCGGCGTCTCCACCGTCGCCACCGCGTGCGTCGCCGCTTCTCGCCTCGGTGTCTCCACCCTTGGCGTCTGCGTCGTTGCTGTGGCTTCCGCCCTTGTGACCGCAGCCGCAGGAGTTGCTCTCCTTCTGCTCCTGGGGCTCGGACTTGGCGTAGGCATTGCCATTGCCTATCTGCGTGTTGCCGGTATTGGCGTCGCCGCCCTTACCGCCCGTCGCGTTGGCGTCGCCGCCAGTCGCTTCGGGGCTGCCTTGATGGACGCTCGACTCGTTGCTCTGCGAGCCGGATCCGTCCGTCGAGTGGCTCTCGCAGCAACCCTTGTGAGAGTCGCTGTCACTGCTCGACTCGTTGGTCTGCTTGACCACCGCGTCGTTCTCGGCCTCGGCGTCGCCGCCGTCAGCGTCGGCGTCTCCACCGTCGCCGCCGTAGGCGTCACCGCTGGTCGCCTCGGTGTCTCCACCCTCGGCGTCGGCGTCGCCGCCGACCGAGATGGCAACGGCGTTGCCGTTCCCGATCTGCGTGTTGCCGGTATTGGCGTCGCCGCCTTCACCACCAGTTGCGTTGGCTTCGCCGCCTGTCGCACTCGGATCGCCCTGGGTCACGCTGCTGCTGTTGCTCTGCCCGGAGGAGGGCAACGGCACCGGCACGGAGGCGGCGGCGGGCGCCGCTCCGATCGCCATGGCGACCACGACCGCGATTGCAGCCATGGAACTTCTCATTGGTAATTCCTTTCGTGCTCGAGTTGCTTTTCGCCGGGGAGTGAGAGGGCTCCCGGCGCAGCCCTGGTTTGAGGTCCGAGAGGACCTAGCCAGGGCGCTCGAGCGCGCAGACGAAGGGAGTTGGTGCCGGGAAGTCCGGCAGCTCCCTGAGCCTGCGGGAAATCGCCGGCGATGCCAGCGCGAGCAACGCGAGCAGCGCGGCGATGGGGACGAAGAAGGAGGCCCCTGATCCGGAGGTGGTTACGCCGGTTGCCGATCCCATCGGCGATCCGGGAGCGTCCGGAGACGCAGGGGCATTGAAGTGTGGAATTGCGCCCGCGGCGGGACCGAGCAGCATCGAGGGCTGGGCGCCCGCGAGACCGATCGAGCCGTTCGGGCTCTCGACGCTGAGGAGATCGATCGCAGCTGTGTCGGCTGTGTAGGTCGCCGGCACGCTCTCCCCCGCCTCGGGAAGGAGTCCCAGCCAGGCGCCGGCCAGCAGGTTCTTGCCGACCGGCGCCTGGTGGAGCGGGAGGGTCTGATTCGGCGGTGCTGCGGGTGCTGCCGGATCCGCCGGTCCTTGACCTGGGAGCACAGGAAGTACGGTCTTCTCAGCCGAGGCGACGAGGTCCAAGGTTCGGACCTGAACCTCGTTACTCAGCCGGTCCACCCCTTTGACTGCCTGCGCGACGGGCGTGGCGATCTTCTCGGGGAGTGGCGCTGCCGCCACAGCCTCGGAAGTGCTCTGGAGGGTTCTGGAAGTCTCTTCGCCGGTCCTGGCGACGAGGTCAGAGACTGGTCGGTCGCCGGTCTCAGAAGCTGCCATGGCTCCAACATCGGCGGTTACATCGGAGACGGTGCGGACCGCGTCGGAAGCAGGACTGGATGGAGCAGGAGTGGGAGTAGGAGCAGGCGGGGGAGCAGCTGCAGCTGTCGCCGGTTCCTCGTCCACCGGCGCGACTTCGGGCGTCTCCGCGGCAGGTTCCGGAGCGACTTCGGCGACCTCGCTCAGTGCGGCCCCGGCGCCGGTTGCCTCAGGCACCTGGCCCCTGACCGGAGCCGCTGCAAGAAGCGCCGCGAGCGTCGCCCCCAGAAGGAACCAGAAAGCGAATTTGCTTCTCGGTAGATATCTGACTGAGACGCCCACGAGCGAGCCAGACTACCCAATATTTGTCCAAATTCACACTGATTTTTAAAGTCTGGCCGAGGCTCGATTTATGGTCGAGACTCAGGCTAAGAGCCAAAATCCCTGCACGTAAGCGTGACTTTGGATCAGCCCCGGCGGCTTTCCCGCAAATGTTAAGAAGACGGCTGAGCCCCTACGCCAAAACGCGCGCTCGGCGAAGCGTGCTTCGCTCAGCGGTCAGTCAGTCGCGCGGGGGTTCGCGACTCAGCGGGTCAGTAGCGCGGGGGCTCGCGAACTTCGCGGCGTTCTTCGGCGACGCGCTCGTCGGGGGGCAGCGCCGCTTCGCGACGGCGAGCCCGGTCCGACCAGATCGCCTCTTGGAAGAAGGAGAGGACGAGGCCGGCGACGCCGGCGATCATCAGGATCAGGCCTACCGTGTCGATGCTGACGCCCTCGACACGGAGATTCGTCGCGTAGCGCAGGATCGCCCCTACGGCGATCAGGAATATGGCTCCGGCGATCGTCACGCGAGCCTCTCTACCCGAGGTACGAAGCATCGAAACGGTCGCTCGCCAGGGTCACGATCATCCGTCCCCGGCTCAACCGCGGATCGCCTTGCCGGCGATGTTCTTCAGCCGGGTCCTGTCACGCTGTGGGAGGGCGCTAGGGCGTCCCTTTGACCTCTTGACCAGACGCAGCAGTTCCTGCTGTTCCTTCTTGGTCAGGTTGTCTTTGACTCGCTCCCGCCCCTTCTCGACGAGCCAGACCGCGACGACCCAAACCAGCTTCCACGGAACTCGCCGCCAAACGGCGGGCACGGCGCGTCGAGCGATCCACAGGGGCATTTGCGTGACCTACCCCGCCGGCGGAGATGTCAACCCGGACGCGATTCGCTCGAGGAAGCCAGCTGGCAGCTCGGGCACCAGTAGGTGGTGCGGTTGGCGTCGCCTTGGCCGCGCGCGGCGATCGACGTGTCGCAGGCGGTGCAGGGCTGGCCGGCGCGGCGGTAGACGGCGCGGGCCTGTCGCCCACGTTCGACCGCCTCCCGCATCAGGTCGTGGGCCGCTTGGAGGACGCGCTGCAACTGCTCGGTGGAGAGCTCGCCGACCGGGCGCCAGGGATCGACCCGGGCGGCGAAGCAAGCCTCGCTCTTGAAGATGTTGCCGATCCCGGCGACCAAGGTCTGATCGAGCAGGACATCGCCGAGGGTGCGATCGGGCACCGCGCCGAGGGAGCGGGCGACGGCCTCGGCGTCGAAATCCCCATCGAGGACGTCAGGTCCGAGGCGAGCGAGCACCGGGTCGCGGCGCAGCGCCTCGGCCCTGAGGACCCTCAGCGTCGGCCCGCCGAACTGCACCGCCTCCGCTTCGGCTCCCCTCAGCACGACCCAAGCGGCTCCGGCCGGCTTGCGCCAGCGTTCTCCCCGCCGGTAGACGTGCCAGGAGCCGCTCATCCCCAGGTGGCTGGGGAGGACGAGATCGCCGAAGCGAAGCAGCAGATGCTTGCCGTGCGCGTCCACTCGCTCGAGCGTCGCCCCGTCCAGCCGCTCGATCCCGGCGGCTCGCCCGCGCGGGTTCGGAGCGGCGACGGCGACTTTCTCCTCGCCGAGCGCCGCTCCGATCCGCCGGGCGGCACGGTGGATCGTGTCGCCCTCGGCCAACTAGGACCGCGGGGGTGTCTGGCTCTGCTGCCCCGCCTGTTCGCCGACCTCGGAGGCGTTCTCCTGGACGCTCGACCTCATCCCGTCGGCCTGTTCCCGGCCGGCTTCCTTGGCCGTGTCGACGGCCTGTTCGGCTGCCTGTCCGGCGACGTCCTTGCCGCGCTCGAGCGCCTCCTGACCTGTTTCCATCGCCTTTTCCTTCACTTCGTCGGCGAGCGGCCCGACGCGCTCGTCCTCGACACGCGTGCCCGGCAGCATCATGCCGAGGAGGAACCCGGTCGCCACGCCGCCGAGGGCGAGCCCGAGCGGGTTTTCCTGGGCGATGCCGACGGCCTGCTGCGCTCCTTCCTTCATCTGCTCTCCTTCCGGTGTCGCGTCGCTTATGTGCGATGTCGTACTTGCCATCTGCGCGCGCAAGCGCTCCTTCTTCTCGGCAAACGACTCCTTCACGCGCGACTTGACGTCGGTCTTGTGCGCGAGCGCACCGACCGTGTCGCCCATTTCCGCTCTCGTCTGCTCTATGTCCTGCCTGATCTGGCCTGGGTCTTGGCCCATTGCACGTCCTCCTTCACGCTTTCGACGGTCTGTTCGGGTGCGGGAGGCATTCCCTCCCTGACTCGGTCCCTTCCGGCAAGGGCGAGGATGCCCGCGGCTCCTGCCCAGATCGCGGTGACGATCAGCGCGGCCACCCACGTATCCATCGCCTCCGCGAGCAGAAGGATGAGAGTGGCAGTGAGCGCACCGAGCGCGAGCAGGCCGGTCACGCCGGCGCCGCCGAGCATTCCCGCGCCTACTCCGGCCGTCTTGCCCTTCTGGGCGAGCTCGGCCTTGGCGAGATCGAGCTCCTGGCGGACCAGGGTCGAGGTCTGCTCGGAGAGTTGCTTGATCAGTTCTCCGGTCGAGCTTGCTCGTAGGCCCGTGTCGTGTCCGTTGTGGGCCTTCATCGACCAATCACCGGGTCCACGGGGACTCGCACCCCCTCCTCCGCGTCGGGCGCCACGGCGACCCCGGGCGGGATGACAGGGGGAGTCGAGGACTGCACTTCTCGGGTCGGCCTTTCCGAGCGCGCCCGCCCCTGGTACCGCGATTGGCTCGAAGCCTTGAGGAAGCGGGCCGCGGCGATGCCCACTACGACGCCGCCCGCAAGCACCGCCCACGGCCGACGCCGTCCGAACTCCTCGAGGTCTGAAAGCAGCCTGTCGGTATCCGACTCGCTGAGATAGGAACCGAGCTGCTCGGTCCGCTCGGCCGCCTGGTCCGCCAGCTTGGCCGGTGTCTCTTTGCCCTGGTTGCGCAGCTCCTCGCCGACGCTGCGTAGGTCCCCGGCGGTTCCGGACACCTTCTCGCCCGCCTGTGTCGAGCGCTGGTCGACTTGTTCACGCAGGATGTCCTGTGCCTTGGCGCCGGCCTCCTGCGCCTTTTCCTGGGCCTGGCCGGCAGCCTGCTGCACCGTTTCCTGGGCCCCTGACGATTCCTGTCCTTCCGCCGACGGCGTCGCCGGCGGACTGCTTGCATCGGTCATCGCAAACCTCCAAGGTTGCGTCCCCCGGTCCCCCGTCCCACTCCCTGGGTGCCCGTTATGCGGAGGAGGCAAACAGGACGCAGCGCCCTTAACGCTGAGTCACGCCAGGGAGGTCCAGAGCCGCTCCTCGGCCTCCGCGACCTGGTGAGCGGCGGCGTCGATATCGCCCCAGAGAGCGGGATCCGGCTCATCGCGCTCGCTGGCGGCGTGGAAGACAGTCGCCAGCTCGGTCCAGCGGGCGGCGGCCTCGGCGGCCAGCTGGGCCTCGGGGCGGCCGGCCTCCTCGAGGAAGCGCGAGTACATGAGGCGGAAGGCGCCGCCGCCGGTGCCGCGACGCTCGATCACCTGGTAGCCGAAGCGGGCGCACCACTGCCAGTCCTCAACGACCTCGGGCCAGGAGCCGGCCTCCTCGGCCAGCCGGCGCACGGCGTCGAGGCCGGAGAAGTTCCGAAACTCGGGCTCGACCATCGCCTTGGCGGCGCGCTCGATCGCGGCCGGTATCGCCGCGCGCAACTGCTCCTGCGAGACCGCGCCCGAGGCCGTGAACATGTGGCCGGAGAGGGGGTAGGCGGGATGGCTGCTGTGGCGCGCCTTGTCGAGGTTCTCCAGGCGGGTCGTCTGCAGCTCCTCGAAGCCGGTGTCGGAGAGGTGGGCGACCTCATCGTCGTAGCCGGCCAGCACCACCGCGTGGCCCGGGAAGTGGGCCGAGTTGCCGTAATGGTCCAGGTAATAGAGGTCGGTGAGCAGGAGCACCGGGTTGCCGGCATCGACCTCGGCGCGGGCTGCCTCCCAGGCGTTGCCGTCTCCCTCTTCGAAGGTGCGCATCTGCAGCGCCGCCCCGGTCAGCTCGTCGAAGCTCTCCTCGAGGCGGGCGGTGCGGCCGTTGAACCAGCGGCTGGGGGAGGCGTCCTCCAGGGTGACGTAGTAGAAGCAGGCGCCGGCGCCGAGGCCGAACGCCATCTCCTCGCTGATCTCGACGCCGTGGAAGCCGAGCAGGTTGCGCAGGGCGGTCGAGCCGCAGTGGTGGCCAGGCGTGTGGGTGTAGCCGGGGACGGAAGTCATCGACTGCGGATTATCCTGCTGCCGCGATGGCGGGCGCCGACCTGAGACTGCTGCACACGATGCGGACACGCGGGCACACCCCTGCGCTGGAGACGGCGGCGAAGGCGCTCGGCAAGACCGGCAACAACGGCGCGGTCTGGCTCGCGCTCGGTGTTGTCCTGGCGATCGTCGACTCCTCCAACCGTGAGGCCTGGTTGATCTGCGCGGCGCTGGGGCCGATCGCGATTGGGCTCAACTACGCGGTGAAGCTCGTCGTGCGCCGCCCGCGTCCCGTGCTCGAGGGGCTGCCGCCGCTTGGCGGGGCGCCAAGCTCGCTCAGCTTTCCCTCTGCCCACGCCACCTCGTCCTTCGCCGTCGCCACCGCGATGGTCCGGGTCGAGCCGCTCGGCGCGCTCGCCTTCATCCTGGCGATCGCCCTCGCCCTCGGCCGCCCCTACCTGGGGATGCACTACCCGTCCGACGTCCTCGCCGGCGCGATCCTCGGGATCGCGCTCGGCTTGATCGTGCCGCTGTCCATATGAACGAGGGAGGCCCCGTATGAAGGTCGGGATCGTGGGCTTGCCCAACGCCGGCAAGTCGACCCTCTTCAACGCGCTGACCGAGGGCGGGGCGCAGACGGGCGATTACCCGTTCACGACGATCGAGCCCAACGTGGCGATCGCGGAGGTGCCCGACGAGCGGCTCGAACAGGTCGCGGCGACCGTCGGCAGCTCGAAGCTGGAACCGGCGACGATCGCCTTCCACGACATCGCCGGCCTGGTCAAGGGCGCCTCGGAGGGGGAGGGCCTCGGCAACAAGTTCCTCGCCTCGATCCGCGAGACCGACGCAATCTGCCATGTCGTCCGCTGCCACACCGAATCGGACGTTCCCCATCCCGACGGCCGCGTCGACCCGCTCGCCGACATCGAGGCGATCGAGACCGAGCTCGTCCTCTCTGACTACGAGCAGGTCGAGCGACGCCTGGGCCGGGTGCGCAAGGGGGCGAAGTCGGGCGACGCCGAGGCGATCGCCGAGCAGGGCTGGCTGGAGCAGGTGCTGGAGGCGCTCGGCGAAGGCAAGCCGGCTCGCTCCATCCCGGTTCCCGATGCCGCTGCCGACGCGCCACGCAACCTCCAGGCGCTGACCTCGAAGCCGATCCTCTACGTCGCCAACGTCGACGAGGGCGACGCCGAGGTGCCCGAGGCGGTCGTCGCCCACGCCGCCGCTATCGGGGCAGGCGCCGTTGCGGTCAGCGCCCGGATCGAGGGCGAGCTGGCCGAGCTCGACCCGGCCGAAGCCGAGGAGATGCGCGAGTCCTACGGGGTCGAGGGCTCCGGCCTGGCGCGGCTCGTCCGCGCCGCCTACGAGCTGCTCGAGCTGCTCACCTTCTTCACCGCCGGCGAGGCGAAGGAGGCGGTCGCGCGCCCGATCCACCGCGGCTCGACCGCCTGGGAGGCGGCGGGGACGATCCACACCGAGATCCAGGACGCCTTCGTCAAGGCCGAGGCCATTGGCTGGCAGGAGCTGGTCGAGTGCGGGGGCTACGCGCCGGCCCGCGACAAGGGGCTGCTGCGGATCGAGGGCCGCGACTACGTCGTCGCCGACGGCGACGTGATCACGATCAAGGTTTGACGAGGACGTGCCGGTAGTTAGCCGCCCATATGGGCGGCTAACTACCGGCACGTCCGTTTAGGCTTCGGGCCATGGACCAGGGAGCGAGGTTTCCGCGGGTCGCCGCCAAGGCCGGTCACTACGAGAGCTTCTACATCAAGGCCTGCCAGCCCGGCGGCGGGCGGGGGATCTGGATCCGCCACACGGTCCACAAGCAGCCGGGCGGCGAAGCCAAAGGCTCGGTGTGGTTCACGCTCTTCGACCGCGCCGCGGACGGCCCGCGGGCGACCAAGCTGACCGTGCCGGAGGCGCAGCTCTCAGCCCCGGCCGGCTCCTGGATCCGCGTCGCCGAGGCCGAGATCGGCCCGGGCCGGGCGCAGGGCGTGATCGAGACCGAGGCGCTCGAGGCCTCCTGGGACTTCAGCTTCTCCGGCGACGCCGAGCCCTGCAAGTACCTGCCGGCAGACTGGCTCTACGAGGCGCCGGTGCCGCGCACCAAGTTCGTCGCTCCCTATCCGGACGCGCGCTTCGACGGCCGGCTCGAGATCGGCGGCGAGACGATCGAGCTCTCCGGTTGGCCGGGGATGATCGGCCACAACTGGGGCAGCGAGCACGCCGAGCGCTGGGTCTGGCTGGAGGGAACGGGATTCGAGGGCGGGGACGGCACCTACTTCGATGCCGGCGCCGCCCGGATCAAGCTTGGCTCCTGGACCACCCCCTGGATCCCCTCGGGGATGCTGATGCTCGACGGCGTGGCGCACCGCCTCGGCGGCTTCGGCAAGATCCGCGCCGCGTCGATCGAGGAGTCGGCGGGCGCCTGCTCCTTCGTCCTCCCCGGCAAGGACGTCGTCGTCCGCGGCCGCGTCTCCGCCCCCAAGAAGGACTTCGTCGGCTGGGTCTACGCCGACCCGAAGGGGCCCGCGCACAACACGATCAACTGCTCGGTCGCCGACCTCGAGCTGACGGTCGAACAGCCTGCTCGCCCGGCGCGCCAGCTGACCCTCACGGCCGGCGCCGCCTACGAGCTGGGGATGCACGAGACCGACCACGGCATCCCGGTCCAGCCCTATCCAGACGGCTGATTCTCGATGACCTTTTTAAAGGTCATCCAGCGGTCGTAGCCGCCAAGCGCTGCCGCTAGCTGGTCGCCGCGAATTTTGGTCACGCCGCCGCTGCCGTGGAGGCGCGCCCAGACGATCCTCGGCGAGGTGCCGCGCTGGACGATCGCGACGCGCTCGAGGCGGCCGTCGAGGTAGGCGCCCAGCTCGGCGCTGATCTCGGCGCCGCTGAAGCGCAGGGTCCAGGTGTGCAGCGGGCAGTAGTGGTCGTAGGGGTCGGGGACCCCGACCAGGTAGGGGACGGGCGTGCCGAAGAAGACGTTCTCGACGTTCTCGGTTTGGCCGCCGGAGCAGGCGGAGAAGAAGGTCTGCGCGACCTCGCCGCGGTATAGGACGACTTCGCCCCGGGTCTCCGTGGTGGCGCGGTTGCCGCGCGCGGTCTCGCTCGCCATCCCCTCGTAGACCTGGCTGCGGGTGTCGTCGTAGAGGTCGAAGCCGTTGCCGCCGACCTGGGTCGTGAGGGCGAAGGAGCGCGCCGCGACCGCCTGCGCCCGCAGCGCCGCCATCGGCCATGAGGAGGGCGACTCGTTGGGGATCACGCCCTTCACGTACTGGTCGATCGGCACCGCGTTGACCGCGTTGAGCGAGCCGGCGTCGCTGGCGGTCGGCACCACCTCGAGCGCGCCGCGGTAGGCGGTCCCGTCGATCTCGATCGTGCCGCTGCCGGCGGCGCGCAGCTTGGCGCCGCAGCTGGCCAGCGGTCTGCCGGACGAGGTGCGCAGCTTGACGCTGCGCCCGCTGCGATGGGCCTGGTAGCTCTGTTCGGGTGATAGGGCGCGCCCGCAGGCGCTGCTCGCGCCGGTGAAGCCGACGTCGCCGGGGTCGATGCCGACCAGAATGCGGACGACGCGGCCGGCGGTCAGTTTGCCGAGCGTGGTCCCCGAGTAGTAGTGGCTGAGGATGAAGCGGTGGTCCTTGCCGTGCTTGGCATAGCCGTAGGCGCCGTACTGGCTCATCCCGACCCCGTGGCCGAACCCGCGCCCTTCGACGACCCAGGAGACGCTTGCCTGGGCAGAGGGTGCCAGGACCAGGAAGACGAGGATCGTTGCGAGACGAACGCGCATAGCCAGGTCAACAGATTCGCCTTGCGCGAGTAGCGGCCTGCTCTAGGCTGAAATCAAGCGACCGAGAGGTGACTGGGCATGGCGACGCATGCGGTGCAAGCGACCGATCACAAGCTCCTCGCAGCCGGCGAGTGGGTCGAGACCGGCGCCTGGGACGAGGTGCTCAGCCCCTATGACGGGACGCCAGTAGGACGGGTCGCCCAGGGCGACGCGGCACTCGTCGATCGAGCGGCGAGAGCAGCCCAGGAGGCCTTCGAGTCCACCGATTTCCTCCAGCACGAGCGGGCTGCTGTGCTCGATCGCGCCGCCGAGCTCGTCGGCGAGCGGATCGACGACCTGGCGCTGACGATCGCCGCCGAGGCCGGCAAGCCGCTGAAGACCGCCCGGGTCGAGGCCGCCCGCTGCGTCGACACGCTGACCTTCTCCGCGGTCGAGGCGCGCAAGCTGACCGGCGGCACGGTGCCGATGGAGGCCTCCGCATCGGGCGTCGGCAAGCTCGGCGTGGTGCTGCGCGTCCCCTACGGCGTGGTCGGCGCGATCAGCCCCTTCAACTTCCCGTTCAACCTCGTCGCCCACAAGCTGGGGCCGGCGATCGCGGCCGGCAACGCCATCGTCCTCAAGCCCGCCGGCCAGACGCCGATCTCGGCGCTGAAGCTGGCCGCGGTGCTGGCCGAGGCCGGCCTCCCCGACGGCTGGCTCAGCGTCATCCCCGGCCCTGGCTCGGAGGTCGGCAACGCGATCGTCGAGCACGAGCTGACCCGGGCGCTCACCTTCACCGGCTCCTCCAAGGTCGGCTGGGGGATACGCAGCCGCGTCCCCCATAAGAAGGTCAACCTGGAGCTGGGTTCGAACGCGCCGCTGATCGTCCACTCCGACGGCGACTGGGAGACGGCCGCCGACAAGGCGAAGCTGCACGCCTTCTCCCACGCTGGTCAGAGCTGCATCTCGATCCAGCGGGTCCTCGTCCACGAGGACATTGCCGACGCCTTCACCGAGCGCCTGGTCGCCAACGCCGAGGCGCTGCGGGTCGGCGACCCGCTCGACCCCGAGACTGACGTTGGCCCGCTGATCTCGCCGGACGACCGCGACCGCGTCAAGCAGTGGGTCGACGAGGCCGTCGCCGCCGGCGCCGAGCTGCTCACCGGCGGCGAGCTGGTCGACGAGGGCCGCTGCCTGGCGCCGACCCTGCTCGCCGGTCCTCCTCGCGACGCCAAGGTCTGGTGCGAGGAGATCTTCGGGCCGGTGGCGACGATCGATCGCTACTCGGACTTCGGCGAGGCGCTGAGGATGGCGAACGACTCCAAGTTCGGCCTCCAGGCCGGTGTCTTCACCCGCGACGTCGGCCGCGGCCTCGAGGCGGCCGAGGCGCTCGAGTTCGGCGGCGTGCTGATCAACGAGGTCCCGACCTTCCGCGCCGACCAGATGCCCTACGGCGGCGTTAAGGACTCGGGCAACACCCGCGAGGGCCCCGCCAACGCGGTGATCGAGCTGACCGAGGAGCGTTTCGTCACCCTGCAGGGCTGAAAACTCAAGGAGCTTCTCTACAAAATATTTGGTAGCCTCGCACGCTTAACAAGTCTTGATCGAACGTTGGGAGGCGTCGATGCTACAAGTCGCGAGGTCCAAGGTCATCGTCCTGGTGGCAATGCTTGCCACCGCTGGAATCGTCGCGACGGCCGCGACGGCGGCTCCGTCTGACACCGAAGGGCAAACGACGCTGGAACAGCGGATCGTGCCCGCCGCGCCGGGCGCCTACCGCTTCCTGCAGCTCGGCGAAGGCGAGCCCTACACCGTGCGCCAGGAACTTGGCACAGCAGGCGAAGGCCGCGCCGAAACCCGCACCTCGCTGATCTACTTCGGCCAGCTCTCCGACTTCCAGCTCTCCGACGAGGAGTCGCCGGCGCGGGTCGAGATCATCGACCCGCTCTCCACCCCGCTCAACCTCCCCTTCGGCTCGGCCTGGCGCCCGTGGGAGGCGCTCAACCCGCAGATCGACGAGGCGATGATCCGCCAGGTCAACCAGTTCACGGCGGAAAGCCCGGTGGCCGACGGCAGCGGGGCGCGTAGCGCGATGGACCTCTCGATCGTCACCGGCGACTCGGCTGACAGCCAGCAGCTCAACGAGACGCTCTGGGTGCGCACCCTGCTCGAGGGCGGCATGCTCAACCCCAACAGCGGCGTCAACAAGAAAACCTACTCGCACCTGCTCTGCCCGAACCTGCTGGTGCCGGGCGCCGCCGAGGCCGCCCGCTACACCGGGGTCCAGGACTACGACGACTACTTCGAGGGTCCCTTCCCCGAGTTCTACGACCCCGACAGCCCGGCCGGCCCGCACGCCGCCTGGCCCAAATACCCCGGCCTGATGGACAGGGCGCAGCAGGAATTCGCGGCGAGCGGCGTCGACATCCCCTCCTACGTCGCCTTCGGCAACCACGACGCGCTCGTGCAGGGCAACGCCGCGGCGAACCTCGCCTTCGAGCAGGTCGCGACGGGCTGCCTGAAGCCGATGGGCCCGGTCCCCAACCCCGAAAACGCGCCGGCTCTGCTCTCCGCGCTGCTCAACCCGACGAACCTGCTCAGCACCCTGCTGACGAACCCGAAAAACCTGATCATCGTCCCGGGCGACCCGAAACGGCAGTTCGTCTCGAAGAAGCAGTACAAGGACATCTTCAAAAAAGGCTCCCAGGAAGACGGCCACGGCTTTGACTTCGTCGACCCGGCCCAAGAGAGCGCCTCTAAAGGCGCCGCCGGCTACTACTCGTGGAGCCCGACGCCGGGGATGCGGTTCATCTCCGTTGACACCGTCGCCGAGGCGGGCACGATCGTCACGCCGAACGGCAGCACCACCTCCGACGGCAACATCGATGATCCCCAGTTCAAATGGCTGAAAGGCCAGCTGGAAGCGGCCACCGCCGCCGACGAACTGGTCGTGATCTTCGCCCACCACGCGCCGGAGAGCCTTACGGCTGACGCCGCCGACGAGCTGGCGCCGCTGTGCCTGATCGCCGATGCGCATGGGCACGACATCAACCCCGGCTGCGACCTCGACCCGCGCAGCTCGCAACCGATCCACCTGCAGGCCGACGCGGTCAACCTGCTGCACCAGTTCCCCAACGCGATTGCCTGGGTCGCCGGCCACTCGCACGACAACGTCGTCAACCCGTTCGCGAACCCGAGCGGCAAAGGCGGGTTCTGGAGCATCCGGGTCGCGGCGGAGGCGGACTGGCCGCAGCAGAGCCGCCTGCTCGAGGTCTTCGACAACGAGGACGGCACGCTCTCGATCTTCGGCACGATCCTCGACCACGTCGGCCAGTCGGCGGCGCCGGCCGCCGGCACGCCGGCCTCGGGCATGGACATGAACGACCTCGCCTCGGCGGCACGGACGATGTCGTTCAACGACCTCCAGTCCGGAGCGCCGGCGGGCGAAGGCCAGGCCGACGACCGCAACGTCGAGCTGCTGCTGCCCGACCCGCGCTAGGGCGCCGACCAAAGCCCCCACGGAGAGGAGGAGAGTCGTCAATAGCCAACTATAGTTGGGATATAGCAGCTATAGTTTGGTAGACAATGGACTTCACCAATCCTCTGCGCGTCGTAACGCCGACCCTCGACGGTGACGTGCTCGCGGTTCTGGCCGGAAGCGACGAAGAGTTCAGCGGCCGGCGAATCCACCGCCTGCTCGGCCATAGTTCGGAGCCGGGTGTTCGCAAGGCGGCCGAGCGACTTGTCGATCAGGGCATCGTCCTGCGCCGCCAAGCCGGCCGCGCAAACCTCTACCGGCTGAACCGAAGTCATCTTGCCGCGCCCCAAATCGAAGGGTTGGCCACTTTGCGGACTCGGTTGATTTCCCGTCTCCAAGAGGCCATCACCGACTGGAAGCTCCCCCCTCAGTGGGTTCTCCTCTTCGGTTCGGTCGCGCGCGGGGAGGGAAGACCTGGAAGCGATCTCGACATTCTTGTGATCCGTGGATCGGAGGTGGACGAGGAATCCGCCGAGTGGCGAGCACAGCTTGCATCTCTCGAAAGCGATGCCAGAGAATGGACGGGAAACGACACTCGGATCGTTGAGTACGACGAGGAGGAGGTGGCAGGCGGCAGCAGGCTCGTCGAGCAGGCGCTCGCAGACGGTATCGAGCTCTACGGCTCTCGCAGGCGCCTTCGCAAGCTGATCGAGGCGCGCGCGTGATGGTCACCCGAATGCGGGACTGCGACGAGCAAATAGCAGCCAGCAGGCTGCGCAAGGCGGTTCAGTTCTTGGAGGCCGCGGCGACCATCCGAGACCTCGCAGACGACGAAGCCGAGATCGGCGACGCTTTCGTCACCCTCTGTGTCCACGCCGGGATCGGCGCCTCGGACGTGATCTGCTGCAAGGCTCTCGGTCACCACGTTCAGGGTGACGATCACAACCAGGCCATCGCCGAGCTCTCAAAGGTCATGCCCGAGGGGGCGGAGCTGGGTGATGACCTCCGCGTCCTGCTCCAGATGAAGAACCGTGCCGGGTACGGAGCGCCACCGGTTAGCGCCGCGCAGCGCAAACGGGCATGGCGACGCGCCGAGCGCCTGGTCGAGGCGGCTCGATCCCGCTGAGCTACTCGTGCGGTCGCGCCATGCGGCGGTGGTCGAGCGCTTCCTCCAGCACTGAGGGCTCGACTCCCTGCTCCAGCGCCACCTCGCGCAGCGAGCGGCCCGACTCGGCCGCTGCCTTGACGATGTCGGCGGCGCGGTCGTAGCCGATATGGGGGTTGAGCGCGGTGGCGGTGGCCAGGGTCGCCTCGGCGTGGCGCTCGGTCATCTCCTCGTTGGCCTCGACCCCGGCCACGCACTTCTCGTTGAGCAGGCGCGAGGCCGAGGCGAGCAGCTTGATCGAGTCGAGCAGGTTGCGGGCGATCAGCGGCACCCGCACGTTGAGCTCGAACTGGCCCTGGCTGCCGGCGACGGTGATCGCGGCGTCGTTGCCGATCACCTGGGCGCCGACCTGGATCACGACCTCGGGGATCACCGGGTTGACCTTGCCGGGCATGATCGAGGAGCCCTTCTGCAGCTCCGGCAGGCGCAGCTCGGCGAGGCCGGCCCGCGGGCCGGAGCCCATCAGCGCCAGGTCGTTGGCGATCTTGGTCAGGGAGACGGCGTAGACCTTGAGCATCCCCGAGAGCTCGACCAGGGCGTCGCGGTTGCCCTGCGCCTCGAAGGGGTCTAGCGGCGCGGAGATCGTCAGCCCGGTGTCGGCGGCGAGCTTCTCGCGCACCTTGGCGGCGAACTCGGGGTGGGTGTTGAGGCCGGTGCCGGTCGCGGTGCCGCCGAGCGGGATCTGGCCGACCCGCCGCAGGGTCCCCTCGATCCGCTGCACGCCCAGCCGCACCTGCGCCGCATAGCCGCCGAACTCCTGGCCGAGGGTGACCGGGACCGCGTCCATCAGGTGGGTGCGGCCGGCCTTGACCACGTCGGCGAACTGCTCGGCCTTGGCCTCGAGCGTGCCCTCGAGCCCCTCCATCGCCGGCAGCAGGTCGCGCGTCACCTCGCCCAGCGCCGCCAGGTGGACGGCGGAGGGGAAGACGTCGTTGGAGGACTGGCCCATGTTGACGTGGTCATTGGGGTGGGCCGCGTCGCCGGCGAGGTTGGCGATCACCTCGTTGGCGTTCATGTTGGAGGAGGTGCCGGAGCCGGTCTGGAAGACATCGACCGGGAACTGGCCGTCGTGGTCGCCGGCGGCGACCGCGTCGCCCGCCGCGGCGATCTGCTCCGCCACGTCAGGGTCGAGCTCGCCCAGCTCCCCGTTTACCCGCGCCGCGGCCGCCTTCAGGCGGCCCAGCTCCCGCACCACCGGCACCGGCACCCGCTCGCCCGAGACCGGGAAGTTGTCAACGGCCTTGGTGGTCTCGCCACCCCAGAGCTGCTCAGTCAAAGTCGTGCCTCCGTCGAGTTCGTGGGTGCCCTTCAGCGTATTCGGCTGGAAGCGCGGTGGGCGTCCAAGCCGAGCAGCCGCACCCGTGTCGTCAGGCCGAGCAGGGCCTGCGCCGTGGTCCAGACCGGGGTCGGGGAGCTGCCGCGGCTGTAGGCGATCGAGCCGTCGCGGCGGGCGAGGGAGGCGAGGTAGTCGAGCGGAGTGGGCCCGTCCGGAGCGAGAGTGGGACGCGGCCCCAGCCCGGTGACCCGCAGCGCTATCAGGGCGACTCCGGTGCTCTGCGCATTCGAGTCGCCGCCCGGCGTCGTCGGGAAACCGCCGTCGGCGGCCTGGGCGGAGCGGACCGAGATCGCGGCCCGTCGCGCCCGCGCATGCTGGCCGCGCATCTGCAGCGCCCAGGCGGCGAGCGCAGTGGAGTCGACGTCGTTGCTCCGGGCCTTGCCGGGCAGCGCGCGCAGGCGTTCGCCGAGACGCCACGCCGCGTCCGAGGGGTCGCGGCCGCTACGCAAGGCGAGCGCCAGCTCGGCCCAGTCGCCGCCGCTGCCGTTGGCGCGTCGCAGGTAGCGAGCGGCTCGTCGCGAGATCCGCTCCAGTCCATCTCGCGGGACCTTTGTCGGGACGGATTGCCCCGAGCTTGGCCGCCCGCCTTCGGCAGCGGGGCTGTCCGGCGTCGTCGGGTCGTCCTCGGGCGACTCGCCGAACAGCGGCCCGTAGAAGAAGCGGACCGAGTCGCCGTCGGCGACCCTGGCCAGGCAGCCGCCCGCCGAGAAGCTGCCGTTGACGGTCAGCGACCAGTAGCTGTCGGGCGGGGACGAGGCGTAGGGGCCGATGCGGTCGATGAAGAAGTCGCGGAAGCTGGGGTCCCATTTGCCGCGCCAGGAGATGCCGGCTCCGCGCAGGGCGTCGTCGAGGGCGCCGGTCGCGGTCGGCGCCGGAGTCGCCCCCGGCGGTCCCCAGCAGGCATGGGGCCCGCTGCCGTCGCTGCCGTCCACCTGGTGCGGCTCGGTGCTGACCGTGCCCTCGAAGAGGGGCAGCGGCGCCGAGGAGCTCTCGACCCGCAGCGAGACGACGGCCGCCTCCGCCGCAGGGGCGGCAGCCGCCGCCACGGCCGCGAGCGCGACCGTGGCGGCGAGCGTTGCCGCTGCCGCGTGATGCATTGACCACACCAGGGTGTGGTCAATGCATCGAACGGCGCGATTGAGCACCAGCCGTGCGCTCACCCGACGAGGAACCGCCTCGCGTGGGTGAGCCGGACGGCGCCGTCACCGGCGCGGGTGGCCGCGGTTACCCGCAGCTTCACCTTCTCCCGCTCGGCCAGCGCCTGCCGCAGCGCCTCGCCGGCGGGAACCGCGATCGTCGCTTTGGCACCCGAGCCGACCTCGAACCCGGCGGAGCCGCCGAGGACCAGCTCCTCGCCGGCGTGCCTGCGGAGCTGGAGCGTCAGCGAGCCGCGACAACCGCCGGCGCCGTTGCCGCGCGGGCAGCGCAGGCGTACGGCGACGCTTCCGTCCTGCCACTGGGCCCTGCGCAGGACGCGGACCCGCGGCCCGCGTGCCCGCTGCCGGCTCGACGCTTGCAGCGGCGGCACGTCGACCTTGGGCGGCGCGCCTGGGTCGGCGACCTTCGGCTCGAACTCGAGGAAGAGGAGGTCGCCGAACCCGACCGGCTCGCTCGTCGCCACCTGCGCCTCGCCACCGCCGATCCGCACTCGCCATCCGTAGTCGGAGGTCTCGTCGACGCCGTTCAGCGAGGTGAGCCGTACCCCGCCACTTCCGGCGACCGTCTCGAACTCGGCGACGCAGCCCGCTGGGGTCGAGGCCGCCTCGGCGTCTTCGAGCGCCTCTTCGAGGCCGGAGCCCGACTCGACGTCGATCCGGCACATCCGCACGTCCTCGCCGCCGGGGTCGTGGTCGATCGCCAGGACGACGGGGACAGTGGTGCCGTCCCCGACCGCGGGCGCGGGGTGGACGGCGGGGCTGATGCCGTCGAGCCGCGCCGGTGGCTCAGACGAGAACGCGGCGCCGCCCAGCGGCCGCACCGAGTTGAACGTCTCGAAGGGGCCGCCGGCGAATTCCTCGGTCCAGTCGAAGTGCCCGTCGGGGCGCTGCAGCGAGACGAGGTAGTCGAGCGGCGTCTTGCCCTGGTCGGTGGTCCACTCGGGCCCCTGCGGGTCGATGCCGCACTGAATCAGGCCGCTGACCACCCAGGCCGTCGTGTCGGTGTTGACGCCGACCCCGAACCACTCGGGCGGGACGACGAAGCCGCCGGTGGCGGGGTCCTGGAGAGTGTGGAGCAGGTCGATCGCCTGCCCGACGTCGGCGTCGGACGGGCTGACGCCGGCGGCGCAGAAAGCAGCGATGGCGGCGCCAGTCATGTCGGTGTCCGGCGGTGCACTCGGCGATGCGCTCCAGCTCCAGCCGCCGTTTGGCAGCTGTTTCGCGCGCAGGTTGTCGACGACCCAGCGCAGCACCTCCTGTGGCGCCCCCGCGTGGTGCAGGGCGAGCACGCCGAAGATGTCGTCGTTGAGCAGGCCGGTGCTGCCGATCTGCTCGCCGTCGAACAGCTCGGCGAGCCGGGCGACGAGGTTGCTTTTGGTCGCGTCTGCCGAGGTCGAGAGACGGGACGTCTGGATCCCGCCCGCGTGGCCGGCGAGGATGCCGCGGGCGGCGTCCGTACCGGCGCCTCCCGGGCCGTTCGCCTGCAGGTCGCCCAGGTAGAACTCCTGGGCGCTGGGATCGGCCAGCGAGGTGCTGGCGTCGGCGGCATTGATCCCGGCTGCGGCGAGGGCAGTCATCGCCCAGTCGCTGCCGAGGCTGCCGTTCTCTTCCTGGTTGGTGAGGAACCAATTGGCGCCGCGGTCGGCGGCGTGCTCGGCCTGGGCCGGAGTTACGTATGCATTTGCGTTGACAGTCCAGGCCGTCATCGCCGCGAGGACGAGGCCCAGCGCGCAGAGGACACGCAGGGGCCGGCTGAGGGAAATGCTGTGTGGCGCTTTCATCGCCATCTCCTTTTTCAAGGGCGGCGACGCACGCGCACAACCGTGTCGAGTGAGCCGGCCGCCTAGTCGCGAGGCGAACCTCCTTGCGACTCTCGGCCGGATATTCGGGCTCGGGATCGTCCTCCTGACCACCCTTCCCGGACCTCAACAAACCGGTCCAGTGGGACTACAGGTCAGTCGTCACCCACACCGCTGCGCGTCAGCCCCGGATTCACACCGGAGTTCCCCGCGCCGTGAGTCGGGGCCACCCTAACACGGGCCCCTGGAGCCGAGTCTGTGAAGTTGCTCACCCTCGCGCCTGGCCGGCGTCGAAGCCCTCGCGGTAGGTGCGCAGGAAGGCGGGCGGCAGCGGCTCGCTGCCGGGGCTGTAGCGGGCGGCGACCGCGAGCCGGCGGACCAGGTCGGCATGGATGCCGCCGCTCTGCTCGGCTCCGCGCTCGGCGGCGCCGAGCAGGTAGCCCAGCTTGAGGTTGGCGTCGCCGCCGGGGTCTTCGCGAGCCTCGGCGTTGAGAGTCGTCGCCGCGTCCAGCATCGTTCCCCCGACCGCCGCCAGGTCACCGCCCTTCTGGTTTTCGGCCAGGCAATCGCTGATCGGCACCTCGCCGCTAAGCAGTACTTCGCCCGGCGCGTCGCCGAGCGCGCTGACGTAGGCGCCGGGGCCGTCGAGACAGGCGGCCGGTGTCTCGTCGCTCGCCCCGCCGCAGCCCGCAAGGAGAACCGCGAGTGCACAGAGCCCGCCGGCGAGCCTGGCCAGATAACGCGCGGGTACCCAGAGCATTCTCATTCTCAAAGCCATTTCCGGCAGGTTATTGACTTGGAGAGCGCTTTGAGGAACACGATCTTTTTCTTGACAGTCCTGAATCACTGCTGTTTCAATCACGCACAGTTCATGTACGAAATAGTTCAGTCCGCATAGGGAAGCAGACAGGGACTAGCAGCACCAGGGACTTGAGAAACCGAGCCTCGCGGGAGCACCGCACCAGGGAGCGGCAGCAGAGGGGCTCAAGGGACAAGGAGAGAGTGTGAGAGCACAGGCGAAGCATTCGTCCGCCAAGCGCGACGGTTCCGTCCAGCGTTGCGCCGCCTTCGGGCGCTGCAATCGCTTTGCACGGCCCGCCCTTCTCACGATCGCCGCCCTCTTCCTCCTCGCCTATTTCGCTGCCCCGGCATCGGCCGTCCTCGTCCGCCCCTATCAGAGCTCCTTCGGCTCGCCCCTCTCCAACCCCCAGTCGATCGCGGTCGACCAATCCGGCACAGGCGCCGGCGACGTCTACGTCGTCGACCTCTCCGAACCCGGCACGATCAAGAAGTTCGACTCCGCTGGCAACCCAGAGGACTTTTCGGCACTGGGCACCAACACCCTCGACGGTTCTGGTACCCCCGCCGGCCTTTTCGCTTTCTTCGCCAACGGCGCCCAGGTCGCCATCGACTCTTCGGGCAATCCCGCCACCGACGGCGACATCTACGTCTCCGATCCCTTCAACTTCACCGTTCAGGTTTTCGATGCCTCCGGGACCTACCAGGGTTCCCTCGGATTCGGCCTTTCGACCGGCGTTGCCGTCGGACCCGACGGTCGCGTCTACGTCGGCATGAACGCGGGGGTCGTCAATCGCTATGTCCCCTCCGGAGGCCCGGTCACCGAGGCCGATTTCGACGCTCAGATGACGGGACTACCGGGCGCCCAGGGTGCTCTCGCGGTCGACTCGGCCGGTTCGGTCTACGTGACCACTCGCTCCACCGGTCCGCTCACCAAGTACACCGCGGCCCAGTTCGGCGCAGCCTCCCCGAGTGGCACGGTGGTCGACGCGACGAGTAGAGCTGTCGCAGTCGACCCCACCACCGACAACGTCTATGTCGACGAGGGCGACGGGATCGCCGTGTTCAGCTCCGCGGGCGACTTCCGCTTCAGGTTTGGCTCCTCGGCAGAGTTCGGGACCGAATCGGTCGGAATCGGCGTCAAGGGCTCGGGCGGCAACGCCTACGTCGCAGATCCCGCCACCGGCGAGATCGACCTCTTTGGCCCCGAGGACGACGTCCCACTCGCGACCACCCAATCCGCGACCAACATCACCAAGGTCAAAGCCACGCTGCACGGTCTTGTCGATCCTGGCGACGACCCGGGGATCGACGACTGTTACTTCGAGTGGGGGACAAGCGTCGCCTACGGCAACACCGCCCCCTGCGCTGAGGGCACCTCGTTCTCAGAGCCTACGCCCGTCTCAGCTGCGCTAACCGGTCTCACCCCCGGTGAGACCTATCACTTCCGCCTCCAGATTTCGACCACCGCCCAAGGCGAGTTCACCGGCGCCGACGAAAGCTTTCAGGCGGTCGCCGTGCCACCCCAGCGCTTCCAGCTCGCTGCCTTTGGCCCCGATGGCACCGGAGCCAGCTTCTTCAGCAGAAACCGCCAGCTCGCCTACAACCAGGCCAATGACAGGCTTTACGTGCTCAATCCGGGTGAAAATCCCTTTTCCGATCCGAGCTTGATCTACGGCTTCGAAGTCTCCTCTTCTGCACGAACACCCTTGGGCGGCGCCTTCCCTATTTCGACGATCGGATCATCCAGTAATTTCGCCGATATAGCTGTCGACAGCACAGCGCTTGCCTCGGCCGGCAACATCTATCTCGTTCGCGGAATGAATCGCACCTCGATCTACGGCTTCGACTTCACCGGCGCCGCCTTGGGCGGCAACTTTCCGGTCCCAGCAACCGGCCCTTCGGAAAATTGTGGCGTGGCGGTCGACTCCACCGGCGCCTTTTGGGTTGGAACTTTCGCCGGAGCAGTTGATAAGTATGACTCAGCCGGCAACCCCATAGAAAGCGTCGTCACAATCGAATCCGAAGTAGGGGGTTCTACCTGCAACATCGCCTTCGATTCCAACGACGACATGTATGTGAAATCTGCCTTCACTGAAGCATTGGGGTGGCGTGTTTGGAAGCTCACTGCCCCTTCCTACTCTACGGCCACGGCAAAACTCATTGATCCCGGCGCCTCAATGGGAGCTTCCTCGCAAGTCAAAGGGATAGCAGTTGATACCTCCGATCACCATCTTTTCGTCGCCTACAACGACAAAGTCAGAGAGTACGATGCCACCGGCGTTCTCCTCCGCGAGTTCGCCACCGGCATTCCCGGCGCTGACTTTCGTGGCATAGCGGTCGATTCCACCAACCACCACGTCTACGTCTCCGATGCCGGCAACAACAAGATCCGCGAGTTCAGCCCAGCCGTCATCGCGCCTGACGTCACCACCGGTTCCGGCTCTCCTCTTTCTGCCACCTCGGCAATGCTCGATGGCGTGCTTTCTTCCAACAATATCCCCCTCACTGACTGTCGCTTTGAGTACGTCAGCGAGGCGGAGTTCCTCGTCAGTGGCTTCGAAGACCTCTCATCCGGAGGGTCCGTGCCCTGCACCCCGGCCCACGACTCGATTCCCGTCGACTTCGAGGACCACGCCGTAACCGGCACGGCAACGGGACTCGACCCGGCAACGTCATATCGCTTCCGCCTCGTCGCCGCCAATGCCGACATTACCGCCCCCGCTCTCGACAACTTCGTTCCCGGCCAGCCGCTGGTCGAGACCACGGGCTCCCCTACTCGCAGCGCCACAACCGCCCGTCTCGACGCTCGTGTCTATCCCCATGGGACCGATACCACCTATCACTTCGAGTACGGCGATCAGGGCCCTTGTGACTCCAACCCCTGTATCGCCACTGCGCCCCATCCAGTGGGTTCGGGCGATATCTGGAAGCTCGTGTCCCAGCAGATCACTGGGCTAGTTCCCAATACCACTTACCACTATCGCGTCCTCGCCGACAACGGCAATCCCGACGGCTCGACTGCAGGCGAGGACCTCGCATTCACCACCCGATCCACCGCACAGCTCACGCACGGCGACCTTCCCGGCCCTCCCGGCTCTGATCGCGCCTGGGAGCTCGTAAACGCTCCCGATACCGGTGGCAACCCGATCGCCGCTGCCTCGGCTATCTCCACCAACGGCAACCGCGTCGTCTATCAGATGAAAGGGGGAGGTCCCGACTCCGACACCGGGACTCTCCTCAGCCAGCTCTTCGCCGAAAGAACAGCGACCGGCTGGCGATCGCGACGACTCTTTCCCACTCGTGACCAGGCCACTGGAAACCTTTGGAATTTCCCGGCCGGCCGGGACGACCTTTCTGAGCTCGTATCGGTCAACTCAAACACCAACGGGACCGGCAACTCGGAGATCTGGCGTATATCTGCCGACGATCCCGCCCAGCATATTTGGGAGATTCCCAGCTCAAGCTGGAATAACTCTCTCGTGGTCTCCGATGACGCTTCACGGGTCGTTACGCTCCTCCAAGGCTCTCTGGACCCCGACCATCCGGTCGCAGGCGAAGAGACACATCTCTACGATGTCAGCGACGGGGCCCCCCGCTTGGTAGGTCTCCTCCCCGACGGTTCTGTCCCGGCCTGCGGCAGCTCTGGCCTTCCCCTCAATCCGGACCAACGGTTGCGCTATCCGCATCTGGTCTCCGCTAACGGCGATCTCGTTTTCTTCTCGGCAAGCGATTGTTCGAGCCCCGGCTTCTACGTCCGAGACATCGAGGCAGGGGAGACAAAGTCAATCTTCAGTGGTACTGGGGGTAGCTTCATCAGGTCAACAGAGGATGCAGCCTTCTTCTCGACCATCTCCCCCCTGGCATCGGAGGACACCGGCGGCAAAGACGTCTATCGCTACGACCTTGGCAATGAGAGCCTCGATTGCGTCACCTGTGTCCTGCCGGGGCTCGATGTCGAGGTGGGAGCAGTCGCCATCCCCGACGATGGCTCACGCATCTACTTCAACTCACCCAAGCGTCTCCTTCCGGGCGCAGCCGCGGGGGGCATCTACCGCGTAGACCTCGCGACCGACGCTCTGGATTACATCGCAACCGGCGCCAGTGTCGCGGCCTCTACATCACAAAGCAATGCCATCAGAGCAAAAGAAGGCAATGCCATCACCGTCGACGGTTCCGTGATCGTCTTTCGCTCTGATAGCTCAACCCTGAACTCCCCGGGAGGCCCCGACAATGCAGGCACCTTCCAGTACTACCGCTATGACGACAGGGACCGTTCCCTGGTCTGCGTTTCCTGCCCTCTCGACGGCTCTTCACCGCGTGGCTCGGTAAGACTGGGGCTTCTCGATGAGAACACGCAGCAGCTGGGACCAAATCTCACTCCCGTGTCAGACAGCGGCGACTTCGCCTTCGCCACACCCACCTCGCTCGTCTCCGCCGATCAGAACACCGCCAGCTCCAGTCAGGAGCCGTTCGTCGGCACTGACATCTACGAGTGGCGCGACGGTCGCCTGCTGCTGGTCACCGATGGCATCAGCTCCTCCATAGGACTCGAAGACAGCAGCGAAAGCCCGGAGGTGAGCGGCGTCACCCCCAGCGGGCGAGACATCTTCTTCACCCAGCCCGCCCGGCTTACGCCCAATGCAATCGACGCCTACAACCGCCTTTACACGGCCCGCATCGGCGGCGGCATCGAGTTCCCGCCGCCGCCGCCGCCCTGCCCGCTCGAGGTCTGCCAAGGCACGCCAAAAGGGGCGCCTGAAGATGACACTCCTGCCAGCAGGGCCTTCACCGGTCGCGGCAATGTCCAGGAAGCGCCCCAGCGAAAGCGCTGCGGCAAAGGCAAGCGCAAGGTGCGCCGCGCCGGCAAGGTGCGCTGCGTGAGGCGCACCTCCAACCGAGCCAACCACAACCGGAGGACCGCACGATGAAGCTTCGACGCGCAGCTCTGCTCACCGCCTTCGCAGGGCTCCTCGCGCTGGGCATGGTCACGGCTGCTCCGGCCTCGGCAGCGCCGCTTTGGAACCTGGGCATCCAGCACCACGAGACCAACTTCTCCCCCGGCGGCACCGGCCAGTACTGGTTCTACGTGAACAACATCGGTGACACCGCGACCTCCGGCCCGATTACCCTCACTGTGAACCTACCGCCCGGCCTCAGTCGGGACGCGATCCTCGATACGGGCCCTCAGCCCGACGACCCCGCACCCAGCTGGAAATGTCCCGGCTCGCCGGGAGACACGACGGTCACCTGCACCACTACCGACTCGATTCCACGTCATACCATTGCTCGAAAGCTGATTCTTTCCGTTGACGTCGATCCTGGCGCCAGTGGTGACCTGCTAACCACCGGCGCCCTGTCGGGTGGCGGGGCACCCGATGCGCCCCCGGCCGCCGGATGTTCAGCGGGAGTCGGCGCCTGCGCCTCCGAGCCCACCCACATCGACGCGACTCCAGCCCCCTTCGGCATCGTCGAGGACTCCTGGATAGCTGATTTCTACCAGGCCGACGAGGTCACGCCTGTACGCCGCTCGGGCGCCCATCCCGACCTGGCCGTCTTCTCCTTCGACCTCAACTCGATTGCCAACCCGACGGCAGCCCAGCCGGGACAGAAGACCCCTCTCGGCAACCTCCGCAACCTCAAAGTCACCTTGCCGCCGGGATTCGTGGGCAACCCCACCGTAGTCGGCGAGTGCACGCCCGCTGAGCTGTCGCTCCGTATCTGTCCCCGTTCAAGCCAGGTAGGGCGTGCCGATATCTCGCTCTACCCCTTCTCCAGCTCCTTCAGCGTTTTGCATATGAGCATCGGTATTTACAACATGACCCATCCCCTCGGTTCGATCGCAGACCTCGCTTTCGTGGTGGCGTCGAACCCAGTCCACGTCAAAGCCTCGCTCGATCCCGCCAGCAGTTACGCGATCACATCCAAAGCCCTGAACATCAACGAGAGCTTGCCGCCCTTCCACTCGAAGGTGACGATCTGGGGAGTTCCCGCCCACAAAAGCCACGACTTCGAGCGTTGCGACGGGGGCAATCCATTGGATACAGAAGTTCGTTGCGAGACCGACCAGCCCGTGAAGCCCTTCCTAACGGTCCCCTCCCAGTGCGATGTCGACCACAAAATGCGACTGCATGAATACGACTCCTGGCAGAACGTCGGCGTCTTCGGCCCCGACATCGAGTACTCGATGCCAGGGCACACGACCGACTGTGAGACGCCGAGCTTCAACCCCTCGGTCGAAGCCATCCCGACCGGCAAGGAAGCGAACACGCCGACCGGCTTCGACGTTCACATCAAGCTCGTCCAGAACGACAACCCCAACGCGCTCAACACCCCGTCGATGAAGAGCGCGGTGGTGACGCTACCCGAGGGGATGAGCTTCTCGCCCTCCTTCGCCGACGGGCTTCAGAGCTGCACGCCGGCCCAGATCGGACTCTTCACCAACGACCGGGTCAAATGCCCGCCGGCCTCGCGGATCGGCGAAGTGCGTCTCTCGACGCCGGTGCTGCCCAAAGACGCCGTCGGCTCGATGTACCTGGCGAAGCAGAACGACAACCCTTTCAACACCACCTTCGCCCTCTACATGGAAGTCGAGGACACAGAAGAACGTGGCGCCCTGATCAAGATTCCGGGCAGGATCGACGTCGACCCGGTGACGGGGCAGATCACCACCTCTTTCGACGACCTGCCGCAATTCCCGGTCAACGACTTCACGCTCAAGTTCCGCAGTGGGCCGAGAGCGCCACTCGTCAGCCCACCCGCCTGCGGCTCTCACAAGATCGAGATCAAGGTCGCCTCCTATGCCCAGCCGACGAAACCCGTCGATGCCTCCAACACCTATGAGGTCAGCGAGGGACCGGGCGGCAGCCCCTGCCCCCCGAGCTCCGTCAGCAGGCCGTTCGCGCCCACCTTCTCTGGGGGCACTCTGAACCCGGTTGCTGGGACCTACTCACCCTTCCTCTTCCGTCTCTCCAGAGACGACCGCGAACAGGAACTGAGCCAGGTGACGACAATCCTTCCCCCCGGCCTGGTGGCGAAGATCGCCGGCATCCCTTACTGCCCCGAGGCGGCGATCGCCTCGATCTCCGAAGCCGAGGGCACGGGGATAAACGAGCTCAACAACCCGGCCTGCCCCGCCGCAAGCCAGGTCGGCACCGTAAGCGCCGGCCTCGGCGCAGGCCCGGGCCCCAACTACTTCGGCGGCAAGGTCTATCTCGCAGGGCCGTACAAGGGTGCGCCTTTGAGCCTCGCCGTGGTCGCTCCTGGCATCGCCGGGCCCTTCGACCTCGGCAACGTCGTCGTGCGGGCGGCGGTTCGGGTGGACCCCGACACGGCTCAGATCACCGCGGTCTCGGATCCCTTCCCGACGATTCTCCACGGCGTCATCCTCCGAGCGAGAGACATCAGGCTGAGGGTCGACCGGCCGGAAACGACGCTCAATCCGACTAACTGCGAGCCGATGTCGATCGACGGGGAGATAGCCGGCGTGGGAGCGAGCCTCCTCACGACAGCCGACGACTCGGTCTTCAACGCCTCTGCCCCCTTCCAAGTCGGCGAGTGCGCGGAGCTTGGCTTCAAGCCGAGGCTCTCGCTGCGCCTCCTCGGGGGAACGAAACGAGGAGCCCACCCGAAATTCCAGGCGACTCTGCGCATGCCTCAGGGCGGCGCCAACATCTCGAGGGCCTCGGTAGCGTTGCCGCGCTCGGAGTTCCTCGACCAGAGCCACATCGGCACTGTCTGCACCAGGGTGCAGTTCAAAGCGAACGCATGCCCGCCGGCATCGGTCTACGGCTCGGCGGTGGCGAAGACCCCATTGCTGGACGAGCCGCTCAAGGGCATCGCCTACCTGCGCTCCTCCGACAATCCGCTACCCGACCTGGTCATCGCCTTGAGAGGCCAGATCGACTTCAACTTGGTCGGCCGGGTCGACTCGATCAAAGGTGGGATCCGAAACACCTTCGACTTCGTCCCCGACGCCCCGGTCGAAAGCTTCACGCTGACCATGCAGGGCGGCAAGAAGGGCCTGCTGATCAACAGCCGCAACCTCTGCAAGAAGACCTACCGGGCGACGGCCAAATTCAACGCCCAGAACGGCAGGCGGGTCACGATCCGACCGGAGATGCAGAACAGCTGCGGCAAGGTACGCAAAGGCAAACGCCGCTAGCTGAACGCTTAGAAGCAACCACCCACGACCAACCAGTCAAACCAGTCAGCCCCGGCGGCTGAGCCGCCGGGCAAGGAGGTAGCAGTGAAACTCAAGTCCTTTGGGCTAGCCGTCGCGATGGCGCTTGCCCTAACAGCGGTCGTCGGCCCCTCTTCGGCGTCGGCATCCAATTTCTTCGCCCCGCAAGGAGGCGCTACGCCGTGGAGCGGTGCCCGCGAAGGTGCCGATCACGTCTTTAACTTTACTGGCAACCAAAGCTTTGGGTGCAGCAATGTCTCGTTGTTTTCTGGTCTTTCACTGGAAAGCGAACCTGAACCTAGTTCGTTGAGCTTCTCTCCCGAACTCATCTGTACCTTTCTGGGACAGCCGAGCACCTTTGAAACGGGGACCTGCAAATACCGCTTCAATTTCGCACCTGGGACGATGGACATCGTCGGATGCACAACGCCCATAAGATGGGCTGCTGCCGGTTGCGTAATTGAAGTGCCAAACCAGGAAGGTCTCAGTTCAGTTACCTACTCCACATCGAGTGAAGGCGGCTTGCCTGTCATCAAAGCAACCCCAAACTTGAGCGGTATCACCTATACACGCGAAGGTGGAGGCTGCTTCGGCGGGTCCACGGGCAAATTTACCAATGGAACATATAAAGGTACCTGGAAGATCAAAGCAGGTGCAAAACTCTCAGCGAGTATATCTGGCTCCAAGGCAGAAGAAAAAGGAGTCTTCAATCCCATCGGGAATGGCGCAATTCTATGCAGCGAACATGTGCTGTCTGCGAAATCGAGCGTCGCTAAATTTGCCAGCATGGCGGTCACGCCCGCCTACGGCAAATGCAGCTTCCTTGGCCAGCCAGCCACGATGAGCATGGGTGGCTGCAGCTATGTGCTCCATGCTTCGGGCGCCTTTGAAATTGTGGGGGCTTCGTGCGCTAGCTCACCTATCACCTTCACGGCTGCAGGCTGCACGGTTACGATTGGCCCGCAGAAAGGCACAGGTCTGACCTACACCAATGTAGGCTCTGGGGAAACGTCCAGTGTGACTACAGGTGGACAAGCGAAAGGCCTGACCTCTACTGCCAAAGGCGCGGGGTGTATCACCACAGGTACGCTCGCAACCGACTACAGGGCTGTCGATAGCTTCAAAGCACCCGGAGGCCTCTCAGTCGAATAATCCCATTGGTACAAGCCGCAAGGCTTGCAATAGGACGTAGTAAATGTACGCGGGGCCACGAGCGATCGTGGCCCCGCGTCGTTTCTGGCTATTGCGGAAACTTGAGTCAGCCACTGCGAGGCGAGACGCCCCCGGACTGCACGGTGGAGATGCCGCCCGGCGGTGCGGGTGGTTTCGGCAGGGCTTTCGGCGCTGGTTTCGGCTTCGCTTTCGTCCCCCCGCGCGGGTGTGGGGCGACTTCTTGGAGGCGGACGGGGAAGACCGAGACCCATTCGGCCAGCTCGAAGTGGGCGGCGGGGGCGTGTTCCCAGGAGAGGTGGAGGTGATGGCCGCAGCCGTGGTGGGCGTCGCCGTCGTAGCCGACCCAGCGGAAAGGCGCGGCGGGGCGGTTCTGCAGCGGCTCCGCCCATTTCGCTAGGCGGGTGATGCCGTTCCAGGCAGCGTCGCAGCTGGTGGTGGCGTTGAGGGGGACGATGTCGACCGCGAGGCCGTTGTAATGGTCCGAGCGCCGCACGTGGCAGCCGCGGCAGCCGACGTGCTCGGCGCCGAGCGGGCCCGAGTAGCCGTCGGTGACGTAGATCGGGAAGCGTTGCGCGATCCAGCGCAGGTTGGGGATGATCCTCCGGTCGACCATGTCGCCTTCTTCGTGGGGGATCGAGGCCGGAATCGGAACGATTTCGCCCGCCGCGTAGCTGATCCGCGTGCTCGCCGGCCCGGCGCTTGCCGGCGCGGGCAGGAGGCAGCAGAGCGCGGCCGCGAGGACCGCTGCGATCGTCAGCTTGCGCATGCCCGCTTATCGACGCCCTCCTCGATCTGCTTGAAAACCGCAAGCGGACGGCAGGGTTGCGCCTTCGCTTCGAAATAGAAACGTTCGCATACCATCTCTTGCCATGGCAGCTCCGCTTACCACCCGCTCGGATTGGCTCGCCGCCAATCCGCCTGCCGCTGGAAAGCTCACTCAGACCCTTGCGGGTGTGGCTCGGCGCGACCGAGCGGGAGACGACTTTCGCCACGCCGTGCGTGAGTTCTTGGACGAGTTCGCCCTGCGCGGCGATGCTCGCTCGCGTGCCGAAGCGGTCGACGAGCCGCCGCCGCCAACCGGGGATCCTCGCCACGATGCCTTCCTCGGCGCGCTGGCCGAGCACCTGGCGGTTGCGCACGACTTCCCGCGGCCTGCATGGTCGGTCGAATCTGGACGCTTCCTGGATCGCTTCTGGTTCGTCAGCGAAGTTCCGGGGTTCCAGGCGACCTCGATCGCCCAGGCGCCAGCTGCCTTTCGCCGCCGCGGCGTGTTCGTGCCGGAGCGCTCCCTGCACCGCATCTAAGCGATGGACCGCGGCGAGATCACCGACGCGCTCACGGCCCTGGCTGCCGAGCTCGAGCGGCGTGGCGTCAGCGCGGAGATGTATGTAGTCGGCGGTGCCGCGATCGCCCTCGCCTTCGACGAGAGGCGCTCGACCCGTGACATCGATGCGGTCTTCGAGCCGAAGCAGGTCGTTTACGAGGCGGCGGCAGTCGTCGGTGAGGAGCGGGAGCTACCTGCGGGCTGGCTCAACGACGCCGTCAAGGGTTTCCTGGCCGGAGATGATCCAGCCGCATCGCCGGTGCTCGACCTACCGGGCCTGCGCTGCCTGGCGGCGTCCCCGCAGACGCTGCTCGCCCTCAAGGTTCTCGCCCACCGGGTCGGGGAGGACGAGGACGACCTGCGCCTGCTTGCGGCGGAGCTGGGAATCGAGCGTGCCGATGAGGTTCTCGCCATAGCCGAGCGGACCTACGGCGATCGCCTGGATCCCGCCGCCCGCTTCTTCGTCGAACAGGTCTTCGAGGCTAGTTAGTCATAGGGTTGCGGCGCGATGACCACGGTGCGCGAGGCCAGCTACGACCTTTTCCGGGAGCACGGGATGACGACGATCTTCGGCAACCCGGGCTCGACCGAGCTGCCGATGCTCGCCGATTTCCCCTCTGACTTCCGCTTCGTCCTCGGCTTGCAGGAGGCGATCGTGGTCGGGATGGCCGACGGCTATGCCCAGGCCTCGGGCAAAGTCGCGATCGCCAACCTGCACACCGCGCCGGGCGTCGGCAACGCGATGGGGGCGATATTCAACGCGCAGGCAAATCACTCGCCTGTGCTGGTCACCGCTGGCCAGCAGGTGCGGGCGCAGATGACCCTGCAGGCCAACCTGACCAACCGCGACGCGATCCGCATGCCGCATCCGCTGGTCAAGTGGGCTTACGAGCCGCCCCGCGCCGAGGACGTGCCGCTCGCCCTCGCCCGTGGCATCCACATGGCCTCGCTGCCCCCGCGCGGCCCGGCCTTCGTCTCGCTGCCGATGGACGACTGGTACGCCGAGGTCGACGAGGTCGCCGCGGCCGAGGCGATCAAGCGCCGGGTCGCGAGCCGCGCCGTCGCCGACCCCGACTCGGTCCGTCGCCTCGCCGCTCACCTGGACAAGGCGAGCAGCCCGGTCCTCGTCGCCGGCCCCGACGTCGACGCCAGCGGCGGCTGGGACGCGGCGATCGGGCTCAGCGAGCGCCAGCGGCTGCCGGTCTGGGCCACCCCGGCGCCGGGCGGCGGCCGCATAGGCTTCCCCGAGAACCACCCCAACTTCCGCGGCGTGCTGCCGCCGGCGATCGGCCCCGTTGCGCAGACGCTGGAGGGCCACGACCTGATCGTCACCGTCGGCACCTCGGTCTTCCCCTACTACCCCCACATCCCCGGCCCGCTGCTGCCGGAGGGCGCGCAGCTGGTCGCGATCACCAGCGACCCCGACGAGGCCGCCCGCGCCCCGATGGGCTACGCGATAGTCGCCGACGTCGGCCTCACCCTGGCGGCGCTGCTCGAGGCGGTGCCGGAGTCCTCGCGGCCCGTCCCCGAGCCCAACCCGGGCCCGACCGAAATCCCCGCCGAGAACCCGCTCAACTCCTCAACCGTGCACACCGCCCTCGCCGAGGTCTTCCCCGAGGACGGCATCGTCGTGCTCGAGTCGCCCGCCAGCACCCTCGCCCTGCGCAACCAGATGCGCCTCTCGCGCCCCGGCAGCTACTACTTCAGCTCCGGCGGCGGGCTCGGCTTCGGCCTCCCCGCCTCGATCGGCGTCCAGCTGGCCCAGCCCGACCGCCCCGTCGTCTGCGTGCTCGGCGAGGGCTCGGCCCAGTACGCGATCGCCGCCTTCTGGACCGCGGCCGCCTACGACGTGCCCGTCACCTTCCTCGTCATGCGCAACGAGGAGTACGCGATCCTCAAGTGGTTCGCCGACGTCGAGCAGGTGCAGGGCGCGCCCGGCCTCGACCTCCCCGCGCTCGAGGTCGCTGCCGTCGCCGAGGGCTACGGCGTCGCCTCCCACCGGGTCAAGGAGCGCGACGAGGTCCGCGATGCGCTGGCCAAGGCGCTTGCCTCCTCGAAGCCGGAGCTGGTCGAAGTCCCGGTCGCCCCGGGAATGTCACTCTTCTAGGAAGCACGATGGCACTGCTGGAGCGAAACCTCTCCTCGCTCGCTCCGCCGCCCTCCGAGCCTGCCTCGGACCGCGCCCCGGACGAGCTCGCCGGCGGCACCCCGCAGCCGCTGCGCGGCGAGCTGGAGGCGCTGCTCGGCGCCGACCGCGTCCTCGCCCGCGCCAGCGACCTGGTCCGCTACGCCTCCGACGCCAGCCCCTACCGGCTCTTTCCCAAGGCGGTGGTGATGGCGCACGACGCCGACGACGTCGCCAAGGTGCTCGCCTACGGCCGCCGCAGCGGCGTTCCGGTCGTCTTCCGCGCCGGCGGCACCAGCCTCAACGGCCAGGGACAGACCGACGGCATCCTCGTCGACGTGCGTCGCCACTTCGGCGGCGTCGCGGTCGAGGAAGACGGGGCGCGAGCGCGGATCAAGCCGGGCACGCTGCTCGGCCACGTCAATCGAGTGCTGGCGCCCTACGGCCGCAAGCTCGGCCCCGACCCGGCCAGCACCGACATCGCCACGGTCGGCGGCGTTGTCGCCAACAACTCGGGCGGGATGCGCTGCGGAACCGTCCGCGACTCCTACTCGACGGTGCGCTCGCTGACCCTGGTCCTCGCCTCCGGGACGAAAATAGACACCGCCGAAGCCGGCGCCGCCGAGCGCTTCGCCGCCGAGGAGCCGGAGCTGGCCGCCGGCCTCGCCGCGATCCGCGACGAGATCCGCGCCGACGCCGAGCTGAGCGAGCGGATCCGGCGCAAGTTCGCGATCAAGAACACGACCGGCTACCGGCTCTGCGCCTTCCTCGACGCCGACGAGCCGCTGGAGATCTTCCGCCGCCTCGTTGTCGGCTCGGAGGGCACGCTCGCCTTCGTCGCCGAGGCGGTCTTCGAGACCGTGCCCCAGCCGCGCCACACGACGACCGCCTGGGTCCACTTCTCCGGCATCGACGAGGCGATCGCCCCGGTCCGCGACCTGGTTGATGTTGGCGCCACCGCGGTCGAGCTGATGGTCGCCCCGGCGCTGATCACCGCCGCCTGGAACATGGTCGGCGCGCCGGAGGAGTGGAAAGAGCTCCCGCCCGAGTCGGCGGTGCTGCTGGTCGAGTTCGGCGCCCCCACCGATCCCGAGCTCGACGCCTACGTCGCCAAGGCGAAGGAGATCTTTACCGGCCACACGACGATCCGCCCGATCGAGTTCACCCGCGAGGGCGAGGAGATCGAGCTCGCCTGGCGGGTGCGCGAGGGCCTGCACGGGCTGATCGGCCGGGTCCGCATCCCGGGCACGGCGCTGATCGTCGAGGACGTCTGCGTGCAGCCCGAGCGGATCGCCGAGGGCGCCCGCGACCTGCAGGCGCTGCTCGGCGAGCACGGCTTCCTGGCCGGCGTCGCCGGCCACGCTTCGGCCGGCAACCTGCACTTCATGCTGACCCCGGACTTCGCCAAGCAGGAGGACCTAGAGCGCTACGAGACCTTCATGGGCAAGCTGGTCGAGCTGATCGTCGGCAAGTACGACGGCTCGCTCAAGGCCGAGCACGGGACCGGGATCAACATGGCCCCTTATGTAGAGCGCGAGTGGGGTGAGAAGGCGACCGAGCTGATGTGGCGGGTGAAGCGGCTCGCCGATCCCGACGGCGTGCTCGCCCCCGGCGTCCTGCTCAACCGCGACCCCGACGTCCACCTGCGCAACCTGAAGACGACCCCGGCGATCGAGGAGTCGGCTACGACCTGCGTCGAGTGCGGCTTCTGCGAGCCGGTCTGCCCCAGCCGCAACCTGACCACGACGCCGCGGCAGCGGATCGTGCTGCGGCGCGAGATGGCGCGCCAGCCGGCGGGCTCGCCGGTGCTGAAGGCGCTGCTGGAGGAGTACGAGTACGACTCGATGGAGACCTGCGCCGCCGATGGCTCCTGCCAGCTCGCCTGCCCGGTCGGGATCGACACCGGCAAGCTGGTCAAGGAACTGCGCACCGAGCGCCACACCGAGCGCGCCGAAGCGATGGCACTGCGCGCGGCGAAGCGCTGGGGCCGGGTGGAGAAGGCCTCGCGCGCGGGGCTGCGCGCCGGCGGACCGCTGGCCCGGCGGACCAGGCGCGGCCGGGGTCTGCCGGGACCGGCCTCCGCGAAGCTGCCGGCGACCTCGCGCGAGGGCGCGTCGGCGGTCTACGTCACCTCCTGCACCAACCGGATCTTCGCCGGCTCGCCTGCCGAGGCCCTGGTCGAGGTCTCGCGCCGGGCCGGGTTGCCGCTCTGGATCCCGGCCGAGATCGCCGGCAGCTGCTGCGGGCTGCCCTTCGGCTCCAAAGGCTTCGCGGAGGCGCACCGCCACAAGGCGAACGAGATGGTCGAGCGGCTCTGGGCCTGGAGCGAGGAGGGGGCGCTGCCGGTCGTGATCGACGCCGCCTCCTGCACCCAGGCGATCGCCGAGCCGGGCGAGGGTGTGCTGAGCGAGGAGAACGCGGAGCGGCTCGCCAAGCTGCAGGTCCTCGACTTGGTCGCCTGGGCGCACGACCGCCTACTGCCGCACCTCACGATCGCCGAGAAGGTCGGCTCTGCCACCGTCCACCCGACCTGCGCCACTCGCCACATGGGCCTCGCCGGCCGCCTGCGCAGGCTGGCCGGCGCCCTCGCCGACGACGTCTACGTCGCCCCCTCCGCGACCTGCTGCGGCTTCGCCGGCGACCGCGGCATCTCCCACCCGGAGCTGACCGCCGCCGCGACCCGCCCCCAGGCGGAAGAGCTGGCCGGCCGCGACTTCGACGCCCGCCTCTCCAGCAACCGCACCTGCGAGATCGGCCTCACCCGCGCCACCGGCGAGCCCTACGAGTCCTTCGCCTTTCTGCTCGAGCGACTGACGCGTTAAGGGTCGTTGCGCTTTCGCCGCAGGGCCTCACGGGTGGCGTAGAGCGACGGGAGGGCGGCGGTGTCCTTCGGTCGCCCCAGCTCCTCCTTCGAGGCGATCAGCTGGTCGAGGGTAAGCACGCGGATCGCGATCTCACCGAGCGACAGCTCGATCGTCGCCACATCCTCAAATCCCCCAATGGCGGCAGCGCTCGGCACGACGTCAATCGGGCCAGCCTCCGTGTCGAAACGCTGAGCTTCCCAGCCGAGGAAGTCGGCGACTTCCAATTCCGTCTCGACTTCATCGCGTGGCCGCCGGGCGCCCAACGCGTTGAGTGCGGCCGCGAGGCGCTCGGCATTGCCGAGGTCGCGCCGGGGCATGACGTCGAGGTCGAGCGTCACCGTCGGGTTGCCCTGCAGCCAGGCCGCGATTCCCCCGATCACGTAGAACTCGACCTCGTGGTCGACGAGGGTACGAAGGAGCCTCGCGGGGTCGAGATCGGTCACGACTGCCTCTGGGCGAGCCCGTGGAGTTGGGCATAGCGCTGAAGAGCGCTGAGGCGCTCCTCCGGAGAGAGTTCGAGCAGGCGTTCGGCCAGCTCTACGTCATCAGGGTCGGGGACCGTTTCGACGTCAAGCTTGACGCGCCGCCCGCACGCTGCCGCCAGCCGCTGCAGCGTCTCCCACGAGGGCGTTTTGGAGCCTCGCTCGTAGCGGACCACGGCGGGTTGCGACGTGCCGGCACGGCGGGCAAGCGCGCGCTGGGACAGTCCCGCCGAGAGGCGCATCTGTCGCAGTAGGGCACTGGGAGCCTCCACGCCTGACGATGATACCTACTTAGGTATCAAGAGCGTGGAGAAGTGCCGCTCAGCGCGAGGCGGCTGAGACTGCGGCGGCGCCCTGCTCGTCGGCTTCCGCCTCGACCTCGCGCACGACGTCGATCAGCCGCTTTTCGCTTTCGAAGCGACGGTCGAGCAGGGGGTTGAGGACGCCGCGCAGGGCGGAGACGTAGCGCCACCACTTCGGCGCGAAGATCCGCGGCGCCCGTTCCTCGATCCCGCGCACGACGGCGGCCCCGGCCTCCGCCGGCTGGATCCGCCTTTTCAGGAACTCGGGCAGGTTCTGCTGCATGCGGTCGCCGTTGGCGTCGAAGGCGTCATGGACCAGCTTGGTGTCGACCCAGCCGAAGTAGGCGACGCTGGCGCTGGCGCCCAGCGGCATCAGCTCGGCCCGCAGCGAGCGGCCCAGCGACTCGACCCCGGACTTGGCGACGGCGTAGGGGCTGTTGAGGACGCCGTTGACGAAGGCGTAGACGGAGGCGGTGACGACGACGTGCCCCTTGCGCTCGACGATCTGCGGCAGCGCGGCCCGCACCGTGCGCCAGACGCCGAGCAGGTCGACCTCGAAGACGCGCTCCCACTCCTCGACGCCGATCCCGCGCACCGTCGCCATCTTCGCCTGGGCGATGCCGGCATTGGCGACGACTACGTCAAGGCCGCCGAAGCGCTCGACCGTCTCGGCGACCGACTGCATCACGGCGGAGTGGTCGGTTACGTCGGTGGCGAGGCCGATCGCCCGCTCGCCGATCCGCTCTGCCGCCTCACGCGCCTCGCCGGCGTTGAGGTCGACGACCGCGACCGAGCCGCCGCGCAGGTGGATCTGACGTGCCGTCTCGTAGCCGATCCCGCGGGCGGCGCCGGTGACCAGCGCCACCTTTCCGTTCAGGTCGTAGACGGGCATGGGGTGAGGAGGCTACCCGCTCCTAGAATCACCTGCTCATGCCGGGCTTCAGGCCAGTAGACCCACGCCAGTCCTTCCCCGAGCTCGAGGAGCGGGTGCTCGAGCGCTGGCGCGAGCACGACGTCTTCGCCCGCTCGCTCGCCCAGCGCGAGGGCGCCGAGGTCTGGAGTTTCTACGAGGGGCCGCCGACCGCCAACGGCCGTCCCGGCTCCCACCACGTCCACGCCCGCGTCTTCAAGGACGTCTACCCGCGCTACCGCTCGATGTGCGGCTACCGGGTGCCGCGCAAGGCGGGCTGGGACTGCCACGGCCTGCCGGTCGAGCTCGAGGTCGAGAAGCAGCTCGGGATCTCCTCCAAGCAGGAGATCGAGGAGTACGGGATCGACGAGTTCAACGCGCGCTGCCGCGAGTCGGTCTTCGAGTACGTCGAGGAGTGGAACCGGCTGACTGAGCGGATCGGCTTCTGGGTCGACCTCGACGACCCCTACGTGACGCTCGAGGACGACTACATCGAGTCGGTCTGGTGGTCGCTGCGAAAGCTCTGGGACGACGGCCGCCTCTACGAGGGCCACAAGGTCGTCCCCTACTGCCCCCGCTGCGGCACCGCGCTCTCCTCGCACGAGGTGGCGATGGGCTACGAGGACGTCGAGGACCCCTCTATATACGTGCGCTTCCCGCTGCTCGACGCAGACGAGTCGCTGCTGGTCTGGACGACGACGCCGTGGACGCTGCCCGGCAACGTCGCCGTCGCCGTCGCGCCCGAGGTCACTTATGTGAGGGCCAGGGTGGAGGGGGAGACACTGATCCTGGCCGAGCCACTGGTGGAGAGGGTCCTCGGCGAGGGAGTGGAGATCGTCGGGCGATTCCCCGGCTCCGACCTGGTCGGCCGCGAGTACAGGGCCCCGGTGTTCGAGCTCTCCGACGGTGGGCCGGCAAATGCCTTCCGTGTGCTCGCCGGCGACTTCGTCACCACCGAGGACGGCACCGGCCTCGTCCACATCGCTCCGGCCTTCGGCGAGGACGACTACGCGGTGGCGGCGGAGAACGGGATCTTCGACCCGACCGACCACGCCAGCCTCTACAACCCGATCAGGCCCGACGGGACCTTCGACGACCGGGTCAAGGGCTTCGAGGGTCGCTTCGTCAAGGACCCCGAGGTGACCGCGGCGCTGATCGACGACCTGCGCAGCCGCCGCCTGCTCTTCCGCGAGCAGGTCTACGAGCACGCCTACCCGCACTGCTGGCGCTGCGGCACGCCGCTCCTCTACTACGCCAAGTCGAGCTGGTACGTGAAGACTTCCGAGGCACGCGACCAGCTGCTCGCCAACAACGAGACGATCGGCTGGCACCCCGAGCACATCAAGCACGGGCGCTTCGGCAAGTGGTTGGAGAACAACGTCGACTGGGCGCTCTCCCGCGACCGCTACTGGGGAACGCCGCTGCCGGTCTGGGAGTGCGCCGGCGAGGACTGCGACGGCCGCTTCTGCGCCGGCTCGGTCGCCGAGCTGCGCGAGCGCGCCCGCGGCGTTGTGCCGGACGACCTGCACCGCCCCTACATCGACGAGGTGACGCTCGACTGCGAGCGGTGCGGCGGCGAGATGCGCCGGGTCGAGTCAGTGATCGACACCTGGTACGACAGCGGCGCGATGCCCTTCGCCCAGTTCCACTACCCGTTCGAGAACGAGGAGGAGTTCAAGGAGCGCTTCCCGGCCGACTTCATCTGTGAGGGGATCGACCAGACCCGCGGCTGGTTCTACACCCTGCTCGCCGAGTCGACCCTGCTCTTCGGCGAGTCGAGCTACCGCAACTGCGTCTGCCTCGGTCTGATCCTCGACCCCGAGGGTCAGAAGATGTCGAAGAGCAAGGGCAACGTGGTCGAGCCCTGGGACGTGATCTCCGCCCACGGCGCCGACGCCTTCCGCTGGTACTACCTGACCTCGCAGCAGCCCTGGGCGGGGTCCCGCTTCTCGGTCGACACGGTGGGCGAATCGGTGCGCCAGTTCCTGCTCACCCTCTGGAACACCTACTCCTTCTGGGTCCTCTACGCGAACGCCGAGGACCTGGGGCCGGGCGACTTCGCCGGGGCGCCTCAACCCACCAACGACCTCGATCGCTGGGCGCTCTCACACCTGCAGGCCACCGTCGAGACCGTGCGCGAGCGCATGGACGACTTCGACTGCACCACCGCCGGCCGGGCGATCGCCGATTACGTCGAGCAGCTCTCCAACTGGTACGTGCGCCTCTCGCGCCGCCGCTTCTGGGAGGGCGACCGCGCCGCCTTCGCGACGCTGCGCCACTGCCTGCTCGAGGTGGCGGCGATGCTGGCGCCGTTCACCCCCTTCCTCGCCGAGGAGATCCACCTCAACCTGGCCGGGGGGGAGGGCGAGGCGCTGGGCGAGCAGCCGGACTCGGTCCACCTGCGCGACTTCCCCGAGTCCGACCCGGCGCTCGCCGACCCCGAGCTGGAGGCGGCGATGGAGGCGGTGCGGCTCACGGTCGAGCTCGGCCGTGCCGCCCGCGCCCAGGCGAAGGTGAAGGTGCGCCAGCCGCTGCGCCGCGCCGTGATCGTCGCCAGCGAGGCCGAGCGCGAAGCGATCTCCGCCCGCGCCGAGCTGGTCACCGCCGAGCTCAACGTCAAGGAGCTCGACTTCGTCAGCGACGAGTCCGAGCTGGTCAGCTACGAGGTCAAGCCCAACTACCGCTCGCTCGGCCCCCGCTTCGGCAAGCGGATGCCCCAGGTCGCGGCGGCGGTCGAGGCCCTCGACCCGGCCCACGTCGCGACGGTGATGGGCGACGGCGGCGAGATCGGGATCAACGTCGACGGCGACGAGCACGTCCTCGGCGCCGACGAGCTGACCTTGGCCCTGCAGCCGCTGGAGGGCTACGAGGTCGAGGCCGAGGCAGGACACGCCGTCGCCCTCCAGCTCGAGCTCGACGACGAGCTGCGCCAGGAGGGCCTCGCCCGCGAGATCGTCCACGCCGTCCAGAACGCCCGCAAAGAGGCCGGCCTTGACATCTCCGACCGGATCGAGCTCACCCTCGGCGGCGACGAGGAGCTGCTCGCCGCCGCCCGCGCCCACGAGCCCTACCTGACCGGCGAGGTCCTCGCCACCTCGGTCGCCTACGACAACCCAGAGGGCGCGCCGGTCAGGGTCGCCGCCCGCGACCTCCAGATCGCTGTTACCCGAGCCTAGGTCCCTCCCTCAGGAGCCTCGAAGTCTCCTGAGGGAGGGCAATGGTGCAGCTCGCCTCACCAGGTCACCAGCCCCACCGTGTCGTCCCCGTCGGCGTCCCAGTCGCCGGCGACTGGCCGGAACTGTGAGCCGCCGTGCTGGAAGGCGTAGGTGGGCGGTCCGCCGCTGTTCAAATCACGCAGGTTCCAGTTGCCGGCGGTCGGGTCATAGACGCCGATCGTGTCGGTGCCGTCGCCGTTCCAGTCGCCGGTGATCGAGCCGGTCCAGACTCCGCCGCCGTACTGGAAGGAGATGTCTGGGTTGCCGGAGCCGTTCGTGTTGCGCAGGTTCCAGTTGCCAGGAACAGGGTCATAGACGCCGATCGTGTCGGTGCCGTTTTTGTCCCAGTCTCCGGTGACCGGGTTGCTCCAGACTCCGCCGCCGTACTGGAAGGAGACGTCGGGGTTGCCGGAGCCGTTCGTGTTGCGCAGGTTCCATTTGCCGGCGATCGGTTCGTAGAGGCCGATCGTCGTGATGCCGTCGCCGTTCCAGTCGCCGGTCACGGGCTTGAACTGGGAGCCGCCGTACTGGAATTCGATTTCGGTGGAGCCGGTGCTGTTTGAGTTGCGCAGGCGCCAGATGCCCGTGATGGGTTCATAGCGGCCGATGGTGACCGTGCCGTTGCCGTCCCAGTCGCCGGTGACCTGCACCTGTTCTGGCTCGGGGGAACCGAATTCGAGGGCGATGTCCGGGTTGCCGCCGCTGTTTGAGTTGCGCAGGCCCCATTCGACCGCGGTCGGTGCGTTGGAGTGGGTCAGCCCAGCCGTCATCGTGCCGTTGTTGTCCCAATCGCCGACCACGGGAGCGAACTGCGAGCCGCCGTGCTGGAAGGAGTAGCTGGGCGGACCGCCGCTGTTGGAGTTGCGCAGGCTCCAGTTGCCGGCGGTCGGGTCGAATACGCCGATCGTGTCGGTTCCGTTTGCATCCCAGTCGCCGGTAAGGGAGGTCGTCCACGGCCCACCGCCGTACTGGAAGGAGTAGTTGGGCGGGCCGGCGCTGTTTGAGTCGCGCAGGTTCCAGTTGCCCGTGACCGGATCGTAGACGCCGATCGTGTCGGTGCCGTTGCCGTTCCAGTCCCCGCTCACGGAGTTGGTCCACGGCCCACCGCCGTACTGGAAGGAATATTTGGGCGGGCCGGCGCTGTTTGAGTCGCGCAGGTTCCAGTTGCCAGTAGCCGGATCGTAGACACCGATCGTGTCGGTGCCGTTGTTGTCCCAGTCCCCGACGACGGGGTTTTTCCATACGCCGCCGCCGTACTGGAAGGTGGCGTGAGCGGGACCGGTCGTATTGTTGTTGCGCAGTTTCCAGACTCCCGTAGAGGGATTGAATACGCCAGGGGTCTGGGTGCCGTTGCCGTCCCAGTCGCCGACGACCCTCTTTTCTCCTGGGATGCCGAACCAGAAGGAAGCGTCCGGGTTGCCGGCGCTGTTGGAGTTGCGAACGCTCCACTTGACGCCGGTCGTAAAGGCCTGATCGCCGCTATAGCTGGTGCCGCCGGCGTTGCTGGCGACGACCCGGTAGTGGTAGCGGGTGCGCGGCAGCAGGTTGACCGGGATCGAGATCGGAACCGCATTGACGCCGGCCCCGGCACCGGCGTCGGGAATCGGAGCCGAGTTGCCGTATCCGGTCGTCTTGCCGTATTCGAAGCGGTAGGTCGTTTCGGAGCCGTTGGGGTTGACCGTCCCGTTCATGGTGGCTTGGGTTTCGGTCAGGCCGGTGGGGGCCTGGACTTGGACGGTGGGGGGAGCGGGAGGGGGAGGGGGCGGTGAGACTTCCGCGGGGATGTGGACGCCGAGGGCCGCGGTCGCGTCGGTGATCTCTGCGTAGATTCCCCAAGTGCCATTGCCGCATACCCCCAAAGGTTCAGCTGGCCCCCCCGAGTGGATGCCGATGGCCATGTTGCCCGAAAAATATGGTCCGCCGCTGTCTCCGGGCCAGTTGCAGTAGTTTTTCCCTTGGATTTCAGTCATGTCTCTGACGTTTCCTTCGCTTCCATAAGAAACCGTCACATCAAGTGCTTTGACCGTTCCGCAGGATCCTCCAGTCGTGATGCCTGAGTGACACACCACTTGATTCACATAGCTGGAAGCTTCCCCTTTGATCGGGTATTCGTGATTGACTCCCCAATAGGCGACCATTGCGGGCCAAGAGGAAGCGTTAGCCCAGCTTCCGGTCGCGTCGATCTTCGCCCAATCGTGACCGGGATACCACCACTGGTTTACGGTGCCGATTGATCCTTCCTGCAATGCGTCGTTTCGAGTGGACCAAGGCCAATAGACCTTGCCTTCGAGTTTCACGCAGTGGCCAGCGGTAAGGATGTATCGCTTGCCGTCCGTGTTCCCCTGGGCGCGGAAGGCGGAGGTGCAGACAGAGCCGGAAGAATATTCCGGGGGGTAAATTCCAACGCCGCCGCGCATCGGTAGGCTGCACTGCTTCTCTGGTACGTGACATGCCTGCGGCGCCACCTCGAAGTGCTCGGCCGGAAGCTCCCTGAGTTCAACGGCTACCGGGCTGGAGTGGGACAGGCCCTCTATCTGGGCCCGTTGGGAGGCGCTCACGATCTCCGCCACATGCAGCACCACTGCGTTGGTTCGAGGATCGATCGAGGTTTGCACCAGTTGTTCTTCGATGAAGCGCTGCAGCCTTTCATCTAGGGCGTCCTGCGCCGCTTCCAGATCCGTCCAGCTCGACTGCACGTTCACGGCCCGGTAGTCGCTCGCCAGCGACGCGTCGCGGAGCTCGCTGGCGGCGATCGCGCGGCTTTGGCCAATGGTCTTGTTGGGCTCACCAGGAGACACCGGAACGACGAACTCGCCGCTGTTTGGATCGAACCAGACGCCGGCGTAGCTGTCGCCAAGCCCATCTTCGAGGTCGCCGACTATGTCGGCTCTGGTTCCTTGGTGTTGAACCGCGAGGCTCTCCGCTGCGACGGCATCTGGCACGTCGAATCTCTCGCTGAAGGCATCGACTTCCAGCGAGCGGACGTCTGCAGAAGCAGGAACGGCAAACAGCAAAGAAGTCACCATGACTCCAAAAAACCAAGCTCTCAAGCCACGCATAACGCGATCCCCCCTCGGTCTCCCTGACTTCGCGTATGCCAGCTAGCAGGACGCCTCGCCGCTGACACCTGACGAGGCCAGCTTAAACACACCAGTATTTTGTTATGGGTTAAGGGTGCGTTAACACCCGGCTGTGGCCACAACGAACTGCTCTTACTCGTCAGTCAGCTTTGAGTGTCAATCTTCGCGCGACTTACCGATGATGAAGTCGGTTTTGGGCGAGTCGGAGAACTTCACCCAGCAGTGCTCGGGAGCGGCGCCGGCAACGTCGACCAGCGCCGCTTCGATCCGTTTGGCGATCTCCGCCTTCTGCTCGTCGGTCCGGCCCTCGAACCAGTGGACGTGAACGAAGGGCATCGGCCGCTGCGGCGCTCTAGGCGAGCGCCGGCTCCAGCTCGGCCTCGAGGCGGCGCTTCGGCATCGCCCCAACGACCTTCTTCGCGATCGCCCCGTCCTTGAAAAGGAGCAGGGTCGGGATCGAGAGCACTTCGTACTGAGCGGCGACGAGGAACTGCTCGCCGCCGCCCGCGACCTCCAGATCGCTGTTACCCGAGCCTAGGTCCCTCCCTCAGGAGCCTCGAAGTCTCCTGAGGGAGGGCAATGGTGCAGCTCGCCTCACCAGGTCACCAGCCCCACCGTGTCGTCCCCGTCGGCGTCCCAGTCGCCGGCGACTGGCCGGAACTGTGAGCCGCCGTGCTGGAAGGCGTAGGTGGGCGGTCCGCCGCTGTTCAAATCACGCAGGTTCCAGTTGCCGGCGGTCGGGTCATAGACGCCGATCGTGTCGGTGCCGTCGCCGTTCCAGTCGCCGGTGATCGAGCCGGTCCAGACTCCGCCGCCGTACTGGAAGGAGATGTCTGGGTTGCCGGAGCCGTTCGTGTTGCGCAGGTTCCAGTTGCCAGGAACAGGGTCATAGACGCCGATCGTGTCGGTGCCGTTTTTGTCCCAGTCTCCGGTGACCGGGTTGCTCCAGACTCCGCCGCCGTACTGGAAGGAGACGTCGGGGTTGCCGGAGCCGTTCGTGTTGCGCAGGTTCCATTTGCCGGCGATCGGTTCGTAGAGGCCGATCGTCGTGATGCCGTCGCCGTTCCAGTCGCCGGTCACGGGCTTGAACTGGGAGCCGCCGTACTGGAATTCGATTTCGGTGGAGCCGGTGCTGTTTGAGTTGCGCAGGCGCCAGATGCCCGTGATGGGTTCATAGCGGCCGATGGTGACCGTGCCGTTGCCGTCCCAGTCGCCGGTGACCTGCACCTGTTCTGGCTCGGGGGAACCGAATTCGAGGGCGATGTCCGGGTTGCCGCCGCTGTTTGAGTTGCGCAGGCCCCATTCGACCGCGGTCGGTGCGTTGGAGTGGGTCAGCCCAGCCGTCATCGTGCCGTTGTTGTCCCAATCGCCGACCACGGGAGCGAACTGCGAGCCGCCGTGCTGGAAGGAGTAGCTGGGCGGACCGCCGCTGTTGGAGTTGCGCAGGCTCCAGTTGCCGGCGGTCGGGTCGAATACGCCGATCGTGTCGGTTCCGTTTGCATCCCAGTCGCCGGTAAGGGAGGTCGTCCACGGCCCACCGCCGTACTGGAAGGAGTAGTTGGGCGGGCCGGCGCTGTTTGAGTCGCGCAGGTTCCAGTTGCCCGTGACCGGATCGTAGACGCCGATCGTGTCGGTGCCGTTGCCGTTCCAGTCCCCGCTCACGGAGTTGGTCCACGGCCCACCGCCGTACTGGAAGGAATATTTGGGCGGGCCGGCGCTGTTTGAGTCGCGCAGGTTCCAGTTGCCAGTAGCCGGATCGTAGACACCGATCGTGTCGGTGCCGTTGTTGTCCCAGTCCCCGACGACGGGGTTTTTCCATACGCCGCCGCCGTACTGGAAGGTGGCGTGAGCGGGACCGGTCGTATTGTTGTTGCGCAGTTTCCAGACTCCCGTAGAGGGATTGAATACGCCAGGGGTCTGGGTGCCGTTGCCGTCCCAGTCGCCGACGACCCTCTTTTCTCCTGGGATGCCGAACCAGAAGGAAGCGTCCGGGTTGCCGGCGCTGTTGGAGTTGCGAACGCTCCACTTGACGCCGGTCGTAAAGGCCTGATCGCCGCTATAGCTGGTGCCGCCGGCGTTGCTGGCGACGACCCGGTAGTGGTAGCGGGTGCGCGGCAGCAGGTTGACCGGGATCGAGATCGGAACCGCATTGACGCCGGCCCCGGCACCGGCGTCGGGAATCGGAGCCGAGTTGCCGTATCCGGTCGTTTTGCCGTATTCGAAGCGGTAGGTCGTTTCGGAGCCGTTGGGGTTGACCGTCCCGTTCATGGTGGCTTGGGTTTCGGTCAGGCCGGTGGGGGCCTGGACTTGGACGGTGGGGGGAGCGGGAGGGGGAGGGGGCGGAGGGAGTGGGGGTACTTCCGCGGGAATGTGCACATTGAGGGCCGCGGTCGCCTGAGTGACCTCTACGAACATGCCGTAGTTTTCTTCACCGCATTCAGGGGCTTCCGTTGGCCCCCCTGATTCGATGCCAATGGCCATGTTGCCTGAAAAGTATGGGCTGCCGCTATCCCCATACCAGGCGCAGAAGTTCGGTCCCTTAATCACAGTCAAGTCTGTGATTTTGCCATCGCTTCCATAAGTAGCCGTCACATTTTTGTTCCTTACCGTGCCGCAGGATCCCCCAGTCGTCTTACCAGAGTGACACACCACCTGATTTACGAAGCTGGAAGCTTCACCTTTGATCGGGTATTCGTGATTGACTCCCCAATAGGCCACCATTGCGGGCCAAGAGGAAGCGTTAGCCCAGCTTCCGGTCGCGTCGATCTTCGCCCAATCGTGACCGGGATACCACCACTGATTCAGGGTGCCGATTGATTTTTGAGCTAGCGCATTGTCCCTTGTAACCCAGGGCCAATAGACCGTGCCTTCGAGTTTCACGCAGTGACCGGCAGTAAGGACGTATCGCTTGCCGTCCGTGTTCCCCAGGGCGCGGAAGGCGGAAGTGCAGACATAGCTGGAGGAATATTCAGGGGGGAAGATGCCGACTCCGCCGCGCATCGGCAGGCCACACATGCGGTGCGCAGCGTCGCATGCTCGCGGCGCCACCTCGAAGTGCTCGGCCGGAAGCTCCCTGAGTTCAACGGCTACCGGGCTGGAGTGGGACAGGCCCTCTATCTGGGCCCGTTGGGAGGCGCTCACGATCTCCGCCACATGCAGCACCACTGCGTTGGTTCGAGGATCGATCGAGGTTTGCACCAGTTGTTCTTCGATGAAGCGCTGCAGCCTTTCATCTAGGGCGTCCTGCGCCGCTTCCAGATCCGTCCAGCTCGACTGCACGTTCACGGCCCGGTAGTCGCTCGCCAGCGACGCGTCGCGGAGCTCGCTGGCGGCGATCGCGCGGCTTTGGCCAATGGTTCTTGTTGGGCTCACCAGGAGACACCGGAACGACGAACTCGCCGCTGTTTGGATCGAACCAGACGCCGGCGTAGCTGTCGCCAAGCCCATCTTCGAGGTCGCCGACTATGTCGGCTCTGGTTCCTTGGTGTTGAACCGCGAGGCTCTCCGCTGCGACGGCATCTGGCACGTCGAATCTCTCGCTGAAGGCATCGACTTCCAGCGAGCGGACGTCTGCAGAAGCAGGAACGGCAAACAGCAAAGAAGTCACCATGACTCCAAAAAACCAAGCTCTCAAGCCACGCATAACGCGATCCCCCCTCGGTCTCCCTGACTTCGCGTATGCCAGCTAGCAGGACGCCTCGCCGCTGACACCTGACGAGGCCAGCTTAAACACACCAGTATTTTGTTATGGGTTAAGGGTGCGTTAACACCCGGCTGTGGCCACAACGAACTGCTCTTACTCGTCAGTCAGCTTTGAGTGTCAATCTTCGCGCGACTTACCGATGATGAAGTCGGTTTTGGGCGAGTCGGAGAACTTCACCCAGCAGTGCTCGGGAGCGGCGCCGGCAACGTCGACCAGCGCCGCTTCGATCCGTTTGGCGATCTCCGCCTTCTGCTCGTCGGTCCGGCCCTCGAACCAGTGGACGTGAACGAAGGGCATCGGCCGCTGCGGCGCTCTAGGCGAGCGCCGGCTCCAGCTCGGCCTCGAGGCGGCGCTTCGGCATCGCCCCAACGACCTTCTTCGCGATCGCCCCGTCCTTGAAAAGGAGCAGGGTCGGGATCGAGAGCACTTCGTACTGAGCGGCAGTCTGCTGGTTCTCGTCGACGTTGAGGCTGAGGATCGTCAGGTCGTCGCGCTCGGCGTCGATCTCCTCGAGGACCGGGTGGACGACGCGGCAGGGGCCGCACCAGGGGGCCCAGAAGTCGACCAGCACCGGGCCGTCGGCCTCCAGGACGTCGGACTTGAAGGTGGCGTCTGTCACGTCGGTGAGCTTGCCTGTCACTGAAATCGGTCTCCCGCTGGTCGTTGTCTCGGGCTCAATACTTCAGAAAGTATAGCGAGGGCTCTCGGCCCCTGCCTCCCGTTTTGAAGCGGCCCTTCTCCCCAAGCGTAGAAGAGGCACCCGCCAGATCGCCTCGAGGACGATCGAGCGGTCCATCTTCGAAACGCCGGCGCGGCGGTCGCGGAAGACGATCGGCACCTCGACCACCTTGAAGCCACGCTCCAGAGCTCGGTAGGTCATCTCCACCTGGAAGGCGTAGCCGCGGGCCTCGACCGAGTCGAGGTCGATCGTCTCCAGCACCTCGCGGCGGAAGCACTTGAAGCCGCCGGTCACGTCGCGCACGCCGATCCCCAGCGCCAGCCGAGCGTAGGCGCTGCCGCCACGGCTGATCGCGCGCCGCAGCGCTCCCCATTCGCTGACCCCGCCGCCCTCGACGTAGCGGGAGCCGAGCACCAGGTCGGCGCGCTCTGCCGCCTCCAGCAGGCGCGGCAGGTAGGCGGGATCGTGCGAGAAGTCCGAGTCCATCTCCAGCACCAGCTCAGCGTCCTCGGCGAGGGCGCGGCGGAAGCCGGCGATGTAGGCGGGGCCGAGGCCTTCCTTGCGCGGCCGGTGCAGGACCTCGACACCATCGTGCTCGGCGGCGAGACGGTCGGCGATCCGGCCGGTCCCGTCCGGCGAGTTGTCGTCGACGATCAGCACCCGCGCGTCGGCAGGCAGCTTGGCGAGAACGGCCGCGACGAACGACTCGATGTTCTCGGCCTCGTTGTAGGTGGGGAGGACCAGCCAGGCGCGGGGCACCTGGCCGATGCTATTCGGCTTAACTTGCTCGTGTGACCAACGCCGAGATCGCCGCCGCCCTCGACGAGCTCGGGGTCCTCTACGAGCTCGATGGGGCGGTCAAATACAGGGTGCTCGCCTACGGCACCGCGGCGAAGGCGATCCGCGAGAGCCCGATCTCGATCGCCGAGCTCGCCAAGGAAGGCCGGGCGACCGAGGTTCCCGGGGTCGGCAAGACGCTGGCGGAGAAGATCGACGCCCTGCTTGCTACCGGCGAGATCCCCGCCGCGGCGAAGCTGAAGGCGAAGTTCCCGCCGACCCTGATCCAGGTGACACGGGTGCCGGGGCTGGGGGCGAAGACCGCGCGGCGGCTCTACGACGAGCTGGGGGTCGTCTCGCTGGAGGACCTGAGGACGGCGGCGGTGGGGAAACGGATTCGCGAGGTGAAGGGCCTCGGCCCGAAGGTCGAGGAGAACGTGCTGGCCCGGCTGGATCAACTCGGCGAGCCCGGCGAGGGCCCCGGCCGCCTGCTGCTCTCCAAGGTGCGGCCGATCGCCGAAGAGCTGGCGGCGGCCCTGCGCGAGCACCCGACCGCCAACCGGGTCGAGGTCGCCGGCTCGGCGCGGCGCTGGGCCGAGACCTGCAAGGACATCGACCTGATCGCGACGGCGGAGGAGCCGGCCGCGCTCGCGGAGCACCTGGCCGGGCACCCGCTGATCGCCTCGGCGGGGAAACCGGGGTCGAAAGGCGTTCGCGCCCAGACCCACAATGGCGTCTCGGTCGACCTGCGGATCGTCGCCCCCGAGGCGTTCGGCAACCTGCTCCAGCACTTCACCGGCTCGCAGGCGCACAACGTGCAGCTGCGTGAGGACGCGGTCAGCCGCGGGCTCTCCGTCTCCGAGCACGGGGTGACCGAGGTCGAGAGCGGCGACGTCACCCTCTGCGAGAGCGAGGAGCAGGTCTACGAGCGCCTCGGCTACGCCTACATCGAGCCCGAGCTGCGCGAGGGCCGCGGCGAGCTGAAGGCGGCGCGCGAAGGGAAGCTGCCGGAGCTGATCGCGGTCGAGGACATCCGCGGCGACCTGCACTCCCACACCACGCTCTCCGACGGTCGCAACACGCTCGGGGAGATGGCGGAGGCGGGTCGCGCGCGCGGCTACGCCTACATGGCGATCACCGACCACTCGGCCAGCCACGGCTTCGGCGACCATGTCACCGCCGAGCGGCTGTGGGAGCGGATTGAGGAGGTCCGCGAGTTGAACAAAGGGAAACGGGGCTTCCGGCTGCTCGCCGGCTCCGAGGTCAACATCGGACTCGACGGCTCGCTCGACTACCCCGACGACCTGCTCGAGGCGCTCGACTGGGTCGTGGCCAGCGTCCACACCTCTTTCGGGGTGGGAGAGCCGGCGATGACCGAGCGGGTGCTGGCGGCGATCGAGAACTCGCGCGTCGACTGCATCGGCCACCTGACCGGGCGGCTGATCGGTCGCCGCGAGCCCTACGGGATCGACGTCGAGGCGGTGGCCGAGGCGGCCGCCCGCACCGGCACGATGCTGGAGATCAACGGCAACCCCAATCGCCGCGACCTCTCCGAGCACCACGCCCGCCTCGCGATCGAGGCGGGGGCGACGATCGTCCTCAATACCGACGCCCACGGCGTCGACACGCTCGACAACATCGCCTACGCGGTGGCCACCGCCCGCCGCGCCTGGCTCAGCGCCGATCAGGTGGCCAACACGCGCAGTTGGAGCGAGTTCAAGAAGCTGTTGATGTAGTCAGAACACTTCCAGACAACAAGCTTCGCTAGACTGGCGGTCGCCGCGCGGCGTAGCCCCCGCCGGTGGACGCCGGCTCCTCAACTCGCATTGAGGGAAGAGCAGGTTCGATTCCTGCCGGGGGCGCTATTATGGAAGCGCGAGTTGAGGAGCCAGTCAGTCCAACTGACCGGTCTTTCCAGTTTTCGCGAACGGCCCGCCTTCCGGCGGGTCGTTCGCTTTCAGGACTTCGTGTCGGAGCGGTGCTACTCGAGCGCGAAGACGACGCGCACCTTGGCGGTCACCGTCGAGGTGCCGGGCTTCGCGGGAGGAGGAGCTTGGTCCGCTGCGCCGCGTGGGCCCTTCGGGGAAGCTTCGGCAGGCGTTTCCGGGGTGGCCTCGGTGCTTTCCTCGATGCTGAGGGCGGGGCCCAGGATCGCGCCCGCCCGCGCGGCGAGCGCGGCCGCCTTCGCCTGCGCCTGGTCGAAGGCGGCGAGGAGCGTGTTGCGGTAGGCGAGCTCCGGGTCGCTGGCGAAGAAGTTCGGTCCCCGCGACCCGGTCGCCCCGGCGGCGATCGCCGTGTTGACCAGCTCGCCTGCACGACCGGGCTCGTGCAGGATCACGACGATCCCCTCGGCGGCCCGATAGAGGGTGAGTTTTCCGCGACTCACCTGACGGACCGAGATCCGGCCGGTGGTCACGTCTCCGGGCTCCACTCCTGGCACTGACTGCACCGCCGCGATCACCGCTCGCAGGCGAACCGCGACGACTCGCAGCGCTGCCTGGCGGGTCTTGCGCACCTTGGTGACGCCGAAACTGAGGCTCGCCGCGTCGTTTGGCACCGCCTGGGTCGAGGCGCCGACGACGGTGACCGTCCGGGTCTGCGCTGTTGCGGCGGCCGGAAGGAGCAGCGAGGCAACGAGGACGGCGAGCAGGGCGCGCTTCACACCACCATGTTCGCAGCAGGCAACGACGGGGCTTCGCCGGCGCCGCCTTCTCACACCCGCACCCGTTCGCTGCGCAGGCCGGGGGTGCGGACGAGCTGGATCGGCCGCAGGGCGGAGTTGGGGACGACGTAGAACTTGACGCCGTCGCGCTGCTCGACACCGAGCACGGCGGCCTCGCGGGTGCGCCAGGCGAGGGCGACGAGCAGGGCGTAGCCGGCACCGACCGCGGCGACACCGGGGAAGAAAATGCCGAGCACGCCGGCAGCCAGGGCGGTGACGCCGATCGGCCAGAGGCGGGCAAGCGCTATCCGGGCCGGTGACTCGGGCGGCAGGCTGGTTGCGGTGCGGGCCGCCGCGAGGGCATCGCGGACGCCGTCGGCGGCCCGGGCCGGCCGACCCAGGTAGAGGCCGATCGCCAGCGCCGTGCCCCACCAGGCGGCCGCGACCAGGACGGCGGTCGTGTCGTCGCTGCTACCCGCGGCGATGGCCGTGATCGCGGCGAGGACCGTCGCCTCGGCGGCGACCAGGAGCACGGTGACGCGCAGCAGGTCGGTGAAGGGCATGCCTACTCCGCCAGCCCCTCGAGGATCGCCAGCCATCCGGCGGGCCCGTCGACGGTCAGGTCGGACTCGGCGGCCAGCTCCTGCGGCGCCTCCGGCGAGACGACCCCAACGCAGATCGCCACTTCCAGTTCGCCCTCCTCCCGCAGCTCGCGCAGGCCGCGGAACGCGTCTAGGTCAGTCGTGTCATCGCCGGCATAGACCGCGAGTCTCGTTCGGTCGGGAGCTGTCGAGAGCAGCGCCCTCACCGCCCGGTCCTTGCCGACTTCCGCCAATGGGCGGAGCTCCAGCACCTTGCGACCCCAGTGCGGATGCAGCCCCGCTTCGGCCGCACGCTCGGCCGCCTCCCGCGCCAGCGCCTCGGCTGCCTGCTCGTCCGCGGCGCCGCGCCAGTGCAGCGCCTGGATCGGCCCCTTGTCCTCGCTGCGGATCCCGGCAGCCGCCAAGGCCTCGCCGTCCAGCCCGGCGAGGAACGAGGCGGCGGCGCCGGACCGGGTGAGCGCCGGGTCCAGCCGCGGCTCCTCATCGCCGGGCAGCAGCAACTCCAGCCCGTGGTTGCCGGAGTAGGCGATCCCCTCGATCCCGACCAAACGCCGCGCCTCCACCGCCCGCCGTCCCGAGACGCAGCCGACCAACCCGTAGCGTCCGCTCAGCTTCTCCAGGGCAGCTCGAGCCTCGGCCGGCACCCCCGCCTGCTCGGGCCGCTCGACGATCGGCGCCAGGGTGCCGTCGACGTCGGTGAGGACCGCCGCCCGCCCCGGCTCCGCTCGCAGGGGCTCCAGCGCGGCTCCCCTGGCAGCCTCGCCCGCATCGGATTCAGGGCTCACGGCATCTAGTATCGCCGCCACGGTGGACCCCGAGCTACCTTCCCGTCCCCTGCTCAAGCTCGCCATCATCGGCACCCTGGCGGGAATCTTCAGCGGCCTCTTCGGCGTCGGCGGCGGGACCGTGATCGTGCCGCTGCTGATCTTCTGGTTCGGCTATGGCGAGCGGCTCGCCACCGGCACCAGCCTGGCCGCGATCATCGGCATCGGGCTGCTCGGGGCGCTTGCCCAGGGCGGCATCTACGGCAACGTCGACGTCGACACGGCGCTGCTGCTCTCGATCCCGGCGATCGGCGGCGTGATCGCGGGAACGGCGATCCAGCAGCGGATCTCCCAGCGCACCGTCTCTCTGCTCTTCGCCGCGCTGCTGCTGGTCATCGCAATCGAGCTGATCGTCCCATGAGCACGGAATGGGGAAACGATGGATGAGCTGATGGCGATCCTCTTCGCTATCGCTGGCGGCCTTGCCGGTGGCCTGGTCGGGGTCGGCGGCGGCGTCCTCTTCGTCCCCGCGCTGACCATCTTCCTCGGCTTCGGCCAGGTCGAGGCGGAGTCGACCTCGCTGCTGATGATCGTCATTGTCGCCCTCGTCGGCACGATGCGGCAGCGCTCCTACGGCAACGTCAACCTCCGTGCCGCTCTCGTCGTCGCGGCCCTCTCGCCGCTCGGCGTCCTGCTCGGCGTCGTCGTCGCCAACGAGGTCTCCCAGCGCGTCCTGGAGCTCTCCTTCGCCGCCCTGGTCCTGTTCATCGCCTACGGCCTGGTGCGTCGTGCCCTGGCCCCGCCCGACCGGACTGCCTGACGCCGCTCCGTCACCCCGACCGCGCGGCGGCAGAAGGCCGACAGCGAAGCGACCAGCTGCTCGACCGGGACGTCCTCGCCGGCGACCGGCGAGAGCGGGCTGACCAGCGACTCGGAGATCGCGCCGATCAGCGCCGCCGCGGTCAGGTCGGCATCCTGCTTGGGCAGCTCGCCGGCGGCGATCCCGGCCCGCAGCAGCGTCGCCAGCCCGCTTCGGTAGGTCTGCCGGTAGGCGAGACGCTCGGCGTCGACGAGCGGATCGACGGGCTCGTAGCCGAGCGCCCAGGCGAGCCGGGGCCGCGCCAGGACGCTGCCGGTGAACTCGCGAATGATCGCGTCGAGCTTTTCCACCGCGGCGCCGGGCTTCGAGCTGGCCTCGCGCAGCGCCGCAAGCTCCGTCTCCGCAGCAGCGCGGAAGACCTCGACGAAGAGCTCCGCCTTGGAGGGGAAGTGGCGGTAGAGCGCCCCCGTCGAGACACCGCTGCGGGCGGCAATGGCCGCCACCGAGGCGGTGGCATAGCCGCCCTCTTCGAGCAGCTCGACGGCCGCCTCGAGCAACCGCTCGCGGGTGGCGTCGCCGCGGGAGCGGCTCGTGCCCGGCTTGTCTTTGCCGGTGGTCATCGCGATGCCTACTCGTAAGAGAGGGCGTTGGCTAGTGGCGCACGCGCGGTCAGCCAGGCCGGCAGCGCCGCCGCCAGCGCCCCGATCGAGGTCGCGGCGGCGGTCACCGCGACGACGGTCCAGATCGGGATGCCCTCGTCGATCACGTAGCCCTGGGACTCGAGGAAGCCCAAGCCCGGCCCGAGGAAGGAGACGACGCCGCCGATCGCCCCGCAGATCCCGCCCAGGGCCATGACCAGCAGCGTCTCCAGGGCCAGCGCGGCGAAGAGGCCGCCCCCGCGCATCCCCATCGCCCGCAGCACCGCCCACTCCCGCCGCCGGGCGAAGACCGAGGTGGTGACGATGCCGCCGACCGCGACCAGCGCCGCGAGCAGGGTCAGCGCCCGCATCGCGACCAGCCCTTTGGTGCTCTGGTCCATCTGGCCTTTGATCGTCTCGGTGAACTCGGCGCCGGAGACCGTGTGCAGCGGCCGCAGCCGTTTCAGGGCTGCGGCATCGATCTCAGAGCGGCGGTCGGCGACGAGGACGCTGATCGCGTCGGTCCGGTAGAGGTCGCGGTAGCGGCCGATGTCCATGTAGATCGTGCCGGAGGGCCAGCCGAAGTCCTCGACCTCGCCGAGGACTTCGAACTTCTCTCGCCCGGCGGGGGTGTTGAGCTCGATCGAGTCGCCGGTCTCGATCCCGAGCCCGGCCGCCATCACCCGCGAGATCAGGACGTCCTGGGGGTTGGCGTGCAGCTTCGGCAGCTGCCGCGGCAGGCCGATGCCCTCGCTGCCGAAGAGCCCACCGCGCTCGTCGGTGGCGGTCGCCCGCAGCTCGATCCTGCGGCCTTCGTAGGGGATGAAGGCGAAGGCGGTCGGCTCCGCTTCCGCCGAGGGATCGCGCAGCGCCTGCCGCGCGTAGCGGCTCGTCACCGGGACGCTGGAGAAGGCGTCTTCGGAGGCGCGCAGCTCCTGGGCGCCGGGGCGGACCGCGTCGGTGAGCAGTCCGATTCGGTCGACCAGCGCGCGCTCGGAGAGCTGGGGCGGGATTACGGCGGCGATCCCGAGCGCCATGATCGCCGCCGCCAGCGCCGCTCGCCGCGGGTTGGCCTCGATCGCGCCGCGGGCGACCATCACCGCCTTGGAGCTGTCGTCGCTGCGGCGGCCGAGCCCGATCGCGACCAGGCCGACGACGCCCGGCGTCACCATCGCCAGGCCGATCAGAATCAGCACCACGGCGACCGGGTAGAGGCCCAGATTGCTGAGCACGAGGCTGAGCAGAAGCAGGCCGCCCCCACCGCCGAGCAGGCCCAGCGCCGACCGCAACGAGATCGTCGAGACGACGGTCGCCCCCGCCTGCGGCGAGCGGCCGAGCTGCTCGGCGATCGAGCCGCGGGCCGAGGCCAGCGCGCCGACCGTCGCCGCGACCCCGACGACGAGGGCCAGCGCGGCGGAGACGGCAACGGCGCCGGGCCGCACGTCGACCTGCATGTTGAAGCCGAAGACGTCGGTTAGGTAGGTCGGGACCTGGGCTGCCAGGTAGTGGGCGATCGGGGTTCCGATCAGCACTCCGGCCGGGATCGCGGCGATCAGGAGAACGGCGAGGATGAGGCTCTCGGCAAGGACCAGCGGCAGCCGGCGCGAGCCCAACGCGCGCAGCAGGCCAAGGTCCTCCTGGCGCTCCAGCATCCGCATCAGCTGCAGCACGTAGATCAGCAGCGCGGCGATCGCCAGCACGACCATGCCGAAGACGAGGGTCGGCGCCCGCACGGTGAAGTCGAGTACGTGGCCGAGCTCCTCCTGGCTGCGCTCGGCGCTGGTCAGCGCGGTCCCGGCGGGCAGGACGCGCTCGGCCCTGCGTTCCCAGTCTCCTACCGAGGCGCCGGGGGCGAGCTTGACGTAGACCACCGTCGGTTTGCCCGGCGCACCGCGCAGCGCCTCTAGCCGTCGCCTGGGCAGCGTGATCACGTCCTCGATCGTCGGCTCGACCTCGACGACCCGGGCGACGCGCAAACGCGGCGCGCGATCGTAGGCGAAGAGCCGCAGTCGCTCGCCACGGCGGACGCCGAGCTCGCCGGCGAGCGTCGTGCTCAGCGCCAGGCCCGGCCGCGCCGAGCGGCCTGCGCGCATGCCGAGGTCGCGCTGGACGGCGCCCTGCAGGCGACGTGCGGAGCGGTCGACCCCGATCGCCGTGGCGACGGTCCGCTCGCCGCCCGCTTCCAGCGTGACCCGCTGCTGGGCCAGCGGGACCGCGTAGCGCGTGCCCTCGATCCGCTCCAGCCGTGCGGGCAGACCGGCCGGGAGCGAGGAGGTGCCGACCGCCTCGACCTGGACGTCGGAGACGCCGCTTAGGGCCTCGCCGCGCTCGCGGAACGAGTCCTCGATGCTGCTGGTGAAGGCGAGCAGCCCGATGCCGATGCCGAGGGCAAGCGCCAGCGCCGCCCAGAGCACCGCGACCCGGGTCCGCTGCCGTCGCATCACGTGCAGCAGGTGGCGGGTCAGCAGCGTGGCCAGCCGCGCCTGCGAGCGGATGCCGCTCATCTGCCGATCAGCGAGGAGAGTCCGGAGACGAGCCGCTGCCGCCGCCCGCCGTTTCGCGTGGCCTCGACCTGGTCGTCGATCCGGCCGTCGACCAGGGAGACGATCTCGTCGGCGAAGCGCTCCGCCAGATCATGGTCGTGGGTGACCATTGCCACCGCCCGGTCCCCCGAGGCCTGCGCTCGCAACAGCTCGAGGATCTGCCCCGCGTTGCGCTGATCGAGGTTGCCGGTCGGCTCGTCGGCGAGGATCAGGCGCGGCTCGTTGACCAGTGCCCGGGCGATCGCCACCCGCTGCATCTGGCCGCCACTGAGATTGCGGGCGGGCGCATCGACCTGCCGGGCAAGGCCCACCTGCTCGAGCAGGCCCTCCGCCCGTTGCCGCGATCGCCGCCCCTCGCGCCCGCCGATCGCCGCTGCCAGCTCGACGTTCTGGCGCGCGGTCAGCCCCGGCATCAGGTTGAAGAACTGGAAGATGAAGCCGAGGTTCGCGGCGCGGAAGCTCGCTCGGGCTTTCTGGCTGAGGCCGCCGATGTCGGCGCCGTCGAAGAGCAGTTGCCCGCCACTCGGCGTGTCCAGCGTGCCGATCAGGTTGAGCAGGGTGCTCTTGCCGCTGCCGGAGGGGCCGACGATCGCCACCAGCTTGCCCGGGCTGATCTGCATCGAGACCCTGTGCAGTACCTCGACCATCTCGCCGCCGATCGGGTAGGCCTTGCTGATCTCGCGCAGCTCGAGCACTGGCGGAAAGGCTAGTGAATCGTGATTCACATCGACCGTGACGTTCGTCAACTACCCTCATTGAGTGGACTCACTGAGATGGGAAGGAGACGTCCCGAAGCTTCGCTCCCCGATCCTCGTCTGCGCCTTCCGGGGTTGGAACGACGCTGCGGCCTCCGCCTCGACCGCGCTGGCGACGATGGCCGACTCGCTCGACGCGGAGGCGCTCGCCGAGCTCGATCCCGAGGAGTACTTCGACTTCCAGGCGACGCGGCCGACGATCATCCTCAGCGACGGACAGTCGCGGCGCATCGAGTGGCCCCGTAACGCCTTCGCCGCTGCCCACGTCCCCACAGCGGACCGCGACCTGATCCTGCTCGACGGCACCGAGCCGAACCTGCGCTGGCGCACCTTCTCGGAGACGATCGCGACCGCGGCTGAGACCCTCGGCGTGGAGATGGTGGTGACGATGGGGGCGCTGGTGGCGGAGGTCTCCCACACCCTGCCGGTGCCGATCACCGGTCTCGCCTCCGACGAGAAGCTGGTCGAGGAACTCGACCTGACCCGCTCCAACTACGAGGGCCCGACCGGCATCGTCGGTGTCGTCCACGACTGCTGCCGCCAGCTCGGGATGACCTCGGCCTCGCTCTGGGCGGCGGTCCCGCACTACGTCGCCGCGGTCCCCAACCCGAAGGCGGCTCTCGCCCTGTTGCGCCGCCTCGAAGGCCTGACCGGCGTCGCCGTCGACGCCACCGACCTGGAAGAGGAAGCGACCGGCTACGAAGAGCAGATCGGCCGCGCGATCGCCGCCAACCCCGAGATCGAGGAGCTGGTCCAGCGCATCGAGAGCGAGCAGTCCGAACAGCTGGACGAGGCCGAGGACCTGCCCTCAGCCGACACCCTAGCCCGCGACTTCCAGCGCTTCCTCCGCCAGCAGGGCGACTAGCTAGCTGTAGTTCCTAACAACGTTGTTCATCCGGGCCTCCTTGAAGGCTGGGGGTGTCGAAGCCACCCAGCAACAAGGAGGACACCGGATGAGACTTCACGCTAACGCCCGCACCTGCCCGAATAGCCGCAGGCTCTTGGTCCGCCGGATCGAAGAGGAGGGCTGGTCGCTGATGGCTGCGGCCGAGGCCGCCGCCATCAGCGAGCGCTCAGCCCGCAAGTGGCTGGGCCGCTGGCGAGCAGAGGGCGAGGCCGGCCTTCTGGATCGCTCCTCGGCACCGAAGCGCATCCCGCACCGGACCCCGGACTCGGTGGTCGAGGCGATCGCAGCTCTGCGGCGGCTGCGGATGACAGCGGCCGAGATCGCCGAGATCCTCGGCCTGGCGCTTTCGACCGTCTCGGCCTGGCTGAAGCGGATCGGCCTCGGCAAGCGCAGCCGCCTCGATCCACCGGAGCCGCCCAACCGCTACGAGCGCTCGCGGCCGGGCGAGCTGATCCACATCGACGTCAAGAAGCTTGGTCGCTTCGGGGTGGCAGGCAAGCGAATGGTGGGCAAGCGCCACACCAGCGGCGGCTACGGCTGGGAGTGCTGCCACGTCTGCGTCGACGATGCCACCCGCCTCGCCTACGTGGAGGTGCTGCCTGACGAGCGGGGCGAGACCGCCGTCAGCTTCCTGCGGCGTGCCGTCGCCTGGCTTGCCGAGCGCGGGGTGAAGGTGGAGCGGGTGATGACCGACAACGGCTCTCCCTATCGCTCCACCGTCCATGCCCGGGCCTGCCGGGAGCTCGGCATCCGCCACCTCCGCACCCAGCCCTACCGGCCCCGCACCAATGGCAAGGCCGAGCGCTTCATCCAGACGATGCTGCGCGAGTGGGCCTACGGACGCCTCTACGGCAGCTCGAGCGCTACAACTACCGCAGAAAGCACGGCTCCCTCGGCCATCGCCCGCCGGCAACTCGACTTGATGAGCTGCTCGGGAACAACCTGGCTAGGAACTACAGCTAGCTCTCCGCCGCCGGGCAGATCAGGCGGTAGTCGCACCAGCTGCAGACGGTGGGCGAGGGGGTCGGCTCGAAGTCCTGCCCGAGGACTCCCTCGCCGACCTGCAGCACCGTCCGCTCGACCCGCTCGGCGTCGTCGGGCCTGACCGGGGCCGCGACCTTCTCCCCGTCGAGCACGTAGTAGTAGCTGCCGGTCCCCGCCTCGATGTCCCAGGCCTCGCGGGCGGCGAGGCGGTAGAGGGCGAGCTGCAGGTCGCTCTCCAGGTCGGCCTCGCTCTTGCGTTCGCCGGTCTTGTAGTCGATCAGCTCGTAATCGCCGCCCGGCAGTCGGTCGACCCGGTCGACACGGCCGCGCACGTGGTGCGGCCCGACCTGGAAGTCGAACTGCTTCTCCAGCCAGACCGGCTCCCCCTCGGCGACGCTCTCCTGCTCCCAGTAGAGGCGCATCGCCTCGCGACCGCGTTCGCGGTACTGCAGCTCGTCGTCGCTGGTGCCGAAGCCGCCTTTGCGCCAGCCCGCCTCGTATAGGTCCATCAGCCGCTCCAGGCCTTCCTTCTCGCCTTCTGCCTGCTCCGCGTGGAAACGCTCGAGCACGTTGTGGACGAGGATGCCGAAGCGCTGGTTGATCGTCGGCTCCTGGGGGATGCCGAAGACGCGGGCGAACTTGTACTTCAGCGGGCAGGTCAGGTAGAGGTCGAGGTCGGAGGCGGAGAGGCTGAGGCCGCCGTCGCGGCGCCGCGGCAGGAAGGCCTCGAGTGAGGGCTCGTGGCGGGAGGCGATCAGTCGACGCCGCCGGTCGCCCTCGCGCTCGGTGTCGAGCAGGTAGGCGTCGAGGGTCGAGGCGTCGAGCTCGGCCTGCTGCTCGGGGGTGGCGACCTGGCGCAGGAGGCCGTTGACGGCCTCGATCGCCTCCGGCATCGGCTCCTCGCCGGGCCGCTGCGCGAGCGCCGCCAGCTTCAGCAGCTCGAGGTGGCGGGCGATCGCCCGGTTGACGTCGATCGCGGTGTCGAGCCTTGGCTCCGTCAGCTCCCGGCCGGCCTTCCAGGTCGCCTCGAGGACCTCCTCGCGCAGCTTGCGATAGGTGGCGTGGAGGCCTTCGGCGGGCCCGAAGAGCTCCTCGCGATGGGGCTCCTCGGCGCCGCCCGCCGCGACCAGCGCACTCTCGTAGAAGACGGAGGGACGCGACTCGCCGTCCTCACCCCGCTCGACACGCGAGAGGACCAGGCCGCTCCGCGCCGGGTTGCCGATCCGCTCCGCGCCGGCGTTGCTCTCCAGCCCGAGGACGAAGGCGTGCTCGAACTCCATCCCCTTGGCCGCGGCGCGGTCCAGCCCCAGCACCGATCCCGGCGCCGCCGGCTCCTCGCCGCCGGCCGGCTCGACCCCGGCGTCGGCGACCGCGCTCAGGTAGCGGGTGAAGTCGCGGGTCGAGCCGTGCGGCTCGCGACGGGCCCAGGCGGTCGCCAGCTCGGCCAGGCGCGAGAGGCCCAGTAGTCGCTCGGCCACCTCCGGCTCGGCGGCGAAGAGGCGCTGGCGGCGCAGGCCGACCCGCTCGATCAAGCGCCGCACGAAGACGTCCGCGCGCCGCTCCTCCATCACCCGCGCCGCTTCCCTGTAGAGCTTGAGGAAGGCCTGGATCCGCTCACGCGCCTCGGGTGAGATCTGCGGGCTGCCGAGCGCCGCTTCGCAGGCGGAGACCATGTCGAGCTTTCGGCGGCGGGCGATCGTGGTCAACCGGGCGAGGTCGGTGGAGCGCAGCTCGACCGGGGGCCGGTTGAGTGCCCGCGCCGCCGCCGCCGAGTCGGCTGGGTCGGCGAGTACCCGCAGCCAGGCGACCGCGTCGCGGACCTCGGGACGCTGGAAGAGCGCCGCCGGGCCGGCGAGGTGGAAGGGGATGCCGCGCTCCTCCATCGCCGCCGCGACCGGCCCGCCCTTGACGGCGGGGTCGTCGATCAGCACGCAGATCTGCTCCGGCGAGGCGCCGGTTGCCAGTAGATGCTCGGTCTCGCGGGCAACCGCCTGTGCCTCGGCGCGCTCGTTGGTGCAGCGCCAAAAGCGGACGGGCGGCTGGCGGAAAGGGTGCTCCAGCGCCACCGTGTCTCCCTCGGAGAAGACTCCCTCGAACCAGGGGGCGAGGCTCGTCCCCGGCGCCTCCAGGGCATAGAGGTGATTCCGGTGCTCGGTGGCCAGGGTCGCGAGGATGGCCCGTTGAGCAGGGGTGGTGTCCTCGAGCTCGTCGACCATGACGTGAGGGAAGCGGGTCGCCACCGCCTGCCGGACCTCCGGCTGCTCCGTGAGCAGCCGGTTCAGGGTCAGGAAGACGTCGCCGCGGTCGAGGCTGCCGCTCGCGGCGACGATGCGGTCGTGGGCGGCATAGAGGTCGACCAGCTCTGGGTCGGGCGGCTCGCAGCCGGCCTTCAGGGTGTCGATCCGCTCGAGCATCCCCGCCAGCAGGCCGGCCGGGTTGCCGCGGATCTCGTGGTGGCGGAGCGGCAGGTCGTCGAGGCGGTCGAGCAGCATCGCCAGCCGCTCCGCCCGCCCGACCACGTCGAAGAAGGGATCGAGTCCGGCCGCGTCGGAGTGGCAACGCAGCAGCCGCTCGCCGATCTCCTCCCAGGTGCCGACCCAGAGCTCGCCGCGCGGGCTCGGCAGCAGCACCTCGATCCGCTCGCGCAGGCGCTGCGCGGCGGCCCGGTTGGAGGCCAGCACCAGGATCTGCTCGGCTGGGACGCCCTCGTCGGCGAGCAGCGCCAGCCGCCGAGCCAGCGCCTCGCTCTTGCCGGTCCCGGCGGCGCCGGTGACGAGCAGGGCGCCTTCGTCGTGGCGCGCGACCTGCTCCTGGGTGGACATCAGGTCCGCTCGCGTGCTCGGTTCCCGAGACATCGCTCTACGCTACCGCGCTGTGGACGCGCTCTCCGCTGACTGGCTGGGCCTCTGCCGCCGCGCGGTCGCGGCGCAGCGGGCGATCTTCGAGGAGGTTCGTGGGATCGAGGCGCGCACGGTCTACGAGGGCGTTGGCGAGGGTGGCGACCGCACCCTGGAAATCGACCGGCGCTGCGAGGACGCGATCTTCGCCGAGCTTGAGACGCTCGAGCGCGATGGCGCCTCCTTCGTCGCCGTCTCCGAGGAGCGCGGCGAGGTCGAGTTCGGCTCGGGCGGCCCGGTGCGGGTCGTGATCGACCCGATCGACGGCTCGCTCAACGCCCGCCGCACGATCCCCTCGCACAGCCTCAGCGTCGCGGTGGCGTCGGGCTCGTCGATGGCGGAGGTCGAGCTGGGCTTCGTCCACGACTTCGGCGCCGGCGAGGAGTTCGTAGCGCGGCGCGGCGAGGGTGCAGTGCTGGACGGCGAGCCGATCCAAGTCGCCGCTGAAGGCGAGCGCCTGGAGGTCCTCGGCGTCGAGGCGGCGGAGCCGGAGTGGGCGCTGCCGGCCCTGGAGGCCCTCGCCGGCAGCGTCTACCGCCTGCGCGTGGTCGGCTCGATCGCGATCACCGCCGCCTACGTCGGCACGGGCCGCTTCGACGCGATGCTCAGCCTGCGGCCTTGTCGCTCGGTCGACGCCGCCGCCGCTCAGCTGATCGTGCGCGAGGCGGGGGGCGCAGTCGCCTTCGGCGACCTCGCGCTCAGAGAGGCCTCACTCGGCCTTGACGCCCGCTACCCGATCGCCGCCGCCTGCGGCGAGCGGGCGCTGGTGACCCTTCGCGACGCGCAAGCTTGAGCTCGCTGTCCGGAGCGGCCGGTTTAGAACACGTGTTCGCTTAAGAACGTATGTTCGCTACACTCGCGAACTCCCAGGCAGGGACCCCGACCAAAGGACACTCATCTCCATGGCAACTGACAGTAAAACGAAGGCAAGCTCCAACGGCGCGAAGACCGCCAAAACGACCGCCAAAGGCTCGAATCAGGCTCGCGCGGTCGCTGAAACTGTCGTCGACCTTCCGGTTGGCGTCGTCCTCGGCGCCACCGACCGGATCACCGACCTGGTCGAGCCCTTCACCGGCCGCAGCGGGGCCGACAAACAGCTGAAGGCCTACCGGACGCAGCTGCGGCGCACGCTGAAGCGCACCGAGCGACGCGGTTCCACCGCCCGTCGCAAAGCGACGACCAACCTCAAGCGCAACCGCGACGAGGTCGAGCAGCGCGTCCGCAAAACGATCGAGGCGCAGACCTCGCGCGCCCAGGACCTCGTCGACCAGGTCGGCGAGCGCCTCCCGACGCTGCGCTAGCCGTATCTATCTCCCGCGCACGGCGACTGGCTGCGAGCCCCCCGGCTCGTAGGGCCAGTCGTCCTGCGCCGGCGCGAAGGCGCGGAACTCGAAGCGCACGCCGCGGCTGTCGTCGTCGCTGAAGCGATAGGCGTATCGAAAGCGACCGCGAGCGTCGGTCCGGACCGTGCGGAACTCCATCCAGGGCAGGCGTGGCAGTCGGAACTGGAGCTGCACGTACTTGCCGCCGGGCGGAATCTCGCCTTCGACGCGGCCGCTGAACACGACCGGCCGGCCGCCGACCTTCGCCACCGCCTTCGAGGCCTTCATCCTGACCGTGCCGGGGGCGCTGAGTCGGACGGGATCGCTCTGCGAGCGGGAGAGGGTCGCTGTCCCGGCGAAGGAGGCAGCTATCTCGCGGCAGGGCCCTGGCGGAAGACGAAGGGCGAAGGCGCCGCCCTGTCCGGTCATAACCGTCGAGATGCGCCTGTCCTCAGCGGAGCCGGGATCGAAACGCTCGATTACTCGCACGGCCATCCCCGCCAGCGGACGACCGCGACCACCGCTCAGCTGTCCCCGGAGCACTGTCCCGCGCCGAGCGAGGCGCGCCGACCGGGGCTCGCCGAGGCTGACGTGGAGCTCAGTCGCTCCCTTCAGCGGAGCCGAGAGGACCATTCGCGAGCCGTTCGGCCGCGACAGAGTCGTCGCTTCGTTCCCCGCCAGGTCGAACCCGATCGCGCGGAATTCGTACGGCCCCGGCGGGTAGGACTCCGATTCCCAGCGGGCACGCAGCTCGCCATCCTCGACGTTCGTCGCCAGCGGCTTGAACCGGTCGCCTGAGCCTGCCCGCCGCACCTCGATCCGACCGCGTTGCCGGCTCGGTCCTGACAGGGAGTCGAGAACCCTCGCCTCGATTGCCTCTGGGTCGGCGGGATCCTGGGCGCCGGAGAAGACGACGCGTGGAGGCTCGGGGTCGATCCGCACGGTCGCCGAAGCGGGAGGGGGATTCGAGGAACCGTTCGCCTCGCCTCCGTCGTCGACGTTGCCGGCGCCGTCACGCGCGTAGTGGGCGACGGTGTGGACGCCGGCGCCGATCACCCTGGCCCGCACCGAGCCGCCGGAGGCGGCGATCGGGGCGCCGCCGTCGATGCGGATCGCCGTGAAGGGCCCCGTCGCCCCCGCCGGGATCATGCCCGAGGCGGCATCGCTGGCGGTCGCCGTCAGCTCGACCGGGCGGTCGGTCCAGCCGTTTGTCACACCTCTCAGAGTCGTCAATGGGGCGGTTGTGTCGACCCGGAGCGCCGTGCGGCCGACGCTCGCCGACCCCATTCCCGCTCCCGAGACGGCGACTACGTGCGCGTAGCTGGTCCCCTCCGGCAGGTTGGAGAGCAGCAGCGTGTCGTCCTCCCGGCCACCGCGCAACGACGTCTCCGCCTCGGTGCAGCGATCCATCGCCAGGCAGGGATCGCGGTCGATCGCGATCGCGTAGCCGCGAATGCCCGAGACTGGCTCCGGGCCCGTTGGGCGGGAGAGGCGCAGGGCGTAGGGGAGGTCCGTCCTGCCGATCCAATCGGGAGTCGGCAGCGGCTCGACCCGTCCGGGGCGAGAGTCGTCGAAGTGCAGGCTGGCCGCCGCCGCCGGGCCGAGGTTCCCGGCTGCGTCCTCCAGCCGCACCTCGACCGTGTAGATGCCAGGGACCGGTGGGACGAAGACTTCCATTGTCTCGGCCGCCCGGTCGACGCTTTTCTCTCGCATCACCTGCAGTGAGGCATCGAGAATCCGGTAGTGGACGGCGATGACCGGTGCGCCGTTCTGCGGCGGGTTGCGCCAGCTCAGGTTGAAGAGGCTGTCAGGGCGCCATGTCTCCTCGCCGCCGACGACTTCGAGCTCGCAGGGCCGCAGCCTCTGCGCTGGATCGGCAGGGCAGGGTGTTGCGATCGCCGCCGGCGCATGCACGGTGGCTGCGAGCACGACCAGCGCCACCAGCCGTCGGCCGTTCACGGGCCGAACTCCCCGGCAGCACCGCCGCTTGGCGGGCTGGGCGGTACTTCGGGCGATGGCGCCGAAGATGGTTCAGTAGGCGGCGGGGCTGCTTCCACCGGCGGGGTGTATTCGGGTGACGGGCTCTGTTCCAGCGCCTCCGCCTGCGCAAGGGCATCTGGCTTCGAGCCCTCGAGCTCGCGACGCTCCGGTTTCTCCTTCGGGGCGGTCGGCTGCGTCACAAGTTTCGGGTCCGGTGCGGCATCGGTCGGAACGGCTTCGATGGATCGGTCGGCCCGCTGCTCGATCGCAGGTGGTACCCCGTCTCCCGCTGGGCCGCCAAGTGGGGCAGGGGCCACTCCAGTGACGACGCAGGCCGTGCCGACCGCCGCGGTCCCGGCGCTGACGGCAGCCGCCTTCGTCGTCGTCGTCAACTTGGCGACGGCTGCGTGTGCCCGCTCGAGCAGGGCGCCCAGCGCGAACGGCGCCGGCGCCAGGGCGGCGACCGCGCGGGGTGTGGCTCGGTATGCCCGCATAGCTGCGCGACAAGGCCCGCAGGCGCGCAGATGCTCGCGCACGGCGATTGCTTGCGCGGGGTCGGCCTCGCCGTCGCAGAAGACCGAGAGCAGCGGCCGTAGCTCGGTGCAGCGGCTGCCGTCCTCGCTGCCGGCGAGAAAGCGGCGGAACCGCTCGCGTCCCTCGGCAATGCTGCGATTGACCTTGGTGGGGCTGAATCCGGTGATTCGGGAGATCTCGGCGTAGGAACAGCCGCTGGCGAGGAGACCCAGGGCCCGTCGCTCGGCCGGCTTCAGTGCCCGCAGCGCCTCGCGGCTGCGGGCGATCGCCTCCTCTCGCTCTGCCCGCTCGTCTGGACCGTCACCGCCGGCGGGTATGAGCGCCACCCAATCGATCTGCTCCCCGTCGTCCGGTGACTGGACGAACCGCCCCATCGTTCGCTCGCGGCTGCGACGCACGGCCAGGGCCTCGTGCTTGGTCACCGTCTGGGTCCAGCGGATCAGCTCACGCGGATCGGTGGTTGGCGCCTTGGTCAAGAGGATCTCCAGAGCTCGCTGAAAGGCGTCCTCCGCGTCCTCGGTGCAAAGCGAGTAGCGCCGAGCCGTTCGCCGCAGCGCCGGCTCGTAGCGATTGAGGATCTCCACCGCCGCGTGCTTGCGCGCATCCTCGATAGTCCTCCTCTCCCCTGTCGACTCCACTCGCGGACCCCCGCCGATTCGTTCGCTCCGGTGCAACGTTTTCTCGTCCTATGGCATGGCCAAAGCGTTTCGGTGCAGAAACATGTCGGTTTGATGACTCTTTCGACACGTTTTCTCCCCCCGTCTGGACGGTTGACCGGGCCCGAAGAACGGAAATTGCATAAATCCCGCTCCCGGCCGGTGGCGGACAAGGCCGGTAGCATCTGGCGACGATGAGCACCTGCGTGGTTACCGGCGGCGCCGGCTTTCTCGGATCCCACCTCTGCGAGCGACTGCTCGGCGAGGGGCACAAGGTCATCTGCATCGACAACCTGGAGACGGGCTCGCTGCAGAACATCGAGCACATCCGCGACTCCGCCTTCGAGTTCCGCAACATCGACATCACAGAGCACGTCGACGTTCCAGAGGACGTCGACTTCGTCTACCACCTCGCCTCTCCGGCCAGCCCGATTGACTACCTGCGGCTGCCGCTGCACACGCTCAAGGTCGGCTCGCACGGAACCCACCACATGCTCGGCCTCGCCAAGTTCAAGCGCGCCCGTTTTCTGATCGCTTCGACCAGCGAGGTCTACGGAGACCCGCAGGTCCACCCCCAGACCGAGGACTACTGGGGACACGTCAACCCGATCGGCCCGCGCGGCGTCTACGACGAGGCCAAGCGCTACGCCGAGGCGCTGACCATGGCCTACCACCGCCAGCAGGGCGTCGACACCTCGATCGTCCGCATCTTCAACACCTACGGCTCGCGGATGCGCGCCCACGACGGCCGCGCGATCCCGACTTTCTTCCGCCAAGCGCTCCAGGATCGCCCGCTGACCGTGTTCGGCGACGGCGGACAGACCCGCAGCTTCTGCTTTGTCGACGACCTGATTAGCGGCATCGTCGCGCTCGCCGAGTCCGACGTGCACTCACCGGTCAACATCGGCAACCCGGACGAGTTCACCCTGCTCGAGCTGGCGAAGACGGTGATCGAGGTGACCGAGTCACGCTCGGAGATCGTCTTCGAGGCCCTGCCGGTCGACGACCCGCAGCAGCGCCGCCCCGACATCAGCCGCGCCCGCGACCTGCTTGGCTGGGAGCCGAAGGTCGAGCTGCGTGAGGGCCTGCGGCGGACGATCGAGCAGTCCGGCGTCGAGCGCCTCGTCGGCGCCTCGGACTAGCGCTAGCGCTCTTCTCTAACAGTGCCCAGGCTCAGGCTGTTGCGCCGTGCGGCGTGCCGGAGCGGTAGAAGGCGATCGAGGTCGGCACGTGGGCCAGTTCCTCGCGGATCGCCGTCGAGATCCGCCCGGCGGGCGTGTCGATCGCTTCTCCGCCGGGCACGTCCTCGGGCCAGCCGTAGCGATCGAAGAACTCGCGCGCGGGCCCCGCGTCGCTGGCGGCGACCGTCGACTTGGTGAGGGCTCTGGCCAGCTCGGTCATGCCGCGGCAGAGCTCGTCCTCGGTCCAGCTGACCCGCCCCTTGCCGTCGACCTCAATGAAGCCGTTCTCGGCGAGGAAGCTGAGTTCGACGTAGGCGGCGCCGGCGTCGCCGTAGTGCCAGGGCCCACGGCGCAGGTAGTGAAGGACCTCGGCGATGTGGGTCGCGCACATCTGCAGGCGGCTGGCGCCGGAGATGCGCAGCCACGGCTCGGTAACGAGCATCAGGAAGCCGTAGACGTCGGCGATCGCCTCCTGCAGGGCCATGAAGGGCTCGAGGCCGAGGTCTTCCCGCCAGCCGTAGTCGGTCTCCGGGAGGACCAGGTTGTGGCCGTGGTCGTGGCCGCGGATCCAGGGCATCAGCGTCGCCTCGATCGGCACGTCCCCTGGCTGCAGGGGCCCGTCGAGCAGGGCGCCGGCGAGCGGCACCGTGATCTGCGAGTAGCGCTCGAGGTGGACGTTGCGCAGGTAGAGGGTGCGCTGTTCTTCGAGCGGCAGCTCGTCGACCTCTTCGTCCTCGGGCAGGAAGTAGGCGAAGTGCTTGGGGTGGCCCGCGGCCTCGCCGGCGGAGACGATCAGATCGGTGACGTTGAAGGGCAGCTCGTAGGCGACCTTGAGGCCCTCTGCGTCGAGGTCCCGGCGCAGATCGCCGAGCGCCTCCTCCAGCGAGTCGTCGAGCGCGTCGAGGACCGCCTGCTGCTCGTCGTTGCGGGCTGCGGCGAGGAACGAGTGCAGGCCCACGCGCGTCTTCGGGCGCCAGGTGCAGAGCGGACCGCAAACGACCTCCAGCGGCGGCGCCATTTTGTCGAGGGCGATCTTCAGAGTGGCGTCCTTGCTGCTCATCCTTTCGGAGAGGGCGTCGGCGCGGAGGCGGACCATCGTGGCGCTCTCCTCGTCGACAAGGTCCGCCAGCTCACCCAGGCTCTCGACCATCTCCTCCTTCAGCGCAGCGGCGGCGCGCTCCGAGACGATCGCGCCGTCAGCGGTCTGGAGCTGGCGCATCGCGTCGCTCAGCGAGGCGAGCCTGAGCAGCAGCGGCAGCACCTCATCGGAGTTCGACGGCGGCTCGGCGTCGAGCGCGACATGGTCGACCGCATGCTGGTCGGATACCGGCCAAAAGGCCGGTAGCAGCTGGGATGCCGTGTCTCCTCCTACCTGTGGCATGGCGCTCTGGATCAAGGTAGCGGGTTCTGAAATCCTGAGCAATCCTGGCTGCCCCGCGCCGCATGCGGGCCGCGCCCCAATATCCTCCGGGGCGATGGCCGGCAAGACCGACGAAGCTGCAACGCGCGCCCCGGCAGGCGAGATCTCGCGCACGATCGCGCCGTTGGTCGGGCCCGATGACGAGCGCGTCTTCACCGACTCCGGGCTCGAGATCGAGCGCCTCTACGACGAGGACGACGTTGCCCCGGGCCTCGAGGAGCGACTCGGCGAGCCGGGCGAGTACCCGTTCACCCGCGGCATTCACGAGGGGATGTACCGGGACCGGCTCTGGACGATGCGCCAGTACGCCGGCTTCGCCACGCCAGAGGACACCAACGAGCGCTATCGCTACCTGATCGAGCACGGCTCCACCGGCCTCTCGATGGCCTTCGACCTGCCGACCCAGCTCGGGCGCGACTCCGACGACCCGCTCTGCCGGGGAGAGGTCGGCCGCACCGGCGTCCCGATCGACACGATCGAGGACATGCGGATCTGCTTCGACCAGATCCCGCTCGACAGCGTCTCCACCTCGATGACGATCAATGCCCCGGCGGCGATCCTGCTGTTGCTCTACGAGCTGGTCGGCGAGGAACAGGGCGTGCCCTCCGAGAAGCTGCGCGGCACGGTCCAGAACGACGTGCTGAAGGAGTACATGGCGCGCGGCAACTACATCTACCCGCCGGTGCCGACGATGCGGCTCACCACCGACATCTTCGAGTACTGCCAGCGCAGCGTGCCGAAATGGAACACGATTTCGATCTCCGGATACCACATCCGCGAGAAGGGCTGCTCGGCTGTGCAGGAGGTCGCCTTCACCCTCTCCAACGCGATCGCCTACGTCGAGGCCGCGCTGGAGCGCGGCCTGAAGATCGACGAGTTCGCCCCTCGCCTCGCCTTCTTCTTCAACGGCCACAACAACGTCTTCCAGGAGGTCGCCAAGTTCCGCGCGGTGCGGCGGATGTGGGCCAAGATCGTCAAGGAGCGGTTCGGGGCCGAGAACCCCAACTCGATGAAGATCCGCTTCCACACCCAGACCGGTGGGGTCACGCTCCAGGCCCAGCAGCCCGAGGTCAACATCATCCGCGTCGCGCTGCAGGGCTTCGCCGCGGTCGCCGGCGGCACCCAGTCGCTTCACACCAACGGCTTCGACGAGGCGCTGGCGCTGCCGACCGAGCGCTCGGCGCGGATCGCCCTGCGCACGCAGCAGGTCCTCGCGCACGAGTCGGGGGTCGCCGACACCGTCGACCCCTTCGCGGGCTCCTACTTCGTCGAGTCGCTGACCGACGAGGTCGAAACGCGCGCCTGGGAGCTGATTGGCAAGGTCGAAGAGCTGGGCGGTTCGGTCGAGGCGCTGGAGTTCATGCAGCGCGAGATCGAGGAGTCGGCGCTCTCCTACCACGAGCGCTACAAGAGCGGCCAGGACATCATCGTCGGCGTCAACAAGTACGTCACCGACCAGGTCGACGACGTCGACATCCTCCGCGTCGACCCCGAGTCCGAGCAGCGCCAGCTTGCCCGCCTCAAGGCCTTCAAGGAGTCACGCGACCAGGCTGCCGTCGCGGCCAAGCTGGAGGCGTTGCGCGACGTCGCCCGCGGCGAGGGCAACCTCCTTCACCCAGTCCGCGACGCCCTCGCCGCCGACGCTTCGATCGGCGAGGTCTGCGGCGCTATGCGCGACGTCTTCGGCGAGTACCGCGGCGGCGCCTTTTTCTAGAGCGCCACCGCGTCCCCGCACGACTGGGACCGCGTGTGGCGCATCATCCGGCGGGTCAAATTCGCTGCAGCGGAGATTTCCCCCATCCCAGGGTGGTCAATGTCGGCTGCGGGCACCGATCGTCGCTACGGCCGCCTCTAGGGAGTGCCGCACCAGGGCAGGTTCGTGCTTGACCTCGTAGTGAGTGAAGCGGAGCGGGAGCATCCCGGCGATCGCGTGGGTGCGGTCTCTTCGCGCATCTCTAGCCTGGGTGGACGGCGTGCGGTGGTATCGCAGGCCGTCGGTCTCGATCACCAGCCCGAGATCAGGCCAGAAGAAGTCGACCTCAAAGCCGTTGACCATCTGCTTGGTTTGAGGGGGAGGGAGACCGGCAGCCCTCAGCGATGGGCGGAAGAGGATCTCGAGGTCGGAGTCGGAGAGGCGAAAGCTGCGCTTGTCGAGTAGCTCGCGCAGGGGGCGCACTCCAGGCTCGCCGGCATACTCGTCGAGAGCGAGCCGCAGAGTCTCGGGGTCGATCAGGTCTTGCTTGTCCGCATTGTTGACTGTCCGCTCGAGCTGGAGGGGGCGAAGTTCGGTCGCCACGTCGACCAATGTGCGCACAGGCGCTGAGACGGGGATGTCATCGCGGAGGACGATGTCCTCCGCAGCGAGCATCGGGCGGCCGCGAACTCGCAGCCCCGGGCGCTGCAGCTGGCAGCACCGCCGAACGCTTACATCGATGCGACCTGGTAGCTCGGTCCCGATCTCCCAGAGCGCCGCAGCGCTTCGGTGGCTCAACACTGCCTTGTCGCCGCACGCCAAGACCGCCGCCATCCAGCGCCGCTTCGCAGTAAGGCTCGGCCAGCCCACCGCGTAGACGCCGTGCATCACGGGATGGAGGCGGCCTCGCGCTATTCGATGCTCGATGGACCTGGTGCTGAATCCTAGTGTCAGGAGCTGCCACCTCGTGATGATCCCGTGCTGGCGCCCCGCCAGCTCCCAGGCACCCTTGCTGCGTTTCTCGTTGCGCGCGACTGACATTTTCCCCACCCCAATGTGGTCAATGTCAGGCGCGGGAAGATTCCCCCCTGAACGGTCTCGCCCAAGCGTCCAGGGCGGGGAGGAACAGGCAGGCGCTGGTTGAAGCGGGGGCCATGATCGTGGCCTCCCGCACCCTGATGAAGTCGAAACCCGAGCTGGCTGAGCTGGTTAAGGAGCTGGACGGGCTTGAGGTGTCGATGTCCGAAAAGGGCCTCGGCACGCGAGTCTCGATTTGCGCCGCCGCCGACTCCGGGCTGAGCGAGGCAGACCTCGAGCGGTTCCTCGACGAGCTGGCGGAACCGCAAAAGCAGCCTTTCGGCAGCGCTTAACCAAAGGAGATGGAACCGAAGTGAGACACCTGAAACGGCACCTGTCCGTTGCCAACCTGATCTCGTGCATCGCCCTGTTCGTGGCGCTCAGCAGCGTCGCCTACGCAGCGACCAACCTGACCAACAAGTCGGTCAAGCAGCGCCACATCGCCAACGGCGCCGTGACCACGCTGAAGCTGCGCAACGGCGCGGTGACGACCCCCAAGCTGCGCAACGGCGCGGTGGTCGCGGCCAAGATCGCCCCCGGCCAGATCGGCACGAACCAGCTCTCCGACGGCGGCGTGCGCTCGGCAGACCTAGGCGGCGGTGTGGTCACTGAGGGAAAGATCAAAAACGGGGCCGTGACCGAGTCCAAGCTCGCCTCCAACGCCGTGAGCACCGGCAAGCTCCAGAATGGAGCCGTAACCAGCGCCAAGCTCTCCTCGAGCCTCCTCGCCCAGCTGGTCAGGAATGTCTCCTATGTCACGAAAGCGAGCGGGATCATCCCGATCGACTACGAGAAAATCACTGCGGACTGTCCTTCGGGCAAGCAGGCAATTGGCGGCGGAGCCAGGCTGGTTGGCGAAACCAAAAAAGTCGCGCTGATCGAATCGACACCGGCCGTAGACGGCGCTGGCACGCGGACCGGCTGGACGGCCGCTGCTACCGAGTTCGCCGAAGAGGCGGCGGACTGGACGCTGGAGGTCACGGCGGTCTGCGCAGAACTCTGAGCGCGCTCTAAATAGACTGCGCCGCTCCGATGCGCGAACGCAACCCCGTCACCCACGAGGAGAAGCTCTCCTACCTGCGCGAGCTGCGCGAGGCGGCGATCCACTCGGCCTCCGAGGAGGCGGTGGAGAAGCAGCACGCGAAGGGCAAGATGACCGCCCGCGAGCGGATCGAGAAGCTGCTCGATCCGGGCTCGTTCGAGGAGCTCGACACCTTTGTCCGCCACCGCACCTACGACTTCGAGATGCAGAAGCGCCGGCCCTGGGGCGATGCCGTCGTCACCGGCCACGGCACGATCGACGGCCGCACGGTCTTCGTCTTTTCCCAGGACTTCACGGTGTTCGGAGGCAGTCTCGGCGAGGTGATGGCGGAGAAGATGTGCAAGGTGATGGACCTCGCCGCCCAGGTCGGGGCGCCGGTGGTCGGCATCAACGACTCCGGCGGGGCACGGATCCAGGAGGGCGTCGTCTCGCTCGGCGCCTACGGCGACGTCTTCGTCCGCAACGTCAGATGCTCCGGGGTGATCCCGCAGATCAGCGTGATCATGGGGCCCTGCGCCGGCGGCGCCGTCTACTCGCCAGCGATGACCGACTTCATCTTCATGGTCAAGGAGACCTCGCACATGTTCATCACCGGTCCCGAAGTGATCAAGACGGTGACCGGCGAGGAGGTCGAGTTCGAGGAGCTGGGCGGGGCGATGAGCCACAACTCGAAGTCCGGCGTCGCCCACTTCGCCTCCGAGGACGAGGAGAGCTGCCTCGAGGACGTGCGCTATCTGCTCGGCTTCCTGCCCTCGAACAACCTCGAGGCGCCACCCCGCTTCGAGCCCTCCGACGACCCCGAGCGCGAAGACGAGGAGCTCGACACGCTCGTCCCCGACGACCCCTCCAAGCCCTACGACATGCGTGACGTGATCTCGCGCATCGTCGACGACGAGGACTTCTTCGAGGTCCACGAGCACTTCGCCAAGAACATCATCTGCGGCTTCTCGCGGCTCGACGGCCATCCCGTCGGCATCGTCGGCAACCAGCCGGCCCACCTGGCCGGCGTGCTCGACATCGAGGCCTCGGAGAAGGCGGCGCGCTTCGTCCGCACCTGCGACGCCTACAACGTCCCGATCCTCACCTTCACCGACGTGCCCGGCTTCCTGCCCGGCACCGACCAGGAGTGGAACGGGATCATCCGCCACGGCGCCAAGCTGCTCTACGCCTTCACCGAGGCGACGGTGCCGAAGCTCACTGTCGTCACCCGCAAGGCCTACGGCGGCGCCTACGACGTGATGAACTCGAAGCACATGCTGGCCGACTTCAACGTGGCCTGGCCGACCGCCGAGGTCGCGGTGATGGGCCCGGAGGGCGCGGTCAACATCATCTACCGCAAGGACATCGCTTCCTCGCCGACCCCCGACGAGCGCCGCCAGAAGCTGATCGACGACTACAAGGCCCACTTCGCCAATCCCTACGCGGCGGCCGAGCGCGGCTACATCGACGACGTGATCGAGCCGCACCAGACCCGTCCGAAGCTGATTAAGGCGCTGCGGATGCTGCAGTCCAAGCGGGTCGACCAGCCGAAGCGCAAGCACGGCAACATCCCGCTGTAGCGGCGGTCGCAGCACTCTGGGGCGGGAGAAGTTTCAAAGATTTTGCAATCCGCGCACCACGCGTGCGCATCTTTCTGTCTTCATGTCATCATGGAGGCGATGAGAGAAAGCTGGACCGACGAGCGGCTCGATGACTTCAGGGCGGAAACCGCTCGGCGCCTCGACAACCTCGATGCGAGGTTCGACAAAGTCGACGCCAGGTTCGAGCGAATGGAGGCGAGGATCGACGAGAAGTTCGATCGGCTTTATCAGGTCATCCTGCTCTTCGGCGGCGGCTCGATAGTCACCTTCGTGGTTGGCTTCGCCAGCCTGATCGTGACTCAGCTGTAGGGCTCTGCAGCGGCCTCTCGGCGAGCGCTCCATTGCGCCAGGGGCGCCGCCGACATCTCCTCCCAGGCCGCCGCCTCGCCGAAGTACTGGCCGACGACGAAGTAGAGGAGGCCGGGGAGGAGCTCCGGGGCCTGCGCGGCCTCGCCGTCCATCAGCTTCGCGCACACAAGCGTGTCGATCGCCCCTACTATGAAGGTGGCCGTAACAGGAGGTGGAGCTTGGCGAGAGGGAATCTCGCGGCGCGCGCCGTCAAGCGCGCGGGAGAGGCGCTCCATCAGATCAGCCCGTTGGGCGAGCGCCTGCTTGCCGGCGGCGTGCACCTCTACGAAGAGTGCTTTGGCGATCGCCGGCTGGTTGGCGCAGAACTCGAGCAACTCCGCCAGCGCCGCCCGCAGCCCCTCGCGCCAGCCCGGCTGGCGCTTGGCGGCGCCGCTGAGGCGCTGGTAGAGCCACTCGCCCGCGTCGCGATGGGCCAGCGTGAAGCAGTCCTGGAAATCCTCGAAGTGCTTGTAGAAGGTCGCCCGGCTCGCCTTCGCCCGCTCGATCACGTGCCTGACCGCCACCTGCTCGTAACCCATCTCCCCGCTCACCTCGAGCGCCGCCTGCAGAAGCCGCTGCCGGGGTGGCTGGGCGCGAAGGCGGGGGAAGGGTGTTGCCGAGGGCATCGTCCTAGTCTGAAAACAAGATCCTTTTGTCTAGGTATAGCACCTTTCAAAAACTCCAGTGACCAGAACGTTGCGTTTTTTGGTGAAAAGGGAAGTAGACATCAGATAAATGTTCTGGTATCTTGTCGGTATGGCCGATTCGCGTTCCCTGTCGGAACGGCTGGCGAAGATGCCGCCCGGGCGACACCTCGTGCCCCGCGACTTCGTCACCCAGAACCAGCGCGAGCGGATGCTGCTGGCGACCACGGAGTTGGTCGCAGAGCGCGGCTACCAGAAGACGACGATCGAGCTGATCGCCAAAACGGCTCGGGTCGCCCTTTCGACCTTCTACGAGCACTTCGCCAACAAGGAGGAGTGCTTCCTCGCGGCGCTCGACGAGAGCGTCGCCGGCGCCGCCGCGGTCTTCGAGGAGTTGCTCGACTCCGAGCAGCCCTGGCCCGACCAGATCGCCACCGGTCTCGAGGTTTTCCTCGAGATGGTCGAAGCCGAGCCGGCACGCGCCAGGCTCTGCATCGTCGAGTCGCAAGCGGCGGGCGGTGCGGCCCTCGCTCGCTATCAGGCGATGTTGGAGGACGTGGCCCCGAAGCTGCGCGAGGGGAGGCAGTTCAACCCCCGCGCAAGCCGGTTGCCCGATGGCCTCGAGATCGCGATTGCCGGTGGGCTGATCTGGTTGGTCCACCAGCGTCTCGTCTCGGACAGGATCGACGGGATCAAGGCGTTGCTGCCGGAGATGCTGCAGGTGACGCTGACGCCCTACATCGGCGAGGTGGAGGCGGGCCGCTTGGCCGACGCCGCGGAGGCGCGGGCGGCCTGAGCAAGAACGAGCGCAGGGGGCGGGGCAGGCTGATGTGAGTCGCCCCGAAGCCGCAGGCGATGCGGCCCGCGACCGTCTCGGTGTCGCAATGGTCGAACTGGTCGCGGAGCATGGCTACGAAGCGGTGAGCGTGCGTGCGATCTGCGAGCGAGCAGGCGTCGCCAGGGCGGAGTTCGAGCGCCGCTTCGCCGACAAGGAGGATTGCTTCCTCACCCTCCACGACGAGATCGGCACCCAGTTCTGCGCCCGCCTCACCTCGGCCCGCGGGCCCGACTCTTGGCATGACCGAGTTTGGGCGGCCGGCTGGGCGGCATTGCGCTTTCTCCAGGAGGATCCGGTTCGCGCCCGCTTCTTCGTGGTCGAGGTGAACGGCGCCGGAAGCGCCGCGCAGGCTCGCCGCGACCGACTGCTGCAGGGCCTCGTCGACCTGATCGATGCCGGCCGGGAGGAGCTCGAGGACCCGGAATCGGTCTCTCGCTGCACGGCCGAGATCGTCGCCGGGGCGATCTACGGCACCGTGCTCGGCAAGGTCGAGGGCGGTGGGATCGAGCGCGACACGGACTTCCTTCCCGAGCTCGTCTACATGGCGGTGATGCCCTACCTGGGATCGCGCGTCGCTGAGGACGAGCTGCTGGTCCAGCCACTGCGCTAGGGGCCTCTTTTACCGCGACCGCCTCGGGTATCGTCGGTTCGTGGCCAAGGGAGCGGCTAAAAGCGAGGCGGGGGATTCTTCCCGCCTTCCAGCTGGCCGCCATGGCCTGCCACGCGAGTTCATCGTCCAGAACCAGCGCGAGCGGATCATCACCGCGCTGGTCGACACCGTCGCCGAGCGCGGCTACAACGCGACCACGGTTGCTCACATCACCAAAGCCGCCTCGGTCTCGCGGCGAACCTTCTACGAGCACTTTTCCGACAAGGAAGCCTGCTTCCTCGCTGCCTACGAGATGGTCGCCGACCACATCCGCGACTCGATGCGGGTCGCGGCTGAAGCCTTCGAGGATTGGCCGCAGCAGGTGCGCGCCGCGCTCGCCACGATGCTCCGCTTCCTCGCCGGGGAGCCGGAGCTGGCCCGCCTGGTGATGATCGAGCCGGTCGCCGCGGGCGGTGAGATCGCCGCCCGCCATCGCGCCTCGATGCAGGGCTTCGTCGAGATCCTCAAGGCGGGCCGCCCCGAGCACAGCGGCGACCGTCCGCTGCCCGAGGCGACCGAGGAAACCTTGGTCGGCGGCCTCCTATCTCTAATCGTCAGGGAAATCAGCGCTGGCCACGCAGCCGAGCTCGAGAAGCTACTCCCGGACCTGGTCGAGCTGACCCTCTCGCCTTACCTCGGCGGCGAGGAGGCCGAGCGCCTCGCCCGCGCCAGCTCCTAGCCCTACGGCACTGCAGTCGCCTCAGCCTCGACGCCGCCCCTGGCACCGCGCCCAGCCGTAGCGGCGCCCTCCTCGCGGGTGAGGCGGTGGGCGAGGTAGACCGGAATGATCGAGATCAGGACGACGAGGACGGCGACGACGTTGACGATCGGCAGCTGGCTGGGCCGGAAGAGGTTCCGGAAGATCCAGATCGGCAGGGTTTCCTGGCCGGCGCCGATCGTGAAAGTGGTGACGATGATCTCGTCGAAGGAGAGGGCGAAGGCGAGCAGGCCACCGGCGACGAGGGCGGTCTGCATGTTGGGCAGGGTGATGTAGCGGAAGGTCTGCCAGGTGTGGGCGCCGAGGTCGGCCGAGGCCTCCTCGAGGGAGCCTGAGACGCGGCGCAGGCGGGCGACGACGTTGTTGTAGACGACGACGATGCAGAAGGTGGCGTGGCCGACGATCACGGTGAAGAGACCGAGTTCGACCCCGAGCACCTGGGTGAAGGTGTTGCTGAGGGCGACGCCGGTGACGATCCCGGGCAGCGCGATCGGCAGGATGACGAGAAAGGAGATCGTCTCGCGCCCGAAGAAGCGGTGGCGGGCGACGGCGAGCGAGGCGAGGGTCCCGAGCACGAGCGCGATCGCGGTAGCGGCAAGCCCCGCCTTCAGCGAGGTCAGCAGGGCGTCGCGCGCGGCCTGGTCTTCGATCGCCTTCGGGAACCAGTCGAGGGTGAGTCCCGGGGGTGGCCACTCGAGCACGTTGCTCGAGCTGAAGGCGTAGATCGCGATCACGACCAGCGGGATGTATATGAAGGCGAGTCCGACGCCTACGGCGAAGCGGAGGAGCAGGGTCGATCGGCGAGAGAGACGCATGACGCTCCTAGATGTGCTCGAAGGCGCCCAGCTTCCGGGCGACGAGGAGGTAGGCGATCATCACGACGATTGGGACGAGCACGAGGGCGGAGGCGAAGGGCAGGTTGTTGACGATGTTGTTGAAGACGACGTTGCCGATGAACTGGTTATTGGAGACCAGGCGCGGCGTTATGTAGTCGCCCAGCGTCAGCGAGAAGGTGAAGATCGAGCCAGCGACCACAGCCGGGAAGACGAGCGGCAGGATCACGCGGCGGAAGGTGGTGAAGGGCGAGGCGCCGAGGTCCTCGGAGGCGCTGAGCAGCGAGTCCGGGATCCGCTCGAGCCCGGCGTATATCGGCAGGATCATGTAGGGAAGCCAGAGGTAGCTCATCACCAGCCAGACGGCGACGTTGCCGAAGCCGGGTCCGTGCAGGCCGAGCGGCTCCAGCGCCCAGTTGAGCACCCCTTCCTCGGAGAGGATCGTCCGCCACGAGTAGACCTTGACCAGGTAGCTCGACCAGAGCGGCAGCAGGATCGCGACGACGAGCAGTGCCTTGCCGCGACGGCTTGCCAGCTTTGCCATGTAGAAGGCGATCGGGAAGGCGAGCAACGCGTCGGTGAGCGTGACCAACGCCGCGATCAGGACGGTACGCCCGATGATGTCGCGGTAGACAGGTTCTTCGATCAGGATTTCGAAGTTCTCGAGGCTGAGCGCGCGGTCGATCTCCCCGCTCAGCGGGTCGACCGTCCAGAAGGCGGCGACCAGCAGGACGGCGAGCGAGCCGAGGTAGCCGATCACCAGCCAGCCGACCGGGCCGGATAGCAGCGTTCCCAGCTGAAGCCGAGGGCGGCCGTTGAAGAGGCCGGCGAGCCTGTGGCCCACCGACCTCCCCCTTGCGACCGTCCCAGCCTCCATCGCGTCAGGGCCTGTCGGTCAGCCCTTGATCGCGGTCCAGGCCTGGACCCAGTCGTTGTAGTCCTTGCAGTCGCTCGAGCCGTTGCCGCAATCGGCGAGCGGCGTTTCCCAGAAGTAGACCCGTTTCCAGAATTTCGGATCTTCTGCGTGGTACTTGGCGCAGAAATTTTTGTCTTCTGTCTGGTCGCAGGCAAGGCTCTGGGCCGGGGCCTCGCCGAAGTATTCGGCGATCTCGGCGTTGATCTTCGGCGTGACCACCCAGTCCATCCACTTGTACATGCAGTTGGGGTGTTTGGACTGCGAGCTGATCATCCAGGTGTCTGACCAGCCGGTGGCGCCCTCGGAGGGGAGGAAGCCCTGGCTCTCGGGGCTGGCGGCAACCGGCTCTCCTGCTCCCACCAGTTCGAAGTACTGGTACTGCCAGGTGGTGCCGACTTCGACATCCCCGTTGGCGAAGGCGGAGATCTGCTTGGCGGCTTCCGACCAGTATTCGCCGACGTTGGGCCGCTGTTCTTCGAGCAGGTCGACGGCAGCGTTGAACTGCTCTTCATTCAGCTCGTAGGGGTTTTCGATCCCCAGGTCCGGCTCGTGCGCCTTCAGGTAGACCGCTGCGTCGGCGATGTAGATCGGGTCGTCGTAGGCGCTGATCCGGTCCTTGTACTGAGCCGCCTTCTGCGGATCGAGGACCACGTCCCAGGAGGTCGGGGCGGGTTTGACGTCGTTCGTGTTCCACATCAGCAGGTTCGCCCCGCGTCCGTGGGGGATCCCGTAATGAACGCCGTCGAAGGTGTTGTAGGGCTGGTCCTTGAGTTCGTCGAAGATCGTCTCGTAGTTGGGAACCAGGTCGACGTTGACCGGGTCGACGTCCCCGCCGTCGACCAGCCGTGCCGAAGCGTTGCCGGATGCTGAGACCCCGTCGTACTGACCTGTGCGCATCAGCTGCACCATTTCGTCGGAGGTGCCGGCGATCTTGTTGCTGACCTTGCAGCCGGTCTTCTGTTCGAAGGGCTTCACCCATTCGTCTTCGACGTAGCCGGCCCAGGAGATCAGGCTGAGCTGGCCCTCTCCCTTACCCACCTTGGTCAGTTCGTCGCCGCTGCTGTCGTCGTCGCTGGAGCCGCAGCCGGCGAGCAGCAGCATGAATGCGAGCAGTCCCGCGATCACGAGCCATGCCATCCGGACTGGGCTTGCTTCCTGGGTTCTCACGATGGAACCTCCTCTGTCTTCGATTTCCCACGGACAGCGACCGTGTGCTCCGGGCGCCAGCCGACCATTACCTCCCTTCCCTGCTCGGAGGCGGCATCGGCCGATGCCGCCTCCGAGTTCTGCCGTACGACTTGAAGCTCCCCACCCGCCTCGAGGGCGACCGTGTAGCGGGTCGTCATCCCCGCGTAGGCGACGTCCGAGATCCGTCCCCGCTCGGTGCGCAGGCCGTTCCCGGCCGCGCCGCCGTCGATCAGCTGGATCTTCTCGGGCCGGATCGTGAAGCGGGCGCCGTCGCGCTCAAGCAGGTTGGAGACGCCGACGAAGCCGGCGACGAACTCGCTCTGCGGACGCTCGTAGAGCTCCAGCGGCGGGCTGACCTGCTCGATCCGGCCCTCGTTGAACACCGCGATCCGATCGCTCATCCGCAGCGCCTCGTCCTGGTCGTGGGTGACGTAGACGAAGGTGATCCCGACCTCCCCCTGGATCGTCTTCAGCTCGGTCTGCATCTGCTCGCGCAGCTTCAGGTCGAGGGCTCCGAGCGGCTCGTCGAGTAGCAGGACCCGGGGGCGATTGACGATCGCCCGCGCCAGGGCGACGCGCTGGCGCTGGCCGCCGGAGAGCTCGCCCGGCTTGCGCTCGCCGTAGCCCGGCAGCCGGACCATCTCCAGCGCCTCGTCGCGCCGCCGCGCCCGCTCGGCCTTCCCGACCTTGGCGACTCGCAGTCCGTAGGCGACGTTCTCGCCGACGCTCATGTGCGGGAACAGCGCGTAGTCCTGAAAGACGGTGTTGACCGCTCTGTCGTACGGCGGCACCCCGCCTACGTCCTCTCCGGCCAACTCGACCGTGCCGCCGCTCGGCGCCTCGAAGCCGGCGATCATCCGCAGCGTCGTCGTCTTGCCGGAGCCGGACGGGCCGAGCAGGGTGAAGAACTCGCCCGCCGTCACCTCGAGATCGATTCCGGCAACCGCAACCACCTCGCCGTATCGCTTGGTGAGGTTGTCCAAGCGGATGTCAGGTGGAGCAGCTACATGAAGAAGTTATCCGAGTGGTTCAGGAAAGCAAGGACAATCTCGCCCCGGCTGGTTGGCCGAGGCGGAGTACGTGCCCTGCCTGCGGTGCTGCTAGTAGCCCGCTGGATGGCGGGCTACGAAGCCGGCGGGGCTGCGCAGGTCCTCGTGCCAGCTCGGGCCGGTGGTGCCGTCGAGGTTGCCGGAGGTGTCCCAGCGCAACCCGGCGATCACCGCGTAGGTATGCCCGCCGTTGGCGTAGACCGTTATCCAGCGACCCTCGCCGGGAAGGCCCCAGCTGGCCAGCGGCCCCGAGGGCAGTGGGCTTTCGAGGAAACGGCCACCCCGCAGGGCGTAGCTGACAGAGCCCGAGCAGTCGTAGCCTTTGTCCCACCAGCGAGCGTGGCCGCCGCCGTAGATGTAGGGCTTGGAGCGGATACGGTTGGCCGCGGCAATCACGGCCTTGACTCGCGCGGGGGCCGACTGCGGCGGGATCACCATGCCGTTGGGCAGCAGCCGCGCTTTGGCGGTCGGGGTGCAGATGTCGGTTTCGGCAGGCGAAAGGCCGCCGCCACCGCAGTTTGCAGATGCGCCGGCCGGGGTAAGCGCCAAGAGCGCCATCACCCCAATCACGGCTACGCCTGCTTTGAGCTTTCGGGTGTTCGTGGGCAAACCGATCTCCTTCGTCGGCCTACGGGGTTAGCTGTCGGGCTGGCGCGAAAGGAGCCTGCGCCCCCACCCAAAGCGGGTGAGTTAGCCCCGAAAACGTGGTTCCCCCGCTCCCGCGGCGCCTCTGTGCGCACGGGACTCGGCGTTTCGGTTGTTCGGAACGGCGGCAGTGTAGACGATCGCCCGGCCGCTCGCTCATAAAAAACAAACATTTTGTGGCCTTTCGCACTTGCATCCCGAATTCCTGTCGGCTACCTGGCTGGTAGCTTGCGCGGCGGGATGGAACTTGCGGGCCGCACAGCACTTCTGACCGGAGCAACGGGCGGCCTTGGCCGTGCGATCGCGAAAGCGCTGGCGGAGCGTGGAGCGCACCTGGCCCTGAGTGGCCGCAAGCAAGAGGCCCTAGAGGGGCTGGCCGCCGAGTTGCCAGGCGAGGGCCATCGGGTCCTCCCCGCGAACCTCTCGGAGGCGGGCGCGGCCGAGAAGCTGGCTGCGGAGGCAGGCGAGGTCGATGTCCTGATCGCCAACGCAGGACTGCCGGGAACCGGCCGCCTGCCGGACTATTCGACCGAGCAGCTGACCGGCACCCTGCGGGTCAACCTCGAGGCGCCGATGCTGCTGGCTCGGGCAGTTGAGCCGGCGATGCTGGCAAAGGGCTCCGGCCACATGGTCTTCATCGCCTCCCTCTCGGGCAAGTCCCCAACCCCGCTCTCCTCCGTCTACAACGCGACCAAGTTCGGCCTCCGCGGCTTCGCTCTAGGCCTTCGCGCCGACCTCGATCCCCAAGGCATAGGCGTATCCATCGTCTCCCCGGGCACGATCCGCGAAGCGGGGATGTACGCGGATTCGGGCGCCAAGCCCATCCCCGGCCTCGGTACTGGCTCACCGCAACAGGTTGCGGATGCTGTCCTCAAGGCGATTGAGCGCAACAAGGCCGAGATCACCGTGGCACCGATCCAGCAGCGCTTCCTAGCCCACTTCGCTTTGACGAGTCCCGGAATCTCAGTGAAGATCGCAAGCGGCGACGCCGGCCAGAAGGCCGCCGCGGCAGTAGCCGAAGGCCAGACCGACAAGCGCTAACGACCGCAGCTGCCCCTTCGGCGCTGCGGACATTGCCCCCAGTAGGGCGGGGTCAATCTCGGATGCACTTGCGAGGGAGGGCGGGGCACCTCCCGAACGGGCGGATACTCAAAGTGCCGGTCTAATTAGACCGGCACTTGTCCGGGCGGGAGGTGCCCCGCCCTCCCTAGGATGGGCTTATGAACTCTGCTGACTCTTTCGGCGCACGCTCGACCCTTGAGATCAGTGGTCGCAGCTACGAGGTGTTTCGGCTTGATGCGCTGGCGGAGCGCTTCGATGTTGCGCGGCTGCCGTATTCGCTGAAGGTCCTGTTGGAGAACGTGCTCCGACTGGAGGATGGGCGGTCGGTGACTGCCGCCGACGTCGAGACGATCGCCGGCTGGGATCCGGCGGCTGTGCCCAGTGCCGAGATCCCGTTTCAGCCGGCGCGGGTGCTGATGCAGGACTTCACCGGCGTGCCCGCGGTGGTTGACCTGGCCGCCATGCGCGACGCGATGGCGGCGATCGGGGGCGACCCAGAGAAGATCAATCCGCTGGTCGACGTCGACCTGGTGATCGACCACTCGGTCCAGGTCGACGCCTTCGGCAACGCGCGGGCCTTCGCCGTCAACGCCGAGCGCGAGTTCGAACGCAACCGCGAGCGCTACTCCTTCCTCAAGTGGGGGCGGGAGGCCTTCGACAACTTCAGCGTCGTCCCGCCGGCCACCGGCATCTGCCACCAGGTCAACCTCGAGCACATCGCCCGCGTCGTCTGGAGCTCCGAGCGGGAGGGAGCGCTGCAGGCCTATCCCGACACCCTGGTCGGCACCGACTCGCACACGACGATGGTCAACGGGCTCGGCGTGCTCGGCTGGGGAGTCGGCGGGATTGAGGCCGAGGCGGCAATGCTGGGCCAGCCGATATCGATGCTGCTGCCGCAGGTGGTCGGCTTCAAGCTCGACGGTCGGCTGCCCGAGGGCTCGACCGCTACCGACCTTGTCCTCACGGTGACCGAGATGTTGCGCGAGCGGGGCGTCGTCTCCAAGTTCGTCGAGTTCTACGGCCCCGGCCTGGCCACCCTCGGCCTCGCCGACCGGGCGACGATCGGCAACATGTCGCCCGAGTTCGGCTCGACCTGCGCGATCTTCCCGGTTGACGCCGAGACGCTGCGCTACCTGGAGCTGACCGGCCGCCCGACCGAGACGCTCGAGCTGGTCGACTCTTACGCGCGCCTGCAGGGGATGTTCGCCGAGCCGGGCTCGCCGGACCCGGTCTTCTCGGAGACGCTGGAGCTAGGGCTGGGCGAGGTCGAGCCGAGCATCGCCGGGCCGAGGCGGCCCCAGGACCGGGTGCCGCTGGCGCAGGCGAAGCAGGCGTTCCTAGAGGTGATGACGGAGTTCGACCCGGAGGCCGCCGCGCAGCTGACCAACGGCCGCGACGAGGCGATCGAAGAGTCGTTCCCGGCATCGGACCCGCCGGCCGAGGATCACGACGACGAGCGCGGCAAGCCTCGCCCGGCGCGGAGCGGTGGGGCGGTGGCGACGATCGGGCGCGGCAGCGACGACGCGATCGAGGTGACGCTGGAGGACGGGACGGCGGTGACGCTGGACCACGGCCGCGTGGTGATCGCCGCGATCACCAGCTGCACCAACACCTCGAACCCGAGCGTGATGGTCGGTGCCGGGCTGCTGGCCCGCAACGCGGTGCAGCGCGGCTTGCAGCGCAAGCCTTGGGTGAAGACGTCGCTCGCTCCCGGCTCGACCGTGGTCACCGACTACTTGGACAAGGCCGGGCTGACCCGCTATCTGGACGAGCTGCAGTTCAACCTGGTCGGCTATGGATGCACCACCTGCATCGGCAACTCCGGCCCGCTGCCACCCGAGATCTCAGCCGCGGTCGAGGAGAAGGACCTGGCCGTCTGCGCGGTCCTCTCCGGCAACCGCAACTTCGAGGGCCGGATCAACCAGGACGTAAAGGCGAACTACCTCGCCTCCCCGCCGCTGGTTGTCGCCTATGCGCTGGCCGGGAGGATGGACCTCGACCTGCTCACCGAGCCGCTGGGCAAGGGCACCGACGGTGAGCCGATCTACCTGCGCGACGTCTGGCCCGACCCCGATGAGGTGAAGGAGGTTGTGGGTACCTCGATCGCCTCGGAGATGTTCACTCGCAACTACGGCGAGATGATGAAGGGCGATGAGAGCTGGAACGCGGTCGAGGTCCCCGAGGGCGATCGCTACACCTGGCCCGAGTCCACGTATGTGCGCCGCCCCACCTTCTTTGAGCAGATGCCGGCCGAGCCCCCGGGAGTCGAACCGATCTCCGGCGCGCGGGTGCTCGCCTTGCTCGGCGACTCAATCACCACCGACCACATCTCACCCGCCGGCGCGATTAAGAAGGACAGTCCCGCCGGCAGGTGGCTCATTGAGCAGGGCGTCGAGCCGCGCGACTTCAACTCCTACGGAGCCCGGCGCGGCAACCATGAGGTGATGATCCGCGGCACCTTCGCCAACATCCGCCTTCGCAACCTTCTGGTCGAGCGGGCTGGAGGTTTCACCCGTCGCTTCCCAGACGGTGAGGAGACGACGATCTTCGAGGCGGCGATGGCTTACGCGTCCGAAGGCGTTCCCCTGGTGGTGCTGGCGGGCGAGGAGTACGGCTCCGGCTCCTCACGCGACTGGGCCGCGAAGGGAACGAAGCTACTCGGCGTGCGCGCGGTGATCGCGGCAAGCTTCGAGCGCATCCACCGCTCCAACCTGATCGGCATGGGGGTGCTTCCCCTCCAGTTCCCCCCAGGAGAGAACCCCAACTCCATCGGCCTCACGGGGGAAGAGGTCATACGCATGGGCGAGTTGGAAAACGGTGAAGCCAAAACAGTGAAGGTCACGGCACACCGCGAGGGCGCCGACCCGGTCGAGTTCGACGCCACGGTGAGGCTCGATACCCCGAACGAGATCGCCTATTTCCAGAACGGCGGGATTCTCCAGAGCGTTCTGAGAAATTTGAGAGCTTGAGGGCATGGCTCTTTCGAGCCAACTAAACACAAGGCGGCGCAGTGGGGCCGCGGGAGGCAGGGGGGTCCGCGCGACCCTCACTGCACCTGCGCGTCGGTAGCCAGGGAAAGATGCCGACGCGGCCGTTCCCTGGACGGGACTGTCCTAAGGAACAGTCACCCCTACCTATACCGCGTCGATTCCTCTAGGTCAAGGCTATTTGACCTTGTTTACGAGGTTTTGGGCAAAACGTCCGTCTGTGCAGCGACGCCCCAGCCCTTGCGCTCGATCAGCTCTATCCCGATCACACTGCCCACCGGGCCGACCGGAGTGAGTGTCGCCGCCAGCAGGGTGTAGGGGGCCTCGCGCTTGCCGCAGGCGACCCAGATCAGCAGGCAGAGAGCGATGAAACCGAGCCCGTGCGCCCAGCCGAAGACCATCGTCTCGGTCTCGAATCCCGGCGCCAACCAGAAGACCAGCAGGCCGGCGAAGAAGGCCAGCTCGACCCACGAGAACCTCTTGACCCAGACGAACAGCCGCCCGGGCACCGGCTTGCGCATCAGCTCCCTGGCGTCAGTGCGGTGAGCACGATGCGCTCCTGCTCGCGCGCGTGCGAAACCGAGTAGCCCTCACCGGGGCTGGCCCGGGTCGGACGGCCGACGTAGCTTAGGTCGACCCCCTCGGGCACGATCTCCGGGAAGCGCCGGGACATCACCTTCCAGGCGCCCATGTTGCGCGGCTCCTCCTGTACCCAGGCGATCTCCTTCAGGTTCGGGTAGTCGGCGATCAGCTTGATCAGCTGCTCTTTTGCGAACGGGTAGAGCAGCTCGACCCGGGCGATCGCGACGTTATCCGCCTCCGCTCGCCGTTCGTTGGTGTCCATGTCAAAGTAGACCTTGCCGGTGCAGAGCACCAGCCGCTCGACCTTCTCGCGACGGTCCTCGGCCCGCGGGTCGTCGAGGATGAAATGGAAGTGCCCGCTGGTCAGTTCCTCTGGCGTGGCGGTGGCCCCCTCGAGTCGCAGCAGTCCCTTCGGGGTGAAGACGACCAGCGGGCGCGGCTTGCGGATTAGCGCCTGGCGCCGCAGCAGGTGGAAATACTGGGCGGCCGTGGTCGGGTAGGCGATGCGAATGTTGCCCTCGGCGGCGAGCGCCAGGAAGCGCTCGATGCGTGCGCTCGAGTGCTCCGGCCCCGAGCCCTCGTAGCCGTGCGGCAGCAGCAGGGTGAGGCGGCTGGTCTGCCCCCACTTGGCCTCGCCGGAGACGATGAAGGTGTCGATGATGACCTGGCCGGCGTTGGCGAAGTCGCCGTACTGCGCCTCCCAGAGGACTAGGGCCTCTGGGTCCGCCGAAGAGTAGCCGTACTCGAAGCCGAGGCAGGCGATCTCCGAGAGCGGGCTGTTGTAGAGCTCGAAGGGCGCCTCGGCCGCGTCCAGGTTCTGCATCGGGCAGTACTCGAGCCCGGTCTTCTCGTCGTGTAGGACGAGGTGGCGGTGCGAGAAGGTGCCGCGCTCGGTGTCCTGCCCGGTGAGGCGAACGTGGACGCCGTCGGTGAGCAGCGAGGCGTAGGCAAGCGCCTCGGCGTGGCCGAACTCGACGCCGCCGTTCTCCAGCGCCTCGATGCGCCGTGAAAGCGGTTTACGCAGCTTGCGGTGGACGGTGAAGCTCTCTGGGGTTTCAATGAGCTCCTGGTTGAGGGTGCGCAGCCTCTCGATCGGCACCGTCGTATCGACGGGAGGGCTGGCACTGCGGTCGAGCTCGCCGGTGGTGCTCGTGGTCACGGTCGGGTCTTCGTACTCGCCCAGCTCCATCTTCTGGCGCAGGTCCTTCAGCGCCGCCGACATCTCCTCACGGCGGGCTTTCGAGCCCTCCTCGACCTCCTCACGGGCGATCGTCCCCTCCTCTACAAGCTTCTCGGCGTAGATCTCGGAGACCGGTGGGTGCGCCTTGATCTTCGCCGCGATCAGGGGCTGTGTGTAGGCGGGCTCGTCGGTCTCGTTGTGGCCGTAGCGCCGGTAGCCGATCACGTCGATCACGATGTCGCGGCCCCAGCGCTCGCGATAGGCCATCGCCAGACGGACGGCCGCCGAGCAGGCCTCGACGTCGTCGGCGTTGACGTGGACGATCGGCACGTTGAACCCCTTCGCCATGTCGGCGGCATAGGGGGTGGAGCGAGCCTCCTCGGGGTCGGTCGTGAAACCCACCTGGTTGTTCTGAATGATGTGGACCGTGCCGCCGGTGGTGTATCCCGGCAGGGCCTGCAGGTTGAGGGTCTCGGCCACCACGCCCTGGCCGGGGAAGGCGGCGTCGCCGTGCAGGAGCACCGGGACGGCGCGCTTGGGGCGGTGCTCGATCTCGGCGCCGTCGAAGTCGGACTGGATCAGGCGGGTGGCGCCCTCGACCACGGGGTTGACGAACTCGAGGTGGCTCGGGTTGGGGTAGAGGCGGACGGCGATCTTCTCTTCGGCGCTGGTCTCGTAGACCCCCTGATGGCCGTAGTGGTACTTGACGTCGCCGGTGCCGCCGTGGGGGATCGACGCCACCGCCTTCACCTGCTCGATTTGCTTCGAGCCCTCGAACTCGGCGAGGATCGACTCGACCGAGCGGCCGAGGTTGTGGGCGAGCACGCTGAGCCGGCCGCGATGGGCCATCCCAAAGACGACCTCTTCAGCGCCGCTGCGGTGGGCGAGGGTGACCACCTCGTCGAGCATCGGCACGACCACGTCGAGGCCCTCGATCGTGAAGATCTTCTGGCCCAGGTAGGCCTTCTCGATGAAGCGCTCGAACTCGAAGACGTCGATCAGGCGCTCCAGCAGGCGCCGCTTCTCCTCGTCGGCGAGCGGCTCGCGGTGGGCGCCGGTCTCGACCATTTCCCGCAGCCAGGTGCGCTGCTGGTGCGAGGAGAGGTGCTCGAACTGGTAGGCGATCGTGCCGCAGTAGGCCTCCCTCATCCGCGGCAGCGCCTCCAGCAGCGTCTCCCCGGGGACGCCGATGCGGAGAATCGACGCCGGGATCCTCGCCATCAGCTCCGGGGTCAGGTTGAGCCGCTCGGGCTGGATCGCCGGGTCGCCCTTGGGCTCGCTGCCGAGCGGGTCGAGGCGGGCGGCGAGGTGTCCGTGGGTACGGTAGCCCTTGAGCAGCGAGGTGGCGGCCTGGACCGCCTGCAGCAGCTCCTCGTCGGGCTGCGTGGGGGTTGGTGCCGCCGGCGGGGCGCCGAGAGGCGGCGCCGAGGCAGCCGCCGGGTGGGCCGCGGCGATCGGTCCCGGCTCGATTCCAAGGTCGGCCGCTACCGCCTCGTAGAAGCCGTCCTCGCCCTCGAGCAGCTGCTCGAGGCGGCGCAGGAAGGCGCCCGACTCGGCGCCCTGGATGACGCGGTGGTCGTAGGTCGAGGTCAGTGTCATCGTCTTCGAGACGCCGAGCTGGCGCAGACGCTCGGGCGACGCGTGGGCCCACTCGGGCGGATAGGCGATCGCCCCAGTGGCGATGATCGCGCTCTGGCCACTCATCAGGCGGGGGACCGAGGCGACGGTGCCGATCCCGCCCGGGTTGGTGAGGGAAATGTTGGTGCCCTGGAAGTCGTCGGCGCTGAGCTTGCTCTCGCGCGTCTTCGTGATCAGGTCCTCGTAGTAAGAGTGGAAGCCGGCGAAATCGAGCCCGTCGGCGCCCTTGATCGCCGGCACCATCAGGCTGTGGGAGCCGTCCTTGCGCTCGACGTCGACCGCGATGCCGAGGTTGACCGCGGCCCCCTCGATCGCGAACGGCTTGCCGTCGCGTTGCTCGAAGACCCTCGTCATCACCGGGTGGTCCTTGGCCGCCTGCACGATCGCCCAGGCGACCAGGTGGGTGAAGGAAACCTTCATCCCACGCTCCTTCAGCACTCCGTTCAGCGCCTTCCGCTTCGCATCCAACGTATCCACGGCGACCGTCCGGAACGAGGTAGCCGTGGGCACCGCCAAGCTCTCGTCCATAGCCGAGGCCAGCATCCCCGCCGGCCCCCGCAACGCCTTCGCCTCCCCGGCAGCAGGCGCGGCAGCCGGTCCGGCCCCGTTCCCCTCCGCAGCCGCCAGCACATCCTCCTTAGTGACCTTCGCCCCAGGCCCGGAGCCATCCACGGCAGCCAGATCGACTCCAAGCTCCCCGGCCACGCGCCGCGCAACCGGAGTTGCGCGTACTCCGTCGCCACCGTTGGCGTCGCCGGAGGCACCCGTCGCTTCGTCCGCGGGTGGCGGCGTAGGGGGTACCGCCCCTGAGGAAGCTTTAGCTACCGGAAGGGGCGGTGGGTCCCCTGCGCCGACAGGACCCGCGGCCGGAGCGCTGTGTCCCTCAGCCGTCCCACCACCCGCCGCCGAAGCCCCGTTCTCACCGGGCTCCATCTCGGCCAGCACCGCCCCGACGGGCACCTCATCGTCGACCGAAGCAATCAGCTTCGTGATCGTGCCCGCCGCCGGCGCCGGCACCTCGGCGTCGACCTTGTCGGTCGAGACCTCGACGACGGTGTCGCCCTCTTCGACGAAATCGCCCTCCGCGACGTGCCACTCGAGCACGATCCCCTCGGTGACCGACTCGCCCATTTCAGGCATCTGGATCTGCACGGTCGCCGTTTGCGCCATCTGTCGATTGAGTGTATGAAACGTGGGTGGACTACTTCGTCACCGGCGCCACCGGCTTCATCGGCCGCAACCTCGTGCAGCGACTCTTGCAGCGCGAGGGGACGGTCTACGCGCTGGTCCGGGCGGGGTCGCGGGGCCGGCTGGAGCAGCTGCGCACGGCCTGGGGGGCGGACGGAGCGCGGGTCGTGCCGGTCGACGGCGATCTCTCCCAGCCGAGCCTTGGCGTCTCCGAGGAGGACCTGCTCACCCTGCGCGGCGAGGTCGACCACTTCTTCCACCTGGCAGCGATCTACGACATGACCGCCGACGCCGAGGTTCAGGAGGTCGCCAACGTCGAGGGTACCCGCCATGCAGTCGAGCTGGCCGGCGCGATCGAGGCGGGCTGCTTCCACCAGGTCAGCTCGATCGCCGCTGCCGGGCTCTACGAGGGCGAGTGGCACGAGGACATGTTTGAGGAGGCAGAGCACCTCGACGTCCATCCCTACTTCCGCACCAAGCACGAGTCCGAGCGAGTGGTGCGCGAAGAGTGCCCGCGGCCCTGGCGGGTCTACCGGCCGGGGGTCGTCGTCGGCGACTCGCGCACGGGGGAGATCGACAAGGTCGACGGCCCCTACTACTTCTTCAAGCTGCTGCAGCGGGCGCGGCGGGTGCTGCCGTCATGGCTGCCGGCGGTCGGGGTTGAGGGGGGCGAGATCAACATCGTTCCGGTCGACTTCGTCGCCGCGGCGATCGACCACATCGCCCACGAGCCCGGCCTGGACAGGCAAGCCTTCCACCTGACCGATCCCAACCCGCGCACCGCCGGCGAGGTGATCGATCTCTTCGCCAAGGCTGCCGACGCCCCGCAGGCGACGATGCACCTCGACAGCGGCCTGACCGATCCGGTGACCTCGCTGGTCCGCACCGGGTTGCGGTTCCTGCCCCCGGCCAAGCGGGCGGCGAAGATGGCGCTGAGCCGGCTCGGCATCCCCCCGGCGTTGCTCACCTACGTCAACTACCCGACCCACTTCGACTCGACCAGAACGCAGGCGGCCCTGGCCGGGTCCGGGATCGAAGTGCCGCCGCTCGAGTCCTACGCCGACAAGGTCTGGGACTACTGGGAGCGCAACCTCGACCCCGACCTGTTCAAGGACCGCACGCTCTCAGCCGCGGTGCGCGGCAAGGTGGTTCTGATTACCGGCGCCTCCTCGGGGATCGGCAAGGCGACCGCAGTAAAGGTCGCCGACGCCGGCGCGACGGTCCTACTGGTCGCGCGCTCGCTCGACAAGCTTGAGGAGACGAAGGTCGAGATCGAGGCGGCCGGGGGGGTCGCCCACATCCACCGCTGCGACATGTCAGACGTCGAGGACGTCGAGCGGATGGCCGACGAGGTGCTCACCTACCACGGCCACGTCGACATCCTCGTCAATAACGCCGGGCGATCGATCCGCCGATCGGTCGAGCTCGCCTACGACCGCTTCCACGATTACGAGCGGACGATGCAGGTCAATTACTTCGGCGCCGTGCGGCTGATACTGGCGCTGCTGCCGGCGATGCAGACACGCAAGGCGGGCCACATCATCGACATCAGCTCGATCGGGACCCAGACCAACCCGCCGCGCTTCTCCGCCTACGTCGCCTCGAAGGCCGCACTCGACGCTTTCGCCCGCGTGATCGCCTCCGAGGTGATCGACGACGGCGTCCACATCACCACCGTCCACATGCCGTTGGTGCGGACGCCGATGATCGCGCCGACGCGGATGTACGACGTCTTCCCGGCGATCACGCCGGAGGAGGCGGCGGAGATGATCGCGCGGGCGATGGTCGAGCAGCCGAAGAAGGTGGCGACGCGGCTGGGCACCCTCGGCGAGCTGGTCTACGCGGTCTCGCCGACGCTGAGCGACCGGATCCTCAACCAGGCCTACAACCTCTTCCCCGAGTCGCAGGCCGCCAAGGGCAAGGGCGAGGAGGCGCCCGATAAAGCCCCGACAACCGAGGCGGTCGCCTTTGCGCATCTGATGAAAGGGGTGCACTGGTAGCCGGTGGAGGTGCTTCTCACCCGGACAAGTGCCGGTCTAATTAGACCGGCACTTTGAGTATCCGCCCATTCGAGAAGCACCTCCACCGGCTTGTGTACGGAGAGGGTTCCACTTAGGATCTCCTCTCTCGTCCAAGGAGGAAGAAAAGATGAAGATCAAGGTGGTTGTTGGGGCGGTTCTAGGGATGTTGCTGCTTGCGGGGGCAGCTCAGGCCCACAAGGTGCCTTTCGGCTTCGCGAAGACCGAAGTTAAGCGCTACACCGCGGGGATCTGCGCGGAGACTGACGGATGCAAGAACTGGAAGGTCGCGCCGTGTAGCCGCCGCTCGCTTCACCGAGTCGACTGCGTTTCCACATTCTTCTTCCCCGAAGGCATCGACTGCTCTTTTGTGACCATCGCGATCGCTCCTCCCAACCGTTACGAAGTGAACATCCACCGCAAGCGGATCATCTGCTGACGGCGCTGTCCGGGTAGCGTTCGCCGCGGACGTGGGCGAGCGACGACTCAAGCACTGGGGATGGGGGTACGAAGACCAGGCGCCCTCGCGGGCGGAGGCCGAGGCCGCGGCGCAGGGCATCCGGGAGAGGCTTGGGTTCGGCGGCGAGGTCGAGGAGCCTGTGCCGCTGGACAGGGTTGAGATCCGGCCCCCGCGGCTGAAGCCGCCGAGCGGGTTCGGCGACCTGCTCACGGACGAGAAGTACGAGCGGGTCAGCCGCGCGCTTGGGAAGGCCTATCGGGATGTGGTGCGGGGGTTCCGGGGGGAGTTCGAGAATCCGCCGGACCTGGTCGCGTTCCCGCGCGACGAGTCGGAGATCGAGACGGTCCTGAGCTGGTGTGAGGCGGAGGGCGCCGCGGTGATTCCGTTCGGCGGTGGCACCAGCGTCGTCGGCGGAGTCGAGGGACGGCTGGCCGAGCGGCCCTTCGTCTCGCTCGACCTGCGGCGGCTAGACCGGGTGCTGGAGGTGGACGCCGAGTCGTTGGCGGCGCGAATCCAGGCGGGGGCGACCGGGCCCCGACTGGAGGAGCAACTGCGCGAGCACGGCCTCACCCTTCGCCACTTCCCGCAGTCCTTCGAGTACTCAACCCTGGGCGGCTGGGTGGCAACCAGGGCCGGGGGTCATTTCGCCACCCTCTACACGCACATCGACGACCTGGTCGAGTCGGTACGGGCGATCACGCCGCGCGGGACCTGGGAGAGCCGCCGGTTGCCGGGGTCCGGTGCTGGACCCTCACCGGACCGGGCGCTGATCGGCTCGGAGGGCGTCCTCGGCGTGATCGCCGAGGCCTGGGTCCGGGTCAGGCCCCGGCCCGAGCACAAGACCTCGTGTGGGGTCGAGTTCGATGACTTCCTTGCTGCGGCGGGGGCAGTGCGGGAGATCTCCCAGTCGGGCCTGCACCCGTCCAACTGCCGTCTGCTCGACGCGCTCGAGGCGGGCACGACGGGCGCCGGCTCGGGCGAGAAGAGCCTGATGGTGCTCGGCTTCGAGTCGCCGCACCATCCGGTCGACGCTCCGATGGAGCTGGCGTTGGAGATCGCCCGCGAGCACGGCGGCGCACCCGGCGAGGTGCGCGGGGGCGGCGGTAAGGGAGAGGACGCGGTCGGCGCCTGGCGCAGCGCCTTCCTCCTCGCGCCGTACCTGCGCGACACCTTCGTCGCCTGCGGCGTCCTCTCCGACACCTTCGAGACGGCGATCACCTGGGACCGCTTCGAGGACTTCCACGCCACCGCGATGGAGGCCGCGAGGTCGAAGGTCGCCGAGGTCTCGGGCGCGCCGACGGACGGCCGGGGCGCGCCGCGGGTCAGTTGCCGCTTCACCCACGTCTACCCCGACGGCCCGGCGCCCTACTTCACCGTGATGGCCCCGGCGGTGCGCGGCGGCGAGGTCGAGCAGTGGGACGAGATCAAGGCGGCCGCTTCGGAGGCGGTGATCGAGGGCGGTGGCACGATCACCCACCATCATGCGGTCGGCCGCGACCACCGCCCCTGGTACGACCGCCAGCGCCCCGCCCCCTTCGCCGCGGCCCTCCGTGCCGCCAAGAAAGAGCTGGATCCAGCCGGCATCCTGAACCCTGGCGTCCTGATCGATCCCTAGCCGCCAAATGGCGGGATTATGGGTGGGGGGTGGAGCGTCTTGTACTTTTTCGGCACCCCCAACCTCGGACGGCCCCAGACGCCGAGCCGAAAAAGTTAAGCGAACCCCCCGCCCATAATCCCGCCTTCGATGGACACGATCACCTCAGAGCACCCGACGATCCAGGTCGTCCCGCGCCGCTCGCCGCTGCGGGCCGCGATCAAGACCGGGCGGCCACAGGAGTGGATCAAGAACGTCTTCGTGTTCGCCGGTCTGCTCTTCTCGGGCAAGTTCGACGATCCGCACGCGATCGCGGAGGCGACGCTCGCCTTCCTCTCCTTTTGCGCGATCTCCAGCGCCGGCTACTACGTCAACGACCTGGTCGACGTCGAGCTCGACCGCAAGCACCCGAAGAAGCGCTTCCGGCCGCTGGCCGCCGGAGAGCTTTCCGAGGGGGCCGCGAAGACGATCGCTCCGGTCCTGGCGATCGCCGCCATCGGCCTCGCCTTCGCCACTGTCAACTGGGAGGTCGGCCTGATGGTGGTCGGCTACGGCATCGCCCAGGTGGCATACAGCCTCGGCCTCAAGCAGATCGTGATCGTCGACGTGATGACCCTGGCCGGTCTCTTCATCCTCCGGGTGGCGGCCGGCGCCAGCGCTGTCGACGCCCACGCCTCGGAATGGCTGTTGCTTTGCACCGGCATGATCGCCCTCTTCCTCGGCTTCACCAAGCGCCGGCAGGAGGCGGTCTCCGAGCTGCACGAGGGCACCAGCAGCCGTCCGGTCCTCGAGCACTACTCGCTGCCCTTTCTCGACCAGATGGTCGCCATGGTCACCACCGGGACCGTGATCAGCTACTCGATCTACGCGGTCGACTCGCCGATCGTCGGCAACGCGATGATGTGGACGATCCCTCCGGTCGTCTACTGCATCTTCCGCTACCTCTACCTGATCTACGACCGCGCCGACGACCGCTCGATCGCCGCCATGGTCTCCAAAGACAAGGGGATGATCGCCGGTGCCGCCGCCTTCGTGATCGTCGCCTTCGCGGTCCTCTACGTCTTCAAGTAGACGGCGGTTACTGGAAGTTCTGCTGGGCGGGGGGAGGGCCCTCGTTGAGGTAGAAGCGGGCGCGGCCGAGCTCCTCGCCGTTGATCTGGACGACGGCGGCGTGGGGGCCTGAGGTGGTGAAGGTGGCGGTGGTGCCGATCGACATCACCAGCCGCTGTTCCTGGCCGGCGGGCATGCCGGGTGGGCGGCCGGTTTCGAAGTTGCCCTCGAGGCTCTCGCCGAGCTGGACGCCGTCGGGGTCCTCGATCCTCAGCAGCAGGTCGTGGGAGCGGTTGGTCTCGTCCCAGGCGACGTCGATGCCGAGCGCGATGCCGAAGGTCCACTCGTGCGGCAGCTCGGGAAAGCGCAGCACGTTCCAGCCGCCGCCGGTCATGTAGAGCTTGCCGTTGACGGCCTCGCTGTGGTCGGTGAGCATCAGGAACCCGAGCTCCATCATGCTCAGGTTACGTGCCTGGCTCGACCGGCAGGTCGGAGACCAACTCGACCTTGCCGCCGCGGGTGAACTGGAGGTCGATCGTCTCGTTCTTGCGGTAGGTGCCGAACAGCCCCAGGTACATCGCCAGCCAGCGGCCGGTGCCGACTTTCTCCTTGACGATCTGGCGCGAGAAGACGATCTCGCCGCCTTCGACCTGGTAATCGCTGCCGAGTCTCTGCTCGATCCCGTTGACGAAGACCGCAAACGGCGGCTCGGCTCCGCGCGGCAGCTTCACCCGTCGCCCGGCGGCGTAGCTGCCCTTGGGGATCTCCTCGCTCACCGCGCCAAAGCCTCGCGCACCGTGTCGAACGGCGTCTTGTGCCTGGTCGGGTCCAGCTCTTCGCGTCTCAATCCGCCCCGGTAAGGGACGAATTTGCCGTTTCCCCGTACGTCCACCCCCGCAACCGGCTTTCGCAGTCCCTTCTCGGAGAGCTGCAGCCGCGCCCGAACCTGGTCCTCCGGCCCGAAGTCCCGCAGCGCCGAGACCGGCTTGGCTGGCCCCTCCGCCCGAATGGCAAGAGCCCGCCGCCTCATCTCCGCCACGGCGGCATCGAGATCGTCGAACGACTCGTGGTCCACATCGGACCCGTCCCTGATCGTGAGCTCCCACGCGATGAGCGGAGCGTAAGGGAGAGGGTCCCGGTACCTCCGCACGGCTTGTACTTTTTCGGCTGTCTCAATCTCGGACAGCCGCAGGCGCTGACCGAAAAAGTTGAGTGCGGGGGTGCCGGGACCCTCTCCCTCAGGCGCCGCGCCGCGGGCGCTTCGGCCGTCGGGCCGGCGGCCCGACGATCTTCTCCGGCCCCTCTCGGTCGGCGACCGGCACGTACTCGCGCTCGCGCTCGCCGGTGTAGATCTGGCGTGGCCGGGCGATCTTCTGCTCGGAGTCTTCCTTCAGCTCCATCCACTGGGCCATCCAGCCCGCCGTGCGCGGGATGGCGAAGATCACCGTGAACATCTCGGTCGGGATCTCCAGCGCCTCGTAGATGATCCCCGAGTAGAAGTCGACGTTGGGGTAGAGCTTGCGCGAGGTGAAGTACTCGTCGTCGAGAGCCCGCTTCTCCAGCTCGCGGGCGATCTCGATCAGCGAGTTGTACTCGGTCGCTTCGAAGACCTCCTCCATGTGCTGCTGGATGATCCGCGCCCGTGGGTCGTAGTTCTTGTAGACGCGGTGGCCGAAGCCCATCAGCTTCTCCTCGCGCGCCTTCACCCTCTCGAGGAAGTCTGGGATGTTGTCGACCGACTCGATCCGGCGCAGCATCCGCAGCACCGCCTCGTTGGCGCCGCCGTGCAGCGGCCCGTAGAGCGCCGCCACTCCCGCCGCAACCGCCGAGTAGGGATCGACGCCTGAGGAGCCGACCCCGCGCACGGCGCTGGTCGAGCAGTTCTGTTCGTGGTCGGCGTGGAGGATGAAGAGCACGTCGAGCGCCTTCGCCAGCCGCGGGTCGGGCTCATACTTCGCCTCGGTCTTCTTGAACATCATCGAGAGGAAGTTCTCGGCGAAGTTGAGGTCGTTGTCCGGATAGACGTAAGGGAGCCCCCGGTTGTGACGGTAGGAGAAGGCGGCGAGGGTCGGCACCTTGGCGATCAGCCGCACCGCCGCCATGTAGCGCTCTTCGGGGTCGTCGATCTCCTTCGCGTCCGGGTAGAAGGTGGAAAGCGCCCCGACCCCGGCGAGCAGCATCCCCATCGGGTGGGCGTCGTAGCGGAAGCCCTCGAAGAACTGCTTCAGGTCCTCGTGGACGAAGGTGTGGTGAACGATGTCGAAGGTCCAACGCTCGAGCTGCGGCTGGGTCGGCAGCTCGCCGAAGATCAGCAGATAGGCGACCTCGAGGAAGCTGGAGCGCGCGCAGAGCTGCTCGATCGAGTAGCCGCGGTGTTCGAGCACGCCGGCCTCGCCGTCGATGTAGGTGACCGCGGAGCGGCAGGCCGCGGTGTTGGTGAAGGCCGGGTCGTAGGACATCAACCCGAAGTCGTCCTCGGCGACTTTGATCTGACGCAGGTCCATCCCCCGCACGGTGCCGTCGGTGATTGGCAGCTCGTAGGTCTTGCCGGTGCGGTTGTCCGTGACTGTCAGCGAGTCGCCCATGCGGCGGGCATTTTCGCAGCTTGGAGGTTCCGGGCCCGTTAACGGACGGGCAACGGCTCAAACTGGGTCATCGCGTGCAGAGTTGCGAAGCGCTCGTCGATCTCCTCGCGGCTGAGCCGGGACACGCGCTCGGTGCCGAAGTCCTCGACGTTGAAAGATGCGAGCACGGTGCCGTAGCCCATCGCCCGCCGCAGGCAGCTCTCGTCGAGGTCGCCCTCGTGGCTGTCGAGGTAGCCGAGGAAGCCGCCGGCGAAACTGTCGCCGGCCCCGGTCGGGTCGCGCACGTCCTCGAGCGGGAAGCCCGGCAGGGCGAAGAAGCCGTCCTCGGTGAAGAGGGCGGCGCCGTACTCCCCTTGCTTGGCGACGACGGCCCGCGGCCCGTGCTCCATCACGGCGCGCGCGCCGCGCGCCAGGTTGGACTCGCCGGTCAGCTGGCGGATCTCGGCGTCGTTGACGATCACGCACTCGACCTCGGAGATCGCCGCCAGCAGCGAGTCCTTGGCGGTCTCGATCCAGAGGTTCATCGAGTCAAGCGCGGTGAAACGGGCCTCGCCGCAGAGCGAGCGGACCTGGCGCTGCAGGTCGGGTTGGATGTTCGCGAGGAAGAGCATGTCCGCGGCCTGCGCGGCCTCGGAGAGCTTCGGCTCGAACTCGGCGAAGACGCCGAGCTGGGTGTCCTCGGTGTGGGCGACGTTGAGGTCGTACTCGTAGCGGCCGCGCCAGAAGAAGGACTGCCCGCCCTGCACCCGCTCGATGTCGTCGGTGATCACCCCTCGGCTCTCCAGCACCCCGAACTCGGTCGGGCCGAAGTCGTCGCCGACCGGGCCGACGGGGCGCACCTCGGTGAAGAAGCTGGCGGCGAGCGAGAAGTGGACGGCGGCGCCGCCGAGCATACGATCGCGCTCCCCGAACGGGGTCTTGACCGAGTCGAAAGCGATTGATCCAACGACCGTGAGCGCCATCGGAAGCGCACCCTAGCGCTTCCCCTGCGAGACTCCGGCCTCGATGAAGGCGATTCAGATCGACCAGTTCGGCGGCCCCGAGGTGATGGAGTACCGCGAGGTCGACGATCCCGTTGCCGGCGACGGCGAGGTCGTGGTCGAGGTCTCCAGAGCCGGCATCAACTTCGCCGACACGCACGCGACGCGCAACGACTACCTGGCCGAGCAGTCGCTGCCGCTGATCCCGGGAGCCGAGGTGAGCGCGCGCAAGCCCGACGGGACGCGGGTTGCCGCGATCCTCGCTAGCGGCGCCTACGCCGAGAAGGTCGCGGCCCCCGAGGCCTTCCTCGTGCCCGTCCCCGATGGGGTCGACGACGACCAGGCGGCGGGCCTGCTGCTGCAGGGGCTGACCGCGATGGCGCTAGTGCGGCGCTGCGCCCGGATCGAGGCGGGCGAGACGCTCGTCGTCGAGGCTGCCGCCGGGGGGACCGGGACGCTCGCGGTGCAGCTCGGCAAGCGCGCCGGGGCGAGGGTGATCGGCCTCGCCTCCAGCGAGGAGAAGCGGGCGCTGGTCGAGCAGCTGGGTGCCGACGCCACGGTCGATTCACGCAGCGAGGACCTGAAGGAGGCGATCCTCGAGGCGAACGGGGGCGAGCGGGTCGACGCGGTGCTCCACATGAGCGGCGGCGACGCCTTCGACGCCGAGCTCTCGGCGCTGGCGCCGCTGGGGCGGATGGTTGTCTTCGGCATCGCCTCCCGCGAACAGCGCGAGGTTTCCACGGCGCGGCTGCTGCGCGGTTCCAAGTCGGTGATCGGTTTCTGGCTAGTCCACCTGCTGATGCGCCGCGAGCTCGTGGCGCCGATGATCGGCGAGCTCTTCGAGACGGTTGCCGCGGGCGAGCTGGCGGTGACCGTCGGCGAGGTCTACCCGCTGTCCGAGGCGAGGCGCGCCCACGAAGACCTGGTCGGCCGTCGCACCAGCGGCAAGCTGCTACTGGATCCGGCCAAGTGACCGCTTTCAGGGAGCTGGGCCTCTCGCCGCAGATCCAGCAGGCGCTCGACGAGCTGGGCTACGAGGAGCCGACGCCGATCCAGGACCAGGCGATTCCGGAGCTGCTCGCCGGCCACGACGTGATCGGCCAGGCGCAGACCGGGACCGGCAAGACCGCGGCCTTCGGACTGCCACTGCTGCAGTACCTCGACCCCGCCAGCGACGAGGTGCAGGCCGTGGTGCTGACGCCGACCCGCGAGCTCTGCATCCAGGTGACGCAGGCGCTGCGCGCCTACGCCGAGCACCTCGACATCGAGATCGTCGCCGTCTTCGGCGGTGCACCGATCAAATCCCAGCAGGCCCAGCTGCGAGCGGGCGCCCACGTCGTCGTCGCCACGGTCGGCCGCATGATGGACCTGATGTCGCGCCGCTCGCTGGTGCTCACCGCGGCCCGCTACATCGTCCTCGACGAGGCCGACGAGATGCTGGACCTCGGCTTCATCGAGGACGTCGAGAAGATCCTGCGGATGTGCCCCAGCGGCCGCCAGACGGCGCTCTTCTCGGCGACGATGCCGCCACCGATCAAGCACCTGGCCGAAAGCCAGATGTATGACCCGACGACGATCAAAATCACCCCGAAGACGCTGACCGTCGACGCGATCGCCCAGGCCTTCGTCGAGGTGCCGGCGAAGGAGAAGGCGGCGCGGTTGGGGGAGCTGCTGAAGGCCGAGGAACCCGAGCAGGCGATCATCTTCTGCCGCACCAAGATCGGCGCCTCACGGCTGGAGAAGACGCTCAAGGACAAGGGCCTCGACGTCAAGGCGCTGCACGGGGACATGAGCCAGGGCTCGCGCGACGGGGTGATGATCGCCTTCAAGGACCACCGGGTGCGCCTGCTGGTGGCGACCGACATCGCGGCGCGCGGCCTCGACATCGAGCACGTCACCCACGTGATCAATTACGACGTGCCCAACTCCTCCGAGGTCTACGTGCACCGCATCGGCCGCACCGGCAGGGTCGGCAGGACAGGCCGCGCGATCACCCTCGTCACCCCCGCGCAGCGCAAAGAGATCGCCCGCATCGAAGCCGACGTGAAGACGACGATCGGCGAGTGGGAGTCGCCTGAGGAGCGCCTCGAGCATGCGCCCCCGCCGCGCCGCCGCGAGCGCAAGCGCGAGGAGCCCAAGGAACGCGACAAGCCAGAGGAGACAGCCAATGGCAAGGAGCCCGCGACTTCCACGCCGGAGCGGAAGACCTCAGGCGATGCCGTCAAGCTCTTCGTCAACCGCGGCGAGCGCAGTGGAATCTCGGAGGAGGACCTGCGCTGGGCCCTTCGTGAGGGCGCCGTCCTGCCCGACGAGGCGGTCCACGATGTCCACGTCCTGCACCGCTTCTCCTTCGTACACATCGACTCCGACCAAGCCGACAAAACCGTCGAGTTCCTCGACGGCACCAAGCTGAAAGGCAAGGAGATCCGGCTCGAGATCGCGAAGAGCTGAGCTTCAGCTCTCGGTCAGTCTCGTGATGCTGGCGAAGAGCAGGTCGAAGTCGATCGGCTTGGTCACGTAGCCGCCGATGTCGAGGTCGGTCGGCGCCCCGGCGTCGGTCTCGTCCTGGTGGGCACTGACGATCAGCGCCGGCGTGTCGACTCCGGCGGCGCGCAGCTCGCGCAGGGCGTCGATGCCGGACTTGCGCGGCATCATCGCGTCGAGTAGGAGGACGTCCGGGGCGGACTCGGCCTCGCCGCCGATGGCCTCGACAACCTCGACGCCGTCCGTCGCCGTCACCACCTCGTAGCCCTCCATCTCCAGCCGCGTCCGCAGTAGGAGCAAGATCGTCTCCGAATCGTCGGCGATCAGCACCTTGGTGCCCATCATCGGCTCGCCTCCGTTCGCGCGGGCTCTGCGACCGGGTCTCCCGTTGCGCCCGCGGGCAGGCGGACGCGGAAGGTCGAGCCTTGGCCGAGGACCGCCTCGACGGCGATCGCGCCGCCGTGCAGCTCGACCAGGGACTTCGAGATCGCCAGGCCCAGTCCGGTCCCTCCGACGTGCTGCGTCAACCCGGCGTCGCCGCGGGTGAAGCGGTCGAAGATGTGCTCCAGCTGGTCTTCCGGCATGCCCGGTCCGTCGTCGCTCACGCTGATCTCCACTTCAGCACCTCGCAGGGCCGCTGTCACCCCGATCGTGGCTCCTTGCGGCGAATACTCATGCGCGTTGGTAAGCAGATTCACCAGTACTTGGCGAATCCGGTCGCGGTCGACTTCGACCGGCGGCAATCCCGTCTCGACCTCTAGGTCCAGCGACTGCTGCCGCGCCTCGGTCTGGCTGCGCATCGTCCGCACGGCGTCGTCGACGAGCGGCGCGACCTCGGTCGGCACCGGTTTGATCACGAGGCGGCCGGCGTCGCTGCGGGCGAGGTCGAGGAGGTCGTTGAGCAACCGCACCAAGTGGCGGGTGTTGTCGAGGATCACCTCGACGGTTTCCGCCTGCTTGGTGCTGAGCTTCTCGCGCTCCATCATCAGCAGCTCGGCGAACCCCTGCACCGAGGTGAGCGGGCTGCGCAGCTCGTGCGAGGCGGTGAGCACGAACTCGTCCTTCATCCGGTCGAGCTGGTCGCGCTCGCCGGCGCGCCGCTGCAGCTCGGCGGCCATCTCGTTGAAGGCCGAGCCCAGAGTGGCGGTCTCAGAGAGGCCGCCGACTTTGACCCTGGCCTCGAGGTCGCCGCTGGCCAACTGCTGGGAGGCCTCGACCAGCTCCTCGAGGGGACGGCGCATCGAGGCGATCAGCCCGCTGAAGAGCAAGGCCGCGCCGGTCAAGCCGGCGATCAGCCCGGCGCCGACGAGCAGCGCCGTGTCCCGGGTCTCGTCGTCGATGTCGTCGCGGAGAGACTGGCGTCGCTGTTCCTGGGCGAGGATCGCCTCCCGCGCCGCGCCTCGATCTTCGCCTTGGGCGAAGCGGTTGCGGGCAGCGATCTCGGTCTGGTAGGAGCGGGCGACTGCGTCCTCGAAGTCCTGACGCTGCTGCAGGAACCTGCCGACGCCGATCACCGCCAGCCCGGTCAGGACGGCAAAAGCGATCGCGAATCCAATCGTCAGCCGGTTGGCCAACGATGGGCTGAGCCGCAGGCGTCGTCCGGAATATGCTTGCTGGACTATGGGCGACGAGGCTACAACCACGGCCGACGGCGCCGCGGAGGCGCCTGAGGGAATCGATCGAACAGGCGTCGAAGGCTGGTTCGGCGAGCACGTCGCGGGGGCGCAGCTGCCACTCTCCTTCGAGCGCATCTCCGGCGGCCACTCGAACCTCACCTACGGGGTGAGCGATGCCGCGGGCAAGCACTGGGCGCTGCGCCGCCCGCCTCTCGGCAAGCGACTTGGCTCGGCGCACGACATGGGGCGGGAGCACAAGGTGGTCTCGGCATTGGGCCCGACCGAGGTGCCGGTGGCGCCGGTGGTCGGGCTCTGCCAGGACGAGAGCGTCAACGACGCCCCCTTCTACGTGATGGACTTCGTCGAGGGACCTATCTTGCGCGGCCTCGCCGAGGCCGACGCCTTTCCCGAGCAGTCCGATCGTCGGGCGATCGGCGAGCGCGTCGCCGACACGCTGGTCGCGATCCACGCCATCGACCCCGACTCCGTCGGACTGGGCGACCTCGGTCGCAAAGAGGACTACGTCGCCCGCCAGCTGCACCGCTGGCAGGGCCAGTGGGAGAAGTCGAAGACGCGTGAGCTGCCGTTGATCGATGCCGTGCACGAGCGGCTCGCAGCGAGAATCCCAGAGCAGGGCCCGGCGACGCTCGTCCACGGCGACTACCGGCTCGACAACATGATCCTCACCGAGCGGGGAGAGGTCGCGGCGGTGGTCGACTGGGAGCTCTGCACGCTCGGTGATCCGCTCGCCGACGTCGGCCTGCTGATGGTCTACTGGCCCGATGCCGGCGACGAGATGCTGGCCCTCGGCCAGCCGGCCAACCTCGCGCCTGGCTTCCCCACGCGCGAGGAGCTGAGAACCCGCTACGCGGAGCGCTCAGGCCGCGATCTCTCGCAGCTCGACTTCTTCGTCGCGCTCGGCTACTGGAAGCTGGCGGTCATCCTCGAGGGCGTCTACGCTCGCTACGCGGCCGGCCAGTACGGCAAGGTCGACGAGGGGATCCAGCACTTCGCCCACCTCGTCGAGCGCCTCGCCGAGGCCGCGGACGAGGCCGAGCGCCGCGACTAAGATAAACAGTTGGGGTTCGTAAAGGGAGAAACGACGAGGAGGGACCCGTGGGACAGGTTCGCAGGCGGTTGACGTACGCAAACGTGGTTTCGTCTCTGGCGCTGTTCATCGCTCTGGGCGGTGCCACAGCCTTCGCTGTGCAGCAGCTGCCCGAGAAGTCCGTCGGAGAGCGCCAGTTGAGGCCGGGGGCGGTAACCCCCACCAAGCTGCGTAAGAACGCAGTGACGGCGCCGAAGATCAAGGCGCTGGCGGTGAAGAACGGCAAGCTCGCCAACGGAGCGGTGACCACCGCCAAGTTGGGAGCCGGAGCAGTCACCGGCACGCAGCTCGCCGGGGCAGCCGTGACGGGCGAGAAGATCGCCAACGACGCCGTCACCGGCGACAAGGTCGTCGAGTCGTCGCTGAGCGAGGTCCCCAGCGCGAGCAGATCGAACTCTGCTGTCACGGCTCAGTCCGCCAACCCGATCGTCTTCGCCCGCATCAACTCCGACGGCTTCGTCGACCCGTCCAACTCGAAGGGCCTCTCCGACGCCAACGTCGACAACCCCCAGCTCGGCGTCTACTGCATCAGCGTGCCGGCTTTCGCCCCCCGAGGAGGCCAGGCGAGCGCGCAGTCCGAAGGCGGGAACAAAGAAACGATCGCGCAAATCAAAGTCGGCGGGACGGGCGAATGCCCGGCCCCGCAGGTCGAGGTGCGGACGTGGAACGCCGGCAAAGCGGAAGTGGTGAAAGCCGCCTTCTACGTCATGCTTTACCACTGATCCTCGACTGAAGGAGATCTCGTGAAGCAAGTACGTGGGCGGCTCACCTATGCCAACGTGATGTCCTCGCTCGCCGTCTTCCTGGTTCTCGGGGGTGCGACGGCGATCGCGGCCAAAAAGATCGGCAGCAACCAGCTCAAGGCCAGTTCGGTAACTACGGGCAAGATCAAGAAAGAAGCGGTCGCCAAGGCCAAGATCAAGAAGAACGCGGTCGACGGCAGCAGGGTCCGCAACGGCTCCCTGACCGGCACCGATGTCGACGTCGCCACCCTGCCGACCGTCCCCAGCGCCGCCAGCGCGCAGCCCGTCGCCTTCGCCAGGGTGAGCGCTACCGGTGCCCTCGACGCGGCGAACTCGAAGAACGTGGGCTCGGTGACCCATGTCGGCACCGCCCTCTACTGCTTCTCCGGCCTGCCTTTCACTCCAAGGGGCGGCCAGGCGACGGTCGACTTCAACGAATCCCAGTTCCAGTCGACCCAGTTCGGCCTCGGAGACGTGAAAGGGGCCTGTCCGGCCGGCACGCAGGCGTTCGTCTTCACGCTGGACAATGACGCCGCCGCCGCCGACCCGGCGGGCTTCTTCGCCGTCTTCTACGGCTGAGGCTTGGCTTAGATCGGACGGCGGGCGTGCTTCGGGTCTAGCTCGCCCGCCGCTTCGGCCTCGGCGCGCTTTGCCCAACGATTCAGCTCGCGACGGGCGAGGACCATCTTGTGGACCTCGTCGGGGCCGTCGGCAAGTCGCAGCATGCGGCTGAAGCGCCAAAGGGCGGCCAGGGGGGTGTCGTCGGTCATCCCCAGCGATCCGTGAATTTGGATCGCTCGGTCGAGCACGTCCATCACCATGTTGGCGGCGATGATCTTGATCGCCGAGATCGCCTGTCGCGCCGCACGCTTGCCCTCGGTGTCCATCTTCCAGGCCGCGTAGAGGGTGAGCAGGCGGGCCTGGTCGATCTCCATCCGCGAGGCGGCGATCGCCTCCTGGACGAACTGCTTCTCACCTAGCGGGCCGCCGAAGGCGTGGCGCTCGTTGGCGCGGTGGCACATCATCTCCAGCGCCCGCTCCGCCGTCCCGATCGCACGCATGCAGTGGTGGATGCGGCCTGGGCCGAGGCGGTCCTGAGCGACGACGAAGCCCATCCCCTGGCCGCCGAGCAGGTTGGCTGCGGGCACTCGGCATTCTTCGTAGCGGATCTCGCAGTGGCCGGGCCCGGCGGCATGGCCCATCACCGGGATCGGCCGAACCAGGTTGAAGCCGGGGGCGTCGGTCGGCACGCAGATCATCGAGGCGCGCGCGTAGGGGTTGGCCTCGGGGTCGGTGACGACCATCGCGATCGCCAGGTCGGCGCCGACCGCGCCGGAGGTGAACCACTTGTGGCCGTCGATCACCCACTCGTCGCCGTCGAGCACGGCGCGCGACTGGAGCAGGGTCGGGTCGGAGCCGGAGACATCGGGCTCTGTCATCGAGAAGCAGGAGCGGATCCGGCCCTCGAGCAACGGCTCGAGCCAACGTTCCTTTTGCTCATCGCTGCCGTGCTCGGCGAGGATCTCCATGTTGCCGGTGTCCGGCGCGGAGCAGTTGAAAGCCATCGGCGCCGCCGCGGGGCTGCGCCCCATCTCCTCGCAGAGCAGGCCGTACTCCCAGTTCGAGAGGCCGGGGCCGTAGCGCTCGTCGGGCATGAAGAGGTTCCAGAGGCCCTCGGCGCGGGCTCGCTCGCGGACCTCGACCAGGATCTTCGGGTATGGAACACCCGGTTTCACCTCGGCGTCTAGCGCCTCCATGATCTCCCGCTCCTGCGGGTAGATGTGCTCGTCCATGAAGTCGAGGATGCGCTCGCGCAGCGTCTCGACTTGGGGGCTGGGCTTGAAGTCCATCGGCGGAAAGCTACAGGCGATAGCGAGCAAAGAGCTCGCCATCCTGCTCGAGCAGCCAGGCCAGATCCAGCTCGGCGACGCTGGGCAGCTCCCCCTCGACGATGCGCGGCGCCTCCCCGCCGACCAGCTTCGGCGCCATCGTCAGGAACAGCTCGTCGACCAGGCCCAGCGCCTGCATCTCCCCGTAGAGGTGCGGACCACCCTCGCTGAGCAGCGAGCGCACGCCGCGCTCCCCACGCAGGTGGCGCAGCGCCTCTGCCAGGTCGACCCGACCCTCGTGGCGGACCACCTGCAGCGAGGCAGCGGTCTGCGGCGGCTCGGCCTCAGAAGCGGTGAAGATCAGCACCCGACCGCCACCATCCGTGAACAGCGGCGCGTCCCAGGGCAGGTCGAGCCGGCCACTGACGATCACCATCAGGGGGTCATGGGGAAGTCCGAGCTGCTCGCGGCGCTCGCGCTCGGCTTGGTCTTCAACAGGCCGTCCGTAACGCTCGGCCCGCATCGTGCCGGCGCCGATCATCACTGCGTCGAAGCGGGTTCGCAGCCGCTGCAGCATCTCCGTGTCGGCGTGCGAGCCGATCGGCCCGGAGCGCCCGCCGATCGTCGCCCGCCCGTCGAGGGTGACGACGAAGTTCATCGCCGTGAAGGGTCGATCGGCTTGGGCCTGCTCCCAGGGCCGGTAGGCATCGAGCTGCTGCTCGGTGGTGGTCGGGCCGGGATCAGGGATCAGCCGCCGCATCGTCGCCTGAGCCTAGTGGCGCGTTCGCTGTTTGTCGTGCGCTGCCCCTATGAAGGGCGAACGCGCTCGCTCAGGAGTAGTCGTGCCAGCCGGCGAACTCGCGGCCGGCGAACTCCTGGAGGGCGGCGACGTCGGCGCCAAAACGGCCACGGATCGTCTCGAAGAGGTCGTCGGGCAGCTTCGGCTTCGGTGCCGGCGGCTTCTCGGGGTCGTGGACGACCTTCTCGACCAGCCAGCGCATCGACTCCGGCAGGCGGTCGAAGTTGCGGTCGAAGGAGCGTAGGCCCGGCAGTTTGACCAGCTTCTCCATCAGCTGGTATTTGCCGCCCTGCTTGGCGCTCGACTTCTCCCACTCGCGGTCGAACTGCTCCGAGGTAAAGCTCTCGTCGACGCCGGCGAAGGCGAACGCCTTGCGCATCGTCGCCTCGCGTTCTGACTGCAGCTCCTCCTGGGTGACGATCTCGATCTGGGCGCGGTCGAAGTGCTCCAGATAGGGCTGCAGCTGCATCCAGTACATCGAGCGTTGGATGTAGGAGGAGTCGGGCTGCGAGAGCGTCGGGACCAGCTCGCGGGTCTCGTAGCCGGCACCGGTGGCGTGCACCCAGTGCGAGAGGATGCGCTTGATCGGGTCGCGCACCATGTAGAGCAGCTTGGCGTTGGGGCAATGCTGGCGGATGCGCTCGGCGACGCCCTCGAAGCGGGGCAGGTTCGTGTAATGGGGGGAGGACTCGCCGCGCACCTCGAAGCGGCTGTCGAAGCGGCTCGCGTACCAGTCGAGCCCGAGGTCCCAGTTGAGCTCCTCGACGAAGAAGTTGAGCTCCTTCGGCTTCGACATCTGGATCTCAGGGTGCAGGCCGAGGTAGTGATGGATGCTGGTCGTGCCGCACTTCAGCCCGCCGATGATGATCAGGCTGGGGAGCTCGGCGTGGCGCTTGCGACGTCGTCGCCAGGGGAACCTGCGGTCGCCCGTGTAGCGCTCGCGGGCACGCGCGCACATCGCTTCGTCGGCGGGGTCGCGGGGGGCCTGCGGAGCCGGGATCTGCGTCTCGGTCTCTGACACGAGCGGGCTAGTGTAGCTGCGATGCCGCGCGCCGATCTCAGCTCCAGCTTCAACTCCTTTTTCAACGCTGCCGAGGCGTTCTTCGAGAACCTCTCGCGGATCGAGTGGAGCGCCCTCGCGCTGGCGCTCGTCTTGCTGCTGGCAATGCAGCTCGTCCGCGCCTGGGCCTGGCGAAACGTGCTGCGCGCCGCCTACCCGGGCGCGCCGATCCCCTTCCTACAGCTCGGCGCCGCCTACCTCGCCGGCGCCGGAATCAACGCGATCGTTCCCGCCCGGGCCGGCGACGTGACCAAGGTCTTCCTGGTCAAGCGCCAGATCCCCGACTCCTCCTACCCGGCGGTCACCTCCTCCTTCCTGGTGCAGACGGTCTTCGACACCACGATCGGCGTGCTCGTCCTGCTCTACGCGATCACCCAGGGGCTGCTGCCGGAGCCGCCGCGCCTGCCAAACCTGCCCGCCTTCGAGATCGCCTTCTGGGCGGAACACCCGCAGGTGTTCCTGATCACGGTCGCGGTTCTGCTGGTGGCGATCGCGATCGGCATCTACCTGCTCGCGCACCGGGTGCGGCGCTTCTGGGACAGGGTCAAACAGGGCCTGGCGATCCTCACCCAGCCGCGTCGCTACCTGCGCGAGGTCTGGGCCTGGCAGGGGGTGGGCTGGCTCTGCCGCTTCGCCGCCTTCTGGTTCTTCCTCGAGGCCTTCGGCATCGGCGGCTCGGTCGGCAACGTGCTGCTAGTGATGAGCGTGCAGGCGATCTCGACCATCATCCCCTTCACCCCCGGCGGCGCCGGCGCCCAGCAGGCGCTGCTCGTCGCCACCCTGCACGGGCCCACGCGCGCCGCCGTCCTCTCCTTCTCGGTGGGAACGCAGATCGCGATGGCGGCCTGGTCGGTGGTCCTCGGCTTCACCGCGATGATCCTGGTCTTCCGCACTACGGACTGGCGCGGGCTGGTCAAGCAAGCAGAAGACGACAAAAGGATGACTGACGAGGCACTGGCGTCGTCAGACAAGGACGCAGGGAAGTCGGCAAGGGGAGCGCACAGTAGTGCGTGACCCGCAGGCGGCTGACCGAGGACGCCGTATGGCGACGCCAGAGACCGTCAGCCCCGGAAGCGGCGGATCATCCGGGGTGACTCGCGTTTGCCTTTCGGGGTGTCGATGTGGCCGTCGAGGTGGAGCTCTTCCTCCAGCTCGTCGAGCGCCTCGCGGATCCGCGCCAGGCGCTCAGCCGCCGCCCGCCCGTCCTGCTCGCCCTCAGCCTCGCGCTCGTCGCGGCGGCGGTTGAGGCGCTCGTCGATCGCTTCCATCGCCCGCACCTCCTCGAGGCTGTTGATCAGGATCGCGATCACCATGTTGATCAGCAGGAAAGAGGCGATCAGGACGTAGCTGACGAAGTAGATCCAGGCCCAGGGGTGGACGTCGATGACCGCGCCCATGATTTCGGGCCAGCTCTCCAGCGTCAGCACGATGAAGAGTGAGAGCATCGCCTCGCCGATGTCGCCCCAGTGCTCGGGTTCGGTGTCGGCGAAGAAGATCCAGCCGAGGATCCCGTAGATGTAGATCAACAGCGAGGTGAGCATCGCCATGCTGCCGATCGGCGGCAGGCTGGTCGCCATGCCGCGGATCAGGAAGCGCAGGTCGGGGAAGATGCTGACGACGCGGACGATCCGCAGCAACCGCAGCAGGCGCAGCACCGTCGCGTTCTGGCGCAGGCCGGGGAGGAGGGCGCCGCCGATGACGACGAAGTCGAAGACGTTCCAGCCGCTCTTGAAGTAGTCCTGCGGGCGGCTGCCGTGGGCGGCGATCCGGATCGCGATCTCGACCACGAAGATGCCGAGGAAGACGTCGTTGAGGATTTCGAGCGCGCTGCCGTAGTCGCGATCAATCGAGTCGTAGGTCTCGAGGCCGAGCACGACCGCGTTGGCGAGGATCACGCCAAGGATGAAGAGCTGAAACCGCGAGGAGTCGGCTATTCGTTTGCAGGCGGTGGCCACTGAGGGCGCAATGGTGCCATGCGCTCCTACGGGACCGTGTCGGGATCAGATCTGTCAGGGATCAGGGCGAAGCCGTGCTCGCGGGCGGCGTCGCGCAGCTCACGGTCCCAGCAGGTGAACGAAACCTCACTAATCTCGGCGAGGCTGAGGGCAGTAGCGAGGTGGAGGCTGTCATACGCCCGAAGAGCGTGTTCGATCGCGGCATGCTCCGCTTGGTAAAGGACCTCAGCCGTTACAGAGTGGAGGTCGATCCTGGGCCAGAGCGTCTCCAACTCCCTAAGTCCAACGTCTAGCTGCGTGGCCGATATACGACGGCCCTTTTGGACTCTCGTCAGGGCGGCTATCGCCTCGACTCGGGTGAGAGCGCTCGTCGCCACGGTGCTCGCACGGCTGAAAGCATCTCGTGCAACGTCGCTTCCGGGCTCGACGACGAGGAGCTTGATAAGGGCGCTCGTATCCAGGTAGAGACTCAGCGACGTCCCTCGGAGACGTACTCCGCCGCGGTCTTGCCGGAGCCACGCAGCTTGATCGGTTTCGGCAAGTGCCGAGAGCCGTTTCCTGGCCTGACTATCCCCTTCGCGATCAGCTCCGCCATTCGTGGGGACCTGGTGGTCGAGACGATCCTCGCCACCGGCTTGCCGTGGCGGGTGACCGTGATCGGCTCGCCAGTTTCGACCCGCTCGATGACCTGGCTGAGGTTGTTCTTCAGCTCGCGTATGCCGAGGGTCTCGCTCATGTAGCCACATTATAGCATTAAAAGGCCACATAGCCCACATAGCTCAGCTCGACCAGCCGGGGTGGCGGCCGCGGACGCGCCATTGCCAGGGTGCTCGCTCGCTTGCCGGGAAGTCGTAGTGGTTGCGGCCAGGGAGCGTCTCGAGCGGGACCAGGGTGGGGGAGTCGGCGAGCAAGACGGGGGTGCCGCTTGCCGCGTCGACGTCGGCCTGGCTGGCGCGCCGCGCGACTCGCTCCCAGCCGAGGCCGGGCCGGTAGAGCCAGTAGCGGACCTCGACCCAGCCGAGTGAGCGGCGCTGGTCGACGATCTCGGTGAATGCGGTCGTGCGGCGCCCCGAAGCGGTGAGGCGAAGCCCGGCCGTGCCGGAAAGCGACACGGCACAGCTCTCACGCCGGCAGCGGCGGAAGTCGACCGGGACCAGCGGCAGGCCCGAGGGCCCCAGCCTGGCGAACGGTGTAGGTGCCAGCGCCCGCACCAGCCGCGCCATGGGCCAGCCGTAGGCGGGAACCAGCGGGTGGTGGCTGCAAGTGTCTGGAAGCCGGGGGGCGCAGCGGATCTTGGTCGCGATCGAGCCGGCGACAGCGCGGCCGGCGTCGATCTCCCCCTCGGCCGCGACTGCGGCGATGCCGGCGAGCACCAGCAGCGCGACCAGCGCCACCAGGCCCGCCTGCTCGACCGAAGCCGATCCCCGCTCTGGATCTTGTTCGCCTCGCACGGGCCCGAAGCTAGGGCTCCCCGCCGCACATGTGGCGCGCGGGGTGTCAAGCCTCTGCGCCGCTTCTGCGTCCGTGCTTACATGTGGGGGGTGGAGGGCAGCCCCTTCAACCTGTTCGGCGACCCGGACGAGTTTCGCGCCCGCATGGAGGAGCTCTCCGAGCAGATGCAGTCCTCGCAGCGCGTCGCCTGGGCCGACAACGCGATCAAGCTGGCGGTCGAGATGACCGTGGCCTCGATCGGCCGGATCGAGCTGACCGGCTCGAGCGACGAGCAGGCGATGCAGGTTCGCGACGCGATCCGTGTCCTCTTCCCAGAGGCCGTGACGCTGGTCCGCGAGGCCCGCGAGGGGCTTTCTTAGCCTCACTCGCGCGGGTCCTGTCGCGGCAGGAACCACCACACCCCTGCGGTAGCTAAAGCTTCCTCGGGGCGTGGTCCCCCTGCCGCGCCACCCGCGCGAGTGAGGTCTACAGAAGCTCGATGTGCAAGGTCGATGCGCTGCCGCGTTTGAAAGCTGCGGCGACTAGCTCCAGCGGCACGGCGACTAGAAGGGCCGGGATTGCGACTATGACGCTGATTGCGACGTCGAGGCGGCGTTGCCAGGGTCGCTCGGTGGGGACGCTGGTGCCTCGGCCGAGTGCCGCGAGGGCGACGTTGCGGCCGAAGGTGAAGCCGTTGAGGATGGTCTGCCACATCGTCGCGACGGCGGCGCCGGGAGACCAGCGCGCGGCGGTCACCACCTGGTCGCGGTTGGCGACGAGGCGGCGCACGGCCTCGGCCGTGAACAGGTAGCGGCGCCCGGGCTCGAGTCCGGCCCAGCCGGCGCCACCGAACCAGGCCGAGAAGCCGTTGCGGTTGGCGATTCGCAGCGCCTCCCCTTCGCGCAGGCTGTCCAGCTCCGTCAGGGCCTCATCTGTCGCACCGGGGGCGCCGACGACGCCGAGTCCGCAGCTCTCGCACCGCTTCGTCGCCCCGGCCAGGCCAGGGCGGGCGTCGATCCAGCCGAAAAGCGGCTCGCCGCAGGCGGGGCAGGGCGGATTCTCCGGTCCCGCGCCGGCCTCCAGCGGGACGACCGGCGTCTGTCTAGTGCGGCTCACAGGCATAGTTTTGCGTTCCCTCGCTCTGCGCTCATGGGCCGGTAGCGTACGCGCCGTGCGGCTCACCGAGATCATGACCGCCGGCGTCGTCACCGCTTCGCCGGACGCCAGCGCCCTCTCGACGGCGCGGCTGATGCGCGACCACAGGGTCGGTTCCGTGATCATCGTCGATCCGGGCGGCGCGCCGGTGGCGATTGTCACCGACCGCGACCTCGCCGTGCGGGTCTTCGCCGAGGGCGTCGCCCCCGAGTCACCGATCGGCGAGCACGCCTCGCGCCCGCTGATCTGCGGCGAGCCGGCGATGGAGCTGAACGAGGCCGCGGCATTGATGGTCCAGCACCGGGTGCGCCGCCTCCCGGTCGTCGACGGCGAGCGCCTGGCCGGGATCGTCACCCTCGACGACGTCGCCGTGCGGTCCGGCAACCTCGAGGCGGCACAGCGGATGACCGCCGACGTGATCGAAGGCGCCCTGCCGCAGTTCTACTTCCGCGAGCGCGGCTAGGGTCCGGACAACCCATGGAGGCTTCGATCGGCAGGGGGGAGGTTCTCGCCAGGGAGCAGCGCTGGTCGCTGCCGGTCGCGCTGATGACCCTGGCCGCGATCGTCATGTTGATCGCCTCGGCGATCGTGATCGGGCCGGTCAACGGAGACGGCGACGCCGAGATCCTCAGGGCCGCGCAAGATCACAGCTCCGCCGTCACTCTCTCCAGCATCCTCCAGGCCGCCGCCTTCGTCCTCCTGGTGGCGCCGCTCGTCTACCTCTTCCGCGCTACGCAGGCGCGCAGCCCGAAAGTGCGGGGCCAGCTGATCGGTCTCGTCGTTGCTGCGCCCCTGTTTCTCGCGGTCGCCTCGGTGCTGAACGCGGCCGCCACAGACCAAGCTGCCTCCGATTTCGTCGCCGGCAAGGCGAGCGCCGACCTCAGCGTCGGAGAAGCGAAAGCCGACTGCCGCTCCGAACGCCGCGACGACCCTGACGGGTTCCGCGACGAGTACGGCGGCCCGGGCGAGCCCGAAGGGGGTGTCCTGCGCTGTGCCGAGGACACCGTCACCGACGACGCGGCGACGAACGCGATCGCCGCCGCATCGACCCGCGATGCGGCGACTGGCTTCGGCCTAGGCGGACGCCTCGGCCTTGCCTTCACCCTCCTCTACACCTGCCTCTGGGCGATGCGGACGGGGTTGCTCAGCCGCTTCTGGGGCTCGCTCGGGATGGCTCTCGGCGCCGCCGCGCTCCTCCTCCTGATCCAGTTCACCCTGATCTTCTTCCTCTACTTCGCCCTCCTAACAGCCGGCTGGATCCCCGGCGGCCGCCCCCCCGCATGGGCAACAGGGGAAGCCGTCCCCTGGCCAACCCCAGGAGAGAAAGCCGCTTCAGAACTGGAAACGGCTGGCGAGTCGCCCGACCCAGAGGGCGATAACGAAGAGCGCCGCAAACGCAAGCAGCGCGACTAGGGCTGCCCTTAATTAGGCTGCTGCGACTGCCTTGGTCGCCGCCAGCGGATTGGCCTCGCCCGCAATCAGCTTCCGATAGGGAAGCCAGCCGCGGAAGTTCCCGCTCCACTCGCTCTTCTCCAGCTCCTGCTTTGTAAGCGGACGCGCCGGGTGCTCCATTGGAGACATGTGGCCGCTCTCGATCAGGCGGTCGTGAAGGCCGATGTCCGCCTGCAGGTCCCTTGTGCCGGAGTGAGTGAGGTAGCTGACCCGGGCGCAGCGCCCAGCGGAGATCTTGATCAGGTCCTGCTCTGAGGCCTCGCCTCGATCCGTGTCGCGGACGAGCGGCAGGTGCCACTCGTCCCAGTCCAGATCGACCGGTTCGGAGCCCGCGACGGCGTCACGCATCATCGTCGCGATCAGCTTGATCTCCGGTTGCGCGTCGGGGTGGCAGCGCAGGTTCCAGAAGTTCTCCCACTCGGTGGCAGTGACGATCACCGTGTGCCACATGAAGGGCTCGAGCAGGCGATTCGCGACCTGCTTGTGCACATTCAGCCACTCGCTCGGCCGGGCGCCCGCTTTGATGCTCTCCTCGACCTGCTCCAGGTAGCCGAGCAGGTCGGTCTGCGCTCGGACATCATCGGGGCTGGTGACGAGCCCGAGGACATGGCGCACAGCTGCGTCCCGAGCCTGCAGCCACTCGCGTTCCGCGGCGCGGTTCGCCTCGCCGGTAAGTGCCGGCCCTGCTTGCATCCCCGGCTGGTTGGAGCCGAACTCGATTGGCACGTAGGGCTGCTCGAGCACTCTGCGAACCTGCTTGACGATCGGAATCGCGCGGGAGCTCGCCGAGTTGCGCGAGAAGACACGGTGTGTATTGAACTCAGCGAGGATGAAGCGGGGGAAGGTGGTCTCGAGCGTCGTCAGCCGGTAGCCCGCGGGCGAGCGCGAATCGGCAAGGATCTCAACGTCGAAGCTCATGACTCAGCCAATCTGCCACCAGCCCTGGACAGAAAAGTATTGACCCGATTCCCAAAATGCAGCGCATCAATCCTCCGGACGCTTGTTTGATTAGCTAGTCCACTCTCCCACGACATGGATCGGTGACATGACGCTCTCGCCCGCTAACCGCCCCGCCGAGCCGCGCGGCATCGGTGCCCGCTTCCTGCTCGGCGGCCTGGCGGCGATCGGGATCGCGGTCATTGCTCCACTGACAATTGGCTCCTTCTCCAACGACGAGGCGTTGCTGACGGCGGCGATCGAGGCGATCTGCATCATCGTCGTCGGGATCAGCGCCCTCTCCCTCGCCCGCCGACTGCAAGCAAGCCATGAGGAACTCTGGGACCTCTCCCGGCGCGACGAGCTGACCGGGGTCGGCAACTACCGGGCCCTGCACGAACGGCTCGACGAGGAGGTCGCGCGGCACACGCGGCACCGGCGGGAGTTCTCACTGGTTCTGATCGACCTCGACGGGTTTAAGCAGGTCAACGAGGCCCTCGGCCACCTCGAGGGCGACAGGCTGCTGGCCGAGATCGGCGACGCACTACGCGACGAGGTGCGGGGCGAAGACGCGGTCTTCCGCCAGGGCGGCGACGAGTTCGCGGTGATAGCGCCCGAGACCAACGGCGAAGAGGTGGTGGACGTGGCGGCGCGCCTGCGTACCAGGGTCCGCGACTGCAGCAGGAACGGGGTGCGCGTCTCCGCCGGCACCGGCTTCGCGATCTTCCCGGGCGACGGGCGCACGGTCCACGAGCTGCTCAGCCGCGCCGACAGGGACCTGCTCGGCGCTAAGCACAACGGCCGCGTCGGTTAGCGGTTTCGCGAGATCCCCGCTGCTCAACGAGGGGCTGGTGGCGCCGCCATCAACTCGACCCGGTGACCGCCGGGGGCGATTGCGCGGGCGCGGGGCTCCCCCCAGTGCTCGCGCCGCGGTTCGACCTCGAAGCCACTCTCGCGCAGCCGCTCCACGGCCGCGTCGAAATCGGCCACGACCACCGCGGTGTGGCCGCGAGCGGGAACGGTTGGCGACTCGGTCGGCATCAGGTGCACCTGCGTCCCACTTCGTTCGAGCCAGGTGAACTCCGTCAGCGACGCCGGCGGCTGGACCTCGGCGAAGTCGAGCAGCTGCCAGAACTCGACCGAGCGCTCGACATCGGCCGGCCGCACCTCGATCCCGACGTGATGGAGCATCGCTTTCAGCATAGGCCGCTAGAACAGCAGCGAGGCGAGCGCGACGGTGACGACGATCGCGGTTGACCAGGTGACCGTCTCGGCGGTGATCTCCATGTCGAGGCCGTAGGCGTGGGCGACGACCATCGAGTTGACCCCGGACGGCATCGCCGCCAGCAGCAGGTAGGGGGCCGGCAGGTCGATCAGCGGCGCCGCGAACAGGATCAGCAGGCCTGGCGCGACGACCAGTCGCGAGACCACCGCCAGCCCCACCGGCCGGGTCAGCGGCGGCGGCATCGGCAGCTTGCCTTGTTCGGCGTTCTCGGCCAGGGTCGCGCCGACGGCGAAGAAGCCGATCGGCAGGATTGCGACGATCAGGATCTGCGAGATGTCGACCAGGACGTCGGGGGCCAGCGCGTCCGGTGCCAGCAGGCCTGCGATCGCCGCGTACAGCGGCGGGTTGCGGGTGAAGAAGGCGCGCACCCGCTGGCGCGGGCCCTGGCCCGCCCGCGTCCCGAACGCCGCCCCGATCGCGAAGGCTCCGAGCAGTAGGCAGGGAGCGTTGACGAGCACGTCGTAGAGGACCGCGGTCGAGAGCTCGTCGCGACCGAGCAGCGCCACGGTCAGCGGGTAGCCGAGGTAGGCGCTGTTGATCGCGAGCACCGTGCAGATCACCGCGCCGGTTTGGGGGCGGGTCAGGCCGAGGACCCTGCTCGCCGTCCAGCCGGCTAGCAGCGCGGCTAGCGCGACCGAGACGTTGCCCAGGACGAGGCCGATTCCTTGTGCGACGTCGATGCTGCTCGCCGCCAGGTTGAAGAAGACGACCGGCGGGATCAGCACGTAGAGGATCAGCAGCAGGGCTTGGCGAGCGGCATTCGCCGCGTCTTCGGGGCGGCGGCGCTCGGCCCAGACTCCGAACGCGGTCGAGGCGACGATCACGCCCGTTGTCAACAGAACGCCCATCGCGCCACCCTTTCAGGTCACCGATGGGCAGGCGTTACCCGTAAAGCGCCTCGATCTCCGCTTCGTACTTGCGCTCGATCGGCCGCCGCTTCAGCTTCATCGTCGGCGTCAGCTCCTCGCCCCCGGGCGCCCATTCGTCCGCCAGGACCTCGTAGCGCTTGATCTGCTCCACCCGGGAGAGGCGGCCGTTCGCTTCCTCCACGGCCTGCTCAATCTCGGCGGCGATCGCAGGGTCGTCCGCGGAGGCGCCACGGGCGGCGAGCGTCTCGGGCTCGAGCGTGATCAGTGCGACGTTGTAAGGGCGGCGGTCGCCGATCGCCACCGCCTGGGCGATCAAGGTCGAGGCTGCCTTCAGCTTCGCCTCGATGTTGGCCGGCGACATGTTCTTGCCGGCCGCGTTGATAATCAGCTCCTTCTTGCGGTCGACGATCTTCAGGTAGCCCGCCTCGTCGAATTCGCCGACGTCCCCGGTCAGCAGCCAGCCGTCCTCGGTGAACGTCTCGGCCGTCTTCTCAGGCATGTTGCGGTACCCCTTCATCACCTGGGGCCCGCGCACCATCACCTCGCCGTCCTCGGCCAGCTTCACCTCTGTGTTCGGAATCGGTGGCCCGACCGTGCCCACGCGGATGCCGCCAGGCGGGTTGAGGGTCGTGATCGCGCTCGTCTCCGACATTCCCCAGGTCTCGCGAATCTCGATCCCCAGCGCGAGGAAGAACCTGAGGACCTCCGGTGGCGTCGGCGCCGCCCCGACGACAAACGATTCGACCTCGTCGAGACCCAGCATCGCGCGGATCCGCGAGAGCACCTGTTCGTCGGCGCGCTCCCACTCAGCCTGCAGCTCGTCCGGCACCCCGCCGTCCATGTAGGCGGCGGCGTGGCGGCGCCCCACCTCGATCGCCGCCTCGGTCGCATCGCGTTTGGCCTGGTCCGGCTCGGCCGCGATGCCGATCTCGATAGCCGCCTTGAGCTTTTCCCAGATGCGCGGCACGCCTCCCCAGACGGTCGGCTTGACCTCGATCGAGTAGGCGACCATCGCGCGCGGGTCCGGGCAGCAGTACACGCAGCTTCCGTAGATCATCTGGGCGTAGAGGCCAGCCCAGCGATCGGCGATGTGGGCGCTGGGCAGGAAGGAGATCATCCGGCCACCGGGTTTGGTCTGCTGGACCTCGTCGCAGGCGCGCCAGACGGCGACCATGTTGGCGTGAGTTAGCTGCACGCCCTTGGGCGGGCCGGTGGTCCCGGAGGTGTAGATCAGGCAGAGGACGTCCTCCGGCTCGACCGTGCGCCAGGCGACCTCGAAATCGAAATCGGCCTCGCCCATCTCCTCCAGCTCGGCGATCGGGATCGTCCCCTCGGGCGCTTCGCCGTCGACGACCACGACGTGCTCGAGCGTCTCGACCTTCTCGCGCGCCGCCAGCACGGTGTCGAGGAAAGCCTGCTCGGTGACGATCGCCCTGTTCTCCGCGTCGCGCACCACGTACTCGACCTGCTCCGGCGAGGAGGTGTTGTAGAGCGAGAAGCAGGTGGCGCCGAGGTGCATCGCTGCGCAATCGGTCAGGTGCAGCGCCGGCCGGTTGACCAGCATGAACCCCACCGTGTCCCCCCGGCCCACGCCGAGCTTCGCCAACCCCGCTGCGCGCTTGCGCACCGTCTCGGCGTAGTCCCGCCAGCTGGCCTCGTAGTCCGTGTCCTTCAGCCGCAGCGCCGGACTGTCACTGTGCTCTTCGGCAGTGAGCTGGAACGCCTCACACATCGTCCCCGCTGACAGCGCCTTCGGCCGCTCCCCCATTTGCTGACCATATAACGCTGACTTCGCCTTTAGGCGTCTCTATGGACGCCTAAAGGCGAAGTCAGCGTTATAAAAGAGGGATGCGCCGGCGTGCTCGGCGAACTCGACCAGCGGCTGGGGGATGACGCCGAAGAAGACGACGGCCGCCGCAGCGAGCAGGGCCGGGGCGAGTAGGTACAGGCGCTTGCCGGCTTGCGGGTCGATTGGGTCGGCCTCCGGTGAGGCGCCGGCGATTGCCGGGCCGGCGGCGCCTGTCGCTTCCGGCTCCTCCGGGCGCATCCACATCGCGGCCACCACGGGTAGGTAGTAGGCGAGCGAGATCATCGTCCCGACCGCGATGAAGACGGCGAGCCAGGTGTAGTCGCCCTCGACCAGCGCCTCGATCAGGTAGAGCTTGCCGATGAAGCCCGCCGTCGCCGGCAGTCCGGCGAGACCGAGCATCGAGATCGTCAGCGGCCAGGCGAGCAGTGGCCGCTCCGCTCCGAGGCCGCGCATCGCCTCGAGGCTGTCGCCGTGCGGGGTCTCGCGCTCGCGGGCGACAATCACGGCGAAGGCGGCGAGGTTCATGAAGGCGTAGGCGGCGAGGTAGAAGACGAGCGCGTTGATGCCGGCCTCGCTGGCGACGACCAGACCGCCGAGGATGTAGCCGGCCTGGGCGACGCCGGAGTAGCCCAGCAGCCGCTTCAGCGAGCGCTGGCCGAGTGCGCCGACGTTGCCGATCACTATCGAAGCGGCGGCGAACACGGCCAGCGCCGGCTGCCACTCATCGGCCTGGGGCAGCAGGGCGACGTCGAAGAAGCGGACGAAGACGGCAAAGGCCGCGGCCTTGGTGGCGACGGCCATGAAGCCGGTGATCGGCGTCGGCGCTCCCTCGTAGACATCGGGCGTCCACTGGTGGAAGGGGGCGATCGAGGTCTTGAAGGCGAGGCCGACGCCGGTGAGCGCGATCCCGATCAGGACCAGCGGGTCGCCGAGAGCTCCCTCTTGCGAGATGCCGGTGGCGATCCCGGCGAAGTCGGTCGAGCCGGAGCCGCCGTAGAGGAAGGCCATCCCGTAGAGCAGCGTCGCCGAGCCGAGCGAGCCGACGATCAGGTACTTCAGCCCCGACTCGAGCGAGCGCTCCTGGCGCATGTTGGTCGCGCAGAGGATGTAGAGGGGGATCGAGAGCGTCTCGATCGCGATGAAGAAGCTGACCAGGTTCTGCGCCTGCGCCAGCAGCACCATGCCCAGCACCGAGCCGAGCAGCAGCGCGTGGTACTCGCCCGAGCCGGCCTCCTCAGTGGCGGGCTCGCGGAGCGAGAGCAGCACCGTGGCCGCCGCCATCAAGAGGACGATCAGCGAGATCGAGATCGCCAGGTCGTCGAGCCGCAGGGCCCCAGCGACGAGGTCGGCTGGGTCGTTCCAGCGCCAGATCAGCAGGCCGGCGGCGGTCGCGAGGGTGAGCAGCGTCAGCCCCGGGGCCGTCCGTCGCACCGGCTTGAACACCGCCGAAAGCAAGACGACGCAGACCCCGACCGTCAGCGCGATGACGGGCGAAAGCCCTGCGTAGTCGATCTCCGGCGCCTGGAAGCTCATTGTCTCGGGGCCGCCTTCGGGGGGTGGGACTTCGGTGGAGCCTCCCAAGTCACTCTGCACGAGGCGGGTTGCCCGCATCCGAGAGCTACAGCCTCCGCACTCCCGCCGAGGTGCGACTTGGGAGGCTCTGCCGAAGTCCCACCTACTGCAGCGACGGTCTTGGACACTGAGCTATCGATTCGCTCCAGGATCAGTTGCGGGTAGAACGCCAGTCCCACGATGCAGAGAACCAAGGGGGCAAGTACGACCCCGTCGCGGAGGCCGATCTCGCGCGACTCGATCCCCTCTGGCCTGCGGTTGTGCATCGTCCGCTGGTACAGGCGCAGCGCGTAGTAGGCCGACAGCGCGACGCCGACGATCGCGACGAAGGCGAAGACGATCTTCGAGTTGAAGAGGCCGTTGAGGATGTAGAACTCGCCGACGAAGTTGGCCGAGCCGGGCATCGCCAGCGTCGCCAGGGTGACGATCAGGAAGAGCGCCGCCAGGACCGGCGCCCGCGTCGCCATCCCGCCCATCTCACGCAGGTCCTCCGTGCCGCTGCGCTCGGCGAGGAGCGCGACGATGATGAAGAGCGGCGCGACGACCAGGCCGTGGTTGACCATCTGCAGCACCGCGCCGTCGGCCCCGTCGGCGCGCAGGGCGAAGATCCCGGCGGTGATGAAGCCGAGCTGGGCGATCGAGGAGTAGCCGGCGACCAGCCGCACGTTGGTCTGGGTAAAGGCCATCACCGAGCCGTAGAGGATCGAGGCGAGGGCGATCACCAGGACGACCTCCTGGAACTCGACCGTGGCGTCGGGGAAGAGCGGCAGCACGACCCGCAGGAAGCCGTAGGCGCCGACCTTGGCGAGCACCCCGGAGAAGACCGCCAGCACCGGCAGCGGCGCCGCCCGGTAGGCGTCGGGCATCCAGCCGTGCAGGAGGAAGGCAGGCATCTTGACCAGGAAGGCGGCGGCGAAGAACCAGAAGATCCAGCGCTGGCTGCCCTCGCCAAGCGGCTGCTGGGCGAGCTCGGCGATCGAGAAGGTGATGTCGCCGCCGGCGGCGGCGATCACCCCGGTGGCGATCGCCGCGACCAGCATCAGCAGCGAGCCGATCAGGGTGTAGACGATCATCTTCAGCGTCGCCGCCGAGGCGGTGACGCCATCGGCCCGGTCCGTTCCCCAGGCGCCGAAGAGGAAGTAGAACGGGACCAGCATCAGGTCGAAGAAGAGGACGAAGAGGAGCAGGTCCTGGGCAAGGAAGGCGCCCAGGGTCGCGGTCTCGCCGAGCAGCATCATCAGGAAGAAGAGGTGGGGGCGCTCCTGCTCGCGCAGCGCCGCGAAGGCGGTGCCGCCCAGCCAGAGCAGCGCCGTGAGCAGGATCAGGAAGACGTTGAGCCCGTCGACGCCGAGGCTGTAGTCGACGCCGAGGCCGGGGATCCACTCGACGTCAACGGTGTCCTGCAGCCCCGCCGCACCGGAGTCGAAGCCGGCCAGCAGGACGACCGCCAGCGCCAGCGTCGCTCCCGTCCCCAGCGTCGCCCACCAGCCGGTCAGGCGCTTCGGCAGGAAGAGGCCGATGAGGCCGAAGGCGAGCGGTGTCCAGAGCAGCGAGTTGGTCATGAGCTTGCCAGCAGGAAGTAGAGGGCCAGCCCGGCGAAGCCGGCGATCAGGAACAGGGCGTAGCTGCGGACGAAGCCGCTCTGCACGACGCGGACGATGCCGCCGGCGCCGCGCACCGTCTCTGCCGTGCCGGTGACCAGGCCGTCGACCACGAAGCGCTCGAAGGTGCGGTTAGCGAAGCGGCCGATCGCCAGCGCCGGACGCACCACGAGGAAGTCGATCGCCTCGTCGAAGTACCACTTGTCGAGAAAGAGCAGGTAGACGGGGCGGAAGCGCCGGCGCAGGAGCACCGGCAGCACCGGCTGCCGGATCCAGAGCAGGTAGGAGAGGGCGATCCCGATGAACGTGATCGCGGCGCCGATGCCGAGCCCCTCCCACTCGTGGGCGACGGTGGGGTGGATCTCGGCCAGCGGCGAGTCGTGGAAGGCCGGCTCGAGGAAGCCGAAGATGACGTTGTCGACGCCCGGCACCTGGATCAGGCCGGCGAAGAGGGCGCCGAAGCCGAGCAGCGCCATCGCGATGGCCATCGGCCGCGATTGCTCGGCGATGTGGTGCTCGGCCCCGGGAAAGCCGACCGCCGTGTCCTCTTTCTCGCCTGTGGCGGGGTTCTCCGGCTCGGCGTGGAAGACGTGGCCGGTGTCGATCAGCGCCTGCGCCTCCTCGCAGGGCTTCCCGGGCAGGACCCGGAAGACCAGGCGGAAGGTGTAGAGCACGGTGAGCAGGGCGCCGACGTAGCCGCCGATCGCCATCCACGTGTACATCCCGCCGCGGGCCTCGGCGTAGGCGAGGATCGAGTCCTTGGAGAAGAAGCCGGAGGTGCCGGGGAAGGCGGCCAGGGCCAGGCCGCCGATCAAGAGCATCACCGAGGTGAAGCGCATCGCCCGCCAGAAGCCGCTCATCCGGTCGATGTCCTGGCGGTTCGCCATCGCCGCGATGATCGAGCCGGCGGACATGAACAGAAGCGCCTTGAAGAAGGCGTGGGTCATCAGGTGGAAGAGGCCGGCCGAGTAGGCGCCGATCGAGACGCCCATGATCATGTAGCCGATCTGACTCATCGTCGAGTAGGCGATCACCCGCTTCAGGTCGGTCTGCGCGAGCGCGATCGTGCCGGCGATCAGCAGCGTCGCGAGGCCGGTGAAGGCGGCGATGTCCGCCGCCGTCGGGGCCAGGTAGAAGAGGACGTTGGCGCGGGCGATCAGGTAGACGCCGGCGGTCACCATCGTCGCCGCGTGGATCAGCGCCGAGACCGGCGTCGGTCCCTCCATCGCGTCGGGCAGCCAGGTGTGGAAGGGGATCTGCGCCGACTTGGCGAAGGCGCCGAGCAGCAAGAGCAGGCAGATCGCGGTGATCGTCCACTCGCCGCGCTGGAAGGCCTCCGGCGCCGCGGCGAAGACCGCCTCGTAGTCGAGGACGCCGAGCTCGCGGACGATCAGGAAGGCCGCCAGCACCAGGCCGATGTCGCCGACGACGTTGATCACGAAGGCCTTCATCCCGGCCCCGGTCGCGGTCGTGCGCCGGTACCAGAAGCTGATCAGCGCGTAGGAGGCGAAGCCGACGAAGGCCCAGCCGACGATCAGGAGGACGAAGTTGCCGGCGAGAACCAGCAGCAGCATCGAGAAGACGAAGAAGTTGAGGTAGGCGAAGAAGCGCCGGTAGCCCTCGTCGGAGCGCATGTAGCCGAACGAGTAGAGGTGGATCAGGGTCGAGATCCCGGTGACGACCAGGATCATGAAAGTCGAGAGCTGGTCGACGTAGATCCCGAGCTTGATGTCGAGCCCGGCGGCGTTGGCGTAGTCCCAGAGCGAGGAAGCGTGGTGGCGCGCGTCGGGCTCGTCGCCGAGCAGGTTGACGAGGACGCCGATCGAGCAGGCGAAGGCGAGGCCGATCGCGGCGGTGCCGATCATGCCTGCGACCCGCGCCGGGATCGCCCGGAAGCCGATCGAGATCACGACCGAGCCGAGCAGTGGCAGGAGCAGGACCAGCCAGGCCCAGGAGGTGGCGCTCATCCGCGCAGCGTCCTCAGCTCGTCGACGTCGAGCGGCAGCTTGCGACGGTAGATCGCGACGATCAGGCCGAGCCCGATCACTACCTCACAGGCGGCGACTACCATCACGATCACGGCGAAGACCTGCCCCTCCTCGTTGCCGACCATGCGGCTGAAGGCGACCAGGGCGAGGTTGCCGGCGTTGAGCATCAGCTCGAGGCAGAGCAGGATCACGATCGGGCTGCGCCTTATGAGAATCCCCATGGCTCCTATTGCGAATAGGAGCGAAGAGAGCACGATGTACCACTCGATGTTCATGCCTGCTCCCTTTGGCGCGCTGCGAGAACCACAGCCCCCACCGCCGCCAGGAGCAGGAGGATGGACGAGGCCTCGAAGGCGAGCAGGAATCGCTCTAGGAGCAGGGTGCCGATCGCGGCGGGGTCGCCGAAGCCTGGTTTGACGTCGGGGCCGTCGGTGCCGAGTGCGAGGAGGGAGGAGCCGAGGACGGCTATCGAGAGCTCGACGAAGAGGGCGGCGCCGAGCAATGGGGCGAGGAAGCGCTGGCCTGGGATCGGCTCCCAGGCGGGCTCGTCTTCGTCGCCGACATAGGCGACGACGAAGACGTAGAGGACCATCACCGCTCCGGCATAGACGACGACCTGGGCGGCGGCGACGAAGGCCGCGGTCAGCAGCAGGAACAGGACCGCCAGCGAGAAGAGGTGGACGATCAGCGCCAGCACGCCGAAGAGCGGGTTGCGCATCAGGACGACGCCGATCGCCCCGCCCAGCGCCCCGAGCGCCGCCGCGAAGAAGAGGACGGCTTCCATCAGGGAGCGCTCCCTGCGTTGACGTCGCCTTGGCCGCGTGGTTCGATGACCCCTCCCACGTCAGTTGCGTGAGCGACGGAAACGGAGGCTTCATGGACACCTACGTGATCTTGCGACGGCAGGGATGGCGCTCCCCCGACGACCTGGAAACGGCCGCCGAGCGCTCCCGGCAGGTGGGCGACGAGGAGATGTCCGACGACGTCCGCTGGATTCGCAGCTACGTCCTCGAGGAGGGCGGCGGGTCGGTCGGCACCGTCTGCATCTACCAGGCGACGAGCCCCGAGGCGATCCGGGAACACGCGCAGCGCGCCGACCTGCCGGTGGACGAGGTGATCTCGGTCGCGGACACGGTGCTGGTCCGACCGGATCCGGAGTAGCGCGGCGCTCACTCGCCCTCCCGCCTCAGCGGCGTGCGCTCGATCGGCTCGGCGAGCAGCATCTCCTTGGTGAAGATCAGGTCGGTGCGGTCGTAGTCGGCCATCTCGTAGTCGTGGCCCATCGTGATCGCGTCGAAGGGGCAGGCGATCTCGCAGTAGCCGCAGAAGATGCAGCGCGAGATGTTGATCTCGTAGACCGCGGCGTAGCGCTCGCCGGCCGAGACCCGCTCGCCGGGGATGTTCTCGGCGGCGACGACGCGGATGCAGTCAGCGGGGCAGGCGGCGGCGCAGAGCGAGCAGCCGACGCACTTCTCCAGCCCGGTGTCCTCGAACTTGTGCAGCTTGTGGCGGCCGCGAAAGCGCGGGTAGACGGGGGTCTTCTCCTCCGGGTACTGGATCGTCAGCGGCCCCTCGACCAGTCGCGCCATCGTCGTCTTCAGCCCGCGCAGCGTCTCGCCGAAGGCGCGGTAGGCGCCGCCGACCCCGCCCGGGTCGGGACCGCGCTGGACCTCGACCACGTCCTGCTCTTTGAGGTAAGGAAATTCGCTCACGTCACCACCACCAGCACCGCGGTGACGAGGACGTTCAGCGTCGCCAGCGGCAGCAGCACCTTCCAGCCGAGGCTCATCAGCTGGTCGTAGCGCAGCCGCGGCAGGGTCGCCCGCACCCAGATGAAGACCATCACCAGGGCGAGCATCTTGGCCAGCATCCAGATCGGGTCGAGGAAGCTCGGGCCGGGGCCCATCCAGCCGCCGAGGAAGATCGCCGCGGCGATCCCGGAGACGACCAGGATCTCCATGTACTCAACCAGGAGGAAGCTGCCGAAGCGCATGCCGCCGTACTCGGTCATGAAGCCCTGGACGAGTTCGGCATCGGCCTCGACCAGGTCGAAGGGGGCGCGGTTCGACTCGGCGAAGCCGGCCAGCATGAAGATCAGGAAGCCGACGGCCTGGGGGAAGATGAACCAGAGCTCGCCCTGGGCGTGGACGATGTCGACCAGCGAGAGCGAGCCGGCCATCATCACCGCGCCGAGCAGGGCCAGCCCCATCGAGACCTCGTAGGAGATCAGCTGGGCGGCGGAGCGCATCGCGCCGAGGAAGCTGTACTTCGAGCCCGAGGCCCAGCCGCCGAGAACGAGGCCGTAGAAGGCGATCGAGCCGACGGCGAAGAAGTAGAGGATGCCGATCGGGACGTCGATCCCGTAGAGGCCGACGCCGTCCTGGACGTCTCCCCAGGGGATGATCGCCAGCGCCAGCACGCCGGAGAGCACCGGCAGCAGCGGTCCGAGGATGAACAGGGCCGGGATCGCGTTGGCCGGCCGGAAGGCCTCCTTGCCCAGGAGCTTGCCGACGTCGGCGAGTGGCTGCAGGATTCCGAACGGGCCGACCCGGTTGGGGCCGTAGCGGTGCTGGAAGCGCCCGATCAGCTTCCGCTCCAGGACCGTCATCAGCGGCAGGATCGCGAAGATGACGCCGAAGATCGCCAGCGACTTGACCACCATGATCCAGGTCGCTTCGACGTAGGTCGTGTCAGCGACCGGCAGCATCAGGTGCTCACCTTCTTGATCTCGACCGCGACCGGGGAGCCGTTCAGTAGGCCGTTGGCGTTGCCCTCGGCGGTTCCCTCGATCAGGAAGCAGACTCCCTCCTGCATCCGTTCCTTGATCGCCACTAGCGCCAACACGCTCGTCCCGTTCTGCGACACCTCCACCTGGTCACCGCTTCTCAGGCCTAGGTGCTCTGCGTCGGCTACGGCCAGCTCTATGTGCTGCTGCGGCTGCAAGAACCTGAGTGGCGGATTCAGCTCCGTGATCGGTCCAGCCCATAGATCCCGATAGGTCCCAAGGGTTAGGGCCGACGCCGGCACCCCCTCCTCACTCGCAACTCGTCGATGGAGAGGTTCAGTGCTGTCGCCGCCAGCGCCCGGCTCCTCCCGCGCAAAACGTGAGGAGAGGGCGCCGACATCGGCCCCATCCGTCGCGCCTCCCGGAGCAGGGAGGGACGAAGCGGCGGGGCGGTCCTGCCAACGGATTCCGCGGCCGGCAATGGCGGCGTCGTCGATGCCGGCGTAGAAGGGGACCGCGTCCGTCAGGGCGGCGAGGGCGAAGGGCTGGGAGTGGATGCCGGTGTCGTGGCCGAGGGCGAGGGCGAGTTCGGCTAGGACGCCCCAGTTGGGACGGATGTCCCCGGGGCGGGAGGCGCTTGGGCGCACGCGCTGAAGGCGGCCGTCGGGGTGCGTCACCGTGCCGTCTTTCTCCGCATGCGTCTCCAGCGGGAAGACGACATCGGCCACCGCCGTGGTGGCGTTCTCGAACATTGAGAAGCAGATGACATGGTCGGCGGCCGCGAGGGCGCGGGCCCAGGCTTGGGAGTTGAGGAAGTCGCGCAGGGGGTCGACGCCGAAGAGGAGGAGGGTCTTCAGTTCGCCCGACTCGAAGGCGACGCGGATCTCCTTGGTCGACTTCCCCCCAGTGGTTTCTGAGAGGCCCGGGCCGGCGTCGGGGAGGCAGCCGACCTCGCGCAGGCCGCGGGCGTTGGTCACGTCGGGGACTTCGAGCAGGCCAGAGCCGTCCTTGGCGGCGAGGTCGAGGGCGGCGGTCACGTCGAGCAGGGCGCCGGTGGCGGCATCGCCCTCGCGGGCGATCCGCTCGCCCCAGACGATCACGACGCTCTCGGCGCCGCGCAGGACCTCGGCGACCTCGGAGGCGTGGCCGTCGTCTGGGTTGCGCAGGCCGGCCGCCAGCTCGGCGAGGAAGGCGGTCGCCTCGCCGGGGGCGTAGCGCGCCGCCGCCACGGCGCCGCCGTCGAGGGCGGTGGGGCGCTCCGTGGCGACGGCGAGCCTGGCACCGTTGCGGCGGATCGCCTTGCGGACTCGCAGGTCGAGGATCGGCGAGCTGTGCAGCGGGTCGGTGCCGACCACCAGGATCGCGTCGGCGTCGTCGATGTCGCGGACCTCGACGGAGATCTCCGGCTGGGAGAGACGGATCAGTGTCTCCCTCGAAGGGCCATGCGCGGTCCGGGACTCGACGTGCGGAGAGCCGAGCGCCTCGCGCAGGATGCGCTGAACCAGGTAGCCCTCCTCGTTTGAGGCGTCGCCGACGATCGCGGCGCTCTGGGCGCCGCCCGCCCGCAGCGCCTCGGCCGCCTTCTCGATCGCCTCGGGCCACTCGACCGCATCGCCGCCGCGCAGGCGCGGCTCGGTCACCCGCTGCTCGGCGCCGAACATCTCGAAGCCGTAGCGGCCGCGGTCGCAGAGCCAGCCGTCGTCGACGTCGGGGTTGTCGCGGGCGATCACCCGCTTCACCTCCTCGTCGCGCACCGTGAAGCTGACGTTGCACTGGCTTGGGCAGAGCGTGCAGACCGAGCCCGCCTCCTCGATGTCCCAGGGACGGGCGCGGAAGCGGTAGGTGTAGCTGGTCAGCGCCCCGACCGGGCAGAGGTCGGTGATGTTGCCGTGGAAGGGGGCGATGTAGGGGCGGTCGTCGAAGGTGCCGACGAAGCTGCGGTCGCCGCGGTCCAGGAGCTGCAGCTGCTCGTCTTCGGCGACCTCCTGGCTGAAGCGCACGCAGCGGTAGCAGAGGATGCAGCGCTCGCGGTCGATCGCCACCAGCGGCGAGAGCTCGACCGGCTTCTGGAAGTGGCGCTTGGGGTCGGTGAAGCGGCTCTTGCCGGGTCCCCAGCCCATCGTGATGTCCTGCAGTGGGCATTCGCCGCCCTTGTCGCAGACCGGGCAATCGAGCGGGTGGTTGACGAGCAGGAACTCGACCACCGCACTCTGGGCGTGCTTGACCTGCTCGGTACGGGTGTGGACGACCATGCCGTCACGCACAGGGGTCGAGCAGGAGGTCTGCAGCTTCGGGATCCCCTCGATCTCGACCAAGCACATGCGGCAGGCCCCGACCGGCTCGCCCAGCTTCGGCTCGTAACAGAAGACCGGGATCTCGACGTCGCCCCGCTTGGCGGCGTCGTGCAGCATCTCGCCCTCGGTCGCGGCGACCTCGCGGCCGTCGACGACGATCGTCACCTCGCGGCTCACTTGGCGACTCCCCCGACCTGCACTGGGGAGGCCGCCCCCGGACGCGGGAGCCCAGCCGGATCCATATCTGATCCCTCCGGCTGGGCGGGAGCAGAGGAGGCGGCCGCAATTGTTTCCTCGAACTCCTCGCGGTACTTCCGCACCATCGCCCCCACCGGCATCGCCATCGAGTCGCCGAGCACGCAGAGGCAGTGGCCGATGATGTTGTCCTGGACCGAGGCGACGATGTCGAGGTCCATCGGCGTCGCCTCGCCGCGTACGACCCGTTCCAGCATCTTCACCGTCCAGTTGGTCCCCTCGCGGCAGGGCGTGCACTTGCCGCAGGACTCGTGGTGGTAGAAGCGCGCCGTGCGCAGCGCCATGTGCGGGATCGAGACGCTGTCGTCGGCGACGATGATCGAGCCCGAGCCGAGCATCGAGCCCGCCTCGGCCATCGCCTCGAAGGAGTAGGGCAGGTCGAGTCCCTCCTCGGCGGTGAGGACCGGGGAGGAGGAGCCGCCGGGGTAGAAGGCCTTCACCTCGCGATTCTCGAGCGGCCCGCCGGCGAGGCCGTAGATCAGCTCCCGGGTCGGGATGCCCAGCTCGACCTCGTAGTTGCCCGGGCGACGCACGCCGCCGGAGACCGAGACCACCTTGGTCCCGGGCGACTGCTCGGTTCCGAAGCCCTTGAACCACTCGGCCCCGTGGGCGACGATTCGCGGCACGTTGGAGAGCGTCTCGACGTTGTTGATCAGCGTCGGCCCGCCGTAGAGGCCCTGCACCGCCGGGAACGGCGGCTTCAGCCGCGGGTTGCCGCGCTTGCCCTCGAGCGCGTCGAGCAGCGCCGTCTCCTCGCCGCAGATGTAGGCGCCGGCGCCGCGGTGCACGACCAGCTCCAGGTCGCGGCGGCTGCCGAGGATGTCCTTGCCCAGGTACCCCGCCTCATAGGCCTCGGCGACCGCGGCGTCGAGGATGTCGGCCTGCGAGTCGTACTCGCCGCGGATGAAGATGAAGGCGTGGCCGGCGCCGGCGGCGAGGGCGGCGATCGCGATCCCCTCGATCAGCTGGTGCGGGTTGCGCTGCATCAGCTCGCGGTCCTTGAAGGCGCCCGGCTCGGACTCGTCGGCGTTGCAGCAGAGGTACTTGTCCATCTCGCCGCGCGGCAGGAAGGAGGCCTTTTTCCCCATCGAGAAGCCGGCGCCGCCGCGCCCGCGCAGGCCGGAATCCTCGAGCTCCGTCAGCACCTCCTCGGCCTCCATCTCCTTGTAGGCCTTCTCGAGGGTGGCGTAGCCGTTGCGGCGCTTGTAGCCGGCGAGTGTGCGCAGCTCCGGGTCCTCGGCGTGCTTCAGCAGCAGCCTTGTCTCAGGCATCGGCGTCACCCGCCAGCGGCCGCTTCTCCAGCGCCTTCTGTGGCAGTACGTCCTCGCCCGCCTTCAGCTGCTCGATCGCGGTCGCTGCCTCCGCCGCCTCGAGCGGGCCGAAGTAGCGCTCGTCGATCGAGGCCATCGGCGCGATGTCGCAGGCGCCGAGGCACTCGAAGCCGGTGACGAAGAGGTCCTCGTCGCCCGCGGCGGCGGCGCGGAAGGCCTCGAGCAGCTCGTCGCCGCCCCGCATCCAGCAGCTGATGTTGGTGCAGACCGCGACCTTGTGCGTGCCGACTGGCTCGGTGTGCAGGAGGTCGTAGAAGCTCGCCACCGACTCCAGGTACGCGGGGGTGACCCGCATCACCGCGGCGGCCTGGCGGATCCCCTCCGGGGTGCACCAGCCGTACAGCCTCTGCACCGCCCACAGCGCCGGGATCGAGGCCGATTTGCGGTCGGGGTAGCGGCTCATCAGCGTCTCGATCCGCTCGCGCAGCTCGGGTGGACAGCCGACCTCATGAAGCTCGGGGATCGCCTCGGGGGTGCGGTCCGGGACTCTTCCTTCGCTGATGGCCGGATCGACCGGAAGCTCAGGCATGGTGCCTCCGCAGAGAGGGATGGGGTGCCTCTCGAACGGGCGGATACTCAAAGTGCAGTGCCAATTGGCACTGCACTTGTCCGGGCGGGAGGCACCCCATCCCTCTCACCGGTCCACCCCCCCGAGAATCGGGTCCAGCATGCCAAGGCTGGCGATCATGTCGGCGACGTAGCTGCCCACCGCCATGTCCTTGAAGGCCTGCAGGTTGACAAAGGAGGGGTCGCGGAAGTGGACCCGCGCCGGCTTCGCGGAGCCGTCGGCGAGGACAAAGCAGCCGAGCTCGCCCCGCGGTGACTCGATCGCGTAGTAGACCTCGCCCGGCGGCACCCGGTAGCCCTCGGTGACCAGCTTGAAGTGGTGGATCAGCGCCTCCATCGAGGTCGAGAGCTCCGAGCGCGGCGGCAGCACGTACTTGCGGTCGTCGGCGATGTGGGGGCCCTCCGGCAGCGCGTCGAGCGCCTGCTCGACGATCCGGGTCGACTCGACCATCTCCGCCAGCCGCACCCGGTAGCGGTCGTAGCCGTCGCCGACCGTGCCGACCGGGATCTTGAAGTCGAGCTCGGGATAGGCGAGATAGTCGAAGGTCTTGCGCAGGTCCCAGGGCTCGCCGGCGGCGCGCAGCAGCGGCCCGGTCACGCCCAGCTCCAGCAGCCGCTCGCGCGAGACGATCCCGACGCCCTTGGTCCGCGAGAGGAAGATCTCGTTGCGGTCGAGCAGCGCTTCGTACTGGCCGACCCTCACCGGCATGTCGGCGATGAACTCGCGCAACTTCGTCTCGAAGCCGAGCGGGATGTCCTCGATCACGCCGCCGACCTGGAAGTAGCGGGTGTGCATCCGCTGCCCCGCCGCCATCTCGAACAGGTCGAGGATCTTGTCGCGCTCGCGGAAGCAGTACCAGAGCATCGAGATCGCGCCGAGGTCGAGCGCCGTCGTCCCCAGCCAGACCAGGTGCGAGTGGATCCGGTTGAGCTCGAGGAAGATCGTCCGCAGGTACTTCGCCCGCGGCGGGATCTCCAGCTCGATCAGTCGCTCGACCGCACCGCAGAAAGCCTCCATCTGGAAGAAGTAGGAGACATAGTCCATCCGCTCGACGAAGGGGATGACCTTCCAGTAGGGATGGGCCTCGCAGGACTTTTCGATCCCGGTGTGGACGTACCCGATCACCGGTTTCAGGTCACGCACGACCTCGCCTTCGAGATCCACAACCAATCGCAGCACCCCATGCGTAGCCGGGTGATGCGGCCCGATGTTCACCGTCATCACCTCGGTGGTCCGATCGGCAGTCAGCTCAGCCATATCGACGCTCGTTGTAAGTGAAAGTGACCGGCTCGCCGCCAACTGGGAAGTCCCGCCGCTGTGGCCAGCCCACGTAGTCGTCGGGCAAAAGGATCCGCGTCAACTCCGGGTGCCCCCGAAACACGATCCCGAAAAAATCAAACACTTCCCTCTCTTGAAACTCCGCCGTCGGGAACAGCTCCACGCAGGAGTCGATTTCCGGGAGCGCTCCGTCCGCGGGTGGCGCCGTAGGGGGGCCCACCCCCGAGGAAGCTTTAGCTACCGCAGGGGGTGGGGGGTCCCCTGCGGTGACAGGACCCGCGGCCGGATCGGCCAGAAGCGCCTTTACCCTGAGGCGCTCGACCCGATCACGGTTCAGCAGCTCGTAATGGACGGCGAAGCGGGGGGTGGCTGGCAGGTAGTCAGCCGCATGCAGGCTTGAGAGGAAGCGGTATTCGTGGCCGGAAGAATCATGCAGCCAGTTCAGTACCGGGAGCACCTGAGCGGCCTCGACGACGAGCACCGCCCGCTCCTGGGCGAAGCCGGTGTCGAGCACGGCGCCGGGGTGGTCCTTCTCGATCTCGCCCCGGATCAGCTCCAGCCCGGGTGCGTCAGGCACGAATCAGCCCTCGGGCCGTCTCGTATGCCTCCGCCGCCTCCGGGCTCGGTTCGCTGCGCGGCCCGCCCCGTGCCCACTCCTCGGTGCCGGCGGCGTTGTAGCGCTGGCGCCAGCCCTGGTCGGGGTTGCCTTGGATCTTGCGCTGCAGCTTGGTGAAGCCGTAGAGGACCGCCTCAGGCCGCGGCGGGCAGCCGGGGATGTGGAGGTCGATCGGCATGAACTTGTCGGCGCCCTGGACCACGGCGTAGTTGGAGAACATGCCGCCGCTGGAGGAGCAGGCGCCCATCGAGATCGCCCACTTCGGCTCCAGCATCTGGTCATAGAGACGACGGACGACCGGCGCCATCTTGATCGAGACCCGGCCCGAGAGGATGATCATGTCGGCCTGGCGGGGGGAGGCGCGCAGCGCCTCGGCGCCGAAGCGGGCGAGGTCGTAGCGGGCGGTGACGAGGGAGATCGGCGCCTCGATCGCGCAGCAGGCGAGGCCGAAGGTGAGCGGGAACATCGAGTTCGAGCGCGCCCAGCCGAGCATCTTGTCGAAGTTGGTCATCACGACCTTCTCCTCGACGTAGCGCTCCAGCTCCTCGCCCTCGAGGTCGCCGCGCAGCATGTCGCGGGCGCGCAGCTGCCGGTCCCGCATCGTCTGTCGCTCTATTTCCAATCCAGGGCTCCCTTGCGCCAGACGTAGACGAAGGCGACGAGCAGCAGCACGACGAAGGTGATCAGCTCGCCGAGGACCAGCAGGCTGTCGGCGTCGTCGAGGATCACGCCCACCGGGTAGAGGAAGACGACCTCGATGTCGAAGAGGATGAAGAGCATCGCGATCAGGTAGAAGCTGATGCCGAAGCGCATGCCGCGAGCCGGCTCGACCGGGATGCCGGACTCATACGGCTCTGTCTGGCGACGGCTGGCGGAGGTGGGCCGCGACCCCCGCTTGGGGCCGATCAGGTGGTTGAGCATGACGAAGGCGCCGCCCACCCCGAGGCCGAGCAGGGCGAAGACGAGTATCGGCAGGTAGCTCTTCAGCACAGGGAGGTTCGTTGTCGCGGGAGGGCGGCGGGGCGCCGCTCGCAGGCGCTGTTATACACCCACATTGTGACAACTTGCTACATAGTGATATTCCGCATCAGCAAGCGGAATCCCGACCCCTTCGGACGGATATAGATGGTCGCGATCCACCTCGTCGTCGGGGTCTCGGTGATCGTCCTCAACCTCGCTGCCTTCGGGCTCGGCGGCGTCGCCTGGTTCCGCCACCAGTCATCCGTCCCCTTCTGGTACCTGCTCCGCGCCGCCCAGGTCGCCGTCTTCGCCCAGGCGCTGCTCGGCGGGCTGCTCGTCTTCACCGGCCACGAAGCGAACGACGATCTCCACTACCTCTACGGCGTCCTGCCCCTCGTCGTCTCCTTCCTCGCCGAGGGAGCACGCACAGGCGCCGCCCAGCGCGAGCTCGGCGACGTCGACTTCGAAGCCCTCCCCTCCGCGTCTCAGCAGTCCCTGGCTCTCGCGATAGTCCGCCGCGAGATGGGAATCATGGCCGTCAGTTGCGGCGTGATCCTCTTTCTAGGACTCCGCGCCGCCGGCACCAGCACCTTGGTCTGAATCTTTTGAATATCTTGACAATCCTTGGTCAATAGCAGAGGGTGCGGCTAACTCAGCCGCCAAACCTGGAGGAAGTTGATGACCAAATTGTTCAAAGCGTCCAAGGACGACGCAATCAAAGGTAGAACGCTGAATCTGACACTCTTCAGCGGTCTGGCGGCGGCGATCGCGGCGGCGATCACTGTGTTTAACGACTCGTTCAAATCGGTCTTCGGGGACGATTTGACTGCTGCAGAAACCGTTGTGACCAAGCGCACGCTCCTGGTCGCAGTCATCGCTGCATTCGCAGTGATCGTCGTGGCCGACATGTTCGCTCGCGCCTGGGCAACAGCCTCCACCGGGAAGTTGGTCGTCGTACCGGCTCCCGCTGGTCTCACCGCGAAAAAGATCGACGGCGAGGATCAGTCCGGCTTCACCGTTGCGGCGATGCGGGTGAGGCCGAGTGAGCCGGACAAAGTCGAGTACCTGCTCGTGAAAAGCGGCTCTGAAGCTGCGTGGGTCATCGGTACCAACGTGAGGCTTTCCTCGGGCGGTTGACTGCGCGACGATGACCGTAGGGAGCTGACGCCGGCGCGCCGCAGGCACGGGCGTGTCTCGCCGGTATTGATCGCGCTGCTGGCGACAGCGGTCGTGGCCTGGCGCCTGCTCAGCCGCTGCGGTCCTGGGCGATCTGGATCCCGGCGACGATCGCGAAGAGGGCGCCGGTGGCGAGATGGAAGATCGCGTCGGCGTCGTTGTTGGGGAAGGTGAAGACCCAGGCGGGGGTGTTGTCGAAGAGCGCCCAGATGCCGGTCACGATCAGGGCGCCGGCGGCGTAGATCGCGTAGTAGATGGCCCACGCGGGCCGCAGGGCGAAGTAGAAGGCGGGGCCGAAGAGCAGCAGGCCTGCCAACGCGTGGTAGCCGTTAAAGTCGATCCCCAGCACCCGCTCGGTCGGCGCGTCCTCGCCGAGGTAGAAGCTCGGTTCGGCGATGAAGCCGGCCAGCGCCCAGAGCAGCTGGATTGCCGCCAACACCACGATCCCCTTCTGGGCGAAGGTCCAGGGCTCCCGCTGCGCCGTTGTCGCCTCCATGGCCAGAGCCTATTCCAGCGGCCGGTAGGCGCCGCCGTGAAAGACGAGGGGTGCGCTCTCGCCGTCGCTCGTCTCCAGCGCCGTCACCTGGCCAGTGACGATCACGTGATCGCCGCCGGCGATGACGTCGCGCAGGTCGCAGGCGACGAAGGCGAGGGCGCCGTCGATCGCCGGGGCGCCGTCGCGCTCTGTCCATGGAACGCCCGCCCACTTGTCCGCAACCGGGGCCTTGGTGGCGAAGGCGCGGGCGATCTCCTCCTGGCCGGCGTGCAAGACGCTGATTCCGAAGCGGTTGGCTGCTTGCACGGCGAGCAGGGTGCGGGAACCGCGGTCGAGGCAGGCGAGCATCAGCATCGGCTCGACCGAGAGCGAGCAGACCGCGTTCGCCGTCGCGCCCGCGGGTCCCTCCGGCCCGGTCGCGGAGACGACCGTGACCCCGGTGGGGAGCATCCCCATCGCTGTGCGGAAGCGGTCTGGGTTTGGTGCGGGCATCGGGAGCGGGAACGCGTCGCGGTCGGACGCTTGGGATCGCCGCCAGACAATATGATGCCCGCCGCGTGCGCCCCGTCCTTGCCACAGCCCTGGCCATCGCTGCCGCCCTCGTGCTCGCCGCTTGCGGCTTCGGCGAGGAGGGGATCTCGGTTTCCGAGGAAGACCCCAATCACGAGGGTGCGGCGCTCTTCGCCAGTCACTGCTCCGGCTGCCACACGCTCAGCGCTGCCGGCACCCAGGGCAGCGGCAATCGCTCGGTCCGGGTGCAGGGTCCCAACCTCGATGAACGAATCGAGAGCTATGACGACGCTCTCTTCGCGATTCAGAACGGCGGCTTCTCCGGCGCGATCATGCCGCAGAACATCGTCGTCGGTGAAGAGGCCGAAGCGGTGGCCCGCTTCGTCGCCGAGTACGCCGGGCAGGACGCCGGAGAACCCCCCCGCCCCGGCGGGGAATCCCCCTGACCTGAGGCAGCCATGCTCGACCTTAAGCTGATCCGCTCCGACCCCGAGCGGATCAAGGCGGCCCTGGCCCGCCGCGCCGCCGCCGACGGCGTCGACGAGCTGCTCGCCCTGGACGCCCGCCGCCGTGAGCTTCTGCCTGAGATCGAGAATGCCCAGGCCGCGCGCAAGTCGCTCTCCAAGCAGATCGGCGAGGCGAAGCAGAAGGGCGAGGACGCCGAGGGCCCGATGGCCGAGGTCCAGGCCCTGAAGGAGAAGATCGAGTCGGGCAAAGCGGAGCTGGAGCGGGTCGAGGCGGAGCTGGAGCGGGTCGCCACCGCCCTGCCGAACCTGCCCGATCCCGACGCCCCCGATGGCATGACCGAGGAGGACGCGGTCGTCTTGCGCGAGGCCGGCGAGAAGCCGAGCTTCGACTTCGAGCCCCGCGACCACCTGGAGATCGGCACCGAGCTGGGGCTGATCGAGATGGAGGCGGCGGCGCGGCTCTCGGGGTCCCGCTTCGCCTACCTGAAGGGAGACCTGGTGCTGCTGGAGCTGGCGCTGGTCCGCTTCGCGATCGAGCTGGTCCGCGCCGAGGGTCACGAGCCGGTGGTGCCACCCGTCCTGGTCCGCGAGGAGGCGCTCTACGGCACCGGCTTCCTGCCCGGCGACCGCGATCAGATCTACGAGATCCCCAAGGACGAGCTCTTCCTCGTCGGCACCTCGGAGGTCTCGCTCGCCGGCCTGCACGCCGACCAGATCCTCGACGCCGGCGACTTGCCCCTGCGCTACGCCGGCTTCTCCCCCTGCTTCCGCCGTGAGGCCGGTGCCGCCGGCCGCGACACCCGCGGCATCTTCCGCGTCCACCAGTTCGACAAGGTCGAGATGTTCTCGTTCGTCGAGCCCTCGCAGTCGGCGGCGGAGCACGAGCGCCTGCTGGCGATCGAGGAGCGGATCCTCACTGAGCTGGAGATCCCCTACCGAGTGGTCAACGTCGCCGCCGGCGACCTCGGCGCCCCGGCCGCGAAGAAGTACGACTGCGAGGCCTGGATCCCCAGTCAGGGCCGCTACCGAGAGCTGACCTCGTGCTCGAACACGACCGACTATCAGGCTCGGCGCCTAGCCTGCCGATACCGCCCCAGTAATGAGGATTCCCCGCAGATGGTGCACACCTTGAACGGCACGGCGCTAGCCGTGGGAAGGACGATGATCGCGCTGATCGAGAACCGGCAGGAACGGGACGGATCATTCTCCGTACCTAAAACTTTGCATTCGCTTGGTGCGCCTGAGAGGATCGGCCCCGCGTGAACGCGGAGCGAGCCCAATGAGGCATTTCTGGTTCTTCGCGCCGCGAGAGGAGCGTGAACAGTTGTGATGAACGCAAGCGTGCGGGACGCGAGACGGGTCGTCCTCTGCGACGACCACGAGATCGTCCGCGAGGCGATCAAGTCCCGCATGGCGAACTCGCACACAGTCGAGATCGTCGGCGAGGCTAGCGACGGGCGTGAAGTCGTCGACGTGGTCAAGGAACTCGAACCCGACGTGCTGATCGTCGACGTCGAGCTGCCCAAGCGCGACGGGATCGAAGCGACCAAGGAGGTGCTCAAGGTCCGGCCGCGGACCAAAGTGATCATCTTCACCGCGCACGCCCAGCCCGACCTGCTGGCGCTGGCCCTGCGGGCTGGCGCCTCCGGCTACGTCCTCAAGTCCGCCCCGGCCGAGGACATCGCCCGCGCGGTCAAGGCGGTGATGGGCGGCGGCACCTTCCTCGGCGGCGACTTCGCCGGCGGCAAGCCGGCCGAGGTCGAAAAGCTGCTCCACCTCTCGCCGCGCGAGCGCCAGATCCTCGAGCTGCTCGCCGAGGGCCTGCGGGTCAAAGAGATCGCCGAACGGCTCGAGCTGAGCCCGGCCACGGTCCACACCCACGTCCGCAACGCGATCAAAAAGCTCGAGGTCGACACCCGCACCGAGGCGGTCGCCCTGGCGGTGCGGTTCAGCTACCTAGGAGCCGTCGGCGGCAAAGTCTGAGAAGTCGAGCGCGCAGCCGTTGATGCAGTAGCGCTTGCCGCCTTGGTCCGCCGGGCCGTCGTCGAAGACGTGCCCGAGGTGCGCGTCGCAGTTCTTGCAGGCCACCTCGGTCCGTCGCATGAAGTGACTGTTGTCCGGGCGCAGCTCGACGTTCTCCAGGTTGGCCGGCTCGGTAAAGCTGGGCCAGCCGGTGCCGGAGTCGAACTTGGTGTCTGAGGAGAAGAGTTCGGCGCCGCAGCAGACGCAGTGGAACATGCCGTCGCGTTTCTCTTCTAGGTGGGGACCGGTGAAGGGGCGCTCGGTGCCAGCGTTGCGAGTCACCTCGTACTGCTCCGGCGTCAGCTGATCGCGCCACTCCTGCTCTGTTTTCTTCACTTTCTCCATAGGGTGAGGGTAGAGATGCCCGAAGCCTTTTACGAACGAGCTGGTGATGGGTTCGTCGCCACTGAGCTGACCCGGGGGCCTTGGGATCCAGGGGCACAGCACGCCGGTCCTCCTGCTGCGTTGCTTGGGCGAGAGATCGAGGCGCTCGAGGACGCGGATGAGTTTCAGGTGGGGCGCGTCACCTTTGAGATCTTGAAGTCGGTGCCTATTGGGCCGGTGCGGGTCGAGGCTGAGGTTGTGCGGCCGGGGCGGCGGGTGCAGATGGTCGAGGCGTCGCTCTCCAACGATGAGGGCGAGTTGGTGCGGGCGCGGGGGTGGCGGCTGCGGGCCGGTGCGATCGAGGTGCCGAAGAAGGCCTCCGAGCCCGCCCCGCCGCCGGGGCCCGGGCAGGGCTCCGAACCGGAGTTCTTCGCCACTGGGGACTCGGTCGGCTACCACACGGCGATGGAGTGGAGGGCGATCGCGGGGGAGTTCCTCGAGCCGGGCCCGGCGACCGTCTGGATGCGGATGCGCCACCCGCTCCTCGCCGGCGAGGAGCCCTCGCCGCTGCAGCGGACGCTGATCGCCGCCGACGTCGGCAACGGGATCAGCGCGGTGCTCGACTGGCGCAGCCACCTCTTCATCAACGTCGACCTCACCGTCCACCTCGAGCGGATGCCGCGGGGGGAGTGGGTCTGCGTCGACGCCACCACGCTGCCGCAGGCGAACGGGATCGGCACGGCGGAGTCGGTTCTCTCGGACGAGGACGGCCGCATCGGCCGCGCCGCGCAGACGCTGCTGCTCAGCGCGCGGTAGCCGGCTCAGCTCGCCGAGCGCTCGGCGAGCAGGGTCTGGCTCAAGCTCGACACCATCAGCGCGATGGTCGCCGCGGAGACGAGCGCGAGCAGGGCGGAAGCGAGGAAGGCGCCCTCGTAGCTCGCGACCGCGGCGATCAGCCCGGAGAGGGGCGCGCCGAGGCCGATGCCGGCGTCGAAGAACGCGGTGAAGGTGCCAAGGGCGGCACCGCGACGGGTGTCGGGGACGCGGCTGACGACGATCAGCGAAAGCGAGGGGTAGAGCAGCGAGAAGGCGACGCCCATCGTCAGCGCCCCCGCCAGGGCGACCTCGAGGCTCTGCGCGAGCCCGATCGTCGCCAGGCCCACGCCCTCGACCAGCGCCGCGGCGATCGCCACGCGGGCCGGGCCGATCCGGTCGGGCAGGCTGCCTCCGACCAGCCGGGTCAGCACCACCATCGTCGCGAAGGCGCCGAACACGGTGGCGCCGTGGCCGACCCCGCGCTCGTCGAGGTGGAGGATGACGAAGGTGGCGAGCGTCGCGTAGCCGATCGAGGAGAGGGCGAGGGCGACGCCGGGCCGCAGCGCCTCGTTGGCGATCAGCGGGTTGCGCTCACTGCTTGCGAGGGGCCGAAAGGGGTCTGGCACGCGGGTCGCGATCGCCGCGCCGAGCAGCGGTGCCACCCCGGCGCAGATCCAGACCAGGGTGTAGCTGGACGCGTTCAGCACCACCTCGCCGAGCAGCGGTCCGACGCTGAGCGCCGCCCAGACGGCGAGGCCGTAGAGGCCGATCACGCGGCCGCGCCGGCCCGGCGGGGCCAGGTCGACGATCCAGGCCGAGCCGGCCGTGAACACCGCCCCCTCGCCGGCACCGAGCACCAGCCGGGCGAAGATCAGCCCTGGGATGCCCAGCGGCAGCAGGTAGAGGAAGCTGGAGACCGCGACCAACAGCGCGCCCATCAGCACCGTTCGCCTGCGCCCGCGGTGGTCGGCAAGCCGGCCGGCGAAGGGGCGGAAGAGCAGGCCGGTGACCGCGAAGGAACCGACCACCACGCCGACCGCGATGTTGCCGCCGTCGAGCGGGCCGTGCACGTAGCGAGGCAGGACCGGCAGCACGGCGCCGACCGCGAGCAGGCAGAAGAAGGTGACGGCGAAGATGCCGGCGAAGGCGATCCCGGGCCGCTCGGTCGGGGCGGCCGCTGTGCTCGCCGAGCTCATCGCAGCAGGCCGTCGAGGTCGTCGATCGTGTGATCCGGCGGTGGCTCAGCCCGCTCCGCCTCCTCGCGGGACGTCGCGCCGGTGAGGACGAGGATCGTCTCCAGGCCGGCCCGCCTGCCGCCCTCGATGTCGGAGGCGATCCGGTCGCCGACCATCGCCACCCGGGCGGCGTCCGGAATCAGGGCCCGGGCCTGGTCGAACAGATGCGGTTCGGGCTTGCCGCCTGTCTCCGCTCGCTTGCCGGACGCCGTCTCGACTGCCGCCAGCGTCGCGCCGGTTCCCGGCCAGGCTCCTCCCGGCATCGGCAGCGTCGGGTCGCGGCTGGTCCCGAACAGCTTCGCCCCTCCTTGCAGGGCGCGCGTAGCCGTCAGCAGCTCGGCGTAGTCGAACTCGCGGTGGGCGGAGACGACGACCGCGTCGGCGCCCGCCCCGGCCTCGCCGTCCAGCAGCTTCAGCCCCGCCGCAGCGACGGCTTCCTTGAAGCCGGGCGCCCCGATCACGAAGGCGGTGCCGCCGGCCCCGACTTTGTCGGCTGCCAGCCGGGCCGTCGCCTCGCCACCGGTGATCACTCGCTCGTCGGCAACGTCGATGCCGGCCTCGCGCAGGCGCGCCGCGTACTTGGCCGGTGCTCGCACGGAGTTGTTGGTGACGAAGACGATCTCCTTGCCGGCCGCGAGCAGGGCACTAAGCGTTGCGACTGCCCCCGGCAGCAGCTCGCGCCCCTCCCAGACGACGCCGTCGAGGTCGATCAGAAAGCCGTCGAAGTCGTCCGCGAGCGACATGCCGAGCAGGCTATCTGCGGATCAGAACGCCCAACTGCCCCCCTCGATACGGTGCTTGTGGATGAGCCAGTCGAACGGGCAGGTGGTGGTCGCCTCCGACGTCTCGCGCCGCTATGGCGAGGGGGCGGCGGCGGTCGACGCCCTCGTCGGCGTCAGCACCGGCTTCGAGCGCGGGCACTTCACCGCGATCATGGGGCCATCGGGATCGGGCAAGTCGACCCTGATGCACATCCTCGCCGGCCTCGACAAGCCAACCTCGGGCACGGTCACCCTCGACGGCGACGAGATCACCGCCCTCGATGACGGCGACCTCACCAAGCTGCGCCGCGACAAGCTCGGCTTCGTCTTCCAGTTCTTCAATCTGCTGCCGGTCCTCACCGCCGAGGAGAACCTGGTGCTGCCGCTCTCGATCGCCGGCCGCAAGCCGGACGGGGAGTGGCTCGAGCAGCTCGTGCGCACGGTCGGGCTGGAGGAGCGGCGCACCCACCGGCCTTCCGAGCTCTCCGGCGGCCAGCAGCAGCGCGTCGCGGTCGCCCGGGCGCTGGTCTCCAAACCGGCGGTGGTCTTCGCCGACGAGCCGACCGGCAACCTCGACTCGAAGGCGAGCGCCGAGGTGCTGCACCTGTTGCGCCAGGCGGTCGACGAGTTCGGCCAGACGGTGATCATGGTTACCCACGACCCGGCCGCCGCGGCCCACGCCGACCGCTTGATCACCCTGCGCGACGGGCGCATCGTCCACGACGCCGCTCCCGGCTCGGCCGACGCGGTGATCGAGCTGATGAAGACGATCGCCTAGCGGCGTGTCCTGTCCGGTGACATTGGCTACAGGACACAGTTGACGCGGCTCGCGGTCAAGAGCCTCTGGGCGCGCAAGATCCGCGCCCTGACGACGACCCTGGCTGTGGTGATCGGCGTCGCCTTCGTCGCCGGCACCTACATCCTCACCGATACCACCTTCGCCGCCTTCGACGAAATCTTCGAAGACTCGCTGGCAAAGACCGACGTCGTGATCACCGCCAAGGACGCGGTGCGCCAGGAAAGCGGCGAGGCGCCCAGCTTCAAAGCGACGGTGCTGCCGAAAGTGAAGCGGGTGCCGGGAACGCGGGTGGCATCGGGGCAGATATTCACGCCGGGCGGGCTCTTCGACGCTAAAAACGAGCAGATCGGGACCCAGTTCGCACCCAAGTTCATCACCTCGATCCTTCCCGACGCCCTCGAAACGCAGACCTACGTCGAGGGCAGGGCGCCGCGCAGCGCCAGGGAGGCGGTGCTCGACGAGAGCGCCGCCGAGGAGGCCGGCATCGGGCTTGGCGACACGCTCAAGCTGGCCTCGGTCGAAAAGGTCGCCGCCTACCGCGTGGTCGGGCTGACCAGGCTCGGCGAGGCCTCCTGGGGGGGCGCCAGCATCGCCGGGCTGATCCTGCCCGAGGCGCAGCGGATCACCGACAAGCGCGGCGAATTCGACCAGATCGCGATCACCGCCAAAGAAGGCGTCTCCGAAGAGACGCTGAAGCGGCGCGTTCAGCGCGTGACGCCGCCGTCGCTGCTGGTCGAGACGGCCAAGGAGAACGCGGAGCGCAACTCCGACCAGATCCGTGACGACCTCGGCTTCCTGCGAATCGCGCTGCTGGTCTTCGCCTTCGTCGCCCTCTTCGTCGGCGCATTTCTGATCTTCAACACCTTCTCGATCACCGTCGCGCAGCGGGTCAGGGAGTTCGGCATGCTGCGCACGCTCGGCGCCGACCGGCGCCAGATCCTCAGCTCGGTCGTGGTCGAGGCGCTGGCGATCGGCCTGCTCGGGGCTCTGCTCGGCCTCGCCGGGGGCTACGCGATCGCGGTCGGCCTCAACGCGCTCTTCGTCGCGATCGGGATCGACCTGCCGACCACCGCCCTGGTCACCAAGGACCGGACGATCGTCGTCTCGCTGCTGATCGGCATCGGCATCACCCTGGTCTCCTCCTTCATCCCGGCGCTGCGCTCGACCCGGGTGCCGCCGATCGCGGCGATGCTGGCGCTGGAGCTGCCCACCAGCCGGCGCCGCGGCATCGTCTACGCCGCAATCGCAGTGCTGCTCGGCGTGGCGGGCATGGCGATGGTCTTGGCCGGCCTCTTCGGCAGCGCCAGCGGCGGCAGCGCCGCCGGCCTGATGGGCGGTGGCGCGGTGGCCGTCCTGCTCGCGGTCTCGCTCTTCAGCCCGCGCCTGGTGCGTCCGCTGGCCTCGCTCGCCGGCCGTCCCCTGGAGCTGATGCGCCGGCTCACCGGGCGCCTTGCCCGCGAGAACACCCAGCGCAACCCCGCCCGCACCGCGGTCACCGCGGCGGCGCTGATGATCGGCCTCGCCGTCGTCGCCTTCGTCACCGTCTTCGCCGCCGGCATCAAGAGCTCGATCGCGTCCGCGATCGACGAGAACTTCCAGGGCGAGCTGGTGATCCAGAATTCCGACGGCTTCTCGCCGATCTCCCCCCGCGCCGCCGGCGCCGCGCGCGGGGTTGAGGGGGTTGAGCTGATCGCGACCTTGCGCTCGGTCCAGGCGAAGCTGGTCGGCGGCGACGGCGGCAAGCCGCGCGTCACCTCACTCGATCGCGATGCCGACCAGGTGCTGACGATCGACTGGACCGAGGGCGGGCCCGAGGTGCTGCGGGGCCTCACCGACCGCGAGGTGGTCCTCGACAAGGCCTTCGCCAACAGCAACGACATCGAGGTCGGGGACAGGATCCGGTTCCTGACCCAGGTCGGGGAGCGACCCCGCATGCGCGTTGTCGGCGAGTTCGAAGACAAAGTCGAACTGCTCGGCAGCGCGATCGTCACCCCGCGGCTGATGGCGACCGCGTTCGACCAGCGCGACGACGTGATCGACTTCGTAAAGCTGGCGCCGGGGGCCGACGCCGAGGCCGTGCAGGGGGAGCTGTCGAAACTGATGGAACGCGAGTTTCCCACCGCCGAGGTGCGCAGCCAGCAGGAGCTGAAGGAAAACCAGGAAGAACAGATCAACCAGCTGCTCGGCCTGATCTACGCGCTGCTGGCGCTGGCGATCATCGTCTCGCTGTTCGGGATTGCCAACACGCTGGCGCTCTCGATCCACGAGCGGACCCGCGAGCTGGGGATGCTGCGGGCGATCGGAATGTCGCGGCGCCAGGTGCGGACGATGATCCGCTACGAGGCGGTGATCACGGCCCTAATCGGCGCCCTACTCGGGATGGTGATCGGAGTGATCTTCGCGGCGCTGATCGCGCAGCCGCTCGAGGAGGAAGGCTTCGCCCTCTCCTACCCGGTCGGAGAACTGATCCTGCTGCTCGTCTTCGCCGCCTTCGCCGGCGTCCTCGCGGCGATTCCGCCGGCCCGCCGCGCTTCGCGCCTCGACGTCCTCGAAGCCCTGCAGTACGAGTAAGCGGGCCTGCGGCCGGCGCATCTCTGCGTCCTCGGTCGCTCACGTGCAGAGCACGCTTCGCTCCCTGCGTCCTTGATCTGCTTGACCGCAGGCCCGCTTATCGATGAAGTAGACGTGTGACGGCTGCCATCAACTCTTCAGTTCGCTCTGGCTGTTCGGAACGTTTTGCTCCGATCACGCAGTGGGAGGCGTGGTCGGTGAGCAGCTCCAGTGCCACCTTGTCGAGCGCGGCCTGGATCGCAGTGACCTGGGTGACGACGTCGATGCAGTAGCGGTCCTCCTCGACCATCCGCTCGACGCCGCGCACCTGTCCCTCGACGCGCCGCAGCCGCTTCAGTACCGCCTCCTTGTTCTCGGTATAGCCCCGGGTTGCGTCGCTCACTGGTGGTGACTCCTCTCGGTTGTCTCGCCATGGCCGCTCTCGTCGCCCCCGATCGCCTCGGCGGCGAGCACTATCGCTCCGAACAGTGCTGCGGTAGCGAAGAAGACGGCGGTGGGCTTGGTCGGCAGCCCGCCATGGATCCCGGTCTCGTGCATCACCGCATGGCCCTTCCCGCGCCCGATCAGCCAGCGGTTGACGGGCCACGCGGCCAGGCCGGCGATCGCCAAAGCCACCGCCAGCGACCCCCAGAAGAGGACGTCTCCGAGGCCCGCCTCCATCGCTCCGGGTATCGCCAGCATGAGCGCGTTGTCGACGATCTCCATCGTCGCGATGCTGACCGTGTCGACGCTGAGCGCGATCGGCGCCACGGCCGCGAACGCCATCCCGGCCCGCAGCAGCGGCAGGCTGGTCAGGGTGTAGCCGAAGAGGAAGGCGAGCCCGACGGCCAGCGCCACCGTCCCCAGGTCGGAGAAGCCGAGCGCGGTGCCGATCGCCATCCCCAGCACCTCGCCGATCGCGCACCCGGTCAGGCAGTGCAGGGTGGCGCTCGCCGCCATCGCGGTCAGCGCCGAGCCCTCGGTCGGCATCTCGTGTTCGTGGTGAGCGGTTTCCATGGGTCAGTATTGTATACCCCCGGGGGGTAATCCAAATAAACGTCTGAAGCTATGCGGTCAGCGCAGGGATGCGCCGATCGCATAGCTTCAGGAGAGGCCCATGCGCAACGCTCCGGCCACCTCGAGCATCGCCGCGCGAGACGTGCGGCTGACTGCGGTCAGGTTGGCGAAGCTGTGCACCAGGCCGGGGTGGCGCCGCAGGGCGACGCGCACGCCCGCCGCGCGCATCCGCTCGGCGTAGGCCTCTCCCTCGTCGCGGAGCGGGTCGAAGCCGGCGGTGGCGACGTAGGCCGGGGGCAGGCCGGAGAGATCGTCGGTTCGCAGCACCGAGACGCGGGGGTCTTCGGCGGCGCCGGCATCCGGCAGGTAGTGGCCCTCGAACCAGTCCATGTCGGCCTTGGTCAGCAGGAACCCTTTCGCGAAGAGCCGTCGCGATGCGCTGTCCTCGGCGTCGGTCACCGGGTAGATCAGCAGCTGCATCGCCGGGTCCGGCCCGCCGGCGTCCCGGGCGAGGACGCTGACCACGGCTGCCAAGTTGCCACCGGCGCTGTCGCCGCCGACCGCGACCCGGCGGGGATCGGCGCCCATCCCCGCGGCCTGCTCCGCCGCCCAGCAGAACGCGGCGAAGGCGTCTTCCACCGCGGCTGGGAAGGGGTGCTCCGGCGCCAGCCGGTAGTCGACCGAGAGCACGAGGACGCCGGCGTTGGCGGCGAGGAAGCGGCAGAGCCCGTCGTGGGTATCGAGGTCGCCGATCACCCAGCCGCCGCCATGGAAGTAGACAAGCAACGGCGGTGGCGCTGCCGCTCCAGGCGGCGCGTATAGGCGCATCGGAATCGGCCCGGCCGGGCCGTGAAGCTCGAGCTCGTCCACCTGGGCCATCGGCAGCTTCGGCCCGCGGGCAGCTTCGGCCCCGAGGCGACTATTCGCCCGCGCCTCTTCGGGCGGCGCGCATTCGGTGATCGATTCGCTGCCCGCCCATTCCGAGAGCCGGATCAGCGCCTGGATGTCGCTCGCCAACACCTGCCCGTCGCGCGCCGGCGGGCGGCCGAAGAGCACTCGCTGCGCGGGCGCCGGCAGTCCGCAGCTGACCTTCAGCACGCGGTGCTCGGCCTTTGGTGAGAGGCGGGGAAGCTCGGCCACGTCGCCGGGCAGGCTATGCGATTCGTGTGAGACAGATCTCACACGAGAGTCCCATCGCGGCACTAGCCTCTGAAGAGAGGCGCGATGGAGGCAGCGACAACAACCGTCCCGCGGCCGTTGAGCAGGCCGGCGGAGCGACGGTTGCCTCCCGGCCCTCCGCTGCCCGTGCTGGTCCAGTCGGCGATCTGGGCCCGGCAGGCCCGGCGAATGCTCTACGCCTGCCACGAGCGCTACGGCGACATGTTCACGATCCAGATCGCCTACGAGGGCAAGTGGGTGATGCTCGCCGACCCAGAGGCCGTCAAGCAAGTCTTTACTGGCGACCCAAAGGTCTTTCATGCCGGCGAGGGCAACAAAATCCTCACGCCGGTCCTCGGCCGCAACTCCGTCCTCGTCCTCGACGAGAAGCCGCACATGAGCCAGCGCAAGCTGCTCTTGCCACCCTTCCACGGCGCCCGCATGCAGGGCTACGAGCAGACGATGAGCGAGATCGCGGCACGCGAGATCGATAGCTGGCCCACCGGCACTCCTTACAAGCTGCGGCCGCGGATGCAGGCGATGACCCTGGAGATCATTCTCAGCACGGTCTTCGGAGTACGCGAGGGGGAGAGGCTCGCCGAGCTGCGTGAAGCGCTGCGCGACTTCCTCAACCTGACTACCGACCCGCTCAAGCTCGCGCCGTTGGCCCTCTTCGGGCCGACACGAGTGATGCGCTACCGGCCTTTTCGCCGCCGTATCGAGCGAGTTGACGCGTTGCTCTACCGCGAGATTGCCGAGCGCCGTCGCGTCAGCGACCTGGAGGCGCGCGACGACGTCCTCTCGATGCTGATCGCCGCCCGTCACGAGGATGGCAGCCCGATGAGCGAGGAGGAGATCCGCGACGAGCTGCTCACCCTGCTCGTCGCCGGTCACGAGACGACCGCGACCTCACTCTCCTGGGCGGTCGAGCGGCTCGCCCGTCATCCCGAGAAGTTGGAACGGCTGCGCGACGAGGTCGATGATGGCCGCGACGAGTACCTGACCGCGACGATCCAGGAGACGCTGCGGCTGCGCCCTGTGATCGCGATCGTGATTCGTCGCCTCACCGAGCCGGTCGAGATCGGTGGTTACGAGCTACCCGCCGGAGCGGGAGTGACGCCCTGCGTCTACCTCGTCCACCGCAACCCCGAGGTCTATCCGGAGCCCGACCGCTTCCTGCCGGAGCGCTTCCTCGACAACCCGCCCGGCACCTACACCTGGATCCCGTTCGGCGGCGGCGTCCGCCGCTGCCTCGGCGCCTCCTTCGCCCAGTTCGAGATGGCCGTCGTCCTACGCGAGCTGGTCAGGCGCCACCAGATCCACCCAGCCGAACCCAAGCCCGAGCGAGTCTTCCGCCGCGCGATCACCGAGACGCCGCGCCACGACGCGACGGTGATACTCACCTGACGGTCGGCTCCTTTCCGAGTGTCGCTGTACCGTAATGAGCATGAAGCCCAGAAAGCGAGCTGGGAACTGGACGGCCGAGGGAATTGCGGAGCGGCTCGACCGGCGTCGCGATTACACGGAGCTCACACCGTCTCAACGGATGGAACAGGTCTTCGAGCTATCGCGGTTTATGTCCCAGCTAGCTGAGGGCGGACGTCGTCAGCGCAGTGCCTGAACTCGATATTCGAGCGATCCTTGAAGCGCTCGTCCGCGAGGATGTCGAATTCCTGATCATCGGCGGAGTAGCGATTGGCTTTCATGGCTACGTTCGAGCGACGAAGGATGTTGACGTGGTGCCGGCGCCCGATGCCCAGAATCTCACGAAGCTCGCCCGGGTGTTGAGAGCACTGGACGCTCAAATCGAAGGAGCGGAGGAGTTCGAGGACGGGGAGCTTCCAGACCCACTGGACCCCGAAGCGCTCGCACTGGGTGGTAACTGGGTGTTGCGCACTCGGCTCGGGCGCTTCGACATCATGCAGTGGATCGGTGACGATGCTCTCTGGGAGAAGCTCTCGCCAACGTCGGTTGAGGCTGAGATAGGCGACCTTGTCGTCAGAGTCGTGAGCTACGAGGGTCTCATTGAGCTCAAGCAGAATGCGGGACGACCAGAGGACCTGCTCGATCTGCAGCGCCTGCGAGAGGCGCGCAGCGAAGAGTAAGCGACGGCGACGCTATCCCTTTGAATCAGCCGCAGCCGGTGTTGTTGCCGCAGCTGCTGCAGGTGTAGCAAGAGCCCGTGCGCTGCATCATGCCGCCGCACTGATCGCAGGCGGGCCCGAGGTCGAGGCCCGACATCTTGGCCGGCACGACCGGGGGGGTTTCGGTGAAGGCGGTACCGGGGGGAACTGCCTCGCCACCCGTCGCCTTGGCCTTCTCGGCCCCGTTGCCGCCGTTGCCGGGCTTGGAGTGGCCGTTGCCGCCGTTGGTCGGCTCGGTCTCGGCGCCTGTGTTGATCCCGAGTCCGAGCTGGCTGGTCTCCGCCTCGCGCTTCGCCCGCACCTCAGGGGTGAGAATGCCGAGTTCCTCCAGCTCATCGAGGTCCTCGACGAAGCGGCTCGCCACCCAGCGCATGATGTAGTCGGGCAGCGATTTGGCGAAGGGGATCTCCGGGTTGCCGGTGATTCCCTCCGGATCGAAGCGCATGTAGCTGAACTTGCGCACGAAGGTCTCCAGCGGCACGCCGTACTGAAGTCCGATCGAGATCGCCGTCGCGTAGGCGTTGAGCATCCCCCGCAGGGTCGACCCCTCCTTGCCGATGTCGGTGAGGAAGATCTCGCCGACCGAGCCATCCTCGTACTTGCCGGCTGTGATGTAGCCCTCGTGGCCGGCAATCGAGAACTTGTGGGTGATCGATTCGCGCTCGCGCGGCATCCTTTTGCGCTCCGGCGCCGACATCGGCTGCTCAGCTGCTGCCTCCTTCTCCTCCTGGGCGTCGGTGCGCAGCGCCTGCGCCGTCTTCGAGCCGTCGCGGTAGATCGCCAGTGCCTTCAGCCCGCCATTCCAGCCGCGGGTGTAGGCGTCGGCGATGTCCTCCACCGTCGCCGTCTGCGGCAGGTTGACCGTCTTCGAGATCGCGCCGGAGATGAACGGCTGGGTCGCGGCCATCATGTCGATGTGGCCGGTGTGGGTGATCGCCCGCTCGCCGACCGCGACGTCGAAAACCGGCAGGTGCTCGTCCTTCAGTCCCGGCGCGCCGACGATCGTGTTCTTCTCGGCGATGTGGGCGTTGATCTGGTCGACCTCCGCGTCGGTGTAGCCGAGCGTGCGCAGCGCCAGCGGCACTGATTTGTTGACGATCGTCATCTGGCCGCCGCCGACCAGCTCCTTGAACTTGACCAGCGAGAAGTCGGGCTCGATCCCGGTGGTGTCGCAGTCCATCAGGAAGCTGATCGTCCCGGTCGGCGCCAGCACCGTCGCCTGCGCGTTGCGGTAGCCGTGTTCCTCGCCCAGCTCGACCGCCTCGTCCCAGGCCCGCTGCGCCGCCTCCAGCAGCTCGCCCTTGATCCCCGTCGGGTCGACGTCGTAGGAGGCGTCGCGGTGCATCCGCATCACCCCGTTGTGGGGCTCGCGGTTGCGCTCGTACTCGTCGTAGGGCCCGGTCGCGCCGGCGGCGATCAGCGCCGACTGGCGGTAGGCGCGGCCGGTCATCAGCGCCGTGATCGCGGCGGCGACGTTGCGGCCCGCGTCGGAGTCGTAGGGCAGCCCGTCGGACATCAACAGCGCGCCGAGGTTGGCGTAGCCGAGCCCGAGCTGGCGGAAGGCGTTGGCGTTGGCGGCGATCTCCTCGGTCGGGTAGCTGGAGGAGCCGACGACGATCTCCTGCGCGAGGAAGACGACGTCGACCGCGTGCTCGAAGTCGGAGACGTCGAAGCTGCCGTCCTCGCGGCGGAACTTCATCAAGTTGAGCGAGGCCAGGTTGCAGGCCGAGTCGTCGACGTGCATGTACTCGCTGCAGGGGTTCGAGGCGTTGATCCGGCCCGACTCCGGGCAGGTGTGCCAGCGGTTGATGATCGTGTCGTACTGGACGCCCGGGTCGGCGCAGCGCCAGGCGGCGTCGGCGATCTGGTTCATCAGCTCGCGCGCCGGCAGGGTCTTGGTCGGCTCGCCCGTGGCGCGGGCTGTGAGGCTCCAGTCCTCGCCGGCCTCGACCGCCTCCATGAAGTCGTCGGTGACCCGCACCGAGTTGTTGGCGTTCTGGTACTGGATCGAGGTGAAGCCCTCACCGTCGATCGACATGTCGAAGCCGGCGTCGCGCAGCGCCGCCGCCTTCTTCTCCTCGTCGGCCTTGCACCAGATGAAGTGCTCGATATCGGGATGGTCGACGTCGAGGACGACCATCTTCGCCGCCCGCCGCGTCTTGCCGCCCGACTTGATCGTCCCCGCCCAGGCGTCGGCGCCGCGCATGAAGCTGACCGGCCCCGAGGCGAGGCCGCCCTTGGAGAGCGGCTCGACCGAACCGCGGATGTTGGAGAGGTTGATCCCCGAGCCCGAGCCGCCGCGGAAGATCTTGCCCTCCTTGGTGTTCCAGTCGAGGATCGACTCCATCGTGTCCTCGACGCTGAGGATGAAGCAGGCGGAGCACTGCGGGCGCTCCTCGAAGCCAACGTTGAACCAGACCGGCGAGTTGAAGGCCGCCTTCTGGTTGAGCAGGATCGAGGTCAGCTCCGCTTCGAAGGCATCGGCGTCCTCGTCGGAGGCGAAATAGCCGCCCTCGCGCCCCCAATCGGAGATCGTCCCCGCGACCCGTCCGATCATCTGTTTGACCGAGGACTCCCTTTTCTCCGTGCCGAGCTGGCCGCGGAAGTACTTCTGGGCGACGATGTTGGTCGCGTTCTGCGACCAGCTCTTCGGGAACTCGACCCCGCGCTGCTCGAAGGCCGGGTTCTCGGGATCGCCGATCACCGCGTCGCGCGTCTCCCACTCGATCTCGTCGAAGGGATGGATTCCTGCAGAAGAAAATCGGCGCTCTACCGAGAAGCCCTGCAGACCGGTCTGGGGGGTGCTGGCGGCGGTCTTGGACATCGAACTTCTCCTCTCGCGGCGACTTTTGGGGTGGACTGCCCAGGATTGCTGCTCAGTCGGACAGAAGCGAGCACCAATTGCGCAAATAAGGAGCTTGCTTGGGGTCGATTTCTCCTACCCATGGTGGCAACTCCGCAAAGTCGGCAAAGCTCACAACCGAGCTGTCCAGCGCGCTACGCTCAAGCCATGGTTGATGATCTGCGCAGGGGCGCAGAGCGGGTGGGCGAGCGGTTCGAAGGCGCCCGCGGCGCCGCGGCGGAAAAGGCCGGGGCTGCAAGGGAAGCTGCAGGCGACGCGATCGCCGCGGTCAAGCCGAAGCTGCGCGGCGTCTCGCACGAGTGGGCCTTCTTTGTCTCTCTCTTCCTCGGCGCCGGGCTGATCGTCGCCGCTGACACGCCGCAGGCGACGCTTGCGGTGGCGATCTACGCCGCCAGCCTCTCCGCCCTGCTCGGCACCAGCGCCCTCTACCACCGGGTGAACTGGAAACGGCCCAACGTGCGCCGCTGGATGCGCCGGCTCGACCACTCGATGATCTTCTTCCTCATCGCCGGCACCTACACGCCGTTCGCGCTGCTGGCCCTCGACGGCCCGCTGGCCGACGTGATCCTCGCCGTGGTCTGGATCGGCGCGATCGCCGGCGCGATCGTCGAGATGGTCTGGATCGAACACCCGAAGTGGGTCGCGGCACTGGTCTACATATCGATCGGCTGGGTGGCCTTGATCGCCTTCCCGGAACTGTGGAGCGAGATGGGCGCCGCGGGGACGCTGCTGGTCGCCGCCGGCGGGCTCCTCTACACGATCGGCGCTGTCGTCTACGCGACCCAGCGGCCCAACCCCAACCCCCGCGTCTTCGGCTACCACGAGGTCTTCCACCTGCTTGTGATCGCCGCCGCCGCCGCCCACTTCGCCGCGGTCGCCTTCTTCGCCCTACCCGCTGCCTAGAGGGATTGGCGAGCTCGAAGGAACCGGCGATGCCTGCACCGCTCAAGTACGTCGACCCCGACCGCCCGCGCAGCTTGTTCAGCCGCGCCTATGCCGCGCTCGCCAACACCCGCCTGGGACGGTTCCTCTCTGTCCACGTTCTCTGGAAGCTCGACCCGCTCCTGATGCGGGCGACCGGGGGTCGGCTCGGCTCCGGGCTCTCCCTCATCCCCACGGCGCTGCTCGAAACCAGAGGGGCGAAGAGCGGCGCGCTGCGGCGCAACACGGTCATCTACTTCCACGACGGGGACCGGGTCACGATCATCGCCTCGAAACTGGGCATGACGAAGCACCCGGCCTGGTTCCACAACCTTCAGGCTGATCCGGAGGTCACCTTCGGCGGTGCCCCCATGCGGGCGACGGTGATTGCGGACGACGCCGAGCGCGAGAGGCTCTGGACGCTCGCCGACCGTGTCTTTGCGCCCTACGCGACGTACCGTCGCGAAGCGGCGCAGGTGAACCGGGAGATTCCGATCGTCCAGCTCACCGCGCGCTAGGCGAGTGCCGACGCGGCGCGCTCCTTGGCGGCCTCGATCAGCGCCAGTAGCTCGGGCTCGCGCCCTTCGCGCAATAGCGCCACCGGATCGGGCTCGCCGTTGACGATCCCCTCGAAGAACTCCTTGCGGTCTTGGTAGGTGGGCAGCGTCCCCTTCGCCCAGCCCCGGGCGTCGTTGAGGACCACCGCCAGGCGCGCGTACTCCTCGCCGAAGAGCTCGGCGATCTCGCGCTTCATCCGCTTCGCCAGGGCGGGGGAGGCGCCCGCGGTCGAGATCGCGATCGCCAGCGGCCCGGTGCGGACGATCGCCGGCAGGATGAAGTTGCAGAGCGGCGGCACGTCGACCACGTTGACCAGCATCGCCCGCCGCTCGGCGTCGTCGTAGACGCCGATGTTGACCTCGCTGTCATCGGTCGCGGCGATCGCCATGAAGGCGCCCTCGAGGTCGGCTGCCCCGTCGTAGGCCTGCTTCTCCCAGGCGATCGACCCCTCTGCCGCCAGCTCCTCCAGCTGGGGGTGGGCGACTGGCGCGATCAGGGTCACGTCGGCGTCGCATGCCAGCAGCCCCTCGACCTTCTCGAGGCCGATGTCGCCGCCACCGATCACCAGGCAGCGCCGCCCCTTCAGCTTCAGGCAGGCTATGTAGAACGGCGTCTCCAGCATGTCGCGCACACAGGACTGGTCGCAGATCCCCTTGCGCAGCTGGCAGACGCACTCCTTGCCGGCGTAGGCCTGTGCGGGCATGTGATGGAGGTTAGTGATGCGGGGTCAGATGGAGTCCAGCGTCAGCCGCAGGCCCTCTTCGAGCGAGATCTCGGCGCGCCAGCTCAGCTCGCGTTCGGCGCGACTTGGGTCAATCGCGCTCCGCTGTACCTCGCCGGGACGCGCCGGGGCGAACTCGGGCTCGAAGCTCTCGGTCCCGCCCAGCTCGCGGAGCAGCCTCGCCAGCTCCAGCACGTCGGTCTCTATTCCGGTGCCGATGTTGATCGGCCCGGTCGCCTCCGACCCGGCCGCGGCGAGCGCTGCTGCGACCACATCCCCCACATATATGTAGTCGCGGGTCTGGGTGCCGTCGCCGAACACGGTTGGCCGCCCGCCGGCCAGCAGCCGCCCGCAGAAGATCGCGATCACGCCCGCCTCGCCGAGCGGGTCCTGTCGCGGCCCGTAGACGTTGCCCAGTCGCAGACTCACCCCTGAGAGCCCGTAGAGCCGTTCGTAGAGCCCGAGATAGCCCTCGGCGGCGTACTTGCTCTGCCCGTACGGCGCCTCGGGCGCCGGCGGCGTCTGCTCGGAGAGCGGCAGCTCCCCTGCGGCGCCGTCGCCGTAGATCGCCCCCCCGGTCGAGATGAAGACGATGCGGCGTGTTCCCGCCCGCCGCCCCCCCTCCAGCACGTTCGCGGTGCCGCCGACGTTGATCGCGGCGTCGAAGGCGGGGTCCTCGACCGACTTGCGCACGTCGATCTGGGCGGCGAGGTGGAAGACCGCCTCCGGCTTCGCTTCACCGGTCAGCGCGGCAATCGCGTCCGCGTCGCGGATGTCCTGCTCGACCAGCTTCGCGCCGTTCGCCAGGGCGCCGTCCAGGTTCTCGCGCCGCCCGGTCGAGAGGTCGTCGACCACCGTCACCTCGTCGCCACGGGCGAGCAGGGCGTCGACCAGATTCGAGCCGATGAACCCGGCACCGCCTGTGACCAAGGACTTCATCGCGGCGCCGATCCTAAGGGGATCGGCGGGCGGCGGCCCGCAAGCGCCGCCAAGCGCCCCTGCTACCCTCGCCGCCCCATGAGGCTGATCGTCACCGAGAAGAACAACAGCGCCGAGAAGATCGCCAAATTCCTCAGCGGCGGCAGCGCGTCCAGCGACAAAACCTTCAAAGTCCCCTACTACACCTGGACCGACGCCAACGGCGAGCAGCAGCGGACGATCGGGCTGAAGGGGCACGTGCTCGGACCGGCTTTCCCCGAGGGCTACTCGAACTGGCAGAAAACCGACCTGCACGACTTGATCGACGCCGAGCTGATCAAGGAGCCGACCGACAAGAACGTCGTCAAGGCGATCAAGAAGGTGGCCCAAGAGGCGGACGAGCTGGTGATCGCCACCGACTTCGACCGCGAGGGCGAGCTGATCGGCCTCGAGGCCTTGGAGGAGATGCTCGACGCCAACCCGGTGCTTGGCTCACGCGAGGGAACCCGCGACGGCACCCTGCGGATCAAGCGCGCCCGCTACTCGGCCCTGACCAAGGAGGAGATCGAGCGCGCCTTCGGGGAGCTCGATGAGCTCTCCTACCCGCTCGCCAACGCCGGCGCCGCCCGCCAGGACATCGACCTGCTCTGGGGCGCGACCCTGACCCGCGCCGTCTCCCTCGCCACCCGTCGCTTCGGCTCCAACTTCCTCTCCGTCGGCCGCGTCCAGAGCCCCACCCTGGGCCTGATCGTTGAGCGCGAGATGGAGCGTCGCGCTCACAAACCGAAGCCCTTCTGGGAACTGTTCGCCCGCTTCCAGCACCCCGAGGGCAGCTTCGAGGCCCACCACGAGACCGACAAGTTCTGGGAGAAGCCCGAGGCGGACGCTGCGCTGGCCGGTACCACCGGCCCGGGCACGGTCAAGTCGGTGACGGCGCGCAAGAACACCCGCAAGCCGCCCACCCCCTACAACACCACAGCCTTCACCAGCGACGCCTCCAGCCGCCTCGGCATAACCCCCGCCAGCGCGATGCGGATCGCCGAGGACCTCTACATGGACGGCTTCATCTCCTACCCGCGCACCGACAACACCGTCTATCCCGTCTCGCTGCCGATCCACGAGCTGGTCTCCTCGCTGGTCCGGATCAAAGAGTTCTCCGCCGCCTCCGGCCTGCTCGACGGTGAGCTGAAGGCAACGCGCGGGAAAAAAGAGACCACCGACCATCCGCCGATCTACCCGACCCAGGCGATCCACCCCGGCGCCCTCGACGGCCCCAAGCGCCGCGTCTACGAGCTGGTCGTGCGCCGCTTCCTGGCCACCTTCAGCCCGCCGATGATCACCGAGTCGACCCGCGCCGACATCGAGGCCGGCTCGCAGACCTACTTCGTGCGCGGCTCGGTAGTCGTTGACCCCGGCTACGCCGGCGTCTACACCTACGCCCGCTCCGCCGACGAGGAGATCCCGAAGATGGAGGAGGGGCAGACGCTCGAGCTTGACGGCGAGCCCTGGATCCTCGACAAGGAGACGCAGCCGCCCTCCCGCATCTCCCAGGCGAAGCTGATCGAGATGATGGAGGAGCGCGGCCTCGGCACCAAGGCGACCCGGGCCGAGATCATCAAGAAGCTCTTCGACCGCGGCTACGTCTACGGCAACCCGCCGGTCCCCTCGGAAACCGGGATCGCGATGTACGAGGCGTTCAAAAAATACGTGCCGGCGATGGCGACGCCGGAGATGACCGCCACGCTCGAGGCGGAGATGGACCAGATCGCCGCCGGCGAGATGACTAAGGATGGCGTCGTCGGCGACAGCCGCGAGCTGCTCCACAGCACCTGGTCGGAAATCGACGAGAGCCGCGAAGACCTCGCCAAAGTCGTCTGGGCGGGGATGGACCAGGACCGCATCCTCGGCCCCTGCAAGGTCTGCGAAGAGGCGGGCCGCACCAAAGAGGACGGCTCGCCCAACATGCTCCGCATCATCCGCGCCAAAAAGTCGGGCAAGCGCTTCGTCGGCTGCGGCGGCTGGAAAGCCGACGACCCCGAGTCCTGCGACCAGACCTTCCCGCTGCCTCAGCGCGGCGACGTCTTCAAGCTCGAAGAGCGCTGCTCGGTCTGCGACCAGACCCCGCGGCTGAAGGTCCAGCCCTTCCGCGGCCGGCCCTGGAACCTCTGCCTCAACGACGACTGCGAGTCGATGCAGGAGATGAAGAAACGCCGCGCCGAACGCGAAGCGGCCAAAGCGGCGAAGGAAGCGATGGCGAAGAAGCCGCTGCCCGACGGCGCCGAGGACGGCGCCGTGCCGAGCAAAGCCGACACCGCGACTCGCAAGCGCAAACGCGCCAAGGCCGCGACCAAGGGCTGAGGCCGGGCACGTTGTTCGTTTCCCTGGAGGGGATCGACGGTTCCGGCAAGAGCACCCAGGCGCGCCTGCTGGCCGAGGCGCTCGGCCCCGAGACGCTGCTGATCCGCGAGCCGGGGGGGACCGAGGCGGCCGAGCGGATCCGTGAGCTGCTCGCCGACCCCTCGGTCGAGCTCGACCCCTTCGCCGAGCTGCTGCTCTTCTCCGCCGCGCGCGCAGACCTGATCGCCCGCGTGATCCGCCCGGCGCTCGAGGCCGGCACGGACATCGTCGCCGACCGCTTCGCCGACTCAAGCGTCGCCTATCAGGGCGGCGCCCGAGAGCTCGGAACGAGTCATGTGCTCTCGCTCACCGACATGGTGATCGACGGCCTCTGGCCCGACCTGACCGTGCTGCTGCGGGTCGACCCCGAGGTCGGTCTGGGCCGGGCCGACGGCGAGGACCGCTTCGAGTCGGAGGGCCTCGACCTGCAGCGCGTCGTCGCCGAGGCCTACGAGGAGATCGCCCAGATCGCCTCCGACCGGGTCGCCGTCGTCGACGGCGACGGCAGCGTTGAGGAGGTGCACGAGCGGGTGATGGCGACTGTGCGGAACCACCCCCGCTGACTTCGTCTTTATGGGGCCTATAGGACGTATAAAGACGAAGTCAGCGGGGTGATGGGGTGATGGAAGCAATCGAGCGCGTGACCGAGCACCAACCGCGGGCGCGGATGGCGTTGAGTGCGGCGCTGGCGTCCGGACCGTCGCACGCGTATTTGTTCAGGGGCCCGCGCGGCGCCGGCAAGAGCCGTGCCGCGCGGGCTTTCTCAGCCGAGGTCATCGCGGGCGGGGCGGAGGACGGCGAGGACGCCCGCCGTCGCGCCCTGCTCGACCCCTCGCCGCATCCCGACCTGGTCTGGATCGCGCCGCGCGGCGCCCAGCACCTGGTTGAGGAGGTGCGCGAGCGGGTGATCCGGGCCGCGTCCTACCGTCCTTTCGAGGGTGAGAAGCGGGTCTTCGTGATCGAGGCCGCCGAGGCGCTGCGCGACGAGAGCCAGAACGCCCTGCTGAAGACGCTCGAGGAGCCACCAGAGTTCGCCCACCTGATCCTGCTTAGTTCCGAGCCGGCGCTGCTGCTGGAGACTGTCGCCTCCCGCTGCCAACCGGTCGAGTTCGCGTCGCTGCCCACCCAGGTCGTGGAAGAGGCCCTGGCTGGGGAGGCTCCGGATGACGAGGTCGCGGCCGCTGCTCGGCTCTCCGCCGGTGACCTCGATCGCGCCCGATTTCTGATCTCCGACGTCGGTCGGGAGCTCCGAACACAAGCTCTCGCGTTGGCGGGGGCTGTCAGGTCCGACTCGCCGGAACATCCCTCCCGTTCCGCTGAGGCGGACCTGACAGCCCCCTACCGCGCGCTGCTTGAGACGGCCGAAGCAGCCGGCGAGGAGGCCGAAGCCGCGGCCCGCGAGGCGCTCGAGGAGCAGGCGGCGGCCGGATTCAAACGCTCTGCCCGCGACGTCAGCGACGAGGCGAAACGAGCGGGGCGCCGCCGCCGCACAGAGGTCCTTGATCTCGGTCTAGAGCTCTGCGCCGCCTGGTTTCGCGATCTGGCCGCGGTGGCCAGCGGCGCCGAGGAGGTCGCCTACAACCGGGACCGGCTCGAGGCGCTGCGCTCGAAAGCCGCCGGCCTAAGCCCCGCCGCTCCCCGCCGTGCCGCGGAGCTGGTCCAGGACACCCGCCGCCGCTTCGACCTCAACGTCTCCGAGGAGCTAGCGCTCGAGGCTCTTCTCTTCCGCCTCGCGCCCGTTCTCGCTTGAGAGCGCCCGCTCCCGCGCCCGCTCGAGCGCGCGTTCCTGCGCGAGCCGGGTTATCTGGGCCGACTGGCGGGACATGATCACGCTGAAGTTGAGCACCAGCCCGAGCAGCAGCAGCAGAACGATCGAAAACAGGGCGACGTTGGTGTCGCGCACGCCCATCGCGTCGGCGGCCAGCTCCAGCAGGCCGGGGAAGGCGGCGCCGGCGAGCATTCCCAGGCCGGCGACGAACCAGACCACGCTGTAGCGCTCCTGCAGCTTGTCGCGGCGGATCAGCTCGAGGATCATCGCCATGAAGGCGACCGCCAGCACCGCGGCCAGGATCCGCGTCTGCGAGGTGAGGTGGACGGCGGGCTCCTGCTGGGCGAGGACCGTCGCCAGGCTCATCGCTGCTCCGGCTCCGGGCGGCGCGGCCGGAACTGGCCGACCAGCAGCACGATCATCCCCTTGAAGATGAAGAAGGCAGACTTCAGCGGCGTCAGGAAGGAGACGCCCTCGACTCGCTCCAGCATTCGCACCGGCACCTCTTTGACCCGCAGGCCCTGGCGCACCGCCAGCTGCAGCGACTCGATCTCGGCGAAGTCCGGCGAGTAGTTTTCGCTGAACAGCGCGATCACCCGGCGGTTGGCCGCCCGCATCCCACTGGTCGTGTCGGTGAAGCGCTGCCGCGTTGCCAGGGTGAGGAAGAAGCGGAAGACGTTGCTGCCGATTCGCCGCGACATCGTCGGCTTGTAGTCGTCGCTCTCCGCCTCGGCCGCCTCGGGGTCGCGGTAGCGGGAGCCGATCACCAGGTCGGCGCGGTCGGCGTAGACCTCCTCCAGCAGCCGTGCCACGTCTGCAGGCGGGTGCTGGCCGTCTGCGTCCAGGTGGGCGATGTAGTCGTATCCCTCGCGCCGCGCGTGCAAGTAGCCGGTCTGCAGCGCCGCCCCAAGGCCCTGATTGAAGGGCAGCGAGGCGACCATCGCCCCCGCCTCCTCGGCGCGCGCCGCGGTGTTGTCGGCTGAGCCGTCGTCGACGACCAGCACGTCGACGTCGGGCAGGGACGCGCGCACGCCGTTGATCACCTCGGCGATCGCGCCCTCCTCGTTCCAGGCTGGAATGAAGACCAGAGTCCTCATAAGCCGATTCTTCCATGACCGCCAGCCGGCCCCATGACCGCCATCGTTCCTTTCTGTTAGTAAACCTTCATGAGAAGGATCGGGATGCGACTCTGGCTGGCCGGCGCCTTCGCCGCCGTATCACTGATTACCGCCGGTGTCGTCTACCTCTTCGGTGACCGTCCGCGCGCCGTTCTCGGCGCGATCGCGATCGGCATCCTCGTCGGCTTCTTGATCGCGGTCGGCATCGCCCATCGCGTCACCCGCCTCTCCCGCGCAGCCGGCCAGCTCGCTGCCGGCTCCTTCGACGTGCCGCTGGAGACCGCCGGGCCGGACGAGATCGGCGACCTCGCCCGCGCTCTCGACTCAATGCGCGCCTCGCTGAAGGAGAGCTTCGGCGTCCTCACCGCCGACCGCAACAAGCTGAAAGCGATCTTCGACGGTCTCACCGACGCAGTGATCGTCGTCGACGTCGAGGGACCGCTGCGCTTCTCCAACCGCGCCGCGACGAAACTGCTCGATCCGGCCGGCCTGCCGCCCGAGCCGATGCTGCCGCAATTGCGACGCGCGGCCGAGCTCGGCTTCGTCGCCCATCCGGCGCTGCGGATCGGCGACCGCGCCTACGCGATGTCGGCGCGCTCGCTGCCGGACGAGCGCGCGGTGCTGGCGGTGCTGCGCGACCGTACCGACGAGCTGCGCCGCGAGCTGGCCGAAGCGGACTTCGTCTCCAATGCTGCGCACGAGCTGCGCAACCCGCTGGCCGGCATCTCCAGTGCGATCGAGGTACTCCGCGAGGGCGCCAAGGATGACCCCGAGGCCCGCGACCACTTCCTCTCGCGCCTCGCCGAGGACGCCGAGCGGATGAACCGGCTGACCCAGGCGCTGCTGACCCTGGCCCGGGTCGAGTCGCTGGGCACGGGGGAGACCGAGGTGGTCGACGTGCCGGTCGCGATCCGCGACTCCGTCGCCGCGGTTGAGGCACCTCCCGGCATCGAGGTTGCGGTCGAGGTGGAGCCCGAGCTGACCGCCGAGGCCGACCCGACGCTGCTGCGCCAGGTGCTGATCGGGCTGCTCACCAATGCCTTCAAGAACACGCCTGCGCCCGGCGCCGTTACCGTTCGCGGCCGCCACGACGGCGAGAGGGAGGTTGCACTAGAAGTGATCGACACAGGAACCGGCATTCCCGCGGCGGAGATCGACCGCATCTTCGAGCGCTTCTACAGGCGCAGCGAGTCGCGCCAGCAGGAGGGCTTCGGCCTCGGCCTGGCGATCGCTCGCCGCATGGTCAGCGTGATGGGCGGCGAAATCGGCGCCCGCTCGGTCCAGGGCGAGGGCAGCACCTTTTGGATCCGCCTCCCGCTTGCCCAGCCAAGCCCGACCCCGGTGGCATGAGCGCGGAGCGAGCAAGCGTGCATGTCTGGCTCTTCGCGCCGCGAGCGAAGCGCGATAGGTGGTGTCTGTGAGCAGCGGCCGCATCCTGATCGCCGACGACGAGCCCTCGGTGCGGGACTCGGTTGGCTACGCGCTCGTCCAGGAGGGCTTCGAGGTGACCGCGGCCGCGGACGGCGACGAAGCGAGCGGCATGCTCGATGACGGCATCCCCTTCGACCTGCTGATCCTCGACATCATGATGCCCGGCCCCAGCGGGCTCGACATCTGCCGCGACGTGCGCTCGCGCAGCGCCGTGCCGATCATCGTCCTCACCGCCAAGGACGCCGAGGTCGACAAGGTGGTCGGGCTCGAGGTAGGCGCCGACGACTACGTGACCAAGCCGTTCTCGGTGCGGGAGCTGCTCGGCCGGGTCCGCGCTCAGCTGCGCCGCCGCGAGCTCGACCGCTCGCCGCTCGGCCAGGCGGTGCGGATCGAGTCGGGCCCGGTGGCGATCGACCTCGTCCGCCACGTGGTCACCGTGCGCGGCGAGCCGGTCAGCCTGACCCGCTCCGAGTTCCAGCTGCTTCGCCTCCTCGTCGGTCACGCGGGCGAGGTCTTCCCCCGCCGCAAGATCATGGAGGAGCTGTGGCAGACCGAGTTCGAAGGCGACGAGCGCGCCTGCGACGTCCACATCTCCAACCTGCGCCAGAAGGTCGAGCGCGACCCCCAGAAGCCTGAGCTGGTCTTAACCGTGCGCGGCGTCGGCTACAAGTTCCACGGCGTGGGTGGTTGACCGGCCGCTCCTAAGCCGACGCCCGGACTTGAACCGGGGACCCCTTCATTACGAGTGAAGTGCTCTACCAACTGAGCTACGCCGGCGCGAACGCCCATTCTACGAGCGGCGCCGCGTAACTCTCGACTCGGCGCCTTCGAGGCTGGGTTGCATGTGGGCGCAGACTGGGCAGTCGGGCTCGGGAATGACGTCCTCGCGTTCGATCTGCATCGATCGCAGGTCGTAGACGTGGCCGACGCCCAGCGTCGAGGGCGCGGCGAGCCCGGTCAGGTGGTGAACGATGTCGAGCGCCACCTGGCCGCCGATCAGCGCGCAGGCTGGTCCCAGCGTCGCAGAGGGAGATGATTTGCCCGCACGCTGCTCGATTGCGACGTCGAACATCGGGTACGAGCGCCGGTAGGAGATCTCCTGGCAGGCGTAGCAGCCGGTCACTCCCGGCACGTAGAACGGCCCTACCCGGGCGATCGGGGGGAAGTGACTCATCGCCACGTAAGGGATCCCGGTGGCGAAGCAGGCGGAGTTGACCCAGCGCTCGACTTCGTGGGCGGGCCAGTCGATCGCGTCGATCACAAGGTCGTAGCCCTCGATCGTCGCGGCGATCTCGGCCTCGCTTTCGAGCCGCTTGGGGAGCACTTCGAGCTGCACACGCGAGTTGAAGGATGCGAGACGCTCTGCCGCGGCCTCTGCCTTGAGCCGGCCGATGTCGCTCTCGCCGTATAGGACCTGGCGGTTGAGGTTGGTCAGCTCGACCCGGTCAAAGTCGACCAGCAGCATCTCGCCGATCCCGCAGCAGGAGAGGGCGAGCGCGGTCCAGCCGCCGAGACCGCCGACCCCAAGCACTGCGATGCGAGCGTCTTCCAGCCTTGCCTGGCACTGCGAAGCCGGCGGCCCGGTCGAGATGTCGCTGAAGTAACGGAGCTGGCGGTCAAAGCGCGCCACCACCTCGTCCTCGATCAGGTCGTCGTCGGCGGCGTCCTCGACCACGCCCAGCTCCTCGAGCTGGGCGAGCAGGTCGCCGACCTCCTCATCGCCGAATTCCCGCTCGAGCTCCTCACGCGTCTGGCTTCCATCCAGCGCCGCGAGCAGTCGCAAGCCCTCCTCGTCGGGCTGCTCGATGTGGATGTCGGCTCCGGCGCTTGGCCTCATCAGATAGAGGTCGCCGTCGGGCGATTCCATCCGCTCGGTCGTTCTCTTGATTCGCGGTCGAGTCATGGGACAGAGCGGTCCTGGCCGCTCCATTGCTCTAGACCGGTCTATTGATCAAATTCGTTTCGCATAATGTGCAATGTCCGAGCATCTACTGCCGCCCACCCGGGACTGACCAGTCCCGAAACGTAAAGTTCAGCGACTGAAACGCCGAGGAGAGAGAGGGTGAGCGGCGCGTGAGCGATCGGGGGGGAAAGGCGGCAAAGGGCGATCTCAAGGCCCTCGTCGACCCGAAACTGGTCAGCGCGCTCTCGCACCCGCTTCGCGTGCACATCATCGATGTGCTCAGCGAAGCGAGCGCCAGCCCAAGCGACATCGCTCGGGGCGTCGGGCTCAGCGTCAACTACGTTGCCTACCACGTCAAAGAGCTGGAGAAGCTCGGTTACGTCGAGCTGGTCAAGACCGAGCCTCGCCGCGGCACGGTCGAGCACTACTACCGCGTGAGGCGGCGCTTCCTGCTCGACGACAGCGAATGGGAGCAGCTGCCGGAGCCGGTCAGGAAAAGCTTCAGCGCCCATCTCTACCGGCTCGTTATCGATGAAGTGAAGGAGGCGTTCGCGGCCGGCACCTTCGACGCGCGTAACGGGCACTTGAGCAGGACCAGGTTGCATGTCGACGAGAAAGGCTGGGATGAGCTCACCGCTCTGCTGCAGGAGACTCTGAACCGGCTCCTCGCGCTCCAGGAGGAGTGCACTGCCCGGCTCGAGGCGGGCAGTGAGCAGGCGATTCCCGTCGCCGTCTCCATTGCAGGCTTCGAAACGCCGCCGAGGGCAGATCCCGATGCGGATGACCCTGCCGCCGGCTAGGCCCCTGCGTCAGATCGCCCGCGTTTTCGCAAGGTTGGTGTGACTAAATCGGGTACTTGAAGGGTCTTATATAGAAACGACCCTCTGGTGGGTGTCGGCGTAGATCGGGGAGGCACGATGGATCGCAAGGCCAAGCTGAAGAAAATGGGCAAGCGGACCACGATCGACGAGAGCAAGCTGAAGCGGTTCATGGACCCGAGGCTCGTCTTCGCCCTCTCTCACACGGTGCGGGCCCATGTCCTGGTCGTGCTCAACGAAAAAGTTACTAGCCCGAGCGCGGTAGGCAGGGAAATCGGCGTTTCCGCCGCCTACATCAACTACCACTTCGAGGAGCTCGAGCGCGAAGGCCTGATCGAGCTGGTCAGGGTGGAGCCGCGCCGTGGCGCCAAGGAGCACTTCTACCGGGCGAGGAAGACCCTCGCCTTCGATGATCGGGCCTGGGACAGCTTGCCGGAGACCTTCAAGTCGGGGATAACCGGAGGCACCCTCCGGAACATCTACGACGAGGTCGCGGTGGCGCTGGAGGTCGGCACCTTCACCGCCCGCAGCGAGGTCCACCTGAGCATGGTCTCGATGCCGCTCGACGCAAAGGGCTTCGGTGACGTCGGCACGCTCCTGAACGAGACGCTGGAGAAGGTGAAAGCGATCAAGTCGGAAAGCGCCGAGCGCTTGTCGGCGAGCGGCGAGGAGGCGATCCCCACCACTGTCGCGTTGATTGGCTTCGAGACCGCGACGGGCTCTGCGCCGAGCGGAGGCGGACCGGTCGCTAGGGACCAGTCGTGAGCTGACGGGCCCGGGTGAAGACGGCGTCGAGCATCGGTGCGGTGAGGCGGCCGGTGAAGGTGTTCTGCTGGCTCGGGTGGTAGCAGCCGAGCAGCGTCCAGCGGCCCGCCGGCGTCTCGGCGCCGTGGCCGAAGCGCGGACGCGGACGTGGAACCTCGCCGCCGAGCCCCCGGATCGCCCGCAGCGCCCCGTCCCAAGCGAAGGCTCCGAGGGCGACGATCACCTCGCTGCGCTCGAGCAACTCCAGCTCCCGTTTCAGGTAGGGAAGGCAGTTGTCGCGCTCGGCTGGGCTCGGGCGGTTGGCCGGCGGTGCGCAGCGAACGACCGCGGTCACGTATGCGTTGCGCAGGCGCAGTGCGTCGCCGCGCCGCTCGGACTCGGGCTGGCTCGCGTAGCCGGCGCGGTGCAGCGCTGCGTAGAGCCACTCGCCCGAACGGTCGCCGGTGAACATCCGCCCCGTGCGGTTGGCCCCGTGCGCCGCGGGCGCGAGACCGACGATCGCCACCCTTGCGGCGGGGTCGCCAAAGCCGTCGAGCGGCCGTGCCCAGTAGTCCTCGCCGCGATGGCGGCGAGGTGGGTCGGCGGCGCGCGCCTCGCGCCACTCGACCAGTCGCGAACAGCGCCGGCAGGCGTGTATCTCCGCCGCCAGCGCGTCTAGCGCAGGAGAGTCGATGGTCGAGTCGCTCACCGGCTAACTGAATCACGGCTGCGCCAGGAAGGCAGGCCGGGGCCCGGCCCCATCGAATCTGGGACCGGGACCCGTCCGCGCCTTGCCTAGCGAGACTTGCTCGTTGAAAGCAGCGGGACGACGTGGTCCGTGGTGGCGATCTTCACCCTGCCTCACCCCCCTTCTCGAAATGTCAGCTCTTTCGGACGGGGGGTCGCGACCTCCGTACGTTGCCTTAGACCCTTTGATTGCTCAAATTAGTTCCACTAATAGGAAAGTTGGGGGAAAAAATCGCGATTTGCTCGATTGGATTTGCAAAGCAGCATGTTTGACCAATACGATGCAGTGATTAATCGCGTGCGGCGAAAGTAGTGAGAAGCCCGCGCAAACGATCGGAGGAACCCGCTGTGCCCCCCAAGACGACGACCACTAAGAAGGCCAGGGCCAAAGGCAAGACGAAGACCGGCGTCGACCAGCGCTTGGTCAAGGCTCTTGCGCACCCGCTGCGCGTTGAAATCCTTTCGATCCTCAACGATCGGATGGCAAGCCCCAATGAACTTTCCAAGGAGCTCAGCGAGGGCCTGAGCCAGGTCAGCTACCACGTCAAAGTCCTCAAGGACTACGAGTGCATCGAACTGGTTAAAACCGAGCCGCGGCGCGGCGCGGTCGAGCACTACTACCGCGCCACCGCTCGAGCCTTCCTCACGGATCAGGATTGGCAGCGGCTTCCGGCCTCAATCAAGCCGGGAATGAGCGCTTCGTTCCTGAAATTGCTCGTGGACGACGTAGTTAGTGCTTTGCAGGACGGAACCTTCGATGCTCGCGACGATCGACACATCAGCACCACTCCCAGCGTGCTCGATGAGCAGGGCTGGGGGGAAACAGTCGACCTGATCAATGAGACGCTCGAGCAAGTGATCGAGATCCAGACCAAGAGCGCTTCGCGCCTCGCGAAGTCGGGCGAGGATGGCATCCGGTCGACAGTGACGCTGCTGCATTTCGAAGGACCTACTTCTTCTTCGGGCACCAAGAAGGCAAGGGCTGCAAAGAAGTCGTAACGATCTCGGGGGCTTGGCGGGTCTAGCTGAATAGGCTTCGCGCTCATGAAGGGCGCGAAGCAGGTGCAGCACTCCCGCATTGGGCGACGGCGCGGCGCAGTCCGCGTCGTCGCCTTTTTCATCGTCGCTGCCCTGGCGGCCTTCGCCGCCGGCTGCGGCAACGACGAGAGAGCGAGCGACGATGAAAAGGCCGCCGACGTCGAGATCCTCAACGCGGCGCTGGCTCGAGAGCTGACCGTCGCTTCCGCATACGCTCGGGGCGAGGGCCTGCTGCGCGGTCCTTATCGCGCGGTCGGGCGCGAGTTCCGCGCTCAAGCTCAGGAGCACGCTGACGCGATCACCAAGGCGGTTCGAGGCCTGGGCGGCAAAACCGACGCCGAGCAGGAAGAGCTCGACTTTGCCGGCCTCACCGATCAGGCCGACTTTCTCGCCCTCGTCTACGGGCTCGAAAACGCCGCGCTCACCGGCTACCTGGAGGCGGCGCCGCGCCTGGCGACCGAAGCCCCACGCACGCTCGCCGCCTCGATCGGCGCCAGCCATGCCCAGCACCTGGTCATCCTGCGGCAGGGCCTCGGGGCGACCCCGGCAGAGTCCGCGTCCGAGGCCTTCGAGCCCGGCGACCTGCCACCGCCCGCGCAGTTGGCTTCGCCCGGCGAGTAGGCGATGATCCGCACGTGACCGGCCCCCTTTACGCGATCGGCCGCTTCTGCTCGCGCCATCGCTGGCCGACGATCGCCGCCTGGCTCATCGTCGCCGTCGCCCTGGTCATCGCCGGGCAGAGCTCCGAAAGCAAAACCAACGACAACCTCACCCTGCCTGGCACCGACTCGACGATCGCCACCGAACTGCTCGAAGACAACCTGCCCGAACAGGCCTTCGGCAACAACCCGTTGGTGATCCGCTCCGACGGAGCGCCGCTGACCAGCGCGAAATACAGCGCCGCGGTCTCGGAAACGGCGAAGCGGCTGCAGGCGATGGGCGACGTCAACTCGGCCGTCGACCCCCTCAGCCCGGCCGCAGCCGACCTCCTCAGCAAAGACAAGAAAATCGCCTACATCCCGGTCTACCTCGACGCCGGCCCCAGCGAACTGACCGAAGACCAGGCGCAGGCGGTCCTCGACGCCGGCGGGCCCGCGCGGGGGGTCGGACTGGAAACCTCGGTCGGCAGCTATGTCGGCCAGCAGCTCTCCAAACCCTCCACCGAGGTCAGCGAGGCGATCGGGCTGACCGCGGCGGTGATCATCCTCCTCTTCGCCTTCGGCACGGCGACGGCGATGGCGCTGCCGATCGTCTCCGCCGTGATCGGCCTTGCCTGTGCACTCTCGGTCATGCGCCTGCTGGAGAGCGTCGTCCAGGTGCCGAGCGTCGCGGCGACCCTGGCGACGATGATCGGTCTCGGCGTCGGGATCGACTACGCCCTCTTCATCGTCACTCGCCACAAGCTGCAGTTGCGCGACGGGATGGAGATGCGCGAGTCGATCGCCCGCGCCACCGCGACCGCCGGTGGCGCCGTCGTCTTCGCCGGCTTCACGGTCGTGATCGCGCTCTGCTCGCTTGCCTTCGCCGGCATCCCGCTGGTCAGCACGCTCGGCTTCACTGCCGCGATCGCGGTTGTCGTCGCGGTTGCGGCTGCGACGACGCTGCTGCCCGCGATGCTCGGCGCGCTCGGACCGCGGATCGACTCGCTGCGGGTCCAGCTCGGCAAGACTCACCCCGACGACCATCAGCCTCACGGCTGGCGGCGCTGGGCCAGCGGGGTCGCCAGCCGGCCCTGGCGCTCCGCCCTCGCGGCCCTCGCTGTTCTGGTCGTGCTCTCGCTGCCGATCTTCGAACTCGAGCTGGGGCAGAACGACATCAGCGCCCTGCCCAAGTCGACGACGGCGCGGCAGGCTTACGACGGGCTCACCGAGGGCTTCGGACCGGGGGTCAACGGCCCACTGCTGATCGCCGCCGAGTTCGACGACGCGAGGGAAGCGAAAGAAGCGATGCCGAGGCTGGCGAAAGCAATCGACGGCGCCCCCGACGTCGCCACCGTCTCCCCGCCGACCTTCGACGGGAAAGGCACGGTGGCGGTCTTCTCGGCGATCTCGAAATCGCCGCCCTGGGGCGATGCCACCGTCGACCTGGTCGAAGAGCTCCGCGAGACGACGATCCCGGAAGGTCTCACCGGCAGCGAAGGCGCTGCGTACGTCGGCGGCCAGACCGCCGGCTACATCGACCTCGCCACGCAGATCAGCGACAAGCTGCCGCTGATGATCGGGATCGTCGTCGGACTCAGCTTCCTCGTCCTCCTGCTCGCCTTCCGCTCGCTGCTGGTGCCGGTCAAGGCGGCCGCGATGAACCTGCTCTCGGTTGCCGCCGCCTACGGCGTGGTGACCGCGGTCTTCCAGCTCGGTTGGGGCTCGTCGCTGATCGGGCTCGACCACTCGATCCCGATCGTCAGCTTCGTGCCGCTCTTGATGTTCGCGATCCTCTTCGGGCTCTCGATGGACTACGAGGTCTTCCTGTTGACGCAGATGCGGGAGCACTACAAGCAGACCGGCGACGCCCGCCGCGCGGTGGTCGAAGGGCTGGCCAACACCGGCCGCGTGATCACCTCGGCGGCGGCGATCATGGTCTGCGTCTTCACCAGCTTCGTCCTCAACGGCAACCCGGTGGTGAAGGAGTTCGGGGTGGGGCTGGCGGTGGCGATCGCGATCGACGCGACCCTGGTCCGCTGTCTGCTGGTGCCGGCGATCATGGTCCTGCTAGGCCGTCGCGCCTGGTGGCTGCCGGGCTGGATGGATCGCTTTCTCCCGCATGTCAGCATCGAGGGCGAGGAATACTTCGCCAAGCGCGACGCGGCTCGCGCCGCCGCTGGCGAGGCGGCAGACTGAGGGACCGGTGTTCCCGCTCAACCTGCCCAACGTCCTGACGATGCTGAGGATCCTCGCGGTGCCGGTCGTCGTCGTCGCGCTGCTGGGAGAGACGCCGAACGGCGACACCCTCGCCGCCGTCGTCTTCGCCCTGGCGGCGCTGACCGACGGCCTCGACGGCTACTTCGCCCGCTCGCGCGACGCCGTCACCACCTTCGGCAAGCTGATGGACCCGATCGCCGACAAGCTGCTGGTTGCCGCGGCGCTGGTCTCGCTGGTCTCGCTCGACCGGCTCGCCGCCTGGGTGGCGATGGTGATCATCGCCCGCGAGTTCGCGGTCACGCTGATGCGCGCGGTCGCGGTCGAGCGCGGCATCGTGATCGCCGCCAGCTGGCTGGGCAAGGTGAAGACGGTGTTGCAGATCGCCGCCGTCTTCGCCCTGATTGCCGCCAACCCCTCGCCGGCTTGGGTAGACGCCCTCGTCTACCTGGCGGTCGCCGCCACCGTGATCAGCGGGGCTGACTACTTCTTCGGCCTGCGCAAGCGAATCGAGGCCGAGCGCCAGGCACGAGCGGCGGCCAAAGCCGAGCCCAGCTGACGCTTGGTCTCGCGACTTGCCTCCGTAACTGAATTCTGAGATTTCGTGCGCCACACGCGCGCCGATAAGCGGAAGCATTGGTCACCATCGCTCTCGCTTCCGACAGCCCCAGTCCGCAACGTTTTAAGCACCTATTGGGTGTTCAAAACGTTGCAGCCGGCGATGCGGCGACTGCGAGTGTGCGCGAACTGGCTGAGCACCAGCACGGGGTCGTTTCTCTTCGGCAGCTCGTCGCTCTCGGTCTCGCGAGAGGGCTCGTCCGCAAACGGGTCGAACGGGGTCTACTGATCCCCGTCCACCGAGGTGTCTTCGCGCTTGGTCATCGCCGCATCGGACTCAAGGGTGAATGGATGGCAGCTGTTCTTGCCTGCGGACCAGGCGCCGTTCTCTCCTACGGCAGTGCCGCGCATCTCTGGAACGTCCGAGGCTCACGCGGGCCGATCGAGGTAACCCGGATCTCAGGGCACAGGCGACCGCACGGCATTCGTCTCCACCAGACTCGCTCCTTGTCTCCTGATGACATCCGGATTGAGGAAGGCATTCCGGTGACTTCGCTCGAGCGGACACTGCTCGACGTTGCCTCGCGACTCGCCGACCGTCAGCTGGAGCACGATCTGGTCGCTACAGAGAGGAGCGGGCTGCTGCGCTGGGAGGAACTGGGACGTGTGCTGGAAGAGGGGCGCGGAAGACCCGGCCTGAGACGCCTGAAGCGCGTGTCCCAGCGAGTCGACCCGCGCGCCGTCGAGGCTCGCAGTCCCCTAGAGGTCGACTTCCTCTCGCTGTGTAGGGAAGCGGGCTTGCCACTTCCTCAAATCAACGTTTTCGTGGAGGGTCGCCTCGTTGATTTCTTCTGGCCAGACAGGCGCGTTGTGGTTGAAACCGACGGCTACCGCTACCACAACGATCGCCCCGCCTTCGAGCGGGATCACGAATCGACCGCCGCGTTGATGGCGGCCGGCTACATAGTTCTCCGCGCCACCCATCGGATGATCGAGCGCGACCCCGCCACCTTCCTGAGCCTTGTCCGCAAGTCCCTCCAGATGTAATGCAACCCGTTTGCGCCCTATCGGGTGCTCAAAACGTTGCGCGTCGGGTTAGGAAGTGGTCGGCACCTCGAGCCACTCCCTGACCGTTGTGTGGTGCAGTTGATGCTCGCCGCCATCGAGCTCGCGGCGCAGGTCCTCGAGCGTGCCGTAGCGCTCCGCCACCACGTTGTGGCGGTGGATCGTCTCCAGGTTCTCCTGGCGGGCCATGACGAAGGCCTCGCCCGGTAGCTCGGCGTAGCCCTCAACCACGCGCCGCACCATCTCCCGCACGCAGTCCTCTACGAAGCGGGGCTGGGCGTGCGCCTTGGCGACCACGGCGAGCTCGTCGGGGCGCTTCATCAGCTCGTAGATCTCCGAGCTCATCGAGCCCTCGACGATGCGCAGCAGCTCGGGCGCGTCGATCCAGGCCTCACCGCCCTCGGGGCAGCCGACGTAGAGGGTGCCGATGCCGCGCTGGTTGTGGGTTGCGACCGGGACGGCGGCCAGCACCCGCTCGATCTGGTCGACGTCGAAGCCGTCGGCAGCGAGCCGCTCGCGGCCCAGCTCGGCGACCATCTCCTGCGCGCAGGGACAGGCGGTCATGCCCTGGGCCTGGACCCCGGTCAGGGTTCGCGTGCCTCGCTCCGAGGCGACCGCGGTGCCGAGTAGGACGTAGATCTCCTGCGTCGCCTGGCCGGTCGCCGGGGTGGTCGCGATCTCGGGATAGCGGGCGGTGACCGAGACCTCGGCCCGCCGCCCATCCTGGCGCTCGCGAACCCGCTGGGCGATGTGGGCGGCGAGGATCTCGGCGCGGAAGGCCTCGCCGAGCACGACCTCGTCGATCGCCTCGCCGACGATCTCCTCGAAGCGGGACATGTGGACGCCGGCCTGGCGCGGCTCGAGGTCGACGAAGCACTCGAAGTCAGCGTGGTAGAGGTTCTCGGTTCCGTCGGCCTTGACCCGGATCACCTTCTCGACACCGGTGACGCCGACTCGCGAGAGGCTGACCTGGGTGGCGGGGACTCGGGCCTGCACGTCGGGGGCGGTCAGCGGGGGAGTTATCGCGTTGGTGGCCATGGCCCTGAAGGGTAGGCGAGCAGCGCCGTCGGCCGGGTGCTGCTCAGCTCTCAGCATGCCTATACTTTGTCGCGGTCGGAGCATTGGGGCCCGACCCCCCGGCCAGGGGAGAGGTTGCACCGGAGGCAGTCAGATCGAACCTTTGGGGACGGTCCCGCAAGGACTGGATCAGGATTCGGGAGAGTCGCCGCTCCTCTTGGAGTCGGATGAGCTCCGCAGCCTGATCGCGCTGGGCCGCGAACGGGGCTACCTCACCTTCGAGCAGATCTCCAGCACGCTGGAGGAGGTCGATGTGACCAAGGAGCAGGTGGCTGGCCTCCACGCCCACCTGGTCGAGAGCGGCGTCGAAGTGGTCGCCGAGAACGGCGCCGGCGCCGAGAAAGGGCAGCGCGTCCCGGCGACCAACGGCCGGGTCAAGAAAGAGGAGCTCGACCTCACGGTCGAACCGAGCCTCGACTCGCTGCGCCTCTACCTGCGTTCGATCGGCCAGGTCGAGCTGCTGACCGCGGCTGAGGAGGTCGAACTGGCAAAACGGATCGAGCGCGGCGACATGCTGGCCAAGCGGCAGATGGTCGAAGCCAACCTGCGGCTGGTCGTCTCGATCGCCAAGGGCTACCTCGGCCGCGGCCTAGGCTTCCTTGACCTGATCCAGGAGGGCTCGCTGGGCCTGATCCGGGCGGTTGAGAAGTTCGACTACCGGCGCGGCTACAAGTTCTCCACCTACGCCACCTGGTGGATCCGCCAGGCGGTGACGCGGGCGATCGCCGACAAGGCGCGGACGATCCGCATCCCGGTTCACATGGTCGAGAAGCTGAACCGGGTCGCCCACGTCGAACGCCAGCTCGTGCAGCGGCTCGGCCGTGAGCCCGAGCCGGCCGAGATTGCCGGCGAGCTGCAGTGGCAGCTCGAGGACGTGCGGGAGATGCTGCGCTTTGCCCAGACGCCGGTCTCGCTGGAGAAGCCGGTCGGCGACGAGGACGACTCCGAGCTCGGCGACTTCGTCGCCGATGACGCCAGCACCGAGCCCTTCGAGGAAGCGAGCGAGCACCTGCAGCGCGAGGGCGTCCGCCGGGCGCTCGACTCGTTGCCCGAACGTGAGCGCCAGGTGATCGAGCTGCGCTACGGCCTCTCCGGCTTCGAGCCGCTGACCCTGGAGGAGGTCGGCAACACCTTCGGCGTCACCCGCGAGCGCATCCGCCAGATCGAGAGCAGCACGCTGAAGAAGCTGCAGTGCATGCCGGAGGCCCAGATGCTGCGCGAGGCTTCCTGACGGTCGGAGAGACCGTCATGCGGCGTCCTCGGTCGCTCATGTGCAGAGCACACTTCGCTCCCTGCGTCCTTGCCTGACAGTCCCTCCGACCGTCAGGCTGGCTCGAGCACGATGACCAGCGCTTTGCGGTCGAGCTTCTCCTGGTAGTCGTCGAAGCCGGCGTACTGCTCGTTGTGCTTGCGCCAGAGGCCTGTGCGCTCCTCGCCCTCGGCGATCCGGGCTCGCACCGGGTAGCGGCGGCGGCCGACCTCGACTTCGGCCTCGGGGTTCGCCTGCAGGTTCAGGGACCAGGCGGGGACGCGAGCGTTGCCCGCGTTGGTGTTGATGACGACGACGTTCTCGCCGTCTCGCAGGTAGACGATCGGCGCTGTGCGCTTCTGCCCGGACTTGCGTCCAGTAGTGGTGAGGAGAAGGACGGGGGCGCGGTTCACCTTCCCGCCTATGCGCCCTCCGCTGACGCGGTAGAGCGGCACGTTGAGCTTCCCGGTCCAGCGCAAGCCGGTCGCTCCCAGCGAGTTCGAGATTCGCGCCACTGTGCGATCGTTCGGCACGGCGCGAGTATCTCAGTCCGGATGCTTTTTCGGCGCATGGCCGAGGAAGGCGCCCCGGCTTCCATCTAGAATTGTCTTTATCTCCTGGGGGAGTGTCCGAGTGGTTAAAGGAGATCGGCTGTAAACCGATTGGCTCTGTCCTACGCAGGTTCGAATCCTGCCTCCCCCATTTAGCTCGCGACGCGCACGCATGACGGTTGCGAATCCACCTCAAATTTCGCGTACTTTGGGCCGCCGAGAATCAGCGCTGACTGTCCTCCCACCTCGGTTGAGGGAATGAACCAGGCACGACCGTCAGAGACGAGGACGAAGAGGTAGTCGTAACGCTGCGCGGTGAGCTTCTTCACGATGCCGTTCCAGCTCTGGTTCCCACCACGGGTGCAAATCGCGACTTGCCATCGTTCGCGTCGGGCCACGGTCGAAGTCTTCATTTGCACTCGCAGGAGGGAGCCATCCCGCTCCGCAACCAGGTCGCAATCTGGGCTGTGGCCGAATGGAACCCAAACGCCATATCCAGCCTGGATCAGCCAACTTGCTGCGACCGCCTCGCCGATGGCTCCTTGCTGCCTAGGGTTGGATTGCCGGAGAGCAAGCACAAACCCATGTTCGCATGGGCCTCAGACGAAAAGTTTCGGCAGATGAGAGGCATCGTCTAAGTCGAGGCCATACGAGATGATGCGTTGATGAGCAGCGATTCCCTGGACGGCCGCGTGGTCGCAATCGCTGGCGTCGCCGGCGGCCTCGGGCCGGTCGTCGCTGAGCGGCTGGGGGAGGCCGGCGCCACTGTGGCTGGCACCGACGTGTCTCAGGAGCGGATCGATGAGGTCGGGGCGAAGCTTGGCCTGCCGGCGGAGCGCTGGGATGGGCGCGCCGTTGACCTGCTCGACGAGGAGGCGACGCGGGACTGGTGCGCGGCGTTGCTCGAGCGCTTCGGCCGGGTCGACGCGTTGCTGCACCTGGTCGGAGGCTGGCGCGGTGGGCAGCCGCTGCACGAGGAGCCGCTCTCGGACTGGGAGCTGCTGCACGACCTCCTGATCCGCACCGTGCAGCACACCACGCGCGCCTTCCACGACGTACTGCTCGCTGGCGAGCGCGGTCGCTTCGTCATCGTCTCCGCCAAGCAGGCGCAGAGCCCCTCCAACTCAAATGCCGCCTACGCCGCCGCCAAGGCCGCCGCGGAGGCCTGGACCCTGGCCCTCGCCGACGGTTTCGAAGGCACGGTCGCGACGGCCAACATCATCGTCGTCGACGCGATCCTCACCCCGCAGATGCGCGAGGAGAACCCGGACGAGGAGTTCCCCACCTTCACCCCAGCCGAGCACATCGCCGAGTCGGTCGCCTACCTCTGCTCGGACGCCGCCGGGAAGATGAATGGCCAGCGTCTCACCCTCGCGCCGCACGGCTGAGACGACATTTCCCGCTTACGATGCGGGGATGAGCAAAGCTTCCAAAGGCGAGATGACGATCCGCGAGCTGGCGGAGCGGACCGGGATGACGGTGCGCAACATCCGTGCCCATCAGACCCGCGGCCTGTTGCCGCCGCCCGTGGTCCGGGGTCGCACCGGCTACTACAACGAGGAGCACGCGGCGCGGATCGCCCTGACCCGGGAAATGCAGGCCGACGGCCTCAACCTGGAGGCGATCCGGCGCGTGCTGGAAAGCGGCGACGGCGGCTCTGCGACCGAGATCTTCGACTTCACCCGCGCCCTGCGAGCTCCCTTCGAGGACGAGGCGCCGGAGATCGTCGAGGCCGACGAGCTGGCCAACGTGTGGGGGGCGGGGGGCACGCCCGATCCTGATCTGATGCGCCGCGCCGAAAAGCTGGGCATCCTGCGCGCGCTCCCAGATGGCCGGGTCGAGGTGATCAGCCCGCGGCTGCAGCGCGCCGCCACGGCGCTGGCCGAGCTCGGCGTCGGCCCCGAGGGCGCGCTGGCCACCGCCGAAAGGTTGCGCCGCCATGCCGACGGCGTGGCTCGCGCCTTCGTCGAGCTCTTCGTCAAAGAGGTGTGGGAGCCGTTCGACCGGGCTGGCCGGCCCGAAGGGGAGTGGTCCAAAGTGCGCGAGTCGCTCGACCGCATGCGCCCCCTCGCCTCCGATGCCCTCCTTGCCGTCTTCCAGATCGCGATGGGCGAGGCGGTCGAGAAGGCCAGCGAGCGCACCCTGCGAGTTGCCGCCCGCAAGAAGCCGGCGAAGCGCCGCTCGAAGCGGAAATAGACTCTGCGGCCATGGAGATGGGGGATCGGCCTTGGCTGCTGCGGGGGATGGTCGTCGGCCTGGCCCTGGTCGTCGGCGTCGTCGCCTGGCTGGCGACGCGGGACGATGACGAAACCGGGGTGTCCGCCTCGGAAGCGGCTGAAGTGCGGATCGTCGACGAAGGCGAGCTGGCCGGCATCGCGGCCGACGCCGGCCAGGCCGTCTACTGGGCCGGACCGACGGAGGGCGCCGAGCTCGAGGTGACGGAGCTGGCCGAACAGGGCGGCATCCAGGTGCGTTACCTGGAAGAGGGAGCGGAGGCAGGATCCGGCGGCGCCGAAGCGCTGACCGTGGGGAGCTACCCGCTCCCCGACCCGGAGGGTGCGATCGACGGGCTCGCCTCGCAGTCTGGCGCGATCGTGCGCACCGCCGATGACGGTCGCACCGTCGTGACCAACCCTGAACGGCCCACCAGCGTCTACTTCGCCAGCCCCGACAACAGCGTCCAGGTAGAGGTTTACGACCCCTCTCCGGCCCGCGCCCTGCGCCTCGCCCTCTCGCCGCGGGTGCGCCCGGCCGAGTGACGCCGGCACGGTGGTGAGCCGAGCGTGAGCCTGTTCGCTGCCTGGGTCCTGTTTCCGCTGGTTCTCGCTGCGCTCTGTGCCGGACTCGGCCTGCTCGTCGATCTGATTTGCGGCCGGCGGCTGCCCGGAGTGCTCGTCCTGCCGGTCGGCCTTGCGGCAATCGTCGTCGTCGGCGGCTTCACCACGATCGCTGACGCAACCGCGCAGCTGACCGCGCCGCTCCTGCTCGCCCTGGCCGTGCTCGGCGCCGGGCTCTCGCTGCCGTGGCGCTACGGCCGCCCCGACCCCTTGGCGGCGGTCGCCGCAGTCGGCGTCTTCCTCGTCTTCGGCGCGCCGGTGATCCTCTCCGGCGACCCCACCTTCGCCGGCTTCATCAAGCTCGACGACACGGCGACCTGGCTGGCGCTGACCGACCAGACGATGGCCCACGGCCACGACCTCGGCAGCGTCGAACCCTCCACGTACAGGGCGACGCTCGACTTCAACCTCGCCGATGGCTACCCGGTCGGCGCTTTCATTCCCTTTGGCGCCGCTCAGGAGTTCGTCGGCGGCGACCTGGCCTGGGTCTTCCAGCCCTACCTCGCCTTTCTCGCGGCGATGCTCTCGCTCTGCCTCTTCTCGCTGCTGGGCGGAGTGCTGGGGGACCGGCGGCTGCGAGCGCTCGTCGCCCTCGTCGCGGCGCAGCCGGCGCTCCTCGTGGGCTACGCGCTCTGGGGCGGGATCAAGGAGGTGGCGGTTGCCTTCCTGATCGCCCTCGCCGCGGCCCTGGCGCCTGCCGTGCTGAACGATCGCGTCCGCCCGCGCGAGCTGGCCCCCTTGGTGGTCGCCGCCGGCGCCCTCGTCGGCGTCGCCAGCGTCGGCGGCCTGATCTGGCTCGGGCCGATGCTGGCGGCGCTCGCCGCGCTCGTCTGGGCCCGGTTCGGCCTCCCTGTCGCAATCAGCAGAGCCGCCCCCTTCGTCGCCGGCGTCGCCGTCCTCGCCATCCCCGTGATCGTCACCGGCGGCCTGCTGCCGCCGACCTCGACCCCGCTCACCAACCAGGACGATGCCGCCAATCTCGGCGACGCGCTCAACCCGTTCCAGGTTCTCGGCCTCTGGCCGGCGGGCGACTTTCGCGTCGTTCCCGACGCAAGCGTCGTCACCGCGATCCTGGCCGCCCTCGCCGTTCTTGCCGCTGCGGTCGGGGTCTGGGCGCTCTGGCGGCGCCGCCAGAGCGCGCCGCTGCTCTACGCGGCGGCTCTCGTCTCCGGCGCAGCGATCGTCTTCGCCGGCTCGCCCTGGGTCGACGGCAAGGCCCTGGCCACGGCCGCCCCGGTGGCATTGACACTGGCCCTGGTCGGCGCCGCCGCCTTCCTCCGCGCCGACCGTCCCACCGGCGTCGCCCTGCTCGTTCTGCTGGTCGGCGGGGTGCTGTGGTCGAATGCGCTCGCCTACGGCGGCGCCAGCCTCGCCCCCTACGACCAGCTGTCCGAGCTGGAGGAGATCGGCGAGCGCTTTGCCGGCGAGGGCCCGGCGCTGATGACCGAGTACAACCCTTACGGGGCTCGCCACTTTCTGCGCCAGCTCGACGCCGAGGGCGCCTCGGAGCTGCGCGTGCGCGAAGTGGCCTTGGCCGGCGGCGGCACAGCCGCAAAGGGGGAAGCGCCCGACGTCGACGAGATCGCCCGCGACTCCCTGTTCGAATACCGCACCCTGGTCCTGCGCCGCTCGCCCGTGCGCAGCCGGCCGCCCTCGCCCTACCGCCTGGTCTGGGCGGGGGAGCACTACGAGGTCTGGCAGCGCCCGATCCTGCCCACCGGGCTGCCGCCGGAGCACCTGGCCCTGGGTGATCAGGACGATCCTGCGGCCGTCCCCGACTGCTCCGAAGTGGGTGGCCTCGGCCTGCTTGCGCTGAACAACGGGGCGAGCGGGGTGCGGATGCTCGGCGCCCGTCACGCGCCGGTGCTCGATGCGAGTAGCGGCACGTTGCGGACTCCCCGTGCCGGCATCTACGAGGCCTGGCTCGAAGGATCCGTGCCGGGCGAGGTCGAGCTGCTGGTCGACGGTGAGCACTTCGGGGCCGCCCGCCATGTGCTCAACAACGAAGGCAGCTTCATCGCCCTCGGAGAGGGAAGTCTCGAGGCTGGGTCGCACGAGGTCGAGCTGCGCTTCGGCGGCGCAGACCTGCATCCCGGCAGCGGCGGCGAGCCCGAAGCCGGGCGGCTGCTCTTCGTTCCGGTCGCCACCGGCACGACCGCCGCGGCCCGCGCAGGCGAGGTCGTCTCTGTACCGATCGACGATGCCCAGCTACTCTGCGGCAGGCCCTGGGACTGGATCGACGCGGTTGGAGCCGGTTGACGATCCCACTTGTTTATTCTGCAATACCGCAACGCCGAGCCTAGGGCGGCGTCTGTGTGTTAGGGAAAGGGAGCAGGGAGATGAAGATGAGGACGACGAAGCCCGCGATCGTTGCCACGGCATTCTGTGCCGCGTTGCTGACGGCGCCTGCCGCCTTCGCGGCCGAAGAACCGACTCGCGCCGAATACAAGGCCGACGTCGAGCCGATCTGCAAGGCCAACACGAAAGCCAACGAAAACATCCTCGCTGGCGTTGAAGGCAAGGTCAAACAGGGCAAGCTGAAGCAGGCCGGAAGCCAGTTCACCCGCGCCGCGACCGCGCTGAAGGGGACGCTGCGCCAGCTCAAGGCCGTGCCGAAGCCCGTGGCCGACGAGGAAAGGCTGACCGAATGGCTGCAGCGTGTGGACAAACAGCGGACCCTGCTCCAGGAAATCGGCCAGGCGCTGATCGCCGAAAAGCGCCGTAAGGCCGAAACGCTCTCGGTCAAGCTGGTCAGCGGCGCTCGCCTCACCAACGCGCTGGTGGTCAGCTTCGGCTTCAACTACTGCCGCTTCGAGACCTCGGACTTCACCTGAGATGCGCCGAGTCCTATTCGCAGTAGCCCTGCTCGCCCTCGCGGTTGCGTCGGTTCCGCTTGCCTCAGCCGAGGTGAGCGAGAAACGCGGCGTGCGCGTCTCGGTCGACGGCTCCCTCGCTCCGAGCAAGCTGCCGCGCGACGGCGCCGCCCCGATCGCGGTCAGCTTCGCCGGCAAAATCAGCTCCACCAACGCCGGGGGCCCGCCGCAGCTGGAGAAGATCTCGATCGCGATCAACCGCCACGGCAAGCTGGATACACAAGGCCTGCCGCGCTGCCGGATGGGTCACATCGACCCTTCGACCACCGATGAAGCGATCGCCGCCTGCCGCTCCTCGCTGATCGGCGAAGGCAGCTTCTCCGCCAACGTGAAACTGCCCGAGCAGTCGCCGTTCCCCTCGGAGGGCGACGTGCTCGCCTTCAACGGCCGCTTCCAGGGCCGCCCCGCGGTCTTTGCCCACATCTTCGGCACCAAGCCGGTGCCGACCTCGATCGTCCTGCCGTTCGTGATCACCAACACCGGCGGGACCTACGGCACGGTGCTCACCGCCTCCCTGCCGCGGGTCACCGGCGACTGGGGCTACGTCACCGGAATCAGCATGACCCTGAAGCGCAAGTTCACCTACAGGGGAGAGAGCCGCAGCTATATGAGCGCCGGCTGCCCAGCCCCGGACGGGTTCCGTCAGACCCCCTTCCCCCTGGCACGCACCAGCTTCTCCTTCGAAGGCGGTCTGACCCTGACCTCGACCCTGACCCGCATCTGCCGGGTAAAGGGTTGAGGGCGCCGACCCTGAGAGCCCCCCGCCCGAACAGGGCGCTCGCCGCCGCCCTAGCGGCGGCGCTCGCGCTGGCGGTTGGCGGTTGCGGCGACGGGGACGATGAGACGAGCTCGGTCACGACGTCGGAGCAGGCCCCGCCGCAGGCCACCGCGCCCGACGATTCGGGGCTCGCCGGCGGAGCGGGGAACGGCGGCGATGAGGACGGCGACGGCGACCGGGACTCGTCCGCACCCGCGGACGGGCAGGGCTCATCGGCCGGAGGCCAGAGCGATTCGTCGCCCCCGCCCGTGAGCGGCGCGCCGGTCGAGGGCTCGAAGGAGGCCGCGCCCGGCGTACCAACCAGCAAGCACGGCGACGACAGCATCCAGACCTACGGAGTCGAGGCGGGCAGTGACGAGCGCGCCGAAGCCACCGCGGTGGTGCAGGAATTCCTCGACGCGCGCGCCGCCCGCAACTGGGAGCAGGCCTGTTCCCTGCTCGCCGCCAAACCGCTGACGGAGTACGAAAACCTGCTCAAAGACAGCACCAAGAAAGGCATCCCGGCCTGCGCGGAAGCGATGCGCGTCTTCGCCACGGGGGTCCCCGACAGCGCCTTTGCCGAGGAGGCCGAAATCTCTGAAGTGCTCAGCCTGCGCACCGACGACGAATACGCCTTCCTGATCTACACCCGCCCTGACGGCAAGGTCTACGCGACTGCGATTTCCCGCGAAGGCGGCAGCTGGAAGATCATCTCGGTCGGCCCGACGGAAATCGTCGCCTGAGGCGGTAGCCGGAACCGGCCGGTTCCGGGGTCGCGTCAAGCGCGCGCTTGGGCCGACTCGATGACGCGCAACTTCGAGGGCGGCACAATCACAATTCGATCGAGGATCGGCTCGGGTGGCAGCGTCGTCACCTCGACTACGACATTGTCATCATCGAGCAGATCGGTGACCCCGCCTCGTGCGCCCGCAGGCGCAGCGTCAACCGCTGTGGTCAGCTCGACCAGGTCGCCGACCGCAATGTCAGCTGCGGCTCTCACGACTCTCGATTGTAGGGCTTGGGGTAGGCAGTCACGAGAAGTGGAGAGGCTCCCTCATGTGCGTAGTGCCAGGCAGAGAGGACTGGAGCGACTCGGGGACCCATCCTCAGCTCGAGGAGGACTCCGCATGCAACGCCGTGTCGCCCTTCACGTATCGCGATGACTGGAGATGTCAAGAACGGCTTTGGCGATTAGACGCCATATGAGATCGGTGTCCTCTGCACCCACATGGAAAACTTGCCTCCACTCACGGCCGTGCCCGTGCTTAGCAAGCACCCAGCCCTTAGCTTGAGGCTGGCGCACCATGCTTTGTCGGCGTGGGGCAGGGGCGTTCCAAATTGCGGTGGCCATGTCATCGCTCCGACGCTATGAACCCAAAGCGCACACGTGTGCAACCAGGGTCAATTCATTGGATCGTCAGCTAGAAATTTCCGCCACGCGTTGAGCGTGGGCGTCAGGCGACGCAGCGGGGCCCGGCGAGCAGCTCAGTCAGCTCGGGGCCTAGGCTGGTGAGGTCGTCCCCGGCGGTGACCTGGACGGAGACGAAGGAGAGCGCGGCGTCGATTAGGCGCTCCTCGAGGCCGACGGGGCGGATCGTGTCGTCGGCTGGGTCGCGCGCCTGGCGCAGCAACGTGGCGAGGCGCTCGACCAGGTCGCGGCGGGCGGCGGCCAGGGCCGGCGCCTCGAGCGGCGGCTGTCCTCCCAGGAGTTGGGCCAGGGCCGGTTCGGCGGCGAGGAACGCGAGGGCGGCGTCGATGCCGGTGGCGAGGCGTTCGGAGGGATCCCCGTCCTCGGCATCTTCCGTTTCCCTCTCACTGCAGCTCGCCTCGATCTCTGCGCAGAGCTGCAGTCCGGCGTCCTCGTAAGCGGCGAGCAGGCACTCCCAGAGGTTGCCGAAGTGCTTGTAGAAGGTGCTGCTGGAGACGCCGGCCCGTTCGCTGACGTGTTCGGCGGTGACGCGCGCGTAGCCGTGCTCGGCCAGGGCGCCGCTCATCGCCGCGACCAGACGCCGGCGCTGGTGCGCGTCGACGAGGTCGGCCGGGATCCCGTGGCGTCCGCGCGGCAGCGGCGCGGTCGGCGCCAGCTCTGCTTCGAAGAGGTCGCCGCGGGGCTCGGGCTCGACCAGGCGCAGGTGGGTCATCCCGTCTCGCCCTCCCGGTCGGCGCGCCGCTGCTCGACCAGTTCCTGCGCAGCCTCGTGCTCCTCCTCGGCCGCTTCCCTGCCGAGGTATGAGCCGACCGCGAAGTGCATCAGCTCCGGCAGGCTGTCCCAGACGCGCTCCGGGTTGCCGGCGGCCAGCGCGTCGCAGACGCAGGCCTCGACGCCGCCGACGACGAACATGCCGGTCGCCTCGGGTGGCTCCTCGCCCGGGTCGATCTGGCCGCGCACGCCGTCGATCGCCGCCGCCAGCCGCTCCAGCGCCTCTTCGCGCTTGGCCAGCACCGGGCCGCCAGCCACCTGGACCTCGACCAGCAGCGCCCGCGCGATCTCCGGTCGTTCCTCGACGAACTCGAAGAGGCCGGTCAGCGCCGCCCTCACCCCCGGTCGCCAGCCGCCCGCTGTCGCCGCTGCGCCAAGCACACCGATCCCGAGCCGCTCGATCCAGACCGCGTAGGCCTGCTCGAAACAGTCCTCCTTGCTGCCGAACTGCTCGTAGAACTGGGCCCGGTGGCCGCCGCTGCGCTCGAGGATTGCCCGCACCGAGGTAGCGCGGTAGCCGAGGCTGCCAACCGCGGACAGCGCCCCCTCCATCGTCGCCTCGCGCAGCGCCTCACTGGCGTCGGCGGCGGTCGGATCGGCCGCGACGGGGAGGAGCTCGGGGGCTGTCGCACAGGCCTCTTGTCTCACGTTCGTATAAAAACTACTCCTTTTTCTCCAAATATGAAATCTTTTTAGAAAGAGCTATTCTCGGCTCATGCAGTACCTCTCGCAGCGACTTGCTGGAAAGTCGGCGAGGACACGGGGAGCGGACCCGCCCCGCGGCGCCCTCGCGGCGACGCAGCGCGAGCGGATCCTCGCCGCCGCCGAGCAGGTGGTCGCCGGGAAGGGCTGCGCCGGGGCGACGATCGAAGGCATCGTCAAGCTCGCCGGGGTCTCGACCGTGACCTTCTACGAGCACTTCGACGGCAAGGAAGAGTGCCTCGCCGCCGCCTTCGACCGCGCCATCGAGGAGACACGGGAGCAGCTGCGGGAGGCGGCGCCGGCCGAGATGCCCTGGCCCGACCAGGTGCGTGAGGGGCTGCGGGCGCTGCTGGCGGAGATCGACGCCGACCCGGCGCGGGCGCGGATGTGCCTGGTCGAGGCGCAGATGGGCGGGCCGGCGCTGGTCGCTCGCTACGACGCGGCTCTCGACGGCGCCGTGGCGAAGCTACGCGAGGGCCGCGCCCTCGACTCGGCCAAAGGCTGGCTTCCCGACGGCCTCGAGCAGGCGACCGTCGGGGGCATCGCCTGGCTGTTGCGCCAGCGGCTCGAGTTCGGCGGCGGCGAGGCGGGCAGCGGGGTGGGGGAGCTCTATCCCCGGATGATCGAGATCGCCCTCTCTCCATATATGGGCGGCAGCGAGGCTGTGGGCGAGGCGCCACCGGCCGTCACCGAGCCCGTCGCCGCCGATGGCTGACCGGGCGCAAGCGGCCGAGCAGCTTGCCGCGGGGCGGACCCGCCTGCCGCCAGGGCGCCACGGCCTGCCGCGCGACTTCGTCGCCGAGAACCAGCGCGAGCGGCTGCTCAACGGCATGGTCGAGGCGGTCGCCGCGGATGGCTACAACGCGACCACGATCGGCCGCATCGCAGAGGCCTCGCAGATCTCACGCCGCACCTTCTACGAGCACTTCGAAGGCAAGGAGGACTGCTTCCTCGCCGCCTACGAGATGGTCGACACCCACGTCGGCGCCGCGATGCTGGCGGCCGCGGGGCCGAAAGAGCCTTGGCCCGAGCGGGTGCGGGCGCGCCTCGCCGCGATGCTCGACGTCCTCTCCCTCGACCCCGCGGTAGCCCGCTTCTACCTGGTCGAGCCGCTCGCCGCGGGGGGCGAGATCGCCGCCCGCTACCGCGACGCGATGCAGCTGCTCGCCGAGTTGCTGCGTCCCGACTCAGGGCCCTCCGGCGTGGACGCCGAAGTACGCGACCAGGCCCTGATGGGCGGAATCACGACCCTGGTCCGTCGCCGCCTCAACGCCGGCGACCCCGCCGGCATTCCCGACCTGCTGCCAGATCTGGCCGATCTCAGCACCCGAGGCCTTCTTCTTAAAAACTAAGACTTGCATTCAGAAAACGAATCTTTTATCCTCTGACCCGAGCCCGAAGGGAAAGCGGGCGTTCAGGGAAACGAGCCCCGAGTATCACCGCACAGGGAAGCGGCCGGCAAGGGGCTCAGAACAGAGGAGAGAGATTCGATGTTCTCGACGCTACGCAACCGCTTCGGCATCCCGGGAGTCATCTCGGTCATCGCCCTCGTCTTCGCCATGATCGGCGGCGCCTACGCCGCTAGCAACTCAGGCGACGGCAATGGCGCAACCGCCTCGGCCAAGAAAGCCGCCAAAGGCCCCCGCGGCCCCAAAGGCGCCAAAGGAGCCACCGGCGCAGCTGGCCCTGCCGGTCCAGCCGGAGCACCAGGCGCCAAGGGCGACGCCGGAGCACCGGGCGCAGCCGGCGAGAAAGGCGCAGCCGGCGCCAACGGAACCAGCGGCGCCGACGGCAAAACGGTTCTCAGCGGAACCGCCACCCCGACCGCCGCGACCGGCACGATCGGCGACTTCTACATCGAGACCGACGTCAGCAAAATGTACGGCCCGAAGGCAGCATCGGGGGTCAACGGAGGCTGGGGTCTCGGCACCGACCTCAAAGGTAAAGAAGGTTCGCCCTGGACCGAATTCGGCGTCCTGCCTTCGGGTCAGACCGAGACCGGGACCTACGCGTTTAGTTCCCCGCCCATGGAATTCAATGAAGAATCTACCGCGAAGGCCGCAGTCTCGTTCACTATCCCCGTTCAACCCGCCCCCACCCTGGTCTTCGTCGGTCTCAGCGAAGACAAATCCGCTGAGGGCTGTCCAGGATTTGACGGAGCGGGAATGCCCCTTGCCGAAGAAGGAACCCTCTGCGTATATCGGCAAGCAAGCCTCCAGTCCACGCATCTTCCCGGAGCAGCAGTAATTTCTCCCGCTGGCGTCGTTCTGGGTTTTAACTGTAAAGGCATATTGGAAGAACCACCCTTCTTGCCTTGCAGTGATTTTGGGGTTTGGGCGGTGACTGCGGAGTAGCCCCTCTCTCGCTCGCACTGATGTTCTCACCTGGGACGGCATGACCGTCGTCCCAGGTGGATCGCACATGACAGCTCGATACAGACGCCTGATAGGGGGCTCACCGTGAGGTTCATCACAGCTTTCGCCACATTCGGCTTCATCTTCGCCCTCAATGCTGGCGTCGCCTCCGCCTCCAAGCAACCGGTCGACGCCTTCGGAAGTGCGGGCATCCTAGGCAGCCAGTTTGGCAACCCGGTAGGCGTAGCGGTCAACCAGAGCGGCGTCGGGCCAGCCCAGCCCGGCGATGTCTATGTCGTCGATGCGAGCAATAACCGCATCCAGCGCTTTGGCCATGACGACAACGGCACGCCCTCCGAAACCTCCGATGACACCTACTTTTTCATCAGCGCCTGGGGTGCTGACGTCGATTCCACCCCCTCCGGCGGAAGTGATTATGAGACCTGTACCGTCGCTGCCGATTGCAAGGCCGGCGTTGCGTCAGGCGGCAATGGCAATGTCGCGGGCAACGGCACTCTCGCAAAACCTCAAGCGATCGCGCTCGACGAGGACAGCGGCAACGTCTACGTCGCCGACCTGTTCAACTATCGCGTAGACGTCTATGACGGGGCTGGCTCTTTCCTGCGTGCCTTCGGCTGGGACGTTGTCGAATCCGGCCCCGGCAACACCGGCACGAGCTATGAGGTCTGTATTGCCGCGAGCGGGGATATCTGCAAGGTCGGTCTTCCTGGTTCTGGTACTGGGCAATTCGACGATTTCTTTGGCCGAGGAGCCGAGGGCATCGCCGTCAGCCAGCCAGACGGCAACCTCGCCACCGGCACTGTGTTCCTCGCCGACACTCCCAACAGCCGCGTCAACACATACGCTCTCGATGGGTCCTCGCCGGACTCTTTCGGTTCTACTGCTCAATTCCCCTTGGATGAAGATGGTCGGGTTATGGGTCCGACCAAACTTGCCGTCGACTCGCGCGGCATCGTCTATGCCGCTACTGGTATAGGGGGCGCGAACGCAGAGAAACCCACCATAGAGCGCTATGACAGCCAGAACGCCAACGGCTCGGGTGTTGGCTTCCTCGCTCCGATTGCTACTGGTGTCAACGAGGTTCAGCAGGTCACGATCAGCGCCACCTCCGGAGCTTTCAACCTCAGCTTTGGTGGCCACACTACAGTCGACCTTTCTTACAACCTGCCGGCCCAGGATGGTCAATCCACGCCGGACGTCATCGACAGCGTAGAAGAGGCTTTGCAGGCTTTGCCCTCGATCGGCAAACAGGGGGTCGCGGTCTCAGGTGGCCCCGGCAATGCCACTGGCTCCTCACCCTACAAAGTCGGGTTTCGCGGTGGCCTTGGTGCGCGCGACGTCGAACAAATTGCTATTTCCTCGGGAGCCAAACCTCTCAGCGGTGGCAGCGGTGCTAGCGCTGCAACGCTTACAGCGGGCGAACCGGGACTAGTCCCTAGCAATATGAGCGTCGAAGGGCTTGCGGTCGATCCGGACTCAGACGGCGCCGGGCCTGACGTCGATGTTCTCTATGCACAGCAGACGAACGGAGCCACGGTCGTCATGCATCAGTTTGGCCCCGGCAACCCCCCGGGGCTCATCGCACCGCCAACCGTCTCCGACGAAGTCCATGGCACGACCTTTGGCGCTTACAGTTCGCCAAGGGGTCTTGCGATCGACCAGCCAACAGGCCGTCTTTATCTGGGAGCCTTTTCCGGTGAAGCTGGTAGGGCCGTCTACGTCTTGGATGAAGCGGGTCCCCCCCCACCGGCACCCTCGACTCGATCAGCGACGTAACCTCGACGTCCGCTACGGCTCATGCCACGATCAGTCCCAACGGTCCCCCGGCTCTGAGTTACCGCCTCGAGTACTCCACCGACGGCATCAACTGGCAATCGTCCGCCAACACTCTGCTTGGCAGCCAGAAAACCCCGCAGTCGGTCAGCGTGGTGCTCAGCCCGCCTGGCGGTGGCCTCGAACCCAACACGCTCTATCACGTCCGGCTCGTTCTGACCCGTCTGTTCCTCGCCCCCATACGTACTGCTGCGAAAACATTTACCACCCTCGCCGTGCCGCCCCTCGTCGAGACCACCGGCTCACCGGTTCGCACCGCGACCGCAGCTCGCCTCGATGGGCGGGTCAGCCCCCGTAACTCGGAGACCACCTATTACTTCGAGTACGGGACAGAAGGTCCCTGCGATCTCAATCCCTGCATTTCCACCGCGCCCGAATTGGTTGGCTCGGGGGGCGAATTCGTGCTGGTTTCCCAGCAGTTGAAAGACCTCGATCCCGATACCACCTACAACTACCGTCTCGTCGCCGACAACGGCAATCCGGGCTCGCCTGTCTTTGGCGAGGACATGACGCTCACCACCTTCGCCAGCGACGCAGCGCTCTCTCACGGCCCTCTGCCAGGCCCTCCTGGCTCCGACCGTGCCTGGGAGCAGGTCAATCTCCCCGACACGAGCGGCAACCCGATAGTCGGGGCGCTTGCAATCTCCGACGAAGGCGACCGCGCCGTCTACTCGGTTGCCGGCGGCACGCCGCTCTCGGAGTTGGGTACAGGCCTCGGCGGCACGCAGCATTTCGCCGAACGGACTGTTAGCGGTTGGCAGACTAGGAAAGCCCACCCGAGGCGGAGCCAAGCGGCAGAAAACTTCTGGACCCTCGGTGGCGGCCCGAGCGACCTTTCGGAGTTCGTTGCGTCGAATTATCCCACCACTTCGGTCGGTGAACTCAGCGTCTGGCGGATGAGCCCGAGCGGTTCGCCTTCGATGGTTTACAAAATCTCGGCTTCGAGTGGCACCACCCACTGGACTTCCGACGATGGCTCGCGCGTCGTGGCAAGCCTTAAAGGTTCGCTTGATCCCGATCACCCGACCCCGCCAGCGGCTGCCAATCTCTATGACATCAGTTCCGGTTCCCCGAAACTGATCAGCCTGCTTCCCGATGGCAGCGGATCCTGTGGCGTCGCTACATTTACTTTTTCAACAGGCTTTCCAACAGCTGTTGCGCTGCGTTCCCCGCATTGGCTCTCCGCCGATGGAACTCTTGCCTTCTTTCGCAGCTCCTGTAGTGGACCCGAGACCCTCTACGTACGCGAAATCGAGGCAGGGGTCACCAAGGCGATCTCCGGCGGCCCGTGCGGGTCGAGCCTCATCAAGTCGACACCTACAGCTGCCTTCTTCCTTACTCGGAACGCACTGGTGGAAGAGGATGTGTCGGCTTCATCCTGCTCCGCGGGGGGAGGCAACGATGTCTATCGCTACGATCTCGACGACGAGAGCCTCGATTGCGTCACCTGCGTGGCCTCGGACGTAGATGCCGATGTCGTTGCATCGTTTACGACGACGATTGGCGTCGCCGAGGATGGCTCGCGCGTCTACTTCACCTCTGCCAACCGCCTGCTCCCAGGCGCTGTGGCCAGTGGTGGCACTTACCGGGTGAACGTGGCTTCTGGAGATCTCGCCTATGTGGGGGCAGGAATCGAGATAGGCGACGACCAAGCAACCCGAGCGATGACCCCCGACGGCTCGGTCGCCGTCTTCGCATCCTCCTCGGCCGGCCTCAATGCCCTCGGCGGCCAACAGAACGGCACCACGATGCAGTACTACCGCTACGACGACCGCGATCGCTCGCTCGTCTGCGTTTCCTGCCCGACCGACGGCTCGTTGCCGCGAGCCGGGGTCGGCGGATCCCTGGGAAGCATGGGCATGGGCCCCAACACGAAGCCACTTGACGAAGACGGCGGCACTATCGCCTTCGACACGCCGGCGTCCCTTGTCTCAGCCGATCAGAACACCGCCAGTGTAGGTCGGGATCCTCAGGTCGGCACTGACGTCTACGAGTGGCGCGAAGGACGGCTGCTGCTGGTAACCGACGGCCTTACCAACTGGCCGGTCTCCGGCAGCGCCACCGAAGTCCCTCGGGTCAGCGGCGTCACCCCCTCCGGCCGCGATGTTTTCTTCACCGCCCCCGCCCAGCTCACCCCCGATGCTCTCGACGGCTATCGCCGGCTCTATGACGCGCGGATCGGCGGTGGCTTCGAGTTTCCGCCGCCGCCCAGGCCCTGTCCGCTCGAGGTTTGCCAGGGCACCCCTAAGGGTGCACCCGAGGGTCTGCTCTCCGGCACCTCGGCCTTCCGGGGGCCTGCCCGTTTCAATCCCAAGTCGACTCGTTGCCGCAAGCCCAAGGTACGTCGCAAAGGTCGCTGCGTTGCCAAAAGACAAAGGCGGGCCAAATCCAGCCGCGGTCGAACCACCGCCCCGAACCGGAGGGACTCCCGATGAACCTGCGACGCATAACTCTGCTCAGCGCTCTGCCTCTCTGCGCGCTCGGACTGCTGGGAGCAGGTAACGCCTCGGCGGCGCCGGTCTGGAATCTCGACCTGCACCACAACGAGACTCGCTTTCCGCCAGGTGGAGAAGGTCAGTACTGGGTCGACGTCAACAACGTCGGCGATACCGACACCTCCGGCACGATCTCGCTCACGATCAACCTACCCCCCGGCATCACTCGTCGCGAAGTGCACCATTACTCCGATAACTTCGGCCCACTTGGCAGCATGACTTGGACCTGCCCGGGCAAAGCGGGGGCCAGCACCGTCAAATGCACCACCTCCGGGGTGGTTCCTCGCCACCTCCTCAGCCGCAACCTCGTCCTCGTCGTCGATGTCGCCCCAGAGGCCGAAGGCGCGCTGGTGGCGACGGCCGAGCTAAAAGGCGGAGGCGCGGCTAATACAGTCACGGTAGAAGAGTCGGCCCAGGTCGACCCGGTCCCGGCCGGCTTCGGCATCCTGGCCGAGAGCTTCGTTCCCGACTTCTTCCTGGCAGATGGCCTCACCTCCGAGCGGGAAGCCGGTGCCCATCCCGATTTGGCGACCTTCCCCTTCGATTTCAACACGGAAACCCCAAGTCCAGCAGTGCCCAGCCTGAAGCGCGAGGTGGAGAGCATCCGCAACATCCAGGTCGACCTGCCGCCGGGCTTCGTCGGCAACCCGACTACGGTCGGGGAGTGCTCTCAGGCCGAATTTACGATGGATGTCTGCCCCCTCTCGAGCCAGGTGGGCCGCGAGGACCTGAACGTCTTCCCACTCTCCGCGGGCCCGTTCGAATACTTCCCGATCACCACTGAGGTCTACAACCTCTCCCATCCGCGCGGGACGATTGCCGACCTCGCCTTCGTGATCGGCGGCAACCCGATTCACATCAGAGCCTCGCTCAACCCGGCCAACCGCTACGCGATCACCTCTACCACGCCCAGTATCAACGAGACCCTGCCGCCCTACCACCAGAAGCTGACGCTGTGGGGGGTGCCGGCGGACAAAAGCCACGATTCTGAGCGCTGCATCGATTCCAGCTCGGCCGGTTCACCCACCGGCAAAGAGTGTCCTACCGACGCCACCCCCAAGCCCTTCCTCGCCCTGCCCTCCCAGTGCGACGAAGACAACGCCTTCCGCCTGCACCACTACGACTCATGGCAGAACACCGGCGCCTATGGCCCCGACATCACCTACGCGATGCCGGGCAGAATCACCGACTGCGAGAAACCGAGATTCGAACCCTCCGTGGAAGCCGTCCCCACCGGCAAGCAGGCAAACACTCCCACCGGCCTCGACGTACACATCAAAGTCGTCCAGAACGAAAACCCAAATGCCCTGGCGACGCCGCCGGTCAAGCGAGCCGTAGTCACCCTGCCAGAGGGGATGAGCTTCTCGCCCTCCTTCGCCGACGGCCTGCAGAGCTGCAGCCCGGCCCAGATCGGCCTTTTCACCAACGACCCGGTCCGCTGCCCCGACGCCTCCAGGATCGGGGAAGTCGTGCTCTCGACCCCGCTCCTGCCCAAAGACGCCATGGGCTCGATGTACCTGGCCTCCCAAAAAGACAACCCTTTCAACACCACCTTCGCCCTCTACATGGCGATCGAGGACACCGAAGAAAGGGGCGCCCTGGTCAAGGTTCCGGGCAGGATCGACGTCGACCCCGTGACCGGGCAGATCACGACGAGCTTCAACGAGCTGCCGCAATTCCCGTTCGACGACTTCACGCTCAAGTTCAGAAGCGGGCCGAGGGCTCCCCTGGTCAGCCCGCCGGCATGTGGAGCTCACAAAATCGCGATCGAGGTCGCCTCATACGCGCAGCCGACGAAACCGGTTGACGCCTCCAACACCTATCAGGTCTCAGAAGGCCCGAACGGCACTCCCTGCCCGCCCGATTCAGCGGGCAGGCCCTTCACGCCGAAGTTCTCGGGCGGCACGCTCAACCCGGTAGCTGGCTCCTACTCGACCTTCCTCTTCCGCCTCTCGAGGGATGACTCTGAACAGGAGCTCTCCCAGGTGACGACGCTGCTACCGCAAGGGCTGGTCGCCAAGATCGCCGGCATTCCCTACTGCCCGGAGGCGGCGATCGCCTCGATCTCTGAAGCCGAGGGAGCGGGCAAGGGCGAGCTGAACAGCCCGGCCTGCCCCGCGGGTTCTCAGATCGGCACGATCAGCGCGGGACTGGGAGCGGGACCCGGCCCCAACTACTTCGGCGGCAAGGTCTACCTCGCCGGCCCCTATAAGGGCGCGCCTCTCAGCCTTGCGGTCGTCGCCCCCGGCATCGCCGGCCCCTTCGACCTCGGCAACGTCGTGGTCAGGGCGGCGATTCAGGTTGACCCCGAGACCGCTCAGGTCAAGGCGGTATCGGATTCCTTTCCGACCAAGCTCCACGGCGTGATCCTAAGGGTCAGGGACGTGAGGCTGATGGTGGACAGGTCTGAGACCACGCTCAACCCGACCAGCTGCTCCCCGATGTCTGTGGACGGCGAGATCAGCGGCGTTGGAGGAAGCCTTCTGAGCAACACGGACGACTCGCTCTTTGTCACCTCCCACCCCTTCCAGGTTGGCAGCTGCTCTGACCTCAGCTTCAAACCGCGGCTCTCCTTCCGCCTCTTCGGCGGCACGAAACGAGGCGCTCACCCGAAATTCAGGGCGGTTCTTGCGAATGCCCCAGGGGGGTGCCAACATCTCGAGGGCCTCTGTCGCGCTACCCAGGTCCGAGTTCCTCGACCAGTCCCACATCGGCACCGTCTGCACCAGGGTGCAGTTCAAAGCCAACGCCTGCCCATCCGCCTCGGTCTACGGCGCGGCTGTTGCCAAGACCCCGTTGCTCGACGAGCCGCTGAAAGGCCTCGTCTACCTGCGCTCCTCCGATAACCCCCTGCCCGACCTGGTCGCGGCACTGCGGGGGACGATCGACTTCAACCTCATCGGCCGCGTTGACTCGGTCAGGGGCGGCATCAGAAACACCTTCGACTTCGTCCCCGACGCCCCGGTTGAGACCTTCACCCTGACCATGCAGGGCGGCAAGAAGGGGCTCCTGATCAACAGCCGCAACCTCTGCAAAAAGACCTATCGGGCAACCGCCGAGTTCAACGCCCACAGCGGCGATGCGATCACGCTCAGGCCGCCGATGCAAAACAGTTGCAAGAAGGCGCGGAAGGGGAACAAACAACGCTCCAAGCGCGCCCAACGATGATCAACTGACCAACGCTTAGAAGCAAACCACCCAAAGCAAACCAGTCCAAACCAGTTATCCCCAACGGCTGATGGCCGTCGGGAAAGGGAGGTAGAAGTGAAGATCAAGACCTTTGGGCTAGCCGTCGCGATGGCGCTTACCCTGACAGCGCTCGCTGGGGCCTCGTCGGCTTCGGCGGCGAATTTCTTTGCCCCGAATGGCGGAGCCACGACGTGGAGCGGCGCTCGCGAAGGAGCCAATCACGTACTAACCTTTTCTGGGTTTGCCATTGGCTGCAGTAATGTTTCTTTCACTGGCTCTACGGAGGAAGGTGAACCTGAACCTGCTTCTTTGACGGTCACCCCTGAACTCAACGGGTGTACCTTCCTTGGTCAACCAGCTACGTTTGAAATTAACGGCTGTAAGTACCGCTTTAACTTTGGTTCGAGTACAATGGACATCGTTGGATGCAAATCACCCATAAGGCACGCTTCTGCGGGCTGTGAAACGACGATTGGGAATCAAGAAGGCCTAGGACCTGTCACCTATTCCGAATCGACTGAAGGCGGCCTACCTGTGATCACGGCAACCGCAAACGTCAGCAACATGACGTATACCAAGCAAGGTGGCTGCTCTGGGGGCACCGGTACGTTCAAAAGCGGAGCCTATAAAGGCACCTGGAAGATCAAAGGGGAAAAACTTCCAGTATCCATCACTGGGGTCGTGGCGCCAGAAAAAGCAACAGGTGTCTTCGATATCGCAGGCAATGGCGGCATTGGCTGCAAAAGCCATACGCTAACCGCCCAAACGAGCGTTGCCAAATTCGCCAGTATGACCGTTTCCCCGTCCTACAGTGGTTGCACCTTCCTTGGTCAGCCAACAACCCTGAACACAGGTGGATGCAGTTACGTGCTTCACGCGTCTGGCGGTTTCGACATCGCTGGCTCTCTATGCGCCAGCAAACCGATCACCTTTTCCATAGCAGGAGGTAATTGTACGGTTACTATTGGCCCGAAAAGCGGTGGCTCGGGTCTCCTCTACACGAACGGAGGCTCCGGAGCTTCCAGTACCGTCACCACCGGCGGGAAAACAACGGGCCTGACGGCCACCGTCTCTGGTCCGGTCTGCATCACGACCGGCACGCTCAACGCGAACTATAAAAGCATCGATGTCTTCAGTGCGTCTGGGGGGCTGTCGGCGGAATAACGAGCAATTCGATTCAACAGGCCGCTAATTCGATTAGCTGGCCGTGAGGTCCGAGTGAAGAGGGACATTGCAAGGAGACACGGGGTCATGAGCAATCGTGACCCCGTGTCTTTCTTTCGGCATGGATCATGCTGGACGCCAAAGAAGCCCCCGCCGCGATCACAGGCAAACAGATCCCCTCGGAAGTCGCGCAGAAGCTGCGCCTGACGATGCCGGGCAATGGGGTTTCGTATGCAACGGGCCAGCTTCGCAAGTGAAATGAAACCACCGCATCCCCGGTGCTGACCACGACGGGAATGTTCAGCGCCGGGAAACTCGATTCCCTGCTGGGCGCAGTTGAAGGGACCAACTCGAGCAAGCGGTGCAGAATTTCTGGGTCGATCTCTAAGCGACATCGATAGAAGCGTGCGGGGCCACGAACGTTCGTGGCCCCGCGTCTTGGCAAGCTCAGCTCGCCGCGCTCAGCTCAGCGCTCGCCACCTCGTGCCCCTCAAAAGGCAGCACCGCGAAGTACATCAGCGAGGGCACTAGGGCCTCTAGGTCCGCGGTTTCTTCACGGTTGATGCGGTCGTAGAGGAGGGACTCGATGCCGCCGACGACGCCGGCGGCGGCGATGGGGGGGATGACGTCCGCGGTGGCGACCTCGGCTCGGACCTGGGTGTCGATGCAGCCTGCGAAGTGGTCGAGGAGCTCGTCGCGACGCTCGAGCGCGGGCGGGCAGGAGGCGCGTGCCTCGACGATCAGCGTCCGCGCTGCGTCGGGCTCAGTGTTGACGAAGTGGAGCAGCTCCTCCACCCCCGTCCGCAGGCGGTCGCGCCAGCAGCTGCCACTCTCGCTGGCGGCCGCCTCGATCCTGTCGCGGAGGCGCCCCGCCGCCGCGTCGAAGGCGGCGAGGAAGCAGCTCTCCTTGTTCTCGAAGTGTTCGTAGAAAGTGGGGCGGGAGACGCCGGCGCGCTCGAGTACGTCCTGCACGGTGAGCTCGCGGTAGCCGAGCTCGGCGCAGGCGCGCAGCATGCCGGCGAGCAGGCGCTCGCGCTGCACGGCGCTGACTAGGTCGGCCGGGAGGGAGCGGATGCCCGAGGGGAACTGGCCCTCACCGCCGGCCAGCAGCTCGGCGGCGGCGCTCACCTCGCCCGACGGCCAGCTGTCGCCGATCGCGGCGGCTAGCATCTCGTGACTGAGCTGAACTCTCTCCGGAGGCATAAGGAACTTTTCTGTTTCTATCAGAAACCCAGCGAGTCTCCGCAAGGTACCAGAAGAGTCCCTGCTCTTCAAGGAAAACCGGCGTTTCGCGGGTATCCTTCGCCAATGCCTCCCCGCGCCAACGCGGCGGGCGGGCCACAACCAGTCCCGCCTCCCGTCCGTCCCGAGTTGCCCCGCGAGTTCGTCGCCGCCCACAAGCAGCGGCGGATCATGGACGCGATCGCCGAGCTGACCGCAGAACAGGGTTACGAGGCGACCAAGATCGCCGACATCGTCCGCCGCGCCGGGGTCGCCCGCAAGACCCTCTACGACAACTTCGAGGGCAAGGAGGAGGTCTTCCTCGCCGCCTTTGACGCCGCCGTCAACGAGGCGATGGGGCGGATCGAGGAGAGCTGCGCCAAGGTCGAAGGCGGTTGGGAGGAGCGGATTGAGGCCGGTCTCGCCGCCTTCCTCGAGTACGTTGCCGAGGAGCCGGCGCTGGCCCGAATGTGCATGATCGAGGCCCTCTCTGCCACCCCCGCCGCGACCCAGCGCTACGAGGAGGCGATGCAGCGCTTCGTCGAGCTGACCAAACGAAACGTCCCCCACGACGAGCGCCTGCCGGAGACGATCGAAGAGACCCTTGTCGGCGGCGTCGCCTGGATCATCTACCAGCAGATCCGCCGCCACGAAGCCGATAAAGCGCCCGACCTGCTGCCGGAGCTGTCGGAGTTCATGCTGGCGCCGTGGCTGGCAGACTCCTCCCAGTGGAGAGACTCCCGCGCGGCCGGCACGGCCTCACCCGCGAGTACGTCGAGCGCAACCAGCGCGAAAGGCTGATCGCCGCCCTCGCCGAGGTCCTCTACGAGCAGGGCTACGAGCGCACCACTGTCTCGGCGGTCGGCAAACGGGCTGGCGTCTCCAAGAGCGACTTCTACAAGCACTTCGAGAGCAAGGACGCCTGCTTCCTCGCCGCCTACGACGACGTGATCGAGCGCCTGCGCGCCTGCGTAGTCGACGCTTGCGCGGAAACGGACGAGTGGGCGGCGGGCGTGTACGCGGCGCTTGCCGCGCTGCTTGCGCTGATGGCGAGCGAGCCGGCCCAGGCGCGGCTGGCACTGGTCGAGGGGCTGCGCGCCGGCCGCGGCGTCTACGACCGCTACCAGGAGGCGGTGCAGAGCTTCGTCCCCTACCTGCGCGACGGCGCCCCCGCGCCGCCCGAGGGCCGGCCGCCGGAGGCCACCGACGAAGCCGTGGTCGGCGGGATCGCCTCGCTGCTGGCGCGGCGCTCGATGGCAGGCGAGACCGAGCGACTCGAGGAGTTCCTGCCCGAGGTGGCCGAGTTCGCCCTCACTCCCTACCTCGGTGCGGCCGAGGCGCGGCAGATAATCTCGGCCCGATGAGCGCGGAGGCGACAGCGGTTGCCACCGAGGGCGTCTTCCCCTCGCAGGCGCTGAGCGAGGCGATCGCCGCCGAGTGGGTGACCTCCGGCGACTACCGGATCCGCCCCGAGGCGATCCAGCCGGCCAGCATCGACCTGCGGCTCGGCGACTTCGCCTGGGCGCTGCGCTGCTCCTTCCTGCCCGACGTCGACTCGACCGTCGAGGAGAAGATCGAGGGGCTCGCCTTCCAGAAGGTCGACCTGCGCGACGGCGCCGTGCTGGAGCGCGACCGCCCCTACCTGGTGCCGCTGATCGAGGAGCTGGCGCTGCCCGGCGACGTGCGCGCCAAGGCCAACCCGAAGAGCTCGACCGGCCGCCTCGACGTCTTCACGCGGGTGCTGACCGACCGCCACCACCGCTTCGACGAGATCCGCGCCGGCTACCAGGGGAAGCTCTACCTGGAGGTGGTGCCGCGCTCCTTCGCGATCCAGGTGCGGACCGGGCTCTCGCTCAACCAGCTGCGCCTGGCGCGCGGCGACGTGCGGCTCAGCGACGAGGAGATCCGCCGCATGCAGGGCGAGGACCCGCCGCTGCTCTACCTCGACTCCCAGCCGCTGCCCGAGTCGGAGCTCTCGGTCGCCGACGGGCTCTTCCTCAGCGTCGACCTCTCCGGGCCCGACGACCGCATCGTCGGCTACCGGGCGAAGAAGAACAGCCTGCCGGTCGACCTCTCGAAGATCCGCGCCTACCGCTGGACCGACTACTGGGACCCGGTGTACCCGGAGAGCGGCGGGCGGATCGTGCTCGAGCCGGAGATCTTCTACCTGCTGCTATCGGCCGAGGGGGTCTGCATTCCGCCGCAGATCGCCGCCGAGATGATGGCCTACGACCCGACCGCCGGCGAGCTGCGCACCCACTACGCCGGCTTCTTCGACCCCGGCTTCGGCTACGACCCGGCCGGTGAGCGCCACGGCAGCCGCGCCGCGCTCGAGGTGCGGGCACGTGACGTCTCTTTCATGGTCGAGCACCGACAGCCGGTCTGCAAGCTGGGGCTGGAGCGGACCAGCGCCCCGGCCGAGCGCCTTTACGGCGCGGAGCTGGGATCGAACTACCAGGGCCAGGTGACGATGTTGAGCAAGCACTTCGAGGAGCAGACCGCGCCGTGAGCTTTGTCGACTTAGTCGCGGTATGCGCGACTAAGTCGACAGGTGACTACCCGGTCAGCGCGCCGCGGACCGCGGGGCGCCGCAGAAACGCCGCGAAGGCTGCGGCATAGGCCCGCTGGCCGCTCTTGGTCGGGTGGTAGCTGCCCTTGATCAGGCCGTCACCGAGAACGAACTTGATCCCGTAGAGCCACGGGTCTTCCGTGCACAGCTCATGGCCGGCGAAGCGCTCGTCGACGGCGAGGTAGGCGACGTTGCCGCTGCCCTGGCGCGCCGCCCTCACGGCGGCGGCGATCCTGGCGTTGCCGCGATCGACCAGGGAGTTGATCCAGGCCGCCTCGCCGCTCGAGATGAACCGCTTGCAGTCCGCCTCGGGACCGGACCTGAACAGATGCGGGTAGCCGGCGACGACGAGATAGCCGCCCGGGTCCATGCGCGCCCGAATCCGCCGGTAGACGTCCGCCAGCTCCGCCTGGATCGTGTCGAGGCCGGCTTCGATCCCCTCCGCGAAGTCGCCGTCGCTGCAGTCGCCGGGGAGCAGGCAGCGCTTGACGATCGATGAGAAGCCGAGGTCGTTTCCGCCGATCGTCAAGGTGACCAGGTCGGTGGAGGCGTCGAGGTACTGAATCTGGATCCCCTGTGAGCCGCGTCGCGGCTGCGGGCGCTGCCAGACGTCGGCGATCGTCGCGCTGGTGCAGGCGTGGAAGGCGGGCGCGGCGAGGTAGCCGACCAGGCTCGGGAGCATCCGCGGGTAGGCGGAGTCCGCCTGGCGCGCGCGGTGGCAGGGACCGTCGAAGGGCCGGTTGCCCTCGCCGCTCGAGTAGGAGTCACCGAGGGCGACGTACTGGACCGGCGTGCCGACGACGGCGTCGGCTGTGGTGACGGGCAGCGCGGCGCAGGAGAGCAGGGAGAGGGTTACGCACAGCGTCGACTTCATCGAGCGCACAGTTATTTCATATCGATGCTCATGGTGGAAGACGCCGTGCGCGCGGATCGGCGCGCATAGGATTGTTCGATGGCCGAGCGGACCTGGCGTGTGTACCTGGCGGGGGAGATTCACTCCGACTGGCGCGAGCGGATCGAGGCCGGCGTGCGGGAGGCGGACCTGCCTGTCGAGTTCTCGACGCCGGTCACCGACCATGCTGCTTCCGACGACGCCGGCACCGGCGCGCTGGGCGAGGAGGCCGAGGCCTTCTGGCGCGACCACAAGGGCGCCGGGGTCAACGCGATCCGTACCCAGACCTTGATTCGCGACGCCGACGTGGTCGTCGTCCGCTTCGGTGACAAGTACCGCCAATGGAACGCCGCCTTCGATGCCGGCTACGCCGCTGCCCTCGGCAAGCCGATCGTCACGCTGCACGACGGCGAGCTCGACCACGCGCTGAAGGAGGTCGACCGCGCCGCCCAGGCGACCGCGCGAACGGCCGAGCAGGTGGTCGACGTGCTGCGCTACGTGATCCGCGGCGAATTGGCTTAGGGACACGATTCGCGGCTATACTTCGTCGTGATCAATGCGAACTCTGTCATGTAGGAAAGGCCCGGCTTCCGGGCCTTTCCTATGCCTGGACCAGTGATGTAAAGCCGGGCGGGGCCGAAGCCCCACCCGGCGCCTCTTGCCCTACGTCACCCGAAGGATCAGCAAGAGCAGGAGCATGATCAATGCAAACTCTTCCATCGCCACCTCCTTTCTCCAGGCCACTGCTGAGCGCTGGGCCTGAAGGAGGGGGCTCTGGCGGCCGATTGATCACGTCCCCATACTATGCGAACATATGTTCGTATGCGTTGGGATCAACAAAGGGTTGAGAAGGAGGACGCGAGCAGGCTGTTCGGTCTAGCTGAGGAAGCGGTCACCCGCACATTCGACGCTCCGGAGGCGATGGGGATCAACTTCCACGAGGTGCGGGCGCGGTCGGCGCTGAATCGGGTGCCGGGGCAGCGGTATGGGTTCGGGTGGACGATCAATCCGTATCGAGGATGCACGCATGCCTGCACCTTTTGCTTCGCCAGGCGAACCCACACTTACCTTGACTTCAACGCCGGGCGGGACTTCGAGCGGGAGATCGTGGTCAAGGTGAACGTGCCGGAGGTGCTGCGCGCAGAGCTGGCGCGGCCGAGCTGGAGGCGGGAGCTGGTCGCCTTGGGGACCAACACTGATCCCTACCAGTGGGTCGAGAGCCGCTACCGGATGATGCCGGAGATCCTCGCGGCGCTGGAGGAGGCTGAGACCCCCGTCTCGGTGCTGACCAAGTCGCCGCTGGTGATGCGCGACGTCGACCTCTACGAGCGGATGGCGGAGCGGCTGCCGGTCTCGGTCAACCTCTCGGTGCCGACACTCGACGAGAAGGCCTGGCGGGCGACCGAGCCGCACACGCCCAGCCCCAGCGCCCGGCTCGACGCAGTCGCCGAGTTGCGCAGCCGCGGCATCGACTCCGGCGTCCTAATCGCGCCGCTGATGCCTGGCATCAACGACACCCCGGATCAAGTCCAGCCAATAGTCGACCGCGCCCGTGAGGCGGGCGCGACTTTTTTGGGCAGCGTAGCCCTCCATCTCCGCGGCGAGGTCCGCGATGTCTTCTTCGGCTGGCTCCAGACAAAACGTCCGGACCTGCTTCCTGAGTACGAGCGCTTGTACGCCAACGGCCGCGCGTACATGCGTCCTCCCGATCGCAATCGGATCAGCTCAGTCGTCAGGGGCTGGGGAAGAGGACGGCGTGTGAAGGAGGAGCGGCAGTCCCCTGAACGGGCGGATACTCAAAGTCGCCGCGCCCATAAGCGCGGCGACTTGTCCGGGCAGGGGACTGCCGCTCCTCCCCCTTCTCAAGAACAGCTTTTCTGATCCCCCACAGCGGCAATCGCAGAGGTCGTCCGAAGCCGGAGCGTTGCTAGGGTCGAAGGGCAATGGCTGCTGACGTCATTTCATTTGCCAGAGGTGCCCCCAGCGCCGACATCTTGCCGCGAGAAGCGGTTGCGGAAGCTGCTGCGGTTGCGCTTGCCGACGACTGGCAGAAGGCACTGTCTTATGGAACCGGCGTCGGCCATCCCGGCCTCTGCGAGTGGGTCGCGGAGCGGCACGGGGGGCTTGAGGCGGGGCAGGTGATGATTGCCAACGGGTCGCTCGAGGCCGGGGCGATGCTGTTCGAGCATCTGCTCGAGCCGGGCGACCGGGTGGTGGTCGAGCAGCCGTCTTATGACCGCACGCTCCTCCTCCTACAGCGGCTGGGTGTTGAGCTGGTGCCGGTGCCGCTGGAGGCGGACGGGATCGACTTGGCCGCGTTCGAGGCGGCGCTCGATGAGGGCCCGATCAAGCTCGCCCACGTCATCCCCAACTTCCACAACCCCGCTGGCTGCACGCTCTCGGCCGAGAAGCGGGTGCGGCTGGTCGAGCTCGCTGCCGAGCACGGCTTCTGGATCTTCGAGGACGACCCCTATCGCGAGTTGCCCTTCGAGGGTGAGGCGCTGGAGACGATGCTCTCGCTCGACCGGGCCGGCCGCGTGATCCACGCCTCCTCCTTCTCGAAGACGGTCAGCCCCGGCGTCCGGGTCGGTTATCTGGCCGGGCCCGGCGAGGAGATCGCCAAGCTCGCCAAGCGCGCCAACGAGACCTACATCTCGCCCAACATGCTGGCCGAGTCGGTGGTCCTGGAGCTCTGCCGCTCCGGCGGCCTCGACCGCAACATCGAGTTCGTCAAGGGCGCCCTGCGCGAGCGCCGCGACGCCCTGGTTGGAGCGCTGCAGGAGCAGCTACCCGAGGCCGAGTTCGTCATCCCGGGCGGCGGCTACTTCCTCTGGTTCGACCTCGCCGAGGGCACCGACACCACAGTGCTGCTGACCGAGGCGAAGAGCGACGGCGTCGCCTTCGTGGCCGGCCCGGACTTCATGCTCGACGGCGGCCTCAACAGCCTCCGCCTCTCCTTCGCCAGTGTGCCCTCGGAGCGCATCCCGGAGGGCGTCGAACGTCTCGCCCAGGCGCTTGAGCGAGTTCGAACCGCTTCGCCTGCGTGAGCCCATCCCGGTAGGGGTGGAACGTCTTGTACTTTTCCCGCGGGAAAAGTTAAGTGGAACCCCTGCCGGGATGGGCTCTTATCGACCGTAGCGGTCCGAAGAGAGCACCAGCTGCTCGGGGATCGCCGCCCGCGGCGGCGGCGAGGGGTCGGCACGAACCGAGACTGTCTCGGCGACGCTTCGGGTCACCTGGTGGGGACCGTCCTCGGAGAGGATCGTCACCCCGTCCTCGTCGGTCTTCTCGACCGTCCCCTCGAGCCCGGGATGCAGCCCCGCGTCCTTGAGGTAGTGGAGCAGCTCCTCGGCCTCGTTCTCGAAGCGCAGCACGTGCACCTTGGCGCCGGCCTCGACGTCGGCCAGCAGTGCGCCCTGCTCGCGGGCGCCCTCGACGATCGGGTGGCCGTGGGGGCAGGTGGTCGCGTCGCCGATCGCCGCCCGCATCCGCTCCTCCAGCACTGGCGACATCGCGTGCTCGATCCGCTCCGCCTCCTCGTGGACCTCGTCCCAGGGGATGCCGAGCACGTCGGTGAGGAAGCGCTCGATCATCCGGTGGCGGCGGACGATGTGGCTGGCGTGCTCGCGCCCGGACTCGGTGAAGTGAAGTGACTTGTCGGCGTTGCGCTCGACGTAGCCGTCGTCGACCAGGCGGCCGATCATCTCGTGCACGGTCGGCGGCGAGAGCTGCATCGCGCGGGCGACGTTGGCGCCGGTGATCGGCAGCCCGGCCTCCTCCAGCCAGAACATGATCTCCAGGTACTCCTGCTCTGCGACGGTCGCGTCAGCCATCGTTTGCCGATACTAGCGGCGCTCCACCAGCGTCGAGACGACCGCCTCGTAGAAGCCGTCGCCCATGCGGCCCTCGGTGACGGTGGCGTTGTCCCAGGAGGCGAGCGCCGCGCGCAAGCCGGGGTCGCGCTCGGGCCCGTTGGCGACGACGAAGAAACGGCCGACCGCGGCCGCGACCTCGAGGTCCTCGACCGAGTCGCCGACCGCGATGCAGTCCGCCGGGTCGTAGCCGCGGACGCGGGCGTGGGCGGCGACGGCACCCGCCTTGCTGACCATCTTCGGGACCAGGTGGTAGGCATGGGTGGGCCCGTCGATGGCGGGCATCTCACGGGCGATCGCGCCGTTGTCGAGCAGGCGCAGGTCGCCGTGGCCCTCAGCGCTGAGCAGTTCGTTGGCGGCGGCGACGTCGACCTTGCCGCGGAAGAGGTGGGAGAGGACGCGGCCCTCGTGCCAGGGAGCGTGGTACTCCAGCCGCCCTTCGAAATGCTCGAAGAGCATCTGCGGGATGCCGCGCGCCTCGATCTGCTCGTAGATCGTGCCGCTCGCGTCCGGCTCCATCTCGCCGGTCATCAGCGTCGTCTCGCCGTCGATCGCGAAGGCGCAGCCAGCCTCGTAGATGTAGGAGGTCTGGCCGATCAGCCGAGCGCACTCGTGTACCTGTGGCTCGCGCCGGCCGGACATGATCACCACCTCGACCCCCGCCCGGTGACAGGCCTCGAGCCCGCGCGCCTGGGCATGCGAGAAGCCGCCATCGGCATCGCGGAAGAGCGAGCTCCCCTTGCCGAGCAGGGTGCCGTCGAGGTCCACGTAGACGCAGCTCAGGGCCATGGGCGCGGTCGCTACGGTAGCGGCCATGAGTGTGGAGCGAGCGAAGCGTCACGATCTGATTCCTCGCGAGCGAGCGAGGCACGATTCGTGATGTTTTGGCGACTCGCCGACCGGACCCTCGAGCTGGCCCAGCCGCTGGCGGCGGGGATCGTCAACGTCACCACCGACTCGATGTTCGAGGGGGCGCGGAGCGGCACGCCCGAGCAGGCGATCGAGGATGGGCGCGGGCTGGTCGAGGCCGGCTTCGAGATGCTCGACGTAGGGGCGGTGGCGGCGCGCAGCGGGCCGTCGGTGACGGCGGAGGAGGAGGCGGCGGCGCTGGTGCCGGCGGTCGGGGGGATGGTGGGGCTGGGAGTGCCGGTCGCGGCCGACACCTTCTCGGTCGAGGTGGCGCGGCGGGCGCTGGCGGCGGGCGCTGTCGTCGTCAACGACATCTCCGGCGGCTCGGATGAGATATTCGAGCTGGTCGCCGAGACCGGGTGCGGCTACGTCCTCATGCACATCGAGGGGCCGCCGCGGGTCGACCGGCCGCCGCGCGAGTACGGCGACGTCGTCGACCACCTGAAGTCGTGGTTCGGGGGGAGAGTCGAGGCGGCCCGGAGGCTTGGGGTGAGCGAGGAGCAGATCGCGATCGACCCCGGACTCGACTTCGACCTCAGCCTCGACCAGGACCTGGAGATCCTGCGCCGGCTCGGCGAGCTGCGCGAGCTGGGCCTCCCGCTCTACGTATCGCTCTCGCGCAAGGACTTCATCGGCGCGGTGCTGGCCGGCTCCTGGGAGGAGCGGCTACCTGCCGGCGAGCGCGAGTGGGGGACGGTCGCCGCGGTGGCGCTGGCGGTGCGGGCGGGGGCCGACATCCTCCGCATCCACGACCGCAGCTCGCTGCAGGCGATGCGGGTGGCGGGACGGATCGCGCGGCAGCGGAGCGCCACCTGATGGCGAAGAGCCTGCTCGACTCGACCTGGGCGGTGGCGATTGACCCAGCACGTCGCGACGGTCGCATCGTCGCTGAGAGCGCTGAGGAGGAGCGCAAGGCGAAACGGGTGGCGCTGCCCCGCTCGCTCGACCCGGGGCTGGCCGAGCGCCTGCGCGCTGCCGGCGTCGAGCGCCTCTACTCGCACCAGAAGCGGGCGCTGGAGGCGGCCGCCACCTCTCACCTCGTGATCACCAGTGGCACCGCCTCGGGCAAGAGCCTCGCCTTCAACCTGCCCGTCCTCGATGGCATCGCCCGCGACTCCAAGCGCCGCGCCCTCTACCTCTACCCGACCAAGGCACTGGCCCAGGACCAGGCCCGCAAGCTCGGCGAGCTGCGCCCGCCGGGCCTGCGCGAGGCGATCTACGACGGGGACACGCCACGCGAGGAGCGTCCCGCGATCCGCCGCCGCGGCAACCTCGTCCTCACCAACCCCGACATGCTCCACGTCGGCGTCCTGCCCAACCACAAGAGCTGGGGCGACTTCTTCGCCAACCTCGGCTGGGTCGTCGTCGACGAGGCGCACACCTACCGCGGCGTCTTCGGCTCGCACGTCGCCAACGTGCTGCGGCGGCTACGTCGGGTTGCCGCCGCCTACGGTGCCGAGCCGCGCTTCCTGCTCGCCTCGGCGACGATTGCCAACCCGGTCGAGCTGGCCGAGGGGCTGGTCGGCGCCCCCTTCGAGCTGGTCGACGACGACGGCGCGCCGCGGGCCGGGCGCGAGATCGCGATGTGGAACCCGCCGCTGATCGACAAGGCGACGGGCGTGCGGCGCTCGCCGCTTTCCGAGGCGGCCGAGCTGCTCGCCGAGCTGGTCTCGCAGGGGGTGCGGACGATCTGCTTCCTCAAGAGCCGGCGCGGGATCGAGCTGATCCAGCGCTTCGCCCGCGAAAACCTGGAGCGGCGCGGAAAGCCGGAGCTGGCGGAGCGGATCGCCCCCTACCGTGGCGGCTACACGCCACAGCAGCGGCGCGATATCGAGGCGCGGCTAAGCAGCGGCGAGCTGCTCGCCGTGGTTGCCACCGACGCGCTGGAGCTGGGGATCGACATCGGCGAGCTCGACGCGGCGATTTGCGTCACCTTTCCCGGCACAGTCGCCAGCCTGCGCCAGATGTGGGGGCGGGCAGGACGCCGGCGGCGCGGCCTGGCGGTCTACGTCGCCGGGCAGGACGCGCTCGACCAGTTCTTCTGCCGCCACCCCGAGGAGTTCCTCGAGCGGCCGGTCGAGGCGGCGATCCTCGACCCTGAGAACGAGCAGATCGCGGGACGCCACCTGATCGCCGCCGCCTACGAGCTGCCGCTGAGCGAGGTCGACGACGAGCTGCTCGGACCGGGCTGGCGCGAGCGGGCCGAGCGGCTGGCCGCGGCGGGGAAACTGCGCCGCGCCGGCGGCAAGCTGCTGCCGCGCAGCAGCGAGTTCGTCGCCGCCAAGGTCTCGCTGCGCTCCGCCTCGGCCGATTCGGTGGCGGTGATCGAGCGCGACTCCGGCGAGATGCTCGGCCTGGTCGAGGCGGAGCGCGCCTTCACCACGGTCCACCCCGGCGCGGTCTACCTGCACCTCGGTCGCTCCTACGAGGTCGAGCGCCTCGACGTCGAGGAACGGCGCGCGATCGTCTCCAGCTTCGACGGCGACTGGTACACCCGGCCGAAGAAGGAGACCGAGATCTACATCGAGCGGGTGCGTGAGCAGCGCTCGACCGCCGGGGTCGAGCTGCACTTCGGTGAGGTCTCGGTGACCGAGCAGGTGATCGCCTACCAGCGCGTCTCGATCTCCGAGCAGGAGCCCTTCGACGTGGTGGCGCTGGAACTGCCCGAGCAGCACTTCGTCACCCAGGCGCTCTGGTACGTGCTGCCCGAGCGGCTCAGCGGGGCGCTGCCGCCCGAGGCCCTGCTCGGCTCCCTACACGCGACCGAGCATGGTCAGATCGCGGTGCTGCCGCTGATCGCGATGTGCGACCGCTGGGACATCGGCGGCCTCTCGACCAACGTCCACTTCCAGACCGGCCGCTCGACGATCTTCATCTACGATGGGCACCCCGGCGGGGTGGGGATCACGCTGCGCGGCTACGAGCAGTTCGAGCGCCTGCTCGGCGACGCCGAGCGGCTGATCGCCGAGTGCCCCTGCGAGTCCGGCTGTCCCTCCTGCGTGCAGAGCCCCAAGTGCGGCAACCTCAACGAACCGCTGCATAAGGCGGGGGCGCTGGAGCTGATGCGGTCGATGCAGGGGGCCGGCGGGGGCGGTGGCGCGGGATGAGCGAGCGGCGCAAGAGGCAGGTGGCGGTGATCGGCTCGGGTCGCTGCGAGCGGGACTCGGAGCTGGCGCGACTCGCGGAGGAAGTTGGACGGCGGCTGGCCGAGGCGGGCGCGAGGGTGGTCTGCGGCGGGCGCAGCGGGGTGATGGAGGCGGTATCGCGCGGCGCCGCGGAAGCGGGCGGCGAGGTGATCGGGATCGTGCCGGGCGACTCGACCGAGGAGGCGAACCCGTTCTGCACCCACGTCGTGGCGACCGGGATCGGCCATGCGCGCAACCTGGCGGTGGTCTCGTCAGGAGATGCCGTGATCGCCGTTGGCGGCGAGTGGGGGACGCTTTCGGAGATCGGCTTCGCCCGCGCCCTCGGCCGCCCCGTCGTCGCCCTGCGCAGCTGGACGCTGAAAGGCGAGGGGTCGATGGAGTCAGCGCCGGGGATCATCCCGGCATCGAGCGCCGAAGAGGCGGTCGCGGCCGCGCTCGACGCGATCGGCGGCTAAGGCCAGAGCTCGCGCAGGGCGAGGATCGCGAAGGCGTGCGACCAGGCGAGCGGCGTGGTCGAGGTGGGGAGGCCGGTCTGGGCATCGACCCGCTCGGGGAGCATGCCGAGCGGGGTGGCGGCACGGCGCAGATCGGCCATCAGGCTGAGGGCAGTGCGTCGGTGGCGGCGGGCGAGTGCTGACTTCGGTGGGGCTTGGCGAGCGAGCCCGGCAAACGCCCAGGCGGTCCAGGCGGTGGGCGCCGTCCAGGGATCTTCGCCGCCGTGCCAGTTCTCGGAAGGGACGATGCCGAAGCGGGTCCGGCGCTCGGCGAGCAGCTGAAGGAGCGAGCGGCGCAGGAGCGGGACGAGGGCGGGCCTGGGGAAGGGACGGACCGCCCAGGCAACGGCCGAGTCGACGCCGGAGTCCGGGTCGTCCGCGACCCGGGCAAGATCCTTCCGGTGTTCGAAATACCCCCTCAGCGGTGCATTTCGAACACCGGAAGCAATTGCGTTGGCGACGTAGTCGCCCGCCGCACCCTCCTGGTAGTCGGCGCGGTCCTGCCAGTGACCTATCGGTTGCGCCCGCTTCGGTCCCCCGGCTGGGCCCGGTCCGGAGCCCCGCCTGCCGACCAGCCCAGTTGCGCGTTCCGCCGCGACGAGCCAGCCCGCCGCATCGCCCTGTGCTGCGCGGCCGCCGACCGGTGTGCCGTCACCGAGGAAGCGGGCGGCGGCTTCCAGGTCGAGGCTTCGCAGAAAGCGGACCACCCGCCGCGCCTCGGCCCGGTAGCCGGACGCCGCAAAGGCGAGCGCCACGGCGCCGGCGTCCCGCGGCCAGACATAGGCCCAACCGTCGCGGGCACCGGCCGCCACGGCGCCCGTGCGGCGGTCGGTCAGCGCGCGCAGCACCAGCAGCGAGCGCTCGTACATCTGACGCGCCCATCCCGGCGCGCCCGACCCGAGCGTCCGTGCCCGCGCGATCCAGCGCCGGTCGGCTTGCACGGTCCGAAGGCCGAGTCCCCGCGTCACGGTCATCCTGCGCTTGCCGAAGCGAGCCACGGTCCACAGTACGTTCGTGCCCGGCAGGTAGTGCTGCTCGACCGAGTCGGCATCCCACAGCGGGGCTGTCGTTCCCTCGCCAAGCCGCGTCCGAGCGACCATCCCGGTATCCGCCGGAACCGTGCCGGCGGCCTGTCGCTCAGGGGAGACGGCGATTAGCGGCTCCCCCGCCGGCCCCGGCGCTCGCAGATCGACGACGCTCCCATAGGCGTCGACGGCCATCGTCTTGCCGCCACTCCCGACCACCGCTACGCCTAGGAACGGCGACGGCATCCCAGGCAGCCCCTCAGGCGTCCGCGGGTCCTCAGACGACCCGCCCGAGACGAGCACCACGCCGATGACGATTGCCACGAAAAGCCCCAGCGCTGCACGAGTCCAGGCCACGCCGCAATGCAATCAGCCTCCACGAGCCCCCGGCCGCTAGCCTTCCTTCAGCGCGGTCCAGACTGCGCCTCAGCTACGGCGAGGTAGCTCAGTTGGTAGAGCACACGACTGAAAATCGTGGTGTCGCCGGTTCGATTCCGGCCCTCGCCATTTACTTACTTATTTATTTCATTCTTCGTCATCGCCGATCGACTCGGTAAGCGCTACCTCCGGCTCCGTAGGGGTCTTAATGCCTCATCCATTTGACCACTCAGAAGTATCGCGTTAGGTTGCCGCTCGAAGAGAAAGGGTCGATAAGAGGGAGCTGCGCCGGTGGCCGACGAAACCTGCATGGCGTTCGATGAGCCCGACTTGGTGGTCGGGCTCGATGAGAATGCGCTGAATCGCTTCGTGGTGGGCGCGGACCCCAGGCCGCGGAAAATGACCCCGCGGGAGGTGAAAGCGCTCGGCGACCTGTTCGCTTCGACCTTCTTCGCCAAAGGCAAAATTCCGCGCTCCGCGCAGCAGGTCATCGAGGGCATCAAGGCCGCGGCGCCCAAAAAAAGTCCGCTGAGGGTGCAGAAGTCGTTCATCGTCGGGGAGGGAAGTCAGATCGCGATGTCCGCTGAGACAGCCACGGTCCCGCGGAGCCTGCGCTTCCTTGTGACCCTGGGGGAGGGGCGCAACGGGCCCGACGTCTTCCTCAGCTCCGGCCACCCGATGCAGGCCGCCCCGGTCGAGGTGATGGCCTGGGACCGCAAAGCGGGCGGCTTCAACTACTACCGCTCCACTGGGCAGAGGGGAGCCTGGATGCTGGCCGGGAACTCGCGCGACGCGGTGCGCGACTCGAGCCGCGGCAAGGGACCGTTCGAGAGTCACCCGAGCGGCTCCCTGATCATGAAGGAGCTGAAGGCACCTTGGATCAACTGGCATTCGCCAGACGCCAACATCCCCGCGAGCGTCTTCGCGCCTAAAGACACGCGGCGGAACCACGAATGGTTCACTAAAAAGGAGCCAGGCGGAGCGCTCGCTTTCGAGGAAGGGGCCGCGAGACCAGCCATCGAGCGCTGGGCTAGGGCGAGGTTCGCCTCGTTGCGCGACAGCGGCGGGCCGGTTACGCGTCCGCGGCACATCATGGAGCAGATCATCGGCACGCCCAACCGCCGACGTTCGACGGTCAACCTGACCACCACCTCCATCGAGAACTCGGACCTGAGGCCCTCGACCGACCTCTTCCTCCCCCAGACCTTCTTCGTCGACGTAGAGGGCCTTTCGAACGTTCTCGGCCTCGAGGGCCCGCCACCCTTCACGGTCAGCGGCCGGATCTACGGCAAATGCCTGACCAAGTTCCGTGTGCGGATGGAGGACGACGGGGGCTTCGAGCGCAAAGGCGATACCCATTTCTGCTTCCTCGTCCCCGAGCGGGCGTTCGAGGACCAGGTCGTGCTGCGCCACGCGATCGAGATTGGCCTGCTCGGCAAGCGGCTGGCCGCCTGCCTGCTGATGGTCGATCCCTGGAACCCCGTCTTTTCGGAGCGTCGCAGCTCGCTGCTCCGCCACGTGCCGGCGACGGCGAGGATCGTCAAAGGCAAAAGCAGCTTCTCGCAAACGATGGTCAGCTCGATCCTCGACGCCGCTGCGACAGGTCCAGCGGACACTCCTGAGGCGGAGTTCGCGCGGCGCTGGAAAGCCGGCCCCACCTTCGCCGCCCCGTTCAACAAAATCCTCAGCCGTTACTACAAAGCGCTGAGTGGGAAGCTCAAAACCCAGGCCGGCTTCGAGCCCTATTTCAAGCTCGCCGAGGAGCGGCGGCAGACCTTCGACGAGATGCGGATCTCGGAGTTCCCGCTCTTGCTGCCGAAGACGAACATCAAACGGGCCCCGCGGCGGATGCGTCCTGACGGCACCGTGGCGGAGGGTTGAGATGGCGAAACTGAAACGTTTCAGTACCCCGGCGCGCCTGAAAGACCGGGACCCCGCCGACTGGAGCAGGAGGGTGGCATCGCTCTTCGGCGGGTTCGTCGGCCCGCGATTCCCCCAACTCTACGATCCGACCGCGAAGGACACTCCCGCGAGCGCGCAGGAACCGATGATCTCGTGGGTCGCCTTCCCGAAGCTCCTGCGCGCCACCGAGCCGTCGCTGGTCGAGCGCTGGAAAATCGCCGACGGCGATCGGGAAGTGCAGGACGAGTACTGCGAGTGGACGGTCGAGCGGCGCAAAGGCAAGATCACCGCGATCGTCTTCACGACGGAGACCCCCGAGTACTGGGAGCACCTCTTCCACACCGATTCCAAAAAATTGGTCGCGCTGTACCACAAGTTCGTCGACCGGAGGGTGGAACTCGCCGACCTGCGCGGGCCCGGCGGCGGCTACATGCCCGTCAATAAATGGAACGCCTCGCAGCCGGGCCGGCTGGCGCACATGAACCAGCGCGACAACACCCTTGGTGCGGCTGTCGGACTCGTCGCGACTGCGACCATCCCCAGAGTGAAAAAAGGCAAACTGGTAATCCACCAGCAGGCCCTGATGCGCTGCACCGGGCTCGGCGAGCCGCTGCGCAACAGCGATCCGCAGATCGCGTTCGCGGTCAACGAGGCCGCGCGCTCGGGAGCCAAGATCACCCTGGCGGACCCGGTGGGCATCTACATGGGCAGGCCGCTGACGGCTGGCATGGTCACGCCGGACGGCGTCGACGCGGCAAAATTCTGGAAGGTCGAGCGGGGGGATGCGATACGCACCCTGCGCGCCCGCTTCGAAGTGCCGCCGAAACGGGGCTACGTCGTCGGCGACATCGAGATCGCCGGCCGCCCGATCGAATTCGGCGGGCAGGTAGCGGAAAAAGTGCAGGTGTGGATCGGCGCCTGGATCAAGAAAGGGCACCACAAAACGCCCCCAAAGCCCTGCTCGGGCGGCTAGAGGCCGAAGATGCTGGCGCCCGGGAAGGGCTCGCCGTCACGTCGCGGCGGCACCAAGAACACTCCCGCGGCATAGACGCTGAGCAGGGTCTCCATGCCGAGCGGCTGCCGATCGGGATCGCCGCCGAAGTTGACCCTGCCGAGCCAGCCCTCGCCTCCGAGCATCCCCATCAGTCGCTCCGTCGTGTCCTGGAAGCTGACGAAGTTGAGTCCGGCCCTGAAGCCGGGCGGGCCCTCCTTCCACTCGAGGAACTCGTAGCCCTGGCGGAAGATCCGCCTGCCGCCGGGGCCGGTGGCCTCGCCGTGATGGTTGGCACGCTGCACGTGACTCTGCATGACGGCGGGATCGGTGACGAGCGGCGGCTCGGCGAAGAGCGGGTCGTTCGGCGCCTCCCAGATCTGGGTGCCGGTGACGGGGCAAGCCGGGTCCGTCACCGGCTCACCGGCGGCCGTCGTGGCGACGATCGGGCAACCGCTCAGCTTGTCGCGCCCAACCAGCAGCTCCTGCTCGCGGCGCCCCAGCTTCCTCCATGCGCCCAGGTCGACGGCGAGGCGCAGGAATGCGAGGTAGGTGCCGCCGGTGCACCAATCCTCCCCCCTGCGTCCGTCGATCGCGATCGCCGCCTCGCGCTCCTCGCTGCGCATGTTCGAGAGACCGTCGTGGAAGTCGATCCAGCTGCGACGGTCGGAGCGCTGGAAGCCGAGGTAGAAGCTGGTCGGCTCCAGGTCGGCGGCGCCGGTCTCCTGATCGGCGAAATCGGACAGCAGCTTCCAGGTCTCGACGATCGTGCGGTCGACCGCGAGCTTTGTGTCCCCCGTTACCTGCACGCATACCTCCTCGGTGACGAGGCCTGTCTGCACATCCGCTGCGTACTCGAGGCCGGAGCCGGCCAGCAGCGCCCCGCCGCCGCCTTCTCGAGGAGCGGCAAACAGGCGATCGGGCTCTAGCCCATCCGGCTTGGGTCGTCCTGCGCCGGTGAGGTCGAACGCTCGAGGCCCGAGCCCGACCAGCACCTGCAGGTTGTCCTCCTCGACGGGGATGGTGGCCGGATCGAGATCGGGGATGCGGCCCTGCTTGAGCCCCGCATAGAGCTGCCAGAGGTCCGTCAGCCGCTCGCCGGCGCGCCTGGCATCGCAATGCTCGGCTACGCGGAGGAAGATCAGCGCGAAGAACTTGCCCGGGCGTTCGCCGCGCGCGTAGTAGATCCCCTCCTGAAGCGTGCGGTCCGCCATTAGGCGCTCGACGGCAGGCCTGTCCCCGCCTCCTCCGACCGGATGGCAAGCTCGTGCTCCCGCTCGAGCTTGCCCACGTCGTCGCAGATACCAGTGCGATGGCACTCGATCGGATTGCCCACCGGGATCTCCTCGAGCTCCTCCTTGGTTGCGGGACTGGTAGCTCCCGTCGCGAGGAGCGGTCCGACTTCGAGCATCTTCACCAGCTGGTGGCCCCCGGTGAGACGCTGTCTCTCCTGTCCGACGCTGAACTCGATCTCGTCGAGGAAGGCGTCGTCATCGTCCTTCGGCCCAAGTTCGAGCCGCTGGAACATCCCCTCTTCGCCGCGGCTCCAGCGGACCCACGCTTGCGGGATCGTCTCGCCGGCGAATTCGAGCACCCTGTGGTTGAACGGCCGCAGGTACATCCCCAGCGGGTTGGCGAAGCTCACCGCCCTGGCTGCGAGCACTGCCCCGTAGGCGGCGAGTGCCGCAGCCGGGTCCGCATGCCGGCAGGCAAATCTCTGCTGTTCGGGGCCGGCGAAGATGTCGTCCCTCTCGGCGCGACGGAGCTCGCCACCGGAGTCGCGCACCGCGAAGCGGCGGGCACCGAAGAGGACGATGAAGATGAGGTCGTCGAGCCCGTTGATGGGGTGTGACATGAACACTGCGTTCTCGGTGTTCAGCCGGCCAATTGGGTCGCGTGGGACTTTGGCCTCTTCCAGCACGGGGTCTTTCCCGTGCCCCGCCATGGTGACGGCGAAGCGCCGGCGGCGCTCCTCCTCATGCGCTCCAGGATCCGCTGTTCCGTAGAGCTCTGTCCACGGCGGCTCCTCGCCGAGGACGTCGGTGGCAGCGGCGAGCAGCTGCTCAGGATCGTGCGTGGCGAGTGTCAGCCAGTACTCGCGCAGCTCGGTTGTCACCTGAACACGCTTCGGGCGCGGGCGGCCGCTGGCGTCGACGCGATGCACGACGGCGTACTCGCAGTACTCGTTGTGAAGCGCGTGCCGGCCTCGGCTGCCCCAATTGCAAAGCGCTCGCACTCCCTCGTCATCCGTGCAGAAGGTCGGCTCCAGCGGATCTGCCGGCCACGTCACTCCGTCCGTCACCTGCGGCTGCTCGAGAGCTCCTGGGTCGAGGGCAAAGAAGCGAGTATGGAGGTCGCCTCGCGCTTCGTAGGCCCTCTTGATCTCCTCATTCCAGAGACCGACCAGCTCAGCGCTGACCTGTTCCGCTCGGCCCGGAACCTCGAAAGCCATTCCTTCACCTCACTCGCGCTCATTTCAGAGTATTTAAATAGTCATGCAATTGAAAGTGATGGTTCTTGTCAAGTCCGGATTTCAATTGCGAATGTGGATCGGACGCCACCGAAAGGTGCGTGCGAGACTCAGCGGTTGTGTTGACCGACAGAGTCGAACAGTGGCGGGGTCAGGGCACGTTGGAAGATGTCCTCGGTCGGCGGCTGTTCGTCTGGCGGCGCGAGGGAGAGGGGCCGTTGCTGCTCTTCCTGCACGGGTTTCCGTCGTGCTCCTATGACTGGCGGGAGTTGCTCGCGTTGCGGCCCGAGGCGAATGCGCTGGCATTCGACTTTCTCGGCTTCGGCCTGTCGGACAAGCCCCGCGACCACGTCTACACGCTGGCCTGGCAGGCGGATGCGGTGGAGGAGCTGGTGCGGCGGGCGGGGTCGCCGCCGGTCATCGTCGTCGCTCACGACATGGGTACCTCGGTTGCCACCGAGCTGATGGCTCGCGACCTGCGCGGGGAGCTCGGCTTCGACCTGGGCGGGGCGCTGCTCTTCAACGGCAGCATGTTGCTCCACCTCTCCAGCCCGACGGTCGGGCAGCGGCTGCTGCGCAGCAGGCTCGGGCCGCTGTTCGCGAGGCTGACCTCGGAGCGGAGCTTTCGCACTCAGTTCTCCCGTGTCTTCTCCGCCGACCACCCGCTCAGCGTCGAGGAGGCCGCCGACCAGTGGGCGCTGCTCTCCCACAACGGTGGTCAGCGCGTCGCCCACCGCACCATCCATTACATGGCCGAGCGGGAACGCTTCACCGAGCGCTGGCACGGGGCGATCCGCGACTGGCCCGGCGCGCTGACGCTTGCCTGGGGCCTGCGCGACCCGGTCGCCACCGTCGACGTCCTCGACGGGCTGCGGGCGCTCCGCCCCGGGGTCGAGGTGATCGAGCTGTCAGATGCCGCTCACTATCCCCAGATCGAATGCCCCGAGCGGATCTCCGCCGCCCTCGACGCGGCTATCGTGGCCGCCGGTGAAGAGCCATCTTCTATAGGGCCTTCTTCAGGCTGATCCTGCTGCACATCGACGCCGAGCGAGTGCACGGATTTGCGGTTGCGGCGATGCGGGCCGCCACCCGAATCCCCGGCGCGGTGACTCTCCTCGGCTGGCTTCTGCGTTCGCGTGGCCCTGGCCTCCATGTCCAGGCGATGGGCCTCGACTTCCGCAGCCCGCTCGGTGTCGCCGCTGGCCTCGACAAGAACGCGACCGCGTTCGAGGCACTCGGCGCGCTCGGCTTCGGCGCGGTCGAGGTCGGCACCGTCACCGCCCGCGCTCAGGACGGCAATCCGCGGCCCCGAGTCACGCGGCTGCCGCGCGACGGGGCGCTGCTCAACGCGCTCGGCTTCCCCAATGACGGCAGCGAGGCGGTTGCGGAGCGGCTCGCTCGGCGCCGCACGCAGGTCGTGATCGGGGCCAACGTCGGCAAGACGAAAGCCGTCGAGGTCGAGGATGCGGTCCCCGACTACCGCGAGACAGTGCGAGTCCTGGCGCCGCACGCCGACTACGTCGCGCTCAACATCAGCTCGCCCAACACGCCAGGCCTGAGGCAGATGCAGTCGGTCGAGCACCTCACGGCCCTCGTCGACGGGGTGCGTGAGGAGCTGCGTGTCTGCGCTCCTGGCCGAAACGTGCCGCTGCTGATCAAGCTCGCCCCCGATCTCTCGAACGCGGAGGTCGAGGAGATCGCCCAGTTGGCCCTGCGCCTCGAGCTGGACGGCATCATCGCCGTCAACACCACAGTCGACACTTCGCTCGCCCGCAACAGTGAGGCCGAGGTCGCCGCGCAGCAGCACGGCGGCGGCCTCTCCGGCCGGCCGCTGCAGCAGCGATCGCTCGAGGTCCTCCGCCTACTCCACACCCGGGTCGGCGACCGCCTCACGCTCGTCTCCGTCGGCGGGGTCGAGAGCGCCGACGACGCCTGGGAGCGCGTCCTCGCCGGCGCCAGCCTGGTCCAGGCCTACACCGCGTTCGTCTACGGCGGCCCGCTCTGGCCGCGCCGCCTCAACCGTGGCCTCGCCGATCGCCTGCGCGACTCGCAGTGGTCCTCGATCGGTGAAGCTGTCGGCAAGGAAGCTGAATGAGGACCGCTGTCATCACCGGTGCTTCGAGCGGGATCGGCGCCGCCACGGTGCGGGCCCTGGCTGCCGACGGCTACCGGGTGATCCTCGGCGCGCGCCGGCTGGAGCGGCTGCAGGAGTTGGCCGCGGAGATCGGCGGCGAGGCGATCGCCCTCGACGTGACCGACCCCGACTCGGTCGCCGCTTTCGTCGCCGAGGTGCCGAGCTGCGACGTGCTGGTTAACAACGCCGGCGGCGCGCTTGGCCTTGAGCCACTGGGCGACGCCGACGAGGAGAAGTGGTTGCAGATGTACGAGTCGAACGTGATGGGGACGATGCGGATGACCCGCGCCCTGTTGCCGAAGCTGGTCGAGTCGGGCGACGGGCACATCGTCGGCGTGACCAGCATCGCCGCCTTCGAGGCCTACCGCGGCGGCGCCGGCTACAACGCCGCCAAGTCAGCCCAGCGGGCAGCCTTGCGGGCGCTGCGGCTGGAGTTGCTGGGCGAGCCGGTGCGGGTTACCGAGGTCGCGCCAGGAATGGTGGAGACGGAGTTCTCCCTGGTCCGCTTCGGAGGCGACGAGGAGGCCGCGGAGCAGGTCTACGACGGGATGACGCCGCTGCGTGCCGAGGACGTCGCCGAGTGCATCCGCTGGGCGCTCGCCCAGCCCTCGCACGTCAACATCGACGAGATCGTCGTGCGACCGCGCGACCAGGCCGCCGCCACCGAGGTCCACCGCCGCCCAGAGTGAGTTCGCTGTTTGTGCTGCTGGGGCGCAGCAAATGGCGAACGCGCCCGCGTCTCAGTTGCCGGTCGCCGAGAAGTGCTGGTAATCCCTGGGCGAGGTCCAGTTGCCGCCCCACTCCCAGCCGGCGGCGGTGAAGGCGGCGACGACGGGACCGCCGCGTTGGATCATCCCCGGCCTGTGGCGTGAGCGGCGGGCGTAGGGAGCGCCGGCGGGCGGCGAGACGTAGCCGGACCCGGTCACGTAGGGGTTCTCGATCGGGTTGACGTCGATCGCCCGTCCGTAGGCGTGCTCCGACCAGACGCCCGGCTGGCCGGCGACGTAACGGCAGTTGAAGGCGGAGGTGTTGTCGGCGGCCATGCTTTGGCGGTCGTCGGCGCCGTAGGCGTCGACCAGGCGCATCTGCCGGATCGGGAAGCGCAGCCGGTAGAGCGCTCGCATCGTGCGCAGCATCGCCCCGGCCTCCTCGCGGTGGATGACCAGCCGACCCCGGTGCACCCGCCCGTCGAATCCCCAGTGGCTGATCCGGAGCAGGCGCAGTTCGCCGAGGCCGACCGGGCAGCCCCGCCGCCAGGAGACGCCGGTCATCCGCTCGCGGGTGCGCTCGTCGATCGGTCCGGCGACGCCCTCGAAGCGTGGCGGCCGCTCGGCCGCTCGCGAGCCCGGAGCCGGCGCTCCGCTGAGGAGGAGGGCGGCGATGCCGAGCGCCAGCAGCCCCGTCGCGGTCATGCCGCGGTACGCCGCGCTTCCCGGGCCAGCCACCAGTCGACGACGTAGCCGCCGAAGGGGACCACGGCCCCGACCAGGATCCAGAAGGTGGTCTGCGCAGACCAGTCCAGCTGCGCGCGCAGATTGAGGGCGACGATCACGTAGAGGATGAAGAGGGCTCCGTGGATCGGGCCGAGGATCTGCACGCCGATCTCATCGCCCCCGGTGCGCTTGATGTACGAAGCAATCAGTAGGGCGATGAAGCTGGTCGCCTCCGCGAGGGCGATGTAGCGCATCGGCTTCATCGCGCGGAAGCCTAGTAGAGCGGGTTTGAAACACAGCGGCGGGGGTAGGGACGCCCAGCATGCGGCTCCCCCTGGCCTTCCCCGCGCTCGTGCTCGTCCTGCTGGGCCTTGCCTTGGCGGGGTGCGGCGACGACGATGACTCAGGCGGGGACGGCTCTGGGGGAGAGACCACCGCGACCGCGCCTGAAGGCGGCGGCGTACCCGAATCGGAAGGCGACGCGACCCAGCGGGGCGCCAACGCCCCAGCGCCGAGCGGCGATGCCGTGCGGGCGGGAAAAGTCGAGATTGTCGAATTCACCTATGAGCCCGACCCGGTCACGATCGAGGCCGGCGGCAAGGTGATCTGGATCAACCGCGACTCGGCGCCGCACACCGCGACCGCCGACGATGGCTCCTTCGACACCGGCACCCTCGAGGAAGGCAAGCTGGGCTCGGAGAGCTTCAAGGACGCCGGCAGCTACCCGTACTTCTGCGAGATCCACCCCGACATGCGCGGCACCGTCGAAGTGGTCGAACCCAGCTAGAGCGACGCGACCGCGTGATAAGAGGTTGCGCTCATGCCAGCGCCTCGATTCGAGCTGCGCCGCTTCGCGGCGATCTACGCCGGGGGCGTGATCGGCGCTCTCGCCCGCGTCGGGCTGGCCGAGGCCGTCCCACACGGCCCGGATGAGTGGCCCTGGGCCACGTTCGCGGTCAACATGGCCGGTGCCTTGATGCTGGGGTACTTCGTCGCCCGGCTCCACGACCACCCGGAGGACAGCCTCGCCCACCCCTTCCTCACCACCGGCATCTGCGGCACCCTGACCACCTTCTCCACCCTGCAGCTGGAGCTGTTCGAGATGATCGAGGACGGCCACCTGGCGCTCGCCGGCGCCTACGTCGCCGCGACGCTGCTCGTCGGCTTCCTCTTCGTCCGCCTCGGGATCCTGCTGGAGCGGCGACCGGAGCCGGCGCGGTGAGCCCGGCGGCCTGGATCGCGGTCGGCCTCGTCGGCGGCGGCGCCGCAGCGGCTCGCTTCGCCATCGACGCTGCCCTCAGCGCTCGCGCCCCGCATCCCTTTCCGCTGGGAATCCTCGCCGTCAACCTCGCCGGCACGCTGGCACTGGGCTTGGTCGCCGGCGCTGCCTTGGAAGGCGAGGCACTGGTCATCGTCGCCGGTGGCGGCCTCGGCTCCTTCACCACCTTCTCGACTTGGATGCTGGACTCCCACCGTCTCGCCGACGCCGGTCACACGCGGCTTGTCTGGCTCAACATCGCGCTCTCGCTCGCCGCGGGCTTCGCCGCGATCACTCTCGGCCGCTGGCTGGGAACCGCCCTCTAGCCGGCGCGTTCGCTGTTTGTCTGGGCTATGGACGGCAAACAGCGAACTCGTTGACTCGTCCGCGAGCGGCTCTACCTTGGATCCGGCATGACGCAGGAAGCGCTTACTGGCCTCGCTGAGGAGACGGTTCGAGTGGAGCCGGCGGTCCAGGCCGAACCGGCGGTCTCGACGGAACCAGCCGAGCCCGCCATTGCTGCGGCTCCGCCGGTCACGGCCCAGCAGCGGGTCCCGCTGCTCGAGCTCGAAGACGGCCAGCGGCTGACAGGCGTCTACGCGGTGCGGGCGCGGGAGCTGCGGCGCAAGCGCAACGGCGACCCCTGGTTGCGGTTGACACTGGGCGACGCCAGCGGCGCGGTCGAGGCGGTCTGCTGGGAGGACGCTGAGGAGCGCTACGCGCTGGCGACGTCAGGGGCGGCGGTCTTCGTCAGTGGATCCTTCGAGGTGAGCGAGCGCTGGGGGTCGAAGATCAAGATCGCCGAGCTGCGGGCGGCGGGGCCGGACGAGTACCAGGCCGAGGACCTTGCGCCCGGGTCGGAGGTCTCCTTCGACCGCCTGGCGAGCGACCTGCGCGAGCTACTCGCCACGGTCCAGGACCCCCAGTTGCGCGACCTGCTCGACCGCTTCTTCGGCGAGGACTCCCCGATCTGGGCGCGCTTCCGCGACGCCCCGGCGGCGAAGGTCTACCACCAGGCCTATCGCCACGGACTGCTCGAGCACACGCTCTCGGTCGCCCAGGCGGTCAGCGCCGCCGCCGCCTTCTTTCCCGGGATCGACCGTGACGTCGCAGTCAGTGGCGCCCTGCTCCACGACATCGGCAAGACCGAGGCCTACAACGACGACCCGCTGGCGATCGACCTAACCGATGCCGGCCGCCTCCAGGGCGAGATCCCGCTCGGCTACTACAAGGTGCGCCGCGAGATCGAGGAGATCCCCGGCTTCGACCCGGCGCTGGCCCAGGCCGTGCTCCACATCATCCTCAGTCACCACGGCTCGCTCGAGCACGGCTCGCCTGTCGTCCCCGCCACTCGCGAGGCCGTCCTCGTGCACATGATCGACAACCTCGGTGGTCGCCTCGGCAGCTTCGACCGCCTCGAGCGCGAGCTGCCCGCCGGCGAGGCCTGGTCGAGCTTCGACCGGGCTCTCTCCGGCTCGGCATATTTCGGCGCCCGCGCGGCGGCCTAGCTCAGAACCGGCGCGTGCAGCGTTGGATCTTTTTTGTATTTCCGCTCGCGTTCTTGACGCAGCGGATCAGCTTCTGAGGGTTGACGCCCTTCTGCTTGGTCACTTTGAGCGAGTGGCGGACCTGGCGTTTGATCTCTTGGCCAACCCCCTCGAGGCTCTTGCCGATCTCGCTCAGCCCGCTTGAGCGGATCGCGTCACTGGTCGTATCGAGGACCGGCTTGACGATGAAGAGGTAGCAGAGGACCAGAATCCCGCCGGTGACGGCGAGCCGGATGATCCCCGAGGTCAGGTTGCCGAACAGGTTGCGCAGCAGGTCCACGGCGCGACCACAGTATCCAAAATGCGGGAATCCACGGCGGGGGGCCAAATGCCACTCAGGCCACCCCGACTATCCTGCGATCCGTGGCTAAGGACACTGAGAAGCTGATCCGCCAGCTCTCGCTGATCTCGTTCCTGATGGCGCAGGGCAGGCCGGTTTCGGCACTAGAGATCAAGCGCGAGGTCGAGGGTTACAGCGACATGAACGACGACGCCTTCGCGCGCCGCTTCTACGCCGACCGCGCCGAGCTGGAGAGCCTCGGTATCCAGCTCGGGGTCGAGAAACCGGGCGAGGGCTTCTTCGAGGCCGAGCTCTACTCGCTGCCGCCGGAGAACTTCTACCTCGACCCGATCACCTTCTCCGACGAGGAGCTGGCGGCGCTCTCGACCGCGCTCTCGCTGCTCACCGACGGCGGCTTCGCCTACGCCGAGCCGCTGCGCCTGGCGCTGCAGCAGGTCGCCTGGGGCCATCCCAACCCGATCAGCGAGGGCGAGCGCGCCCCGGTCGAGATCGCGATGACCGCCTCCGCCGGCGGCCGCGACCTCTCGCAGCGCCTCTCCAAGATCGAGACGGCGATCTCTCGCCGCAAGACGATCGAGTTCACCTACTACACGATGGAGCGCGACGAGACGGCGAGGCGCAAGGTCGATCCTTACCACCTGGTCTTCCGCGGCGGCCAGTTCTACTTGATCGGCTACTCGCACGAGCGCGAGGCGGTCCGCGTCTTCCGCCTCTCGCGGATCCAGGGCAAGGTCGGCTACGCCTCCAAGGCCGAGCACGACTTCACCCCGCCGGAGGACTTCGACCGCCGCGACTACGGCCAGCGCGCCGACTGGCAACTGGGGGAGATCCGCGGCACCGCGAAGATCTTCGTCCGCGACCGCATCGCCTGGCTGATCGAGCGCGACTTCGGCGAGTACGGCGAGCTGCGCCCGGCGAAGAAGTCCGACGGGGCGCCCGGAAAGGGCTCCGTCTTCGAGACCGACTACGCCTCACCGCGCGAGCTGATCGCCTGGGTGCTGCGCTGGCGCCAGAACGCCCAGGTGCTCGGTCCCGACGAGCTGCGCGAGGAAGCGGAGGGCCGCCTCGGGCTGCTCCACGAGCGCCACCACAACGGCTTCGAGCCGGCCAAGACCGTCGAGCGGCCGCTGCGCGAGGACGCCTCGCGGGGACGCTCCAACGGCCGCGGCGAGGCAGCGATCCGCCCCGAGCGCTTTGCCCGCCTCGTCACCCTCGCCGGCCTGCTGATCGACTCCGCCAAGCGGGGCGAGCGACTGCAAGTCGCCGACCTGCGTCAGCGGCTCGAGCTGACCGACGAGGAGCTGCGCGAGGACATCGACCTGCTCAACGTCGTCAACTTCGGCGGCGGCACCTACGTCCTCTACGCCGAAATCCTCGGCGACGAGATCGAGGTCGACTCCGAGCCCTACGGCGACAACTTCGCCCGCCCGGCCCGGCTGCTGCCGCTGGAGGCGAAGGCCCTGGTCGCGGCGATCGACCTCTTCGGCGACCACCTGCCGCAGGGCGGCCTGGCGAGCGCTCGCAAGAAAATCGTCGAGGCGCTCGGCCACGATCCTTCCGAGGAGGGGCTGGAGATCGCCTCGGCCAGCGGCGGCGACACCGAGATCGTGCGGGTCGTCAACGAGGCGATCGCCGGTCGCCGCGTGCTCGAGCTCACCTACTACAAGGAGAACGAGGACCAGTTCACCAAACGCGCGGTCGAGCCCTACCGGCTGGAGAACGGGCGCGAGGGCTGGTACGTCGAGTGCTACGACCTGACCAAAGAGGGGATCCGCCACTTCAAGCTCGACCGGATCAAAGAGGCGAAGCCCTCGAAGCAGACCTTCGAGGCCCGCCCTGAGGTCGAAGAGCTGGCTGGGGTCGAGGGCTGGATGACCCACGGCGAGGTGCCGACCGCCCAGGTCGCCCGCGTCTGGGTCTCACCCGAGCGGGCCCGCTGGCTGCGCGAGGAGCGCACCGTGGTCGAGGAGCTGGCCGACGGCGCGGTGGTGATCGAGCTGCCCTACGCGGGCACCTCGTGGCTGGTGCGGGAGATCCTGCGCGGCGCCGGCGACCTCGTCGTGCTCGAGCCCGAGGACGCGCGGGAGGCGATCGCCAAAGAGGTCGCGGACTGAGGCGCTTGAGGCGCTTTATACGTCTATATGACGCATAAAGCGCCTCATCACCCGGAGATCCTGCGGCTGACGGCCCCCAACCCGGGGCCGATGACGCTGGAGGGGACCAACACCTATCTGTACGGGTCGGAGCCGTGTGCGGTGATCGACCCCGGGCCTGAGGAAGGCGGCCACCTCGACGCAGTCCGGGCCGCGGCCGCGGAGCGGGGCGGGATCGGCTTGGTCCTGCTTACGCATGGTCACGGCGACCATGCCGACGGGGCGGAACGGCTCGCCTTAGCGGCGGCGAGCGATCGGCCTGGGGCACCGCCCGTCGTCCTGCCCTCAGACGGTGAGGAGCACGCCGGCCTGCGGGCGATCGCCACCCCCGGCCACGCCCCCGACCACGTCTGCCTGATGACCGAGGATCGCGTCTGCTTCAGCGGCGACTTGGTGCTCGGCGAGGGCTCGACCTTCGTCCCACCCGACGGCGGCTCGCTCGCCGCCTACATGGACTCGCTGCGGCGAATGCAGGCGGAGGAGATCGAGCTGATCTGTCCCGGCCACGGCCCCTGGATCACCGATCCCGCGGCGAAGCTGGCCGAGTACGTCGAGCACCGCGAGATGCGCGAGCGCCGCCTGCTCGCCGCCCTCGAGCGCGGCGAGCGCTCCCGCCAGGCCCTGCTCGCCGAGGTCTGGGACGACGTTTCCGACGAGCTGCGCCCAGCGGCGGCCCTGGTGATGGAGGCGCACCTCGAGAAGCTGACGGCGGAAGGTCGCGCTCCCATCGACGTCTAGCTCGAAATCGCTCTGGTGTTCCTTATGCGCATATGGGACGCAAAAGGAACACTGGAAGCATTCTTGGCTAGCTGGCCAGTACGCTTCGACGATGAGTCGCGGGCGGGCGATGCGGGCAGGGCTGGTGGCTGGGGTCGCCGGCACGGGCCTTGCTGCGGCGACCACTGCTGCGGCCTGGCACTGGCTGGCGCGGCGGCCGCTGCCGAAGCAGGAGGGCGACGATCTCGCTCGACGGGCTCGAGGGGCCGGTGCGAGTCCGTCGCGATCGCTGGGGCGTTCCTCACATCGAGGCGGGCAGCGAGCGCTGATGTCTGGTTCGCCGAGGGCTTCTGCCACGGCCAGGACCGGCTCTGGCAGCTCGACTTCTACCGCCGCGCCGTCTCCGGGCGCGTCGCCGAGATGGCCGGCGAGGAGGGGCTGCCGGTCGACCGCCTGATGCGTACGCTGGGGATCCGCCGCGCCGCCGAGCGCGAGGCGGCGACCCTCGACCCCGAGCTGCTGGCGCTGCTGGAGCGCTTCTGCGAGGGGGTCAACGCGGCGGCGGCAAGCGCCAAGGCGCTGCCCTTCGAGATGCAGCTGCTGCGGCTGCGCGTGGGAGCCCTGGCGCCCGGTCGACATCCTCAGCCTCGGCAAGCTGCTCGCCTTCGGCCTCTCGACCAACTGGGAGAAGGAGCTGCTGCGCGCCGACATGACGCGGGCGCTCGGCCCGGAGCTGGCGGCGAAGCTCGACCCCGGCTACCCGGCCGACAACCCGGTCGTCACCCAGGAACCCTGGTCTGGCGACGGGCTCGCGCTTGGCCGAGCAGATCGACGCGGTGCGCCGCACGATCGGGATGGCCGCCGAGGCGAGCGGCTCCAACAACTGGGCGGTCAGCGGCGCACTCAGCGCGACCGGCTCGCCGCTGATCGCCGGCGACCCGCATCTGCCGCCGAGCATGCCGGGCATCTGGTACCAGGTCGGCCTCACCCTCGGCGACCGCTTCGTCCGCGGCGCCTCGCTGCCGGGGATGCCCGGCGTCTACATGGGCCAGAACAACGACGTCTGCTGGACCTTCACCAACGTGATGGCCGACGTCCAGGACCTCTTCGTCGAGCGGGTCGAGGGCGACCGCTACCTCTTCGAAGACGAGTGGCTGCCGCTCGAGGTCGTGCGCGAGGAGATCCCGGTGAAGGGGCGCGACGCGCCCGAGGTCCTCGACGTGCGGATCACCCACCACGGCCCGATCGTCAACGAGGCGCTCGGCGCCGACGAGGCCGAGCCGCTCGCCCTGCGCTGGATCACGCTCGACCGAGCCGACCGCCTTCAAGGGCATGTTCGAGCTGCACGGGATCGAGCTCCGGGCCGGACCTGGTGGCGCGGCTGGAGGGCCACACCTCGCCCGCCTCGAACCTGGTCTGGGCCGACCGCCACGGCTCGATCGGCTACAAGCTGATCGGCCGCCTGCCGCTGCGCAAGGGCGGCTGCCCCGACCTGCCGAAGCCGGGCTGGACCGGCGAGTTCGAGTGGGAGGGGACGATCCCCTACGAGGAACTGCCCGAGGCGGTCGATCCCGAGAGCGGCTTCCTCGTCACCGCCAACAACCGGCATCGTCGGCGACGAGTACCCGCACCACATCACCAGCGACTGGCTCGACGGCTTCCGCGCCGAGCGGATCGAGCAGCTGCTGCGCGCCAGCGACGAGCACGACCTCGACGAGCTTCGAGGCGATGCAGTCCGACAACCTCTCGATCCCCGGCCTCGAGGCGGCGCGCGCGGCTGGGCCGGCTCTCGCCGCCGGGGCAGCGCGAGCTGAGCGCGATCGAGCGCCTGCGCAGCTGGGACGGGCGGCTCGGCCCGGACACGATCGCCGGCACGATCTACCAGGCCTTCCTGCTGCGACTGGCGCGCGAGGTCGCCCGCGCCGCGATCGGCGACCGCGACCTCTGCGAGCGCTGGCTCGACCGCGCCGACAACGGCTTCACCCCGCACGTCACCTCGCCCTGGCGCTGGCACTCGCACCTGATGAAGCTCTGGGAGGAAGGGCGACGAGGAGCTGATCGGCCGGCCCTGGGACGAGCTCGTGCTGGAAGCGCTGAGCGGCGCCCTCGACGACCTCAGCGACCGCTTCGGCCCCGACCCGGAGGGCTGGCGCTGGGGCCACGTCCACGAGATGGAGTTCCCGCACCCGCTCGGCGAGGCCAACCCGCTGCTGCGGCAAGCTGCTCAACCGCCGCGCTCAAGGCCGGGGGCGCCCAGGAGACCGTGAGCCAGATCGCCTACGACCCCAACGACCCCTACAAAGCCGTCTGGGCGCCGAGCTGGCGCATGGTCGCCGACCCGACCGCGCCCGAGCGCTCGCGCTGGCAGATGTTCACCGGCCAGTCCGGCCACCCGGCCAGCCCCCACTACGACGACCTCCAGGCCGACTGGCTCGAGGGCCGCACCCAGCCGATGGCCGGCGAGGGGCCGTGGCGCGAGCTGGACCTGGTCCCCGCCAGCCCTGGCGCAACGTTTTAGGCACCCAGTGGGTGCTAAAAGCGTTGCAGTGCGGGGGAGTGGCGGGAGTCCGCTACCTATGCCGCGAAGATGGGTTGGGATGCGTATGCGGCTGTTTCGTCCAGCGCTGGGGGCTTTCTGCCTGCTCGCGCTCTGCCGCGACGCCGGCGAGCGCGAGGACGGTCCACTTCCAGGGCCATGAGGTTGCGGTGCCCGCCGGCTGGCCGGTCTACCGGCTGGCCGAGCACCCGCGGATGTGCGTGCGGCTCGACCGGCGCGCGGTCTACCTGGGGACGCCGGGCGCGAAGCCAGCGCTGCCCGTCGGACGCGATCGGGCGTCGCCGGGCGATCCTGGTCGAACCCGGCGCCCGCGAGCGCCCGCAGGCGCGGGCCAGCGCGGTCGCACGACCACGGTCACCGGCTCCGACGAGTACACCGGCCTCGGCTTCGACGCCTGCACCGCGCCCTCCTCGCGGACGATGGCGGCCTGGGGCAAATCCTCGCCCTACCGGCGCGATCGGCGTCTACATCGGCGGCCTCAACCGCGCCTGCTCGCAGCCCAACCTGACCGCGGCCTGGGTCGGCGAACAGGTCGCCGAGGGCTGGCACCTGATCCCGACCTACGTCGGCCTGCAGTCGCCGACCAGCGTCTGCGGCACCTGCGCCGAGCTGAGCACGAGCCTGACGACCGCCGCTGCTCAGGGCGTCGCTGCAGGCCCAGGACGCGGTCGCCGACGCGCAGGCGATCGGCATGGGCCCCGGCAGCCCGATCTACTTCGACATGGAGGCCTACACGCGGACCGCGAGCGCGACGCGGGCGACGCTGACCTTCCTCGAGGCCTGGACCGCCGAGCTGCACGAGCTCGGCTACAGCTCCGGCGTCTACAGCTCCAGCGCCTCGGGCATCGCCGACCTCGCCCGCGAAGCGGACAACCCCGAGTACCTGCTGCCCGACGACCTCTGGTTCGCCAACTGGAACGGCGGCGTCAACGCGCTCGACCCCTACGTCCCCTCGACCGCCTGGCGCACGCACCAGCGCATCCACCAGTACCGCGGCGGCCACAACGAGACCTGGGGCGGGACGACGATCAACATCGACAACAACTACGTCGAAGGGACGACCGTCGGCTCGGTCTCGGCGCCGCCCCGCGCTGCCGCCGCTGACCGTGAGGAACATCCGCGCCGAGCGGCGGGACGCGTGCAGCCTCTGGGTCCGCTGCGGCTGGGCCGCCGGCGAAAGCTGCCCGGGGCGGATCATCCTCCGCACCCAGGCCAGGGTGCCCCTGCATCGCCCGGCGCGGCATCCCGACCAGGGTCGTGCGGGTCGGCGTCGGCAACCGCACCTTCAGGCTCGGCGGCGGCACGCTCCCACACCTTCCGCGATCGCGCTCAACGAGCGCGGACGCCCGCTGCTGGCGCGTCGTGGCCTGCTCAGGGCACAGCTGCTGGTCGCGATCCCCGGCTCCCGCGCCACTCGCGCGGTGCGGCTCAGGCCCGCTCGCTAGCGGCGCCGAGCCACTCGTCGGCCGTGCCGGCGACGCTGGTGACCAGCTCGACGATCGGCTGCGGCGCCTTCGCCGGCGAGCCCGCGTCGAAAGGCGGTTGCGGGTCGTACTCGATCCCCAGCTGGACGGCCTGGGCGACCTCCGGGCCGGCCTCGCGGCCGACCAGGTGCAGCGCCATGTCGATCCCGGCCGAGACGCCAGCCGCGGTAATCGTCTTGCCGTCCTCGACGAAGCGGCCACCGACCGGGTCGGCGCCGTACTCGCGCAACCGCTCGAGATAGAGCCAGTGCCCGGTCGCGCGCTTGCCCTGCAACAGCCCGGCGGCGCCGAGCACGAGCGAGCCGGTGCAGACCGAGGTCGTCCACTTCGTCTTCTCGTCGACTAGGCGCAGCCAGGAGAGGACCGCCTCGTCCTCCAGCAGGGGCCGGTTGCCCTCGCCGCCGGGGACGAGGACGATGTCCGGCTCGGTCACCTCGTCGAGGCCGTAGTCGGCGCTCAGCCCTAGCGCGCCGCTGTCGGCTCGCACGGGCCCCTTCTCGGGGCCGACGAATTTGACTTCCCATCCCGGCACCGAGCGCAACACCTCGTAGGGCCCGATCGCGTCGAGCGCCGTCAGCTTCTCGAAGATCAAGATCGCTATCTGCATGGGAGAGATCTTGGCGGCGGCGGTCGATCTCTGCCAGTGGCAGGATTGCCAATGTTCGATAGATTTCTGCCATGCACCGCGTGGTCGCACTCTGTCTCGAGGGCCTGGTCGCCTTCGACCTGACCGCGCCCGGCCAGGCGTTCGGGCTCGCGTACGGGGACGACGGGGCGCCGCTCTATGGCTTCTCCACCTGCTCGCCGGGCGGGGAGGAGGTCCGCACCATCAGCGGGTTCACGGTCGGGACCCAGGGCGACCTTGGGGCGCTGGAGGCCGCCGACACGGTCGCCGTCCCCGCCTACCTCAACGTCCTCGACCCGCCGCCCGGCGAGGTGGTCGAGGCGCTGCGCGCCGCCGCCGAGCGCGGCGCGCGCCTGCTCTCGGTCTGCGCCGGCGCCTTCGCCCTCGCCCACGCCGGCCTGCTCGACGGCCGCCGCGCCACCACTCACTGGGCTTTCGCCGGAGAGCTGGCGAAGCGCTTCCCCGCGATCGAGGTCGACGCGGCTGCCCTCTACATCGACGAAAACGAGGTGATGACTTCCGCCGGACTCAGCGCCGGCATCGACCTCTGCCTGCACGCGATCCGCAAGGACTTCGGGGTCGCGGTCGGCGAGCGGGTCGCCCGCCAGATGGTCGCCGCGCCTCACCGCGAGGGTGGCCAGGCGCAGTTCATCGAGCGCCCGCCGCTGCGGACGGTCGGCTCGATCGACTCGCTGGAGCCGACCCGCCGCTGGGCTGCGGAGCGCCTCGACAAGCCGCTCGACGTCGCCGCGATGGCGCGGCACGCCGGTGTCAGCCCTCGCACCTTCGCCCGTCGCTTCCGCGAGGAGACCGGCACCACGCCGCTGCAGTGGCTGCTATCCCAGCGCGTCCTCGAGGCGCGCCGCCTGCTGGAGGAGTCCGAGTTGCCGGTCGAGGCGATCGCCTGGCGGGTCGGCTTCGGCACCGCCGCCTCGCTGCGCGACCACTTCCGCCGCGCCACCGCGACCACCCCGACCGCCTACCGCCGCTCCTTTCGGCCGGCGGCCTGAGCTGCGACTCCGCTTGCTTCCGGAGGGGGACCGCGCCTCGGTGCGGCCTGACGTGTTCCTTTGATCGCCGATGCGGACTAGGACCACAATGCTCACGGTGCTGGTGCTGGCAGCCATGCTGGCCGCCGGTGCGGCGACGGCGCAGGCTCGCCTGCCGCGCGACTTCTTCGGGGTGGTGCCGCAGACGGTGCTGAGCGCTGCAGATACCGATCGGATGAGGTCCGGTGGCCTCGACGTCGCCCGGGTCCCCGTGATCTGGCGCTCGGTACAGCCCTCGCCCCGCTCCGGCTACGACTGGAGCGGAGTCGACCAGGTGGTCGCAGCGACCGCGCGGTCCCGTCTCGACCTGCTCCCATTCCTCTACGGGACCCCGGGCTGGCTCGCCCGCGAGACGAAGATGCCGATCGACAGTGCTCGCCAGCGCCGCGAATGGGCGGCGTTCCTGCGCGCCGCGGTCGAACGCTACGGCCTCGGCGGCCAGTTCTGGCTCGAGCACGGCCGCGACTCCGGCGACTTCGTCCCGCCCCGCCCCGTCCGGCGCTGGCAGATCTGGAACGAGCCGAACTTCTTCTACTTCGCCACCCCCGCCTCGCCGGGGCGCTACGCGCGCCTGCTGAAGCTCTCGCACCAGATGATCGCGCGCACCGATCCGCGCGCGGAAGTGATCCTCGGCGGCCTCTTCGGCAATCCCAAGGAGCGTCCGCCGCGGGCCATGGACGCGACCGACTTCCTCGACCGCCTCTACGCGGTGCGGGGGATCAAGCAGAGCTTCGACGGCGTCGCCCTGCATCCCTACGCTGCGAGCGCGGCTGAGCTGCGCAGGCTGACCGAGGCGCTGCGCGGAGTGATCGTCCGCAACCGCGATCGCCGCACCGGTCTGTACCTGACCGAGATCGGCTGGGGCTCGCAGCGCAACCCCCGCCGCGTCGCCTTCGAGGTCGGCCTGAGAGAGCAGGCGCGCGAACTGCGCAGCGCTTACGGCTACCTGATCGGCAACCAGGGCCGGCTCAACCTGAAGCAGGTCCACTGGTTCAGCTGGAAGGACATCCGGGGAGCCTGCAACTTCTGCGACTCGGTCGGCCTCTTCCGCAGCGGCGCCCGCTTCAAGCCCAAGCCCGCCTGGCACGCGCTGGTCCGCCTCGCCCGCTAGCCGGATGTGGCCGTGGCTGGCCTGGAGAGTCGCTCAGTCCCAGGTCGCCAGGGCGAGGTGCTTCCTGATCGTCTCGTCGGCGGTCACGAGAGGGGCATCGGCGACGATCGCGTGCGCGGCGATCAGGCGGTCGAAGGGGTCGCGCGTCCAGGAGAGATTGACAGCTCTGTCGATCAGATCGGCAAACGAGGCATCTACAACCTCGAGGCCGATGCTCTGCCTCAGTGCAGCCAGCATCGTGGGCGCCGAATCTCGGGCCTTGCCCACTTCGTGCAGGTATGTCAGCTCGAGGGCCACGAGGGGGGAGATTCGCGGTGCCCGTTCCTCGAGCAGGGCACGGACGGGCTCGGGAAGCCGCTCCGCAAGGCCCGCATACAGCCAAAGAGCGATATGGGTGTCAATAAGGATCAGGGTTCCACTCCGAGGACCAGTCGATGTGGATCAGCTCGTCAGGGTCGCCTACGATCGCGCCCTCGCGGCGCGGTAGGCGATCCCAGATCGACTGCTCTTCCTTCGGGGCGATGACGAGGGTTTTCCCGTTGCGTTCGATCTCCAGCGGTTGCCCGGTCTCCAGAACCTCGTCGAGCAACCGATAGACGTTGGCGCGCAGTTTCGAAGCGCTGACTGCCATGTGGCCTCCGTAAGAATCGTACGTACGTATTCAGATCTATCAGTACGTACGATACCAGCGACCGGTGGCGGCAAGGTTGTGAGCCCCGTCCTTGCACTCCTGGCGTCATCGAGGCGACGCTACCGGCTCTCTTCCGACGGGATGTGCGCATGGCGAGACGATTCAGGAAAGAATCAGTGCCGTGAGCCGCCGCGACCAGATCAAGCTGAGCGACGCGGAGCTGCTGGAGCTACTCGAGGGGGAGCGGATCGCGGTCGTCTCCAGCCTCGGCCCGCGCGGCTGGCCGCACTCGATGCCGCTGTGGTTCGTGCCCCGCGACGGCGAGGTCTGGATTTGGACCTACGCCAAATCGCAGAAGGTGCGCAACCTGGAGCGCGACCCGCGGGCAACCGTGCTGGTCGAGACTGGCCACGAGTACAGCGAGCTTCGCGGCGTCATGGTCGAGGCCGAGGCGGAGATCCACCGCGATCCTGAGACGGTCCTCGGCTTCGCCGAAGAGCTGACCCTGCGCTACGCCGAGGGAATCTCCTCGGTCGAGGGCGACGCCAAGGCGGCGCTGGAGGCGCAGGCGCCGAAGCGCGTCGCGATCCATTTCAGGCCGTTGCGGGTTGCTACCTGGGATCACCGCAAGCTGGGTGGGTCCTACTGAGCCGCTAGCTTTTCGGCCCGCCACACGAGTGAAGCCCGCGAAGAAGACACCGATCCTGCTGCTCGCGCTGGTCGCGGCGCTGGTCTGCTGCGCGATCGTCGCGCTCCCGGTCGCGACGAGCGGCGCGCCGGCCCAGACCAGTGCCAGGCCCTCGCCGGCTTTCTTCGGCATCGCGCCGCAGACGCCGCTGGTGAATCGCGACTTGGAATACATGCGATCGGCAAAGATCGGGGTGATCCGCCTGCCCTTCCTCTGGCACCTGATCCAGCCGACGTCGCAGCGAACCTACGACTGGAGCAGCATCGACCCGGTGATGGAAATGGTCGCTCGCAACGGCTTGCGCGTTCTGCCGTTCCTCTTCGGCACGCCGCGTTGGCTGGCGCGCAAAGAACAGACGTTGCCGATCGACAGCGTACGGGCGCGGTCCGCCTGGGTCGCCTTCGTCAAGGCCGCGGCCGAACGCTACGGGCCCGGGGGCGCCTTCTGGGCCGAAAGGGCGCCGGGAGGCGTCACCCCCAACTACACGCCGGTGATCGCGCGCCCGCTGCCAATCCGCGCCTGGCAGGTCTGGAACGAGGCCAACTTCTTCTACTTCGCCTTCCCAGTCTCGCCCAGCCGCTACGCCCGCCTGCTGAAGCTGACCCAGCCGGCGATCAAGTCAGTCGACCGCGGCGCCGAAGTGATCCTCTCCGGTCTCTTCGGCGACCCCGACGAGGGAGGCAGGAAAGGAATGGATGCGGCCGACTTCCTCGACGCGGTCTACCGCTCGCCCGGCATCAAGTCACGCTTCGATGCCATCGCGCTGCACCCCTACGCCTTCCATGTCGAGGATCTCGAAGAACTGACCGAGGAGATCCGCGAAGTCGCTGTCGAGAACCGCGACCCTCGCGCTCGCCTGCACATCACCGAGATGGGCTGGGGTTCGCAGAACGACCCCCACATCGTCGCTTTCGAGCAGGGGATCATGGGTCAGGTGCGGGAACTGCGCGAGGCCTACCGCTACCTGATCGACAACCGGGGTCGCCTCAACCTGAAGAGCACCTACTGGTACTCCTGGAAGGACCTGCGCGGCTCGTGCAACTTCTGCGACTCGGTCGGGCTCTTCCGCGCTGGGACCGGCTTCCGGCCGAAGCCAGCCTGGCGTGCCTTCGTCGCCCTCACCGGCGGTCGCCCCCGGCCTTAGCATCCCGCCGATGAAGCTGCTGCTTGCCACCAACCATCTCGGCCTTGGCGGCAGCGAGTCATATCTGTTCACCGTCGCCGAGCAGCTCGACCGGCTCGGGCACTCGGCTGCGATCTTCGCGCCGGAACCGGGGGCAGGCGTGGAGGCGGCTCGCGAGAGGGGTATCGCGGTAGTCGACGAGACGAGACTGGAGGACGATTTCGACGCCGCTCTCGTCCAGGACGCCGGCGTCAGCCTCCTGCTGGCTGACCGCTTCCCGGCCATCCCGCAGCTGTTCGTCGCCCACAGCGAGAGCTTCGACCTGCAGGCCCCGCCGCAGCTCGATGGCCTTGTCGGCGTGGTCCTGGCTCTCAACGACCGCGTCGCAGACCGGATGCGCAGCTACGCGACGGGAGTCGAGGTGGTGCGCCTGCGGCAGCCGATCGACACCGAGCGATTCGTGCCGCAGGCTGAGCTGCCCAAGGTTCCGCGCCGCGCCCTGCTGCTCAGCAACACTCCTCAGGCCGACCGCATGGGGATGCTGGAAGCGGCCTGCGCGAAGGCCGGGCTCGAGCTGACGCGAGTGGGCGGCTTGGGAGGCGACACCACGGATCCTCGCCCTGCGTTGGCGGGGACAGAGATCGTGATCGGGTACGGCCGCTCGATCCTGGAGGCGATGGCCTGCGGCCGCGCCGCGTACGTGTACGACTGGCACGGCGGCGATGGCTGGGTCACGACGGAGTCCTATCCCCAGATAGAGGCGGACGGGATTGGCGGCCGCACCCCCGCCACGACCATCGACGCGACACGGCTGGCGGAGGATCTCCTCCGCTACGAGGCGAGCATGGGACCGGTGAACCACGACCTCGTGATGGCCAATCACCGCGCGAACGTCCACGCGCAGGAGCTGGTCGGGCTCTTCGGGCGGCTCGCGAGCCCACCGCCGCGGTCGCGTGCTCCACTGGAGGAGATGGCGCGGCTCGTCCGGCTCGAGTGGCGCGCCCGCGGCGACGTGCAGGCGATGGGCCGCGAGACCGCCCGCCTGAACACACTGCTCGGTGAGAGCGAGCGGCGCGCCCGTGACGCAGAGGAAGCGGCCGCAACCGAGCGGGAGCAAACCCAGCGCGCCTACGAGTCGACGGCGAGCTGGCGCGTAACCCGTCCTCTGAGGGCGATCAGCCGCTGGCTGGGGCGCGCCTGACCGAGCGCGCTGCGTTCGGATCGACCCCTACCTATAGGTTGAGCGGGTGGGAGACGAGACCTCAGCGCCCCCCGATCCCAGCTGCGCCCCAGCGACGCTTTCGCTGGTCATCCCCGCCTACAACGAGGAGGCGCGGCTGCCGGCTCTGCTCAGAGACGTTGACCACGAGCGCAGCGGCAGCGGTGCGGGAAGCAGGCATGGAACTGTTGGAGGTCCTGATCGTCGACGACGGCAGCGACGACCGCACCCGTGAGATCCTTCGGGCGGCTGCTGCCCGAGACAGTTGGCTGGAGCCCGTACTCGACTTCGACGAGAATCGCGGCAAGGGTGCGGCTTTCGCCGCCGGTGTCGAGCGGGCGCGTGGCGAGTACGTCCTGCTCGCGGACGTCGATCTCTCGACCCCACTGGAGGAGTTGCCGAAGTTGACTGCCGCGGTAAGGGAAGGGGCCGACATCGCGATCGGCTCGCGGGCGGTGGAGGGCGCTGTGGTCGAGCGCGGGCCCAAGCACCGCAAGCTGACCGGCAGCGCCTTCAATGGCACGGTGCGCCTGCTCACGGGACTGCGCCTGAACGACACGCAGAACGGCTTCAAGCTCTTTGATGCCGACGCCGTCCGGCGCCTGGTCCAGGAGCAGACCTGCGCCGGCTTCGCCTTCGACGTCGAGTTGCTCCTGCGTGCCGACCGGGCTGGACTGCGGATCGATGAGGTGCCCGTTCTCTACCTCCACGATTCGCGCTCGAGCGTACGCGTCGTCTCGGCCAGTTACTGGATGCTGCGCGACGTCGCCCTTCTTTCATACCGGCTGCGCCGCCGCAGGCCACGCCGCCAGGGCAGCAGCGTGCTATCCGAGCTTCCGGCAAGCGATTCCGACTGAGACGCCGGCCGGGAGCCGGAGGCCGGCCCGGATCAGCATTGCCTCGAAGCGCATGGGCAACGAGAGCGGGCCGTCGAGGAAAGCTGGAGTTCGCTCCAGGTCGGCCTTCTTGCCGTTTTCTCGTTGCGGCAGGCGCCTTGTCAGCGCGATCGGGGGCAGCAATAGCGAGTTGAAGTAGGTGGCGATGCGGGGTTCCCATCCCGCCAGTTCCACCGCCTGGCGCAGGCGTGGCCTCGTGTAGCGACGTTTGTGATGGAGATTGTCGTCCTCCTGGGTCCAAAGCCACATGTAGGCGGGGACGGTGAGGACCATGACCCCCTGAGGCGAAGCGACCCGTCGCAGCTCCTTCAGCGCCCGGTCCTCGGCGGCGATGTGCTCGATCACGTCGGTTGCGGCGATCAGGTCGAAGCTTTCGTCCCCGAAGGGGAGCTCCTCCAGGCCCGCGAGTTGCGTTGAGGGGAAGCCGCGCTCGTGACAGAAGCGCACCGCCTCCTCGGAGGGGTCCACTCCGGTGACCTCACCGATTCGGGAGTACCGCCCGAGGTTTCCTCCGGTGCCGCAGCCGGCGTCGAGGATCCGGGGCTGGATCGGCAGCTCCACCCGGGAGAGCAAGGCCTCGACCACCGCCCAGCGGCCGCGGAACCACCAGTGGCGGTCCTCGACCTCGTAGTGCTCGCGGTAGGCGTCTCGTCTCAAGGGCGGCGATCCTTTCAGATGGGAAGTTGGGCCGATATCGTTCCCCGCCTTGAGCCGCGCCCCCGCCACGCAACCGGTTGCTCGGGGCCGGAAATCGGCGTGGCGATCCACCTTGGCCGATCCTGAGGTCCTGGCGGTCCTCCTCTATGCCTTGGTCGCTGCTGGCGCGGCGGTGGCTGCGTACATGACCATCTTCACTGTCTGGGCTCCCTATGACGACGAGGGAACTGTGCTCGTGTCTCTGCAGGCATTTGCGGAAGGGGAAACTCTCTACCGGGACGTCTATTCCCCATATGGCCCCTTCTACTTCGAGCTCTTCGGTGGACTGCTGGCGCTTACGGGTGAGGCGGTCACCACGGACGCGAGCCGCACGACCGTAATCGTCCTCTGGCTCGTGACCAGCTTCTTTCTGGGCCTTGCCGCGCAGCGCTTGACAGGACGCCCGATGCTGGGCGCGATCGCGATGATGACGGCCTTTGCCTGCCTCTACACGCTGGCCGCCGAGCCCATGCACCCGCAGGGCCTCTGTGTCCTCCTGCTGAGTGCGTTCGTCCTGCTCGTCGCTTTCGGCCCGACCGGCCGCCCGGCCCTTACTGGGGCCGCCGCGGGAGCCTTGCTTGCCGCCCTGTTTCTGACCAAGCTCAACCTCGGCAGCTTCGCGATCGCCGCGCTCGCGCTCGCCGCCGCGCTCGCGATCGGGCCATTGCGTGCGCGTCGCTGGCTGTCCTGGCCAATCGTTGCAGCGTTCCTGGCCTTGCCAGTGGCGATCGTCGCCCGGGATCTCGATCTTGGTTGGGTCCGAGATTTCGCTGCCTCGCAGGTTCTGGCAATGGTTGCGATCGTCATCGCCGCGTGGCCATTGGGCCGACCACGTGAGGGCGAGGTGGACGATGGCACCCTGCGGTGGATTCGCGGGGCCGCCATCGGCTTCGGCTTCGCCTGCGTGGCGATCGCCACCGTGGTCCTGCTCAACGGGTCTTCGCCATTCGATGTCTACGGGGGCGTTGTGACCGAGGCGCTGCGCGTTCGGGACGTGGTCGTAAGCCCGCTCGAGATGTCGTCGACCGTGACTTACTGGGCGATTGCCGCGGTCGCGGGGGCAACGGCCAGCGTGAGGCTGCGGCGAAAGCAGTGGGAGCATCCAGTTCTCTGGCCGGGGCTGCTGCGGGCGGCTGCCGGCCTCGCAATCTGGCTGTCGGTCGCCGGGATCGCCATTACTCCCCTCGCGGGGAACCCGGACTCGCTGCCTGCGGTGCTGGCATGGATTGCGACGATTCCCCCGGCAGGAGCCGAGGAGCCGCCCTACCGGCGCCTGTTGCGGGTGTTGCTACCGGCCCTGGCGGTCGTGCAGGTAATGCAGGTCTACCCGGTGGCCGGCAGCCAGGTGGGCATCGCGTCCCTGACCTTCGTGCCGGTCGGGGCGCTCTGTCTGGCGGATGCGCTGACGTCGTTCCGGGAGTGGAGCGCTGCTCGCGGCGAGACCGGACTGAACCGGCTCCGCATCGCGATAACCGTGGGATCGGTCGCTGTCCTCGGGGTTTTTGCGGTCGAAACGATCCTGCGTCCGATCAACAGGCAGTCCGCGGCATACCGCAACCTGCCCACGACCTCCCTTCCGGGGGCCGGCCAGATGCGGTTCCCCTGGGCTGAGGCCGAAAGCTATAGCCGGCTGGTCACCCTCCTGCATCGACACGGCTGCAGTGACTTCATCGCCTTGCCGAACATCAACAGCCTCTACCTGTGGTCCGGCATTGAGCCCCCCAGGCCCTACGCGCCCGGAGCGTGGCCCGGCGCGCTGGACGCAGCCCGCCAGCAGCGCATAGTCGATGACCTGCGGTCGTCGCCGCGCCCGTGTGCGATTCGCAACGATGGGCTTGCTGCGCTCTGGCTCAGTGGCGCGTCCCCTCCGGACAGGCCCCTGGTCAACTACGTCGTCGATGATTTCCGCCCCGTCGAGGAGGTCGGAGGCTTCGTGTTCATGCTGCCGGCACAGGCCCGCCCGGCATCTGAAGAACAGCGTCAAGGCCCACCGGACGCCTGATACGGTCGCGGACCCTTGAATCGTCTGCTGATCACCGGCGGTGCCGGCTTCGTCGGCTCCAACCTCGCCGTTTCCCTCGCCTCCCGTCATCCCGAGTGGGAGATCCTCGCCCTCGACAACCTCTACAGGCGCGGATCGGAGCTGAACCTGCCACGTTTGGAGGAGGCCGGAGTCGAGTTCGTCAAGGGCGACGTGCGCGAGCCCGACGACCTCGCTCGGCTGCCGGAGATCTCGGCGCTGATCGAGTGCTCGGCCGAGCCCTCGGTGATGAGCGGCATCGACGGCGACACCTCCTACCTGGTGCATACGAACCTGACCGGGGCCTACAACTGCCTCGAGCTGGCGCGGCGCGACGGCGCCTTTGTCGTCTTCCTTTCCACCAGCCGCGTCTACCCAGTCGCACCTCAGCTCTCGCTGGACCTCGTCGAGGCGCCGACGCGCTTCGAGCTCGCCGACGAGCAGGACGTCGCCGGCGTCTCCGCGGCGGGCATCTCCGAGGACTTTCCGCTGGAGGGCGCGCGTACCCTCTACGGCGCGACCAAGCTGGCGGCAGAGCTGCTGATCGAGGAGTACCGGGCGGGCCAGGGCGTCCCGGCGGTGATCGACCGCTGCGGGGTGATCGCCGGGCCGTGGCAGATGGGCAAGGTGGACCAGGGGGTTTTCACCCACTGGATGCTCGCCCACGAGTTCGAGCGCCCGCTCACCTACATCGGCTTCGGCGGCGAGGGCAAGCAGGTGCGAGACCTGCTCCACGTCGAAGACCTGGTCGACCTGGTCGAGCGCCAGCTGCTTGCCCCAGGCGAGTGGGACGGGCACACCGTGAACGTCGGCGGCGGTCGCGAGTGCAGCCTCTCGCTGCAGGAGACGACGGAAATCTGCCGGGAGCTGACCGGCAACGAGGTGCCGATCGAGCCGGTCGTCGAGACGCGGACCGGGGACGTGCCGATATACATCTCCGATTGCGCCCGGCTCTTCGAGCTGGACGATTGGCGTCCGCAGCGCGACGCGAGGCAGGTTCTGGCCGATATCCACGAGTGGGTGACGGCGGACCGGGACCGGATCGCGGCCGCCCTGGAAATCGAGGTCCCCGCGGGGGAGAAGGAGTAGCTAGCGAACATGCCGGTAGCGATCATCACGGGCTCGGGAGGGCTGATCGGCTCGGAGGCGGTCGAGCACTTCGTCGCCGAAGGCTATGACGTCGTCGGCATCGAGAACGACATGCGCGCCAGCTTCTTCGGGCCCGAGGCCTCGACCGCGCACGTCACCGAGCGCCTCGTCGACGCCCATCCGAAGTTCCGCAGCGAAAGCGCCGACATCCGCGATCGTGAGGCGGTCGACCGCATCTTCGCCCAGCACGGCAAGGCGATCGAGCTGGTGATCCACGCTGCCGCTCAGCCCTCGCACGACTGGGCCGCGAGCGATCCCCAGGTTGACTTCGGAGTCAACGCCAACGGCACCCTCAATCTGCTTGAGGCGACCCGCGCCAACTGCCCGGAGGCGACCTTCATCTTCTGCTCGACCAACAAGGTCTATGGGGACACGCCCAACTTCCTGCCGCTCGAGGAGCAGGAGCTGCGCCTGGAGCTTCCCGAGTCGCACCGCTACCACCGCGGCATCGACACCTCGATGTCGATCGACAACTGCACCCACTCGCTGTTCGGCGTCTCCAAGGCGGCCGCCGACCTACTCGTCCAGGAGTACGGGCGCTACTTCGGAATGCCCACCGTCTGCTTCCGGGGCGGCTGCCTGACCGGCCCCCAGCACGCCGGCGCCCAGCTGCATGGCTTCCTCGCCTACCTGATGAAGTGCGCCGCCACTGGCACCCACTACACCGTCTTCGGCTACGAGGGCAAGCAAGTGCGTGACAACATCCACAGCGCAGACCTGATCGCCGCTTTCGCCGCCTTCCACGCCGCGCCCCGGCCAGCCGCGGTCTACAACATCGGCGGCGGCCGCTTCAGCAACTGCTCGATGCTGGAGGCGATCGAGATCTGCGAGCAGGTGACCGGCCGCGAGCTGAGCTGGGAGCTGGGCGAGGATGCCCGCATCGGCGACCACCGCTGGTGGATCTCCGACATCGCCCCGTTTGAAGCCGATTACCCCGGCTGGAAGCTGCGCTACGGCGTCGAGGACATCTTGCGCGAGATGTACGAGCAGAACGCGGATCGCTGGGGCGCGCCGGCGGCGTGAAGCTCTCGGTAGTCATACCCGCCCAGAACGAGGAGGGCTCGGTCGGACATACGGTCGAAGGGATCGCCGCTGCCCTGGAGCGCGAGCGAATCGACTATGAGGTCGTCGTCGTCGACGACGGCAGCGAAGACTCGACCGCGGCCGTGGTCGATGCGATCGGCGCCACGAACCCTCGCGTCCGCTGCCACCGCTCCCACTACGAAAAAGGGTTCGGGATGGCGATCAGGGCCGGGTTGGACGTCTTCGAGGGCGACTCGGTCGTGATCGCGATGGCCGACGCCTCGGACGACCCTAAAGATCTGATTCGCTACCACCGGTTGCTCGAGGAAGGCTGGGACTGCGCCTTCGGCTCACGCTTCGTGCCAGGCGCCGCCGTCCACGACTATCCGCGCCTGAAGCTGACGATCAACCGCCTCGCCAACTGGTTCATCAGGATCCTCTTCCGGCATCGCTACAACGACACCACCAATGCCTTCAAGGGCTACCGGCGCGAGGTGATCGAGACGATCCAGCCATTGCTCTCCAAGCACTTCAACCTGACCGTCGAGATGCCGCTAAAGGCGATCGTCCGCGGTCACAGCTACACGGTGGTTCCGACCTCCTGGACCAACCGAACGAGCGGCGAGGCGAAGCTGGCGATGAAAGAGATGGGCAGCCGCTACCTGTTCATCGTGCTCTACGTCTGGCTCGAGCACACCCTTAGCCGCGGCGACTACCGGATCAGCAAGCCGGTCCCCTCCTAGGCCTTTCTGCCGATCACCAGGAACTGCTTGCCGAGCAGCCGCCAGGCGGGCGGTGACTTCAGGTAGAGGCGGGTGAGGGTCGGCGAGGGTGGAAGGACGCCGCGGAAGGAGTAGGGCAGGTAGCGAGGGACGACCCGTTCCGGCTCGAACCCAGCTGCGTAGAGGTGCTCTTCGATTGCGACGTGGGTCAGAGCCACGTAGTGATCGGCGCAGTCCCAGTACTCCTTGGCGCAGTAGCGGTAGTTCGGTCCCATGATCGCGATGCGGCCTCCGGCCTCCATCGTGCTGTGCATCCGTTCGAGGAAGGAGGCGATCGCCTCCTGGTCCTGCAGGTGCTCGAGGAAGTTGGAGACATAGACGCCGTCGAAGTGGCCTTCGGGCAGCTCTGCGTCCATGATCGAGGCGGTGACCACTTTCGTGTCGGGCTTGTGGGCTGCCTCCGGGTAGCTGACCTCGTCCACCGCCCAAGTCTCGCGCGCCGGGATCGCGCCGATGAACTCACCGCGCCCTGCCGCGGGGTCGAGCACCTTCTGCGGGCTGCCCATTAGGCCGTGCACGTGGGGGGCGATCTCTTTCCAGACCGCGACTCGGCCGTCCTGGTCGATGTCGCGGAAGCGGAAGCTGTAGAGGCGCTCGTAGTTCATCCTGGGGTGTCTCTCCTTCTCGGGTCCTGTCACGTCTTGCTGGGAGATAAGGTGACCGGCTCCCGGTCACCCGACCGGACCCTATAGACGATGGACTCGGCCGAGCTTCTCCTGCTGCTGGCGGCGCACTTCGTGCTAGCCGCCCTTCCCCTGCTCGCTGCCGCCCTCTACGCGGCGAGGATGGGGGTCCGGCAGCTGCCGGTATTGCTGGCGATCGGGCTGGCGGCGAGCGGTGCGGTCGCGATGCTCGCCTTCTGGTGCTACTACGCCGATCCCCTGGCCGGCGAAGCGTTCTCCTACCTGGTCCTCTTTGGGTCGATTCTCCTGGTCGGCTGGACTCTCCACGGGGGAGGACTGGACAGGGCCCTGTTGCGGCGCCTGGCGACCCCGCTGCTGCTCTGGGGGTTGGGCTCGGCTTTCGTCCTCTTCCTCGGCTTCGTCCACGGCGGCACCGAGGAACCGCTGATCGCGGCCACCGCTCGCTTCTCGCACCCGCTGCCCGGCGACAACGCGATCCCCCTCTTCTACGCCGACTGGTTCTTCCAGCACGGGCACGGTGGCGTGCCACCGGTGTTCCCGGGCGAATGGCTGGCCAGCGACCGACCACCGCTTCAGGTCGGCTACGTGTTGTCCCAGCGCGCCTTTGGCTGGGATGACGCCGGCCTCAACTACCAAGTGTTGGGGGTGGTGCTCCAGCAGCTGTGGATCGTCGGCCTGTGGGCGCTGCTCGTCGCGGCGGGCGTCGGCCGCCTGACCCGGGGTCTGGCGATGGTGGCAGTGCTTCTCAGCGGCCTGGCAGTGGTCAACGGCTTCTTCGTCTGGCCAAAGATGCTTCCCGCCGCGATGCTGCTGGGGGTGGCGGCGCTGGCGATGACGCCGGTATGGGAGAAATTGAGGCGCAACCTCTGGGCGGCCGGACTGATCGGGCTTCTGTGCGCGCTGGCGATGCTCGGGCACGGATCGACCGTGTTCGGGATCGTCCCGCTGGTCGTCATCGCCGCCTACCGCGGACTGCCGAGCTGGCGCTGGATCGGGGTGGCGGCGGCAGTCGGGATCGCGCTGATGGCGCCGTGGTCGGCATTCCAGAAGTACGACAGCCCGCCCGGGAATCGTCTTGTCAAGTGGACGCTTGCCGGCTCCCCTGAGATCGACGACCGCGGCACCCTGGAGACGATTGTCGACGCCTACGGCGAAGCCGGGTTCGATGGCACGGTCGACAACAAGATCCAGAACTTCGTCACGATGGGCGGCTGGCGCCCAACTCTCGACGGGATGGAGGCCGCAGTTGAGACCGGCGATCTCGAGCAGGTGGTACGTGCGATAAGGCTGATCTCCTTCTTCTACCTCCTGCCCTCGATGGGATTGCTGCTTCTGGCCCCCATCGCGATGATCGCCGCCTGGCGCCGCCGCGGCCGCAACCCGGCCGAGTGGAGCTTCGCCCTCGCCTGCTTCGCAGCCTTCGCGCTCGGCGCTATCGCCTGGGGCCTGCTGTTTTTCGGCAACGAACACGCCAGGACGGTCATCCACGTCAGCTCCTACTTGCTGCCGCTGCTTGGCATCTGCGGCGCCGTGGTTGGCCTTCGCGCCGCCTTCCCTCGCTTCGCGCTCTACTACGCGGCGGCGATCTCACTCCTCAGCTTCGCCGTCTACGCTCCAGCGCTGGATTCGCCTCCGGGCAGCGCCTACGAGCCGCTTACTGCGATCCTTGCCGCGTTCGGGCTGGTTGGCTTCGTGGTCGCGGCCCTGCGCGGTGACAGGACCGCTGGGCCCTCGGGGGCGACGGCGGTGCCGGCCTCAGGCGGGCAGGCGGGGGCGGGGGAGGCGTCGGCGCGCCCAGAGCAGGTGTCCAACCAGCCGGGGCAGGCCGTGTCTTAGGTTGGGGTTGCCGAAGGGGTCGACGGCGGCGAAGCGACCCCAGCGTTCGACCAGTTGTTCGAACTCCCATTTCTCGACCTTGGGCGAGCGGCTGGACGACTCGAAGTGGTAGAGGACCAGGTCCGGGTCGTAGACGATGCGGCGGCCGCTCCCGTGGGCCTTGAGGCAGTAGTCGACATCGTTGAAATTGACCGGGAACGTGGTTGTCAGGCCGCCCAGCTCCTCGAAGACCTCACGCCTGGTCATCAGGCATGCGCCGGTGACGGCAAGGCAGTTGCGGGCGATGAGCACGGCGTTCATGTAGCCCGTGAAATCGCCGGCGAAGCCGCGGTAGAGGTGGCCCGGCAACCCGTTTTCGAAGTTGACGCCGACGTGCTGAAGCCGGTTGTCGCCCCACAGCAGCCTGCCGCTGACGACGCCGATCCCGTCACGCTCGGAGTACATCACCATGCGCTCGATCCAGTCCGGGGTCGTCACCTCGATGTCGTCGTTGAGCAGCAGCAGGTGCCTGCCGCGGCTGTGGATAGCGCCGAGGTTGACCTTGGCCGAAAAGTCGAACGGGCCGTCGAACCAGACGAGCCGCAGGCGCTCGCCGGCGATGGCGCGCAGCTCGTCCACGACGGCCGAGGGGACCTTGTCGTCGACCACGCAGACGATCTCGTAGTCGTCGTAGGTGGAGCGCTCGACGATGCTGCGCACGCAGTTCTCGACCAGCACGACGGGCTCGAAGCGCACGTCTCTCACCTGGCCGCCGGTCGGGATCACGATGCTGACCGGCGGCTGCCGCTCCAGCCGCGGGCGCAGGTGCAGGACACCGGGATCGGAATCGTCCAGCGCGACCTCGGCGGACAGGCCGATGCGCTCGCAGTGGGCCTGCACCGCCCGGCATCCCGCTTCGAAGGCCCACGGCTTGGCCCCAGCGGCCTCCGCTGCCGAGCGCTCGTGCATCCGCCAGTGGTAGAGCACGCGCGGCACGTGGACGACCGCCCGGGCGCGCTCGGTCACCTTCAGGACCAGGTCCCAGTCCTGGGAGCCCTCGAACTCGGGGTCGAAGCCGCCCACCGCCTCGACCAACGAGCGGCGAAGCACGCTGAGGTGACAGGTGTACATCTGCGTCCGCAGTCGCTCCGGCGACCAATCCGGCTTGAAGAAGGGGGCAGAGTGGCGACCCCGGACGTCGATCTTGTCCTCGTCCGTGTAGACGTAGTCAGCTTCGGGCATGGCTTCGATCGCCTCCGCGACGTGGGCGAGGGCGTCGGGGTGCAGCTCGTCGTCATGGTCGAGGAGCGCGACGAACTCACCGCGCGCCATCGCCAGCGCTCGGTTGGACGCGACGACGATGCCGGCGTTGCTCTCCTGGTGCTCGACGCGGATCCGCTCGTCGCTCTCCTGCGCCCGAGTGAGCATCTGGCGTATGTGCGGCTGGCTCGAACCGTCGTCCACCAGGCAGAGCTCCCAGTCGCGGAAGCTCTGCCGCCGCACGGAGCGGAGCATCTTCCGCAGCATCGCGGCAGGGGTCTCGTGGACCGGGGTCAGGATCGAGAAGCGCGGTGGGGCCACGATCTGGCTAGTGCCGCTGGCTTCGGAGCACGCGCACGGCAGTCGCCAGCAGCCTGCCCAGACCCGGTACGCGCGATTCGATCTTCGCTGCGAGGGCGGCGGCTCGTTGCGAGCGGTCGTCGAGCTCGGCAAGCCGGCCCTTGGCGGCGCCGAGTTCGGCGTCCTTGTGGATCAGAAGATCGCGCAGCCGCAGGATCTCCTCATGCTGGCGCTCGACCTCGGCGCGCAGCTCGGAGTCGTCTATCTCAGCGGGTGGGCGGGGGCCGACCGAGGTGGCCTGCTCGGACATTGCGCGAAGAGTCTAGCTAGGCGCTTGCCTCCGGATGCGTCCGTGGGCATAGCGGGGAACATTAGGGTGCCTGCGATGCGCGGTCGGGCCGAAAACATCATCGGGCGGCTCCGAGAGACCCTCGACAGGTCGGTTTTCCTCCCCTCGCCACCGGAGACGGTGACGTTCAGGGGATGGGAGGGTGGCGTCATCCTCGTCTCCTTTCTTGCGGTTGCCGTCATTCTGCAGCTGTTCCGGGTTGGCCCGTCCAGCGCGCTGGACTCGCTTTGGGCAGAGGACGGGCCGGTCTTCCTCGGTGAGGCGCTGACGCACGGCTTCTTCGGCGCCGTGACCATGGTCTACTCCGAATACCTTGTGGTGATCCCTCGCCTGATCGGCGAGATCGGGGCGATCGTGCCTCTGCGCTACGCACCCGTGGCGATGAACCTCACCGCCGCCCTCGTCGTTGCTCTCAGCGGGCTCGCGGTTTGGTTCGCCAGTGCCAGCCACATCCGCAGCCCCTACCTGCGTGCCCTTCTGGTGGCGCTGACGGTTCTCACGCCGGTGAGCGCGGAGGCGGTCGCCTCGTCGGCCAACGTCGCCTGGCAGGCGGCCTTTGCGGTCTTCTGGCTGCTGCTCTGGCGTCCCGCGACGACATGGGGCGCCTGTCTCAGCGGGCTACTGATACTGGTCACCGGGCTCAGCACGCCCACCGCCTTCTTCTTCGCCCCGATCGCCCTCATGCGTGCGATCGCGATCCGCGACCGCCGCGACGCCCTGATCGTCGGCTCCTTCGCGCTTGGCATGGTGATCCAGCTGACAGTTACGGCGCTCAACAGCCAGGGAGCGTCCGTCTTCGACTGGACGGGAAACATCATCACCACCTTCCTGCAGCGCGTCGTCAACGGCTCGGTCCTCGGGCTCGAGCTCGGCGGATCTGCCTGGGCCGACTGGGGATGGCCGTTCCTGATCGCGATCACCGTCGCCGTCACGGTCTGCCTGGTCGTGTTGATGTTGCGCGCCTCCTCCAGCCGCCTCTTCGCCGCGATCGCAGTCGCCACCTCGGTAGAGGTGTTCCTGGGCTCCGGCTACACGCGCGCACTTGGCGACGTGATGGTCTGGCCGACTGACATCTACAACAACATCGGCGGCCGCTATGCGGTGGTCCCGACCCTGCTGCTGATCAGCGCTGCTCTCGCCCTGATCGACTCCCGGCGCCGGGAGTCGAGAGGCCGTCCTTTCGCCGCGATCGCGATGGTCGCTGTGCTGCTGGTCCCCCTCGTCACCTCCTTCGACATTAGCGCCGGTCCTGGCCGGGGCGGCCCGCGGTGGGAGGAAAGCCTGGACAAGGCTGCCGCGCAGTGCGAAGCCAAGGACCTCACCGAGGCCCGGGTCTTCGTCGCGCCCGTCGGATGGGGAATGACCGTCTCCTGCAGCCGCTTGGCATCCGCAGAGGGACCGGGATCGTAGCCGTAGCCCCGATCGAATTCGCCGTTTGACACGCCGGCGATCAGGCGGCTTGCGCTTGGCTTGGCCTGATCACTATCGCACTGGTGCTTGCAGCGAGCCGGCTTACGGGCCCGCCTCCCAGTCTTCCTGTTGGCTGGAATCGCCGCCTTCGCTTCGCGTTGTCGATCCATCAGAACGCTGAGGTTCGTTCTTGGCTTTCGAGTCGTGACGAGGCGCTTGCCTCGTCCGTGCAGCCGCCCCCCACCTGGTACGCCCCCCTTCAGTTCGCGGATGGGACCGAGCCGATAGTGCAGCCGTCTCCCTCGACTTCAATCCGGATTCCGGCCGAGAGCGGAGGCCGGAGCTACGCCGTGACCTATCCCCCGGGCCGGCCGGCCCGGTCCGGACGAACATCGTCATCGGGCCTTACCTGGTCGACGTCACCGGCGCCCGCCCCGTCGGGCGCACCCGGGGAGCGAGATGGTGCTGGTGTTGCCGGCTTCCTCCGCTCCCCGTACGGTTGAAGTCGAGGCGGCGCAGGGCTCGGTGTTGAGGGTCGCGGCTTGGCTCTCGATCGCGTCTCTGCTGCTGGCCATCGCGGCCACGGTCGTCTATGTCGCGGTTCGGCGGCCGGCCGATTGAGTCCGTGACGAGCTCCAATACACTGCGCCGCCGCATGGAGAGGACGACCCGAATCGCGCCCGACCTCCTGCTCGGCGCGACCCTCGTCGTCGGTGTGGCGATGACCCTCGTCCTGACGTCGGACATGACGTTCTTCCAGGACACCTGGGGCATCCTGATCAACAGGCGTGACCTTTCGGCTGACGCGCTGTTTCAGCCTCACAACGAGCATCTGATCGTCGTCCCAGTGCTGATCGAGCAGTTGCTGCTGAGGCTGTTCGGCATGTCTTCCGCACTGCCGGATTACGTATTGCTGGCACTCTTTCTAGCGGCTACCGCCGGCCTGCTCTACGTCTACCTCAAGCGTCGGGTAGGGCCCTGGCTCGCACTCTTCGCAGTCATCCTGATCCTTTGCCTTGGGCCTGCGTGGGAGGTCTTGCTCTGGTCGTTCGAGATCACCTTCATCGGCCCCATCCTCTTCGGCATCGCGATGCTGCTCGCGCTCGAACGGGAAGACCGCCGAGGGGACATCGCCGCCTGTCTGTTTCTGACGCTGTCGCTGGCATTCTCCGGCGTCGGGATTCCATTCGTCGCGGCGGCGGTTGTCGCCGTCCTGCAGGGGCCACGGCGGACCTGGCTCGCCCGCTCCTACATATTCGTCGTCCCCGTCATCCTCTACGCCGCTTGGTACCTGGGGTGGGGACATGAAGCAGAAACCCACCTCGCGATCCGAAACGTGCTCGACTCGCCGCTCTTCGTGGCCGATTCGATCGCGGTCGCCCTTGCCTCGATGCTCGGCCTGGGCACCCAGGTGGGCGGTGTGCCTGACCTCAGCTGGGGCCGAGCGATCCTGGTCGCTCTGGTAGTGCTCCTGGTCTACCGGCAGCTGCGCAAGCCCGATGTCTTCCCGGGTCTTTGGCCGGCGGCAGCGGCGGCCGGCGCCAACTGGTTCCTAATGGCCTTCAACGAGTTCGCCGGTCGTGCGCCTATCTCGAGTCGCTACCAGTACGCGAGCGCCATATTCATCCTCCTGATCCTGGCCAACATCTTCAAGGGCGTGCAACCGACCAAACGTGTGCTCATCGCCATCGCTGTGGTGACGGTAGCTGCGGTTGGCCCGAATCTCGTCATCCTCTACGACGGCCATAGCGTCTTGAACCAGCAGTCCGTTCTCACGCGGGCGGGCGGAGGTTCGATCGAGATAGCGCGACGGACTGTGGATCCCGACTTTCAGTTGAACGAAGACGTGGCGGGTACGCCATCCTTGGTCAACATATTCGCGGGTGAGTACCTGGAGGCGGTCGACGAGTACGGCTCGCCCGCTTACTCTCCGGCTGAGTTGACGACGGCCCCCGCAGAGGGCCGTCGCCGGGCGGACATCGTCCTCTCACAGGCGCTGCCGCTCTCGGCCCTGATCGATCGCAACGCCTACGACCCGGACGGCGTCCGCGCGGGTTGCAATGTGGTCAAGCCCGAAGACTCACCGATGCCATCCGAGGTGCGTCTCTCGCCCGGCCTGACCAGGATCGAAGTCCCGCCGGGTCCCCCCGCCGGCTTCTCGTTGCGTCGCTTCGCTGCCGATGAATACCCCGTGCCGACCGAGGGGGGGCCGGGCGGCTCGGTCACCGAGCTGCGCGTGCCTCGCGACGAAGCTCCTGAATATCCCTGGTACCTGCGCGTGGAGGCATCCCAGCCGGTCCGCGTCTGCGGTTAGCGGGCGTTAGAGCTCCTCGGCCACGCGCGGGGCTTCGCGCCTGAATAGCCAAACGGCGAGGACCGCAATCGCGACGAAGACTCCGGCGGCCGGCAGCAGCCAGGTCCCGCCGCCGACGATCTCGCGCGCCGTCGGAGCGCTCGGGTCGAGCACCCAGACCCGGATCTGCTCGAAGATCGGCGCGATCGGGTTGATGAACATGATCCGCTGGTACTCGGAGGGGATTATCTCCGCCGGGTAGATCACGGGCGTGCCGTAGAAGAGCACCTGCGAGACCACCGCCCAGATCATCAGCACGTCGCGGAAGCGCACGTAGAGCACCGAGAGCAACATGCTGACCGCGATCGTGAAAACCACCAGCAGGCCGAGGGTGGGGAAGAAGAGCAGCCAGGTCCAGGCCGGGTCGACGCCCCAGGCGAGGACGAAGGCGAGGACGACGAGCAGGTTGATGCAGAGGTTGAAGAACGTCGTCAGCACCACCGCCAGGGGGATCACCAGGCGCGGGAACTGGGTCTTGCGAACGACGCTCTCCTGGTTGACCACCGAGGTGACGGCGTTCTGGGTCGCCTCCGCGAAGAAGGTGAAGAGGACGATGTTGAGCAGCAGCAGCACCGGGTAGTTGGGCACGCCGCTGCCCAGCCGGATCACCTTGGTGAAGACGAAGAGCAGGACCGCAAACAGCATCAGCGGACGGATCAGCGACCAGAGGTAGCCGAGCACGGTGCCGAAGTAGTTGCGCTTGAACTCGGTCGTCGCGACCAGCCAGAGCAGGTCGGCGAAGCGCCGCCAGCCGCCGCCCAGGGCGGACGGGCCCGGTACGTCGACGAGCGGGGGGGCGGGCCCCGTTGTGCTTCCCGGCGTTCTCGCCCCGGCCGTCACTCGCCGCCTCCGCTCTCGACCTCGACCGTGACTTCGTGCGGCAGTTCGACCACCGCGCCGGGATAACCGCCGAAGACGACGAAGTCGACGCAGCTGTGCAGATGGAGGATTACCGTTTTCGTCGGTGCGTGGTTGACGCCGCAGTGCACGAAATAGCGCCCGGGAGTCAATGGATTCTCGAGGTCGGCGCGGAACCGGATGCGCTGCCCGGGCTCCAGCTCTCGCGAGCCAGAAGCTGTCTTCGCATCCGCGCCGAAGTTGAAGACGGTGACCCCGTCGGCGTTGGCGAGCGCGCAGTTGACGTTGATCTTCGAGATCTCGCTCGTCACTTCGAAGTCCAGCCGCACGCCAACCTTCGTCCCCTGCTCGACCGCCTCCTGGCGCTTGCCCCCCGGCCCTTCGATCCTGGCGTCGAGGATCCGGATCCGGTCGCTGCTGTCGGGGTCGGACGACTCGGCGGCCGCGCGCTCCCGCTCGAAGTTCAGCCTGATGTAGCGGCGCCCGACCTCCGCCGGGTCGCCGATGTGCTGGATCTGGCCTTCGTCGATCAGCATCGCGCGGTGGCAGTAGGACTCGACGGTGCTCATCTCATGAGTAACGAGCGCGATCGTCTTGCCGTCCTCCTTCATCTGGTGGAAGGAGTCGGCGCACTTCTGCTGGAAGGCGGCGTCCCCGACCGCCAGCACCTCGTCGATGAGGAGGATGTCGGCGTCAGCCTGCAGCATCGTCGAGAAGGCGAGCCGGACCATCATCCCCGAGGAGTAGTTCTTCAGCTTGAGGTCGGCGAATTCGTGCAGTTCGGCGAAGTCGAGGACGTTGTCGAGCCGCGCCCGCGTCTCGGCCGGCGTCAGGCCCATCATCACCCCGTTGAGGAGGATGTTTTCCCGCGCCGTCAGCTCGGGGTTGAAGCCGACGCCGAGCTCGATGAAGGGCGCCATTCGCCCGGCCATGCGGATCCTGCCCACGTCGGGCCTGTAAATGCTCGCCAGCAGCTTCAGCAGGGTGCTCTTGCCCGATCCGTTGCGCCCGACGATGCCGAAGAACTCACCCTGGTGGATGTCGAAGGAGACGCCGTCGAGGGCGCGCAGCTCGCGGTAGTCGCGCGCCGCGAAGGGGCGAACCACCCGCTCCTTGAGCGAGTCGACGCGGTGAGTGGGGATCCTGAAGCTCTTCTCTAGGCCGCGCACCTCAATCGCAACGGGCGCGGCGCTCGCGTTTTCGGCAGGCATCGGCGGATGCAGAAGCTAGCGGACCCCTCCCGGGTCAGCTCCGGCGTCGCCGGCGAAGCGCCAGCGCTTCGCCGGTCGAGATCTCGAGCAGGGGCGCGGCCAGCGGGCGCGGCTCGAGGCCAGCGCCGTCGCGCCAGCCGCGCAGCCGCCCCTTCAGCCCCTGTGCGGTGCGGTCGGCCAGCAACTGGCCGGCGCAGATCGCCCCCTCGCAGGCGAGGACGCGCAGGGCAGCGCCCGGGCTCGACATCACCCGGTAGCGGCGCAGCATGTAGCCGCGGCTCCAGCCGGTGTGGCGGTACTTGGCGCCGCTTCCGGCGCCGAGGCTCGCCGAGTAGGCGTGCAGCGCGCGCGCCTCCGGAGCGAGGCGGCACCTCGCGCCGGCGGCGGCCATGCGCAGGGCCAGGTCGAGGTCCTCGTAGTAGAGGAAGATCCGTTCGTCGAAGCCCCCGACCGCAGTGAAGGTGGCATGGCGGTAGAGCGCCGCTCCGCCCGTGGGTCCGAGAGGGTCGGCGGCGACAGCGGCCGCCGCGAGCGGCTCTCCGTGCAGGTAGTCGAAACCCATCAGGGTGCGGTCGGCGACGACGCCGGCGGAGTCGATCCGCTCGGGCGCGCGTTCCTGCGTCAGCACCCCCGCCACCGACTGGGTCTCGTCGTCGAGTCGCTCCAGCAGCGCCTCGACGAAGCGGGGCTCGCACTCGATGTCGCTGTTGAGCAGGATCAGCGGGTCGGCGGGCCGCTCCTCGACCGCCCGGTTGAGCGCCGGTCCGAAGCCGATGTTCTCGCCCAGTGCCACCACCGCGACCTCCGGGAACTCGGCCCGCAGCAGCTCCAGCGAGCCGTCGGTGGAGCCGTTGTCGGCGATGACGACGTCGGCGGGCCGGGTCTGGGCTCGCAGGCTGGCGAGGACCCGCGGCAGGTGCCGCTCGCCGTTGAAGTTCGGGATGTAGATCGTCGGCCGCAACGGTCTCTTCAGCCCTCTACCCGCGGTCTCGCTCGCAGCGCCGCCGAGAGGCGCAGCAGCGGCGCCGCGACCGGCTTCAGGGCGCGGTGGTGCTTCTCGATGTAGCGGCGCAGCGAGGCGAGCCGCAGCGCCTGCAGAGTGCGGCGGTCGAGCTGGCGGAAGGAGGTCGCGTTGGCGTGCCCGACGCGGGCCGAGCCCACCACCAAGTTGCGGTAGCCCACCTCGCGCGAGCGCTTCGCCAGGTCGACGTCCTCGTACCAGAGGTGAAAGCCCTCGTCGAAGCCGCCGAGCCACTCCCAGGTCTCGCGCCGCATCGCGAAGCAGGCGCCGGATGGCTGGCCGATCTCCAAAGTCTCGCCCGTGGGCGGGCTGGCGACCGCCCGCCGCATGAAGGAGCCGGCGAACGCCTGGCCGAGGACCGCCAGGCCGCTGGGCAGCTCCGCGTGGTAGCCGGCGTCGTCGTCGAAGGCCGGCGCGACGATTCCCGCCCGCGGCTCCCGCAGGGCTGCCTCGGCCAGCACGGCGAGCGCCGCCGGGTGGGGGAGGACATCCGCATTGCTGACGCACACCGTCTCCGCCGTGCCGTCCCGGAGCGCTCGGTTGGCGGCGGTGCCGTAGCCAGCGTTCTCCTCGCTCAGCACCAGCCGCACCCCCGGCAGCTCGGCCACCGCGAGCAGCTCTCGCTGCCCCGCGGCCGAGGCGTTGTCGACCAGCGTCACCCGCGCCTCGACCCCGGTCGAGGCCGCGTAGGCCCGCGCTGCGGCCACGGCTGCCTCCGAGGTGTTCCAGTTGATGATCGCGACGTCGACCGCGGGTGGTTGCTGCGAAGCGGGGCTCATCGCGACGCGACGATAGCCTTCCCGACCGTGCAAGACCTCAAGGGCCTGATTCTCTCGGGCGGGGCCGGAACTCGGCTGCGCCCGATCACCCACACCTCCGCCAAGCAACTGGTGCCCGTCGCCAACAAGCCCGTGCTCTTCTACGGGATCGAGGCTCTGGTCGACGCCGGCGTCACCGAGATCGGCATCATCATCGCGCCCGAGACCGGCGACGAGATTCGCGCGGCGGCCGGGGACGGCTCCGCCTTTGGCGCCAAGATCACCTACATCCTCCAGGACGAGCCGGCTGGCCTCGCCCACGCGGTGCTGACCGCGGAGGAGTTCATCGGTGGCTCGTCCTTCGTCATGTACCTGGGCGACAACCTGCTCGCCGACGGCCTGCGCGGCCTCGTCGCCACTTTCCGCGAGGCCGAGCCGGACGCGCTGATCCTGCTCACCCCGGTCTCCGACCCGGAGCACTACGGCGTCGCGGAGCTCGACGGCGAGCGGATCGTGCGCCTGGTCGAGAAGCCCAAAGACCCGCCGTCCAACCTCGCTCTGGTCGGCGTCTACCTTTTCCAACCCTCGATCTTCGACGCGGCGCGAACGCTCGAGCCCTCCTGGCGCGGCGAGCTCGAGATAACCGAGGCGATCCAGAAGCTGATCGAGGACGACCACACCGTTCGGTCAGAGGTCGTCAGCGGCTGGTGGAAGGACACCGGCCAGCTCGCCGACATGCTCGAGGCGAACCGGCTGGTGCTGGAGGAGATCGAGACGCGAATCGAGGGCGAGGTCGACGCGAACTCGCGGGTCGAGGGCCGTGTCGTGATCGAGGAGGGCGCCGCGGTCCACGACTCCGTCGTCCGCGGCCCGGCCGTGATCGGCGCCGGCGCCCGCATCGAGTCTGCCTACGTCGGCCCCTACACCTCGATTGGCGACGACGTCCGCATCTGCCGCTCCGAAATCGAGCACTCGATCGTCCTCGCCGGCTCCGTGGTCGAGGACCTCGGCACACGCATGGAGGCCAGCCTGCTCGGCCGCGAAGTCAAGCTGACCCGCAGCGACGGGATGCCGAAGACGCTGCGGATGCTGGTCGGCGACAAGTCGGAGATCAAGATCATCTGATGGGGGCCGCGCGATGAAGGTTCTGGTCACGGGCGCCGGCGGGATGCTGGGGCGCGACGTCGTGCTCGCCGCCGGCAACGCCGGCCACGACGTGGTCGGCTTCGGCCACGCCGAGCTCGACGTCGGCGACGAGGCGTCGGCTATGGCGAAGATCGAGCTGGAGCGCCCCGACGTTGTGATCAATTGTGCCGCCTGGACCGATGTCGACGGCGCCGAGGATGCCGAGGAGGCGGCCCTGGCGGTGAACGAGGCCGGAGCGGGCTACGTCGCCGCCGCGGCCGCTGCGGTCGACGCCAGTGTCGTCTACGTCTCCAGCGACTACGTCTTCGACGGCGCCAAGGGCGCCCCCTACGTCGAGACCGACGAGACAGCGCCGCTCTCCGCCTACGGCCGCACCAAGCTGGCAGGGGAGGAGGCGACTGCCGCCGCCAACAAGCGCCACTTCATAGTCCGCTCCTCCTGGCTGTTCGGGGTCGGTGGCTCCAACTTCGTTGAGACCATGCTGCGGCTCGCCGTAACCCAGAACGAGGTGCTGGTCGTGCGCGACCAGGTCGGCTCGCCGACCTACACCTGGCACCTCGCCTACGGCATCGTCCGCCTGATCGAGGGAGTCGAGTTCGGCATTCACCACATGGCGGCCGCCGGCAGTTGCTCCTGGTACGAGTTCGCCCGCGAGATATTCGAGCAGGCTGAGGTCGAGTGCCGCGTGCTCTCGGCGACCACCGAGATGCTGGGACGGCCGGCGCCGCGCCCGCCCTACTCGGCCCTGGTCAGCCAGCGCCGGCACGCGATCGAGCTGCCCGCCTGGCGCGACGGCCTCGCCGGCTACCTCGCCCAGCGCCCGAGCGATCAGGCCGCTGCCTGACCTTCCTCACCCTTTGTCACACACACACCGCACTAGTGTCAAACAGAAGTGCAAAGTGTGTGGATCAATTCACTCACACTCCGTGGTAGCGCGAATTTCACTGCTAGCGTCGCCAGCAGGAGGGTGAAGGAGACAGGTGTCTTCAGGTGAACGACAATCACCATGTCTGGCAACCACCGGATCCGGTTCGAGTCCGGCGCCCTCCGCATACGGACCGTCGGTGCGGATCTGGGTCTGGGGTGGACCGTGGTAGCCTTGACACGGTTGTCGTTCGCCTGCGGGGTGGTTCCCCGCTTCACCAGACCTGACCCGCTCCGGCGGGTTTTGTCGTTCGGGGATCGCTACTCTTCCGCCGCGTGAAGCTCCTCGTCACCGGCGCCGCCGGCTTCATCGGCTCCACCTACGTGCGCCTGGTCGGCGACGCGCATGAGGTGCGGGTGCTCGACAAGCTCACCTACGCCGGGCGGCGCGAGAACCTGCCGGAGGGCGTCGATCTCGTCGTCGGCGCGATCGAGGATCCGGCTGTGGTGCGCGAGGCGATGGAGGGCTGCGACGCGGTCGTCAACTTCGCCGCCGAGTCGCACGTCGACCGCTCGATCGACGACCAGGACGCCTTCGCCCGCACCCACGTGATCGGCACCGGGACCCTGCTCGACGCCGCCCGCGAGCTCGGGGTCTCCCGCTACCTCCAGGTCTCGACCGACGAGGTCTACGGCTCGATCGAGTCGGGCTCCTTCACCGAGACCTCGCCGCTGGATCCCTCCTCGCCCTACTCGGCGACCAAGGCCGCCGGCGACCTGCTCGTCTCCGCCCACGTCCACACCTACGGGATCGAGGCCTCGGTTGTTCGCGGCTCCAACAACTACGGGCCACGCCAGTACCCGGAGAAGCTGATCCCGCTGATGGTGCTGAACGCGCTCCACGGCGACTCGCTGCCGGTCTACGGCGATGGCAATCAAGTCCGCAACTGGCTCTACGTCGAGGACTTCTGCCGCGGCATCCACACGGTGCTGATGAAGGGCCGCGCCGGTGAGGCCTACAACGTAGGCGGTTCCGACGAGTGCGAGAACATCGAGGTGGTGCAGCGGGTGATCGAGCTGACCGGCGCCGAGGAGTCGCTGATCGAGTACGTCGCCGACCGCCCCGGGCATGACCGCCGCTACTCGCTCTCCTCCGAGAAGCTGAAGACGGAACTCGGCTGGGAGGCGCAGGTGCACTTCGCCGAGGGACTCGAGCGCACGGTCCAGTGGTACCGCGAGAACGAGGAGTGGTGGGGGCCGATCCGCTCCGGCGAGTACCGCGAGTACTACGAGAAGCAGTACGGCAGGGCGCTCGGCTGATGCCGGATAGGTTGCCGACGAAGCTCGACGGCGTTGTCCTGCTCGAGCCCGCCGTTCACGGGGACGAGCGCGGCTTCATGGTGGAGACCTACCGTCGCGACGCCTGGGCCGAGCTCGGTGTCGGCGTCGAGCTCGTCCAGCACAATCATTCGCGCTCCTCGCGCAACACTCTGCGCGGGCTCCACTTCCAGACCTCGCCCGGTCAGGCGAAGCTGGTCCGCTGCCCACGCGGGGCGATCTTCGACGTCGCCGTCGACCTGCGCCGCGGCTCGCCCACCTACGGGCAGTGGGAGGGTCACGTGCTCGACGACGAGGCTCACCGCCAGCTCTTCGTCCCGGTCGGCTTCGGCCACGGCTTCCTCGTCCTCAGCGAGGTCGCCGACGTCGCTTACCAGCTCTCCAGCACCTACGACCCCGACACGGAGGCGGGCATCGCCTGGGACGACCCCGATGTCGCCGTCGAGTGGCCGCTCCCCGAGAGCGACGAGCCGCTTCTCTCAGACCGCGACAAGTCCGCTCCGCGCCTCGCCGACGTCGCCGACGACCTTCCCTTCTAGCCCCCGCGGGTCTGAGGAGAACGTCAAGGCACGAACTCGCGAGCGGACTCGATCGGCTCGAGGCGGATTCCCTCCTCGTCGCAGAGATGGTCGTAGCCGACCTCCTGCCAGACCCGGTCTGGATCGATTTGCTTGTAGCGCTCCGCCCGCGCCCGGCGATCACCCTCTTCGATCGTCCGCAAGTGGTAAAGGCGCAGGTCGGCGATCGGGTAGTCGCCGTTTGGCGGTGGCCACGGCGCCCAGATCGAGTGCAGCCGCCTCTTTTCGAACTTGGCGGTTCGGTCGGCCTTGAATAGACAGGCCTTGCGCCTCTCAGCCCAGGTGCCGTCCATCCTGACCTGATCGCGGGAGCCCCACAGCTGCCTGAACGGAACCCAGAGCGCAATCTCACCGGCTGCCTCGGCGCGGTCGATCTCGGCTTCCGCTCGCCGGCGGAAGTCACGCTCGAGGCGCTCGTCGGCATCAATACCCAGGAGCCAGTCGGCGCCGTGGTTCCAGGCCGCGTCCAGCAGCGCCAGGTGGTTTCGGCCGTCCTCCATGTAGTCCTGGGCGCCAGGCGGCAGCGTCCGCAGCTCGATCACGAGAGGGTGGCTCTCCAGGAGCTCCCGCGACCCGTCGACCGAGCCGTCGTCGAGGGCGACGACGCCGTCGACCTGCCCCTTCAGGTTCTCGAGGAGATCGGGGAGGTACCGCATCTCGTCGCGGACCGGGACCAACGCCAGGATGCGGCGCCGGCGCCCCCGCTCCCGCAGGCGGGTGCGGAGGGCTCGCAGGCGGGTGCGCAGGCGGACCCGAGAGCGCAGCCGCTGCGGCATCGTGGGGGCAGCGGCGGGCGCGGGCGGCGGCGGAGCTGGCTCCTGCTCGGGCGTAGCCGGCGCCGAGGTCCGATCGATGAACAACTCCGGGTGGACGAGCGCCAGCACTTCGTCGACTGGGGGCTGGGGCAGTTCCGCGAGGGCATCGGCCCCCTCTGCGACGTAAAGGATGAGGTTCTGGCGAAACCACCAGGCGATCCGGTCGTCCATCCAGATCTGGGGACGGATCACATCGAAGGCGGAGTAGCCCCACCGCGCGAAGCGCTCGCTCCAGTAGCCGGGCCACTGCTCGTTGAGGTGCCCGCCCCCTCCCTGGCCGGGGATCGCGGCCGAGAAGGCAACGACAGGGCCGAGGCCGGTCAGCAAGTCGACGAAGGAGTCGGCCGAGGGGGGCGGCAGGTGCTCGGCGACCTCGAGCGAGACGACTAGGTCGAAGCGGCGTGCGGCTGCGGCGGGGACTCCAGGTCGACGATCTCGAAGCGCTCCTGCGGGATGCGCAGCGCGTCGCTCTCCACCCAATCGCCGTCCATCCCGAGGAAGTCCTCGACGCCGTGCTCGTGGAAGCTGGCGAGCCAGGTCCCGGTGCCGCAGCCGACGTCGACGACCGAGCTCGGCCGCAGCAGCTGCATCAGGAGCGGCACCAGGGCTTGCGCCGAGCGCTCGCTCTGCTGCTCGACCGACCGGAAGTAGTCGCTGTTGTAGAGCGGGTTGAGCATGAAGGCAGCGCGCAGCATAGACAGGGGTGGACCCATACCATCGGCGCCGTCCGATGACCGGTTTCCCGCTAGACATCGCCGACTCGCCTTCGTGAGGGCGAAGGCGATCTACCTCGCCAAGGCGCTGGCGCGGCGGCTCGTCTGGGCTCCCACGGACCTCTGGCGGCGCCTGCGCCGACGCGGCGAGCTCGTCCCCCCGCGGGCGCTCTCCTTCGTCGGCGGCGGCGACTTCGAGCAGACCGGCCGCGAGTTCCTCGGCCACTTCGCCGAGCTCGGCGGCCTGCGCCCCGACGACGACGTGCTCGACGTCGGCTGCGGCATCGGCCGCATGGCGATTCCGCTGACCGAGTCCCTGCGGGGCGGCTCCTACGCCGGCTTCGACGTCGGCCGGGAGATGGTGCGCTGGTGCAGCCGCCACATCACCCCCCTTCACCCCGAGTTCGAGTTCACCTGGGCGCCCGTCTACAACAGCAAGTACAACCCGTTCGGCGACCTTTCCGCGGCCGAGTTCCGCTTCCCCTATCCGGACGCTTCCTTCGACTTCGCCTTCGCCACCTCGCTCTTCACCCACCTCGTCCACGACGAGGCCCTGCACTACCTGGAGGAGACCGCGCGGGTGCTGCGGCCGGGGGGAACCTGCTTCCTCACCTTCTTCCTGCTCAGCGCCGAGGCGGAGCGCGAGATGGAGGCCGGGCGGGCGGTGTTCCGCTTCGAGCACGAGATCGACGGCGCCGTCACCACCGACCTGCGCGTGCCGGAGGAGGCGGTCGCCTACCGCCTCGAAGAGGCGCGGGCGATGCTCGCGCGCGCCGGCCTCGAGATTCGCGAGCCGATCCACTTCGGCGGCTGGGCCAACGCCCAGGACGCGCCGACGCTGCAGGACGTCATCGTCGCCAAGCGACGCGGCTGAGCCCCCTTCAGCGGCTGAGAGCCGTCTTCGCCAGGCTGACGGCGAGCTTGGCGCCGATCCCGGCGTAGACGGCGGCGTTGACCAGGGGGTTGCGCTCCTCCGCCTCGAAACGGCGGTAGAAACGGCCCATGCCGCGGTGGAAGGCGATCTCCTGCTTCGCTGCCCGGCGCTGGCCGCTGGAGGCTCCCTTGACGTGCAGGGCGACGCCGGCTGGCTCGTAGAAGACCTTCCAGCCCGCCTGCCAGAAGCGCCGGCACCAGTCGAGGTCCTCCATGTAGAGCCAGTAGCCCTCGTCGAGGAGGCCGACTTCGCGCACGGCCTTGGCCCGGCAGAGCATGAAGGCGCCGTTGACGGCGTCGACCTCGCCCGCCTCGTCATCGCCCAGCTCGGTGGCCCTGTACTGGCTCAGGGCTGTCGGCGCGCCCTCACCGCGGCCGATCCCGGTGAAGTGCGCCAGAGCACCCAGCGGGGTAGGAAAGGAGCGCTTGCAGGCGTGGTCCAGCTCTCCCGACTCGGTCACCAGCTTCACCCCGACCATGCCGATCCGCTCGGTCGAGCGCAGGCGCGCCAGCGCGGCGTCCAGCGTGCCCGCGTAGACCTCGGTGTCGGGGTTGAGCAGGAGGACGGCACCGGCGCCGTCCTCGCGCAGAACCAGGTTGTTGGCAGCGGAGAAGCCGATGTTGTCGCGGCGCAGCAGCCGCACCTCGGGGAACTCACGCGCGACCATGTCCGGGGTCGAGTCGGGGCTGCCGCTGTCGACGACGGTGACCCGCATCCCTCCCTGCGCCGGGTGCTCGCGCAGCGAGCGCAGGCAGCGGCGCAGCAGCTCTTCGGCGCCATGGCTGACGATGACGACCTCGAGGTCGGGAGCGCCCGTCATCGCGCCGCTCAGTACGCGCCGTCGCCGCGCACGATCGCGCGTGGCGTGCGCAGCAGGATCGCCAGGTCGCCGGCGACCGAGAGGTTGTCGAGGTAGTCGCGCTCCATCGCCAGCCGCTCCTCGAAGGTGAGGTCGCCCCGGCCGTAGACCTGCATCGGCCCGGTCAGCCCTGGCTTGATCTTGAGCCGGATGCGCTGGCGCTCGTTGTAGAGGGCGACGACGGCCTCCTCCTCGGGGCGTGGCCCGACCAGGGACATGTCGCCGCGGAGCACGTTGATCAGCTGGGGAAACTCGTCGAAGCTGGTGCGGCGCAGTAGGCGGCCGGCACGGGTGACGCGCGGGTCGTCGCGGATCTTGAAGGCGGGCTGGTCGAGTTCGGTCAGGTCGACCACCTCGCCGAGCCGCTCCTCGGCGTCGACCACCATCGTGCGGAACTTCAGCACCGTGAACGTCTTCCCATCCTTACCGACGCGCCGCTGGCGGAAGAAGACGGGGCCGCCGGAGTCGATCAGGATCAACAGTGAGGCGGCGACGATCAGGGGGGAAAGGAGCGCCAGCAGCATCCCCGAGACGACGAGGTCGAGAAGCCGCTTCATCGCCATCGTCGAGCGGGGCGGGTCGGAGAAGCGGAAGTCGAGCACCGGCAGCTCCGCCAGGCGGTTGAGCTCGATCCCCGGCCCGAGCAGGCCGTAGTGCTGGGGGAGGAAGGTGAGGCCGAGGCCGGCGGCCTTGCACTCCTCGATCAGCCGCTCCGCGGCCGGCTCGCTCATCTCCTCCTCGGTGACGACGACGCGTTCGACCTGGTGCTCCTCGGCGACGCGGGAGATGTCCTCGATCGAACCGAGCCAAGGCAGCCCCTCCCCGCCGGCGCCGGTCTGCTCCGGGTGGAGGTAGCCAATAAGCCCCAGGCGGGCCTCGGGATGGGTGGCGAGCCGCCGGGCGATCACGTTCGCGGCCGCGGCGGGGCCGATCACCACGCCGATCGCGACGCCGGTCAGGTGGTGCCAGAAGAAGCGCAGCACCGCGCGGGCGACGAAGGTCCCAACCAACCCCCCCACCCCGACCATGATCGCGCTGTTGGCGGAGAGCGGGCCGACTGGGCTCAGCGCCAGCAGGCCGTCGAGGGCGATAGTGCCGAGAGCGCTGGCGGAGATCAGCGCGGGCAGCTCGTCGAGCGTGCTGTGGCGGATCCGGCGGTGGTCGTTGTCGTAGAGGCCGTGCAGCTTCAGCACCAGGATCCAAGCGGGGCTGAAGAGGACCGCCCAGAACAGGACCGCGACGTCGGTCGTCGCGGTCGCCGCGGTGGCCAGGCAGAGAGCCGCGAGGATCGCGATCCAGTCGCCGGTGGCGAGCAGGCGTCGCAGCAGCGCGCCGCGGCGCCGCGATCCGCTCGGCCCGGTGAGGCCGAGGCGCGTCGCCACCTCGGAGCTCGCCGGTGGGGCGGGGGAGGTGCCTGCCGGCGTGCCGGTCTCTTTCCTTGTGACCTCTTGGGCGTTCCTGGTCATCGTGCGTTCACCCGCAGTTCCAGCCTTCGTTCAAACAGTCCGCGCGCGGATTCAGCTCCCTGGCCCGGTCGAGGTCCGCCTGGGCGGCGGCTTCGTTGCCGGCTTCGTGCTCGACCCTGGAGCGCAGGTAGTAGAGCTGCCAGTTGTGGTCCTCACGCTCGATCGCGTTGGTGAAGTGAGTGGTCGCGGTCTCGTATTCGTCCTGTAGCTCGGCCAGGAGCCCGAGCTGGACGTACGGGGACGCCGCCCAGGGCTCGATCGAACGCGCCCTCTCCGCATGGTCGATGGCGGATGCGATGTCGTTCTTGGCGGCGGCGCTCTGGCTGGCGTCGATCTCTCGATCGACGAGCAGCGGACCAATCAGCGCGATCGCCGCGATCCACCCGATCGCGATCCCAGCGGCGACGAAGCCGTAGCGCTGGCCCGCGGCTCCAGACCGCTCGCGCCTGGGGTCGAGGGCGAGCTGGCTGCACCTTGCGGCGACGACGGCGCCGGCGGCGAGGAAGAAGATCGCCCCCAGGCCCGCGATCTCCCAGAACCAGTCGATGCCGGCGCCCACCGCGAAGGCGAACATCACCGCCAGCAGCGCCGCGTAGCGGTCGCGGTCCGGGCCGGCGGCGTTGCGCCAGGCGGCGAGGCCGAACCAGAGCAGGGATCCGACCAGGGCCAGCACCAGGATGCCGCCGAGGAGGCCGAGCTCGGCGAATGCCTCGAAGTACAGCGAGTGCGCGTCGTGCAGGGGCTGGTCGATCGAGCGATGCTCCTCCCAGGAGAACTCGTACGTGCCGGCGCCGTGGCCCAGCAGGGGCTTCTCGCCGAAAGCGTCGAGCGAGACCCGCCAGAAGTCGTGTCGGCCGGCGCTCGAGAGGTCCGAGAAATGCTGCTCGGGTTGTTGCGGGAACTGGACATCCGGGTCCGAGAACCGGTCCCAGGCACGCCCGCCGACCGCGATCGCCGCACCGACGGCGAGCAGCGCGGCGGCGATGCCGAGACCGCGCAGCAGCGCTCGGTTGCGGGAGAGCTCGACGATCCGGCCGGTGCGGCTGCCGCCGCGCTGCTCCAGCCAGCGCAGTCCGGCGAAGAGGAGAAGCGACAGCGCGATTCCGCCGAGCAGGATCGCCAGCACCGTCGCGCCTTGGTCGACCGCCGCCTGGTTCGCAAGGTTGTCGGCGAGGCTGCGCCGCTCCTGCACCGCAAGCAGCGCCGGCAGCGCTCCCAGCGAGCCGATCGCCAGCGTGCCGAGCAGCCACAGCCTGTCGCGCGAGAGCGCCAGCAGGCAGCCCGTCGCCACGGCAAGCGCCAGCAGGCCGCCGCGCGAGTAGGTGAAGTAGAGCGCCAGCAGCAGGGCCGGCATCACGGCGACGGAGATCCAGCGCAACACCGCCGCGCTCGCCTGCCGGCTCATCCAGAGCAGCAGTGCCACCGCCATTGCGAACGCCACTCCGTTTGCGTTCCAGTAGCCCAGCGGGTAGCTCAGCCGGGGCCCGTTCCCGAGTCCGTCGCCGAACTCCAGCACATGCGGCAGCAGCCTGGTCCCCAGCGCCAAGAGCCCGATCAAGGCGAGAGAAATTGCCAGGCCTTCAGCGAAACGTTGGCGCCTTTCGCCGGTTTGGGCGATCAGGAACGCGGCAAGGAAGAGGCCGAGGTAGACCAGTGCCCGATCGGCCTCGATCACGCTCAGCTCGGCTGAGCCCGACCAGAAAGACGACATTGCGCAGAGGAAAGACAGCCCGCCGATCAGCCCAGCCGTCACGTAGAGCGGTCGCTCCAGCGTCGCTCGCGCGCCCAGTCCGAAGACCAGGAGCCCGATCACGACCAGCCACGTCACCAGCCCCGCTATATGCCGATCGCCCAGGTCAAACCCACCTCCTGCGATGGCCAAGCCGAGGAGGAGAGCGACCGGGGCAAGTAGCGCCGCCGTTTGGTCTAACCTTTCGCGCCATGCTCGGGAAGCGCCTCCGCCCCGCTCTGCCTGGCCGGCTTGTTCTTGGCTTGGTGTCTGTGCTTGCTCTGCTCGCATTGGTTCCAGTTCCCGCTGTGGCTCAGACTACGGATGCTTACGGAGTCCAATACGAGGACGCGCCGCCGATCGCGACCGGGGACAAGAAAACCGGATCGTCCGGCCCGGCCGACACGTCGACCACGGGTGACGGACAAGGCGCGCAGTCGGGTGCCGGCTCCGGCGGATCCAGTGGGGGCTCTTCGGGAGGTTCATCTTCGGGCGCGGGAGCGCCGGGCGGGGGCAAGAACGACACTGCGCAGGGTAGCCCAGGCTCCGGCTCGGGCAAGGGCCAGGCAGAGCCCTTGCAGCAGGGCGATCAGCCCGGCGCAGTCACGTCTACGGACGACGACGGCAGCTCCCCGCTGGTGCCGATTCTGCTTGCGGTCCTCGTGCTCGCGGCGATCTCCGTCGGCGCGGTAGTGCTGAACAAGCGTCGCCAGCGGACGGACTCCGGAACTTCCGTCTCGCCTGAGGCGAGCTAACCCCTTCGGTTAGGAGGGCGAGATGCGACCGAGCGCGACCATACGTGCCTTTGCGGCAACCTCGATGGTCTTGGCCGTTGCCTTGATCGCGGCGCCGGCGGCGCCTGCCGTCCCGGCGAAGTTCTGGGGCGTCGTGCCGCAAGCGGCGCCGACGGCGGAACAGTTCCAGCGCCTCAAGCGAGGCGGTGTCGACAGCGTCCGAGTGCCGATCGTCTGGAGCTCGGTGCAATTGGCTCCTGGAGGCACGGCCGACTGGTCCGGGGTAGACACCCTGGTCAGGGGCGCGACGCAAGCCGGCATAGAGGTCCTGCCGTTCGTCTACGGAGCGCCGTCCTGGGCCGTGCCCCACGCGGCCGTTCCGGGGACGGGCGGGGGCGCGACCGCGCCCCGGAACCTGCCGGTGCGGACAGGCGCCCAGCGCGCCTCGTGGCAGGCCTTCCTCCAGCTTGCCGTGGCCCGCTACGGGTCTAGCGGCAGCTTCTGGCTGGAGAACCCCACTGTGCCGAGGAGGCCGATCCGGACCTGGCAGATCTGGAACGAGCCGAACTTCAAGTACTTCGTCGTCAGGCCCAACCCGGCCGAGTACGGGAAGCTGGTCAAGATCTCCTACGCGGCTCTGCGCAGCGTCGATCCCGGCGCGAAGGTCGTCCTCGCGGGTCTCTTCTCGGAGCCGCGTGAGGCGCTCTTCAAACAGGCACCGCGCCAGGCCTACTTCGCCACCGAATTCCTCGAGCGGATGTACGAGTCGACTCCCGGCATCAAGTCGAGGTTCGTCGGCACCGCCCTCCACCCGTACACCCCCAACTACCAGGAGCTGGGGGAAGACATCGAAGAGTTCCGCGGCGTGATGAAAGAACACGGAGACGCCGGCAAGGGCCTCTGGATCACCGAGGTCAGCTGGAGCTCGCAGCCGCCCGCCCTCAACAACTCCTTCGCCAAGGGGCCGCGGGGTCAGGTCAAGCAACTCAAGGGCGCATTTGGCTTGTTCAGACGCTGGCAGGCGAAATGGCGACTGCAGCGGATCTACTGGTTCTCGGTCGACGACCAGCCAGGCAGCTGCAACTTCTGCGACGGCTCGGGCCTCTTCGCCTCCGGCTTCGTGCCCAAGCGCTCCTGGTTTGCCTACGTCGGCTTCGCCGGCGGCTCGCCTCGCTAGGAGTAACATCGATGGGTTGGTCGACGACCCGAGAACAAGCGCGGCATCTGACCCGCTGGCGCCGTTCAGTCAGCCGGTAAGGCGCTGGTTCGAGGCGTCCTTCGAGGGGCCGACGCCCGCCCAGGCGGGCGGCTGGAAGGCGATCTCCGGCGGCGCCAACGCACTGATCTGCGCCCCGACCGGCTCCGGCAAGACGCTTGCGGCCTTCCTCTGGGGGATCGACAAGCTTTCGCGGACTTCCGACCGGGGCGATGGCGTGCGGATCGTGTATGTCTCGCCGCTGAAGGCGCTCTCCTACGACATCGAGCGCAACCTGCGCGCCCCGCTGCGGGGAATTGGCGCCGAGATCTCGGTTGGGCTGCGCACCGGCGACACCAGCCAGGCCGAACGCCGGGCGATGCGTAAAACGCCTCCCGACATCCTCATCACCACGCCGGAGTCCCTCTACCTGATCCTCTCCTCGGGGGCACGCGAGATCCTGGCTACTACCGAGGCGGTGATTGTCGACGAGATTCATGCGGTGGCCCAAAGTAAGCGGGGCTCTCACCTGGCCCTGACTCTTGAGCGGCTAGAGCATTTGGTTAGGGACCATGGTGGCGGCGTGGCGGGTCCTGTCGCTGCAGGGGAGGACCACGCCTCCCGGCCCGCGGGTCCTGTCGGCGCAGGGGACCCCCCACCCCTTCCGGTAGCTAAAGCTTCCTCAGGGGTGGGCCCCCCTACGCCGCCACCCGCGGGAGGGGCCCCTGGTCTTCAGCGGATTGGGCTGTCCGCGACGCAGCGGCCGTTGGAGAGGATCGCCAAGTTCTTGGTTGGGCCGAAACGCGAGTGCCAGATTGTGGATGCTGGGGTCGCTAAGGAGCTCGATCTGCAGATCGTGGTGCCGGTGGAGGACATGGCCGAACCTGGCGCTCCCGCGTTTCCCAATGAAGACGGGAATCCGACGGACGGTGAGCCACTCGCTCATGTCAGGTCGATCTGGCCGGCGATCTATCCCGAGATCCTGAAGCTCGTTCAAGAACACACGTCAACCATCGTCTTCGTAAACAACCGCCGCGCCGCAGAGCGAATAGCTAAGCGCTTGAACGAGCTAGCTGCAGATGAACCTCAGCGAGAGCTGCCAGCCACCGAGCACGCGGGCAATTCGTCTGCCGAAGACTCTGTGCCGGGGGGTGGCGCGGTAGGGGGGACCGCCCCTGAGGAAGCTTTAGCTACCGGAAGGGGCGGTGGGTCCCCTACGGCGACAGGACCCGCCGGCCCAGATGCCTTTGTTGAAATCGCCCGTGCACATCACGGGTCCCTATCTCACGAGGAGCGCACCTTGGTCGAGGAGCTCTTGAAGTCCGGCCAATTGCCCTGCCTGGTGGCCACGTCGTCGCTGGAGCTGGGAATCGACATGGGCGCCGTCGACCTGGTGATCCAGGTCGAGTCGCCGAAGTCGGTTAGCCGCGGCCTGCAGCGGGTCGGCAGGGCGGGCCACTCGCTGGGCGAGGTCTCGCGCGGCCGCGTCTTTCCCAAGTTCCGCGCCGACCTGCTCGAGTGTGCGGTGGTCGCAAAGCGGATGCGCGAAGGGGCGATCGAGGAGACGGTGATCCCCCAGAACCCACTCGACGTGCTCGCCCAGCACCTGGTCTCGATGGCCGCCCTCGACGAGTGGAACGTCGATGAGGCCGAGCGGCTCGTCACCGCGACCGAGCCCTTCCACGACCTCTCCCGCGAGCAGCTCGAGAACGTCCTCGACATGCTCGACGGCCGCTACCCGTCCGACCGCTTCGCCGAGCTGCGGCCGCGGATCGTCTGGGATCGCGCCGCCGGCACCATGCACGGCCGCAAAGGGGCACGCCAGCTCGTCGTCACCAACGCCGGCACGATCCCCGACCGCGGCCTCTACGGCGTCCACCTCCCGGACGGCCGCCGCGTAGGCGAGCTCGACGAGGAGATGGTCTATGAGGCGCGCCCGGGTCAGACTTTCCTGCTCGGTGCGACCACCTGGCGGATCGAGGACATCACCCGCGACCGCGTGATCGTCACCCCGGCGCCCGGCGTGCCCGGCGCCGTCCCCTTTTGGAAGGGCGACGGGATCGGCCGCCCCGCCGAGCTCGGCCGCGCGATTGGCGCCTTCGCCCGCGAGGCCGTCTCCCGCGAGCCCAAGGAGCTGGCCGCCGAGTACGACCTCGACCGCCGCGCCGCCGAGAACCTGGTCGCCTACCTGCGTGAGCAGCAGACGGCGACCCGCGTCGTTCCCTCCGACGAGACGATCGTGGTCGAGCGCTTCCGCGACGAGATCGGCGACTGGCGCCTCTGTGTCCTCTCGCCTTACGGCGGCCGCGTCCACGCCGCCTGGGGCCTGGCCATGGCGCAGAAGATCCGCTCCGAGCGCGACCTCGAGGTCGACGCGATCTGGTCCGACGACGGCATCGTGATTCACCTGCCCGACGCCGACGAGCCGCCGGCCGCAGACCTGGTCCTGGTCGAGCCCGACGAGCTCGAGGACCTGGTCGTGCGCGAGCTCTCCGGCTCGGCCCTGTTCGGCTCCCACTTCCGCGAGAACGCCGCGCGCTCGCTCTTGATCCCGCGCGCCTACCCCGGCAAACGGACGCCGCTCTGGCAGCAGCGGCTGAAGTCGCAGAGCCTGCTCGAGGTGGCGCGGGATTTCCCCCGCTTCCCGGTCGTGCTCGAGACCTACCGCGAGGTCTTGCGCGACGTGCTTGACCTGCCCTCGCTGGCTGAGCTGCTGGCCAAGCTCCAATCGCGCCAACTGAGCCTGGTCGAGGTCGAGACGCCGACCGCCTCGCCCTTCGCCTCTTCGCTGCTCTTCGACTACGTGGCGACCTACATGTACGAGGGGGACACGCCCAATGCCGAGCGCCGCGCCGCCGCCCTCGCCCTCGACCGCGACCTGCTGCGCGAGCTGCTCGGCCAGGAGGAGCTGCGCGAGCTGCTCGACCCGGAGGCCCTGGAGGAGGTCGAGGCGCAGCTCCAGCACACGACTGTGAAGGCCCGCGCCGGCGACCGCGACGCCCTCCAGCAGATCCTGCGCAGGGTCGGCGACCTGACCGCCGAGGAGTGCGAGGAGCGGGTCGCAGAGGGCTACTCGGCCGTCTCGATGCTGGAGAAGCTGGTGGCGGAGCGCCGCGCCGCCAAGGTCCGGATCGCCGGCGAGGAGCGCTACATCGCCGGTGAGGACGCGGGCATGTATCGCGACGCGCTCGGGGTACCGCCGCCCCCCGGCCTGCCCGAGGGCTTCCTCTCCGAGCGCCCCGACCCGATGCTGGCGCTGGTGCGCCGCTACGCCCGCACCCACGGCCCCTTCCCGACCGCGCAGCTCACCGCCCGCTACGGGATCGACCCCACGCCGGCCCTGCGTGAGCTGGAGCGCGACGCCGTGCTCGTCCGCGGCGAGCTGCTGCCGGGCGGTGCCGAGCGCGAGTGGTGCGACTCCGACGTGCTACGGCGGGTGCGGCGGGCCAGCCTCGCCCACCTGCGCCGCGAGGTCGAGCCCGCCGGCCGCGACCGCTTCGCCCGCTTCCTGTCCAGCTGGCAGAACGTCGACGCGCACCGGCCGGCGGGGGCGGGGCCGGACCGTCTCCGCGACGCGCTCGTCCCCCTCCAGGGGGTGGCGCTGACGCCCAAAGTCTGGGAGGCAGACGTGCTGCCGCGCCGCCTCGGCGCCTACTCGCCGAGCTGGCTCGACGAACTCTGCACCAGCGGCGAGCTGGTCTGGGTCGGCGCCGGCGCCCGCGGTCGCAGCGACGGCCGCGTCGCTCTCTACTTCCGCGAGGACGTCCGCCTCGCCGGCCCGCCGCCCGCCAACGCGAAGCTGGAGCGGGCCGAGGGCGCTCCCCACGACGCGATCCGTGAGCGCCTCGCCGCCGGCCCGGCCTTCTGGCTCGACCTGCTCGCCGACCTCGACTTCCCGGTCGAGGATCTGCACAACGCGCTCTGGGACCTGGCCTGGTCGGGCGAGGTGACCAACGACGCCTTCGCGCCGCTGCGCGCGCCGCGGCTGCGCGCAGCGCCCTCGCGGGAGCGCCAGGGCCGCCGCTTCGGCCGGCGCCGCTCAGCGGCCGGCGCCGCGGTCCAGGGCCGCTGGTCGCTGACCGCGCCGCTCTTCGCCGACGCGCCCGCCGCCGGGCCCCGCCTCCGTGCCCAGGCCGAGCTGATGCTCGAGCGCTACGGCATCGTCACCCGCGAGTCGGTTCTCGCCGAGGGCGTCCCCGGCGGCTTCTCCTCTCTCTACGCCGAGCTGGGAAACCTGGAGCTGCTCGGCACCGCCCGCCGCGGCTACTTCGTCGAGGGGCTCGGCGGCGCCCAGTTCGCGCTTCCCGGGGCGGTCGAGCGATTGCGCTCGCTGCCGGTCGAGGACGGCTCCTTCTTCCTCCTTGCCGCCACCGACCCTGCCAACGCCTATGGCGCCTCGCTGCCCTGGCCAAAGCCGCCGAGCGAACGCCGTCCCGCCCGTGTCCCTGGCGCCCACGTCCTCCTCCGCGACGGCGCCCCGGTCCTCTACCTGGAGCGCGGCGGCCGCAGCGTCATCCGCCTGGTCGAGCTCGACGACGAGGAGCTAGCCGCGGCCATGCGCGCCCTCGCCGACGCGGTCGCCGCCGGCCGCCTGCCCAAGCTCGGCATCGAGAAGCTCGACGGTGAGCCGGTGATCGGCTCCGGCCACGAGGAGGCGATGCTGGAGGCCGGCTTCAGCCGCGGCCCCCGCAAGTTGACGCTCGCCGCTCGCTGAAGCGCCGGTTACCGGATAATCCGAGAATGGACGACCGCGAGGTGGGGCAGAGTCCGCTCGAGTTGCTGCGCAGCGTGCCGCTCTTCTCCGACCTCGAGGAGGGGGAGCTGGAGCGCTTCTCGCAGGTCGCGGTGCCGCGCTCGTTCCCGCCGGCGACGCGTGTCTTCCACGAGGGCGACCACTCCGACGCCTGCTACATCGTCCGCTCCGGCAGCTTCCGCGTCACCCGCGAGCACTCCGACGGACGGGCGATCACGCTGGCGACCCTCGGCCCTGGCGACATTTTCGGCGAGCTGGCGATGCTCGATGGCGAGGTGCGCTCGGCGAGCGTCGAGGCGCTCAGCGACGGCGAGCTACTCGCTCTGCCGGCGGGGGAGGTGCGGGGGTTGCTTGCCCGCCACCCCGAGATCACCGTGAAGTTGATCGCGGCGCTGGTGCGCCGCCTACGCACCGCCAACGAGCGGATCTCGCGTCAGTCCTTCCAGACGGTGCCGAGCCGCGTCGCCGGCGTCCTCGCTCAGCTGGTCGCCGAGGAGGCTCCGATCGCCGGGGAGGGGGGCGAGGTGACGATCCGCATGAACCAGGCCGACCTGGCACAGCTGGCCGGCACCTCCCGCGAGAGCGTCAGCCGCTTCCTCGCCGACCTTGAGCGTGCCGGAGTCGTCCGGCCCGGCCGCGGGCGGGTCACGGTGATCGCACCGGCCAAGCTCCAGAACTACATCTACTAGCGGTGGCGAGAGAGCCGGATTTCGCTGTACTCCGGTCTCAGATGGTCGAGCGGCAGCTGCGTCGTCGCGGCATCGGCGACGAGCGAGTGCTGGCGGCGATGGGGGAGGTTCCGCGCGAGCGCTTCGTGCCGGAGCGTTACCGCCACCGTGCCTACTCCGACTCGGCGGTACCTATCGGCGAGGCCCAGACAATCTCGCAGCCCTGGATCGTCGCCGCGATCTGTCAGGCGCTCGAGCTGAGCGGCGAGGAGCAGGTGCTGGAGATCGGCACCGGTTCCGGCTACTCGACCTGCGTGCTTGCTCGTTTGGCTGCCGGGGTGATCAGCATCGAGCGGCACGAGTCGCTCGCTCGCTCCGCTCGGCAAGAGCTCGACTCGCTTGGGGTCGAGAACGTTGAGGTGATCGTCGGTGACGGCAGCCGCGGTCTGCCCGAGCGAGCGCCATTTGAGGCGATCGCGGTCCACGCCACCGCCCCGGCGCCGCCGGAGACCCTGCTTGGCCAGCTGGCCGACGGAGGCCGGCTTGTCGTTCCGATCGCGCTCGATTCCTTCGACCTGCTCTGCGTCTTCCAGCGCAAAGGCGACGAGCTGCGTCGCGAGGAGATCGGCCCCTGCCGCTTCGTCCCTCTACTGGGCGAGGAGGGGTTTGCGAGCTGATGAAGCTGGATCGAGCTAGCAGCCGCTGGGGCTTGGGTCGGCCCCGTCCTTGACCACGTCGTCGGCGCCACCTCCGCACTGGATTGAGCGGTCGCGCTGGCCGTCGGCGGCATCGATGTAGTCGTTGCCGCCCTTGGCGATAAAGACGTCGGCACCGAGGTGGCCGAGGAAGCTGTTCTCGCCGTTGTCGCCGACCAGCACGTCGGGGCCATCGGAGCCCTCGAGGCTCTCGCTGTCGGCGGCGACTCGGTCGGCGTTGCCGCAGCCGGCGGGACCGCCGCTGCCGCCGAGCGTCACCCTGAGGTTGTCGCTGGAGCGCCCGTAGGAGACGGTGTCGTGACCGGGCCCGCCCTCGTAGGCATGACCCTGGCAGGTGGCGACCGAGGAGACGAGCAGATCATTGCCAGGCCCGCCGAAGAGGGTGTCGGCTCCGGGGTCGGCGTAGAGCACATCGCCACCCCCGTTGCCGGTCAGCGAGTCGTTGCCGTTGTCCGGCCCGTTGTAGTTCTCGCCTGCCTCGAGCACGTCGTCGCCGGGCCCGCCGGTGAGCGAGTCCGAACCGCTGTTCCCGTTGGCCCTGGCCTTGACGCCGGCGGGGACACTGGCGTCGATCGTGACGCTGTCATCGCCGCTGCCCCCGGTGATCACGAGCAGGCTGGTTGCGACCGCGGTCGGGCACCCGACCGCGGTGCCGCCGCCCGTGCAGCCGTCTCCGGCGAAGACCCCACGCTCGTCCGAGACGGTCCAGCCCGAGCCGCCGAAGGCGACCCGGATCACATTGGCGCTCGCATCGCCCTGCACGATCAAGCTGGCGCCATCGAGTCCCTGGTTGAGGATCACGAGCGTGCCGGCGCCGGGCGGGTTGGGCTCGGGCCCGCAGGAGTGTGTGGAGGTAAATCCCTCGCACTCGTCGCTGCCGGCGCCACCGAAAGCCTCATCCGCTCCGCCCGCGCTGTTCAGGTTGTCATCCCCGACCCCGCCGTCGAGCCGGTTGGTCCCGCCGTCGCCGGCGATCTCGTCGGCCTGCGGTGAGCCGACGACGTCCTCAAAGCCCTGCAGGTTGTCGTGACCGTCTCCCTTTGCCTGGCCGGAGCCGAGGCTGACGACGACGCCGCTGCGCGTCGCGCTGGCGTAGGAGACGATGTCTTGGCCACCGGGGCCACCGTCGAGGGTGTCGGTGCCGCTGTCGCCGCGGACGACGTCGCCGTCGCCGTCGCCGCCGCTGGCGGAGTCGATTCCGGTTCCGCCGAGGACGTGGTCGCTGTCCGGTCCCCCATCGATCTTGGGATCGTCGCCGGGACCGCCGTCGAGCAAGTCGTTGCCGGAGCCGCCGGCGAGCTGGTCGTTGCCCTTGTCGCCCGCGAGCCGGTCGTCGCCGCCACCGCCGTCCGCCGCGTCGCTGCCCTTGTCGCCGCTGAGGAAGTCGTCGCCGGCGCCGCCGGTGAGTCGGTCGGGCCCCTTGGCGCCGAGCAGAGAGTCGTCCCCGCCGCCTCCGAGGAGGCCGTCCTTGCCCTCGGCGCCGCTGAGCTGGTCGTTGCCCTCGTCACCGCTGAGCTGGTCCGAGCCGCTCTCGCCGCTTAGGTGGTCATCACCGCTACCGCCATGCAGCGAGTCGAAGCCACGTCCGCCGTTAATCCTGTCGTTGCCGGGGCCGCCGCAGATCGTGTCGTTGCCGTTCGGGCCGCCGGAGATGCGGTCGTTGCCGCCCCCGCCGTAGATCACGTCGCTCGCCTTTTTGCCGACCAGCACGTCGTCTCCCGCCGTGCCGACGATCGTCGCGTGCTCGCCGTCGCAGCTGGCCGCTACCGCGCTTGCGGTGAAGGCGATCGAGCAAATCGCCATGGCAGAGGCCAAAGCGCCGTAAAACCTGAGCTTGAAGACAGGCAGCGGCTGGGTCACACCTCCCCATCGACCCGTTTTTCGGATTCCTACACCTCCGCCTCCAACACGCGTCCGGTCAGATACGCTCGCTGCCGCATGCGGGGCGGGATCTACGTTCTCAACTTCTACTCGCCGGTCTTCGTCGACCAGCTCAAGCGGGGTCGCAAGACGGCGACGATCCGGGTCGGCGACAAGAGCGGCAAGTACGAACGCGGCCAGGTCGTCTGGGTCACCGTCGGTTTCCGCCACAGCCCGCGGGAGAAGATCTTCACAGCGGTGATCGACGACGTCGAGGTGAAGAAGGTCTCCGACCTCTCGCCCCGCGACATCGAGCACGAGAACCCCGAGTTCAGGCGCCTCGACGAGGAGATCAAATTCCTCGAGCAGATCTACGGGCGCGAGATCTCCACCGACGACATCGTCACCGTGATCCGCTTCTCGCAGATCGTCGAGCCGCCCGGACCCCACTTCGGCAACGGCGAGACCCCGCGCCACAACTGAGGCGGGGACCGACCGATCGCCGACTACGCCTTCCTCACTACCTGGCTGCTCGAGTCGCCGCGCCAGCCGGTCTGGGACGCGATCTACGACCAGGAGCGCTGGCCCCAGTGGTGGCGCGGGGTGGAGGAGGCCGGGGAAGTCAGGGCGGGCAAAGACGGCGGCGTCGGGACCGTCGCGCGGATGGTCTGGAAAAGCCTGCTGCCTTACCGGGTCGAGTTCGAGGTGACGACGACGCGGATCGAGCCGCCGCACCTGCTCGAGGGCGATGCGGTCGGTGAGCTGACCGGGGTCGGCCGCTGGCGCCTCTTCGAGCGCGACGGAGTAACCGCGGTCCTCTACGAGTGGAACGTCGCCACGACCACGACCTGGATGAACCTGCTCGCGCCGGTGGCGCGTCCCGTCTTCGAGTGGAACCACGACTGGGTGATGAAGCGTGGCGGGGAGGGGATCGCCGCCCTGCTCGGCTGCCGCCTTCTCGCCAGCGACTGAGCTATCTTTCCTGTTGGCACTCTCCTCTGGGAGTGCCAACTCCCAGTTTTAGAACTTCTTATCCCTAAACGGAGGTATACGGATGAAGCTGAAGCCCCTCGGGGACCGGCTGATCGTCAAGCCGATCGAGGAGGAGGAGACGACCGCGAGCGGCATCGTCCTCCCCGACACGGCAAAAGAGAAGCCGCAGAAGGGCAAGGTCGTCGCCGTTGGCGATGGCAAGTGGGACGAGGATGGCGAGAAGCGCATCCCGCTCGACGTCGCGGAGGGGGACGAGGTCCTCTACTCCAAATACGGCGGCACCGAGGTGACCGTCGAAGACGAGGAACTGCTCGTGCTGCGCGAGTCGGACGTGCTCGCCAAGCTCGCCTGACAGCCCGCAAGAAGATTTAGAAAGACCAAGGAGGACAGGATCAGATGGCTCATAAGGAGCTGAAGTACCAGGAGGAGGCAAGAGGGGCCCTGCAGGCCGGCGTCGACGCCGTTGCCAACGCGGTCAAGGTCACCCTCGGCCCAAAGGGCCGCTACGTCGTCCTCGACAAGAAGTTCGGGGCGCCGACGATCACCAATGACGGTGTCACGATCGCCCGCGAGATCGAGGTCGAGGACGTCTTCGAGAATCAGGGCGCCCAGCTCGTCCGCGAGGTCGCCACGGCGACCAACGACGTGGCCGGTGACGGCACCACCACCGCGACCCTGTTGGCGCAGATCATCGTCCGCCAGGGCCTCAAGAACGTCGCCGCCGGTGCCAACCCGCTCGCTCTGCGGCGCGGGATCGAGAAGGCCGTCGACGAGGTAGTCGAGGAGCTGCGCGAGAAGCAGTCAAAGGAGGTCGCAGGCAAGGAGCAGATCGCCCGCGTCGCCGCCATCTCCGCCGCCGACGACGAGATCGGCAACATCATCGCCGACGCGATCGAGAAGGTCGGCAAGGACGGCGTCGTCAACGTCGAGGAGGGCCAGACCTTCGGCATGGAGCTGGAGTTCACCGAGGGGATGCAGTTCGACAAGGGCTATATCTCCCCGTACATGGTCACCGACCAGGACCGCATGGAGGCGGTGCTGGAGGACCCCTACATCCTCATCGCCAACCAGAAGATCGGCTCGGTGCGCGACATCCTGCCGGTGCTGGAGCAGGTGATGCAGGGTGGCAAGCCGCTGCTGATCGTCGCCGAGGACGTCGAGGGCGAGTGCCTCGCGACGCTCGTCGTCAACAAGCTCCGCGGCACCTTCACCGGCGTCGCCGTGAAGGCTCCGGGCTTCGGCGACCGCCGCAAGCGGATGCTCGAGGACATCGCGATCCTGACCGGCGGCGAGGTGATCACCGAGGAGATGGGCCTGAAGCTGGAGAACACCCAGATCGACCAGCTCGGCAAGGCCCGTCGCATCGTCGTCTCCAAGGATACGACGACGATCATCGACGGCGGCGGCGAGAGCGAGGGGATCAAGGGCCGGATCAACCAGATCAAGCAGGAGATCGAGAACACCGACTCCGAATTCGACCGCGAAAAGCTCCAGGAGCGGCTGGCCAAGCTGGCCGGGGGCGTAGCGGTGGTCAAGGTCGGCGCTGCCACCGAGACCGAGATGAAGGAGAAGAAGCACCGTGTCGAGGACGCCCTGCAGGCGACCCGGGCGGCGCTCGAGGAGGGTGTCGTCCCCGGCGGCGGCGTGGCTCTGCTCAACGCCCAGGCCGGTCTCGACCCCGAGAAGATCGGCGATGCCGACGAACAGACCGGGGCCCGGATCGTCCACCGCGCGCTTGAGGAGCCGGTGCGGCAGATCGCCGAGAACTCCGGCCTGGAGGGCTCGGTCGTCGTCAACAAGGTTCGTGACCTGAAGCCCGGCGAAGGGCTGAACGCGGCCGACGGCGAGTACGGTGACCTGATCAAGGCCGGCGTCATCGACCCGACGATGGTGACGCGCTCGGCGCTGCAGAACGCGGCCTCGATCGCCAAGAACATCCTCGTCACCGAGGCCATCGTCGCCGAACCGCCGGAGAAGGACGGCGCCGGCGGCGGAATGCCCGGCGGCGGCATGCCGGACATGGGCGGGATGATGTAGCGACCCCCGGACCTGGCTCGAAAGCCCGGGTGCGCACGCCTGGCGGCGGCGGACCGGCTCAGGGCGGCGTCCTCAGGAGCCCGAATAGCTCTGCTATTCGGGCTCCTTGCGTTCTTGCCCTGATTTGTCCGGCGCTCGCCAGCCGCACACCCCGGATCTTCCGAGACAGGCCCGCGGGTCGTCCGCCCAGGCGTATGCTCGCCTCAACAGGCGAGTGACTTCGGAGAGGGGGACGGCGCAAGCGCTGGCCCCCTCTCGCGTTTCGCCACACTTTCGCCGCCAAGGCGCCACACAGTGCGCCCCACACACGCGCTCGCCACCGCCAGGCTCCAGAAGGATGAGTCCCTCCATCCCTCAAGGCGCCGACGGGCCGATCAACCCACCATTGTCAGGCAGGTCGGCCCCCGGCGCCACCGATTTCGACACTTCGGCCCGTCGGCTGCGGCCGCGCCGCTGGGACCTGGAGATCGCCGCGATCGCCAATCGCCAGCATGGGTTGGTGACGCTGGGCCAGCTTGAACGCCTGGGAATGGATCGGAGGACGGCCGCGGCCCGCGTGCGATCGGGGCGCCTTCACAGGATCCACCAGGGAGTCTTCGCCGTCGGGCATCCATGCCTCAGTCGCGAGGCGACCTTCCTAGGCGCAGCTCTGGCCTGTGGGTCCGGCGCGGTTCTCTCCCACGGTTCCGCATCGACCCTCTGGGGATTCTGGGAGGAGAAGGTCAGCGACATTCATGTCATGGCGTCAAATCGCCGCGGTCGTAGTCCGCAGGGCATTGTCGCTCACAGAGATGGCCGGCTTCCGCTCTCTGACAGAACCACTTATCGTGGCGTGCCCTGCACGACTGTCGCCCGGACGCTGTTGGATCTGGCGGCCACCCTTCCAACCCGGTATCTGAGAAAGGCCCTGGGCGAGGCGGAAGTCATGCGACTCGTCGATCACCAGCGGCTCCGGGATCAAATCCGCCGCGGAAGAGGTCGGCGCGGAGTTGCCCGGCTGCGCCTGCTTCTCGACGAGATCCACCCCCAGACGAAACGGAGCCGTAGCGAGCTGGAGCGAATGTTCCTGCATGTGTGCCTGCAGACCGGGTTGCCGCAGCCAGAGGTCAACGCGACGCTGGAGGTCGGCGATCGGCGCTTCAAGCCCGACTTTCTCTGGCGCCGTGAGCGGCTGATTCTCGAGGCCGACAGCCGTCGTTTTCACGACACCGACATCGCGTTCGTCGATGATCGGCGAAGGGAGCAGAGGCTTCAGGTTGCGGGTTGGCGGGTTTCGCGTTGCACTTGGGAGCAGGTCGAGTTCGAACCCGCCGTTCTTGCGGAGACGATCCGCCGCTTGCTTACCCAGGCTTGACCGGCGGTTGGGAATTCAGTCCGACGGTCCGCAATGTCTTCGTCGCGATGTCGTCGGGCCAAATCAGGCAGCCAAGGAAGTCTTATCGGCCCGTCGGCTGGGGCTAGGGGGATTTGGCGGCTTTGGGCGGCGGGGGAGGTAGCGGCGGCAGGAGGCCGGCGTTGTATTCGGCGTACTGGACGAAGCTTTCGCGCCGGACCTTGAGCCGCAGCGTGTTCATCGTGCGCGGGTAGAGGCGGATGTCGTAGGGGTTTCCGGTCGTGCCGAAGCCGTTGTAGTAGACGAACATCCGCACTCGAGGGCGTTTCACCGTCCAGGCAACCAGCTGCTTGACGAAGCGCGGGTCGTCTTTGCCGGAGACAGCCCACTCGGTGAGCGCGATCGGCTTGCCCCGCCACTGCTTGCCTTTGAAGAAGCGGTTGAGGTCTTTCCAGACCGGATATTCGGAGTAGAAGTCGGTGCCCGCCCAGTCGACCCAGCGCGAGCCGGGCCAGTAGTTGCCCGGAAAGTTGCCCTTGACCCGCGGCGAGCCGCCGGGGAGCGGGCTCCAGATCATGCTCACCGGGGCCGCCGGCAGGCTGATCGGCGGCGGTCCTTTGGTCCGGTTGACAGGCGGCAGCCCGATTTCGGCCAGGGTGGTGTTGATCTGTTCGAGGGTGCCGCCGCCGCGCACGATCGCGGCGATGCGGCGGAATGCCTGCTTGTACCACCCGGTCGTGTGTTCGCCGCCCTTCTGCACCCCTTCGCAGTTGACCGCGGACCAGGCGTTGAGGCAGCGGTTGGGCTCGCCCAGCGGCCTGATGTAGGCGGGCAGGCCGCGTTTGAAGAAGAAGTCGTTGAGCTGAAGCAGGTAGTTGTCGCCGGCGCCGAGGGCGATCTGCTGTGGAGTGATCAGCTCGGCCAGCGTCTGGTCGTCGGCGGTCGAGATGTGCAGGATCGGTCGCGTCGCCGTTTCGCGCCAGCGTTCGTATGCCGCGTTGAGGCTGTTTCCCCACGGGTGGAAGGTCGAGAGCAGCGCCGGGTGCTTGCCGCCGAGCAGTTCGGTGAACTCGTTGAACTCCTGCGTCGTCCCCCGGTCGCTGACGCCGAAGAAGACGCTCGGCTTGGGCGGCGCCAGGCTCAGCCCCTGCGCCTGCCCTGGCAGGACGGCGAGCAGCGCGATCGCGAGCAGCGCGATCCGGCTACGACTCGGCGAGAACATCGCCCATCCTTCGCGGCATCACCCCGAGGTCCTCGGCGTCTGCGGTCCCGCGCTCACTCAACATCGCCACCTCCATCAGCTCGGCCTCCTCCCAAGTAGCGAACACGGCCTCGCCGAAGATGGAGCGGAGCGCGATCAATCCCGAGCGGACGAGCGGGAGCGGTAGGTGGACGAGCGGCCGCGGTCTCCCCGCCACGCGGCTGACCAGGTCCGACATCTCGTCGTAGCTGAGCGTCTCGGGCCCGGCCAGCTCGTAGCGGTCGCGCCCGTCGCGGTCGAGGGCGGCGACCACGCAGCGCGCAGCGTCGGCAGCCCAGATCGGCTGGAAGCGGGCCTCGCCCTCACCCGAGACCGGCATCACCGGCAAGAAGGAGAAGCGCCGCAGCAGCGTCACCCAGGGGTCGCTGTGGTCGTAGACGATCGAGGGGGCGAAGACCGTCGTCTCCAGGGAGGAGGAGAGGACGGCCTGCTCGGCCAGCCACTTGGCGCGGAAGAAGCGGGTGCGCTGGATGGCGGAGGCGTCGAGGGCGCTGAAGAAGACGAAGCGCTTGACGCCGCTGCGCTCGGCGGCGCGCAGCAGGCGCACGGTCGCCAGGCCGTTCAGCTCCTCGATCCGGTGCGGCGGCTGGTCGCGGATCGTCGCTGCCAGGTGGATCACGGTGTCGACCCCACGCAGTGCCTGCCGCACCAGGTAGGGATCCGACATCTCGCCGAGGTCGCCGAGCGCGATCTGGACGTCGACGCGGCGCTCGCCCAGCCGCCGCGGCTCGCGGACCAGACAGCGCACGTCCTCGCCTCGCTCCAGCAGCAGCGGCAGCAGCCGTGAACCGATGCTTCCAGTTGCCCCTGTCAGCAGCAGCATCGCCTCCATCATCTCTAAAATGGGCGCTCGCGCTTGGCCGGGCCCCCCGGCGGGCACCCGGAAAACGATCTAGGAGAAGCCTCGAATGACCTACGTCATCGCCGAGCCCTGCATCGGCACCAAGGACAACTCGTGCGTCGAGGTCTGTCCCGTCGACTGCATCCATCCGACCCCGGACGAGCCCGACTACGACTCGGTCGAGATGCTCTACATCGACCCCGACGAGTGCATCGACTGCGACGCCTGCGTCGAGGCCTGCCCGGTCGACGCCTGCTTCGCCGAGGACCAGCTCCCCGCCGAGTGGGCCAAATACGCCGAGATCAACGCCGAGTACTACAAGAGCAAATCAGCAGCCTGACATCAGCCGCTGGAGCAGGGCGTCGTACTCGAGACTTAGTCGACGGCTAGCTGCTCCCGCAACTTGGCCATCCTCGCGGCTATAGCTTGCGCTAACTCAGCATCTTCATCAGTTGGCTCCTCTCCCCCGTAGAAGTATTTCCTCATGTGGGGGTATTCGATGAAAGTTTGGCTGACCGAGCTGATGAGATTGGTCATTCCGGTAGTCAGCTCAACGCGACTGTCCCGAGTTTGCTGCCTGACTTGCTTCCAGACGAGGAAAATGCTGATGACGACGAAAATCGCGCCCACCCCCGAAACAACCTGACCAATTTCAGCCAGTTCGCACAGCGGCACACCGAAAATGTCCATCGGCCGAGGATTCCATTCGGAACGGACAGAGTCTCTTTAGCTATAGGCACCTCTCCTCCGATACTAATGATCGCTCGGGCGGAGAGTGGTAGAGCCGTTCTTCGACTCGCAGCGTGATTCGCCAGCAGGACGCTCAGTCGGAGCGGTGGGACACGACGTTGACAACTGTGCCGCTCGGCTCGCGGAGCATGAAGCGCCGGACTCCCCACTCCTCGTCGCGGAGGGGGTAGACGATCTCGAAGCCCTGCTCCACGGCCTTGGCGTGCACGGCATCGACGTCAGCCACTCCTACCGAGATGCCCGGGGCGGCCATGTCGTCGTTGCCGATGATGGTCACCTGGACGGAGGGGTTGGTCGGTGACGCGACGGTCACGACCCAGCCCATGTCCATTGCCACCTCGAAGCCGAGCAACTCCACGAAGAAATCGCGCGTCTCGGCAGGCCGCTTCGACTTTATGTTTGGCACCGCCCTGCTGATCGACACGCTCCTTGTTTTACCGGACGATGGCCGGCCGCAGGCGGCGTGAGCGCAGCGCGAAGATCGTGGCCTGCACCGCGAGCGCTGCTGCCAGCGCGGTGGAGAACGCCGCCGGACCGCCGAGCGAGTCCAGGCTGGTGGCGAGCACGAAGCAAAACGCGGCGAAGCCATAGAGGCCGAAGAGGAAGCTCCGCAGCAGCACCCTCACCTGTCCGGGGCCACCGTGGGCATGGGTGAACACCGCCAGCACGCTGGTGATGACCGGGAACGGCGCCAGGAGTCCGCTTAGGCTCGGCCCGAGAGCGCCCGAGGCGGCGGTGAGCGCGAGCACCAGCGCCAGAGCCGCAAGCGCCCGCGCGGGCAGGTCCCACCAGGGCGGTCCTGTGAGGACGGCCGGCGTTGCCGTGGGCGTCGGCAACAGGGCCAGGCCTGCGGCGAAGCCGGCCGCGACCAGGATCAATGAGATCCCCGGTGGCAGGTCGAGCAGCTGCAGGAACGCGACACCCAGAAGGAACGCGGCCCAGCCGGCGAGCAGGCTCGGCACGGGGCCGACTCGCTCCGATGCCCTCCCGTAGGCGACGACGAACAGCGTCAGCGCTGCCAGGCCGAGCAGCGCGCCGGCGGCCGCCTCCGCCCCAAATGGGCGACCGTGGACAAGTGTGAGCACGACGAGGATCGGGCCTGCGACGACGGGGAGTCCAGCGAGGATGCCGGCAGCGGCGACTCCCCACCTGCGGCCGACGAGCGACACGCCGATCACGCAGAGGGGAGCCAGCAGCAGCTTCGCCAGCACAACCGCCATGGTTGATCGGAAGAGCCTCTCTACGCCATCGGCAGCGGCGTACCGCTGACCGGGGGCGCTTCGGCGGCTGCCGGCGTGGCCTGCAGCACCGGAAGCTCCTGCGGGGTGGCGGCGACGATGCCGCGGGCGGCCTGGCGGATCGCCTGTGCGGCGGGTGAGTCGGGTGCCGCCGTGACCAGCGGCGTGCCGGCGTCGGCGTGCTCGCGCAGCGGCTCGGAGAGCGGCACCTTGCCGAGCAGGGGGATGTCGAGTTCGTCCGCGAGCAGCTGGCCGCCGCCCTCGCCGAAGATCGTGAAGCGCTCGCCGTCCGGCGTCGTGAAGCCGGACATGTTCTCGATCGCGCCGAGCAGCTCGAGGTCGAACTTGAGCGCCATATCGGCGCCGCGCTTGGCCACCGACTGCGCCGCCGGCTGCGGCGTGGTGACGATCAGGAATTTCGCCTGGGGGAGGAGCTGGGCGAGCGTCATCGAGACGTCGCCCGTTCCCGGCGGCAGGTCGAGCAGCAGGTACTCCAGCTCCCCCCAGGCGACGTCCTCGAGGAACTGCTGGATCGCCTTGTGCAGCATCGGGCCGCGCCAGACGACCGCCGAGTTCTCCTCGACGAAGAAGCCGATCGACATCACCTTGACGCCACCCGCAGCCTCCAGCGGCAGGATCTTGCGCTCGCCGTTGACTTCCGGCTTGCGGTTGACCCCGAGCATGCGCGGGATCGAGTAGCCGTAGACATCGCAATCGAGGGCGCCCGCCGGGTGGCCTTCAGCGGTGAGCGCGGCGGCGAGATTGGCGGTCATCGTCGACTTGCCAACCCCACCCTTGCCAGAGGCGACGCAGATCACGTTCTTGACCTGGGCCAGCGCGCCCTGCGGCAGCTTGCCGCGGCCGAGCGTCTGTTGCAGCTGCCCTTTCTCCTCCTCGGAGAGCACGTCGAAGCCGACCGCGACCTCGGTGACGCCGTCCAGCTCGGAGACCTGCTGAGCGACCGCGTGCTCGAAGTGTGAGCGGATCGGGCAGCCCGCCGTGGTCAGCGAGACGACCACCTCCACCCGGCCGTTCTCCTTGACCTCAATCGAGCGGACCATGCCCAGCTCGACGATCGAGCGGCGCAGCTCGGGGTCGATGACGGCACGGAGCTTCTCGGTGATCTGGTCCTGCGTGGGGAGGGGCATCGAGGCCATTCTCGCAAAGCCTGGCCTTGGCGCCGGCGCCGCATCGTCTGGCCGGGGGAGAGATCGCGGCGCCCCGCCCTTATCCACGGCAGATGCCGTTCGAACGAGGGAGAGATAAATGTCGAGGACAGGAAGCGGGTTCGCCCGGATCGCGGCGCTGGGGGTGGCGCTGGCGCTGGCTCTGCTGCTGCTCGGCGCGCGGGAAGCGCAGGCGGGCAAGTACGCGGTCGCCCAGTGCGGCTGGTACGTGGGCGCCGACGCGAGCTGGGCGGACACGACCGGCGGTGCGAAGTTCCGCCAGGACGGCTGGTGCGTGCCGCCCGCCGGTCAGGACCCTTTCAACGGCGTCCATCTGAAGAGCTTCACCCGTGAGAACGCGGGGACCGTCTCCGGCACTCGTTTCGCGCGCTGGCGCTGGGAGGCTCCCGCCGGCACCGCGATCTCGCAGGTGCGGGGAACCTGGTGGCACGCTCTTCAAGACGGCATGGAGCACCGGATCGGCGTCGGCACCTGGGGCGGCGGCTTCACTCCCTTTGCCTCCGCCTCCGCGACCGACACGGCCCTGCGCGAGTTCGTCGCCGGCTTCAATCCGCCACAGCCGGCGCTCGAGAGCCGGCTGCTCTGCGCCCGGTTGGAGAGCAAATGGTGCAGCCTCGACCGTGGCTCCTGGGTGGGGGTGCGGGCGCTGACGATCACGGTCCAGGACGACCACTGGCCGGTCGCGAGCATCGGCGGCGACGTTCTCACCGGCGGCTGGCGCCGCGGGGCCCAGAACGTCGCCTACTGGGGTGCCGACACCGGCTCCGGGCTCCGTCTCAGCGAGACTTTCGTCGACGGCGGCCGCGTCAACCTCACCGAGTACGGCTGCGCCAAGGCGCTGGTCGGCAGCGAGTGGCGGGCCACCGCGATGAGGCCCTGCAGCCTCGGGATCGGTGGCACCGCGACCATAGATACCACCCGCTTCAGCGATGGCCCGCACAGCGCCCATCACTGCATCGCCGACTTCGCGGGCAATGTCGGCTGCACGCCCGCCCATGGATTCCTCGTCGACAACAACTCGCCGGCCCATCCACGCAAACTGACGCTGGCCGGGAGCGAGGAGTGGCACCGGATCAACGACTTCGATGCGCTCTGGACCAATCCCGACCAGGGCGCCGCCAGCCCGATCGGAGGCGCCTTCTGGCGCATCGAGGGGCCGGCCGGCTACGACAGCGGCGTGCGCTACGCCACCGGACGAGGTCGGACCACCCTCGAGAACCTCGCCGCGCCGCGGGTCGGGGTCTTCACGCTGCGCGTCTGGCTGCGCGACGAGGCCGGCAACGAGGCGCCCGACACCGCCGTCGACGTGCCGCTGCGCTTCGACAACGTTGCGCCGGGCATCGCCTTCGAGCGGGCACCGGACACGATTGCCGCCGAGGACGCCCTGCCGGAAGTGGTGCGGGCCGAGGTCGACGACGCGCACTCGGGGCCGGAGGGTGGGCAGATCCAGTACCGGCGCATCGAGACCGAGCAGTGGACCGAGCTGCCGACCAAGTACGAGCCGGGCTCGGAGGCGGGCGCCGCGCATCTCGTCGCCCGCCTTCCCGAGACGCTCCCCGCGGGCACGTACCTCTTCCGGGCGGAGGGCCGTGACCGCGCCGGCAACGTCACCACCACCACCCGCCGCGCGGACGGCACCGAGATGTCCTTGCGGCGTCGGGTCGCGGTGGTGGAGGCGAGGCAGGCGAGCGCGCCGCGCCCACGGGCGAAGACGCGCCTCTTCGCGCGCCTGCGCTGGCGTCGCCAGAGTGGCCCCGCCGTGACGATTCCGTTTGGAGGCACCGCCGTTCTCAGCGGCCGCCTCGTCGACGCCGATGGTGCCGGCCTCGGTGGGCGCGAGCTGCGAGTCGTCTCGCGGCCCTCGCGCGGCGCGCTGAGCCGTCCCAGCGTCAGGTCGGTCGGCACCGGGCCTCAGGGCGGCTTCCGCTTGCCGCTGCCGGATGGGCCCTCGCGGCGGGTGACTGTCAACTACCGCGGCGACGGCGAGCTGGAGCCCTCGCGCCGTCCCGCCCTGGCGCTGCGGGTGCGCAGCGGCCTCTCGTTCCGCGCCGCCCCACGGACGCTGCGCACCGGCGAGGTCGTGCGCCTGCGTGGCCGGGTGCGGACCGCGGGAGCGCCGCTGCCACGTCGCGGCAAGCTGGTCGCGATCCAGTACTACGAGTCGGCGGCGCGCCGCTGGCGGCCGGTCCTCGTCACGCGCAGCGATCACGATGGCCGCTTCCGGGCCCAGTACCGCTTCCGCTACGTCAGCGGCAAGGCGAGCATTCGCCTCCGCGCCGTCGCGCTTGCGGAGGAGCGCTGGCCCTACGTGCCGGGCACCTCGCGACCTCTGATGATCGAGGTCGGCGGCTGAGATAGGGTGGAAGTAGATGTCACAAGCCACCCTCCACACCAGCGCCGGGGCGATCGTGCTCGAGCTGCACGACGACGACGCGCCGAAGACGGTCGATAACTTTCGCAAGCTCGTCGCCGACGGCTTCTACGACACCCTGGTCTTCCACCGGGTGATCCCCGACTTCATGATCCAGGGGGGCTGCCCGGAGGGGACGGGGCGCGGCGGGCCCGGCTACACCTTCGAGGACGAGATCAACGAGCACAAGGTGGTGCGCGGGGCGCTGGCGATGGCGAACGCCGGTCCCAACACCAACGGCTCGCAGTTCTTCATCGTCACCACCGAGGCGGCACCTTGGCTGGACGGCAAGCACACGGTCTTCGGCCGGGTCACCGATGGCATGGACGTCGTCGACGCGATCGAGGGGTCGGAGACGGACGCCTCGGACCAGCCGCTTGAGCCGAAGACGATCGAGCGGGTCGAGCTCGGCGAGTAACGCGCCTCAGGCGGCGGCGGGCTCGGCGGGTGGCGGGTCCGGCCCGGCTTGGAGCTGGTCGAAGCGCTTGGTCGGCAGGTGCCGCGTCGCCCAGAGTGAGGCGAGAACGAGGAGCGCGGCGAAGAGGAACGCGGTCTTCAGCGCCGTCAGCTGCGCGTCTTCGTAGTTCCCCACCACCGCATCCACCGTTTTCTGGTCGAGCCCCGCCGCGGCGGCGCTCTTGCGGACTTCATCGGAGGCGACGAAGCTGCCGCCGGCGCTGAGCTCTACCTGGACCTGGTCTGCTCACCTCGCTTGGAGATGCTCGGGTCGGACTCGACGTTGCTCGAGAAGGCGGCGGTCAGCCCGCTGATCACGATCGCGCCGAGCAGCGCCGTGCCCAGCGAGGAGCCGAGCTGCTGGGCCGTGTTCTGCGCCCGCCCGCCTCGCTGCGGTCGCTGTCGCCGACCGCGGACTGGACCACGTTGCCGAGCTGGGAGACGATCAGGCCCATCCCCACCCCGAGCACGCCCATCGCGACGAGGAAGGAGCGCGTTGTCGAGCTCGGGCTCGATCGTGCCAAGCAGCAGCAGGGTGGCGACGAAGGTGACGCCCAGCCCGGCCCGCACCAGGGTCCTGGCCGCGAACCGCGATGCCAGGGCCGAGCCGGCGAGCGCGGTGAGGAACAGGCCGACCGAGGTCGGCAGCATCCGCACTCCGGTATCGAGCGCGTCGAGTCCCTGGACGATCTGCAGGAAGAGCGGGATCGTGAAGAAGATCCCCATCAGGACCAGGTTCTGGGCGAGCAGCATCGCGGTCCCGCCACGCAGGGAGGGGATGCGCGAAGCAGCCGGAAGTGGATCAGCGGCGGGAGGCCCTGCTCCTCGCGGCGGCGCTCCCAGGCGCGGAAGGCGGCCAGTACCAGTACTCCGGCGGCGATCACGAACGGGGTGAGCGAGAAGCCGAACGGCTCGACCGGCGAGTCCAGCGGCTTCAGCCAGCCCCAGTTGCTCGCCTGCAGGACGCCGAACACGATCAGCGCCAGCCCGGCGGCGGAGAGCACGCTGCCGACCCAGTCGAGGCGGGGCGCGGGCCCCGTCCTCTCGGGCTCGCGAATCAGCCGCGTGCCGATCAGGATGCCGATCGTGACCACGACCTCGCCGATGAAGACCAGTCGCCAGGTGAAGTCGGTGGTGACCCAGCCGCCGAGGATCGGCCCGACCGCGATCCCGGCGCCCGCGACGCCGCCCAGCACTCCGTAGGCGATCGCGCGATCGCTGCCCCGGTAGTTGCCCGCGACCAGTGCGACGAGGGCCGGCAGGACGAGTGCCGCGCCGATCGCCCTCGAGGATCGACCAGCCGAACATCAGCGTCGGCACGCTCCAGGAGGCGGCCGTGAGGCCGGAGCCGGCGCCGTAGATGCAGAGGCCGATCGCGAAGGCGCGGCGCCGCCCCCAGAGGTCGCCCAGCTTGCCGCCGGTCAGCATCAGCCCCGCCATCACCAGGGCGTAGAGCGCGATCACCATCTGGATCGTGGTCACGGTCGTGTCGAAGTCCTCGACCAGCTGGGAGATCGCGACGTTCATCACCGCCTGGTCCAGCACCATCAGGAACTGTGCCGCCGCGAGGACGACGAGGACTCCCCACTTGGCCATTCCCGAGAGGCTCTCCGAGCCGGTCATCGGACTATCGCCCTGGACCCGAGGACTTGGAGCGGTTCACGGCTTGCTCCAGGCGCTCCAGCCTGGAGACGATCTCCTCCAGCTTGGCGGTCACGAGGTCGTCGGGTGTGCGTTTCGCCCGCCGTCTGGCCGACTCGACCAGGGCCGCGGCGATCGACGCGGTGACCACGGCGACGAAACTGATCCCGCCGAGCATCACCAAGGAGCCGATGATGCGGCCCTCCGTGTTGTGGGGGACAAAGTCTCCGTAGCCGACCGTGGTCACGGTCTGCAGCGCCCACCAGATCGATACCCCGAGATTGGGAAAGTCCTCGCGGTCGAGCAGGAATGCCATTGTCGCCCCCAGCAGGGTTAGGGCGAGCGTGAACAGCGAGATGATCGCTGCCGCCCGGCGCGCCGTCAGCGGAGTGGATTGCACCCAGTCCAGCACCCAGCTTTTGGAGTTCTTCCGACGGTCCGCAGACACGACAAGCAGGCTATTCCGCCGCGCGGCGGAGTTTGGCAGCGGAGGGGGTGGGATTCGAACCCACGAGACGCCTTATGACGCCTAACGGCTTTCAAGGCCGCCGCATTCAACCGCTCTGCCACCCCTCCAAGGCGCAGTCGCAGTATCGATGCTAGACGGAACGGCAGAAGCTTTGGACCGCTCGAAGTGATTGGATTTGTCTGCAATGCGTCGCCTACTCGTACTCGCCTCGACGATGGTCTTCTTCGACGTCGTCTTCTTCGCCGCAATCGCTCCGCTGCTGCCCGACTACGTATCCGAGTTCGGGCTGAGCAAGGTCGAAGCCGGAATCCTCACCGCCTCCTACGCGGCCGGCACGCTGCTCGCCTCGCTCCCGGCCGGGCTGCTGGCGACCAGGCTGGGACCGCGCCGCACGGTGATCATCGGGCTGCTGGTGCTCGGCGTCGCCAGCCTCGCCTTCGGCTTCGTCGAGCAGATCCTCCTGCTCGACGCGGCCCGCTTTTCCCAGGGAGTCGCCGGTGCCCTGATCTGGTCGGGGGCGCTGAGCTGGTTGATCACCACGGCGCCGCCGGGGCGCCGTGGCTCGGTAATCGGCACCGCGCTCGGGGCCGCTGTCGCCGGCGCCCTCTTCGGCCCGGCGCTGGGCGCACTCGCGGCGGAGGTGGGCACCGAGCCGGTCTTCGGCGCCGTCTTCGGCGTCGCCTTCGTGCTCGCCGCCCTCGCCGCCCGCCTGCCCGACTCCCGGGTGCCGGAGAGCCAGAGCCTGCGCCAGGTGGTGGCGACAATGGGCAGCCGCCCGATCCTCGTCGCGACCGCCTTCGTCGCGATCCCGTCGGTGATGTTCGGTGCGGTCGAGGTGCTGCTGCCGCTGCGGATCGACGAGCTGGGGGGCGGCCACGCGCTGATCGCCGGTGGCTTCATCGCCGGGGCGGGGCTCGAGGCGACTCTGGCGCCGATCTCCGGTCGCTACTCGGACCGGGCCGGGCGCCGCAGGCCGCTCGTTGCCGGGCTGCTGATCTGCGCGATCGCGATGGCGCTGGTCGCGGTCGGCCAGACACTCGGGGTGGTGATGGTCGCCCTGATCGCCACCTCGCTGGGGGCGGGGGCCTGCTTCGCGCCGGCGCTGGCGATGCTCTCCGAGGCGGCTGAGGCGAGCAGCCTGCATCAAGGCTACGCCGCCGGCCTCTCCAACATGGCTTGGGCGTCGGGCCAGGTGGTCGGCGGCGTGGCCGGCGCCGGGGTGGCCGGCGCGGTCGGCTACGCGGCTCCAAGCTTCGTCATCGTCGCCCTGCTGCTGGGCACAGCGGCCTACGGATTCCGCGTGCTCGGGCCGGAAACGGCAAGGCCGGCGGAAGCCTAGGTCCTCGCCGGAGGGCTACGCTGCCGCGGGTGGCTTCCCCCGGGAACACGCAGGGTTCCCCGGCCTGGCGCAACTGGGCCGGCGATCAGACCTGCAGTCCGGCGGAGATGGTCCGTCCGAGCAACCGCGACGAGCTCGCTGCGGCAGTGGTCGCCGCTGCGACCGCGGGTCGCCGGGTCAGCGTCGTCGGCTCGGGGCACTCGTTCACCGAGACCGCGATCAGCGAGGGCACGATGATCGACGCCGGAGCTCTGCGCGGGACGATCGATGCCGATACCTCGACCGGGCTAGTCAAGGTCGGCGGCGGCACGGTGATCGCCGAGCTGAACGAGGAGCTCCACCGGCTCGGCCTGGCGCAGGAGAACCTCGGCGACATCGACAAACAGACGATCGCCGGGGCGATCTCGACCGCCACCCACGGCACCGGGGCGAAGCTGCGCAACCTCGCTGCCCAGGTCGAAGGGCTGGAGCTGATACTCGCCGACGGCAGCGTGCGCGAGCTCGGTCCCGCCGACGGCGACCTGCTGCGCGCGGCCCGGGTCTCGATCGGTGCGCTCGGCGCGATCTCATCGGTGACCCTGCGCTGCGTCCCCGCCTTCACCCTGCGCCGGGTCGACGCGCCGCACCCCCGCGAGGAGGTCCTCGACTCCTTCGAGGAGCGCGCCGCCGCCCACGAGCATTTCGAGCTCTTCACCTTCCCCTACGCCGACTCGGCCCTGGTGCTGGAGCGCAACAGGACCGAGCAGCCGCCGCGTCCGCGGGGAACGGTCGCCACCTACCTCAACGACGTCGTGCTCGAAAACTGGGCGCTGGAGGCGATCTCCGCCGCCGGCAAGGTTTTCCCGGCGGCGATCCCGCGCCTCTCACGGCTCGCCGCCCGGCTTGCCTCCGGCGGCGCCGTCACCGATCGCAGCGACCGCATCTTCGCCAACGAGCGCCGTGTCCGCTTCACCGAGATGGAGTACGGCGTACCGCGTGAGCACGGTCCCGAGGCGGTGCGCCGGGTGATCGAGTGGGTGCGCTCCAACCGTTACCCGGTCTTCTTTCCGATCGAGATGAGGGCGACGGCGGCAGACGACGCCCTGATCAGCCCCTCACACGAACGCGACACCGCCTACATCGCCGTGCACCAGTACCGGGGCATGGAGTGGCGCCCCTACTTCGAGGCGGTCGAGGAGATCATGGACGAGTACGAGGGGCGTCCCCACTGGGGCAAGCGCCACTTCCAGACGGCGGAGACGCTGGCACCGCGCTTTTCCCGCTGGGCCGACTTCCAAGCGGCCCGCGACCAGCTCGACCCTGACCGCGTCTTCACCAACGAGTACGCGGCCCGCGTCCTCGGCCCCTAGGCGGCTGCAAACCGGCGCCTAGCGGCGTCCTCGGTCGCTCACGTGCAGAGCACGCTTCGCTCCCTGCGTCCTTGCCAGGCTTGGTTTTCGCCGCCTAGAGGAAGGTCTTTCCTTCGCCCCTGTAGGTGGGGACCTCGTCGACGATCTCGCCGGCCTGGACCAGGTGCAGCGAGTCGAAGCGCTCGCAGAGCTCGCCGGCCTTGGTGTGGCGCATGTAGACGCGGTCGCCGATCCGGAGCTCGTGGGCGGGCGGTCCGCTGAGCGGCGTCTGCACCTCTCCCGCTCCCTCCTCGGGGTCGAGCTTCAGACCCGGTGGCAGCCAGGGGCTGGGCAGGCGCGCGGCGTCGCCGCTGCCGGAGGCGAGGTAGCCGCCGCCGAGCGCGGTCGCGACGCCGGCCGTCGGCTTGCGCACGATCGGCAGCGCGAAGCCGGCGGCGGGCGAGAGCTTGAAGCGGCTGTAGTAGTCGAAGAGGGTCGGCGCGTAGAAGCCGGAGCCGGCGGTGACCTCGGTGACCGCGTCCTCGGCACCGGTCAGCTCGAGGCTGCCGGTACCGCCGCCGTTGACGATCTCCAGCGCGGTCACATCGCGGATCGCGGCGACGACCGCGGCCCGCCGCGCGGCCAGCTCGGCGGCGGAGCGGCGCTGCATGAAGCGGATCGCGGCCCCTCGCAGCCTTCGCCCGGGCGGCATGTCGCCGACCCCGGCGATCTGTCCCTCGTAGGCCATCAGCGCCGCCAGCTCGAGCTGCGGGCGGCGCTCGATTTCGCGCGCCAGCTCCACCGCCTGATCGGCGGTATGCACGGGCGAGCGCTTCGGTCCGACCTTGACCCGCCCGCCCAGCGCCCACCAGCCGGCGTCGAGGTCGATGCAGACGCGCACCGGGGCGGCACCGGTGCCAAGCACCGACTCGATCGCGTCGAGGTGGTCGGCGCAGTCGACCATCACGATCGGCGCGCTTCCCGGGTTGGCCGCGGAACGCAATGCCAGCTCGCCTAGCGCCTCGGTATCTGTCGTCGGGTAGGCGAGCAGCAGGTCCTCGAAGCCCCGCTCGGCCAGCCACAGGGTCTCCGGCAGGGTGAAGGTCATCTGGCCGCGAAAGCGCTCGTCGCTGGCCAGGATGCGCTCCTGGAGCGTCCGGCAGCGCAGCGACTTGCTCGCCACCCGGATCGGCTTGTCTCGCGCCCGGCCCAGCATCTCCGCCGCGTTGGACCACATCGCGTCGAGGTCGACGAAGGCGAAGGGCGCCTCGACCTCGGCGAAGATCGACTCGTACTCGGCATGGCTCGGCATCGCGCGGATCAGCCTATCCCGGCCGTCGCCCTACAATCAAAACGCCCGGAGAGGTGGCCGAGTGGCTGAAGGCACTCGCCTGCTAAGCGAGTAGGGGGCGCAAGCTCTCTCGAGGGTTCGAATCCCTCCCTCTCCGTTCAGGACGGCGCTGTATGCATTGTGCAGAATGCTTGTGGTGAGAGTTGTCCTCGTAGCCTTGGCCCTGCTTGCACCTGGCTCTGTTTTCAGCGATCAGTCCGTTGCCGGCGAATGGCAGGAACTGCCTGTCGTGCCGGCGCTTGGGCCTGTTGTCACCGGCCACCTCGAAAAGGTCGTGGGCCGTGGAGGGCAGCTCGGCAACCGCCCGGGGGTCGTCGCCAAGATTGGCGACAGCATCACTGCATCGCCGGCGTTCCTGCAAGCGCTGGCGTGCTGGCCGGCCCAGCTGGGCCCATGGGAGGAGCTGGGCGGGACGCTCGCGTTCTTCGGGCGGACCGCCGTGCCTGGTGGCTCTGAGGAAGCTCAGTGTCCGGTCAGCAACAGCTATTCGCGCCTGGGCGTGGCCGCCGTCGGAGGATGGCGGGCGGCCGATGCGCTTCTGCCACGCGAATCCCTCACGGAGTGCCAAGGGCTGCCCGCCGTTTCCTGTGAGCTGCAACTGATCCGCCCATCGGTTGCCCTGATCATGCTTGGGACCAATGATCTGGAGGGCTTCACCGCGACCCAGTTCCGCCTCGACCTCGCTCGAGTCGCACGGCTCGTGTCCAGTGCGGGAACTATCCCGGTGATCAGCACGATCCCGCCTCGGGCCAGGCAGCCGTTCTCGCAACGGGTCGCGCGGTTCAATGCCGAGATCGCCGCCTTGGCTGAGAACCGGGCGCTGCCGCTCTGGAACTACTGGCGACAGATGGTCGAGCCCGGGGTTCCCCGCGCGGGCCTGAGTCGCGATGGCGTCCACCCGAGTGTTCTCTGTCCACCCTGCACCGCGATTGACTTTCGGCCCGTGGGATTGCGGCAGGGGTATGCACTGCGGAACCTGGGGGCCTTGCTTGTCCTTGATCGCCTGCGCCGGGTAGTCCCGCTGGTAGACGGTCAGTAGGAATCCCACCGTCTAGCCGGGAGCGCCGCGAAGGCGCGCTTGCTTCGTCGCCAGCTTGCGCACCCCACGGATCAGGGCATACGTCCCGATAGTCAACGCAAGGGTCCCACTCACAGCAAGTCCCCAGCGGACGGGGATTGCCAGCTCGGTCGTGGAGAGGGAACTCTGCAGAGCGACAAGGAACGGGATATGAACGAGGTAGATCCAAAAGCTTGCGTCTGACAAATAGCGCAGCACGCGCGACTCCTTGCGGACGTATCGCGCCAGCACGCCCCAGATTCCAAACAGGGTTAGCCAGCAGACCATGCCTACGGTGAACAGTCCATAAAGGCGCAGCTCATCGATTTCGGCCAGGATGCCCGGTGTTCCGACGTTGCCGGTGAAGTCGCCGTTGTCGTAGAAGAGAAGGAAGGCTGGCACGGCGATCAGCACTCCGGCCCCGAGCCGCAGCCAGGCCCCGCGCTTGAGGTCCTCCAGCAGGTCGGTCTGACCACTGAGAAGCCAGCCGAAGAAGAAGAAGAGGCTGTAGTACGCGAAGAGGGTGGGGGCGGGGACCAGCGAGTTGGATGCGGTTCCTCCCGCCACCCAGCCGGTCTTGGTGATCAGGATCGCCGCGCTGATCGACGCCAGGACAGGAACCGCCCACCATGACCTGATCAGGTTGCGAAAGCCACGGTTGATGGCTGCCCCCAGCCCAGGTGCGCGCTGGATCGCCAACCAGACTCCGATCGCGATCAGAGAGATCATCAGCAGATAGGCGATGAACCACAGGTGCCGCGGCGAGAGGCTGAAGACGTTGGCGATGTCCAGTTCTCGCTTCGGCGGAAGCGCACCTTTGCGCGGCCAGATGGCCGCCGCGCCGATGACGAGGAAGTTCGCCAGCGGCACGACCGTCAGCATCCCCACGGCCAGCGGCAACCCCAGTCGGCGAAACCGAGCACGTAGCTGGCGGACAGCGGTGGATCGTCGCAGCGCGCTGGCGGCCAGGAACCCCGAGATGGCGAAGAACAGGGGCATGTGCCACGTATGGACGAACCAGACGACGGCATCGACGATCTCGGCCCCTCCGTCGCCCTTCTGGACATAGCGGGCAGCGTGGTATGGGATCAGGAGGAGGATCGCCGATACGCGGATGGCGTCTAGATGATGCCGACGCTGCTGGCTTACACCTTGAGACATGGGATCAGGGTAGGCGGTTCAGGTGGCCGAGCCGCGCGGAAGCTGCTTTTGAAGCGGGAGACCGTCTAGGGCAGGCGACTACGTACCACGACGCGGCCGCCTTGGGCGGGGATCATGGTGACGTTGCGGTGCAGGGCGCGCTCCGGCTCGGGCTCGGCGGCCTCCAGGTCGAGGCGGCGGGCCATCGCCTCGAGGACAACGCGCTGCTCGGCCATCGCCAGGGCGGCGCCGAGGCAGCGGCGGATGCCGCCGCCGAAGGGGATCCACTCGTAGGTACCGGGTTTGCGGTCGAGCCAGCGCTCGGGCCGGAACTCGAACGGCTCCGGGTAGAGGTCCTCGCGGTGGTGGACGAGGAGGATGCTCATCGTTACCGGGGTGTCTGCCGAGACCGCGCACTCGCCGAGGCGCCAGGGGACCATCACCCGGCGACCGATCATCGGCACTACCGGGCGTGAGCGCATGCTCTCGATGATCGTCGCCTCGACTTGCTCGGCGGCGCCCTTTTCCGTGCGCACGGACTCGCGCAGTGCCTCGTGGGCGGCCGGGTTGCGGACCAGGCGCTCCCAGGTCCAGGCAAGCGAGTTGGCGGTGGTCTCATGGCCGGCGAGGACGAGCGTGAGCAGCTCATCGCGCACTTCTTTGTCGCTCAGGGTCTCCCCGTCCTCGGTCGTCGCCTGGAGCAGGATCGAGAGGATGTCGCGGCGCTCGTCGAGGTGCTGGTCGCGGCGCCGCGCCTCGATAACGCCGTAGGTGGCGTGGTCGAGGATGTCGAGGCCGAGGCGGATCACGCCGATCGGCTCTTCGCGGGTCATGTTCATCAGCTCCCCGACCTGAGCGATGGGCCAGGTTGAAGCCTGGACCAGGCGCCTAACCGCGTGGCGCAGCCGGTTCTCGGGGGTGCCGCGCTCGGGCTTGCCTTCGATCCCGAAGATCCCCGCCATGATCACGTCGAGCGTGATCGCCTGCATCCGCGGCGCCAGCGCGAAGGGGCGGTCAAGTGGCCAGCGGTCGATCTCCCTTTCGGCGGCGTCGGCGATCATCTGCGTGTAGCGCTCGATCGCCTCGCCGTGAAAGGGCGGCAGCAGCAGCTTGCGTTGGCGCATGTGACGCGGGCCGACCGCGGTCAGGACCGAGTCTGGCCCGAGAATCGGCAGCAGCGGCGACTCGCCGGTCAGCGAGGGCGCCTGCTCGGGCTTGGCGGTGAAGAGTGAGCGCACGTGGTCGGGGTGGCTGGTGATCACCGGGCCGCCGGGCATCGAGGTGCGCATCCGGAAGACCTCGCCGTAGAGACGGCGGGCGCGGAAGACGAACTCGATCTGGCGCTGGTTGAAGCGCACCATCTGGAGCGCGCGCGGCAGCGGCACGACCGGCGGTTTGGGCAGCCTGGCCAGCTCCTCGGGCTCGAGCGGGCCGGCGGGGGAAGCGGGTGCCTCCCCGACCAGCCCTGCGGCTGCCGGCTTCTCGTCGTCCTTGGCGCGCTCGGCGACGGCGTTGGTCACAAGTCCAGTGTTACACAGATCGGTGTCAACATTGTGAGGGCGAGCACATTGCGAAGGTGCGCGGCCCCACTCTCTACAGTCAAGAGCATGCGGGACAGGCGCACCAAGATCATCGCCACGGTCGGGCCGGCGACCTGGGACGGCGACGTCCTGGCCCGCTTGATCGAGGCCGGCGCCGACGTTCTCCGGCTCAACTTCTCCCACGCCGACCGCGATCGCCACGCACGGACGATCGAGTCGATCCGCGCCGCCGCCGAGCGGGCCGGGCGCGAGGTCGCGGTGCTCGGCGACCTGCCCGGACCGAAGCTGCGGATCGGCGAGCTGCGCGGCGACGTCGCCGAGCTCGAGGCCGGGAAGCACGTGAGGCTGACCCCGCGCGCGGTCGAGGGCGACGAGGAGACGATTCCGGTCGACTGGCCCGGGGTCACGGCGCTGCGCGAGGACGAGCTGGTCTATCTGGCCGACGGCGCGATCCGGCTGCGGGTCTGCCAGCCCGATAACGGCGAGGTCGAGTGCGAGATCGAGGTGGGGGGCACGCTCTCCTCCCACAAGGGGATGAACGTCCCCGGCGTCACCGGTCCCACCGCCACCGACGGCGACATGGGCTGGGTCGAGTTCGCGGTCGAGCATGGGATCGACATGCTCGCGGTCTCGTTCGTCTCCTCCTCCTCCGACCTCGAGCCGGTCACGCAGCACCTGAGCGCGCTCGACTCCGACATGCCGCTGATCGCGAAGATCGAGAAGCAGCAGGCGGCCGAGAACGCCGAGGAGATCGTCCGCGCCGCGACCGGCGGGATCATGGTGGCGCGCGGCGACCTCGGGATCGAGCTGCCCCTGGCCGAGGTCCCGGTCGTCCAGAAGCGGCTGATCCGCGCCGCCGGCAAGCGCTCCAAGCCGGTGATTACCGCGACCCAGATGCTGGCCTCGATGGTCACCGCCCGCCGCCCGACCCGGGCCGAGGTGACCGACGTCGCCAACGCGATCTTCGACGGCACCGACGCGGTGATGCTCTCCGAGGAGACGGCGGTGGGCCGTCACCCGATCGAGGCGGTCGAGGTGATGGACAGGATCGCGCGCGCGACCGAGCCCGACCTGCCCTACGGCGATTGGCTCTTCGGCCGCACCGACCAGGCGACCCAGGACGTCGCCGACTCGGTGGCGCAGGGAGGGGTGGGGGCGGTCTACCGCCTCGGGCTCGCGGCGCTGGTCGTGCCGACCACGAGCGGCCGCACCGCGCGGCTCGTCTCCGCCCACCGGCCCAAGGTTCCGGTGCTGGCGGTCTCGCCGCGGATCGAGACCGTCCGCCGTCTCAACCTGCTCTTCGGGGTGACCGCGGTGCTCAGCGAGCACCCAACCGAGGTCCGGGACCTGCTCGACGAGTGCGCCACCCTCGCCGCCGAGCACGGCATCGCCAAGTCGGGCGATCTGATCGCGATCACCGCCGGACTGCCGGAGCAGGAGCTGGGCACCAACCTCTTCGAGGTCCACCGCGTGCCCTGAGGCGCCCCGGATGCCGGCGCGTTACGGCGTCCCCAGTCGCCAAAAGGCAGGAGCCTTCCGGCTCCATCGTCCTTGTACCGCTTGGCCCCGGAACGCCTCAGGGCACCGGTAGGGTCCCCTGCGTGTCCGGGCCGATCCGACTGGAACGCGATGGGGGACTGGCGGTGGTGACCTTCGACAGTCCGCCACTCAATCTTTTCGACCGGGCGATGTTCGAGGCGTTGCAGGCGACGATCGCCGAGGTCGAGGCCGACCCGCCGCGGGCACTGCTCTTCCGCGCCGAGGGCCGCGCGGTCTCGGGCGGCGTCGACGTGCACGAGTTCGAGGGGTTGACGCCCGAGCAGGGCAGCCAGCTCTGGGGTGAGCTGATCGGCACGGTCGAAAGGGTCGAAGCGCTGCCGCTGCCGGTCGTCTTCGCCGCCCACGCCCTCACCCTGACCGCCGCCTTCGAGTTGGCGCTCGGCTGCGACCTGATCGTCGCCGCCCGTTCGGCCAAGTTCGGCTTGGTCGAGAAGGTGGTTGGCCTGACCCCGTCGATGGGAGGTACTCAGCGCCTCGCCGAGCGCGCCGGTAGCGGCCGCGCCGCCCAGTTCGTGATGAGCGGCGACCTGTTCCGGGCCGAGGAGCTGGAGCGCTGGGGCGCCGTCAACCTCCTCTTCGAGGACGACGAGTTCGACGCCCGGGCACGTGAGCTCGCCACCGAGCTGGCCGCCGGCCCGACCAAGGCGCACGCGATGACCAAGCGCGTGTTGCGTCGTTTCCGCGAAGGCGGCGTGCCGGCCGCCGACGAGACGATTCGCACCGAGGCCGCCGAGCTCTTCGCGACCGAGGATCTGCAGCGGGCGGTCGAGACCTTCCTCGAGCAGGGTCCCGGCCACGCCGAGTTCGAGGGTCGCTGAGCGCTTCCGGTGTTCCTTATGTCCCGTATTCGCACATAAAGAACACCGGAACGGGATAGGGTCCCGAGTCGGTGGTCGACTATGACGCGATAGCGCAGGGAATGACCCAGGCGGTGCCCTTTGCCGGCTTTCTGGGGCTGGAGATCACCAGCGTCGGTCCGGGCGAGGCGACGGTTCGCCTGCCCGAGCGCCAGGAGCTGGGCAATCACGTCGGCTCCCAGCACGCGGGCGCCCTCTTCACGGCGGCGGAGACCGCCTCGGGAGCGGCTTTCGTCGGCGCCTTCGCCGAGCGCATGGGCGACGTCACCCCGCTCGCCCGCGGCGCCGAGATCTCCTACGAGAAGATCGCCAAGGGCCCGATCGACGCGAAGGCGAAGCTCGGCGTCCCCGCGGAGGAGGCCCTCGCCACCCTCGATGCCGAGGGCAAGGTCGTCTTCCCCTGCGAGGTCGAGCTGTCGGACGCCTCCGGCCAGCGCGTCGCCACCGCCACGATCCAGTGGCACGTGCGCCTAAACCAACCCGCCGAGCCCGCCTAGCCGCCCCAAGCCCTTAGAATCGCCCCTCCGGGCCTCCGCCCGGAAACCCGCGCCCGTAGCTCAGTTGGATAGAGCGTCGGTCTACGAAACCGAAGGTCACAGGTTCGAATCCTGTCGGGCGCGCTGGGCCGTATCCCGCTTCACGTTGTTTCCGAGGACACCTAAACTGTCGATCTATGGCAGCGATGGCAGCGCTTCGGCTCCGGTTCGGCGGATCATCCCGCTGGGTGCTGATCGGCGCGACCCTCGCGCTGGCGATCGCGGCGCTCATGCCGGCTAGGGCGGATGCCTTTGGCACATTCACCAACGGTGTGCTCACGGTCAATGGCGGCGAGGGAAAAATCGTCCCTCGCTGCGCGAGCGACGGCGAGATCACCGTCAGCGGCGTTTTCGTAGACAACGGTCCTGCCTACTGCCGCGACTTGAGGCGAATCGAGGCTTCTTCGTCCCTGTCCACCCTCTTCGACTTCTCGCAGCTGCCCGACAACCTCGGTGGTGGCCAGGGGCCAATCGAGATCCACGCCATCTCCACGGTGAGCGACCCGACCGAATACTCCGACGACAAGTTCATTGGGGCTCCGGGTCACATCAACATCTTCGACGGTGGGCTCGGCTTCGACTCCATCACCGGCGGCAACCTCAACGACCGGCTGAGTGGTGGCGCGGACAGCGACAAGATCGAAGGCGGGCGCGGGAACGACATTCTCCGCGGCGGTTCTGCGGCAGACAAGCTGCTCGGCGGGCCCGGCCGCGACACCTTGAAGGGCGGCGGCGGGAGCGACAAGCTGCTCGGCGGACCAGGTAGGGACACCGAAAAGCAGTAGCCACCCGGCGGTCTCGATGCCGTCTTGATCGAGCCCTACGGCCTGACGTGGCCGAGACGGACGCCTCGCGTCTCGCCATTGACTTGAATGCGAAAGGTATTCTCGTATTCAAATGGTCAGGCCTATCCGACCGGTGAGTGGCCAACCTAGGCAGTCTCCTGCCGTATCACTGGCCGGTAGCAGCGGACTTGATCGCGACAGCGACGTACCGCTCTACTTCCAGCTTGCGGCGGCGCTCAAGGTAAAGCTGGAGGTTGGGGGTTGGGAGGCCGGCACCCGCTTTGCCTCCGAGCGCGAAATCGAGGAAGAGTTCAAAGTCTCGCGGGCGGTGATCAGGCCCGCGCTCGACCTTCTAGTCGGCGACGGCGCCATCGTGCGCATTAAGGGATCGGGTGCCTTTGTCGCCCCGCCCCGGCGCGAAATTCAGGTCACCGGGCTGGTCAGGTTGCTGCTCGAACGCGATGACGCGCCAACGATCACCATTCTCAGCGCACGCAGGCGCCATCCCGACCCCACCGTGTTGCACTTCCTCGAGATCGAGGACCGGCGGACACTGGTCGCACACATAACGGCGGTCGCCGATTTCGGCCGGCCATCGGTTTTCCTGGTCGACTCCTTCTCCGCCGTTGCCCACGTGCCGTGGCTCCTCCCTGCCGCGCGGGCGCTCGAAACCAATGCGAAGCTGCCCGAGCCCCGCGGGACCGACCTCACCCGCGCCACTGTCTCGATCGAGCACACCTTCTTCGGCGAGTGGGGGTCTTCCCAGGTTGGTGCCTCGGCCGGCGATCCGGCCCTGATGGGTCGCTTCCTCCAGTTCGGCCGGACGGACGAGTCCGGGGGGGAGCACCCACTCGAGTTCGCCCGTCTCGTATACCGCGCCGACGGCGCTCAGCTCGCCTTCGAGCTGAGCTGATCGTTGACCGAGCTGGGCCAAAACCTGATCGATGCCCTCGCCCTCGGGTGCCTCTACGCGCTGATCGCTCTCGGCATAACCCTCGTCTACACAGTGATGGGGATGATGAACTTCGCCCACGGCGAGTTCATCATGCTCTCCGCCTACGCGCTGTACGTTTTCGCCGGGCTGCCCTTCGCCGTGGGAGTTGGCGGCGCCCTTCTGGCCGGGATCGTGGTTGCGCTCCTCGCCGAGCGCGTGGCCTTCCGGCCGGTGCGTGGCGCTGACCTCTCCGCTCAACTCGTCACCTCGCTGGCGGTTGCGGCAATTCTCCAGAACGTCGTCACCGTGGCGGTTGACGCTCGTGCCCAATCGGTCGCGACGCCGCCCTCGATCAGCGAATCGACCAGCATCGGCGGTCTCTCGGTGCCGAACCTGGAGTTCGTCACTCTCGGACTCACGGTGATCGTCTTGGGCGGGCTCGGGTGGCTCCTCTACCGAACTCGCACGGGGCTGGCGATGCGAGCGGCGGCGGAGAACTTCGACATGGCGCGTCTCCTCGGCGTGCGGGCGAATCGGGTGATCGCGATCTCCTTCGCGATCAGCGGAGCGCTCGCCGCCTCGGTCGGTGTGCTGATCGTGATGCAAACTGGCCAGGTATCGCCCACGATGGGCCTAACCCCGATCCTGATCGGGTTCGTTGCGGTGGTGATCGGCGGCTTCGGCAGGATCTTTGGTGCGGTAATCGGTGGCCTGCTGCTCGGTGTCCTCTCCTCGCTGCTCGGGGCCTACCTACCCGAGGGACTGGTGCCGTTCCGCGATGCGATCGTGTTCACGTTCCCTGTGCTGATCCTGATCTTCAGGCCGCACGGACTGCTCGGCGGAGAGATCGGAAAGGCTCGGGTATGAGCGCCGCGAGATTTCGCTCTCGCTCGTCTGCCGCGGTCTCGCTGCTGGTTCCGCTGGCCCTGGTCGCGATCGCCACCTGGGTGGGCGCGAGCGGTACACCCTCCTTCCAGGGCACTGTCACTCTGATCCTTTGCAACCTGATCGTCGTTCTCGGCTTGCAGGTCTTCGTCGGCAATAGCGGGGTCTACTCGTTTGGGCAGCTCGGCTTCGCGACGACCGGTGCCTACATCGCGGCGCTCCTCACTTTGCCGGCGGCGTTCACCCTGCTGCAGACGCCCGGTCTGCCGCATTTCATCGCCGACGTCCAGCTGGACGCACTGCCCGCGACGCTGATCGCCGCGGCGATTTCCGGCCTCCTCGCGATGGTGGTCGGCCTTCCCTTGATGCGCACCTCCACCCTCGCCATCCCGATCTCCACCTTCGCCTTTCTGGTCGTCGCCTACAACGTCGTTGCCAACTGGGACCGCATCACGGGAGGCAGCAGCGGGCTGGTCAGCATTCCGACGACGACCAGCGTCGAGTCGGCCGGGCTCTGGGCGGCCGCGGCCGTCGTCCTCGCGATCGCGTTCAAGTGGTCCTCCAGCGGCTATCGCCTGCAGGCGACGCGCGAGGACGAGGTGGCTGCGCGCTCGATCGGAATCGGCGTGATGAGGGAGCGGCTGATCGCGTTCGGCATCAGCGGCATGCTGTGTGGGATCGGCGGCGCGCTGGCCGTGCAGCAGTCCGGCGTTCTCAACCCCACGACCTTCTACTTCGGCGCGACCGTGACGACGATGACGATGCTGGTCGTCGGCGGCGCCCGCAGCGTTCTCGGCGCGGTGGTCGGGGCGATGGCGATCGCGGCGGTGAACGAGATGCTCCGCGGTGTCGAGAACGGCGCCGACCTGTTCGGCGTGGTCTCACTCGGCGAGGCACCAGGCCTCGCCGCCATCGGCCTGGGGCTGATCCTGCTGGCGACGATGATCGCGATGCCGGACGGGCTGAGCGGCGGCAGAGAGGCGGGTGAGCTGCCCTGGGCTCGCCGGCTGGGCTTGACGTCCTCCACGCCAACGCCCAAGTCCGACGGCGCCGTGGCCAGGCGCTCGCCCGCCGGCCCAGTCATGAAAGGCGCGCTGCAGGCCGAGGGGATATCGCTCGCTTTCGCTGGCCTGCGGGTCCTCAAGGAGATCGACCTCGGGCTCGAACCCGGCGATGCACTCGGCCTGATCGGGCCGAACGGCGCCGGCAAGACGACCCTCGTCAACGTCCTCAGTGGCTTTCAAGAGCCCGACTCGGGCACTGTCACGCTGGACGGGGTCGACGTCACCGGGCGAACCCCGACGCGCCTCGCCCGCAAGGGCCTGGGCCGCACCTTTCAGGCCTCCCTGCCCTTCCCCCACCTGACCGCTCTCGAGAGCGTCGCCGTCGGCGCGATGGGCATCGGAGTCGGCAGGCGGCGCGCGGCGGCGGTCGCGACCGATGTGCTCGGTCGCTTGAACCTCCGCGGGCAGGCGGCGATGCCCGCCAGCTCCCTTCCCCCCGGAGGACAGCGCCTCCTCGGTGTCGCTCGCGCGCTCGCAATCCGACCCCGCTACCTGCTTCTCGACGAGCCGGCCGCGGGGCTGAACGAAGTCGAATGTGAGGAACTGGTCGAAGTCCTCCGCGACGTGGTGAAGGACTTCGGCTGCGGGATCCTGCTCATCGAGCACGACATGAGCATCGTCATGGAGCTCTGCCCCCGGATCCAGGTGCTGGATGACGGCATGACCCTGAGGGAAGGGACTCCGGAGGAGGTCCAAGCCGACCCCGCGGTAGTCGAGGCTTACCTCGGAAGCGCTTTCCTGGCGGCAGTCGATGCTTGAGCTGCGCGAGATCCGGGTCAGCTACGGGCGCACCGAGGTGGTCCACGGAGTCGACGTCGGCGTCGGCCGAGGGGAAGTGGTCGGGATGATCGGGCCGAACGGCGCGGGCAAGAGCTCAATCCTGCGATCGATCTGCGGCCTGGTGCGCCCCAGCGGGGGAGATGTGGTGCTCGAGAACCGCGTCCTGACCGGAATGGCGCCCGAGCAGATCGCGCGCCTGGGATTGGCGTTGGTGCCGGAGGGCCGGCACGTCTTCAAGACCCTGACGGTGGCGGAGAACCTGCGGCTCGGGACACGAAGCGACAGCGAGGACACTGGCTGGCGGGAGCAGACGCTCGAGCGTTTCCCGATCCTCCGGGAGCGTGCCCACCAGCGCGCCGATCGCCTCTCGGGAGGGGAGCAGCAACAGCTCGCGATCGCCCGTGCCCTGCTCGGCAGGCCCAAGCTGCTGATTCTCGACGAGCCCTCGCTCGGTCTCGCGCCGAAGACGATCGACGTCATCTACGAGCTGCTCCAGGGCCTGCGCGACGAGGGGATGACGATGCTCCTGGTCGAGCAGAACGCCACGCGGACGATCGCCTTCTCCGACCGTTGCGTCGTGCTCAGCGCCGGCAAGGTCCGAGCCCAGGGCTCGCGTAGCGAGTTGCAGCGCGATCCCGGTGTCCTGCGCGCCTATCTGGGAAGACAGCCATGAACGAACATGCAATCCTGAGCAATGACGCGATGCTCGCCGATCGCCCAGATCGAGTCCCGACCAGCGAAGACGTCTCCCTCGCTCTGCGTCGCTGCTGGCAGCCGGTCGCGAGGCTCCAAGACCTGGAGCGCGGTCCTCAGCGCGCCGTTCTCCTCGGCGAAGCGCTCGCCGTCTTCCTCACCGAGGGTGGGGAGCCGGCCGTGGTCGCCGACCGCTGCGCCCACCGTGGCGCCTCGCTCTCGATGGGCAAGGTCCAGGGCGAGTCGATCCAGTGTCCCTATCACGGCTGGGAGTGGGCAGGCCGGGATGGGGCCTGCACCCGGGTTCCATCGCTGCCCGACCAGCGTCAGATCCCATTGCGCGCCCAGATCCCGGTCTACCCGGCCCGCACCCAGTGGGGTCTCGTCTGGACGGTTCTGGAGGAGCCGCTGGGCGGGCTGCCCGACCCGCCGTGGTTCGACGCCGAGGAGTGGACATGGGGGCACGGGAAGCCCTTCGAGCTGCCGGTCGCCTTCGGACTGATGATCGAGAACTTCCGCGACGTCGCGCATTTCGCCTTCGTCCACCAGGCCACCCTGGGCTCGATGCCCGAGCTGATCGAGCCGCTCGAGCCGCAGCGCGACGGGCTCGAGGTGACGCTTCGTCGAAAGATGGAGTTCGGCGACGACGCGGAAGCGGTTTGGGGCCCGTTGCGGGAAATGGGCTACCACGTGATCGCCCCAAACTTCACCTCGGCCCGGATGTTCACCGAGGAAGGCGAACGCTGCCTCCTCCACGCCGCGCGCGCGATCAGCGCGACCGAGTCCGCCCACTACTGGATCGAGGGAGGCCTCGAGAACTTCGACGAGGAACGCCTCGAGCAGGCGATCGCCTTCGACGGGCGCGTCTACGCGGAGGACCTGCCGATCATCTCGGCGATCGAGCCACGCGAGCTGCCGCTCGATCCGAGTGCGGACGTCAGTGCCCTCGCCGACCGGTTCACCCTCGCCTACCGGCGGGCGTTCTGCGAGTTCGTCGACCGTGCGCTCGCCGAGCGTCCGGCGGTCGCGGGCTGAGCGCCCAGCCCACTACTCGCCGTACTCGGGAATGAACTGCGGCTTGACCTTCGCCACCAGTCTCGGCTCGCCGCTCGAGTAGGAGTAGATCGGCCATGTCCGGGTCGTGTGGTGGTTGTCCCTCGTGTAGCGGAGCCTGCCGACGATCGTCTCGTGGGGCCTTGCTTCGAGCGCATCGGCCAGGACGTCTCCGTCGACGCTGCCGGTTTCCTCGATCGTGTCGAGAATCAGCTGCCCGCCGGCATAGGCGCCCAGCAGGGCGCTCGAGACGTCGGTGTCCACGCCATTTCGCTCGAGGCTCTCGAACAGCTTCGCCGTCGCCTCGTCCGGCGGGTCGTAGGCTGAGCCGTTCGAGGTGGCGTAGATGTCCTTGGTGTCCGGGATGCCCTTCAGCCAGAAGGTGCCGTCGAAGCCACCCGGTCCGAGGATCGGGACGTCGATGCCGGCGGCACGAATCTGCTTGATCGCCGCGGCGCCTCCCGGCGGGTAGGAGCACATGACCACGGCGTCGGCGTCGGCGCTTCGCAGCTCGCTGACCTGGCTGGCGACCGACTCGTCGCTGTTCTCGAAGTCGACGGAGCCCGCGATCGTGCCGCCGAACTTCTCCCAGGTCTGCTGGAAGGCCGAGCAGTGCGCTCTGCCGTAGATCAACGAGGTGTCGCGGAACAGGAACGGATGCTTGACGCCTCTGCCACGGAGGAATGAGGCGCCGGCGCTCCCCTCGCTGAGGATGCTCGGAAAAGAGCTGAAGGAGAGACGGCCGGTCGTCGGCGGTCCGAAACCGGGTTCGTTCGCGTTGGAGATGTTCAGCAGGTTGTGCTCCTCGGCAAGTGGCGAGGCGGCGGCGGCATTCAGCGCCTCACCGCTGAGGATGAGGACATCGGCCCCGTCTTCGATCACCTCCTGGACCGCCAGCACGACTTGCTGGGGGTCCGAACGGGTGTCGGACTGGATCACGCGCACCTTGCGGCCGTCGATTCCGCCGCGGGCGTTGGTTTCCTCGATCAGCTGTTCGACGGCGGCAAAGGTGGCGTCGTAGGGAGCCAGGTAGCCGGTTTTGGCGAGCGCGGCCCCGATCACTATTTCCTCCGGCAAGCCGTTGGAGGATGACTCGGCTGCGCCGCCGCTGTTGCCGCAGCCGGCCAGGAGGGCAATCGCGAGCCCTAGGGAGGCGAGGCGGAGGGCCACCGCAAAAAGATTACCTGAGCAATCAACGGTTGAGAACTCCACTCCCTGGGTATTTCCGGGGCATCCGATCGGTCGGCCCCTGCCGAAGTGGCCGGGCGTCAAAGGAGGAATCTCGTGAAGCGACCAGGCCTTGTGTTGGCAGCCGCCGTCACCGCGCTGGTGTTGGCGCTGGGAATCGCGGCATGTGGAGACGATGACGACGACGGCGGGGGTGGAGGAGGTGGAGCAGCGCAGCTTGACTTGACGATTGGCAACCTGGTCCCGCTCACCGGCGATCTTGCGCCCTACGGCCCGGCCGGGCAGAAGGCCGGTGATCTCGCGGTCGAAGAGATCGACGCCGCGATCAAACAGACGGGCGTCGACCAGACGGTCGAGCTTGTCACCGAGGATGGTGCCTCGGATGACCAGGGCGGCGTCCAGGCGGCGCGCAAGCTGATCGCCGATGGGGCGACCTGCATCTCCGGCGACTACGCCTCGACGGCGACGGTCGCCGTCGCGCGCTCGGTCACGGTGCCCGAGGGCGTGCTGCTTATCTCACCGGCCTCGACCGCCGACGCGCTCTCCGACCTCGACGACGACGGGCTCTTCGCCCGTACGGCGCCGCCCGACGGACTGCAGGGCAAGGCGCTCGCCGACCGCATGGAACAGGAGCTCGGCGGCCTCAAAGGCAAGACGATCAACATCGGCGCCCGCAACGACCTCTACGGCACCGGCTTCGCCGACTCGCTCGAAGTGGAACTGGAGGAGCGTGGGGCGACCGTCGCCGAGAAGGTGATCTACGACCCCGAACAGCCGAGCTACAACTCCGAGGCCGAGCAGATCACGTCGGGCAACCCCGACAACTTCGTGATCATCGACTTCCCGGAAACGTTTGCCAAGCTGGGCCCGGCGCTGGTCCGCACCGGCAACTGGGAAGCCTCAAAAACGTTCATCACCGACGGCCTCAGCTCGACCGAACTAGTGGAAGAAGTCGGCGGCGAGGCCACCGAGGGGATGCTCGGCACGGCCCCCGGAGCGTTCGCGGGCGATGCCCCGGACGCTTTCGACCAGCTCTACAAACAGGCGCCCGGACCGGCGCGGAACCTGTTCGACTCGACCACCTTCGACGACGTGATCCTCTGCTACCTCGCGGCCGTGGGGGCGGGCTCCAGCGACGGCGCCGAGATGGCCGACGCGATCGTCGACGTCACCGGACCGCCCGGACCGAAGTACACCTTCGAGCAGCTGCCACAGGCGATCGAAGCGCTCGAAAAAGGCGAGGACATCGACTACGAAGGCGTCTCGGGCCCAATCGACTGGGACGAGAACGGTGACCTCTCGCGCTACATCTACAACATCTCCGAATTCAAAGGCGGCAAATTGGTGAAAGTCGACACCGTGGAGGTGACGGCGGACTAACGCGCCCGTCGCCCGTCTCCGATGGAGGCCTCGACAGCCCGGGCGGAGTCCACTCCCGGCGAGCTCTTCAGAGAGTTCGCCCGGGAGCGGCCCGCCGCGGTCGCTTTCGGCGTCATCGCACTGATCGTGCTGGCCCTGGTCGCTGCCAGGGGTCTCCACGACGTCGCGCAGGCCTCGCTCAACGGCCTCACGCTTGGGGTCATCTACGCGCTCGGCGCCGTTGGCCTGACGCTGGTCTACGGGATCCTCCGGCTGGTCAACTTCGCCCACGGCGACTTCCTCACTTTCGGCGCCTACATGGCCTACCTGGTCAACGTCACCTGGGGCATGCCGCTGGCCGCCGGGATCTTCTTCGCGATGGCGACCACGGCCCTGCTTGGCCTCTTCTTCGAGCGCACGATGTGGCGTCCGATGCGCAACCGCGGGGCCGGATTCCTGCAGCTGATCCTGATGTCGATCGGCCTTGCCTTCGTCATCCGCTCGGCGATCCAGTGGTTCTGGGGCAGTGAGATCCGCACGCTCGACGTCGACGTCACCGGCAGCGTCACCTTCCTCGGTTTGCGCATCGGCGAGACCGAGCTGCTGGTCGTGGTCGTCGGGCTCGCGGTGCTGATCGCGACAGGGCTCATCGTCCGCTTCAGTCTGCTGGGCAAGCAGATGCGCGCCCTCTCCGACGACATCGACCTGGCCGAGACGGCCGGCATCGACACCCGTCGCGTGATCCTCTACACCTGGCTCTTCGCCGGCGCCCTCGCCGGCCTGGCGGGGGTGCTCTCCGGCGCGCTCACCAACCTGAGGCCGGAGCTCGGCTTCGAGCTGCTGCTGCCGATCTTCGCCGCCGTGATCCTCGGTGGCATCGGCAACCCGTTCGGCGCCCTCAGCGCGGGGCTCGTGCTCGGCGTCGTGATCGAGCTCTCGACCCTGGTCGTCGAGCCGCGCTGGAAGGTGACCTTCGGCTTCGTCGCCTTGATCATCGCGCTTGTGATTCGCCCGCAGGGGATCTTCGGCCGCGCGAGGGCGGTATGAGCTCGCCGCCCCTCGCGTTCACGCTCGAGGCCTTCACCAATCTCGGCTTCTGGAGCGGGGTCCTGGTGGTCGCCGGTATATACGCGGTCGTCACGCTCGGCCTACAGCTCAACGTCGGCTACACCGGGATCATCAACTTCGGCCAGGCGGGCTTCATGGCCGTCGGCGGCTACTCGATGGCGATCCTGGTGCTGGAGGCAGGCTTCTCTTTCTGGCTGGCGCTCCCTGCGGCTGTCCTGATCACGATGGGCTTCGGGGTGCTGATCGGCCTACCCTCGCTGCGGCTGCGCGCCGACTACTTCGCCATCGTCACCCTCGCCACCGCCGAGGTGGTGCGGCTGGTCGCCCAGAACGCCCGTGACCTCACCGGCGGCAACAAAGGCCTCTACTGCGACTTCGAAGGCGGCAGTCCGGTCTGCTTCGACGACTCCTGGCGATCGGTGTCGGACTCGATCCTCGGCTTCGTCGAAAACTTCTGGTCCGACCCGGAGCCGCTGCTGCCGCTGCTGCTCGTCGTCTGGGCAACGGTCGCGATCGGCATCGTCGTCCTGAGCTACGTGCAGGGGACGCCGTGGGGGAGGGTGCTGCGGGCGATCAGGGAGGACGAGGACGCGGCGCGCGCCCTGGGCAAGAACACCCTCCTCTACAAGCTGCAGTCGCTGGCGATCTCGGCACTGCTGGGTGCGCTGGCCGGTTTCTTCCTTGCCCTCTTCCTCGCCACGATTCACCCCGACGACTACGAGCCCATCGTCACCTTCTTCGCCTTCGGGGTGCTGATCCTCGGCGGCCTTGCCAGCTATAGGGGCGTCGCCGTGGGGGCGATCCTGCTCTGGACCCTGCTCGAAGGGACCAGGTTCGTCGAGCTGCCGATCAGCGAGGAGAAGACTGCGGCGCTGCGCTTCGCGATCGTCGGAGCGGTGCTGATCGGGCTGATGGCGCTGCGGCCGCAGGGGATGTTCGGCAAGCGGGAGGAGATGGTGCTCGGTGACTGAGGCCGCCAGCGGCGATGCGCTGCTGGAGATCGAGGGCGTGGTCAAGCGCTTCGGCGGCGTCCATGCCGTGGACGGCGCCGGGTTCGACGTCGCGCGCGGGTCGATCACGGCCCTGATCGGGCCGAACGGCGCCGGCAAGACGACGCTCTTCAACGTGGTCACCGGCTTCCAGCGCGCCGATCGGGGCTCGGTGCGCTTCGCCGGCGAGGAGGTCTTCCGCTCGCCCGCCTACGCGATCGCCCGCCTGGGCATGGTGCGCACCTTCCAGATCACCAAGGCGCTGGCGGCGATGCCGGTCCTCGACAACATGATGCTCGCCGCGCCGGACCAGCCCGGCGAGCGGATTCGCAACCTCTTCCTGCGCCCGGCCGCTGCGCGGCGGCGCGAGCGCGAGGTGCGTGAGCAGGCGGGCGAGCTGCTCGAGATCTTCGGCCTCGAGGGTGTCGCCGACGACTACGCCGGCACCCTCTCGGGCGGCCAGCGCAAGCTGCTGGAGCTGGCTCGCGCGTTGATGGCGCAGCCGAAGCTGCTCCTGCTCGACGAGCCGATGGCCGGCATCAACCCGACCCTGGGCCGACGGCTGCTGGACCACATGCAGCGCCTGCGCCGCGAGCGGGGGACGACCTTCCTCTTCGTCGAGCACGACATGGAGGTGGTGATGAACCACGCGGACCGGGTGATCGTGATGGCGGAGGGACGGGTGATCGCCGAGGGCGAGCCGCACCAGGTGCGCCAGGACCCCACCGTCGTCGACGCCTACCTCGGGGGTGCGGCATGAGCGAGAACGGCGCCCTCTTGGTCACCGAGGGCCTGGTCGCCGGCTACGTGCCCGGGGTCGACATCCTCGACGGCGTCTCGCTCGTCGTCAGCGAGGGCGAGATCGCGACCGTGGTCGGGCCCAACGGGGCGGGGAAGTCGACCCTGATCAAGGCGATCTTCGGCTTGCTGCGGCCGCGGGCGGGTCGCATCACGCTGCGCGGCGAGGACCTGACCGGGCTGGAACCGCACACGATCACGCGGCGCGGGATGAGCTACGTGCCCCAGCTCGACAACGTCTTCCCCAGTCTCAGCGTGGAGGAGAACCTGGAGATGGGCTCGCTCGAGCGCTCGCGCACGCGGGAGCGGATCGACCGCATGTACGAGCTCTTCCCGCGGCTGGGGGAGCGGCGCACACAGGCCGCCGGGACGATGAGCGGCGGCGAGAGGCAGATGCTGGCGATGGCAAGGGCGCTGATGCCGCAGCCGCACGTGCTGTTGCTCGACGAGCCCTCCGCCGGCCTCGCCCCAGCCTTCGTCGAGACGATCTTCGAGAACGTGCGCGAAATCAACCAGGCCGGGGTGACCGTGGTCATGGTCGAGCAGAACGCGCGCCGGGCGCTGGCGATGTCGGATCGCGGCTACGTCCTCGATCTCGGCCAGAACCGCTTCCAGGGCGCCGGCCGCGACCTGCTCGAGGACCCCAAGGTGGCTGAGCTCTACCTCGGTGGCACCGCCCGGATCGACTCTGACTGAGCCAGATATCCGTTCGGGTTACAGATAGACGGGTAGCGTTCCCCCCATGGCACGCATGGGCGGTAGCGCCAGCGCAGAGATCGACGCCCCGGTGGACGAGGTCTGGGCCGTGGTCGAGGATGTGCTCAGCGCGCCGGACTGGCAGGGCGGCGTCGTGGGCATCTCAGCCCTGGAGCGCGACGGCGAGAACCGGGCGACCCTGGTCGAGATCGAGAACGACATCAAGGTCCGGCACGTCAAGACGCGAGTGAGGTTTCGCTATGAGCCGTCCACCGTCCTCTCCTGGACCCAGGAGAAGGGCGACCTCAAGTCGGTCACCGGCTCCTGGAAGCTCGAGGATCTCGGCGATCGGCGGACTCGAGCCACGTACACGCTCGACGCCGATCCCGGCCGGGTGCTCGGGATGATGATCCGGGGCCCGGTCGAGGCTGCCGTCCGCGCGGCGCTGGTGAACGCCCGCCCGGGGGAGCTAAAGGCGCACGTCGAGAGTCGGAGACGCTGACGGACGGCGGGCACAGCCCGCCTTTGCTTTAGTCAGCGCCATGCCGCCCGAGCCTCCGCTGGGAACGCCGCTCGACTGGACGCCGGCCGCGGCGCCGCGCCGGGAGGCGCTTCGCGGCTCGCACGTGCTGCTGCGCCCGCTCGACGCCGCGGCCGACGCCGCACCGCTCTACGCGGTCTCGCACCCACCGCAGGGCGATTCGGCGATCTGGGACTACCTCTTCGAGGGGCCGTTCGAGAGCGCGGGGGAGATGGGCCGGCTGCTGGCCGAGGCCGAGGCCTCCGAGGACCCGCTCTTCTACACCCTCGTCGGCCTGCCCGATGAGCGGCCGCTCGGCCTCGCCTCCTATCTGCGTATCCAGCCCGAGCACGGCTCGATCGAGATCGGCAACATCTGGTTCGGCATGCCGCTGCAGCGCACCACCGCCGCGACCGAGGCGATCTACCTGCTGGCGCGGCACGCCTTCGGCGAGCTCGGCTACCGCCGCCTGGAGTGGAAGTGCAACGCGCTCAACGCTCCCTCGCGGCGGGCGGCCGAGCGCTTCGGATTCACCTTCGAGGGGGTCTTCCGCAAGCACCTCGTGGTCAAGGGTCGCAACCGCGACACCGCCTGGTACTCGATCGTCGACGACGAGTGGCCGGCGATCCGGGCCGGCTTCGAGGCCTGGCTCGCGCCGGGCAACTTCGGTGAGGACGGCGTCCAGAAGCGCTCGCTGGCCGAGCTGCGCGCTTCTCTTTAAGCCGCGCGCCGGAGGGTTTGGCCCGCGCCCGAAGGGGCACGAAGAGAAGATGAGCAGCAGCTGGCCAGCGACGCTGAAGCGGACCGCGACCGAGTTCAGGGACGACAACCTGAGCGACTGGGCGGCGGCGCTGACCTACTACGGCCTGCTCGCGCTGTTCCCAGCGCTGCTGGCGCTCGTCTCCCTCATCGGCCTCTTCGGCGACCCGAAAGCGACGACCGACAAGGTCACCGAAATCGTGACCGCGATCGGGCCTGAATCCGGGGCGGCGACCTTCCAGGGGCCGATCGAATCGATCACCTCCAACCGCGGCGCCGCCGGCCTGACTCTGATTCTCGGGCTTGCCACAGCGCTCTGGTCGGCCTCCGCCTACGTCGGCGCCTTCATCCGCGCCTCCAACGTGATCTACGAGACGCCGGAGGGGCGCCCGTTCTGGAAGCTACGCCCGCTGCAGCTCCTGGTCACGCTGACGATGATCGTGCTGATCGCCGTGGTCGCCCTGGGGCTCGTCCTCACCGGCCCGATCGTCGAGGCGGTGGCGGAACCGATCGGCATCTCCGGCGCCGCGCTGACGATCTGGGACCTTGCCAAGTGGCCGGTCCTCGCCGCCCTCTTCGTCACCCTGATCGCCGTCCTCTACTACGCCTCGCCCAACGTCAAGCTGCGCGGCTTCAGGTGGGTGACGCCCGGCAGCCTGGTGGCGATCGTGATCTGGCTCATCGTCTCGGCGGCCTTCGCCCTTTACGTTGCCAACTTCGGCTCCTACGACAAGACCTACGGCACGCTGGGCGGCCTGATCGTCTTGCTCGTCTGGCTCTGGATCACCAATCTGGCGATCCTCTTCGGCCACCAGCTCAACGCCGAGCGCGAGCGCAGCCTCGAGCTCGACGAAGGACAGCGTGGCGCCGAAGACGAGCTGCAGCTGGAGCCGCGCTCCGAGCCGAAGCAGCCGGAGACGAAGGGCGGCCAGCCCTAGCGGCTAGGCCTCGAGCCAGGTCCCGGTCGGCCCGAGGTTGCGGACCGAAGTGGCGCCGATCTCGCTCTCGCAGCCCCAGGACTCGTGGATGTGACCGCAGACGGCGAGCCGGGGGCGCTTATCCTCGATCGCGCGCAGCAGGGCGGTGCTGCCGAAGTGGTCGCCGGCGCCGTTGGCGTCGCAGTGGCCCTGCGGTGGCGAGTGCAGGACGAGGACGGCGCCCTCGGGGCAGCCGCCGAGCTTCGCCGCCGCCGCTTCGTCGTCGAGGTCGAAGCTCCAGTCCCAGGGGGTGACGGGGACGCCGGCGCCGAGGCCGTAGAACTCGGTGCCGTCGATCGTCGTGCCGCCGCCGTGCAGGACCGTGGCGGCGTCCCAGCCGGCTGCGGCCTCGCGTAGCGCCTCCTCGGTCTCGTTGTTGCCGGGCACCAGCACGGTTGGCGCCTTGATCGCGCGCAGCGCGCCGATCGTCTCCTCCAGCCCCTCGTGGACCGAGGCGAAGTCGCCGGCGCCGATCACGACGTCGGCCTCGGCCGACATCTCGACCAGCTTCGCCGCCTGGACGAGGTCGCGGTGCAGGTCGCTGAAGGCGAGGATCCTCACCGCCCGAAACTTACCTGGCCGGTTCGATAGGCTCGCCGCGCTCATGCCCGACGTCTTCTGGATCGGCCTAGGAATCGCCGCCTTCGGCCTGCTGCTCGGCCTCCTCGCCGGCGCCAGGTCGCGCAGCACCGCGACGCTGACCGGCCTTGCGATCGGCGCCTTCCTGGGCGTGTTGGCGGCCTTCCCGCTGCTCGCGCTCGGGCTCGCGACGAGCTAGCCGTAAGCTGAGTCACATCGTTCCCAACCTCACCCTTCACGACGGGGTCGAGATCCCCCAGCTCGGGCTCGGCGTCTTCCAGGTGCCCCCCGAAGACACCCAGGAGGTCGTCGAAGAGGCGCTGCGTGCTGGCTACCGGCACATCGACACCGCCGCCGCCTATCGCAACGAGAAGGGGGTAGGGGCGGCGATCGCCGCTTCCGGCATCCCGCGCGAGGAGGTCTTCGTCACCACCAAGCTGTGGAACTCGCAGCAGGGTTACGACTCGGCGCTGGAAGTGATCGAGTCCAGCCTCGGCCGGCTGGGCTTCGAGTACGTCGACCTCTACCTGATCCACTGGCCGGTGCCGACCGAGGATCGCTTCGTCGATACCTGGCGGGCCTTCGAACGCATCCGCGAGCAGGGACGTGCCCGCACGATCGGCGTCTCGAACTTCCGCGTCGAGGACCTGCTGCGACTGGAGCGGGAGGCCGAGGCGCGGCCGACGGTCAACCAGGTCGAGCTGCACCCTCGCCACCAGCGGGCCGAGCTGCGCGCCTGGCACGCCGAGCACGGCATCGCCACCGAGTCCTGGAGCCCGCTCGCCCAGGGGGCCCTGCTCGACGACGAGACGATCGCCGCGATCGCCGCGCGGCATGGCAGGACCCCCGCCCAGGCGATCTTGCGCTGGCACGTCCAGCTCGGCAACGTCGTCATCCCCAAGTCGGTGACGCCGCGCCGCATCCACGAGAACCTCGACCTCTTCGACTTCGAGCTCAGCGCCGAGGAGATGGACGCGATCGAGCAGCTCGACGCCGGCAAGCGGATCGGCCCCGACCCTGCGACGTTCGTCTCGCCCTAGCCGGATCCACCCGATTCAAGGCCGGGGCCGGTGTGCGCGGCGTCGTCTTCGGCCTGGTAGCGCGCGAGCAGCGCTTGCTCCTCCTCCCGCTTCGGGAAGCGGAAGAAGACGAGCGCGGCGCCGAGCAGGATCGCGACGATGCCGGCGGCGTAGGCCCACTCGTCGCCCTGCAGGAAGGAGGCCTTGGCGGCGGCGACGATCTGGTCGCTGTAGCGCGGGTACTGCTCGGCCAGGTCGGCGGCGCTGGAGAAGGACTTGGTCAGCTCGCCCTGGACGTTCTCGGTGACCTTGCTCCCTGCCGGGGAGGAGGCGATCGCGGCGCCGGCGGCGGCGGCGTAGCCGGCGGTGAGCAGGGCGCCGAAGATCGACTGCATGATCGCGCCGCCGAGGTCGCGCTGCAGGTCGGCGGTCCCCGAGGCCATCCCGGCCCGGCGTGACCGGCACCGAGCCGGTCAGCGAGTGCGAGGCCGGGGTGCCGGCGAAGCCGACCCCGATCCCGATCAGGGCGTAGCCGAGGCCGACCTTCCAGTAGGAGATGCCCTGCTTCCAGAGCAGCAGCATGGTGAGGAAGCCGAGCAGGCAGAAGACGTAGCCGACCAGCAGGGTGAAGCGGGCGCCGCGCGCCTCGACCAGCTTCGCCGAGCGCGGGGCGACGACCACCATCAGCGCCGCCGCCGGCAGGATCGCCAGGCCGGAGTCGAGGGTCGAGTAGTCGAGCACGTTCTGGAGGAACTGCTGGCCGATGAACATCGCCCCCATCAGCGAGCCGAAGACGATGATCCCGGCGCAGGCCGCGACCCAGAAGATCCGCCGCGCCGCCACCTCGAGGTCGTAGAGCGGCGAGCGCGCCCGACGCTGGCGGATCACGAAGGCCGCCGTCGCCGCCAGCGCGACCACGCCGAGCCCGATCGCCAGCGCCCCCTCGCCCGGCACCGGCGCGAGGTTGATCGCCAGCACCAGCGCCGCGATCAGCAGGATCGAGAGGATGCCGCCGAGGTTGTCGACCGGCTCGGTGGTCTCGTTGACGTGGGCGGGGACGTAGCGCCAGGCCATGTAGAGGGCGAGCGGCGGCCAGCGGCAGGGTGACGAGGAAGACCGAGCCCCAGTCGAACTGCTCGAGCAGCGCGCCGGAGAGCAGCGGCCCGAGCGAGGCGATCGCGCCGCCGATCGCCGACCAGAGCGCGATCGAGCGGGTCCGGGCCGGCCCCGACCAGAGCGCGGTGATCAGCGCCAGCGTGGTCGGGAAGGCCATGCCGGCGGCGACGCCGCCGAGCAGCGCGGGCGGCGAAGAGGACCTCGCTCGAGGGCGCGAAGCCGGCGAGCAGGGAGGCGGGGATCGAGAGCCCCATGCCGAGCAGCAGCATCATCTTGCGCCCGTAGCGGTCGCCGAGCGCGCCCAGGTAGAGGACCGAGGTCGCCAGCCCGAGCGAGTAGCCGACGGCGATCAGGTTGAGCGTCGTCTGGCCGGCGTCGAAGGCCTTGCCGATGTCCGGCAGGGCGACGTTGGCGACCGCCAGGTTGAGGTTGGCGACCGCCGCGACGAGGATCAGCGCCGCGAGGACGAGGCCGGCGCGCTTGGGGCTGCTGGACTCCATCGGTCGAGCGCCAACCTATCCCAGCTTGACGCGCGGTCACGTGCGGGGCCGGCCGCGCCTGAAAGGATTGGCCGATGAGCCAGGATCGCAAGCGGCCCGAGGCAGCCGCGCGGCGAGAAGGTCGCTGCCGGGCGTCTGGCGGCTGCGGCTGGCGCTGCCGTGGCCCGGGGTGCCGCACGGCAACGCCTGGGCGGTCGCCGCCGACGGCGGCATCGTCCTCTTCGACACCGGGATCGGCGGCAAGGGACGGCTGCGCCAGTTCGACCTCGCCCTCGCCCAGGTCGGCTTCGGCCTCGAGGACGTGCGCCTGCTCGTCTGCACCCACTCCCACACCGACCACTACGGCCTCGCGGCGCCGATCGTCGAGGCGCGCCGGCTGCGAGCTCTGGATGCACCCGGCCTGGGAGCACGTGCGCCTGCTCGCCGACGATCCTGCCGCCGCGCTCGAGAACCGAATCGAGGTGGCGCGCCAGAGCGGCGTGCCCGCCGGCGGCGCTGGAGCGCTACCGCGAGGCGCGCAAGGACGACGACGACAACGGGATCGACGCGATCGTCGAGCCCGACCGCGACCTGCTGCCGGGGGTCGAGGTCGAGACCGATCTCGGCGCCTGGCAGGTGCACGAGACGCCCGGCCACGCCCCCTCGCACGTCGTCCTGCACCAGCCCGAGCGCAAGCTGATGATCTCCGGCGACCACCTGCTCGGCCGCACCGTGCTCTTCTTCGACCACGGCCACACGCCCGACCCGGTCGGCGAGTTCCTCGGCAGCCTCGACGAGGTCGAGCCGCTCGAGTCGACCTCGTCCTGCCCGGCCACGGCCGCCCCTTTCGCGACCCGGAGGCGAAGATCGCCGAGGCGCGCCGCCAGGTCGACGAGCTGCTCGGCAAGGTGCGCGAGTCGCTCGCCGAGGGCGAGAAGACGGCCTTCGAGATCGTCGGCGAGATCGTCGGCGCCGAGAACGTCAACACCCCGGTCAGCGCCTGGGTCCTGCAGATCGTCCTCTCCTGCCTCGACCACCTGGCGATCCTCGGCGAGGTCGAGCAGGTCGAGGGAACCGATCCGCAGCGCTGGAAGCTGGGATAGGCCCACCCGGCTCGCTCGATAGCCTGCTGCGCCATGGCCAGCTTCACGTTCGTTCGCGAGATAGCGGCGCCGCCCGAGACCGTCTTCGAGGTGCTCACCGATCACGTCGGCTACGCCGAGATCACGCCGTGCGCAAGGTCGAGCTGGAGCGCGAGGGAGAGCCGGCGCCTAACGGGGTCGGGGCGATCCGCGTGCTTCACGCCGTCGGCCCGCCGCTGCGCGAGGAGGTGATCGCCTATGAGGCGCCCAGCCGGTTCTCCTACAAGCTGCTCTCGGGCCTGCCGGTCCGCGATCACGTCGGGACCGTCGAGCTGACACCGAACGGCGCCGGCACCAAGGTCGTCTACGCGGTGCGCACGCACGCCGACCGTCCCCGTGGTCGGCTGGGCAGTGGTGGCGGCGGTCAAGCAGGGGATCAAGCAGCTCCTGGGCGGCGTCGCCAAGGAGTCGGAGCGGCTCGCCGCGGCCGGGGGCTGAGCCGGCCCGGATGGGCCTGCGCATAGACGAGAGGGAGCTGCGGCGGCGGGCCGTCGCGGGGCTCCGCGACGAGGTCGAGGCTTTCGGCAGCGGCGCGTCCGACTCGTTCCTGATCCGCCGGGAGGGCCTGCTCGCCGCGGTGGCGCCGGCCTCGCCCCAGCGCTCGGTCTTCAACTCGGTCTACTACGAGGACCCGGCCGTGCTTAGGAGCGGGGTCGAGGAGCTGGGGGGGACCTACGACTCGCACGGCGTGCGGGCCTGGACGGTCTGGGTCCCCGACGAGGACCGGGAGACGGCGCGGATGCTCGCCGGCCGCGGCCACCTCCTCGACGCCGAACCGCGGGCGATGGCGATGCTCCTCGCCGACCTCGCGCCCGAGCCGCCGTCGCCGGACGGGGTCGAGCCCCGGCCCGGCGATCCCGCGACCGCGGCCGGCCTCAACGATCGCGCCTACGGCTACGGCCCGGACGGCTTCCGCACCGCGCTCGCCGGCGAGACGTCCTTGAGCTGGCTCGTCGCCTACGACGGCGAGGAGGCGGTCGGCTGCGTGGCGACGGTCGACGTCGGCGACGACTGCTGCGTGACCGGGGTGGCGACGCCGCCCGAGCAGCAGGGACGCGGCATCGCCGGCTGGCTGCTGCGGCGGGCGCTCGCCGAGGCTCGCGAGCGCGGTCTGCGGACCGCCTCGCTGCAGGCGACCCGCGCCGGGGCGCCGCTCTACGAGCGCCTCGGCTTCGTCGACTTCGGCTTCATCGAGATGTGGGAGCTGCGTCGGTGACGCTGAGCTCGCGGGCGATCATCGCCCTGATCGCGATCGTCCCGCTCCTGCTTCTCGGCGCCGCCGCGCTCGCCTACGAGCTGCTGAAGCGCCCGGCCGACATCCACAACACCGAGGTCCCGTTCCAGGTCCAGAAACCGCCGCAGCCGAAAGTCAAGCTGACCAACTGGCCGTTGTTCGGGTACAACCGCGCCCGCACCCGCTACCTGCCGGCGAAAGGCGTCAAGCCGCCCTTCCGCAAACTCTGGCGCTACACGGGCCGGCCGCTGCTGGAGTTCCCGCCGATCTTCGTCGCCGGCAGGCTCTACTTCGTCGACAACAGCGGCTTCGCCCTCGCCCTCGACGCCGACACCGGCAAGCTGATCTGGAAACGCCGGATCGGCCGCCTCAACGCCTCCTCGCCCGCTTACGCCCGCGGCCGCCTCTACGTCGTCAACCTCGTCCCCGGCCACGTCCTCAAGCTCGACGCGAAAACCGGCAGGACGATCTGGAAGCGGGAGCTGCCCGGCCGCGCCGAGTCCTCGCCGCTGGTCGTCGGTCGCAGCGTCTACTTCGGCTGCGAGGACGGCGAGCTCTTCTCGCTGAGCACGGTCAACGGCAACGTGCGCTGGGCGACCTCGCTCGGCGGCGAGGTCAAGTCGGCCCCCGCCTACTAGGCGGCACGCTCTACGTCGGCGACTACGGCGGCTACATGAACGCGATCGACGCCGAGAGCGGCGAGCTGGTCTGGCAGAGCGACTCGCTCGGCCAGGGCTTCGGCACCTCCGGCGCCTTCTACTCGACCCCCGCGGTCGCCTTCGGGCGCGTCTACGCGGGCAACAACGACACCCGCGTCTACAGCTTCGACCGCCGCGACGGCACGATCGCCTGGACCTACTCGACCGGCGGCTACGCCTACTCGGGGCCGGCTGTCGCCACCACTCAGCACAGCCCGGCGACCGTCTACATCGGCTCCTTCGACGGCAACGTCTACGCGCTCGACGCCGAGGACGGCGGCGTGCGCTGGAGCCGCTCGACCGGCGGCCAGGTGATCGGCTCGCTCTCGGCGATCGGCGACATCGTCTACGCCGCCGAGTTCACCAACGAGACGACCAGGGGCTACATGATGAGGAGCGGGCGGGAGGTCTTCCGCTACGCGCGCGGCACCTACACGCCGGTGATCTCCGACGGCCGCCGCCTCTTCCTCACTGGCTACTCAAGCATCACCGCGCTGCGGCCGTACGAGTACAGGGCGAAGGTCGCCGATCGCGTCGTGGCGCCGAAAGCCAAGCCGCGGCCGAAAGCGAAACGGCGGCCGAAGCAGAAGGAGCAGAAGCGCTAGTTCGACTTCGGCGCGACGCCGCCCGGAGGCGGGGGTGGGGCTTTTGGCGGGTTCGGGGCGAAGTGGGGGATGCGGGGGTGGTGCAGCCAGCTCCGCAGCACGCCGAGGCTGGCGGGGTAGTTCTGGATCCGGTAAGAGCTCGAAGCGCCGAAGTCCTGGTAGTAGACGAGCATCTTGCAGCGCCGGTGGCGATCGACCCAGGTGAGCAGGCGGCGGACGAAGCGCGGGTCGTCGGCGCCGACCACTCCCCACTCGGGCAGGGCGAAGGGCTTGTCGCCGTAGCGCCGGTAGAGGCCGGCCAGAGCTTTCCAGTCCTGGTTGTCGGAGTAGACGTCGGTGCCCACCCAGTCGACGTAGTCCTCGCCGGGGTAGAAGTGGCGGGGCCGGTTCTGGGGGACAGTGGGCGAGCCGGCCGGCAGGGTGCTCCAGAGCAGCGCGACCGGCGCCTTCGGCAGCCCGCCGCACCTCCGCGTTCAGCGGCGGCAGCCCGGCCTGAGCCAGCCGGGCGTCGATCTCGCCCCGCTTGCCGCCGCCGTGGACGATCACGTAGATGCGGCGGAAGGCGAGTTTGTACCAGCGCGGCCTGTGGGCGGCGTCGCGCGGGGCGCCGGCGCAGTCGTAGGAGGCGTAGACGTTGAGGCAGCGGTTGGGCTCGCCGAGCGGGCGGATGTAGGCCGGCATCTTCTTCGCCCAGAACAGCTTGTTGAGGCGGACCAGGTAAGCGTCGCCCTCGCCTTTCGCGATCCCCCGCGGGGTGATCAGCTCGTGGCCGTCGTTGTTGTCGGCGGTGGTGATGTGGAGGACGGGCCGCGCCCGCGCCTCCTGCCAGCGTTCGATCGACTCGGGGAAGTCGGAGCCCCAGGTGCGGAAGGTCTGGATCAGCGCCGGGTGCTTGTCCGTCAGCTCGCTGAAGCCGCCGAAGTCGGCGCTGTCGCCGGTGTCGGAGATGCCGAAGAAGACGTTCTTGCCACGCGGCTCCAGGGGAGCCGCCGCGGCTGGGGCCATCACGGCCAGGCAGAACGCGGCCGCGAGCAGTGCCCCGGCCGCCGTTGCGTTCAACCGGTTCCTCTTCATGAGTCCGGCACCTTGGCGACTTACCCGTCAAATAGACGGGGTAAGCCGCCAAGTGGGAGCGCTTATGCAGCCGCGGCTTGGGCGCGGACCATCGTCAGCACCTCGACGCCGTACTTGGAGACGAAGCTCGGGCCGACGCCGCGGATCGACAGCAGGCTCTGCTCGTCGCCGGGCCTGGTGGCGGCGATCGCTTCCAGGGTGCTGTTGTGGGCGACCGTGAAGGCAGGCTTGCCGTCGGCGGCGCGCAGGCGCCACTCCTTCAACTGCTCAAAGAGCACGGTGTCGGCAGGAGAGAGCTCGGCTGGCGGCGCGGCGGAGCCCTTGGCGGCCCGGCGCTTGGGCTTGACCGCGATCGTCTCCGGGTCGGGCAGCCAGCTCTGCGGATCGCAGACGTCGCAGCAGCGACCCAGCGGCCGGCCGGCCTCGCGGTCGCCGAAGTGGTCGAGGACCCTGCGTCGCCGGCAACGCTCGCCGTAGATGAAGGACTTGATCGTCTCGTAGTCGCGCCAGCCGCGCTCGCGGGCGATCGCCAGGTCCGGGCCTTGGCGCTGCTGGTTGAAGCGGACCAGGCGGCCGAGGTCGGCGCGCATCGCCAGCAGGACCGCCTTGGCCGGCACCCCGTCGCGCCCCGCCCGCCCGGCCTCCTGGTAGTAGGCCTCGAGGCTGGTCGGGATCGCCATGTGCCAGACCGAGCGCACGTCTGCCTTGTCGACGCCCATCCCGAAGGCGTTGGTGGCGACGATCACGTCGACCTCGCCGGCCATGAAGCGGCGCTGCGCCTCGGTGCGGTCCTCCGACTCCATCCCGGCGTGGTAGGCGAGCGCGCTCAGGCCGGCGTCGCGCAGCGCGGCTGTGACCTCGTCGGTGTCTTTGCGGGTGCCGCAGTAGACGATCGCCGGGCGGTTCTCGGGGTCGGCCAGGCCCGCTTCGAGCAGGGCCAGCCGCCGCGCCTTCGACCCCGTTCCTTCCAGGCGCACCACGTCGAAGGAGAGGTTGGGCCGGTCGAAGCCGGAGCGGACCTGGAGCGGGTCGCGCATCTCGAAGCGGCTGGCGATCTCCCTTCCCACCGCCTCGGTCGCAGTCGCGGTGCAGGCCATCACCGTCGGCCGCCCGAGCCGCTCGGCCACCCGGGGGAGCTGCAGGTAGTCGGGGCGAAAGTCGTGCCCCCACTCGGAGACGCAGTGCGCCTCGTCGACCGCGAGCAAGTCGATCCGACGCCGCCCGATCGCCTGCTGGAAGGCTTCGGAGCCGAACCGCTCCGGCGAGCAGTAGACCATCCGCGCCTGCCCGCTGGCGACCTGCGCCAGGGTGCGCCGCACGTCCTCCCACTCCATCGCCGAGGTCACCATCGCCACCGGGTGGCCGGCCGCGGTCAGCCGCCGCCACTGGTCGACGATCAGCGCGATCAGCGGGCTGACGACGATCGTCAAGTCCTCCGTGGCCAGGCCGGGCAGCTGGTAGCAGAGGCTCTTGCCGCCCCCGGTCGGCATCACGATCAGCGAGTCGCGGCCTGCCAGGGCCGCCTCGACCGCCTCGCGCTGGCCCGGCCGGAAGGACTCGAAGCCGAGCTTCGCCAGCAGCTCCTCGGCCTGTGGCGGCCTAGAAGCCGAGGACTCCACCGGGCACCGGTTCGGGCAGCCAGGGCTCGTGCCACTGGCAGATGCCGCGGGTTAGGCCGTTCGCCTGCTTCGGCCCCCAGGTCCCCTTCTCATAGGGGTGGACCGGGCCGGGTTCGTCGAGCAGCGGCTGCACGATCCGCCAGGTCTCCTCGACTGCGTCCTGGCGGGTGAAGAGCTGGTGGCGGCTGGCGATCGCGTCGTCGAGCAGCCGCTCGTAGGGCTCGGGCTCTTCGCCCGGCGCCTTTTCGAACAGCACCGCGAGGTCTGCCGGCTCGAATGCCTCCTCTCCCGCCTGCTTGGCGTAGAGGCGCAGGCGCGAGCCCGGCTCGGGCTCGATCCGCACCGTCATCTGGTTCGCATCGGGCTGTTTGCCGGGCCCGACCCCGAGCCGCGGCGGTCGCTTGAAGACGACCGTCACCTCGCTCGACTTGACCGGCATGCACTTGCCGGCGCGGATGAAGAAGGGGACGCCGCTCCAGCGCCAGTTGTCGATCGCCAGCTCGACCGCGGCGAAGGTCTCCGTGGTCGAGTCTGGCGCTACGTCCTCGACTTCGAGGTAGCCCCCGTACTGCCCGCGCACGTAGCGCTTCGGGTCCGCCGTGCGGGTCGCCTTGAACAGTTCCAGCTTCTTGTCGCGGATCGAGTCGTGGTGGTTGCCGGTCGGCGGTCCCATCGCGACCAGCGCCAGCACCTGCAGGGCGTGGTTCTGGATCACGTCGCGCATCGCCCCGACCGCGTCGTAGAAGCGGCCGCGGTCCTCGACGCCGAAGTCCTCGGCGATCGTCATCTGCACGTGGGAGACGTGCTCCTTGTTCCAGAGCGGCTCCAGCACCGAGTTGGCGAAGCGCAGGTAGGCGATGTCCATCACCGGCTCCTTGCCCAGGTAATGGTCGATCCGCAGGATCTGGTCCTCCTCTAGGGCTTCGCAGAGGTCGGTGTTGAGCGCCCGCGCCGAGGCGAGATCGTGGCCGAAGGGCTTCTCGATCACGACCTGGGCGTTCTCGGTCAGTCCGGCGTCCTTGAGCCCGTGGACCACGGTCGCGAACAGGGAGGGCGGGATCTCGAGGTAGAAGACGGGGCGCTTCGCGTCGCCGATCGCCTTCGCGACCTGCGCGAACGTGCTCGGATCCGCGTAGTCGCCCTGGACGTAGGAGAGGCGGGCGACGAAGCGACCGAGGACGTCCTCGTCGGGTTCGGCGACCGTCGCCTCGATCGCCTCGCGGGCGTGCTGGCGCAGCTGCTCGACCGTCCACTCGTCGATCGCGACACCGACGATCGGGAAATCGAGCTTGCCCCGCGCCTCCAGCCGGTAGAGGGCGCGGAAGGTCATCTTCCTCGCCAGGTCGCCGGTGATCCCGAAGATCGCCAGCACGTCGGCGCTCGCATCGCGGTCTCGTTTGGCGTCGGTGCCTGCCATCCGCGCCAGGCTACCCGCTGGCCAAGCGGCCAGCCGTCGCCTGGCTGGCGTAGGGTAGGCGCGATGGAGCTTGGACTCGTCGGCCTCGGTCGCATGGGCGCCAACATGGCCCGCCGCCTGATGCGCGACGGCCATCGCTGCGTCGTCTACGACGTCAACCCTGACGCGGTCTCCACGCTGGCGGACGAGGGCGCCGAGGGCGCAGCCTCACTCGAGGAGTTGGCCTCGAAGCTGAGCGCGCCACGCTCGGTCTGGGTGATGGTGCCGGCCGGCGAGATCACCGAGAAGACGATCGAGGACGTCGCCGCCGTGCTCGAGAGCGGGGACGCGATCGTCGACGGCGGCAACTCCTACTACCGCGACGACATCCGCCGTGCCGCGAGCCTGCGTGAGCAGGGGATCGACTTCGTCGACTGCGGGACCAGCGGCGGCGTCTTCGGCCTCAAGCGCGGTTATTGCCTGATGATCGGCGGGCCTGACGGGGCAGTGCAGCGGCTCGACCCGATCTTCGCTTCGCTGGCGCCGGGGGTCGAGGCGGCGGAACGGACGCCGGGGCGCTCCGGCGACCCCAGCCCCGCCGAGAACGGCTACCTGCACTGCGGCCCCAACGGCGCCGGCCACTTCGTGAAGATGGTCCACAACGGGATCGAGTACGGGATCATGGCCGCCTACGCCGAGGGCCTGAACATCCTCGAGAACGCCAACGCCGGCAAGGTGGAGCGCGAGGCGGACGCGGAGACGGCGCCGCTCGACCATCCCGAGTACTACCAGTACGACCTCGACCTGCCCGAGGTGGCCGAGGTCTGGCGCCGTGGCAGCGTGGTCGGCTCATGGCTGCTCGACCTGACTGCGGCGGCGATGCAGGAATCGCCTGACTTGGCCGACTTCGCCGGCCGCGTCTCCGACTCCGGCGAGGGGCGCTGGACCTCGATCGCGGCGATCGACGAGGGCGTGCCGGCGCCGGTGCTGACGACCGCGCTCTATGAGCGCTTCTACTCGCGCGGGCTCGACGACTTTGGCGACAAGGTGCTCTCGGCGATGCGCAAGCAGTTCGGCGGCCACGATGAGAAGAGCGCGTAGGTGAGCATCGAGCTGGAGGTCGTCGCCGACGAGAGGGCGGCGGCGCGGAGGGCTGCCGAGCTGATCGCTGCGGCCGGCGCCGATGCGGTCGCGCAGCGCGGGATCTTCTCGCTGGCGATGAGCGGCGGGCGCACCCCCTGGGGAATGCTGGCGATCCTCGGCGAACAGGAGGCGATGCCCTGGGGGGAGACCGAGTTGTTCCAGGTCGACGAGCGGATCGCCTCGCCGGGCAGCGAGGAGCGCAACCTCACCCACATGGTGTTGGGCCTTTCGATGGATCACCAGGCGACGCTGCGCCCGATGCCGGTCACCTCGCGGGATCTCGACGGGGCGGCGAGGGAGTACGAATCGCAGCTACCCGAGCCGATCGACTTAATCCATCTCGGCCTCGGTCCCGACGGCCATACCGCCTCGCTGGCGCCGGGCGACCCAGTGCTCGAGGTCCGCGACCGCCGGGTAGCCCTCACCGAGACGGCCTACCAGGACCATCGCCGTATGACCCTCACTTACCCGGCGCTCGCCGAAGCTCGCCGCATCGTCTGGCTCATTACCGGCGAGGCCAAGCGCGACCCCCTCGCCAAGCTCCTCGCCGGCGACCCCTCGATTCCCGCCGGCCGGGTCGAGAACGACGAGATGGTCGTAGTGGCCGACGAGGCTGCTGTCGGTTCCTAATCCTCGATCGCCAGCTTTTTCTTCAACTCATCGAGGCGCTGCAGGCGAGGATTGTCAGAGCCGACCATCCGGTGCAGCTGCGCCTCGATCTCGCCGATATCAAGGTCGTCGGTAGCGATCAACATCTGCTCGATGTCCAGCCAATCCTTCGGGCGGTCGAACATCGCCTTGCAGATAGCCAGGTGCTCCGGTGCCAAGATCGGCAGCGAGGTGTCCGCGAATGGCACCTTCCGTGTCTCTTTTCGCATTTTCTCGTGAATTTCGTCGTAGGCGAAGAAGAAATTGATTGCGCTATCCCCCCACCAAACTCGGAGTTGACTGCCCTCTGTCAGGGCGACTTCGTCGCGTTCGGATTTGATGCCGAGTGGAGAAAGTGCGTCGATGACGCTTTGCCGGTCCTCGGCTGGAATGAAGATGTGGAGGTCTATGTGGACCCTTACGCTTGGCTCTGCGTAATACGCGAGAGCAAGATCGCCCCCTATCGCGTGAGGAATCTTCTTCGCCTGGAGTGACTTGTGAATCGCAGCGACCTTGTCCGGCAAGGACGGCTCGGCTACGCCACTTGAGCCTGAGGTCACACTGATCTCGATTCAAGTCGCGGAAAGCGGAGGGGCTTGTCGCGACGACCATGGGGCAGCGCGTCGGCGAGCAGCAGCAGGTCGAAGAGCGCCTTTCCTCGCTCGGCGGGGGTCGAGGTCATCCATTCAGCCACCCCTCGTACAGTGTCCGAGGGCGCTGTCCCCTCGTTGTCGTTGAGCATGGCCGCGAGAAGTCGTCGCAGCTTGGGCTCGGGCTGATCACCCTTGCTCAAGGCCGCGATCAGCTCTCGCGCCGCCTGATCGGCGGCCGATCGTGCGATGGGCGCTCCCATGCGTCTCTGCCGCATCTATCAATTGCTCGCGCGTCAGCGGTTTATCCGCCTTGCTTCGCGCTTTCTCGATCACCTCGTCGGTCAGTTCGGTAAACGAGGCCAGCGTGCGACTGCGGGGGCCGTTCGCAGTACTGCGGGACTCGCGTATCTCAAACCTTCCCCGCTTGGTTGGGACCACGAAAGCCATAGTGGGTATTCTACACCACTATTGCGTAATTCTGGCGCCGCTCCTGCGTCCTTCTTGCTCAGGCGAGGTCCAGCGAGACCGCGTGGTTGGCGACGATCCGGTTCTCGGGGTCGTAGCGGCGCTTGATCTCGACCAGGCGGGCACAGGTCTCGGCCGGCAGGATCGCGTCGGCGTCGCAAGGGCGCTCGGCGAAGTTGAAGTAGCCGCCCTCAGCGGCCCAGGCGCCCATCGCCTCGGGCATGCGGTCGAGGTGGGCCACAATCGCCTGACCCAGCTCCGGCGTCATCGGCAGGCCGATGCCGAGCATGACGAAGGCTGCATCGATCTTGTCGAGGCCGCCGCCGCCCTCGGCCGGCCGCCCCAGCGCCCCGCCGAGCTGGCGCAGCTCGGCCAGCAGCAGTGGCGATCCGGACTCCGGCCCGGCGTACTCGACATAGGCGTCGATCGCCTCGTCCGGCAGCTCGCGGATCGTCGCGTGGTTGCCGAGTCCCGGCACCGGCTGTTCGGGGTCCATGTGGATTTTGCCCAGGCCGGCGGTGGGGATCTGGTCGAAGGTGTCCATGATCGGCTCGCCGATCTCTCGCAGCGGCGCGATCGTCGCTTCGCCCTCCGCCTGGCCGCCAATGCAGGCCGCGTCGATCGTCAGCAGAGGCCGGTCGCGGATCGCCTCGGGAACGTCCGGCATGAGTGGAGGCCGCAGAAAGCGGACGACTGAGGTGACGTCCTCAGAGACGGAGGCGGCCCAGTCGCGGTAGATCCGCACACCCTCGACCCCGGCCTCGGCGGGGAAGAGGAGGGCACCGGCGTAGACGTCGGCGATCGGCAGCAGGTCGAGCTGCAGCGCGGTGACGATCGCGTACCCGCCTCCGCCGCCACGCAGGGCCCAGAAGAGGTCGGGCTCGTTGCCGTCGTCGACTGTCATCGGCTCGCCCTCGGCGCTGACCAGCTCGATCGCCTGCACGTTGTTGCAGGCAAAGCCATGGCGGCGGCCGAGCCAGCTCAGCCCGCCTCCGAGCGTGTAGCCGGTCACGCCCACGTCGACGGCCGAGCCGGGAAGGAAGCAGAGGCCGTGCGCTCCGGCTGCCTCACCCAGCTCCATCGCCAGCACGCCGGCCTCGACACGGGCGGTTCGTGCATCGGGGTCGATCTCGATGCCGCGCATGCTCTCGGTCTTGAGCAGGATTGTGTCCTCCAGCGGTCCGAGGGAGGCCGCGCCGTGACCCGTGCCTTGGCCGGCCACGCGGAGATCGTGCTCAGCCGCAAACCGGACTGTCGCGACGACGTCCGCCGCGCTCTCGACAAAGACGACCGCCTCCGGTAGCTGGTCGGCAACCAGGTTCCAGGCGGTGCGCGCCTCGTCCCAGTCGGGGTCGCTAGGCGTCGCTACCCGGCCGTCGATCGACAGCTCGGCGAAGTTGTTCATGGAGTCCTCCTTCGAGGTCTAAGTGAACGTCAGGCGATCGACGGTGCCGTTTCTTCCCACCAGCACCTCGCTGACCATAGCCGGAGGGAAGAAGCCGTGGGCGGCGACGCCGGGGTCGGCCTCGAGGCGGGCGGCGAGCGCGGCGGGATCGCCGATCTCGCCGCGGTAGTCGGCGATCAGGCCGTCGTCGGGGCTGGGAGGAACGTCGCGCAGCTCCGCTTCCGGGCCCAGCCGGGCCAGCGTCGAGCGCAAGCCGAAGGCGAAGAGCTCGAGCGGCACCGACGCGCTCAGCGCCTCCACCGGCTTGCTGGAGTCGGCGATCACGACGAAGTGCTCGGCCGCCGCGGCGACGATCTTCTCGCGCAGGTGGGCGCCGCCGCCACCCTTGATCAGCCAGCCGTCGGGGGTCACCTGGTCGGTGCCGTCGATCGCGATATCGAGTCGCTCCAGGGTCGAGAACTCCTCGACCGCGATGCCGAGGCCGCGGGCCTGCTCCTCGGTGGCGACTGAGGTGGCGACGCAGCGGATCCCGTTGAGGCCGCGCCGTGCGAGCGTCGGCAGCAGGTGCTCGACCGTCGAGCCGGTGCCGAGTCCGACCGCCATCCCGTCTTCGACCAGATCGGCCGCCGCCTCGGCCGCGAGGCGCTTCTCGGCATCTGCGTCGGTCACGGGCGCGGACTCTATGCTCGCGGTGAGATGGACCCGCGCATCTGGCTGACCGGCGAGCGAGGCGAGCCGCACTCCGTTGCCCTCGTGGCCGAGCGCACCGTGGTCGGCCGCTCCCCCGAGGCCGACATCTGCATCGACGACGAGGCTGTCTCCTGGAACCACCTCGAGATCGAGCGCCGCGGCGACGTGCTGATGGCAACCGATCTCGACAGCAGCAACGGCACCGCTCTCAACGGCGAGCCGCTCGACCGGCCGCGACGCCTGCGCGGCGGCGACGTCCTCACCCTCGGCGGACACCGGCTCGAAGTTTCCGAGGGCGATCTAGGCGGAGGCCAGCGCACGGTCGCTGCCGCCGAGCCCGCCGTCGCCCTAACCGAAGAGGAGCACGCCACCGCGGCGGCGCTGGTCGCGCCCTACCGCAGCGAGGGCGCCTTCGCCGGCCGTCCCGCCACCCGGGCCGAGCTGGCCGAGGCGCTGCACGTCAGCGAGCGCACCGCGCAGCGCCGCCTCGACGCTCTCGCCGCCAAGCTCGAGATCTCCGGCGACGCCGGCCGCGAGCGCCCCCGTCTGATCGCCGCCCGGGTGATCGAGCTCGGCCTCGACCGCTGACCTAGCGGTCACGCGTCTGCCCTTACCCGTCTATAGCGCGGGTTAGAGCAGACGCGTCGTGGCTCGGAAGCGGTCAGACGTGGCTCGGTGGGAGACGCGGGTGTCGTTGGCGCGCCCGTGTTCGTCGCCGAGCATCGGTTGAGCAAAACAATCCACCCGAAAGGGGAGTCCAATGCTCAACCGAACGATCATCTTCGGCCTACTCGCCATCCTCACCCTGGCGCTTCCAGCCACCGGCGCGGCAGCTGCGGGGCACTCGGGAGCCGTCGTCTTTTCCCGGGTCGTGGTCAAAGCGACCAAAGACAAAGAAGGCAAAGAGGCGAAAACGACCGAAGGCGGCCTCTACGCGGTGCGTGACGGCCGCCTCAACCAGCTGACCGAAGACCCCACCGACACCGAACCGGCCTTCTCCCCGGACGGCCGGGCAATCGCCTTCATCCGCAGCGGCGACGTCTTCTCAGTGCGGGCCGACGGCTCGGGGCTGCGCCAGCTCACCAGCGGAGCGGAGCTCGACTCGGCGCCGGCGATCTCGCCCAACGGCAAGCTCGTCCTCTTCGAGCGGCGCTCTGCCGCCGGAGCGCCGGGGGATCTGTACGCGGTCCGCGTCCTCGGCGGAGGCGCCCGGGCGGTGACCGGCACTCCGCACGACGACCACGAAGCGTCCTTCTCGCCCGACGGCCGCCTGATCGTCTTCGTCCGCACCGCCGGGACCGCTGACGACCTCTACTCGGTTCGTCCGTCCGGCGCTCGCGCCGCACGCTTGACGAGGACGGGACGCGTCGACGAGTTCAGTCCGCGCTACTTCGCCGGCGGCATCGTCTTCAGTCGCGGCGAGAGCGGTGAAGGGCCGAGCGCCTACGCCGACGTCTACACGATGCGCCGCAACGGGAAGAAAGTTCGCCCACAGGTGGCCGGCGCCGGCTCGGCCTATGTCGAAGACGTCTCCTCCAACGGCCGTACGGTGCTCTTCCGCCGCGACCAGGGCCTCTGGGTGAAGCAGATCGGCCCCCAGCGGGCCCGCAAGCTCAGCCAGCTGCCCGACGGCTCGGAGACCAACGCGGTCTTCTCCTCCGATGGCAAGCGGGTGGCCGCGTTCATCGAGGCCGACGGGCGGGAGCAGCTCTCCTCGATCGCCGTCTCGAGCGGATCGACCGCCGAGCTGGCGGAAGGGTTCGAACCGCTTGAACCCTCGACTGAACCGGGCACCGTCACCACCCTCGGCCCGGTGATCACCTGGCAGCCGGTGCGGCGCTGAGTCCCGCCGGGAACTTCGGGTGAAGTTTCCGGGGGGACTCTCATGGACTCCCCCCGGCTCCAGCGCGAAGGGCCCTCTCCAGTTGGAGGGGGCCCTTCGTAGTTTTGCGCCGGTATAACCCGAGGCACATGGGGGACCCCGCCATCGGCTCCACCGTCGCCGGCTACCGAATCGACGCGCTGATCGCCCGTGGCGGGATGGGCGTCGTCTACCGGGCGACGCAGCTGGGGCTCGACCGGCAGGTGGCGCTGAAGCTGATCTCCCGCGAGCTCGCCGACAAACAGGCCTTCCGCGAGCGCTTCCTGCGGGAGTGCCGGCTCGCCGCCAGCCTCGACCATCCCGGCGTAGTGCCCGTCTTCGACGCCCGCGAGGAGGACGGCGAGCTGATCGTCGCGATGCGGCTGGTCGAGGGCGGCGACTTGCGCAAGCTGATCGACCGCGAGGGGCCGCTGCCGCCGCCCCGCGCCGTGGCGCTGCTCGCACAGGTCGCCGACGCGCTCGACGCCGCCCACGCCGCCGGCATCGTCCACCGCGACGTCAAGCCGCACAACATCCTGATCGAGGGCAATCGCGCCTACTTGACCGACTTCGGCCTCGCCAAGGCGGTCGAGGACAGCGGCGTCATCAGCGGCGCCTCGGTCGTCGGCACGGTCGAATACATGTCGCCCGAGCAGTGGCAGGGGGCCAAGGTCGGGCCGGCGACCGACGTCTACTCGCTCGGCTGTGTCCTCTACGAGGCGCTGACCGGGATCGTCCCCTACGCGCGCAAGGCCGAGGACACCGAGCCGGAGATGCCGCAAGGCCTCGACGCGGTAATCGAGCGGGCGGTCTCGAAGGACCCGGCCGACCGCTACCCGAGCGCCAGCACCCTGATCGAGGCGGCGCGGGAGTGCGAGGGCGCTACCCCGGCTGCCACCCGGGTGCTCACGGCTGGCCAGGGTGGCCGCCCGGCGCAGCGTCTTGGCGCAGCGTCCGTCCACCGCCGGCTCGGGCCACGAGGGCGGCAGTGGCTGGGGGCGGCGGTTGCGGTTCTCGCCGGCGGCATTGCGCTGGCGTTGCTGCTGTTCGGCGGGGACGACGTCTCGGTCTCCTCGCCGATCGAGGTCGGCAGCGGTCCGCTCCGCCTCGCCGTCGGCGACGGCCGTGTCTGGGTCACGAGCGCAACCGACGGGACGCTCTCCTGGATCGACCCTCAGACGCGAGAAGTGGAGGGCGAGGTGCGGCTTGGCAGAGGAATCTCCGGGGTCGCGGTCGGTGAGGGCTCGTCTGGGTGACCCGGCCGCGGACAGGAGAGCTTCTTCGCGTCGACCCCGATCTGCCCCGCGTCGACCCCGACCGGCAGACCAGCCTGCGGATCGAGCTGGGCGGCCGCCCCGGGGCGATCGTCGTCGCCGGCGGCCGCGTCTGGGTCGCCGACGAGGCCGGCGGTGGGGTCAGCGCGGTCAACCCGCCCGTCGGCCGCGTCTTCAAGCGCGGCACTCGTTCCCCACGCGGCGCCGCTGCGCCTCGCGCGTCGGCGCCGGCGGGCTCTGGGTCAGCAGCGCCTCGACCGGGTCGATCCGCCGCATCGACCTCAGCGACGCGATCGGCAGTCCTTCGATCGCAGTCGGCCGCGGCCCCTCCGGCATCACCGTCGGCGGTGGCCTCGTCTGGGTCGCCAACAGCCGCGGCGACGCGGTCACCCGCGTCGACCCCGCGACCCGTGTCCTCCTCGGTGAGCCGATCCCCGTCGGCGACCGTCCCGGGGGAATCGACGCCGGCACCGACACCGTCTGGGTCGCCAACAACAACGATGACACCGTCACCCGTATCGACATCGGCGAGCGGCGAGTCGGTCGGCGACGCGATCGGCGTCGGCCCGGCACCGGGCGCGGTCGCGGTCGGCGAGGAAGCGGTCTGGGTCGCCAACAACGGCGACGGCACCGTCACCCGGATCGAGCCTTGACAGCCGACGCGTAGAGGCGTGAGGGCGGGGGAATAGGATCGAGGGACCCGCATGCCGACCCCGAGCAGACATCGACCAGCTCTGCATCAACACGATCCGCACGCTGTCGATCGACGCGATCCAGAAGGCGAACTCGGGCCATCCGGGGACGCCGATGGCGCTGGCGCCGCTCGCCTACACGCTCTGGCAGCGCTTCCTCCGCTTCGACCCGGCCGACCCGATCTGGCCCAACCGCGACCGCTTCGTCCTCTCCGCCGGCCACGCCTCGATGCTGCTCTACTCGCTGCTCTACCTCGCCGAGGTGCGGGCGGTCGACCCCGACTACGAGGTCGTCGGCAAGCCCGTCCGTCTCGCTCGAGGACATCGAAAGCTTCCGCCAGCTCGACTCGCGCGCGCCCGGCCATCCCGAGTACCGCTGGACCTCCGGCGTCGAGACGACGACCGGCCCGCTCGGCCAGGGGATCGCGACCTCGGTCGGGATGGCGATCGCCTCCAAGTGGCAGGGCGCCCGCTACGGCGCCGACCTCTTCGACTTCGACGTCTACGCGATCGCCGGCGACGGCTGCCTGATGGAGGGCGTCTCCAACGAAGCCGCCTCGATCGCCGGCCACCTCGAGCTCGACAACCTCTGCTGGGTCTACGACAACAACCACATCACGATCGACGGCAAAACCAAGCTCGCCTACGAGGACGACGTCGCCGCCCGCTTCCAGGGCTACGGCTGGAACGTCACCCGCGTCGGCGACGCCAACGACACCGAGCTGATCGCCGCCGCCTTCGAGGAGTTCAAGGCGCGAGGAGGGCCGCCCGACCCTGGTCATCGTCGACAGCCACATCGGCTGGGGCTCGCCGCACAAGCACGACACCGCCGCCGCCCACGGCGAGCCGCTCGGCGAGGAGGAGGTGCGGGAGACGAAGCGCGCCTACGGCTGGCCCGAGGACGCCCAGTTCCTCGTCCCCGACGGGGTCAAGGAGCACTTCGCCGGCGAGGATCGGCAGGCGCGGCGCCGAGCTGCGCGCCGAATGGGAGGAGAGGCTCGCCGCTTACGCGAAGCAGAGCCCCGAGCTCGCCGCCGAGATCGAGGCTGCGCAGAGGCGCGAGCTGCCCGACGGGCTGGGACGCCGACATCCCCAGCTTCGATCCCGACGAGAAGGGGATCGCCACCCGCAAGGCCTCGCAACAAGGTCGAGAACGCGATCGCCGAGCGCCTGCCCTGGCTGCTCGCCGGCTCGGCCGACCTCACCGACTCGACCTCGGTGCGGCTCTCCGTTCGACGGCGCCGCCGACTTCGAGCCCGGCGCCTACGACGGCCGCCAGCTCCACTACGGCATCCGCGAGCACGAGTCGGCGGCGATCTCCAACGGCCTCTCGCTCTCCAAGCTGCGGCCGCTCTGGTCGACCTACCTCACCTTCTCCGACTACGCCCGGCCGGCGATCCGGCTCTCGGCGCTGATGGAGCTGCCGGTGATCCACCTCTTCACCCACGACTCGATCGGGCTCGGCGAGGACGGGCCGACCCACCAGCCGGTCGAGCAGCTCGCCTCGCTGCGGGCGATCCCCGGCCTCGACGTGATCCGCCCCGCCGACGCCAACGAGGTCGCCGAGGCCTGGCGGGTGGCGATCGACCGCAGCCACCAGCCGGTCGCCCTGGTCCTCACCCGCCAGAACGTGCCGGTCCTCGACCGCTCCCGCTACGCCTCCGCCGAGGGCCTGCGGCGCGGCGGCTACGTGCTCGCCGACGCCGAGGGCGGCGATCCCGAGCTGATCCTGATCGCCACCGGCAGCGAGGTCGCGCTGGCCCTCGCCGCCCACGAGGAGCTGAGCGGCGAGGGGATTCGCTCGCGCGTCGTCAGCCTGCCCTGCTGGGAGCTCTTCGACCGCCAGGACGAGGCCTACCGCGACGAGGTGCTGCCGCCGAGCGTGACCGCCGCGCGTCTCGGTCGAGGAGGCCTCGACCCTGGGCTGGGACCGCTACGTTGGGTCTGACGGCGTCAAGATCGGGATGCACACCTTCGGCACCTCGGCGCCGCTGAAGGACGTTCAAACCAAGTTCGGCTTCACCCCCGACCGGGTGGCCGAAGCCGCAAAGGAGCTGCTCTCATGAAGCCGACCGCGAAGCTGCACGAGCTGGGCCAGAGCCTCTGGCTCGACAACATCACCCGCACGATGCTGGCCGACGGCACCCTGCAGGGCTACATCGAGGAGCTCTCGGTCACCGGCCTGACCTCCAACCCGACGATCTTCGACAAGGCGATCTCCGGCGGCGACGCCTACGACGAGCAGATCGCCGAGCTGAGCGCCAGCGCGGTTCCCGACGAGGGAATCGGCGCCACGCCCACGGAGCGGATCTTCTTCGAGCTGGCGCTCGCCGACCTGCGCGACGCGACCGACCTCTTCGCCGCGGTCCACGAGCGCACCGCCGGCGTCGACGGCTTCTGCTCGCTCGAGGTCTCGCCGCTGATCGCCGACGACGCCGACGGCGACGATCGAGGAGGCGGCGCAGCTCCACGCCAAGGCCGAGCGCGACAACCTCTTCATCAAGATCCCCGGCACCGAGGCCGGGCTGCACGGCGATCGAGGAGTCGATCTTCGCCGGCATCCCGATCAACGTCACCCTGCTCTTCGACGACGAGCAGTACCTCGCCGCCGCCGACGCCTACATGCAGGGCATCGAGCGGCGGATCGAGGCCGGGCTCAGCGCCGACGTCGCCTCGGTCGCCTCGATCTTCATGAGCCGCTGGGACGTCGCCGTCGCCGGCGAAGTGCCCGACGAGCTGCACAACCGCCTCGGCCTGGCGGTCGGCTTCCGGGCCTACCGCGCCTACCGCGAGCTGCTCGACTCGCCGCGCATGCAGCGGCTGATGAACGAGGGCGCGCGACCGCAGCGCCTGCTCTGGGCCAGCACCGGGACCAAGGACCCCGACGCCTCCGACACCCTCTACATCGAGGGCTTCGCCTCGCCCTTCACCGTCAACACGATGCCCGAGCCGACCCTGCACGCCTTCGCCGACCACGGCGAGGTCGGCGACCTGGTGCCGGCCGACGGCGGCGACTGCGAGCAGGTGCTGGCGGAGTTCGCGCAGGCCGGGATCGACGTCGACGCGCTCGCCGAGCGACTCCAGGAGGAGGGCAAGGACGCCTTCGCCAAGTCGTGGGACGAGATGCTGCAGACGATCGAGTCGCAGGTCGGGGCGCGCGCGTGAGCGCAGTCCCCGTCGCTGCGCCGGGGGGCAGGCCTGGCGGGCGCTCGAAGAGCACTTCGCCGAGATCGAGGGCCATCACCTGCGCGACCTCTTCGCCGCCGACCCCGAGCGCGGCGAGCGCCTGGTCGCCGACGGCGCCGGCCTCCACCTCGACTTCTCCAAGAACCGGATCACCGACGAGACGCTGATCCTGCTCGGCGAGCTGGCCCGTGAGCGCGGCGTCGAGGAGCGCCGCGAAGCGATGTTCGCCGGCGAGCACATCAACGTCTCCGAGGACCGCGCCGTGCTCCACGTCGCGCTGCGGATGCCGCGTGAGCGCTCGCTGATCGTCGACGGCGTCGACGTGGTCAAGCGAGGTCCACGAGACGCTCGACCGGATGGGCGCCTTCGCCGAGCGGGTCCGCTCCGGCGAGTGGACCGGCCACACCGGCAAGCCGATCCGCAACGTCGTCAACGTCGGCATCGGCGGCTCCGACCTCGGTCCGGTGATGGCCTACGAGGCGCTGCGCCACTACAGCCGCCGCGAGATGACCTTCCGCTTCGTCTCCAACGTCGACGGCACCGACTTCGCCGAGTCGACCCGCGACCTCGACCCCGAGGAGACGCTCTTCGTGATCTCCTCGAAGACCTTCACCACGCTGGAGACGATGACCAACGCCCGCACCGCGCGCGAGTGGGCGCTGGCCGGGCCTCGGCGGCGACGAGGCCGCCGTCGCCAAGCACTTCGTCGCCGTCTCGACCAACGCCGACGGAGGTGTCGAAGTTCGGCATCGACACCGAGAACATGTTCGGCTTCTGGGAGTGGGTGGGCGGCCGCTACTCGATGGACTCGGCGATCGGCCTCTCGACGATGCTGGCGATCGGCCCCGCCCGCTTCGCCGAGATGCTCGCCGGCTTCCACGCGATGGACGAGCACTTCCGCGAGGCGCCGCTGGCCGAGAACCTGCCGATGCTGATGGGCCTGCTCAGCGGTCTGGTACGGCGACTTCTTCGGCGCCCAGACCTGCGGCGTCTTCCCCTACGACCAGTACCTGCACCGCTTCCCCGCCTACCTGCAGCAGCTGACGATGGAGTCGAACGGCAAGCACGTCACCCTCGACGGCGCCCGCGTCGACTACGACACCGGGGCGATCTTCTGGGGCGAGCCGGGCACCAACGGCCAGCACTCCTTCTACCAGCTGATCCACCAGGGGACGCGGCTGATCCCCTGCGACTTCATCGGCTTCATCCGCTCCAACAACCCGCTCGGCCACCACCACGACCTCCTGATGTCGAACGTCTTCGCCCAGAGCCGAGGCGCTCGCCTTCGGCAAGACGGCGGAGCAGGTGCGCGCCGAGGGCACGCCGGAGGAGGTCGTCCCGCACCGGGTGATGGAGGGCAACCGTCCCTCGAACACGATCCTCGCCGAGCGCCTCGACCCGTTCACGCTCGGCACCCTGGTCGCCCTCTACGAGCACAGCGTCTTCACCCAGGGGCGATCTGGGGGATCGACTCCTTCGACCAGTGGGGGGTCGAGCTGGGCAAGGCGCTGGCGAAGGCGATCGTCCCCGAGCTGCAGGCCGACGAGGAGCCGCGGCTCGCCCACGACAGCTCGACCAACGCGCTGATCCGCCGCTACCGCCAGGCGCGCCGCCGCGGGGAGTAGGCGTCGCCCGACATGCCCTGCTCGACGCCCTCCCGCTTGCGGCGTCGGAGTCGAACCTGCTCGCCGCGCGCGAGCTGATGGCGTTCACGCTCGGCTTCCACATCGTCCTCGCCTGCCTCGGCGTCGCCCTGCCGGCGATCATCCTCACCGCCAACTGGCTCGGGCTGAAGCGCGGCGACGAGGACGCGATGCGACTGGCGCGGCGCTGGTCGAAGGCGATGGCGGTCACCTTCGCCGTCGGCGCCGTCACCGGCACCGTGCTCAGCTTCGAGTTCGGCCTGCTCTGGCCGCAGTTCATGGAGCGCTTCGGCGACGCCTTCGGGATCGCCTTCGCGATCGAGGGCATCTTCTTCTTCGTCGAGGCGATCTTCCTCGCGATCTACATCTACGGCTGGAAGCGGCTCGGCGGCTGGGCGCACTTCTGGTCCGGGGTGCCGATGGTGATCACCGGCATCGGCGGCGCCTTCTCGGTGGTCACCGCCAACGCCTGGATGAACCAGCCGCAGGGCTTCACCCTCGACGCCGCCGGCAAGGTCGTCGACACCGAGCCGCTCGAGGTCCTCTTCAACCCGGCCTGGCACTACGAGGTCCCGCACATGATCCTCGCCGCCTACATGGTCGCCGGCTTCCTCGTCGCCTCGATCTACGCGGTCGGGCATGCTGCGGGGGCGGCGCGACCGCCTGCACCGGCTCGGGCTGCTGATCCCGCTGACGATCGCCTGCATCGCCACCCCGATCCAGCTCTTCGTCGGCGACACCGCGGCGCGCGAAGTCGCCGACCACCAGCCGGCCAAGTTCGCCGGCATTCGAGTGCATCCAGGAGACCGGCGCCGAACCAGACCGAGTACATCGGCGGCATCTGCACCGACGACGGGGTCAAGGGGGCGATCGGCATCCCCGACCTCGACTCCTACCTGGTCGGCTTCAGCGCCGACACGGAGGTGACCGGGCTCGAGGACATCCCGCCGGACGAGCGCCCGCCGGCCAACACCCTGCTCCACCTCTCCTTCGACGCGATGGTCGGGATCGGCAGCGCGCTGCTTGGCCTCGCGGCCTGGCTCGCCTTCGTCTGGTGGCGGCGGCGGGACATCCCGCGCACCCCCTGGTTCCTGCGCGCGGTCGCGGTCTCCGGCGTGGCCGCGATCGTCGCCCTCTGGTGCGGCTGGATCGTCACCGAGGTCGGCCGCCAGCCCTGGATCGTCCAGGGCTACATGCGCACCGAGGAAGCGGTGACCGAGGCGGAGGGGATCTGGTTCGCCTTCGCCGCGTCGTCCTCCTCTACGCCGCGCTCGGCACGGGCGCGGTCCTGGTCCTGCGCTCGATGTCGCGCCGCTGGCGCGAGGGCGAGGCGAGGCCGAGAGGCACTCCCTACGCGCCGCCTGACGGAGGCCGGTCAGATGACCAAGGCCGACGCTCGCTGCCGCGATCCTCTGGATCGGCGCCACGCTCTACGCGGTCTTCGGCGGCGCCGACTTCGGCGGCGGCCTCTGGGACCTGGTCGCCGGCGACGCCGAGAAGGGCGAGCGGCCGCGGGCGCGGATCCAGCGCTCGCTGACCCCCGTCTGGGAGGCCAACCACGTCTGGCTGATCTTCATCCTCGTCGTCCTCTGGACCGCCTTCCCGGAGGCCTTCGGGGCGGTGATGTCGACCCTCTACGTGCCGCTGGCGCTGGCCGCGGTCGGGATCGTCCTGCGCGGCGCCGGCTTCGCCTTCCGCAAGTCGATCGAGTCGCTGCAGGCACGCCGCGCGATGGGCGCCGCCTTCGCCCTCTCCTCGGTGCTGACGCCGTTCTTCATGGGGACGGTGGTCGGCGCGGTCGCCGCCGGCAACGTGCCGGCGGAGGGCAACGGCGACGCCTTCTCGAGCTGGCTGGCGCCGCTGCCGCTGCTGACCGGGGCGCTCTTCGTCGCCACCGGCGCCTACCTCGCCGCGGTCTTCCTCGTCGTCGACAGTCGCCACGACGCCGATGCCGAGATGGAGGGCTACTTCGCCCGCCGCGCCCTCGCCGCGGGCCTCGTCGCCGGCGCCCTCGCCGTTGCCGGCCTCTTCGTCCTCCACGCCGACGCCCGCTACGTCTACGACCGCCTCGTCGCCGAGGGCCTGCCGCTGGTGATCGTCTCGTCGCTCTGCGGCCTCGGCGTGCTGGCCATGCTGCTCCGTGGCGCTCGCCGCGGGTTGCGACCGCTGGCGGTCGGCGCCGTCGTCGCGGTGATCTGGGGCTGGGGCGTCGCCCAGTTCCCCTACCTGCTGCCGACCTCGCTGACGATCGGCGAGTCGGCGGCGCCGGGCCCGACCCTCGACGCGGTGCTCGTCGTCTTCGGCGATCGCCGTCGCTCGTCGTCCTGCCCGCCCTCGGCCTCCTCTACTGGCTTAGCCAGAAGGAGCTGCTCGGTGAGTGACGTCCGCGGCGTCCGCGCCGTCCTCTTCGACATCGACGGCACGATTCTGGTGACCGGCGGCGCCGGGGGCGCCGCCTGGCAGCGCGCCTTCGAGGAGCTGCACGGGGTCGAAGCCAACGTCGCCGAGCACACCGACGCCGGCATGACCGACCCCGAGATCGCCGAGATCATCTTCCGCGAGGTGATCGGCCGCGAGGGCACGGCTGAGGAGCGCGCCAAGGCGATCGGCTGCTACCTCAAGCACCTGCCCGACACCGTCGCCGAGTCCGGCCGGCTACCGGGTGATGCCGGGGATCGAGAACCTGCTCGACAGGCTGATCGACGACGGCGTCCTGCTCGGCCTGGTCACCGGCAACATCGAGGCCGCCGCCCACATCAAGCTCGCCCGCGCCGGCCTCAACCGCTTCTTCAGCTTCGGCGGCTACGGCTCCGACTCCGCCGACCGCACCGAGGTGACCGAAGACGGCGCTCGCCCGCGGCGAGCTCGTCTCCGGCGGCGCTCTCGCCGACGGCGCCTGCATCGCCGTCGGCGACACCCCCCGCGACGTCAAGGCCGGCCACGGCGCCGGGATCCGGGTCGTCGGCGTCGCCACCGGCAGCTACTCGGTCGAGCAGCTGCGCGAGGCCGGGGCCGACTGGGCGATACCCAAGGTCGAGAGCTGGCCGTTCCCATCTCTCCGACAGCTTTAGAGTGAAGTCGATGCTGCGGCTGGGGGGAGGCAGGGCCCACAAGCGCTGGAGTGTGCTGGTCGCCGTGCTCGCGGTCTGCACGGGCGGGGCGATCGGTGGCTGCGGCGACGCGCCCACGGCGTCGTCGGAGGGAGCCGATCGCTTCGACGCGAACCGAGCATTCGCGCTGGTCGAGCGTCAGGTCGACGCTGGCCAGCGACCGGCGGGATCTCCTCAGCTGCGCCGGCTGGCGAAGGGATTGAGGCTGTTGCTCCCCAACGGGCACTTCGAACCGATTCCTGGCGAACCAGGGTTGCGCAACATCGTCGGCGCGCTGTCCGGGCGCGAGCCCGGCATCGTCGTCGGCGCCCACTACGACACGTTGGACACGCCCTCCGGCTTCGTCGGCGCCAACAACGGTGCCGCGGGGACGGCGGTGGTGATCGGCGTTGCCCGGGCTCTACGTCGTTCGGCTCTCGATCCCGAAGCCAAGCAGGTCAGCTTCGTGCTCTTCGACGGCGAGGAGCCACCAGCCGGGCTGCCGGGCGAAGGCCTCGACTTCTACAACGAAGGGCTGCGGGGCTCCCGCGCCTATGTCAAAGCCCACCCAGGCGAGACCAGCGCGATGATCCTGCTGGACTACGTCGGCAACCGCGGCCTGCACCTGCCGCGGGAGGCGAATTCGACCGAAGGGCTCTGGGACCGCCTCCTGATCGCGGCCGAAGCGGTCGATGCCCAGCGCTTCTTCTCGGGCGACACCGGCCCGGCGATCATCGACGACCACATCCCCTTCCTGCGTGCGGGTGTGCCGGCGATCGACCTGATCGACTGGTCCTATCCGGGCCACAGCCTCGCCGACGGCCTCGACAAGATCTCCCGCCAGAGCCTCGACGGAGTCGGCGAGGCCGTCGTCCAGCTCGTCGAAGAACTCCGCGCGGAGTAGCAGAGGGGACGTGCCGGTAGTTAACCGCCCATATGGGCGGTTAACTACCGGCACGTCGTCAAGCCAGCGTGCAGCGGGCCTGGTAGATCGAGAGAAAGCCGTTCTCGAAGCCGTTGCGCGCCATGCGCAGGTAGAGGCGCCAGACGCGGACCCGTTCGGGGCCGGCGAGGCGGACCGCGTCGTCGAGGTTCTCGTCAAGGCGGCGGGCCCAGTGGCGCAGCGTCTCGGCGTAGTCGGCGCCGAACTCCTCGACGTGGCGGGTGACGAAGCCGGCCCGCTCCAGCGCCAGCAGCACCCGCGAGAGGTGCAGCGGTTCGGCGTCGGGGAAGACGTAGCGCTCCGAGAAGGGCCCGGCATCGGGGTCGGTGTGGCGGAGGCGGGCGATGCCGTGGTTGAGCAGCCGCCCGCCCGGCTCCAGCAGGCCGGCCAGGGTGCGGGCGTAGACGTCGATCTGCGCCGCGCCGACGTGCTCGACCATGCCGATACTGGCGATCGCGTCGAAGCGCTCGCCGGCCAGGTCGCGGTAGTCCATGACGCGGATCTCGACCCGGTCGGCGACCCCGGCGGCCTCGGCCCGCTGCCGCGCCCGCTCGGCCTGGGGAGGGGAGAGGGTGATGCCGAGCACCCTGGCGCCGTGCCGGGTCGCCGCCCAGAGCGGGAAGCTGCCCCAGCCGCAGCCGACGTCGAGCACCCGCTCACCCTCTTTCAGCGCCAGCTTGCGGGCGACCATCTCGAGCTTCTCCTCCTGCGCCTCCTCCAGCGCCTCGGCGCCGCGCGAGAAGATCGCGCAGCTGTAGGTCATCGAGTCGTCGAGGAAGAGCGAGAAGAACTCGTTGGAGACGTCGTAGTGGTGGCGGACCGCCTCGGCGTCGCGCTCCTTCGTGTGGCGGTGGCCGCTCGGCCGTAGCTCGGCGGCGGGCCGGCGCGGCGGCCTGGCGAGGCCGGCAGCCCGCACCGCGCCGAGCAGCAGCCGCGCCTTGTCACCGCTCTCCAGCGGCGGCGCCTCCCAGCTGTCGAGCAGCCCGATCACCGCGTCGATGTCGTCGACCTCGATCTCACCGCTGACATAGGCGCGGCCCAGCCCCAGCTGTCCGGGCGCCAGCAGCGCGTGGGCGGCGGCGCGCGGCGAACGCACGTAGAAAGTCGGCCCGGAATCGCCGGATGTGACCGGCAGCTGCGTCCCGTCCCAGAACTCGACCGCGAAGGGTCGCTCGGGGACTCGCCCTTCGATCTCGCGACGCAGTCTCGCGGTGCTCGCAAAAGGCATCGGCCCCGACCTTACAACGCGATTGATCGCACGGTGACATCTTCGCTGATGCGCGGCGTATGATCGTTATGTGGCAGGCGCCGGACCACTCCCATCCGACATCCAGCCGGTCGCGAACGAGACCCGTGACCGCATCATCACCGGCCTGGTCACGCTGGTCCCCTTCGTCGCGATCATCTTCGCCGGCTGGCAGGTCTGGGGCAGCGCCCTGCACTGGAGCGACGTCTTCCTCTTCGTCGGCATGTACCTGCTGACCGGGCTCGGGATCACGGTCGGCTTCCACCGCCATCTCACTCACCGCAGCTTCAAGGCGAAGCGCTGGCTGCACGGCCTGCTGGCGATCCTCGGCTCGGCGGCGATCGAGGGCCCGGTGATCTCCTGGGTCGCCGACCACCGCAAGCACCACGCCTTCTCCGACGAAGAGGGCGACCCGCACAGTCCCCACGTCGACCACGGCCATGGCTGGGGTGGCGCGATGCGCGGCCTCTTCCACGCTCACATGGGCTGGCTCTTCATCCACACCCAGCGCGGCAACAAGGAACGCTTCGCGCCCGACCTGATCGAGGACCCGGTGATCAGCTGGGTCGACCGCACCTTCCTGCTCTGGGCGATCCTCGGTCTCCTCCTCCCCTTCGCCCTCGGCTGGGTGATCGGCGGCACCCTGTTCGCGGGACTCACCGGCCTGCTCTGGGGTGGCCTCGTCCGCATCTTCGTCCTCCACCACTTCACCTACAGCATCAACTCGCTCTGCCACGTCTTCGGCAGCCGCGACTTCGAGACCGGCGACGAGTCGCGCAACCTCGCTCTGATCGCCCTGCCCACCATGGGCGAGGCCTGGCACAACAACCACCACGCCTTCCCGACTTCCGCCGTCCACGGCCTCGGCCGCTGGCAGCTGGACGTCTCGGCGATCGTGATCGACACCCTCGAGCGCTTCGGCCTGGTCTGGGATGTCGTCCGAGTTTCTCCCGACCGCATAGCTGCCAAGGCCGCCTGACCTAGTCGGTCAAGGCGCTTCCGGGGATTCGAACCAGTCGATCCAGCCGTTGCAGGCGTCAGATAGCGCGACGATCCGGCGCGGCTCGGCACGGACGGCGACGAGATCGCCTAGACGCGCCTTCCCTTCGTAGCCGCTGAGGCGCTGCAGTGTGCTCGGCTCCTCCGCGTCGATCGTGAAGCGGACCGGGCCGCCGACACTCTCGATCACGCCTGCCGGCCAGTACTGACCGTCGCTGGCGAGACTGATCGTGCTCGGGCGCTGCCCGTCCAGCGCCGCCTTCAGCGGCTGGCGGAAGCCCGGCGCGCTGAGGGTCAGCTCGAAGGGGGAGAAGTACTGCAGCGAGAGCCGCCAGCGTCCGGTCGGCAGGCGCAGCCTCTGTGCTGCGCTCTCGCCGGTCTCCAGCGTGGCGTCGGGGCTCCAGCGCGCCTTGGTCCCGATCGCCGGCGCCGGGAAGAGCGAAGCGCGGCCCGGGCTGGCGAGGAGGATGCGAATCTCCGGCGAGGCGCATGGCGCCGCCGCCGCCGGCTCGGTCCCCTCGAGCAGGACGTGGCGGTCCTCCGGCGTCGGCCCCTGGCGTTCCCAGAGCAGGTAGGAGTCGGTGGCGGCGACGCGCCTGAAGTTGGGCGGCGCCTGGCTGTTCCACTCGGCTCGCCCGGTCACGACATAGGGGACTCGGTCGAGGGTCGCGGTCGAGAAGGAGTCGAAGTCGATCGGGCTGTAGGCGTCGCCGGTGTCGAACGGCTTTTCGGGGTTCTGGTTCACCTCCGAGTCGGGGAACTCGACCAGCGGCACGTGGGTGTCGGCTTCGAGCAGCTCGTACGCCGCGTAGCGGTCCTGGCCCGCGTAGAGGACCTTCTCTCCCTGCAGGGTCGGGAAGAAGGCGCGCAGCTCGGCGCCGTGTCCCGGCGGCCCGACCGGCGCGTCGCGCAGCGCCAGGAAGCTCGAGTAGGCGGCGCCACCGATGAAGGCGACGGCCAGGACAGTCCAGCCCACACGCACCACCCCCTGCGCGTTCGCTGTTTCCCCTGCTTGGTACGAGGAAGAGCGAACGCGCTCAGGACGAAGTCCCGAGAGCAGCGGCCGGATCGCGACCAGCATCGCCAGCGGGGCGGCGATCATCAGCGCCTTCGCCTGCGAGTACTCGCCGCTGAATGGCAGCGAGGCGAGGTAGAGCGCCGCGCAGGCGCCGAGCGCGATCGGCACGGCCAGGTCGCGCACGCGCACCCACCAAGCGATTCCAGCGACCACCGCCAAAACCGCCACCGCTCCCGCCAGGCCGGTGAGCTGCGCCCCGCCGACGGCGTCTAGCCGGTAGTTGGAGGTCGGCCAGATCCCCAGCGCCTCGATCGGCGAGACGGGGCCGTAGGTGTTGCTCCCGGCCACCCGGTTGAAGCCGTGGACGAAGCCGAACGGCCCGACCAGGACCGTCACCGCGCCCAGTCCCGCCAGCACCAGCACCCCGATCAGCACCGCCGGCCGCAGCAGGAAGCGCAGCAGCGCCCGCGGCGACAGAGCGCGGCGCACCTCTGGCAGGGTGAGGCTCCAGAGCGCCAGGATCGCCAGCGGCCAGGCTAGTCCGGCGAAGCTGTAGGCGAAGAAGGCACCGCCGAGCAGGGCGAGGTAGGGGAGAGCGAAGAGCAGCTTCGGCCAGGCGCCTGTGGGCGGGCGGCCGGGATCGCGCAGCGCCAGCGCGAAGGCGAGCACGAGCAACGCCTCGGCGGTCTCCTTGAAGGCGCCCTGGGCGAAGTAGGAGGCGGCGAGGTAGGTGGTGGCGACCAGCGTCGCGGCGAGAATGCGGCGCAGGGCGCCGAGCTCGCGCAGGGCCGCCAGCGCGGTGAGCGCGGTCAGCAGCCCGATCGCGAGGATCTGGCCCACGAACGCCTGCCCGAGGCCGATCCCGGGCACCGCCGCGACCGCGGCGGCGAGCCCGTGCGGCCCCAGCGGGTAGCCGGCTTCCGGCGCCGGCCCCAGCCCGCTGCGCAGCCACTCGGCCCAGGCCAGGTGCAGGCCGAGGTCGTTGTTGAAGCCCTGGCCGAGGAAGCCCCAGCGCCCGCTCACGGCGAACGGGATCGAGAGGACGAGGGCGCCGACGAGCGTCACCGCCAGGCTCTGCCCCAGCGCGTCGGCCCCCCTGTAGGGGAGGCGACGGCAGACGAGCACGGCGGCGACGAGCAGGGCGACCAGGCCCAGGGTCGCGGTCGTCGAGTGCCCCGGCGCCCGTGCCAGCGCACCGGTGACGGTGAGGATCGCGGCGAAACCTACCGCGGGCTCCAGCCAGCTCCACTCCCGCCTGCCGGCGAGGGAGAGCACGGCCCGCCCGACCAGCAGTGAGGCGGCGCAGATCAGCGCGGCCGAGGCGTAGGTCGCGATCATCGGTGGCGCAGCCTATGACCTGCGCCAGGCCTCAGTACTTCTCGGCGCCGCGCTCCAGCGTCTCGCGCAGGTTCTCGCCGCACAGCGGATGCTCGTGCCCGGCGCCAACCAGCCGCGGCTCCAGCGCCGCCAATCGGCGCAGCGACTCCTTCGCCTTCGCGTGGTCCCAGGCCCAGGCGGGGTGAGGGACACTCGCCTCGCCCTCAGGCAGCGGCCGCAGCCGCGCCGAGTCGACGAAGTAGACGACGTCGCTGACCAGCGCCACGCGGTCGCGCTCCCGCCACAGCCCGATCAGCCCCGGCGCGTGGCCGGGGAAGTGCAGGACGCGGAAGCCAGCCACCTCATCGCCCTCCGAAACCGTGCCGGCGATCTTCACCGCGCCGCCGTCCCAGCGCCGCAGCAGCGTCGGGTAGATCCAGCGCACCGGCGCCACCGGCAGCTGCGAGAGGTCCATGTAGGGGGCGATCGAAGCGTCGCCTTCGGCGTCGGCAACCTCGTCGGGGTGGCAGAGGACCGGCACTCCGGCTGCGGCCATCGCCGCCGCGGTGCCGCGATGATCGGCATGGGCGTGGCCGAGCACGACCCGCTTGATCCCGCCCAGCTGCTCGCCCGCCGCCTTCGCCTTCTTCGTCATCGACTTGGTGCCAGCGTCGAACTGAACCACGCCGTCGCCGTCCTCGATGAAGTAGACGTTCATCGCCTTGCGGAAATCCCCCTGCAACAGCCAGACGCCCTCGGCAATCTCCTCCATGGCCACCAGCTTATGGATGCCGGCTCTGATGAGATAGACCGATGCCGCTGCTGTGGAAGATCGGGATGGCGATCCTGGTTGCCTGCCTCGTCGCCTCGATGGCGATCGCGATCGTTCGTCTCGCGACGACGCCCACCGAGGTCGGCGGGGAAGTCTTCCTCGACCCAGCGGTCGACACCCGCCCCCGGCGCTAGTATCAGCGCCGTTCGGCGACCGAGCGGAAGGAGGCGGTTTTTGTTCACTCGCATCGTGGTTGGAACCGATGGGTCGGAGACCGCCAGCGAGGCCGTGAGCAGGGCCGTTGAGGTCGCCAAGCTCGCGGGCGCCCAGCTCGACATCGTCAGCGCTTACGAGCCGATCTCCAAACGGCGGGTCGAGGCCGAGCAGGAAGGCGCCCCGGCCGACGTCCAGCACGAGATCAATGCCCGTGAGGACGTCAATCTGGTCCTCGAGGCGGCCGCCGCGAAAGCCAAGCAGGACGGGGTCGAGGTCCAGACCCACCCGGTCGAGGCCAATCCTGCCGACGCGATCCTCGAGGTCGCCGAGAAGATCGGCGCCGACCTGATCGTGGTCGGCAACAAGGGGATGACTGGCGCCCGACGCTTTCTACTCGGCAGCGTCCCCAACAACGTCTCCCATCACGCGCCCTGCAGCGTGATGATCGTCCGCACGACCTAGCGCCTCAGGACAAGGGATCTGTCGCCGCGCCAGCGTCGATCAGGCCTGCGCCCTGTCGTGTGGCCGGCAGGCCGAGGTCGCGCGCGGTCCGGCGCAGGCGGCGCAGGACCGCGGTGGGCGAGGGGTCCTTGCCGAGCAGGCCGGAGGCGATCACGAGGGCAGCGACGGCCGAGGCGTGCGAAGCCGCCATCGAGGTGCCGACGTAGCTGCCGGGCTCGCCGAAGCGGCGCGGGTTGTGGCCGCGCAGAGTCACCTGGAAGATCGGGCGCATCGAAACCGAGGGGCAGCCTGGCGCCGGCCGGCCGCCTCCCGGAGCCAGCAGGTCCACCTTGTCGCCGCCCAGCGAGTAGTCGCCGAGGCAGCCGCCCTCGGTGGTGCCGCCGACGCCGATCGTGTGCGGACCGGTGGCGGGAGGAGCGACGCACGACTCGGCACCGAGGTTCCCGATCGAGGCCACGGTCACCACGCCCCGGCTGTGCGCCTGCCGCAGCGCTTCGTCGACGCTGGGCACTCGCTTGCCGCAGCCGAAGTTGAAGCTCATGTTGATCACGTCGGCCCCCGCCGCGGTTGCGAACCGGATCCCCCGGGCGATGTCATCGGCCTCACCGCGGCCGAACTCATCGAGGACGCGGACCGGCAGCAGCTTTGCCCGGTAGGCGATCCCGGCCAGGCCGATGCCGTTGTTCGTCTTCTCGCCGATCGTGCCGGCGACGTGGGTCCCGTGCCCGTTCAGGTCTAGCGGCAGCAGGTCGCCGTCGACGAAGTCGCGGCCCTTCGCGAACTGCCCCGCGGTGAAGTCCGGGCTGCGCCGGAACTCGCTGCCGAGGGAGCGGTAGGCGACGCCGGTGTCGAGCACGGCGACGGTAACGCCGTCGCCGCCGGGTCGGCCGGCGGCGCTTAGGTTCCCCCATGCCCCAACCACGTCGATGCCGCCGGGGGAGACCGGGAGCAGGGGGGTGGTGCTGCCCTCCCAGGGCAGGAAGCTCCACTGCTTCGCGACCCAGCCGCCTGGCGGCTCCGGCGGGCTGCTGAGACCGCCGGGGTCGTTGGGGATCTCGGGTGGGGCTTGCGACTGCGTCGCTGAGGCGGTGGCGATGTGGTTGGGCTCGGCGTAGGCGACCCGCGGATTGCGCCGCAGCGCTCTCGCGGCCTCCAGCACGCCGGCGCCGGCCGGCAGCCGCACCGTTCGCCCGGGCCGCTGGCCCTCGAGCTTGACGATCAGCTGGTTGGGCGCGAAGCCGCGCGCCGCCGCGACTCCCGTCGCCGCCTCGGCGCCCACGGGGAGGCCGAGCAGCGCGAGCGCGGGCAGGGTCACGGCGGTCCAGTTCCTGAGGCGTCTTTTCATCCAGTTCCGAAGCCGCGTAATTCCCTGCAACTGAGCGAGCCATCATCTAACACCACGGCGCCGTTGAAGTTGCCGGTGGCAGATACTTGGGCGGATGGCGGACGACCCGGACACCCGCACGCACGAGCGCCTGATGGCGCTGGCAGTCGAGGAGGCGCGCCGCGCCGAGCGCCACGGCGACGTCCCGATCGGCGCCGTCGTCGCTCGCGGCGGCGAGCCGCTCGCCGTCGCGGGCAATGAGCGCGAGCTGCGCCGCGACCCCACCGCCCACGCCGAGGTGCTCGCGATTCGCGCCGCCGCCGAGGCACTCGGCGGCTGGCGCCTACCGGAGACGACCCTCTATGTGACGCTCGAGCCCTGCGCGATGTGCGCCGGGGCGATCGTCCTCGCTCGCATCCCCACGGTCGTCTACGGCGCCGCCGACCCCAAGGCCGGCGCTGCCGGCAGCGTCCTCGACGTCCTCGCCGAGTCCGCCCTCAACCACCGCCCGGCGGTGACCGGCGGCATCCTCGAGGCCGAGTGCGCCGCCCTGCTCTCCGACTTCTTCGCCTCCCGCCGCTGAGCTGAGCCAATACCCTTCGGTGGACTCCCGGAGAGGTGTCCGAGTGGCTTAAGGAGCGCGACTGGAAATCGCGTGGGCGGGGTTAACCCGCCTCGTGGGTTCGAATCCCACCCTCTCCGTCTCCCTGACTTCTAGGTCAGACGTGTCGTCTGCGCTGCTTGACTGGGCGCTGAGTCGGCGCGAAGAGGCTTTCTCGTAGTGCCACCAAGGGCACGATCAGCCCAACCACGAGCAAAATCGCCACGGAGAGGCCGTAACTCCAGTTCAGAATCTCCGCCGTAGCCCAGACGATCGTTGACGCGATACAGGCAATCCCCATGTAGAAGAAGAAGTGCCGCAGCGTGTAGATCTTGAGGTCGTTGCGTGGCTCCATCGCGTCTCAGAATAGCGCTCGCAAGATCGTGAAAAGCAAGCCCAGACCGAAGAGCACGAGCCCGCAGTAGGCGACATATATCGGCCAGTGATCTGTCTCTCCTGTTCGGTGGTGCTGGAAGAGTGCAGCAAGCATTCCCACTGCCGTACCGAGCGCGAAGAACTGGATCGGCAGGTCCAAGGCGGAGATCGAGGTCGAGGCCATGCCTCTTCAAGTCCTCAGACCCGAGGACTCTCCCCGGGTCGGCTCGCTACGCCGCCGCGGTCTGCGGCGCTAGAGCGGGCAGCGGCAGCACGATCGACTCGGCCTCGCCGGCCGGCAGCGCTGGGCGGTGGCCGCGCAGGCGCTCGTGGTTGCAGACCACGTAGCACCACTCCATCAGGCGCATCCGAGAGTTCGGGTCGATGTCGAGGATCGTTGCCCCGACCAGGTGGCGGCCGTCGCTCTCGCGGCAAGAGCGCACTTCGACCTGGGCGGTGACCTCGTGCGTGTCTCCCGCGGCGTCCGCCAGCGTGAGCAGCACCGCGGGGCGGGCACCGATCTCCAGCGGCGCGTCGAGGACCAAGCCGACGCCGGAGGCGCTCGCGTCGACTAGCCGTCCACCGACGTGGCCGTCCTGCCAGAAGCAGTGGGCAGGGGCCTCGCCCTCGAAGCGATAGACGAGGCGGCGCTGGCGGCGCCGGCCGACCGCGAGCAGGGTGCGGAGGATGCGGCGCAGCTCGATCAGGCCGAGCAGCGGCACGACCGCCATCGCGATCCCCGGCAGGTCGGGGAGCGGCCCGACTCCGGCGAGGTCGAGCAAGCGCAGCGCCGTGCCGCCGGCGACGATCGCGGCGCAGGCGATGACGAAGCGCAGCTTGCGCACGGCGTCGAGGCCGCCGCTGTCGGCGCCCTGCTTCGGCGTCACCTTGAAGGCGGTGCGGCCGGGGCGGAAGATGCAGCGCAGCGCCCGCGTGTAGATCTCCATCGTCAAGAGCTCGTAGTGGGCGGTCTCGCCGATCTTCATGTAGCCGCGGGCCAGGGCGGAGCCGGCGGTGAGGTTGAGCGTCACTGCTGGCACCCATAGCACCGCCAGCGCCACCGCGTCGACCTTCATCGGCAGCTCGCCGGTCCACAGCACCACACCGAGAGTAAGCAGCAGGAGCAGCCGCATCGGCGGTGCCAGGTAGGCGGCAAGGCTGGCGAAATAGGAGAGGCGCTGCAGCGGGCTCAGCTCGTTGGCGCGCAGGGGGGACTCGGGCAGGGTGAAGACGGCGAGGTTGCCACGCGCCCAGCGGTCGCGCTGCAGCAGATAGCCGTCGAGGTCGTGCGGGGCGAGGCCCTGGACGAGGACCTCGTCGTGGTAGCGGCTGGTCCAGCCGTGCCGCTGCAGGCGGATCGTCGTATGGAAGTCCTCGGCGATCGTCTCGGTGGCGACGCCGCCGATCTCGAGCAGCGCCTGGCGTCGCATCAGCGCCGCCGAGCCGCACCAGTAGGCGGCGCCGTGGCGGTCCTTGCCCGGGCAGACGACGCGGTAGAAGAGCGACTGCTCGTGGCGGCCGACCGCGTAGTGCTGGGCCGAGTCGTGGTTGAAGTAGTCGTGCGGGCTCTGCACCAGCGACATCCGCTCGTCGTCGAAGTAGCCGACCATGGCGTCAAGCGCGTCCGGCATCGGCACGTGGTCGGCGTCGAGCATCAGCACCAGCTCGCCGTCGGTGCGGGGGAGCGCCGCGTTGATGTTGCCCGCCTTGGCGTGGGAGTTGTCGGGCCGGGTCAGGTAGCGCGCGCCGGCCAGCTCGGCAAGCTCGCGCATCTCCGGCCGCCGCCCGTCGTCGAGCAGGTAGGTGGTGTGGGGATAGGTGAGAGCACGGCAGCCGGCCAGCGTCGCTGCGACCACCTCGCTCGGCTCGTTGTAGGTGCAGACGTATACGTCGACCGAGCGACCCGGCGTGGCCGGCGGTCGCGCCGCGACCGGCCGCGACCAGGAGAACCAGGTCAGCGTGCCCAGCGCCCATAGCCCGTAGATCTCGGTCATGAGTAGCATCCCGAAAGCGAGCGGATTCGCCCCCTGCCCGCTCCAGCCGACTCGCCAAGTCAGGTAGCCGACGCCCCAGACCAGCGCCGCGACCGCCAGCGTCCGCAGCAGCATGGGGTGGCGGTCGAAGAACCGCCCCAGCGGTGTCTGCTCGCCGCTCTGCATGCGACTAGATCGGCGCAGTCAGGTTCGTGCTTGAGTCCTGGGAAACGCGCGGGTCCGTCAACCGCCGGTCCAATCGGGCGTGCCGGGCATCTCGCTCTAGAATCGACCGCCGTGGAGCGTGAGCAGGTCGTAGTCGTCGGCGCCGGCCCGGCCGGGCTCGCGGCCGCGGCGATGCTCGAGCGGCGGGGCGTCAGCCCGCTGGTGCTGGAGCGCACCGACGAGGTCGGATCGAGCTGGCGCTCGCGATACGACAGCCTCCGTCTCAACACGCCCCGGCTCACTTCGACCCTGCCGGGATACCGGATGCCCCGCCGTTATGGACGCTGGCCAACCCGCGACGACATGGTCGAGTATCTGGAGGAGTACGCCTGCCGGCACCGGCTCCGCATCCAGTTCGGGACCGAGCTGAATCGGATCGAACGAGGGGAAAGCGACCAGGGCGCTTCCCGCTGGCTGCTCGACACCTCCAGCGGCGAGATCGCCACCGGCTTCGTGGTGCTCGCCACCGGCCACGACGCCGAGCCGAAGCTGCCGGACTGGCCAGGGCTGGAGGGGTTCACCGGCGAGCTGATCCACTCCTCCGCCTACAGGAACCCCGAGCCGTTCAGAGGCAAGGACGTGCTCGTCGTCTCGGCGAGGAACACCGGCTCCGAGATCGCCTATGAGCTGGCGACGGCCGGTGGCTGCCGAGTCTGGACCTCGATGCGAACGCCGCCGAGCGTCTTCCCCCGCGAGTGGCTCGGATACCCGCTCAACTACTCGACCGTGCTGATGGAGACGCTGCCGAACGCGGTGCTCGACCGGGTCGGCTTCCTCATGCAGAGGCTGATCTATGGGGACCTCGCCAAGCACGGGATCCCGCGAGCGCCGCTCGGAGTTCAGAGCTCCACCAAGCAGCGGCACGTCTCGGCCCTGATCGACGCCGGTTTCGTCGAGGCTCTCGAGCAGGGCAAGCTGGAGCTGGTGAGCGCGGTCGAGCGCTTCGAGGGTTCCGAGGTGGTGCTCGCCGACGGAGAGCGCCTGCGGCCCCAGGCGGTGATCGCCGCCACCGGCTACGAGCGCAACCTGCCGCGCGTAATCGGCCACCTCGGCATCCTCGGCGAGCACGGCGTGGCGACCCTGGACGGGAAGCAGGTCCGCGGCGAGCACCCGGCGGCGCCCGGCCTCTTCTTCACCGGCTACTACGCCAGCAGCGCCGGCCAGCTCCGCTTCATGCGCATCGACGGGCGCCGCATCGCCCGCCAGCTCGCCCCCTAGAATCCTCTCTCCTGACAGTCCCGGAGGGGTGCCGGAGTGGTTGAACGGGGCAGTCTCGAAAACTGTTGGCGTCGCAAGGCGCTCGTGGGTTCGAATCCCACCCCCTCCGCCTTTTCTTGCTCCTCGCAGTTTCTGTTCTAACCGCGCCTGGCGAAGGCGCGTGCGTGCGTATATCGCTTTCGTTCCTTGACAAAGCCGAACTCGTATGTTTATCTTGGCGCTGTCGCTTTAGGAACCCGAGCGTTAGGACAGGGAACCTGCTCGTTTTCCAGCGGCCAGGGACAACAAACAGGGACCACAGGGACAGGAGAGTTCAATGTTCTCGACGCTGCGCAACCGCTTCGGCATCCCGGGAGTCATCTCGGTCATCGCCCTCGTCTTCGCCATGTTCGGTGGCGCCTACGCCGCCAGCAACTCAGACGACGGCAGCGGCGCCACTGCCTCGGCCAAGAAATCCACCAAAGGCCCACGCGGTCCCAGGGGTCCCAAAGGCGCGACGGGAGCAGCAGGTCCCGCCGGTCCTGCCGGAGCACCGGGCGCCAAGGGCGACGCTGGAGCACCGGGCGCCGCTGGCGAGAAAGGGGCAGTAGGTGCCGACGGAGCTGACGGCGCCGACGGCAAGACGGTCCTCAGCGGAACCGCTACCCCGAACGCCGCGACTGGCACGATCGGTGATTTCTACATCGAGACCGACGTCAACAAAATGTACGGCCCCAAGGCTGCGTTCGGCCCCAACGGTGGCTGGGGAATCGGTACCGACCTCAAAGGCGAAGAAGGCTCGCCCTGGACCGAATTCGGCATCCTGCCCTCGGGCCAGACAGAGACCGGGACTTACGTGGTGTCCACCAATCCCGTGCTCTTCGAAGAAAGTTTCTTCACTAGTGCCCCAATCTCATTCCCCATTCCGGTCGAACCCGCACCCACCGGAGTTTTCGTGGAACTAGAAGAAGACAAATCCGCTGACGGTTGTCCTGGGTTCAGCCCCTCTGGTACTCCACTGGCAGACCCAGGCACCCTTTGCGTGTATCGGAAAGCAAAACTTCAGTCCACGAGTGGTTCTATAGCACCGCCTTCAACCGCTGGCACGGTCGTAACCTTTGAATGTAAAGGCTTCTTCGAAGCAGAATTCGCACCTTGCCTCAATCGAGGGGTTTGGGCAGTAACCGCCGAATAAGAGAACCGGAAGGCAATCCTTGTGGCGCACATCATGCACACCTGGGATGGCTCAGCTAGCCGTTTCAGGTGTGACCAAGCTGCGAAAGCAACGAACGTGAGAGGGAGCAATGAGTAAAGCCCGCTGCGTCAATGGTTTGCGTGTTCTGGGGTCCACCTTGGCAGTGCTCCTTGCGTCCCTGCTTCTCTTTGCGACTTCGGCTTCGGCCCTCGTTACCCGGTCACAGATTGCGGCCTTTGGTGAGGATGGCACCGCTGCCACGACCTTTTCCACCGAAAAGCCAAAAATAGCCTTTAGGCAAGCAACTCGGGAGCTATTTGTTTTCGATGATGTGTCTAAGGCAATAAGCAAGTTCGATGTTTCTTCTCCGCCTGCGTTTTTGCCCGTGGGCGAATCCATTTCGCTTCCTGATGTGCCCATGTCTAATACAGGGCTCGCTGTCGATAACACCGCTCTTTCTTCTACTGGGAACGTATATTTTTCGGCTTCAGGTGGTAGCCCGGAAGACCCTCACCTCGTCTATGGCTTTGATTCTGCCGGAGTCCCTCTAGGCGGCAATTTCCCTATCGATCCCACCGTCACTCCTGGTGCTCCAGTCGTTTCGTCCACACCAACTCTCTGTGGGCTTGCCGTAGATTCCTTGGGAAATCTCTTCGTTACCACTTTCGGAACTCGCATTCTCAAGTACAACGCCGCAGGCATATTTCAATCTACCGTTGATACATCTGCGCAGGCGGGCGAATCGAATAGTCCCCCTCTGTCGCCCTGCAGCATCTCATTTGATTCAAACGACAACCTTTATGCTACTCATGGGAATTACAGAGGAAATACTTGGAAGTATGATGCCGCTAGCAACTACACTGTGGCGACGAAAGTTGACTTGACGGGACGTCGCAACGCAGTCAATGGCCTTACCGATCATGTCTTCATTAGTGATCCAGGTGAAGCCTTCAAAGTCACTCAGGCCACTATTAGGGAGTACGATTCCGTCGGTAACTTTTCGGCTGAGTTCGCTACTATGGCTTCGCCGGACGGATTCACGGGGATTGGTGGAATTGCACCAGACGCTTCAAACGACCACGTATTCGTCTTCGATGAAGTAAGCGATCAGATCCGGGTCTTCGGACCACTCTTGACGCTTCCTGACACAATCGTCGACCCGGTCTCATCCCTGACCAACACCTCTGCAACCTTCAACGGCACGATCAACCCGCGCGGCATCGCGCTCACCGACTGTCGCTTCGAGTACGTGACCGAGATCGCCTTCGGCGACGAAGGCTTCTTCGATCTCTCCTCAGGAGGTTCGGAGCCGTGTGCCCCCGCCTTCGGCTCGATTCCCGTCGATGAAAGCTTTCACGCCGTCAGTGCCTCGGTCAGTGGTCTGACCAGGAACACGGCCTACCGCTTCCGTCTCGTGGGAGCCAACGCGGATGGCTCTAACGCCGGCCCGAGTGGCAGCTTCACCACCCCAGGCCCACCGGTCGTCGAGACCACCGGCTCGCCGGTGCGCACGGCTACCACCGCCCGGCTCGACTCCCGCGTCAACCCCAGCAATGAGCCCGCCACTTACTACTTCGAGTACGGCGACCAGGGCCCCTGCGACTCGAATCCCTGCACGGCGACAGAACCTCAGGCGATGGACTCCGGCAACGAAACCAAGCTGGTCTCCCAGCAGCTGGAGGGCCTCCAGCCCGACACCACCTACCACTACCGCGTGGTCGCCGATAACGGGAACCCCGAATCGCCCTCCTTCGGCGAGGACGAAACCTTCGCCACGTTTGCCTCCGATGAGCCGCTCTCCCACGGCAGCCTCCCTGGCCCGCCCGGCTCCGATCGCGCCTGGGAGCAGGTCAACTCGCCAAATACTGGCGGCAACCCGATCGTCGACGCGCGCTTCATCTCCGATGGGGGAGACCGCGCCGTCTATGAGGTCGCTGGCGGCACGCCTCTCTCAGAGAGCGGCAACCTGCAAACCCCGCTCTTCGCCGAACGCACACCAACGGGCTGGCAGACGAAGAGGGTCTTCCCCAACCGCCAGCTGGCGCCGGAGAACCTCTGGTTTCCGCCGGGCGGTCGCGACGATCTCTCAGCCTTCGTCGCGCCGAACTTCCCCTCGACAGAAGCTGGGACCTTCGGTATCTGGAAGATGGGTCCAGACACCCCAGCGACGAAGCTCTACGGTGGCCCCATCTCGCACTGGGCACGTGTCCTGATGACCTCCGACGACGGGTCGCGTGTCGTTCTTGACGCTCAGCGGCTCACCCGACCCGGAGCATCCAGTGCCCCCCTCAAGGGCAAACCTCTACGACATCAGCTCCGGGCAGCCCAAGTTGATCAGCCTGCTTCCCGATGGGTCAGTGTTCGCCTGCGGGGCGATGGAAAGCCCGATCGGAAGAATACCGCGCTCTCCCCACTGGCTCTCCGCCGACGGCTCCCTAGCCTTCTTTCCCAACGACTGCGGCGGCCCCAAGATCATCTACATGCGCGACATTGGGGCCGAGGTGACGAGAGCGATCTCAAAAGGCCCCTGCGATGCGCATTTCATCAAGGCGACCCCCGGCGCCGCCTTTTTCTTCACGCGGGGCGATCTCGTCGCTGAGGACGAGAGCCCGAATGACTGCAGCGATCAAAACGCGGGAGACGTCTATCGCTACGACACCGAGAGCGGCGCCCTCGAGTGCATCACCTGCGTGAGCGAGCATCTCTCCGCCGCGGTGAGCTTTACCATCAATCCGAGTTTCATCAGCCAGGATATCGGCGTCGCAGGGGACGGCTCGCGTGTCTACTTCCGCTCCCGCAACCGCCTCCTCCCCGGCGCCGTCGCCAGCGGCGGCACCTACCGCGTTGAGGTCGCCAGCGGCGATCTCGCCTACGTCGGCTATTTGGGGGAAGGGAATTTTTTCGTCGGCGACAACGAATGGAGCGCCGTCAGCCCCGACGGCACGGTCGTCCTTCTCCGGTCAGCAAACCCCAGCCTCGATGCTCTGGGCGGGCAGCGCAACGGCTCCACCGCTCAGCTCTACCGCTACGACGACCGGGATCGTTCTCTGGTCTGCGTCTCCTGCCCGGCGGATGGGTCGCTGCCCAAGGGCGAAGTTAACTTCGCCTCGGCACGGGCTGAGGGTCCGGGGGCGAACACCGGGCCGCTCAGCGAAGACGGCAAACATGTCGTCTTCGCCACGCCGACCCCGCTTGCCTCGGCCGATCAGAACACAGCTGCCACCGGCAAGGACCCGAAGTCCGGCATCGATGTCTATGAGTGGCGCCAGGGTCGCCTATTCCTGATCAGCGACGGTCTCACCAACTGGCCGATAAACGCCGGCGGCGGTGTGCAGGCCCCCCAGGTCGCTGGCATCACGCCAGACGGCCGTGACGTCTTCTTCACCGCCGCCGCCCAGTACACCCCGGACGCCCAAGACGCCTACAAGCGCCTCTATGACGCCCGCATCGGCGGCGGCTTCGAGTTCCCGCCGCCACCCAAGCCCTGCCCGCTGGAGATCTGCCAGGGCACCCCGAAGGGAGCGCCGGCGGACCTGCCCCCGGGCACCTCGGCCTTCCAGGGTCCGGGCTTCAAGCCGACACTGCCTCGCTGCCGCAAGCCCAAGGTGCGCCGCAAGGGCCGCTGCGTCGCCAAACGGCAGAGGCAGGCCAAATCCAGACAGCGAACCGCCAACCCGAAGCGGAGGGCCTCCCGATGAGATTGCGACGCTCGGCCTCAGCTTTGGTTCTCTGCTGCCTGGGTTTGCTCGGCGCCGCCACTCCCGCCGCCGCGGCGCCGGTCTGGAACCTCGATCTTCACCACAACCAGACTCACTTCCCGCCGGGTGGCAAAGGCACCTACTGGTTCGACGTCAACAACGTCGGCAATGAGGACACCTCCGGCACGATCACGCTCAAAGTCACCCTGCCGCCGGGGATAACCCGCGAGTCGGTGACGCACGGCGTCGACGTAACTATCGAACCCCCGACAGTTTGGAGCTGTCCCGGCAAAGCCGGCGCCAGCTCTATCACCTGCACCAGCTCCAGCGTGATTCCACGCCACCACCTCAGCCGCACCCTCGTCCTCAACGTCGACGTCGCTCCCGACGCCGAAGGCAGCTCGCTGGCGATCGCCGAAATCAAAGGCGGCGGCGCGGCGGAAGCGCTGACGGTGGTCGAGCCCACGCAGGTGAGCCCGACACCTGCGAGCTTCGGCGTCCTCGCCGAAAGCGTCATGCCGGACTTCTTCCAGAAGGACGGCCTCACGCCAGAACGCGAAGCCGGCGCCCATCCGGATCTCCTGGCCTTCCCATTCGATTTCAACTCGATCGAACTGCGACCGGAATTGCCGGTAGAGGCGGAAAGCATCCGTAACATCCAGGTCGACCTGCCGCCGGGTTTCCTCGGCAACCCCACAGCGGTCGGCGAGTGCACCCAGGCGGAGTTCACCATCGCTGCCTGCCCGCGCTCGAGCCAGGTCGGCAGGGAGGACCTGACTCTCTTCCCGCTCTCCGGCGGTGCGGGCGAATACTTCGTGGTTAGCGCGCCCGTCTTCAACCTCCTCCACCCTCGTGGCACGATCGCCGACCTCGGCTTCCAGTTCGCCGGCAACCCGGTTCACATCAAAGCCTCGCTCAACCCCGCAAACCGCTATGCGATCGCCTCGACCGTCGCCGACATCAACGAATCGCTGCCTCCCTACAACCAGAAGCTGACGCTGTGGGGGGTGCCGGCGGACAGCGATCATGATTTCGAGCGCTGTGGAGTCATTCGCGACACCAGCGTCAAATGCCCCACCGACGCCCCCGTCCGCCCCTTCCTCTCCCTGCCCTCCCAGTGCGACGAAGACAACGCCTTCCGCCTGCACCACTACGACTCCTGGCAGAACACGGGGGTCTACGGCCCCGACATCGAGTACACGATGCCGGGCCGGATCACCGATTGCGACCTGCCCCGCTTCGACCCCTCGGTCGAGATCGAACCGACCGGCAAGCAGGCCAACACGCCGACCGGCCTCGACGTCCACATCAAAGTCGCCCAGAATGAAAACCCAAACGCCCTGGCGACCCCGCCGGTGAAGCGCACGGTGGTCACCCTGCCGGAGGGAATGAGCTTCTCGCCCTCCTTCGCCGACGGCCTCCAAAGCTGCACCCCCGCCCAGATCGGCCTCTTCACCAACAGCCCGGTCAAATGCCCAGACGCCTCGAGGATCGGCGAGGTCGAGCTCCACACCCCGCTGCTGCCCAAATCTGCGGAGGGCTCGATGTACCTGGCATCCCAGAAAGACAACCCCTTCAACTCGACCTTCGCCCTCTACATGGCGATCGAAGACACCGAAGAAAGAGGCGCCCTGGTCAAGATCCCGGGACGGATCGACGTCCATCCCGTCACCGGGCAGATCACCACGAGCTTCGACGACCTGCCGCAGTTCCCCTTCGATGACTTCACGCTGAAGTTCCGCTCGGGCCCGAGAGCTCCCCTGGTCAGCCCGCCGGCCTGCGGCAGCCACAAAATAGAGGTCGAAGTCGCCTCCTACGCGCAGCCGACCAAAGCGATCGATGCCTCCAACACCTACCAGGTCTCAGAAGGCCCGGGCGGCACTCCCTGCCCACCCGGTTCAGCCGGAAGGCCCTTCTCCCCGGAGTTCTCCGGCGGCACCCTCAACCCGGTAGCCGGCTCCTACTCGACCTTCCTCTTCCGCCTCTCCAGGGAGGACACAGAACAGGAGCTCTCCCAGGTCACCACGGTCCTGCCCCAGGGCCTGGTCGCCAAGATCGCCGGCATCCCCTTCTGCCCCGAGGCGGCGATCGCCTCGATCTCAAAAGCCGAGGGAGCGGGCAAGGGCGAGCTCAGCAACCCCGCCTGCCCAGCTGCCTCTCAGATCGGCTCGATCTCAGCAGGACTGGGAGCGGGGCCAGGGCCCAACTACTTCGACGGCAAGGTCTACCTCGCCGGCCCATACAAGGGCGCTCCCCTCAGCCTCGCAGTCGTAGCCCCAGGCATCGCCGGCCCCTTCGACCTCGGAAACGTGGTGGTCAGGGCTGCGGTCCAGGTCAGCCCCGAGACCACCCAGGTAACGGCTGTCTCCGACCCCTTCCCGACGATCCTCCACGGGGTGATCCTCAGGGTCAGGGACGTGAGATTGAAAGTAGATCGCCCCCAGACCACGCTCAACCCGACTGGCTGCTCGCCCAAGTCGGTCGGCGGGCAGATCTCAGGCGTCGGCGGCAGCCTGCAGAGCACAGCAGACGATTCCCTCTTCAACACCTCGGTCCCCTTCCAGGTCGGTAGCTGCGAGGCACTCGCCTTCAAGCCCAAGCTCGCCTTCCGCCTCTTCGGCGGGACCAAACGAGGCGGCCACCCGAAGTTCAGGGCCATCTTGAAGATGCCCGAAGGAGGAGCAAACATCTCGAGCGCCTCAGTCGCCCTACCTCGTTCTGAGTTCCTCGACCAGGGCCACATCGGCACCGTCTGCACCAGGGTGCAGTTCAAAGCCGACGCCTGCCCGGCGGCCTCGATCTACGGAGCGGCAGAAGCTAAGACACCACTCCTCGACGAGCCACTCAAAGGCCTCGTCTACCTGCGCTCCTCCGATAACCCGCTACCCGACCTGGTTGCAGCACTCAGGGGCACGATCGACTTCAACCTCGTCGGCCGCGTCGACTCGGTCAGGGGCGGCATCCGCAACACCTTCGACTTCGTCCCCGACGCCCCGGTCGAAACCTTCACCCTGACGATGCAGGGCGGCAAGAAGGGGCTACTGATCAACAGCCGCAACCTCTGCAAACAGGTCTACCGGGCGACCGCCAAGTTCAATGCCCACAGCGGCGATGCGATCACCTTGCGGCCCCCGATGCAGAACAGCTGCAAGAAGGCGCGCAAAGGCAAACGAGCCAGGAGTACCGGGCACTCCCGCTCGCGCTGATGACCAACGCTTAGAAGCAACCACCCAAGACCAACCAGTCAAACCAGTCAGCCCCGGCGGCTCAGCCGCCGGGCAAGGAGGTAGAAGTGAAACTCAAGTCCTTCGGGCTAGCCGTCGCGATGGCGCTTGCCCTGACAGCGTTCGTCGGGGTCTCCTCAGCGACGGCGTCAAGCTTCCGATCGCAAATTGAACCCACGATCTGGAAAGGGCAGCCGACGAACAACCACACCTTTAACTTTCCTGCGGGTGGCGATAAATTCACAGAATTCAAAGAATGCAATAACCATTTTCAAAGCGGACTCACCGCGAGTGAAGTAAAATCGCTCACCGCGAAACACATTGGTGACAAAACCGAAAAAACCGAAAAAGGGGCCTCACTGCTCCGTTGCAGAGTGGAGCTAGGCGTTGATTTTTTTGCCTATATGAGCACATGTGAATACCGGTTCCGTCCCGGCGGAGAAGCTCTCGTGGGAACCATGGACCTGATCGGATGCGGCGCTGAACCAATGCATTTCAGTTATTCAGGATGTGCGATCAAAATCAGTAACCAACAGGGCTTGGGTACGGTTAAATATGAAAACATAGGCTCAGGAAGCAAAAGCGAAATCATCGCAACGGCTAACCTGTCGAGCATCACCTACACTACTATTGGTGCTGATTGCAAAGCGGTCGGAACGTTCTACGACGGGACCTACACTGGAACTTGGTCCATTTCCGGTAAAAATCAAGCCGAAACCGAACAGGTGGGCGTTTGGATGGAAAAATCCCCGCTCCCTGCGCCCACAGTATTCGCTGGCGAAGAAGCACCCGTAAAAATCAGTGGCAAAGGCACGCCGTGGGGCTACATTCTGGTCGCTAACGGAATTTTGTACTGCAACTCACATTCCCTGAGCGCAGAATCAGGCACCGTGACGACGGGGAGCATAACCCTCGCCCCGACCTATAAAGAATGCTATTGGGAAATTCCCTCGTTTGAAAAAGCAACTGTGAGTATGGGCGGATGCAGCTACGTGCTCTACGCGTCTGGCCTGTTCGACATAGCCGGAGCTGGCTGTGGAGCTACTCCAATGACTATCACCACCACGTCCTGCACCATCACAATTGGACCACAGTCCGGCCTTTCCGGGCTCATCCTTGCCAATGCGGGCTCAGGGAAGCTTCGCAATGTAAGCCTAAAAGGCTCAGCCAAAAAACTGAAATTCACTATTGCCGGAAAAGGCTGCTTCAACGAAGGAACCTTCAGTAGCGGCACCTTTTACGGCGCCGTGAGCAGCTTGACGGCTTCAAATTCGCTGGGTGTCCCTCAGGGCCTTTCGATCGAATAAATCACTCCAAGGTTGTCTGCGGGGTCTTGCCCCGCAGACACTCGATAGCCGTAGCGCGAGGGCCACGAGAGATCGTGGCCCTCGCGCTTGCACCGCAGGGCCGCTAGGGTTGTGACTCCTGCCCAGGTAGCTCAGTTGGTAGAGCACTTCCATGGTAAGGAAGGGGTCACGAGTTCGAGTCTCGTCCTGGGCTTCGCTTCTCCTCTGCGGTGCCCTGCTTCGCCACGAATTTGTTGCAGATTTGCGGCACTTTCTTAACCTGACGCAACGTTCTGTCCGCTAGGGTTTGAGCATGGAGGCTATGAAGGATCGCCAGCTCGAGGAGCTCAAGCGCCGGCTCGACTTCGACTCCAGGCAAGCCGATCGTCGATCTGACCGCATGGAAACCGATCTCCGGGACCTGAGGTCCTCGGTTAGGGCCGAGTCTCATTCGACGCAGCTTCTGATCTTCCAGCTCGGCGTGACCGTCATGCTCGTAGTCCTGATCGGCTTCGCCATGATCGCCTCGCGCCTGTAGCTCTTCGTGCTGTGGGGGCGAGATCGGTCCTCTCGTTCGCTTGGACGTGCATAGGGGTCAATCCGCACAGCTGGCCGACCTTGTCGGAATTCGTCGATCGTGTCTGGGCGCCTCGCGCTCAACGCCGCTTGGCGGCCAAGACCTGGGAGCGCGACGCGATCGTCTATCGCAAGCACATCCAGCGGTACCTGGGTGAGCGACCGATCGCGACGCTCGATATCGAGGATTTGGTCGAATGGCAGGACGGGCTGGAAAGAGCGGGGGTCGGCGCTCCGACCGCAATCAAGGCGATTGGCATTCTCTCCAGCATCTTCCGCGAGGCGGCGAGGCGGCCTCGCTCGACAGGCGTGCAAGGCAACCCTGTCGTCCTCCTCGATCGTCCATCGGCAAGGCGAAGGCTTCAGCCTCTTGTCTGGGGCCCGGTCGTGGTCGAGCGCGTCCGCTATCAGCTGGTGGTCAATTCGCGCCGCAGCGGTCCGGCCAAGGCGCTGATGGCCCTACGCGACGGCCTCCTGGTGGGCCTGATGGAGATGACCGGGTGCCGGCCGGGCGAGGCGCTGGCGTTGCGCTGGCGCGATATCGGAGAGCGCATCGTGATCGCACGCGCTTTGAGCGGGCGGGAGATCGTCGACCGGACGAAGACCGGCGCCGGGCGCGGCATCCCAATCATGAGGCCGTTGCGCTTCGATCTGGCTGCTTTGCGCGAGGTCTGCGAAGGCCTCTCCGAGGACTGTGTCTTCTCGACTCCGGCCAGTCGTCATTGGTCCGAGACCGACTGGCGCAACTATCGCTCGCGCCATTTTGCCCCTGCGCTGGAGCGGGTCGAGCGGAGTGGGGAGAATGGCGCGCCTCCTTGGCGGACCCCGAGGAGGTGCGCGAGAGCGTCACCGGTCTCACAAGTACGCGGCCGTACGACCTCGGCCGACACACGCACTCAGCTCTGATGCTCGCCTCCGGGATGAGCCTCCAACGCCTTGCCCGCATCCAGGGCCACAGCATTCGAGTGCTCGACCAGACCTACTCCGAGCAGCTGGCCGAGTTCGAGGAGCGCGGCGACCGAATCGACCCAACTGCGGAGATCGAGCGGGCCCGGACGCTGGTTTTTGGCGGCCAGTCTCAGTTTTGCGGTTGAGCTGTTGCAGAGATTTTGCAATAGCGACCCATCCGCGACGTTTTGTCGTCTAAGGTGCCAGGATGGAGGCCATGAGGAAGACCTGGACCGACGATCGGCTCGACAATCTGAACCGGCGTGTCGACGAAGGCTTCAGGCAGGTCGACGAGCGCTTCAGGCAGGTCGACGAGCGCTTCAGGCAGGTCGACGAGCGCTTCGACAAAGTCGACCACCGTTTCGACAAGCTCGAAGAGAGATTCGACGCGCTTCAACGCACGTTGTTCCAGTCCAGCGTCCTCGTGATCGTCGCTCTTATCGGCCTCATCGCCACGCAGATCTAGTCCCGTTAGGCTCCCCGCAGTGGATTTCACGCTGACGGACGAGCAGGAGGATTTCGTCGACGCGCTTCGGCGATTTTGTGACCACGAGCTCGGCACGCCGGACCAGCGCGAGCGGCTCACCGAGAGCTACACGATTCACCACAACGAGACGATCTACTCCCAGATGGCCGAACTGGGCTGGCTCGGGGTGACGATCCCGGAGGAGTACGGCGGCTCGGGCGGGTCGATGCTCGATGCCTGTCTCTTCATGGAGGAGACCTCACGGGCGCTGGCCCCGATCGGCGGCTACGCGACGACCCTGATCGTCGCCGGCGCCACCCAGCGCTTCGGCAGCGAGGAGCAGAAGGGCGAGATCCTCGGCGGGATCGCCGGCGGCGCGGTCGAGGCGATAGCGATGACCGAGCCCGAGGCCGGCTCCGACGTCGGCGCGCTCTCCACCTCCGCCAAGCGGGTCGACGGCGGCTACGTGATCAACGGTCAGAAGGTCTTCTGCTCCAACGCCCACATCGCCGACCACATCCTCGTCGTCTGCCGCACCACGAAGTCTGCGTCCAAGCACGAGGGCCTCTCGATGATCTGGGTTCCGCGCGAGACCGACGGCCTGGAGATCGTCCCGATCGACACCATGGGCGGGCGCGAGACCAGCCACCTCTACTTCACCGATGTCGAGGCGCCCGAGGACGCCGTGCTCGGCCAGGTCGACCAGGGCTGGACGCAGCTGATGGCCGGCCTCAACGTCGAGCGGCTGATCCTCGCCGCGACGATGCTCGGCATCGGCCAGCGCGCCTTCGACGACCTGATCGTCTACGTCAAGGAGCGCGAACAGTTCGGCCGCCCGATCGGCTCCTTCCAGGCGCTCCAGCACCGCATCGCCGACATCGCCACCGACCTCGAGGCCGCCCGGCTGATGACCCGCTGGGTCGCCACCCTCACCGACGAGGACCCGGACCGGATGCTGCCCCGCGAGGCCTCGATGGTGAAGCTCTTCGTAACCGAGGTCGCCAAACGCGCCGCCCTCGAAGGCATGCAGATGATGGGCGGTTACGGCTACGCCTCCGAGTACGACATGGAGCGACTCGTCCGCAGCACTCTGGTCTCGACGATCTACGGCGGCACCTCGGAGATCCAGCGCAACATCATCGCCAAGACGTTCGGCCTCTGACTCGGCATAATCTCCGAGCAGGGAGTACGAGCGCCCGTAGCTCAGTGGTCAACGGGGTTTTAACGAGGCCCAAAGAGCGTCGGTCTTTCAAGCCGAAGGTCGAGAGTTCGATTCTCTCCGGGCGCATTTCCGTAGCTTTCCGGGTAGCGCCTGCCTTTGCCCATGCAGAGCCGAATCCCCGGCTCTCTCTCGAATCGTCGTTCCTCGTCCATCCGAGGCGTTCCGGGCCGTTCCGCGAGGTCGGTGTCTCATTTCTGTCTCATTTCGCGGGGCCGAATAGGGTGCGCGCTGATGGCGGACAGCGCCCAGGCGAAAGCACGCAAAGCAGCGCGTCGAGCGCAGTCCGATTTCGAGCGCTCCCAAAGACAGCATGAGCGAGTGCGCGAGACGCGGCGGAAAGCGTTCGAGCAGGCGCAAAAGGCGGGCCTGTCGATGCGCGAGATAGGAAAAGCCACGGGCTTGCATTTCTCGCGGGTTGCCCGGATCCTGCGCTCGAAGCCCTAAGCGTTGCTAGGTAGCGACACCGCCTGCTAAAGTCGGCGCTCCAGAAGAAAAGTGCCCCCGCGCTGCGCAAACAGCCGGGGGCGTGGCACCGAAAGGACGGACCTTCCGATGCAAGCCGACCATACCCAGCGGCGCGCGCTCGCGCCCGCCCAAGAGGACGAGATCATGGAACGCTCGATCCTCGCCGAAGTCCTGGTTCTCCACCCAGCGCAGCTGACGATCCTGGAGCTGGCCCTGCGGATCGAGCACGAGCGCTCTGCCACCAGCCAGGACGCCGTAGAGCGCGCTGTACGCGAACTGAGCCGCGACGGCCTCTTGACCTGCGACTGCCGGCGAATCGCCCCGAGCCGGGCTGCTCTGCGCTTCGAGGAGCTGCTCGGAGGGGTGAGCTAATGGCCGCCCTCGACGTGAGCGCTCGGGTAGGTGCGAACCTCGCCTACTGCCGCAGGCGGGCCAAGCTGTCCCAGGAAGAGCTGGCGGTTATGGCCTCGCTTCATCGCACGGCGGTCGGGCAGATCGAGCGCGGCGAAAGGGTCTGTCGCGTCGACACACTGGTCAAGCTCGCGGGCTCGCTGGACATCCCGCCCGGCGAGTTGCTCGACGGGATGGATTGGGAACCGGGCGGAACGCGCTTCGGCCGGTTCACGAGCGGCGGCGATGGCTGACGGCCGAAACTCATGCCAACGAACGCCAAAAGCCAGGACTACCAGCCAGCCATCCATAGGCAGCCCGAGAGCACGAGGAGGCTCGACTCCAAGGAACGGACAGCAGAGAGGGGAGGGGGCCATCTGGAGGCCCTTCAAAGGCTCCCCGCAATCCAACCTCAACAGCACGACACACTACGGACCCTCCGGCTCCGTGCCTGGGCCGCGTCTTCTGGCCAGCAAGTCGTCAGCGCTCAAAGCAGCCGTTCCCCCGGCGTCGAGGCGGCCGATTTTGGCACGGCTTCGCCGTGCGACGGCCGCCTGTATGGACGCCGGGGGAAGCGCGGCCGAAGGTCACGGGGTCCAGGTCGATGCAAAAGCCGCCCTCCTTGGACAAAGGTGGCATGGAGAGGAACCGCCCCGCCTTCTTCACCGAGCGCAGCCTTGCCGCCTACCTCGCCGTCTCGGATCGCACGATCCGCAACTGGATCAGGCGCGGCGAGCTGCAGTCCTACAAGCTCGGCGCCGCCAGACGGATCGACCCTGCCGACGTCGATCGCTTCCTTGCCCAGCGAAGGGATGAGGCTGCGTGAGACACCGTGAGGCCCCGGTCAAGCGCCGCAATCCCTCTGGCGAGATCGTTTGGGTAGCCCGCTACACCGGCCGCGACGGCAAGCGCCACATCGCCAAGCCGACCTGGAACCGCGGCAAGGGAACCTTCGCACGCAAGCGCGAAGCCCAGCGAGCCATCGAGGAGGCCTACGGCCTCGCAGATCGCCCCGACACCCTGGGCGAGTACGCGGCCACCTGGACTACTCGCCACCCTCGCTCGGAACGCACCAACGCGACCAACGAGCACCGCATCGGCCGCGTCCTCGAGGTGGAGATCGAGGGCATCCCGCTGAAGCAGTGGCCGCTGCGCGAGCTGCGCCGAAGGCACGCACTCGCCCTGGTCGACCACATGCTGCGGGTCCAAGGGCAGAGCGACCACCGGCGTCGTCGGCATCCTGCGCTCGCTATCGGCGATGGCCGAGGACGCGATCACCGACGAAGTCGCCGACCTCAACCCATTCAAGGGAGTCGGGTCAGAGCCAACGACCCAAGAGCCAAGAAGAAGCGCAGGCCAGTGCGCGTCTTCAGCTTCGAGGAAATGCACCGCTTCGCCAAGGCTGCCGGGCGCTACGAGGCGATGGTCCGCTGCTTCACCGACACGGGGATGAGGCTGGGGGAGGTGCTACCGCTCAGACGCGAGGACTTCGACGGCGAAACGCTGAAGGTCCGCCGCACTGCCCACGAGGGCACGATCCTCGCGGGCACCAAGACCGACCACGGCGAGCAGTCCACTGGTCGCATCGTCCCTTGCCCGGCAACCCTCGCCTGGATGATCGAAGCCCAGATTCAACTCAACGGCTCCGACTGCGAACTGCTCTTCCCGACGCCAAGCGGTCGCCTCTGGCGCCAGCGCAACTTCTACCGCGACCTCTGGAAGCCGACCCAGGAAGCCTCCGGCCTAGACATCCGCCCCCACGAGTGCCGCCACAGCTACGTCACCCACCTTCGCGCCGCCAGCGTTGACGACGCCGACCTAGCCGAGATCGTCGGCCACCGTGTAGAGACGATGCTGGCGCGGTACACGCACGCAACGGGCAAAAGCTTTCACAGCGTTCGTACGGCAATCGGCTAGATGTGGATGTCGCCCCCGATGATCATGTGGAAGTCCAGGCTGGCAGTCCGCAGTCAGTTGGACTTGGGACAGCAATGGCAACGCTCGCCTGGGCACGCGTAACCGCGACATAGAGAAAGCAGGAAGGGGTGGCATCCAGTGCCTTGCCATCTGTGATGAAGTTCAACATTCCCTTGGTTGGCCAAATCAGCACCCGCTCGACATCAATTCCCTTTGCCACGCCGATGTTGATAAAGGGAAGGTCAACGTTACGTGCAATCGCTTTGTTGTACCGGAGACAAATCGGGGAAAAGGTCTGAACATAGGCGGCTGCATCAGCCTCGGCGACCTGAAACACTCCGTCGTGGCCCGTGGCATTTGTGTTCATAGACGTCGTTTTCGGAAAGCCCCACGAAGTGTCGAAGATGGAGTCGGCGAAGTCGGCAATGTTCTGGTTACAGCGCCAGGTCCGATTTTGATACTCGACGGTAAGGGAACCTGCCCGCTCCTGAGCATCAAACCAACCTTTGATTTGTACTCCCTTATATTGGCGGTTCTTAGGATCTTTCGGATTGGTATTCAAGATGGCCTGCCGCACGTCACCGACGAGATGCAGCTTTATGGAGGAGTCCATCAATGCCATTAGCACCTCAAGGTCGTAACCGTTCAGGTCTTGCACTTCATCTATGTAGACCGTGTCGTAAAGGCGCTCAAGCCGGTCAAAAGGCGCACCCGATGATGCTGCATTGACTTCGAGAGCTAGCTGGGCGAGATGTACCTTGAAGGCGTGGTCGTCTTCATCAAGAAAACGTGGCCGGCCCTTGGCATACCGACCGGGCTCTCCGTGAAAGTTCAGTCCCCGGAGGCGAGATCCCGCAAGCAGCCTAGGCAGATAAGGCCTGATGAGGTGTGCCATGAGAAAACTAAACCATCCCATAACCTCTATGTGCGAACCCGCTAGACGTTGACTTGCAAGTCTATTACGGACCTCCTCTTGGTTCGCTTGGGTATAGGTAAGTACGAGTATCCGACCTCCCTCCGGGGAGGCCGCACATGCGTCAATGATCGACTGCGTCTTTCGTCCTCCAGCGACGGCTAGTTTCAACTGTGCCGACGAAGAAACGCGATCGCCTCTTTCATGAAATTGGGCATCGTGATCGAGTCGTCCGAATCGAAGATACGAATAGCCGTCTCGGTCTTGTTGCTGGCCATCCAGCCGAGGACATCCGTGCCATCCTTAAGACCGAGGAGCTCGCGCAGAACGTCCGCTGAGTTGGCACTCAGGAGCTGAGGCTCCAGAGTGTCCCCGCCCTCTGGCTCCCCGACGAATAGTTCTCTCTGGTCCTTCTTCAGGACATCCTCAAGACCTTCACGGATGTCATTGGGCGGTTGGCCGTCATTGTCTTGAAGCGCAACGGCCTTTCGGTCAAGGGCTCGGCATACTTCAAGAGCACGACGGGTGGTCAAGCCGCCCATCGACAGGACATCAGTCCCATTTTGCATGGGGAGGGAGCCGACCGCATCGAGGTAAGCGCGCTCGAAGACGATGACGTCCGATGGACCCTCCACCAAGGCCACTTGATCTGCTAGCGCGAGTCGCAAGGTGTCATACCCCGCGAGCTTTCGAAAGTAGGAAACCGTTCCGGCGGGTAGTGATGACAGCTTTGCTGCCTTTCCGCCATGTAGCAGAATCAATTTGTCCAAGCCAAGGCGATTGGCGACATACGAGCTATGGGTGCATACAAACAGCTGCTGGTCATCGCTTGCAAGGGACGTAATGCGAGAAATGAGGCGATTGAGGCTCGTGTGGGATAGATGGTTCTCGGGCTCCTCAATAAGAACAAAGGTGGAAGCTCCGGCGGTCCTGCTCATCGCCAACGACATCTTGATCGCGGCCTGCTGGCCTTGGCCAGACATCGCAAAAGGTATGTCCTCAACCTGAGGAACAATCCCTATCTCCCAAGAGGTGCGAGATGACTGATCCATCTGGAGACCGATAGGCTTATGGTGAAGCTTCTCGCTGTCACGACCAATCCGCTCGTTAATTGGCGCGAGCGTCTCCTCGGTAATCTCCTGTCGGGACCGCCGATGTGCGAGCGAAATGGCAGCACGCTCCCGACCATCCAGATGCTCACTGAGCATTTGGCGAGTGTGGTAATCAACGCCCGCCGTTGAGCGAATAGTTCTAGAGTCAATGTATGAAGTTGCCAGCTCTCGCGGTCGCTTTCCGAGACGCTGATCCGCGAAACTGTGCCAGCTCACCTCGTAGTACTCGACCGGAAGGATCGCCGGAGGGGCACTCTCCATATATGACTCAAACTCTGTCCGGTACTCTTCCGCAAGCGATACCTTCAGGGCGACGCCGGGGCAGTCTGTTTGCTCAGAGTTATGGACGCCGCGTAGACGTTGAAGCGCGTCAATATCGTTTTGGAAATAAAGCTCAATCAGTGTGGTCGGCGGGGCTACGCCATTGGCGCCTGAATACGCAGCGAAAAAATCTATGACGCCTTGCCTGTGGAACCAGAAGGGATTGAGTTCTTCCGTAGCCCATTTTCCATTGATCCTTCCGGTGAGGGCGAGGGCAATTGCCTCGAGTAGGGTCGACTTCCCGCACTCGTTGTCGCCCACGATGATGTTCAGGTCTGGATTGGGCTCAAGATCCAGATGCTTGAAGCATCGATAGCCGGAAATGATGATGCGGTTGATCAAGGCAATCCCCTGTGCGAAGTGGCTCCTATTCGGTACGAGAAGATACTTCTTCTCAGGACCTAGCCGTCAGGTTGACCGTGGCTTCAGCAAGCTCGGCAGGCAAGACCAAGCCGTGGCGACGCAGTTGACCGACGTGTGTCATGCATCCCCAGAAGCCCTCTAGCTACCAATCCGCCTCGCGATGTCCTGGTCGTCCAGTCGCTCGTACCGTTCATCGACGAAATCCCGAAATCGGGAAAGGAGATCCTCCCTTTTCGCTTTTGCCTGTTTAGTGACGCGAAGAATCGTGGCCTGGCCTCGCGCGAAATCCTCTCGTTCTTTGAGAATGCGCTTGGGCTCCTTGATCAATTTTCCAGTCCGTCGATCACGAACAGCGCGCTGCTCCTGGACATAGCTAAGGAGCGAGGTTCCGTAATATCTTCCCGCAGACATTAGAAGTTTTGGACGGCCCCAGTACTTGGGTACGAGAAGCAGGGGACGTTCGGCAGCCACCGGAAGTTCTAGGGTTTTGCGTACCCAATCTGGCCGGGCTCCGGATGGTTTCCAAACCTGCCTTTGGAAGGCTCGAACTTCATGAGTCCCTCGCGTGAACTGCGGATACTTTTTCATCATTGCTTGCGTGAATCTTGCGAGAGGCTCAAAGATGATGCGGGTCGTCAGATCGGACGTGATGTCCTTGTCAACGCCTTCAACGAAGACGGGGACGTCCTCGATCCACTTGAGGATGCTGACTCGTATCAGTGCTTCAAGGTCGGTTGACAACGCGTGCCAGATACGCGTGCCGATCTCGTCGTCTCCGCCATGTCCATCAATACCTTCTTGGGACAGACCGAGCCGTGTCTCCTTCGGCTCGTTGAAGTGCTGCAACAGGTCAAGCCCACGTCCTGCTTCTGATTTGACGATGCATGTAAGCACCTCGTCAAAAAAGCTGTCATGCAGACTCTGGCTTGCCTCCCGAATGGGCTGGGTCCACGCTCGATCCGCACAGCATGTGGATCGATGAAAAGACGATTGTCGGTTGCGACATCGACATCTAGGAACTCAAGGGAACCCGAGAGGCCGTAATAGCGGGAGATCGTCGGCATGGGGAGCCAACATATAGCCGCAAGCGGCGTGAATTACTCAGACATCGTAGTTTGCTGATCCGGCGGCCGGCAGCCTTCAGCCCAACAAACGCTGCTGGCCCTTCAGGGCATCCGGCCAACTGTCGATCTATTGTCTGCGTGCATGGGTGCCTACTATCGTCGGATTCTCGATCATGCCTTGGGAGCGCTGCTGCGTGTTCAGTTCACGACGGAGGGCAATGACGTCATCGACTATGCGGTGGTTCTGCTGCTCGATACCGAGAAAGGAACGGAGACGATTCGCGTTTACGACGCTGCCCATGGCTACAACGAGATGCACCGATATACGCGCAGCGCGGGCAAGGAGTTGGGCACGGCCTTTCATGGCGGTACCCTTGGAGAAGGAATGCGCGCTGCGATCGCCGAGGTCGAGCGCGGATATCGCGAGATGATCGAAGGATGGGAAAGGCAATGACCGCCGACAGCAATCGCTCACCCGCTGCGAAGGTTATGGACGAAGCGATCGACCTTGCCCTTGAGGGCCGCTCGCCTTATCCAGAGCGCGCCGCGTTCATCGACGCCGATACCCCCTCAGCTGGTCACGACATCGAGCGCGCCGCAGACGAAGGTCTCTCGGTCGTCCTCGTCTCAGCCGATGGCAGCACTCGCACGCTCAAACCAGAGCTAGCGACGCACTGACGTCTCCGGTCGATCCCGCCTCTTGACCTTCGGTCGAATCGACCGCAACTGTCAAGTCTCTTCCCAGTCGCATAGTTCTCGCAGGCCGCTCTAGCCTACGGAGGTGGCTCAGCCTTTCAGAGACATCGGTCTAGGGCGTCGGTCGCGGTTTGCTCGACCGCGGCACTCGTCCCGTCTCTGCGCAGCTAGCCCATAAGCGCATGATATGAGTTGTCTGCGCTAAAACTAGCGGCATGCGCGTCATTGATGAGAGCGTGATCGCTGAGGCGGGCCGCCGCCTGGCCGTGGCTGCACCCGGCGCCCAAGTGATTCTGTTCGGCTCTTGCGCAAGTGGGCAGGCCGGTTCGGACAGCGATGTCAACTTTCTCGTGGTCGAGCCTGAAGTCGCCAGCGAGGTTGAGGAGTCGGTGCGCCTCCATCGGACTTTGCGTGATCTCCGGATTCCGGCAGATGTCATCGTCGTCAGTCGCGACCATGCAGATCGTTGGCGCGAGGTGCGAGGTGGTCTAGTCCATGCGGCCCTCACGCAGGGCAGGGTCCTTGCGGGATGAGCGTCGAAGCGAAGGATCCGACAGGCGTTCGAGTGATCGTGCCCGAAGAGTTGTGGCGCGAGAAGGTTCTGCGGGACCATCCCGAGCTGGCGTTGCATCTCGACGACGTGCTGAGAGCCGTCGCCGAACCCGACCGCGTGCTTCCCGATCCGGTCTACGAGCATCGCCGTCGCCACTACCTGCGTGGCGCGGGTCCTAGTCGCTGGCTGCTGGTGGTCGTAAGCTATGAGCAGGAGCCGGCACGGGTCATCTCCGCATTCGGCAACCCGAAAGAATCCGCGCTCATGGAGCGAGTAGACATCAGAATCGGCCCGGTCGCGTTCGACCACGCCGACTACGACGCTGAGAACGACGTGCTCTACCTGCATGTCGGCGAGCCCCAGGAGGCCGAGGGTGAGGAGACGCCAGAGGGTCATGTCTTGCGCTTTGTCCCCGGCAGTCAGCGCATCGTTGGGCTGACTGTCCTAGGCGCTCAGGCAATCCTTGATCGTGACGGGGAACTGCGCATCACAATCCCCGAGTCGGTCAAAGCCAGCGCCGACGACCTCGCGCCGGCACTCGCGGCTGCTTAGCGCTTCGCAGTCTTCGGGTCGAAATGACCGCGACGATGGCTGCCTCTCCCAGGGATGCTTCATGATCTGCGGAATGCCGCGGCGGGGGCTGGCAATCGGTGCATTCCTGTGGTTGATGGCGATTGGCACTGGATCGCCTGCTCTCGCAACCGATCTCGACGGCCCAAGCCTTTCCTTCGTGCGTCTCGGCTTGAAGCCGGAAACGAGCGAGGTTCGCATCTCGTCTGCCGATGGTTCCGGTTCTCAGGTGATCGCTGGGGGCGGACTGCATGCAGACCCCTTGCCCTATCCGTTCTCGGATCTGGCCTGGACTCCGGACGGGAGCCAGGTTGTCTTCTCCGCGGCACGCCGCTCGCTCTATCGCGAGCCGGTTCCGAGACGGCAGCGGCTGTATGTCTCTGACCGGGAAGCGGGAACGATCAAGGCCATTCCAGGGACCCGCGGCGCGCTTGAGCCGGTGATGGCTCCCGACGGACGGACGATCGCCTTCGTCCGGGTCAAGCATGGATTTTGGAGAAGGGCTGACGGTAAACGGCGCCAGTGGTACCGAACTTCGCTTTGGTTGGTGGCGATCGATGGCAGCGAACTGCGACGGATTCGACCGTGGAGGAGCGAGGGCGGAGAAAACCCGGAGTCATTCTCTCCAGATGGTGGGACCCTGCTGATCAGACGTGGCCGGGACACCATCGTTGCCATCAACAAGCGAGGCATGGAACTTGGCGTTGTCACTCGCGGTGCATGGGATCCCGTCTACTCGCCGGATGGTTCGGCGATCGCGTTGATTCGCCTTGGCGAGGAAAGCGAAAGGCCAGAGGTGGAATTGGATCTCTTCGTGATGAATGTCGATGGCAGCGGGGAACTCCAGCTAACCGAAACCCCTGGCTGGGAGTTGTCACCGAGTTGGGATCCGTCTGGACAGCGGATCGTCTTCCAACGACGGTTGAATGTCGAAAGCGTGCTCCTGGGAATGGATTTCGGCGACTCGATCCTGCAAATCAACGCTGATGGCACCTGCTCGAGCAAGATCTTCTCCTCCCCTGGAGTCGGAGCCGCGTACGTGTCTCCGACGTGGCGCCCGGGTCCGGGTCGCGAAGCCGGGCCCATCGCCTGTTGATCCGAGCGATAGCGCCAAACGGTCGCATCCCGGTCACATAGTCGCGGCAAATCCGCTCTCTAGGCCAATGCCCCTCAGCCTTTCAAGCCGAAGGTCGAGAGTTCGATTCTCTCCGGGCGCACTGGTTTCGCCTCCGCGGACGGCCAAGCCGTCGCTGCGCGCGTGGCGCTATTCTTCGCTCCAGCCTCGCGCTTCGGCCGGGGTTTTCTCTTGTAACGGCGTCCCTACGCAATCGAGGAGAAGATGGCTCGCGGAGATGTCCGCATCGCAGTGACGCTGGCTTGCGAAGACTGCAAGCGGCGCAATTACCAGACGAACAAGTCTCGGCGAAATTCGCCGGACCGAATCGAGCTGCGCAAGTTCTGCCGCTGGTGCAAGCGCCACACGGCGCACAAGGAGACGCGCTGATGGCGAAGTCCCGCGCTCAGCGCAAGGCCGAGCGCCGCGCCCGCGAAGCGCAGTCGCAGAAGGGCACCGACGGCGCGCGCGACGGCGAGTCCCGCGCCCAGCACGACACTCAGGTCCCCGTCTCCGGCGACATCGCCGAGATCGAGGCGGTCGAGGCCGGCATCGCCGCCGGCGCTCCGGAAACGCAGCTGGAGACGCCCGACGCGCCGAAGCCCTCCCGCAGCGACAAGCGCGCCGAGGCGAAGCGCCTGAAGGAGAGCGAGAAGCGCCAGCGCGAGGAGCGCAAGCGCAAGGAGAGCGAGCAGCTGGCAAAGCGCCAGAAGCAGGCTGCGGCCGACCGCCAGCGCCGCGGCGTGCTCGGCTTCCTGCTCTCCTGCTGGGCCGAGCTGAAGAAGGTCCAGTGGCCCGACCGCGACACGCTGGTCCAGGCCAGCGCGGTCACGATCATCTTCGTCGCCGTCGCCGCCGCCTACCTCGGCGCCCTCGACGCCGCCTTCAACTTCGTCATGCAGCGCATCCTCTAGAGAGCGAGCTGAACCGACTATGTATCGCTGGTACGTGATCAACACCTACTCGGGGCACGAGAACAAGGTCAAGCACAACCTCGAGCACCGGGTTCAGACGATGAGCCAGTCGAGCAACGTGCGTCAGGTCGTCGTGCCCACCGAGCAGGTGATGGAGCTGGGCAAAGACGGCCAGAAACAGCCGAAAGAGAAGCGCACGATGCCCGGCTACGTCCTCGTCAACATGGAGATGACCGACGACGCCTGGGGGCTGGTCAAGAACACCCCCGGCGTCACCGGCTTCGTCGGCTCCCGCAACAAACCGGTGCCGCTCTCCAAACCGGAGGTCGACCGCCTGCTTCACCGCGAGACGGCGGAGCGCCCGCGCACCCGCGCCCAGTTCTCGATCGGCGAGTCGGTCAAGGTGATCTCCGGTCCGCTCTCAGACTTCTCCGGCGAGATCGCTGAGATCAACGAGGACGCCGCCAAACTCAAGGTGCTGGTCTCGATCTTCGGTCGTGAGACGCCGGTCGAGGTTAACTACGACCAAGTCAAGAAGATCTAACTGAAGTCCAGTTAAGGTTCCCTCCCGATGGCGAAGAAAGTCCTCACACAGATAAAGCTGCAGATCTCGGCCGGCTCGGCCAACCCGGCCCCCCCGGTGGGCCCGGCGCTGGGCCAACACGGGGTCAACATCATGGAGTTCTGCAAGGCGTTCAACGCCGAGACCCAGTCAGAGGGCGGGACGATCATCCCGGTCGAGATCACGGTCTACGAGGACCGCTCCTTCGACTTCATCACCAAGACCCCGCCCGCGGCCGTCCTGATCAAGCAGGCGATCGGCGTCTCCAAGGGCTCGGGCGAGCCCCACGTCAACAAGGTGGGGTCGATCTCGATGGACCAGGTCCGCCAGATCGCCGAGCGCAAGATGCCCGACCTCAACGCCAACGACCTCGACGCCGCCTCGAAAATCATCGCCGGCACCGCCCGCTCGATGGGCGTAGACGTCGCCGACTGACATGGCCCACGGCAAGCGCTACCGCAAAGCGAGCGAGAAGGTCCGCAGCGACCATCTCTACCCGCCTGAGGAGGCGGTCGCCCTGCTCAAGGAGACGGCGAGCACCAGCTTCGACGAGACGGTCGAGCTGCACATGCTGCTCGGCGTCAACGTCCGCCACGCCGAGGAGCAGTTGCGCGGCACCTTCGCCCTGCCCCACGGCCTCGGCAAAGACGTGACGATCGCGGTTTTCGCCCAGGGCCAGCAGGCTCGCGACGCGGAGTCGGCCGGAGCCGACTTCGTCGGCGGCGACGACCTCGCAAAGAAAGTCGAGGAGGGCTGGACCGACTTCGACGTGGCGATCTCGACCCCGCAGATGATGGGGACGGTCGGCAAACTCGGCCGCGTCCTCGGTCCACAGGGCAAGATGCCGAACCCGAAGGTGGGCACGGTCACCGACGAGATCGAGAAAGCAGTCGGCGATTCGAAGGCGGGCAAGATCGAATACCGCACCGACCGCCAGGCGATCGTCCACCTCGCGATCGGCAAGGCCAGCTTCGACCAGGAGAAGCTGCTCGACAACCTCAGCGCCGCGATCGACGAGATCGTCCGCGCCAAGCCTTCGGCGGCCAAGGGCCGCTACATCCGCTCCTGCACCGTGACGACGACGATGGGTCCCGGGATCAAAGTCGATGCCGGCAAGGTGGCCGACCGCGAGACAGTCGCGGCGACGCCAGAGACGGCGACCGCCTAGACTGCGTCGCCGCTCACCCGAGACCATCGGCGGGGCTCAGCCCGGAAGTCCGATGCAGGTAAGACGATGAACCGCGAAGAAAAGGCCACAGCCATCGAGGAGATCGCCGCCCAGATCGAGGGCGCCGAAGCGATCTTCGCCGTCGACTACCGCGGTATCAGCGTCCCGCAGGCCGCCGAGCTGCGAGCAAAGCTGCGCGAGGCCGACGCCTCCTTCAAGGTGGTCAAGAACCGCCTCACCAAACTCGCCGCCGAGAAAGCCGGCGAGGACCGCCTCACCGAGCTGCTCAAGGGCCCGACCGCGCTCACCTTCGTCCGCGGCGACACTGCGATGGCGGCCAAGGCGATCTCGAGCTTCAACAAAGAGCACGAGGTGCTCACCTTCAAGGGCGGCTTCATGGACAGCCTCAGCCTCGACGAGGACGCCTTCAAGTCGATCGCCCGCCTGCCCGGCCGCGACGTCCTCAACGGCCAGCTCGCCGGCGTCGTCGCCAGCCCGCTGACCGGCCTGGTCCGCGGCCTCGGCTCGATGATCCAGGGCCTCGCTTTGCAGCTCGGCCAGATCGCGGAGAAAGGCCTCGTTTCGGGTGAGGCTCCGGCCGAGGAGGCGCCGGCTGCTGAGGAGCCCAGCTCCTCGTCGCCAGCCGAAGACGCCGATGCACCCGACGCGGCGGAGGACGCAGACGCATCTTCCGCGGGTGGCGATGCAGGGGGGACCACACCCGAGGAAGCTTCAGCTACCGCAGGGGGTGGTGGGTCCCCTGCATCGACAGGACCCGCGGACGACGGGTCTGAGGAAAACGAGACTTCTGAAACTGACGACGAGAGCAAGGAAGAGGAGTAGATGGCGACCAAAGCAATTTCAACAGAGGACTGGATCGAGGAGCTGAAGAGCATCTCGGTCCTCGAGCTCTCCGAGCGGATCAAGGCGCTCGAGGAGGAGTTCGGCGTCTCCGCGACTGCGGTCGCCGCCGCCGCACCAGCTGCAGCAGGCGCTGCCGCCGGCGATGGCGCGGGCGGCGAGGAGGAGTCGTCGACGGTGGACGTGGTGCTGACCGAGGTCGGCGGCCAGAAGGTGCCGGTGATCAAGGTCGTCCGCGCTGCCACTGGGCTCGGCCTGAAAGAGGCGAAGGCGATCGTCGACGAGGCCCCGAAGGCGATCAAAGAGGGCGTCGAGCGCGAGGAGGCCGATAAGCTCAAGGCCGAACTCGAGGAGGCCGGCGCCACCGTCGAGCTGAAGTAATTTCGCTTGTTTCTGCAGTCTCCGAGCCTGCTCAGCAGCCCGTGCGCCGCGTGTGTTATTTTTCGCGGTCGCGCGCCTGTTGTCCCCTGCCCATATCTGCGCTGTATCTAACGTCCCTCTGACCGCCTGAGGAGTCGCCGACTTGGCACGTTCAAACGCTGCCCCCGTAACCCGCAGGAGTTTTTCCCGACTAGAGAATCCCCTCGAAGTCCCCCACCTGATCGATATCCAGCGCCGCTCCTTCGAAGAGCTGACGGATCCGAAGAAGGGCGGGCTGCGAGAGACGATCGACGACATCTCGCCGATCGAGGACTACACGGGGAATCTCGCCATCGTCTTCGGCGAGTTCAAATTCGAGGAGCCGCCGCACACGATCGAGGAGTGCCGCGAGAAGGACATGACCTACTCGCGGCCGCTGACCGCGACCGTCGCCTTCCAGAACAAGGAGACGGGGGAGATCCGCGAGCAGGCCGTCTTCATGGGCGACTTCCCGTGGATGACCGATCGCGGCACCTTCATCATCAACGGCACCGAGCGCGTCGTCGTCACCCAGCTCGTTCGCTCCCCCGGCGCCTACGTGATGGCGCCGAAGGACCCCGAGAAGCAGGTCTTCATCGCCAACCTGATGCCGGCCCGCGGCTCCTGGCTGGAGCTCGAAATCGACAAAAAAGGCAACGTCTTCGTCCGCATCGACCGCAAGCGCAAGCTGCCGGTCACCGTCCTGCTGCGCGCGATGGGCTACGTCGAGGACGAGAAGCTGCTCTAGATGTTCGACAACTCGGTCTACATCCGCCACACGATCGAATCGGACACCGAGGCGACCCAGACCGAGGAGGGCGCCCTGATCGAGCTGTTCAAGAAGCAGCGCCCCGGCGAGCCGCCCTCGGTGGACGCCGCCCGCGCCCTGCTCGAGCAGCTCTTCTTCGACCCCAAGCGCTACGACCTGACCCGGGTCGGCCGCTACAAGCTCAACGCCCGGCTCGACCTCGACATCGACCTCGACAACCGGGTCCTGACCCACGACGACATCATCGCCCTGGTCAAGGAGCTGGTCAGCCTGCCGAAGCTGCTCGGCATCCCCGAGGAGATCGACGAGGAGAACCCGATCAAGGACTACGCCGCGGAGGCGATCACCTACCCGCGCGAGCCCGTCAACGAGCACCTCGACGAGTACGAGCACTTCGGCAACCGGCGCCTGCGCACGGTCGGCGAGCTGATCCAGGAGGCCTTCCGCATCGGCCTCTACCGGATGGAGCGCGTCGTCCGCGAGCGGCTCACCACCGAAGACGCCGACGCGATCACCCCGCAGACGATCATCAACATCCGCCCCGTGGTGGCGGCGATGAAGGAGTTCTTCGGCTCCTCGCAGCTCTCGCAGTTCATGAGCCAGACCAACAGCCTCGACGGGCTCACCCACAGGCGCCGGCTCTCGGCGCTCGGCGCCGGCGGGCTGACCCGCGAGCGGGCCCCGATCGAGGTCCGCGACGTGCACCCGACCCACTACGGCCGGATGTGCCCGATCGAGACGCCGGAGGGCCCGAACATCGGCCTGATCGGCTCGCTCTCCTCCTACGCCCAGATCTCCGAGCACGGCTTCGTCACGACCCCGTACCGGCCGGTCAAGGACGGCGTCGTCAGCGAGAAGATCGTCCACCTCGACGCGACCCAGGAGGAAGACAAGGTGATCGCCCAGGCGAACGCCGAGGTCGACCCGAAGACGAGCAAACTGAAGGGCCCGCAGGTCCTGGTGCGCTCCGGCGAGCAGGAGTACGCGACCGCCGCGCCCAAGGAAGTCGACCTGATGGACGTCTCGCCGACCCAGATCTGGTCGGTGGCGACGGCGCTGATCCCGTTCCTCGAGCACGACGACGCCAACCGGGCGCTGATGGGCTCCAACATGCAGCGCCAGGCGGTGCCGCTGCTGAAGCCCGAGCCGCCGCTGATCGGCACCGGCATGGAGCGCCGCGCCGCCGTCGACAGCGGCGACGTCGTCCTCGCCGCCAACGACGGCGAGGTCAGCCACGTCGACTCGAGCAGATCGTGGTCAGCCACGGCTCGAAGAAGGACGAGTACCCGCTGCACAAGTTCATGCGCTCCAACCAGGGCACGATCATCCACCAGCGCCCGATCGTCAACACCGGGCAGAAGGTGAAGAAGGGCGACGTGCTCGCCGACGGCTCTTCGACCGCCGGCGGCGAGATCGCGCTGGGCAAGAACTGCCTGGTCGCCTTCATGTCCTGGGAGGGCTACAACTTCGAGGACGCGATCATCCTCTCCGAGCGCCTGGTCAAGGACGACGAGATGACCTCGATCCACATCGAGGAGTACGAGATCGACGCCCGCACGACCAAGCTCGGCGACGAGGAGATCACCCGCGACATCCCCAACCGCTCCGAGGAGAGCCTGCGCAACCTCGACGAGCGCGGCATCGTCCGCGTCGGCGCCGAGGTCGTCTCCGGCGACCTCCTGGTCGGCAAGGTGACGCCGAAGGGCGAGACCGAGCTGACCGCCGAGGAGAAGCTGATCCGCGCGATCTTCAAGGAGAAGGCGCGCGAGGTCCGCGACACCTCGCTGAAGGTCCCGCACGGCGAGGGCGGCGTCGTCATCGACGTGCTCACCTTCAGCCGCGACGACGGCGACGACCTGCCGGCCGGCGTCAACGACCTGGTCCGCGTCTACGTCGCGACCAAGCGCAAGATCGCCGAGGGCGACAAGCTCGCCGGCCGCCACGGGAACAAGGGTGTGATCTCGAAGATCGTGCCCGAGGAGGACATGCCCCACCTCGCCGACGGCACCCCGGTCGACGTCATCCTCAACCCGCTCGGCGTGCCGAGCCGGATGAACATCGGCCAGATCCTCGAGACGCACCTCGGCTGGGTCGCGGCCAACGGCTGGTACGACGACGGCTCCGAGGCCTACAAGCAGGCGCACGCCGACGACGGCGACGGCCGCGTCTACGTGGCGACGCTCGGTCTTCGACGGCGCCACCGTCGAGGACGTCGACGAGGCCCTGGTCAAGTGGCAGGAGGAGAACGCCGAGCGCGGCATCGACCTCGGCATCGACAAGTCAGCGACCAGTCCGGGCGCACGTGCGCCGGCACCGCCCAGCTCTACAACGGCCGCACCGGCGAGCCCTACGAGGGCAAGGTCACGGTCGGCTACATGTACATCCTCAAGCTGCTGCACCTGGTCGACGACAAGATCCACGCCCGCTCGACCGGCCCCTACTCGCTGGTCACCCAGCAGCCGCTGGGCGGCAAGGCGCAGTTCGGCGGCCAGCGCTTCGGCGAGATGGAGGTCTGGGCCCTGGAGGCCTACGGCGCCGCCTACACGCTGCAGGAGATGCTCACGGTCAAGTCCGACGACACGGTCGGCCGGGTCAAGGCCTACGAGGCGATCGTCAAGGGGGAGAACATCCCCGAGCCCTCGATCCCGGAGTCCTTCAAAGTGCTGCTGAAGGAGATCCAGAGCCTCTCGCTCGACGCCAACGTCGTCTCCGAGGGCGGCGACGTCGAGGTCGCCGACGAGGACGACGACCTGCTGAAAGCGGCCGAGGAGCTGGGCATGGACCTGACCGGGGTCCGCGCCGACTCCTCCAACGGCGCCGCCGACGAGCAGGAGGAGCAGGTCGTCGCCGAGGGCGAGGGCGGAACCGACGGTGACGGCACGAGTGCCGACGGGGACGCGGAAACCAGCGACGAGGCCGAGGCCGAGAGGCAAAGGTGGAGGACTAGCGATGATCGACATCAACAATTTCGACGCAATCGAGATCGGCCTCGCCTCCTCGAAGAAGATCCGCTCCTGGAGCTGGGGCGAGGTCACCAAGCCGGAGACGATCAACTACCGCACGCTGAAGCCGGAGAAAGACGGCCTCTTCTGCGAGCGCATCTTCGGTCCGACCAAGGACTGGGAGTGCTACTGCGGCAAGTACAAGCGGGTCCGCTACAAGGGCATCGTCTGCGAGCGCTGCGGCGTCGAGGTGACCCGCTCCAAGGTGCGCCGCGAGCGCATGGGTCACGTCGACCTGGCCGCGCCCGTCTCCCACATCTGGTTCTTCAAGGGCGTGCCGAGCCGGATCGGCTACCTGATCGACATGGCTCCGAAGGAGCTGGAGAAGGTCCTCTACTTCGCCGCTTCGATGATCACCTGGGTCGACGTCGAGGCCCGCGACAAGGACCTCGGCAAACTCGAGAAAGAGGTCAAAAAGGTCACCGACTCCTACGAGGCGGAACGGCAGAAACGGACTCAGGAGCTGAGCGAGTCGCTGGAGCGCCGGATCAAGTACCTCGAGGACGGCTCGCAGGACAAGTTCGACGACGACGACCACATCTGGGCCGACTCGCTGAAGCTGACCGCGGCGCAGCTGCGCAAGCTCAAGGACGACGAGCGGGCGAAAATGATCAAAGAGCTGCGCAAGACCTTCGACGCGGAGATCTCCGACACCGAGGCCTACATCGACGAGGCGATCGAGCGGATGCAGGAAGTCTGGAAGATCTTCACCGAGATGAAGCCGAAGGACGTCGTCAACGACGAGACCGTCTTCCGTGAGCTCAAGGACCGCTTCGGCTCGCCGTTCGGCTGGGGCGAGTACTTCCGCGGCGGCATGGGCGCCGAAGCGGTGCGCGACCTGCTCGAGCAGGTCGACCTCGAGGCCGAATGCGAGGAGACTGGAGCAGGTCATCAACAGCTCCAAGGGCCAGAAACAGGCCCGCGCGGTGAAGCGGCTCAAGGTCGCCTCCGCCTTCCTCAACTCCGACAACCAAGCCGGACTGGATGATCCTCGACTGCGTGCCGGTGATCCCGCCGGAGCTGCGGCCGATGGTCCAGCTCGACGGTGGCCGCTTCGCCACCTCGGACCTCAACGACCTCTACCGGCGGGTGATCAACCGCAACAACCGGCTCAAGCGCCTGCTCGACCTCGGCGCGCCGGAGATCATCGTCAACAACGAGAAGCGGATGCTGCAGGAGGCGGTCGACGCCCTCTTCGACAACGGCCGCCGCGGCCGCCCGGTGACGGGCCCCGGCAACCGTCCGCTGAAGTCGCTCTCCGACATGCTCAAGGGCAAGCAGGGCCGCTTCCGCCAGAACCTGCTCGGCAAGCGCGTCGACTACTCCGGCCGTTCGGTGATCGTCTCCGGGCCGAGCCTGAGGCTGCACCAGTGCGGCCTGCCGAAGCTGATGGCGCTCGAGCTCTTCAAGCCGTTCATCATGGCCCAGCTGGTCGAGCGCAAGGCGGTGCAGAACATCAAGGCGGCCAAGAAGATGGTCGAGTCGATGATCCCCGAGGTCTGGGACGTGCTCGAGGAGGTCATCCACGAGCACCCGGTGCTGCTCAACCGCGCGCCGACCCTGCACCGCCTCGGCATCCAGGCCTTCGAGCCGGTCCTGGTCGAGGGCAAGGCGATCCAGGTCCACCCGCTGGTCTGCCACGCCTTCAACGCCGACTTCGACGGCGACCAGATGGCGGTCCACGTGCCGCTCTCCGCCGAGGCCCAGGCCGAGGCGCGGGTGCTGATGCTCTCGGCGAACAACATCCTCTCGCCCGCCCACGGCGCGCCGCTGGCGACGCCGACCCAGGACATGGTGCTCGGCATCTACTACCTCACCTACGGCCCGCCGGCCGAGGAGCTGGCGAAGATCGACGAGGAGCTGAAGGCCGGCAAAACGGCGAGGCAAGAACGGCTCGGCGCCGAAGGTCTTCCGCTCCGCGCAGGAGGCCGAGCTCGTCTACGAGAACGGCGGCTGCAAGCTGCACGACCACGCCGAGTACCGGCGGGCCGGGCACGAGCACTTCCTGACCACGGTCGGGCGGATCATCTTCAACGAGAAGATCGAGCGTGCGCTCGCCGAAGCGCTCGGCGACGACTTCGACCCCGAGCAGCTTCGAGTTCGTCAACCACTCGCTGAAGAAGCGCGACGTCAACGAGATGGTCTCCGACCTGGTCGAGGCCTACGGCGCGCCCGCCGTCTCGCAGGTGCTCGACGCCTTCAAGGACCTCGGCTTCCACTACGCCAGCCAGGCCGGGATCACGGTCTCCAAGAACAACGTCGTCTCGCCGCCCGACAAGGCGGAGATCCTCGAGCGCTACGAGAAGGAGACGGCGGCGATCCAGGGCCAGTACGACGACGGCTACATCACCGCCGAGGAGCGCCACGAGGCGGTCACCTCGCACTGGAACAAGGCGACCGACGAGGTCGCGCAGGCGATGGAGGACAACCTCGACGAGCTGAACCCGATCTTCATGATGGCCAACTCGGGCGCCCGCGGGTCGTTCAAGCAGATCCGCCAGCTGGCGGGGATGCGCGGCCTGATGGCCAATCCGAAGGGCGAAATCATCGAGCGGCCGATCAAGGCCAACTTCATGGAGGGCCTCTCGGTCCTCGAGTACTTCATCTCCACCCACGGCGCCCGAAAGGGACTCGCCGACACGGCGCTGCGCACGGCGGACTCGGGCTACCTGACCCGCCGCCTCGTCGACGTCGCCCAGGACGTGATCGTCCGCGACGAGGACTGCAAAACCAAAGACCACATCGAGATGGCGCTGCGCAAGGACGACAACTCGCTCAACGACAACCTCGTCGGCCGCCTGGCGGCGAAGAAGTTCGAAACCAAGCGCGGTCGCGAGCTGCTCAAGCGCAACCAGGAGATCACCCTCGCCGACGTCGAGGCAGATCGCCGAGGCGTTCGGCGACGAGGAGGTCATGGTCCCGGTCCGCTCGACCCTCAAGTGCGATGCGGACTCGGGCGTGTGCCGCTCCTGCTACGGCGTCGCGCCGGCGACCGGCTCCACCGTCAACATCGGCGACGCGGTGGGGATCATCGCCGCCCAGTCGATCGGCGAGCCCGGCACGCAGCTGACCATGCGCACCTTCCACACCGGCGGTGTCGCCGGCCAGGACATCACCCAGGGCCTGCCGCGCATCGTCGAGCTCTTCGAGGCGCGCAAACCGAAGGGCCTGGCGCAGATGGCCGAGGCGGCCGGCAAGGTCGCGGTCGAAGAGACCGACAAAGCGCTGAAAGTGATCGTCACCGAGTCGAGCGGCGAGGAGCACGCCTACAGCTTCCCGCCCCGGACCCGCCTGCACGTCGCCGACGGCGACAAGGTCGAGGTCGGCCAGCAGCTCAACGAGGGCTCGCTCTACCCGGCCGACCTGCTGGCGATCCGCGGTCGCACCGACGTCGAGCTCTACCTCGTGGCCGAGGTGCAGAGGGTCTACCGCGCCCAGGGCGTCGACATCAACGACAAGCACATCGAGCTGATCGCCCGCCAGATGCTGAAGAAGGTGCGGATCGAGTCGAAGGGCTCGACCGAGCCTGCTGCCGGGCCAGCTCGAAGACCGCGGCAACCTCAAGCGGCTCAACAAGAAGACCAAGGAAGAGGGCGGCACGCCGGCCAAGGGCGAGGAGGTCATCCTCGGTATCACCAAGGCCTCGCTGGCCACCGAGTCCTTCCTCTCCGCCGCCTCCTTCCAGGAGACGACCAAGGTGCTCACCGACGCCGCGCTGGAGGGCAAGCGCGACAAACTCGTCGGCCTGAAGGAGAACGTGATCATCGGCAAGCTGATCCCCGCCGCGACCGGGCTCAAGCACTACCGGACGCTCGCGGTGGAGCCGGCCGTGCCGATCGAGCCGCCCAGCGAGGACGGCCTGCTCGACGAGGAAGAGCTGGCCGCCGAGCTCGGGCTCGACGGCGGCGGATACTCCGGTCGAGAGCTTCGGGCCTTCGTTCGCGGAGGAGCTCGAGGAGCTCGCGCAGGAGATCGAGCAGACCTCGGACGAGTCCTCGTAGAGCGCGAGGAGGCAGGGTGCCTCCCGCCCTGACAAGTGCCGGTCTAATTAGACCGGCACTTTGAGTATCCGCCAGTTCGGAGGCACCCTGCCTCCTCGATCCCCACCAGCCCTCTCCGGGTTGAGCTGGGTCGAAGTCGAGGACTGCATTTTCCATCCATATGACGGTAAATGCAGCTCTCGTGGCCTCCGGGGGTCCGCCTTGGCCGGCTGGCCAGGATAGATTTCGGGCGTGGCTGAGAAGGTCTGCATCATCGGCGCTGGGTCGTCCGGCATCGCTGCCTGTCAGGTGCTGAATGCGCGGGGGGTCGAGTTCGACTGCTTCGAGAAGGGTTCCGAGGTAGGCGGGAACTGGCGGTTCGAAAACGACAACGGGATGTCGTCGGCCTACCGCTCATTGCACATCAACACCTCGCGCGGGTTGATGGCCTACAAGACCTACCCGATGCCGGAGGACTATCCGGACTATCCCAACCATTTCCAGATCGCCCGCTACTTCGACGACTACGTCGACCACTTCGGCTTGCGGGCGAAGATCCGCTTCCGCACAGAGGTGAAGAGCGTCGACCCCGCTGGCAAGGAGTGGGAGGTCACCGTCGAGGGCGCCGACGGCGAGCGCGAGACGAACCGCTACCGGGCGGTCATCGTCGCCAACGGCCACCACTGGGACCCGCGCTGGCCCGAACCGGCCTTCCCCGGTGCGGACGAGTTCGAGGGAGAGCAGATCCACGTCCACCACTACCGCGAGCCCGAGACGCTGCGTGGCAAGCGGGTGCTGGTGCTGGGGATCGGCAACTCCGCCACCGACATCGCGGTCGAGGCCTCGCGGATCGCCGAAAAGACCTTTCTGGCGATGCGCCGCGGCGCCTACGTCATCCCCAAGTACCTGAAAGGCAAGCCGACCGACGAATCGGCCTCGCCGATCCTGACCCGATTTCCGCTCGCGGTCCAGCGCTTCTTCATCGGACGCATGCTGGGCCTCACCGCCGGTGACATGACCGCCTATGGCCTGCCTAAGCCCGACCACAAGCTGCTCGAGGCCCACCCAACCGTCTCCGCCGAGCTGCTTTCCCGCCTCGGCCATGGCGATGTCGCGGTCAAGCCCAACCTCGACGGCTTCGCCGGCGGGCGCACCGTTCGCTTCGTCGACGGCAGCGAGGAGGAGATCGACCTCGTCGTCTACTGCACCGGGTACAAGATCAGCTTCCCCTTCTTCGACCCGAGCGTGGTCTCGGCGGCGGATAACCGCCTGCCCCTCTACCGGCGGGTCGCCTCGGTTGAGCACCCGGGTCTCTACTTCATCGGCTTCATCCAGCCGCTGGGCGCGATCATGCCCCTCGCTGAGGCTCAGTCCGAATGGGTCGCCGACCTGCTCACAGGCCGAGCAGCGCTTCCATCCACAGCCGAGATGCGAGAAGCGATCTCAGACGAAGAACGAAAGATGAAGAAGCGCTACATCGCCTCTAAGCGTCACACGATTCAAGTGGATTTTCACCCCTATCTGCGCGAGCTTCGCCGCGAGCGTAAGCGGGCTACGCAGCGGGTTTGATGGAGGGGAGGGGGCACTCCTCCTGGGCAGCGGCGTCCTGT